>NZ_LR813084.1:662500-3062500 GCF_903815225.1 Delftia tsuruhatensis
GAGCCCGCAAGGGTGACTGCGTACCTTTTGTATAATGGGTCAGCGACTTACATTCAGTGGCAAGGTTAACCGAATAGGGGAGCCGTAGAGAAATCGAGTCCGAACAGGGCGTCCAGTCGCTGGGTGTAGACCCGAAACCAAGTGATCTATCCATGGCCAGGATGAAGGTGCCGTAACAGGTACTGGAGGTCCGAACCGACTAGTGTTGCAAAACTAGCGGATGAGCTGTGGATAGGGGTGAAAGGCTAAACAAACTTGGAAATAGCTGGTTCTCTCCGAAAACTATTTAGGTAGTGCCTCAAGTATTACCTGCGGGGGTAGAGCACTGTTTAGGCTAGGGGGTCATGGCGACTTACCAAACCTATGCAAACTCCGAATACCGCAGAGTACAGCTTGGGAGACAGAGCACCGGGTGCTAACGTCCGGACTCAAGAGGGAAACAACCCAGACCGCCAGCTAAGGTCCCTAAAATTGGCTAAGTGGGAAACGAAGTGGGAAGGCTAAAACAGTCAGGATGTTGGCTTAGAAGCAGCCATCATTTAAAGAAAGCGTAATAGCTCACTGATCGAGTCGTCCTGCGCGGAAGATGTAACGGGGCTAAGCCAGTTACCGAAGCTGCGGATTTGCAATTTATTGCAAGTGGTAGGAGAGCGTTCTGTAAGCCTGTGAAGGTGCCTGGTAACGGGTGCTGGAGGTATCAGAAGTGCGAATGCTGACATGAGTAGCGTTAAAGGGGGTGAAAAGCCCCCTCGCCGTAAGCGCAAGGTTTCCTACGCAACGTTCATCGGCGTAGGGTGAGTCGGCCCCTAAGGCGAGGCAGAGATGCGTAGCTGATGGGAAACAGGTCAATATTCCTGTACCGATGTGTAGTGCGATGTGGGGACGGAGAAGGTTAGCTCAGCCAACTGTTGGATATGTTGGTTCAAGCCTGTAGTCGTGCCTGGTAGGCAAATCCGCCGGGCTTAGATGAGGGGTGATAACGAGTCTGCTTGCAGACGAAGTGAGTGATACCCTGCTTCCAGGAAAAGCCACTAAGCTTCAGCTACACACGACCGTACCGCAAACCGACACTGGTGCGCGAGATGAGTATTCTAAGGCGCTTGAGAGAACTCTGGAGAAGGAACTCGGCAAATTGATACCGTAACTTCGGGAGAAGGTATGCCGCAAGTAGGTGAACTTGTACAAAGGGAGCCCAAAGCGGTTGCAAAAAATCGGTGGCTGCGACTGTTTAATAAAAACACAGCACTCTGCAAACACGAAAGTGGACGTATAGGGTGTGACGCCTGCCCGGTGCTGGAAGATTAAATGATGGGGTGCAAGCTCTTGATTGAAGTCCCAGTAAACGGCGGCCGTAACTATAACGGTCCTAAGGTAGCGAAATTCCTTGTCGGGTAAGTTCCGACCTGCACGAATGGCGTAACGATGGCCACACTGTCTCCTCCAGAGACTCAGCGAAGTTGAAATGTTTGTGATGATGCAATCTCCCCGCGGAAAGACGGAAAGACCCCATGAACCTTTACTGTAGCTTTGTATTGGATTTTGAACGGATCTGTGTAGGATAGGTGGGAGGCTTTGAAGTGAGGACGCTAGTTCTCATGGAGCCGACGTTGAAATACCACCCTGGTGCGTTTGAGGTTCTAACCCAGGTCCCTTATCGGGATCGGGGACAGTGCATGGTAGGCAGTTTGACTGGGGCGGTCTCCTCCCAAAGCGTAACGGAGGAGTTCGAAGGTACGCTAGTTACGGTCGGACATCGTGACGATAGTGCAATGGCATAAGCGTGCTTAACTGCGAGACTGACAAGTCGAGCAGATGCGAAAGCAGGACATAGTGATCCGGTGGTTCTGTATGGAAGGGCCATCGCTCAACGGATAAAAGGTACTCTGGGGATAACAGGCTGATACCGCCCAAGAGTTCATATCGACGGCGGTGTTTGGCACCTCGATGTCGGCTCATCTCATCCTGGGGCTGTAGTCGGTCCCAAGGGTATGGCTGTTCGCCATTTAAAGAGGTACGTGAGCTGGGTTTAAAACGTCGTGAGACAGTTTGGTCCCTATCTTCCGTGGGCGCTGCAGATTTGAGGAAGCCTGCTCCTAGTACGAGAGGACCGGAGTGGACACACCTCTGGTGTATCGGTTGTCACGCCAGTGGCATTGCCGAGTAGCTAAGTGTGGAAGAGATAACCGCTGAAAGCATCTAAGCGGGAAACTCGTTTCAAGATGAGATCTGCCGGGGCCTTGAGCCCCCTGAAGAGTCGTTCGAGACCAGGACGTTGATAGGCTGGGTGTGGAAGCGCAGTAATGCGTTAAGCTAACCAGTACTAATTGCTCGTGAGGCTTGACCCTATAACTTTGATGACGAAGTGATCATCAAGGTGGTTATGCCAAGTAAGACGCAGTCGAAATATAAAGCTGATTGAAGACTCTATGAATTAGTTGTGTTGCCCCGAGGGCAGCATGACAACAAGTTATGCCTGATGACCATAGCAAGTTGGTACCACTCCTTCCCATCCCGAACAGGACAGTGAAACGACTTTGCGCCGATGATAGTGCGGGTTCCCGTGTGAAAGTAGGTCATCGTCAGGCTCTTACAGCCCAAGAAACCCCGTAGCCCAAGGCTACGGGGTTTTTTGCATTGGGCCTTTGAAAAGGAAAAAGGGAAAACCAGAAAAAAGGAGGGCGTTGGCGCCTTCTTTTCCATCTCTCTCCAAGCCTGGTCCTGGCTGCCTTCAGGCGTGCACCTGTTCCTGATTGCAGCGTTCAATTCCGCTAGCATTGACGTTGACGTCAACGTCTCATGCCCATGGCCGCCGGCTGTGGATGCGCACGGACTCGCCAGCCATGTCGACCACCTACACCATCAGTGATCTTGCCAAGGAGTTCGATCTCACGACCCGGGCCATCCGTTTCTATGAGGATATGGGCCTGCTGGAGCCCGAGCGTGCCGGCCCTGGCGGGCGCAACCGCGTGTACAGCCCCCGGGACCGCACGCGCCTGCGCCTCACACTGCGGGCCAAGCGGCTGGGCTTGTCGCTGACCGAGGCCAAGGAAATCATCGATCTCTACGACAGCCCCCGGGATACCGGTGCACAACTGCGCAAGTTCCTGGAGGTGCTGGCCGCGCACCGCCGGCAGCTGGAGGAGCGGCTGGCTGATCTGCAGGCCAATCTGGCCGAGGTACGCGACCAGGAGTCCGAGGCCCGCACGCTGTTGAAACGCCTGGAAGGGAAAAATGCTTCATAATTGACGTTTACGTAAACGTAATTTATGAGGCTTGCCGTGACCGCGCTCCGCCTGGAACCTGCCAACAGTGACTTTGCCCGCCGTGTGCGAGACAGTTTTGCACGCCAGGGCGCGATGCACACTCTGGGCGCCGAGCTGTCCCTGCTGGAGCCCGGTGCCGTAGATGTTTGCCTGGCCTGGGCGCCCGGGCTGACGCAGCAGCATGGCTTTTTGCATGCCGGCATGGTTTCCACGGCGCTGGATTCCGCCTGCGGCTATGCAGGGCTGACCCTGATGCCGGCCAATGCTGCCGTGCTCACCATCGAGTTCAAGATCAACCTGCTGTCCCCGGCCAAGGGTCAGCGCTTTCGCATGGAAGGCCGCGTGCTCAAGCCGGGCCGCACCATCACCGTGACCGAAGGCCGTGCCTACGCGATCGACGAAGGCCGCGAAAAGCTGATTGCCACCATGGGCTGCACGCTGATGTGCGTGCAGGGCCGCGACCTGGCCGATTGAGCCGGGCGATTTTCTTTCACCAATTTCACAGGAGACACGAGATGAGCCTTTCCAACCTGCCGGGCCTGAACTTCCAACTGGGCGAGGACATCGACGCGCTGCGCGATGCGGTGCGCGAGTTTGCTCAGGCCGAGATAGCGCCGCGTGCCGGCGAGATAGACCGCAACGACCAGTTCCCCATGGACCTGTGGCGCAAGTTCGGCGAACTGGGCGTGCTGGGCATCACGGTGTCCGAGCAGTACGGTGGCGCTGACATGGGCTATCTCGCGCACATGGTGGCCATGGAGGAGATCTCGCGCGCCAGCGCCTCGGTGGGCCTGTCCTATGGCGCGCACAGCAACCTGTGCGTGAACCAGATCAACCGCAACGGCAACGAGGCGCAGAAGGCGAAGTACCTGCCCAGGCTGATCAGTGGTGAACATGTGGGTGCCCTGGCCATGAGCGAGCCTGGCGCAGGCTCGGACGTGATCAGCATGAAGCTGCGCGCCGAGGACAAGGGCGGCTACTACGTCCTCAACGGCTCCAAGATGTGGATCACCAATGGCCCTGATGCCGATACCCTGGTGGTCTATGCCAAGACCGAGCCAGAGTTGAATGCCCGTGGCGTCACTGCTTTCCTGATCGAGAAAGGCATGAAGGGCTTCTCGATCGCGCAGAAGCTGGACAAGCTGGGTATGCGCGGTAGCCACACGGGCGAGCTGGTGTTCGAGAACGTGGAGGTGCCGGCAGAGAATGTGCTGGGCGGCGTCAACAATGGCGCCAAGGTTCTGATGAGCGGCCTGGACTACGAGCGCGCCGTGCTGACCGGTGGTCCGCTCGGCATCATGCAGTCGGTGATGGACAACGTCGTGCCCTACATCCACGACCGCAAGCAGTTCGGCCAGAGCATCGGCGAGTTCCAGCTCATACAGGGCAAGGTGGCAGATATGTACACCGTGCTGCAAGCCGGACGCTCCTTCGCCTATACGGTCGCCAAAAACCTCGATCTGCTGGGAACCGAGCATGTCCGCCAGGTCCGCAAGGATTGCGCCAGCGTGATCCTGTGGTGCGCCGAGAAGGCGACCTGGATGGCGGGCGAGGGCGTGCAAATCTATGGTGGCAATGGGTATATCAACGAGTACCCGCTGGGCCGCCTGTGGCGGGATGCGAAACTCTATGAAATCGGCGCTGGCACCAGCGAGATCCGTCGCATGCTGATCGGTCGCGAGCTGTTCGCGGAAACCTGCTGACTTCCGTGCTGCCGCGCCGTTCCCGAGTTCCACCTACACCAAAGGATTGCTTATGAGCACAACCTCCATCGAAGAGCTGTTTGTCCACAACCGCGAATGGGCCCAGCAGATGGAGCGTGACCGGCCCGGTTTCTTCACCGGGCTGATGGCGCAGCAAAAACCCCGCTACATGTGGATCGGCTGTTCCGACAGCCGCGTCCCTGCCAACCAGATCACGGGCCTGGAGCCCGGCGAGGTGTTCGTTCACCGCAACGTGGCCAACGTGGTCGTGCCCAGCGACCTGAACTGCCTGTCCACCATCCAGTACTCTGTGGACCAGCTCAAGGTCGAGCACCTGATGGTGGTTGGCCACTACGGCTGCGGCGGCGTGCTGGCCGCGCTGGAAGATGTGCGTGTCGGTCTGGCGGACAACTGGATTCGCCATGTCAAGGATGTGCGCGACAAGCACCAGGCGCTGCTGGCTGGGCTTTCGCCCCAGTGGCGCCATGATGCGCTGTGCGAGCTCAATGCCATCGAGCAGGTGATCAACGTGGCCCAGAGCACGGTGATGCAGGATGCCTGGGCACGTGGTCAGAAGGTCACGCTGCATGGCTGGTGCTACAGCCTCAAGAACGGCCTGATCACCGACCTGCAGATGACCGTGCCGGGGGTGGGCGGTCTTGCCGAGGTCTATGCCCAGGCGGTGGAGCGTGTCGCCAGCCGCGAGCGCGACTGAACGGCAAGGGCTGGCGGCAACCTCCGGATACGCACCATGTCCATGGCGACCAAGGAGACACTGCTGGCCCACGACATTGCGCGGGCGATGATGGATGGCTTCAACCGCCACTACCGCCTGTTTCGTGCCGAGTCCGCCCGTGCCAAGCACCGTTTCGAGACGGCCGACTGGCTGGGCCAGCAACGTGCCCAGCGCGAGCGCATCGAGTTCTACGACCTGCGCGTGCGTGAATGCGTGCGCCGGCTCGAGAAGGAATTCTCCGCGGGCGCACAGCCCATGGCGCTGTGGCAGCAAGTCAAGCGGCACTACATCGGGCTGATGGTCAACCACCTGCAGCCCGAGCTGGCCGAGACCTTCTTCAACTCGGTCACAACCAAGATCCTGCACCGCACGCATTTCCAGAACGATTTCATCTTCGTGCGGCCAGCCGTGAGCACGGAATACATAGAGAACCAGGATCCGACGGCGCGCCCTGCCTACCTGGCTTTCTACCCTACGCGAGAGACACTGCCGCAGACCTTGCGTGAGGTCGTCGAGCAGTTCGCGCTGCAGCGCCCGTTCGAGGACCTCGATCGTGACATCGCGCGCCTGGTCGAGCGGCTGGAGCCCCAGCTGCAGGCCATGCGCCTGTACGCCAACTTCCAGATCCAGGTGCTGTCCAGCCTGTTCTTCCGCAACAAGGGTGCCTACATCGTCGGCAAAGTCATCAATGGCTTCGTCGAGCTGTCCTGGGCCGTACCCATCCTGCATGGCGACGGTGGCAAGCTGGTGCTGCATGCGGCCCTGTTCGGCGAGAAGGACCTGCATGGCCTGTTCAGCTTCGCACGTGCCTACTTCATGGTCGATACCGATGTGCCCAGCGCCTATGTGCAGTTCCTGCGCAGCCTCATGCCGCGCAAGCCGCGCGCCGAGCTGTACAACGCCCTGGGCCTGGCCAAGCAGGGCAAGACACTGTTCTACCGTGATTTCCTGCACCATCTGCGCCATTCACGCGACCAGTTCCGCATCGCCCCGGGCATCAAGGGCATGGTCATGCTGGTCTTCGACCTGCCCAGCTTCCCCTATGTGTTCAAACTGATCAAGGACCGCTTCGCAGCGCCCAAGGAGATCACCCGCGAGCAGGTCAGGGCCAAGTACCGCCTGGTCAAGCAGCACGACCGCGTGGGGCGCATGGCCGACACGCTGGAGTACAGCCTGGTGGCCTTTCCGCGCGAGCGTTTTTCCGAAGCGCTGATCGCCGAGATCCTGGAGCATGCACCCAGCCAGGTGGAGATCAGCGACCGCGATGGCGACGGGCAGCAGGAGGTCATCATCTCCCACCTCTACATCGAGCGGCGCATGGTGCCGCTCAACATCCTGCTGCAGGAATGCTTCGACGCGGGCCTGGACCTGCCGGCGCCGCGCCAGGCGCTGGAGAACGCCGTGCTCGAGTACGGCAATGCCATCAAGGACCTGGTCGCGGCCAATATCTTCCCGGGCGACATGCTGTGGAAGAACTTCGGCATCACGCGCGGCGGCAAGGTGGTGTTCTACGACTACGACGAGATCGAATACCTGACCGACTGCCATTTCCGCCAGGTGCCCGCACCACGCAACGAGGAAGACGAACTCAGCGGCGAGGTCTGGTACCCGGTGGGGCCGCGAGATGTCTTTCCGGAAACCTTCGCCCCCTTCCTGCTGGGCAACCCCGCCGTGCGCGAAGTGTTCATGCGCCACCATGCGGACCTGCTGGATCCTGCCTTCTGGCAGGCACATCAGCAGCGCATCAGAGAAGGGCACGTACATGATGTCTTTCCCTACGAGCGCAGCCGCTGGCTGGCCTGACCCGTTTTTCCCGTTCACCATCACGACAACCAAGGAGATAGAGCAATGCAAGACCCCATCGTCATCGTCGGCGCGGCCCGCACCCCCATGGGTGCCTTCCAGGGCGACTTCGCCGACCTCGCGGCCCATGATCTGGGCGGCGCGGCCATCCGGGCGGCCGTGGAGCGTGCCGGCGTCGCTCCCGAAAAGGTGGATGAAGTGCTGTTCGGCAACTGTCTGATGGCGGGCCAGGGCCAGGCGCCCGCACGCCAGGCCGGCTTCAAGGGCGGGCTGCCGCGCAGCACGGGCGCCGTGACCCTGTCCAAGATGTGCGGCGCCGGCATGGAGGCCACCATCCTGGCCCATGACCAGCTGGTCGCGGGCAGCCGCGACGTGGTCGTCTCAGGTGGCATGGAAAGCATGACCAATGCGCCCTACCTGCTCAAGAAGGGCCGCGGCGGCTACCGCATGGGCCACGACAAGGTCTATGACCACATGATGCTTGACGGCCTGGAGGATGCCTACGAGCCTGGCCGCTCCATGGGCACCTTCGGCGAGGACTGCGCCGCCAGATACCACTTCACGCGCGAGCAGCAGGATGCCTACGCCATCGAGAGCGTCAAGCGCGCCCAGGCAGCGACCGAGAGCGGCGCCTTCAAGGCCGAGATCACGCCCGTCACCGTGTCCACGCGCAAGGGCGATGTCACGGTCAGCATCGACGAAGGCCCGGCCAAGGCCAAGCTGGACAAGATTTCCAGCCTCAAGCCCGCCTTCAAGAAGGACGGCACGATCACGGCCGCTTCCAGCTCCAGCATCAACGACGGCGCGGCAGCCCTGGTGCTGATGCGCGAATCCACGGCCAGGGAACTGGGTTGCAAGCCGCTGGCGCGCATCGTGGCCCATGCCACGCATGCCCAGGAGCCCGAGTGGTTCACCACGGCCCCTGTCGGTGCCACGCAAAAGGCGCTGAAGAAGGCCGGCTGGACGGCTGGCGATGTGGATCTGTGGGAGGTCAACGAAGCCTTCGCCGTCGTGCCCATGGCGCTGATGGCCGAGCTGGGCGTGCCGCGTGACAAGGTCAACGTCAACGGTGGCGCCTGCGCGCTGGGCCACCCCATCGGGGCCAGTGGTGCGCGCATCCTGGTCACCTTGCTGCATGCCTTGCAGGCGCGTGGCGCCAAGCGCGGACTGGCGACATTGTGCATAGGTGGCGGCGAAGGAACCGCCATGGCGATAGAACTGGTCTAAGCTTGCGGCCGAGGCCGGTCTTCATGCGAACACCGGTCCTTCCTGTCTGCATTTGGAGCCATCCCGACCATGATCACCAGCGAAGAACAGTTGCGAAGCCTTTATGCGATGCCGGCCGAGAGGGCCCTGCTCAAGCAGCAGGTGGACCTGGACCGGCATTGCCTGCGCTTCATCGCGCTGTCGCCGCTGTGCATCGTGGCCACGGGGGGAGCGGCGGGCACGATGATGGATGCCTCGCCGCGCGGCGGAAAGCCGGGCTTCGTCAAGGCGCCCGACAACCAGACGCTGCTGATTCCCGACTCCGGTGGCAACAACCGGCTGGACAGCTTCAGCAACCTGATCGCCGACCCGCGCATCGGCCTGCTGTTCATGGTGCCGGGCTTCGACGAGACGCTGCGCGTCAACGGCGTGGCCAGGCTGCGCGAAGAGGCCCACTACACGGCGCTGTTCGCCAGTGAGGGTTTTCGGCCCAGGATCGTCATCGAGATACAGGTGCATGAAGCCTACCTGCACTGCGGCAAGGCACTGATGCGTGCGCGGCTCTGGAAGCAGGAGTCCCTGGTGCCGCGCAACGTCATGCCCTCGATGAACCAGATGATCCACCAGCAGATCGGCCTGCCGGCTCCCACGGAGACGCAGGAGGCCATGGTCCAGCGCTATGAGCAGCAGATCGCCGGCGAGCAGGGCCGCTGATCGCAAACACCACACGAAGGGATGCAGGCATGGCGTTGACACTGGTGATGGGGGCCTCGCGCGGTCTGGGTCTGGCATTGACGCAGGCCTATGTGGCTCAGGGCCGGCGCGTGGTCGCCACGGTGCGCAGCGCGGCCGACCGCGAGCGCGTGCAGGCCACGGGTGCCGAGGTGCTGCAAGTCGATGTGGCCGATCCGGCCAGCGTCAGTGGCCTGGCCTGGCAACTGGATGGCGAGAAGATCGCGCTGGCGCTGTACGTGGCCGGCCTCTGGGACGCGCATGGCGCGGCGACGCCGCCCACGCGCGAGCAGTTCGACCGCGTCATGCACACCAATGTGCTGGGCGCCATGCAGGTGCTGCCCCAGGTGGCGCCGCTGGTGGAGGCCGCGGGCGGCGTCTTCGGCCTGTTCTCCAGCGAGATGTCGCTGCTGGCCGGGGCCGAGTCCGACGCCTGGCTCTACCGCGTCAGCAAGGCGGCGCTCAACATGGTCGTGGTCAGTGCCCAGCCGCAGTGGCCGGGTGCTGCCGTGGTGGCGCTGGACCCGGGCTGGGTGCAGACCGACATGGGCGGCGCGCATGCCACCTTCACCGTGGAGCAAAGCGTGCAGGGCCTGATCCGGACGCTGGCCGGCGTCACTGCGGCCGACAGGGGGCGCATGCTGCGGCACGACGGGCAGCGCATGGACTGGTAGTCCGCACAAGACAACAGAGACAACGACAGAAAAGACAGGAGACAGACACATGCTGCTCAACGCAGACCAGGAAATGATCCGCGACGCGGTGCGCGACTTCGTGCGCACCGAGATCACCCCCCATGCCGCGCGCTGGGACAAGGAGCACCACTTTCCCAGGAACGTGCACCAGGGCCTGGCCGCGCTGGGCGCCTACGGCATCTGCGTGCCGGAGGAATACGGCGGCGCAGGCCTGGACTACCTGAGCCTGGCCCTGGTGCTGGAGGAGATCGCGGCCGGCGACGGCGGCACCAGCACCGTCATCAGCGTCACCAACTGCCCCGTCAACGCCATCCTCATGCGCTACGGCAGCGAGGCGCAGAAGCAGCAATGGCTGGCGCCGCTGGCGCGCGGCCAGATGCTGGGTGCCTTCTGCCTGACCGAGCCGCATGTGGGCTCGGACGCCTCCGCGCTGCGCACCACGGCGACACGCGATCGCGACGGCGATGGCTACGTCATCAACGGCGTCAAGCAATTCATCACCAGCGGCAAGAACGGCGACGTGGCCATCGTCATCGCCGTCACCGACAAGGCCGCCGGCAAGAAGGGCATGAGCGCCTTCATCGTGCCCACCTCCGCGCCCGGCTACCAGGTGTTGCGCCTGGAGGACAAGCTGGGCCAGCACAGCTCGGACACGGCACAGATACAGTTCGAGGACTGCCGCATCCCGGCCGCCAACCGGATCGGGGCCGAGGGCGAAGGCTACAAGATCGCGCTGTCGGCGCTGGAGGGCGGGCGCATCGGCATCGCGGCGCAAAGCGTGGGCATGGCGCGTGCCGCCTTCGAGTGCGCGCTGCAGTACGCCAAGGAGCGCGAGAGCTTCGGTCAGCCCATCTTCAACCACCAGGCCGTGGGCTTTCGCCTGGCCGACTGTGCCACGCAGATCGAGGCCGCTCGCCAGCTGATCTGGCATGCGGCCAGCCTGCGCGATGCCGGCCGGCCTTGCCTGAAGGAGGCGGCCATGGCCAAGCTGTTCGCCAGCGAGATGGCCGAACGGGTATGCAGCGCCGCCATCCAGACCCTGGGCGGCTATGGCGTGGTCAGCGACTTCCCCGTGGAGCGCATCTACCGCGACGTACGCGTCTGCCAGATCTATGAGGGCACGAGCGACGTGCAGAAAATCCTCATCCAGCGGGCCCTCGCCTGATTCCACACCGGGGCCCTGCGGGTCGCGCCGGATGGTCCTGTCACCTGCAGGGCTTAGCATGGAGCATGGCTGCTCCCCGTTGCCCGGCAGAGGCAGGCACCCGGGGGGCGGCAGGTTTGTGACCACCTTTGCAGGAGATCCCGACATGCCCTTTGCTTCCGTCAACGGCCAGAACCTGTATTACGAGGACACCGGAGGGCGTGGCCCGGCGCTGGTGTTCTCGCATGGGCTGCTCATGGACCACACCATGTTCGCGCCCCAGGTCCAGGCATTGCAGGGGCGCTTTCGCTGCATCAGCTGGGACGAGCGTGGCCATGGCCAGACGGCGGATCCCGTGCATTGCGCCCCCTTCGACTACTACGACTCGGCGGACGATCTGGCTGCATTGCTGGCCCACCTGGGCGTGGAGCGCGCCGTGCTGGTGGGCATGTCGCAGGGGGGCTATCTCTCGCTACGCTGTGCGCTCATCCACCCGCAAGTGGTGCGCGCGCTGGTGCTGATCGACACCCAGGCCATGCTCGAGGACCCCGAACAGATGCCCCACCACGAGGCCCTGCTGAGGGCCTGGATGGAGCACGGCCTCAGCGACGACATGGCAGCCACCGTGGAGCACACCATCCTGGGTCAGGGCTGGAGTGGCGCCGCGGCCTGGCGCGCCCGGTGGAAAAAGGCAACCCCCATCAACCTGGGCCAGAGCTTCCTGGCGCTGGCCCAGCGCGATGACATCAGCCCGCGCCTGCCCGGCATCCAGGTGCCGGCCCTGGTCATCCATGGCGCGCAGGACGTCGCCATCACGCCCGACCGTGCGCGTGCCATGGCCCAGGGCCTGCCCCATGCGCAATGGGTGGAAGTGCCGGGGGCTGGCCACGCGGCCAACCTGACCCATCCCGAGCCGGTGAACCTGGCCATCGAGCGCTTCCTGTCCCAGCTCGACTGAGGCTCACACTGGCGGATCGCCCTCGTTGTCGCTGTCGCGGCGGCGCAGCACGATGGTGATGCTGCCGTCGGTCTCCAGCGTGGCGCGCTCCACCTCGCGCAGGTGCAGGCAACCGCCTGCACGCAGCGCGGCCTCGATATCGTCGCGCGTGAGGCGCTCGCGGCGCATCAGGTCCTTGTTCAGGTGGCCGTCGGAGATCAGGGCCTGTGCCTTGCCGTCGATGAGCCGCTCCAGCATGGGAAAGCGGAAGCTCAGCCAGGACAGCAGCCAGTGGCACAGGATCAGCGTGGACGCCGACACCATGCCGCCGATCAGCGAGTTGTCGCCGGCATTCATGGAGTTCTGCACGGCATTCGACAGGATGAGCAGCAGTACCAGGTCGAAGGGCGCGTACTGGCCTGTCTGGCGCCGACCCGTCAGCCGCAGGAATACCAGCAGGAACAGATAGACGGCGACGCCGCGCAGCACGAACTCCCACCACGGGACCGACATGGAAAACATGGCCTCTCCTTACAGGCCGGCAGGCCTGGGGTCAGTATCATGGCCCGCCTGTCCTCCATCAAGAACCCGGTCGCTCCAAAGCGGCCGCGACTGACATGCTCCATCACCGTTCCGTCGCCGGGAATGCCGCCATGAGCGGTGTCTGCCCCTGCGGTCGCCAGGATGCCAAGGGCCGAGGCCTGGCCTTCGAGGCCTGCTGCGGTCGCTTCCTGGGCCATTTCGACGACTGTCCCGCCCCCGATGCCGAGGCGCTGATGCGCTCGCGCTACAGCGCCTTCGTGTGCGAGGATGCGCCCTATCTGCTGGCCACCTGGCATCCAGGCCACCGGCCGGCTGCGCTGGAGTTCGAGCCAGGGGCCAAATGGCTGGGCCTCACCGTCAAGGACTTCCGCGAGACGGGTGAAGGCCGTGCCGAGGTGGAGTTCATCGCGCGCTACCGTATCGCCGGGCGCGCCGTGCGCCTGCACGAGCGCAGCCGTTTCATTTTCGAAGGCGGGCGCTGGTCCTATCTGGATGGCGATCAGTTCTGAGCCGCAGGGCGGCAGCGGCGGTCCGCTGTGGCGGCTCCAGCAGCGCCAGCGGCTGCTGCTGTCCATCGCATCGCGTGGCTCGTCCGAGGTGGCGGCCCTCGTCATTCCCGGTGTCTTGGTCTGGCTGCAGCGGCGGGAAACGGGCGTGTTCCAGGTGCCGTTGCTGCTGTGGTGGCTGGGCATGGCGCTCATCGCCTGCGTTTTCGTGGTGCTGCGGCGCCGGCTGCGACGGGACCTGTGCACGGCGGTGCCGGTGCCATCGCAGCTGTACGTGCAGCTGGCGCTCTGGGAACGGATGATGGGCCGCATGGCCCTGCTCAATGCAGGCGCCTGGGCGCTGGTCATCCCGCTCACCCACGCGGGTGACCATGAGCTGCGCCTGTTCATCTATCTCGTGCTCTGCGCGGTGGTGGCTTCCGCCGCCATGTTCCTGGCCCCGGCCGCGGCCTTGTTCTGGCGATTCTTCGCGGTGCTGTTCGGCGCCATGCTGCTGGCCGTGGCCTGGTACTTCCCGCACAGGGGGCCCTACCTGCTGGCGCTGCTGATGCTCTATGGCGCCATCATCGTGCGCCATGCGTGGGGGGCGCGCCAGCTCATGCTCCAGCAATGGACCCAGGAGCGCGAACGCCAGTTGCTGGCCGAGCGCTATCTCGCGGCCAAGGAACAGGCCGAGCAGGCGCTGGAGGCCAAGAGCCGCTTCCTGGCGGCTGCCAGCCATGACCTGCGCCAGCCGCTGCACGCCCTGGGCCTGCTGGTGGAGACCGCCCGCCAGCGCAATGCCGACGGTGCGCTGGCCCGCGTGCTCGACGATGCCCAGGCCTGCGCCCACTCCCTGGGCACCATGTGCAACGACCTGCTGGACCTCTCCCGCCTGGAAAGCGGGGGCTGGGAGTTGCGCATGCAGGTGGTGGACCTGGGCATCCTGCTGGGCGATGCGGCCCGGCTCTTCGCGGCGGAGGCCGGCCAGCGCGGGCTGGCGCTGCGCTGGCGCGTGGCCCGTGGCATGGCAAGCCATGTGCGCGTCGATGAGGCATTGATGCGGCAGATGGTGTTCAACCTGCTGCACAACGCCCTGCGCTATACCCCGCAGGGCGGCGTGTTGCTTGCTGCCCGCGTGCGCGCGGGCGGCTGGCGCATCGAGGTCTGGGATACTGGACTGGGCATTGCCGCCGAGGACCGGCCCCATGTGTTCGCCCCCCACTTTCGCGCCCGTACGGGGTGGGAGGCCCGGCGCGGCGCGCCGCCTGGCGTGACGAGCCAGGGCCTGGGCCTGGCCGTCGTGGCTGCCGCGGCCCGGCGCATGGGGCTGGAGCATGGCTTGCTGTCCACGCCGGGGCGGGGTTCCTGCTTCTGGTTGCAGCTGCCGCCCAGCCTCAATGTGCGGCACGAACCGACCCCGGCACGGGTGGCTGGCGCGGAGCCGCAACGTCCCGCACTGCAAGGCCTTTGCTGGGTGGTCGATGGCGATGCGCCGGCGGCGCAGGCCCTGGCCGGCCTGCTGCGCGATTGGGGCCTGCAGGTGGAGGTGGCCGACTCGGGCCGTCAGGTCGACGCCTGGCAGCGGGCGGGCCGGCATCCGGACTTCATGCTCTGCGGCCACCGGCTGGCCGGTGGTGAAGACGGCTTCGTGCTGCTGCAGTCCGCGCTGGCGAAGGCACCGCGGGCCGCAGGAGCCCTGCTCAGCGCAGAGCCATCGCCCGCGCTGCTGGAGCAGGCCCAGGAGCTGGGCTACCTGCTGTTGCGCAAACCCGTGGCGCCGCAGGCGCTGCTGGCCGTGCTGCAGCGCAGCCTGTCCGGGGCGGGAGGCTGAACCGTATCCGTCGCAGGCACGCAGGGTGACAGCTCCAGCGCGATGCCCTGCATGCGCGTGATGGCATCGATGCGGCTTTTCACGCCCAGGCGCTGCAACGCGCCCGCCACATGCTCCTTGACGGTGTGCGGGGACAGGTGCAGCAGCTGGGCGATGCGAGGGTTGGGCAGGCCGCGCAGCACCAGGTCCAGCACCTGGGCCTGGCGGGGCGTGAGGCCCAGCTCCGCCGCCGTCATGCGGATGGCATGGGTGCCGCCAGGGGGCTGGGGTGCCAGTGCGGCGCTGTCGAACCAGGGCTCGCCACGCAGCAGGCTGGCCAGCGCCTGCTCCAGCACCTGGGGTGGCCGGGCCTTGAGGACAAAGCCGTCGGCACCGGCCGCACGCGCCTTGAGGGCGACGGCGCCATGCGGATCGCCACTGGTCATGAGCACGCAGCAACCCGGGGCGCGCGCGCGGATGTCCTGCACCACCTCGGTCCCCGCAGCATCGGCCAGCCAGAAATCCACGACGGCCAGACGCGGCGCTCCCTTGGCGGCAAGGCATTGCCTGGCCTCGGCCGCATCGGCCACGGTGTGGACCTCGGCCATGCCGAATTGTTTCAGGAACTGGGACACACCCATGGCGGTCAGCGGGTGGTCATCGACCACCAGGGCGTAGGGTCCGGGCTGGAGGCAGGAGGATTCGGTCAGAAGAACGTGGCTGTGCATTGTCCGCGCGGCGTATCGGAACAGGGAAAGCGCCGGCAGCGCCCGGATACACCTCGCGCACATCGTAACGATTACCCCCCGGCCGGGGGGTAACCAGATGTGGGCACCCTGCCCACAATCGCCGCCGTTGCCCAGAGATTCCGCGACGGAACGGGCAGGCATGCAACAGGAAGGGGAGATAGTCATGACGATGGTTCAGCTGACGCGCCGCAGTGCGGCGTTGCTGCTTTTGGGAAGCCTGGCCGCTTGCGGCGGAGGCGGAGGTGGTGGCGGGGGTGAGCCGGGTGGCGGCGATCCGGGCACTCCCGGCAACCCCGGCGGTGGCACGCCAACCCCGGTGACCGGCCAGTACCGCATGGAGACGGCGGCCGGGAGCTTCGATGCGGCCCTGTCCGCCATGAATGCGCTGGGTGCGCAAGGCTATGCCTTCACCTATACGCTGGCTTCGGGCGGTGCCAGCTTCCCCGCTCCCATGGGTGACTTCTACGTCAGCGACACGGCCCATGCCGGAGTCCGCCTGGACTACCGCATGGTGGGCGACGTGGCCGGTGTCTCGGCCCTGGTGGCGCAACTCAACCAGCAGGGCGCACAAGGCTATCTGTACAAGTCGGGCATGGCGTTCCCGGACAGCACGCAGGAACTGCGCAACCTCTATGTGCGCAGTGCCACCGCGGGCTCCACCTACAGCTACGAAACGCGCCCTGCCGTGGGCGCGCTGGACACGACGGGCTTCACGCAGCAACTGGCCGAGATGAGCGGCCGGGGCTTTCGCTACACGGGTCCGCTGGTCTCGGGCAACGACATGTTCAACCTCTACGTCAAGGACTCCAGGGCCCCGGCCTTCGAGTACGCGGTGTTCGCGCTGGCCGCGCCCTTCGGCATGGCCAGCGGCGCGGCCTTGAAGCAGCGCCTCGATGAAATGGGCGCCAAGGGCCACCTGCTGCGCGGTGCCCTGGTGCTGCGCGGCAACACCGAGGGCGTGCAGCTGTATGAAAAGAGCGGGGACCAGCAGGGCGCCATCGAGTACCGTGTCGAGCCGGTCTCCAGCAGCGCCAGCCTCGCGCAGCGCCTGGCCCAGTTCAACCGCAATGCGGCCGAAGGCTTCTTCGCCTTCGGCGACGTGGTCACCGACGACGGCCAGTTCCACGCGATCTCGGTGCGCAACGTCAAGCGCATGGTGCATCCGCTGGCCGGTGCCTCCTTCCCCTGAGCACAGCGCAGGGTTGCGCGGGCGGCGCATAATCCGGCCCATTGTGCAGCAGGGGCGCCTTCGGGCGCCCTTGTGCAGTTTGTACAGAGAACCTATCCCATGACTGCTTTCGAGGCCGTGCTCTTCGACTGCGACGGCGTGCTCGTCGACAGCGAATCCATCACCAACCGCGTGCTATGCACCATGCTCAATGAATCGGGCTGGCCCATCTCCACCGAGGAATGCCTGCGCGAGTTCATCGGCAAGACCGTGCGCAGCCAGGCGGCGCTGATCGAGGCACGCACCGGCAGGCCGCTGACCGACGCATGGATGGCCTCCTTCTACGAACGCCGCAATGCCGCGCTACGCGCCGAGCTGGTGGCCATCGATGGCGCGCTGGCCGCCGTCAGCGAATCCCACGCGCTGTGCAACGGGCGCATCGCCTGCGCCTCCGGTGCCGACCGCGCCAAGGTCGAGATGCAACTGGCCCAGGCCGGCATGGCGCCGTATTTCGAAGGCCGGGTCTTCAGCGGCCACGAGCTGCCGCGCAGCAAGCCTTTCCCCGATGTCTACCTGGCCGCCGCCGCGGCCCTGGGTGTGGAGCCCGGCAACTGCCTGGTCATCGAGGACACCGTGACCGGCGTCACGGCCGGCGTGGCCGCGGGCGCCACGGTCTGGGGCTACTTTCCCGCGGACCAGGGCCATGCCTCGGCCGAGCAACTGCTCGAAGCCGGTGCCAGCTGCGTGTTTGGCGACATGGGCGGGCTGCCCGGCATGCTGCGGGCCATCGGCCGGGCACAGGACTGATTCAGTCGCGCAGCTGTGGCGAGGGGCTGGCTTGCACGCCCTGTTCACGCGCGGCCTGCTGCTCCGACTGCAAGGCCCTCTGGAAAGCCGGGCGCTGCTGCAGGCGCTGCCAGTAGGCCTGGGTGGCGGGACCCCACTGCCCGGCCATGTCCAGATAGGCCGCCAGCATCAACGCATAGCCCACGGCCACGTCGGCCGCCGTGAAGCGGCCTGCGCACAGCCATTCCTGCTGTGCCGTGGCGGCCTCCACGCAGCGCAGCCGCGCCAGGAACCACCGCTGGTAGTCCTGTGCCACCTGCGGCTGGCGCCGCTCGGGCGGCTCCTGGTGCAGATAGCGCAGTACCAGGGTCTGGGGGAAAGTCAGCGTGGCATCGCTGCGGTGCAGCCAGTTGAGGTAGTCCGCGAAGCCCGCCTCCTGCGGGCCCACCGACAGGCCTGCCTCGGGATGCAGGGCCGCCAGGTACTCGCAGATGGCCGCCGACTCCGTCAGCCTGGCCTCGCCATGGCACAGCAGCGGCACCGTGCCCAACGGGTTGAGTTCCAGGTAGCTGCGCTGCAGCACGCGTGGTGGAAACGGCAGCATGTGCAGCTGGTAGGGCAGCCGCAGCTCTTCGAGCATCCACAGCGCGCGGAACGAGCGCGCGCTGACGCAGTGGTGTAGGTGGTGCATGCGCACAGCCTATGGCAGATCGGCGGACGGCGGCTGTCGCGCAGGATGCAAATCGCGCCAGGTGTCGGCGCCAGGATCATCCCTGTCTCAATCAGGCCGCGTGCGCGCGCTCTTTCGGAACTCCGAAGGCGACAGCCCTGTCCACAGCCGGAAGGCGCGGATGAAGCTCTTGTCGTTGAGGAAGCCGCAGGACTGGGCGATGCGCTTGATGGGGCGGCTGGTGCGCAGCAGCAGGGCGATGGCGCGCTCGCGGCGCACCTCGTCCTTGAGCGATTGCAGCGAGGCGCCTTCCTCCTTGAGCTGGCGGTGCAGGCTGCGCTGCGACAGGTGCAGCTGGCGCGCCAGCGTATCGGCGGTCTGCAGGCATTCGGCGTCGGCCGCCAGCAGTTGGCGCACGCGCTGCACCAGCTGGCGTTCGCGCCGATAGGGGCGGACCTGCAGGGGCAGGGCGCGCTGCAGCATGCGCTTGAGGGCGGCCTCGTCGCGTGCCAGGGGCATCTCGAGAAAGCGTGCATCAAAGCGCAGGCTGGCCCGTGCCGCGCCAAACTCCACCTCGCCGGGCGGAAACAGCAAGGCGTAGACAGCCGCATGCGGCGGTGGATCGAAGGGAAAGCTGGCGCGCAGCAGCGGCAGCGGCTCGTCGATGAGCCAGCTGGCCAGTCCGTGGATGTTGCGCAGCACCGACAGCAGGCAGAATTCGCGCATGGCGCCCAGCCCGGCCAGCTCCTCGATGGCCAGCGTGGCGATGCCGTTTTCCTGCACCAGGCTCAGGCGGATGTCGTCGGCCAGCAGTCCGTGGTGGCGGCACCAGCGTGCCAGTGCCAGGCCCAACTGCTCGCTGCCCATGCTGGCGCGCGCCAGCATGCCGTAGCTGCCCC
Organism: Delftia tsuruhatensis; assembly: GCF_903815225.1. Taxonomy (NCBI): domain Bacteria; kingdom Pseudomonadati; phylum Pseudomonadota; class Betaproteobacteria; order Burkholderiales; family Comamonadaceae; genus Delftia; species Delftia tsuruhatensis. The sequence goes on from NZ_LR813084.1 coordinate 681,833, forward strand.
AGGGCAGACGCCGCGAGAACCAGCCCAGGGCCTCGTCGTCGAGTTCGCGCATGGCGGCGTCCGACAGAGCCTCCATCTGCAGTGCCGTGATGCATTGTGTGGCATCGGTGACGGAATCTGGCGTGATTTGTGCCTTCTCCAGTGCGCCAAGGGCGCTGAGACCTCGGCGCTCATAGGCCAGCATGATGGCTTGGACAAAGGCCATGGGCGTGACAGCTGGGTGTGCGTCGGCCATGGTCGCGGCGGCCTGGGGCAGGGGGGTCTTGACCAGCGAAGGGGTGAACATGCTGGCAATTATTGCAACCTTCGTGGCCTGTTCTGATCGGGGTTGGCCCTTATGCTGCCACGCAACAGCTGCCATGCCGGCCCGGCCGGCCCGCACGCGCCGCCAACCGAGGAGACAACGCATGCCCGCCCAGAACGCCCCGCTCGCTTCCAGCCATGCCCAAGGCCGCACCGATGTGCCGCTGATCGAGCAGACCATCGGCGATTTCTTCGCCGGCATGGCTGCCCGCCAGCCGCAGCGCGATGCGCTGGTCAGCCGCCACCAGGGCCTGCGCTACAGCTATGCCCAGTTGCACGCCGAGGCGCGCAGGCTGGCCAGTGCGCTGCTGGGCCTTGGGCTGGACAAGGGCGACCGCATCGGCATCTGGTCGCACAACAATGCCGAATGGGTGCTGATGCAGCTGGCCACGGCCCAGGTCGGACTCGTGCTGGTCAACATCAATCCGGCCTACCGGACCTCGGAGGTCGAGTACGCGCTCAACAAGGTCGGCTGCAAGGCCCTGGTGACCATGGCGCAGTTCAAGACCAGCGACTACCTGGGCATGCTGCGCGAACTGGCGCCCGAACTGGCCACGGCCGAGCCGGGCCACCTGCAGGCGGCGCGCCTGCCCGGACTGCGCAGCGTGGTCTGGATCGACGTGGCAGGGCAGGGCGCCGAGCAGCCCGGCATGCTGCGCTTTTCCGGCCTGCTGGCGCGCGGCGATGCGCAGGATGCGCGCATCGACGCCGTGGCCGCCACGCTCAAGAATACCGACCCCATCAACATCCAGTTCACCAGCGGCACCACGGGCTTTCCCAAGGGGGCCACGCTGACCCACCGCAACATCCTGAACAACGGCTTCTTCATCGGCGAGTGCATGCGGCTCACGCCGGAGGACCGGCTGTGCATTCCCGTGCCGCTGTACCACTGCTTCGGCATGGTGCTGGGCAACCTGGCCTGCTTCACGCATGGCTCGACCATCGTCTACCCGAATGACGGATTCGATCCGCTGCTGGTGCTGGAGACCGTGCAGGCCGAGCGCTGCACGGGCCTGCACGGCGTGCCCACGATGTTCATCGCCGAACTCGACCATCCGCGCTTCGGCGAGTTCGACCTGAGCACGCTGCGCACCGGCATCATGGCCGGATCGCCCTGCCCCATCGAGGTGATGAAGCGCGTGGTCAGCGACATGCACCTGTCCGAGATCACCATCGCCTACGGCATGACCGAGACCAGTCCGGTCAGTTGCCAGAGCGATGCCGGCACGCCCCTTGAGCGGCGCGTGTCCACCGTGGGCAAGGTGCAGCCGCACCTGGAGGTCAAGATCGTCGATCCTGCCACGGGGCAGACCGTGGCGCCCGGCATCTCGGGCGAGCTGTGCACGCGCGGCTACTCGGTCATGCACGGCTACTGGGGTGACGAGGCCCGCACGCGAGAAGCCATCGACGACGAGGCCTGGATGCACACCGGCGACCTGGCCACCATGGACGCCGAGGGCTACGTCAACATCGTCGGCCGCATCAAGGACATGGTGATCCGCGGTGGCGAGAACATCTACCCGCGCGAGATCGAGGAATTCCTCTACCGCCACCCGCAGGTGCAGGACGTGCAGGTCGTCGGGGTGCCCGACGTGCGCTATGGCGAGGAGCTGTGCGCCTGGATCATCGCCAAGCCCGGCCAGGCGCTGACCGAAGACAGCGTGCGCGACTTCTGCAAGGGCCGGATCGCCCACTACAAGGTGCCGCGCTACATCCGCTTCGTCGAGGCCTTCCCGATGACGGTGACCGGCAAGATCCAGAAGTTCAAGATCCGCGACGAGATGATCGCCATGCTGGATCTGCGCCCCGCCAGGACCGCCTGAGGTCCGCTTCCATGCGCCGTTGCCCGCTGTCCCCCGCGTACCGCCTAGGGCGTTCCGCTCTCGGGCGCAGCCACGGCCGAGGCCGCTGCGCGCCGGGCCACGACCAGGCGCTTGCGCAGCGAGACCTCCTGCATGTCCAGCTCGCTGACCAGGTGGCGCAGCGACTCGTCGTTGATGCGGTGGGCCTGGCGCTCGGCATAGAGCGCGTCGCGCTCCTGGTGGATGCAGCGCAGGCGCAGCTCGATCTCCAGCAGGTAGCGCAGCTTGCGCTGGCGCACGACCTCGGGCGCCTCGCGCTGGATCTCGATGCTGGAGGCCGTTCCGCTGCCGTCGTCCAGCAGCTGCACGCGGTTGCGGTACTCCTGGGTCAGGTGGCCCATGACCTCCTGGTGCATGGCTACCCATTCGGGGGCGTGGCCCTGGATGTCCTCCTCGCTGAGCGTCAGTCCGCCGATGGCCGCCTGGCAGGCGGCCACGCGCGCCAGGCGCTCCTCGCGCACCGTGGGCGATTCGCCGGGCTGGGGCATGCGGCGCAGGATCAGCGGCAGGGCGACGCTGCCCAGCACCAGGGTGAAGAGGATGGTGCCCGTGGCCAGGAAGACCAGCATCTCGCGGCCGGGGAAGGGCTGGCCGTTGTTCAGCAGCATGGGAACGGACAGCGCGCCGGCCAGGGTCACCGCGCCGCGGATGCCGGCCATGGTGGTGGCCAGGTTCAGCAGGTGGGAAGGCCGCTCGGCCATCTTGCCCTGGTGGTGGGCGCGCACCAGGCTGCCCTGCACGCCCAGCGTCAGCCAGATCCAGCGCATCAGCAGCAGCGCGCTGGAGATGATGGCCACATAGCCCACCAGCACCCACCAGTCGCTGCCCGCCTCGTGCAGCGTCACGCCGATGATGGAGGGCAGCTGCAGGCCCAGCAGCAGGAAGATGGCGCCGTTGAACGAGGCCTCGACCATGCTCCAGGTGCCCTCGGTCTGCAGCCGCTCGCTGATGTAGCTGCTGCGCTCCAGATCGGCGAAGTTGGTGGCGATGCCCGCGGCCACGGCCGACAGGATGCCCGACACGCCGATCTTCTCGCCCACGATGTAGGCGGCGAACGGCAGCAGGATCAGCAGCAGCACCATCTGCGTGGCCGCCACGTCGCCCAGGCGCCGCGTGATGGTGCTGCGCGCATAGGAAAAGCCCCAGCCGATCAGCGTGCCCACGCCCAGGCCGCCCAGGGCCATCCACAGGAACTCCTTGGCCACCTCGGTCCACGAGAACAGGCCGGTCAGCGTGGCGGCGATGGCGAACTTCAGCGCCACCAGGCCCGAGGCATCGTTGAGCAGCGATTCGCCCTCGAGGATGTGCATGGTCTTCTCGGGCATGCCCAGGTTGCGCGTGATGGCCGAGACGGCCACGGCATCGGTGGGCGAGACCACGGCGGCCAGCGCGAAGGCCACGGTCAGCGGCATGCCGGGCACCAGCCAGTGGATCAGCCAGCCCAGCCCCACCACCGTGAACAGCACCAGGCCCAGGGCCAGACGCAGGATGGGGCGGTACAGCGAGAAGAATTCGCGCTTCGGAATGCGCCAGCCGTCGGCGAACAGCAGCGGTGGGATGAACAGCAGCAGGAACAGCTCGGGATCGAAGGCGATGTGCAGGCCCTTCTGCGGCCAGGCCATCAGCGCCCCCAGCGTGATCTGTATCAGCGGCAGCGGAATGGCGCGCACGTAGCGTGCGGCGATGCCCGTCAGCGCCCCCAGCAGCAGGACGAGCAAGACGATTTCAACGGTGTGCATGCGGCATTGTCCCTAGCCTGGTCCACCGTTTCTTGCGAGACATTCGGAAAAACCAAGCGCCCGCATCGGGCAAACACAAGAAGAGGCCACACATGAGCATTCTGGGCACCCAACTCAATCCGCGTTCGGCGGACTTCCTGGCCAATGCCGCGGCCATGCGCGCCGTGGTCGAGGACCTGCAGGCCCAGGTGGCCAAGGTCGCCGAAGGCGGCGGCGAGGCCGCGCGCGCCAAGCACGTGGCGCGCGGCAAGCTGCTGCCACGCGAGCGCGTGGCCATGCTGCTGGACCCGGGCACGCCCTTCCTGGAGATCGCGCCGCTGGCCGCGCTCAACATGTACCGCAACGACGCGCCCGGCGCGGGCCTGATCGCCGGCATCGGCCGCGTGAGCGGCGTGGACTGCATGATCGTGTGCAACGACGCCACGGTGAAGGGCGGCACCTACTACCCGATGACGGTGAAGAAGCACCTGCGCGCCCAGGAGATCGCCGCGCAGAACCGGCTGCCCTGCATCTACCTGGTGGACTCGGGCGGCGCCAACCTGCCCAACCAGGACGATGTGTTTCCCGACCGCGAGCACTTCGGCCGCATCTTCTTCAACCAGGCCAACATGAGCGCCCAGGGCATTGCCCAGATCGCCGTGGTCATGGGCTCGTGCACGGCCGGCGGTGCCTATGTGCCGGCCATGAGCGACGAGTCCATCATCGTCAAGAACCAGGGCACCATCTTCCTGGGCGGCCCGCCGCTGGTGAAGGCCGCCACGGGCGAGGTGGTCAGCGCCGAGGACCTGGGCGGCGGCGACGTGCACACGCGCCTGTCGGGCGTGGCCGACCACCTGGCCCACAACGACACCCATGCGCTGGCGCTGGCGCGCCAGGCCGTGGCCAACCTCAACCACGCCAAGCAGCCATCGGCCGGCGACCTGCCGCCCGAGGCCCCGCTGTTCGACGGCGGCGAACTGTACGGCGTCATCCCCGTGGACACGCGCAAGCCCTTCGACGTGCGCGAGATCATCGCCCGCGTGGTGGACGGCAGCCGCTTCGACGAGTTCAAGGCCCGCTTCGGCGCCACCCTGGTCTGCGGCTTTGCGCGCATCGAGGGCATGCAGGTGGGCATCATCGCCAACAACGGCATCCTGTTCAGCGAGTCGGCCGTCAAGGGCGCGCACTTCATCGAGCTGTGCTGCCAGCGCAAGATCCCGCTGGTCTTCCTGCAGAACATCACCGGCTTCATGGTGGGCCGCAAGTACGAGAACGAGGGCATTGCCCGCCACGGCGCCAAGCTGGTCACGGCCGTGGCCACGGCGGCCGTGCCGAAGTTCACCATCATCATCGGCGGCTCCTTCGGCGCGGGCAACTACGGCATGTGCGGCCGCGCCTACTCGCCGCGCTTCCTGTGGATGTGGCCCAACGCGCGCATCTCGGTCATGGGCGGCGAGCAGGCGGCCAGCGTGCTGGCCACCGTCAAGCGCGACGGCATCGAGGCCAAGGGCGGCCAGTGGACGGCCGAGGAGGAGGAGGCCTTCAAGGCCCCCATCCGCCAGCAGTACGAGGATCAGGGCCACCCCTATTACGCGACGGCGCGCCTGTGGGACGATGGCGTCATCGACCCCGCCGACACGCGCCGCGTGCTGGCGCTGGGCCTGGCGGCCACGCGCAATGCGCCCATCGAGGACACGCGCTTCGGCGTGTTCCGCATGTGACGGCGGCCGTTCTTCCATCGCAGCGAGGCAACCCATGAAAACCACCGCACTGACCCTCGAATTCCAGGGCCACCTGGCCACCATCACGCTGACCCAGCCCGAGGTGCGCAATGCCTTCAGCGACGAGGTCATCGCCGACATCACCCAGGCCTTCCGCACCGTGGGCAAGCGCAGCGACGTGCGCGCCGTGGTGCTGGCCGCCGAGGGCCCGGCCTTCTGCGCAGGCGCCAACCTCAACTGGATGCGCCGCATGGCCGACTACTCGCGTGACGAGAACCGCGAGGACGCCGGCCTGCTGGCCGAGATGCTGCGCGTGATCTACGAATGCCCGCAACCCACCATCGCGCGCGTGCAGGGCGACGTCTATGCGGGCGGCATGGGCCTGGTCGCGGCCTGCGACATGGCCGTGGCCGCCGAGGGCGCGGGCTTTTGCCTGTCCGAGGTCAAGATCGGCCTGATCCCCGCCACCATCAGCCCCTACGTGATCCGTGCCATGGGCGCGCGCGCGGCCCACCGCTACTTCCTGACCGGCGAGCGCTTCGACGCGGCCGAGGCGCTGCGCATCGGCTTCGTCCACCGCGTGGTGCCGGCCGACGAGCTGGACAACGCCGTGGACGGCCTGCTCAAGCACCTGGTCAGTGCCGGACCGGCGGCCGCCCGCGCCTGCAAGCGACTGGTGATCGAGGTGGCCGGGCGCGACATCGACGAGCAACTGATCGCCGCCACCGTGGAGGGCATTGCCGACATCCGCGCCAGCGCCGAAGGCAAGGAGGGCGTGCAGGCCTTCCTGCAAAAGCGCAAGCCGGCCTGGCTGGCCTGATACGCGCAGGCTGCCTGTCCGCCGAACCATCACCGAGCCAACGCCATGAGCACCCTGACCGACTCCCTCGTCCAGTGGCTGCAGTCCGTGGGCCTGTACCCGGGCCCGGCCGTGCACCACACGGTCAGCGAGGCGGCCGGCGAGGTGGCCGAGCGCGTGGGCCAGGCCGCCAGCGGCATGGACATGGCCGGCCTGCTGGCGCTGGCCGCCGCACTGGGCTGGGCCAGCGGCTTCCGGCTCTATGCCGTGGTCTTCGTGACCGGGCTGCTGGGGGCGCTGGGCTGGGTGGCGCTGCCGGGCGGGCTGCATGTGCTGGAGCATCCGGCCCTGCTGTTCGCCAGCGGCGCGCTGCTGTTCGTGGAGTTCTTCGCCGACAAGATTCCCGGCGTGGACTCGGTCTGGGACCTGCTGCAAAGCGTGATCCGCATCCCTGCGGGCGCGGCACTGGCGGCCGGCGTCTTCGGCGCCGACAGCGCGACCATGGCCACCATGGCGGCCCTCATGGGCGGCTCGCTGGCCCTGTCCAGCCAGGTGGCCAAGAGCACGGCGCGCGCGGCCATCAACACCTCGCCCGAGCCGTTTTCCAACGTGGGCGCCAGCCTGGTGGAAGACGGCGCCTCGGTGGGCGCGATCTGGCTGGCGCTCACGCATCCGCTGGCCTTCGCTGCCGTGCTGCTGGTCGTGGTCATCGCAATGTGGCTGCTGACCTGGGCGCTGTGGCGCTTTCTCAAGGCCGTGGTGCAGCGCCTGCGTGCGCTGTTCGGCGGGGCGCCCGCGATGGATCAAAAACCATAGCCGCCGGTCGCCTGATGACCGGGGCTGCAGAGAAAACACTGGAGATAACGCATGTTCAAGAAGATCCTGATCGCCAACCGCGGTGAAATCGCCTGCCGCGTCGCGGCTTCCGCCCGCCGCATGGGCGTGCGCACGGTGGCCGTGTACTCGGACGCCGATGCCCGCGCCAAGCATGTGCAGGCCTGCGACGAGGCCGTGCACATCGGCGGCAGCGCACCCAAGGACAGCTATCTGCGCTGGGAGCGCATCCTGGAAGCCGCCAAGGCCACGGGCGCCGAGGCCATCCACCCGGGCTACGGCTTTCTCAGCGAGAACGAGGAGTTCGCCCAGGCCTGCGCCGATGCCGGCCTGGTCTTCATCGGCCCGCCGCCCTCGGCCATCCGCGCCATGGGCCTGAAGGCCGCCTCCAAGCAACTCATGGAAAAGGCCGGCGTGCCCCTGGTGCCCGGCTACCACGGCGCCGACCAGGACCCGCAGCTGCTGCAGCGCGAGGCCGACCGCATCGGCTACCCGGTGCTGATCAAGGCCAGCGCGGGCGGCGGCGGCAAGGGCATGCGCCTGGTCGAGCGCAGCGAGGACTTCGCCGCTGCCCTGGCCAGTTGCCAGCGCGAGGCCATCAACAGCTTTGGCGACGACGCCGTGCTGGTCGAGAAATACGTGCTGCGCCCGCGCCACATCGAAATCCAGGTCTTTGGCGACACCCAGGGCAACTGCGTCTACCTGTTCGAGCGCGACTGCTCGGTCCAGCGCCGCCACCAGAAGGTGCTGGAAGAGGCCCCCGCGCCCGGCATGACGCCCGCGCTGCGCCAGAAGATGGGCGAGGCCGCCGTGGCCGCCGCCAAGGCCGTGAACTACGTGGGCGCCGGCACGGTGGAATTCATCGTCGAGCAGCCCGGCGGCTACGACCAGCCCGAGGCCATGAAGTTCTACTTCATGGAAATGAACACCCGGCTGCAGGTCGAGCACCCCGTGACCGAGGCCATCACGGGCGAGGACCTGGTGGACTGGCAGCTGCGCGTGGCCAGCGGCCAGCCCCTGCCCAAGCGCCAGGACGAGCTGCGCATCACCGGCCACGCCATCGAGGCGCGCATCTGCGCCGAGAACCCCGACAACGGCTTCCTGCCTGCCACCGGCACCCTGCATGTCTACCGCAAGCCCGACTGCGCCAGCTTCCATGTCGGCGACGTGCGGGTGGACGACGGCGTGCGCGAGGGCGATGCCATCAGCCCCTTCTACGACTCCATGATCGCCAAGCTCATCGTGCATGGCGGCACGCGCGAACAGGCGCTGGCGCGGCTCGATGCCGCCCTGGCCGAGACGCGCATCGTGGGACTGGCCACCAATGTGCAGTTCCTGCGCCTGGTCATCGCCAGCGATGCCTTTGCCTCCGCCAAATTGGACACGGCGCTGATCGAGCGCGAAAAGCAGCACCTGTTCCACCAGCAGCGCCTGCCGCAGCCCCTGGCCGTGGCCGCCGCCGTGGCCCAGGTGCTGCAGGCCGAGCGCGCGCAGGAAACCGCCGACCCCTTCAGCCGCCGCGACGGCTGGCGCTCGCACGGCGTGGCCGAGCGGCGCTGGGACTTCCGCCAGGGCGAGGCCGCCGTGCCCGCGCGCCTGCGCTACCTGCATGACGGCGCGCTGCAACTGGCCGTGGGTGAGGGCGAGTCACTGGCCGAGGGCCTGCTGTCCTGGCAACAGGCCGGCGACGGCGCCTTCGACGTGCAATTCGCCGGCCAGCGCCTGCGCGCCCAGGTCCATGTGCTGGGCGAACAATGCCATGTGTTCGCGCCCCAGGGCGCGGCGGTGCTGGGCCTGGCCGATCCGCTGGCCCATGCGGGCGAGGTGCATTCCGAAGGCGGCCGCCTGACCGCGCCCATGCCGGGCAAGGTGGTCTCCTTTGCCGTCAAGGCCGGCGACAAGGTCAGCAAGGGCCAGCCGCTGGCCGTGATGGAGGCCATGAAGATGGAGCACACGATTGCCGCGCCTGGCGACGGCGTGGTGGCCGAGCTGCTCTATGCGCCCGGCGACCAGGTAACGGAAGGCTCCGAACTGCTGCGCCTGGAGGCCGCCGCCTGAGCGCGACGGCGCCCGGCGCTCCGGCGCTCCGGCGCCCGGCAGGGCTCAGTCCAGCGTCACGCCGGTGCTCTTCACCAGCGCGCCCAGGCGCTGGGAGTCGCTCTTGATCAGGGCGCCGAATTCGGCCGCCGTGCCGCCCACGGCCGGCGTCCCTATGGCCTCCCAGCGCGTGCGGAAGGCCGGGTCCTTGAAGATGGCGTTGACCGTGGCATTGAGTTTGTCGATGGCGGCGGGCGGCGTGCCCGCGCGCACGGCAATGCCGTGCCAGCCGGTGATCTGGTAGCCGGGCACGCCGGCCTGGGCCATGGTGGGCACATCGGGCAGCACCTTGCTGCGCTCGGCCGAGGTGACGGCCAGCGGAATCAGGCGGCCGCCCTGGATGTGCTGCAGCGAGCTGCCCACGATGTCGAACATCACGCCCACCTGGCCACCGATCAGGTCGTTGAGCGCGGGGCCCGCGCCGCGGTAGGGCACATGGCCCAGCTTGACCTGCTCCATGGAATTGAACAGCTCACCCGCCAGGTGCTGGGGCGTGCCGTTGCCGGCCGAGGCAAAGCTCAACGTCTTGCCCGATCGGGCCAGGGCCAGGAACTCGGCCACGGTCTTGACGCCCAGCGAGGGATGCACTTCCAGCACCAGCGGGAAGGCCGACAACTGCACCACGGGCTCCAGGTCCTTGAGCGGGTTGAACGGCATGCTCTTGTACAGCGAGGCATTCACGGCCATGGGGCCGCTGGCCGCCAGCAGCAGCGTATGGCCGTCGGCCGGCGCCTGGCGGGCCACCTCGGCGCTGCCCAGGTTGCCGCCCGCGCCGCTCTTGTTCTCCACGATGACGGTCACGCCCAGGCGCTGCTGCAGCTCGGGCTGCAGCATGCGCGCCATGAGGTCGGTGGGGCCGCCGGGCGGGTAGGGCACGACGAAGCGGATGGTCTTGTTCGGGAAGGCCGGCGCCGTGGCCTGGGCCGACGCCTGGCTGGCCAGGCCCAGGGCCATGAAGGCCAGGGAAAGCGTGGCGAGCGCGGTGCGCCGCGTGCCGTGGGTGGGCTGTTGCATGGTGTGTCTCCTGCCGGTGGTTGGAATGGATGGCCCGTCTGGTGCGGGCTCCTGGATGCCTTGGGGCTCAGCGCGGCGTGAAGCGCTGGCGTATGCCGTCGGCCGTGGCCAGCGGGCGGCCCAGGGCCCGAGCCGTCTCGGCGGCCTGGCGGACCAGGGCGGCGTTGTCGGGCGCGGTGGCGCCGTCCCGGGCCAGCAGGTTGTTCTCGAAGCCCACGCGCGCATGGCCGCCGAAGGCTGCCGCCGCCGCGATGCAGGTGTTTTCCGTGGCGCCGAAGGCGCACACGGCCCAGGGCTCGCCGCCGTCGTGCGCGGCCAGGAACGGCAGCAGATCCTGCGGCCGCGAGGTCTGGCCCGCGCTGTAGCGGCCCAGCACGAACAGCAGGAACCAGGGAGCCTCGGGCACCACGCCGCTGGCGCGAAGCGCCTGCCAGCGGCGCAGGTCGGCCACGTCGTAGAGGATGACCTGCACCATGACCTGGTCGCGCACCAGGCCCGCGAAAAAGTGCGCCAGTCCCGCATCGCCGATCTCGGGCCGGTCGATCTCGCGCAGGCCGATGGAGACGGCCTCGGGCCGCAGCGCCTCGACCATGGCGATCTGCTGCGGCGCCTGGTACACGCCGGCCGCCTCGCTGGTGATCTGCACCACCATCTCCCGGCCCACGGTCTCGCGCACCACGCGCCAGGCCTCGCGGTAGCCTTCGACATCCAGGCTGTGGCGCCCCTGGGCGTCGCGGATGTGCATGTGGATCATGGCCGCGCCGGCATCCAGGCAGGCGCGCGCCGTGGCGGCCAGCGCCTGCGGCGTGATCGGCAGGGCAGGGTGGTCGGCCGGCTGCTTGTAGGCGCCATTGGGCGCTACGGTGATGATCAGCGGATTGCTCCACTGCGATGAAGGGACTGGCGTGCTCATGGCGTGCCTTCTTCGCCGCCCGGCACCGGCAGTTCGCTGGCCAGCAGGGCCAGGCCCTGGCGCAGCAGCGCGTCATAGCGGGCGCGCTCGGCCAGGCGGCGGTCCTCGGGCCAGTCGAAGAAGCCCTTGCCGGTCTTCATGCCCAGATCGCCACGCGCCACGCGGTCGCGCAGGGCCTGGGCCGGTACATCGGTGTTGGACAGCGTGGGGTACATGGTGGCGGCCGCCGCGCAATGCACCTCGATGCCCGCATGGTCGCGCTGCAGCACGGGGCCGGCCGCCAGGAAGCGGAAGCCGAAGCCGAAGCGCACGGCGGCATCCACGTCCTCGGGTGAGGCAATACCCTCGTCGATGAGTGCAAAGGCCTCGCGCGACAGCGCGTGCTGCATGCGGTTGGCCAGAAAGCCGGGCTTGTCCTTCTTCACCAGCACGGGCACGCTGCCGCAGCCGCGCATGAAGCCGTGCAGCCATTGGCCCAGGGCCGGGTCGCTGCGCTCGCCCAGTACCACTTCCACCAGCGGCACCAGGTGGGCTGGCATGAAAAAGTGCAGGCCCAGCATGCGCCGGGCCGTGGGCAGGCCGGCGGCGATGGCGCTGATGGGAAAGCCCGAGCTGTTGCTGGCCAGCACGGCGTCGGCCGGCGCATGCGCCTGCAGCTCGGCGAACAGCGCCTGTTTGGCATCCAGCCGCTCGGTGATGCATTCCACCACCAGGGCCACGCCGTCCCAGGCCACATCCTCCAGCGCCGCGCAGACCGAGACCTGGGGCGCGCACCGAGAAAAGCCGGCCGTGGCCAGCTCGATGGCAACGTGCTGCAGCAGCAGCTCGCGCCGTGCCGCGCCGGGATCGACCACGGTCACGCTGGCCCCGCCCCGGGCCAGGACCACGGCCACATCGGCACCCATGGTGCCTCCCCCGACGACCACCGTGCGCGCGTTGCGCGGCGAACTGCTGTGCATGCTGTCTCCTGCTGATTTCATGGATGTGGAGCGCAGTCTAGGCAGCCGTCATTGAACGGTAAAGACGCATTTTTCGATAAACTGATCGGCCATGAAGATCAATTGGTCGGCCCGCGAGGTCGATGTCTTTCTGGCCCTGGCCGACACGCTGAGCTTTCGGCGCACGGCGCTGCAGATGCACCTGTCGCAGTCGGCCGTCTCGGGCACGCTGGCGCGGCTCGAAGAGATGCTGGGCGCGCGCCTGTTCGAGCGCACCACGCGCGCCGTGGAACTGACCCAGGCCGGCGCGGTCTTCGCCGAGCAGGCGCGCATCCTGCGCCACCAGATGGACGAGACCGTGCGCCGCGTGCAGGAAGTGGCCCAGGTGCAGGTGGGCCGGCTGGCGCTGGCGGCCCTGCCGTCGCTGGCGGCGGGCCTGCTGCCGCGCGTGCTGGCGCGCTTCGCGGCCGAGCATCCGGGCGTGCACCTGGAGCTGTTCGACAGCCTGGCCGGGCCGGCCTTCGACATGGTGCGCGCGGGCCGCGTGGACTTCGCGCTCACGGCGGCCAATCCCGCCTATGCCGACCTGGACTATGCGCCCCTGGCCTCGGACCGCTTCGTGCTGCTGCTGGGCCGGGGCCACGCACTGGCACGCGGGCGCGGCGACCTGGGCTGGGCCGACGTGGCCCATCTGCCCCACATCTCCATGCCCGCCGGCACCAGCGTGCGCCAGTACGCCGACGAGGCCCTGCTGACCCACGGCATACGCTTTGCGCCGCAGTACGCCGTGGAGCACCTGGCCACCATCGCGGCCATGGTGGCGGCCGATCTGGGCGTGAGCGCGCTGCCGCTGCTGGCCGCGCAGGTGGTGCAGCGGCCGGAAGTGGTGGCGCGCCCGCTGGCACGGCCGGTGCTGCGACGCCCCATCGGCCTGGTCCGCCTGAGCGGCCGCCGCCTGTCGCCGGCTGCCGCGCGCATGGTGGAGATGCTGCGCGAGGAAATGGCGGCCCTGCCCGGCTGAAGAGGGCGCTGGCAGCCGTTGTGCATGGCCCGGCAGGATATGGGGTGGTGCCCGGACCTGCAAGCCTGGACAATAGGGGCCGTACCCGTCATCCCGGTGAGAACACCCCATGAGCATTCCTTCCCGCGTCAAACTCGTCGATGTAGGCCCCCGCGACGGCCTGCAGAATGAAAAACAGCCCGTGCCCGCCGCCATCAAGATCGAGCTGGTGCACCGCCTGCAGGAGGCCGGCCTCAAGGAAATCGAGGTCACCAGCTATGTCAGCCCCAAGTGGGTGCCGCAGATGGCCGACAACGCCGAAGTCATGGCCGGCATCGTTCGCCGCCCCGGCGTGCGCTACAGCGTGCTCACGCCCAACATGAAGGGCCTGGAGGCCGCCCTGTCGGCGCCGCGCGAACTGTGGCCCGACGAGATCGTGGTCTTCGGCGCGGCCAGCGAGGCCTTCAGCCAGAAGAACATCAACTGCTCCATTGCCGAAAGCATCGAGCGCTTCGCCCCCGTGGCCGAGGCCGCGCGCGCCCAGGGCATCTACGTGCGCGGCGCCATGAGCTGCACCGTGGGCTGCCCCTACGAAGGCGAGATCGCGCCCGAGCGCGTGGCCTACCTGGCCGGCCTCATGAAGGGCATCGGCGTGCAGCATGTGGGCGTGGCCGACACCATCGGCGTGGGCACGCCCGTCAAGGTGCGCAAGGCCATCGAGGCCACGCTGCAGCACTTCGCCATCGACGATGTCTCCGGACATTTCCACGACACCTACGGCCAGGCCCTGTCCAACACGCTGGCCGCGCTGTCCCTGGGCGTGTGGCAGTTCGACACCTCGGTGGCGGGCCTGGGCGGCTGCCCCTATGCCAAGGGCGCCACGGGCAATGTGGCCACCGAGGACGTGGTCTACATGCTGCAGGGCATGGGCATCGAGACCGGCATCGACCTGGACAGGCTGATCGACGCCGGCCAGTTCATCAGCGACCACCTGGGCCGTCCCACGCAGTCGCGTGTGGCCAAGGCACTCTTGACGAAACGCGCCAGCGCGGCTGCCGCATGCGAGGCGGTATGACCATGTGCGGATCCGAACTCCAGAACCTGCCCGAAGGCGTGCAACGCGTGGCGGCCTTCCTGCAGCAGGCCGGGCACGGCGAAGGCCCGCGCATGCTGGACGGCGCGGCGCGCACGGCCCAGGAGGCGGCCGACCAGCTTGGCATCCTCGTGGGCCAGGTGGCCAAGAGCATCATCTTCCGCCGCCGCAGCGACGGCGTGGCCGTGCTGGTGGTGGCCTCGGGCGACCGCCGCGTGGACGAGAAGAAGGTCGCGGCCCTGGTCGGCCCCGTGGGCCGCGCCGATGCCGACTTCGTCAAGGCGCAGACCGGCTTTTCCATCGGCGGCGTCAGCCCCGTGGCACATGCCAGCAAGCCCGTGACCCTGGTGGACCGCGAGTTGCAGCGCTTCGACACCGTCTGGGCGGCGGCGGGCCACCCGCATGCGGTGTTCGCGGCCACGCCGGCCGCGCTGCAGCTGCTGGCCGGTGCGCCCTGGGCCGACGTGGTGCAGGAGGTGTCCGCATGATGGGCCCCAGGGACATGCTGGCCCACAAGGCCCAGGCAGCGTTCGCGCCGCGTGCCGACGATGAACCCGTTCCCTCGCCCTGCATCTCGGTGTGCCGCATGACGCCGGACCGCAGCCACTGCGAAGGCTGCTTTCGCACCATCGACGAGATCCGCGCCTGGTCCAAATCCGACACGCCGCAGCGGCTGGTGATCTGGCATGCGCTGCTGGAGCGTGCCGGTCTGGCCGCGGCGGACCTCTCCGCCTGACGATCCACCGGGCCCGCCCATGAAGCAGATCACCTTCCACCTCGACTTCGTCTCGCCCTATGCCTGGCTGGCGTTCGAGCAACTGCCCCGCGCGCTCGAAGGCATCAGCCACCACATGCGCTATCGGCCCGTGCTGCTGGGCGCGCTGCTGAATCGACTGGGCAACCCGGGGCCGGCCGCCATCCCCGGCAAGCGCGAATGGACCTACCGCCATGTGAGCTGGCTGGGCCATGCCTCGGGCGTGGGGCTGGACATGCCCGCGCGCCATCCGTTCAACCCGCTGCCGCTGCTGCGCCTGGCGCTGGAATGCAGCGATGACGGCACGGTCAACCGCTTCGTGGCGGGCACGGTGCTGCGCCATGTCTGGATCGGCGGCGCCGACGCGCTGGAGCCCGCGCGGCTCGATGCGCTGCGCGCCGAGCTGGAGCCGCAACTGCGCCCCGACGCGGGCGACAACGCCAGGCGCCTGCTGCGCGAGAACACCGAAGCCGCCGCCGCGCAGGGCATCTTCGGCGTGCCGGCCTGGGAGGTCGATGGCCGCGTCTTCTGGGGCCTGGACAGCCTGCCCATGCTGCGCGCCTATCTGGACGGCGACACCTGGTTCGACGGCGGCTGGGACGCCGCTGCAAGCGTGGAGCAAGGCCTGAAGGGTTGAATGGCGGGGCACGCAGACATGCCCCCGCCCCATGCCCAACGCCTTCAACTTTTCGGCCTCGCCCTTCGACTGCCTCGCGCCCGATGAACAGGCGCTGGTGCGCGGCGGCGTGGACATCGCCTACTTCCCCGAAGGCGCCGTGGTGCTGGATGTGGGCTCGGCACCCACCCACCTGTTCGTCATCATCAAGGGCCATGTGGTCCAGACCGAGGGCGACGAGGTGCTGGCCACCTACGGCCCCGACGACAGCTTCGATGGCCGTGCCCTGGTCGCGGGCCGTGCCAGCAGCCGCTTCACGGTGGCCGAGGAACTGGTGGCCTACCAGCTCGCCCACGCCACCGTCAACGAGCTGATCGCGCGCAACGCGGCCTTCGGCGCCCTGCTGTTCTCCGACCTGGGCCACAAGCTGGGCACGCTGGCGCAGCGTGCCCAGCGGCATGAGCGCCAGTCGCTGACCCTGGAGCGCGTGGACCAGGCCTATCTGCGGCCGGCCCATGTGGTCGATGCGGCCACCGACATCGTCTCCGTCGCGCGCCTGTTCCAGGCCGAGCGCACGACCAGCGTGCTGGTCTCGGGGCTGGAGGCCGGGCTGGGCATCTTCACGGCCACCACCCTGCAGCGTGCCGTCCTCGACGGTCGCGCGCTGGACCGGCTGGCCGTGGGCGAATTCGCCAGCTGTCCCGTGGTCACGGTGCGCGCCTCTGATCAGCTGGGCGACGCCATGGTGCTGCTGCTGCGCGCGCGCGTGCACCGGCTGGCGGTGCTGGGCGCGGACGGGCAGGTCATGGGCATCCTGGAGGCGCTGGACCTGTTCAGTTTCCTGGCCAACCACTCCCACCTGATCACCGTGCAGATCGAGCAGGCCCAGGACCTGCAGGCGCTGGAGCAGGCGGCCGGCCAGGTCACGCGCCTGGTGGCGGCGCTGCACCGGGGCGGCACGCGCGTGGGGCTGATGGCGCGCCTTGTGCAGCAGCTCAATGCACGGTTGTTCGAGCGCGCCTGGCAGATGCTGGCGCCCGCCGAGCTCGTGGCCCACAGCTGCCTGTTCGTCATGGGCAGCGAAGGGCGCGGCGAGCAACTGCTCAAGACCGATCAGGACAACGGCCTGCTGCTGCGCGACGGCTATGTGCCGCCCGAGAACCTGGACGCCATCTGCCGGCGCTTTTCCGAGGTGCTGCAGCGCTTCGGCTACCCCGAATGCCCGGGGCGCATCATGCTCAGCAACCCGGCATGGCGCGGCTCGGCCTCGGACTTCGGCCGGCGCGTGCGCGAGTGGCTGGTCCTGCCCGGCCCCGAGGGGCTCATGCACCTGGCCATCTTCCTCGATGCCCAGGCCGTGGCCGGCGACGCCGCGCTGCTGGCCGGCGTGCGCCAGGGCCTCGTGGCGCTGGCCACGGACAATGACGCGCTGATTGCCCGCTTTGCCTCGGCCATCAATGCCTTCGGCGAGGCGCCGGGCCACTGGTGGAGCCGGCTGCTGGTGCGCGGCGATGAAGACAGCACCGTGCACCTCAAGAAGGCCGGCATCTTTCCCATCGTGCACGGCGTGCGCAGCCTGGCCCTGGCCCACCACATCACGGCCACGGGCACGGCCGAACGCATCGCGGCCCTGGTGGCCGAGGGCGTGCTAGACGAGGCCCTGGGGCGCGAACTGCTCGACGGCCTGCACCTGCTCATGGGCCTGCGCCTGCAGGCCGGCCTGGCCGAGATGGCCCTGGACCGGCCCGTCACCGGCCATGTGGATCCCGCGCGCCTGGGCAGCCTGGAGCGCGACCTGCTCAAGGACACGCTGGCCGTGGTGAGGCGCTTCAAGGCGCTGCTGCGCCAGCGCCTGCGGCTGGACCTGGTATGAGCGCGGGCCTCCTGCACCGATGGCTGGAGGGCCTGCGCCGCAGCCGCCTGCGGCGTGCGCTCAGGGACCCGGCCTACGCCTTCCTGTTCGATCCACCGCCGCCCGGCGAGTGGGTGGCGCTGGACTGCGAGACCACGGGCCTGGACGTGCGCAGCGACGACATCCTGTCCATCGGCGCCGTGCGCATCGTGGGCGATCGCATCCTGACCAGCGAGCGGCTGGAGCTGCTGGTGCGGCCCTCGCGCGGCGTGCCGGGCGACAGCGTGCGCATCCACCGTCTGCGCGAGCGCGACCTGGCCCAGGGCCTGCCCATCGAGGAGGCCATGGCCCGGCTGCTGCGCTTCGTCGGCAGCCGCCCGCTGGTGGGCTACTACCTGGAGTTCGACGTGGCCATGATCGAGCGCGCGCTGCGGCCTTTGCTGGGCACGGGCCTGCCCAACGCGCGCATCGAGATCTCGGCGCTGTACTACGACCACCGCTTCCAGCAGCTTGCGCCCTGGCAGCAGCAGGCGCCCGACATCGACCTGCGCTTCGCCACGCTGATGGCCGAGCTGGGCCTGCCGCGGCGCGAGGCCCATGACGCGCTCAACGACGCCGTGATGGCGGCGCTGGCCTTCGTCAAGCTGCGCAGGCTGCGGGGCCTGGCTTAGGCGGCAGGCACCGAGGGATTGAGGCTGTACAGCCCGGTGATGCTGGCCTGGCCCAGCACCGGTGCCGAGGCCAGGGCCGCGCGCACGCTGGCGCCGGTCAGCGGGCCGGAGACCGCCAGCGTGGGCGTGGCCAGTGCGTAGACCGTGAAGACATAGTGGTGGACGATGCTGTCGTTCCACGGCGGGCAGGGGCCGTCGTAGCCGAAGTAGTCGCCCTTCATCTGCGCATCGCCCGCGAACCAGCCCGTGTAGTCATTGATGCCGTGGCGCAGGCCGCCCGGGGCGGCCGGGCCGCTCTTGCCGCGCGCCGTCACGCCATCGGAGTGGCTGCCGGCGGCGATTGCGGTGGTGGTGGCCGGGATGTCCAGCAGCAGCCAGTGGAAGAAATCCACGCGTGCCAGGCTGGCCGGCACTTCGCGGCCTTCCTGGTTCACGTCGTCGCCACGGCTGGGCACGTCGGGGTCGTGGCAGACCACGACGAAGGACTGCGTGCCCGCGGGCGCGCCGCTCCAGGCCAGGTGCGGGTTGCGGTTGGACGACAGCGCCACGTGCGAGGTCGCATCGGGCACGGCGAACGCGAATTCGCCGGGGATGGCCTGGCCGTCCTGGAAACTTTGGCTGGTGATTTGCATGTCGGAGGGGTCCTGTGCGTTGAAGAGAGAAATCGTGCTGCACGAAATGCTCGGCAGACCACCAAGTCTAGAGGCCGTGAAAATGCCGGACATCTCCAATCCGCTCAGGGGGCTTCTCCAGCCGATCCATCCGAAGGCTCGCGGACGAAAAAAAGCCGGGCACAGCGCCCGGCTTCCGTATGGCCTTGCGGCGTGGCTCAGTGGCCCGAGGCTCCCGAGGCACCGAGGCCGGTTTCCGAGCGCACCTGCTGCGCGGGGAACACGGCGCGTTCCCTGGCGGCCTGGGCGCTCTTGTCGAGCACCGAGAACAGCCACACGCCGAAGAAGCCGATGCTCATCGAGAACAGCGCGGGCGAGGCGTAGGGGAACCAGGCCGAGCCTGCGGGATTGCCCAGCGTGGCCTCCCACACCGGGGGCGAGACGATGGTCAGGCCCACCGAGGAGACCAGGCCCATGAAGCCGCCGATGACCGCGCCCTTGGTCGTGCAGTCCTTCCACAGCACCGACAGCAGCAGGGCAGGGAAGTTGGCCGAGGCCGCGACCGCGAAGGCCAGGGACACCATGAAGGCGATGTTCTGCTTCTCGAACACGATGCCCAGCAGCACGGCGATGGCACCCAGCGTCAGCGTGGTGATGCGCGAGACGCGCAGCTCGGCGGCGCTGTCTGCCTTGCCCTTCTTGATCACCGTGGCGTACAGGTCGTGCGACACGGCCGAGGCGCCCGACAGCGTCAGGCCCGCGACCACGGCCAGGATGGTGGCGAAAGCCACGGCCGAGATGAAGCCGTAGAACACGTCGCCGCCCACGCTCTTGGCCACCAGCACGGCCGCCATGTTGGCCGTGCCCGCGCCGCCGTGGATCACGCCCTTGACCGTGTCGGCCATCTCGGGGTTGGTCAGCACCAGGGTGATGGCGCCGAAGCCGATGATGAAGATCAGCACGTAGAAGTAGCCGATCCAGGTCGTGGCCCAGAAAACGCTCTTGCGCGCTTCCTTGGCGTCGGGCACGGTGAAGAAGCGCATCAGGATGTGGGGCAGGCCCAGCGTGCCGAACATCAGCGCCATGCCGAAGCTGATGGCCGAGATCGGGTCCTTGATGAAGCCGCCCGGGCCCATGATGGCCAGGCCCGCCTTGGCGGCCGCCGAGGGATCGGCGCCGTTGTTGGCCGCGATCTCGGTGCGCACGCGCACGCCTTCGGCGAACAGTGCCTCGGGGCTGAAACCGTACTTGGCCAGTACCATGAAGCCCATGAAGGTCACGCCGGCCAGCAGCATGCAGGCCTTGATGATCTGCACCCAGGTCGTGGCCGTCATGCCGCCGAACAGCACGTAGATCATCATCAGCGCGCCTACCAGCACCACGGCGATCCAGTAGTCCAGGCCGAACAGCAGCTTGATCAGCTGGCCGGCGCCCACCATCTGGGCGATCAGGTAGAAGGCCACCACCACCAGCGTGCCGCTGGCCGCGAAGGCGCGGAACGGCGTCTGGGAGAAGCGGTAGCCCGCCACGTCGGCGAAGGTGAACTTGCCCAGGTTGCGCAGGCGCTCGGCCAGCAGGAAGGTCAGGATGGGCCAGCCCACCAGAAAGCCGATGGAGTAGATCAGGCCGTCATAGCCGCTGGCCATGACCGAGGCCGAGATGCCCAGGAACGAGGCGGCCGACATGTAGTCGCCCGCGATCGCCAGGCCGTTCTGGAAGCCCGTGATGCCGCCGCCGGCCGTGTAGAAGTCGGCGGCCGACTTGGTGCGGCCCGCGGCCCACTTCGTGATCCACAGCGTGGCGACCACGAAGACCGTGAACAGGATGATGGCGGTCCAGTTCGTGGCCTGCTTGGCGGCCACGCCGACGTCGCCGCCGGCGGCCAGCACGGGGCCGGCCAGGGCCAGCGCCAGGGGCGCCAGCAGCATGCGTTGTGCGGAGGTCTTCATTTCGTGGCGTCCTTCAGGATGTCCTGGGTGAGCTTGTCGTACTCGCCATTGGCGCGGCGCACGTAGAGGCCGGTGACGATCACCGAGAAGACGATCACCCCCATGGCGATCGGGATGCCCAGCGAAGTCACACCCGCGCCGATGGGCTGGGCCAGGAACGACTTGTCGAAGGCGATCAGCGCGATGTAGCCGTAATAGACGACCAGCATCAGCACCGTCAGGAAAAGGCCCAGTCGATTGCGCCTGCTGCGCAACTCCTGGTATTTGGGATGGCGCTGTATTTTGTCTACCACCGGATCGGTCATGGTTTGTCTCCTGAAAGGTCGTATATGCCAGCGCGAAGCCCTGGGTGGCTCCGGCATATGCGGCGCATTCTGGAAATGGCGTCTGACCGCGTGCTTACGTGCAAGCGACTGATTTCCCAGGGTTTTTACCGTGGTTTTCACATGGAAAAAGACGGCATCAGGGTTGCTGCGGAGTTCGTAAGAATCCATTCAGTTCGCCGTCAATTTCTGTAAGAGGCGAGTCAGATTCGCGTCAGCAGCCGGGCGGATAGTGAATCTGCGGGCCCTATGGCAAGGCCCGCTACACATTCAATAAATCTAGGAGACAGACATGGCTATCAACGCATCGCAAGGCGCGGGGGTCAAGGCGACCCCGCGGCCCATGACTCCGGAAGAACGCAAGGTGATCTTTGCCTCGTCGCTGGGCACCGTGTTCGAGTGGTACGACTTCTATCTCTACGGATCGCTGGCGGCCATCATCGCCAAGCAGTTCTTCAGCGGGCTGGATGCGGGATCGGCCTTCATCTTCGCGCTGCTGGCTTTCGCGGCCGGCTTCATCGTGCGGCCCTTCGGCGCACTGGTGTTCGGGCGCCTGGGCGACATGATCGGCCGCAAGTACACCTTCCTGGTGACCATCCTGATCATGGGCCTGTCGACCTTCATCGTCGGCATATTGCCCACCTACGCCAGCATCGGCGTGGCGGCTCCCGTCATCCTGATCGGCCTGCGCATGCTGCAGGGCCTGGCGCTGGGCGGCGAGTATGGTGGCGCGGCCACCTATGTGGCCGAGCATGCGCCGCACGGCAAGCGCGGTGCCTATACCTCGTGGATACAGACCACGGCCACGCTGGGCCTGTTCCTGTCGCTGCTGGTGATCCTGGGCGTACGCACCACGCTGGGCGAGCAGGCGTTCGCCGACTGGGGCTGGCGCATTCCCTTCCTGCTGTCCATCGTGCTGCTGGGCATCTCGGTGTGGATCCGCATGACGCTGTCCGAGTCGCCGGCCTTCCAGAAGATGAAGGCCGAGGGCAAGGTCTCCAAGGCCCCGCTGTCGGAGTCCTTCGGCCAGTGGCGCAACCTCAAGATCGTGCTGCTGGCGCTGGTCGGCCTGACGGCCGGCCAGGCCGTGGTCTGGTACACGGGCCAGTTCTACGCGCTGTTCTTCCTCACGCAGCAGCTCAAGGTGGACGCGGTGACGGCCAATCTGATGATCGCGGCGGCGCTGATCATCGGCACGCCGTTCTTCGTGGTCTTCGGCTCGCTGTCGGACAGGATAGGCCGCAAGCCCATCATCATGCTGGGTTGCGTGCTGGCCGTGGTGACCTATTTCCCCGTCTTCAAGGCACTGACCGAGGCTGCCAACCCCGACCTGGCGGCTGCCCAGGCCAAGAGCAAGGTGGTCATCGTCGCCGATCCAAAGGAATGCTCGTTCCAGTTCAATCCCACGGGCACTTCCAAGTTCACCAGTTCCTGCGACGTGGCCAAGCAGGTGCTTGCAGCCGGCTCGGTCAGCTATGACGCAGAGGACGCCGCGCCCGGAAAGACCGCCTTCATCCGCATCGGCAGCACCGAGATCCCCTCGTTCTCGCTCAAGGGCCTGAGCCCCGAGGAAGCCAAGGCCAGGGACGCAGAGTTCAAGAAGACCGTGGCCAAGGTGCTGGCCGAGGACGGCTACCCGGCAAAGGCAGACCCGGCGAAGATGAACAAGGTCATGATGGTGGCCATCCTGACTTACCTGGTCATCCTCGTGACCATGGTCTACGGCCCCATCGCGGCCATGCTGGTGGAACTGTTCCCCACGCGCATCCGCTACACCTCCATGAGCCTGCCATACCACATCGGCAACGGCTGGTTCGGCGGCCTGCTTCCGACCATGTCGTTCGCGATCGTGGCCCAGACCGGCAACATGTACAGCGGCCTGTGGTATCCCATCGTGATCGCAGGGGCCACGGCCATCATCGGTACGCTGTTCCTGAAGGAAACCAAGGACGTGGATATCTACGCTAACGATTGAGGGCGCCCCCTGAGGCGCTTGCGCGCCTTCCCCCTCTCTCGCTTCGCGGGAGGGGGACGACACCCTCGGT
The DNA here is from genome assembly GCF_903815225.1 of Delftia tsuruhatensis. Lineage (NCBI taxonomy): Bacteria > Pseudomonadati > Pseudomonadota > Betaproteobacteria > Burkholderiales > Comamonadaceae > Delftia > Delftia tsuruhatensis. The sequence goes on from NZ_LR813084.1 coordinate 704,946, forward strand.
GCGGGGCGGCCCTTCCTCGGTGTCCCTGAGTTAGGGCGTGCCTGATTTGCGCGCAGTGTTCAATGCATGCACTGTGGTCACAGAGCACAAAATTTTGCTCTGCATCGATGAAAGCCCATGGCGGTTTGCCATGGGCTTTTTCTTGGGTGCTTCTACTGGTTTTCCATGTCTTGTCTGTGGCAGCAAAGCATCAGATCGCTCATTTTGAAAGGTGGGCGCACATTTTTTGACAAGCCCGCACCTAGAATCCGCAGCAGCCGCAGATGGCACTGATCCGGAGCCGGAGTCGGCCCTGAGATTTCCAGAACACCCACTCAACAATCCCGAGGAGATGCCGAGATGATCAAGATGAACCGCGTTGCCCTGGCCGTGCTGGCCGTGCTGGGTTCCACCACCGTGATGGCGCAAAGCAGCGTGACGATCTATGGCCGTATCAACACCACCGTTGAGCGCCAGAAGATCGGCGACGAGTCCGTCAACAAGATGGAAAACAACTCCTCGCGTTGGGGCATCCGTGGCGTCGAAGATCTGGGCGGCGGCCTGAAGGCCGGCTTCGTGCTGGAAAGCGGCTTCGCTTCCGACACCGGCCTGGGCTCCTCCTCCACCGGCGCGCTGACCTTCGGCCGCCAGAGCGAAGTGAACCTGTCGGGCAGCTTCGGTACGATCCGCATGGGCAACTTCTTCCCCGGTTCGTACTTCGCCACGGCCGACTACGTGAGCATGCACAACCATGACACGGGCTCGTCCTCCGACGCTCTGTACTTCGACCCCGTCTGGTTCGCCAGCGGCCTGGGCACCGCCAACAAGATCTCCTACACCACGCCCAACCTGGGCGGCCTGACGGTGGAAGGCTCGGTCTCCATGCACGAGAAGGCCACGCCCGCCCGCAAGAACGGCTATGACCTGGCCGCCAACTACAACCTGGGCGCCCTGGCCCTGGGCGCCGGCTACAGCCAGGTCGACGAAGACAAGCAACTGGCCTTCCGCGCTGCCTACACCTTCGGCCAGTTCGTGGTCGGCGGCTACTACCAGCGCAACGACGAAGAGATCCGCGGCACGCGCAACAACTTCCGCCTGTCGGGCATGTATACCCTGGGCGCTTCCGAGTTCCATGTGAACCTGGGCCACGCCAACAAGTGGAGCAACATCGCCGACTCCGGTGCCAACCAGTGGACCCTGGGCTACAACTACAACCTGAGCAAGCGCACCAAGGTCTACGGCTACTACACCAAGGTGGACAACAAGGCCGGCGCCAACTACATGACCGGCGTCAAGGGCGCGGACTTCTCGTCCTTCGCCGTCGGCGTGCGCCACGCATTCTGATCGCCGCGCGGCGTAAGCCGCGTGCAAAGCCGGCCTGTTCCAATCAGGGCCTGCCTGCCATCAGGCCTCGTACCTTGCGGTGCGGGGCCTTTTTGTCTGGGCCCCTCTTTCAAGCCCGATCAAGGAAATTCACCATGAGGATCATTGCGGCCGGTTGCCTGGCCTTCGTTGTCATATCGCTGCTGGCCATCACCCAGGTCCAGGGCGTGCAAGGTGAGCAGGCCATGCCGGCTTCCGTGCAGATGGCCAAATAGGCCACGCCTGGCGAGAGACAAGAGCCCCGGACTGGTTCCGGGGCTTTTTTCATGGCCGATACGGTCGGTTGGCCAGGTGCTTTGGGGCTTAACCTGTATGAAAATACAGGTATTGGAAAGCGGCCCGTGCCTGTCGCATGGACTGCCTAGAATGTTTGGCTCCCACTGACCAAAGAACACCATGACGCAGGGCCTGATTCGAATCCGCGGCGCACGCCAGCACAATCTCCAGAACCTCGATCTCGACATCCGCACAGGCGAACTCACGGTGGTCACGGGGCCCAGCGGCTCGGGCAAGTCCAGCCTGGTGTTCGATACCCTGTACGCAGAGGGCCAGCGCCGCTACGTGGAGACCTTCTCGGCCTATGCGCGCCAGTTCCTGGACCGCATGGACAAGCCGGCCGTGGACCGCGTGGAGGGGGTGCCGCCGGCCATTGCCATCGACCAGACCAATCCCGTGCGCAACTCGCGCTCCACCGTGGGCACGATGACGGAGCTGAACGACCACCTCAAGCTCTTGTTCGCGCGCGCGGCGCAATTGTTCGACCGCGACACCGCCGTGCCCGTGCGCCATGACACGCCCGACAGCGTGCTGGAGGAATTGGCCGCGCGCTGCCGGCAGGCTGGCGATCCGCGCATCGCCATCACCTTTCCCGTGGAGCTGCCGGCCAACACCACGGCCGCCGAGGTCGAACAATGGCTGTCGGCCAGCGGCTTCACCAAGGTCCAGGCCGAGCGCGAGGCCGAGAAGGCCGGCGCCGTGGAGCCCGCCGCCGATGCCAAGGGCAGGAAGGCCAAGGCCGCTGCGCCGCTCAAGGTCAAGGTGCTGGACGTGGTGGCCGACCGCTTCCGCCTGGGCCATGTGGAGCGCGCCCGCGTCTACGAAGCCATCGAGGTCGCCCTCAAGCGCGGCAGCGGCCACATGACCGTGTACGTGCTGCCTGAATCCGCCGTGGAGGCCGCCGAGCCGCAGCTGTGGAAGTTCTCGCTGGGCCTGCATTGCCCCGAAAGCGGCCTGAGCTACCAGGAGCCCATCCCCTCGCTGTTCTCGTTCAACTCCGCCGTGGGCGCCTGCGAGGCCTGCCGGGGCTTCGGCCGCGTGATCGGCGTGGACTGGGGCCTGGTCATCCCCAACGACAAGCTCACCCTGCGCACGGGCGCCATCAAGCCCGTGCAGACGCCGGCCTGGAAGGAGATCCAGGACGACCTGATGCGCCACGCCGAGGCCGAAGGCATCCCGCGCGACACGGCCTGGGCCAAGCTCACCGATGCCCAGAAATCCTGGGTGCTGGACGGCTCGCCCAACTGGAACGGCAAGTGGACCCAGACCTGGTACGGCATCAAGCGCTTCTTCGAATACCTGGAGAGCAAGGCCTACAAGATGCACATCCGGGTGCTGCTGTCCAAGTACCGCAGCTACACCGAATGCCCGACCTGCGGCGGCGCGCGCCTGAAGACCGAAAGCCTGCTGTGGCGCCTGGGCGGCAAGCAGGCGGCCGATGCCGTGCTGCCACCGGGCGAGGAGGGCGGTCGCTACCGCCGCTTCATGCCGCGGGGCGTGTCCTGGAGTCGCGCGCAGCTCGATGCGCTGCCCGGCCTGTGCCTGCACGACCTGATGCAACTGCCCATCGTGCGGCTGCGCGATTTCTTCCAGCAGCTGGCGCCGGCCGCCGATGCGCCCGCCCATGACGGCGAGGCCCAGGCGCTCAAGATGCTGCACGCCGAGATCATGGCGCGCGTGCAGTACCTGTGCGACGTGGGCATCGGCTATCTGACGCTGGACCGCCAGAGCCGTACCCTGTCGGGCGGCGAGGTGCAGCGCATCAACCTGACCACGGCCCTGGGCACCTCGCTGGTCAACACCCTGTTCGTGCTGGACGAGCCCAGCATCGGCCTGCATCCGCGCGACATGGACCGCATCACCGAGGCCATGCAGCGCCTGCGCGATGCGGGCAACACCCTGGTGGTGGTCGAGCATGATCCGGCCGTGATGTTCGCCGCCGACCGCATGATCGACATGGGCCCGGGCCCCGGCGCGCGCGGCGGCCAGATCGTCTTCGACGGCACGCCCGAGGACCTGCGCCATGCCGACACGCTGACCGGTGCCTACCTGGGCGGGCGCAAGCAGGTGGGCTTCGGCCTCAAGCGCATGGTCACCGAGTCCACGCCGCGCCTGATCCTCGAAGGCGCGCGCGAGCACAACCTGCGCGACATCTCGGTGGACTTCCCGCTGCAGCGCCTGGTCACCGTCACGGGCGTCAGCGGCTCGGGCAAGTCCACGCTGGTCCAGGACGTGCTGGTGCCCGCGCTGATGCGCCATTTCGGCAAGCCCACGGACGCGGCGGGCGCCTTCGACCGCCTGATGGGCGCCGACCACCTGAGCGACGTGATGTTCGTGGACCAGTCACCCATCGGCAAGACGGCGCGCTCCAACCCCGTCAGCTATGTCGGTGCCTGGGACAGCATCCGCGAGCTGTTCGCCATCTCGCCGCTGGCGCGCCAGCGCGGCTACACGGCGGCCAAGTTCAGCTTCAACAGCGGCGATGGCCGCTGCCCCACCTGCGGCGGCTCGGGTTTCGAGCATGTGGAGATGCAGTTCCTGTCCGACGTCTATCTGCGCTGCCCCGACTGCAACGGCACGCGCTACCGTCCGGAGATCCTCGAAGTCACCATCGAGCGCCATGCGGCCGGCGAACTGCAGCCGCGCCGGCTCAACGTGGCCGACGTGCTCGAACTCACCGTGGCCGAGGCGGCCCAGCTGTTCGCCCAGGACCGCGACGTCATCCGCGCGCTGCAGCCCATCGTGGACGTGGGCCTGGAGTATGTGAAGCTGGGCCAGCCCGTGCCGACGCTGTCAGGTGGCGAGGCCCAGCGCCTGAAGCTCGCCGGCTTCCTGGCCGAGGCCGCCAAGGCCCAGGCCAAGTCCAGGCAGGCGCTGGCCAGGAAGGGCACCCTGTTCCTGTTCGACGAACCGACCACGGGCCTGCACTTCGACGACATCGCCAAGCTCATGCGCGCGCTGCGCAAGCTGCTGGAGGCCGGCCACTCGCTGATCGTCATCGAGCACAACCTGGACGTGATCCGCGCCAGCGACTGGCTGATCGACCTCGGCCCCGAAGGTGGCGACGGCGGCGGCGCCATCGTCGCCCAGGGCACGCCCGAGGAAGTGCGCCAGGTCCAGTCCTCGCACACGGCCCAGGCGCTGCGCGAATACGACCTGGCCATGGGCGTGGGCGGCGAGGCCGTGCGCGAGGTCGCACCCATGCTCTACCGGCCCGAGCGCAAGGCGCGCGCGGCCTCGGCGCAGCTGGCCCGCAACGCCATCGAGATCGTCAACGCCAAGGAGCACAACCTCAAGCAGCTGTCGGTGGACATTCCGCGCGGCCGCTTCAACGTGGTCACCGGCGTGTCGGGCTCGGGCAAGTCCACGCTGGCCTTCGACATCCTGTTCAACGAAGGCCAGCGCCGCTACCTCGAATCGCTGAATGCCTATGCGCGCTCCATCGTCCAGCCCGCGGGCCGGCCCGAGGTGGATGCGGTCTACGGCATTCCGCCCACCGTGGCCATCGAGCAGCGCCTGTCGCGTGGCGGGCGCAAGTCCACCGTGGGCACGACCACCGAGGTCTGGCACTTCCTGCGCCTGCTCTACGTCAAGCTGGGCACCCAGCACTGCATCCATGACGGCGCCGCCGTGCAGCCGCAGACCGCCGAAAGCATCGCGGCCCAGCTGCTCACGCAGTTCCGAGGCCAGACCATCGGCCTGCTGGCGCCGCTGGTGGTCAACCGCAAGGGCGTCTACACCGAGCTGGCCGACTGGGCGCGTCCACGCGGCTACACGCATCTGCGCGTGGATGGCGAATTCCTGCCGACCACGGGCTTTCCGCGCATCGACCGCTTCAAGGAACACACCATCGAGCTGCCCGTGGCCAGCCTCTCGGTGACGGTTGCCAACGAGCGTGAGCTGCGCACCCATCTGGCCCAGGCGCTGGAGATCGGAAAGGGTGTACTGCATGTGCTGTCCGGCCTGGACGACCTGGAAGGCGCCATGGCCGGCGGCCGCAGCACGGCCGGCATCGGAAGCCTGCAGGTGTTCTCCACCCAGCGCGCCTGCCCGGTCTGCGCCACCAGCTATGCCGAGCTGGACCCGCGCCTGTTCTCCTACAACAGCAAGCACGGCTGGTGTCCCGATTGCGTGGGCACGGGCGTCAAGCTCACCAAGGACCAGCGCAAGGTCTATGACGACACCCTGCTGGTCGAGGACAACCGGGGCCGCGAGGTCAAGTTCGAAGGCCAGGAGATCGAGGACCTGGCCGAGGTGACCTGTCCCACTTGCCAGGGCACGCGCCTGAACGCCACGGCGCGCGCCGTGCGCTTCCATGGCGTGGGCATCGCCGAGATCGCCCGGCTGTCCGTCACCGACGTGCGCCACTGGGTGCAGGCCCTGGCCCTGTCGGGCCGCGAGTCCGACATCGCCCGTGACCTGGTCCCCGAAATCCAGAGCCGCCTCGAATTCCTCGAGGAAGTGGGGCTGGGCTATCTCACGCTGGACCGTGGCGCGCCCACGCTGTCGGGCGGCGAGGCCCAGCGCATCCGGCTGGCCGCCCAACTGGGCAGCAACCTGCAGGGCGTGTGCTACGTGCTGGACGAGCCCACCATCGGCCTGCATGCGCGTGACAACCAGATATTGCTCAACGCCCTGCACAAGCTGGGCGACAAGGGCAACACCCTGGTCGTGGTCGAGCATGACGAGGACACCATCCGCCGCGCCGACCACATCATCGACATCGGCCCCAGCGCCGGCATACGCGGCGGCCGCCTGGTCGCCCAGGGCACGGCGGCCGACATCATGGCGGCCGAGGACTCGGTGACGGGCCGCTACCTGCTGCATGCCATGCGCCATCCGTTCCAGCCCCGCCTGTGGGTGGGCGAAGGCGTGCCGCCGCAGCCGGCCGCTGCGGCTGTGCCCCAGGCCGAGCCGGTGCCTGCCAAGGCTGCCAAGTCCCGCAAGAAGGCCGCGCCGGCCATTGTCGAGGCCACCCTCCAGCCCGAGGCCCTGGGCTGGCTCACCGTGCGCGGCGCCCATCTGCACAACCTGCACAACGTGGATGCGCGCGTGCCGCTCAAGCGCCTGGTCGCCGTCACGGGCGTCAGCGGCTCGGGCAAGTCCACGCTGGCGCGCGACGTGATGCTGGCCAATGTGGCCGCCTGGGTGGGCCAGCGGGCCACCAAGGCCGGGCGCGATGCCATGGATGCGGGCAAGTCGCCCGCCCTCGTGGGCTGCAAGGGCCTGCAGGGCTTCGAGGGAATAGACCGCGTGCTGGAGGTGGACCAGACCCCCATCGGCAAGACGCCGCGCAGCTGCCCCGCCACCTACATCGGCTTCTGGGACACCATCCGCAAGCTCTATGCCGAAACGCTGGAGGCCAAGGCGCGTGGCTACGCGGCCGGGCGCTTCTCGTTCAACACCGGCGAAGGCCGCTGCCCGGCCTGTGAGGGCCAGGGCATGCGCACCATCGAGATGAGCTTCCTGCCCGATGTGAAGGTGCCCTGCGAGGTCTGCCACGGCGCGCGCTTCAACCCCGAGACCCTGGCTGTCTCCTGGCGCGGCAAGAGCATCGGCGATGTGCTGCAGATGGAGGTGGACGAGGCCGTGGAGTTCTTCGCCAGCATGCCCGGCATCGCCCATCCGCTGCAGCTGCTCAAGGACGTGGGCCTGGGTTATCTCACGCTGGGCCAGCCCTCGCCCACCCTGTCCGGTGGCGAAGCCCAGCGCATCAAGCTGGTGACCGAACTGACCAAGGTGCGCGACGACGTCACGCGGCGCGGCAACAAGGCGCCACATACGCTGTATGTGCTGGACGAGCCGACGGTGGGCCTGCACATGGCCGACGTGGACAAGCTCATCCGCGTACTGCACCGGCTGGTCGATGCAGGCCACAGCGTGGTCGTCATCGAGCATGACCTGGACGTGATCGCCGAGGCCGACTGGATCATCGACCTCGGCCCCGAAGGTGGCAAGGAAGGCGGCCGCATCGTCGCGGCCGGCACGCCGGAAGATCTGGTGGCGGCGGGCACGCACACGGGGCGCGCCCTGGCCCCCGTGCTGGCCCGTTGAGCCTCAGGCGCAGGCAACGCCTGCGCCCTGCGTGGCAGCTGCGGGCAAGCGGCTGCTCCAGAACACCAGCACCAGGCCCACGGCCGTCAGCGCGGCAGCGGTCCAGCCCAGGTGGACCAGGCCCAGGCCACCGGCCAGGGCCATGCCGCCGGCCCAGGCGCCCAGGGCATTGCCCAGGTTGAAGGCCGCGATGTTCAGGCTGGACACCAGGTTGGCACCGTGGGGGCCGGCCTGCTCCAGCACGCGCATCTGCATGGGCGCCACCGTGGCGAAGGCCACGATGCCCAGCACGATCACATAGGCCATGGCCACGGCCTGGTGGCCGAAGGCCCAGCGCCCGGAGGCCAGCACCAGCATCAGCGCCACGATGCTCCACACCAGGGCGCGCATCACGCCCCGGTCGGCCAGCTTGCCGCCCAGCAGGTTGCCTGCCGCCAGGCCCGCGCCGAACAGCAGCAGGGTCAGCGCGACCAAACTGTCACCCATGTGGGTGACCTGGGTCAGCAGCGGCTCGACATAGGTATAGAGCGCGAACACGCCGGCAAAGCCGAAGGCCGTGATGCCCAGGCCCAGCCAGACCTGGCCGTTGGCCAGCACGGCCAGTTCCTGCGCCAGCGGCGTGACCTCGGGGCGGCCCTGGTCGCGCGGTACGAAGGCGGCCAGGATGGCAAAGGCCAGCACGCCGATCACGGCCACGGCCAGGAAGGCGCTGCGCCAGCCGAACATCTGGCCGATCCAGGCGCCGGCAGGCACGCCCAGCAGGGTGGCCAGGGTCAGGCCCGAGAACATCAGCGCAATCGCCGACGCCTTCTTGTCCACCGGCACCAGGCCCGTGGCCACCACGGCGCCCACGCCGAAGAAGGTGCCGTGGGTCAGCGAAGTCAGCACGCGTGCCGACATCAGCCATGCATAGCTGGGCGCGAAGGCGGCCGCCAGATTGCCGGCGATGAAGATCAGCATCAGCGCCAGCAGCAGGCGCTTGCGCGGCCACTGGCGCGTCAGCAGCGTGAGCACGGGCGCGCCCACGGCCACGCCGATGGCATAGCCCGAGATCAGCGTGCCGGCCGTGGGAATGCTGATGTGGAGATCCTGGCTGACCTGGGTCAGCAGGCCCATGATGATGAATTCCGTGGTGCCTATGCCGAAGGCACCGGCCGCCAGGGCGAGGAGGGAGAGAGGCATGGAAGGATTCCTTGTGGTCCTTGGTTTGATGCCTGTTAATGTCGCACTGCAACATATCTTTGTGTAGATGGAATAATGGAAACGTATCTGTTCCATGGGGGAACAGATGAATCCTTCCAGGAGCTGCCATGCCCGATTCCCGCCTTGCCGCCCTCCCCGACAACAGCGGCCCGGAGGCCAACCGCTTCGCCGAACTGGAGATGCTGGTGCTGGTCGCCGAACGCGGCAGCCTGTCGGCTGCGGCACGCCAACTGGGCATCTCGCCCTCGGCCGTGAGCAAGACCATGTCGCGGCTGGAGGCACGGCTGGGCGTGCAGCTATTGCAGCGCAGCACGCGTCGCATGCAGCTCACGCCCGAAGGTTCTCAGCTTTATGAGCGTGGCAAGCGCGTGCTGGCCGACCTGGACGAACTGGAGGCCTGCGTGGCCGTGCGCAGCGCGCCGCGCGGGCTGGTGCGCATCAACACCAGCTCATCGACGGGCAAGATGCTGCTGGTGCCGCTGGTGCCCCAGCTGCTGGCCGCGCACCCGGGCCTGAGCCTGGAGATCAGCCTGTCAGACCAGATCGTGGACCTCGTGGAGGCCGGCATCGACATCGCCATCCGCTGGGGCCAGTTGCCTCCTTCGGACATGGTGGCGCGCCTGCTGGGCCACACGCGGCAGGTGATCCTGGCTTCGCCCGCCTACCTGGAGCGCATGGGCCGGCCCCTGCATCCGACGGACCTGGCGCGCCATGTACGCCTGGGCTGGAGTTACCAGCGCGCCATACCGCACTGGCCCTTTCTGGTGGACGGTCAGCGCGTGGCGGTGGAGATCGGCGAGGTGGTGCGCGTCAACGACGGCGACGTCATGCGCGAGCTGGCGCTGGCCGGCGCGGGCCTGGCGCGCCTGTCGCTCTACCACGCCTGGGAGGATCTCCAGGCTGGGCGGCTGGTGCCGGTGCTGGAGGATTTCAACACCGGCGACCTGGAGCCCATCCACGCGGTCTACCTGGGCAAGCCGGACCGGCTGCCGCCACGCACGCGCGCGGTGCTCGACTTCCTGCAGGCCCACGTGGACCTGCGGCATGCGCAGCGGTTGCCGGCGCCGCATTGAGGCAGGCCGGCGGCTCCTGCATTATTCCTGCTCGCTGGGCAGAGGGGTGGCGTTGAGGCTCTGGCTCTCGATGTATTCCAGCAGTGCCGAGTACGCGGGCTCCGCAGGAGCCGAATTGGCGTAGACGATGCCGGTGCTCACGTTCTGTGGTGTGGTCCAGCGCTTGACGAACAGGCGCTGGTCGGCACGGTCTCCATTGGTGTTGGAAATCCCTTCGCCGTCGTTGACGCTATAGACGTAGCGATAGCCGCGCAGAATCTGGCCGGAGCCGTTGACCCAGACACACAGGGTCTGGCCCGCAAGCGTGCCGCGGACCTGATGCTCGCAGAGGAACTGGCCGTCCTCGGTGGCCATGATGCCATTGCCGTTGGCAGTGGCGCCTCCTTGGCGAGTCAATTCCGCAGCCACGGTTTGAAGGCCTTCCGAGCCCCAGGAGGTCATGTTCCAGACACCACGCAGGCTGGAGGCCGTGGCCGGATAGCCAAAGTTGAAGCGCGAGATCGCCACTTCACGTTCGCCGGGTAGAGTGATGAAGCCGGCTACACCACTTGTGAAGCGAATGCTGACCTGGCCCATGTTGCGGTCCTCGGACCCCGAAAGCGGGCCGCTGCCCAGGTGGCGACCGCCCTTGTAGCGCATCAGCGGCGCAGAAAAGCGGTTGTTGCTCAGCGCACCTGAGGTCATGTAGAAGCTGGGCTGGCCATTGCTCTCATAGGCATACATTTGCATGACCAGCGTACCGTTCTGTGCGTCGATGGCCAGCCCGCGTCCGGGTTTGCCATCAAGCTCCGATGTCACGACCCAGGTGCCATTGCTGGGCATGAATGCATGGGCCAGGCCGCAGCCCAGCAAGGTGGCCGCGGCCAGTGCTTTCTTGAACATGATTCCCTCTCTATCGAGATATGAAAATTCATGTTTATTTTATCGATTTGAATTACAAAATGACACTCCTGTGAAGACGGATCTGCGGGATTGGATGTATTGGATCGCGCCTTCGGCGGAATTACAGGCCCAGTCCGGCATTCCGTGTCGGCGCAAAGGTCTGGGGAGTGGTGGGCGAAGTCTTTCCGATCGCCCATGCGCACCACGCCGACACCAGTCCCGCGAACAGCACATACAGGCACACCAGCCACGGGCTGCCGCCCGAGGTCTTGACCAGGGCTGTCGCGATGATGGGCGTGATGCCCGATGCGAAGATGCCCGAGAACTGGTAGACGAAGGAGATGCCGGTATAGCGCACCTTGGCGTCGAACAGGTCGCAGAACAAGGCGGCCTCGGGGCCATAGATGCTTGCATACAGGATGCCGAAGGGCACGACGATGGCGATCCAGACCAGCAATACGTTGCCGTCGCTGTGCCCCATGAGCCAGAAGGCCGGAAAGGCCGATACCGCCGTGATCAGCGAACCCCACAGATAGACCCGGGTGCGGCCCAGCCGGTCCGACAGGTGGCCGAAGAAGGGAATGGTCACGCACATCACCACGGCGGCCACCATCACGCCAATCAGGGCATCGGTGCGGCTGATCTGCAGGGTGGAGGTCAGATAGGTGATCGAGAACACGCCAAAGACATTGAAGAACACGCCATCGATGTAGCGCGCGCCCATGCCCTTGAGCACGTTGCCCGGATAGCGGCGCAGCATGTCCATGAACGGGATCGCGGTTTCCGCATTGCGCGCCTTGACGGCCGCGAACTCGGGCGTCTCCTTCACGTGCAGCCGGATGTACATGCCCACGGCCACCATCAGCCCCGAGATCAGGAAGGCGATGCGCCAGCCCCAGGCCATGAACTGCTCCTCGGTGCACAGCCATGACAGCAGGGCCACCACGCCCGAGGCCATGAACAGCCCGATGGCCAGGCCCACCTGGGGCAGGGATGCATAGAAGCCCCGTTTTTCCCTGGGCGCGTACTCATAGGCCATGAGCACGGCGCCGCCCCATTCGCCGCCCAGGCCGATGCCCTGGGCCACGCGCAGCAGCAGCAGCAAAATGGGCGCCGCCACGCCGATCTGGGCATGGGTGGGCAGCAGGCCGATCAGGAAGGTGGACACGCCCATGATCATCAGCGTGATCACCAGGATGCTCTTGCGCCCCACCCTGTCCCCGAAGTGCCCGAAGATCACGCCGCCCAGCGGCCGGGTGACGAAGCCCACGGCAAAGGTGGTGTAGGCCAGCAGCATGGAGACCAGCGGATCGTCTCCGGGAAAGTACAGTTTGCTGAAGACGATGCCGGCGACCACGCCGTACAGGAAAAAGTCGTACCACTCGATCGTCGCGCCAATCAGCGCCGAGGTCACCACCTTGCGAATCACCCTGGGATCGGTTGCCGTCGTCATGATGTCTCCTGGTTGTCCGTCGCATATGCCGGGGAGCGGGCGAAGCAGTCATGCGACTTCGGGCTGCTTCGCGTCTTCACGAACCATGTCGGCGGCCTTCTCGGCCATCATCACCACGGGCGCATTGGTGTTGCCCGACACCAGGGTCGGCATGACCGAGCAATCGACCACGCGCAGCCCCTGCATGCCCTGCACGCGCAGCCGCTCGTCGACCACGGCCAGGTCGTCACGGCCCATTCGGCAGGTGCCGCTGGGGTGGAAGATGGTGGCGCCATGGTTGCGGCAGAACTCCAGCAGTTCGGCATCGCTTTGCAGGCCGGGGCCGGGCTTGACCTCGCGCTTCACGTAAGGGCGCATGGCCGGTGCGTCGGCAATGGCGCGGGCCGCGCGCACGGCAGCCACGTTGGTGCGGCGGTCCAGCTCGGTGGCCAGGTAGTTGGGCTGGATGGACGGCGCCTCGAACGGATCGCGCGAGCGGATGCGCAACTGGCCGCGCGACTCGGGGCGCAACTGGCATACCGACATGGTGAAGCCCGAATACGGGTGGACCTGGCCGCCCGCCATGTCGGCGGACAGCGTGGACACATGGAACTGGATGTCGGGCGTGGCTGCCACGGGCCGGCCGCCATCGTCCTTGAGCGCGCGCATGAAGCAGCCGCCCTGGTTGATGCCCACGGCCAGCGCACCGGAGCGGAACAGCAGCCATTGCAGGCCCAGCTGCGTCTTGCCCACCCAGGAATTGAGCTGGTCGTTGGTGGTGATGGGCTTGCTGCACTCATAGCCCAGGCGGATCTGCAGATGGTCCTGCAGGTTCTCGCCCACGCCCGGCAGGTCGCAGGCCACGGGAATGCCCAATTCCTGAAGCAATGAACCCGGCCCGATGCCCGACAGCTGCAGCAGCTGGGGCGACTGGATGGCTCCCGCGCACAGGATCACCTCGGCCCGCGCCTTGGCCTGGCGCGGCTGGCCGCCCTGCCGGTAGTGCACGCCGGCCGCCCGCCTGCCACGCAGGATCACTTGCGTGGCCATGGCATCGGTCTCTATGCGCAGATTGGCCCGGCGCCGCGCATCTGCCAGGTAGGCCTTGGCCGTGCTGCAGCGCAGGCCCTTGTGCGTGGTGAGCTGGTAGTAGCCCGCACCTTCCTGGTCGCGGCCGTTGAAGTCCTCCGTGCGCGGCACACCGACCTGGCCGGCCCCCGCGATGAAGGCCTCGATCAGTTCATGCCTGGCGCCTATGTCCGAGACCTTCAGCGGCCCCTCGCCCCCATGGCCAGCGAAGGCGCCACGCGCATTGCCCTCGGACTTCACGAAGTAGGGCAGCACCTCCTCATAGGACCAGCCCCGGTTGCCCAGCGCCGCCCAGTGGTCGTAGTCCTCGGGCTGGCCGCGCACGTAGATCAGTCCGTTGATGGAACTGCTGCCGCCCAGCGTGCGGCCCCGGGGCCAGTAGATGCGCCGGCCGTTCATGTTGGGGTCCGGGTCGGTCTCGAACCTCCAGTTGTAGACCGGGCTCCACATGGTCTTGCCGTAGCCGATGGGCAGGTGGATCCAGGGCGAGCGGTCGGGCGGGCCGGCCTCCAGCAGCAACACGCGGGTGGCCGGATCCTCGGACAGGCGGGCGGCCAGCACACAGCCCGCCGAGCCGGCCCCGACGAGCACGTAGTCATAAGTATCGATGCGCTCCGCCATGGCATGTCTCCTGTTGTTTCTTTTGAAGGAACTATTTGTTTCTTTTGGTGGAACTTAAATAGTCGGCGTCGCCATCACAATCCGCGCAAACCCTGGCCCCTGCGATCAGGCATGATCGAAAGCCCCGCTCCCACCGCCATGCCATGCCCATCGCAGCCACTGACTCCCGTGTTCCAGACTCCCAGCCCGCACGGCCGGAAGAAGCGAGTTCGGTCTCGGACCGTTCTCTGGCCGTGCTGGACTTCGTGACCCAGGCCGAGAGCCCGCCGGGGCTGATGGACATCGCCGGCGCGCTGAACCTGCCCAAGGCCACGGCCTCGCGCCTGTGTTCCCATCTGGAGGCGCGGCAATGGCTGGCGCGCCATGAGGGCGACCGCAGCTTCTCGCCGGGGCCCCGGCTGCTGAGCCTGGCCGTGCGCGCGCTGCAGGCCGACCCGCGTCAGGCGCTGCGCCATGAGGTGCTGTCCCGGCTGGTGGAACAGCTGGGCGAGACCTGCAACCTCACCGTGCTGGACGGCACGCGCGTGCGCTACCTGGACCGCGTGGAGACCCACTGGCCGCTGCGCATCCAGCTGGAGGCCGGGTCCCTGGTCCCCATCCATGCCACCGCCAGCGGCAAGCTGTTCCTCGCCCACATGTCCGAGGCCCGGCGCAAGGCCATCCTGGACAGCGTGGAACTGGACGCCTGCACGCCCAACACGCTGGCCACGCCCGAGGCGCTGGCCGGCGAATGCGCGCGCATCGTGCGCGAAGGCCACGCCTGCGACCGCGAGGAGTTCATGCTGGGCATGATCGCCGTCGCCGTGCCCGTGCGCGATGCCAAGGGCCAGTGCCGCGCTACCTTGGCCGTGCATGGCCCTGTAGCGCGCATGTCGCTGGAGCAGGCACGGCAGGGCTTGCCGCTGCTGCAGGCTGCAGCGGGAAAGATGTCCGAACTGCTGTTCTGAGACATCAAGGAAAAAGGCCCCCACGCTCCCCTTGCAGCGCAAGGTCCGCTGCCCCCCGAGGGGGCAGCTTTTCATCTTGGGGCGGCCTGGCGATGAAAAGGCCCCCACGCTCCCCTTGCAGCGCAAGGTCCGCTGCCCCCCGAGGGGGCAGCTTTTCATCTTGGGGCGGCCCGGCGATGAAAAGGCCCCCACGCTCCCCTTGCAGCGCAAGGTCCGCTGCCCCCCGAGGGGCAGCTTTTCATCTTGGGGCGGCCCGGCGATGAAAAAGGGCCTCACTCGGAGGCCCTTCGATGTCACTGGAAGCCCAGCGTATGCGGCAGCCAGGTGGACAGCTCGGGGATGAAGGTCAGCAGGCACAGCACCACGAAGTGGGCCAGCAGGAACAGCGGCATCTCGCGCGTGAGGTCGGTGATGGACACGCGCGTGGCCACCGAGGTCACGAACAGCAGGCCGCCCACGGGCGGCGTGATCATGCCCAGCGTCAGGTTGACGATCACCACCATGGCGAAGTGCGTGGGATCAATCCCCAGGCTGAAGGCGATGGGCGCCAGGATGGGCACCAGGATCATCACGCCGGGCAGCGGCTCCATGAAGATGCCGAAGACCAGCAGCAGGATGTTCACCGCGATCAGGAACATGGTGGGCGACAGCTGCCAGCTCACGATCAGCTGGGACAGGTACTGCGGAATGCCTTCCACCGTCAGCACCCAGGCGAAGGCCGCCGAGGTCGCCATCACCAGCAGCACCGAGGCCGTCAGCATGGCCGAGCGCGCCAGGATCCCCGGCAGGGCCGACCACTGCAGCGTGCGGTACACCCACTTGCCGCAGACCAGGGCGTAGAACACCGCCACCACCGACGCCTCGGTGGGCGTGAAGATGCCGAAGCGGATGCCCACCACGATGAGCACGATCAGCATCAGCGCGGGAATCGCCTTGAAGCTGTTGATCCACATGGTGCGGCCATCGGGGCGCGGCTCGGTGGAGCGGTAGTCGCGCTTCTTGCACACCCACCAGTTCACGGCGGCCATGGCCAGCGCGATCAGCACGCCGGGGATGAAGCCCGCCATGAACAGCCCGCCGACCGAGACGTTCTCGTCCTGCAGCGCATAGATGATCATGCTCACCGACGGCGGAATGATGGGGCCGACGATGGCCGTGCTGGCCGTCAGCGCCGCCGCGTAGGAGCGCGCGTAGCCGGCCTTGTCCATCATCTTGACCATCATCGAGCCGGGGCCTGCCGCATCGGCCAGGGCCGAGCCCGAAATGCCCGAGAACAGTGTCAGCGACAGCACGTTGGCATAGCCCAGGCCGCCGCGCAGATGGCCCACGAACTGCGCCGCGAAGCGCAGCAGCACATGCGTGAGCGCGCCGCCCGACATCAGCTCGGCCGCCAGAATGAAGAAGGGCACGGCCATCAGCGGAAAGCTGTCGATGCCCGTGAACATCTCCTTGAAGACGATGAGCTGCGGATAGCGGCCGCCCACGAAGACGGCCAGCGCGGCCGAGATCGCCAGCGCGAAGGCCACCGGAAAGCCCAGCGCGAGCAGGACGATGATGGCGATGAAAAGCGTGATACCCATGGTGTTCTCAGTCTTGCGGGTCAGATCGATGCAGCGGCATCGGCATCCATTTCGTCCGATTCGGCGAAGGAGCCATCGGCCACATATCCGCGCGCGATGAACAGCAGGTGCACCAGCATCAGCACGAAACCCACGGGCATGGCCGCGTAGACAAAGGAAATCGGGATGTCCGTGGCCGCCGTGGTCTGGAAGCGCGTGGCCCAGACGTACTGCGAGGAAGCCACCGTCATCACCGCGCAGAACAGGCCCACGCCCAGCACCACGATGCGGCGCAGCCACTGCGCCTTGCGCGTGCTCACCGAGCGGTGCAGGTTGTCGATGGCCACATGGCCACCGAAGCGCAGCACCAGGCCCGCGCCCAGGAAGGTGACCCAGATCATCATGTGCCGGGCCACTTCCTCGGCCCAGACGATGGAGTCACCCGTGGTGTAGCGCAGCACCACGTTGGCAAACACGATGCAGGCCATGGCCAGCAGCAGCACGATGAGCAGCCAGCGGTTGCAGGCCACGAGGGCGCGTTCGATTCGGTTGAGCATAGGAGTGGGCGAGGGCAGGAGGGGCGGGGCACAAGGGCCGCAGGAGCCGGGCTGCCGTCGGAGGTCAGATCATCGGTGCGGGTGCCGCAAGGGGCTACAGGTGTTGCCCGCAGCAGGCACCCCGACATTGCGGGCCGCAGCCCGCAATGCGTCAGAGCATCACTTGGTGTTGGAGATGGTGTCCAGCGTCTTCTGGCCGAACTTCTTGGCGTATTCCTTGTAGGCCGGCTCCAGCGCGGCGCGGAAGGCGGCCTGGTCCACCTTCTCCACCACCTGCATGCCATGGCTCCTGGCCTCTTCCACGCCCTTCTTCTCGACCGTGTCCACGAACACGCGCGAAGCCACGGCACCGGCCTTGGCACCCTGCGTGAAGGCGGCCTTCTGGCTGTCGTTCAACGTGCCCCAGAACGAGGGCGAGACCAGCAGCGCCATGGGCGCGTAGACATGGGCCGTCAGCGTCAGATGTTTTTGCACCTGCCACAGCTTGGCCGAGGCCAGCACCGAGATCGGGTTCTCCTGGCCGTCGATCGTGCCCTGCTGCAGCGCGCCGATCACCTCGGGCCAGGACATGGGCGTGGGCGAGGCGCCCAGCGTGCGGAAGGCCGTGATGTGCACGGGGTTCTCGGTCACGCGGATCTTCAGGCCCTTGAGGTCGGCCACGCCGTTGACGGCATGCTTGTTGTTGGTCAGATGGCGAAAGCCCTGCTCGCCCCAGGCCAGCGCGACCAGGCCGCGCTTGCTGAACCTGGCCAGCAGGTCCTGGCCGAAGGCGCCGTCCAGCACGGCGCGCGCGTGCTGCGTGTCGCGGAACAGGAAGGGGATGTCCACCACGCCCACGTCGGGCACGAAGTTGCTGATGGCGCCCGTGGAGACGATGGCCGCCTCCACCGTGCCCAGCTGCAGGCCTTCGATCAGCTCGCGCTCGCCGCCCAGGGCGGAAGCGGGGAACTGCTTGAACTTGTAGGCACCGTTCGTGCCCTTGTCCACCGCGTCGGCCCAGGCCTGCGCCGCCGCGCCGTAGTGCGAGTTCACGGCCAGGGCGTAGCCGATCTTGACCTCCTTGGACTGGGCCAAAGCGGCGCCGGCCGAGGCCACGGCCATGGCGGCCACGCAGGTCGAAAGAAGGGTGCGGCGGAACAATTGCATAGCGGCAAGTCTCACTTGTTGTGTGTTGGAAGAATGCGCCCCCACGCTCTCCTTGTTGCACAAGGTCCGCTGTCCCGCCCGAAGGGGACGCCTTTCATCCTGGGGCGGCCCGGCGATGAAAAAGAGCCCATGGATTGTAGTGACCACTCCCCTTGTGGCGACCACGTACAAAGCGCTCGTCATGTGCGGTGGGGCTCATCGGGTTTGGCGATGTCGTGTCGCTCAGGTGACCGTTTTCCATGCTCGCTCGCAGAAGTCCTGGCCACGATTGCGGACCTGATTCTCTTGCGGGATGCCGCCTGAAGTCTGGAAGCCTCCTTGGGAGGAAATCCCAATTCCAGAAACAGATTCGATCCGGCTTTCGTCACATGCCTGATCTCTATGTCAATGTGCATTAGGCCGCCCTCCTGGACTGTGTCGTCAAAACAAAACGCCCGATGCGCAAGCACCGGGCGTCGAAGGACATCCTACGGGCATCGCTGCCCTGGACGGGGTCAGCGTGCGCCGATCTGCGCAAACTCCTTGTCCACTGCCGCATGGGCGTTCAGCATGGTCTGCGAAGGCGCGGGCCCCATGCGGCTGACCACCACCGTGGCCAGCCAGGCCAGGATGAAGCCGGGAATGATCTCGTACAGGCCCAGCCAGCCGAACTGCTTCCACACCAGCACCGTGACGGCGCCCGTGATGATGCCGGCCAGTGCGCCGCCGCGTGTCATGCGGCTCCAGAACAGCGACAGGATGATCACCGGGCCGAAGGCGGCGCCGAAGCCGGCCCAGGCATAGCTGACCATGCCCAGCACCTTGGATTCGGGGTTGCTGGCGATGGCGATGGCGATCACGGCCACCAGCAGCACCATGGCGCGGCCGATCCAGACCAGCTCGACCTGGCTGGCGTTCTTGCGCAGGAAGGTGCGGTAGATGTCCTCGGTCAGCGCGCTGGAGCACACCAGCAGCTGGCACGACAGCGTGCTCATCACGGCCGCCAGGATGGCCGCCAGCAGCGCGCCCGCGATCCAGGGGTTGAACAGCTGCTTGGTGATTTCCATGAATACCGTCTCGGCATTCGCGTTCACGGCGCCGGCGCCTGCGGGGTTGGCCGCGAAGTAGGGAATGCCGACGAAGCCCACGGCCACGGCGCCGGCCAGGCACAGCACCATCCAGGTCATGCTGATGCGGCGTGCCGAGGGAATGGTCTGCACCGACGATGCGGCCATGAAGCGCACCAGAATGTGCGGCTGGCCGAAATAACCCAGGCCCCAGGCCAGCAGCGAGACGATGCCCACGAAGCTGGCGCCCCGGAACAGGTCGAACTTCTCCGCCGCCACGATGGCGTGCAGGTCCTGGCCCGGCTGCAGCTGGCCTTGCACGGCCAGCCAGGCGATCACGGGCGCCAGGATCAGCGCCGTGATCATCATCGAGGCCTGGATGGTGTCCGTCCAGCTCACGGCCAGGAAGCCGCCGATGAACACATAGGCGATGGTGCACAGCGCGCCCACCCACAGGGCCGTGCCGTAGGGCATGCCGAACATGTTCTCGAACAGGCGCGCGCCCGCCACCACGCCCGAGGCGCAATACAGCGTGAAGAACACCAGGATCACCATGGCCGTCACGATGCGCAGCACATTGGAATGGTCCTCGAAACGGTTGGCCAGATAGTCGGGCAGGGTCAGCGCATTGCCTGCGCGCTCCGTGTACAGGCGCAGCCGCGCCGCCACCAGGCGCCAGTTCAGGTAGGCGCCCAGGGTCAGGCCGATGGCGATCCAGGCCTCCGACAGGCCCGACAGGTAGATGGCGCCCGGCAGGCCCATCAGCAGCCAGCCGCTCATGTCCGATGCGCCGGCCGACAGCGCCGTCACGAAGCTGCCCAGGCTGCGGCCACCCAGGATGTAGTCGGAGAGGTTCTTGGTGCTGAAGTAGCCGATGGCGCCGATGCCGAGCATGGCGACCAGGTAGATGGCGAACATGATCGCCGTCGGGTCGTTCCAGTTGAATTGCATGGAAATGTCCTGTGCGTGTTGTGTGTCTGTTGGGCTTTGTGGGGCACTCGCCGGGGCCGGCTCCGCCGGCCCCGGCCTTTCAGGCCATGGTCATCAGTTGGGCGTTTCCACCTGCGGCGGCGGTATTGGTGCTGATGGCCTGCTCGTGGAACAGCGCGGCCAGGTCATAGCCTCGCCCGGCATGCAACTCGTCGCTGTTGCGGCTTTCGATGCGCACCAGGGCGCCCTCGCGGGCCGCCACCTGGGCGCAGGCCTGCAGCAGGGCATCGCCGTCGCCTTCGAACAGCAGGGCGGTCAGGGGCTGCCGCGCGTCGCCCAGGCTGTCCAGGCTGGCGCTGTGCAGCCAGTGCACGCCGGCATCGCCGGCGGCCGCGCGCAGCGCCTGCCAGGTGGTGGCGCAGCCGTTGCCGTCCTGCGTGCCGCCTTCGGGCAGCACGGCATGGCAGGGGTTGCCGCTGGCCAGGGCCGCGGCCACCTGGGCCACCAGGCCCAGCGGCGTGCGCGGCAGGGCCCAGACGGGGCCGCGCGGCAGCAGGCGGTAGCGGTTGGACTCGCCCGTGGGGCCGGGCAGCAGCAGGGCGGCACCCAGGCGCGAGGCGGCCAGCGCCTCGTCGCAGGCGGCCAGGGCCAGCACCTGCTCATCGGTGTTCATGTCCCGCGGGGGGGTCTTGGACAACAGGCCGCGCAGCTCGCCCAGCAGTCGCAGCGAGGGCTGTTCCGAGCCTTGCGCGCGCGGGAACACCGTCAGCGCGGCATTGGCCGGGCCCTGCGCCAGGCGGTGCAGGTACAGTGGTCCGCCGGCCTTGGGGCCCGTGCCCGACAGGCCCATGCCGCCGAAGGGCTGCACGCCCACCATGGCGCCGATCACATTGCGGTTCACATAGATGTTGCCCGCGTGCACGCGCTGCGTGAGGTGCTGGATGGTCTCGTCGATGCGGCTGTGCACGCCGAAGGTCAGGCCGTAGCCGGTGGCGTTGATGCCGTCCACCAGGGCATCGAGCTGCTCGCGCCTGAAGCGGATCACATGCAGCACCGGGCCGAAGACCTCGCGCTCAAGGCGCGTGGTGCTGTCGATCTCGATCAGGGCCGGCGCGACGTAGTGGCCGTTGAGCACACCCTCCTTGCGTTCCACGCGGGTGACCTTCTGGCCCGCCGCGGCCATGCGCTCGATGTGCTCCTCGATCTGGCGGCGGGCCGCGTCGTCGATCACGGGACCCACGTCGGTGCCCAGGCGGTCGGGGTTGCCCAGCGTCCATTCCTGCAGCGCATCACGCAGCATGGTCAGCGTGCGCTCGGCCACATCGTCCTGCAGGCACAGCAGGCGCAGCGCCGAGCAGCGCTGGCCGGCCGAATCGAAGGCCGAGGCCAGCACATCGGCCACCACCTGCTCGGCCAGGGCCGAGGAGTCCACCACCATGGCGTTCTGGCCGCCGGTCTCGGCGATCAGCGGAATCGTGCGGCCCGTGGACGACAGGCGCTGCGACAGCTGGCGCGCGATGATGCGCGCCACCTCGGTCGAGCCCGTGAACATCACGCCCGCCACCAGCGGATGCGCCACCAGGGTCGCGCCCACGGTCTCACCCGTGCCCGGCACCAGCTGCAGCGCGTCCTGGGGGATGCCGGCCTCGTGCAGGATGGCCACCATGGCGGCCGCCGTCAGCGGCGTCTGCTCGGCCGGCTTGGCCAGCACGGTATTGCCCGCGGCCAGGGCGGCGGCCACCTGGCCGCAGAAGATGGCCAGCGGGAAGTTCCAGGGGCTGATGGCCAGCACCACGCCCAGCGGGCGCTGCGCGGCATTGTCGAAATGCGCGGACACCTGGGCGCCGTAGTAGCGCAGGAAGTCCACGGCCTCGCGGATCTCGGCCACGGCATTGGGCAGGGTCTTGCCGGCCTCGCGCATGATCAGCCCCATCAGCGGCTGGCTGCGCTGCTCCAGCAGGTCGGCCGCGCGTGCCAGCGCATCGGCGCGGGCGGCGGGCGGCGTGCCGGCCCAGATGGGCGCGGCCTGCGCGGCGCGGGCGGCGGCGGCCTGGGCCTCAGCCTCGCCGGCCTCGCGCACCCAGCCCACGATGTCGGACAGCTCGGCGGGGTTGCGCAGGGGCTGCCAGCCTTCGGCCCGGGCCGGATCGGCGGGAAGCTCCGTATCGGGCGGTGCCGCCAGATAGGTCTGGCGCGTGCTGTAGAGCAGGGCGGCGGCCAGCGAGGCCAGTTGCTGCTCATGCGCCAGGTTCACGCCCTGCGAGTTGGCGCGGGCCTCGGCGCCCTGGCCGGCGAACAGGTCGGCGGGCAGGGGAATGCGCGGGTGCGGCGCGCCCAGGCGCCCTTCCTGGCGGGCGATCTTCATCACCTCGTCCACGGGGTCGGCCACCAGCTCGCCCACGGGCACGGAGGCATCGCCGATGCGGTTCACGAACGAGGTGTTGGCGCCGTTCTCCAGCAGGCGGCGCACCAGGTAGGCCAGCAGCGTCTCGTGGCTGCCCACGGGGGCATAGATGCGGCAGGGGCGCGCCAGCTTGCCCTCGGCGGCCGGGCCCGTGACCTGGGCGTACAGCGGCTCGCCCATGCCGTGCAGGCACTGGAACTCGTACTGGCCGCTGTAGTAGCTGCCGCCCACGGCCTGGGCCATGTGGTAGATGCTGGCCAGCGTCTGCGCGTTGTGCGTGGCGAACTGCGGGTAGACGGCATCGGGTGCGTCCAGCAGCTTGCGTGCGCAGGCCAGGTAGCTCACGTCCGTGTAGACCTTGCGCGTGTAGACCGGGTAGCCGGCCTGGCCGCCTTCCTGGGCACGCTTGATCTCGCTGTCCCAGTAGGCGCCCTTGACCAGGCGCACCATCAGGCGGCGGCGGCTGCGGCGCGCCAGGTCCACCAGATGGTCGATCACCTGCGGGCAGCGCTTCTGGTAGGCCTGGACCACGAAGCCGATGCCGCTCCAGCCCTTGAGCGAAGGCGCGGCGCACAGCGCCTCCAGCAGGTCCAGCGACAGCTCCAGCCGGTCCGCCTCCTCGGCATCGATGTTCATGCCGATGTCGTAGCGCTTGGCCAGCTCGGCCAGTCGCAGCACGCGCGGCAGCAGTTCCTCCATCACGCGCTCGTACTGCGCGCGGCTGTAGCGCGGGTGCAGGGCCGACAGCTTGATCGAGATGCCCGGCCCCTCGAAGATGCCGCGCCCCGCCGAGGCCGCGCCGATCGCGTGGATGGCCTGCTCGTAGGCCAGCAGATAGCGCTGCGCATCCGCATCGGTGGCCGCGGCCTCGCCCAGCATGTCGTAGCTGTAGCGAAAGCCCTGCTTTTCGTAGGCGCGGCTGTTGGCCAGCGCCTCGGCGATGTCCTGGCCCGTCACGAACTGCTCGCCCATCAGCTTCATGGCGCGGTGCACGCCCTGGCGGATCAGCGGCTCGCCTCCCTTGCCGATCACGCGGGTCAGCGCCGACGACAGGTTCTTCTCGCTGCTGGTGGACGTCAGCTTGCCCGTCAGCACCAGGCCCCAGGCCGCTGCGTTCACGAACAGCGAGGGCGAGCGTCCCACATGGGCGCGCCAGTCGCCCTTGCTGATCTTGTCGCGGATCAGCGCGTCGCGCGTGGCGCGGTCGGGGATGCGCAGCAGCGCCTCGGCCAAGCACATCAGGGCCACGCCCTCCTGGCTGGACAGCGAGAACTCCTGCACCAGCGCGGCCACGCCGCTGCCCACGGGCGCATCGCGCAGGCCCTGCACCAGCCGCGTGGCCAGCTCGCGGACCTTGCCGGCCTGCTCCGCGTCCTGCGGGCGTGCCAGCGGCAGCAGCACGGGCAGGCACTCGGGCTCGGGCCGGTGCCAGGCGGCCGTGATGGCCGCGCGCAGCGGCGTCTGCGGCAGGATGGACTGGGCGAAGGCCAGGAAGGGTTGCACCTCCTGGTGTTCGGAAGGTTGCACTTCGTCGGTGATGCCGTCGTCATGGCTTTCCGGCGAGCCTGCCAGGCGGATGACGGTGGCGCCGCGCTCCAGCGCATCGACGTACTGGACGACGGCCTGCTTGATCAGCCAGTGCGGCGTGCGGCCCATCTGCTGGGCGGCGGCGCGGATGCGCTCGCGCAGGGCGTCGTCGACTTTGATGCCTACGGTGGTGGACATGGTTTGGAAAGGGTCGGTGTAACGGGTTTCGGCTGCCGGGGTGCAACCAGATTTGCGTGAAATGTCGCAGAGGTTGCACCTTTTGGTGATTGGTGTAAACCCTTGATATTGCTCGCGCAAACACCCGCCGAACCCCCTCCGTGGCCGCAAAGACCTGTCCTGTCAAGCCGGCTTCCCGTGTGCCGTGCGGCAGTGCCGGATGCCACCGGGCTTGGCCTGGTACGGTGTGGCCCGTGCGGCCACGGCACCTGCTGTAGACGCCTCAGTGCACGCTATGGATAGGAAACCGTCAGCAGCATGGCGGCGTTGGCAGGACCGCCGCCAGTGACGCTGTTGCCGGTCTGCCTGTATCGGGCCTTCAAGGGAAGGCTGAATGAGGTCATCTGCTGCTGCATGATGGTTCCCAACGACTTCACGTTGGACTGCGTGATGGGGGCGGTCTGTGGTCCGAAGCTGACAGGGCTGCCGTTGTGCAGAATCTCGACCCCCAGGCCTGAAACGCCGGATGCCTGCAACAACAGATAATTCCTGGTGCTGTTCGTGTCGGTGTTGTCGGTGAAGGTCATGTAGGCGGTATGGTTCGACTGGCCGCCTGTGCAGCTTACGTTGACCTCGAAATCCTTGGCTTCCGTCACCGATCCTGTGCCTGTGAATCGGGCGGCGGCATGGGAACCCAAATCCACCGGGGCGACCTGCTCCATCTTGCAGGTCGGTTTCTGGGGGTAGGTGGGTTTGAATGTTCCGCTGAATTGATATTCAAATAGCACTTGATTGTTGAATTTCTCGACGGCGAATACTCCTGTGAAAGGCCCAAAGATTGATATTGGCCCTGTTTTGATTATTGCAATCAGTGCATATGTTACCTGCTTTCCGCGATAAATATCCGTCTGATTGTAGTAAATGCTATGCGGAGCCATATAGCCGGTATTGAAATCACCGTTGACGGTATGGATCTTGATTCGGAAGCCTACGCCTGCTATGCCGCTGGCATAGAGGTTTCCATTAGGTACGCCGAAATCTGGACTTCCTTCGTATATGATGCTGCCACTCTTGGATTTGCAATTGAACATCGGAGACGGACCGGTGCTGTTGATCGGTGCAAGATTGTGGACGTACAGCATTCCAAGGGTCGTGCCGACGGGTGAGGTATACGGGTCGGAATACTGGGTGTATTCTTCAACGGTACTCCGGTAGATGAATCTATCGCCGTAGGTTGGGCGGGAGCCGGTCCACGACTCGACGAAATCACACTCCTGGGCGTATGCCGATGGGATGGAGAAGAGGAAAAATAGGGCAACTGTCGATAAATAAGAGAGAGGCTTTGGCTTCATGGCGTCTGGCGGGTATGGATATTTTTGGGGTCGATGCTGGTCCGCCTCAGGGATTTCATGTGCTGGAATTCCTGATGGCGCTGATCAGCATCGGTGCAAGGCCGGGCAGCAGGCGCTCCAGCCGCAGCGGGTGTGCATGCAGATCCTGCTGCGCCAAGGCATCCGCGTGGTTGCGGATCTCCGGAGTCATCGCCGCCGTGCGCTGGGGAGTGGCGGAGGGGGCGGAAGGGCTGGAGCCCAGTCTTACACTGAGGCGCAGGTCGTCGAGCATGCGCTCGTCGGCGGGCCGGGGACGAGGCGTCGCGGCAAGGGCCACAGGCTGTGGCGCCTGCGCCTTTGCCACCTGCACCGGCGTGCCGGGCGTCTTGGCGACGCAGGACAGTTCCAGGCTGGGCGGCAATGTGTTGCCGGTGCCGCCTTGGCGCTGCGGCAGCGCATAGGCCATGCCGCAAGAAGCCGGGCCTGCCTTGGTCGTCCACTGCGCCTGCAACTCACCCTGGTCCTTCAGGCCGCGCAGCAGCAGCTTGCCGGCCTGGCCGACCACGCCCAGGTCCTTGCCACCGGCATCCGAAATGGTGGCGCCGAACGGCACGGGCGAGCCGTCTTCCTGCCGGCTGCGCACCACGGCCGAGCGGCTGTACTCCGTCCCGAAGACCACCATGGCCGCTGCGCCCGCCACGGGCGCCACGCGCTGCCGGGTCTCCTTGAGTTCCACGTCCATGGAAATGCCCTTGGGGTCCAGCGACAGCTCGTTCATGGCATAGGGCGTCAGATGGGGCACGACGGCGTAGCCGCTCGAATTGATGCGCACGCCAGGGTAGTTCCTGAGCTGTGCCCCCTCGGCATCCTTGGCCTGCACGATGCCGAAGGTCTCGCTCAAGGGTTGCGACAGCGTCACGCCGCCAGGGTGCGCAACGATGGCGCCGCGCGCACCGGCCGACAACTGCCGACCCCCATTGCCTGCTCCCACGCTGCCGCTCAGGTCCGCAAACGGGGTGCGGTAGGTGGCGTTGGCGCTGACCCGCTGTCCGGATCCGTTGGCGCCATTGCTGTACTCGGTGTCCAGCCCATAGGTGAAATCGCTGCCGATCTGCCCATAGGTGCTGGCCTGGATCTGGGACATTCCCCGGGAGTCGCGGCTCATGCGGCTGGACACGCTGGGCAGGTCGGTCCCGAGCGGAATGGTCAACCCCGCATACAGCAGGGTGCTGGTTTTTCCCCAGGCATCGCGTTGGCGCGAAACCGACAGGTTGTAGGGCACACGGCCCCAGACATTGCTGTAGTTGGCCGAGAAATTGACATGGCGGCCTCCACGGTTCCAGTAATTGACCACGGAGGCGGACAGCCCCAGGCTGCCGCTGCCGGGCCCCAACTGCTGCCCCAGGGTCAGGGCCGTCTGGCTGCGCGTACGCTGCAACAGGCCCGGGGGGCGGCCTGCCTGGACCAGATCGCGCGTGCGCAGGGCATCGTTCAGGTCGAAGTAGCCGCTGGTTGAATAGCGGTACGTGGCCAGCGCGACGTTCGTGCCCGTTTCCTGGAAGGACTTGGCGTAGGTGGCACGCAGGCTTTGCCCCGAATAGCTGCGGTCTTGCGGAATGCGTGTGCTGGCGTGCGTGAGGTCCAGGCCGAACGCACCCCATTCGGTGTTGAGCACGGCACCCACCATCGGGGATGCATAGCCTTTGGCCAGCGTGGCGCCGCCATAGGCGGTCACCGCGTTGGAGAAGCCGTATTGCCAGCTCGCCTGGGTGAAGAAGGGCGAGTTTTGGGGCAGGCCCCGGATGATCCCTCCCGTGAGGCTGTAGCGGTGGCGTCCTTCGCGCAATGAACGGGGCACGGCGGCGTAGGGCACCGAGAAGGTACGCACCGATCCGTCGGCTTCGGCGATTTCGACGTCCAGGTCGCCGCCATAGCTGGTCGGGAACAGATCGTCGATCACGAAGGCGCCCGGTGCCACCGTGGTCTCGTACAGCTTGTTGCGGTTCTGGTAGACGGTCACCCTGGCATTGGTATTGGCCACGCCGCGCACCACGGGTGCGAAGCCGCGCTGCGACTCGGGCAGCATGCGGTCGTCGGTGCGCAGGCGCAGTCCGCGAAAGGACACGGCGCTCATCAGTTCGCCGTCGGTGAACGAGTCGCCCAGGATCAGCTGCGACGACCAGTCGGCGATGTCGCGCTGCACATAGGTGGAGATGTTCTGGTAGCTGTTGCGCCCGCTGTCGCTCCAGCTCAGGGATCCGTTGTGCCGCAGGTGCCAGCGCTCGTAGTTGAAGCCGCTGTTCAGGCCCAGGTAGCCATGGCTGCCGCCCCTGGAGCCGTTGCGCGCATGGTAGGTGTTGAAGTTGTAGCCCAGCAAGCCGGCCGGCACGCCGGCGCTCCACTGGTCGGGGCTCACATAGCCGCGCACGGTACGCCGCATCAGGATCTGGGGAATGCCCAGGTCCAGTTGCAGGTTGCTGGCATTGAAGCGGGTGGAGGCGCCCGGCACGGCCTGCTCCAGGCGCAGGCAGGTGCTGCCGTCATTGGCGGCCTCATCGCCCGTGCGGCTGGCGGCATCGCCTGCGTCGCCCTCGCGCGGCGTCAGCCGGCCCAGATCGACGCCCAGGCGCTCCAGCAGCGTGCGATCAAAGCAGGGGTAGGCGCCGGCGCCCGGTTGCGCCTCGGCAAAACGCAGTTCCATGCGGCCGATCCAACTGCCATTGACGCGAATGTCGGGACTGTGCAGGCCTGGTGCCGCCACATTGCCATAGGCAAAGCGCGAGATGTCGAGGTTGCCCGTGCCGCGCAGAAAGCTGCTGTTGAACTCGACATGGCTGCCTTGCGCGGAAGGCTGCCTGCCGCCTGGTACCGGGCTGGCGTTCGATGCCGGCATGTCGATCTGCCAGCCGGCCAGTATGGCCAGCAGCAAGGCATGCAGCGGTTTGGCCCGGAATGTGAAACGCCGCGAAGTTCCGGCCTTGTCCGATGGTTGCTTCATAGTCCCTCCCTGGTGGCGTCTTGTGCCCGCCTGCCGGGCATGTCGGCGGTCGCGGGGTCGTCGAGTCGATGTCCTGGGCGGCCATGCATGAGGCGCATGGCCGCCCTTCGTGGCGACTGCTATGGCAATACGGTCTTGTGGTCCATCGAGTCGCCCCAGTCATTGATCCCGCTGAACAGCACGGCGGTACCCGAGGGAAACCGCCCGGGAGGCACCTCGCCCCCGGTCGTGGGCTTGATCGTGAACTCGGCTGTTTCTCCGGGGAGCACATGGCCCGGCCCTACTGGGAAGTTCCGGCTCTGGGACTCCAGCGCGATATATCCGAGGTTGGCGACATAGGCCGTTGGATTGCGCGCCCGCAGCACGGGATGCCCTTGTTCGTCGCTCTGGATCGCCCACTCCAGCTGGGTCGCCGTCTCCTCGGCCTTCCCAGGTAGGCCGGTTGGTCGGTACATGAGCTTGATGCGTGTGCGAAAGGCGATCTGCAGGTGGCTGTTGCCCGTGCTGTCCTTGGGCGGCACGTTCAGCACGTTCAACCAGAACAGGGTTTCCTTGTCCTTGGGTAGAGGCTCGCCCGAATAGATGATGCGCAGCGTCTGCTGTCCCTGAGGGTCCAGGCGTGACAGCGTGGGGGTGAGCAGGAAGGGAACGTCGAGCTGGTCGGGTGATTCTCTTTCGTTGCCCCGGTCCAGCCAGACCTGTACCAGCGAGGGCTCGTTGCCGTCGTTGGTCATCTGCAGCGTGACTTCCTTTTCCTCCGACGGAAATATCACGCGCGTGCCACTGAGGATGATTCCAGCGTGGCTATGGCTCAGCAATGAGAAGAACAGGAGTCCCAGGAAAACGGAAAAAATGGTGCGCGAACGAATATTCGTCGACATGGGAGCGCTCTCGGGAAAGAAATGGAGTTCCACCGACGTGGGAAGATTTGCCAATCACCTGGCAAGATGATTGGCAAAATTCTGGGGATATCGAAGTCTATTTATGGATAGACCATCTCAAAGTTGACTTCGGTATTGCCGGCGCCCCCCCCCACGTTGGGGCCGGTGGCAATATATTCAGCCGAGAAATCCAGCGAATTGTTGTCGCCAGGGGAGAGGGAAATGACGGTGGAGCCCTGGCTTTGTGCCGTGGGCTGTTGCAGCTGCATCTCCGTTCCGGAGGAATTGTTGATACGGACTTGCAGCCCCGTTGCCGCATTGCTTCCAGGGGTGAGCTTCAATCGACCCGTGGTGGTATCCACATTGGTGCCATAGAATTTTACGTATGCCTGCGAAGGGTAGTTGCCGCCGCCGGGTGCAGCACCCGTCGAGCATTTTTCGAGATTGATCTTGAAAGGTTTCCTGCTGTTTCCGGTGGTGCCGGTTCCCGTGAATTCGGAAGGGGAGATGGTGCCGAACGAGACCGTCTGGTTGACGCTGTCGGATTTGATGCTGCAGGTGTTGTGACGGATCGTTCCCGTGAAATTGACTTTCCCGATGGAAACCACCTGTGCATTCGCCGCTCCCATGGTCATGAGGGCGAGGGTGGCGATGGAAGACTTTAAGACCAAGTTTTTCATTTCTATTCCTTGAAAAAAATTGGGCAGATCGATGTTCAAATCTGCGCTGCATGCTGGGTTGGATCGGTCTACTTCTGATTCATGGGAACTCCCTCGGTTGACGTATGCAGATATCTGAGGTGATGTGGTGCCATGGAGGTATGGCAAATTGAAATGCATGGCATGCTTTGAATGCAGCGACACAAGAATAACTATTGCGCATCTGGAAATGCTTAAGAAAATTCTTATGTTTCAAACGGGCCGGTGCTCGGAATATTCCTGCCGGAGTCATTCCCCGCCTTGCCCCTGGCGGTCTTGCTGTCCGGTGTGTGGGCCACGGTGCTGCGGTATGGCTGGGCGCAGGGGGCTGGCGCGGAGTCATGCAGGTGTCGGGGCACATCCGCCATCGGCGGCGCGCGCGCGGGCCAGCCGGGTGCGATCCGCGCTGCAGTGCGTCGACTACTGGATGAAGGCCTGTCTGATCAGCCGGTGCGGCGTGCGGCCCATCGGTGCTGGGCGGCGGCGGGGATGCGCTGGCGCAGTGCATCGTCGACTTTGGTGCCTGCGCCCGTGGCCGGGGCGTGGAGTGCGTCGAAGGAGCGGGTTTCGGCTGCCGGGGCACAGCCGGAGATGCATGCAAGTGATGGAGGTTTCACCTTTTGATGGTTGCCGTGAACCCTCGATATTTCAGCGGCAACAGGGAGGCAGGAGCCTCTGACGAGGGCGGGCAGACCGCCGCCCCGGGTCTGGCACACACCCGTGCCGCGCAGGCGGCGGCACAGATTGCCTACTGGTAGTTGATCGTCACCAGGGCTTCGGCATTGGCCTGGCCTCCGCCGGAAACGCTGCTGCCGGTCTGCTTGTAGCGCGCCTGCAAGGGGATGCTGTAGCTGAAGGCCCCGCCCCCGGGCGGCGGGCTGATCGTGCCCAGGTAGTGGCTGTTGGGGCCGTTTTGCGGGCCGAGATGCAGGGGAATGCCATTCCTGAGAATCTGCACGCTCACCCCACTGACTTGGGGCGTGCTGAGCGACAGTGCATCCGTGGTATTGCCCGTGTTGGTGTTGTCGGTCAATGTCATGGTGGCACTGAGGCTGGTTCCCTGTGTCCCGCCAGAGCAGGCCAGATCAAGGGTGAAATCCTGCGGCGTGGTCACCGTGTTCACCCCCGTGAATCTCGATATGGGGTGTGTTCCCAGCGGCACAGCAGCAATCGGCTGCAATGTGCAAGTGGGTCTGGTGATCGGTGGCGTGGTCGAGCCACCCTGGAATCTGTATTCGAAAAGAACTTGATTGGTTGTCTGTGTTAATTCATACGCAAAAGGCCCAGTGAAAATGCCGTCTGTGCTTTGAATGTGACCCGTTTTGATAAATTCAATTTCCGCATAGATGGGGCTTGGTTTGAACGGTTGAAGGCCTTGAGTAGGAAATGAAACACCATGGATGCTCATGCTTAAAACACCGAGGCCTGGTATCCTGGTGGGATAGGTTCCGGAACTGTCGCGATATTCGGAGATAACGAAGCTCGGATGCATTTTCAAATAGACATCGTTAGGATTATCGCAGTAATATCCTGCGTTGCCTGAAATGCCAGCAGAGATTTCAAATCTAAAAGAACCCATGCTTCTGCCAATTTGGACAGTATTTGGATCTTTCATTTGATTTTGTGGGGAGCCTACGTAGATGTAGTACGCGTCATTTGCTGATGGTGGAGTGATACCGCTGCCGAAAAAAGTGCAGTAGTTCGCATGAGAGGATGGCGTGAAGAAGCTGAAAAAAGCCATGGCGAGCCACAGGTGGATATGGGTGTATTTCATTTTCTTGCGTGTACATCACGCCACAGGAATTCTTGCGATGGACCGGTTTGGATGAGGGCGCTCTGCGGATCACCATCCAGCGAGATGGTTCGCCGTATTTTCTCGGGGTTCCATGTAGGGCGCCTTCATGCTCTCAGGCATGACGGTGCTTTTTCAAAGATTAAAATCTGAACTCCCCGAGAACCTGGCCGTCCATCATGTCCTGTGCAAAGGTTCCCACGAAGGGGCCGGAACAGGAGGCTTGTCCGGTCCTGATGAGATCGATCTTTACCGCGAATTTATTGGGTCTTGAATAGCCATAAGAATATGGAATGATGCGGGGATAGGTTGTTTGGGTGGTGGTGTTTGCCGCGCTGGAGGCATACGGGTAATCATCGACGGTAATGCGCAGTCCGATGCCTGGAATATTGCTGGGGTAGATGTTCCCGTTGATGGGGTTCCCCATGCCGGTCAGTTGAAGCGTGTTGGATCCCCCGCCGCAAATAAGCCTCCCGGGTTGGCTGGGGTAATAAGCGTTCGATTGCATGACGAGTTGTATGAGGCCGAAAGATTTTCCAATTTCCACGCTGTTGGGATCATGGTAAAGGGTGGTGACTTTCTGGACGACGGTATAAATGTAGTGATTACCGGTCTTTGGAGGATTTGCGGAAGGGGGAAAATAGCAAATTGCTTGCGCAGATGAAATGGAACCCAGGAAAATGGCAGCGGAAAGAAAAGCAGTGCGGACGTGTTTCATATCTTCGTCTTTGGTGGATAAAACGATGGCTGAAGGAACCAGGGTTCAGGTATTGGAGGCCGCAATGGCATGGGGCGGCTGGGGCGCCAGCTGTGCCAGCGTCCGATCGAACTTGAGCTTTTGGGTGGGGGACTGGGGTGGCATGGCGGCCTTGCGCTGCGGGTCCGCGCCGAACTGGGGTACGGAGTCGGCCTGGGTTGTGGTCACGGCTTCGGGCGGCAGGCTGCCGAGTCGGGTGCTCAGGCGCAATCCCTGCAAGCTGTGTTCGCTGGCGGGCTTTTGAGGCCTGGCGTGGTCGGCGAGCCCCGCCACCTGTGGCGGCGTCGCCGACCCTCCGGCCTTGGCCACGCAGGACAGCTCCAGGCTGGGCGGCGCCTGGTAGCCGGTGCCGCCCTGTCGCTCAGGCAGCGCATAGGACATGCCGCAGGAAGCGGGGCCGGCCTTGGTCTTCCACTGCGCCTGCAGCTCGCCCTGGTCCTGCAGGCCGCGCAGCAGCAGCTTGCCGGCCTGGCCGACCACGCCCAGGTCCTTGCCGCTGGCGTCCGAGATGGTGGCGCCGAAGGGCAGGGGCGTGCCATCTTCCTGCTGGCTGCGGATCACGGCCGAGCGGCTGTAGGCCGTCTTGAAGACCACCATGGCGGCGGCACCGGCCACGGGCGCCACGTGCCGGCTGGTCTCCTGCAGCTCCACGTCCATGGAGATGCCCTTGGGGTCCAGCGACACCTCGTTCATGGCATAGGGTGTCATATAGGGCACGACGGCATAGCCGCGCGCATCGATGCGTGCGCCCGGCGTATGGGTGAGGCTAGCCCCCTCGGCATGCTCGGCCCGCACGATGGCGAAGGTCTCGCCCACGGGCTGCGACAGCGTCACGCCGCCCGGGTGGGCGACGACGGCGCCGCGCGCGCTGACCGACAGTTGCCGGCTGCCCCGGCCCGCGCCCAGGCTGCCGCTCAATTGCGCCAGCGGGCCGCGGTAGGTGCCGTTGGCGCTGCCATACAGTCCTGAGCCCTGTCCGTACCCTGGGGCACTACTGCTGTACTCGGTGTTCAGCCCATAGGAAAAGTCCCGGCCCACGAGCCCGGAGGTACTGGCCTGGAGCTGGCTGGTGCCGTTCGAATTGCGCATGTAGCGGGTGGACACGCTGGGCAGGCCGTCGCCCAGCGGAATCGTCACCCCCGCGTAGAACTGGGTGCTGGAGCGTCCCCAGGCATCGCGCTGGCGCGATACCGACAGGTTGTAGGGCACGCGGCCCCAGGAATTGCTGTAGCTGGCCGAGAAATTGACATGGTTGCCCTTGCGGCCCCAGTAGTTGGCCAGGGAGGCGGACAGACCCAGGTTGCCGGCCCCGGGCCCCATGTTTTGCCCCAGGGTCAGCGAGGTCTGACTGCGCAGCCGCTGCAGGCTGCCCGAGGGGCGGCCGGCCAGGGCCAGGTCGCGCGTGCGCATGGCATCGTTCAGGCCGAAGAAGCCATTGGTCGAGTAGCGGTAGGTGGCCAGGGCGACGTGCGTGCCGGTTTCCTGGAAGGACTTGGCGTAGGTGCCACGCAGGCTTTGCCCTGAGTAGCTGCGGTCGTTGGGAATGCGCGTGCTGGCATGCGTGAGGTCCATGCCGAAGGCGCCCCAGGTGGTGTTGAGCACGGCCCCCACGGTGGGGGAGACATAGCCCTTGGCCACGGTTGCGCCGCCATAGGCGGTGACCATGTTCGACAGGCCGTACTGCCAGCCGCCCTGTGCGAAGAACGGGGCACTGTCGGGCAGGTGGCGCACGGTGCCGGCCGTGAGGCTGTAGCGGTGGCGCCCCTCGCGCAGCGAGCGCGGCACGGCCGCATAGGGTACGGAGAACGAACGCACGGAGCCGTCGGCCTCCGTGACGTCCACGCGCAGGTCGCCGCCGTAGCCCATGGGAAACAGGTCGTCGATCACGAAGGCGCCGGGGGCGACCGTGGTTTCGTACAGCTTGTTGCCGTTCTGGTGCACGGTCACGCGGGCATTGGTCTGGGCCACGCCGCGCACCACGGGGGCGAAGCCGCGCTGCGACTCGGGCAGCATGCGGTCGTCAGTGCGCAGCCGCACGCCGCGAAAGGACACGGAATCCATCAGTTCGCCATCCGTGTACGAGTCCCCCAGGATCAGCTGCGAAGACCAGTCCGCGATGTCGCGCTGTACATAGGTGGCGATGCCCTGGTAGCGGCGCCGGCCCCCATCGCTCAAGCTGAGCGAGCCGTTGTGCCGCAGATGCCAGCGTTCGTAGTTGAAGCCGCCATTCAGGCCCAGGTAGCTCTGGGTGCTGCTGCCCCTGGAGCCATTGCGTGCATGGTAGGTGTTGAAGTTGTAGCCCAGCAGGGCGGCGGGCACCCCGGCGGTCCACTGCGCGGGGTCCACATAGCCACGCGCGACGCGCCGCATCAGAACCTGGGGAATGCTCAGGTCCAGCCGCTGCGTGCCGGGGTCGAAGCGCGCGGTGGCACCCGCAACCCGTTGTTCGAGCCGAGGGCATGCAGCATCTGAGTCCTGTGTGCCAACGGCGCCATTGATGCCACTGGCACCACCGGTTTTCTCGTCCCCGCCCGTCTCGTCCTTGGGCAACTGGGCCATGTCGATACCTGCGCGCTCCAGCAGGGCCTGATCGAAGCAGGGATGGGCGCCCATGTCCGCCTGGGGGGCCGCGAAACGCACCTCGGTCCGCCCCAGCCAGTTGCCGTTGACATAGACGTCGGGGACGTACAGGCCCGGGTCCGTGGCGTTGCCGTAGGCGAAGCGGGAGATGTCTATGCCTTTGCCGCCATAGACGAAGGCGCTGTCGAACTCGATTCTGGCCGGCGTCTCTGCGGCGCGCTGTGTGGCCGAGGCGCGCAGGCCCACCTGCCAGCCGGCCAGGGCCAGGAGCAGCAAGGCATGCAAGGGCCTGGCCTTGAAGGGGAATCTGCGCGCCCACCGGGCCACGCGGGGTTGGATCGTCATTGCCTTGCCTTCCGTGAGCACGTCATCCGTTGGGCTGGCGCATGGCTGCGCCCTCAGCCGGGGCGGGTGCTGCCGGCCGCTCTGTAGATGTCTGCAGCGGCGGCCGCCTGTGGCCGCCGCTGGGGGCTTGCGGGCGCTGTTGCCTAGGGCCCCAGTTCGGCCTGGTGGTCCTTGGCCGCACCCCAGTCGTTCAGGCTGGTGAAGACCACGGTGGCGCCGGGCGGGAACTGCCCGGGCAGGGTCTCGCCTTCGGCAGGCTTGTTGAAGGGGAAGCTGGTGGTCTGCCCGGGGAGCGCGGGGTGGACGTTGTCGGCCTGGTAGCGCTTGTCGCCCACTTGCAGCGAGAGGTGGCCCAGGTTGACGACATAGGCACTGGCGTTGTGTGCGCGCAGCACGGGCTGCCCGTTGTCGCCCGTGCCCAGGGCCCATTGCAGTTGCTCTGGTGCCTCCCCGGACTTGCCCGGCAAGCCCTTGGGCCGGTACATCAGCTTGATGCGTGTGCGAAAAGCCAACGACAGGGAGCCGGACGACTCTTCCTCGGCCTGGGATTCGCCCTTGGGAGGGATGTCGAGCACATTGATCCAGAACAGCGACTCCCTGTCCGTCGCCAGGGCCCGCCCGGAATGGAGGATGCGCAGCGTCTGCTGGGCCCCGGGCTCCACCCGCGTGAGCGAGGGCGCCACCACGAAGGGCACGTCGGCGACCGCGGACGGCTGCGAGGCATCGTCCCCCTGGTCCAGCCAGGCCTGCACCAGGGAAGGCCTTTGGCCTTCGTTGGAGATCTTGAGGGTGACTTCCGCCTGGTCGGCGGGATATATGACCCGGGTGCCATAAAGAACGATGCTGGCATTCGCGGAAAGCGCAAGGAATGCGGTGGACGCCATGGCCAGCAGACGCGCCCATGGACCATATGGCCTGTTTTTCCCCGACATAGGAGATCTCGCTATGGATGGATGACATGGACCCCATTCGGCATGGGGTGGCAGGAGTGCCTGCCGCTGGAGGACGGCAGGCACTCTCCTGTAGTGATGGCCTATCTATTTAGGAATAAGACATGACGAAGGTGGCGTTGACCGTTGCCGGGCCGACGCCCAGTGGAAGCGTGGCCACGTAAAACCGCGAAAGAAAACTCAGGGTGTTTGTTCCGGCCACGAGGGTGACGCCGGCGGAGTTGTTGCGCAGGTCCCAGGGGGTTGAGGAACCATGCTCCAGCAGCTCGATATCCACGCTGGTGTTGCCCGTCGTGCTGAAACGTCCTGCGGAATTGATGGGTCCTGTGAATTTCACGCTGGCCGAGCTCGGTTGGTTGTTCGAGCCTGGGGTGGAGCAACCCGTCAGGGTAATCACAACCGGCTTGGAGAAAGCTGCCTGTGCGACATTGCCCACGGCTCCGCCACCACCGGTAAAGCCGGTCGCGTTGGGTGGAACGACGCCGTAGTCGATGGTCTGATTGCGACTGGCGAGTGCAACGACACAGGTCACGGGGTTGATGTCACCGCTGAAGTTGACGGTTCCGCTCTGCTGGGCATAGGTCGTTCCCATTGCCAGCAAGGACAGGCCGGCAATCGAGGATTTGATCAGGAATTTTTTCATTTCAATGGAATGTGTCTGGTAATGGAAGTGCTGCTGATCGGAAAGATCAGCCGCGATATCGGTGGATGTCGCCGTATGAAGTGATTGATTTCTATGTATTCCCTCCCTCATTGAATATCCCGGCCTTTGGCCTTGAGAATGCCAAGGCATGACTGCGATCTCTCCGGATCTGCTGGCTGTTTGGTGTGTCTGTCTTTTGCGCCTTGACTGGCTCGGTGCTGGACGTGGTGGAGACGGCGCACCGGTGGCGCTTGACATAGATACCGAGTGTGAGGATTCCTCAGGCGGAAAGAAATAGGACAAATTCTGAAAATGGCGAAAATTCTCTAGGAATAGTCCTATTAATTCCGATTTTTATAGGACTATTCCTAGTTCACGGGGCTGTGGGGCCCCGCCAGGCGCGCATTCCCCGGTGCGCCATTGCCAGGAATCAGGGCGCCAGGGGCGCTTCGTGCCGGGCGGAGGCACCCCAGTCGTTGAGGCTGTGGAAGATCACGGTGCCGGCGGCCAGGGCGCGGCCATCGACGCCTTGCACGGGGAAGGCGGCCGAGCCGCCCGGCAGCACATGGCCGGCGCCGGCTTCGAAGACGCTGCCGCCCGCCTTCAGGTCCACACCCCCAAGGTTGACGACATAGGGCGTGGGGTTGGTGGCCTGGCTCACTTGAATGTGATTCTTCCGCCCATGCTGCGCATGGGCGCCTTGCATTGCTGCGAAGCCGAAAGGGCTGGGCATGCCTGTCTTCTGTGCCATATTCATCATTTCATTTCATTTCTTTCGGAATTGCCGTGGAAAAGGCGTGTCCATACTCCATGCCATGGAGCAGGTCCAGTGCTGTCGACTGTAATTTCCATGACTCAGTGGCCTGCCTCCTTGCTCACGCCCATGAAATACGCTGTTGAGCAAGTCTTCGGTGCAATGGATTGAAGAAAAAATGTGAATTTTGATTTTTCCGTTTTCGATGGATGCGAGTAATGAATTTATGCCTATGCCCAAGGCAACAGGCCGCTATTGCGCAAACCCTATGCGGTGTGCCAGTGGCCCTCTGGAGGGCGAGAGAGCGGGGGGAAGGAGGCGGCACAGGGCCGCCAGGGGACGCGCAGCATGCGGTGCCGTGCACCGTGGTCACGGCATGGGCTGGACAACGAGAGGGGGAAGGCCGCCAGGGTGCGGTATTCCTGGGGCGGGGAGGAGTGCGTGGGGCTTCGCCGCTCCCCGGGTTCAGGCACGGCGAGTGCCGTGCGAGGCCATGGCCGCCTTTACTGGTAGCTCATCGTGAAGATGGCCTGCGCATAGACCTTGCCGGCCTTGATGGGAACGCCCGTCTTCACGTAGCCTGCCTTCAGGGGGATGGTGAACTCGGTGGTGCCCGGGGCCTGGTTGATCTTTCCGGCTTCCCATTGATTGGTAGTGCCGGCTGCGCTGGATGCGGGACCAAAGCCCAGTATGGTGTTGTCTGCCTTCATGATATGCAGGCCAATACCTTCGGCGAGTTTTTCACCTGGAATCTGGCTGGTTTTCTGCAATGTTAATACCTTGCCGAAATTGTTGGCCTGGTTCGCATCCGTCAAGGTGACGAATGCGCGCGTGGCGGTGCCGCGGTCGCCACCTGAGCAGTTGAGCTTGATGTTGAAACTCTTGGTTCTGGCGGGTACGACACCGGCCTGGCCCACTTCCGATGCGTTGATCTTCTCCAGATCGACCGATTGACGGCTATTGGCCACACTGCACGTGGGGACTCTGGGGGTGACTGCTATATCAGTGCTGAAACTGAATTCAATCAAGGGGTCTCCGCTGACTGCATTATTTTCGCGGTAATACATGAAGGCTCCTCTTAAAAATCCAGGAGCAGTGATGTCGCCTGTCTTGACAAGTGTGATGGTGATGGGGATGTTTACATACCATGTCATGTTTCCTTGAATGTTGCCTCCTTTGTAAGGCATATAGCTTGCTATCGCTCCTGCCATATGTATTACCACGCCGATTCCATTCATGGATGTGCGGAAAACACTTTTGGTTCCCATGCCATGAACCATCATTTCTGTTGGAGTTCCAATTCCAGATATATGGAGTGGAACTCCTGGGTAGGAAGTGGAGCATTTTGAAGAGACGTTGCTGACGTTCATGGTGCCTGTAATAGATTCGCCAATCGGTTGACCGTCAACGTAGTCCCCCGGGTTGAAGGATGGTATGGCGCTGAGACCATTGATGCTTGCCTTGATGAAATTGACTTCAACGCCGTTTTGGTAATTGGTACATGATTTTGCAAAAACTTTGAAATTCACCGTGCTGCATAGTAGAAATATTGCAGCCAAGGTGGTCAATTTGCTGAGTTTTATATTTTTCATGGTATGGATGTATTAATTTTCATGCTAAGAATTAGCATGATTTGAAGGTGGTGAGATTCATCAAAAATTTAAAGCGCCTAACATGTTCTGGGTGCCACTGCCATTTGTTGTCATGACCTGCTGCCCAGGGTTGCAGCAACGGTGGCAGCATCAGCCACCCTGTCCTTGCCCAGTGCGGCCAGCGTGCGCTCGATCTTCAGATCACGCTTGCCTTCGGCCTGCGGGGACTGTCGCTGCGCGTCGGCCACCGGTGGGCGCGGCTTGCCGGCTGGGCCCGCGCTCTGCTCGGGCACCAGCACGCGCACCGTGGTGCTGAGCTTGAGGCCGGCCAGCAGGCGTGTGCGTTCCTCCACGGGGGCGGTCGCTGGTGCGGTCACGAGGGCGGGCGCCGTGAGGGCGGCCAGCGTGGGCGTGGCCACGGCGGCCGTGGGCTGGCGCTGGGGCTTGGCCTTGGCGTACTGGATGTTGCCGGTGCAAGGCAGGTGCAGGCTGGTCATGGACGAGGTGTCCGCGCCGCGCTGCCTGTCGGGCAAGGCATAGGCGAGGTCGCAACTGGCCTGGCCGTCCGGCGTTTCCCATTTCACCTGCAACCGACCCTGGTCGGCCAGGCCGCGCGCCAGCAGCTTGCCGGCCTGGCCGACGATGGCCAGGTCCTGGCCCTTGTCGTCAGACACCGTGGCGCCGAAGGGGATGGGCGTGCCGTCGGGCTGCGTGGCGTTGATCACGGCCGAGCGGCTGTAGCTGGTCTTGAAGACCAGCAGGGGCACGGCACCGGCCACGGGGGCCACGCGCTGGGAGGTTTCATGCAGCTCGACGTCGGTGGACAGGCCCTTAGGGTCGATGGAGACCTCGTTCATGGCATAAGGCGTCAGGTTGGGTACCACGGCATAGCCACGCGAATCGATCTTGACGCCCGAGGCGTTGCCGATGCTGGCGCCCTCGGCATCCTTGGCCTGGACGATGGCGAAGGTCTCCCCCACCGGCTGCGACAGCGTGACGCCCCCCGGGTGGGCGACGACGGCGCCGCGCGCACCGGCCGAGAACTGGCGGTAGCCCGATCCCGCGCTGACGCTGCTGGACAGCTCGGCATACCGGCTGCGGTAGGAGGCGTTGGCGCTGGCATCGACGCGCGTGCCCGCGGCGCTGTAGGGGCCGTTGGTGGTGCTTTCGTAGTTGCCGCTGAGCCCGTAGTACAGATCGTTGTTCTCACCCAGCGAGCCCGACAGGCTGGCCATGGCCCGGCTGCGGCCCTGGGAGTCGCGGCTGAGGTTGCTGGACAGCGTGGCCGGCCGCTCGTTGCCGCCCAGCGGAATGGACAGGCCCGCGTACAGCAGGGTGCTGGACAGGCCGTTGGCATCGCGCTGGCGCGTGGCGGACAGGTTGTAGGAGAGGTTGCGCAAGGAGTTGCCGTAGCCGATGGTGTAGTCGTTGCTGGCACCCTGGCCGTTCCAGTAGCGCGTGGTCGCCGCGACGAAGCTGAGGTAGCCGCCGCCCGTGCCGAATTGCTGGCTGAGGTTCAGCGATGCGCGGTTGCGGGGCCGGCTCAGGCTCAGCGATGGGGCGTTGACCAGCGCCTGGTCCTGCGCCCTCAGCGCGTCGTTGAGGCTGAAGAAGCCGTTGGTGGAATAGCGGTAGGCGGCCAGCGAGACATTGGTTCCCGTGGCGGCGAAGCTCTTGGCGTAGCTGGCCCGCAGGCTCTGGCCCGAGTAGGATTTTTCGCCCGGGATGCGCGTGGTGGCGTGCGTCAGGTCGGTGCCGAAGGCACCCCATTCGGTGTTGAACACCAGGCCGATCATGGGAGCGAAGTAGCCCTTGGCGATGCTGGCACCACCGTAGCCGGTCAGCGCGTTGGTGAAGCCGTACTGCCAGGTGGCCTGGGCCATGAAGGGCGAGCTGTTGGGCAGGTGGCGCACCACGCCGCCGGTGAGGCTGTAGCGGTGCTTGCCTTCGCGCAGCGACAGGGGCACGGCGGCATAGGGCACGGCGAAGCGGCGCACGGAGCCGTCGGCCTCGGTGATGCTGACCTGCAGGTCGCCGCCATAGCCCGTGGGGTAGAGGTCGTCAATGACGAAGGGGCCGGGCGCGACCGTGGTCTCGTACAGTTTCATGCCGTTCTGCATGATGGTCACGCGGGCGTTGGAGTTGGCCACGCCGCGCACCACGGGCGCGAAGCCGCGCTGCGACTCGGGCAGCATGCGGTCGTCCGAATGCAGGCGCAGGCCCCGGAAGGAGACGGAGTCCAGCAGGTCGCCGCCCGTGTAGCTGTCGCCGATGACCATCTGCGAGGACCAGTCGGGCAGGTCGCGCTGCACGTAGGTGGCAATGTTCTGGTAGCTTTTGCCGCCCTGGTCGTTCCAGCTGAAGGAGCCGTTGTGGCGCAGGTGCCAGCGGTCCAAGTTGAAGCCGCCGTTGATGCCCAGGTAGCCCTGCGTGCTGTTGCTGCCGTTGCCGTTGCGCGAGTGGTAGGTGTTGAGGTTGTAGCCGAGCAGGCCCATGGGCACGCCCGCGTCCCATTGGTCGGGACTGACGTAGCCGCGCGCCTGGCGGCGCATGGCCATCTGGGGAATGGCCAGGTCCAGGCGCAGGCTGTCGAAGTCGAAGTGCGAGGAGGCGCCAGCCACGATGTCGCCGATCTGGGTGCAGGCGCCGCCGTCGGCCAGCCGGGCCAGGGCGGCCTCGGGCAGGGCCGCCATGTCGACGCCGCTGGCCGCGATCAAGTCCTTGGCGAAGCAGGGCTGCGCATCGGTCTTGCCCGCCATGGCCTTGAACTGCACTTCGCGCCGGCCCATCCAGTTGCCGTTGACGTAGATGTCGGTGCTGTACGGGCCGGGCTGGACGACGTTGCCCCGCGCGAAACGCGACAGGTCCACGGCCTGGCCGCCATGCAGGAAGCGGCTGTCGAACTCCAGCCGGTCGGGAATGGCGAGCGGTTTTTGCGGAGGGGTCAGCCCGGCCTGCAGGGCCTGTGTCTCGTTTTGCCAGCAGGCCAGACTGGACACGATCAGTACGTAGATCGGCTTGCGCTTGTGGTGGCCCATCGACAGGGGCCTGGTGCCTTGCTGTTTCATGTTCAGTGGTCTCTCATGAAGATCCGGCGGTTGCCCTGGAGTGGAGGTCGCTTGCAGGCAGGGTGCGGGTGGAAGGGGCGATGCGCCGGCTGAAGGGCCGGTGCGCCGTCATCTGGCAAGAGGGGCTTCGTGCGACTGGCCGCCGCCCCAGTCGTTGATGGCGGTGAACTTCACCGTGCCGCCACGCAGGCCGGTGCTGGCGCTTTCCGGCAGTGGAAAGTCGGCGGTCTGGCCGGGCAGGACGTGGCCGGCGCCCGCGTTGGCGCTGTGGCCGCCGGACTCCAGCGCGATATCGCCGAGGTTGACGATGAAGGGCGTGCCGTTGCGGGCCTGCAGGGCCAGCCGGCCGTCGGCCTGGGTCCGCAGGCTCCATTGCAATTGCGCGGGGGCGTCGAGGGCCGTGCCCTGCAGGCCCTTGGGCCGGTAGATGAGCTTGATGCGGGTGCGGAAGGCGAATTGCAGACTGTTGGCGTCTTCTTCGTCCTGCGCCTTGGGCGGCACGTCGAGCACGTTGAGCCAGAACAGGGACTCCCTGTCGGTGGGCAGGGGCTCGCCCGAATGGATGATGCGAAGGGTCTGCCCTTTCCTGGGCTCCATGCGGAAGAGACTGGGCGTCATGACAAAAGGCACGCTGACGTTTTGCAGCGAGGCCGTGCTGTCGCCCTTGTCCAGCCAGGCTTGCACCACGGCCGGCAAATCGCCCGAATTCGTGATCTGCAGGGTGGCTTCCTTTTCGGAAGCCGGAAAAATGATGCGTGTCCCGGAAAGAACGACGCTTGCCTGGGCCAGGGCGCAAAGCAATAGGAAGGGCAGGGCCATGAAGGCCCGGCATAGATGGCGTATCGCCGGCATGGGAAATCTTTCAAGAAGAGGGAGGGTTTGATTCGCCAGTGCCCGGAGGGCGCGCCATCAGCCTCGATGGACTGTTGGCGCGCTTGCCGGTTTAGGGGTAGGTCAGCGAATAGGTCACGGAGGTGATCAGCGTGCCGGGAGTGACGGTTTCACCCGTTCCCACATATTCTGCGGAGTAATGCAGAACTGCTTCGCCGGTGGTTTTATTGATGTCCACGAATTGCGACTTCTGGTCTGCCTGCTGGGCACCGATCTTGATGTGCTCATACTTGTCATTCAGAAGAGCGATTTCCACACCCTTCGCCGAGCCGGAGCCGGCGGTCAGTCGGCCGGTGACGGGATTCACGAAGGCGCCGTTTTCGAAATCCAGGCCCACTTGAGCGGGGGAGCCGCCAGT
This sequence comes from Delftia tsuruhatensis, assembly GCF_903815225.1. Classification (NCBI taxonomy): domain Bacteria; kingdom Pseudomonadati; phylum Pseudomonadota; class Betaproteobacteria; order Burkholderiales; family Comamonadaceae; genus Delftia; species Delftia tsuruhatensis. Next base: position 748,869 of record NZ_LR813084.1, read on the forward strand.
GCCGCACTTGGTGATCTTCACGTGGAAGGCCTTGCGGCCGCCGGTGCTGCCAGCATCCTTCAGCTGCGTGGCAGACATCTTCTGCAGGTCGAGCTTCTTGAAGGAGTTGGCCACGTCGATCTCGCAGGTGGAGGTGATGACCTCGCCCGTGAAATCGATCTTGCCGCTGGTCACCGCGGTTTGTGCTTGGGCAGCGCCCAGGGCCAGGATGGAGGCGATGGCGATGGAGGCCTTCAGTGCGATTTTCTTTTGCATTGCGATTGCTTTCGGTTGATGGAAATGGGTAGAAATCGGAAATACCCGTGCATCAGGTGATTTTCCGAAGTGTCAGTGGATGGCCGCTGTTGATGGAGAGGTCAGTGTTTCATCTGTGTTGCATGAATACCCCGTTTTTCCTGAGTTGATGAGAATGGGCAGTTCATCTGGATTGACTGCCATGCATTGGAGTGTTTTTGAAAACCATGTCGATGCTCTTTTCGATGAGTTGAAGAGCTATTTCTGATTCATTCCAGAGAATTAGAAAACATTGACATGATGGAAGGTCGCTATCATGCAATGCTGCTGAAATAAATGGCTAAGAATCTTCTTAAATGACCTGATGTGCCAATTGCTGGCTGTCATTGAGGCTGGTAGATGGCTTCTGAATGGGATGCCTGGAAATGGGCGTGCCGGATGGCCGAATGCGGTGGCAATGCCCAGGCCACTGCCGGTGTCCAGTCGGAATGCGGGTGCGTGCGGTGCCACGGGTAGGACGGGCGGCGTGGCCCTGCCCGGCGGCAGGTGCACCGGGGCGTGGGAGGGGAAGGGGGGGAATGTGGCCCGTCATCGCGGCGAGGGATGGCGGGCCTGTCGCCGCCGCTGGGCACGGCAGGATGGGGCTGGAGCGCGCCTGGGCGCTTGCGGGTCAGGCCCGGGCCAGCAGGTGCCGGGTCAGCTCGACGAAGCCGTCGCCACGTTCGGCCTGGGTCACGTGGCGCGGCAGATGGGCCAATTGGGGCACGAAGCGCGCGATGTTGGCCACGCCCACGCTGTGGGGCATGTGCTGGAACATGAGCTGGTCGTTGGTGGAGTCGCCGATGTAGACCCAGCGGTCCAGCGTGGCATCCAGATCCAGGTCGAACAGGGTGCGCACGATCCAGCGCGCGCCTTCGAGCTTGTTGTGGGCGCCGAACCAGCCATTGATGTGGATGGAGCTGACGGTGGCGTTCATGCCGGCGGCCTGCATGATGGCCACGCAGCGGTCGATGTCCTGCAGGGGCATCCGGGTGAACTCGCTGTGGTCCACGGCGATGTCGCATTCGCGCCCTGCCGAGTCGGTGGCGCGCAGCGCGCCGGGCACCGTGGCCTCGATCTCGGCCAGCACCTGCTGCATGCGTGCGTAGTTGGCGGCACGGGTGGCCTCATCCTGCTGGTAGAGCCTGTCCAGGCCGCCCTGGGCATTGCGCCTCAGGGCCACGGCGCCGTTTTCGGCCACGATGGCATCCACGGGCCAGGCCTGGGCGAAGGGTTCGCTCCAGCCCACGGGGCGGCCGGTGATGGGCACCACGCGCAGGCCGGCCGCCTTGAGCTGGCCAATGGCATCCACGACATGGTCGGGCACCACGCCCTCGGTGGTCAGGGTGTCATCGATGTCGGTGAGGATGCCCAGGGGCGAGGCGGGAGGGGTCCAGAGGGATAGCGGCTGGAGTGTTGTGGGCACGGTCGTCAAAATGCAAAAGCCGCCCGAGGCGGCTTGGGAGAAGGGGTTGGCCTTGCGCGCACGCAAACGCGCGCAAGGGCTCCATCCTACTGCCTGGCGAATTCGACGATGGCCTTGTAGAACTTGTCGGAGCCGTCCTTGGGGTTGTCCGGGGACAGTTCCATGCGGTTGACGCCGTGCTCGGCGGCACCCTTGAAGCGCTGGTCGATCACGGAGAAGTAGTAGGGGCTGATGAAGCGGGCCCCTGCGTCGAAGTGTGCCTTCAGGGCCGCCAGGTGCGTGCCTTCGAGTTTCCACTGCTGCGGGTTGAACTCGGGCGCGCCGTAGCCGCTGCCGATCTGCTGCTGCTTCATGAAGCCGCGCAGCCAGTCGCTGTTGGTGGCGCCGCCGTACATGTTCAGGCCTTGCCTCCAGGGCGCCTTGCCGTCGAGGGTCTGGGTGGATGCGAACAGCTGCGGGTTCCAGGAAGGGTTCACATCGGGAATGATCTGGTGGGAGTACAGCTTGGCGGCCGGCAGTCCGGCGGCGATGGCGCGTTCGTGGAAGACCCGCAGGAAGTTGTAGACCTGTGACTCACGATAGAGATTCCAGTCGCGTGCCAGCGGGTTGTAGTAGACGTCCTGCATCGGCGATGGCATGTCCAGCCAGGAGCGCACGCCTTTTTTTTCCAGCATGGAAAAGGGCGGCATCCAGCCCAGCCGCTTGGGCATCATCCTTACCACAGGCTGGCTCTGATCGCGTGGAACGACCGTGAAATTCACGTCGGCCATCTTGTAGCTGCGCCCCTGGGACTTGACCACGACCTGGGCTACATGGGGGCCCGGGGAGAGCTTGCTGTAATCGAGGTTGTGGCGAAAGCCGGTATTGGGATCGGTGATGTCGGCTACCGCGCGGTAGACATCCAGGCGGTTGAGGCCGCGTGCCATGGGGCCGACGGGCTTGCCGTCCACATGGAGGTCGATTCCTTCAACTTGGCGCTGCGGATCCCAGAGCCAGCCGGCGATGGGCAGAGTGCCGTCGGCGTATGCATCGTAGTGCTCGCCGAAAGAGGTGAGCTTTTCCTTGCGGATGTCCTTGGAGGGTGCGGGAATGGCGTCGAACGATGGGTAGTCAAGCCCCGTCCGGGCTTTGAAATCCTGGATGTCCTTGTAGCGCGTGCGCAGCCAATGCCGGAAACCGGCAATGGAGCCGGGGCTGTAGTCCGTCACCCGGATATCCTTGTATGCGCCCATGCCGTTTTCGAAGTCCGGGAACATATGGTGCAGTTCCCCTGCCAGCGTATAGGCGGCGATACGCTCCTGCACGGACTGGGGCAGCTCCTGGATTTTCCTGGCAACGTACTCCAGTGCCTTGAAACGATAGTGGTTGACGGGGATGTCCGGATCTGTGGACAGCGTATATGGAAGAATGCTGTAGCCGAAATAGTCTAGCTTCAGCGGAGTACCGCCGCGCAGCTGCATGAGATTTTCAGGGGACTTGCGCAGCTCTTCCACGATGGGTCCCAGCGAGTCAAAGTGGTCTGCAGAGAAGTAGATAACCACAGGGCGCTGGACCTTGCGGATGACATCCAGAAAACCATCGACCTTGGCCTCGTCGATTTCCCAACCTTTGGCGGTCTGCTGGTACAGGTCCAGCAACTGCAAGGTCGCTGTGTAGCCGATTTGCACGGAACCCTTGGGGCCGCCAGGTTCCAATTGATCCAGCAGGCGCGTGACGGCAGCGGAGCCGTCGAGGCGGTGTTTGCGGCAGAACGCGTACGCCTCTTTCAGAGTCCGGATATTGGGGATTGCGACTGCTTCGTCGCAGAGCGCCATGCCCTCCACAGTGGGGGCAATGACCAAGGGTTGAGGATCGGTCCGCTCCGGATCTGCCGCATGGACTGCGCCGGTCAGCGTGAACATTGCAAGTCCAAGCCGGGTCAGTACATGAAGCTGGGAAAAACAGGATGGGATTGGAGTTGGGTTCATTTCTGCAGATAAGAGAGCTGGCAGCCTTCCCGGATTCTGACTGGAAAATGGCCGGTTCAATTTTTCCTGTAATTGTCTTGTATTTGGGAAAATCAGAGTCTGCGAAGCTTGATCTATAAGGATTGGGACTTTGCGGGGCTTGCAATATTGGGGGCTGGTGCACCCAGCAAGGTAGAAATATTTCTCTTGAGAATTTGATAGGAAGGCCGTTCAACGCATCGATACCATAGCCATGAGAATATCAATGTGGCTGCCAGAGTGGAAATGGCCCATATCGTATTGGGGAGATGTATCGGGAAATTTTGATACATTTTGCTCATTGCGATCAGGATCATGATGTGGCTGAGATAGATGCTGTATGAGGCATCTCCCAAGGATTGCAATACTGCCCAGGGGGTTATGCCTCGGCGCTCCAGCTCCATTGCGCAGGAGATAAGGCAGCATGAGAATCCGCCAAAAAGAATGGCTCTTTCTCCATTGTGGAAAAATCCGGCCATGCCGCTGGCATTCAAATTTCCATGGATCTGGTAAATATATGCTGTAGTCAAGAATGCGGCGGCACCCAGGGCCCAGAGATAAATGGGTTGCTTGGGGTATCGGTGGATGAGCTCTGCGAGAAGAAAGCCGGCAATGAATTCAACCACCAGCGGCGAAGCATAAAAGGGGATCAGCAGGCTTGCCTTGGCTTTGGCTTCATTTTCTGGGAGATACATCCCATTCATGTAAAGCCAGACATTGAAGATGATGAGAGCGAGGCCGATGAATCCCAGGGTTTTTGCAGCATGGCGCCTCTGCCAGAGAATGATCAAGGCAACCGCGACATAGAAATAGAGCTCGAAACTCAAGGTCCAGGTGATCGGCAGCAGGTAGAGCATCAGATCCTGGGGCCACAGGAAGAAAGATCCCCAGAAGTTGGTTTGCGGCTTGATGCTCTTGAAGCTCCAGGCCGCGACAAGGTAGATGAAGAAAAAAGGCCACCAGCCGATATATATGCGGCCAAATCTCTGCATCAGGAAGCGCGTGGCTGAATGCCATCCCGGATTGAGGGCTCTCGTGGTTTCCGCCATGATCAGGCCGCTGATCACGAAGAACAGATCGACACCAGCAAAGCCTAGGCGGGACACTGCCTCCGGAAGAAGCGTCAGCGTGAATGGCGTCACGGGCGGAGTCATATGGTGAAGAACCACCCAGAATGCGGCGAAAAACCGCAAGGTCTGCACATTTTTCAGCATCTTATTTTCCTGGATGGTTGGCTTGTCTCTGGATGGTTTTCTCAGGGCTTTCAGTGTCGGATAGTATCACGCTGAGTGGCTCCTGGGGGGTGCTGCTCACGTCATAATGCAGAAAGGCGATGAGGAATTGAATTCCAATCAAGACGGGGAGGCCTGCCAGCATGACCGTTCCACTGCTTGCCGGGAGGTGGTGCAGGGAGCTGCTGATCCAGTGGATGCCTCCGAAGATGATCCCGAAAATTAACAGGAGCAATCCGACGATGCTGTAGACGGTACCGACATTGAAGTCTCTCAACAGGTAATTGTAGAAGTAGCGCTTCCCGATGCGGATGGCATGCTTTCTCAGAAATTCCGGAAGAATCTTGCCAATTTTTAGATTGGACTCTTCGTCCGCATAGATCGCATCCATGGGAATGTCTTTGACAACGGCGCGGATTGTGTTGAGTCGGAAAAGCATGTCCGTTTCAAAAAAATACCGTTTTTCCAGCTTGTCAATGGGCAGCTCTCGCAAGACGCTGGTGTGAATGGCGGTATATCCATTCGATGGATCCATGATGTTCCAATAGCCACAGCTGATCTTGGTGAGGAACGATAATACCGTGTTTCCAAAGAGGCGGATCTTTGGCATGCTTTGCACGGATTCCAGCCTGAAAAATCGATTGCCTTTGGTGTAGTCTGCGCGCTTTTGCAGGATCGGGCGAATGAAAAGCGGCAGCAGCTTGGGGTCCATTTGTCCATCGCCATCTATTTTCACGACGATATCCATGCCATCTTTGATGGCTTCCTGGTATGCGGTGCTGACCGCTCCACCGACTCCTTGGTTTTCCGAGTGAAAAAGAACTTTGACCCTGGGGTCGGTACAATTTTGGAGAATCCAGTTGCCACTGCCATCCGGGCAGCAATCGTCGACCGCATAAATGGATGTCACGCACTCGGGGATATTCTCTATCACACCCATCACATGCTGAGTGACTTTGTAGCAGGGGATGGCAACGGATATTTTCATGGTATTCAAGAAATCAATGCGGCGCCTGGGATGTAATAGTGATCCCTATGGCGATGAACAGCCCTCCGATAATAGTCTTGGGATGCATTGGTTCATTGAGAAAGATCCAGGCGAGTGTGGGCACCACGATGAATGCAAGGCCCATGATCGGGTAGGCGAGATAAAGAGGTGCGCTGCGCAGCACCCAGACCCATGCGAGTGTGGTGATGCCATAAAGCGCAAGGGCCACGAGCAGCCAACCGTTGAGTGCGATATCCACAAGGGTGGGCGAGGGCGGGATGGCAGCCGCCGCCTTCTTGAACAAGAGCTGTCCTAGCGAGATGCCCAGGACGCAGATGACGGCCAGGCTGGTGAGAAAAGGGGTCATGAGATGGACGGATGAATCGTGGCGGACTGTTGCTTCGGTGTCGCTGCGGGTGGCTGGTGCAAGACCGGACTGCGGCGCCGGTCTGGCTGGCGCGGCCCTGTCGAGGAGCCGATGGCGGGGTAGGGCGCAGGCTTGTGTGGTCAGCGATCGGGTCTCATGGAGGCGGGGACTGTGGACGGTCCAGGCAGTTTCCTCTGGATGCTGCCCGGGCCGATTATTGCAGTCGCTGTGTGCAAACGTGCCATCGTACTGCTGTCGGGGCTGCGGCGGCAGTTGGCTGCACCCTTGTGGCTAACTTTCCAGGGTACCCGATGCTGGACGGGGGCCGGATGGGTGTGTGTTCTGTGTGAAATCCAGGCAGGCGGGTGGGGCTGCCGCTATCCAGTGCCTTACGGCGGTTTTAGTTGCTTGGGGTGCGGCCAGAGTCAGGTAGATTCGGGGTTTCCTGGAAGACCCCGGTTGTCGTTGATCCGGTAAGTGTCCAATGCGGCGTCTTCATAAATTGTTTCAATACTGATGTTTCGCTTACTTTTCGCGCTCATTTTCTTATGTGTCTCCTGGGGGGCACAGGCTGAGGTGCCAAAGCAGCCCAAAACTTTCGGTGCACTGGAGGCATGGACATTTGACCCGTCCGCCAAGCAACTGGCGCTTCGCGGATGGGTGCTTGCTGGCAAGGATGGAAAGACTCCGCCGGTATTCAAGCTTTCCTTCATGGGCAATGAGTTCCAGTCCCAGGATCTGGTCTGGACGCCCAGGGAGGGAATCACGGCGGACAGTCCCTTCACGGGGGGGCAGGTTGGGGTGGGTTTTGACTGGGTGGTGAGCTTGCCTGGAGGTATTCCGGGTGGTGTGCACCCGATCCGTGTGGAGGTGGCCTACCCTGATGGACAGCATGCTGCTCTGCGAAGTGTCCAGGGGGAGCCTTCTGAAATCGTTGTGAAGAAAATAAGAAAAAGCCACTGGTGGGCGCTGGGAATCGTCTTGGCCGTTGCTTTGGTCATCCGTTTTGGACGTGTGGGACGCACTGCCTTGGCGGGCAAGCTGAGGCTATGGACAGAGGGCCGGGGCGGCTATCTGTTGATCGTGGGAATTCTTGGTGTTCTGGTGACCTTTGGCGTCACAGGCAGTTCCGTTGGCCTGCTGGTGTCGGGAAGTCCGGTGGGGCACAGTTTTGTGGACTTCAAAGGCAGTCAGGCGAAGCTGTTCGACCAGCGTCCGATCCGAGGGGATGAGTGGGGAGTCCTGATGCCAAATGTTCTGGCACAGGTAAACCATGAACCGAAGTTCCCGGTCGTGAATGAAAACATCGGGCTGGGTGGCCAGAATATGGGGGTCATCGGCATGACGGGTGCTCCTGTCCTGCAGTGGGCAGCCTTGGCGAAGCCGGCAACCTGGGGATACTTCTTCCTGCCGTTGCGTCAGGCCATGAGCTGGCAATGGCAACTGCCATTTTGGGGGGGACTGCTGGCGGTCTGGTTGTTGCTCAATGTGTTTCGGCCGGACAGACGTGGGCTCAATCTGGCCTTGTCATTCGCTTTTTGCGTGGCGCCCTATGCAGCAGCCTGGTCCAACTGGCCTTTGTACGCGACGCTGTTCCCCGCACTGGGCTTTGTGCTGGCATGCAAGCTGGTGCAGACACCTCAGCGCTGGCGTGGCCTGCTGCTGGGGGTTGTACTCGGCTGGCTGTTGGCATGCTGGTTCCTCGTGCTTTATCCGACCTGGCTCATCATCGTTGGCAGCTTGCTGTTTTTCATGGGGGTGGGGTGGTGTGTCGATCACCGCAGCCAGTTGCACTGGGGGTGGCCCCAGGTTCTCGGGGTACTCGCTGCAGCAGTGGTTGCGGCCGCGTTGCTGGGCAGCTGGTGGATGGATACCCATGATGCGGTGGCACTGATGAAGGCCACGGAATACCCGGGCAGGCGAGGGGCCATGCCTGGTGGCGATCTGGATTGGCTGTGGCATCTGCGGGGATACAACAATGCGGAGGTTGTCACGCATACACCGGGGTCGCACACGGACGAGTCCTCGGCAAGCTCCTACTTTTTGCTGCCACTGATGCTGGCCGTGCTGTGCGTGGGGCATCTGGTCAAACGTCAGGAGCGGCGCTGGGCCGTGACCGCTTGCGCAGCCTTTATCGCCTGTTACTGGATCTATGCATTTGTCGGAGTGCCCATCTGGCTGGCCAAGTACAGCCTGTGGGGCAACATGCCCACCACCCGCATGGATGTGGGTATGGGGCTGGCTGCCATCCTGCTGATCGCCCTGACGGCAGGGCCTGCTCGCGTGGACATGCCGTCAAGGCTCGGCGCATGGCAGAGTTGGCTTGTTCCGGCGTTGGCCACCGTCGGCAGTACGCTGCTGATTGTCTGGATGCTTTCGCATACGCCTCTGGCGTTCATGCCGCAAGGTAGCTGGGTCTATACGACGGCGATGGCTGTTGTCGGGGCTACGATGTGCTGGTGGATGCTGAGGGGGCGGGTCGCGGCGGCCGTATCCATGCTGATCGCCGTGCATCTGCTGGCCACTTTGACTTTCAATCCCGTGTCCAGGGCTCCCAAGAGTATTACCCTGGCCGAAGGAAACCGTCCGTATGTGATGGATTCCAATGGCCGGCACCTGAGAACCCTGGTCCTCAATGGAGATGGGATCGGTCCGCAAATATTGGCGGCGGCAGGTTTTCCCATTGCAAATGGCGTGCTCTATTATCCTCACAAGGAATTTTGGGTGAAAATGGAGCTTCCTGAAGATCAGTGGAGTGCTGTCAATAGATATCAGCATCTTGGTTTTTACATTAATTCAAAAACACAAGAGTCTGCTGGATACAAGGCAACGGCTGCCTCATTGGATTATGTGCGTGTTGATATTCATCCACAGCGATTCGATTTTTCGAAAACAGGTGCGCAGCGGGTTGCCGTTCTGGCATCGCAGGAAAAGGAGCTGCGTTCCAACCCCTCAGTGAGGTGGCTGGGTGAATACCGGGGTATGCACTGGTTCTCAGTCAAGGGCGAGGATTGAAGGATTCATCTTCCAGGCGCGGAGTAGGGCACTGTGCACTTCGAAGAGAATCTGCTGGCTTGCATTTCCCGCCCCGGAGCCGGCCTGCCGCTGGATGGATCAGATACTGCTGGACGTGGCAGGTGCTTCTGCGCGGTGGACACGCAGAACTGCTTCATGCCTCATCGGGCAAATTGGGTGCTCACCTGCCTTGTTATAGGCATTTGGTGGGTTTTTCTTTGCCACTGGGCGGCAAAAACCGGGGATGTCCCCCCCCGGCTTCGCCTTGGACGATGGCCCGGCAGGCGGATTGTTGCGTTCAATACCGGTGCTGCGGCGCGGCAATGCGCCCTGGCCTCGTTAGCTGGACTGCAACGCCAACCCCGCATGCTCGCGCAGCGGATGGAAATGGATCTTCGGAAACCGCTCCTGCGCCAGACGCACGTCATACGGAGAGGTGCACAGGTAGGCCAGCGTGTCGGCCGCATCGCGCGCCATGCGTAGCGGGTAGGCGTTCTCGAATTCGCGCAGCTCGGCCGGGGAGTCGGCCGTGATCCAGCGCGCTCCCGTGTACTGGCAGCCTTCCAGGCGCACGTCGCAGTCGTACTCGGTGTTCAGCCGGTGCTGCACGACTTCGAACTGCAGCTGGCCCACGGCGCCCAGCAGCATGTTGCCGCCGGCCTCGGGCTTGAAGACCTGGATGGCGCCTTCCTCGCCCAGTTGCATCAGGCCCTGCTGCAGCTGCTTGGTTCGCAGCGGGTTCCTGAGCACCACGGTCATGAACATTTCCGGGGCGAAGAAGGGCAGGCCCGTGAACTGCAGGCTTGCACCGTCGGTGATGGTGTCGCCCAGCTGCACGCCGCCATGCGTGGTGAAGCCGATGATGTCGCCCGCATAGGCCTCTTCCACGGCCTCGCGGCGCTGGCTCATGAAGGTCACGACGGAGGTGGGGCGCAGCTCCTTGGCCGTGCGCTGCACCTTCATCTTCATGCCGGGGGTGTACTTGCCCGAGGCCACGCGCACGAAGGCGATGCGGTCGCGGTGGTTGGCGTCCATGTTGGCCTGGACCTTGAAGACCACGCCGGAGAAGCCTTCGTCCTCGGGCTGGATGACTTTTTCCACGGGCTGCTTGTTGACCAGCAGCGAGCTCTTGCGCGGGCCGGGCGGGGGCGACATGTCGACCACGGCGTCCAGCACTTCCATCACGCCGAAGTTGTTCACACCCGAGCCGAAGAACACGGGCGTGAGCTTGCCGGCAAGGAAAGCTTCATGGTCCCAGGGGGCCGAGGCGCCCTGGGCCAGCTCCATGCTTTCGAGCGCATCGTCGAAGGCCTGGCCGAAGCGCGCGCGCAGCTTGTCGGACTCGGCCAGCGGGATGGCCTCGAAGTCCTGCGGGCGGCGCTCGCTGCCGGGCTGGAACACCGTCATGGTCTGCGTGAGCAGGTTGATGATGCCGCCGAACTGCTTGCCCTGGCCCACGGGCCAGGTGACGGGGCAGCAGGGCATGCCCAGCTCGCGCTCGACCTCGTCCAGGATGTCCAGCGGATCGCGCACTTCGCGGTCCATCTTGTTGACGAAGGTGATGATGGGTGTGTCGCGCTGGCGGCAGACCTCGATCAGGCGGCGGGTCTGCGATTCCACGCCGTTGGCGGCATCGATGACCATCAGCGCCGAGTCCACGGCCGTGAGCACGCGGTAGGTGTCTTCCGAGAAGTCCTTGTGGCCAGGGGTGTCGAGCAGGTTGACCACATGGTCGCGGTAGCTCATCTGCATGACCGAGCTGGCCACCGAGATGCCGCGCTGCTTTTCGATTTCCATCCAGTCCGACGTGGCGTGGCGGCTGGCCTTGCGGCCCTTGACGGCGCCGGCGATCTGGATGGCGCCCGAGAACAGCAGCAGCTTTTCCGTCAGCGTGGTCTTGCCCGCGTCCGGGTGGGAAATGATGGCAAAGGTCCGGCGGCGCCGGGTTTCAGAGGCGTATGACACAGTATTGAAGGCACAAGGGCAGGGCAGGGCCTGCCAGGAAAGGGAGACGCAATGTCTGTCGCGGGCGGCCAGTGAGCCTGGAGCCAGGCGAGGCCGCAAATGGCCGCCATTCTACTTTCGCACCGGGAATATCGGTGAACAGGGATGCAAGCCAATGCCCGGCTTTCTTGATGCCGTCTTGATACGGCATGCCCCAATCTCAACCCGCCTTTGACGGCCCCGGCCCTAGAGTTTTCCCCATCGCAACAACAGGTGCCGCCAGGCGGTGCCGATGCGGGAGAAATCCCTATGACCCTCACTGAAATCACCGGCTGGCTGGGCGCCGTTGGCGCTCTGGCCCTGTTTGTCTACCTGGGATACGCCTTGCTGCGGCCCGAGCAGTTCTGAGGTGGCGCAGATGCAAGACCTGATCTTTGTCGCCCTGAGCCTGGGCTGCTTCGCGGGCCTGCTGGCCTTCGTGGCGGCGCTGGGCCGCGTGTGATTGCGCAAAGGAGACTGCCATGTGGTTACCCTGGTTGGAATTTGCGCTGATGCTGCTGGTGATGACGGCGCTGGCCGTGCCCATGGGGCAATGGCTGGCGCGCTGCTTCACGAGCGAGCACCACGCCTGGATGGAGAGGCTGAGCCTGCGCGCCCTGGGCGTGGATGCGTCCGAGCGCATGGGGTGGCAGCGCTACGGCGCGGCGCTGCTGCTGTCCAACGGCGCCATGCTGCTGCTGGGCTATGCGCTGCTGCGCCTGCAAGGCTGGATGCCGCTCAACGCGCTGGGCAATGCGGCGCAGTCGCCGGACCTGGCCTTCAACACGGCCGCGTCCTTCGTGACCAATACCAACTGGCAGGCGTATTCGGGCGAGAGCAGCCTGTCCAACGCCACGCAGATGGTGGCCATCACCTTCATGATGTTCGCGGGCGCGACCACCGGCGTGGTCGCCGCGGCAGGCTTCATCCGGGGCCTGGCGCGCGCCAGCGCGTCGGACCTGGGCAACTACTGGGTGGACTATGTGCGCGTGCTGTGGCGCGTGATGCTGCCGCTGAGCTTCGTGGTGGCCTTGGTCTATGTGTGGCAGGGCGTGCCGCAGACGCTGGACGCCCAGGCCTGGGCGACGACGCTGGAGGGCGCGCGCCAGCAGATCCTGACGGGCCCCGTGGCCAGCCTGGAGAGCATCAAGCACATCGGCACGAACGGCGGGGGCTTCTTCGGCATGAACGCGGCCCATCCGTTCGAGAATCCGACGCCGCTGACCAATGCGATCCATATCCTGTCCATGCTGCTGATCCCGTCGGCGCTGACCTATGCCTTCGGCTCCATGCTGCTGCGCCGGCGCCAGGGCTGGGTACTGTTCGGTGCCTGCCTGGTGATGTTCGCGGGCTTTCTCGCGCTGGCGTTCACGGCCGAGCAGGCCGGCAATCCGCTGCTCACGGCTGCGGGCGCCGACCAGCAGGTCAGCGCCACACAGCCGGGCGGCAACATGGAGGGCAAGGAGCTGCGCTTCGGCATTGTCGACACGGCGCTGTTCGTGGCCACGACCACGGCCGCGACCACGGGCTCGGTCAATGCCATGCATGATTCGCTGACGCCGCTGGGCGGGCTGGTGCCGCTGGCCCAGATGATGATCAACTGCGTGTTCGGCGGTGATGGCGTGGGCCTGATCAACCTGTTGCAGTACGCCATCCTCACGGTGTTCCTGGCGGGGATGATGATCGGCCGCACGCCGGAGTTCCTGGGCAAGAAGATCGAGGCGCGCGAGATCAAGCTGGTGATGCTGGCCGTGATGGCGCACCCCATCTCCATCCTGGGCTTCACGGCGCTGGCCGCCGTGTGGCCGGACACCGTGGCCAGCCTGGCCAATCGCGGGCCGCATGGCTTCTCCGAGGTGCTCTACGCCTATGCCTCGGGAACGGCCAACAACGGCTCGGCCTTCGCCGGCCTGAACGCGAACACGCCGTTCTTCAACACCACCATCGGCCTGGCCATGCTGGCGGGCCGCTATCTGACGCTGCTGCCCATGCTGGCCCTGGCCGGCAGCCTGGCGGCCAAGCCCACGGTGCCCGCGGGCCCCGGCACCTTCCCGACGGCCACGCCGCTGTTCATGGGGCTGCTGGTCTTCGTCGTGGTCGTGGTCGGCGGGCTGACCTTCCTGCCTTCGCTGGCCCTGGGGCCGGTGGTCGAGCAGCTGCAGATGCTGTCGGGCCAGGTCTATCGCTGAGTTCACATCCTTCCCAAGCCCGCGCGGCCCGGTTCACGGGTACTGCGCGGCGGAGGTTACAGACATGAATGTTCATACAAGCACGGCCGGCCGCCTCGTGGCCGGCACCCAAGAAAACACCCGGTGGTCCGCGCTGCTGGGCCCCAGCGTGCGCTGCGCGCTGTTCGTCGCCCTGGTCACGGGGCTGGCCTATCCGCTGGTGACCACGCTCGTGGCCCAGGCCGCGTTTCCCAAGGCCGCCAATGGCAGCCTGGTGGTGCGCCAGGGCCAGGTCGTGGGCTCGGCCCTGCTGGGGCAGGAGTTCGCCTCGCCGCGCTATTTCCAGGGCCGGCCCAGCGCCACCTCGGCGCCCGACCCCGACAAGGCCGATGCCACGGTGGCATCGCCCTACAACGCCGCGCTGTCGGCCGCCACCAACCAGGGTGCGACCAACGGGGCGCTGGTGGACAGCGTGGCCGAGCGCGTGGCCGCCTACCGCGCGCTCAACGGCCTTGCGGCCGATGCCGCCGTGCCGGTGGATGCGGTCACGGCCTCGGCCTCGGGGCTGGATCCGCACATCTCGGTGGCCAACGCCGAGCTTCAGTTGCCGCGCGTGGCGCGTGAGCGCCAATTGCCCGCGGCCCAGGTGCAGGCACTGCTGCGCCAGCAGATCGAACCCCGCGTGCTGGGCCTGCTGGGCGAGCCGCGCGTGAATGTGCTGCGGCTGAACCTGGCGCTGGACGACGTGTCGGCCGTGACGGCGCAGCCCGCCGCAACGGCCGTGAAGGAGTAAGCCATGTCGCGCAAAACTTCCCTGTCGCTGTTCGATCCGTCGCTGGTGCGCGATGCCCTGCGTGATGCCTTCTGCAAGCTGGCGCCGAGTGCGCAATGGCGCAATCCGGTGATGTTCGTGGTCTATCTGGGCGCCATCTTCACCAGCCTGCTGTGGGCCCAGGCCCTGGCGGGTGAGGGCGAGGCGCCTGCGGACTTCATCCTGGCCATCGCGCTGTGGCTGTGGTTCACCGTGCTGTTCGCCAATTTCGCGGAGGCCCTGGCCGAGGGGCGCAGCCGCGCACAGGCCGCCAGCCTGCGCAGCATGAAGCGCAGCACCATGGCCAAGAAGATGGAGCAGCCTACCTACCAGAGTCGCTGGCATCCCGTGGGCGCCGAGGACCTGCGCTCGGGCATGTGGGTGCTGGTCGAGGCGGGCGACACCGTCCCGCTGGACGGCACGGTCATCGAGGGCGTGGCCTCGGTCGACGAGAGCGCCATCACGGGCGAATCGGCCCCGGTGATCCGCGAGGCCGGGGGCGACTTCTCGTCGGTGACAGGCGGCACGCGGGTGCTGTCGGACTGGCTGGTGGTGCAGATCACGGTCAACCCCGGCGAATCCTTCCTGGACCGCATGATCTCCATGGTGGAGTCGGCCCGCCGCAGCAAGACGCCCAACGAGCTGGCGCTGACCATCCTGCTGGTCGGGCTGACGCTGCTGTTCCTGCTGGTCATCGTGACGCTGCGGCCTTACTCGTCCTTTGCCGTGGCGCTGACGGGCAGCGGCCAGGTCGTGGGACTGACCGTGCTGGTGGCCTTGCTGGTGTGCCTGATTCCGACCACCATCGGCGGCCTGCTGTCGGCCATCGGCGTGGCGGGCATGAGTCGCATGATGCAGGCCAATGTGATCGCCACCTCGGGCCGCGCCGTGGAGGCGGCCGGCGACGTGGACGTGCTGCTGCTGGACAAGACCGGCACCATCACGCTGGGCAACCGCCAGGCCAGCGAATTCCTGCCCGCGCCCGGCGTGACGGCCGCGCAGCTGGTCGATGCGGCCCAGTTGGCCTCGCTGGCCGACGAGACGCCCGAGGGCCGCAGCGTGGTCGTGCTGGCCAAGGAAATGCACGGCCTGCGCGAGCGCGACCTGGCGGCCCTGCACGCGGTCTTCGTGCCCTTCACGGCCCAGACGCGCATGAGCGGCGTGGACATGCCCCAGCCCGACGGAGGTACGCGCAGCCTGCGCAAGGGGGCTGCCGACGCCGTGCGCCGCCATGTCGAAGCCCTGGGTGGCCAGTTCCCGGCCGCCATGCTCAAGGTGGTCGAGGAAGTGTCCCGGCGCGGCAGCACGCCGCTGGTCGTGGCCGACGGCGCCCGCGTGCTGGGCGTGATCGAGCTCAAGGACGTGGTCAAGCACGGCATCCGCGAGCGTTTCGCCGAGCTGCGCCGCATGGGCATCAAGACCGTGATGATCACGGGCGACAACCCGCTGACGGCAGCCGCCATCGCCGCCGAGGCCGGCGTGGACGACTACCTGGCCGAGGCCACGCCCGAGGACAAGCTGCGCCTGATCCGCGAGCACCAGGCGGCCGGCCGGCTGGTGGCCATGACGGGCGACGGCACCAATGATGCGCCCGCCCTGGCACAGGCCGATGTGGCCGTGGCCATGAACAGCGGCACCCAGGCGGCCAAGGAAGCCGGGAACATGGTGGACCTGGACAGCAACCCCACCAAGCTCATCGAGGTCGTGGAGACCGGCAAGCAGATGCTGATGACGCGCGGCGCGCTGACCACCTTCAGCGTGGCCAACGACGTGGCCAAGTACTTCGCCATCATCCCGGCCGCCTTCGTGGGCACCTATCCGCAACTGGCCGCGCTCAACGTCATGGGGCTGGCCAGTCCCGGGTCGGCCATCCTCAGCGCCGTGATCTTCAACGCGCTGATCATCATCGTGCTGATCCCGCTGGCCCTGCGTGGCGTGCCCTACCGGGCCGTGGGCGCCGCCGCGCTGCTGAGCCGCAACCTGCTGATCTATGGCCTGGGCGGACTGGTCGTGCCCTTCATCGGCATCAAGCTGATCGACATGCTGCTGGTGGCCCTGGGCCTGGCCTGATCCTTTGCCCGGGGTACCCGCCCGGCCCGGGCGGGCCCCGCCTCTTCGAACCCGAAAACAAGATGACATCCGCAATCGCCTCTTCCTTCCTGTCCCGTTGTTCCCTGGCCGCGCTGCTGTCGCTGGCGGGCGCCTCCTGCCATGCGCAGGCCGAGACTTCCCCGGTCCATTCCTCCACCGTCCTGCCCCAGGAGCCTCGGGAGGTCCCGCAGTCTTCCGCCCCGGCCTACGGCCTCACCGGCAGCGTGGCGCTGCTCAGCGACTACCGCTTTCGCGGCATCTCGCAAAGCTGGATGGGGCCGGCGCTGCAGGGCGGGCTGGAGCTGTCGCTGCCGCGCGGCGGCTATCTGGGCCTGTCCGGTTCCAGTGTTTCACGGCACAGCTATCTCGACGGACGGGCGCTGGAACTGGACCTGTACGGTGGCTGGCGCACCGAACTGGCGCCGGGCTGGACCGGCGACATCGGCCTGCTGCACTACAACTACCCGGGTGCGCGCATTCCGCGGGCGGACGGTCCCGCAGTCCGCTACGACACGACCGAGGCCTACCTGGGCCTGAGCCACGGGGGATTCAACGCCCGATGGTCGCTGGCCCTGACGCCGTATTTCGGGCTGCGCGGCAGCACGGCGGGCGTGGCCTTCGCCGAGCCGCTGGCCGCGCGCGGCAGCTCGCGCGGCAGCAGCTACCTGGACCTCAACTACCAGCACCCGCTGGGCGACTGGGCCACGCTGGGCCTGCACGCGGGCTACACCGATGTGCGCAATTACGGCGAACTGTCGTACGCCGACTGGCGCGTCTCGCTGGCCCGCAGCTGGGGGGCCTGGACCGCCACGCTGGCCTGGGCCACGACCTCGGCCGATGCGCGCTACTACCGCGCTGCCAACGCCGCCGGGCAGATGCAGAGCCTGGGCCGCAGCGGCTGGGTGCTGTCGTTGTCGACCGCGTTCTGAAGCGCGACCGGATCCCTGTTCTGGTGCTAGTCTGAGGCCATGCCCATTCCCGCCACTTCCGAGCCGCCTGTCCCTGGCGCGGCCCGTCCTGATCCGGATGCCCTGGTCGCGCGGCTGCGCCAGGAGCAGGAACAGGCGCTGCGCGGCAAGCTGCGCATCTACTTCGGATCGAACGCCGGGGTCGGCAAGACCTATGCCATGCTGGCCGCCGCACAGCGCGAACGCCATGCGGGCCGCGAGGTTCTGGTGGGACTCGTGGAAACCCATGGTCGCAAGGAGACGGCGCAGCAGCTGCATGGCCTGGAACAGTTGCCCCTGCGGGAGCTGCCGCACCAGGGGCGCGTGCTGCGCGAGTTCGACCTCGACGCCGCGCTGGCGCGCCATCCGCGCGTGCTGCTGCTGGACGAGCTGGCGCACAGCAACGCGCCGGGCTCGCGCCATCCCAAGCGCTGGCAGGACGTGCAGGAGCTGCTGGACGCGGGCATCGATGTCTGGACCACGCTCAACGTCCAGCACCTGGAAAGCCTGAACGACGTGGTCGGCGGCATCGTCGGCATCACGGTGCGCGAGACCGTGCCCGACCAGGTCTTCGACGATGCCGACGAGGTCATCATCGTCGACATCTCCCCCGACGAGCTGCTGCGCCGCCTCAAGGACGGCAAGGTCTACATGCTGGAGCAGGCCGAGCGGGCCTCGCGCAACTTCTTTCGGCGCGGCAACCTGCTGGCGCTGCGCGAACTGGCGCTGCGGCGCACGGCCGACCGCGTGGACGAGGACATGCGCGACTATCGGCGCGAGCGTTCCATCGGCGCCGTATGGCCGGCGCGCGAACGCCTGCTCGTGGCCGTGGCCGGCAGTCCTGGCGATGCCGCCCTGGTGCGCCAGGTGGCGCGCATGGCCCGCCGGCTCGATGCCGACTGGATGGTGGTCTACGTGGATGCGCCCGAGCGCCAGCACCGTCCGCGCAGCGCCCAGGCCGCCGTGCTGCGCACCCTGGCCCTGGCCGCGCGCCTGGGCGCGGAGACGGCCACCCTGCCCGGCAACGACGTGGCCGAGGCGCTGGTGGCCTTTGCGCGCGAACGCAACGCCAGCCGCCTCGTGCTGGCCCAGTCGCCGCGTCCGCTGTGGTCGCCCTGGCGCTGGTGGTCGCGCTCCATGCCGGACCGCATCGCCCGGCTGCATCCCGACATCGACGTGCTGGTGCTCTCCGGTGGCCTGCGGCCGGGCCAGGGTGCGGTCGCCGACGAGCCGGCACCGCCGGCGCGCCCCCGTCCATGGCCCTGGAAGGGCTATGCGGGCGTGACGCTGGCCTGCCTGGCAGCCACCCTGCTGGCCGAGCAGCTGCTGCGCATCTTCGATCCGGCCAATGTGGTCATGCTGTTCCTGCTGATCGTGGTGCTGTCCTCGCTGCGCTGGGGGCGTGGGCCCGGTGCCTGGGCAGCCCTGCTGTCGGTGCTGTGCTTCGACTATTTCTTCGTGCCGCCGCGCGGCTCCTTCCATGTCAATGACACGCAGTACCTGTTCACCTTCGTGCTGATGCTGGGCGTGGCCCTGGTCTGCGGCCAGCTCATGGCGCGCCTGCGGCACGAGGCTCGCGTGGCGGCCGAGCGCGAGCGGCGCGCGGGCGCCCTGGCGCGGCTGGCGCGCGATCTGTCGGGCGCGCTCACGCAGGAGCAGGTGGCCGACATCGCGCTGCGCACGGTGTCGGGCGTTTTCGAGGCCCAGGCCGGCCTGCTGCTGCCCGATGACAGCGAGCGCCTGCGCCGGGTGGAGGGCAGTGCCTGCGCCATGGACGAGAGCATTGCGCGCTGGTGCATGGACCACGGCCAGCCGGCCGGCCAGGGCACGGACACGCTGGCGGCCGCACCCGCGCGCTATGTGCCCCTGGCCGCACCTGTGCGCATGCGCGGCGTGCTGGTGCTGCAGCTGCGCCAGCCCCGGCGCCTGGAGGTGCCCGAGGAGCAGCGGCTGCTCGACGCCTGCGCCAGCCAGGTGGCGCTGGCGCTGGAGCGCCAGCATTTCGTGGCCGTGGCCCAGCAGACCCAGGTCGCCATGGAGGGCGAGCGCATGCGCAACACGCTGCTGTCGGCCGTCTCGCACGACCTGCGCACGCCGCTGACCACCATCCTGGGCGCGGCCGAGGCCGCCCGGCGCCATGTGCCGCCGGGGGACGCGGCCGACATGCTGGAGCAGGTGCGCACCCAGGCCCAGGCCATGCAGCGCCTGGTCGAGAACCTGCTGGACATGGCGCGGCTGCAGCAAGGCGGCGTGCACCTGCAGCGCGAATGGCTGCCGCTGGACGAAATCGTGGGCAGCGCGCTGCGCCAGATGCGCGCGCGCCTGCAGCGGCATCCGGTCAGCACCGACCTGCCCGCCGATCTGCCGCTGCTGCATGTAGACCCCGTACTCATGGAGCGTGTCCTGGTCAACCTGCTGGACAACGCCGCCAAGTACACGCCGCCCGGCACGCCGCTGGCCATCAGTGCGCGCGAAGTGGACGGCGAGCTGCAGGTGCAGGTGCGGGACGCGGGCCCGGGGCTGCCGGCTCACTTGCCGGCCCAGGCCCTGTTCGAGCCCTTCACGCGCGGTACGGCCGAATCCACGGTCTCGGGCATCGGCCTGGGTCTGTCCCTGGTGCGCAGCATCGTGCAGGCCCACGGCGGCCGCATCGAGGCCGCCGCCGCGCAGCCGGGGCCGGGCACGGTGATCACGCTGCATCTGCCCGTGCCCGAGCAGCCCGAGCTCGATTAGAGTCGCTGCCATGAGCACGCCCACCAACCGCATCCTGATGATCGAGGACGACCCCGGCATCCGCCGCTTCGTGCGCCTGGTGCTGGAGGACGAGGGCTGGCAGGTCTTCGAGGCGGACAGCGCGCGCCGCGGACTCATCGAGGCCGCGAGCCGCCAGCCCGACCTGGTCATCCTGGACCTGGGCCTGCCCGACGCCGACGGCAAGCAGGTCCTCACCGAGTTGCGCGGCTGGTCGCCCGTGCCTGTGCTGGTGCTGTCCGCGCGTGAGCGCGAGGACGAGAAGGTGGCGGCGCTGGACGCCGGCGCCGACGACTACCTGGTCAAGCCCTTCGGCGTGCCCGAGCTGCTGGCCCGGCTGCGCGTGATGCTGCGCAGGCGCCAGCAGGTGGCGGGAGCCGGTGCGGCCGCACCGTCCAGCCAGGTGCAGTTCGGCCAGGTGCAGGTGGACCTGGCCACGCACGACGTGCGGCGCGCGGGCCAGGCCGTGCACCTCACCCCCATCGAATTTCGGTTGCTGGCGGCGCTGATCGCGGCCCAGGGCCGGGTGCTCACCCACCGCCAGCTGCTGATGCAGGTCTGGGGGCCGGAGTACCTGAACCGGGCCCACTACCTGCGCGTGCACATGGCCAACCTGCGCCAGAAGGTCGAGGACGAGCCGGCCCAGCCGCGCCATCTGGTGACGGAGCTGCAGGTGGGCTACCGGCTTGTCGGCCTGGGCGGCGAGGCCGTTGCGGGATCGGTATAATCAGCGCCTCTCCGAGGAGCGTTGCAGCGGCCCCCTGACCCAGGCGTGGCCGCGAGGCTCGGAGCACCCTACGCAACGACGCTCGCCCACGCTTTCTGTGCGGTGAGCTTTTTTTTCGTCTCCCGCAGAACGTGGTTTTTCATTCATCTTTTGGAGAAAACCATGAACGCTGCTGTTCTTCCCGTTTCCGCCGACACGGCCATCGCCGACATTTCCCTGGCCGCCTGGGGCCGCAAGGAAATCCTGATCGCCGAGACCGAAATGCCCGGCCTGATGGCCACGCGCGAGGAATTCGCCGCCGCCCAGCCGCTCAAGGGCGCGCGCATCGCCGGCTCGCTGCACATGACCATCCAGACGGCCGTGCTGATCGAGACGCTCAAGGCCCTGGGCGCCGAGGTGCGCTGGGCTTCGTGCAATATCTTCTCCACCCAGGACCACGCTGCCGCCGCCATTGCGGCCTCCGGCACGCCCGTGTTCGCCATCAAGGGCGAATCGCTGGCCGACTACTGGGACTACACGCACCGCATCTTCGAATTCGGCGCCGCCGGCACCGAGGGCGAAGGCCCGAACATGATCCTGGACGATGGCGGCGATGCCACCATGCTGCTGCACCTGGGGATGCGCGCCGAGAAGGACCTGTCCGTGCTGGACAACCCCGGCTCCGAGGAAGAGAAGATCGCCTTCGCCGCCATCCGCGCCAAGCTGGCCCAGGACCCGACCTGGTACACGCGCAAGAGCGCCCACATCATCGGCGTGACCGAAGAGACCACGACCGGCGTGCACCGCCTCAACGAGATGTCGGCCAAGGGCACGCTGAAGTTCCGCGCCATCAACGTCAACGACTCCGTCACCAAGAGCAAGTTCGACAACCTCTACGGCTGCCGCGAGTCGCTGGTGGACGGCATCAAGCGCGCCACCGACGTGATGATCGCCGGCAAGGTCGCCGTGGTCGCCGGCTACGGCGACGTGGGCAAGGGCTGCGCCCAGGCTCTGCGCGCGCTGTCGGCCCAGGTCTGGGTCACCGAGATCGATCCCATCAACGCACTGCAGGCCGCCATGGAAGGCTACAAGGTCGTGACCATGGAGTGGGCGGCGGACAAGGCCGACATCTTCGTGACCACCACCGGCAACCGCGACATCATCCGCCACGAGCACATGGTGGCCATGAAGAACGAGGCCATCGTCTGCAACATCGGCCATTTCGACAACGAGATCGACGTCGCCTCCATCGAGAAGTACCACTGGGAGGAGATCAAGCCCCAGGTGGACCACATCACCTTCCCCGACGGCAAGAAGATCATCCTTCTGGCCAAGGGGCGCCTGGTGAACCTGGGCTGCGCCACCGGCCATCCCAGCTTCGTGATGAGCGCCTCGTTCGCCAACCAGACCATCGCCCAGATCGAGCTGTTCACCAAGCCCGACGCCTACCAGGTCGGCAAGGTCTACGTGCTGCCCAAGATCCTCGACGAGAAGGTCGCGCGCCTGCACCTGAAGAAGGTCGGCGCCATGCTGACCGAGCTGACCGACAGCCAGGCCGCCTATATCGGCGTGAGCAAGCAGGGGCCCTACAAGCCCGAAACGTATCGGTATTGAGCACCCCCTGAGCGGCTTGCGCCGCTTCCCCCTCTCTACTCGCTATCGCGAGGGAGGGGGACGACACCCTCGCGGCGGGGCGGCCCTTGCTCGGTGTCCCTGGGTTGGGCTCTGCCAGTTTGGGGTGTGGCGCCGCTTGGCGCCATTGATTTTTGAGATTTGTTGGGAGCGACGCTATGCGCGCAGATGTGTTTTTGGTGGAAGCCGGCCATGCGGCCACGCGCTCGCAGGCGCAGCGGCTGATCGCGGGCGGGGTGCAGTGGCGCATGACGCCGCTGACGCCGTGGAAGAAGGTGGCCAAGAATGGCGACGAGATTCCTGCCGGCGCCGAGCTGCAGCTGCTCGACGGTGCCGAGGCGAAGTACATCTCGCGCGGCGGGCTGAAGCTGGAAGGCGCGCTGGCGGCCACGAAGCTGTCGGTGGCCGGGCTGCGCTGCCTGGACGTGGGCCAGAGCACGGGGGGCTTCACCGACTGCCTGCTGCAGGCCGGCGCGGCCCAGGTGATCGGCGTGGATGTGGGCCATGGGCAGTTGCACGAGCGGCTGCGCTCCGATGCGCGTGTGGTCTGTGTCGAGGGGCTGAACGCACGCCATGTGACGGCCGACGGCCTGCTGGAGGCCTGCGAGGAGGTCCTGTCCGAGCGCTGGGAGGAAGATCCCGACGACAACGACACCCAGCCCGTGGCGCCCTATGCCTGGATGCGCAATGGCGGTGTGGTGGACGAGGACTATGACGACAGCGACGACGCCAAGGAGGCCGAGATCGAAGCCTTCAAGGCCGAGCGCGCCGCCAAGGGCAAGGCCCGCGAGGAGGGTACGGTGGCCACCCAGCGCCGCCGCCGCGCCGAGTTCGCGGACGTGGACATCACGCCGCAGTTCGACTTCGTCACGGGTGATCTCTCCTTCATCTCGCTGACCCTGGTGCTGCCGGCCGTCACGCGCCTGCTCAAGCCCCATGGCCAGCTGCTGATGCTGGTCAAGCCGCAGTTCGAGCTGCAACCCGGCCAGGTGGGCAAGGGCGGCATCGTGCGCGATGCGGCGCTGTTCGCCGAGGTCGAGCAGCGCATCCGCATCTGCCTGTCCGAGCTGGGCCTGGAGGTCAAGGCCTGGATGGATTCCGCCATCGAAGGCGGCGATGGAAACCGCGAGTTCTTCGTGCATGCCCAACAGGGCGCCGTCGTGCAGGCGCTGCCGCAGCCCGAAGGCGAGGACGAGGATGCGCCCCGTCCGGCCGTGAAGGCCGCCGCCAGGCGCGTATCGCGCACCGTGCAGCGCGAGCAGCGCAACGAGCGCGTCATCGACACCAGCACCGAGTTCGGCGTGCCCGGTCCCGGGCGCGCCAAGCTGCGCAAACGCAACGAATGAAACACCGAGCAGCGAGTCTTACATGAGCTTTCCGATCAGTTTCGAGTTCTTTCCGACCAAGACGGCGGAGGGCGCGGTCAAGCACGTGCAGGTGCGCAGGAACCTCTATGCGCGCCAGCCCCAGTTCTGCTCCGTCACCTATGGCGCGGGCGGCTCCACGCAGTCCGGCACCTTCGCCATGGTGCGCGACATCCAGGGCGAAGGCGTCAGCGCCGCATCGCATTTCTCCTGCGTGGGCGCCACGCACGACAAGGTCCGTGCCGAGCTGAACGAGCTCAAGGCCATGGGCGTGCGGCGCATCGTCGCGCTGCGAGGCGATCTGCCCAGCGGCTATGGCCTGGGCGGCGAGTTCCACTACGCCAGCGACCTCGTGGCCTTCATCCGCCGCGAGTTCGGCGACTGGTTCCACATCGAGGTCGCGGCCTATCCCGAGGTCCATCCCCAGGCCAAATCCCCACAGTCCGATCTGGAAGCGTTTGCGGCTAAAGTGCGCGCTGGCGCGGATTCCGCGATCACCCAATATTTCTACAATGCCGACGCCTACTGCCGTTTCGTTGATGCGGCGCGCGGCATGGGGCTTGATGTACCGGTCGTTCCCGGCATCATGCCCATCACCAGCTCTACGCAGCTGATGCGCTTCTCGGACGCCTGCGGCGCCGAGATCCCGCGCTGGATCCGCCTGCGTCTGCAGGCTTACGGAGATGACACGGCGTCCATTCGCGCCTTCGGCCTGGATGTCGTGTCCCGTCTATGCGAGCAGTTGCGCAGCCAGGGCGCTCCCGGGCTGCACTTCTATACGATGAACCAGAGCGTCGCCACGCTGGAAATCTGCGATCGATTGGGCCTTTGAGCGCGCAGCCCCTGCGCCGGCCCCGGGCGGCCCTCTAGAAACTGGGAACGGTCAGGCGTTCCCTGGAGGTTTTGTCCATGGCAAGTGATTTTCGACGCCTGCCCGGGCGCTGGCTGGCGATGTGCGCCATCACCGCCACATTGGCCGGCTGCGCGCCGGTACCCGTGGCCGAGAGCGATGCCGAGTCCGGCGCCCTGATGGCGAATGCCGAGGCGATCACGGAGGCCCAGGTGCCATCATCGGCCGTCCCCTCGGCAGGCAAGCGCGGCAGCCGCGCATCGCGGGCGGCGCAGCCCGTCGCCAGAGCCGCCGAGGCCAGGCCCTCCGAGCCGGCGACCTCCCAGGAGGATGCCGAGTCGCCCTCCAATCCTGAATTCGCCCTCGTGCCCTCGCGCGACAGCGACCAGCAAGGCCTGGCCTCCTGGTATGGCCCGGGCCTGCATGGTCGCCTGACCGCCAGCGGCGAGCGTTTCGACAAGCAGGAGCTCACGGCCGCGCACCGCAGCTTTGCCTTCGGCAGCCGCGTGTGCGTGCGCAGCGCCGCCACCGGCAAGACCGTGGTGGTGCGCATCAATGACCGGGGGCCCTTCGCTCCGGGCCGCGTGATCGACCTGAGCCAGGCCGCTGCCCAGGAGCTGGGCATGGTCGGCCTGGGCATCAAGCCCGTGGAGCTGTGGCAGCTCGATGAAGGCGAGGAGGAGTGTCCCGAAACCCGCGTCACGGCCCGGAAGGCCGAATCCCTCAAGAGGGCCCAGCAGGCCAAGGCGCAATCCCAGGCCAGGGGGCAGGCGCAGGCCAGGGCTCAGGGTCGCAACACGCGGGCCCAGGCCAAGGCGCCCGCACCCAGGGCGCGCACGGCCGTGGCCAGCCGCGCACCAGCCAGGCCGGCGGCATCGGCGGCTTCGCCCGCCGCGGCCACCGCCGTTGCTTCAGCGGCGCAGGGCGCGCGCTGACCGCCGTTCAGCCGCCCGATTCGAGGGTGAAGGCCGCGTTCTCGTCCTGGCCCAGCAGCTGGACCATCTGCGGCATGGCCGGCTTGAGCTGCTCCTTGAGGTTGTAGGGCGGGTTGATCAGGAACATGCCGCTGGCCGGCAGGCCGCCGCGCTCCGAGGTCTTGTTGCTCTTGACCGTGAGCTCGGCATTCAGCCAGCTCTTGCCGGCCTTGGTGGCCATGGTCTTCAGGCGGCGCGGCAGGTCGTGCGCCTCGGGACGGGGAATGATGGGGTACCAGACCGCATAGGTGCCGGTGGCGAAGCGCTTGAGGCTGTCGGCCACCATGTCCAGTACCTTGGCGTAGTCGCTCTTGAGCTCGTAGCTGGGATCGCACAGCAGCAGGGCGCGGCGCGAGGGCGGTGGCAGGAATTTCTTGACGCCCTCGAAGCCGTCCTCGTGCAGCACGGCGACCTGGCGGCCTGCCTGCAGCTGGGCGATGTTGCCGGTCAGCGCGCGCATGTCGGTGGGGTGCAGCTCGAAGACCTTGAGCTTGTCGCGTTCCTGCACGCGCAGCAGGGACTGGATGATGAAGGGCGAACCCGGGTAGTTGCGCAGCTGCGTGCCCTGGTTGAAGGAGCGCACCATGGCCAGGTAGGCCTGCAGCACCGGGGCCAGCTCGGATTCCTGGGCCAGGCGCAGGATGCCGTCGGCGGCCTCGCCGCTCTTGCTGGCGTAGTCGCCATCCAGGCGGTACAGGCCGGCGCCCGCGTGCGTGTCCAGCACCGTGAGCGCAGCCTCCTTCTGGAGCAGGTATTGCAGGGTGGCGATCAGCACCGTGTGCTTGAGCACATCGGCGTGGTTGCCTGCATGGAAGGCGTGGCGGTAACTGAACATAGGCGTGATGGTAACCAGCCGCGCGGCCGGGCGCTTGCACGGGGCGGCTGCAAGGTTGCCCGGCGCTGGCGTCTCGCGGTGGAGGAGGGCGTGCCGTGCGGATCGGGGGATGGTGCGGTTGCGCCAATTTTGTATAATGGCGGGCTTCGCAGCGATTTTAGGGTCCCGCGGCGAAGTTTACCTTCCCGCCTAAGAGGCTTCCTTTTTGAAGAAGCGCCGACCGCGGAAAAGGGCCCGCCAAACCTTCTTGAAAGAGAAAACTCATGTCTACATTCAGCGCAAAGCCCGCTGAGGTGCAACACGAGTGGTTTGTGATTGACGCCACCGACAAGGTGCTCGGACGTGTCGCCAGCGAAGTGGCACTCCGTCTGCGCGGCAAGCACAAGGCCATTTACACACCTCACGTTGACACCGGCGACTACATCGTCATCATCAACGCCTCCAAGCTCAAGGTCACCGGCACCAAGAACCTGGACAAGGTGTACTACCGCCATTCCGGCTTCCCCGGCGGCATCACTGCCACCAACTTCCGCGATCTGCAGGCCAAGTTCCCCGGCCGCGCCCTGGAAAAGGCCGTCAAGGGCATGCTGCCCAAGGGCCCCCTGGGCTACGCGATGATCAAGAAGCTCAAGGTGTACGGCGGTGCAGAGCATCCCCACACCGCCCAGCAGCCCAAGGCTCTGGAAATCTAAGGAGGCCTAGATGATTGGTGATTGGAACAATGGCACCGGCCGTCGCAAATCCAGCGTCGCCCGCGTGTTCCTGAAGAAGGGCTCCGGCAAGATCACTGTGAATGGCAAGGACATTCAGCAGTATTTCGGCCGCGAAACCTCCATCATGATCGCAAAGCAACCTCTGGTGCTGACGAACAACCTGGAAGCTTTCGACATCCTGGTGAACGTCCACGGTGGTGGCGAATCCGGCCAGGCCGGCGCAACCCGCCACGGCATCACGCGCGCCCTGATCGACTACGACGCGGCCCTGAAGCCCGCACTGAGCCAGGCCGGCTTCGTGACGCGCGATGCCCGTGAAGTCGAGCGCAAGAAGGTCGGCCTGCACTCCGCACGTCGCGCCAAGCAGTTCTCCAAGCGTTGATCCGCCTGGCACTGCCGGAGAGCCCCGTGGGGCTCTCCCCAGAAGAAAACCGCCCTCGCCGGCGGTTTTTTTCTGGGCACGGCAATGTCCCCACTTGCACTGCCGTCAAGCGGCAGACCCCGGTAATTCCCGAGCCCTTTGCTGTAGCATTCGGACCAACTGAGAACACTTCGGAGTATCCCCATGAGCGCCGTTGCCGAAACCATCGAAACCACCACCGAAATGCCCGCCCCGATCGTCTTCACCGACAGCGCTGCTGCCAAGGTGGCCGACCTGATCGCCGAGGAGGGCAATCCCGACCTGAAGCTGCGCGTCTTCGTGCAGGGTGGCGGCTGCTCGGGCTTCCAGTACGGCTTCACCTTCGACGAGATCACCAACGACGACGACACCACCATGACCAAGAATGGCGTGTCCCTGCTGATCGACGCCATGAGCTACCAGTACCTGGTCGGCGCAGAGATCGACTACAAGGAAGATCTGCAGGGCGCCCAGTTCGTGATCAAGAACCCGAACGCCACGACCACCTGCGGCTGCGGCTCCAGCTTCTCGGTGTAAGACCGCGTGGCGACTGGTGTGCAGCCCGCCCCAGTCCGTCCTACACACCGCCAACCGCCGTGCAGTGATGCACCGGCGGTTTTTTAACGCCTGCGCTATTGCATTGCCATGAATCCTGAGGACAAGAACGCTTCCACCTCTTCCTCGCGCTCGATCCTGCTGTGGCTGGTGGCCATCGGCTTTTTCATGCAGACGCTGGACGGCACCATCGTGAATACCGCGTTGCCCACCATGGCCGAGGCCCTGGGCGAGAGCCCGCTGCGCATGCAGTCGGTGATCGTGGCGTATTCGCTGACCATGGCCATGCTGATCCCTGCCTCGGGCTGGATGGCCGACCGCTTCGGCACGCGGCGCGTCTATCTGTGGGCTATCGGGCTGTTCGTGCTGGGCTCGGTGCTGTGCGCGCTCGCCCCCAACCTGAGCCTGATGGTGGCCGCGCGCGTGTTGCAGGGCATGGGCGGCGCGTTGCTCATGCCCGTGGGACGGCTGGCCGTGCTGCGCGCGTTTCCGCGCGAGCAGTTCCTCAAGGCCATGAGCTTCGTGGCCATCCCCGGCCTTGTCGGTCCGTTGATCGGGCCGACGTTGGGCGGCTGGATGGTCGAGTACGTGAGCTGGCACTGGATCTTCCTGGTCAACGTGCCCGTGGGCCTGATCGGCCTGGCGGCCACGCTGCGCTTCATGCCCGTGGGCGAGCGCTTTGCCGTCAAGCGCTTCGATGGCGTGGGCTATGTGCTGCTGGCCTTCGGCATGGTGGCCGTGTCGCTGGCGCTGGACAGCATGTCGGGCAAGGGCATCCACGGCGCCATGGTGTTCGTGCTGCTGATCTTCGGCCTGGCCAGCCTGGCCGCCTACTGGCTGCATGCGCTGCGCCGGCCCGATCCGCTGTTCGCGCCGGAGCTGTTCGCCGTGCGCAGCCTGCGCGTCGGGCTGCTGGGCAACCTGTTCTCGCGCCTGGGCAGCTCCTGCATGCCCTTTCTGATCCCCCTGGTGCTGCAGGTCTGCCTGGGCTTCTCTCCCATGCAGGCCGGCATGATGATGCTGCCCACGGTGCTGGCCAGCATGGCCATGAAGCGCCAGACCACGTCGTTGATACAGCGCATCGGCTACCGCCGTGTGCTCATGGGCAACACCCTGCTGCTGTCGCTGATGATCGCCAGCTTCGGCTTCATGTCCACGGCCCTGCCACTGTGGGTGGTGATCATCCAGCTGCTGATCTTCGGCGCCACCAATTCCATGCAGTTCACCGCCATGAACACCGTCACGCTCAAGGATCTGGATGCAGGCAACGCCAGCAGCGGCAACAGCCTGCTGTCCATGGTGCAGATGCTGGCCATGGGCATGGGCGTGGCGGCGGCCGGTGCCGTGCTGGCCGGCTTCAGCGAGTGGTTCGGGGGCGATACGCCGCAGCAGACACTCGACGCCTTCCGCGCCACCTTCGTCTGCATGGGCGCGGTGACGCTGGCCTCGACCATGATCTTTTCGCAGCTGGGCGAGGATGAGGACGTGCGCCCCAAGCCGCTGGAGCCGGCCGAGCATGAGTGAGGCCTGCAGCCAGGCCTCAGGTTTTCTTGGAGAAGAAGACCACTTCGGGTAACCCTTCGAAATGGGCATCACAGGTGGCCTCGATGATGGGCCGTATGCCGTCGGGAAAGCCGCCGCCTTGGCGGGGGAGCGGTGTGCAGCCATGGCGCATTCCGATCAGCCGGCGCGGATGCGGTTCTTCCTGGCGATTTCACCCCAGAGCCGGTAGTTGTCTCGGGTCAGCTGGTCGAGCCGCTCGGGCGAACCGCCACCGACCATGTCGCCGTTCTTGGCGATAGCGCTGCTCACGGCAGGCGCTGCGGTGGCTGTGTTCAGGGCCGCATTGGCGGCGCGGACGATCTCGGGCTCCAGCCGGGGCTTGCCCCAGAGGCCGACGAAGACGGTGACCAGAAAGTCCTTCAGACCCAGCTCGGTGCCCGTGGGCACGTCCGGCAGGGCTGGCAGGCGCGCGGCGCCGGTGACCAGGATGGGGCGCAGCCTGCCTGTGGTGATGAAGGGGATCAGCAGCGAGGCCGCGTCCACGATGCAGGGCACCTGATTGCCCACCACGTCTTGGATGGCCGGTGCGCTGCCCTTGTAGGGCACCTGGTTCATCATGGGCAGGCCGGCGCGCTCACGCAGCAGCTCCATTGCCAGATGCGTGTTGCCGCCGCTGCCGGCGCTGGCATAGCTGAACCCGCCAGCCCGGGTCCCGGCCTCGACCCAGACTCGGAACTGCTCCAGGTCCTTCGCGGGAGAGGCCGGGTGCACGCACAGCACTAACTGGGACTCCAGGATCAGCCCGATGGGCGTGAAGTCCAGCGGGTTGGGCGAGGGCGTGGCAAAGGTGTGTGGATTGATGGTGAGGCTGGTATTGGCCACCAGCAGCTTGTGGGAGTCATTGGCCCGCAGCACCTCGCTGGCACCGATGTTGCCTGATGCGCCGGGCCGGTTCTCGACCACCACCGACTGACCCAGCACCGAGGACATGCCCTGCGTGACGAAGCGTGCGCCGGCATCGGTCAGCCCGCCCGGCGGATAGCCGACGACGAGCGAGACCGGCCTGGAAGGCCAGGTGGCCTGGGCCGAAACGGCCAGTGGCGCGAGCGCGCAGGTGGCGCAGGCCGTCGTGGCGGTGCTGAGAAGCTGGCGTCTGGAAATCGAGGTCACGGTGGTCTCCCGGTGGATGCAGGGTGGTGTCTGGGTCCTGGTCGCGTGGGACTCGGTGCGCGGGCTCAGTGCGAGTGCCGGGGAACGGCCGCGCCACGGCAGCCCACCAGGAAGTCCAGGTCGCAGCCCTCGTCGGCCTGCAGCACGTGGCTGACGTACAGCCGCCGGTAGCCACCATCGGCCGGAGCCTCGTTGGGCCGGAGTTCGGCCATGCGGCGCCGGTACTCATCCTCGGCAATGTCCAGGTGCAGGCGGCCCGCGTCGCTGTCGAGTTCGATCCAGTCGCCGTCGCGCACCATGGCCAGCGGGCCGCCGGCCGCGGCCTCGGGCGCCACGTGCAGCACCACCGTGCCGTAGGCCGTGCCGCTCATGCGTGCGTCGGAGATGCGCACCATGTCCTTGACGCCGCGGCGCAGCAGCTTGGGAGGCAGGCCCATGTTGCCCACCTCGGCCATGCCCGGATAGCCGCGCGGGCCGCAGTGCTTGAGCACCAGCACCGAGTCGGCATCCACATCCAGGCTTTCGTCCACGATGCGCTCCTTGTAGTGCTCCAGGTTCTCGAACACCACGGCGCGGCCGCGGTGCCTGAGCAGTGCGGGCGTGGCGGCCGAGGGCTTGATCACGGCGCCGCGCGGTGCCAGGTTGCCGCGCAGCACGCGGATGCTGCCGTCTGCGATCAGCGGCCGTTGCAGCGGACGGATGACCTCGTCGTCGTGCAGGGGCGCATCCTTGACGTTGTCCCAGAGGCTGTGCCCATTGACCGTGAGCGCCTGCGGGTGCGGCAGCAGGCCGGCCTCGCCCATGCGGCGCAACACGGCGGGCAGGCCGCCGGCGTAGTAGAACTCCTCCATCAGAAAGCGCCCCGAAGGCATCAGGTCCACAAGGGTAGGCATGCCCTGGCCCACGCGTGTCCAGTCCTCCAGTGCCAACGGCACGCCCATGCGGCCCGCGATGGCCTTGAGGTGGATGACGGCATTGGTCGAGCCGCCGATGGCCGCATTGGCACGGATGGCGTTCTCGAAGGCCTCGCGCGTCAGCACCCTGGACAGCGTCAGCCCTTCGCGGGCCATCTCCACGATGCGCTGGCCTGACAGGTGGGCCAGCGCATAGCGGCGGGAATCCACGGCCGGGATGGCAGCGTTGTGCGGCAGGCTGGTGCCCAGGACCTCGGCCATGCAGGCCATGGTGGAGGCCGTTCCCATGGTGTTGCAGGTGCCGGCCGAGCGGGACATGCCGGCCTCGGCGGAAAGGAATTGGTGCAGGTCGATCTCGCCGGCCTTCAGCGACTCGTGCAGCTGCCACACGGCCGTGCCGGAGCCGATGTTCCTGCCGTCGAGCTTGCCGTTGAGCATGGGCCCGCCCGAGACCACGATGGCGGGCACGTCGCAGCTGGCCGCGCCCATCAACAACGCCGGCGTGGTCTTGTCGCAACCGCACAGCAGCACCACGGCATCGATGGGATTGCCCCGGATGGCTTCCTCCACATCCATGGCGGCCAGGTTGCGCGTGAGCATGGCCGTGGGGCGCAGATTGGACTCGCCATTGGAGAACACCGGGAACTCGACCGGAAACCCGCCGGCCTCGTAGATGCCGCGCCTGACGTGCTCGGCGAGCTTGCGGAAATGGGCGTTGCAGGGCGTCAGCTCGGACCAGGTGTTGCAGATGCCTACCACAGGGCGGCCGTCGAACACATGCCCGGGCAGGCCCTGGTTCTTCATCCAGCTGCGGTACATGAAGCCGTTCTTGTCGTTCGTGCCGAACCAGTCGGCGGAGCGGAGCCTGGGCTTTTGCTTGTCGTTCATCGCGGAGCGGGTCATCGGGGAAAGGGGAGGGCTCCGCCCGCCGCGCGGCGGAACAAAGGAGCCGGGATGCACTACTGTAGATAAGCGCTTGTTATCCTTCCAATGAAAAGACGGCCTGTTTTGATATCGATTTCAGTATCCGAGGGAACCCTATGAATGCCATGAACCAGGGGCACTGGTACCTGCGCTCGCGCCTGAAGACCCGCCACATGCTGCTGCTCGTGGCCCTGGCCGACGAGGGCAACATCCACCGTGCGGCCGAGGTGCTGGCCATGACCCAGCCCGCGGCCTCCAAGATGCTGCGCGAGCTGGAGCAACTGCTGGACGTGCGCCTGTTCGAGCGCCTGCCGCGCGGCGTGCGCCCTACCGAATACGGCCAGGCGCTGATCCGCCACGCGCGGCTGCTGGTCGAGAGCCTGGACCAGGCCCACGACGAGATCGCCGGCATACGGGAAGGGCAGGCCGGCCATGTGCGTGTGGGCGCCATCACCTCGCCCGCCGTGCGCCTGTTGCCCGACGTGGTGGCCGGGCTCAAGCGCCAGTGGCCGCGCCTGAACGTGACCGTCGAGGTGGAGAGCAGCAATGTGCTGCTGGAGCGCCTGTCCCAGGATCGGCTGGACCTGGTCATAGGGCGCCTGTCGGCCGAGCACGACAAGCTGGGGCTGGACTATGAGCCGCTGACCTTCGAGCCCGTCAATGCCGTGGCGCGGCCCGGCCATCCCCTACTGGAGGGCGGACCGCTGGCGCTGGAGGGACTGGACGCTGCAACCTGGATCGTTCCGCCGCTGGGCTCGGTGCTGCGCCATCGGTTCGAGCTGATGTTCCAGCGCGACAGCCTGCGGCCGCCCGCCAGCGTGGTCGAAACCTCGGCGCCCCTGTTCATCACGCGGCTGCTCGAGCGCAGCGACATGCTCGCCGTACTGGCCGCCGACGTGGCACGCTACTACGCAGAACGTGGCCTGGTCGCCATCCTGCCCCTGCCCATGCCCTGCCAGATGGACGACTACGGCCTGATCACCCGCAACGACCGCCTGCCCTCACCCGCCGCGGCCCGCCTGCACGCGGCCTTGCGGGAGGCTGGCCAGGCCTTGGGCGGCGAAGCTTTTTGAACCTGGGTTGCAGGAATTCATGCATGATTTGCGGGTTTACCCTTGTTTTTCGCAAGAATATATGGCAGCCCGCATAGGAGATATCGAAGCCCTCTTATGCGTTTGACCGGGGCTGGACGTAATCTCGGGTGCATCGAATAGTCCACGCACCAGCAGTTGCCCCACGAGCATGAGCCAGAGCCCCCGTTCCCAACCCATCCGCTTCTACCATCGAGGCCAGGTCGTCGAGGTCAGCGGCCAGCATCCCACGCGGTCGGTGCTCGACTGGCTGCGCGGTGAAGCACGCTGCACCGGCACCAAGGAAGGCTGCAACGAGGGCGACTGCGGCGCCTGCACCGTGGTGATCGCCGAGCTGGCCGAGGAGGGGGCGCAGGATGCCGTGGGCGGCCTGCAATTGCAGACCGTCAATGCCTGCATCCAGTTCCTGCCCACGCTGCATGGCAAGGCCTTGTTCACGGTGGAGGATGTCAAGGGACAGTGCGCTGGCCGGCCGTCCTGTGCCGCGGGCAAGCCTGCCGAGGCGCAGCTGCATCCCGTGCAGCAGGCCCTGGTGGACTGCCATGGCTCGCAGTGCGGCTTTTGCACGCCGGGCTTCGTGATGTCGCTGTGGTCGGCCTACGAGCACCACCAGCAGGCCGGCACGCGCCCCTCGCGCCAGCAGCTGGCCGACGAGCTGTCGGGCAACCTGTGCCGTTGCACGGGCTACCGTCCCATCCTGGATGCGGGTCAGCGCATGTTCGACCTGCCCGCCACGCGCATGGCCACCGCGCCCGTGGTGCAGGCGCTCGAGGGCCTGCGGTCCGCGGATGCCGGCCTGGACTACGCCGCGCCCAATGCCGCCCGGGGCGGGCGCGTGGACAGCTTCCATGCACCGCGCACGCTGGACGGGCTGGCGGCGCAATGCGAGGCCAAGCCCGGCGCGCGCCTGCTGGCCGGCTCCACCGACGTGGGCCTGTGGGTGACCAAGCAGTTCCGTGACCTGGGCGACATCGTCTACGTGGGCGACGTGGCCGAGATGAAGCGTGTCGAGGAGCGGCATGGCGAAGCCAGCCTCGAAGGCGGCGAGCTGTACATCGGCGCCGGTGCCTCGCTCGAATCCGCCTGGTCCGCGCTGGCACAGCGCTTCGAGGGCCTGACCGATGTCTGGCTGCGTTTTGCCTCCCTGCCGATACGCCATGCGGGCACCATGGGCGGCAACGTGGCCAACGGCTCGCCGATTGGCGATTCGCCGCCGGTGCTGATGGCTCTGGATGCGCAGATCGAGCTGCGCAAGGGCGCGCGCGTGCGCCGCATGCCGCTGCCCGATTTCTATCTGGACTACATGAAGAACCAACTCGAGCCCGGCGAGTTCGTGCAGGCCCTGGCCGTGCCGCTGGCCGCCGCGCGGCGCCAGACACGGGCGTACAAGATCAGCAAGCGCTTTGACTGCGACATCTCGGCGCTGTGCGCCGGCATGGCCATCGAACTCGATGGCGAGGTGGTGAAGTCGGCACGGCTGGCCTTTGGCGGCATGGCCGCCGTGGTCAAGCGCGCGGCGCTGGCCGAGGCCGCCATCGTGGGCCAGCCCTGGGATGCATCGGCCGTGAAGGCCGCCCAGGCCGCGCTGGCCCAGGACTTCAAGCCCCTGTCCGACATGCGTGCCAGTGCCGACTACCGGCTCAAGGTGGCGCAGAACCTGTTGCAGCGCCTGTGGCTGGAAACCCGTCCCCAGCAGCCGCTGCCCAGTCAAGCCACCAGTGTTTTCAGCGTGATGCCGCATGTGACGCATGCCGCAGTGCAAGGAGCCTGATATGAACCGTCCCATCGATCCCGCACTGCTGCATTCCAACGAAGCCTTTGCCCACTACCTGAAGAACACGGCTTTCCGCGTGGACGAGGGCGCCGAGGCCAGCGCCCACCAGCAGGGCCAGCGCGTGGGCATCAGCCGCCCGCATGAATCGGCCCACCTGCATGTGGCGGGCGAGGCCGCCTACATCGACGACCTGCCCGAGCTGGACGGCACGCTGCACTGCGCGCTGGGCCTGTCGCCCGTGGCCAACGGCCGGCTCAATGCCTTGAAGCTGGACGCCATCCGCGCCATGCCCGGCGTGGTGGAGGTGCTCACGGGCGAGGACATTCCCGGCGTCAACGACTGCGGCTCCATCATCCACGACGACCCCATCCTGTGCAGCGGCGAGATCCGCTACCTGGGACAGCCGCTGTTCGCCGTGATCGCCGAAACCCGCGAGGCCGCGCGCCTGGCCGCGGCCCAGGCCAAGGCGGCGGCCGACATCACGGCCGAGCCGCCCGTGCTCACGCCGCAGCAGGCGCACGCGCTGGGCCAGTACGTGCTGCCGCCCATGCACCTGGCGCGCAGCACCCATGAAGGGGGCGCGCGTCGCGCCATCGACAACGCGCCGCGCCGCCTGAAGTCCACGTTCTACGTGGGCGGCCAGGAGCAGTTCTACCTGGAAGGCCAGATCAGCTACGCCATCCCCAAGGAAGACGGCGCCGTGCACCTGCACTGCTCCACCCAGCACCCCAGCGAGATGCAGCACCTCGTGGCCCATGCGCTGGGCGTGGCCGCGCATGCCGTGCACGTGGAGTGCCGGCGCATGGGCGGCGGCTTTGGCGGCAAGGAGTCGCAGTCGGCCCTGTTCGCCTGCGTGGCCTCGGTGGCCGCGACGCGGCTGCGCCGGCCCGTCAAGCTGCGCCTGGACCGCGATGACGACTTCATGATCACGGGCCGCCGCCACTGCTTCTGGTACGACTACGAGGTGGGCTACGACGACGAAGGCCGCATCCTGGGCGCCGAGATCTCCATGGTCTCGCGCGCCGGGCACTCGGCCGATCTGTCCGGCCCCGTGATGACACGCGCGCTGTGCCACTTCGACAACGCCTACTGGCTGCCCGACGTGTCCATGCACGGCTACTCGGGCAAGACCAATACGCAGAGCAATACGGCCTTCCGCGGCTTTGGCGGCCCGCAGGGCGCGATCGCCATCGAGAACATCATGGAGACGGTGGCGCGCGAGCTGGGACGCGATGCGCTCGATGTGCGCCGCGTCAACTTCTACGGCAAAAGCGAGCGCAATGTCACGCCCTACAGCCAGGTCGTGACCGACAACGTGATCCACGAGCTGGTGGCCGAGCTGGAGACCTGCAGCGACTACCGCGCGCGCCGCGAGGCCGTTGCCGAGTTCAACGCCGCCAGTCCCGTGCTCAAGCGCGGGCTGTCGCTGACGCCGCTCAAGTTCGGCATCTCCTTCAACGTCAAGCACTTCAACCAGGCCGGCGCCCTGGTCCACGTCTACAACGACGGCTCCATCCTCGTGAACCACGGCGGCACCGAGATGGGCCAGGGCCTGAACACCAAGGTGGCCCAGGTCGTGGCGCACGAGCTGGGCGTGGGCTTCGAGCGCGTGCGCGTCACGGCCACCGACACCACCAAGGTGGCCAACACCTCGGCCACGGCGGCATCGACGGGCGCCGACCTCAACGGCAAGGCGGCCCAGGATGCGGCCCGCCAGGTCCGCGAGCGCCTGGCCGCCTGCGCCGCCGAGCGCCATGGCGGCCGGGCCGAGGAGGTGCGCTTCGCCAACGACAAGGTGCATGTCAACGGCAAGGTGCTGGACTTCAGGACCGTGGTCGGCGAGGCCTACATCGAGCGCGTGCAGCTGTGGTCCGACGGCTTCTACGCCACGCCGGGCCTGTCCTGGAACAAGGACACCATGCAGGGCCGGCCCTTCTTCTACTATGCCTACGGCGCGGCCGTGAGCGAGGTGGTGGTGGACACGCTCACGGGCGAGTTCAAGCTGCTGCGCGCCGACGTGCTGCACGACGTGGGCCGCTCGCTGAACCCGGCCGTGGACGTGGGCCAGGTCGAGGGCGCCTTCATCCAGGGCATGGGTTGGCTGACCACCGAGGAGCTGGTCTGGCATCCGCAAAGCGGCAAGCTCACCACGCACGCACCCAGCACCTACAAGATCCCGACGGCCAACGACTGCCCGCCGGTGTTCAACGTGCGGCTGTTCGAGGGCGACAACTTCGAGGACTCCATCCACCGCAGCAAGGCCGTGGGCGAGCCGCCGCTGCTGCTGCCGTTCTCGGTGTTCTTCGCCATCCGCGATGCCGTCTCGGCCGCGGGCGGCCACCGCAGCAACCCGCCGCTGCAGTCGCCGGCCACGCCCGAGTCCATCCTGCGCGCGATCGAGGCCGTGCAGGCCGTCGGGGGCTGAGCGGGCCGTCGCCACCATCCATTCATGAATCCGCGCGCAGC
The DNA here is from genome assembly GCF_903815225.1 of Delftia tsuruhatensis. Classification (NCBI taxonomy): domain Bacteria; kingdom Pseudomonadati; phylum Pseudomonadota; class Betaproteobacteria; order Burkholderiales; family Comamonadaceae; genus Delftia; species Delftia tsuruhatensis. The sequence continues at coordinate 786,777 of NZ_LR813084.1, forward strand.
GATGCGCGCACCGAAGTCCATGGCCGCCCGACAGGGTGCCATGCCCTGTGTCGGCCCGGACAGCCGGTACACAACCCCGGGCGCTTTCCAACCGTTGCGCCCCGCATGCGAAAACAACACGGAGACAATTGCGATGAACTGGATGGAACGGGTGTTCAAGCTCAGCGAGCACGGCACCAATATCAGAACCGAGCTGGTCGCGGGCCTGACGACCTTTCTGACGATGGCCTACATCATCTTCGTCAATCCCTCGATCCTGGGGGATGCGGGGATGCCCAAGGGGGCGGTCTTCGTGGCCACCTGCCTGATCGCGGCGCTGGGCACGACCATCATGGCGCTGTACGCCAACTACCCGATCGCGCTGGCGCCAGGCATGGGACTGAACGCCTACTTCGCCTACGTGGTGGTGCTGCACATGGGCTTCACCTGGCAGGCCGCGCTGGGCGCGGTCTTCGTCTCGGGCTGCCTGTTCCTGCTGGTGACGCTGTTCGGGTTGCGCGAGCTGATCATCAAGGGCATACCGCAGTCCATACGCATCGCGATCACGGTGGGCATCGGCCTGTTCCTGGCACTGATCGCGCTCAAGAGCGCGGGCATCGTCGCGGCTTCTCCGGCCACCTATGTGACGCTGGGCGACCTGCACAAGCCCGAGGTCATCCTGGCCTCGCTGGGCTTTCTGATCATCGTCGTGCTGGACCGTCTCAAGGTGCCGGGCGCCATCCTGATCGGCATCGTGGCCGTCACCGTCGCCTCGTTCTTCTTCGCGGGCAACGAGTTCAAGGGCATCTTCTCGGCGCCGCCCTCCATCGCGCCCACCTTCCTGCAGCTGGACATCAAGTCGGCGCTGACGGGCGGCATCCTGAACGTGGTGCTGGTGTTCTTCCTGGTCGAGCTGTTCGATGCCACGGGCACGCTGATGGGCGTGGCCAAGCGCGCGGGCCTGCTGGTGCCCAGCCGCATGCAGCGCTTCAACCGCTCGCTGCTGGCCGACAGCGGCGCCATCTTCGCGGGCTCGCTGCTGGGCACCTCCAGCACCACCGCCTACGTGGAAAGCGCGGCCGGCGTGCAGGCCGGCGGCCGCACGGGCCTGACGGCGCTGACCGTGGCCGTGCTCTTCCTGTGCTGCCTGTTCCTGGCGCCGCTGGCCGGTGTCGTGCCCGCCTATGCCACGGCGCCCGCGCTGTTCTTCGTGGCCTGCCTGATGCTCAAGGAGCTGACGGAGATCGAATGGGGCGAGACCACCGAGGCCATCCCCGCCGCCGTCACGGCCCTGCTCATGCCCTTCACCTACTCGGTGGCCAATGGCCTGGCCTTCGGCTTCATCACCTATGCCGTGCTCAAGCTGTTCACGGGCCGTGCCAAGGAAGTGCACTGGATGGTGTGGCTGATCGGAGGCGTCTTCCTCTTCAAGTTTGTGTATATCGGCGGCTGATACCGCAGCGATGCATGGTGGGGGCCCGTGCCTGGCAGCGATGCCTTGCACGGGCCTTTTTTTGCCAGGAGAGGCTATGCGGGGTAGATGGCGCCCAGGATGCGCGGGCCGCGCGCGCCCGTGACGGCAGGCAGATTGCCCGGCAGGCCCAGCAGGGCCTGGCGGGCCAGCCAGGCGAAGGCGGCGGCCTCCACCTGCAGCGGTGGCAGGCCGCGCGCGGCCGTGGTGTCCACGGCCACCCCGGGCAGCAGGGCGGCGATGCGTTGCATCAGATGGGCATTGAAGGCGCCGCCGCCGCAGACCAGCAGCTCGCGGCCGCCACGTCCGAAGCGCTGCACGGCCTCGGCGCAGGCGTGGGCCGTGAATTCGGTGAGCGTGGCCTGCACATCGGCCGGGGCCGCATCGGCCGCGCAGGCGGCGAGGTGGCCGGCCAGCCAGTCGGCATGGAACAGGTCGCGACCCGTGCTCTTGGGCGGCGGCTTGTGCAGGAAGGGCTCGGCCAGCAGCCTGTCCAGCAAGGCGGGCAGGACCTTGCCCATGGCCGCCCATCGACCTGCATCGTCGTAGGGCTGGCCCGTGTGGGCCTGGCACCAGCCGTCCATCAGCGCATTGCCGGGGCCGCAGTCGAAACCCAGCACCGTCTGTCCATCGCCATCCAGCACGCTGAGGTTGGCGATGCCGCCGACGTTGAGCGCCAGCACGGTCTGGCCAGACCGGCCGAACACGCCTTGGTGGAAGGCCGGTACCAGTGGCGCACCCTGGCCGCCAGCCGCCACATCGCGGCTGCGCAGGTCAGCCACCACCGTGATGCCGCTGAGCTCGGCCAGCAGGGCGGGGCTGTTGAGCTGCAGCGTGTAGCCCGTGCCGTCGAACATCTGCGGGCGGTGGCGCACGGTCTGGCCATGGGCGCCGATGGCGGCGATGTTGCCTGGCGCCATGCCGGTGGATGCCAGCAGCTCGCCCACCACTTCGGCATAGCTGCGCGCCAGACCGTTGGCGGCCAGGGCGGCGCGGTGCAGCTCGTCGTGGCCCTCGGGCCGGTTCAAGGCCAGCAGTTCGGCGCGCAGTCCGGCATCAAAGCCACGGCTGGCGTGCCAGAGCACCTGGGTGCCCTGGGAGAAATCCACCAGCACGCCGTCCACTCCGTCCAGCGAGGTGCCGGACATCAGGCCGATGCAGTAGCGGTGGGCGACAGAGGCGGGTGCAGCGTGGGTCATGGGGCAATGGTAGCCGCGCGGCACGGGTCGGATGCCCACAAAGGCAAGTGCCCGGAACGACAAAGGCTGCCGAGGCAGCCTTTGTTGGAGGGGCGCGGTGGCTCAGCGATGTTCAGCGCTCGCTGGCCAGGGCCAATGCCTCGTTCGAGGCCTGCAGCTCGATGCGCATCTGTGCAGCCAGCTTGTCGAAGGCCGCGCGACCGGCCTTGGAGACCGGGCGGGCGGCGTCGGTGGCCTGGACGATGGTCAGCGGGTCGCGGTGCTCGCCATTGACGCGGAATTCGAAGTGCAGGTGCGGGCCCGTGGCCCAGCCCGTGGAGCCCACGTTGCCGATGATGTCGCCCTGCTCGACGCGCTGGCCGCGCGTCACGCCGATGTGGCTCAGGTGGGCGTAGACGGTGGTGTGGTTGTTGGCGTGGTCCACGAAGATCACGTTGCCGTAGCCGTTCTGCACGCCGGCGAACGAGACGGTTCCATCGCCCACGGTGCGCACCTTGGTGCCCGTGGCGGCGGCGAAGTCCGTGCCCAGGTGGGCGCGCCAGGTCTTGTGGATGGGGTGCATGCGCATGGCAAAGCCGCTGCTGATGCGCGAGAACTCCACGGGAGATGTCAGGTAGGCCTGGCGGCGGCTCTTGCCGTCCAGCGTGTAGTAGTCGCCCTTGGCCTTGCCTTCATCCTGGAACCACATGGCCTGGACGACCTTGCCGTTGTTGTGGAACTCGGCGCTGAGCACGCGGCCCGCGCGCAGCGGCTCGCCATCGGCTTCCAGCGATTCATAGACCACGGAGAAGCGGTCGCCCTTGCGCAGGCTGCGGCGGAAGTCCACGTCGCCCTGGAAGATGTCGGCCATCTGCATGGCCACGGAATCGGGGATGGCCGCGGCATCGGTGGCGGCGAACAGCGAGCTGCGGATCACGCCACCTGCCAGGCGGGGGGATGCGGTCAGCTGACCGGTCTCGACACGGGCGCTCAGCTCGTTGTTCCTGCGCTCGACCACGAGGCGGCGAAAGCTGCCGTCCTCGTCGGGCGCCCAGCGCACGGTCAGCTGGGACAGCTGGTGGTCGGGCGTGGTCTCTGCCGTCACCAGGCGGCCCGCGCGGCCCAGCACATGCTGGCGCACCTGATCATTGCCGCGCATGAAGGCCGCGGCAGCCGGATCCGCCACGCCCAGGCGCTGCAGCAGGGTTTCGGCGGTGTCGCTGCCGCGCGTGTATTCGGAACGGTACAGGGAGATGCCCTGGATGCTGTCGGTCAGCTCGGCCAGGGTCTGTCCCTCGGCCAGCGACTCCACGGGCGTGGACAGCATGCGCACCGGCAGGTCCGCCGGATCGGGTCCCAGATTGGCCACGGCGAAGGCGCCGCCGCCGCCCGTGAGCAAGATGGCTGCCAGTGCCGCGGTGACACGCTTGGGGTGTTGCTGGATCACGGTGGTCAGTTGCGCAACAAGGGCACCGCCTGCATGCTTCAAGCCATATTTCACAACATTGAGTCCTTGGGTCGCGCGCATCCGCGTGGATGAACATGCGTGGGCTTCACCGTGGCGGGATACGCGCTCCAGACGGGCAACAAGTCCGCGCTCTGCGGTGCGGATAGGCGGGCGTCTAGAATTCGCCACAGCGAGAAAATCCCCGCAGTATACCGACGCAGTCCTACGCTGCCTGGCGAAAAACCCTTATGAATCAATCTGCTGTTACAACATTCCCGGTCACCGACGGTGTAGGCCAGGCGCTGGAAATCACCCTGCGCGGCGTGGATGAACTGCTGCCCCAGGCCGACTGGGTGCAGAAGCTGGCCCGGTCCGAGGCCACGGGCGTGCCGCTGCGCATCAAGCTGGGCCTGGACCCGACGGCGCCCGACATCCACCTGGGCCATACCGTGGTGCTCAACAAGATGCGCCAGCTCCAGGACCTGGGCCATCAGGTGATCTTCCTGATCGGCGACTTCACCACCCTGATCGGCGATCCTTCGGGCCGCAACAGCACGCGCCCGCCGCTGACGGCAGAGCAGATCAAGGTCAACGCCGAGACCTACTACACCCAGGCCGCCAAGGTGCTGGACCCGGCCCGCACCGAGGTGCGCTACAACAGCGAGTGGTGCGACAAGCTGGGCGCGCGCGGCATGATCGAGCTGTCGGCCAGGTACACGGTGGCGCGCATGATGGAGCGCAACGACTTCCACCAGCGCTTCACCGACGGCAACTCCATCAGCCTGCACGAATTCCTCTACCCGCTGCTGCAGGGCTATGACTCGGTGGCGCTGAAGTCCGATCTGGAGCTGGGCGGCACGGATCAGAAGTTCAACCTGCTCATGGGGCGCCACCTGCAGCAGGAGTATGGGCAGGAGACGCAGTGTGTGCTTACCATGCCGCTGCTCGTGGGGCTGGATGGCGAGCACAAGATGTCCAAGTCCAAGAACAACTACATCGGCATCACCGAGGACGCCAACACCATGTTCGCCAAGGTGCTGAGCATCTCGGACACGCTGATGTGGGACTGGTACACCCTGCTGTCGTTCAAGAGCCTGGCCGAGATCGCCGCGCTCAAGGCCGAGATCGCGGGCGGACGCAATCCCAAGGACGCCAAGGTCATGCTGGCCAAGGAGATCACGGCGCGCTTTCACAGCGCGGCCCTGGCCGAGGCGGCCGAGCAGGACTTCATCAACCGCAGCAAGGGCGGCGTTCCCGACGAGATCCCCGAAGTCAGCCTGTCCGGCGCGCCCCTGGGCATCGGCGCCCTGCTCAAGCAGGCCAGCCTGGCGCCGTCCACCAGCGAGGCCAACCGCCTGATCGACGGCGGTGGCGTGCGCGTGGACGGCTCGCCCGTCGGCGACCGGGGTCTGAAGCTCGATGCCGGCACCTATGTGGTGCAGGTGGGCAAGCGCAAGTTCGCGCGCGTGACGCTGCAGGCTTGAGGGCCTCTGCCCGAGCTTGTCAATGGTGCAAGCCCCGGGGGGCTGTAGTGCCTGGTTATTACCTTTGGCTATGGGTGATGCCGTCTAATTTGTTCCATTCAATGCGCCGGCCCTGGCACGGCGCGCCGTATGGAGCAACCGCAGGAGACGGCGATGAAACCATGGCTTGCAGCGGCAGCGGCCGCACTGTGCGCGGCGTCGGCCGCAGGAGCGGCTGGAGAGCGCGATGACCTCGATGCCGGCGCCAAGCTGGAGATCGCCGAGTCCCATGTCACCCTGCGGCTGACGCCCACCCATGCGCGCCGGCTGTTCATTCTGGATACGGCCTTTCCTGCGGCCCAGGCCGCCAAGACCTGGGTGGTCGATGGGCCGACAGGGCGCATCGAAAGCTCCTTCAGCCAGGCGTACTGGCCCAACTTCGCGGTTTCTCCCGACGGCAAGGAGCTGTACGCCGTCGACAGCTACTGGGAAAAGCACACGCGCGGCAAGCGCCAGGACTTCCTGGTGGTGCGCGATGCCCAAAGCCTGGACATCCTGGCCGAGATCCCGCTGCCCAGCGGCCGCCTGCTGGTGGTCACCAAGAAGCACAATTTCGCGGTCACGCCCGATGGCCGCTATGCCCTGTCCTACAACCTCGCGCCGCGCACCTCGGTCAGCGTGGTCGATCTGAAGGGTCGCCAGTACCTCGGCGATATCGACATCGCCGGCTGCGGGCTGGTCTTTGCCCATGGCGAGAACCGCTTCTCGACGCTGTGCGCCGACGGCTCGGTGGCCACGGTCCGCTTCGACGACAAGCTGCAGGCCGAGACGCAGCGCGCCGAAGGCGTCTTCGATGCGCAAAGGGATCCGGCCTTCGAACATTCGGGATGGGACCGGCGGCGCCAGCAGCTGCACCTGGTCACCTATTCGGGGGCGGTGGTCACCGTCGATCTGTCGGGGCCCGTCGCCCGCAAGCAGGCGCCCTGGCATCTCGCGACCCGGCAGGAGCGGGCGGCCGGCTGGCTGCCCGGCGGCTGGCAGGTCAGCGCCTTCCACGGGCCCAGCCAGCGCCTGTATGTGCTCATGCACAAGGGCCATGCGTGGACGCACAAGGATGCTGGCACCGAGGTGTGGGTGTTCGACGTGGCATCGCAAAAGCGCGTGCAGCGCATCCGGCTCAAGGAAAAGGCCCATTCGGTGGCGGTGAGCCAGGACGACAGGCCGCTGGTCTACACCATCGCCGAGAACACCGACATCTTCATGCACGACGCTGCAGGCAAGGTGGTGGCCAAGATCGACAAGCTGGGCATGTCGCCCCAGATCCTGACCGTGGCCGACGAGTGAAGCCATGCCATCGCTTGCACAACTGAGCCTGGTGCTGCTGCTGGGCGCTGTCTTCGCGCTGGCGGCGGCGGGCAAGCTGGCCGCCTGGCATGAACTGCCCGGCGTGGTCGGCAACTTCCGCGTGCTGCCGCAGCGCCTGGTGCGGCCCGTGGCCCTGCTGCTGCCGGTGGCCGAGACGGCCATCGCCGCAGGGCTGCAGGTGCCCGCCGCGCGTGGCGCGGCGGCCTGGGGCGCCGCCGCGCTGCTGCTGGTGTTCGCAGCGGCCCTGGCCATCAACCTGCGGCGCGGCCGGCGCGAGATCGACTGCGGGTGCTTCCGCTCGGACCTGCGCCAGCCCGTCAGCGCGGCGCTGGTGCTGCGCAATCTGCTGCTGGCACTGGCGGCGCTGGCGCTGGCCGCCTGGCCTTCGGCCGCCTTGCCGCAACCCGTCGAATGGCTGCTGGCCCCGGCGGCGGCCGCCACGCTGCTGGCCTGCTATCTGGCCACGGGGCTGGTGTTCCGGCCCGCGCCGCCCCGCTATGAAGACAACTTCCGCGCCGGCCTGGATCCCCACTGAACGACGAAGGCATGACCATGAATGACATCCTCCCCTATGTGATCGGACTGCATACGGTGCTGTTGCTGGTGCTGGGCCTGATGGTCTTCGGCCTGGCGCGGCAGATCGGCATCCTGCATGAGCGCGTCGCGCCCATGGGCGCCATGGTCAACGACCACGGACCCGAGGTGGGCGAGATGGCGCCGTCGATGAGCGTGGCCTCGCTGCAGGGTGGCATGGTGCAGATCGGCGGGCCGGCCGCCTCGGGCCGCAGCCGGCTGCTGATGTTCGTCTCGCCCACCTGCCCGGTGTGCAAGAAGCTGCTGCCCATCGCCCGGTCCTTTGCCCGGGGCGAGCGGCTGGAGGTCACCCTGGTGGGCGATGGCGACCTCGGCGAGCAGCGCCGCATGATCGAGCAGCACGGCCTGGACGAGGTGGCCTACGTCAACTCGCCCCAGGTCGGCATGGCCTTCCAGGTGGGCAAGCTGCCCTATGCCGTGCTCATCGACGGGCAGGGCGTGATCCGCGCCAAGGGGCTGGTCAACAGCCGCGAGCACCTGGAGAGCCTGGCCGTGGCCGAGGAGACCGGCTATGGCTCCATCCAGGCCTATCTCAAGGCCCGGGAACGCGTCCACGCCCGGCAGGCGGCCTGAGTCGCGCGGGCATCGCATCCGCAGGAGACACCATGAGACTGATTTCCAGGAACCCGTTCGACCGGCTTTTCGAATCGGCGTCGCGGGGCGCGGCGCAGCGTTCGTCGCGCCGTTCCATGCTCGCCTTCGTGGGCCGCGCCCTGGTCGCCACGGTGGCCGTGCCGCTGCTGCCCGTGCATCGCAAGGCGCAGGCGGCCCCGGCCTCGGCCTCGCAGCTGGCGTCGCGTTTCGCGCGCGCGGCGCAGACCAAGGACCCCACCCAATGCAACTACTGGCGCTACTGCTCCAGCGACGGCTATCTGTGCGCCTGCTGCGGCGGCGGCCCCAGCAGCTGTCCGCCCGGCACCTCGCCGTCGCCCACCTCCTGGGTCGGCTCCTGCATCAACCCGGATGACGGCAAGACCTATCTGATCGCCTACCGCGACTGCTGCGGCACCGACTCGTGCGGGCGCTGCGCCTGCCTGGGGCAGGAAGGCGACATGCCCAGCTACCGGCCGCAGCTCAACAACGACATCATCTGGTGCTTCGGCGCGTCGAGCATGGTCTACCACTGCTCCAGCGCTGCCCTGGTGGGCCTGGCGGAGTAGGCCGGGGAGCCGCGCATGCCCGGACCCGGTGCTTGCCCGTCGGCGCGCGTCCTGCTGCCGCTGCTGTGGCTGCTGGCGGGCTGCCTGCCGGCCGCCGCCCAGGTGCGGCCGGCGCCTGCGCCGCGGCCCCTGCCGGCGACGGCGGCCCTGTTCGCCGCGCACTGCGCGGGTTGCCATGGCGACAAGGGGCGCTCGGTCCGCGAGTTTCCGACGCTGGCCGGCCGCATCGGCTACTTCACGCTGCTGCCGGCGGGACGCGCCTACCTGGTGCAGGTGCCGGGCGTGGCGCTGTCCACCCTCGACGATGCACAGGTGGCCGATGTCATGAACTGGCTGCTGCGCAACTACAGCGGCGAGCAGCTGGCGCCGGACTTCACGCCCTATACCCGCGACGAGGTGGCGGCCCTGCGCCGCGAGCGCATCAACCCCTGGGCCGTGCGCGCGCAGGTGGTGCGCGCGCTGGTGCAGGAAGGCCTGCTGCCTTCGGATGACGCGCTGGCCAGCGAGCCGCTGAAACTCTACTAGAAAAGGTCTCCCCATGATGTCACTGAATCCTCCCCGCATGGCCGCAGCCGTGTGCGTCCCTTTGCTGCTGCTGTGCCGGCCCGCGCTGGCCGCGGATGTGGAGGCCGGCCGCGCCAGGTACGCGCTGTGCGCCTCCTGCCACGGCGGCGATGGCCGCTCCACCGTCATGCCCCAGTATCCGAAGATCGCGGGACAGAATGCGCCCTATACGGCCAGCGCGCTCAAGGCCTACCGAGAGGGGCGGCGCGGCGGCACGTTCGCCGCGCTGATGGCCGAAACGGCCAAGTCCCTTTCGGACGAGGACATCTCCAACCTGGCGGCCTACATCGCCACGCTGGACAGGAAGTGAAGCCACCATTCATGAGGTGACGCCATGTGCGAGGTCTATGTCCGTACCGATCCCATCAACTACGAATCGCGCAGCCATTCGGTGCGCATCCACGGCGTGATCACGACCGTGCGTCTCGAAAACGAGTTCTGGACCGTGCTGGGCGCCATGGCCCGTGGCGAGAACAGGACCACGAACGAACTGATCGCCACGCTCTACGACGAGGTCACCAAGTTCCGTGGCGAGATCGACAACTTCGCCTCGTTCCTGCGCGTCAGCTGCATGCGCTACCAGGAACTGAAGGCGGCCCGCGACGAAACGCCGCAGGTCCCGCGCCCCCAGGCGCAGGCGCCGGTGGTGGTCCCGGTGCGCAACGCCTCCTGAATGTGAATGCATATGAACGACCGCTACGACCAGGCGCCCGGCGCCCTGCACGCACCCCCGCCCGAAACGGCGGGATTCGTGCTCAACCACACCATGCTGCGCGTGCGCGACCCGCAGGTGGCGCTGGACTTCTATACCCGCGTCTTCGGCATGCGGCTGCTGCGCCGCGTCGACTTCGCCGATATGCGCTTCAGTCTCTATTTCCTGGCGCATGTGCAGGACGGCGACCCGCCGCCGAGCGACCGGGGCCAGCGCATGGCCTGGACCTTCGGCCGGCCCGCCGTGCTGGAGCTGACGCACAACTGGGGCACCGAACAGGAGGCGGGATTCTCCTACCACCACGGCAATGCCGAGCCCAAGGGTTTCGGGCACATCTGCTTTGCGGTGCCCGACCTGGCTGCGGCCATGGCCTGGCTGGAGCGCAACGGCGTGCCGTTCGTGAAGCGGCCGCAGGAAGGCAAGATCCGGGATGTGGCTTTCATCAAGGATCCCGATGGCTACTGGATCGAGGTGCTGGAGCCCCAGCGCATGCTGCACCTGGGTGAACCGGCTGCATAGCGTGCCTACGCGACCGGCTCCAGCGCTTCGCGCGTGACCTGGGCTTGTTCCAGCATCCACTGGCAGAACGCTGCCACTTCCGGCCGCTGGGCGCTGCGCGGACCCACGATCAGCCAGTAGGCCAGGGGCGATTCCAGTCGGTGGGCGGGCAGGACTTCGACCAGGTCTCCGGCCGCCAGCGCGTCGGCCACCAGCGGCAGCCGCGCAATCGCCAGGCCCTGGCCCGCCATGGCGGCCTGCACGATCTGGTGGGCGTAGTTGAAGTACAGCCAGCGCGGTGGTTGCAACTGGTCGCAGCCCTGCACGCCGAACCAGCGCTGCCAGCTCAGCCATTCGAGCTGGGGCATGCGGTGCACGTCGCCGGTCTCGATCAAGGTGTAGTGCGCGGCGTCCGCCGGTGTCCTGAGCGGCGGTCCGCCGGCCAGAAGCCGCGGGCTGGCGACCACGGCCAACTGCTCGCCGAACAGGCGCCGTGCCTGGGGCCAGCCATCGCCCGCGCGGCCATAGCGCAAGGCCAGGTCCACGTCGGTGGTGTCCAGGTCCATCACGGTGTCGCTGGTGTCGATGCGGATGTCGATGTCCGGCCATGCGCGCTGGAAGGCCTCCAGCCGGGGAATCAGCCACATGGCCGCGAAGCTGGCCCAGGTGGTGATGGCCACGCTCTTGCGCCCCACGGTCTGGCGGATCTGGCGTACCGAGGCATCGATCTGCTCCAGCGCCGGCGCCGCCGAACGCAGCAGTTGGGCGCCCGCGCCCGTCAGCTCCACGGCGCGCGTGTGGCGCAGGAACAGCGGCACGCCGACCTCGTCCTCCAGCGACTGGATCTGGCGGCTCACGGCCGACTGCGTCAGCGCCAGCTCGTCGGCGGCGGCGCGGAAGTTCAGGTGCCGGGCCACGGCCAGGAAGGCGCGCAGGTGTCCTGCGCCGATGGCGCGCGTGCGCAGCAGGGGGGCTGGGGCGGTGGTGGCATGGGGCATGGCGCTGCAGAGCATACGGCAGATCGGTGTCGCCGCACTGGCTGGCGGCGGCGCGCCACGGGCCGATAATCGCCTGCGTTGCCGGACAAGTCCGGTGTTGCACGGAACACTTATGACAGCACCTCTCGATCTCGTCATCATGGCCGCGGGCAAGGGCACGCGCATGAAAAGCCGCCTGCCCAAGGTCCTGCAGCGCCTGGCGGGCCGCCCGCTGCTGGGCCATGTGCTGGCCACGGCCGCGCAGCTCGATGCGCGCGCGGCCGTGGTGGTCACGGGCCACGGGGCCGACCAGGTCGAGCCTGCCATCGCTGCCGCCCACCAGGGCGGCGCCATGGCGTTGAAGTTCGTGCGCCAGGAGCCGCAGCTGGGCACGGGCCATGCCGTGCAGCAGGCGGTGCCCGCGCTGGCCGGCGACGGCATGGTCATCGTGCTCTCGGGCGACGTGCCGCTGACGCGCGCCGATACCCTGCGGGCGCTGGTCGAGGCGGCGGCGGGCGAACGCCTGGCCCTGCTGACCGTGCGCCTGCCCGATCCCACGGGCTATGGCCGCATCGTGCGCGGCGCCGACGGCACCGTGCAGCGCATCGTCGAGCAAAAGGATGCCAGCGAGGCCGAGCGTGCCATCCAGGAGATCTACAGCGGCATCATGGCCGTGCCGGCCCGCCACCTGTCCGGCTGGCTGGCACGCCTGACCAACGACAACGCCCAGGGCGAGTACTACCTGACCGACGTGGTGGCCATGGCCGTGGCCGACGGCGTGCCCGTGGTGGCCCACTGCATCGCCGACGCGGTGCAGGTGGCCGGCGTGAACAGCCCGCTGCAGCTGGCCGAGCTGGAGCGGGCCCACCAGCACGCCCAGGCCCGCGCACTGATGGAGCAGGGCGTGCGCCTGGCCGATCCGGCGCGCTTCGACCTGCGCGACGACCCCCGCGCCGGCCGCGTTGCCGAGCTGGTCTGCGGCCAGGATGTGGAGATCGACGTGGGGTGCATCTTCAGCGGCCGGGTGGAGATCGGCGAAGGTGCGCGCATCGGCGCCTATTGCAGCATTGCCAACGCAACGATCGCGGCGGGTGCCGTGATCCATCCCTACACGCACATCGATGGCGAAAAGGCGGGCGTCAGCGTGGGCGAGGGCGCCCTGGTCGGCCCCTTTGCACGGCTGCGCCCCGGCGCCCAACTGGGCCGCGAGGTCCACATCGGCAATTTCGTCGAGGTCAAGAACTCCACCCTGGCCGATGGCGCCAAGGCCAACCACCTGGCCTACCTGGGCGACGCCACGGTGGGCGAGCGCGTCAACTACGGCGCTGGCTCCATCACGGCCAACTACGATGGCGTCAACAAGCACCGCACCGTGATCGAGGCGGACGTGCACATCGGCAGCAACTGCGTGCTGGTGGCGCCCGTCACCATCGGCGCCGGAGGCACGGTAGGTGGCGGCTCCACCATCACCAAGAGCACCGAGCCGGGCGTGCTGTCCGTTTCCCGGGGGCGGCAGGTCAGCATTGCCAACTGGAAGCGGCCCGTCAAGCTGCCCAAGCCATGAGGGGGCCGGGCTGGACCGGATGGACCTCCTTTGCCTGACTTCACGCCCATGCCCATGAACGATTCCCCCGCCTCCCAGCCTCCCATATCACCGGCGGACCTGCTGGGCCCGCCGCGCACCCTGGAGGCCGCGCTGCTGCGCCTGGCCCAGGCCGAGCATGAGCTGCACGCCCTGCGCAGCGCACAACAGGAATGGCTGCAGGCGGTCTCCCATGACCTGCGTGCGCCGCTGCGCCATGTGCTGTCCTTCGGCCCTCTGATCGAGGAAGTGCTGGCGCAGGCCGTGCCTTCGCCGCAGGAGCTGCAGGAGGCGCGCGCCTTCCTGCAGACCATGGACCAGTCGGCACGCCGCATGGCCGGCATGCTCGACGGCCTGCTGGCCCTGTCGCGCGCTGCCCGCACGCCCATGCAGTGGCAGCCCGTGGCCCTGCAGGAGCTGCTTCAGCAGGCCTGCCAGGCCGTGCTGGCGCGGCCCCAATGGAGAGCAAGCGAGGCCGCGTCGCGACTGCAGTGGAGCTGGCCGCAGCACAGCCCCGCCGTACGCGCCGACGCCAACCTGCTGCGCCAGGTGCTCGAGGCCCTGCTGGACAACGCCGTCAAGTTCACCCAGCCCGTGGCCCGGCCGCGCGTGGCCATCGAGGTGGAACGCGATGCCGATGGCGGCATCGCGCTGAGCGTCTCGGACAACGGCGTGGGCTTCGACCCGGCGCGTGCCGGGGCACTGTTCGGCATCTTCCAGCGCATGCACCGGGAGTCGGAGTTCCCGGGCCTGGGCACGGGACTGGCCCTGGTGCGCGGTGTCATGCGTCGCCATGGCGGCGAGGCCAGCATCCGCGCCGCGCCTGGCGGGGGATGCAGCGTCTGCCTGCGCTGGCCAGGAGGGGACGTGCGGCGCTCGGATCTGGCACCCTGATGGGTGAGCGAGGGTGCAGGGCCCTCAGATCAGCGTGTCGTCCGGCTCGGGCTGCTGCTCGGCGGACCTTCGCGCGTCGCCCTGGCGCGACGCAGGGGCCGCGCCGCCCGCCATCAGCGGCGCGGCGGGAATCACCTGGTCGCGCCCGGCGTCCTTGGCACTGTACAGCGCGCTGTCGGCCGCGTTGATCCAGTCCTTGACCGACAGAAAGCTCGGGTCCGCCGCGGCCACGCCGATGCTGGCGCTCACGCGCAACTGAGGGTGCTCGCGCACGCGCAGCTGGCTCAGCTGGTTGCGGATGCGCAGCGCCACCGCATAGGCATCGTCCAGCTGCGTGTGCAGGCACAGCACGGCGAACTCGTCGCCGCCATAGCGGCCCGCCGCGTCATGCGAGCGCAGGCAATGCCGGATCGTCAGGCCGATGGCCTGCAGCACCTCGTCGCCCACGGTGTGGCCGAAGCTGTCGTTGATGCGCTTGAAATGGTCGATGTCCACGATCAGCAGGCAGGCCGAGGCCTGTGTCTGGCGGTAGTCGCGCAGTGCCGCGCGCGCCTTCTGCCACCAGTAGTCGCGGCTGTACAGCGTGGTCAGCGGATCGATGCGGCTGAGCACTTGCAATTTCACGTTCTGGCGTGCCAGCTTGCGCACCAGCTGGCGTGTGGACCAGCTGGAGAAAACGCTGTGCAGCAGCAGCAGGGGCAGCATGCTCAGCTGCACGGCCAGGCTGGCCTCCCACGAGGGCTGCGGTTGCAGCACCAAGGCCACCGCGCCGGCGGCCACCAGGGTGGCGAACAGCGACTGCAGCCAGCCGTCGCGCGTGGCCGTGTGGTTGCGGTCGGCGATGCTGATCGCCAGCAGCGCGATGCTGGGCAGCGCGCAGAAATGCATCACCGGAATCCAGCTGCCGATGATGAGCGCATCGATCTGCAGGTTGGCATGCTCCGCACGGTGGCTGTCCCGGGCGTGGCGCGCATGCAGGAAGGCGATGTGCGGCCAGACCAGCGCACTGGCCAGCACGAAGCCCCAGATCGCCGTGCTGGCACCCAGCTCGGTCATGGCCGTGCCCACGACGAGGCCGCCCAATGCCATGCTGGAAACGCGCAAGGGGTAGGTGCGGCGATGGATGCGCTGGCGCAAGGACATGGCGGTGCGAGCCGAGTGCGCGCCGATTGCCTAGCGCGTCAGAGAGTGTTGTTGCATCAATTTGTATCATTCTCCCCGGGCGCGCGCAACGACTCGCGGATTTGCGTTGTCCAAAGTTCGCGTCCAAGACACATCGCAGGCCTTTGTCCTACGCCTGCACCCCGGCCGGGTGGCTTCCGGATGGAAACAAATGCTCACAAAATGGGCTCTGCTGGCCTCATCCGGCAGGTATCGGCCCTGATGCCGGTGGCAACGGCATGGCGGTGGCGAGCTTTGCGCGCCGGACGCTGAAAAAGCTCTTGACATTGCGCACGTTGGCATCCTCGGTGAACAACTCCCGGCTCAGGGCCAGATAGGACGGCATGTCGGGCGCGGCCACCACCAGGATGAAATCGGGGCCGGCCGACACGCGCCAGCACTGTTGCACGGCATCCAGGGCCACGGCCCTGTGCTCGAAGGCGTCCAGCGCGCCACTGTCCTGGCGGTCCAGGGAGACCTCGACGATGGCCTGCAATCCGTGGCCCAGGGCCTCAGCCAGGCGCTCGGGCTGCAGGATGGCGACCTGTCGCTCGATCAGCCCGCTGTCGCGCAGCCGCCGTACCCGGCGCAGGCAGGTGGGCGGCGACAGTTGGAGCAGGCGGGCCAGGGCCTGGTTGCTGCGGCTGGCATCGGTTTGCAGCAAGTGCAGAAGTTGGAGGTCAATGGCATCCAGTTCTATGGAATTTTTTGTCATTTTTCATATGCTATTGAAATAATATTTCTTCATCGATTTTCCGTGAAATATTGATTCAAATTCAGAAGAATTCTGGCGGGAAATTTCTTTTCAATCTGCGTAGCATCCGTCGTCATCCCGAAACAAGGAGTTTGTCCATGTGTGGCATCGTCGCAGCGGTTTCTTTCCGCGATATCGTCCCCGTCCTCGTCCAGGGCCTGCAGCGCCTGGAATATCGCGGCTATGACTCCTGCGGCGTGGCCGTGCAGGCGCTGGATGCCCAGGGCGTGCACAGCCTGGGGCTGCAGCGTGCGCGCTCCACATCGCGCGTGGCCGAACTCATGGCCCAGGTCCGGCAGGACGAGGTCGCTGGCCATACCGGCATCGCCCACACACGCTGGGCCACGCATGGCGAACCGGCGGTGCGCAACGCCCACCCCCACTTCAGCCATGGCCCCGGCGTCTCGCCCGTGGCCGATGCCGACCAGCCGGCCCGCGTCGCCCTGGTGCACAACGGCATCATCGAGAACTACGAAGCCCTGCGCGCCGAGCTGCAGGCCAAGGGCTATGTCTTTGCCAGCCAGACCGACACCGAGGTCATCGCCCACCTGGTGGACAGCCTCTACGGTGGCGACCTGTTCGAGGCCGTGCAGGCGGCCACGCAACGCCTGCACGGCGCCTTCGCCATCGCCGTCATGCACAAGGACGAGCCCCGGCGTGTCGTGGGTGCACGCGCCGGCTCGCCGTTGATCCTGGGCGTTGGACAGGAGGGCGCAGAGCATTTCCTGGCCAGCGACGCCATGGCCCTGGCCGGCGTCACCGACCAGATCGTCTATCTGGAAGAGGGCGACATCGTGGATCTGCAGCCCGGCCGCTACTGGCTGGTGGGCAAGGGCGGCGAGCGGCTGGCGCCCGAGCAGCGCCCCGTGCGCACCGTGCATGCCCACAGCGGCGCGGCCGAACTGGGCCCCTATCGCCACTACATGCAAAAGGAGATCTTCGAGCAGCCGCGCGCCATCGCCGACACGCTGGAAGGCGTGCAGGCCATCGTGCCCGAGCTGTTCGACGGCGCGGCCTCGGACGGCAAGGCCGGCACGGCTGCCTGGCGCGTGTTCAAGGAAATCGACCGCGTGCTCATCCTGGCCTGCGGCACCAGCTACTACAGCGGCTGCACGGCCAAGTACTGGATCGAATCGCTGGCCGGCCTGCCCTGCAGCGTGGAAGTGGCCAGCGAGTACCGCTACCGCACCAGCGTTCCCCATCCCAGGACCCTGGTCGTCACCATCAGCCAGTCGGGGGAGACGGCCGACACCCTGGCCGCGCTGCGCCATGCCCAGAGCCTGGGTATGAAGCACACGCTCACCGTCTGCAACGTCGCCACCAGCGCCATGGTGCGCGAGTGCGAGCTGGCCTACATCACGCGCGCTGGCGTGGAGATCGGCGTGGCCTCGACCAAGGCCTTCACCACCCAGCTCGCCGGCCTGTTCCTGCTGACCCTGGCGCTGGCCCAGGCGCAGGGGCGCCTGTCCGAGGAAAAGGAGCAGCAATACCTGGCGGCCATGCGCCACCTGCCCGTGGCCCTGCAGTCCGTGCTGGCGCTGGAACCCCAGGTCATCAGCTGGTCCGAGGACTTCGCCAAGCGCGAGAACGCGCTGTTCCTGGGCCGGGGCATCCACTACCCCATCGCGCTGGAAGGCGCGCTCAAGCTCAAGGAGATCAGCTACATCCACGCCGAGGCCTACCCGGCCGGCGAACTCAAGCATGGCCCGCTGGCCCTGGTGGACAGTGCCATGCCCGTGGTCACCGTCGCGCCCAACGACGAGCTGCTGGAAAAGCTCAAGAGCAACATGCAGGAAGTGCGCGCGCGTGGCGGCGTGCTCTACGTGCTGGCCGATGCCAAGACCAATATCGACAGCAGCGAGGGCGTGCACGTGATCCGCATGCCCGAGAACTACGGCGCCCTGAGCCCCATCCTGCACGTGGTGCCGCTGCAGCTGCTGGCCTACCACACGGCCTGCGCGCGCGGCACCGACGTCGACAAGCCGCGCAACCTGGCCAAGAGCGTGACGGTGGAGTGAGGATGGCGGCAGTGCTGCAGCAAAGCTGCTGACCTCCCGCATGCCTGTGTTTTGGTGGAACGTTGCACCCTGGCGGTCACACGGTTCGCCGGGTTCAGGGGGCGGGGGCCCGCAAGCTGCCCTGCAGGCCGGCGGCCATGGCCGCATAGGGCGTGCTGCCGGTGCGCGGTGCCAGCGTCCATACGCCCGTGCCGGCCTCGCCACCCCAGGAGGCCAGCGTGTGGCCATGGTGGTCTATGAAGCTGCTGATGCCTGCGTTGTTGGCGCGCACCAGCGGTTTTTGCAGTTCGGCGGCGCGGACCCTGGCCAGCGCATGGGCCTGGGCCAGGTACAGCCGTGAAGGAATCCAGGAGTCGCTGGACGGAACGACGAGCAGGCCGGCCTGGGCTCCCTGGGCCGCGCTGAGCAGTGGCGCCGCCAGTTCGCTGCAGATCAGCGGGCCCAGCTGGACGCCCCGGACCATGAGCGCGGGCTGCCGCTCGGGACCGGCCACCATGTCCGCCAGGGGGTAGCGGTACAGCAGGGGCCAGATCCAGCGGACCCAGGCGCTACCGGGCAGGTATTCGGTGAAGGGCAGCAGCAGGCGCTTGGCGTAGGAGTGGCCGCTGCCCTGCTCATCGACCAGCACCAGGGTGTTGAGCTGGCCGGCATCGGACTGGACGTCCCCGGGAGCAAAGGCGTTTCCAGGGGCGCCGAAGAGCAGGGCCGCACCATGCTCGCGCAACCGCAGCGCCATGTGCTGGCGCAGTGCCGCCGGCAGCAGGCCGATGCGCTGGACCAGGAACAGCTCCGGGAAGACCACCAGGTCGGCCTGGGGCGAGTCCGCTGCCTGCTCCAGCGCAGACAGTGCCAGGAGCTGGTTCTCGGGCTGGTATTTCTGCGCTTCGGGCCAGTGTGTATGGACCACGCGCACGCGCAATGTCGGCCCCTGCTCCCGTGTCCACTCGGCGTGTTGCGCGGCCGTGCCGGCGCCGGCCCACAGCAGCGCTGCCAGCAACAGACGCCGTCCCGCGCCCCAGGGCCTGCGTCCCTGACGCCAGGCGCGCAACGCACGCCAGCCGCACAGCAGCAGCCCCGCCAGCAGCCACTGCAGCCAGCCGACCAGCAAGCTGCCGCCCAGGGGATAGAAGCCCCGCAGCAGCAGGTTGTCGATGGCGCCGTAGCCCCACAGACCCCAGGGCAGGGCCAGCGGACCTGTCGAGCGCAGGGCTTCGGCCAGGGTCCATGCCGTGGCCAGCAGCAACGACTCCCCCGCAGTGCCTCGCAAAGGCCTGGCCCATCGGAGGCGCAGGCAGCGCAGCAGCAGGTACAGCGATGCAAAGCACAGCAAATGGATCGCCAGCTGCAGGCCCACGATGCCCAACCAGAGCAGGGCCGATGAGAGCAGCTGGTTGACGGGGGGGCGGTACAGGCCCAGACCCAGCCAGCCCAGAGCGCCGGTGAGAAATCCCGTGCCGAAGCTGGCCAGCCACAGCAGCCGGGATCTCAGGTTCCGGGCCCGGCCCATGGCATGCACGAGCAGGGCGCCGGCGACGGGCAGCAGCGCGGCGGCCAGCCAGGGCAGGGACAGCGACAGGCCCGCGCAGAGCGCGGCGGCCCAAAGGCCTGCGCCTGTCCGCCATCCCTGGATGTGATGCACATTGGCAACATTCATTTCAATAGAAATTGACTATTGATGTGATTGATTAGTTGAGAAAATTGCATTTTTCAGGCGAAGTTGTCTGACAGAGGCAGGAGGCGGAACGCGTGCATTGCGCCTGGAGGTCAATTGGAACACCTGACGGGAATGGCGACACCCGGTAGATGCTCGGGATATTCTGTGAATTTGTGAGAATAAGAAAGTATCTGTAACAACAGGAACTATTACATTTTTTTCACAAACCGCGGGGCCTGTGCTTGCAATAATTCGCCCACTTTTCCCGAGGCCGGGTGAGTCTTTGTTTTTCTTTTGGAGGAGTATTCAATGAAATTGTCCAACAATGTGCTTTCCATGAAGAAGATACGCGGTCAAGGTATGACCGAGTACATCATCATCGTGGCGCTGATTGCCATTGCAGCCATTGGTGTCTACAGCGCATTCGGTAACGTCGTCAAGGGCCAGACCGGTGCCATGGCCGCCGAGCTGGGAGGCAAGGACGGCTCGCAGGCCGCCAATCTGGCCAAGACCCAGGCCGAAGGAGCCAACACTCGTGGCCAGTCCAAGCACACGCTTGAATCCTTCCAGGACTCCGCAGCAAAGGGCCGTTGATGATTGGCGTGAGGCCCTGTGCTTCACGCCTTTTTCATTGAGCGACCATGAGTGGGTTTAGAAAGGTTTCCGTGTTCAAGCAGTTCATCGTTTCCTCCGCGATTCTCGCCGGATGTCTGGCTTCCTCTCCTGTGGTGCATGCGCAGGACCACTCCCTTCTTTCGGGTATGCCTGGCTACAAGATCAATGGCCGGAAGGTGTCGGAATTTGGTGTATATGGAGAAGGCAACATCTTTTATTGCCAGCAGGGGAAGAAATGCACTGCCAAGGACCCCGGTTTTGATGACCAGGGCCATCTGGTGGCCGAGGGAAAGGTGACATCCATCAATTACTCGACGACGTCGCCCGCCGGGACCCTTGCCGTGTTCAGGAACTACGAGAACGCCATCAAGGCATTGGGTGGGCGCCGCCTGACACTGGGTGCAGGACACGAGGGCACGAACGTGTTCTTGATCGAGGGAAAGGGCCCACAGGTCTGGGTGGTGCTCGCCAACGACTACGACAGCAACTACAAGCTCAGTTTCATCGAAGCCAAGCCCATGCAGCAGGTGGTGACGGCCGGACAACTGGCCGATTCCATCAACAGACAGGGATTTGCCACGCTCTACATCAACTTCGACAACAACCGCTCCGAGATCCGCAGCGAGGCCAGGCCTGCGCTCGATGAGGTCGTTGCCCTGCTCAAGAACACTCCGGGGCTGCGCCTGTCCATCGAGGGCCATACGGACAACGTCGGCAACGCATCCGCCAACCAGACGCTGTCCCAGTCCAGGGCGCGCAGCGTGATGGAGGCCCTGGTCGCCTCGGGCATCGAGGCCGCACGCCTGCAGTCCAAGGGTCTGGGCAGCACGGTTCCGGTCGCCGACAACCGCACGGACGAGGGCCGGGCCAAGAACCGCCGGGTCGAACTCGTGCGCGTCAAATAGCACCCGCAACGGCAGGAGCGCGACGATGCAGACGCGGAGAACGCACCGGCCAGCCGGCTTGTCCCGGCGCCAGCGCGGCCAGGTACTGGTCTGGTTCCTGGCGTTCGCGGCCACGTTGGCCGTGGTGTTCGCGGGCGTGTACAGCGTCGGCCAGGCCACTTCGGAAAAGCAGAAGATCGTGAGCGCAGCGGACGCGGCCGCCTACTCGGGCGGGCTGGTACAGGCGCGGGCCCTGAACCTTGTCTCCTATACCAATCGGGCGGTCATCGCCAACGAGGTGCTGATCGCCCAGATGGTCAGCCTGCAGTCCTGGAACGACTACTTCAAGACGGCGACGCGCAACTACCAGTCGATTTTTCAGGCCCTGGCTGCCGTGACGGTCGAGGTGCCGCCGTTGAGCGCGGCCATCAATATCCTGGCGCAGTCCATGCGGGTCCTGAACACGGCGGCGACGCAGTCCGAAAGGGTGCTGCAGACGGCGGTGCCGGCCGTGATCAATGCCTGGGAGATGGCTTTCAACCTCTGGTACACGGGCGCCATCCGCTCCGCCTTCGTCCCGCCGCTGATGGCGCGGGCCACGCGCGATGCCTCGCAGTTCGTGCTGGACAACAGCGTTGCGACCCAGGACGGCCGCCGCGATGCGCCTGCCCACCTGGTCGAGGCCAATGCCGTCATGGCACTCAACGAGCTCGAATGGCAGCGCATGGTCCACCGCTATACCCGTGGTTCGGGCGGGCGTGACGAAAGGCGCACGGCCGCCGATCTGCTGCTGATCTCGCGCGACGATTTCTCGACGCAGCGGCCGGGTTCGGACGTTCCGTTCGTGAAGCTGTTCTTCGGCTCCGCGAGCATGTGCGTGCCTTTCGCATTTCGCATCGGCTCGGACAAGCAGGGCGTGACGCGGCTCGTGGACTATGACCGCTGGGAGGCCCAGGACACGGTGGAGTTCAAGCAGAAGATCGGCCCCAAGGGGTGCAGCTGGGGCAAGGGCACCGTGGCCGAGCCCATCGGCTGGGGACGCTCGGTGGCCGACAAGGGCGGGCACACCAGGGGCAACATGATCCCCACCGACGGCGGCGCGGGCACGCTGGCCTACAACAACACCAAGAAAAACGGTGGCTGGAGCGGCGTCAAGGAGCTCTATGACGTGCAGCGCGGCAACGACGGGCGCCCGAGCAAGCTGGAGATGTCCTACCTGGTGGTGGCGGCCAAGGACAGGGCGCAGCTGCGTACGAACGAGACGCTGGGCTTTGCCGCACGCCCCATGACGTCCCCCCTGGGCTCGCCGGACCTGCACGCCGGTTTCGCCAAGGACCAGGTTTTTTCATTGACCGAGGCACGCATCTTCTTCGAGCGTCCGCAGCGCGACAGCCAGGATGTGACAGGCATCTCGCTGTTCCGCGCCGACGGGCACAAGGAGTACGCCAGCCTCTACAACCCCTACTGGCAGGTGCGGCTCAAGGAGCCTTCCGCCGCCAACAAGACCCTGGTCTACGGCGCCTTGGGCCTGAACCCGGTGCTGTCGGGGTTCACTCAATAGGAATTGCATGCCGATGTCCAGACACAAGAAATCCGTGCTCCTGGCGGCCCTGGCCGCACTGTCGCTCGTTGCCTGCTCAAGAGAGGGCGGATCCGTATCGGACGGCTCTGCGGCGGTTGCATCCAAGGGCGCCACCACCGTGCTGATCGAGCGTGAGACGCGCTGGGATGATCCCCAGGCCTATGTGCAGGCGATCCGCAGCGTCATCGAGGATTGTCGCAACGCCAGGGCCCAGGCCGGTTCGGCGGACGGCGAGGCGACCCGGGGCGGGAGCCTGTCCGACGCCGAGATCCTGGCGTTGGAGACCACGTTCACGCAGGAGGCATTCGATGGCGTGCGCCATGCGCAGGTCAGGACCGTGACGGCCATAGACCGTGGCCGCTGGGGCCCTGGCCCGGGCGAGAGCTGCCGTCCCGTGGCGACGCGCACGCGGTCGGTGACCATTCATCCCGATGCCTGCAGCTCGGTCGAGGTCGTCTACGATCCCCAACTGCCGGGCGGCGGCAGCCGCCGGCAGGAAAGCGGGGCCTGCATGCCTGCGGCACCGGCCGCGGATCCCGCTGCCATGGCCGGCGAGCGCATGGCGATCGCCGGCACGGCGCTGCACTGCCGCTGGACGGCGCCCGAAGGCAGCCCGGGCCGGCTTTGCCTGCTCGAGCCCTGGCTCAAGTACCCGGGGTCGGACCGGGATCTTGTCGTCGAGGCCCGGCGGTTCGCACCCGCGCATCCCGTAGCCTCGGTCCAGGCCGCGCAGCAGGCCGCGCGCTCCTCGGAACGCGCCATCCGCGTGGAAGTCGGCAAATCCCTGCCCGCCGGCATCTTCGAGGTACCCGCCGATGCGCGTGGCTTTGGCGATGCGGGCCGCTGATGGGGCCGTACATGCGTTGGCGCACTTCACAGGCGGGTCAGGCCACGACCGAGTTTCTCGTCTGCCTGCTGGTGCTGGCCCCGATGTTCCTGGGGTTGCACTATCTGGCCCGCTATGCGGACGTCAAGCACTCGGCCATACAGGCCAGCCGCTACGTGGCCTTCGAGAGAGCGCAGGACCCCCTCGGGCGTGCCAAGAGCGCCAGTGACCTGGCGCAGGAGGCGCGTGCGCGCTTCTTCCTCCAGCGCAAGGCGGGGCAGCAGGAGATCGCCTATCGCGACAGTCCCCTGCGTGATCGCCCCGACTCCCATCGCATTCCTCTGTGGAGTGATGTGCAATACCGGCCGCTGCTGGAGGATTTCAATCGCGTGGTGATCACCGAGCGAGACCTGGGCAGGTTGCCTGGCGATGCACTGGGTGTCTTGCAGCAGAAGGTTGCGGAACCCGTTTTCGGCCTGCCCCGTGGCGGCACCATGCGCGCCGAGGTCACGGTGTCGCTGGCCGATGTCGTGCGCTTCGACGCACTCAGGAATGTCCAGGTGGGCCTGCCCGGGGCCACGGCCATCGCGGCCGGCGCCTGGAATGCCAGCGGCGCCAGGGGGGGCAGCGAGTCCACCTGCCATCGCGTGCGGCGTGCCGTGCTGGGCGGCTACATCGAACCCGTGATGGACGTGCTGGGTACCCTGATGACACCGTTCGAGCGGCATACGCCCGATGTCGGCATCGTGCTGCCTGACTATGTTCCCACGGGCAGCCTGCGCGACGCGCAGGAGCGGGACGTGGAGTACCGGTGGCAGGAGGGCAACAAATGCTAGGTCGATTGCCCGTGCGGGGGCGTGCCGCCGCATGTGTCGCCCTGCTCCTGTCACTGGCTTCGTGGGTCGCTGCAGGGCCTTCCTTCACCTATGGAGCGACGCCCTGGCCCCAGATCCCCGAGCCGCCGCAGTCCAAGGTGCAGTGGGTGTCCGATGACATGCGCATCAACGGCGTGCCCATGCGGGTGCAGAGCTTCGAGAGCAAGGCCTCCAGGGAGGAGGTGGTGTCCTACTACAAGGCGCATTGGCAGGCGGGCAAGGGCGAGCCGTCCCAGATCGCCGTCACGCCGGCGGGAGCCGACACGCTGCTGGGTCGCCCGCACGGGCCGTTCTACCTGCTGGTCAAGCTGCGCGAGGCGGCGGGCGGCGGCTCGCAAGGCACGCTGTCGGTATCCCGGGTCCAGGGCATAGAGCCGCGCATCGATGCCTCGGGCATACCTGCGCCCATGCGCAGCGCCCAGGCGGTCAACGTGGTCGAGTCCATTGATGCCGGCAAGCGCAGCAAGCAGGTGCTGTGGATGAGCAAGGACAGCGTGGCCACACTGGCAGCCCAGTACCACGCCAGCCTGCTGCGTGGCGGATGGAAGCTGCTGCAGGAGCAGAACGCGCTGGACGGCAAGCCGGCAGCGATGGTGCGCATGTATGGCCGTGACCGCCAGCAGCTGGACGTGTCCGTGGGCGCCGACGTGCAGAACGGCCTGACGGTGATGAACACCAATCTCGTGACCTTCGAATGAATACGCAAAAAGGGACAAGGGGCGTGCCTGCCCGCGATCACCGCGCGAGAACCCGCACCACAGGCTTTGCCATGGTCGAGTACTGCGTCGTCTGCGTGCTCGTGGTTCTGGTGTTGTTCTCCAGCCCGAACACGCCACAGATGCTGGTGGAGGCCTTCAAGGCCTTTTATCGCGCGCTGACTTTCTACATTTCGCTGCCCTGAGGTTTCCGTGGCTGTATCCATCAACAAGAACTGGCTTCTCCTGGCTGCCGCCATCGCGTTGGGCGGCGGCGCCTTCTACCTGAGCAACCGTGCCATCAATTCACGCATCTCGGAGATCGAGGAAGCGGCCACGCGCGGCAAGACGCTGCAGGCCGTCGTCGTGGCCAACCGGCCGATGCACGCGGGCGATGTGATCGACACGGGCAGCGTCTCGGTGCGCCAGATTCCATCGGACTACGTCAATCGCAACATGGTCACGCCCGAGACCTACGACAGCATCGACGGCCAGGCGTTGCTCGTGGACATGGACCGTGGCGAGCCGCTGCAGATCAGCTACACGGCCAGCCGGGGGGGCGAGGTCTTCGCGGCCACGCTCAAGAACGGCAGGCGCGCCCTGACCATCGACGTGGACGAGATCAGCTCGATCTCGGGCATGCTGCGGCCCGGCGACCGCATCGACCTGATGCTGACCGCGCGCTCCGGCACCGGCCAGGGCAGCGGGGACAAGGAGCTGACCTTCCCCATGCTGTCCAACGTCGAAGTGCTGGCCACGGGACAGTCGCAGAAGGGCGCGGCGGCGGCCGGGGAGGCAACGGCGCGCGCCTACTCCCACGTCACCCTCGACGTCATGCCCGAGGACGCGACACGCATCATCGCGGCCAAGTCCGGGGGGCGGCTGACGGCCGTGCTGCGCGCGCCCGGCGACCAGAGCCGCAATCCCAGCGAGCCCCTGACCCTGGACGATGTGGTCGCAGGCACCAGCACCAACCGCAGCGGCCGCCTGGTCGAGTTCCTGATCGGTGGCTCGGGCAGCGGAGGCAGCGTGAACCGCACGCCCGTACTCGATTCGAGCGCCCAGGCTCCGCAACAGCGGGCTCAGCTCGATTCGGTCACTCGCGAATTGATGGGGGTGGGTGCGGGAGCCGGCGCCGCCGCTGCGGCGGGTGCAGTCAGCGGGCCGGCCGCCGCCCCGAACCTCCCATCCCTGGCGCAGCCCGCCTCCACGCACTGAGCGCGGCCGACTGCCCTGCTTCCTGATTCGTCTCATATCTCCATGAACAAGCTTTTCCTCCCGAGGTCTTCCCTGATTGCACTGCTCGGCCTTGCCTTGTGCGGTTCGGCGGCAGCGGACGCTCCTCCCGAAGTGCCGCCGTCGAGTCCGGGACAGGGCCTTGCTGCCCACCCGGCCGCGGAAGGCGGTCGTGGCGTGCCCGGACCGGTGGCTGCATCCGCCGCGCCACTGTCCCTCTACGTCGGCCAGGTGCGTGTACTGGCACAGTCCGGCGTGGATCGTGTTGCCATCGGCAACGGCAAGCTGCTGACGGCTTCCGTGGTGGCCGACCGGCAGGTCGTTCTCATGGGGGAAAGCCCTGGCACGACCACGCTCTATGTCTGGCTGCGCAACGGTCGGCAGATTCAGTATGAGGTGTCGATCAGCGCCGACAACAATGAGCGCACGGCTGCCGATCTGCGCCGCCTGTTGTCCTATGACCCGGGTGTGAGCGTGCAGACTGTCGGCGACCGTGTGGTGCTCGACGGAACCTATGCCAACCAGGCCTCCGCGGAAAAGATCCAGAAGATCGCCAAGGCCTATCCGCTGGTGCTCAACCTGGTGCGCGAGCGGCCCGAGGAGCAGTACACGGTCGTGCCTGAGCCCATGGTGCAGCTGGATGTGAAGGTGGTCGAGGTGCGCAAGCGGGCGCTGGACAACATCGGCGTCAAATGGAGCAATCTCGGCGTCGCGGGCCCCACCTTCGCGACCTCGGGCTACTTCTATGCCAATTCCACCTTCCGGGGACTGAACCAGGAGGGCTATCCCGTCACGAACTCGGCCAGGCCCTTCATCTCCTATTTCGGGCTTGCCACGCAGATCACCTCGGTGCTCAATTTCCTGGAATCCAATGGCGACAGCTGGACCCTGGCCGAGCCGCGCATCAGCAGCGTCAGCGGTGGCGCGTCCAAGGTGCGCGTGGGCGGTGAGGTACCCATTCCGGTCAGCTCGGGCTTCGGCCAGATCAGTGTGGTCTACAAGCCCTATGGCGTGATCCTCGAGTTCAAGCCCGTGATCGACAAGGCCGGCAATGTGCGTTCGACCATCGTGGCCGAGGTCAGCCAGCCCGACCGCTCCAACGGCACGGGCGAGTTCGTGGCCTTCTCCACCAACCGCACGGAGACCGAGGTCAGCCTGCGGCAGAACGAGACCCTGGTGATCTCGGGGCTGCTCAAGAGCGTGGGCGCGCGCAACAAGGAAGGCATCCCCGTCATAGGCCGTGCCCCGGTGGTCGGACGACTTTTCTCCACCCAGGAACTGAGCAACGAGCAGACCGAGATGCTGGTCGTGGTCACTCCGCGCCTGCACACGCCGGCCGCCGACCGCGCGGCCCTGCTGGCCAGCGAAAGCGCCTACGGCAACCTGCAGGAAGTCCGCTCCATGATCGAACGCAAGCTGGCGCGCTGAAAACCATCGGAAACAAGAATGCTGTATCTCGATATCCAGGGCCCTGACGGGCAGCAGCGCACGGTGACCATCGAGGGCACGCGCTGCCGTATCGGCCGTGGCGCGGACGCCGATCTGGTGCTGCCCGGGTGGACCGTTCACAAGGAGCATGCCGAAGTCTTCGTGTCGAATGAACAGGCCTTCGTGCGCGACCTGGGCACCATGTTCGGGACCTACGTCAAGGACGCCAAGATCACGACATTCGGTCCGCTGCAGCCCACCGAGGCCATACGCATAGGCCCCCACAGGCTATTGGTGCGCTGGAGCCGCCAGCAGGGCGATCCGGCCAGGCATGGAGAGACCGTGGTCATGCCGGAATCGGCGTCGGGGGCCCCACCCGTCGCTGCCCTTGCGCCACAAGCCCCTGCGGTAACGGAGCGCCCGCCCGTGGCCGTGGCGTTGCATGCCGTGCCCGGGGCCGCGGGCCCACGGGCCGCCCCCTCTCCGGGGTCCGGGGTGCGCCATCACTCCAGCGTGCAGATCGACGAGCAGTGGCTGGAGTACCGGCGCAAGATCCACGAGAAGCTGATCGAGTCCTTCGACATGCGCCGCACCGACGTGCACCGCATGTCGGACGCCGAGCTGCGGCTGCACACCGAGCAGGCGATCCGCGAGATCTTCCAGCAGATGCCGGCCGGCATTCCCGCGCATGTGGACCGGGACCGCCTGATGCAGGAAGTGCGCGACGAGGCCATCGGCCTGGGCCTGCTCGAGCCGCTGCTGGCCGACCCCTCCGTCACGGAAATCATGGTCAACCGCGTCGACGAGATCTTCGTCGAACGCGAGGGAAGGCTGTCGCGCGTTCCCCTGGCGTTTTCCAGCGAGAAGGCCGTGATGGGCGTGATCGAGCGCATCGTGGCGCCCGTGGGTCGCCGCATCGATGAGAGCTCGCCGTTGGTCGATGCACGTCTCAAGGATGGTTCGCGCTTCAATGCCATCATTCCGCCGCTGGCCCTCAAGGGGCCGTCGATGACCATCCGGAAATTCGCCAAACGCAAGCTCGAGGCCTCGGACCTGGTGCGCTTCGGATCGGCCAACGAGCAGATGGTCGAGTTCCTGCGCGTGGCCGTTCAGCAGCACAAGAACATCATCGTCTCGGGCGGAACTGGTTCGGGCAAGACCACCTTGCTCAACATCCTGAGCAACTTCATTCCCGTGGGCGAGCGCATCGTGACCATCGAGGATGCAGCCGAGCTGCAATTGCCGCACGAGCACCTGGTTTCGCTGGAGTCGCGCCCCGCCAATGCCGAGGGCAAGGGCCAGATCGCGATCCGCGAGCTTGTGAAGAATTCGCTGCGCATGCGGCCGGACCGCATCGTCGTCGGCGAGTGCCGCGGCGGCGAGGCCCTGGACATGCTGCAGGCCATGAACACCGGGCATGACGGATCACTGACCACCGCCCACGCCAACAGTCCGCGCGACATGCTGGCACGCCTGGAGGTCATGGTCATGATGGCGGGCATGGATCTGCCCGTGACGGCCATCCGCGAGCAGGTCGCCTCCGCCGTGGACCTCATCGTTCAGCAGACGCGCTTTGCCTGCGGCAGCCGCAAGATCACGCGCATCACCGAAGTCACGGGCGTGGAGAGCGGCAAGATCCAGTTGCAGGATCTCTTCGAGTTCGTGGAGACGGGCTTCACGCCCGAGCGCAAGACCGCAGGCTATTTCACGGGCTGCGACAGTGTTCCGGAGTTCTACGAGAAGCTGCGCCAGATCGGCGTGGAGGTGGACCTGGAAATCTTCCGCAAGGCGGCCTGAGACATGGACTGGCTGCCGCTTCTCGTCGCTGCCTGCACGGCCGGCTCTGTCGTGCTGGTGCTGCTGTTCCTGCGCATGACCTGGGGGGGCTACCGCGCGAAGTTCACGACCGATGCCAAGCTCTCGCTCGAGGACATGTTTCTGTTCATCGACCCGCAGCGCCTGTTCTTCATCAACATCGGCATGGTCGCCGTGGTGCCGCCGCTGGTATGGATCGTGACGGGCGCGTTGCCGCTTGCCGTGCTCGTGGCTGTGGGCATATTCGTGCTGCCGCGCATCGCCTATGGCTTTCTTCGCAAGCGGCGCGAACAGCGCCTGGTCCAGCAGATGCCCGATGTGCTCAACATGATGGCCGGGGCGCTGCGCTCGGGCGCCAGCCTGGCGATGGCCATCGACCTCGTGGCGACCGAGTCGCCGCCCCCGTTCTGCCAGGAGATGTCCATGGTGCTGCGCGAGCAAAAGCTGGGTGTGTCGCTGGAGGACTCCTTCGAGAGCTTTTCACAGCGCGTCGACGTCGAGGACGTGCGGCTGCTGGCCTCGGCGGTCACCATCTCCAAGGAAGTCGGCGGCAACCTCTCGGAAGTGCTGGACAGGCTGGCCTCCACGCTGCGGGCCAAATCCTCCATGGAGGGCAAGATCAAGGCGCTGACCTCGCAGGGCAAGCTGCAGGGCATCGTCGTGGGATTGCTGCCGCTGTTCCTGGCCTTCGTTCTGTTCCAGATGGAGCCCGAGGCCATGGAGCCCCTGTTCACCACCTACTACGGCTGGGCCGTGATGGCCGTGATCGGCGTGTTGCTGATCATGGGAGGGGTGTTCATCAAGAAGATCGTCACCATCGATGTCTAGGCCGGATTCCACACGGGTGGCGAGACCTTGCCACCGTCATGCAAGGAGGATCCCATGCAGGGGATGATCGCATCATTGCTGCTCGCGCTGGCGCTCATCGTGGGCCTGGCGGCTACCTACCGGCTGTTTCGCCAGGCGCCCGACGAGGACCGCACCTACAAGGACAAGCCGCCGAAGCTGTTTCGCATGACCTGGCCCCTGATCAATCTCCTGGCTTCCAGCCTGCACTGGGCCATCAGCAGCCGCAGCGAGGAGCGCTACGCCCTGGCCCTGCGCCGCGGCGGCCAGGACTATGCGCTCAGTGCGCAGCAGTTCTTCGCGGGCAAGGTCGTCTCCTCGATGGCGGGTGCCCTGCTGGGATTGCTCATCCAGTCCATGCTGGGTTCCAGCGGCCTCGCCATGGTGCTGGTGCTGGCTGCCATGGCCTTCTTCTATCCGGACCTGTGGCTGGCCGAAGTCACCAAGAAGCGCAACCTGGCCATTCTCAAGGCCCTGCCCTTCTTCATCGATCTGCTGACACTGTCCATCGAGGCCGGGCTCAACCTTTCCGGCGCCATGCAGCAGGCCGTGGCCAAGAGCACGCAGGGGCCGCTGACCCTGGAGGTCAATCGCGTGTTGCGCGACGTGCGCGCCGGAAAGGCGCGCATCGACGCGCTGCGCGATTTCGCGCAGCGGCTGGACTTTCCGCCCGTGACCAGCTTCGTCTCGGCGCTGATCCAGGGCGAGAAGACCGGCTCCAGCCTGGGGCCCATCCTGCGGGCACAGGCCGAGCAGCGCCGCACGGAACGCTTCCTGCGTGCCGAGAAGATGGCCATGGAGGCACCGGTGAAGATGCTCGGCCCCCTGATCTTCTTCATCTTTCCCTGCACGTTCATCGTGATCGGCTTTCCGATCGCCATGAAGTTCCTGGCCTCGGGCTTGTGATGTCCTGGCCTGTGTCCCACCCGCTCCCCGATGCGCGCAAGTCTTGAAACCATGTTCGATCACGCCCCTGTGCTGCATGTGGACGGCCATCCCACGGCCTGCCGCGTGGCCACGGCGCGCAGTTTCGCGCAGCGTGCGCGCGGCCTGCTTTGGCGCGCGCCGCTGCAGTCGCAGCAAGGCCTGTGGATCACGCGCTGCGCGAGCATCCATACCGTGGGCATGGCCTATGCCATCGATGTGGCCTTTCTTGACGAAGAGGGCCGCGTGCTGCGTGTCTGCGCGCATGTCGCGCCCTGGCGCTTTCGCTGGCGCCTGGGGGCCAGCGAGGTGCTGGAGCTGCGGGCCGGCCAGGCCCGGGCCCTGGGCATCGAGGCCGGATGCCGCATCGCACGCCACAACCCGGACATGCCCCCGCACAGCACCAGCCGTGCACATTGACCATCGCCTTTCATGCATATCACCGCCATGACCCTCCTGACACCACGCCTTGCCACTGTTCTTCTGGCTGTTGCCGCGCTCGCGGGTTGTGCTGCTCCGGCGCAGCCCGCGGCCAATCCGTTCGAAGGAGCTCCGGGTGTGCTCGGATCCATGGCACAGGCACGCTCCGCGCCAGGCGCATCGGCGCGGGCCGCACAGGCCGAGGCACCTCAGGCCCAGGAGCAGGCCGGCGCGCAGGCCAGGGCCGAAGCCGACGAATCCCGGGCCGCGCTGCAGGCGGCCGAGGATGCCTACGCGCGTGGCGATTGGCTGGGGGCCTCCCGGCAGTTCAAGCAGCTGACTTCCATCTATCCGAACAATGCCCAGCTGTGGTTCGGCTATGGCGCGTCCGCCGCGCTGTCGGGTGACCTCGCCGAGGCCGCAGCCGGTTTCGAGGCGGCGCTGCGCATCGACGGCAACGATGCGCGGGCCGCCTACAACCTTGGCCTGGTGCGCCTGTCGCAGGCCGACATGGCGATCAACCGCGCAGGATTGAGCATGGCAAACGCGCCTGCCCAGGTGCGCGAGGAGATCTCGCGGCTGCGCTCCGATCTCGCGCCCCTGTTCGGGCGCAATGTCCAGGGAGCGCTGGCCAGCCCCGCACGGCCGGAGGCCGTGGCACGCGTGCAGGACCCGGCGCGCGCGGCCGCACGCACGGTCGCACCCTCCGAAGCGCAGATCCAGCTGCCGCGGCCCGGGCTGCAGGCAGCGCCCTGAGCCAGGACCGTGGCCATGGTGCACCCACATCGCAGGAGGCCGCACGCCGCACGCCAACGCGGCGCATCGCTGACGGAGTTCATCATCGTCGGGCCCATCGCCATCCTGCTGACCTTCGTCCTGCTGCAGGCCGGCCTTCTGTACATGGCCAAGCTCACGCTCAACAACGCCACCTTCATGGCGGCGCGCCATGGCTCGGTCAACGGGGCCCAGGCCAGTGCCATCAAGAACTCGCTGGCCAAGGGCCTGGTGCCCTTCTACCAGAATGCCTTCGAATCCAGCGACGCGGCGCGGCTGGCCGGCGCCTATGCGCAGGCCCTGGCGGCGGTCAACTTGGGGCTCAACGTCAAGTTGTCGGTGCTCAGCCCCTCCGACGAGGCCTTTCGCATCTACGGCATCACGCGTGCCGGCGTGACCACCATTCCCAACGACAACCTGGAGTTCCGCACGGCGGCCCCCATTCGCGGGGCCGGTATCTCCCTGCGCGATGCCAATGTGCTGCGCATCAAGGTGACCTATGCCTATGAACTGAAGGTTCCGCTCATGCAGGCCATCGTCAAGCGCATCATGTGCCCCCTGATGACGGCAGATTCCGATGTGCGCGGCTGGGAACGTCCGTCGCTGCGCCCCATGGGCGAGGTCTCGGACTGTGTCTACTACCTGCAGGGCCGGGTCCCCATCGTCTCCTATGCCACCGTGCAGATGCAGACGCCTGCATCGCGCCGTGGCTGAGTGGCACCCTCCCGGTCCAGGCGGGCCACAGCGCCATGAAGACCAGCCGCATTCCGTCCGTCGCTGGCGCCAGTGGCAGGACGCCCCTGTCCGTGGGGTGGTGATGAAGGGATGGCCAGGGCTCCATGCACGCCATGCCGCAGCCGTGGCAGCCGCGGCGCTCTGTGCCCTGATGGCGCACTTTCCCTGTGCTGCCCAGGGGCTGGTGAAGGAGTTGAAGGCTGCCGAGGAACCGGGGCGCTGCACTCGCGACTCGGTCGAATTCATCGTGGGTGGAGGAGGCAATGCCCGGGCCGCGACATGTCCCGCACGGCATGCCGCAGCCGCCGCAGGTGCGCCGGCGGCGCGCCCCGGGACCGTGGCCGGCGTTCGCCGGCCCGACGGCGCGCAGCAGGAACGCCGGCAGATTCTCGAGATGGAGCTGGACAAGGAGAGGCAGCAGGCCAGCCTGCTGCGTTCACCGGACGGGCCACAGACGGGACCGCAGGCCGAAGAGCGGCGTGCCCGGCTGCGCCGGCACGAGGAGAACATCGCGGCGCTGCAGGCAGAGATAGGCAGGCTGCCCTGAACCGGCGCGAGCCCTGGCGTGTCGGTCACACGCTGCCGGTGCCCATGGAGTTCACGCGGACCTATCTGGCCACGCGTGCCGACTTGAGCCCCGAGCAGGAAAAGCTGATGTCGCGGCTTGTCCCCATGCAGGTGACCACGTTGGGCCGCCAGGGGGTGCCCGACCCTGTCTGGGGCACGCCGGTCTCGCTGCGCAAGGGGCAGTGAGGACTTCTCAGCGCCGGTGATTGGCTGCGGCGGAGGATTTCCGGGGCCGGCCACGGGCCGCCGATTCTGCTTCGGCCTGCGCCCACTGCATCCTGGACAGCACGCGCCGGGCGTTGGCTGCGCAATCCATGTCCCGGGGCCGGGCTGCAATCTGCTCCATCAGTTCGACCAGCTGTGCCTTGCTTTGCGCCAGCCGCGCCTGCAAGGCTTCGATGTCCGTGATCTTGCGGTGCAGGGCGTCGAGCACGGCGCCATGTTCCCATTGCGCGAGGTCGCCCGGCAACAGGGCGCGCAGCTCATCCAAGCTGAAGCCCGCACGCTGCCCGGCGGTGATCAGCCTCAACGCCACCACGGCATCGCCGCCGTAGCTGCGGTAACCGTTGGCCTGTCGCTGTGCGGCCTTGAGCAGGCCGATGCGTTCATAGAAGCGGATGCGCGAAGGCGTCAGGCCCGTGTGCTGCGCGAGTTCTCCGATCTTCATGGCCTTTGCGCCCGAGGGCTCCGTGGTGATGCGTGATTGACATTGAACCTTGCTTCAAGGTTAACCTGCTTTCCACAGATACGCGGTCAACGACGGAAGGCGGGCGCAGATGCAGACGATATTGGGTGCGAACGGACAGATCGCCACGGAGCTGGCACGGGAGCTGCGGCGAAACCACACCGGCGATGTGCGGCTCGTGAGCCGCAATCCGCGCAAGGTCAACGACACGGACAGCCTGGTGCCGGCCAATCTGCTCGATGCGCGGCAGACGGCCGAGGCGGTCCGGGGCAGCCGCATCGTCTACTTCACGGCCGGCCTGCCGCCGGATACCGGACTGTGGGAAAGCCAGTTCCCCGTGATGCTGAAGAACGCCCTGGATGCCTGCCGGGCCGAGGGCGCCAGCTTCGCCTACTTCGACAACACCTACATGTACCCGCAGGATGATCGGCTGCAGACCGAGGAGACGCCCTTCGAGCCGGTGGGGCGCAAGGGGCGGGTGCGTGCGGCCATGGCCTGCATGGTGCTCGAGGAGATGGCGCGCGGCGACATCCCGGTGCTCATCGGCCGGGCGCCCGAGTTCTATGGAGCGGGCAAGACGCAGAGTTTCACCAATGCCTTGGTCATCGACCGGATCAAGGCTGGCCAAAGGCCCCGCGTGCCTATCCGTGACGACACGCGGCGAACGCTGATCTGGACACCCGATGCCAGCCGTGCGCTCGCAGCCCTGGGCAATGCCTCCGATGCCTTCGGGCAGACCTGGCACCTGCCGTGCTGTGATGAGCGGCTGACCTACCGGGAGCTCATCACCCTGGCCGGCAAGGTGTTCGGCCGGGAGACCGGCTACACCGTCATAGGCCGATGGAGCTTCGCGGCCGCAGGCCTCCTGTCCCGGCAGGTGCGCGAGATCCGTGAGCTGCTGCCGCGCTACGGGCAGGACAACCTCTTCGACTCCAGCCGGTTCAAGCACCGCTTCCCCGGATTCGAAGTCACCACCTATGCGCAGGGGCTGGAGCAGATCCGGCGGGAGTGGGAGGGCCTGCCCTCCATGCACCGCGGCTGATCCTGGCCGCTCAGGCCATCAGCCCGAGCAGCCAGTCGGCGTATTCCACGGAGGCCGGAGTCGAGTTCACAGGCGGATTCATGCGGCTGGCCCTTGCGGCCTCGGCCATGGCGCGTACATCGCTGGGTGTCTGGCTGAACTCGGCGCGGAAGGCGCGGCTGAAATGCGCTTCGCTCGCGAAACCCAGTCGCGCGGCCACGTCCGCCACCTTCAGGCGCCGG
This sequence comes from Delftia tsuruhatensis, assembly GCF_903815225.1. Taxonomy (NCBI): domain Bacteria; kingdom Pseudomonadati; phylum Pseudomonadota; class Betaproteobacteria; order Burkholderiales; family Comamonadaceae; genus Delftia; species Delftia tsuruhatensis. The sequence goes on from NZ_LR813084.1 coordinate 822,418, forward strand.
CAGGCCGGGTTGGACAGCGTATGGAAGGCCCGCTGCAGCCGGCGCTGCTGCACATAGCGCATCACGCCCCCCTCGGGCTCGAACAACTGGTAGAGCCTGTGGCGCGAGATTCCGAATCTGCGGCACAGTGCATCCGGCGTCAGGGGCGTGCCCAGGTTCTGTGCGATATGGCGCTGGATGCGCCCCAGCGTCGCTGCCTGCACTTCAGCACGGGCTTCTGCAAGGGTGCGCTGGCTGGGACGCAGGCAGGCCGCCAGCATCTGCATGGTGGCGTGGACCACGTCGTCGGCCTGCGCTGCACCTATGCCGGGCAGTCGCCGGTGCAGGGCGCCCAGGTGGTCGGACAGCAGGCCGCCGAAGAGGCTGTCGGCGGACAGCACCGTGCCATGCAGGCCCGGGCCCGCCGCGCCGAGGGCCGCATCGCCCAGCCTGCGGGGCACGATCAGCGAGAGTACATGCGAGCCCCTGGCCAGCGTGTGCTGCGTGCGCGCCATGTCGAACACGACCACATCGCCGGCACGGACCTGCAGTTCGCTGTCGTCGCCATGCCGGCCCATGAAGCCACCGCTGCGATACCACTGGACCAGGTAGTGGTCCAGGCCATCGTGGGCCGCACGTGCCTGGCCGCGCGAAAAACGCTGGGCACCGAAATGCAGGTCACCCAGCAGCAATTGGCCCAGGTGCACGGCATGCAGCGAGGCATGAAAGCTCTCTTCGGTCGTATCCCGTGCCACCGGAGCCACGTCGAAGAGCACCGAGATGCTGCTGCGCCAGGCTTCGAAGCGTTCTTCCTGCGAAGCCTGGCTGGTGGCGAAAATGGTGCTGGGCAGGGCGGTGGAAGGGGGCTGCATGGCAGGTGTTCGATCTTCAGGCAGCGCCGATGAGGCCAGCGGCCCCGGCTCCCGCTGGCCTGCGAGGCGCGCCGCGTCGGCGTGCCATGGCCCGCCCGGCGGGAGGGGACTTCAGCGGCAAGAGGCAATCGGTCCATCCTGCACTGTTGTAAGCGAGTGTGAGATGCTACTGCATTTCCGTGGCGCCAGGCAGGCCTTCGTGGCAGCGTGTCCAGGCCCTCCTAGCGTTTCTGGCGTACCAGCTTTTTGCGCTGCTGCGCATCCAGTCCCGGGATCTGGCGCATGTCGGTATCCACCTGTCCGGACGCGATGTCGTCATGGGCCTGCCGGATCACGGGATCCGGAGAGCGGCTGGTGGCATCGAGGCCTTGGTCGCGCTCATGGGGCAGGCGCAGGCCCGGCTCGGCGGCGCCGGATGCGCCAGGTGCATGCGGGGCCGTGCCGACCTGTCCGGGTTTTCTGGTGGAGACCTTGCCTGACGGCTGGGGCGTACTGCCGGTAGGGGCAGGGTGCAGGGATTTGTCTGTCATCGCGTGTTCCTTTCGTTCGCGCTCGGTCCGTGAGACGGCGCTTGGACCATGCTCGTCGCATGTGCGCAGGGGCTGCGTGGGACCGCATCTCAAGCGCGAGAGCGAAACATGCCTGTGCCGCCTGGCTGGCGCAGCAGGCACGCCGATTGCCCTGCCGTGCACGTGCGAACAATGTCCACAAAGGTCTGGCGCGATGTCCGTGCGGTCCGGGGGCCGCCTTCCTACGGCATATGGCCATGACGGCGCACGTCTGTCGCCCGCCGTGGCGATCAGGATAGGACCCATTGCAACTGCGAAGGAGTACATCCCATGACGCAAACCAATCCCGCAAACCGCGATCCTCTGTCCGACGCGCCGGGCGCGCATCCTGTGGGTACCGGCATAGGCGCGGCAGGCGGAGCCGTCACCGGTGCAGCCTTCGGCGCCATGGGCGGTCCCGCCGGTGCCGCCGTGGGTGCCGTGGCCGGTGCTGTGGTCGGCGGGCTGGCAGGCAAGGGTGCGGCAGAGGCCGTCAACCCCACGGTCGAAGACGCCTATTGGCGCGATGCCTACCAGCACGAGCCCTACTATGTGGCTGGCCGCAGCTACGAGGAATACCGTCCGGCCTACGAGCTGGGATGGAGCGCGGCAGCGCGTCCCGATGCCGACTTCGATGCCTTCGAGTCGGAGTGGGAGCGCCAATGGACCAGCCGGCGCGGCACCAGCCATCTCGAATGGGACCAGGCCCGGCCTGCCGCCCGCGCGGCCTGGGATCGCGCGGCCCGCCGCGATGTGGCCGACGCCACCGTGGCTGCGGCCTACACCGGCGATATCGACAATGGCGATGTGGCCGACGTGCTCAATGACCTGCTCGAGTCCTGCCGCGACGGCGAGTACGGCTTTCGCACCTCGGCGGAGAACGCCGATGCGGCGGATCTGAAGACCCTGTTCATGCGCCACTCCTCCGAGTGCGCAGCGGCCGCCCGGGAACTGGAGGCCGAGATCCGCAAGCTGGGCCAGGAGCCTGCCTCGGGCGGTACCGTGGCCGGTGCCCTGCATCGTGGCTGGGTGTCGGTGAAGACGGCCCTGACCTCGCAGGATGACAAGGCGGTGCTGGAAGAATGCGAGCGTGGCGAGGATGCGGCCGTGGCCCAGTACCGCAAGGCACTCAGGCAGCCGCTGCCACCGGCCATCCGCGCGGTGGTGGAGCGCCAGGCCCAGGGCGCGCAGCGCAACCACGACGAGGTGCGCGACCTGCGCAACCGCTACCGCGCCGCGCCCTGATGGGGCGCCTGGCAAGAGGCGGCCTCACCAGCAGGCAGCCTCTTGCCCGTGCATGCCCCATGCGCATCACTTTGCGGAGGCTCCATGACCCACTTTCTGCAGATGCTGCTCTGGACCGCGATCTCTGCGGTCATTCTTGCCATCGTGCTCATGACGGACCCGATCTCGCGCTCCGTCGTGTAGGCAGGGCTTCGCAAGCCAGGCCCGTGGCTGCTTCGCCCGGGTCCACGGCAGCCACGACCCTGGCAGGTCCGATGGCCCGTCAGGGGAGAGCCGCTGCGTCGGCGAGCGGCTGTCGCGCCAGCGTGATGAAGGCCTGCAGATAGTCGGTGGCCAGATCCACCTCGCGTGCGCCCAGGAAGATCTGCTTGGCAATGCCCCGCTGTCCCAGGCGCACGGGCACCACGTCGAGCTTGCCGGCGTACTCCTGGACCAGCCAGCGGGGCAGGGCGGCCACGCCCCGGCCGCTGGCCACCATCTGCATCATGATGTCCGTGGTCTCGATGGCCTTCTGGCGCCTGGGCATGACGCCGGCCGGCATCAGGAACTGGTTGTAGATGTCCAGCCGGTCCGTGGGCACGGGGTAGGTGATGAGTACCTCGGGCGTGAGCTGGGCGGGCTCCACGAAGTCCGCGCCGGCCAGGGCGTGCCCGCTGGAGACCACGAGCACCTGCTCGTAGTCGAACACGGGAACGAACGTCAGGCCTGGCTTGAACAGCGGGTCCGGCGTGACCAGCAGATCGATCTCGTAGCCGAACAGCGCACCGATGCCGCCGAACTGGAATTTCTGCTTCACATCCACCTCCACGTCGGGCCAGGCGGCCAGATAAGGAGCGACGATCTTGAGCAACCACTGGTAGCAGGGATGGCACTCCATGCCGATGCGCAGCGCGCCGCGCTCGCCCTGGGCGAACTGCCGCAGCCGCTCCTCGGCCTGGTCCAGCTGGGGCAGCACGCGCTGGGCCACGGCCAGCAGGTACTGGCCGGCCTGCGTCAGGCGCAGGCTGCGGCCCTCGCGCAGCCAGATGTCCGTGCCCAGTTGCTGCTCCAGCTTCTTCATGCTGTGGCTCAGCGCCGACTGCGTGAGGCACAGCACGCCGGCCGCGGCGGTCAGCGAACCCTGGCGCTCCACTTCCCGGACGATGGTCAGGTGGATGCGCTCAAGCATTTGAATGAATGCTGTTCATGAATGTGAGCCAGGAATATTCCATTCATCGATTTTGCTCTCTCGCGTCGATCCATTCATCGACTTCTATCCAACTGCGGCCCCGGGCTGCAGGGTCCCGTGCAGGAAGGCCTGCTCCAGCAAGGTCGCCAGTCCCGCCCGTGCCACGCGGCCGCGCCGTTCCGCGTCCAGCAGCCCGACCATCATGGACAGCCACAGCTCGGTCATCGCCGCCGCCGGGATATCGATGCGAAACACCCCGGCCTGCTGGCCGCGCAGGAAGAAGGCGTCCATGGTGCTCGTCCATTCGTGCTCGATCTGCTGGACCACCGAGACGTCGGAGCGCCAGAAATACATCAGGAACAGCAGCAGCGTCTGGTGCTCCTGGCAGTGGGCCGACAGCCGGCGCAAGGCCTCCAGCGGCAAGGATCGCTCCGGCTCGGCCGCCCGCATGGCGCGGCTGAGCGTGTCGGCGGCATGCGCTATGAGCCGGTCGATCAGCTGGTCGCGCGTGGGGCAGAAGCGGTAGAGCGTGGCCTTGCTGATGCCGATGGCGCGTGCCAGCTCCTGCAGATTGGCCTGGGGGGCGTCCAGCAACGCCAGTGCCAGCGCGCTCAGCAGCTTGCCTTCGTCCTCTTGCTTGGTGCTCGTCATCGCTCGTCATGCCTCCTTGGAAAGTGTCCGGATTCTATCGTGTGAATCATTTATCAGACGATATGAATCGATATTGACTCATTTGATCTATCTTTGTACCATCGCGTCCTTCGTATCGAACTCAAAGCAGGTTGTGAAAATGAGCATGCGTCTGAACAAACGGCGTGGGTTGCCCCTGGCGGCCCTGGTGCTGGCGGCCCTGGCGGCGGGCTGCGGCCAGAACGGGGCACCGGCGGCGACGGGCGATGCGCTGCCCGTGGTGGAGGCCGTCACGGTGGAGCCGGCGCGCCTGGCCCTGTCCAGCGAATTGCCGGGCCGCATCGAGCCCGTGCGGGTGGCCGAGGTGCGCGCCCGGGTGGCGGGCATCGTGCTGCGCCGCCATTTCGAGGAGGGGGCCGACGTCAAGGCGGGCCAGGTGCTGTTCCAGATCGATCCGGCGCCCCTGCGCGCCGCGCTGTCGCGTGCCCAGGGACAGCTGGCCAGCGCCGAGGCGGCGCTGCTCGATGCCCGCGCCGTGGTCGGCCGCAATGAACCCCTGGTGGCCATCGAGGCGGTCAGCCGGCAGGATTTCGAGGCTGCACAGGCCCGCCTGAAGGCCGCCCAGGCCGCTCGCCAGTCGGCCCAGGCCGAGGTGGAGGCCGCCGGCCTGAGCCTGGAGTACGCCACGGTCAAGGCGCCCATCTCCGGGCGCATCGGACGTGCCCTGGTGACCGAGGGGGCCCTGGTCGGCCAGGGCGAGGCCACGGCCATGGCGCTGATCCAGCAGCTCGATCCGGTCTACGCCGACTTCCAGCAGCCCGTGTCCGACGCACAGCGTCTGCGCGCAGCCCTGGCCGAGGGGCGGCTGGCACAGGCCCAGGAGAGGGACGGCAGGGAGGGCACGCCGGTTTCCCTGAAGGTGGATGGCACGGGCCTGGAACGCACGGGTCGGCTCATGTTCTCGGATGTGACGGTGGACCGTGGCACGGGCCAGATGGTGCTGCGCGGCCGGTTCGACAACCGCGATGGCATGCTGCTGCCCGGCATGTATGTGCGTGTGACGGTGGGGCAGGGCGTGGACCCCGCCGCCATCCTCGTGCCGCAGCGGGCCGTGCAGCGCGGTGCCGATGGCCAGGCCCAGGTGCTGGTGGTGGATGCCCAGGACAAGGTGCAGGCACGGCCCGTGCGGACCGCCGCCATGCACGGCGCGCAATGGCATATCGCCGAGGGCCTTCAGGGGGGGGAGCGCGTGGTGGTCGGCCGCATGGCGGGCCTGCAGCCCGGGGCCCGGGTGCGGGTGACGACCGTCCCCACGCAAGCGCCTTCCGGCACCTCCAGCGCCTGCGGCAGCTCCGGCTCCTGCGGCGAATGAGCGCGCGCGTGCCCAAGGAATAGACCATGTCCAAGTTCTTCATCAGCCGCCCCAACTTCGCGTGGGTGGTGGCCATCTTCATCATGCTCGCCGGCCTGCTGGCGATACCGGCGCTGCCCGTCGCCCAGTTCCCCAACGTGGCGCCACCGCAGATCTCGATCACGGCCACCTACCCGGGCGCCTCCGCCACCACGGTGATGGAATCGGTGACCAGCGTCATCGAGGAGGAGCTCAACGGCACCAAGGGGCTGCTGTACTTCGACTCCTCCAGCGGCTCCACGGGCCAGGCCGAGATCACGGCCACCTTCGCCCCGGGCACCGAGCCCGCGCTGGCCCAGGTGGAAGTGCAAAACCGCATCAAGAAGGCCGAGGCCCGCCTGCCCGCCTCCGTGATGCAGATGGGCCTGCAGGTCGAGCAGGCCAGCGCCAACTTCCTGATGATCTATTCGCTGACCTACAAGGAAGGCGGCGGCGAGCGCAGCGAAGTGGCCCTGTCCGACTACGCCGTGCGCAACATCAACAACGAGATCCGCCGCATCCCCGGCGTGGGCAAGGTGCAGTTCTTCGCCGCCGACGTGGCCATGCGGGTCTGGGTCGATCCGCGCAAGCTGCTGGGCTACGGCCTGTCGGTGGCCGATGTGAATGCGGCCATCGCCGCCCAGAACGCCCAGGTGCCGGCGGGCAGCTTCGGAGGCACGCCCGCGGGGCCCGACCAGGAACTGAGTGCGACCATCGCGGTCAAGGGTACGCTGGCCTCGCCCGAGGAGTTCGGCCAGATCGTGCTGCGCGCGCGGGCCGATGGCTCGGTGGTGCGCCTGGCCGACGTGGCACGGCTGGAGATCGGCCAGCTGGACTACAGCTTTTCCTCGCGCGAGGATGGCCGGCAGGGCGTGGCCGCCGCCGTGCAGCTGGCGCCGGGCGCCAACGCGTTGCAGACCGCCCAGGCCGTCAAGGCCCGCCTGGCCGAGCTGTCGCAGAACTTCCCGGCCGACATCCAGTATTCCGTACCCTACGACACCTCGCGCTTCGTGGAGGTGGCCATCGGCAAGGTGATCCAGACCCTGGTGGAGGCCGTGGTGCTGGTGTTCCTGGTGATGTGGCTGTTCCTGCAGAACCTGCGCTACACGCTGATCCCCACCATCGTCGTCCCCGTGTGCCTGGCCGGCACCCTGGGCGTGATGTATGCGCTGGGCTTCTCGGTCAACATGATGACCATGTTCGGCATGGTGCTGGCCATCGGCATTCTGGTGGACGACGCCATCGTGGTGGTGGAGAACGTCGAGCGCATCATGGCCGAGGAGGGGCTGTCGCCGCTGGCTGCCACGGTCAAGGCCATGCAGCAGGTCTCGGGCGCCATCGTCGGCATCACGCTGGTGCTGGTGGCGGTGTTCCTGCCGCTGGCCTTCATGAGCGGCTCCGTGGGCGTGATCTACCGGCAGTTCTCGCTGTCGCTGGCCGTCTCCATCCTGTTCTCGGGCCTGCTGGCGCTGACCTTCACGCCGGCACTGTGCGCCACGCTGCTCAAGCCGGTCGCCAAGGGCCACCACGAGGAAAAGAAGGGCTTCTTCGGCTGGTTCAACCGCCGTTTCGCGGCCCTGACCGCGCGCTTCGACATCCTCAACCAGCGCCTGGTGCGGCGCGCCGGCCGCTGCATGCTGGTCTATGCGGCCATCGTGGGCGTGCTGGGCGTGGCCTATACGCGCATGCCCGAGTCCTTCGTGCCCTATGAGGACATGGGCTACTACATCGTCGGCGTGCAACTGCCGCCGGGCGCGACCACGGCGCGCACCAAGGCCATGGTCCAGGACATGGAGCAATACATAGCGAGCCGTCCCGCCACGGCCCACGCCGAATTCCTGATGGGCTACAGCTTCTCGGGCATGGGGCAGAACGCGGCCCTGGCCTTCGTCACGCTCAAGGACTGGTCGGTGCGCGGCGCGGGCCAGGCATCGTGGGACGAAGTGCAGGCGTTCAACCAGCGCTTCGCCAGCCTGTCCGACGGCACCGTCATGGCCCTGGATCCGCCGTCCATCGACGGCCTGGGCAACTCCGGCGGCTTCGCCCTGCGCCTGCAGGACCGCGCCAACCTGGGCCGCGAGGCACTGACCGCCGCGCGCGACCAGCTGCTGGCCAAGGCCAATGCCTCGCCCATCATCGCCTACGCCATGATGGAGAACCTGGAGGATGCGCCGCAGCTGCGGCTGGACATCGACCGCCGCAAGGCGCAGGCCCAGGGCGTGGAGTTCAGCGCCATCAACACCGCGCTGTCCACGGCCTACGGCTCGGCGGTGATCAATGAGTTTCCCAACGCGGGCCGCCTGCAGCGCGTGGTGGTGCAGGCCGACACGCAGGCCCGCGCGCAGCCCGAGGACCTGCTGCGCCTGCATGTGCCCAACGCCAGCGGGCAGCAGGTGCCGCTGTCCAGCTTTGCCACGGTGCGCTGGGAAAGCGGGCCGGTGCAGATCTCGCGCTACAACGGCTATCCGGCCTTTCGCATCTCGGGCGACGCCAGGCCGGGCCATACCACCGGCGAGGCCATGGCCGAGCTGGAGCGCATCATGACCGAGATGCCGCGCGGCATAGGCTACGAGTGGACGGCGCTGTCCTTCCAGGAGCGGGCCGCCGGCGCGCAGGCGCCCAAGCTGTTCGCCCTGGCCATCGTGGTGGTGTTCCTGCTGCTGGTGGCCTTGTACGAGAGCTGGAGCATTCCCGCCGCCGTGATGCTGATCGTGCCCATCGGCGCGCTGGGCTCGGTGCTCGCCACCTCGGCCGTGGGCCTGTCCAACGACGTGTACTTCAAGGTGGGCCTGATCACCATCATCGGCCTGGCCGCCAAGAACGCCATCCTGATCGTGGAGTTCGCCAAGGACCTGCATGCGCAGGGGCATTCCCTCATGGATGCCGCCTTGCAGGCGGCCCGCCAGCGCTTCAGGCCCATCGTCATGACCTCCCTGGCCTTCATCCTGGGCGTGGTGCCGCTGGCGCTGGCCTCGGGCGCGGGTGCGTCCAGCCAGGCGGCCATCGGCATCGGCGTGATCGGCGGCATGCTGTCGGCCACGCTGCTGGGGGTGGTGTTCGTGCCCGTCTTCTTCGTCTGGGTGCTGTCCCTGTTCCGGCGCAAGGCGCCAGCCGCCGCCCATTCCGCCTTGCAGGCTCCAGCCACCGCCATCGAATGAGTGCCATGTCCATGTCCTTCTTCCCCCGCGCCCTGTGCGCCCTCGCCGCCGGCCTGGTGCTGGCGGGCTGCTCGCTCGCACCGGTCCATCACCGCCCGGATGCCCCCATCCCCACGCAATGGCCCCGCGAGGAGGCCGCGCTCACGCTGTCATCGGCCGCCGCCACGCTGGACTGGAACGGTTTCATCGCCGACGAGCGGCTGCGCCATATCGTGGACCTGGCCCAGTCCAACAACCGGGACCTGCGCCAGGCCCTGCTCAACGTGGAGGCGGCGCGCGCCATGTACCAGATACAGCGCGCCGACCGGCTGCCTGGCGTGGGCCTGCAGGCCGGCGGCACGCGCCAGCGGCTGCCGGGCGACCTGAGCGCCTCCGGCCAGCCGCAGGTGCAAGGCAACTGGCAGGCTGGCGTGGGGCTGGCCGCCTTCGAGCTGGACCTGTTCGGCCGCGTGCGCAACCTGTCCGAGGCGGCGCTGGGCGAATACCTGGCCACCGAAGAGGCGGCACGCGCCGCCAGGATCAGCCTGGGCGCGGAGGTGGTGCAGGCCTACCTGGCCCGTGACGGCGCGATGCGTCACCTGCAGCTGGCCAGGAGCACACTGCAAAGCCGGGAGGCGTCGCTGCGCCTGACCGGTGAGCGGCGCAAGGCGGGCGCGGCCACCGCCCTGGATCATCAGGAAGCGCTGGGACTGGCGGCCCAGGCCCGTGCCGACCTGGAGCGCGGCGAACGCGAGCTGCGCCAGGCCGGCAATGCCCTGCTGCTGCTCACGGGCGTCACCGACCTGTCTCCGTACCTGCCCGAGCAGCCGGCCCAGGCCCCCTTGCTGCTGCAGGACATCTCGGCCGGAACACCTTCGGAGCTGCTCATCCACCGCCCCGACATCCAGGCGGCCGAGCACCGGCTGCGCGCGCGCAGCGCGGACATCGGCGCCGCGCGCGCGGCGTTCTTCCCGCGCATCTCCCTGACCGGTTTTCTGGGCTCGTCCAGCGCCGAGCTGTCCGATCTCTTCCGCTCGGGCCAGCGCGCCTGGTCGTTCTCGCCCCAGGTCACGCTGCCCCTGTTCGATGGGGGGCGCAACCGTGCCAACCTCGACCTGGCCGCGGTGCGCAAGGACATGGCGGTGGCCGCCTACGAGCAGACCGTTCAGACCGCGTTCCGCGAAGTGGCCGACGCCCTGGCCGCCACGGACACGCTGCGGCGCGAGGAAGCCGCGCGCCTGGCGCTGCTGGACAGCAGCCGCCAGGCCCTGCGGCTGGCCGAGGCACGCTACCGCGCCGGCGTGGACGACCATCTGCGCTATCTGGATGCCCAGCGCAGCGCCTTCGCCAACGAGGGGGCCTACATCGACACCGTGACCCGGCGCCAGGTTGCGCTGGCCCAGCTGTTCCGCGCGCTGGGCGGCGGCTGGAGCGCTTGCGGGCCGCTGTGAATCCGCAGGGGCCTCAGAGCGCCCCGAACACCTCGGGCAAGGCGGCTTCGCGCGGCATGCCGCCATAGGCCTTGACGCTGCCTGCCTCCTGCAGCACCACGATGCCCGGCGTTCCGCGAAAGCCCAGCGACAGCATGAGCTTGTGGTGGTCGTCGAGCGCCTTGCGCATGTCGGGGCCGACGCTGAAGGCAGGCGCGATGCCGCCCTGGCCGGCCTTTTTCTCATGCTCCAGCAGGGCGGCCGCGCGGTCCGGTGCCTGCAGGATGGCGGCTGCCTTGGTGGCGCTGTCGTCCCGGATCACGCCGACCAGGATGTGGCGCAACTGCACCTTGCCCGCATCCACCCAGGGGCGTGCGGCCTCCCAGAACTTGTGGCAGTACTTGCAGTTGGGGTCGGTGAAGGTATAGATCACGCGCGGTGCCTCGGCCTTGCCGTCGCGCACCCAGGTGGTGGCCTCCAGCTGTGACCGGACCTTGTCGTCCGCGGCCCTGGCGGCAGCGGACGGTGCCGCACGGGTCACTGCAGCTCCTTCCGCGGCGGCTGCCCATCCTGCCGCCAGAAACAGGCTGGCAGCCAGGGTTGCAGAAACTGCGGTGCGTTGAAAAGGCATGGAAACTCCTTGGATCGGCCGAATGAATGAGGGGGTAGCGCCGCGCGGCAGGCGTGCAACACCGGGTGCTGTGGGAACAGCGGCGGGAGATGTGATTCAGTGTGCCCGCGCTGCGTTCCCTCGGTCCCGGAAATCGCTGACGCAAGTCTTCCCCGCTACGGCATTGTCGGCCCGAGGGGGCTCAGCGTGGCGATCGTGACGGCGCCTTCAGGAGGAATTCCTTCAGGTTGGCCACCTGGGCCTTTTCGAAAAGCCGCGCCTTGTAGGTCAGCACGGTGGTGGGCGATATCTGCAGGGCGCGGGCGGTTTCCTTGGCGGTGCGGCCTTGCCACAGAAGCTCCGCCACCTGGCGTTCGCGGGTGGACAGGGAGCCCATCCCGGACAGCGGTTCCGTCAGCGGCGTGGGCTGCGCCCCCACGATCTCGCCATGGCGCTGTGCCAGTGCGATCAGCAACGGGGCGCAGCAGTGCAGCAGGGTGGTGGTGTCGCCGGACACCGCATGCGAGAAGTACAGGTTCACATAGCAGGCATGACCTTCCCAGAATCCCAGCAGGGAGATCTTGCTCGCAAAGCCCGGCTTCTCGAACAGTTCCTGGCGGTACTCCGTGTCGCGGATGCTCTGCGAAGACAAGGCCGTCAGGTGGACCTGCGAGGCGCGGTCCCGGGCGTGATCCCGGGTGCCGTGGCAGACCCGCTCGTAGTTGGGGTCGCGCAGGTACAGGCGGTCGACATAGACGTCCGTGGTCCATTCGATCATCGATTGATCGCGCAGGCTGGCGCAGCGCGCATAGCCGATGCGACCGCCGCGGTCGTAGCGCAGATGGGTGAGGTGATCGGCGCCCACGGCGTCATGCAGTCCCCGCAGCAACGTGGCATGGAACGTGGGCCGTCCCAGTTCACGCACGGCCTCGGGGGTCAGGGCGTTGCGTGCCGGCGTGGGAATGACCGGCTCATGGGTCTCCATCTTCTGTACTCCTGTTGGCCGTGATGCTTGCACAGGCGGCGTGTCGTCATTCGATAGGACAGACGGTGTACGCGCGGACTTCTAGAGTGGTCTCACCCACTATAGAACGCCGCTATCGGACGGTCCATCGATGCAACAACTACCTGTCTATCCATACAGACGGCCACGGGAACTCGATGTCGCACGGGCCGAGCCCCATCCGGTCGCCATCGTCGGCGCGGGCCTGAGCGGACTGACGGCCGCGCTCGACCTGGCGCGGCGCGGCGTGCGCGTCGTGGTGCTGGACGACGACAACACCGTGGGCGTGCGCGGCCTGGCCTCGCGCGGCATGGTCTGGGCACAGCGCACGCTGGACATCTTCGAGCGGCTAGGCGTGGCCGGCGCGGTCGTGTCCAAGGGCGTGCGCTGGAACCTCGGGCGCGTGCTGTGCCGGGACGAGGCCGTCACCTGCTTTCGCCTGCAGGAGCAGCCCGATGTCCGCCACAACGGCTTCGCCAACCTTCAGCAGTACTACGTCGAGAAATTCCTGGTCGAGGCCTTGCAGCGCGAACCCCTGGCCGAGTTGCGCTGGCTCAACCAGGTCCAGGCGGTCAAGCCGCTGGGCGACTGCGTGGAACTGCAAGTGGCCACGCCCGACGGCGGCTACCGCACCCGGGCGCAATGGGTGCTGGCCTGCGACGGCGCCCACAGCGGCGTGCGCACTGCGCTGGGCCTTCAGCCGCAGGTGTATGACCGCACCGAGGACCGCTGGATCATCATCGACATCGTGCTGCGCACAGGCCGGTGGCCCGAGGAGCGCTGGACCTGGCTGGATGCCGGCGCCAATGGCGGGCGCGCCGTGTGGCGCCACAAGATGGCGGACGACACCTGGCGCCTGGACTTCCAGCTGGCCCCCGGCGAGGACGCTGGCGTCGCCACCACCGAGGCCGCCATGCGTGCCCGCGTGGCGCGGCTGGTGGGCGAGGGCGTGGACTTCGACATTGCCTGGTCCGGCGCCTGGAGCTACCGCCATGAATGCCTGGAGCAGATGCGCAGCGGCCGCGTGTTCTTCGTCGGCGACGCGGCCCACCTTGTCGCGCCCTTTGGGGCACGCGGCGGCAACGGCGGCATCCAGGATGCCGACAACCTGGGCTGGAAGCTGGCGCTGCACTTGCAGGGCCAGGCCGGCGACGTACTCATCGACAGCTACGCCCATGAACGCAGGCATGCGGCGCTGGAGAACATCCGCCAGGCCCGCCGCGCCGCGCGCTTTGTGCATCCGGGTCCGCAGGCCTCGGCCGCGCTGTGGCGCGAGGCCATCATCGCGCTGGCCCCGTCGCATGACTGGGCGGCCCGCATGGTCAATACCGGGCGGCTGTGCATGCCGGCCGTCTATCCGGCTTCCCGCCTGGTGCGCAGCGGGACGGCGCTTGCCGGCATGGCCTTGCCGAACGTGGTGCTGCGGCGCGAAGCGGCCGGCGCGGTCTCACTGCACGCGCTTCTGGGCCCCTGGTTCACCGCCCTGGTCATGGACGATGAGCCACCGCCCTGGCGGCCCTCGCATCCGCTGCTGCAGTGGGTGGCCGTGGGCCGGCACTGCGATGGCGCAGGGCGCGCCGCGCTGCGGCGCCAGTTGCAGTCCCGGGCCGGCGAGGGTGCGGCCGTCTGGCTGATCCGGCCCGACCAGCATGTGATGGCCGTGGTGGCCGCCGATGCGCTGCACACCATCGGCGAATGGCTGCACGCCGCCCTGGGGCAGGAAGACAGCGTTCGCGAGGAGGCCTGACCCATGCCCGCCACCCAGCCCCAGCTCGACGACCTGCTCGAACACCTGATCGCCCTGACCGATGTGCCCGACCCCGCCGTGCAGCGCGACCGGCTGGCGCGCCTGGTGCTGCTGCTGGCCGAGCGCGTGGGCGATCCCGCCGCCGTGCAGGCAGCCATCGGCGAAGCCATGCGCGGGCAGGCATTGGCCCTGGCCATCGCCTGAGCACGCCACCCCCCCCCTTCTTCACCCCACCGCCTGCAGGAACCCCCATGAACCGCAAAGCCTTCGCCTCCCATGCCGACCTGGCCGACAGGAAGATCACCTTCGAACGCCTGTCCGACAACGCCTATGCCTATACCGCCGAGGGCGACCCCAACTCCGGCGTGATCATCGGCGACGACAGCGTGATGGTCATCGACGCCACGGCCACGCCCGCCATGGCGCAGGGCCTGATCCGCGCCATCCGCTCGGTCACCGACAAGCCGATACGCCATGTGCTGCTCACGCATTACCACGCGGTGCGCGTGCTGGGGGCCTCGGCCTATGCGGCCGAGGGCGCCGTCAACGTGTTCGCCAGCCAGGGCACGCGGGAGCTGATCGCCGAGCGCGGGCAGGCCGACATGGACTCCGAGATCGGCCGCTTTCCCCGGCTGTTCCAGTCGGCCGAAACCATTCCGGGCCTGACCTGGCCGACCGTGGTCTTCGAGCGCGCGCTGACCCTGTTCCTGGGCACCCTCGAAGTGCGGCTGATGCACCTGGGCGCGGGCCATACCCGGGGCGACACCATCGCCTGGATTCCTGCGCAGGGCATCTGCTTTTCGGGCGACCTGGTGGAGTTCAATGCCGGCGTCTACACCGGCGACGCCCACCTGGCGCAGTGGCCCGCCACGCTGGACGCGCTGCAGGCCCTGCAGCCTGCACAACTGGTGCCGGGCCGGGGGCCGGCGCTGCGCACGCCGCAGGACAGCCTCGCCGCCATCGACTACACGCGGCGCTGGGTGCAGACCCTGTACCGCTGCGCGCAGGACGGCGTGCGCGCCGGCCAGTCGCTGCGCGAGGTCTATGCCGCCACGCGCCGCGCCATGGACCCCGAATTCGGCCAGGTCTTCATCTACGAGCACTGCATCCCGTTCGACGTCTCGCGCGCCTACGACGAGGCCAGCGGCATTGCGCAGCCGCGCATATGGACCGCCGAGCGCGACCGCGAGATGTGGGCCGCCCTCAACGACTGAAGAAAAGGAGTCTTCCATGAAACTCGCCACCCTCAGGAACGCCAGCCGCGACGGCTGCCTTGCCGTCGTCAGCCGCGACCTGCGGCGCATGCGCACCGTGCCCGAACTGGCCGCCACGATGCAGCAGGCGCTGGACCGCTGGGACGACGTGCTGCCCGGCCTGCGCGCGCAGTACGAGGCGCTGAACGCAGGCGCCGGGCCTGCACGGCCCTTCGATCCCCGGCACTGCGCCGCGCCGCTGCCGCGCGCCTACCAGTGGCTGGATGCCTCCTCCTACCTCAACCACGTGGACCTCACGCGCCGCGCGCGCGGCGGCGAGATGCCGCCGTCCTTCCTGGTCGATCCGGTGATGTACCAGGGCGGCTCCGACGACTTCATGGGGCCGTGCGACGACATCGTGGCGGCCAGCGAGGAACTGGGCGTGGACCTGGAGGCCGAGGTCGCCGTGGTGACGGGCGACGTGCCACTGGGCGTCGATGCCCAGGCCGCGCTCGGCCATGTGCGCCTGCTGGGCCTGGTCAATGACATCACGCTGCGCAATCTGGTCGTGCCCGAACTGGCCAAGGGTTTTGGCTTTGTTCAATCCAAGCCGGCCTCGGCGCTGTCGCCCGTGCTCGTCACGCCCGATGAACTGGGTGCGCATTGGCATGGCGGCAAGCTGCACCGCGCCATGGAGGTCTGGCTCAACGGCCGCCAGATCGGCTGCCCGCAGGCCGGCGAGGAAATGCAGTTCCACTTCGGCCAGCTGATCGCCCACGCGGCCCGCACGCGCCGGCTGGTGGCCGGCACCGTGCTGGGCAGCGGCACCGTCTCCAACCGCAGCGATGTGGTCGGCGTGTGCTGCCTGGTCGAAGCCCGCGTGCGCGAGCAGCTGCGCGAGGGCTGCATGCGCACGCCCTTCCTGCGGCACGGCGACCGCGTGCGCATCGAGATGCGCGACGGTGACGGCGCCAGCCTCTTCGGCGCCATCGAGCAGGTGGTGCGGATCGGCGGGGCATGAGGCCGCCTCCCACCCGGACAGGCCCCAGGCCGGCGCAGACCGGTCCCATTCAAACGCCAAGGAGACAAGCATGCCTACCACCGCCTCCCTGCCGCTGCCCCAGCAGACGGCGCGGTCACGCGAAGACCGCAAAGTGCTGACCGCCACGCTGGTCGGCACCACCATCGAGTGGTACGACTACTTCATCTACGCACAGGCCGCGGGCCTGGTGCTGGGGCCGCTGTTCTTCACGCCCTTCGCCCAGGACAATCCCGGCCTGTCGCTGCTGCTGGCCTTCGCCACCGTCGGCGTGGCCTTTCTGTTCCGCCCGCTGGGCGCCATCGTCTGCGGGCATCTGGGAGACCGCTTCGGCCGCAAGGCCGTGCTGTCGGGCACGCTGATCCTGATGGGCGCGGCCACCACGCTGATCGGCCTGCTGCCCGGCTATGCGCAGATCGGCCTGTGGGCGCCCGTGCTGCTGATCCTGCTGCGCGTGCTGCAGGGCTTTTCGGCCGGGGGCGAGTGGGGCGGCGCGGCCCTGATGGCGGTGGAGCATGCGCCGGCCGGCAGGCGCTCCTTCTTCGGCGCCTTTCCGCAGATCGGCGTGCCCCTGGGCATGATCGCCGCCACCGGCGTGCTGTGGGTGGTGACCGCCATCCTGGGCAAGGAGCGCTTTGTGGAATGGGGCTGGCGCCTGCCCTTTCTGTTCTCGGTGGCGCTGGTGGTGGTCGGCGGCCTGATCCGCCGCTCGGTGCAGGAGTCGCCCGTGTTCCTGCGCATGCACCAGCGCCGCCGCGAATCGGCCGCGCCGCTGGGCCATCTGTGGCGCCACCACCGCCGCCAGGTGCTGCTGACGGCCCTGATCTTCGTGGGCAACAACGCCGCTGGCTACCTGCTGGTGGCCTACTTCCTCAGCTACGGCCAGCGGGTGCTGCAACTGCCGCCGCAGCAGCTGCTGGCCGCCTGCACGGCAGCGGCCTTCGGATGGCTGCTGTCCACGCTGGCCGGCGGCCTGCTGGGCGATCGCATCGGGCGGGTGCGCACCTTCCAGATCGGCTACGTGGTGCTGGCGGTATGGGCGATTCCGCTGTGGCTGCTGGTCGATACCGGCCAGATCGGCTGGTTCCTCCTCGCGCTGCTGGTGCTGTCGGTGCCGCTGGGCCTGACCTACGGTCCCCAGGCGGCCCTGTATGCCGAGATGTTTCCAGCCCGGGTGCGCTACTCGGGCGTCTCGGTCGGCTACGCGCTGGGCTCCATCCTGGGCGGGGCCTTTGCCGCGACCATCGCGCAGTCGATCATCGCCACCTGGGGCCGGTCGTGGCTGGTGGGGGCCTACATCGTGGCGATGGCCGCCATCTCCTTCATCGCCGTGTCCTGCGTGCAGGACCGGCCCGGCGCCAGCCTGGACGATGCAGGCTGAACACGGGCCGTCGCGCCGCCTCAGAACGATCCGCGCAGCGTCAGCATCACATTGCGGGGCTCGCCGTAGTGGCTGCTGTTGAGCAGGTTGCCCACGGAGACGTAGTAGGTCTTGTCGAACATGTTGTTGAAGTTCAGCGACGCTTCCCACTGCCGGTTGATGCGGTAGCGCACGTGGCTGTTCCAGACGGCGCGGCCCGGTACGGTGACGGCCACCACACCCACCTGGCGGTAGTTGGAGCTTTGGGCATTCACGCCGCCGCCGATGGTGAAGTCGCTCCATGTGCCTGGCAGGCGGTAGGTGCTCCACACGCGCAGCAGGTGCCTGGGCGTGTAGGTGTTGAAGCTCTTGCCCTCGCTGCTGATGTCCTGGGCGTACTTGTTGCTGTTGTAGGTGTAGCCCGCGAACAGCTTCCAGCCGCGTGTCAGTTCGCCGCTGATCTCGGCGTCCAGGCCCTGGCTGCGGACCTTGCCGGTGTCGGTATAGCAGTAGTAGCCGTCGCGGCAGGTGGGGCTGGTGGAGAGGTCTTCCTGCGCGCGGTGGTTCTGGTTCACGCGGTACAGCGCCAGGGAGGTGTTCACGCGCTTGTCCATCAGCTCGCCCTTGATGCCGATCTCGTAGGTGTCCCCGGTGATGGGCTTGAGGTTGCGGCCGGCCTCGTCGAGCAGCGCCTGCGGCTTGAAGATGGTCGAATAGCTGGCATAGGTCGACCACTGCGGATCGATGGCGTAGATGGCGCCTGCGAACGGCATCAGCTTCGTGTCGCCCTGGGGAGCCTTGCTCACGCTGAGCCCGCCGGCCGTGCGGCTGTAGGTGTCCCAGTCGGTGGCGTAGCGGCTCAGGCGCGTGCCCACGACCAGCTTGAGCGGATCGCTCAGTTGCAGGCGCAGCGCGCCGTAGAGGCTGGTCTGCTCGGTCCGGGCGAGGCGGTTCTCGTTGAACACGGCGGCCAGGGCCTCGTCGCCAGGCTCGGCGATGTGCGCGTTGGGTGCGGTGACGTCGATGGGACTGGCCGTGGTGAACGCGCTGTAGGTGGTGTCGGCACGCGAGCGGTTGTAGGTGGCGCCCAGCACCACTTCATGCTGGCGGCCGAAGGCGTCGATGTCGCCCGTCAGGTGGGCGTCCAGGCCCATGGCGTTCATGTGGGACCGGGTCATGGCCGGGGTGTTGCCGCCCAGCATGGTGGCCGGGTTGACCGAGCGCAGCGAGGCCGCGTACTTCAGGTCCAGCTCCTCGCGCAGATAGATGGCCGAGACCTTGGCGCGCCAGCGGTCATTGAACTGGTGCGTCAGGTCGGCGTACAAGGCCTTGTTGGAGTTGTCCTGCCGGTTCCAGTCGGCGCCCAGGAAGGTGGAACGCGGCAGGCCGATGTCCGTGCCGTTGGCATAGCGCGGCAGGCCCGAGATGAAGGGGCGGCCCTTCATGCTTTCGAGGCTGCCACCCAGGCTCAGCTGCGTGTCCGCCGACAGCCGGTAGTCCAGCGTGCCGTACAGCGTGGTGTTCCGGCTGTTCACATAGTCGATGAAGGAGTGCTCGTCCTGGCGGTCCAGCACGGCACGGCCGCGCAGCGTGCCTTCCTGGTTGAGCGTGCCGCTGGCATCCACCTGGGCGCCGTAGCGGTCCCAGGAACCGGCCCTGGCCATGACGCTGACCCCCGACTCCGCCAGCGGGCGCTTGCGCACCAGGTTGACGGCGCCGCCGGGGTCGCCCCCGCCCTGCATGAGGCCGTTGGCGCCGCGCAGCACCTCCACGCGGTCGTAGATGACCGAGCTGCCCGCGTAATTGCTGGCACGGCCGTACAGGCGCTCCACGGGAATGCCGTCGTACTGCATGCTGGTCACGTCGAAGCCGCGTGCATAGATGTACTTGCCGCCCTGCGGGCTTTGCAGCAGGGTGATGCCCGTGGTGCTGGCCAGGGCCTCGTAGACCGAGGTGATGTTCTGCTCCTTCATGAGCTGGTCGGTCACCACGCTGATGGACTGGGGCATGTCCTTGAGCGCCTGCTCGCTCTTGCCCATGCTCACGGCCCGCGCCGCATAGGCGCCCGTGCCTTCGGTGGAGGCGCTGCGCAGGGCCTGCGCCGTCACCTGGACTTCGCCCAGCACCTGCGTGCCGGCGGCGGGCCGGGGCGCGGGCTTGAGGGTGAAGCCGCCGTTGCGCTCGGTGGCGATGGCCAGGCCCGAGCCACCCAGCAGCTGCTGCAGCGCCTGGCGCGGCGTCAGCAGGCCCTTGACGGCCTGTGCGCTGCGCCCGGCCAGATCGGCCTCGTCGAACAGCACCTGCTGGCGCGCCTGCTTGCCGAACACGCCCAGCGCGGTGGCCAGCGGCTGGGCCGCGATGTCGAACTGCATCCGTGCCTCCTGCGCCTGTGCTGCGGCTGGCAGCGCCATGGCTGCCACGGCGCCCGCCACCAGCAGCGGCATGGCCGCATGGCGTGCGCCTGCCCAGAATGCCCCTCCATGGCTGCCCTGCACACTGGCTGTCAGCACCTGGCCCATCAGGGCCCCTCTCAGTTGTCTTGCCCGCTTCACGTTTGAATCCTGCATCTTCATTGCATGGCGCTCATGCGCCAGATCGCACCGCGCGTGCAGTGGGGCGGCCCTCGCCGGACATGCCCACCAGGCCATGCCGCAAAGGCTCGCTCGCCCACCTGCGCACGCGGCGCACCGCGTTTGCTGCCGTTGGCTGGGGGCGAAGTCCTGCTTCGATCCTGTTGGCTGGCAGCCGGGGGAGCCCGGAAATCCGGTCCCCATCCGTTGAAGACGAGGATTTCGGCGAAGGCATGAACCTGCCGCGCCGCCTTTAATTGAAACAATATGTATCTTTGTGTCAGCGACTGGCGATCAGCCATTCGCCCGATGGCTGTCTGCGCACGCGCACCGGGATCAGGTCGGGCAGCAGCTCGATGAAGGGCTCGGGCGAGGCCGTGGAGAAAAAGGCGGACACCGGCAGGTGGCCGAGTTCCTCGGACGCGAGCAGCACGGGCCTGCCCAGGTAGCGGGACAGCTCCTGGGCCACCTCGGCCAGCGGCGTGCGCTTGAAGCGCAGCTGTCCGCTGCGCCAGTCGCCCACCGAGTCCGCGGGTGCGGCCACCGGTGCGTGGCTGCCCGTCTCCGGATCGATGGCGACGCCCGCATTCGCGCCCAGCAGCAACGCCGGAGCGTCGGCGTCATCGCGGTCCGCCCTGACCTCGACCTTGCC
Source organism: Delftia tsuruhatensis (assembly GCF_903815225.1). Lineage (NCBI taxonomy): Bacteria > Pseudomonadati > Pseudomonadota > Betaproteobacteria > Burkholderiales > Comamonadaceae > Delftia > Delftia tsuruhatensis. The sequence continues at coordinate 842,991 of NZ_LR813084.1, forward strand.
GCGCAGCACCTTGACCACCAGGCGCGGCGGCGCGGCACGCACGTTGAAGGCCGTGCCCACGACCTTCACCCGGCTGCGGCCCGAGTCCACGGTGAAGGGGCGCGCCGCATCGGGTGCGACCTCGAAGAAGGCTTCTCCCTGGTCCAGCACCACCTCACGGCGGCGCGGGTAGTAGTGCACCTGCAAGCTGCTGTCGAAATTCAAGGCCACGCGGCTGCCATCGGGGAGATCGACTTCGCGCGTCTCGCCAGGGCCCGTGGCCATCCGCAGCGTGTAGCGGGCGGTGTTGTCCCAAAGATGCCATCCCCCCAGCAGCAGGACGCAGCAGCAGGCCAGGGCCGCCGCCGCGAAGGCGCCGGTCCGGCGGCGCGGGCGCAGGGCAGTGGGCACCCGGGACCGGGGCGACGGGACCTGGGGAGCGCCTTGCGCCTGCGCATCGTCCCTGGCCTGCTGGAGTCGAGCGAACAATTGCCGCGTGCGGCCCATGCTGTCGAAGATGTCGCGGTGGAATGGGTCGGCCTGCAGCCATGCGTCGAGAGCGCGCTCGTCCGCGGCCGTCCAGCCCGGTGTCTGGCGGCGGGTGAACCAGTCGGCGGCGGTCTCGTGCAGGTCCACCAGTGTGTCTGGCGCCATTCCTGGGGGCGGTGTCTTGTTCATGGCGTGGGGCCGCATCCGGGGGCCTGTTCGGGGTCTGGCGCGGTGTCGGCGGTCAGGCGCCGCATCTGCTCCATGCTCCCGTATTGGAGCCGAAGTTCGCAGTAGGCATAGGCCCGGCTCACATGCCGGGCCACCATGCGCACCGAGATGGCCATGCGCTGCGCGACCTGCTCCTGCGTGAGGCCCTCCAGGATGTGCAGCGTGAAGGCCTCGCGCTGGCGCCCGGACAGCTCGCCCAGCGCGTCCTCCAGGCGGGCCAGGTACTGTCGGTTCTGGGCCTGGTGGACGGGGTCGTGGCTGTCATCGGCGGGCTGTTCCAGCCGTTCCTCGCCGCCGTCATCGGCCGGCACGGTGGCGATGGCCCGCTCTCCGCCTTGCCTGCGCCACTGGTCCACGGCGAGATTGCTGGCGGCGCGGCTCAGGTAGGCCTGTTCCTTGCCTTCCTCCGGCAGGCGGCCCGAGGCAGCCATCTGGGTGAACACCTGCTGCGCCGTGTCCTCGGCCTGTGCGCGGCTGCCCAGGCGCCCCTGCAGCAGCCGTACCAGCGGCTGGCGCCAGCGCGCATAGAGCGCGGCCAGCGGGGAGGCGGGGACCATGCCGCCCTGCGCGGCGGCCAGGGGGTCGCGCTTCATGACCTCTGCCCTGCGCCGTGCGTGCATGGCACGGCCCCCCGGGCCGGAGGCTGGGGGAAGCGCAGTATGTCGGCAGTCGGCAAGGGTGGCGGCACGGGGGCGGGGCGCTGGCGCAGCAGCGGCCAGGGCATGGTGGTCTGCGGAGTCCAGGGCGGAAGGTTGCGGCGATTGTACTGAGACTGATTCGCATTGATGCGATTCAGCACATGCCAAAGGATTCATGGTCACAATCCCGCCTTGGAGACCCCTGGTGCTGTCGGAGATACCTGTTCCGAGGATGAAAGAATGACAACCCCCAGATGCATTGCCCTCGCGTTCCTGCTGGGCCTTCCCCTGCTGGGGCAAGCCCAGGCCCAGGCACCGGCCGAGCCCGGCGTCCAGGTCGGCTTCTCGCCCGAAGGCTCGGCGCGCACGCTGGTGCTGGAGACCATAGGCAGCGCGCAGCGCAGCATCCAGATGCTGGCCTACGCCTTCCAGGCCCCCGATATCGTGCAGGCGCTGGTCGATGCCCGCAAGCGCGGCGTTCAGGTGCGCGTGGTCATCGACAAAAAGCGCAACCTGGGCAAGACCAGCAGGAAGGCCATGGACGCCGTGACAGCCGGCGGCGTGGAACTGCGCACCAACGACCATTTCCACATCCACCACGACAAGACGATCATCGTGGACGGCGAGACGGTGCAGACAGGCTCCTTCAACTATGCGCCATCGGCCGAGACGGCCAATTCCGAGAACGTCGTCGTCATCCGGGGCATGCCCGATGTCGCGAGCCAGTATGTGGCGCACTGGCGGTCGCGCTGGGATCTGGGCAAGCCCTATCCCGAGCGATGACGGGTGTCTGATCAAGAAAATGGCGATTGCTGCCCAGCCCAAGGCCTGGCGGTGCAACGGGGCAGCTTGCTCGTCGTACAGTTGCGCCCGGACGGCGGTCCCTCCTGTGCCCTTCCCATGAACCCCACCCCCCACATCCAAGGCTGGTGCCCCGGCGCCTGGCAGCCCATGGCCTCCGGCGACGGGCTGGTGGTGCGTGTGCGCCCGCCGCTGGGGCGACTGACGGTGGCGCAGGCGCGCAGGCTGGCGCGGCTGGCCCTGGTGCATGGCAATGGGGCGCTGGAGCTGTCCAGCCGCGCCAATGTGCAGCTGCGCGGCATTGCGCCCGAGCGCCATGGCGCCGTGCTGCGCGCGCTGGCGGCGGCGGGCCTGCTCGATGCCGATGCGGGCCGCGAGCGGCGGCGCAACCTGGTGGTCGATCCGCTGTGCCAGCCGCAGGAACAGGTCCATGCGCTGGGCCGGGCGCTGCAGCAGGCGCTGGACGACGCCGACGATCTGGCGGGCCTGCCCGCCAAGTTCGGCTGGTCCGTGGAGGGCTCGCAGGGCCGGCTGGCAGGCGTGTCGGCCGATATCCGTCTGCAGCGCGCATCCACGGGGTGGCTGGTGCAGCCCGACGGTCGCGGCCAGGCGCTGGCCGTGGCCGATGCAGGCCAGGCCGTGGCCGTCGGCCTCGTGCTGGCGCGCTGGTTCGCTGGACAGGCGGCCCGACGCCGGGCACAGGGTCTGCGGCCCGGTCGCATGGCGGCCGTGGCGGAGGCGCTGGAGCCGCCACCAGGCATGGCCTGGGTGGCGGCACAGCCTGCCGTGCACGGCGAAGGGCCTGCTCCGGGTGCCGTGCCCGGCCTGGGCTGGCTGGTGGGGGCGCCGCTGGGCCGGCTGCGGGCCGAGGCCCTGGCGCTGCTGCTGCGCGCCCTGCCGGGCGCCACCTGCCTGCGTGCCACGCCCTGGCGCATGCTGCTGCTGGAAGACCCGGCGGCCGGTGCACAGCGGCCTGCCTGGTGGGCCGCCGCGGGCCTGGACGGCGCCAGCGACTGGATCACCGAGGCCCGGGACCCGCGCCTGCGCGTGTCGGCCTGCACGGGGGCGCCCGGCTGCACCCAGGCGCTGGGCCCCACGCAGGCCCTGGCGCTGGAGCTGGCGGCGCAGGTGCCCGAAGGCGCCCATCTGCACGTGACGGGCTGCGCCAAGGGGTGTGCGCGCCAGGCGCCGGCCAGCGTGGTGCTGCGCGCCGAAGAACAGCAGGGACAAGGCCCGGTCTATGCCGTGGTACGCCATGGCAGGGCCGGGGATAGGGCGCAGGAGCAGCAGACCCTGGCCGCGGTGCGAGACAATCCGGGATTGCTGTTTTCAAAAGAATAATGCTGCACCGCTACGAAACCGATGGCGCCGAGATCTACCGGCAATCCTTTGCCACCATCCGCCGGGAGGCGGCGCTGGAGCGCTTCTCCCCCATGGAAGAGCGCGTGGTGGTGCGCATGATCCACGCCGCCGGCATGGTGGAGCTGGCCCCGCACGTGGCCTTTTCTCCCGGCATGGCCGAGGCCGCCGCGCAGGCCCTGCAGCAGGGCGCGCCCGTGCTGTGCGATGTGCGCATGGTCAGCGAAGGCATCACCCGCTCCCGCCTGCCCGCCGCCAATCCCGTCATCTGCACGCTGAACGACGAGCGCGTGCCCGCGCTGGCCCGCGAGATGGGCAATACGCGCAGCGCCGCCGCGCTGGAGCTGTGGCGCCCCCACCTGGCCGGCGCCGTGGTGGCCATCGGCAATGCGCCCACGGCGCTGTTCCATCTGCTGAACATGCTGCAGCAGCCCGACTGTCCCCGGCCGGCGGCCATCATCGGCTGCCCCGTGGGCTTTGTCGGCGCCATGGAATCCAAGGAGGCGCTGATGCAGGACCTGCCCGTGCCCTCGGTGGTGGTGCGTGGCCGCCTGGGCGGCTCGGCCATCACCGTGGCGGCCGTCAACGCGCTGGCCAGCCATGTCGAGTGAGCCGCTGCGCCCCAGCCAGGGCGGGCCTGGCATCGTCTGCGTGGGCCTGGGCCCGGGCGACCCGGAACTGATGAGCGTCAAGGCCGATCGCCTGGTGCGCGGTGCGCGCCAGGTGGCGTTCTTCCGCAAGAAGGGCCGGCCCGGCAAGGCCCGCCAGCTGGTGGCCGGCCTGCTGGCCGAAGACGCCGCCGAGCACGCCATGGAATACCCGGTGACCACCGAGCTGCCCGTGGACAGCGCGGACTATGTGGACCTGCTGGCGCGCTTCTACGATGACTGGTGCCTGCGCCTGGAAACCCTGGCGCGCACCGAGCAGGTGGTGGTGCTGTGCGAGGGCGACCCGTTCCTCTACGGCTCCTTCATGCACCTGTACACCCGGCTGCGCGAACGCGGCCGGGTGGCGCTGGAGGTGGTGCCCGGCATTCCCGGCATGGTGGGCTGCTGGCACGCCACGGGCGAGCCCATCACCTGGGGCGACGACGTGCTCAGCGTGATGACCGGCACCCTGTCCGAGGACGAGCTGGTGCGCCGCATGGACTCGGCCGAGGCCCTGGTGGTCATGAAGGTGGGCCGCAACCTGCCGCGCATCCGCCGCGCCCTGCAGCGCGCGGGCCGGCTCGATGCCGCCTGGCTGGTGCAGAACGGCACCACCGACAGCGAGCAGGTGGCGCGCCTGGCCGAGGTGGCCGACGACGCCTGCCCCTACTTCGCCATCGTGCTCGTGCACGGCCAGGGCCGCCGGCCGGAGGCCGCATGGTGAGCGGGCGGCTGACCGTGGCTGGCCTGGGGCCGGGCGCGCTGCAACAGATCACGCCCGAAGTGGCGCAGGCCCTGCAGACCGCCACCGACGTGGTCGGCTACCTGCCCTATGTGGCGCGCGCCCGGGCGCTGGTGGAAGGGGCAGGAGACGCCGGCCGCGTGGCCTGGCATGCCTCGGACAACCGCGTGGAGCTGGAGCGTGCGCGCCAGGCGCTGGCGCTGGCGGCCCAGGGGCGGCAGGTGGTGGTCGTGTCCTCGGGCGATCCGGGCGTTTTCGCCATGGCTTCGGCCGTGTTCGAGGCCATCGAATCCGCAGGGCCTGCCGAATCCGCAGAGGCCGCACAGTGGCAGGCGCTGGACGTGCAGGTGCTGCCCGGCATCACCGCCATGCTGGCCGCTGCCGCGCGGGCCGGCGCGCCGCTGGGCCATGATTTTTGCTGCATCAATCTGTCGGACAACCTCAAGCCCTGGCCCGTGATCGCGCGGCGCGTGCAACTGGCCGCCGAGGCCGATTTCGCCATGGCCTTCTACAACCCGCGCTCCCGAAGCCGGCCCGAGGGCTTCGTGCGCCTGCTGGAGCTGCTGCGCGCCCATTGCGAGCCGCAGCGCCTGCTGGTGTTCGCGCGTGCCGTGTCCACGCCCGACGAGCAGCTGCGCGTGTGCACGCTGGCCGAGGCCCGGCCCGAGATGGCCGACATGCGCACCGTGGTGCTGGTGGGCAACAGCAGCACGCGCCACGTGGGGCGCTGGGTCTACACGCCGCGCCACTACGGCATGGATGGCGGCTCCCCGGGCAGCGCGCCATGAGCGACCCAGTGCAGCACCGCCTGTACCGACTCGGTGCGCGGACGGTCGGGCAGGCCGGGGCGCTGGACCATCACCACGGGCAGGCCCAGGCCACGCGCGGCATCGAGCTTGCCGCGCGTGGCCTCGCCGCCCGCGTTCTTGGCCACCAGCCATTCGATGCCGTGCGTACGCAGCAGCGCCGCGTCATCGGCGGCGCTGAACGGGCCGCGGCCCAGCACCACCGAGGTGCGGGGCAGGGGCAGGCTGCCGGGGGCGGGCGCATCGACCAGTCGCAGCAGGTAATGGTGCTGCGGCTGGCTGGCAAAGGCGTCCAGCTGCTTGCGGCCCACGGCCAGGAAAACCCGTGCGGGTGCCTGGGGCAGGGCGGTGGCAGCCGCTGCCATGTCGGGAACGTCCACCCAGCGTTCGCCGGCCTGGGGTTGCCAGGGCGCGCGCTCCAGCGCCAGCAGGGGCGTGCCCGTGGCGGCGCAGGCCGCGCAGGCGTTGCGGCTCATCTGGGCGGCAAACGGGTGGGTGGCATCGACCACATGGCTGATGGCCTGCGCGCGCAGAAACTGCGCCAGGCCTTCGGCACCGCCGAAGCCGCCCACGCGCGTGGGCAGGGGCTGGGCCACGGGCGCCCGGGTGACGCCCGCATACGAGAACACGGCGGCGATGCCGGCGCGGTGCAGGGCCTGGGCCAGCTGGCTGGCGCCGCTGGTGCCGCCCAGCAGGAGAACATGGGGCATGACTGATCCCTGGTTGACATTGATAGGCCTGAACGAGGACGGCCTGGACGGCCTGGCGCCCGCCGCCCGGCGCGCGCTGGACGCCGCCGACACCGTCTTCGGCGGGCCGCGCCACCTGGCGCTGGCCCGGGTGGGCGAGCGCGGCCGGCCTTGGCCCGTGCCTTTCGACGTGGCGCCCGTGCTGGCCTGCCGGGGCCGGCCCACGGTGGTGCTGGCCTCGGGCGATCCGTTCTGGTACGGGGCGGGCGGCAGCCTGGCGGCGCACCTGGCGCCGCAGGAATGGCGCTGCCACGCCCAACCCTCGACATTTTCGCTGCTCGCGGCCCGCCTGGGCTGGAGGCTGGAGGCCACGGTTTGCCTGGGCCTGCATGCCGGCCAGGTGCAGCAGCTGCTGCCGCATCTGGCGCCTGAACGCCAACTGCTGGTGCTGCTGCGCGACGGCGCCGCCGTGGCCGCGCTGGCCGGCTGGCTGGTGCAGGAAGGCTGGGGCGACAGCCGGCTGCAGGTGATGGAGGCCGTGGGCGGCCCGCGCGAGCGCCGCCGCGCCTGGCCTGCGGCCGAGGCCGTGCAGGCCCTGGCCGCCGACCCCGCGCAGGCCCCGGTGGCCGTGGCCGTGCTGGCCCGGGGCGGTGCCGCCCTGCCGCAGGTGCCGGGCCGGCCCGACGCCTGGTATGCCAACGACGGCCAGATCACCAAGGCCCCGGCCCGCGCGCTGACCCTGGCGGCCCTGGCGCCGCGCCACGGCGAATGCCTGTGGGACGTGGGCGGCGGGTCGGGCTCGGTGGCCGTGGAGTGGTGCCTGGCGGGCGGCACGGCCATCAGCCTGGAGCGCAATCCAGCGCGTGCGGACAACATCCGCGCCAACGCCACGCGCTTCGGCCTGCAATCCCGCCTGCGCGTGGTGCAGGGCCTGGCACCCGAGGCCTTCGATGCCTTGCAGGCGCTGGCGGCGCCCCAGGCCGTGTTCGTGGGCGGGGGCTTCAATGCCGCGCTGTTCGAGCGCCTGCGCGCGCTGATGCCCGCCGGCTGCCGCCTGGTGGTCAACGCCGTGACGCTGGAGACCCAGGCCCTGCTGGTGCAGTTGCAGGCGGACCATGGCGGCCAGTTGCTGCGCCTGGAGATCGCCAGCGCCGAGCCGCTGGGCCGCATGCGCAGCTGGAAGGCCGCGCGCCCGCTGGTGCAGTGGAGCTGGCAGCGATGATGCCACCGGCATCCATGGCCACAGCCCTCCACCGCTGCGGCGTGCTGGGCGTGGGCATGCACACGGACGCCCGGCCCGAGGTGCTGCAGGCGCTGTGGCAGCAGGCCCGGGACCAGCTGCAGCGGGACGGTGGCGCACCGCAGCCCCTGTGCGCCGTGGCCGTGCTGGACACCAAGGCCGGCCATCCGGCCCTGGCCGGCTGGCTGGCCGAAACCGCGCCGTCCGCCATCCTGGTGCGCGTGCCTGCGGAACAACTGCCGGGCCAGCCCGTGGTGACGCAGTCGCCGCGCATGCTGGCGCGCTACGGCACGGGCAGCGTGTCCGAAGCCGCCGCGCTGGCCGCCGCCGGCCCCGGTGCCGCGCTGGGCGTGACCCGCCTGGTGGCGCAAGACGGCAGCGCCACCCTGGCCCTGGCACTGCGCCGGGCCGGGCCATTGAACTGTTGCCTGGCCCACGGCGGCCCGGCAGACCACCAAGGAGCAACGGCATGACCGTGCATTTCATCGGCGCCGGCCCCGGCGCCGCCGACCTGATCACCGTGCGCGGGCGCGACCTCATGGCCGCCTGCCCGGTCTGCCTGTACGCGGGCTCGCTGATCCCGCGCGAGCTGCTGGCGCATTGCCCGCCGGGCGCGCGCATCGTCAACACCGCCTCCATGAGCCTGGACGACATCGTGGCCGAGATCCAGGCCGCCGAGGCGCGCGGCGAGGACGTGGCCCGCCTGCACTCTGGCGACCTGTCCGTGTGGTCGGCCATGGGCGAGCAGCTGCGCCGCCTGCGCGAGGCCGGCATCGCCTGCACCGTCACGCCCGGCGTGCCCTCGTTCGCGGCGGCTGCCGCCACGCTGGGCGCGGAGCTGACCCTGCCCGGCCTGTGCCAGTCCGTGGTGCTGACGCGCACCTCGGGCCGCGCCACCGCCATGCCCGAGGGCGAGAACCTGGCCGCCTTCGCGGCCACGGGCGCGGTGCTGGCCATCCACCTGTCCATCCATGTGGCCGCCAAGGTGCAGGCCGAGCTGCTGCCGCACTACGGCGCCGACTGCCCCGTGGCCATCGTCTGGCGCGCCAGCTGGCCCGACGAGACCGTGGTGCGCACCACGGTGGGCGCGCTGGCCGAGGCCGTGGCCACCCACATGGAGCGCACGGCCCTGATCCTGGTGGGCCGCAGCCTGCAGGCCGAGGACTTCGGCGAAAGCCGCCTCTACGCCGCCGACTACGACCGCCGCTACCGCCCGCTGGGCACGGAGCCGCGTTTTCCGGCCACCCATGTGCGCGAAGGCGCCGCGCTGGACACGGCGCGGGACACTCCACTCGCCGAGGACGGCGCATGAGCGCGTCCCTGCCGCCCGTGGCCTTGAGCCTGATCGGCATCGGCACGGGCAACCCCGACCACCTCACGCGCGAGGCCCAGGCCGCCATGCAGGCCGCCGACCTGATCCTGCTGCCCCACAAGGGCGAGGACAAGGCCGAGCTGGCCGCCCTGCGCCGCGACCTCTGCGATGCCGTGATCACCGCCCCCGGCCCGCGCATCAAGGGCTTCGACATGCCCGTGCGCCGCAGCACGGGCGACGACTACCTGGCCCAGGTCGATGAATGGCATGCCGCCATCACGCAGCGCTGGCAGGCGGCCATCGCCGAGGCGGTGGCGCAGGGCCTGTCCCCCAGTGAAGAAGGTCAGCCGCTGCGCGTGGCCCTGCTGGTCTGGGGCGACCCCGCGCTGTACGACAGCACGCTGCGCATTGCGGCGCGCATGCAGCCGGCGCCGCAAAGCGTCAGCGTGGTGGCCGGCATCAGCTCCATGCAGGTGCTGTGCGCCGCGCATGCGATCGCGCTCAACGGCATAGGCCGGCCCTTCGTGGTCACCACGGGCCGCCAGCTGCGCGAGCAGGGCTGGCCCCCGGGCGTGGACACCGCCGTGGTCATGCTGGACGGGCAGTGCAGCTTCACCGAACTGGCCCCTGAAGACCTGCACATCTGGTGGGGCGCCTACCTGGGCATGGACCGCCAGAGGCTGGACAGCGGTCCGCTGGCCGAGGCCGGTCCGCGCATCGTGCAGGCCCGCGCCGCCGCGCGCCGGCAGCATGGGTGGATCATGGATATCTACCTGCTGCGGCGCGGCCAAGGCGCATGCCTATCAACGCAGCGGTGAAGTAGGCATTGGCGCTGGCGACAGCCCCTGCGGCCGGGCTTGTGCACAATCAAGGGCTTTCGCCCAGCCTCTTTCCGCGATGCAGCAAGAACCCGACTTCCTCCACAACCTGAACCAGGAATTCCGGGATGGCAGGCGCTGGCTGGACCGCACCATCGTGCTGGCCTATGCGGTCGCTGCCGGCCTGTGCGTGGTGGCCTTCACGCTGATGGCCGATGCGGGCTTTGAGCTTTTCGAGAGCATCTACCACTGGCAGGGCGGCTGGGCCGTGCTGCTGTGGATGCCTGCCGTCACGGCGGGCGCCGTATGGCTCACGCGCCGCTGGGCGCCGGGCGCGGCGGGCTCTGGCATACCGCAGGTGATCGCCACGCTGGACCCGGCGCTGGACCCCGCCCAGCGCGGGCGTTTCGTGTCGCTGTGGCTGTCGTTCTCCAAGATGGTGCTGGCCAGCGCGGGCTTCGCGGCGGGGCTGTCGATCGGGCGCGAGGGGCCGTCGGTGCAGGTGGCGGCCGGCGTCATGCACCATGCGCGGCGCTGGTTCGGACCGCATTCGGGCATCAGCAGCCATGCGTTGCTGGTGGCTGGCGGTGCGGCCGGCATCGCGGCGGCCTTCAATGCGCCGCTGGCGGGCGTGGTCTTCGCCATCGAGGAGTTGTCGCGCAAGCTGGAGTCGCGCTCCAGCGGCCTGATCATCGCGGCCATCGTGCTGGCCGGCCTGATGGGGGTGTCGGCCTTCGGCAATCTCAGCTATTTCGGGCGCATCCAGGTGCCCGGCCTGACCTGGGACGCGCTGCTGCCCGGACTGTGCGTGACCCTGGCCTGCGGCGTGCTGGGCGGGCTGTTCGCCAAGCTGCTGGCGGCCTCGCTGACCCGCGCGCCCGAGCGGCTGAACCAGCTGCGCGCGCGCTTTCCCATCCGCTTCGCGGCAGCCATCGCGCTGGTGATCGCGGTCATCGGCATGGTGACGGGCGGCGCGACCTTCGGCGCCGGCTCGGAGGCCGTCAAGCACATGCTGGCGGGGCAGGCCGACGTGCCCTCCTTCTATGTCACGCTCAAGTTCGTCGCCACCTGGCTGTCGGCCTGGGTGGGCGTGCCCGGTGGCATCTTCGCGCCATCGCTGTCCATCGGCGCGGGCGTGGGCCACAACGTGGCCAGCCTGATGGGCCACGACATCGCGCCCGCTCTCATCGCCATGGGCATGGCGGCCTTCCTGGCCGCCGTGACCCAGGCGCCGTTGACGGCCTTCATCATCGTCATGGAGATGGTGGATGGCCACTCCATGGTGCTCAGCCTCATGGCGGCGGCCATGCTGGCCAGCCTGGTCTCGCGCATGCTGGCCCGGCCGCTGTACGAGACCCTGGCCCAGCACATGCTGAGCCTGGTGCCCGCGCCGGCAGCGCAGCCGCGGCCCGAACCTGAAACCGCGCCCGCCCCTGCCAGGGACCAGGACAGGCCGGCGAACTGACCCTGGCGCGCTTGGCTGACAGCCGATGGCGAACCGCGATGGCCTGGCTGCGATGCAGGCCGCGCCATGCTCCCATCCGTAGGTCTGAAACAGAACCCAGGAAAGGAGCACGCCATGTGGGAGGAAGTGACGGAGACCCTGGTCGAGGAATTTTCCAGCCTGCCCGATGCCGCCGAGGTCACGCGCGTCATGGTGCGCCTGCTGCTGGCGGCCCTGCTGGGCGGCATGGTCGGCTACGAGCGCGAGCACAAGGGCAAGGCCGCGGGGCTGCGCACCCACATGCTGGTAGCCATGGGCGCGGCGCTGTTCGTGCTGGTGCCCGAGCGTGACGGCATGCACATCGCCGACATGAGCCGCGTGATACAGGGCGTGGTGGCCGGCGTGGGTTTCCTGGGCGCAGGGGCCATCATCAAGCGCGATTCCGAAGAACAGGTACAGGGCCTGACCACCGCAGCGGGCATATGGATGACGGCAGCCATCGGCGTGGCCTGCGGGCTGGGGCGCGAGGCCGTGGCCCTGCTCGCGACGCTGCTGGCCCTGGCCATCCTCATGCTGTTGCCGCGCGTGGCCAGTGTCCCGGTGGTACGCAAGGAAAACGGCCGGAGCGAGGAGCAGGGCCGGTGAGGCGCAGCGGGCATCGCAGGCGCTGTCCGTGCGGCATGCAGGCTGCCAGCGGCGGGACGTGGCCGCGACGGGCCTGCATCCTCACCCGATGTCAGGTGCCCGCACCGATCAGAAATCCATGCTCGCGCTCAGCGAGAACGTGCGCGGCCCGCCCAGCGTCATGTAGCCCGATCCCGGATAACCGCCGACGGAGGCCCAGTAGTTGCGGTCCGTCACGTTGTCCACGCGCAGGCGCAGCGTCAGCAGCCGTCCCTGGACTTCGGTCAGGTAGCGCACGCCCAGGTCCAGGCGGTTCCAGCCGGCCACGCGCAGGCTGTTGACGTCGTTGGCATAGGTGGCGCCGGTGTGCACCAGGCGGCCATCGACCGTCAGGCCGTTGAGGCCGGGCACATCCCATTCCGCGCCCACGGTGGCCTGGAAACGCGGCACGCCGATGACGCGCTTGCCGGTGGTGCTGGCATTGCCCGTGCTTTCCTGCCTGGCGTCCAGCCAGGTGGCGCCGCCCAGCAGGCGCAGGCCGCGCGCGGCTTCGCCGAAGACGTTGAACTCCAGGCCCTGGTGGCGGTCCTTGCCGGCCGAGGTGAAGCGGTTGCCGTCGATCAGCGAGCGCGGCTTGTCGGTGGAGAAGAAGGCCAGGCCACCGCCGAGCTTGCCGCCGTCGTACTTGACGCCCACTTCCTTTTGCCTGGTCACGTAGGGCGACATCTGCTCGCCCGCGTTGACGATGACGGTGTTGCCCGAACGGGCCGGCGCTGTTTCGCCCTGGGCCAGGCCCTCGATGTAGTTGCCGTACAGCGACACCTGGGGCGTGAGCTTGAACACCGCGCCCAGCACGGGGCTGGTGCGGCTCTGGTCATAGGCCGTGCGCACGCCGCCCGGGCTGGTGACCACGCCGCCGCTGACCACGCGGTAGGAGACCGAATCCGTCTCTATGGCCTGGCGGCGCACGCCGGCCGTGACCAGCATGCGGCCATCCATCAGCGACAGCGTGTCGCCCAGCGCGAAGCTGTGCAGGCGGGTGCCCCGGTTGTAGGCGGGGTTGGACAGGTCGTTGCCCAGGTAGTTGAGCGGCGTGATGGCGTAGTAGCCGGGGTTGTAGAGATTGGTGTTGAGCGCATTGCCCAGGCTCATGCCGTAGGCGTTGTAGACCTTGAGGTCGAAGGCCGAGTAGCTGGCCACGATCTCATGGCCCACGCTGCCGGTCTGCAGCCGTGCGCGCAGGCCCAGTTCGCCCGTGCTCACGCGGTCCTTGCGCGCATTGTCGAAGCGGCTGGCGGTGGCTGCGCCGTTGCCGGTGGCCGCCAGCGTGATATTGGCCAGCGAGTTGTTCTCCGTGCTGCGGCGCAGGCCGTAGGCGGCCCAGGCCGTGACGTTGCCGTTGATGTCCCACTCGCCGCGCAGCGTGCCGAACAGGTCGCGTTCGTCGGAATAGCTCCAGGGCTGGGCCCAGTTGGAGGAGGCATCGGGCGCCGAGGGGATGGCGGCCAGCCCTGCGGCCGGCGTGACGTTGGTGCGCGTGCGCTTGAGGCGGTTGTCCTGCCAGCCGATGTCGCCCGACAGGCGCACGTTGCGGCTGCGCCAGTCCAGGCCCAGGGACACCAGGTCCAGCCTGGAGCTTTCTCGGTCGATGGCCGTGTCGCCGCCACGGTGCGCGGCGTTCAGGCGGATGCCCGTGCTGTCGCCGGGGCCGAAGCGCCGGCCCACGTCGGCCGCCACGAAGGCCTGGCCGCCGCTGGCGATGCCGGCCGTCACGCGCGACAGCGGGTCGCTGCCCGCGCGCTTGGGCAGCAGGTTGATGTTGCCGCCCAGGCCGCCGCCGTTGGGGCTGGCGCCCATGAGGAAGGTCGAGGCGCCGCGCAGCAGCTCCACGCGCTCGAACAGTTCGGTGGCGATGTACTGGCGCGGCAGCAGGCTGTACAGGCCGTTGTAGGCCACGTCGTCCGAGCCCAGCACGAAGCCGCGCACGAAGTAGGCCTCCTGGAAGTTGCCGAAGCCGCGTGCCATGCGCACGGACGGGTCGTTCTGCAGCACGTCGCCCACGCTCTTGGCCTGGCGGTCCTGGATCAGCGCGCTGGTGTAGCTGGTGATGGAGAACGGCGTCTCCAGGTGGTCGCGCGTTCCCAGGATGCCGGCCCGCCCGCCACGCGCCACCTGGCCGCCCGCATAGGGCCTGGACAAGCCCTCGGCCGACGCGTCGGCGCTGGCCTCCACGGAGACGGTGCCCAGTTCGGGCATGACGGCCGTGGAGGCGGACGGGGCGGTCTGTGCCCAGGTGCCAGCGGACAACACAAGGGCCATTGCCCCGGCGATCGGGGTCAGCGTGTGGAGGGGGGAGTGCATGGAGAAATCGATATGAGAATGATTCCCATCCATTTTATCGATGCCGATTCCACCGGTCAGGCGTACGGGAAAATGTGTCTGTTCGTGCCCACGCTCGGTGCAGCCTGCTTTCAGGCCTGTGCCAGCCACTCCATCGAACGCTGCCGTGCATCACCGTCCTCCTGCACGAAGGCGATGCGCATCCCCAATGCCTTGCCCATGCCCTGCATGGCCAGGCGCAGGGCGGCGGGCACGACGCGGTCTCCCGTGATGACGACCATGCCCCGGCACAGCTGGCGCATGCGTTCGCGGTTGCGCTTGAAGAACAGGGCGCGTTGCTTGCGCTCCTCGTGGCTTTCCTCGGGGTGGTCGCCGGGCAGTTGATCGGTCAGCAGCACGAAGGGCCGGCCCTGGTCGAGCAGGGATTCCAGCTGGCCTTCGGCGGATGCCTCCGTGCCGGCGCGAGCTTGCTGAGCATCGTGCCCGCGCAGGTAGACCAGGGGAAATCGGGTGGTGTCCAGTTGCATGGCATGTCTCCTGAAAAGGGGGGCCGTCAGTACAGGTCTTGCCGGACCGCGTGGGCGTAGTGGGTGCTGAGTTCCTGCTGCTGCTGCGCGTCCAGGGCCGGTGCCGTGGAGTCGGCCAACTGCATGAGCGCGGCCATCATCTGTCCCACGGAGGGGAGGGCGGCACGGTCCAGCTGGCTGGACGGGCTCCAGAGGCCGGCGCGGTGAATGGCCTTGCCGCAGTGCAGCAGCACCTCGTCGATCAGGACCACGGTGGCGGTCCTGGGCGCGCCGCGGCCTTCGCGCAGTTCTTCCAGCAGTGGCGGGTCGGTGGAGATGCGGCCGCGCCCGTTGATGCGCAGGAAGAGGTCCAGCCCCGGGAACAGGAAGAGCATGGCGAGCCGGTCATCGGCCTGCAGGTTGCGCAGGGATTCGATGCGGTTGTTGCCGGGCCAGTCGGCGAAGGCCACGGTGCGATCGTCCAGCACATGGACGAAGCCCGCGGGCCCGCCGCGCGGCGAGGCGTCCAGGCCATGCTTGCCGGCCGTGGCCAGGCAAAAGAAGCTGGCCTGGCGCAGATAGGCTTCGTGGAAGTCGGACAGCCGGTCGCGCACGGCCTTCTGGATTCTTTCGGCAGGTGCGGCATAGAGCGCGGCCAGGTCGACGGGCGGGCCCGGCGGGTTCGCAAGGGCAGGGTGTGGAGTGTGCATGGCAGGAGCGTAAGAACAAAATCCTGGCGGCTGTAAACTGGATCAGCCAATAGATAGCTCAAAGACGCCATGCCCGATGCCATTCTTGAACTGGTCAGCCATGTGAACCGTGCCGATGGCCCCGTGTTGATCGCGGCCGAGGGCAACCAGGACGAGGAACTGGCCTCCGAGCCGCACCGCCATGCGCGCGGACAGTTGTTCGGCTCGCTGCGCGGGCTGCTGTCGGTGGGGGTGGAGGACGCGGTCTGGGTGGTGCCCGCCATCCATGCCGTGTGGCTGCCACCGAATCAGCTGCATTCGGGTCGCTCCCATGGGCCCTTTCATGGCTGGAGCGTCTATGTGGCGGAATCGGCCTGCGCCGACCTGCCGCAGCGGCCTTGCGCCATCCGCACATCAGGCCTGCTGCGCGAGGCCGTGCTGCGCGCGGCGGGCTGGGGTTGGCAGCAGGGCGTTCCCACGCGGCCCGTGCCGCAGGATCCCTCGGCGGACCAGGCCCGCGCCCATGTGATGGCGGTGATCCTCGACGAGATCCGCACCTTGCCCGTGGAGCCGCTGGGCCTGCCCCTGCCCGCGGACCCGCGCCTGCAGCGCATCGCCCGCGCCCTGATCGCCGACCCGGCCGACGCGCGCGACCTGGAGGCCTGGGCACGCTGGGCGGCCGTCAGCTCGCGCACGCTGAGCCGGCGCTTCGTCGCGGAGACGGGCTTCAGCTTCACCGCCTGGCGCCAGCGCGCACGGCTGATGCGCTCCCTGGAGATGCTGGCCGCCGGCGTGCCGGTGACGAATATCGCGCTGGACCTGGGGTATTCCACGGCCAGCGCCTTCATCGGGCTGTTCCGGCGCACGTTCGGGGAGACGCCTGCGGCGTACCGGGGGAGGTTGGGGGCGAGTGTCTGAAGTGCCCATAAAAGGGTGAGGGGACGGATTCTGGACATGGCTTTGGCCTGACAGTAGGATTAAATCCCGCTGCATTCAAGGAGCCGCGCATGAGAACCACCCAGCAAATGAGCATCACCCTGCCCAACGACATGGCAGATGCAGTACGGGCGAAGGTGCGTGCTGGCGAGTACGCCAGCGAGAGCGAAGTGATCCGTGATGGCTTGCGGGCGCTGATGGCGCGGGATCGTGCGGTGGAAAGCTGGCTGCAAGATTAGGTCGGCCCCGCCTATGACGCGTTGAAGGCCGATCCCTCGAGCGCCGTCACTGCCGATCAACTGCGGGCGCGCCTTGCCGCTGAACATGCCAAGGCGAGATGAACTATCGCGTTGTCTTCAGTTCGCAGGCCCAGGAGCAGCTTGTCGATCTTTACCGCTACATCGCCGAGGCCGCCTCGCACGATGTGGCAGTTCAATACACCGATGCCATCGTGAGCTACTGCGAGAGCCTGCGCACGTTTCCACTTCGCGGCACGCCGCGCGACGACGTGAGGCCGGGCTTGCGTATCACCAACTACTGAAAGCGAACTGTCATCGCCTTCGCCGTCGTTGCAGACCTGGTTTGCATCATCGGCATCTTCTATGGCGGGCGTGATCACGAAGCACTGCTGCGGGAGGGTGGCGGCAGCGCCTGATCAGGCCGCGCTGTCCAGATGCCACAGCCGCCTACAACCGCTGCAACTGCGCATTCAGATAGGCATCGCGCGAGGGCAGCAGGTGGCCGGTGCACAGGCGCACCAGGGCCTCGCGGTCCTGGGTGCGCAGCGCCTCGATCATCTGCCAGTGCTCGCGGCGGGCGCGTTCGCGGTATTCGATGGAGACCAGCGAGGCGAAGCGGATGGGATGGGTCTGGCGCGCGTATTCGGTGATGGCCTTGTGCAGCGTCTCGTTGCCGGCCAGGGCGAACAGCTCCTGGTGGAAGGCCAGGTTGATGCGAAAGACCTGGCGCGCATTGCCCTCGGCCACGGCGGCATCGTGCTGGCGCTGTATGGCCTCCAGGCGCTCCAGCCTCTCGGGCGCCACGGGCAGCGGTATCTTGCGGGCGGCCTCGGCTTCGAGCATGGCGCGCAGCTCGTACAGCTCCTCGACCTCCTGGGTGGAGAACGAGCGCACCAGGGCGCCCACGTTCTTGCGGCGCTCGATCAGGCCCATGCGGTCCAGTGCGGCCAGCGCCTCGCGGGCCACATGGCGCTTGACGTCGAAGCGCGCCATGAGATCGTCCTCGACCAGGCGCTCGCGCGGGTGCAGGCGGCCGAAGACCACGTCCTCCTCCAGCGCGGCCACCATGGCGCCCAGGGCGTCCGTCGCCGGGACGGTGGGTTCGGCCTCCAGGGCAATCGGCAATGCGGCGGCAGCGACCATCGATACAAGGGTTTGGGACAAAACCGGCATTTTGTCCCAACTGCCGGCCTGCGCCGCGCTGCCCCGCATGGCTTATCCGCGCGGGGCGGGAATGGTGCCGCGTGCGCTGGCACCGCGCAGGAAGTCGAAGTCCACGCCCTGGTCCGCCTGGGTCACGGTGTCCAGGAACAGCTTGCGGTAGCCGCGCTCGGCCGTGGGCTCGACGACCGGGTGTTCGCGGGCGCGCCGGGCCAGTTCCTCGGCGCTCACCTTCAGGATCAGTTCGCGCCGGGACACGGACAGCGCGATGCGGTCGCCATTGCGCACATGGGCCAGCGGGCCGCCCACGGCGGATTCAGGCGTCACATGCAGCACGATGGTGCCGAAGGCCGTGCCGCTCATGCGTCCGTCGGAGAGGCGCACGATGTCCTTGACGCCCGCGCGCGCCAGCTTGCGCGGAATGGGGATGTAGCCGGCCTCGGGCATGCCGGGCGCGCCCTTGGGGCCGATGTTCTTGAGCACCAGGATGTCGTCGGCCGTGACGTCCAGGTCGTCGCGGTCGATGCGCTCGGCGAGGTCGGCCGCGTTCTCGAAGACCACGGCGCGGCCTTCGTGCTCCATGAGCCGAGGGTGGGCGGCCGACTGCTTGATGATGGCGCCGCCCGGTGCCAGGTTGCCTTGCAGCACGGCGATGCCGCCCTGCGGATAGATGGGGCGGGAGCGCGGGCGCACCACGTCCTGCGCGAAGCCGGGGCCCGCGCGTTCGATTTCCTCGCCCAGCGTGCGGCCCGTGATGGTCAGGGCCTGGAGGTTCAGCAGCGGCTTGAGTTCGCGCAGCAGCGTGGCCATGCCGCCCGCATGGTGGAAGTCCTCCATGTAGTGCTCGCCCGAGGGCTTGAGGTCCAGCAGCACCGGCGTCTCGCGCCCCATGCGGTCCAGGGCCTGCAAATCGATGTCATAGCCCAGGCGCCCCGCGATGGCCGCCAGATGCACCAGGCCGTTGGTGGAGCCGCCGATGGCCAGCAGCACGCGCAGGGCGTTCTCGAAGGCGGCGGGCGTGAGGATCCGGTCGATGGTCAGGCGCTCGCGGGCGATGCGCACGGCCTCGGCGCCGGTCTGCTCGGCGATGCGGATGCGGTCGGCCGTGACGGCCGGGGGCGAGGCACCGCCAGGCACCGTCATGCCCAGGGCCTCGGCGATGCAGGCCATGGTGCTGGCGGTTCCCATGACCGAGCAGGTCCCCACGCTGGCCACCAGCTGGTTGTTCACGTCGGCGATCTCCTGGGCGTCGATCTCCTCGGCGCGGAACTTTCCCCAGTAGCGGCGGCAGTCGGTGCAGGCGCCCACGCGCTCGCCGCGGTGCGAGCCCGTGAGCATGGACCCCGTGATCAGCTGGATGGCCGGGATGCCCGCCGAGGCCGCTCCCATGAGCTGGGCCGGCACGGTCTTGTCGCAGCCGCCGATGAGCACCACGGCATCCATGGGCTGGGCACGGATCATTTCCTCGGTGTCCATGGACATGAGGTTGCGCAGATACATGCTGGTCGGCGCCGAGAAGCTCTCGTGCACCGAGATGGTCGGGAAGTCCATGGGCAGGCCGCCCGCCATCAGGATGCCGCGCTTGACCGCCTCGACGAGCTGGGGCGCATTGCCATGGCAGGGGTTGTAGCTGCTGCCGGTGTTGGCGATGCCGATGACGGGCCGCTCCAGCGCCGAGTCCGTGTAGCCCGCGCCCTTGATGAAGGCCTTGCGCAGGAACAGCGAGAAGCCGCGGTCGCCGTAGTGGGTCAGCCCCTTGGAGATGCCGTTGGCTGCGTCGGCGGGGGCGATGTCGTGGCCCGGTGGGGGTGTCTGGGAGTCGTCGGTCATGGTGGGGTGGCGCAGTGCTGCAGGTCGGTGGAAAGGCGGGTGCCGCCGTGTCGCACCGAGCATAGCCGTGTGATCCAAGATTATTGCTGTCGTTATCACCTATATTATTAATAATCTAATTGACTAACCATGCGGCCGTGTCCGGCGTGCGTGCCGGGCATGCATTCCCGGCACCGAAACCGGACAAGGAGACATCCATGAACGCCGCACGCTGTTTTCATCCGTCCAACCGGCGCGCCTTGCTGGCCGCTGCGCTGCTGGCCCTGGTCGCGGGGGCCGTCCCGCCCGCCCTGGCCGATGCGGCCTATCCCGCCCGGGCCATCAGGCTGGTCATTCCCTACACGCCCGGAGGCGCCACCGACGTGATCGGGCGCGTGGTGGGGCAAAGGCTCTCGGTGGCGCTGGGCCAGCCCGTCGTGGTGGAAAACCGAGCGGGCGCGGCCGGCAACCTCGGGGCCGCCGCCGTGGCCAGGGAAAAGCCCGACGGCTACACCCTGCTGCTGGGCGCACTGACCAGCCACTCGATCAACAGCGTGCTCATGGCGTCGACGGCGGGCTTCACCATGGACAAGAGCTTCGCTCCGATAGGGATCGTGGGCCGGGTCCCTCTGGTGATCACGGTGGGGCCCTCGGTGAAGTCGGCCAGCCTGGCCGAGTTCATCGCCCTGGCCAAGGGCACGCCGGGCGGGCTCAACTACGGCTCCTCGGGCAACGGCTCGCCCCAGCATCTGGCGGCCGAGCTGTTCAAGCGCCAGGCGGGCGTGCCGATCACCCATGTGCCCTACAAGGGCAGCACGCCCGCGCTCAACGACCTCATGGGCAGCCAGGTCGATGTGGTCTTCGACACCCTGCCGGCCACACAGGGCTTCATCAAGGGCGGCCGGCTGCGCGGCCTGGCCGTGACCACGGCGCAGCGCCTGCCTGCCATCGCCGAGATTCCCACGGCGGCCGAGGCGGGGCTGGCGGGCTTCGAGGTGAGCTCCATGTTCGGCCTGCTGGCGCCGGCAGGCACGCCGCAGCCCGTCGTGGCCCGGCTCAGCGGCGCGCTCCAGGAAGTCATGGCCCAGCAGGAGGTGAAGGAGGCGCTGGTCGCCCAGGGCGCCATGCCTCTGGTCACCACGCCCGATGAGGCGCGCGAGCAGATCGCCCAGGAGGTGGCGCGCTGGTCGGCCGTGATCCGGGAGTCGGACATCCGGCCGGACTGAGCGCCGGCACCAGGCGCTGATGCCGGGACGGGCACAAGCATATGCCCAAAGATTCGTTCCCCTGCGCGCGCATCGTGGCGATACTGGCCGGCCGACCCCCTGTCCTCGTCCGACCCCGACCATCGCCGCCGTGCTGCCAGATCCCGTTCCCGACAATGCGGCCCAAGCGCAGATCGATCGCGTGATCGACGGCCTGCTCAACGGCCTGCAATGGCGCGCCAGCGTGTTCCACGTGGGCCAGTACTGCGGGCGCTGGCGGGCCTCCACGGCCGGGCGTGCGCGGGCGAGCTTTCACCTGATCCTGGATGGACGCTGCTGGCTGCACCTGCCGGGCCAGCCCTCGGTGCGGCTGCGGCCGCGCGACGGCGTCTTCCTGTCGCGCGATGTGCCGCATTTCATCTCTCCCTATGCCGATCCCGGCATGGCCTGCGCGCCGCAGGCCATGCGCCCCATGGGGGGCGCGGCCGGCGTAGGCGCGGCCGGCCTCGGCGAGACCGCGCTGGCCTGCGGCTTCTTCACCTTCGAAGGCCCCATGCGCGGCCTGCTGGTCGATGCCTTCCCCGACCACCTGGTGCTGCGCGGCGACGACCACGCCATCAGCGGCGCCTCCGCCTTGTTCGACCTGATGCGTGCCGAGGCGCTGCGCACGGGCACCGAGCCCTCGGCCGTGATGGACCGGCTCGTGGGCCTGCTGTTCTTCTACGGCCTGCGCCAGCTCGCGCATGGCGATGCGCGTGCTCGCGGCATCTGGAGCCTGCTGCGCAGGCCGGGCTTCGCACCGCTGGTGGCCGACCTGCTGCGCGATCCGGGCCGCAACTGGTCGGTGGCCGACATGGCGGCGCGCGTGTGCCTGTCGCGCGCCACGTTCTTCCGCCAGTTCGCGGAGGGCTGCGGCCAGCCGCCCCAGCAGTTCCTGCTGCTGCTGCGCATGCAGCTGGCGGCACGGCGGCTGGCCCAGGGCGAGGCCATTGCACAGGTGGCCGAGGCCGTGGGCTACGAGTCCTACGCGGCCTTCTCGCGGGCCTTCAAGCGCGTGATGGGCGAGCAGCCCGGTGCCTGGCAGCGCGCCCAGGCCCGCTGCTGCTGAAGGTGGCCATGCCCCTGCATGCCTGGCCTGCGGGTTGACACGTTCGGGCATAAATCCGCGACGCGGTGCCATTGATGGCGAAGGTGGCGCGGCCGATCATCAAGGCATTACTTCATCCCTCCAGAACACCATGGCACGCCTGACCCTGCACACCCCCGAGACCGCCCCCGAGGCCAGCCGCCCCTTCGTGGAGCGTGCCCTGGCCGGCAACGGCTTCCTGCCCAACCTGATCGCCGTCCTGGCCAACTCGCCGCAGGCGCTGGAGACCTATGTCACCGTGGGCCAGATCAATGCGCGCGCCCAGCTGACGCTGGCCGAGCGAGAGGTGGTGCAGATCACGGCCGCGCGCATCCATGGCTGCGACTTCTGCGTGGCCGGCCACACCAAGCTGGCCAGCAGGCAGGCCGGCCTGTCGCAGGCCGAGGTGATCGCGCTGCAGGACGGCCAGGACACGGGCCAGCCGCGCCTGGATGCCGTGCGCCGCTTCGCCGAGGCCGTGATCGCCACGCGCGGCGCTGTCTCCGACCAGGCCCTGGACGATTTCCGGGCCTGGGAGTTCAGCGAGCAGCAGGCACTGGAGGTGGTGCTGGGCATCAGCCTGGCCACGTTGTGCAACTTCGCCAACAGCCTGGCGCAAAGCCCGGTCAATCCGCAGCTGCAGCCCTATCTGCCCGCGCAGTTCCGACAACAGCCGCAGGAGAGCAGCCATGCTGGCTGAGCCGCTGCGCCAATGGCTGGATGCGCATGCCGAGTCGCTGGATGCGGACGGCGCCCATGCGCACGAGGTGCTGTCTCGCCTGGCCGGCCAGGGCCTGTTCGGCGTGGGCGTGTCCGCCGCCGAAGGCGGGCAGGGCGGCACGCCGGGCGATGCCCTGGAGGCCATCGCGGCCGTGGCCGGGCATTCGCTGGCGGCGGCCTTTGTCTTCTGGGCCCAGCGCGCCTTCATCGAATACCTGCTGCAGTCGCCCAACGCCGCGCTGCGCCGGCGCTGGCTGCCCGACCTGCTGCAAGGGCGGCGGGCCGGCGCCACGGGCCTGTCCAACGCGATGAAATACCTGGGCGGCATCGAGGCACTGCAAGTGCAGGCCCGGCCCGGCGAGGGCGACGCCCTGCGCCTGAGCGGGCGCGTGCCCTGGGCCACCAACCTGCTGCCCGGCGGCTTCGTGGTGGCCGTGGCCATCGCGCGCACCGATGGCGGCCAGCCCCTCGTGGCCGCGCTGCCCTGCGAGGCGGCGGGCATGGCGCGCAGCGCGGACCTGGACCTGATCGCGCTGCGCGGCAGCCACACGGCGGCGCTGTCCATCGATGGACTGGAGATGGGGCCGGCCGACCTCATCCATGCCGACGCCAACCAGTTCCTGCCGCGCGTGCGGCCTGCCTTCATGGGTCTGCAGCTGGGCCTGTGCATAGGCCTGGCGAGGGCCTCGCTGGCGGCGGCCTCGGCGCGCGCGGGGGCGGGGCGCGATGTGCTGGCCGGCCCGCTGCAGCAGCAGCGCCATGCGCTGGAACTGGCCACGGCCACGCTGCATGCAGGCCTGGCCGACGGGCGTTTTCTTGACCGGCCTCAAGCCCTGTTCCGGCTGCGCCTGCAATTGAACGACATCGTGCAGCAGTCCCTGCAGCTGGAGCTGCATGCCAGCGGCGGACGCGCTTATCATCGCGACCAGCCGCTGGGATTCGCGCGCCGCTGGCGCGAGGCGGCCTTCATCCCCATCGTGACGCCCAGCGTCACCCAGCTTCAGGGCGCGCTGGCTGGCGCTGCCCTGGCAACCACCAGTTCATGACCCAGACGGAAGCTCTTCCCCCCGACGCTCCCGCGCCCGTGCTGCAGGCACGCGGCGCGGCCTTTGGCTATGCGCCCGGCAAGGCCGTGTTCGAGGACGTGTCGCTGCACATCGCGCCCCGCGAGATCGTCTGCCTGCTGGGCGGCAGCGGCTGCGGCAAGTCTTCGCTGCTGCGCGTGCTCGGCGGCATCGAGACGCTGGATGGCGGCGCCTGGCGCCGTGGCGAACTCCAGTTCCTTGGCGAGCCACTGACCGCGCCCCATCCGCGCGCGGCCTTTGTCTTCCAGCAACCCAGCCTGCTGCCCTGGCTGGACGCACGGCGCAACGCGGGCTTCGGCCTGGACTTCGTGCGCCAGCCGAAGCTGGGCAAGGAGGCACTGGCCCAGCGCGTGGAGCAGGCGCTGCAGGCCGTGGGCCTGGGCGGCAGCGGCGCGCTGTATCCGTCCCAGCTGTCGGGCGGCATGGCCCAGCGCGTGGCCCTGGCGCGTGCCCTGGCGCGCGAGCCTCAGCTGCTGCTGGCCGACGAGCCATTCTCCGCGCTGGATGCCATCACGCGCGCCGAGATGCAGGAGCTGATGGTGGACGTGGTGCACCGCTGGCACACGGCCGCGCTGCTGGTCACGCACGATATCGACGAGGCCATCCTCGTGGGCGACCGTATCGCGCTGATGGGCGGGCGGCCCGGCCGCATCGTGCGCGAATGGCGCGTGGACATACAGCGTCCGCGCGAGAACCAGGCCGCCGCCGTCACTGCGCTGCGCATGGACATCCTCTCGGCGCTGCACGACGTGCGCCATGCGGCCCATGCATGAGACGCTCCGACCCCTCGCTTCCTTCCCGATTTCAACACCGCTCTTCTGAAAGGTCTTTCGCATGAGCTTGCAGGACTCCTCCCGATACATCCATGTCTGCGCCTCCCCGGACTGCGGCTGCGGCCTGACGCGGCGCGACATGCTGCGCCTGGGTGCGCTGTCCACGGCCTCGGTGGCCGCGCCGCTGCTGGCGGCCGGCGACGCGCGCGCCCAGGCCTTCAAGGGCGATGACCAGCCCGTGAAGATCGGCTACCTGCCCATCACCGACGCCACGCCGCTGCTGGTGGCCCACGGCAACGGCCTGTTCGAGGCCGAAGGCCTCAAGGCCGAGGCGCCGCGCCTGTTCCGCTCCTGGGCGCAGATCGTCGAGGCCTTCGTCTCGGGCCAGGTCAACGTCATCCACCTGCTCACGCCTTCCACGCTGTGGGTGCGCTACGGTGCGAAGTTCCCGGCCAAGATCGTGGCCTGGAACCACGTCAACGGTTCGGGCCTGACCGTCTCGCCCGACATCCGCAAGGTGCAGGACCTGGGCGGCAAGACCGTGGCCATCCCGTTCTGGTACTCCATCCACAACATCCTGCTGCAGGACGTGCTGCGCAAGGCCGGGCTCACTCCCGTGACCCGTGCGCGCGGCGGTGCCGTCGCGGCCAGCGAGGTCAACCTCGTGGTGCTGGCGCCGGCCGAGATGGTCTCGGCCCTGGCCGGCAAGTCGATCGCGGGCTTCATCGTGGCCGAGCCCTTCAACGCCGCCGCCGAGATCGCGGGCGTGGGCAAGATGCTGCGTTTCTCGGGCGATGTCTGGAAGGACCACGCCTGCTGCGTCACCTTCCTGGCCGAGCGCGATATCGCCGACAAGCCCGAATGGGCGCAGCGCGTGACCAATGCCGTGGTCAAGGCCCAGCTGTGGACGCGCGACAACCGCCTGGCCGCCGCGCGCCTGCTGTCGAGCACGGGCGAGCGCCGCTACACGCCCCATCCGCAGCAGACGCTGTCCAAGGTGCTGGCCGCCACCGACTACGCCAGCTACGAGGCCAGCGGCGTGGTCGTCAACAAGGGCTGGCACCAGCGGCGCATCGACTTCCAGCCCTATCCCTATCCCTCGTACACCGAGCAGCTGGTGCGCGCCATCAAGGCCACCAAGGTCGAGGGCGACACGCGCTTCCTCGACAAGCTGGAGCCCAAGTTCGCGGCCACCGACCTGGTGGACGACCGCTTCGTGCGCAAGGCCATCCAGGCCGTGGGCGGCCCGCAGGTCTTCGGCATTCCGGCCGATTTCTCGCGCCGCGAAACCATCGTGGTGTGAGCCAGGTGTTGCGACGTATTGGATTGCCGCTGCTGGGCGCGGCCCTGGTCCTGGCCCTGTGGTGGGTGGGCGGCGCGCTGCTGGCGCGCAGCACGCCCGTGGCTGCGGCCTTCGCGCCCTGGCCTTCGCTGCAGGCGCTGGGCCAGCTGCTGACGGGCGCCGACATCTGGATGCACACCCTGCTGAGCCTGCGGCGCGTGGCCGTGGGCCTGCTGCTGGCCTTCGTGGTCGGCGTGCCGTTGGGCGTGCTGGTGGGCCTGTCGCGCGGGTTCTCGCAGGCGTTCTCGCCCGTGTTCCAGTTCCTGCGCATGATCTCGCCGCTGTCGTGGATGCCCATTGCCGTGATGGTGCTGGGCGTGGGCGACGCGCCCGTGTACTTCCTGCTGGCCTTCGCCGCCGTCTGGCCCATCCTGCTGAGCACGGCGGCCGGCGTGGCCCAGCTGGACCGCAACTGGCTGCTGCTGGCGCGCAGCCTGTCGGCCACGCGCACCGAGACCGTTCTGCGCGTGGTGCTGCCCGGCATCACGGCCCAGATCCTCACGGGCGTGCGCCTGGCCATCGGCATCATCTGGATCGTGCTGGTGCCCGCAGAAATGCTGGGCGTATCGGCCGGCCTGGGCTACTTCATCCTCGACACGCGCGACCGCCTGGCGTATTCGGAGCTGATGGCTGCCGTGGTGCTGATCGGCGCCCTGGGCTATGCGCTGGACCATGCGGCGCGCTGGCTGCACCAGCGCTGGATGCATTCGGCCTGAGGCCTGCGGGCAGGCGGTGGCATCAGGTGCCGCATCAGGTGCCGTGCACGCGGCGCAGCCGCAGTCCTGCCCATCCCGTCAGCACGGCGCACAGCAGCACTCCCCAGGGGCCCAGCGCGGGCACGGGTGTGGCTGTGGCCGGGGCCGGGGCTGCGGGCTCCACGGTCTGGGTCCATGCGCCGCTGTCCGCGGCGAGATAGTTCGCATCGCCGCCGTACCGGGCCACGATGGCATGCGGGCCGGCCACCGTCAGTTGGGTGGTGGCGATGATGGCCCTGGCATTGGACAAACCCGCCGTGCCCAGCGACAGGCCGCCAGCCAGGATTTCGACCGTTCCCGTGGGGACGGCGGCGGTGCCCAGGGAGACATCGGGTGCGACCACCACGGAGAAGGACAGCGACTGCCCGGAGCGCGAGGGATTGGCGCTGGAAGTCAGCGTGACACGGGAGGGGCCCTGTCCCACCGCCGCCATCTGCACCGCCTGCGTAGCCGCGTCATGGTCCGCATCGCCGAGCTGGCTGGCGTTGATCGTGCATGTCCCTGCGGCCTGGAAGCGGATGGTGCTGCCGGAGGCGCTGCAGATCGCCGCGGTCAATGCATCCACGGCGAACATGACGGGGTTTCCCGAGGCGCCTCCGACGGCGGCCACGTCATAGGTATCCCCCACCCGTGCGCCGGCCGGTGGCGCCGTGGTGAAGGTGATGGCCTGCGGTGCTTTGGCGATGGCACCTGCCGCCGCCGGGCAACTTGAATCGCTGGCCGGCCAGTAGCGGTTGCCCGTCCCCGTGAACGTTTCGCCGCCACAGTTGTTGCCGGGCGCGTTGTTCGTGATCTGGTTGCCGTGGAGTGTGCGGGGGCGGGTGAGCGTGAACGAGACGCCGGCACCCGAGCCCGGAGACGCCAGCGCGTTGCCGGTGACGGTGCTGTCGGTCATGGTGGTCGGCACCCCGCTGCGCAGGCCCCCGCCCAGCGTGCGGGCCGTGTTGCCGGACAGGCGGCTGCGCTCCACCGTCAGCGAGCCGCTGCCCGTGCTGTAGATGGCACCGCCCTGTCCCCCTGCCTGGTTGCCGCTGAACACGCTGTCCACGATGGTCACCGTGCTGTCGCGGCTGTACAGTCCCCCGCCGTTGATGCCGGCCGTGCTGTCCTGCACCACGCTGCGCTCCAGGCGCAGGGTGACGCCGTTGTCCAGGTAGATGGCGCCGCCGTCTTCACCGGCGGCGGTCTGCCCGCCGCGCAGCGTCAGGCCGCGCAGCGTGAGCTGGACACCGCTGCCCTGGGCCGACACCAGGCGGGAGGCATTGCCCCCATCGAGCGCCACCCGCTGGTCCCCGTCGATCGTGATGTCCGAGGTGGTGAAGTTGAGGTCGATGGAATGGCCTGCCAATGCAATGGCGGTGAGGCTGCCTGCCGGAAAGACGGCCGGGTCGAACACGATGGTGTCCGCGCCATTGCCCGATATGCATGCGCCGTTGCCCCAACTGCCGTCATCCATCTGGGCACTGGTCAATGCCTCATTCAGGCTGCAGTCCGCTGCACCGGGCGTGTTGTCCGTGGTATTGACCACGATGGTCGCGGCCTGGCCATTGAGTGCCAGCAGGCTGCACAGCGCGCCAGGCACTGCCAGAAGCAGGAGGCGTCGAAGGGGTCTGTGAAGAAAAGCGTGCACGGTTCCTCCCGTTGCGCTGCGTGTCCCGGGCAGACCCGCGCGCTGTTGTTGCGGACCGCGTGACCTTAGCTTTCTGCGAAGATCGTGAAAATGTGCCGACGGCACATCGCAGGCCTGAAAATGCGGCCTCAGCCGGCCCACCTATCGCCAGCACCTCGAGCACGCCATTGGATTTCGCGACATGACCCTGTCAACGCAGCAACTGGGGCAACTCAATCAGGCCATCCTCGCGGTGCACGGCGCGCCCGATCTGCACGCGCTGGCCACGCATTTGCTGCACGCGCTGCGCCTGGTGGTGCCGGGTGACATTCGGGTGGTGGATTTCTCCGGCATTGCGGAAGTCCGTGGCTACACGGCCTACGATCCGGTGCGGGCCATTTCCTCCGAAGTCAACGCTGCGGTGCACCGGCATCTGGCCGACAACCCCTTGTATCGGCAGCGCCAGACGCAGGCCGCCAGCATTTCCGACCTGCTGACTCGCGGGCAATGGCAGAGGACGGCGCTCTATGCCCAGGCCTACTCCCAGGTGGGCCAGCAGGACGGACTCGCGCTGGACGTGGAACTGGGCCACGGCGCGATGCTGACCCTCAATGTCACACGTGCCTCGCGCGGCTACACCGCGGCGGAGCGCATGGCGCTGACCTTGCTGGGGCCGCATGCGCAGGCGCAGTGGCGGCGCCTGAGCCAGCAGCAGCGAATCAGCCAGGCGGCATGGCAGGCGCTCTCACCGGGCTCGCCGGCTGCCGACGTGCTGAGCCCGCGCGAACGTGAAGTGCTGCAATGGGTCGCCAACGGCAACACCAACGCAGAAATCGCCGCCATGCTGGAGTTGCGTGCAGGCACGGTGAAGCGGCACCTGGAAAACATCTACCGCAAGCTGGGAGCCGCCAATCGGCAGGATGCCTTGTCGAGGATGCGCAGTCCGGATTTCTAGCGCGTGTCGCGCGCTTGTGCGAACCCGCGCGGGCGCCGTGCGCGGGGCCAGCTCTTCGAGAAGCAGGGAAACCGGCCCTACGGCAAGACGCTCCGGCAGGCAATGCCAAACCGCTGGGCCAGCGCGTGCAGGCGTTTGTCTCGCGACCACAGGCTGGCGCCTGAAGACATGAGTGCCGAGGCCAGGAGCGTGATGTCCACCAGACCGCAGCCCAGACCAAAGAGTTGCTCGCGCTCTATCAAGGCCAGCACTTCGCGCATGCTGGCCTGTCGGGCAGGCTTGAGCCGCTGAAGGTCCGCGAGCGTGCGTGCGCGTGCCGGTGGCGTGCCGCAAGCCAGTTCACCCAGCACCAGGGGATGCATGAGCGCCATGTCTTGCTGCAGCAACTGCGCCAGGTGAGGATTGCCCTGCCTGAAGTGATCGATCCAGACCGAGGTATCGACCAGAACGGGATTCATGGCTCGATGCCCTGTGGGCGACGGGGAATCTCCCGCATGTCCGGTGCGGAGCCTCCCAGCGCGGCCAGACGCTTGGCCGCCTGCACTCTCACGAACGTCTTGATGGCTTCGCGAAACAGGTCGGCCTTGTCCATTTCTGGCTCCGCCAGCTCCAGCGCTTCCTCGTACAAGGCGTCGTCGATGGTGACCGTGGTTCTCATGGTGGACCTCATTGCATCAATGTTGAAGCAAGTTTGCATCCAATGGCGCATCCCTGCAAGTGAGCCGCGCGGGATGGCACCGGCTTTGCCTGAATGGTGTTTTTAGTCTATTGGTTGTACCATGCAACCAAATTGCGAAGGAACATCGCCATGGACATGCAGCAGCGTCAGTTGGAACTGGCCGGCCCCCTGCCGGCCCTTGCACCATCGGGGCGGCTCCGGGGGCGTGTCTGCCTGGTGGTGGGTGCCACCAGCGGCATAGGCCGGGCCACCGCCCTGCGCATGGCCGAGGAGGGCGCCGCCGCCGTGGTGGTCACGGGGCGCCGCCGTGAGCTGGGCCTGGAGCTGGAGCAGGAAATCCGGCAACGGGGAGCAGACGGCCTTTTCCTGGCCTGCGATGCAACGCGGCAGGAGGACATGGCGGCGGTGGTGGAGCAGGCCGTGGCGCGCTTCGGGCGGCTGGACGCGGCCTTCAACAATGCGGGCTTCCAGGAGCGGCGCGCCGCGCTGGCCGAGCAGGATGACGCGGTCTTCTCCCAGGTCTTCGATACGAATGTGCGTGCGGTCTTCCACGCCATGCGCCATGAACTGGCGGCCATGCTGGCCACGGGCGGCGGCACCATCGTGAACAACACCAGCGTCAGCGGCATACGCAATCCCAACCCGGGCCTGTCGCTGTACGGCGCCTCCAAGGCTGCGGCCCTGTCGCTGACCCGCGCCGCCGCCATGGAGTACGCGCCGCGCGGCATCCGCATCAATGCCGTTGCCCCTGGCCGCGTGGTCACGGACATGATGCTGGGCTCGGGCATTGCCGACATGCATGCCGTGGCGGCGGGCCTGCCGCTGCGGCGCATGGGCCATCCGCAGGAAGTGGCCGCGGCGGTCGTCTGGCTGATGTCGGACGAGGCGGCCTATGTGGTGGGGCACTGCCTGGCTGCG
Organism: Delftia tsuruhatensis; assembly: GCF_903815225.1. Taxonomy (NCBI): domain Bacteria; kingdom Pseudomonadati; phylum Pseudomonadota; class Betaproteobacteria; order Burkholderiales; family Comamonadaceae; genus Delftia; species Delftia tsuruhatensis. The sequence goes on from NZ_LR813084.1 coordinate 873,654, forward strand.
GACGGCGGTTTCCTGGCCGGATGAGGCAGGCCGAAGCCCGCGCAGCGAACCCCCGACGGGGAAGTGACCACTCGCCGGTTTGGTATGATGACTGTATAAAGATACAGTTTTGGCGGCGTGGCTGCCAGATCTGCCTGCGCCATGGTCCCTCCCCACCGTTTCTACTATCTGCACAATTTCCAGCGCGCGCTGGACTGGATCGCCGAGCGCCACGGGGATTTGCTGGACGCGGGCGAGCAGGAATTCCTGGCACGCTTCGTTCAATTGCCCCAGCCGTCGCGGGCGTTGCTGGTGCGGCTGCTGATGCGGCGCGGGCCATGGTTTCGCGCGAGCAAGCTGGTGTACGAGGAAATTCCCGACATTGCCGGCGCGGCCGGACCATTGCTGGCGCTGGGCTGGCTCGATGCCGGCCAGCCCATGGCGCTGGACGAACTGTTCGCGCTGCACACCAAGCCCGAGCTGATGCAGTGGTTCGCGGGCGCCTTGCCTGCAGCGGGCCTGCGCAAGGCCGAGCTGCTGCAGGCGCTGCAGCCCTTGCATGAAGCGCCCCGGCCCTATGCGCAATGGCAGCCGCAGCCGGGCGAGGCTGCCTGGCGCGTCATGGTCGGCGAGCTGTGCGAGCGCTTTCGGCTGATGTTCTTCGGCAACCTCCACCAGGACTGGTCTGAATTCGTGCTGGCTGATCTGGGCGTGTTCCGCTATGAGTCCGTGGCCTTCGATGCCGCCTCGCGCGCCTTCCAGGCGCGCGAAGACGTGGACCGCTATCTGGCACTGCAGGCCTGCCGCCAGGGGCTGGACGAAGGCGGCGACATCGATGCCCTGCTGCTGGCGGTGGCGCGTTGCGCCAGCGCCAACCCCTGGCTGGAAAAGCGCCGTGCCAAGGTGCTGCTGCGCATTGGCCAGGCCTGCGAGCGTGCCCAGGACTGGGAGCGGGCCGAGCAGGCCTATGCCCAAAGCAGCTACCCTGGCGCGCGCCATCGGCGCATGCGCGTGTACGAGCGCATGCAGCGCTTTGCCGACGCCATGGCTCTGGCCCAGGCCGCCCAGGCCCAGCCCGAGAGCGACGAGGAATTGCAGCGCGTGGCGCGCATGCTGCCGCGCCTGCGCCGCAGCCTGGGCCAGGGCTCGCGGGCGCGCGCGGCGGCGCTGGAGCCCGTGGTGGCGCAGATGCGCATCGACCTGGAGCTGGACCTGCCGGCCCAGCCGGCATCCGTCGAATACGTGCTGCGCGACCACTGGCACAGCGAGGCGGCTCCGGTGTTCTATGTGGAAAACGCGCTGATCAATTCCCTGTTCGGACTGCTGTGCTGGCCGGCCATCTTCGCGCCATTGCCCGGGGCTTTCTTCCACCCGTTCCAGAGTGGCCCGGCCGACCTGGGTTCGCCCGACTTCGCACGGCGCCGTGCTGCCTTGTTCGATGACTGCCTGGCCCGCCTCGACGACGGCAGCTGGCGCGGCGTCATTCTCCAGCGCCATGCCGACAAGCAGGGCCTGCAGTCGCCCTTCGTGTTCTGGGGCACGCTGACCGCACCGCTGCTGGCGCTGGCGCTGGACTGCATTCCGGCGGCCCACCTCAAGCTGTTCTTCGCGCGGCTGCTGCGCGATGTGCAGGCCAACCGCACGGGCTTCCCCGATCTGGTGCGTTTCTGGCCGGCCGAGCGCCGCTACGAACTGGTCGAGGCCAAGGCCCCCGGCGACAAGCTGCAGGACAACCAGATCCGCTGGCTGCAGTACTGCGCCGAGCACGGCATTCCCGCGCGCGTGTGCCATGTGCAGTGGCGCGGCCAGGCCCTGGGAGAGGCCGCGTGAGCTACACCGTGGCCGTGCGCGCGCTGTGCGAGTTCACGGCGCGCGCGGGAGACCTGGACCTGCGCTTCACGCCCGCGCCCAGCGCGCTGGAGGGCATGGCCGGCCACAGTCTGGTGCAGTCGCGCCGGGGCAAGGACTACGAGACGGAGATCAGCCTGACCGGTACCTGCGAGGACCTGCGCGTGCGCGGCCGCGCCGACGGCTTCGATGCCCGGGCAGGACAACTGGAGGAGATCAAGACCTACCGGGGCCGGATCGAAGGCGTGCGGCCGCACCATCGCGCGCTGCACTGGGCGCAGGCACGCATCTACGGCCACCTGCTGTGCGAGGCGCGCGGGCTGCAGCGGCTGCGCGTGGCGCTGGTCTATCTCAATGTGGGGACCTCGGAGGAAACCACGCTGGTTCAGGAGCAGGACGCCGCGCAACTGCGCGATTTCTTCGAGCAGCAGTGCGCGCTCTTTCTGGACTGGGCGCGTAGCGAGGCTGCCCACCGCGCGGCGCGCGAGCAGGCCTTGCAGGCGCTGCGCTTTCCCATGCAGGGCTTTCGCGCGGGCCAGCGTGAACTGGCCGTGGCCGTCTACCGCAGCGCGCGCTCAGAGCAAGGCGGCCAGTGCCTGATGGCGCAGGCGCCCACGGGCATAGGCAAGACGCTGGGCACGATCTTCCCCATGCTCAAGGCCGCCACCGGCCAGGGCCTGGACAAGCTGTTCTTTCTCACGGCCAAGGGCACGGGCCATGGCCTGGCGCTGCAGGCCCTGGCCAGCGTGAACCGCCAGCTGAGCGACCAGGAGGCGCCCGTGCAGCTGCGCGTGCTCGACGTGCTGGCGCGCGACAAGGCCTGCGAGCACCCCGACAAGGCCTGCCACGGCGAGTCCTGCCCGCTGGCGCGCGGCTTCTTCGACCGGCTGCCGGCCGCACGGGCCGCCGCCATGCAGCAGGCCCCGCCCTGGGACCCGCCCGCCGTGCGCGCGCTGGCGCTGGACCACGCGGTCTGTCCCTACTACCTGGCCCAGGAACTGGTGCGCTGGAGCGACGTGGTCGTGGCCGACTACCACTACTTCTACGACAGCGCCGCCATGCTGCATGCGCTGGCCCAGGCCCAGCAGTGGAAGGCGGGCGTGCTGGTGGACGAGGCCCACAACCTGCTGGAGCGCGCGCGCCGCATGTACACGGCCGAGCTGTCGCAGTTCGCGCTGGCCGCCGCGCGCAAGGCGGCGGCCGGGCCCGTGCGCAAGGCGCTGGACCGCCTGAGCCGCAGCTGGACCGCGCTGAACAAGGCGCAGACCGCCAGCTACCAGGCCCATGGCGAGGTCCCCGCCGCGCTGCTGGGCGCCGTGCAGCGCGCCGTGGCCGCCATCGCCGACGCCCATGCCGACAGCCCCATGCTGCCCGGCGACCCGGTGCTGGCCTTCTATTGGGAGGCGCTGCAGTTCATGGCGCTGGCCGAGCAGTTCGGCGGCCATGCGCTGTTCGATGTCAGCCAACTGCCGGGCCGATCGGGAACGGGCCGCGCGCCGGCCTCCACGCTGTGCATCCGCAACGTGGTGCCCGCGCCGCACCTGAAGGCGCGCCATGCGGCGGCCCATGCCACGGTGCTGTTCTCGGGCACGCTGAGCCCGCCGCATTTCTACCGCGACATGCTGGGCCTGCCCGAAGGCACGCATTGGCTGGAAGCCGATTCGCCTTTCCTGGCGGAGCAACTGGAGGTCCAGGTCGCCGACCACATCTCCACGCGCTTTCGGGACCGGGAGCGCTCGCTGCGGCCCATCGCCGATCTTGTGGCCGCACAGTACGCGCGCCGGCCCGGAAACTACCTGTGCTTTGTCAGCAGCTTCGACTACCTGCAGCGCGTGGCCGAATGCCTGCGGCTCCTGCATCCCGGGTTGCCGCTGTGGCTGCAGACGCCATCCATGGACGAGGCGGGCCGCGCCGAGTTCCTGGGGCGCTTCACCGAGGCAGGGCAGGGCATAGGCCTTGCAGTGCTGGGTGGTGCGTTTTCGGAAGGCGTTGACCTGCCCGGCGAGCGCCTGATCGGCGCCTTCGTGGCCACGCTGGGCCTGCCCCAGGTCAATCCCGTGAATGAAGAGATGAAGCGCGCCATGGACCGCCAGTTCGGCGCGGACAGGGGCTACGACTACACCTATCTCTACCCGGGCCTGCGCAAGGTCGTGCAGGCCGCGGGCCGCGTGATCCGCAGCGAGCAGGACAGGGGCGTGGTCTTTCTCATTGATGACCGCTACCGGCGCGCCGAAGTGCGTGCGCTGCTGCCGCGCTGGTGGCAGGTGCAGGTGCACGCGAGACAGCCCTGAGGGAAGAAGCTTCCCCGCGATGTGGCTCATCCGGGGCCGTGTCCTGCGGGCTTTGCGCACCCCGGATCATGAGATGATTCCTGTCCCGACTTGCCACCGATATCCCGACATGTGCTTTCGACTGTCCCGCTTGCGCTGCGCCGCCCTGCTCCTGACCGTCGGTGTGCTGGGAGGCTGTGCCTCCGGCACGACGGGCCCGGCAGTGCCGCAGGCCGTGATCGTGCAGCCTGTGTCCGCCGATTCGACCCTGAGGAACATTCCCCCGGTCTATCCGGCCCTCTCCAGGCGGCTGGGCCAGCAAGGCCAGGCTTGGCTGAAGGTACTGGTGGACGCCGACGGCAAGGTCCTCAGCGCCGAGATCGCGCAAAGCAGCGGACACCCCGCGCTGGACCAGTCGGCGCTGGATGCCGTCCGGCAGTGGGCCTTCATCCCCGGCAAGCGCGATGGGGTGCCCGAGCGCATGTGGGTGCATGTTCCCATCGGCTTCAGGCTGAATTGACACGGCCGTGCCTGGAGTCCCGGGGGGCGCGCAGGTTAGGTACAAGGAGCATTCCATGAAGATCGTCATCACCAGCGTGCTCGTCGACGACCAGGACAAGGCCCTGGCCTTCTACCGCGACGTGCTCGGCTTCATCCTCAAGCACGACATTCCCATGGGAGGGCCGACGCGCTGGCTGACGCTGACCTCGCCTGGCGACCCCGATGGCGTGGAGCTGCTGCTGGAGCCGGACATGCACCCGGCGGCCAGGCCGTTCAAGACCGCCTTGCATGCGGACGGCGTGCCGGCCACCTTCTTCGGCGTGGACGACGTGCAGGCCGAGTACGAGCGCCTGAGCGCGGCCGGCGTGCGCTTCACAAGGCTGCCCACCCATCTGGGCCCCGTGACGATAGCCGTGTTCGACGACACCTGCGGCAATCTCATACAGATCAACCAGCGGCATTGAAGGACGCTGCCCTCGCTGCGCAAGGTCTGCGGCCCGCTACGCTGCGCTGTCCGCCGGCCTGTCATGGCGCGGCGGATCGATGCGCTCGATGTTGCCCAGCAGCAGCGCACGGCCCGCGAAGGTGCCGCCGGCGGTCTCCAGCGCGAAGCGCTCGGTGTCGCGGCCGCGCACTTCGGCCTCCAGGGTCCGGGCCTCGTCCTCGGTGGCGCCCAGGGCCAGCACGGCGTGGCGGCCCATGAGCAGGGCGGACTCGAAGCTTTCGCGCACGACATGGTCGGCGTCCTTCTGGATGAGTTCCAGCGCGTGCTCGCGGTCATAGGCGCGCACGATGAGGCGGGCATGCGGGCATTCGTGGCGAACGTTCTCCACGATGCGCGTGGCCGCGGCCTTGCTGTCCACGCAGACCAGGATGGCGCTGGCGTGGCTGGCACCGGCTGCGTGCAGGATGTCGGCGCGCGCGCCGTCGCCGAAGTAGACCTTGAAGCCATAGGGCTCGGCGTTGCGGATCACGTCGGGGTCGTTGTCGATGATGGACAGCTTGGCGCCGCGCGCCAGCGGCCCCTGGCTGGCGATCTGGCCCACGCGGCCGAAGCCGATGACGAGCACGTTGCCGCGCAGGTCCTGCGGTGCCTCCACCCCGTCCAGCGAGACGGCCTGGGCGCCCGCCAGGCGTTTGTGCAGCACCACCACCAGCGGCGTGATGGCCATGGACAGCACGACGATGGCCGTCATGTTGGCATGCACCTCGGGAGTCAGCACTTTGAGCTTGAGCGCCTCGGCGAACAGCACGAAGGCGAACTCGCCGCCCTGGGCCATGAGGATGGCACGGTCCAGAGCGTCCGCGTGGCTGCTGCGCGCCACGCGGGCCACGGCGTAGATGCACAGGGCCTTGCCCAGCATGAGCGCGACCACGCCCAGGCCCACGATGCGCCAGTTCAGCGCCACTACCTCCAGGTTCAGCGCCATGCCCACACCCAGGAAGAACAGGCCCAGCAGCAGCCCCCGGAAGGGCTCGACATCGGCCTCCAGCTGGTGGCGGAACGACGATTCGGACAGCAGCACGCCCGCCACGAAGGCGCCCATGGCCATGGACAGGCCGCCCATTTCCATCAGCAGGGCCGCGCCCAGCACCACCAGCAGGGCGGCGGCTGTCATCACCTCGCGCGCCTTGGCCTTGGCCAGGATGCGGAACAGGGGGTTGAGCAGCCACAGGCCCGCGCCCACCAGCGCGCCCAGCGACAGCAGGGCCAGGCCTGCGCGCTGCCACAGCGGCGAAGCCGCCACGGGCGCCGCATCGGCCGGCGCCAGAAAGGCCACGGCGGCCAGCAGCGGCACGATGAGCAGGTCCTCGAACAGCAGGATGGAGACGATGCGCTGGCCGCGCGGCGCAAGGATGTCGCCGCGCTCGGCCAGCACTTGCATGACGATGGCCGTGGAGGTCAGCACGAAGCCCGCTCCGCTCACGAAGGCCACCTGCCAGGGAAAGCCGAAGGCCATGCCCACGCCCGTGAGCAGCAGCGCGCAGACCACGACCTGCAGGCTGCCCAGCCCGAAGATCTGGCCGCGCAAATCCCACAGGTGCGAGGGCTTCATCTCCAGCCCGATGACAAAGAGGAACATCACCACGCCCAGCTCGGCCACGTGCAGGATGGTCTGCGCGTCCGTCACCAGGCCCAGCCCGTAGGGGCCTATGGCCAGACCGGCGGCCAGATAGCCGAGCACGGCGCCCAGCCCCAGGCGCTTGAACAGCGGCACGGCCACGACGGCGGCCCCCAGCAGCGTGACGATTCCTACGAGCTGGCTTGCATTGCCTTCAGCGGCCATGGCTTGGTTTCCTTTGTGTGGATGGCGGCAGGCGCGGCGCCTGCCGTGAATTTGCGCGCAGGATAGCAGGGCTGCAGCCTGTGTAGAATCGCTCCCCCTTTTCGTGTCCCGCCATGCCACACATCCTCGTCCAAGACCTGCGCAAGACCTACCGCATCCATGAGCGCGACCCCGGCGTGATGGGCGCGGTGCGGGCGCTGGCGCGGCCGCGCTGGCGCACGGTGCAGGCTTTGGCGGGCGTGTCCTTCGCGCTGGAGCGCGGCGAGCTGCTGGGCTTCATCGGCCCCAATGGCGCGGGCAAGTCCACCACCATCAAGATCCTGGCGGGCATTCTGCGGCCCGATGGCGGGCGCGTGGAGATCGACGGGCGCGATCCCTTCGCCGACCGCGAACGGCATGTGGGCCGCATCGGCGTGGTCTTCGGCCAGCGCAGCCAGCTGTGGTGGGACCTGCCCGTGGGCGACGGTTTCAACCTGCTGCGCGACCTGTACCGGGTCGATCCCGTGCGCTTCGCGCGCACCCGCGACGAGCTGGTGGCGCTGCTGAGCCTGGAGCGCCTGCTGGACCAGCCCGTGCGCCAGCTGTCGCTGGGCCAGCGCATGCGCGCCGAGATCGCGGCGGCCCTGCTGCACGAGCCCGAGATCCTGTTCCTGGACGAGCCCACCATCGGGCTGGACGCGCCCTCCAAGCTGGCCGTGCGCGACTTCGTGCTGCGCGCCAACCGCGAGCGCGGCACCACGGTGCTGCTGACCACGCACGACATGCATGACATCGAGGCGCTGGCGCGGCGCGTGATCGTCATCGGCCATGGCCGGGTGCTGGCCGACTGCGGGGTCGATGCGCTGCGCGCGCAGGTCGCGGCCGCAGGGCCTTCCACCGGGGAAGACGGAGAGGCCCTGGCCATCGAGGCCGTGATCGCCCGCTTCTACGCCATGCACGGCGCGGCCGAGGCCTGAACGCCATGACACTGCACGACCTGGTGCGCCCCTATTCGGCGGCCTTCGCCTCCCGCTTCCTGCTGATGCTGCAGTACCGCACGGCCGCCTACGCGGGCTTTGCCACGCAATGCTGGTGGGGTGCGCTCAAGGCCATGGTGCTGGCCGCCTTCTACGGCAGCGCCCCGGACTCGGCCGGCGCGCCGATCCCGCTGGAGCATGCCATCACCTACACCTGGCTGGCCCAGGGCCTGTTCGCGCTGCTGCCCTGGAGCGGCGATCCCGATGTGGCGCTGGCCGTGCGCACGGGGTCGGTGGCCTATGACCGGCTGCGCCCGGTGGACGCCTATGCACTGTGGTTCGTGCGTTCGGCCGGCTGGATCGCGGCGCGCGTGCTGCCGCGCGTGGCGCTGATGGTGGCGTTCGCGGGCCTGGCCCTGCCGCTGCTGGGCCTGGGCGCCTGGGCCTGGCAGCCGCCGGCCGGCTGGATGGCGGGCCTGGGCTTTGCGGCCTCCCTGCTGCTGGCACTGCTGCTGTCCACATCCCTGGTCATGCTGCTGAACATCGCGGCGGCGGCCGCACTCAACGAAAAAGGCATCAACACGCTGGCCGCGCCCGTGGTCATCGTGCTGTCGGGCAGCCTGCTGCCGCTGGCGCTGATGCCCGATGCCTGGCAGACCGTGCTGCTGCTGCAGCCGCTGGCGGGCGTGATGGACATCCCCGCGCGCATCTACTTCGGGCAGATGGCCGGCGCGCAGTTGCTGGCGGGACTGGCGCTGCAAGGCCTGTGGACTGCCGTGATCGTGGCCCTGGGCCGCCTGGCCATGGCGCGCACCATGCGCCGGCTCGAAGTGCAGGGGGGCTGAGCGGTGGGTGCTTTCGCCATGTTCCTGCGCCTGGCGCTGGCCTCGCTGGCCGGCCAGGCACGCTATCCGGCCTCGGCGCTGATGCTGACCCTGGGCCAGTTCCTGGTCACGGGCATCGAGGTGATCGCCGTCGGGTCGCTGTTCCACCGCTTCGGCGACGTGCAGGGCTGGCGCATCGGCGAGGTGGCCGTGTTCTACGGGCTGGTCAACTGCATGTTCGCCATCGCCGACGCGCTGGGCCGGGGCTTCGACGTGCTGGGCACGCAGTTCCTGCGCACGGGCGCCTTCGACCGCCTGCTGCTGCGCCCGCGCCCCGTGTGGCTGCAGCTCATGGGCCACGACGTGCGCATCAGCCGCCTGGGCCGCCTGCTGCAGGGCCTGATGGTGCTGGGCTTCGCGACAGTCCAGGGCGACGTGGCATGGACGGCCCAGGCCGTTGCCCTGGCTCTATGGGCCGTGGCCGGCGGCGTGGCGCTGTTCCTGGGCATCCTGGTGCTGCAGGGCGCGCTGTCGTTCTGGACGGTGGAAAGCCTGGAGGCCGCCAACGTGCTCAGCTACGGCAGCGTGGAAGCCGCCCAGTACCCGCTGGCCGTGTACGCGCAGTGGTTCCGGCGCCTGCTGACCTTCGTGGTGCCGCTGACCTGCGTGGCCTATTACCCGGCGCTGGCCGTCATGGGCAAGCCCGACCCGCTGGGCGCGCCGGCCTGGGTGGGATGGGTCTCGCCACTGGCCGGCTTCGCCTTCCTTTGGCTGGCGTCCCGCGTCTGGCGGCTGGGGGTGCGGCATTACGCGTCCACGGGGAGCTGACGGCCCTCACCCTTACGGGAAACCACGCGCCTGACGCAGCAGGTTCCCGCAAGCGCCTGTCTGCCCTGACTGCCCACAATCGCGGCACCGGGATGCGCCATGTGGCCGCGCATCGGGCAGGGGACGGAGGCGCGGGTGCAGTTGCTTCAGTTGCTGATCAGCGGGGTGGCGCAGGGCTGCATCTACGGCCTGATCGCGCTGGGCTTCGTGCTGATCTACAAGGCCACGGAGACGGTGACCTTCGCCCAGGGCGAGCTGATGATGCTGGGCGCCTTCGCGGGCTTCCTGGCCATGTCGGTGCTGGGCCTGCCGTTCTGGCTGGCGGCGCTGCTGGCCGTGGCGGCCATGGCACTGTGCGGGCTGCTGCTGGAGGTGGCCCTGATCCGCCCCATCCTGGGCCAGCCTGCGTTCTCGGTGGTGATGTTGACCATCGGCATCGGCTATGTGTGCCGGGGCGCCATCACCATGGTTCCCTCCATCGGCACGGAGACGCTGGCCCTGCCCGTGCCCTACCGCGACACGGCGCTGAACCTGGCGGGGCTGGTGCTCAATGCCGAGCACCTGGTGGTCATCGCGGCGACGGGCGTGCTGTGTGCCGTGCTGTACACGGGCTTCCGGTTCAGCCGGCTGGGCATCGCCATGCAGGCAGCCTCGCAGAACCAGCTGGCGGCCTGCTACATGGGCATTCCCGTGCGGCGGCTCAATACCCTGGTCTGGGGCCTTGCGGCGGCGGTGGCGGCCATCGCGGGGCTGCTGCTGGCGCCCATCACCTTCGTGCACGCCAACATGGGCTTCGTGGGGCTGAAGGCCTTTCCGGCGGCCGTGATCGGCGGCTTCGGCAGCGTGCCGGGGGCCATCGTGGGCGGGCTGGTCATCGGCGTGGTCGAGTCACTGTCCGGCTTTTACCTGCCCGAGGGCTTCAAGGACATCGCCGCCTATGTGGTCGTTCTGCTGGTGCTGGTCGTCATGCCCAACGGCCTGTTCGGCGAAGCCCTGCGCAAGAAGGTCTGAGGGGAGTACCAGGCCATGCGCTTCATCTTCAAGACCGACTATGCGCAGGACATCCGGCTGGTGCGCCACGGCGGGCAGGCATTCTGGTACGGGCTGCTGGTGCTGTCCCTGCTGGCCGCGCCGGCGCTGCTGTCCGAGTACCTGCTGGCCCAGCTGACCTTTGTGCTGATCTATGCCGTGGTGGGCCTGGGGCTGATGGTGCTGGCCGGCTACACGGGGCTGTTTTCCATGGGACAGGCCGCGTTCTTCGGCGTGGGCGCCTATGCCCAGGCCTTTCTCACGGGAATGGGCTGGCCGTTTCCGCTGGCCCTGGCCGTCAGCGGCGCGCTGGCGGCGGCCGTGGGCGTGGTGGTGGGCCTGCCCGCGCTGCGCGTCAAGGGCATCTACCTGGGCATTGCCACGCTGGCCTTCGGCTTCATCGTGGAGGAAGTGTTCGCGCGCTGGGAGGGTGTGACGGGCGGCAACGCGGGCAAGTCCGTGGGCGTGGTGCAGGCCTTCGGCTGGAAGGCCGACACGGCCGAGTCCTTCTATTTCGTGTGCCTGGCCGTGGCGGTGCTGGCCACGCTGGCCTGCCTGAACCTGCTGCGCTCGCCCACGGGGCGGGCCTTCGTCGCCATCCGCGACTCGGAGGTGTCGGCGCGCAGCATGGGCATCCATGTGGCCGCCTACAAGACCACGGCCTTCGCGTTCTCGGCCGCGCTGGCGGGTGTGGGCGGGGCGCTGTATGCGCACCAGATCCGCTTTCTGTCGCCCGACCAGTTCAACATCGTGCAGTCCATCGATCTGCTGCTGATGGTGGTCATCGGCGGGCTGGGGTCCATCCACGGCGCGTTCCTGGGCGCCCTCTTCATCATCGCGCTGCCCCAGGGCATCGCGGCGGCCAAGGATGTGCTGCCGGACGCCATCGGCCAGGCGCCGGGCCTCAAGTCCTTCATCTATGGCGTGGTGCTGATCGCATTCGTGCTGCTGGAGCCCGCGGGCATGTACGGGCGCTGGGTCAAGATCCGCACTTGGCTGCAGGTGTTTCCGTTCTACCGCCAGGGCATGTTCCGGCGGCAGAAGACCTTCCAGAAGTCGGACCGGCTGCGCTAGGAGGGATGCTGCATGGACCATGACACTCCTCTTCTTTCGGTGCGCGACCTGGGCGTGCGCTTCGGCGGCGTGCGTGCCGTCAACGGCGTGAGCTTCGATGTGCGGCGCGGCGAGGTGTTCACGCTGATCGGGCCCAACGGTGCGGGCAAGACCACGGTGTTCAACCTGATCAGCCGCATCTACGAGCCCACGTCGGGCGCCATTGTGTTCGACGGCCAGGCGCTGACCCAGCTGCCCGCGCACCGCATCGCTGCGCTGGGGATCGCGCGGACCTTCCAGAACATCGAGCTGTTCGAGCACGCCAGCGTGCTGCAGAACCTGCTGGTGGGGCGGCATTGCCATCGGCGCAGCGGCCTGTGGGGCGACCTGCTGTTCACGCCCGGCACGCGCCGCGCCGAGATACAGGCGCGCGCGGAAGTGGAACAGGTCATCGATCTGCTGGATCTGCAGCACCACCGCGACGCGCTGGTCGCAGGTCTGCCCTACGGCGTGCGCAAGGTGGTGGAGCTGGCGCGCGCGCTGTGCACGCGGCCGCGCCTGCTGCTGCTGGACGAGCCGTCCTCGGGCCTGAATGTGGAGGAGACCGACGACATGGCCTTCTGGATCCAGGACATACAGCAGGAGCTGGGCGTGACCGTGCTGATGGTGGAGCACGACATGTCCCTGGTCTCGCGCGTGAGCAGCCGGGTGCTGGCCATGAGCCAGGGCGAGGTGCTGGCCCTGGGGCTGCCGCACGAGGTGCAGTCCCATCCCGGCGTGGCCGAGGCCTACCTGGGCACGGCCGACGACGTGGCTTCGCTCAGGAGGGTGGCCGCATGAGCGCGCTGCCGGCATCCCCGCCGACGCCTCTGATCGATGCGGACATCGCGCCCGAGGCCGCGCCCGCCATGCTGCGGCTGCAGAACATCGAGTCCTCCTACGGCCCGGTCAAGGCGATCCGTGGCGTCAGCCTGCAGGTGCGCCAGGGTGAGATCGCCACCGTGCTGGGCTCCAACGGCGCGGGCAAGACCACCATCCTCAAGACCATCTCGGGCATCATCGATCCGCGCAAGGGCCAGGTGCATTTCATGGACGCGGACATCACGGCGCGCGACCCCGCCGCCATCGTGCGCCAGGGCCTGGTCCATGTGCCCGAGGGGCGCGAGGTGTTCCCGCTGCTGAGCGTGCACGACAACCTGCTGATGGGCGCCTACACGCGCGCCGACCGCGACGGCGTGGCGCGCGACATGGAGACGGTGCTGGGCTACTTCCCGGTGCTGCGCGAGCGCCTGCGCCAGGAGGCCGGCCTGCTGTCGGGGGGGCAGCAGCAGATGCTGGCCATCAGCCGCGCCCTCATGGCCGCGCCCAGGATGATCCTGCTGGACGAACCCAGCCTGGGCCTGTCGCCCCGGCTCACGCGGGAGATCTTCGAGATCGTGGTGCGCATCAACCGCGAGCGCGGCACCACCATCTTGCTGGTGGAGCAGAACGCCAGCATGGCGCTGAATGCGGCCGACCACGGTTTCGTGCTGGAAAACGGCCGCATCGTGATGGAAGACAGCTGCGAGCGCCTGCGCGAGAAGGACGACATCAAGGAGTTCTACCTGGGCCTGCGCGATAGCGGAGTGCGCGGCGAGCGGCGCTGGAAGAAGCGCAAGAGCTGGCGCTAGCCGCCAGGACAAGGAGTCCGACGATGCCCAACCTGTGGAACCTGCACCGCATGCAGCCCCGGCACGACAGCGTGCTGGAGGGCGACACCATCGCCGCCCTGTTCTGGAACGCCGTGGCCGCACGGGGCGAGAGCGTGTGGCTGCGGCAAAAGGAGCTGGGCATCTGGCGCAGCCACCGCTGGCGCGAGGTGGGCGAGGCGGTGCGCGAGATCGCGGGCGGCCTGCTGGCCCTGGGGCTGGCGCCGGGCCAGACCGTCTCCATCCTGTCCAACACCGTCATCGAATGGGTGCTGTGCGACCTGGCCGTGCTGTCCTGTGGCGGCGTGTGCAACGGCATCTACCCCACCGATGCGGCATCGCAGGTCCAGTACCTGTGCGAGGACTCGGCCACCACCGTGCTGTTCGTGGAGAACGACGAGCAGCTGGACAAGGCGTTGCAGGTGCGCGGTCAGTTGCCGCTGCTGCGCCGCATCGTGGTCTTCGACATGAAGGGCCTGCGCGGGCTGCAGGACGAAGCGGTCATCAGCCTGGAGCAGCTGCGCGCGCTGGGCCGCGCACACCTGGCCGCGCAGCCGCAGGCCGTGGCCGAGCGCTCGGCGGCGGTGCGGCCCGCCGACCTGGCCATCCTGGTCTACACCTCGGGCACCACGGGCAAGCCCAAGGGGGCCATGCATTCGCATGCCGGGCTGGTGCATACCGTGCGCGGCTACAACACCATCCTGCCGCGCGACGACAGCGACGAATGCATGTGCTTTCTGCCGCTGTGCCACATCGCCGAGCGCGTGGGCGGCGAGTATTTCTCGCTCTACACGGGCGCGCGCCTGAACTTCGTGGAGAACCCCGAGACCGTGCCCGAGAACATGCGCGAGATCGCGCCCACAGTCTGCACGGGCGTGCCGCGCGTCTGGGAAAAATACTATTCGGCCGTGATGCTGGGGCTGCGCGAGGCCACGGCGCTGCAGCGCGCCGGCTACGCCTGGGCCCTGGGCGTGGGCACGCGCGTGGCCGACGCCGTGCTGGCCGGCCGGCCCGTGGGGCCGGGCCTGCGCGCGGCCTTTGCGCTGGCGCGCTGGACAGTGCTGGGCAATGTGCGCAAGTCCATCGGCATCGACCGCGCGCGCTACCTGATCACGGGCGCCGCGCCCATCTCGCCCGACCTGGTGCGCTGGTACCTGGCGCTGGGCGTGCCCATGCTGGAGGTCTGGGGCATGACCGAGACCTGCGGCGCCTCCACCTGCATGCGGCCCGAGCGCATCGTGCCGGGCTCCATCGGTCCCGCCGCGGGCTACAACGAGGTGCGCGTGGACCCGGGCACCGGCGAGATCCAGGTGCGCGGCGCCAACGTGTTCATGGGCTACCTGAACCAGCCGGCCAAGACGGCCGAGACCTTCAGCGCGGACGGCTGGCTGCGCACGGGCGACGTGGGGACCATGGACGGTGAGGGCCTGTTGCGCATCACCGACCGCATGAAGGACATCCTCATCACCGCGGGCGGCAAGAACGTGGCGCCCAGCGAGTGGGAGAACGAACTCAAGTTCAGTCCCTACATCACCGATGCCGTGGTGATCGGCGACAAGCGCCCCTACCTGACCGTGATCCTCATGATCGACCAGGAGAACGTGGAAAAGTACGCCCAGGAGCGTGACGTGCCGTTCTCCAGCTACGCCAGCCTCACGCGCGCGCCCGAAGTCCAGGCCCTGGTCCAGGCCGAGATCGACCGCGTGAACGCCAAGTTCGCGCGCGTCGAGCAGGTCAAGAAGTTCTACCTGCTGGAGACCCAGCTCACGGCCGAGGACGAGGAACTGACGCCCACCATGAAGCTCAAGCGCCGCCTGGTACAGGCCAAGTACGCGGCGCAGATCGAGGCCATGTACGCCTGAGCCCGCAGCCATCCACCACAAGCGAAGGAGACAAGCATGACAAGCATCCACGCAGCGGCCCTGGTGTCGCTGGCGGCCCTGGCTTCAGGCCCGGCCCACGCGCAGCAGGGCGTGACGCCCACGGAGATCCTGCTGGGCTCCATCCTCGACCTGTCCGGACCCGTGGCGGCCATGGGCAAGCCCGCGCGCAACGGCATGCTGATGCGCCTGGACGAGATCAACGAGCAAGGCGGCATCCATGGCCGCAAGCTGCGCATGATCGTGGAAGACGACGGCTACGACCCCAAGAAGGCCGTGCTGGCCGCGCAGAAGCTGGTCAACCGCGACAAGGTCTTCCTCGTGGCCGGCCACCTGGGCACGGCCCAGAACATGGCGGCCATGCCCGTGCAGTTCGAGAAGAACGTCATCAACTTCTATCCGTTGACGGCGGCGCGCGAGATGTACGAGCCGCTGCACCGGCTCAAGTATTCCTTCGCCGCGACCTACTACGACCAGGTGCGCCTGGCCGCGCCCCGGCTGGTGGCCGACAAGGGCGCCAGGAAGGTCTGCACGGTCTACCAGGATGACGACTTCGGGCTGGAGGTGCTGCGCGGCGCCGAGGCCGGGCTCCAGGCCGTCGGCAAGGACCTGGTGGAGAAGACCACCTACAAGCGCGGCGCCACCGATTTCTCGTCCCAGGTGGCGCGGCTCAAGGCCGCGTCCTGCGACTTCGTCATCCTGGGCACCACGATCCGCGAGACCGTGGGCGTCATGGCCGAATCGCGCAAGAGCGGCTTCGAACCCATCTTCCTCTCGACCTCGGCTTCGTACACCGAGGTCGTGACCAAGCTGGGCGGCAAGGCCGTCGAGGGACTGCTCACCACCATGACGGCCCAGCATCCCTATCTGGACGATGCCTCGGGGCCGCTGCGCCTGTGGGCCAACAAGTACAAGACACGGTTCGGCGACGACCCCAATGTCTTCTCGGTCTATGGCTACGTCATCGTGGACCACTTCGCCCAGGCCGCGAACAAGGCCGGCAAGGCCCTCAGCACCGACAGTTTCATCCAGGCCATGGATGCCATGCGCTTCGAGCCCGACATGTTCGGCTTCCCCGTGATCTCGTTCAGCGCGCAAAAGCGCCTGGGCAGCGACGAGTCGCGGCTGTCCCAGGTGGTGGATGGGCGCTGGAAGGTGGTCTCGGGCTACGCCAGATGACCTGCGGCATAGCCTGCCTGCGGTGACTGGAGCGACGCCATGGCCCGCCCGCGCAAGAGCGATATCCACAGCGACAACCGGCGCGAGGAGCTTGTCATCGCGGCCGCGCGCCTGTTCCGTGAAAAGGGCTTCGACGGCACCTCCATGCGCGACATCGCCGCTGCCGCCCACATGCAGTCGGGCAGCCCCTTCTACCACTTCGCCAGCAAGCAGGCCCTGCTGTTCGCCGGCGTGGAGCATGGCCTGCGCGCCTGCCTGCAGGTGCTGGAGGCCATCGATGCGCGCAGCATGGCGCCGGCAGCGTACTTCCGCGCGCTGGCGCGCGAGCATCTGGCCCATCTGCTGGAGGACCGCATCGGCATGGCACCCCTGGTGGTGGACGAATGGCGCCACCTGGAAGGCGCCAACCGCGCCGCCATCGTGGACCTGCGCCGCCGCTACGAGCAGCTGTGGACGCGCGCGCTGCAGGGGCTGCACGATGCAGGCCTTGCAGGCCGCGCAGAGAAGATGGAGTGCTACTTCTTCCTGGGCGCGCTGCACTCCGTCTATTCCTGGTACCGGCCCGAAGGCCCGCTATCGCCGCAGGCCGTGGCGGACCGGCTGGTGGACTGGGTGCTGGGGGCTAGCGGGTGCCCGCCCCCGCAAATACCGTCAGCTTGCGGCTCCCCGCGAAGATCGACTTCGGCGTCAGCCCGTAGATCTGGCGTATCGAATGGCTGAAGTGCGTGGCGTCGGGGTAGCCCGCGTCCAGGGCCACGTCGGTCAGCTTCATGTCCTGGGTCACGTAGCCGAGGAAGGCGCGGGCGCGCTTCCAGGTCTTGAAGCGCCTGAAAGGCACGCCGGTTTCCTGGCTGAACAGGTGCAGGAAGCGCGATTCCGACAGACAGATGTCGCTGGCACAGCGCAGCGCGGGCGAGGGGCTGCTGGGGTCGGCCTTGACCTTGTCGATGATGGCCTGCACGCGCCGGTCCAGCGCAGGCGCCCGCAGCGGCTCGCCGAAGAA
Organism: Delftia tsuruhatensis; assembly: GCF_903815225.1. Lineage (NCBI taxonomy): Bacteria > Pseudomonadati > Pseudomonadota > Betaproteobacteria > Burkholderiales > Comamonadaceae > Delftia > Delftia tsuruhatensis. The sequence continues at coordinate 890,980 of NZ_LR813084.1, forward strand.
GATGCGGTCGAAATCGGTGGCGCCGACGCCATGGCCCGGCGCGTGGTGCCCCAGCAGGGGCAACAGCCGGGCCAGGCCGTCGCGCATGCGCTCCAGCAGCGGCGCGTCATGCACGGCACCGCCATCGCCGCGCAGCGGGGGTGGCAACTGGCGCGCATCCAGGGTTTCGGCCTCGATCAGCAGATTGCAGATGGTGCGCTCGCTGGCCTCGATGCCGTGGCGCACATAGGGCGGCACGATGGACAGGCTGCTGTGCTGCCAGGCGCCGTCGGCTATGCGCACGCGGTGCGAGCCGCGCAGCGAGAAATAGATGGCGTGGCCGCCCAGGCAGCGTTCGCGCGGCTGGCCCAGCAGGCCGCTGTAGACGGCGCGGTCCGCGTTGAGCCACATGACGCGCGGCTCCTGCGGTTCGGGGCGTGGCAGTGCGATCTCTAGGCGGGCGGGCTGGGGCGGCATGGCGGGGTCTCCTGGCAAGTCGTTGTCATGACGGGCTGCCGCGGGGGCAGTGCAAACAAACGGAAGGCGCCGTGAGGTGCTGCGCTGGCGCCAGCACTCCTGAAGGGCATTCTAGAAAGCAAGTGCTTGGTTTTTTATCGGGGTATACGCAGGCCGGGGCGGCCGTGGCCGGGTGGCCCGGTGACAAAAAAGCGCCCCGGAGAAGGGGCGCCGGGGCCGGGTCGCCGCGGTGCGCTCAGGGCAGTGTTTTCAAGCTTTCCCGCAACTGGTACTTGAGGATCTTGCCCGTCGGATTGCGCGGCAGCGCCGCCACCAGGTGCAGGCGGCGCGGCATCTTGTAGCGGGCCAGGCGTGCGGCGGCGAAGGCCTGCAGCTGCTCCAGGTCCAGGCACTGGCCCGGCCTGAGGGCCAGCACGGCGACGACGGCCTCGCCCCAGCGCGCATCGGGGGCGCCGACCACGGCGACCTCGGCGATGGCCGGGTGGCCGGCCAGCACGCTTTCCACCTCTGCCGGGTACACGTTCTCGCCGCCCGTGATGATCATGTCCTTGACGCGGTCGCAGACGTAGAGGAAGCCGTCCGCATCGCGATAGCCCACGTCGCCGGTGCGAAACCAGCCGTCGGCGCCGAAGGCCTGGCGCGTGGCCTCGGGCTGCTTCCAGTAGCCGCGCGCCACGTTGGGCCCGCGCACGCAGATCTCGCCGCGCTCGCCGGGCGCCTGCACCACCTCGCCCGCGGCATCGATGAGCCGCACCTGGGTCAGCAGTGCGGCATGGCCGACCGATCCCAGCTTGTCCAGCGCGTATTCCTCGGCCAGCACGGTGACCAGGGCGGCGGTCTCGGTGAGGCCGTAGCCCTGCTGCACACCGATGCCGCGCTGGCCATAGGCGCGCAGCAGCGGCTCGGGGCAGGGCGCGCCGCCACAGACGATGAGGCGCAGGGAGGACAGGTCGGCCCCGGCAAAGCGTGGCGACTGGCTGATGAACAGCAGCATGGCGGGCACGGCGAAGACCGTGGTGATGCCATGGGCCGCGATGTCGTGCAGCGCGCGGTCGGCATCGAAGCTGCGGTGCAGCACCACATGGCCGCCCTTGAGCAGGGTGGTCAGCGTCAGCACGTTGAGGCCGCCGATGTGGAAGATGGGCGCGAACACCAGCAGGCGGTCCGACGCCAGCACGTCGATGCTGTACAGCTCGCCCACATGGTTCCACCAGAAGTTGCCGCAGGTCAGCAGGGTGCCCTTGGGGCGCCCGGTCGTGCCCGAGGTGTACATGATCAGGGCCACGTCGTCGTTCAGCGGTGCGGCGGGGGCGTGCGGCCAGGGCGGGGCCGTCTGCATGGCGTGCTGCAAGTCGGGCCAGGCATCGGGGAAGGACGTCTCGCCCTCCGCATTCCAGTAGCTGGCGCAACACAGATCCGCACGGATGGCGGCGATGGCCTCGTGGTGCGAGCTGCCCGCCACCAGCGTGTGCACGCCCGCGTCGTTGAGGATGTAGTGCAGCTCGGGCCCGGTGAGCCGGAAGTTCAGCGGCACGAAGATGGCGCCCAGCTGCGAGGCCGCGAACATCGTGACCAGGAACATGGGGTGGTTCAGTCCCAGGTAGGCCACGCGCATGCCCGGGCCCAGGCCGCCATGCGCCAGCACGGCGGCGGCGCGCTCTATGCGCGACTGCAGCGCGCCGTAGCTCCAGGTCTGGCCCTCGAAGCTCAGCGCCGGGCGGGGCGCCGAGCGCAGGGCGCGTTCGCGCATCCATTGCGCCATGCCGATGGCCGGCGGTGGCGAGGGCAGGCCTCCCATCTCTTGCGGGGTGCAGGCGGCGGTGCTGGGCATCGGCATGTCTCCTTGGGGCGAAAGCGGATGGTCCCAGCTTTGCCCCGGCACGGCTTGCGCAATCCTGCTGTTCCACGGCCCGCATGCAGGGTCAGCAGGTTGCCGCAATACATGCGTGGCGGGCCTTCCTAGACTGAAAGCACTACCCGAAGCCGGCGCTGCGCCGCCGTGCGGGGACTGCGAGAAGGTCCAGATGCCATTGATCGAATCCACCATCGCCACCGGCAGCGAAAGCTACCAGGCCAACCGGGCCGCCACGCTGGCCCAGCTGGAGCGCCTGCGCTCCCTGGAGCAGCGCACGGTGGCCAGGTCCGAGGCGGCGCGCGAGCGCCTGGAAAAGCGCGGCCAGCTGCTGCCGCGCGAACGCCTGTCCCTGCTGCTGGACCCCGGCATGCCCTTCCTGGAGCTGAGCACGCTGGCCGGCTACTGCATGGACACGCCCGAGCCCGAGCGCAGCGTGCCGGGCGGCGGCATCATCGCGGGCATAGGCTTCGTCAGCGGCGTGCGCTGCATGGTCAAGGCCTCGGACTGCGGCATCGATGCCGGCGCGCTGCAGCCCATGGGCCTGGACAAGACGCTGCGCGTGCAGGAGCTGGCGCTGGAGAACAAGCTGCCCTATGTGCAGCTGGTGGAAAGCGCGGGCGCCAACCTCATGGCCTACCGCGTCGAGGACTTCATCCACGGTGGCAGCACCTTCCGCAACCTGGCGCGGCTGTCGGCCGCGGGCCTGCCCGTGGTCACGGTCACGCATGGTTCCTCCACGGCAGGGGGCGCCTACCAGACGGGGCTGTCGGACCACATCATCATGGTGCGCGACCGCTCGCGCGCCTTCCTCGCGGGGCCGCCCCTGCTGCTGGCGGCCACGGGCGAGGTGGCGACCGAGGAGGAACTGGGCGGCGCCGTCATGCATACCTCGGTCTCGGGCCTGGGCGACTACCTGGCCGAGGACGACCGCGACGCGCTGCGCATCGCGCGCTCCATCCTGGGCCAGATCGACTGGGACCGGGGCGCCGCCCCTGCAGCCTTCCCGGCACGTGCCTTCAAGCCGCCGCGCTACGACGCCGAGGAGCTGCTGGGCATCATGCCCGCCGACTACAAGCGGCCCGTGGACATGCGCCAGGTCATCGCGCGCATCGCCGATGACTCCGAGTTCCTGGAGTTCGGCCAGAACTACGGCGCCGCCACGGTCTGCGGCAGCTTCCGCCTCGAAGGCTGGGCCGTGGGCGTGATCACCAACAACGGCCCCATCGACACGGCCGGCGCCACCAAGGCCACGCACTTCATCCAGGCCTGCTGCCAGGCACGCACGCCGCTGCTGTACCTCAACAACACGACCGGCTTCATGGTGGGCCGTGCCCATGAGGAGGGTGGCATCATCAAGCACGGCTCCAAGATGATCCAGGCCGTGACCAATGCCACCGTGCCGCAGATCACCCTCTACTGCGGCGCTTCCTTCGGAGCGGGCAACTACGGCATGTGCGGACGGGGCTTTCATCCGCGTTTCTGCTTCAGCTGGCCCAACGCCAGGACGGCCGTCATGGGCGGCGAGCAGGCCGCACGCACCATGCGCACCGTCACCGAGGCCGGCATGCGCCGCAAGGGCGGGGTGGACACGGCACGGCTCGACGCGCTGGAGCGCCAGATCATCGAACGCTTCGACAGCCAGATGAGCGTGTTCACCACCAGCGCGCGGCTGCTGGACGACGGCGTGATCGACCCGCGCGACACGCGCGCCGTGCTGGCCAACGTGCTGGCCACCTGCCGCGAGGCCGAGGCACGCACGCCGCAGGCCATGCAGTTCTCCGTCGCCCGTCCCTGAGAACCCGCCCGGAGCACTTCACGCCATGCCGCACGCCACACCGTTCCACAAGATCCTGGTCGCCAACCGGGGCGAGATCGCCCTGCGCGTCATGCGCACGGCCCGGTCCATGGGCTATCAGACGGTGGCCGTCCACTCCAGCGCCGACGCGCGTGCCGCCCATGTGCTGGCGGCCGACCAGGCCGTGTGCATCGGCGAGCCGCTGCCCGCGCAGTCCTACCTGCGCGCGGACCGCATCATCGAGGCCGCGCGCGCCACCGGGGCCGATGCGGTGCACCCGGGCTATGGCTTCCTGGCCGAGAACGCGGACTTCGCCCAGGCCTGCCGCGCGGCGGGCCTGGTGTTCATCGGACCCTCGCCCGAGGCCATGCGCGCCATGGGTGACAAGGCCGGCGCCAAGCGCCTGATGAGAGAGGCCGGCGTGCCCTGCATCCCCGGCTACCAGGGCGAGGACCAGTCCGAGGCGCGCCTGGCCGAAGAGGCGGGCCGCATCGGCTACCCCGTCATGATCAAGGCCACGGCCGGGGGCGGCGGGCGCGGCATGCGCCTGGTCGCCGAGGCCGCGCAGTTCGACGCGCTGCTGCGCAGCGCGCAGTCCGAGGCGCGCAACGCCTTCGGCGACGCCACCGTGATCCTGGAGCGCGCCATCGCGCGGCCGCGCCACATCGAGATCCAGGTCTTCGCCGACCGCCACGGCCACGTCGTGCACCTGGGCGAGCGCGATTGCTCGGTGCAGCGCCGCCACCAGAAGCTGATCGAGGAGGCGCCATCGCCCGCCGTCGACGCCGCCCTGCGCGAGCGCATGGGCGCCACGGCGGTGGCGGCGGCACTGGCCATGGGCTACGAGGGCGCGGGCACGCTGGAGTTCCTGCTGGACGGGCAGGGCGCCTTCTACTTCATGGAGATGAACACGCGGCTGCAGGTCGAGCACCCGGTCACCGAGGCCATCACGGGCCTGGACCTGGTGGAATGGCAGCTGCGCGTGGCCGCCGGCGAGCCGCTGCCGGCCGCGCAGGACGCCATCCGCTTCGCAGGCCACGCCATCGAGGTGCGCCTGTGCGCCGAGGACGTGGCCCAGGGCTTCATGCCGCAAAGCGGCACGCTGCGCCGCTGGCAGCCGCCGCCGGGCGTGCGCGTGGAGCATGCGCTGGCCTCGGGCACGGCCATACCGCCCTGGTACGACTCCATGGTCGCCAAGATCATCGCCCACGGCGCCACGCGCCACGAGGCCGCGCGCCGGCTGCACCGCGCGCTGGGCGACCTGGTGGCGCTGGGCGTGGCGACCAACCAGGCCTTCCTGGCGCGCTGCCTGGCGCATCCGGTGTTCCTGGCGGGTGGCGCGACCACGGCCTTCATCGCGGAGCAGGGGGCCGGGCTGCTGGCCGGTGATGCGCAACAGCAGGCCCGGCAGGCCCGGGCCCGCGCCGTTGCCTGCTGGCTGCTGCTGGAGACGGCGGCAGGCCAGCCCTGGGGCGAGGTGGCGCGGCTGGTCCACCGCCACCCCGTGGGGCTGCGCTGGACCCTGGACGGCGAGGCGCTCGGCACGCGCGTGCGCCGCACGGCGGCGGGCGTGTACGAGATCGAGCAGGACGGCGTGCCGTGCGTGCTCACGGTGCAGGACGCGCCGGCCGGCGGCCATGCGCGCTTCACGCTCGACGGCATTACCGAGGCCGTGGCCTGGGAGCGCGATGGCGCCACGCTGTGGCTGCACCTGGCGGGCGCCCCCCACGTGGCCGAGGACCGCAGCCACGAGGCCGCGCTGCGCGCCGGCCCGGCGGGTGGCGACGGCAAGGTCCGTGCCTCCATGAACGGCCGCGTGGTCGCCCTGCCCGTGGCCGTGGGCGACAGGGTCGAGGCCGGCCAGCCCGTGCTGGTGCTGGAGGCCATGAAGATGGAACACGTGCACGCCGCCACCGCCGCCGGCGTGGTGGCGGCCGTGCACGCGGCTCTGGGCGACCAGGCGACGGCGGGGCGGGTGCTGCTGGAGATCACGCCGGATGACCGGTACGCGCAGTCCTTGCAGGAACAAGGTTGAAGGAGACAAGCCATGCAACTGACACAGGAACACGAGCAGCTGCGCGACACCGTGCGCCGCTGGGTGGCACAGGAGGTCAACCCCCATGTGGATGCCTGGGAGGCCGAGGAAATCTTCCCGGCCCACCAGGTCTTCGGCCAGATGGGCCGGCTGGGCCTGCTGGGTCTGGACAAGCCCGTGGACAACGGCGGCCTGGGCCTGGACTATTCCTATGCGGCCGTGCTGGCCGAGGCCATCGCGGACATCAACTGCGGCGGCATCCCCATGGCCATCGGCGTGCAGACCGACATGTGCACGCCGGCCCTGGCCCGGCACGGCAGCCCCGGGCTGCGCGCCGAGTTCCTGGCGCCCGCCATCCGGGGCGAGCAGGTGGGCTGCATCGGCGTGTCCGAGGTGGGGGGCGGCTCGGACGTGGCCTCCATCAAGACCACGGCGCGCCGGGACGGCGGCGACTACGTGATCAACGGCGGCAAGATGTGGATCACCAACGGCACGCAGGCCGACTTCTGCTGCCTGCTGGCCAACACATCCGACGGGCCGGTGCACAGGAACAAGTCGCTGATCATCGTGCCCATGAAGACGCCGGGCATCAGCGTGGCGCGCAAGATCCGCAAGATCGGCATGGACGCGTCGGACACGGCCCAGCTGTACTTCGACGATGTGCGCGTGCCGCGCAGGCATTGCATTGGCGAAGAGGGCATGGGCTTCATCTACCAGATGGAGCAGTTCCAGGCCGAGCGCCTGTGGGGCGCGCTCAACGCCACGGCCATGGCCCAGCGCGCCATCGATCAGACCATAGCCTACACGCGCGGGCGCCAGGTCTTCGGCCGGCCGCTGCTGGACAACCAGTGGGTGCATTTCCGCCTGGCCGAGCTGCAGGCCGACGTGGCGGCCGTGCGCGCCCTGGCCTGGCAAGGGGTGGAGATGGTGGTGCGCGGCGAGGATGGCACGCGCGTGGCCACCATGGCCAAGCTCAAGGTCGGACGCCTGGTGCGCGAGGTGGCCGACAGCTGCCTGCAGTTCTGGGGCGGCATGGGCTATGTGATGGAAAGCCCGGTCTCGCGCTTTTTCCGCGACGGGCGGCTGACTTCGATAGGCGCAGGTGCCGACGAGGTGATGCTGCAGGTGCTGTGCAAGTTCATGGGAATTTTCCCCAAGGTCTGAGATACCGGAGCCTCTGCATGTTCGATTCCCCGCCACTGCCCCATTACTTCTCGCCCGAGCATGAGGCCTTTCGCCGCAGCCTGCGCGACTTCGTGGACCGCGAGATCGCGCCCTTCGTCAACGACTGGGATGAGGCCGGCAGCTTTCCCCGCGCGCTGTATGGCCGCATGGCCGAGCTGGGCGCGCTGGGCCTGGGCTATCCCGAGGAACTGGGCGGCACCGAGGCCGATGTGTTCCACCAGTTCGTCGTCGCAGAGGAACTGGCGCGTGCGGGCTGCGGCGGGCTGTCGGCCTCGCTGACCTCGCACATCATCGGCCTGCCACCCGTGCTGCACTGGGGCAGCGAGGCACTGAAGCGGCGCGTGATCCCCGGCGTGCTGCGCGGCGAGCAGATCTCGGCGCTGGCCGTCACCGAGCCTGGTGGCGGCTCGGACGTGGCCGCGCTCCGGACCACGGCCGTGCGCGACGGGGAGCACTATGTCGTCAACGGCGAGAAGACCTTCATCACCTCGGGCATGCGCGCCGACTGGTTCACCGTGGCCGTGCGCACCGAGCCCGCGAACAAGGGGCCGGGCGGCATCTCGGCCCTGCTGGTCGCGGGCGACAGCCCGGGCCTGGCACGCACCGGGCTGAAGAAGATGGGCTGGTGGGCCTCCGACACCGCCCACCTGCGTTTCGACAACGTGCGCGTGCCGGCGCACCAGCTCATCGGCGCCGAGAACGCGGGCTTCAAGGTGTTCATGAACAACTTCAACCACGAGCGCCTGGTGATGTCCGCCAGCGCCTGCGCCTACGCCGAGACCTGCCTGCGCGAGGCCCTGGAGTGGGCACGTGGTCGCAGCACCTTCGGCGCGCCGCTGGCCGAGCGCCAGGTCATACGCCACAAGCTCATGGACATGTACCTGCGGATCGAGGCCGCACGCGCCATGGTCTACGAGCTGGCCTGGCGCCTGCGCGAAGGCCGGGGCCTGGCCCACGAGCTGGTGGCGCGCACCTGCCTGGCCAAGGTCCAGGCCACGCGCGCCATGCAGCTGTGTGCCGACCAGGCCGTGCAGATCCTGGGCGGCATGGGCTTCATGCGCGGCACGCGCAGCGAGCGCATCTACCGCGAGGTCAAGGTGATGATGATCGGCGGCGGTTCCGAGGAAATCATGAAGGACCTCGCCGCGCGGCAGCTGGGCGTCTGACCGTCCGCTGGCGGCGCCGAAGGCATAGACTGGGCGCCTTCCCTTTTTCGGAACGCGCACACATGACAGCAGACGAACGATTCGCGGCGGCGGCCCGCGCGCTGGGCCACAGCTTCGATGGCGAAATCAAGATCGGCGGCAACTACACGCCCGTGGTGCGGGACGGCCAGCAGCTGTTCATCAGCGGCCAGATCCCCCGCGTCGGCGACGAGGTGCTGTACGTGGGCGCGGTCGGCGAGGCCATCGACCTGGCCGGCGCCAGGACCGCCGCCGCCATCTGCGCCATGCGCGCCCTGGCCTTCGTGCAGCGCGCGGCCGGCTCGCTGGACGCTGTGCGCGCCATCCCCCGGATCACGGTGTACGTGCGCTCGGCGGCCGGATTCACCCAGCAAAGCGAGGTGGCCGACGGCGCCTCTGACCTCATCGCCCAGGTGCTGGGGCCGGTGGGGGCGCACACGCGCACTTCGGTGGGTGTATGGCAACTGCCCAAGGGTGCCGCCGTCGAGGTGGATCTCATCGCGCGCGTGGACTGAGTCCGCCTACCCCGGGCCGGCGGACTCGCCCTCGTGGCGCGCACGCCAGGCCCGCAGCGCCTGGCGGTACGCATCCATGGCCAGGTCGTAGGTGTCGAAGATGCAGGGGTCGCAGCCATTGCCGCAGCAGGCGTCCAGGTCGGGCTGCTCGGGCGGCTGGGGCATGGGGTCGGCGGAATCTGGAATCGGCGCGGTGGTCATGGCGGTGATTGTCTCGCGCCACGGGGTTTCCTGTAGGGCACACAAGCGAACCCGCGCTGCCGACATGCAGCAGCGCGGGTTGCTTCCTGGCGCGTCTTACTGTCCGGTACGCTGCCTGCGTGCCATGCCCATGAAGCCGGCTGCTCCCGCCATCAGCGACAGCAGCAGCAGGCCCCAGCGGTCCAGGGCGGGGATGCTCTGCGCTCCTGCGGGGACTGCAGGCAGGGCCAGGATGACGGGATCGACGAACTCGCCGTTGACCGTCTTGTCGTCATCGCGCAGACCGCCGTCCACGATGGTGTAGCTGACCTGGTTGCCACTGATGGTGGGCGTGAAGGGCTGCCACTTGGGCGTTGCGGTGGCGTCGTACTTCATCAGCTGCGCATTGGCGGGCACGGGAGAGGTGAAGGTCAGTGTCACGGTCAGCGTGCTGCTGGGGGCGCACTGCCTGGCCGTGAAGTCCACGGCGGCCTGCGGGTAGGTGAAGGCCGTCGGCAGCGGGCCCAGCGAGCCGGCCACGGCAGAAGGCGAGGTGAAGCTGGCCGCAGTCAGCGTGCAGGTGGGGCTGCTGTTGGCAATGCCCAGATCCACACCCGAGCCCGATGCGCTTTGCCTGGCCTCGCGCGTTACCGTCACCACATAGGTCTTCTTGGTCGTGCCGTCCTGCGCCGTGACTTCGATGGACACGGTATTGCTGCCCACGTTCAGCACCACCGGGGTGGTTGCCGCTGCGCCGTTGACCAGGATCGTGGCGCCCCCATCGGCAGCGGTGGCTGTCACCGTGATGGTGCTGCTGGCATTGGGCACGGTGGCCGTGTAGGCCAGGGTGCCTGCACCAAAGCCAGGTGCGAGCGTGCCGCTGCTCAGTGCCAGGGCGCCGAGGTCGGCGTTGGTGGAGTTCACCACCAGGGTGTAGCTGGTGCTGCCCGAGGTGAACGGGGCTCCCGTGCCCGTGGAGGAATCCGTGGCCGTGATGGTGAAGGTGAAGCTTCCCGCCGCGGTGGGCGTGCCGCTCAGAACACCAGTGCTGGCGTTGAAGGTCATTCCGGTCGGCAGCGTGCCGCTGCTGGCGTAGGTGTAGGGCGCCGTGCCTCCGCTGGCAGTGAAGGTCTGCCCTGCATAGGCCGTGTTCAGCCTGGCGGTCGGCAGCGTGGAAGCTGCAGGCGTCAGCACCACCGTGGCTGCCGCCACGCTGCCACTGTAGGTGCGCTGGCCGCTGATGCTGCTGTTGTCGGTCGCCTGCACCGTGAAGCTGAAGGGCCCGGCCGCCGTGGGCGTGCCGCTGATCACCCCGGCGGACGACAGCGACAGGCCTGCGGGCAGCGTGCTGCCGCCGGCCGTTGCAAAGGTGTAGGGCGTCGCGCCGCCGCTGGCAGAAAGGGTCTCGCTGAACGAGACGCCTACCTTGGGCGTGCCGGCCAGCGTCGCGGGTGTCACCGAGATGGCCACATAGGTGAACTGGGCGGCCGCGCCTGTGGCGCTGGTGCCGCCTGCCGTGGTGACGCGCACATCGACCGGGCCAGCCGATCCTGCAGGCGAGGTGGCCGTGATCTGCGTGGCGCTGTTGACGGTGAAGCCCGTGGCGGCCGTGCCGCCGAAGGTCACGGTCGTGGCGCCTGACAGATTGGTGCCGGTGATGACCACCGAGGTTCCCCCCGCGGTTGGCCCTGCCGTGGGCGAGACGGACGTCACCGTGGGCATGGCCACATAGGTGAACTGGTCTGCAGAACTGGTGGCGCTGGTGCCGCCGACCGTGGTGACCGTCACATCGACCATGCCGGCGCTGCGCGCGGGCGAGGTGGCGGTGATCTGGGTCCCGCTGTTGACCGTGAAGCCGCTGGCGGCCGTGCCGCCGAAGGTCACGGCCGTGGCGCCGGACAGGTTGGTGCCGGTGATGGTCACGCTGGTGCCCCCAGCGGTAGGCCCTGCCGTGGGCGAGATGGAAGTCACCGTGGGCGCTGACACATAGGTGAACTGGTCGGCCGCGCTGGTGGCGCTGGTGCCGCCCGCCGTGGTCACCGTCACATCGACCGTGCCGGCGCTGCCCGCGGGCGCGGTGGCGGTGATCTGGGTGTTGCTGTTGATGGTGTAGGTGGCGGCCGTGGCGCCAAAGTGCACGGCACCGGTGGCAGGTGCCGCGGAGAAGCCGGTACCGGTGATGGTCACCGTGGTGCCGCCACCTGTGGGACCCGTCGTGGGTGAAATGGAGGTGACCGACGGTGTCGCCACATAGGTGAACTGGTCAGCGGCGATGGCGGGACTGGTGCCGACAATGTTGCTGACGCGGATGTCCACCGTGCCCGTTCCGGCCGGTGCCGTGGCCCTGATGCTGGTGGCGCTGTCGACCGTGAAGCCGGCCGCTGCCGTGGCGCCGAAGTTCACGCCCGTGGTGCCGATGAAGTTCGTGCCCGTGATGGTGACTTCCGTGCCGCCCGCCTGCGGGCCTGCCGTGGGTGCGATGCCGGTGATCGTGGGCGTTGCCAGGTAGCTGAATTGATCGGCCCCGCTGATGGCGCTGGTGCCGCCCGCCGTTGTGACGCGCACATCGACCGTGCCTGTACCCGCAGGCGAGGTGGCGGTGATCTGGGTGGCGCTGTTGACCGTGTAGCCCGTGGCTGGCGTTCCGCCGAAGGTCACGGCCGTGGCGCCGGACAGGTTGGTGCCGGTGATGGTCACGATGGTGCCGCCTGCCTGCGGGCCAAAGTTGGGCGATATGGAGGTCACCGTGGGCACGGGCAGATAGGTGAACTGATTGGCTGCGGCAGTGACGCTGGTGCCACCTGCCGTCGTGACGGTCACGTTCACCGTGCCCGATCCTGCCGGTGCCGTGGCCGTGATCTGGGTGGCGCTGTTGACCGTGAAGCTGGTCGCCGGCGTGCCGCCGAAGCTCACTGCGGTCACGATGGAGCTGCCGATCACGTTGGTGAAGTTGGCTCCGATGATGGTGACCAGATCTCCGCCAGCGGCCAGGCCGCTCGTGGGCGACAGCGCCGTTGCCGTGGGTGTGGCAGGGGGATGGGGGTCCACGGCCAGATCGTCGAAGGCGAAGTTGGCGGGATCGAGTGCAGCGTTGTTGCTCACGCGTACTTCGTCCACATCCGACAGCGCGCCGAGATTGACTGTGACGAATTGCTGGGTCATGGGGAGCGTCTTGGACACGACCACGCTCGCATTGGGCGCGGGACTTCCGTCGCGATAGCCTGTGAACGTGAACTGGGTCATGTCGCCGTAGGCATGGATGCGCACCTGCGCGAGGCTGAAGCGATCCGTGCCATTGGACGACTTGATGATGGCCTTTCCGTCGAGTGACGTCGACGTGATGGCGTCGCCGGACGTGATGATCCCGGGGGAGCCCGTCTGCAGGTCTGCCGCGGAGAAGTACGACCACTGTCCGGAGAAGCGCAGGCCGTTGTAGTCGGTGGCCACGTCCGGGAAGATGCCGTTGGGAGCGCCGGTCCCGAAGTCGATGATGCCCGAGGAAACGGTGGCATGGGCCGGCGCAGCCAGCGCCAGCATCAGCCCCATGAACCACGCAAACCACAGGGATAGCATGCGGGAAGCGGACTTGCGTGCGGGAAGGTGGTTCGTGGACATGGCGGGCAGCGGCTAGGGGTAGAAGGAGGTCATGAACGGACCGGGAATTCGCCGGACAGGCAGATGCAGAAATTCAGCGCCAGGTAGGGCTGCAGGTTGCTGTGGGACTGGCCGCCTCCTGCGGGATACAGCGCTGTCGGTGCCAGCGTGGAATCCGGCGTCGCCGATGCATAGGTCTGCCTGGCGCTGGTCCGGGGAGGCACGCCTTGGCCCCCCTGTGCCAGCAGGTTGCCGCCGGGCAGGGCCGAAGTGGCGCCTGCCGCCTGGGCGGTGATGCCATGGCTGTGCGGCGGTATCTGGGTGAGCAGCAGCGTTTCCTGGGTCGTGCCCATGGTGTCGCCCACGTCGCGAGGTGTCAGGCCGGGTGCTGTTCCGCTGCCCATGGGGACGTTGCCCTGCAGGTTGGGCAGGGCGAAGTCTGTTTTACCGTTTCCGCCGAACTGGTTGCCGATCACGGAGTAGAGCGCCGAGTTCTGCTGGATCTGGATGGTCTGGCCTGCGCAGAAGGCCCAGTTGGCGGGGGCGAAGTCGAAGCCGAAGGCCCGGATTTCACCGTAGAAGGGATCTGCCATATCGATGTTTCCTTGGGGAGAGTGGGTCAGCTGCGTGGCGGGAAGATGCCCTGCGTGGCGATGCACCAGTTCACGACCAGCGAGGGCTGCATGTTCTCGTGGGGCAGGTTGTCGCCGCTCGTGGCCACGGCGGCAGGCGCCAGGAAGGCATTGGTGGGCGTCCCGTAGGCTGCGAGACTGTTGGCGGCCTCGGCCATCACGGCATTGGTGGGCACGTTGGTGGTGGCCACCGCGCTGCTGCATGCCACCTGATGGGTGTGCTGCGGGATCTGGTTCTGGTTCAGCGTGACGGTTTCCGAACCATCTGCGCTGGCGAGGGGAAACGCGCCGCCGGCTCCCAGGGGTGCGCGGCCGCGCAGGTCGGGCAGGGCGAAGTTCGTCGAGCCGTTGCCTCCATATCGGGTGCCCAGCAGGGCGAACAGTGCCTGGTTCTGCTGGATCGGCAACAGGGCGCCATTGCACGACATCCAGTTCCGGGGGATCTGGTTAAAGGCGAATGCGCGGATTTCTCCGACAAAGGGTTCCATGGGGGGCTCCTGTACGGTCTCAAGACATGCTGGGGAAGGTGCCGTAGAGGCAGATGATGTAGCTCAGCACCAGGCTGGGCATGACATTGTTGTGGGCCTGCCCGCTGCCGACGGATTCCACCGTGGTGCCTGCCATCGTGGTGGCCTGGCTGGGGGGGGCGGGCGCATACAGGTTGAAGCCCGTAAGGGCTGCCGGCACCTGTCCCTGTGGCTTGCCGGTGCTGGCCGCGCCGGCCACGGCGAATGGGTGGGTGTGCTGAGGGAGCTGGCCGACAGTCAGGGTGACACTTTCCGACCCCATTTTCTGGCCCAGGATGCGGTTGGTCCTGCCCGTGCCCTGGCCCTGGCCTATGGGCAGCCGACCCCGCAGATCGGGAAGGGCGAAGGTGGTCACGCCATCGCCACCGTAGGTCGTACCCAGCAGCACGAAGAGCGCGTCGTTCTCGCTGATGGCAATCAGCCTGCCGTCGCACAATGCCCAGTTCTGGGGGGCATAGTTGCCCGCAAAAAGACGGATTTCTCCCATATATGCCTCGCTCATGGCGTCTCCTCCTCCTTGATCGACGTGTTCATGCGTGTGATGAGTGCCTGGTAGCTGGTTTGCCCCGGCTCCGCATCCACGACGGGCCCCAGGAACAGAGCAAAGCGTCCCAGGCGTTCGTGGGAAAGCAGGTAGGTGTCGTGGGTCGGGCGGCCGATGTCAGGTCCCTTGAAGCGCAGTGAGCAGCGCGAGGCCAGCAATCCCTGCGTGACCGTGGCCTTTTCCAGGCGCAGCGCCACGGGCGCGGCACCGGGGAGTTGCAACGCGAAATCGGTGCCGACCAGGCCGGTGAAATCCTCAAGGCTGGGCATGTGCGCAGGCTGCTGCGCGCGGCGCATGTACCAGTACACGCCGCGGTCGGCCTCGGTGACAAAACCCAGGCGCTGGTAGAAGTCCAGGATGGGGTTGTTCTTCTCCACATGAAGCCCCAGCGCAATGCCCAGGGCGTCCGATTCGTCGATCAGATCCTGCAGCAACTGCCGCCCCACGCCCTGGCGACGGTGCCTGGGAAGCAGGGCGATATCCACCACGCGTATTTCCTGCGGGCTGCGGTCCACATACAGCCGGCCCGCTATCTCGCCATCGCGCAGCACCAGATCGAAACTGGGGTTGGCATAGGCCGTCGAATACTGGGTGTGCTGCGCCATGAACTGCTGGCGGATGAAGGCGTTCCATTGCTCCTCGGGCCAGCCGAATTGTTCGCGCTCCTGCTCGCGTGTGGAGGCGAAGATGGCCAGGAGAGCAGCTTCGTCGCTGGAATCAATGGGTTGAAGCGTCAGCGCACCACAGGATTCGGCGTGAGGGCTGCGGAGACCGGTATCGGCAGGCACAGTGCTCATGAATGGAAAACGGCTGGAAACGCAGAAGTTCCAGCCGGGAACAATTGAAAGGAGTTGTCAAATCATAGGCAGTTTTTGCAAAGGATTGTCAATTTTCTTTGAGAAACGATTTTCAATATTCCAAGAAATTCATGCGAATGATGGGTGCGCCTGCAGGGGCAACTTTTCCTTGATTGGTATTTGAAATTGAAAATGCTCTATCGATGAATTTTTAATGGATCATTTTGATATTGAATGTTCATTTGTTTACTACGAAACTGTTAATTTGAATATCCCTGGAATCAGTGATATTCAACTCAAACAACGCGGCGCCGGGAAATCGATCACGCTGCGGATGATCTCGCGCATCTCCGTGATCAGCGGCCGGGCGTCGTCGCGGCGCCATTGCACGGTGTAGGTCAGCGGGGCCAGGGCGCTGTGCCTGCCCGCTTCGGTGCCGCCCTCCAGCACGCGCAGGCGGCCGCGTTCCTGCAGGGCCAGGGCCCATTGCTCGGGCATGTAGGTGAAGCCCAGGCCGTCCACCACCATGCCCACCACGGCGCCCCAGCTGTTGCAGGCAAGGCGCCGCTCCACGGCCAGGCCGTGGCGGCCCAGCCATTCGTCCAGCGTGCGCGTGGCGCCCGAGCCGGTGGGCAAGGCGATCAGCAGTTGCTCGCGCACCAGGCGCCGGGGCTGGTGGGTGCCTGCGCGGGCGATGAAGTCGTCGCTGGCGGCCCAGACGAAGCGCACCTGGGCGACCTGCTCGAAGGCCAGGCTGCTGCGCGACGATGGCCCGGCGATGACCACGCAGTCCAGCTCGCCATCGACGATGCGCTGCTCCAGCACCTGGCCGATGTCGGTGTGGGGCTCCAGCTGCAGGTCCGGGTGCAGCGCGGCCACCCGCTGCACCAGCCGGGGCAGCCAGGTCAGGCCGCTGAGCTCGCCAAAGCCGATGCGGCAGCGGCCCTGCAGGCCCACGCTGCGGCCCGCCGCCTCGCGCAGCTGGGCGGCGCCATGCAGCAGCTCGCGGATGCGCGGCAGCAGCTGCTCGCCCTGGGGCGTGAGTTCGGCGGCGCGGCCGCTGCGGTCGAACAGCTGCACGCCCAGCGAGGCCTCCAGCTCCGCAATGCGCTTGGACAGCGATGAGACCGACAGGTGCACGCGGTCGGCGGCCACGGTGAAGTTCAGGCAGGTGGCGGCCCAGTAGAAGGCTTCGAGCTGTTTGAGGGTCATGGCGACATTCTTCCAAAATCGAAATATCGATTCCTATTTATTTCGCTTTTCTTTGTGAGTAGGCCCTTCTACATTGGCCGGCAATGCCTGCCAACACCGTGCCCTCCGCCCCCGCTTGCGCAGCCGCTGCGCCAGCCCCTGCCAGGCCGCCGCGCCGCCTGCGCCAGGTGCTGTCGCTCGATGATTTCGAGCGGCTGGCGCGGCGGCACCTGCCGCGCCCCATCCATGCCTACATCAGCGGGGCGGTGGAGGACAACGCCTCGCTGGCGGACAACCGCCGCGCCTTCGCCGACCTGGCCTTCGTGCCGCGCGCGCTGGTGGGCGTGGCGCAGCGCGATCCCTCCTTCGAGCTGTTCGGGCGCCGCTACGGCGCGCCGTTCGGCGTGGCACCCATGGGCATTGCCGCGCTGTCGGCCTACCGGGGCGACCTGGTGCTGGCCCGGGCCGCGCAGCAGGCGGGCGTGCCGGCCATCATGAGCGGCTCCTCGCTGATCCGGCTGGAAGACGTGATGGCGGCCGCGCCCCACACCTGGTTCCAGGCCTATCTGCCGGGCGACCAGGGCCAGATCGATGCGCTGCTGGACCGCGTGGCCGCCGCCGGCGTGCAGACCCTGGTGATCACGGTGGACACGCCCGTGGCCGCCAACCGCGAGAACAATGTGCGCGCGGGCTTTTCCACGCCGCTGCGGCCCGGTCCCAGCCTGGCCTGGCAGGGCATCAGCCACCCGCGCTGGCTGTTCGGCAGCTTTCTCAAGACCCTGTGGCGCCACGGCATGCCGCATTTCGAGAACAACTATGCGCACCGGGGCGCGCCCATCCTGTCGGCCAGCGTGCTGCGTGATTTCTCGGACCGCTCGCACCTGGCCTGGCCGCATCTGGCCGCCATCCGCCAGCGCTGGCAGGGGCAACTCGTGGTCAAGGGCATTCTTTCGGCCGCAGACGCCGTGCTGGCACGCGATCACGGCGCCGACGGCCTCATCGTCTCCAACCATGGCGGGCGCCAGCTCGATGGCGCCGTGGCACCGCTGCGCGTGCTGCCCGGCATCGTGCGCGCCGTGCCAGGCCTGCCCGTGATGCTGGACAGCGGCGTGCGCCGGGGCACCGACGTGCTCAAGGCCCTGGCCCTGGGCGCACGCTGCGTCTTCGTGGGCCGGCCCTTCAACTATGCGGCCTCGGTGGCCGGGCCGGCGGGCGTGGACCACGCCATGGCCCTGCTGCGCGCGGAGGTGCTGCGCGACATGGCCATGCTGGGCGTCACGCGCCTGGACCAGGTCACGCCGGCCTGCGTGCGCCACGCGCAGGCCTGGGATGCGTTCTGAGCGGCAAGACAACGGTATCGACACAAACACAGACACAGACACAGACACAGACGGAGACAGAGCAGTGAGCAAGATTCCCGGATTCCATATCCACGCCCGGCCCGAGGCTTGCATCGACGATGCGCTGCTGCAGCGCTACCGGAGCTTTCCGGTCGCCAATGTCAGCGACGCCATGAGCCGCACCACGGGCACCTCGGCCCTGCGGCCCTTCCACCGCCGCCAGGGTCCGCTGGTGGGCCGCGCGCTGACCGTGCGCACGCGGCCCGGCGACAACCTCATGGTCCACCATGCCATCGATATCTGCGGCCCCGGCGACGTGATCGTGGTGGACGCGGGCGGCGCCGGGCCCAACGCCATCATCGGGGAGATCATGCTGGCGCTGATGATGGCGCGCGGCGCGGCCGGCATCGTCATCGACGGGCTGATCCGCGACAGCGACACCATCGGCGAGCACAGCCTGCCGGTCTATGCGCGCGGCGTATCCCATCGCGGCCCCTACAAGGACGGCCCCGGCGAGCTGCATGTGCCCGTCAGCATCGACGGCATGGTGGTCCACCCGGGCGACCTGGTGCTGGGCGACGGCGACGGCCTGCTGGCCGTGCCCGCCGTTGAGGCCGCCGACATCGCCGACCGCGTGGAAGCGATCCAGCGCAGCGAGGCCGAGGTGCTGGCCCAGATCGCCGCTGGCAGCGCCGACCGTTCCTGGGTGCTGCGCACGCTGCGCGACAAGGGGGTGCTGTGATGAGCCGCCGCGTGGTCCGCTTCGACTACTGGCTGGATGCGGCCTTTGACCGCATCGTCTCGGCCGCACCTGGCGTGCAACTGCTCACCTGCCGGCGCGAGGGCGATGACGCCGCCGCCTGGCAGGCCCTGGCCGGCGCACAGGTCTACCAGATCACGGCCGCCAAGGACGAGCTGCCGCGCCACTGGTTCGCCACGGCGGACCTGCTGGCGCGCTGCCCGGATCTGCTGGCCGTGTCCTCCAGCGGCTCGGGCTGCGACACCATCGACATCGGGGCCTGCACGCGGGCCGGGGTGGCCGTGATGAACCAGTCGGGCGGCAATGCGGATTCGGTGGCCGAGATGGCCATCGGGCTGATGCTGTCCGTGTTGCGCCGCATCAACGAATCCGACCGCCTGCTGCGCGCGCCCGCCCGGGGCTTCAGCCGGGAAGACGTGATGGGCCATGAGCTGCGCGGCCGCACGCTGGGCCTGGTGGGCGTGGGCGAGGCCGGCAGCCGCGTCGCGGCCCTGGGCCGGGCCTTCGGCATGCAGGTGATCGGCTGCGACCCGGCCTACGACGCGGCCGGCCTGGCCGCGCGCGGTGCCGAGGCCGTCTCCTTCGACGAACTGCTGCGCCGTTCGGACATCGTCTCGCTGCACTGCCCGCGCGATGCCTCCACGCTGGGGATGATGGATGCGGCCGCCTTCGCGGCCATGAAGCTCGGCGCGGTCTTCGTGAGCACGGCGCGCGGCGGCATCCATGACGAGGCCGCCTTGCACCAGGCCCTGGCCGGCGGCCACCTGGCGGGCGCGGGCCTCGATGTGTGGGACCAGGAGCCGCCGCCCGCATCCCATCCGCTGCTGTCGCTGCCCCAGGTGGTGGCGACCTTCCACACCGCTGGCGTCACGCACGAGGCCCGGCGCAACAACGCCGAGCTGGCCGCCACCCAGATCGTGCAACTGCTGGCCAGCGGCCAGCGGCCCGCGCGCCTGGTCAATCCCGAGGTCTGGCCGCATGCGCGCGAGCGCATCGCCCGGGCCCTGTTCCCGTCCCGTTGATCCCTGTCCAGCAACCACAAGCAAAGCCCGCAGGCCTCTGCAAAGGGCTACCGAGGAGACAAAGATGACACAGCAAACAAGGCGCGCATGGTGCGCAGGCCTGGCCGCCGCCTGCATGGCGCTGCCGGCCATGGCCCAGAACCCGACCGAGGCCCCCTATCCCTCGCGCAACATCGAGATGATCGTGGCCTACGGGCCCGGCGGCGGCACCGACCTGGTGGCGCGGCTGCTGGCCCGCCATCTGGAAAAGAAGCTGGGCGGCAGCGTGGTCGTGCTCAACCGCCCCGGCGCGGGCGGCGGCATCGGCTTTGGCGAACTGGCGCGGGCCAGGCCGGATGGCTACACCATCGGCTTCATCAACACGCCCAACGTGCTGACCATCCCCATCGAGCGCAAGAGCAGCTTCCACTGGAGCCAGTACGACCTGCTGGGCAACCTGGT
The DNA here is from genome assembly GCF_903815225.1 of Delftia tsuruhatensis. NCBI lineage: Bacteria > Pseudomonadati > Pseudomonadota > Betaproteobacteria > Burkholderiales > Comamonadaceae > Delftia > Delftia tsuruhatensis. The sequence goes on from NZ_LR813084.1 coordinate 911,033, forward strand.
GGACGACCCGGGCGGCTTTGCCATCCACAACAGCAATGCCATCACCACGCTGGCCGGCCTGGCCGCCTACGCCCGGGCCAACCCCGGCGCCGTGACCGTGGGCACCACGGGCACGGGCTCGGACGACCACCTGGCCATGCTGCTGTTCGCCAAGGCCACGGGCACGCAGCTCACCCATGTGCCCTACAAGGGCGCGGGCGAGGTGCGCGCCGCCGCCACGGGCCAGCAGATCACCATCGGCGCCATCAACGTGGGCGAGGTGCTGGCCTACCAGAAGGGCGGCACGCCCATCCGCCTGCTGGGCCAGATGTCGGCGGCGCGCAGCTCGCTGGCGCCCCAGGTGCCTACGTTCAAGGAGCAAGGCATCGATATCGAGCTGGCCTCCCTGCGCGGCCTGGCCGCGCCCAAGGGGTTGCCCGAAGGCGTGCGCAAAAAACTGGTCGATGCCGTGGCCGCCATCGCGGCCGACCCGCAGTTCAGGCAGCAGGCCGAGGCCATGTACGCGCCGCTGCGCTACCTGGCGCCACCCGCCTACGCGGCCGAGCTGGAGCGCACCGAGGCCGGGTTTCGCAAGCTCTGGACCGAAATGCCCTGGCAGGACGGCAAGCCCTGAAGGCCCTGGCCATGCAAACCTTTGAATGGACAAGGACGACTGCCATGACCCCTCTGTCGCGCCGCAGCCTGGCTGCGCTCACCCTGTGCACGCTGGCCCTTCCCGCGCTGGCTCAGGGCCCCATCACCCTCATCGTGGGCTGGCCTGCGGGCGGCCCCTCCGACAACGTGGCGCGGCTGGCTGCCACGCGCATGAGCGAGGCCCTGGGCCAGCCCATCACCATCGACAACCGGGCCGGCGCGGGCGGGAACCTGGGCAGCGACGCGGCGGCCCGCGCAAGGCCCGATGGCAACACCATCATGCTGGCCACCGTGGCCTCGCACGGCCTGAACTCGGCGCTCTACGCCAAGCTGAACCACGACCCGCTCAAGGACTTCGCGCCCATCGGCATGATCACCACCTCGCCCAGCGTGCTGCTGGTGCCGGTGGACTCGCCGCTGCGCTCGGTGCAGGACCTGCTGGCGGCGGCGCGCGCCAGGCCCGGCCAGCTCAACTACGGCTCGGGCGGCGTGGGCTCCAGCCAGCACCTGGCGGGCGCCAGCTTCAAGCAGCTCACGGGCGTGGATGTCACCCACATCCCCTACAAGGGAACGGCCCCGGCCATGACCGACCTGATGGCGGGCCGCGTGGACTTCGTGCTGACCACGGGCGCCATCCCCTTCATCCGCTCGGGCAAGCTGCGCGCCCTGGCCGTGGCCTCGCGCCAGCGCCTGCCGGCCCTGCCGGACGTGCCCACGTTCGAGGAAGCCGGCGTCAAGGGCTTCTACACCGACTCCTGGTATGGCCTGGTCGCCCCGGCCGGCACGCCGCGCGCGGCGCTGGAGCGCCTGAACGGCGCACTGGCCACGGCGCTGCGCAATCCGGAGGTGCAAAAGCAGTTCGTCGAGCAGGGCTCGCTGCCCGTAAAGCCCATGGGCGTGGACGCGTTCTGGCGCTTCGTGCGCGAGCAGATGCCGGTGGCGGCCGAGCAGGTGCGGGTATCGGGGGCGCGGGCGGAGTAGGGCCGGCGCAGGCAAGCTTGGAGGGCGACGCCGCCGCCCAGGCCAGGCCTCAACCCCGCCTGCGCGCCGCCAGCCCCTGCACCACGGCCGCCAGCCGGTCGATTTCCTCGGTGGTGTTGTAGAAGGCCAGCGAGGGCCGCACCGTGGTCTCCACGCCAAAGCGCCGCAGGATGGGCTGGGCGCAGTGGTGTCCGGTGCGCACGGCAATGCCTTCGGCGTTGAGCGCCTCGCCCACCTCGGCCGTGGTCCAGCCCTTGAGCACGAAGGACAGCACGCTGGCCTTGTCGGCCGCCGTGCCGATCAGGCGCAGGCCAGGGATGGGCGCCAGCGCCTGCGTGCCGTACTGCAGCAGATCATGCTCGTAGCGCGCGATGCGCTCCATGCCCATGGCCTGCACGTAGTCGATGGCGGCGCCCAGGCCCACGGCGTCGGCAATGTTGCCGGTGCCGGCCTCGAAGGTGTTGGGCAGGGGCTGGTAGACGGTTTTCTCGAAGGTCACGTCGGCAATCATGTTGCCGCCGCCCTGCCAGGGCGGCATGTCCTCCAGCACCTCGCGCCGTCCCCAGACCACGCCGATGCCCGTGGGCCCGAAGACCTTGTGGCCCGAGAACACGAAGAAATCCGCACCGATGGCCTGCACGTCCACGGCCATGTGCGAGACCGACTGCGCGCCATCGACCAGGGCCCTGGCGCCCGCCTGGTGGGCCAGCGCGACGATCTGCTGCACGGGCACGACCGTGCCCAGCGCGTTGGAGACCTGGGTGACGGAGACGATCTTCGTGCGCGGGTTCAGCAGCTTGCGGTACTCATCGATGAGCACCTGGCCCGAGTCGTCCACCGGGATCACGCGGATCTTCGCGCCCTTGGCGGCCGCCAGCTGCTGCCAGGGCACGATGTTGGCGTGGTGCTCCAGGTGGGAGACGATGATTTCGTCGCCCTCGCCCACATGCTGCCAGCCCCAGCTCTTGGCCACGAGGTTGATGGCCTCGGTGGTGCCGCGCACGAAGATGACCTCGTTCACGTCGGGCGCGTTGATGAAGCGGCGCACGCGCTCGCGCGCGCCCTCGTAGGCGTCGGTGGCGCGCGCGGCCAGTTCATGGGCCGCGCGGTGGATGTTGGAGTTCTCGTGCTCGTAGAAATGGCGGATGCGCTCGATCACCGCGCGCGGCTTGTGCGTGGTGGCGGCGTTGTCCAGCCAGGCCAGCGGACGGCCGTTGACGCGTTCGGACAGGATGGGAAAGTCCCGGCGCACGGCATGCACGTCGAAGGGCGCCTGCACGTTGGCCGTGCCATGCCTTGCCCCGTGCGAAGCCTGTTGGCGCTGCAGCGGATGGGCCGGCGTGGTGTAGCCGGCGGGCAGCACCACGGGATCGACAAAGTAAAAGCGCGGCTCGGCCGAAGGCACGGTGGACGCAATGCCGGGTCCATCGGTGGGCACGCCGATGCGCGGCACGGAGGGCGCCGCGAACGGGAGCGCGGCCAGCGCATCCAGCGGATCGCCCTGGCGCTGGGGCACGCCCAGCACCTGCGATCCCAGGCGCGGCTCGTAGGCGGGCAGGGCGCTCAAGACATGGTCGGGCACGCCGTTGCCGGCCTGGGCATGGGGCAGCAGCGCGGGCGTGCGGTGGGCCAGCGAGGCCAGCGGCGCGGGCGAGGCCGGCAGCAGGTTGCTGCCGGGCGCCAGGCCCTGCGGTATGGGCGTGCCCGGCACGCCAGGGCCCAGGCCCGCGGGGCTGGCCAGCGGCGAGCCCGGGGGCGCCACGTTCACGGGGGCCTGCACGCCAGCGGGCAGGCCAGCCAGACCAGGCAGGGCAGGAGCCGATCCCGGTGCGGCGGAGAACAGGGCGTTGGCCATGCGCGCCAGCGCCTCGGGGTCGAAGGGCGCCTGGGGCGCCACGGAGGTGATTGCAGACACAGTCAACGCCCGGCCTCTTTACTTGTAGGTGTCGGGATAGTCGTGGTACTTGCCGATCTCGACATCGTCGAGCACGGCCAGCGCGTCGGGCGTGAGCACGGCCAGCGAGCAGTACAGCGAGATCAGGTAGGACGCGATGGCATGGTTGTTGATGCCCATGAAGCGCACCGACAGGCCCGGGCTCTGCTCGCCCGGCAGGCCGGGCTGGTACAGGCCGACCACGCCCTGGCGCTTGTCGCCCACGCGCAGCAGCAGGATCTTGCTCTTGCCATCGGCCACGGGCACCTTGTCCGAGGGGATCAGCGGAATGCCGCGCCAGGTGATGAACTGCGAGCCGAACAGGCTGACCGTGGGCGGTGGCGTGCCCCGGCGCGTGGCCTCGCGGCCGAAGGCGGCAATGGCCAGCGGGTGGGTCAGGAAGAAGGCGGGCTCCTTCCAGACCTTGGTCAGCAGCTCGTCCAGGTCGTCGGGCGTGGGCGCGCCGGTCAGCGGGAAGATGCGCTGCTCGTCCGTGACCTGGGCCAGCAGGCCGTAGTCGGGGTTGTTGATCAGCTCGCTTTCCTGGTTCTCCTTGATGGTCTCGATGGTCAGGCGCAGCTGTTCCTTGATCTGGTCATGCGGGCTGCTGTAGAGGTCGGAGATGCGCGTGTGCACATCCAGGATGGTGGAGACCGCGTTGAGGAAGTACTCGCGCGGCTGCTCCTCGTAGTCCACATAGGTGCGCGGCAGCTGGTTCTCTTCCTGCTTGGCCGTGCAGGTGACCTTGATGGCCTCCGGGTTCTTGACGCGGTTGAGGCGGTAGATGCCGGCCTCCACCGGCGACCATTGCAGCAGGTGCGTCAGCCAGCGCGGGCTGATGGTCGAAAGCTGGGGAACGGTCTTGGTTGCATTGGCCAATTGCCGCGCGGCGTTGTCGCCGAGCGCGGTCGTGCCACCCACTGTTGCCGACATGTGCAGACTCCGTATTCAGTTCAGAAAAAGGGAAGGGAAGAAACAGGGCCAGTGTCCCGGCCCCCGCACATGTCTTCAACATGCTATAGCCGCCAAGCGCAGACCGCGCACCAGCTGGTCGTGGGCCACGGCCTCGCCGCGCATGACCAGGGCCGAGGGCTGCACGCCCAGCGAGGAGGCCAGCTTCTCCACGGTCAGCAGCGAGGCGATGACGCGGCCGCGCTCTATCTCGCCCACGTAGGATCGGTTCAGGTCGGAATACTCGGCCAGCCGCTCCTGCGACCAGCCCTGGGCCTCGCGTGCCTGGCGCACGGCGATGCCGAAGCTCGTGACCAGGGGGGTGCTCATGCGGCGACCTCCCGGGGCTGATGCCCGTGCTCGCGCGCATGGGCCTGGGTGACATGGGCGCCGGGCGGCACGTCCTGCGTGACCCAGACATTGCCGCCGATGACGGCGCCGCGTCCCAGCGTCACGCGCCCCAGGATGGTGGCGCCCGCGTAGATGACCACGTCGTCCTCCACGATGGGATGGCGGGCCAGGCCCTTGCGCAGGTGGCCATGCTCGTCGGCGGGAAAGCGTTTGGCGCCCAGTGTCACGGCCTGGTACAGGCGCACGCGTTCGCCGATCACCGCGGTCTCGCCGATCACCACGCCCGTGCCGTGGTCCATGAAAAAGCCCCGGCCGATCTTCGCGCCCGGATGGATGTCGATGCCGGTCTGCGCATGGGCCAGCTCGGCCACGATGCGTGCCAGCAGCGGCTGCTCCAGCAGGTACAGCTGGTGGGCCAGGCGGTGGTGGATCATGGCCAGCACGCCCGGATAGCACAGCAGCACCTCGTCCACGCTGCGCGCGGCGGGGTCGCCCTGGAAGGCTGCGAGCACGTCGCTGTCCAGCAGGCGGCGGATTTGCGGCAAGGCCTCGGCGAAGGCGCGCGCGATGTCCAGCGCCATGGCGTCGGCGCCCAGCGAATGGGGCGCCGCCAGGCGCAGCTCCAGCCGGATCTGGCCCAGCAGCGCATGCAGGGCCGAGTCCAGCTGGTGGGCCACGAAGATGTCCTCGCTTTCCTGGCGCAGGTCGTGCGGGCCCAGGCGCATGGGAAACAAGGCACCCTTGAGCTGGTCGATGATGGTGGAAAGCGCCTCGCGCGAGGGAAATTCGCGCGCCCCGGGCTCCTGCGAACGGCCGTGGGCCTCGCGCCATTCGCGGCGCGCGGCATGCAGGCTCTGGGTCAGGTCGGCAATGTCGAAGCTGGCCATGTGCGTGCTCCCTCAGTCCTGTACCCACGGCAGGCCGTGCAGGCGCCAGCCGTCGGTGCTGCCACGCTGCTGTCGCGCGTCGATTTCGCCCTCGAAGCCTTCGAGCACGTTGAAGACATGGGCGAAGCCGGCCTGCGCCGCCGCCTCGGCCGCCAGCACCGAGCGCTTGCCGCTGCGGCACAGCAGCAGGGCCACGGCCTGCTTGCCGCCCTGCGGGGCCAGGCGTGCCTCCAGTTCGCGGGTGAAGCGGGGGTTGCGCGTCAACGCCGTGCCCGTGGCCCAGGGCACGTGCAGGCTGCCTGGCACCTGGCCGACGAACTTCCGTTCCTCGGCCGTGCGCACATCGACCAGCACGGCCTGGCCGGCCTGCACCAATGCCCAGGCCACGGGCGGGCGCACGCCGCCGGCGTGGCCCAGCCCCTGGTCGCGGGCGTGTTCCTGCGCCTGCTGCAGGGCCTCGGGCAAGGCGGATTCCAATGTGTGGGCTGTCATGACTTCGTCGTCCTCGCGGGCGGGTTGGTGGCTATAGGCACCAATCTAAGAAAACCGGGGTGGAAGACGAACGAATAAGAGGGAAGCTTTATAGAAGCAAAACGTCTAAGTGAGGATAGGCGATGGGCCGCGCCTAGGGGGCGCCGCGTTCGGCCAGCTTGGAAAGTCGCCAGCGCACCAGGTCGTCCGCACCCGGGCCGGCCTGCACGCGCAGTTCGGCCAGGGGCACGGGCTCGCCGGACTCCTGCTCCACCAGGGCCAGCTGCACGGACTTGCCCGAGTGGGCGCGCACGAACTCGAGCGGGACGCCCGCCTGCTCCTGCTGGCGCCATCTGTCGCCCACCTGGGCCAGCGCCTGCATGACCAGCGCCAGGTCGCGCCCCTTGGCCGTGAGCAGGTATTCGTAGCGGTCGGGACCGCTTTGGTAGAGGCGGCGCTCGACCAGGCCGTTGTGCTCCAGCTGGCGCAGGCGGTCGGCCAGCGTGGCATTGGTGATGCCCGTGGATTTCTTCAGGTCGTCATAGCGGCTCAGGCCCAGCATCAGGTCGCGCAGCACCAGCATGGCCCAGCGGTCGCCGATGGCCTCCAGCGTGGTGGCGATCGAGCAGGTCATGCCCTCGAAGCTCTTGGATCGCATGGGATTCCTCTTTTCCGTTCACGGTTGTCGCAGGCCTGGAGTGTCTCAGCAAAACAGGTCCGGTGCGGGTTGGCTTGATCCGCGGCTTGTAACTCTAATGATTAGAGTTTATATTTGGAGTCACTTTTCAACCACCGCTTCCTGCAGCAAGGATTCCCTTCATGAGTACACACAAGGACAAGGGCATCGCCCTGATCACGGGCGCCTCCTCGGGCATTGGCGCCGTCTACGCCGAACGGCTGGCCGCGCGCGGCCATGATCTGATCCTGGTAGCGCGCCGCGAAGACCGGCTGCAGGCGCTGGCACAGCGGCTGCGCGCGGACCATGGACGCGAGGTCCAGGTGGTGGCGGCCGATCTGGCGGAAACGGCCGGCCTGCAGCGCGTCGAGGCGCTGCTGTCCGGCGCCAGCCAGGTGGACATGGTCGTGAACTGCGCGGGCCTGGGCGCCCTGGGGCCGGCCGCCCAGGTGGATGCCGGCGAAGTCGATCGCCTGGTCATGGTCAACATCCATGCCCTGACACGGCTTTCCCTGGCGGCGGCACGCCTGTTCGCGGCGCGCGGGCGGGGCACGCTGGTCAACATCGGCTCCATCCTGGCGGTGATGCCCGTGCCGGGCGCGGCCAGCTACAGCGCCTCCAAGGCCTATGTGCTGGGCTTCACGCGCTCGCTGCAGGCCGAACTGGCGCCCAGGGGCGTGACGGTCCAGGCGGTGATGCCCAGCCTGGTGCGCTCCGAGTTCTTCGGCGGCAAGCCTGCGCCGTTTCCCGAGCACCTGTTCATGTCGCCCGAGACCCTGGTGGACACGGCCCTGACTGCGCTGGACCAGGGCGAGGCCATCTGCTTTCCCACGCTGCAGGACATGGTCGCCTGGCAGGACTTCGACGCGTCGCGCGCCCGCCTGGTCACGGCGCTCACGCAGGGCGGCACGCCCGCGGCGCGCTACCGCGCGGCCGAGGCCGCCGTGTCCTGAGACCTGCGCAACCGCTGTTCAACCGATTTTTGCCCCCGGAGAAAACCATGCCCCTTTGGAAGATCTACCACCCCGAAAACGCCTTCAGCGATGAAGACAAGCAGGCTATCGCCCAGCGCATCACGGCCGTCTACGGCGACCTGCCGCGCTTTTACGTGGGCGTGGTGTTCGAGGCCGTCGCCAGGACCTCGTTCTTCATCGGAGGCGAGCAGGCCGATGACTTTGTGCGCATCAGCGTGGACCATATCGCCCGGCAGATACGCGACGAGGAAACCAAGACGCGCTTTCTCGAAGGAGTGCGGCGGCAGCTGTCCCCCTTCATCGCCGACCGGGGCCTGCGCTGGGAGATGCATGTGGACGAGACGCCCTTCAGCCTGTGGAGCATCCAGGGCCTGCGCCCGCCCGTGCCGGGCACGCCCGAGGGGGAGAAATGGCGCCTGGACAATCGGCCCTCTCCCCTCTGAGAGCCTGCCATCAGCGCAGCGACAGCCCCGCCGACTGGATCGCGCGGGCGTAGCGTGGGCGCTCGCTTTGCAGGCTCTGGCCCAGGTCGGCCGGGGAGCCGCCCGCCACCTTGAAGCCCATGTGCTCCAGCTGGGCGCGCACATCGGGCGCCTGCAGCACGGTCTGCAGGTCGCGGTTGATCTTGGCGACGATGGGCGCGGGCGTGCCGGCCGGCGCGAAGTAGCCCTGCCAGCTTTCCACCGAGAAGCCGGGCACGCCGGCCTCGGCCATGGTGGGCACCTGGGGCAGGGCGTCGGAGCGGTAGGGCGTGGTCACGGCCAGGGCGCGCAGCTTGCCGGCGCGCACGTACTCGGTCACGGCGGCCAGCGTGATCAGCGTGGCATCGGTATGGCCGCCCAGCACGTCCAGCGAGGCGGGGCCACCGCCCGGGTAGGGGATGTAGTTGACCTTGGCGCCCGTCTCCTGCGTGAGGATTTCATGCGCCACATGGGCAATGCCGCCATTGCCGGGCAGGCCCAGGCTGATGCTTTGCGGCCTGGCCCTGGCGCGCGCCAGGTACTCTCCCAGCGTGTTCAGGCCCGTGCCGGGGTTGACCACCAGCACCTGCGGATTGACCACGGCCTTGATGATGGGTGTGAAGGCCTTTTGCGTGTCGTAGGGCAGCTGGGCGAACAGCAGGCCGTTGAGCGTGAGGCCCTCGCCCTGCTGCAGCAGCGTGTAGCCGTCGGGCGCCGCCTTGGCCACCTTGGCCGCGCCGATGGTGCCGCTGGCCCCGGCCACGTTCTCCACCACCACCGACTGGCCCCACAGCGCGGCCAGCTTGTCGGCCAGCGTGCGCGTGAGCTTGTCTGCGCTGCCCCCGGGCGCCACGGGCACGATGATGCGCACCGGCTTGTTCGGAAAGCTGTCGGCCGAGGCCAGGGCCGCAGGCGCGTGCAGGGCCAGGGCGGAGAACAGGGGAAGCAGCAGCGCGCGCAGCGCAGACGGGGTGCGGATCATGGGAGTGCCGGAGTGCAAAGAGTCGATGCCCGCAGTCTGGGAGGCTGCCGCCACGGCGTGAACTAAGCATTGCGGCTATGCATATGCGGCTGCCGCACAACGGGCCGCAGGGCACAAGGCGGGGTGCGGGGTGCGTGGGCGCAGTGCCCAAAGCTCATATCCATATCCGCAATGCTTCGTTGGAGCCGGGGCGGGCCCGGCCTACCGTCATGTCCTCTTGTGAACGCCTCCCGGATCCTGCCCGGGACACTCCCCCGGACCCTCCCCATGACACAGACCCACCTCTCCATCGACTTCAGCGGCAGCGACGTGGCCAGCCGCCGCGCGGCCGCCATCACCGGCTTCATCGCCACGGCCCGGCGCCTGCTCCCCGACCCGGAGCACGCCACGCCCGAGCAACTGCAGGCCGTGGCGCGCGAGCTGGAGGCGCTGGGCCTGCAGCGCGAACTGTTCCCGCACGCGCACTTCCCCGTCTCGGCCAGCAACCCGGCCCAGGTCTACCGGCTGGGCGAAGACCTGGGGGGGCGCTATGCGCTGTACCTGTCCGCCGGCCTGCCGGGCAAGTCCCAGCCGCCGCATGACCACACCACCTGGGCCATCATCGCGGGCGTTCAGGGCGTGGAGCGCAACGTGTTTTTCACACGCGGCAAGACCGACGACCCGCTGCGCGACACCCTGGCGGTGGGGCGCAGCGCCGATGTGGGCAGCGGAACCTCGGTAGTGCTCACGCCCACCGATGTGCACACTATCGAGCTGATCGGCGAGGAGCCCGGCCTGCACCTGCACTTCTACGGACGCGGCCTGGAACGCATGCCCGAGCGCGTGGTCTTCGAGAGCCTGGAGGGCGGCAGCTTCCGCACCTTCGGCCCGCCCAAGTCGATTCGCCATGCGCTGGTCACGCCCGCCGCGCTCCGGCAGGCCCTGGCCGATGGCGAGGAAATCGCCGTGCTCGACGTGCGCGAGGCCGGTGTCTTCGCACACCGCCACATCCTGTTCGCGGCGCCTGCCCCGGCCTGGCGGCTGGAGCAGCTCATCGACCGCCTGGTGCCGCGCCGCGGCACGCGCATCGTCCTGGTGGATGGCGACGGCACGCTGGCCCATGAGGCCGCCGCCAAGCTCGTGCGCCTGGGCTGGCCCAACGTCTCGGTGCTGGAGGGCGGCACCGAAGGCTGGGCGGCCGAGGGGCTGGAAATCTTCAGCGGCACCAACGTGCCCAGCAAGGCCTTTGGCGAAGTCATCGAGCATGAAAAGCACACGCCCTGGATCACCTCGGACGAACTGGGCGCGCGCGTGCAGCGCGGCGACAACATCGTCGTCGTCGACAGCCGCACGCCCGAGGAATTCGCGGCCTTCAGCCTGCCCTTCGCACTGAGCGTGCCGGGGGCCGAACTGGTCTACCGCATCGGCGAAATCGCCCCGGACCCGCAAACCCTGGTCGTCGTCAACTGCGCGGGCCGCACGCGCTCCATCGTGGGCGCGCAGACCCTGATCGACGCCGGCATCCCCAACCAGGTCGTCTCGCTGCGCAACGGCACCATGGACTGGCTGCTGACAGGTCGCAGGCTGGCCCATGGCCGCCGCACCCCGCTGCCCGAGCCCGGCGCCGTCGCCCTGGCCACGGCACGTGAACGCGCAGCCAGCGTGGCGCAGCGCGCGGGCGTGCAATCCATCGATGCTGCAGGCCTGGCCCGCTTCGAAACCGAAGCCACCGAGCGCACGCTCTACCGCTTCGACGTGCGCACCCGCGAGGAATACCAGGCCGGCCACCTGCCCGGCTGGCGCTGGGCGCCGGGCGGCCAACTCGTGCAGGCCACCGACGAATACGCCGCCACGCGCGGCGCACGCATCGTGCTGGCTGACTGGGACGGCGTGCGCGCCCTCACCACCGGCGCTTGGCTGGCCCAGCTGGGCTGGGAAGTCTTCACCTACGTTCCGCCCGCGCTGGCCACCCTGGACACCGGCGCCGAACCCGTGCGCGTGCTCGCCTCCCACGCCCCCGCGCCCCAGCTGTCCGTGCAGCAGACGCAGGAACTGCTGGGCGAAGGCCGCGCCATCGTCTTCGACGTGGACAGCCGCCCCGCCTTCGAGAAGCAGCACATCGCCGGTGCACGCTTTGCCGTGCCCGACCGTCTGCCCACCTTCGTGCAGGCCTTGCCGCCAGCGCAGGTGGTGGTGCTCACCTCGCCGGACGGCGTGCTGGCGCGCAGCGTGGCCGCCGAACTGGCGGCGCGCACGGGGCGCGATGTGCGTTCCGTCGTCGGAGGCACTTCTGCCTGGGCTGCTGCGGGTCTGCCGCTGGGGCAGGGAGATGCGGATGTGCTGACGGGGGATGATGACCAGTGGTACAGCCCTTATGCGCATCGGGATCTGGCGTTGAGGGATGCGGGGTTTCGGGCTTATCTGGATTGGGAGTTGGGGCTGGTGGAGCAGTTGGAGCGGGATGGGTGGGCTGCTGGGATTCGGCTGGTGCCTGCTGTTTGAGTCTGGCTTTCGGTCTGCTTTTTGCCCCTGCTGGGCGGCTTCTTTTCGAGGCCGGGTCTCGGCCCGGCGGCCGACCTACTTTCTTGCCGCGCGGCAAGAAAGTAGGCAAAGAAGCGCGCCCCGCACTGCCCACGACCCCTTCGCTTCGCTACGGGGCGACCTGCGTTGGGCGGGATGCGGGGTGCGCCGTGAAACTCGTTACGCGCTGCGCGCTTCACTCAAACATCACGGCGAGCTAGACAACGAAGCAGCCCTGTCCTTCGGCAGGGCTGCCACCCCGCATCCCGCCCAACGCAGGCGTGGGCAGAAGGGGGGAGGCTGAGGGATAGCCAACAGCCAACAGCCAACAGCCGGCGCCATCACTGCGTTCGGCTTCAAACCAGGGGCCGAGCGAAGCGACGGCCCGTCACAACTCCCCGTATGTCAGCGCCTGCGGCGTGGTGGTTGCGGGGTTGCAGTCCTGCCGAAGGACAGGACTGCTTCGTGATCTGACTCGCTGCGGTTGTCTGAGCGGCGCGCGAAGCGCAAAGCGAGTTCCGCAGCGAACCCCGCAACCGCCACGACGCAGGTTGCCTCGCAGCGAAGCGAAGGGGTCGCGGACATCCGGGTCGCCTTTGCTTTGCCTACTTTCCTTTGGCGAAACAAAGGAAAGTAGGTCGGCCGCCGGGCCGAGACCCGGCCTCGAAAAGAAACCCCCCGGCAGGGCCAGAACCAGCAAACGCAGCAAACGCAGCAGAGTCAAAAAGTAAGCTCAGGCAGCCAGCCTGGACCGCTCCGACACCACCCTCAACCCCCTCTCCAGATCCGCAATCAAATCCAAAGGATCCTCCAGCCCTACATGCAACCGCACCACAGGCGCAGTCCCCGTCCACACACTGTGCTCCCGCAACCTCTCAGGCTGCGCCACCAGCGCCAGGCTCTCATACCCGCCCCAGGAGGCCCCCTGCGCAAACTGCCGCAGCGAGTCAACGAACACGGCGCCGGCACCGGCATCCACCCCTTCGGCAAACGCAAACGACACCAGCCCGCTGGCCCCGCTGAAGTCCCGCTTCCACAGCGCATGGCCGGGATCGGACGGCAGGGCCGGGTAGAACACGCGGCCGACCTGGGGCTGCTGCTCCAGCCATTGGGCGATCTCGGTGGCGTGGCGCTGGTGCTGGGCCAGGCGCACGGGCAGGGTGCGCAGGCCGCGCAGGGCGAGGTAGGCGTCGTCGGCGCCTATGGTCAGGCCCAGGGCCTCGTAGGCGGTGGATATCTTCTTCGACAGTGCGGGGCCGTCGGTGATGACGATGCCCTGCATCACGTCGGAGTGGCCGGCGATGTACTTGGTCGCGGCCTGGATGGAGAGGTTGGCGCCGTGCTCCAGGGGCTGGTAGAACCAGCCGCCGCTCCAGGTGTTGTCGGTGGCCACGGGAATGCCGTGCTGGCGTGCCACGGCGGCCAGGGCGGGCAGGTCCAGCACCTCGTAGAGCAGGGAGCTGGGCGATTCCAGGTAGATCAGGCGTGTATTGGGGCGGATCTTGCCGGCCAGATCGTCGCGCGAGGGCGAGAAGTATTCCAGCGTGATGCCCAGGCGCTGCAGCAAGGTGGCGTCCACGCGGCGCACGGGCGAGTAGACGCTGTCGGCCACCAGGGCATGGTCGCCGGGCGAGAGCAGGGCGATGAGCACCAGGGTGATGGCGGACAGGCCCGAGGGCGTGAGAAAGGCGCGGTGGCCGCCCTCCAGTGCGACCACGGCGTCTTCCAGCGCGCGGTGCGTGTCCAGGCCGTGGCGGCCGTAGGAGGCCACGCGCTCGCCGGCCTCGCGGCGGTGGTGCAGGTCGGCGTAGGCGGCGCTGTCGGCAAAGCGCACGGTGCTGGTGCGCACCACGGGCACGTTGACGGGGCCGGAGCCGCCCTGCAGCGGCGGCGTGCCTGCGTGCAGCAGGCGGGTCGATGGGCCCAGGGGCCGGTGCTTGTCTTGGGGGCTGCTCATGCCACGGCCTCGCTGGGTCGGAAGTAGGCGGCGTTGTAGTTCTTGACTTCGCCGGTGTCGGGGTCGATGGCCACGCGGCCGCTCAGGGTTTCCAGCGGCTGGCCGTAGAGATGGAAGTGCAGCGTGGGCTGCTCGCCCACGACGGCAATGCTGTGGATGTCATCGGGCAGGAAGGCGATGGAGGCGCCCGGCTGCACGGTGAATTCGCGCGCCAGGTGGATGCTGGCGCGTGCGGGGTTGCTGCGGTCGTCCGTGCGTTCGTAGAGGCGGTTGAGCTCCTGGCCTTCGACGGCAACGATCACGGCCCAGGTCGTGTGGTTGTGCGGCGCCGTGGTCTTGCCGGGGTTGATGGAGTTCAGGTACAGGGCCAGGCCCGCATCGCCATCGGCCGGGTTGAGCCGGTAGCGCGTGGAGGCGCCCACGCCTTCGGTCTGCGCGGGCGGGGGAAAGTCCGCGCGGCTGAACAAGGCCTTGTGCGCGGCCAGCTGCTCCAGGCGTGCGGTGATGGCCGACAGGGTGCTGCGGTCGGGCGTGCCGGCCTGCAGCAGCTGGCGCACGTCGGCCAGGGCGGCGTCCACGGCCTGGCGGCGCAGGGTGGCGGCGTCTGTATTGGTGCCTGTGCCGGCCGTGGTTTCAGTCGTTGTTTCTGCGGTCATGGGGATGTGCTCCTGGAGGTGGGGGATCAAAGGGCAAAGCGCAGGCTGTCGAAGGGCAGCGGCGTTGTGGCCGGAGCGGCTGGCGCAGGCCTGGGCCGGCCACCATCGCCCAGGGCGCGCTGCAGGAACTCGCGCGTGCGATCGCTGCGCGGGCTGCCGAAGATCTGGGCGGCGCTGCCGTGCTCGACGATGTGGCCGGCCTCGGTGAAATACACCTGGTCGCTGACCTCTTCGGCAAAGCGCATCTCGTGCGTGACCAGCACGCAGGTCATGCCGTCCCTGACCAGGTCGCGGATGACGGTCAGCACCTCGCCCACGGTCTCGGGGTCCAGGGCCGAGGTCACTTCGTCGAACAGGATCAGCTCGGGCCGCATGGCCAGGGCGCGCGCAATGGCCACGCGCTGCTGCTGGCCGCCGGACAGCTCGCCCGGGTAGGCGGCTTCCTTGTGGTCCAGGCGCACCTTCTGCAGCAGGGCGCGGGCCTCGCGCTCGGCCGTGGCGCGGTCGCGGCCGACCACGCGCGTGGGGGCGATGACCAGGTTCTCCAGCACCGACAGATGGGGAAACAGGTTGTACTGCTGGAAGACGAAGCCCACGCGCTTGCGCAGGGCGATCAGCTCGGCCTCGGTGCGCAGCTGGTCCACGCGCGTGCCGGCCACCGAGATGGCGCCGCGCTGGGGACGCAGCAGGCCGGTGATGCAGCGCAGGATGGTGGACTTGCCCGAGCCCGAGGGCCCGATGATGGTCACCGCCTCGCCGCGCCGCACCTGCACGTCGATGCCCTTGAGCACCTGGTTGTCGCCAAAGGACAGGTGCACATCCTGCAGATGGACCAGGGCAGGCGCCGTGCCGGACTTTGCCGAGGCGGCACTTTGCACCGCCTGGGTGACGTGGTGTGTGCCAGCGTTGCCCGACTCAGGGGCGCCAAGCAAGGGCCGCCCCGCAGCGAAGGTGTCGTCCCCCTCCCGCGAAGCGAGAGAGGGCGCCGTGCACACGGGGGAAGCGGCGAAGCCGCTCAGGGGGAGCGTTTCAGTGATTTTCATGGCGTCGCTCCAATGCCCGGGTTGCCCGGGCGATGGGATAGCAATAGGCAAAGAAAAGCGCGAGCAGCGTGAAGTACACAAGGATGGTGAAGTCCGTGCGTGCCACGGTGTTGCTGGCGATCTGGGCGGTGTCCACCACGTCGTGCACGCCCACCAGCGAGGCCAGCGAGGTGCTCATGGTGATGCTGGCGTACAGGTTCATCCACGGCGGCAGCATGCGGCGCACGCACTGCGGCAGCACGATGAGGCGGAAGATCTCGCTGCGGCGAAAGGCCAGCGACTGGGCCGCTTCCCACTGCGCACTGGGAATGGACTGGATGGCGCCCCGGAAGATCTCGGCCACGTTGGCGCTGGTGGGCAGGGCCAGGCCCAGCACCACCTTGACCCAGTCGGGGAACGGGAAGGTCCAGCTCACCAGCTTCAGCTCGAACGGGAACACATAGGTGGTGAAGTAGATGAGCACCAGGATGGGCGCATTGCGAAACAGCTGCACATACCAGCGCACTCCGGTGCGCACGGCCGGCGTGGGCGACAGCGACAGGGCGCCCAGCACCAGGCCGACCACGGTGCCGATGGCCACGGCCAGCACGCTGATCTCGATGTTGACCCACAGGCCGCGCAGCAGCGCGGGCAGCCATTTCCACAGGTGCACGAAGGCAGGCGGGGCGCTGTCCGTGGCGGCCCAGCAGGCGCAAAGGGCCAGCAGTGCGGCGCCTGCGATCAGCCAGGGGCTGCGCACCGCGCGCAGCAGGGCGGCGGGCAGCGGGCGGGGCGCGGCGCCGGGATTCAGGGTGGCTTCATTGGCCATAGCCGGGCATCCTCAGGTGTTGTTCCAGCCAGCGGCCCGCCAGGCTGACCAGCCAGGTCAGCAGGCCGAACCACAGCAGGATGAGCAGCAGCAACTCCAGCACGTTGTCGCGCTGCGACCAGATCATGATGGACTCGTAGGTCACGTCGCCCACGGCAATGGCCGAGGCCACGGCCGTCATCTTCACCAGGTCCACCAGGTTGTTGGTCAGCGAGGGCAGGGCAAAGCGCAGGGCCAGCGGCAGCTGCACGCGCACCAGCAGCTGGCGCTGCGAAAAGCCCAGCGAGCGCGCTGCCTCCAGCGTGGTGGCGGGCACGGCCTCGATGCCGGCGCGCAGCGCCTCGGCATGGAACACGCCCTTGTGCAGCGAGACCACGATCACCACCCAGACAAAGGGCGTGAGCGGGTTGTTGCCCGCGCCCCAGTCGCGCAGTTGCTGGGTGATCAGCATGTTGAGCACCAGGAAGGCGCAGTACAGCTGCACCAGCGTGGGCGTGTTGCGCGTGACCTCCACGAAGGCGCGCGCAGGCCGTGCCAGCCAGGCGCGGCCCGAGGTCAGGGCCGCCGCCAGCGCCACGCCGGCCGCCAGGCTGCCGGCAATGGTCAGCAGGGCCAGCTGCACGGTCACAAGCATGCCGCGCACAAAGGCCTGACGCTCGGCCACGTCCAGCACGAAGGCATAGTTCAGGCCCAGACCCTTGAGCGCTTGTACGCCCTGCGCAAGCAGGCTGTCGTTCATGGCACGGTCTCCAGGGCGGCCGGCTTTGCATGCGCTTGCGCTTGTGCAGCCGGTTCCTTCAGCGCGGCCACGGCGCGTGCGATGCGGGCCGTGGCCTCGGCCAGCACCTCGTCGCTGGCGGCCGTGGAGATGCGGAAGTACGGGGACAGGCCGTAGGCCCCGCCATCCACGGCAGCCACGCCTTCGGACTCCAGCAGCCATTCGGTCAGGTCGGTGTCGCTGGTGATGGGCTGGCCATCCGGGCGCAGGTAGCCCATCAGCGCGCCGCAGTGCACAAAGGCAAAGAACGATCCGCCGGGGGGCAGCAGGGCCAGGCCCGGCACCTGGGCCAGCGCCCGGGTGACCAGTTGCGCGCGCCGCGCATAGGCGTTGCGGACCTGCTGCACAAAGCTCTGGTCGGGAGACTGCAGCGCCGCTGTGGCCGCGGCCTGGGCCACGGAATTGGGGCCTGACGAGGCCTGCGACTGGATCACCACCATGGCCTGCACCAGCGCGGCCGGGCCTGCGCCCCAGCCGATGCGCCAGCCGGTCATGGCATAGGTCTTGGAGACGCCGTTGACCAGCAGCGTGCGCTCGCGCAGATCGGGGGCCACCGCCAGCCAGTGCGCGGGGGCCTGGGGCGTGAACCAGATGTGCTCGTACAGCTCGTCCAGCAGCACCAGAACCTGCGGGTGCTGGCGCAGCACCTGGGCCAGTGCGGCCAGTTCCTCGCGGCTGTAGACGGCGCCCGAGGGGTTGCCCGGCGTGTTCAGCACCAGCCAGCGCGTGCGCGGCGTGATGGCGGCCTGCAGCGCGGCCGGCGTGAGCTTGAAGCCCTGCTCGATGCC
The DNA here is from genome assembly GCF_903815225.1 of Delftia tsuruhatensis. NCBI lineage: Bacteria > Pseudomonadati > Pseudomonadota > Betaproteobacteria > Burkholderiales > Comamonadaceae > Delftia > Delftia tsuruhatensis. Next base: position 928,862 of record NZ_LR813084.1, read on the forward strand.
GCAGTCCACGATGACCGGCGTGCCATCGTTCACGCGCACGATGTCGGGAAACGAAGGCCAGTACGGCGCGGGCACGATGACCTCGTCACCCGCGTCCAGCGTGGCTGCCAGCGCGTTGTAGATCACCTGCTTGCCGCCGTTGCTGACGATGATCTGCCCGGCGTCGAAGTCCAGCCCGTTCTCGCGCCGGTACTTGGCGCTGATGGCCTGGCGCAGCGCGGCCGTGCCGGGCGTGGGCGTGTACTTTGTCTCGCCACGGGCCAGGGCTGCGATGGCGGCCTGCTTGATGGGCTCGGGCGTGTCGAAATCGGGCTCGCCCGTGGTCAGCGCAATGATGTCGCGGCCCTGGCGGGCCAGGGCCGTGGCCCGCGCGCTGGCCGCTGCATTGGGCGAAAGCCTGACGCGCTGCACGCGCTGCGAAAGGGGAAAGGGCGTGGTCATGGCGTGGTGCCTTCCTGGAATGCGGCGGCGGGCGTTGGAGATGCATGCGGTAAAGAGTGCGGCAACCCATGCTGCAAACCGTCCGGCAGGGGCTGCAGCACCTTGCCGGGATTGAGCAGGCCCAGCGGGTCGAAGGCCTGCTTGAGACGCCGCATGAGCTGCAGCTCCACGGCGCTCTTGTAGCGGGGCAGCAGGTCGCGCTTGGTCTGGCCCACGCCGTGCTCGGCGCTGATGGAGCCGCCATGGGCGTGCACGCTGTCGTGCACCACCTCGTGGATGGCTTCTTCCTGGGCGAACAGTTGCGCCGGCGTGCTGTCCGGCGCGTGCGACACGTTGTAGTGCAGGTTGCCGTCGCCCAGGTGCCCGAAGGCCACGGGCCGCACGGCGCCAAAGCGCGCCTGCAGCAGCGCGGCCGTGGCCGCGAGAAAGTCGGGGATGCGCGAGATGGGCACCGACACGTCGTGCTTGATGTTGCCGCCATCGCGCCGCTGGGCCTCGCCCAGGGCCTGGTCGCGCAGCCGCCACAGGGCCTGGCTTTGCTGCAGGCTCTGGGCAATGGCGGCATCGGTGACCAGGCCGTCCTCGAAGGCCTGGCCCACCACGTCCTCGAAGCGCTGGCGCGCATGGGCCTCGCCCTCGCTGTCGGACAACTCGATCAGCGCATACCAGGGCGCCTTGAGCGCCAGCGCAATCGGCTGCTCGGGCACATGCCGGGCTATCAGGCCCAGGGCCGTGTCCGACATCAGCTCGAACGCCGTCAGGCTGGCGCCGAAGCCCGCCCGCGCCTGGCTGAGAAAGGCCACTGCATCGCGTATGCAGCCAAAGGCCAGCAGGGCCGTGTGCTGGGCGCGGGGCAGCGGATGCAGGCGCAGCGTGGCCGCCGTGATGATGCCCAGCGTGCCTTCGCTGCCCACGTACAGGTCGCGCAGCGCATAGCCGGTGTTGTCCTTGCGCAGCCCGCGCAGGCCGTCCCAGATGTCGCCCTCGGCCGTCACCACTTCCAGGCCCAGCACCAGCTCGCGCGCGTTGCCGTAGCGCAGCACCTGGGTGCCGCCCGCGTTGGTGGACAGGTTGCCGCCAATGGTGCAGCTGCCCTCGGAGCCCAGGCTGAGCGGAAACAGCCGGTCCGCATCGCGCGCTGCCTGCTGCACATGGGCCAGCACGGCGCCGGCCTCCACGGTCAGGGTGTCGTTGTCGGTGTCGATGGCGCGCACGCGGTTCAGGCGCGCCAGCGACAGCAGCACGGCGTGGCCCGAGGCGTCGGGCGTGGCACCGCCCATCAGCCCGGTGTTGCCGCCCTGGGCCACGATGGGCGTTCGGTGGGCGCGGCACAGGCGCACCAGCTGCGCCACCTGGGCCGTGTCGGCGGGCCGTGCCACGGCCAGGGCCTGACCCGTGAGGCGGCCATGCTGGTCGGTCAGGTAGCCGGCCGCATCGGAACCCGTGAGCACATGGGCGTCGCCCAGGGCGTGGCGCAGCGCGGTGACCAGGTCGGCGGGGCCGGTGATGTGGCCGCTGGTGCTGGTGTGGGTGCTCATGCGGGCGCCTTCCTGAACTTGTCGTGCAGCTGGTGCAGCAGCGGCGTGGGCGTCATGCCGTTGCGCTGCTCCACCTCGATCAGCCAGCCCGTGCGGTGCCAGTCCTGCACGATGCGGTCGATGGCCGCCTGCGTGTCGGACTCGCCCTTGCGCAGCCAGATCACCGAGGGCGAGGGAATGATGTCCGCGGGGGAGACGATCTCGTAGTCCTTCCAGTCCGCATTGCTGGCCACGAGTTCGCGCAGCGTGGGGCTGACGTGCACGGCGGCCGCGCAGTTGCCGCCCTTGAGAGCCAGCAGCGACTCGGGCTGGCCCCGGAAGGCCTTGATCTGGGCGCCGTATTGATCGGCCAGCGGCTTGGTGAAATTGCTGCCCTGGGACACGCACACGGGCTTGCCGCGCAGGTCGTCCCACTGGCGCACGCCGCTGCCCTTCTTGGCGATGGCGGCGCCGCCGACTTCCTCGAACGGCGTGGGCACGAAGGACAGGATCTCGCTGCGCTCCTGCGTCCACTGCATGTTGGCGATCAGGATGTCCACCTTGCCCTGCTGCAGGAACTGCACGCGGTTGGACGGCTGGACCTGCACGGTCTCCACCGCCACGCCCAGGCCCTTGGCCACGCCTTCGGACAGCTGAACGTTGTAGCCCACGTGCCTTTGCGTGACGGGGTCGATGGTGCCGAACGGCGGCCCCGAAAGCATCACGCCCACCACGATCTTGCCGCGCTGCTTGATGCGGTCCAGCGTGGCGTCGGCATGGGCTGCCAGGGTTGTGAGGGCCAGCAGGGCTGCCAGTGCGGTGTGAACCGGCTTCATGGCTTGGCTCCCTTGGCGGCGGCAGCCTGGGTTGCCTGCGCTTCGGCCTGCGCTGCCGCATACACCGCGAAGTCGTAGGGCGCGCGGTCGAACTGGCCCTTCAGCGCGCGTTCATGGCGCTCGGCGATCCAGGTGTCGGGCACGCCGCTGGCGCGGGCCACCTTGAGCAGAAAACCCGTGCGGTGCCAGTCCTGGATGGCCTTGTCCACAAAGGCCTGGGTGTCGGCCTCGCCGCGGCGCGTCCACACCACGGTGGGCGAGGGAATCAACTGGTCCTGCGTGCCCAGTTCGAAGTCCTTCCACTCGGCTGCATTCGGGCCGGTGAGCTTTTCATAAAGGGCGGGCTGGATATGGACCGACGCCGCGCAGGTGCCGCCCTTGAGCGCCAGCAGCGACTCGGGAATGCCGCGCAGGCCCTTGACCACGGCGCCATAGCTCTCGGCCAGGGGCTTGGCGAAGTTGCTGCCCTGCGACACGCAGGCCACCTTGCCGCGCAGGTCCTCCCAGCGCTTGATGCCGCTGGCCTTGGCCACCAGGGCGCCGCCGCCGATGAGGTCATAAGGCGTGGGCGCGAACGAGAGAATCTCGCTGCGCTCCTGCGTCCACTGGATGTTGGCGATCAGCAGGTCCACCTTGCCGCTTTGCAGGAACTGCACGCGCGTGGAGGCCGTCACGGGAACCGTCTCCAGCGACACGCCCAGGCGGCGTGCGATGTCGGCGGCCAGCTCGGTCTGGTAGCCGCCGGTCTTGCCGGTGGCGGGGTCCAGCACGCCGAACGGCGGGCTGGCACCGTCGATGCCCACGGACAGCTTGCCGCGTTGCTTGATCTTGTCCAGCGTGGCATCGGCGTGGGTGGCACCGGCGCCCAGCAGCAGGGCCAGGGCGGCGGCAAGGGGGGGAAGAAGGCGAGGCATGCGTGAATCCATCAGGGAACGGAAGGCCCGGCCCCGTCTTGCGGGGCCTGGGCCTGGGTGGTCGAAAAGGGGGGGCGCCGTGGCGGCCGGCGGTCAGCTTGCGGACTTGAACTTCGCCTGCAGCTCAGGCAGCAGCGGGTTGGCCGGCTCTATGCCCACACGCTTTTCGGCGGCGATCAGCCAGCCCGTGCGGTGCCAGTTCTGCACCACCTTGTCCACGGCGGCGATGGTGTCGGCCTCGCCCTTGCGGGTCCAGACCACGGAGGGCGCGGGCAGCACCTCGGTGGCGATGGGGGCCGAGTACTGCGCCCATTCGGGGTTGTTGCGCAGCAGCGGGTAGATCAGCGTGCTGTCATGCACGGCGGCCACGCAGTTGCCGCCCTTGAGCGCCAGCAGCGAGTCCGACGAGCTCTTGTAGCCATGCACCTGGGCGCCGTACTCGCTGGCCAGCGGCTTGGCAAAGCTGCTGCCCTGGGACACGCACACCGGCTTGCCGCGCAGGTCTTCCCACTTGGCAACGCCGCTGCCCTTGCGCACGGCGGCAATGCCGCCCACGCGGTAGAAGGGCGTGGGCGCGTAGCCCAGGGTCTCGGCACGGTCGGGGTTCAGCTCCATGGAGGCGATCAGCAGATCCACCTTGCCGGCCTGCAGAAACTGCACGCGCGTGGCGGTCTGCACCTGGACCAGCTCGGCCTCCACGCCCAGGCCCTTGGCCAGGGCGCGCGCCAGCTCGGGGTTCCAGCCCACCAGTTGCTGGGTGGACGGGTCGATGGAGCCGAAGGGGCCGCCGTTGACCAGCACGCCGATGGTGACCTTGCCGCGCTGCCTGATCTTGTCCAGGGTCGCGTCGGCATGGGCCGCACCGGCCACCATGGCCAGCGCCAGGCAGATGAGGGAACGGGGGGAGGCAATGGGATGGCGGGAGCGGCCGGGACGGATGAAGGCGGGGAGATGCTGCATGGCGGATCGGGAACCGACGGAAGATGGGTACGCAGGCATCTTGCGGTGCCCCCGGGGCTGGAGCAACAAAGCTTTGCGAGCATGCATATGCGCTTTGCTTCGCTGTGCGGGCGCAGGCAATGGCCCGTGCGCCGCCATGCTCCGTACTTTCCCTGCCACGGGGGGATGGTGTAATCGCGGCACACTGCCATCGCCCGCCCAGTCCGCCTCACCCATGACCAAAGTCCTCGCCTTTTTCGCCACCGCCGCGCTGCAGTTGTGCTGGGTGCCCCACGCCATGGCCGCCAGCTGCGAGGACGGCGCCACCAACATGTCCGAGATCCGCGCCTGCCTGGCCGAGCAGAACAAGTCCGCCGTGAAGGAGGCCTACGTCGAGCTGTCCCTCAAGCTCAAGGCCCGCATGCCCCAGGCCTCGGCCGCCCTGGAGGAGTCGCAGCGCAACTGGGTGCAGTTCGCGCGCAGCTCCTGCGACTTCTATGCGGAATTCAACTCGGCCACCTGGATCCGGGAAGACGCGCGCGCCAATTGCATGGCCGATTTCTCGCGGGCACGCGTCAAGGTGCTCAAGGCCTGGGAGAACCAGCTGGACAAGAAGCCCTGAGCTGCCGGGCTGCCCGCCACAGTGATTCGGCCATGGCACCGATCTCATGGCCCTGGTGCAGCCGTTGCAGCCAATGCCCTGGAATGCCGCTGGCGCCGTGGGTGGCGCCAGCGAGCTGGCCGGCGATGGCGGCCGTGGTGTCAGCGTCGTCACCCAGGTTTGCGGCCTCCAGCACGGCTGCCTCGAAGCTGTCGTGGCGGGTGCAGCACCACAGCGCCGCTTCCAGGCTGTCCACCACATAGCCGCTGCCCCGGATCTGCGCGGCGCTCTTGTCCAGGTATCCTCCTGCGGCGATGTCTCTGATACGGGGGCTGTCGGTGGCGGAGACGATATCGCACAGGTCGAGCACCTGCGGCAGGGGCAGGCCGCTCAACGCCCGGCTCAGCGCCACTGCGAACAGGCGGCAGGCCTGCAGGCATTCAGGGGCTGCATGGGTGGTGCGCGAGCTGAGTTCGGCCATGCGCTGCACCAGATCTTCGTCCTGGCCGAAGAACATGGGAACGGGTGCCAGCCGCATCAATGAGCCGTTGCCGGCCTGGTCCGGATCGGGCGAACCGGCCAGGGGATCGCCGCAGGCCAGGAAGCGCTGGATGGCGGCCTTGGTGGCCATGCCGATATCGAAGCAGTTGCCGGTCGAGCTCCAGTAGCCCCATTCGTACCAGTTCGCATAGCGCGTCATCTGGTCGTGCGCGTCGCAACCGCTGCGCTGGAGCAGGCTTTCGGCCAGGCACAGGGCCATGGAGGTGTCGTCGGTCCACTTGCCGGCGGGCAGCGAGAACGGACCGCCGCCCACCATGTCGGTCAGCGGCGCAAAGCTGCCGCGCGGCTGGAATTCCAGCGTCGTTCCCACGGCGTCGCCGCAGGCCAGGCCCAGCAGGGCACCACGGTATCGGTCCAGCGTGTCCATGGCCATGCCTGTGCTCCCGCTCATGGTTGGTCAGGAGCGGTGCCGCGCAGCCGCGCCCGCACCTGCATCAGCGCAAAGCCCAGCAGATTCAGTCCCTGCCAGCGCGCGGGGTCGGTGGCGCGCACATCGTCGGCGGCCAGGCCGATGCCCCAGATGGCGTCCACGGGGCTGGCTTCCACCAGCACGCGTTCGCCCGTGTTCAGCAGATAGCGGGCCAGGGCCGGATTCTGGGAAAACTTGGCCTCGTTGGCGCGCACCACGATGCCCATGCGCGCGGCTACCCAGGCCGCTTCATCGAAGCCCTGGATGCCGCGCCCCAGCTTCTTGGCCTCGCCCGGCGTGCGGCAGCGCACGATGGCGGCGTGCGCCGCCTCGTCGCCAAACAGCCGCGCCTTGCCCGCCATCATGAAATGCTCGGCCGTGGGGTAGTGCTGGCCATCGACCTCGAAGCCGGCCTCGAACCACTGGCTCAGGCAGCTCTTGCCGATGGAGCCGTCGGCGGCGGGTTGATGGCCCCAGAAGGGCAGCCAGCGCGGGGTGAAGCCCTGGGCCATGGCGTGCAGCAGATCCTGGACGGACTGCGGCGGGGATGTGGTCAAGTCATTCATATCGTCCAGGCGTCGCCGTTGCATTGTCTGTAGGGCTTGCAGCATAGCCATCACACCACCAGACAGCCCTGCCGGTCCGACAAGCCGATCGTGGCCTCCATGCCCGCCGTGAACTGCAGGTAGTCGGCTTCCATGCCGTCGGAGAAGATCACGCCGTGGTCGGGCATGCGCGAACGCAGCGTCAAAGGCTGGCCGGCGGTGACCTGGCCGTAGACCAGCTCGGCCGTGGAGGAGCGGCTGGGAAAGGGTTCGCGCACGGCGAAGTCCAGGCGTTGCGCGTCCCAGGCGAAGGGCTGGTAGCCGAAGTCCGCAGAGGTGCCGCGCACCGCGCAGGCAATGCCCATCGATCCCGTGACGATGCTCTTGATCCAGGCCGACGAGCCCAGCCCCGTGGCGACGATGAGGCCCGAGGACGACTGGGACTCCTGCCGGTCGCCCAGCGCGATGTCGTACAGGGCCGAGGTATGGCTGCGCGGGCCGATGAACAGGTCATTGGCGGCGCGCAGCACCTGTCCGTCGGACAGGCGCGCCTCGGCCAGGGTCACGGCCCGCGTGGGGCGGCGGCCGGCGGCCACGTCGCCCAGCAGGCTGTCCAGGTCGCCGGGGCCGAAGGGCAGCAGCAGGCCGTCCCAGCGCGCGGGTTCGGGGTTGACGCCGATCAGTGGCTGGCCGTCCAGGTATTTCAGGGTGTTGGCCACCATGCCGTCCTGGCCCAGTGCCACCACGATGTCGTCGGCGCCGAAGACGAAGTTGGGCACCAGGGTGCGGTCCACGATCTGGTAGCGGCCGCGTGCCTCCAGCGCCTGCACCACGGCCTGCAGGGCGGCGGCGTAGGCGGCGCTTTCGCGCAGGTAGTCGCCGAAGTCGGCGCCCAGGTGCTCGATGTAGAAGCGTGCCTGGGACAGCGTGTGGTACCGGGCCACCAGCTCATCGAGCCGCGTGCGGCGCACCACCAGCACGGTCTTGCGGTCATTGGCGTTCACGGCGGCTCCTTGCGGCCTCGCTGGAGGGCGCTGCGGTGGGGGGAGCAGGGACCGCTCCTGCCCCGGCACCCGCACCCATCAGCGACTGCAGCAGCTCGGGCGAGACGTTGAGCTGGCCGATGCGCTCGGCCTTCTCGGCGATGCCGCCGAAGGCCTGGGCGATGAGCTGGCCCGGCTGCATGCCGGCCGCGGCCAGGGCCTGGACGGTACGCGGATCGGCCTTTTCCAGCGCGTCCATGACGGCGCCCACGCGGTAGGCCTCGGCTTCGGCCAGGGTGCGGCTGTTGGCGGCCTGGCCTGCGACGAAGTCCTTGCGGCTGCTCTCCAGCGCCACGTCGGCGGCCATCTGTTCGGCGCGCAGCTCGTTTTCCTTGCGCATCTGGGCGGCCCGGGCTTCGAGCTGGGCTTCGCGGATCTGGCGCTTTTTGCGCTCGACGGCCACGTCGGTGTCGAGTTCGTTCTGGCGGATGGCGCGCTCGTTCTCCACGGCGGCCATGCGGCGCGCGTAGACGGCGTCGTCGGCGGCCTTGAGATTGGATTCGCGCGCCTCGGCTTCCAGTGCGCGGGCGATATCGGGCGTGGGTTTGACGGCCATGACCGAGACGCCCAGGATTTCCAGCCCCAGGGCCGCGATCTCGGGCTGGGCGGCCAGCTCGCGCTGGGCCGTGCGGGCGATCAGCGCCGAGGAGCGCAGCGCCTGCTTGAGCTCCAGCGCCTGAACGGCCTGCTGGACGATGACCTCGGCCTGCATGGTCACGCGGTCGCCCAGGCGCTGTGGGTCTTCGGACAGGTATTTCCGGCCGTCCTGTGCCAATGCGAAGTCCATCAGCGTGGCGGTCTGGCGCGGCTCGCTGATGCGGTAGGTGACCTGGCCCTGCACGGTGACGCTCTGGAAGTCGGCCGTCACCAGCTCCAGCATGAAATGGCAGTCCTGGCTGCCCACGGGCACGGCCACCAGGGTGGTGGTGGGGGCGTAGTAGAAGAACGACTGGCCCACGCCTTCGCGCACCACCTTGCCGGCGCGGAACTGCATGAGGTGGACCGTGGGCTGGGACTTGATGAAACGGATGCCGAACATGCTGCTTCTCCTTGAGAGTTGTTCTGTACAACTTATATGGGTTGCACAGTACAACTTAAAATCCGGCACGTCAAGCACAATCCATCCCATGGCCACGAAAAAAACCTCTCCCCCGCAAGGCGCGCTGGACTTCCAGCGCCCGTTCACCACGGTCGACGTGGTCATCTTCACGGTGGCGGACGACGCGCTGCAAGTGCTGCTGGTGCAGCGGCCCACGGCGGGGAACGACCCTTTCCCGGGACTGTGGGCGCTGCCCGGCGGCTTCGTGGACGTGCACCAGGATGCGGACCTGCTGGCCTGCGCGCGGCGCAAGCTGCTGGACAAGACGGGCGTGCAAAGCCCCTATCTGGAGCAACTGGGCAGTTGGGGCGGGGCGGCACGCGACCCGCGCGGCTGGTCGGCCACGCATGTGTATTTCGCGCTGATCCCGGGCCACGACCTGATCCTGGCCAAGGGCGCCAATGCCGCCGATGTGTCGTGGTTCGCGGTGGATGGGCTGCTGCGTGCGCCGGAGCTGGCCTTCGACCACGCGCAGATCCTGCGCGCGGCGGTGGAGCGGCTGCGCGGCAAGGTGGAATACACCTCGCTGCCGGCCTTTCTGCTGCCCGAGCCTTTCACGCTGCCGCAGCTGCAGCAGGTCTATGAGGTGGTGCTGGGCCGCCCCGTGGACAAGAGCGGCTTTCGCACGCGCATGATGGCCGCCGGCTTTCTGCTGGAGGCCGGCCAGGTGGAAGGTGCCTCGCGTCGGCCCGCCATGGGCTATCGGCTGGCTGATCGCAGCGCGCCCGTGGTGTTTCCGCGCACCTTCAGCCCGCGCGACTGAGGGACCTGAACGGCCCGCGCGGCGGCCCGGATCAGCCGCCCAGCAACTGGCAAAAGCGCTGCAGGTCCACGTTGCCGCCGCTGAGGATGATGCCCACGCGCCGGCCGCGCAATTCCTCGCTCCTTTGGCGCGCGGCGGCCAGGCCCAGGCAGCCCGTGGGCTCGACCACCAGCTTCATGCGCGTGGCCAGAAAGCCCATGGCATCGACCAGCTCGGCATCGCTGGCGGTAAGGATGTCGGTCACGTCGCGCTGGATGATGGGGAAGGTGATGCCGCCCAGGTGCTGGGTCTGGGCACCGTCGGCGATGGTCCTGGGCGTATCGATGTGGACGATGCGGCCTGCGCGCAGCGACTGCTGGCCGTCATTGCCGGCCTCGGGCTCCACGCCGTAGAGCGCGCAACCGGGGCTGAGCGCACGCGTGGACAGGGCGGTGCCCGACAGCAGGCCGCCGCCGCCCAGCGGCACGAAGAGGGCGTCCAGCGGGCCGGTTTCCTCCAACAGTTCCTTGGCGGCCGTGCCCTGGCCGGCCAGCACGTCGGCATGGTCGTAGGGCGGGATCAGGGTCAGGCCATGGCGTTCGGCCAGGTCGCGGCCGATCTGCTCGCGGTCCTCGGTATAGCGGTCGTAGTGCACGACCTGGCCGCCATAGCCCCGGGTGGCCGCGACCTTGGCGGCCGGCGCGTCCTGCGGCATGACGATGGTGGCGGGAATGCCCAGCAGCCGTGCGGCCAGCGCGATGGCCTGGGCGTGGTTGCCCGAGGAAAAGGCCACCACGCCGGCCTTGCGCTGGGCGGCACCGAAGCGCGAGAGCGCGTTGAAGGCGCCACGGAACTTGAAGGCGCCCATGCGCTGCAGGTTCTCGCACTTCAGGAAGACGCGTGCGCCCAGCGCCTCGTCCAGCGTGCGCGAGGTCAGCACGGGTGTGCGGTGGGCATGGCCCTGGATGCGCTGGGCCGCTGCGGCCACGTCGTCGTAGGTGGGGAGATGGTTCGTCATGGGGGTGTGCACTTAGCGAAGGAGGGGCCTATCTGGCGTAGCTGTAGACCGTGGCGCGCGAGACGCCCAGGTGGGCGGCGATGGTCTCCATGGAGCGGCGTACTTCGAGCAGGCCGGCGCCCTTGAGCTCGCGCACCAGGGCGCGCCGGTCCTCGGGTCTGAGGGCGCGCGGCGTGGTCGCCAGGCGGGCGGCGAATTCGTCGATGCGGGCGCGCAGGGCGTCGGTGCCTGCGCCGGCCGGCTCCAGCATCTCGCGGGCCGGCGTGTCGCCGCTGACGGCGGCAAAGCGGTTGAGCATGCCCTGGAAGCCCTGGAACATCGTCAGGTCCACATTCATGCACAGCGCGGCGATGTAGCGGCCCTCGGCGTCGCGGATGCCGATGGAGGTGCTCTTGGCCTGCCGGCCATCGGCGAACCGGTTGGGGTAGTTGGCGATGACCTGCTCGTAGCCGGGGTCGAGGATGCGGGCCAGGCCCAGTTCCGTCGCACCCTGGCCGACCTCGCGGCCCGAGAGGTTGTTGTGGATGGCCAGCACCGCATGGGAAGGGTCGAGCAGGTCGTGCACCACCACCTCGCAGAACGGGGCGAAGGTCTGGCCCAGGCCTTCGGCAATCTGCGCGAGCTGGTCCAGCAGCAGGCGCTGTTCGGGAGTTCGTTCTGTCATATTGGACATTTTGTTTTGAATTGGACAAAATGTCAAAATCAATGGCCTTCCAAATTCCCCCATGTTCGAAACCCTCGTGGAACTTCTGCAGACACAGGGCGCGCGCTTTCGCGTCCTGGAACACCCGGCCGAAGGCCGCTCCGACCTGGTGGCCCGCATCCGCGGCACGGAGCCGGGCCAGGGCGCCAAGGCCATGCTGTGCAAGAGCCGCGACGCGGCCGATGCGCAGCTCTACCTGGCCGTGCTGCCCGGCGACCGCAAGCTGGACTTCAAGCGGCTGGCCCAGGCCGTGGGCGTGCGCAAGGCCACGCTGGCCACGCCCGAGCAGGCCCAGGCCGCCACCGGCTGCGTCATGGGCGCCGTGCCGCCTTTCTCCCTCACCCCTGCCATCCGCCTGGTGGTGGATCCGGACCTGGTCGAACGCTTTGGCGAGATCGCCTTCAACGCGGGACGGCTGGACCGCTCCATCGTGCTGGACTCGGCCGACTATGTGCGCATTGCGCGGCCCGCGCTGCACCGCCTGAGCGGGGAAGGACTGGATTGACCCCTGTCAGCGCCGCGGACCACAATCATCGCCATCGGCATCCTCTGTCCCTTGCACCATGCCCGCCAACACCTCATTGCCAGACCGATCCCGACCTGACGCGGCCGGCTTTGTGCGCGCGGCACTGGCCAGCGCGCTGGCGCAGGTGCACACCCATGCACATGCCGTGGCCGCCGGGGGCGGCGAGGCCGAACCGATACACCAGCTGCGCGTGGGCCTGAGGCGGCTGCGCACCGTGCTGCGCGAATGCGCGGGGCTGGCACCCGCCATCCGTGGTGAATGGGATGCGCCCCTGGCCCGGGCCTTTGCATGCCTGGGTACGTTGCGTGACGCAGCGACCCTGGCCGATGTGGCGCAGCCCCTGCTGCAGGCGGCCGGTGCCCCCTTGTGCGAATGGGCGCCACCCGAGGCACCGCGCGAGGAGGCGGCCGCCGCGGTGCGCGAGCCGGGCTTCGTGCGGGCGCTGGCCGAGATCCAGGCGCTGGCGCTGGCGCCCGATGGCAAGGGGCGTGGCGGTTTTGCGGCCCTGTCCGCGTCCGGCACGCGCAGGTACCTGTCGCGGCGGCTGCGGCGCCTGCATCGCCAGGTGCTGCGCGATGGATGCCGCTTCGACGGCCTGCCGCTGGAAGAACAGCACCGCGTGCGCAAGCGGCTCAAGCGCCTGCGCTATCTGTCGGAGTTCGCGCGGGAGTGTGCGCCGGGGCTGTGGCCCGCCGGCAAGGGGCGGCGCTTCGCGCAGGCGCTGGCGCCGGCCCAGGACGCGCTGGGCCTGCACAACGACATCGCCGTGGCGTCGGACCTTTTCCGGGACGAGGCCGCCCGCGATCCGCGTGCCTGGTTCGCCGCGGGCTATCTGCAGGCGCATCTGGCCTCCAGTGCCCGTGCCGGGCGCCGCGCCCTGCGTGCCCTGGCCCGGGTCCCCGCCTTCTGGGACGGGGCGCATCAGCGATAATCCGCCGCTGGCGCATCGCAGGCGGCCCCCGGGGGCGCTGCGGCGCGCCGCTGCCGAGGGTGCCCCATGCCGTTCAACGGCCAGGGGTTCAACGGGAAGCAGGTGCGCGATGCCATCCACGGTGGCCGCTCGCAATGCCTGCGCTGCCCCCGCAACGGTCAGCGGAAATCAAGCTCCCCACGCCGGCGCTCCACGCGCTGCAAGCCACTGTGTCTCCAGGGACATGGGAAGGCGGGGAGGCCTGCCCGACGGTGCCCTGTGCACCCCAGGCATTCCGCAAGCCCGGATACCGGCCTTCGGCATGGCTTTCGGACGCCGCGGGAGTGCGCCTGTCCGGTCCGGCCCCTCCAGCCTGCGCTGCGGTGGCCGGCTCCGGCGTGCGCGCTGCCCGGCGAGGTTCAGACGATAGGCCCCGCGGGTGAGCGGGGCAGTTGGGTTCAACGCATGCGCTTCGCTTCCCGGGCTGCTGGTCCTTCCGGCCTTCTTTCCCTTCTTTCCCCCCTGCGGCCACTCGCGGTCGCGGCGTCTCTGGCCTGCTGCATGGCGGCGGCCGGCGCCGCTCAGCCGGCGCAGTCCGCCGATGACGCACTGGACGCCGTCTTCGTCACGGCCACGGCACGCCCCGAGGTCCGCAGCCGCATCGCGGGCACCACGCAGACCATAGACCGCGAGGCCATCGAGCGCTCCAGCGCGCGCTCGGTCACCGACCTGCTGGCCGAGAACGCCGTGGGCTTTCTCAGCGAATGGACGGCGGCCCAGACCTCGATGAACCTGCGCGGCGCCTCCACCGACGGCCAGGGGCGCGACTTCCGCAGCCAGGTGCTGGTGCTGGTCAACGGCCGGCGCGCGGGCACGGCCAACCTGTCCAAGCTCAGCCCCTCGGACGTGGAGCGCATCGAGATCGTGCGCGGCCCGTCCTCGGTGATCTATGGCAGCCAGGCCATGGGCGGCGTGGTCAACATCATCATGAAATCCGGGGCGACGGCGCCCGGCACGCGCGCCCAGGTCTCGGCCGGGTCGTGGGACCAGTGGCGCACCGATGCGCAGACGGCCGGCGCCAACGAGCGCTTCGACTGGTACGTCGGCGTCAGCGCAGGCGGGCGCGGCGACTACGAATCGGGCGACGGCGGCACGCGCATGGACAACACCGGCTGGAAGCGGCGCGGCGCCAGCGGCGCCCTGGGCTGGCAGCTGCACGAGCTGCACCGCGTGGAACTCAAGCTGCGCACCGACGGCATCTACAACGCGGGCTTTCGCGGATCGGGCGCCAACACCTACAGCCGCGACAACCGCAGCAACCGCTCGCTGGACCTGACCTACGAGGGTGCGCTGCCCGGCCAGCGCCTGAGCTGGCTGGCCCATCTGTACAGCTTGGCCGACATCGACGAGTTCAACTGGGCCTCGCCCGTGATCCGCTCGGGCAACAGCGCCGTGCCCGGCACCGCGCGCGACTACAACCACCGCCAGCTCGATGCCACGGGCCTGCGTTTCCAGCCCCGGCTGCGCCTGAGCCAGACCAACGACCTGCTCATGGGCTTCGACTGGGAGCGCAGCAGGCTGCGTTCGGACCGTTTCCGCGTGGCCATGCCGGGCGGCCCTTCCGGACAGGTCGCGCCCTACGACAACAACCAGACCGAGCAGGTGCATGCGCTGTACCTGGAGGACGCGCAGACGCTGTTCGACGACCGCCTGACCCTGCGCGCCGGCCTGCGCAAGACCTGGGGCACGACGCGCTTCGACGAGACGCCCCACCTGGCCCTGGCCCAGCGCAGCACGCGCGACTACGACAACCACACCTGGTCGGCCGGCGCCACCTGGAAGGCCACGCAGCAGCTGACGCTGCGCGCCGCCGCCTCCACAGGCTTTCGCGCGCCCACGGCCACCGAGCTGGCCTCCGACTTCACCGCCGTCGGCGGCGGCCGCACCTTCGGCAACCCCAACCTCAAGCCCGAGAGCAGCCGCCAGGTCGAGGTCGGCGCCACGCTGCAGCAGCCCGGCTGGCGCGTGGACACGGCCCTGTTCCAGAACACCATCAGCGACCGCATCATCACGGTCTCGCGCGGGGCCGCGACCAATACTTCGGACTACGCCAACAACGCGGCCGACATCGTGGCGCGCGGCCTGGAGCTGCAGGCCGATGTGGACTTGGCACGGGCGCTGGACCTGACCGGCCACCAGCTCAAGGCCTGGGCCGGCGGCTACTACCACTTCAGCATGCGCGACAAGGGCGCGGCGGCCTCGGCCAACACCGACAAGGTGCAGCGCATGTACCGCTACGAGGCCTCGGCCGGCCTGCGCTACGGGCGCGGCAGCGGGCGCCTGCAGGGCGACTGGAGCCTGCAGTTGGCCACGCTGCTGCGCGGACCCATGTGGTATGACACCGAAGAGGCGCTGCTCATCCCCCAGGGCGAGCCCGGCAGCACATTCATCCACCGCAAGGGCGCCTTCACGGTCTGGAACCTGCGCGCCGACTACCGCGTGACGCCGGGCGTCAAGCTGTTCGCGGCCGTGAACAACCTGTTCGACATCAACCGCCATCCGATCTTCATCGCGCTGGACCGCAAGCCCTGCATCGCCAATCCGGCCTACCAGAATGGCGGCTGCGGAACGTCGATGGCGGGCCGTGAACTGGTCGTCGGCCTCCAGGCCGAGTTCTGAGGCATGGCATGAGGCGATCCTGCTCCACACGCCGGCAATGGCTGCGCCAGGGTGCTGCGGCGGCCCTGGCCGGCGGGCTGTCCGGCGCCTGGGCGCAGGGTGCGCCCGTGGTGCTGCACGATGCGCTGGGCCGGCGCGTGGAGATCGCCACGCCGCCACGGCGCATCGTCTCCATCTTTTCCTCCAACACCGAGCTGGTGGCCTCGCTGGGGCTGCTGGACCGCGTGGTGGGCGTGGAGGATTTCACGCGCTTTCCGCCCGGCGTGGAGCGCATTCCCAAGGTGGGCGGGCGGCTGGGTTTCTCGGTCGATGCCCTGGTCGCGCGCCGGCCCGACCTGGTCATCGTCACGCCCGCGCGCCAGGCCGCGCACCAGCTGGTCGATCCCATGGAGCGCATCGGCGTGCCCGTGATCGTGCTGCTCAGCCGCACGCTGGACGAGGTCATGGGCAATCTGCGCCTGGTGGGCCTGGCCACGGGCGTGGCCGCGCGCGGCCAGGCGCTGGCCGAGGGGCTGCAGGCGCGGCTGGACGCCGTGGACCGCCGCGTCGTGTCGCAGCGCTTTGCGCGCACCGTCATGGTGACGGGCCGGCTGGGCAACGGCATGCTGCTGGTGGCGCGCCCCGGCACCTATACCGGCGAGGCCATGCTGCGCGCGGGCAGCCGCTTCGCCATCGACGGCCTGGGCACCGTGCCCCAGGTCTCGCCCGAGGCCGTGCTGGCCGCCGACCCCGACGTGCTGCTGTTCGCCGGCACGCAGGAGGCCCTGCAGGACCTGGTGGGCCAGCGCGGCTGGCGCGACCTGCGCGCCGTGCGCGGTGGCCGGGCCACCACGGTGGCGCGCGCCGAATTCCTGATTCCGGGGCCGCGCACCTTCGACGGCATCGAGAAATTCTCGCGCTGGCTGCATCCGGCCGCCTGGGCGAAGGGCAACACATGACATCGACCTGGCGCCCCTGGGCCTGCGCCGGCCTGTTCCTTGTGGCCAGCCTGTTGCTGGCCGCCTGCGCGGGCCACCAGTGGGCCAGCCCGGCCGACCTGTGGGCCGCCGTGGCGGGCGAGGACAGCCTGCGCCATCGGCTGCTGCTGCAATGGCGCGTGCCGCGCGTGCTGGCCGCAGGCCTGGTGGGCGCGCTGCTGGGCCTGTCGGGCGCCATCTTCCAGGGCGTGTTCCGCAATCCGCTGGCCGAGCCCTATCTGCTGGGCGCCTCGGGCGGGGCGGCGCTGGGCGCCACCGTGGCCCTGCTGATCCCGCTGGGCTTGCCGCAATCCCTGACCCTGCCCGCGCTGGCCTTTGCGGGGGCCTGGGGCTCGACCCTGCTGGTGCTGGCCGTGGCGCGCGTGGCCGGGGCGCTGGACGCCGCCGGCATGCTGCTGGCCGGCGTGGCCCTGGCGGCCATGCTGGGCGCGCTGCGCTCGTTCCTGATGCTGGCGCTGTCCGACGAGACCGTGAGCCTGCAGGTGGTACTCAGCTGGGTGCTGGGCGGCATACAGACGCCCTCCTGGGGCGGGCTGGGCCTGCTGGCCCTGGCCTCGGCGGCCTGCCTGGGCGTGTCGCTGGCGCTGGCGCGCGGGCTGGACCTGCTGGGCCTGGGCGCCGACGCGGCCCAGGGCTTCGGCCTGGACGTGGCGCGCTTCACGCCGCGTGCGGTGCTCGCCGGCTCCCTGGTGGTCGGCGTGGCCGTGGCCTATGGCGGCCTGGTGGCCTTCGTGGGCCTGGCGGCGCCGCACATCGCGCGCTGGCTGGTGGGGCCGCTGCACCGCGCCGTGCTGCCCGCATCGGCGCTGACGGGCGCCATCGTGGTCACGCTGGCCGATGCCATCGCGCGCAGCGTGCTGCCGCCGGCCGAGATCCCGCTGGGCCTGGTCACGGCCGTGGCGGGCGGGCCTTTCTTCATCGTGCTGCTGGCGCGCAGGCTGAGGTCGGCATGAACGTGCATTCCTCTGTCTCCACGCACCGTCTGCAGGCCCGCCACCTGGTGCTGCGCCGCCGTGGCCGCAGCGTGATCGATGGCCTCTCGCTGGGGCTGCCCGCGCGGGGCGCCGTGGCCCTGGTCGGACCCAATGGCGCGGGCAAGTCCACCCTGCTGTCGCTGCTGGCAGGGCTGCAGGCGCCCGATGGCGGCAGCGTGCAGCTCGACGGCCAGGACCTCCTGGCGCTGCCCGTGGCGGAACGCGCACGCCGCATCGGCTACATGCCACAGCGCTTTGCGCCGCACTGGGACCTGACGCTGGCCGAACTCCTGCAGATGCGGCTGGCGGGGCAGGGCGATGCGCGCAATGCCATGGCCCGGGCCGGACTGCAGGACTTCGCGGCACGCCGCTGGTCCACGCTGTCCGGCGGCGAGCAGGCGCGCGCCCTGCTGGCCACGGTGCTGGCCACCGACCCGCCCGTGCTGCTGGCCGACGAGCCCGGCGCAGCCCTGGACGTGCGCCACCGCCTGGCCCTGGTGCAGGCGCTGGCACGGCGCGGCCGCGAGCGCCTGGTGCTGGTGGTCATGCACGACCTGGAGCTGGCGCTGCAGCATTTCGAGCGCGTCATCGTGCTGGACCAGGGCCGCATCGCGCTGGACGGCACACCGGCCGAGCTGCTGCATGCGCCGGGACTGGACGCCGTCTTCGGCGTGGATTTCGAACGCATAGACGCGCCGCCGCAGACCCTGTTGCGGGCGCGGCTCAGAGTGGAGGACTAGCCATGCGCATCGACCTGGCCGGCTGGACGCGCGAGGCCACGCGCGGCAGCCACCGCGAATTCCTGGCGCTGTTCGAGCGCGCCGAGCGCCTGGGCTTCGAGGGCGTGTGGTTCAACGAATTCCGCGTGCCCGACACGCCCTGGCCCTATCCCTCGCCTCTGCTGCTGGCTGCCGCCCTGCTGGCGCGCACCGAGCGGCTGCGCGTGGGCACCTCGGTGCTGGTGCTGCCCCTTCACCATCCGCTGATGCTGGCCGAGGAGATCGCCCAGCTGGACCTGCAAAGCGGCGGCCGCATCGACGTGGGCGTGGGCCGGGGCACGGAGCCTGCCGCCCTGCAGGCGCTGCAGATCGATGCGGACGGCACGCGCCAGCGCTTCGAGCAGTCCTGCCGCATCCTGGTGGATGCCCTGTCCGGCCGGCCCGTGTCCTCGGGTCCGGGGCCATGGCGCTTCGAGGACCGTCCGCCCCTGCCCGCGACCGTGCAGCGCCCCCATCCGCCCCTGTATGTCGCCGGCTCCACGCCCGAGACCCTGGGCTTTGCCGTGGACCACGGCCTGCCGCTGCTGCTGAGCCTGGAACCGCCCGAGGGCGCGCAGCTCGAACGCCTGGACGCCGCCGCGCAGGCGCGCGGGCGCGATGCCGGCGCCCTGCGCGCGCGCTCGTCGCTGGCACGCTACGTCTGCATAGGCGCCGATGACGCGGCGGTGCAGGCGCAACTGGCCACGCTGTGGCCGCAGCTGGTCCAGCGCCGCGTGTACTTCGCGGGCCGGCGCGGGATTCCCGCCGATCAGGTGCCGCCCATCGACGTGGAGCGCGTGCTGCGCGAGCAATTCATCCATGGCACGCCCGATGCCTGCCATGCCCAGATCACCGCCCTGGGCGAGCGCACGGGCATCCGCCAGCTGCGCTGCGTCTTCAATGCCAACGGCCTGTGGAGCGATGCCCAGGCCATGCAGGGCATGGAGCTTTTTGCGAGAGAGGTCCTTCCTTCGCTGCAAGCCGCCCTGTCTTCCTCCACTGTCTGACTTCTTCCCTTCTGGAGCACTTCCCATGCAAACCGCCAAGATCCCCGCCACCATCGTCACCGGCTTCCTCGGCAGCGGCAAGACCACGCTGCTGCGCCACATCCTGGACAACGCCGAAGGCCGGCGCATCGCCGTCATCGTCAACGAGTTCGGCGAGCTGGGCATCGACGGCGAGATCCTCAAGGGCTGCGGCATCGGCTGCGACGAGGAGGGCAACGAGAGCGAAGGCGCGCTCTACGAACTGGCCAACGGCTGCATGTGCTGCACGGTGCAGGAAGAGTTCTTCCCCGTGATGAAGCAACTGGCCGAGCGCCGCGACCAGATCGACGCCGTGATCATCGAGACCTCGGGCCTGGCCCTGCCCAAGCCCCTGGTCCAGGCCTTCCAGTGGCCCGAGATCGCCAACGTGTTCACGGTGGACGCCGTGGTCACCGTGGTGGACACGCCGGCCGCCGCCAGCGGCCAGTTCGCGGCCAACCCCCAGGCCGTGGACGAGCTGCGCCGCGCCGACCCCAACCTGGACCATGAGTCGCCGCTGCACGAGCTGTTCGAGGACCAGCTGGGTGCGGCCGACCTGGTGGTGCTCAACAAGTCCGACCTGGTCGATGCGGCCACCCTGGCCCAGGTCGAGGCCCTGGTGCGCGAGGAACTGCCGCCCGAGGTCAAGATCGTGCAGGCCGCCCAGGGCCGCCTGCCGCTGGACGTGCTGCTGGGCCAGGCCAAGGCGGCCGAGGCCACCATCGACCAGCGCGTCAGCCACCACGACCATGACGAGGACCATGACCACGACGAGTTCGACTCGCTGGTGATCGATCTGCCCGCCGTGGACCGCGACCGCCTGCTGGCCGCGCTGGAATCGCTGGTGGCGCAGCAGGCCATCCTGCGCGTCAAGGGCTTTGCCGAGATCCCGGGCAAGCCCATGCGCTGGCTGCTGCAGGGCGTGGGCCGCCGCTTCGACCATCACTTTGACCGTGCCTGGCGCGAAGGCGAACAGCGCGGCACGCGCCTCGTGTTCATCGGACAAGACCTTGACGAAGCAGCGCTGCGCAGTGGCCTGGAAGGTGTCACCCCCTGAGCGGCTGCGCCGCTTCCCCCTCTCTCGCACGCGGGAGGGGGACGACGCCCTCGCCGCGAGGCGGCTCTTGCTCGGCGTCCCTGGAGTGAGGCCGTGGTAATTTGTGGCGCCGCGCCCCGCACCATCTCTCCCAAATTTCCGTACTGAAACTGTCCCAATGCACCTGCTGTCCACGCGCCCCGGTGGCTTCGTCGAGGACGAGAGCATCGTCACCCGCCTCGACCAGACGCCGGCCGACATCGTCATCCTGAGTTCGGCCGACACCACGCTGGCCCTGCTGTCCTCGGCCATGCAGGCGCTGGCCGGCGAGCCCGGCGGCTTCCCCTCGGTGCGCGTGGCCAATCTGCTGTACCTGCGCCAGCCGGCCTCGCTGGACCTGTATGTGGACGAGGTGCTGCGCCATGCGCGCGTGGTCATCGTCGATCACCTGGGCTCGGAATCGGCCTGGCCCTACGGCATCGAACAGATCGGCGCGCTGGCGCGCCGCAGGGGCCAGCGCCTGGCCATGTTCTCGGGCGACCTGCAGGAAGACCCGCAGCTGCTGGCGCGCAGCACGCTGCCGGCATCGGCCTGCCGCCAGCTGTGGCAGTACCTGCGCTCGGGCGGCGCGGCCAATGCGCGCGAGTTCCTCAAGGCGGTCGTGTACCACGGGCTGGACCAGGGCGATGCCCCGCTGCCGCCACGCACGCTGCCGCAGGCGGCGGTGCATGTGCCGCCCGCGCTGTGCGCCGATGCCGGCGTGCAGGCCCACGCCGTGGCCGGCATCGACGACCTGCGCCGCACCTGGACGGCGGGCGCGCCCACGGTGGCCCTGGTGTTCTACCGTTCCCACCTGCTGGCCGGCAACACGGCGGCCTTCGACGCCATGGCCGTGGCCCTGCAGCGGCGCGGCATGAATCCGCTGCCCGTGGCGCTGGATTCGCTCAAGGACCCGCTGTGCCTGGCCACCTTCCAGCAGCTGTGCGCGGACCACGCCGCGCAACTGGTGCTCAACACCACGGCCTTCTCGTCGCTGGAAGCGGGCTCGGCCCTGGCCGGCGACGCGCCCGTGCTGCAGGTGATCGCGAGCGGCGGCAACCGCGAGGACTGGTGGGCCGACAGCCAGGGCCTGCGCCCGCGCGACATCGCCATGCAGGTGGTGCTGCCCGAGATGGACGGCCGCATCATCACGCGCGCCATCAGCTTCAAGGGCCTGTCCCATCGCTGCCCCGTCACCCAGGCCGACGTGGTGGCCTACCAGCCCGAGCCCGACCGCGTGGACTTCGTGGCCGAGCTGGCCTGGCGCTGGTGCCGGCTGCGCAGCCTGCCCGCGCAGGACACCCGCCTGGCCCTGGTGCTGGCCAACTACCCGGGCAGCGAGGGGCGCATCGGCAGCGGCGTGGGGCTGGACACGCCGGCCTCGGTGATCGCCATCCTGCAGCGCCTGGCCGCCGAAGGCCATGACCTGGGCGATCCGGCACACCGGCCCGCCGACGGCGAGGCGCTGATGCGCACCCTGCAGCAGGGCATTGCCAACGACCCCGCCCGGTGGCCGCTGCGCCCGGCCTGGCAAAGCTACGCGCTGGAGGATTACCGCGCGCGCCTGGCCGCGCTGCCGGCCGGCATGGCCGAGGCCATCACGACGCGCTGGGGCGCGCCCGAGGCCGACCCCCTGCTGCGCCAGGGCCGCTTCATGATCGCCGGCCTGCGCCTGGGCCATGTCTTCGTGGGCATCCAGCCGGCGCGCGTGCTGGCGGGCGCCGGACCGCAGGACTACGCCAGCTACCACGACGCCGAGCTGGTGCCGCCGCACGGCTACCTGGCCTTCTACTTCTGGCTGCGCGACCGCTTCGCCGTGGACGCCGTGGTCCATGTGGGCAAGCACGGCAACCTCGAATGGCTGCCGGGCAAGAGCCTGGCGCTGTCCCAGGCCTGCTGGCCCGACGCCATCCTCGGCCCGCTGCCCCACCTGTACCCCTTCATCGTCAACGACCCCGGCGAAGGCGCCCAGGCCAAGCGCCGCAGCCAGGCCGTGATCATCGACCACCTGATGCCGCCGCTGACGCGCGCCGAGAACCATGGCCCCCTGCAGGATCTGGAGCGGATGGTGGACGAGTACTACGACGCCCTGCTGGTCGACGCCCGCCGCGCGCTGCTGCTGCGCGGCCAGATCCTGGACACCGTGCGCCGCCAGCACCTGGACCGCGAACTGGACCTGGCACCCGAGACGGCCCGGGACGACGATGCGCTGCTCGAACGCATCGACGCCTATCTGTGCGAACTCAAGGAGACGCAGATCCGCGACGGCCTGCATGTCTTCGGCGCCTCGCCCGCGGGGCGCCAGCGGCGCGATACGCTGCTGGCGCTGGCGCGCTTTCCTTCGGGCAATTTCCCCGGGCTGCTCAACGCGCTGGCCGCCGACCTGCTGGGCGACGAGGCCTTCGACCCCCTGCGCATCGAGGCCGCCAGGCCCTGGCGCGGCGCGCGGCCCGAGGCGCTGCAATCCGTCAGCGATGAACCCTGGCGCCACGAGGGCGACACGCGCGAGCGCCTGGAGCTGCTGGCCCAGCGCCTGCTCGACGGCGAGGCCCAGGCCGCAGCACAAGGCCCCCGCACCGAGACCGCGCTGGACCATGTCCATGCCGTGCTGGCCCCCGCGCTGGATGCCTGCGGCGGCCAGGAGCTGGAGCAACTGCTGCGCGGCCTGCAGGGCCGCTTCGTGCCGCCCGGGCCCAGCGGCTCGCCCTCGCGCGGCCGGCCCGACGTGCTGCCCACGGGGCGCAACTTCTACACGCTGGACACGCGCGCCATCCCCACCCAGGCCGCCTGGGAACTGGGCCAGCAGGCCACGCGCCGGCTGATCGAGCGCTACCTGCAGGAGCATGGCGACTATCCGCGCACCCTGGGCCTGTCGGTCTGGGGCACGGCCACCATGCGCACGGGCGGCGACGACATCGCCCAGGCCTTCGCGCTGATCGGCGTGCGCCCCAAGTGGGCGCCGGGCAGCCAGCGCGTGGTGGATTTCGAGGTCGTGCCGCGCGTGGGCCTGGGCCGGCCACGCGTGGATGTGACGCTGCGCATCTCGGGCTTTTTCCGCGACGCCTTTCCGGGCGCCGTGCAGATGTTCGATGCGGCCGTGCAGGCCGTGGCGGCGCAGGAGGAGGATGCCGAGGACAACCCCATCCGCGCGCGCATCCTGGCCGAGGCCGCCGAACTGGCGGCGCAGGGCATGGAGGCCGCGCAGGCGCGCCGCCAGGCCGGCTGGCGCGTGTTCGGCGCGCCGCCCGGCCACTACGGCTCGGGCCTGGGCGCGCTGTTCCAGAGCGGCGAATGGCAGGGCGATGCCGACCTGGCCCAGGCCTACCTGGGCTGGAGCCAGCATGCCTATGGCCAGGATGCCGAAGGCGTGCCCGCAGGCGATGCGCTGCGCCGCCGCCTGGGCGAACTCGACGTGGTGGCCCAGAACCAGGACAGCCGCGAGCACGACATCCTGGACTCGGGCGACTACTTCCAGTTCCAGGGGGGCATGGCCTCGGCCGTGCGCCACCTGTCGGGCCGCCAGCCCGCGCTCTACCACGGCGACCATGCCGACCCGGCCCAGCCGCGCGTGCGCTCGCTCAAGGAGGAGATCGCCCGCGTGGTGCGCTCGCGCGTCACCAATCCCAAGTGGATGGACGGGGCGAAACGCCACGGCTACAAGGGCGCCTTCGAGATGGCGGCCACCGTGGACTACCTGTTCGGCTTCGATGCCACCACCCAGCAGGTGGGCGACCACCACTACGCCCTGGTGGCCGATGCCTATGTGCTGGACGAGGCCACGCGCGACTTCCTGCAGCGGCACAATCCCCAGGCCCTGCGCGACATGCTTGAGCGCCTGCTCGAAGCCATGCAGCGCGGCCTGTGGGAGCAGCCCGGCGGCTACCGCCAGCAGCTCGAAGACCTGCTGCTGGACCAGGAACAACATCTCGAAGGACGGCCGGCATGACCGATTTCCCGAACACCGCACAACAGCCCGGCCTGCCGCCGCTGTTCCCCTTCGCCGCCATCGCGGGCCAGCCCGCGCTGCGCCAGGCCCTGCTGCTGGCGGCCATCGACCCGCAGGTTGGCGGCGTGCTGGTCGAAGGCCCGCGCGGCACGGCCAAGTCCACGGCCGCGCGCGCCCTGGCCGAGCTGATGGACGGCGCGCCCTTCGTCACCCTGCCGCTGGGTGCCTCGCTGGAGCACCTGGCCGGCTCGCTGGACCTGGGCCAGGCCATGGCCGGCCATGCGCTGAAGTTCGCGCCCGGCCTGCTGGCGCGCGCCCACGGCGGCCTGCTCTACGTGGACGAGATCAACCTGCTGCCCGATGCCCTGGTCGACGTGCTGCTGGATGCGGCCGCCAGCGGCGTCAACGTGGTCGAGCGCGACGGTATCTCGCACCGCCACGCGGCGCGCTTCGTGCTGGTGGGCACCATGAATCCCGAGGAGGGGCAGTTGCGCCCGCAGCTGCTGGACCGCCTGGGCCTGTGCGTGCGGCTGGCCAATGTGCAGGACCCGGCCGAGCGCCAGGCCATCGTGCGCGCACGGCTGCAGTTCGATGCCGATCCCCAGGCCTTCCGCGCACGCCATGCCCAGGCCCAGGCCGCACTGGCTGCGCAACTGGGTGCCGCGCGCCAGCGGCTGGCCGCGCCCGGTGCGCTGCCCTGGTCCGACGAGGTGCTGCAGGCCGCAGGCGCGCTGTGCATCGCCGCCCAGGTGGACGGCCTGCGCGCCGACCTGGTGCTGTTGCGCGCGGCGCGCGCCTGGGCTGCCTGGCTGGGCGATGCGGCCGTGGCGCCTGCCCATGTGCAGGCCGTGGCAGAGCTGGTGCTGGCGCACCGGCGCAAGCCGGGCGCGCCGCAGCCGCCCGCACAACCGCCCTCGCAGCCGTCCTCGCAGCAGCCACCACCGCCGTCGCAGGCCCGTACCCCGGACGGGGGCGCGACCACGACCAGCGGCCCCGGCGATGGCCATTCCTGCGAGGCCGACTGGGGTGCCATGCCGCCCGAGCCCGTGGGCATGCTGCGCATGCCCTTGCCGGCGCTGCTGGCAGGCGAGGCGGGAGCGCCTTTCGCAAAAAAAGCCTGAGCCCCCGTGGTCCTGTGCAGCAGGCAAAGGACGCGGGGGCGGGCCCTCCCATGCCTGGCCAGCCGCGCCTGGCGCAGGCCCCGGCCGGTGGTCCGGCCACGGGCGGCTGGGACTGGCCGCGTACCCTGGCCGCGCGCGGCAGCGCCGCGCTGCGACCGCAGCACCTGCGCCGGCGCAGCGAGCCGCCGCAGGGAACGCGGCTGCATTGCTTCGTGCTGGATTGCTCGGCCTCGATGGCGGCCGGCGGTGCGCTGGCGCGGGCCAAGGGCGTGCTGCTGGCACTGATGGACGAGGCCTATCGGCGGCGCGAGCAGGTCGCGCTGATCTGCTTTGCCGGCACGCAGGTGGAGCTGCGCCTGCCACCGCGCAAGGCGGCGGCATGGAACGATGGCTGGATAGCGCCCATAGGCGGCGGTGGCGGAACGCCGTTGCAGGCCGCCGTGCAACGGGCCGGGCTGCTGCTGGAGCGCCACTGCGCAGCCGGACCGGACGGGCAGGCCTGCGAAGGCTGGCTGTGGCTGCTCACCGATGGCCGCACGCGCGAGCAACCCGCGCGGCCGCAGGCGGCTCGGCAGGCCGGCATCGTGGATTTCGAATTCGGACGCGTGCGCCTGGGCCGGGCCAGGGCACTGGCACAGGCATGGGGCGCACGCCACCTGGTGGCGCAGGAGCTGGCCCGGGGCCTGGCATCGGGCACGGCCTGAGCCGCGGGAGTCAGGCCGGCCAGCTCAGCTCGAAACGGGCGCCGCCGCGGGCACCCGCCAGGCAGTGCGCCCGGCCGCCATGCGCCTGGGCGATGGCCTGCACCACGGCAAGCCCCAGGCCGCTACCGGCCCTTTTGGCGCGGTTGCCTTCACCGCGCTGGAAGGCCTCGAAGATGCGCGGGGCGAGATCGGCGGCCACGCCGGGCCCGCTGTCTTCCACCTGTACCGTGCACAGCCCCTGGCGTACGCGGGCGGCCACGAGCAGGGGGCCGGGCTGGGCATGCTGCATGGCGTTCTCCAGCAGGGCCAGCAAGGCCTGGCGTATGCGCACGGGGTCGCAGACCACGGGCTGCTCGTCCAGCTCCAGCGCCAGTTGCAGGCCCGCCTGCTCCAGCGCAGGGCCCACGGCCAGCGCCACCGAGCGGATCTCGCCGGCCAGGCAGGTCTGCTCCAGCTGCAGTTGCAGGTGGCCGTTCTCCTGCAGGCCCAGCAGGCGCAGGTCGTCGATCAGGCGGGTCAGCCCCTCGACCTGGGTCATCAGGCTGGCCAGCATGTCCCTGCCAGGCTCGAAGACGCCGTCGGCCAGACCCTGGAGCCGTCCGCGCAGGATGGTGACGGGCGTGCGCAGCTCATGGGCGATGGCCGCGCTCCAGAAGGCACGCTCCTTGGCCATGCCCTCCAGCCGCTGGGCCAGCAGGTTGAAGTCGTGCACCAGCTGGGCCGCCTCGTGCAGGGCGCGGCCATCGGTGCTGGCGCGCGCCGACAGGTCGCCCTGGGCCAGCTGGCGCAGGCTGATCGCCACGGAGTCCAGCGAAGGCAGGATGCGCCGCGACAGCCGCGTGGCCACGAAGATGGCGATGAGCAGGGCCACGACCAGGGTCAGCAGCACCCAGGCCAGCTCCACGCTGGA
Organism: Delftia tsuruhatensis; assembly: GCF_903815225.1. Classification (NCBI taxonomy): domain Bacteria; kingdom Pseudomonadati; phylum Pseudomonadota; class Betaproteobacteria; order Burkholderiales; family Comamonadaceae; genus Delftia; species Delftia tsuruhatensis. Next base: position 955,835 of record NZ_LR813084.1, read on the forward strand.
GGGCATCCAGCCGTCGGAGACGCTGGCCGGGTGGAAGGTCAGCAGCAGCGCATAGAAGGCATAGGAGCCCAGCACGCACAGCATGACCACGGCCAGCGTGACCACGGACATGGTCAGCACCACCTGCCGGCGCAGGCCGGCCGCCGTGCTCATGACAGCATCCTTCGGCCTGCGGCCTGTCCCGGCAGGGGACTGCGGGCGGGCGCGACCCTCATGGATCCAGCCCCAGCCGGTAGCCCAGGCTGCGCACGCCCACGGGCATGCCTTGCAGTCCCAGGCTTTCGAGCTTCTTGCGCAGCTTGCTGATGTGGCTGTCCACGGTGCGCTCCAGCGTATGGCCTTCGGGCAGGCAGCCCAGCAGCAGCTCGGCGCGGCTGAACACGCGCCGCGGCGAGCGCACCAGGCTGGCCAGCAGGTTGAATTCGGTCACGGTGAGATCGGGCACATGCGTGGCTCCCTGCACCTGCACGGAGACTTCGCGGCTTTCCAGGTCCACGCGGAAGGGGCCGGCCTGCAGCAGCTGCGTGTCGCGCCTCTGGGCCAGGCCCGAGCGGCGCAGCACGGCCTGCACGCGCGCCACGACCTCGGCCGCGTTGAAGGGCTTGCCCACATAGTCGTCGGCGCCCATGCGCAGGCCGATGAGCTTGTCCACATCCTGGTTCAGGGCCGTGAGCATGATGACCGGCGTATCGCCGCGCCGGCGTATTTCGGACAGCACCTGCCAACCATCCAGGCGTGGCATCTGCACATCGAGAAGAACGAGATCGGGTTTCAAATGGTGATGGAGTTCAAGGGCCTGCTGGCCATCGGCGGCGTGAACGGTGCGCAGGTCGCTGCGGGCCAGGTAGGCGCACAGGATGTCTGCGATCTCGGGTTCGTCCTCGGCGACGAGGATCAGCGATGTCGACGGCTGGAAAGGCAAGGGCTGGGCAATGATAGAAGCCATTTTTGGATCGCGGCGCAGCCTGTGTCCATCTCCATCGTTCTTCCACATTTCTTGGGTCGAAATGCCATCGAAGGACCGCAAGCTGTTTCCCTGTGCCGCCGTGAATGGCCGGCATGCGAAACAAATCGATGAATATGAAGTCACAGCGGCTGTGCCGTTGAGCTGTATGAGCTGAGTGGGAGTCATGGCGGCTTCATGGATGAATGGCCCCGATGGCAGATCGCCGGGGGCCGCAGCCGCGCCAGCCGCAGTTTCCACCATCCCCGTGCTTTCTGGCAATCTGCATTTGCATCCCGATCGCACACAGGGCCATCGGTTTTGAACATTCTCCTTTTCTGCCGTGCGCCGCCCGCGCACTGACCTCCAGGCCTCGCGTACATGCCTCAGTTCTTCATTCACCGGCCCGTCTTCGCCTGGGTCATCGCGCTGTTCATCGTGTTGCTGGGCGTGCTCGCCATTCCGCAACTGCCCATCTCGCGCTATCCCACGGTGGCGCCTCCCACGGTGAGCCTGTACGCCACCTATCCGGGCGCCACGCCCAAGACGCTCAACGACTCCGTGGTCTCGCTGATCGAGCGCGAGCTGTCCAGTGTCCGGCACCTGCTGTACTTCGAATCCTCGGTGGACACCTCGGGTTCCGCGGAGATCAAGGCCACCTTCAAGCCCGGCACCAATCCCGAACTGGCCCAGGTCGACGTGCAAAACCGCATCAAGGCCGTGGAGCCGCGCCTGCCGCAGGCCGTGCGCCAGAACGGCCTGCAGGTCGAGTCGGCCACGTCCAGCTTTCTGCTGCTGGTGGGCCTGGTCTCGCCAGGGGGCGAGTTCGACGAGCTGGCGCTGAACGACTACATGGCGCGCAACATCGTCGAGGAGCTGCGCCGCATCGAGGGCGTGGGCCGCGTGCAGCTGTTCGGCACCGAGCGCGCCATGCGTGTGTGGGTCGATCCGGCCAGGCTGATCGCCTACGGTCTGTCCATGGAGGACCTGACCCAGGCCATCCGGCAGCAGAACATGCAGATCGCACCGGGCCGCGTGGGCGATTCGCCCACGGTGCCGGGCCAGCGTGTGACCACGCCGCTGACGGTGCAGGGCCAACTGACCTCGCCCGAGCAGTTCGCCGCCATCGTGCTGCGCGCCAACGCCGACGGCTCGCGCCTGGTGCTGGGCGACGTGGCGCGCGTGGAGCTGGGCGCACAGTCCTATGCCTTCTCCAACCGCGGGGACGGCAAGCCCGCCACCAATGCCGCGGTGCAGCTGTCGCCGGGCGCCAACGCCGTGCGCACGGCCGCCGCCGTGCAGGCGCGCATGGCCGAGCTGTCCGGCATGCTGCCCCAGGGCATGGAGCACACCATCTCGTTCAACACCGCGCCCTTCGTGAAGATCTCCATCGAGAAGGTGGTGCAGACCCTGGTCGAGGCCATGGTGCTGGTGTTCCTGGTGATGTACCTGTTCCTGCAGAACCTGCGCTACACGCTGATCCCGGCCATCGTGGCGCCCGTGGCGCTGCTGGGCACCTTTGCCGTGATGCTGGCGGCGGGCTTTTCCATCAACGTGCTGACCATGTTCGGCATGGTGCTGGCCATCGGCATCATCGTGGATGACGCCATCGTCGTGGTCGAGAACGTGGAGCGCCTCATGGCCGAGGAGGGCCTGTCCCCGCGCGAGGCGACCATCAAGGCGATGAAGGAGATCACGGGTGCCATCATCGGCATCACGCTGGTGCTGACGGCGGTGTTCATTCCCATGGCCTTCGCCAGCGGATCGGTGGGCGTGATCTACCAGCAGTTCACGCTGTCCATGGCGGTGTCCATCCTGTTCTCCGCCTTCCTGGCCCTGAGCCTGACGCCCGCGCTGTGCGCCACGCTGCTCAAGCCCGTGGCGGCAGGCCACCATGAGAAAAAGGGTTTCTTCGGCTGGTTCAACCGCGGCTTCGAGCGGCTGACCTGCCGCTACGAGGCCCATGTCACGGCCCTGGTCAGGCGCACGGGGCGCATGATGCTGCTGTTCGTCGCCATCGTGGCCATCCTGGTCTTCGCGCTGCGCCAGCTGCCCTCGGCCTTCCTGCCCGAGGAGGACCAGGGCTACTTCATGGCCTCCATCCAGCTGCCTGCCGATGCCACGGCCGAGCGCACGCTGGACATCGTCAAGCGCTATGAGGAGCATGTGGCGTCGCGTCCCGGCATCGCCTCCAGCATCTCGGTGCTGGGCTTCAGCTTCGCGGGCTCGGGGCCGAACGCGGCCATGGCCTTCACCACGCTCAAGGACTGGGACCGGCGCGACGGCGCCACGGCGGGCGAGGAAGTCGCGCTGGCGCAAAAGGCCATGGAGCATGCGCCCGAGGGGGCCATCATGGTGCTGCAGCCGCCAGCCATCGACGAGCTGGGCACCTCGTCCGGCTTCACCATGTACCTGCAAGATCGCATGGGCCAGGGCCATGCCGCGCTCAAGTCGGCCACCGACCAGTTGCTGGCGCTGGCCGGGGCCAGCAGCGTGCTGGGTTCGGCCTACCAGGACAGCCTGCCCTCGGGTACCAGCGTGCGCCTGGAGATCGACCGCCAGAAGGCCCAGGCCCTGGGCGTGGGGTTCGAGGCGATCAGCGACACGCTGTCCACCGCCATGGGATCGCTGTATGTCAACGATTTTCCGAACGCGGGGCGGATGCAGCAGGTCATCGTGCAGGCCGATGCGCCCGCGCGCATGCAGGTCGATGACGTGCTCCGACTGAACGTGCGCAATGCCTCTGGCGGCATGGTGCCGTTGTCCGAATTCGCCACGCCGGTCTGGTCCGAGACGCCGCTGCAGCTGGTGCGCTACCAGGGCTTCCTGGCCTCGCGCATCTCGGGAACGCCCGCGCCGGGCACGTCCAGCGGCGCGGCCATGGCCGAGATGGAACGGCTCGTCGCCCAACTGCCCCAGGGCTTTGCCGTGGCCTGGACCGGGCAGTCGCTGCAGGAGCGCCAGTCGGCGGCGCAGGCGCCGCTGCTCATGGCACTGTCCATGCTGGTGGTCTTCCTGGTGCTGGCCGCGTTGTACGAGAGCTGGTCCATCCCGCTGTCGGTGATGCTGGTGGTGCCCCTGGGCCTGCTGGGTGCCGTGGCCGCCGTGCTGTTGCGCGGCATGCCCAACGACGTGTTCTTCAAGGTGGGCCTGATCACCATCATCGGCCTGTCGGCCAAGAACGCCATCCTGATCGTGGAGTTCGCCAAGCAGCTGCGCGAGCAGGGCCAGGGCCTGCGCGAGGCCGCCGTCAACGCGGCGCGGCTGCGACTGCGGCCCATCCTCATGACCTCGCTGGCCTTTGCGCTGGGCGTGGTGCCGCTGATGCTGGCCTCGGGCGCCAGCGCGGAAACCCAGCACGCCATCGGCACGGGCGTGTTCGGCGGCATGGTCAGCGGCACGCTGCTGGCCGTGTTCTTCGTGCCTGTCTTCTTCGTCTTCGTCCTCGAATGGCAGCGGCGCATCGCCGGGCCGCGCAGCAGCGCGGGCCGGCCACCGCCCCCTGCCGACTCCGGAACTTGAACATGCCTTTGTGGATCGCGATCAATGCCCTGTGTTTTCACGGCCGCCCGGCGACATCTCCCCTGGAAGGCGGCGGCCCGGCCGGCGCCGACCGGCCCGTGGCGGCCCATGCCGTGACGTCGGCACCGCCTGCATATGGCCCAGGTGCGTCCGCCGAGCCTGATCCGAGCGGGCCGGTGCAGGAAGGCGGTGGCGGTTGTGCGCTGGGTCCGTGATTTCTATAATCGCAACTTCATTTTTCTTTGCCAGGAGGTATTCGTCCCATGCGCCATTGATGCCGCCGCGTCTTCCGCGGCCCGCTTTTCCCGCCCCTGCCCACGGCATGCGCAATGCATGCGAGATGGCAAGGAACTGCGTTGGCATCCATGACCTGCACCATGACAAATACCACCATCACGCTGGACGGCGTCTCCTGCGTACTGCCCGACGGCAGAACCCTTTTCTCCGATCTTTCCGAAAGCTTCGACCTGCGCCGCACCGGCCTGGTGGGGCGCAATGGCGTGGGCAAGTCCCGGCTGGCGCGCATCCTGGCGGGGCTGGATGAACCCTCGCAGGGCCGTTGCCTGCGCACGGCCGGCGTGCTGTACCTGGCGCAGCGCACGGACTGGCATGACCAGCCTTCGGTGGCGGCGCTGGCCGGGCTGCGGGAGGCTTTCGATGCCCTGGCCCGTATCGAAGGCGGCAGCGCCGACGCGCGCGACTTCGAGCTGCTGGCCGACCGCTGGGACCTGCGCCAGCGTCTGCAGGCCCAGCTGGAGCTGGCAGGCCTGGGTCGGCTGCACCCCGAGACGCCCGGCCATGCGCTCAGCGGTGGCGAGGCCATGCGCGTGGCACTGGCGGGCGCGCTGCTGTCCGAAGCCGGCCATCTGGTGCTGGACGAACCCACCAACCACCTGGACCAGGGCAGCCGTGCCGCACTCGTGCAGCAACTGCGGCGCTGGCCGCGTGGCCTGATCGTGGTCAGCCATGACCGGACACTGCTCGAAGGCATGGAGCGCATCGTCGAGCTGTCGCCGTCGGGCCTGCGTGGCTACGGCGGCGGATATTCCTTCTATGCCGAGGCCCGGGAACGTGAACGGGCCCAGGCCAGCGGGCAGCTGGAGCAGCGCAAGCTGGAGCGGCGCCGCGAAACGCAGCAGCTGCGCGCGCAACAGGAGCGCCAGGAACGTCGCCAGGCCCGCGGCCGGCGCCATGACCAGGAGGCCAACCAGGCGCGCATCCTGCTCGACCGCCAGAAGGAGCGCAGCGAAGGCTCGGCCGGGCGGCTGCGCCAGCAGCACGCGGCCGCGCGCGAGCAGCTGGACGAGCGCGTGCGCGAGGCGGCGCTGCAGGTGCAACAGGCCGCGCACATCCACCTCCAGGGGCTGCCCGTGGCGGCTGGCGCAGGCCAGCGCGTGGTGGCGCTGCTGGACGAGGTGGTGCCGCCGTTCTCGCATGCATGCCGGCCGGTCAGCCTGACGCTGCGCGGCGGCCAGCGGCTGGCCATCGTCGGGCCCAACGGTTGTGGCAAGACCCGACTGCTCGATGTGATGGCAGGGCGATGCCTGCCCCTGGCCGGTCGGGCGCAGCGATTCGTGCCCTTCGCCTATCTGGACCAGCGCCTGGCCCGGCTGGACGCACGGCGCCCCGTGCTGGAGCTGCTGCGCCAGGCCTGTCCCGCCGTGGCCGAGGACGAACTGCGCACACGGCTGGCGCAGCTGGGCCTGGGGCCGCAGACGCTGGCGCTGACGGGCGCGCAGCTCAGCGGCGGCGAGCGGCTGAAGGCGGCGCTGGCCTGCGCCCTGCACGGCGATCCGGTACCCCAGCTCCTGTTGCTGGACGAGCCCTGCAACCACCTGGACCTGCCCTCGCTGCAGGCGCTGGAGGCCATGCTGTGCAGCCATGAAGGCGCGCTGGTCGTGGTCTCGCACGACGAGAGCTTCCTCGCCCGGATCGCGCTGACGGACCGGCTGGAGTTCTCGCCCACGGGCTGGCGGATGCGGCCGGCCTGAGCCGCAGGGGATCAGGGCAGTGGCGCCATCAGCGCCTGCAGCGCCCGTACATCGGTGACCAGCAGCGCCTGCCGACCCTCCTTGCGCAGCAGGCCGCGCCGCGCCAGAGCGCCCAGCTCGCGGGTGACCTGTTCGCGGTTGGTGCTGATCTTGCTGGCCAGCATGGCATGCGATGGTGCCGGCTCCAGCCGGGCCGTGTTGTCGGCTGCCACGCCGGCCGCCTGCGCCAGGCGTAGCAGCTCGGCATGCAGGCGGGTGGGAACGCCCTGCGTGCTCAGTTCCATGACGCGGTCGGTCAGCCGGCGGACCAGCCCGGCCAGATCGACCATCACGCGCATGGCGACGGCCGGCTCGCGCGCCAGCAGGGCCAGGAAGGCCTCGCGCGAGAGGCTGGCCAGCAGCGAGGCTTGCAGCGTGAGCACATCGGTGGAGCGCGCATGGCCGTCGATGGCCGCAAGGTGTCCGAAATGTTCGCCGGCCTCATGGTCGCGGAAGCTGACCTCGCGCCCGCCGGGCGAGTAGGTGGTGATGCGCACGCGGCCGGTGGCCAGGAAGAACACATCGCTGCCCGTGGAGCAGCGGCTGAACACGGGCTGGCCGGCGTCGAGCTGGCGCCAGTCGCAGTCGGCCGCGATGCGGGCGAGGCAGGTGTCGGCCAGCCCCTCGAACAGAGCGATGCGGCGCAGGGCGAAGCCCGAGGGCGCAGGCGGGCGGGGAGTCGGTGAAGCCATGGAACCAAACGGGGAGGGGGAGAACAAAAAGCCTGGACCGGCGGCAGGTTTGCGCCGATTATCGACCTGCGCGCACCGGCGCTCCCTCCCCTCACCCATGGCCCGCGTCTTCCGTCCGGATCTTCCCGCTCTTCGCAGCCTTCACTGGTCCAGTGGCCTCGTGCTGTGGGCGTATGCGGCCCTGCACCTGGCCAACCACGCGCTGGGCCTGGTTTCCCTGAACACGGCCGAGGCCGCGCGCGCGGCCATCCATGGGCTGTGGCGTTCCCTGCCCGGCACCGTCCTGCTGTATGGCGCGCTGGCCACGCACCTGGCGCTGGCGCTGCACGCGCTGTGGCAGCGGCGCAGCCTGCGCATGCCGGCGCTGGAGGCGCTGCGCCTGGCGCTGGGCCTGGGCCTGCCCCTGCTGCTGGCCCTGCATGTACCGGCCACGCGCCTGGCCCAGGAGATCTGGGCCGTGGAGCCCTCCTATGCCCGCATCGTGCGCTCGGTCTGGAATCCGTCGAGCCTGGCGGTCCAGCTGGCGCTGCTGTGCGCGGCCTGGATCCATGGGTGCCTGGGCCTGCACATGGCCTTGCGCCGGCATGCCGCCTGGCGGCGCTGGCAGCCGCTGCTGCTGACCGGGGCCGTGCTGTTGCCCGTGCTGGCTGCGCTGGGCATCCTTTCGATGGCGCGCGAGATCCGGGCAGCGGTCCTGCCGGCGGCGCCCGTCCCCTCGCCCGAGGCGGCCCTGCTGCTGCGCGACATCACGGCCGCGCTGCGCGAGGGCTGGCTGGCCATCCTGGCCCTGCCGCTGGCCGGGCGCGGGCTGTGGCGACTGATGCGCGCGCGCTCGGGCGGTCAGGGCCTGGTGCAATTGCGGTATCCGGATCGCAGCATCCAGGTGCCGCGCGGCCTCAGCGTGCTGGAGGCCAGCCGCGAGCATGGTATCGCCCATCTCTCGCTGTGCGGCGGCAAGGCGCGCTGCTCCACCTGCCGCGTGCGCGTCAGCGGTCCGCCAGCCCACCTGCCCGAGCCCCGTCGCGCCGAGCGCCTGACGCTGGAGCGCGTGAAGGCGCCCGCCGATGTGCGCCTGGCCTGCCAGCTGCGGCCCATGGGCGATATCACCGTGGTGCCGCTGTTCCGTACTCCGGCCGCGGCGCAGGACGGGCGCCATGGCGAGGAGCGCGAGGTCGCCATCCTGTTCGTGGACCTGCGGCGCTGGTCCGGCCTGTCCGAGCGCCAATGGCCCGTGGACCTGTCCTGGGTGCTGGACCAGTATTTCGAGACCGTGGGCCAGGCCGTGCGCGATGGCGGCGGCCTGGCCAATCAGTTCATCGGCGACAGCGTGATGGCCATCTTCGGCCTGGAGACGGACCTGGCCACGGCCTGCAGGCAGGCCATCCATGCCAGCGTGCTCATCGATCGGCGCATGCAGGAATGGGGTGCGAGCTTCGAGGTGCAGTTCGGCCAGCCGCTGGACTTCGGCATCGGCCTGCACGCGGGCCGCGCCGTGGTCGGGCGCGTGGGGTTCGAGCGCACCACCACGTTCACGGCCGTGGGCGAGGTGGTCAACACAGCGAGCCGCCTCCAGGAATACACCAAGAGCGCACAGGTGCGCCTGGTGCTGTCGCTGGAGGTCGCGCGGCTCGCCGGCCGGGCGTCCGGCCTGGGCCCGCCGCACGAGGTTCAGGTGCGCGGACGCTCGGCGCCGCTGCAGGTGCTGCAGGTGGCGCGGCCCGCCCAGCAGTGGCCCTGAGCCGCGGCGCGGAGATTGCACGGAGATGTGCGTTTAGGCACTTACATGAAAGCGGCGCGGGACGAGACTTGCAGCCATGCAGAACGCAATCACGCGCTGCACGATCTGACAAAGGAACCGTCATGAAGCACGCCAAGCACATCCTCGCCATCGTTGCCCTGTCCGCTGCCTCCTGGTCGGGCATGGCCTCGGCCGCGCCGGCCTCCAGCGAGACCTGGTTCGGGGCCGAGCCCGCCACCGCCGGCCGCGCCCTGTCGCGCGCCGAAGTGCAGGCCGACCTGGCCATGTGGAGCCGCGCCGGCCTCAACGCCTATCCGGAGCGCGCCGAGAACTACTGGGATGCCGAATACCAGCAGCGCCTGGCCCGGTACCAGCGCCTGCGCAGCGGCCCGGAATACCTGGCTGAGCTGCAGCGCCTGGGTGGATCGGTGACGGCGGCCCAAGGCGAGGGAAGCGCCCGTGTACCGGGCTGAGGCATTGCCGCGGTCCGCAGCCGCGCCCTGGGCCGACGTCGCACCGCTGCTGGCCCGGGTGCTGCTGAGCCTGCTGTTCCTGTACAGCGGCATCGGCAAGCTGCTGGGGCCGGAAGGCACCATGGCCTATATCGCCAAGGCCGGCCTGCCGCTGCCCCTGCTGTCCTATGCGATGGCGCTGGTCGTCGAGCTGGGCGTGGCCACGGCCCTGCTGCTGGGCTGGCGCACGCGCGAGGCGGCGGCCGTGATGGCTCTTTTCAGTGTCGCGTCGGCGCTGATGTTCCACCACCAGTTCTCCGACAAGGGGCAACTGATCCAGTTCCTGAAGAACCTGGCGATCGCCGGAGGCTTCGTGCAGCTGATGCTTGGCCCGGTGGGGCGCTGGAGCTGGGATGCGCGGCGTGCGGCCGCGCGTTGAAGCCGTCCCGTGAAACGGAAAACCGCCGGCATGCCGGCGGTTTTCCTGCGTCTTGCGGCCCCGGTGGGGCTCAGACCCTGACACCCTTTTCCGCCAGCATGCGCGCATAGGCCGCGAGGATCAGGCGCTCCGAATGGACGAGGTAGTCGTTGAGCGCGGTGGCCGCCTCGGCGGGCCGGCCGTCCTCGAACTGCTGCAGGATGCGCGCGTTCATGTCCACATAGGGCGCATGCAGGAAATGCGGGTCACGCAGCAGGCCGAAGGCCAGGCGCAGTTCGGCCAGCAGGTGCTCGAACATGGTGTTCAGGCGTTCGCTGTCGGCCAATTGCACGATGGCCTTGTGAAAGGACATGTTGGCCGTCCCCACGCCGGACCAGTCCTGCGCCTCGCGGTGGCGCTGGGCCATGTCCACGGCCTCGCGCATGAGGCCGCGCGCCGGGTGCATGGGATAGGCCTGGGCCAGGGCCTGGCACTCGACCATGCGGCGCACGCGGTAGATGTCGATGATGGAGGCGATGCTGGGCGCAGCCACCGATACGCCCTTGTTGGGCTCGTGCACCAGCAGGCCTTCCTTGGTCAGCAGCCGGAAGGCCTCGCGCAGCGTGTTGCGCGAGATGGCCAGGCTTTCACTGAGCGCGGCCTCCGACAGCTTCTGGCCCGGCTCCCAGGCGCCGTCAATGAGCCTGCTGCGCAGTTGCTCGGTCACGCGGTCGGTCAGGTTCTGTGTGTCGGTGGTGCGGGTCATGGCGGACGGATCGGAAGCAGGTCAGCAGTGTATCCCTGGCATGCACCTGTACCGTGCCGGTCAGGACAGGAAGCGTCCGCCGTCGCCCAGCACGCCCAACTCCACGAAGCCCGATCCCGCGTAGGGCGCCTGGCTGGCGTAGTCGATGGCGAAGCCGCCCAGGTCCCAGCGGCGTATGCCTGCCAGCGCCGTGCGCAGCCGCGACTGTGCGGGGTCGCGGCCCGCGCGCTCCAGGCCCTCCGCGAGCACGCGCGCGTTCACATAGGCCTCCAGGCTGCCCAGGGAGAACTCCTGCTGGTTGCCGGCGCGCATGGCCGCCTGGTAGTCGCGCACCAGCTGCAGCTTGCCCTGGTGGGGGGCGGGCACGACCATGGTCAACGCCATGCCGCGCGCGTCCTTGCCCAGCCCGGCCAGGCTGTCGTTGGGCAGGGTCACGCTCAGGCCCGCCAGCAGCAGCCCCGGCGAATGCTTGCGCAGCCCGCGCACCAGGTCCGCCGACACCGTGCCCGCCGTGGCCAGCAGCACGGCCGAGGGGTGGGCCGCCAGCACCTTGTCCAGCACTTCGGCCACATTCTTCCCATCGGTGGCCACGGCCAGCTGCAGCGCGGGCTGCAGGCCCTGGCCGGCCAGCTCGCGCGTGGCGTCCTCGAGCATCTCGCGGCCATAGGCGTTGTCAAGGTGGACGATGCCTATGCCCTTGAGTCCCATGCCCGTGAGGCGCTGCACCAGGCGGCGCATCTCATCGGTGTAGCTGGCGCGCACGTGGAAGACGCTGCGATAGCCCTTGCGCAGCGAGGAAGCGCCCGTCCAGGGCGCCACGTAGGGAATGCCGCTGTCCTCGACCAGGGGCAGGATGGCTGCGTTGTTGGGTGTGCCCACGCAGGACAGCAGCGCGAAGGCCGAGCCCTTGGCGAGCATCTGCTTGACGTTGTCGGCCGTGCGCTGGGGTACGTAGCCGTCATCCACCATCTGCAGCTGCAGCGTGCGCCCATGGATGCCGCCGCGCGCATTGATCTGGGCCATGGCGGCTTCCGTTCCCTGCCGGATGTCCTTCCCGAAGCTGGCCAGCGGGCCGGTCATCGCTGCCGAGCAGCCGATGGTGATGGTCTTGGCCGAGAGGCCCGGCTCGTCGGCGAGGGCGTTGCGCACGAAGGCGGGCGCGGCGGAAATGGCCGCGGCACGAGGCAGGAGAGAGACAAGTTGACGGCGTCGCATGGATTCAGGGCTGGTGCATGTGAATGGAGCAGGTCGCGGTTCCTCGGGGTACCGCGCGTGCCGGCGGCAGTCGCCATGGCACGCGGGTGCGGGCCATTGTAGGAGTTTGCCTACGCCCGTCCAGCCCCTGGGCGTGGCGGCCGTCCACTGTCGTGCGGGCGATGGATCGCCTGGCGCATCCTGCTCAATTTGTAGGCAATTCCATGCGGGTTTGTACTATGTCTATGCACTGATTGTCATGCTCACAATTCAAGTGTGTAAGACAACTTTTCATTTTTGTTGAACAAAACTTGGATGAGGCGGAGACAATCTGCCGGATTCAGGGGTTGGGCAAGGGGAACCACATGCTGACTGATGTCAATCTCTGGCCGCTGATAGGCGTGGCCATCATCGTGGCGGGCTTCGTGCTGCGCTTCAATCCCATGATGGTCGTGATCGTCACGGCCATCGGCACGGCGCTGGCGGCGGGCTTCCCGATCGACAAGGTGCTGGCCACCATCGGCACGGGCTTCATCAAGACCCGCAACCTGCCGCTGATCATCCTGCTGCCGCTGGCGGTGATCGGCCTGCTGGAGCGCCACGGTCTGCGCCAGCACGCGCAAAACTGGATCAGCTCCATCAAGTCGGCCACGGCCGGCCGTCTGCTGATCGTCTACCTGGCCGCGCGCCAGCTCACGGCCGCCGTCGGCCTGACCAGCCTGGGCGGCCATCCGCAGATGGTGCGTCCGCTGCTGGCGCCCATGGCCGAGGGCGCGACCCAGTCGCGCTACGGCATCCTGCCCGCCAAGGTGCGCGACAAGCTGCGCGCCTACTCGGCTGCCACGGACAACGTGGGCCTGTTCTTCGGCGAGGACATCTTCGTGGCCTTCGGCGCCATCGTGCTGATGACCACCTTCCTGAAGGAAGCCGGCATCGAGGTGGAGCCCATCCACGTCGCGCTGTGGGGCATCCCCACCGCCATCTGCGCCTTCGTCATCCATGCCTGGCGCCTGAACCGCCTGGACCGCACGCTGCAGCGTGAACTGGCCGACTACAAGGCCGGCGCCGAAGCCGTTGCCGCCACCGAAGCCAAGGGAGCCTGAACATGACGCTGACCATCCAACACCTGTACTACCTGGTCGGCTTCGTCCTGGCCGTCACGGCCGTGATGACGCTGCGCGACGCCAGCAACCCCAGGCGCTGGTCCAGCGGACTGTTCTGGGCGCTGTACGCCGCGGTCTTCCTGGTGGGCAACGAGCTGCCGCCCATGGTCGTGGGCATCATCGCCGTGGCCATGGCGCTGATCGCCGGCTTCGGCGGCGTGGGCAGCGGCCGCCATGTGCCGCGCAGCGATGCCGAGTACCTGGCCAGCGCCAGGCGCCTGGGCAACAAGCTGTTCGCGCCGGCCCTGGCGATTCCGCTGATCACCATGGTCGGCACGCTCAGCGCCTCGCACCTGGTCTTCGGCGGCACGCCGCTGCTGGACCCCAAGGCCACCACGCTGGTGAGCCTGGGTGTGGGCTGCGTGCTGGCCCTGGGTCTGGCCTGCTGGCTGACCCGCGAGACGCCGGCCCAGGGCATGCGCGAATCGCGCCGCCTGACCGACGCCCTGGGCTGGGCCCTGGTGCTGCCCCAGATGCTGGGCATGCTGGGCCTGGTGTTCTCGGACGCCGGCGTGGGCAAGGCCGTGGCCTATGTGACCACCACCTACATCAACATGGACATCCGCTTCGTGGCCGTGGCCGTCTACGTGATCGGCATGGCGCTGTTCACCGTGGTCATGGGCAATGGCTTCGCGGCCTTCCCCGTGATGACCGGCGGCGTGGGCGTGCCCATCCTGGTCGGCGTCTACCATGGCGATCCGGCCGTGATGGCAGCCATCGGCATGCTGTCGGGCTACTGCGGAACCCTGCTCACCCCCATGGCGGCCAACTTCAACCTGGTGCCTGCGGCGCTGCTGGAGATCGACAAGAACGCGGTGATCCGCGCCCAGGTGCCCACGGCCCTGGCGCTGCTGACGGCCAACGTCTTCCTGCTGTACTTCCTGATGTTCCGCTGAGGAGATGGCACCCCCTGAGCCGCTTTGCGGCTTCCCCCTGGAAGGGGGACGACGCCCTCGCCGCGAGGCGGCTCTTGCTCGGCGTCCCTGGGGTGGGCCGCGCCAGTTTCTGGGGCTGCGACTGGAGCGTTAGCACTATGAATCACAGAGATAGCCAACACTGATACCGATATGACGACCGAACCCACAAGCCCCTGCATCCTGGTGACCGGCTTCGAGCCGTTCGAGCAGGACCCTGTCAATCCCTCGTGGGAAGTGGCGCGTGCCCTGCATGGCGAGACCGTGGCCGGCGCCACCGTCCACGGCCTGCAGCTGCGCTGCGTGTTCGGCGAGTCGCTGCGCCAGCTGCAGGAGGCACTGGCGCAACTGCAGCCGGTGCTGGTCATCAGCCTGGGCCTGGCGGGCGGCCGCAGCGAGTTCACGCCCGAGCGCGTGGCCATCAATATCGACGACGCCCGCATTCCCGACCATGCGGCGCGCCAGCCTGTGGACCAGGTGGTGATCCCGGGCGCGCCCGCCGCGTACTTTTCCACGCTGCCCATCAAGGCCGTGGTGCATAACCTGCGCGCGCGCGGCATTCCGTCTTCCGTGTCCAACACGGCGGGCACCTTTGTCTGCAACCACGTGTTTTTCGCGCTCATGCACTGGCTGGCCCAGGGCAAGGCGGCGCCGGGCGCGCGTGGCGGCTTCATCCACGTGCCGGCCCTGCCCGAGCAGGCAGCGCGCAAGCCGGGCATGCCCAGCATGTGCCTGGCCGACCAGGTGGCTGCCGTGCGCGAGACCATTCGCACGGCCCTGACCGTGACCCAGGATCTGAAGGAAAACGCCGGCCAGCTGCACTGAGAGCCTGTGCACCGAGTCCGGCGAGGAGAGAACGATGAAAATTGACCTGAACAGTGATCTTGGCGAGAGCCTGGGCGGATGGCGCATGGGCGACGACGCCGCCATGCTCGACATCGTCAGCAGCGCCAACGTGGCCTGCGGATTCCATGCCGGCGACCCGGCAGGCATCCTGGAGACGCTCAAGGCTGCCCGCGAGCGCGGCGCCATGGTGGGCGCCCATGTGTCCTATCCCGACCTCGTCGGCTTCGGCCGGCGCAACATGGATGTGGCCAGCGCCGACCTGGTGGCCGGCGTCATCTACCAGATCGGTGCGCTGCAGGGCCTGGCCCGCGTGGCCGGCACCGAGGTGCGCTACGTCAAGCCACACGGCGCGCTCTACAACACCATCGCCCACGACAGGCGCCAGGCCACCGACGTGATCACGGCCATGCGCGCCATCGACCCCAGCCTGGTGCTGGTGGCGCTGGCCGGCTCGCCCCTGATCGACTGGGCGCGCGATGCGGGCCTGACCGTGGTGGCCGAGGCCTTTGCCGACCGCGGCTACACGCCCGAGGGCACCCTGGTTTCGCGCCGCGATCCGGGCGCCGTGCTGCACGATGTGGACCAGATCGCCGCGCGCATGCTGTCCCTGGTGCGAGACGGCGTGGTCGAGGCCGTCGATGGCAGCCTGGTGCGCATTGCCGCCGACTCCATCTGCGTGCACGGCGACAGCCCCGGTGCCGTGGCCATTGCACGCCACCTGCGCGAGCGATTCGAGCAGGAGGGCGTGCGCATTTCCTCCTTCGTGGGCTGAGGGCACACCATGCGTTTCCTACCCGTCAATCGCCAGGCCCTGATGGTGGAGCTGGCCGACCTGGATGAGACCCTGGCCCTGCTGGGCTCGCTGCAGCGCGATCCCATCGCCGGGGTGCAGGAGCTGGTGCCCGCCGCGCGCACGGTGCTCGTGCAGTTCGCGCCCACGCAAGTGGGCGTGGCCGAGCTGGTGCGCCGCATCGCCGCGCGCGACCTGGGCCAGCGTGCCGAGCGCAGCGACGTGCTGGTCGAGATTCCCGTGCACTATGACGGCGAAGACCTGGCCGACGTGGCGCAACTGCTGGGCATCACGCCCGAGGAAGTCGTGCGCCGCCACACGGGCAGCGAATACGCCGTGGCCTTCACGGGCTTCGCGCCCGGCTTCGCCTACCTCAGCGGGGGCGATCCGATCTTCAACGTGCCGCGCCGCAGCACGCCGCGCACGCGCGTGCCGGCCGGCTCGGTGGCGCTGGGCGGCACGTTCAGCGCCGTCTATCCCCAGGCCAGCCCCGGCGGCTGGCAACTGATAGGCCGCACCTCGGCTCGCATGTGGGACCTGGCGCGCGCGCTGCCCGCGCTGCTGCAGCCCGGCTACCGCGTGCGCTTCGTCGATGCGGCCGGCATGGCCCAGGTGGATGACGCGCCCGCGCCCGCCGTGGCGCAGGCCGTGCCGCATGAAGGCAATGCACTGCGCGTCAAGGCGACGGGCTTGATGACGCTGTTCCAGGACCGGGGCCGCCTGGGCCAGGCCGGGCAGGGCGTCTCGGCCTCGGGCGCCATGGACCAGGCGGCCTTCAAGGCCGCCAACCGCCTGGTGGGCAACCCCAGCGATCTGCCCGTGCTCGAAACCGTGGGCGGCGGCCTGTCCCTGCAAAGCCGGGGCGACACCGTGGTCGCCGTCACGGGCGCCGATGCGCCGCTGACCGTGACCACCCAGGCGGGCCGGCGCTGGAACGTGGCGCGCTACCAGGCCGTGGCCCTGGCCGATGGCGACCAGCTGTCCATAGCCCAGCCCGTGGCCGGTGCACGCTGCTATGTGGCCGTGCGCGGCGGCTTCGCGGTCACGCCCGTGCTGGGCAGCGCCTGCACGGACACGCTGGCCCACGTCGGCCCGGCACCGCTGGCCGTGGGCCAGGTCCTGCCCTTGCGTCCCGCAGGGCGCATGGCCGTGGCCAGCCCCGAACTGCCCCCCGAATCCCTGCCCGTGGCCGGCCAGGATGTGGTGCTGGACGTGGAACTGGGCCCGCGCACCGACTGGTTCACGCCCGAGGCCGTGGCCCTGCTGGCCACCCAGCGCTGGCAGGTCACGCCGCAATCGAACCGCGTGGGCCTGCGCCTGGCGGGCGAGCAGCCGCTGGCGCGCGCCGTCGCGGGCGAGCTGCCCAGCGAAGGCACGCCGCTGGGCGCCATCCAGGTGCCGCCCAGCGGCCAGCCCGTGCTGTTCCTGGCCGACCATCCGCTCACGGGCGGCTACCCCGTGATCGGCTGCGTGGCGCCGCACCACCTGGACCGGGCGGGCCAGATCCCCGTGGGCGCCTGGATCCGCTTCAACCCCATCCGCGCCTTCGAGGAATACCAGCCCGGCGCCCAGGGTTCGACGAACTGAATACTGAAGGAATTGCGATGAAGAAAGTCCTGATTGCCAACCGTGGCGAGATCGCGGTGCGCATCGCCCGTGCCTGTGCCGACTACGGCGTGAAGTCCGTGGCCGTCTATGCCGACGCCGATATCGACGCCCTGCATGTGCGCATGGCCGACGAAGCCCATGGCCTCGACGGCGAGCGCCCCGCCGACACCTACCTGAACATCGCCAAGCTCATCGCCATCGCGCACAAGAGCGGCGCCGACGCCGTGCACCCCGGCTATGGCTTCCTGTCGGAGAGCGAAGCCTTCGCACGCGCCGTGCTCGATGCCGGCCTGCGCTGGATCGGCCCCACGCCCGAGACCATCGCCAAGCTGGGCGACAAGGTCGAGGCGCGCAAGATCGCCCTGCAGGTCGGCGCCCCCCTGGTGGCCGGCACGCCCGATCCGGTCAAGGAGGCCGGCGAAGTGCTGGCCTTTGCCGAGCAGCATGGCCTGCCCATCATCATCAAGGCGGCCTTCGGCGGTGGTGGCCGGGGCATGAAGATCGCCTGGCGCATGGACGAGGTCGAGGAGCTCTACCACTCCGCCGTGCGCGAGGCCGTCACGGCCTTTGGCCGCGGCGAATGCTTCGTCGAGCAGTTCCTGGACCGGCCCCGCCACATCGAGGCCCAGGTGCTGGCCGACACCCACGGCAACGTGGTCGTGCTGGGCACGCGCGACTGCTCGCTGCAGCGGCGCAACCAGAAGCTGGTCGAGGAGGCCCCGGCCCCCTTCCTCAGCGACGACCAGCGCCAGCGCATCCACGCGGCGGCGCGCGACATCTGCGCGGCTGCCGGCTATGTGAGCGCGGGCACCGTGGAGTTCCTGTTGAGCCAGTCCGGCGCCATCTCCTTCCTGGAGGTCAACACGCGCCTGCAGGTCGAACACCCCGTGACCGAGCAGACCACGGGCGTGGACCTGGTGATCGAGCAGCTGCGCGTGGCCGACGGCCTGCCCCTGTCCCTCACCGAGACGCCCGCGCCGCTGGGTCACTCCATCGAGTTCCGCATCAACGCCGAGGACGTGGGCCGGGGCTTCCTGCCCACGCCCGGCCCTGTCGTGCGCTTCGATCCGCCTTCAGGCCCCGGCGTGCGCCTGGACACGGGCGTGCAGGCCGGCTCGTTGGTGCCGGGCAGCTTCGACTCGCTGATGGCCAAGCTCATCGTCAGCGGTGCCACGCGCGAACAGGCCCTGGCCCGCGCACGCCGCGCGCTGGCCGAGTTCCGCATCGAGGGCCTGTCCTCGGTGCTGCCCTTCCACCGCGCCGTCATCGGTCATCGCGACTTCACGGGCGAGGACGGCTTCAAGGTCCACACGCGCTGGATCGAGTCCGACTTCGCCGAGCCCCTGGCCGCCGCCGTGCGCGCCGAGCCGCTTCCCGATGCCAGCCTGGTGCGCTGCGCGGTCGAGATCGACGGGCGGCGTGTGTCGCTGGGGCTGCCTGCGGTGTTGCTGCAGGGGCTGGCATCGGCTGGCGGTGGCGTGGCTGCCGCGCCTGCGGCCGAATCTTGCGTCGATCCTGCTGCCGTCACCTCGCCCATTGCCGGGAATCTGCATGCCTGGAAGGTGGCGGATGGCGATACGGTTCAGGAGGGCGATGTGATCGCCGTCATGGAGGCGATGAAGATGGAGATGCAGGTGGCTGCGCATCGCACTGGGGTGGTTTCTCTGGTGGCCGAGGCGGGGAAGGCGCAGGCGCTGGGGGCTGTGATTGCGCGCATCGGCTGATCGGCAGCCAGAAAAAGCCCGCCGGAACCGGCGGGCTTTTTCATTGTCGGACCTGCACGAAGCGCGGGCTGCCCGCAGGGGGAGGGGCCTGCTGGCGCCGGTGCATGACATGCCGATGACAACCGCCATTCTCCTGGCTTGACCTTGACATGATGGCAATCTTTAAAGTGCCTCCATCGAGAAAGAAGGAGTTGGCAATGACTGCATCGACCAAGGCCGGCTTGGCCATCGACCTGCCCGTACAGGGCATGACCTGCGCCTCCTGCGTGGGGCGTGTCGAGCGCGCGCTCAAGAAGCTGCCTGGCGTGACCGAGGCCGCCGTCAACCTGGCCACCGAGAAGGCCAGCATCCGCTTCGAGGGCGCCCCCGATGTGCCGGCCGCCATCGCCGCCATCGAGAAGGCGGGCTACGAGGTGCCGCAGGCCGGCGTGGAGCTGGAGGTCCAGGGCATGACCTGTGCCTCCTGCGTGGGCCGTGTCGAGCGGGCGCTGAAGAAAGTGCCGGGTGTGCAGTCGGCCAGCGTCAACCTGGCCACCGAACGTGCCTTGGTGCACTGGGCGGGCGGCGATGTGGCGGCCCTGGTGGCCGCCGTATCGAAGGCGGGGTATGAGGCCCGGCCGCTGGTGGCCGGTGCTGCGGCCGCCGCGCCCGGCGGCGAGGACGATGCGCAGCAGCGCCAGGCACGCGAGCGCGAATCGCTCAGGCGCTCGCTGGTCGTGGCCACGGTGTTCGCGCTGCCGGTCTTCGTGCTGGAGATGGGCGGCCACATGGTGCCGGCCTTCCACCACTGGGTGGGGCAGACGATAGGCACGCAAAACAGCTGGTATCTGCAGTGCGTGCTGGCGGCCATCGTGCTGTTCGGTCCGGGGCTGCGCTTTTTCCAGAAAGGGGTTCCGGCGCTGCTGCGTGGCGCGCCCGACATGAATTCGCTGGTGGCCGTGGGCACCTCGGCGGCCTTCGCCTATTCGCTGGTGGCGACCTTTGCGCCGCAGTGGCTGCCGGCCGGCACGGTCAACGTGTACTACGAGGCCTCGGCCGTGATCGTGGCCCTGATCCTGCTGGGCCGCTTCATGGAGGCGCGTGCCAAGGGCAATACGTCCGAGGCCATCCGCCGCCTGGTGCAGCTGCAGGCCAAGACGGCGCGGGTGCGCCGCGAGGGCGGGGTGCACGAAGTGGACATCGCCACCGTGCGCACGGGCGACATCGTCGAGGTGCGGCCCGGCGAGCGCATTCCCGTGGACGGTGAAGTCATCGAGGGCAGCAGCTTCGTGGACGAGTCCATGATCAGCGGCGAGCCCGTGCCGGTGGAAAAGAAGGCCGGGGCCGAGCTGGTGGGCGGCACGGTCAACCAGAACGGCGCGTTGGCCTTCAAGGCCACCAAGGTCGGCGGCGACACGCTGCTGGCCCAGATCATCCGCATGGTCGAGCAGGCCCAGGGCTCCAAGCTGCCGATACAGGCCCTGGTGGACCAGGTCACCATGTGGTTCGTTCCGGCCGTGATGGCCGTGGCCCTGCTGACCTTCGGCGCCTGGCTGGCCTGGGGGCCTTCACCTGCGCTGAGCTTCGCGCTGGTCAATGCCGTGGCCGTGCTCATCATCGCCTGCCCCTGCGCCATGGGGCTGGCCACGCCGACGTCCATCATGGTCGGCACGGGCCGCGCCGCCCAGATGGGTGTGCTGCTGCGCAAGGGCGAGGCCCTGCAGACCCTCAAGGATGCGCGTGTCGTGGCCGTGGACAAGACCGGCACGCTGACGCGTGGCCGCCCCGAGCTGACCGACCTGGTGCTGGCCCCGGGCTTCGAAGGTGAGCGCCAGCGCGTGCTGGCCCTGGTGGCGGCCGTGGAGGACCGCTCCGAGCATCCCATCGCCCGCGCCATCGTGGATGCGGCCAAGGCCGAGGGCCTGGCACTGGGCGTGGTGGACGGCTTCGAGTCCGTGACGGGCTTTGGCGTGCGTGCCGGGGTGGGGGGCGTGCGCGTGGAGATCGGCGCCGACCGCTTCATGCGCGAGCTGGGCCTGTCGGTGGACGGCCTGGCCGTCGATGCCATGCGTTTCGGCGACGAGGGCAAGACGCCGCTGTACGCGGCCATCGACGGCCGGCTGGCCGCCATGATCGCCGTGGCCGATCCCATCAAGGACAGCACGCCGGCCGCCATCGCCGCCCTGCATGCCCTGGGCCTGAAGGTGGCGATGATCACCGGAGACAACCGCCTCACGGCCGAAGCCATCGCGCGCCAGCTGGGCATCGACGAGGTGGTGGCCGAGGTGCTGCCCGGCGGCAAGGTCGATGCGGTCAAGCGCCTGAAGGCCGCGCACGGCACCCTGGCCTATGTGGGTGATGGCATCAACGACGCGCCGGCGCTGGCCGAGGCCGATGTGGGCCTGGCCATCGGCACGGGCACGGACATCGCCATCGAGGCGGCCGACGTGGTGCTGATGTCGGGCGACCTGGGCGGCGTGCCCAATGCGATCGCGCTGTCCAAGGCCACCATGGCCAATATCCGCCAGAACCTGTTCTGGGCCTTCGCCTACAACGTGGCCCTGATCCCGGTGGCCGCCGGCCTGCTGTATCCGTTCAACGGCATGCTGCTGTCGCCCATGTTCGCGGCCGGGGCCATGGCGCTGTCCAGCGTGTTCGTGCTCAGCAATGCACTGCGCCTGCGCAGCTTCACCGCGCCGATGGCGGCGGAACACTGAGCGGCAGGGGCCGTGCAGGCCCCCGCTGCACGCGTCAGCCGGGGAGCTTGGGGACGTCGATGAAATCGTCCAGGCTCAGGCCCTTTTCCTTCAGCAGGGCCTCGAGCACGGGCTTCAGGCGCCCCAGGCTCTGCTGCACGGTCTCGCGCACCGTGTCCACCACCACCTGGGTGCTGCGGTCGATCTCCACGTTCAGCAGGTCGCCCACGCCCTTGGACTCGAACACCGTCATGCGGCGCGTCTCGGGAATCAGCCAGACCTCGAACCAGCCGGCCTGGCGGTCCACCTCGGAGACCGTCAGGCTGGCGCCGTTGATGGCGATGTAGCCCTTGGCGAACACGTAGTGGCGAAAGCCCTCGGGAATGCCGAAGCGGATGCGGTGGTTGGTGTCGCTGGAGGCCACCTCCAGCACGGGCGCGGTGAAGTCCACATGGCCGGACAGCGGATGGCCGCCGATCTCGGCGCCGTCCCTGGCCGCCCGCTCCACGTTGACGCGCCCGCCCACGGCGTAGCGGCCCAGCGTGGTGATGTTCAGGCTTTGCAGCATCACGTCGAAGCTGGCCCGCGTGGGCGAGAGGATCTCGGTCACCGTCAGGCACACGCCGTCGGTGGAGACGCTGGCGCCTATGGCCAGGTCCTCGCAGAAGCCTTCGGGAAAGTCGAGGACGAAGGTGCGCAGCCCCTCTTGGTCGCGCAGGTCGGCAATGCTTGCCACGGCCTGGATGATGCCGGTGAACACGGTGGAATTCCTTGGAAAGAGTGCCCGGGGCACAAAGAACGCATTTTGCACGCGCCGGGATGGCTCAGGCCGGGGCCACGCCGCCCGCCCACCAGCCGCTGAGCAGGCTTGGCGGCTGGCGCGCCGCATGCACCCACGCGCAGGACGGCCAGGCGTCCTGCTGCACGTTCATGCCCGCATAGATGCCATAGCCGGGGCCGGCCTCTATCTCGCCTTCGGCATGCAGGGTCTCGCCCGCGCGGATGCTGCAGGCCGCGCGGATGTCGCCCAGCGCGCGCAGGCCCCATTCGGCCTCGATGTGGTTGCCGCCATGCACGTCGGCGCCCGCATGCAGGCCATGGCCCAGCTTGATCAGGCCCTGCGCGCGGATGCTGCCGCCCGCGCGCAGGCCCTTGCCGCAGTGGATGGCGCCCTGCACCTCGATGTCCTGCCCCGCCTGGGCACCGCCGGCCAGGCGCAGGTCGGCGGCGCAGCGCAGCTCCCAGCCCGCGCGCACGTCCCCGGCACGCAACTCGCCCTGCACGTCCACGCTCCAGGCGGCCTTGGCCAGGCCGCCGGCCTGCAGCGGACCTGCGCAGAAGATGGCGCCGCCGCTGTGCAGGTCCTGGCCGGCCTCGATGCGGCCCGCGTGGATGCCGGCACCGGCCTGCAGCGTGCGGCCCACGGCCAGCAGGC
Source organism: Delftia tsuruhatensis (assembly GCF_903815225.1). Classification (NCBI taxonomy): domain Bacteria; kingdom Pseudomonadati; phylum Pseudomonadota; class Betaproteobacteria; order Burkholderiales; family Comamonadaceae; genus Delftia; species Delftia tsuruhatensis. The sequence goes on from NZ_LR813084.1 coordinate 978,745, forward strand.
CGGGCACGCGCACTTCGCCGTGCACCACCACGGTGCCGGCGAAGACCAGGGCCTCGGACTCGAGGTGCTCGACTTCGAGCACGGCATCGGTGGGGCCGAACTGCTGCATCAGCCAGCGCGCGTCCTCGACGCGGCCGTCGGTGACCAGGGCGTCCAGCACGCGCTGGTAGTCGTTGCCGTCGTGGCGGTTGCGCACGAACCAGCGAAAGCCCGATGCGCAAGGGCTTTTGGCGCGCAGAAAATTTTGCGAGAGTTCCATGTCCATCTTCAGCTCCAGGAATCCAGTGGCCGGGAAAGGGGCTGCGCCATGCGGCGGCGCTGCCAGGGGCTTGCCTGCAGGGGGTGCGGCGGGGGCCGTGCGGAAGCTGGGGCGGTGGGGCTGGCCTCAGGCTTTCCGCACGGCGGCGGAAAGCAGGGCCGTGAAGCCGCACAGGCTGATGAAGGCCGTGGGTACGCCATGCACGCGCTGGGGCCGCTGCGCGCGCAGGGCGCTGCGGCAGGTCAGGGCATCGGTGAGGCGGGAGGTACGGGCCATGGCTGGGACAGGAGGTCGGCCGCAATTATGCCGCCAGCCCGTTTCCGCACGGGGGCAAGGGGCCGCACGCAGGACGGGGCTTCGTTGCTTTGGGTAACATCACGGACCCTGCGGGCGCACAGCACCTCTGTGGCGCCCGCCCGTCCTGCCGCGTGGCGCCTTGCCCGGCGGGGCCTTTTCCTGCCGGGAAATCCCATGAATTCCAAGACTCCCCCATCGTTTCTGAGCCGTATCGCCATCGCGATCGGCAGTTTCTTCGCCATCCTGGGCAACGGCCGCCTGGCCGCCGATGTCACCCGCCTGCGCAATGGCGAGCCCCTGGCCGCCGACGTGCCGCCGCCCGCACCTAAGGAGGTGCGCGTGGAGGTGCCCGTGGACCGCATCGTCGAGGTGCGCGTGGAAGTGCCTGTCGAGAAGGTGGTGGAGAAAGTGATCGAAAAGCGCGTCGAGGTCCCGGTCGAGAAGACCGTCGAGCTGCACGTGCCCACCGATACCGCCGCCCTGCAGCTGCTGGGCCTGCTGCAGCGCGAGGCGCGCTTCGTGGACTTCGTCCAGGAAGACGTGGCCGGCTATGCCGATGCCGAGATCGGCGCCGCCGCGCGCGTGGTGCACGAGGGCTGCCGCAAGGTGCTGCGCGAGCATTTCAGCATCGCGCCCGTGCGTGCCGAGGCCGAAGGCAGCCGCGTGACGCTGGCCGCCGGCTTCGACGCCGCCGCCGTGCGCCTGACGGGCAACGTGGTCGGCCAGGCGCCGTTCACGGGCACGCTGGGACACCGTGGCTGGCGCGTGGACGATGTCCGCCTGCCGCAACTGACCGATGGCAAGGCCGCCGCCATCGTGGCCCAGGCCGAGGTGGAGCTGTGAGCATGGACCAGGCCAACGCATCCCGCTACAGCATCGGCATCGACCTGGGCACCACGCACTGTGCGCTGTCCTATGTGGACCGCCAGGCCAGCGATGGCGAGAGGGTGGCGCAGGACGTGCTGCCCATTCCCCAGCTCACGGGCCCGGCCAGCGTCGAGGCGCGGCCGCTGCTGCCCTCCTTCCTCTACCTGCCGCATGAAAGCGAGCTGACGGCTTCCGACATGGCCCTGCCCTGGGGCGCCAGCCAGGACTTCGTGGTGGGCGAGTTCGCGCGCTCGCGTGGCGCGGCCACGCCGATCCGGCTGGTTTCCAGCGCCAAGAGCTGGCTGTGCCACCCGGGCGTGGACCGCCGCTCGCCGCTGCTGCCGGCCGACGCGCCCGAGGAAGTGCATCGCGTCTCGCCGCTGACCGCCTCCATCCGCTATCTGTCCCACCTGCGCTGGGCCTGGGAGCAGGCCCATCCCGAGGCGCCGTTCGACGCCCAGGACGTGACGGTGACCATCCCCGCCTCGTTCGACCCGGCCGCGCGCGAGCTGACGGCCGAGGCCTGCCGCGCGGCGGGCTTTCAGCGGCTCACGCTGCTGGAAGAACCCCAGGCCGCGCTGTACAGCTGGATCCAGGCCAGCGGTGGCCAGTGGCGCAAGCAGGTACGCCATGGCGACATCATCCTCGTCGTGGACGTGGGCGGCGGCACCACCGACCTGTCGCTGATCGCCGTGCTGGAAAAGGACGGCAGCCTGGAGCTGCAGCGCGTGGCCGTAGGCGAGCACATCCTGCTGGGCGGCGACAACATGGACCTGGCCCTGGCCTATGGCGTGGCGCGCAAGCTGGCGCAGGAGGGCCGGCAACTGGACGCCTGGCAGACCCGCGCGCTGGCGCACGGCTGCCGCCAGGCCAAGGAGCAATTGCTGGCCGATGCCTCGCTGCAGTCCGTGCCCGTGGTCGTGCCCAGCCGGGGCAGCAAGCTCATCGCCGGCAGCATCCGCACCGAGGTCACGCGCGATGAAGTGCTGCAGATGCTGGTCGAAGGCTTCTTCCCGCGCGTGGCGGTCACCGACAAGCCCCAGGTCCGTGCGCGTGCCGCGCTGACGCAACTGGGCCTGCCCTATGCGCAGGATGCGGCGGTCACGCGCCACCTGGCGGCTTTCCTGTCGCGCCAGGCCGGCGCCACCGAGCAGATCCAAGGCCTGCAGGGCACGCAGCCCGAGGGCGCGGCCTTCCTGCGGCCCTCGGCCATCCTGTTCAATGGCGGCGTGCTCAAGGCGCCGCAGATCGAGCAGCGCATCCTCGAGGTCATCAATGGCTGGCTGGCCGCCGACGGCGCCGCGCCCGCGCGCCTGCTGGAAGGCGCCAACCTCGACCTGGCCGTGGCACGCGGTGCGGCCTATTTCGGCCATGTGGCGGGCGCGGGGCGTGGCGTGCGCATCCGCGGCGGCACGGCGCAAAGCTATTACGTGGGCGTGGAAAGCAACATGCCCGCCATCCCCGGCATGGAGCCGCCGATCTCGGCCCTGTGCCTGGCGCCCTTCGGCATGGAGGAGGGCACCGAGGTCGCGCTCGATGCCCAGGAGTTCGGCCTGGTCGTGGGCGAGCCCGTGCGCCTGCGCTTTTTCGGCTCCTCGGTGCGCCGCGCCGACCAGGTCGGCACCGTGCTGGACTTCTGGGGGTCCGAGGAACTGGTGGAGCTGCAGGAGATCGAGGCCCACCTGCCCGCCGAAGGCCGTGCCCCCGGCGAGGTCGTTCCCGTCACCCTGCATGCGCGCGTGACCGACATCGGAACGCTGGAACTCAATGCCGTGCCCGTGGGCGGCGAGGAGCGCTGGAAGGTCGAATTCGACGTGCGGCCGGAAGTCGCCGAGGCGGCTGCGCGGTAGCCGTCCTCCCCGGTCCGTGCGCTGTGCCATGTATTGATTGCTCCCATGCCTGATAGCGCCTTCGCACCGAATGCCGCCCACATCGTGGGTATCGACCTGGGCACCAGCCACACCGTCGTGGCCCATGTGTCCGTCCATGCAGCGGCCGCCGACATCGCGCTGCTGGACATTCCCCAGCGCGTATCGGCCGCCGAAGTCGGCGCGCAGCCGCTGCTGCCGTCGGCCCGCTACCAGGCGGCTGCCGGCGAGCTGGGCGATGCCTGGCAGCAGCCCTGGACGGCTCTGGATGCCGATGCGCGGGCACCCGCCGTGATCGGTCGCTGGGCGCGCGAGCTGGGTGCGTCCGTGCCCGATCGGCTGGTGGCCAGCGCCAAGAGCTGGCTGTCTCATGCCGGCGTGGACCGGACTGCGCCCATCCTGCCCTGGGGAGCGCCCGAGGAGGTGGCCAAGGTCTCGCCGCTGCAGGCTTCGGCCGGCTACCTGGCCCATGTGCGCCAGGCCTGGGACCGCCGCCATCCCGAGGCACCGCTGCACGACCAGCTCGTGGTGCTGACCGTGCCCGCCTCGTTCGACGAAGGTGCACGCGCGCTCACGATGGAGGCCGCGCGGCTCGCCGGCCTGCCATCGGTGCAATTGCTGGAGGAGCCCAAGGCCGCCTTTCACGACTGGCTGGTGTTGCAGGGCGATGCGCTGGCCGCACAACTGGCCCACAGCCGGCTGGTGCTGGTGGCCGACGTGGGCGGTGGCACCACCGATCTGACGCTGATCCGGGTGCAGTCTTCGCCCGATGGCGGGCTGCCGGCGCTCACGCGCATTGCCGTGGGCGAGCACCTGATGCTGGGCGGCGACAACATGGACCTGGCCATCGCGCACCGCATCGAGCCCCTGTTCGCTGCGGCGGGAGGGCGCCTGCCGGCCGCGCGCTTCGCACAGCTGGTGCAGCGTTGCCGTGCGGCCAAGGAGCAGCTGCTGGCTGATGGCGCACCGGAGTCGGTGGCCGTCACGCTGCTGGGCGCTGGCTCCAGCCTGCTGGCGCAGACACGTTCGGCCACGCTGCGGCGCGATGAAGTGCGCGAATGGGTGGTGGAGGGTTTTCTGCCGCTGGCCGCCCTGGAAGATGCGCCGACGAAGCGCCAGGGCGCGCTGCGGGGCCTGGGCCTGCCCTATCCTGCCGATGCGGCGATCTCGCGGCACCTGGCCCGGTTCCTGGCGCAACACGCGGGCGGCGAGCTGCCCGACAGCCTGCTGCTCAACGGCGGCGTCTTCCACGCCCATGCACTGGCCGGGCGGCTGCAGCAATTGCTGCAGTCCTGGCGCGGCCAGCCCCTGCGCCTGCTGCACAACCCGCACCCGGACTGGGCCGTGGCGCGCGGCGCGGCGGCCCATGGGCTGGCGCACTGGCGCGCGCTCCAGCCCTCGGCCCGGGCGGGCGCCACGGCCGCCGTGGTGCCGCGCATCGGCGGTGGCTCGGCACGCAGCTACTGGCTGGTGCTGCCGGGGCGGCAGGATGGGGAGGCCGGCACCGCGCCCCAGGGCATCTGCCTGCTGCCGCGTGGCACCGAGGAGGGCGTGCGCATCGTGCTCAGCGGACGGCGTTTCGGCCTGCGGCTGGGCCGGGCCGTGCGGTTCTCCCTGGTGGCCAACAGCCTCGCCGCGACCCCCGCGCAGGCCGGCCAGATCGCGGCCTTGCAGGGGGAGGGCTGGGTTGAACTGCCCGTGCTGTCCACCGTGCTGCCCGCGCCCGAGGGACGGGACAAGGCCCAGGTCGAGGTCCTGCTGCACGCACGCATGACCGAAGTGGGCACGCTGGAAGTGGGCTGCGTGGCGGCCGACGATCCGGCGCGCCAGTGGCTGCTGCCGTTCAACATGCGCGGCGCTCTGGGCGAGTCGGCCGGTGGTGGCGACGCCGGGGCCGACGGCGCTGCGCATTTCGCGCGCCTGCCCGAGGCCGTTGCCCTGATCGACCGCATCTTCGGCAGCCAGGCCCGGGAAATCGGTGGCAAGGAGGTGCGCCAGCTGCGCCAGTCGCTGGAGCGCCTGCTGGGCGTACGCGAGCAGTGGGAACTGGGCCTGTTGCGCGCCTTGTTCGATGCCTTGCTGGCCCGTGCCAGGCGCCGCCGCCGCACCGCCGAACACGAGCGTGTCTGGCTCAACCTCGCGGGCTGGTGCCTGCGGCCTGGCGTGGGCGCCGAACTGGATGGCTGGCGCATGCAGCAAGTCTGGCAGTTGCACGGCCAGGGCCTGGGCCATGGCGGCGAAAATGCCAACCGCACCGAGTGGTGGGTGTTCTGGCGCCGCGTGGCCGCGGGCCTTGACGAGGCGCGGCAGATGCAGCTGCTGGAAGAGGTGGCAGGCCACATGCAGCAGGCCGTGCAGCGCTCCCAGGGCAAGGCGGCGCACGGCAGCTATGACGACATGCTGCGCCTGTTCGCAGCGATGGAGGCCGTGCCCTGGCAGTACCGCCAGGAGATGGGCCAGTGGATGCTGCAGCGCCTGGCGCAGCCCGGCGAGTCCGTGCAGACCTGGTGGGCCATAGGGAGGCTGGCCGCGCGCATGCCGCTGGCCGCCAATGCCCACCGCGTGATGCCGCCCGAGGCCGCGCAGGAATTCCTCGAAGCCACCCTGGCCCAGGACTGGCGCCGCAACGAGACGGCCATGTTCGCGGCCGTGCAGATGGCGCGCATGACCGGGGACCGCGCCCTGGACCTGCCTGACGCGCAGCGTGCCCGGGTGCTGGAGCGGCTGCGCGCGGCCGGCGCGCCGCAGCGCTGGATCGATCTGGTCGAGCAGGTGCAACAGATGGATGCACAGGATGCCAGGCGCAGCTTCGGCGACAGCCTGCCACCCGGGCTGGTGTTGGTGGGGTAGACCACGCCCGTCGGAAAGAAGAAAGGCCCCGCGTCGCGGGGCCTTTGCGTTGTTGCAACCCAGGTGGATTACTGGGAGTTCCAGACGTAGTAGCCGATGCCTTCGTATTTGAACAGCGGGTAGGTGGCGATCACGAAGTCGCGTTCGGATGCGTTGATGGTGTAGAAGTGCGCCCCTGTCTGGCGGTTGAAGAACCGGTACATGGGGACGGAGCCATTGCCCGCGGCCTTCATCGCATACCAGGATGTGCCTTCATCCTTGAAGCTCGGGTAGGTGGCGTTCACATAGTCCCGCTCGGCCTGGTTGATGGTGAAGAAGTGCGCACCGGTCGCGCGGTTGAAGAAGCGGTAGACCGGATCCAGGCCCTGCTGCGATTGCGCGGATGCATAGAAGGCCACGTTCTCGTACTGGAAGGCCGGGTAGTTGGCGACCACGTAGTCGCGTTCGGAGACATTGGCCGTATAGAAGTGCGCGCCCGTCATCCGGTTGAAGAACCGGTAGATGGGGGTGCGCCCCTGCCCCGTGCCTGTGTCGCCACCCCCCGTGCCGCCACCCGTGCCGCCGCCGGTGCCGGCCTGTGCTGCCAGCCATTTCTGCACGGCGGGGTAGAACAGGTCGAAGCGTCCGTAGATCGAGGTGCCGCCCGAGGCCGGGCAGGTCTGGTCGTCGCCGCCATAGAGCGTGCCCGCCAGGCGGCCGTTCAGGAACAGGCCCGAGCCGCTGCTGCCCCCCTCTGTCAGGCCCTTGTCCCAGCTCACCAGGTTGAAGCCGCCGGGACGGTCGAAGCACTTCATGGTGCTGTCGCTCGAGGGTTCGCACGCGACCGATCCGTAGACCGTTCCGAAGCTGATCTTTTGAAGATCGCCACGCGGATGGTGCACGCCGACGATGGACATGCCCGCAGCCAGGGGCTGGTTGGTCCAGCCGGAGAACACGGCGCCGGCCGGTGGCGTGTCATTGAGGCGCAGCAGGGTCGCGTCGTAGGAGGCCGTCGCATACAGCAGGGTCGCGCCGTTGCGCAGGACCCTGCTGGCCGAGGACAGCGTGCGGCTGTTGCACGAGGGCGTGCGGTAGAACCAGGAAGTCTCCAGGGTGGAGGCCACGGTCTGGCTGCCGATGCAGTGGTTGGCGGTGATGAAGTACGGCGTGCCGGAGCTGCCGCTGTCGTTGAGCAGGGTGCCGGAGCACACATAGCCCTGGCCGTCCTTGACGTACAGCATGCGGGCGACGGCATCGCGTTGGGCGCTGTAATCGTTGTAGCAGGTGGAGTCCAGGTTGCAGGACAGGGATTCATTGAGCTGGGCCGAGAACTGCAGCTCGCTTTCCAGCGGCAGCGACAGGTTCTCATGCACGTGCATGACGCGCGGAATGGCAACGCGCAGCAGGTCGACCGGGGTGCCAGGCGGCAACTCGATCTCCAGCGTGGCCTCCTCGCCCCCCGTGTCGGGCGTCCACCAGGTGCGCCCCTCGGCGCTGGTGTCGCCGGCATCCAGGTTGGCCTGCAGGATCTGCAGCACGCGCTGCCCCGCGATTTCATAGGCACCGGCACGGTCGCCCTGCGCGTAGACGCGCAGCAGCGCGCTGCCGGGCAGCTGCGCCATCTCGACACCCAGGCGAATGCCGTAGGCGCCATCGGAGCGCACGCTGATGGCCGCCACCTGGCCGCCCGAGGCCGTGGTGCTCCATCGCAGCTGCGAGGTCAGCGCATCGACCGTGGCCGTCCGCGCGCTCAGCCGCTGTGCACCCACCTGCATCGCACCGCCGAACGGGGCCGATGCGGCGCGGTATTCCTTCCATTCGCCCAGCTCCACGCGCAGTGGCGTCACCGCGGCCGCAGCCAAGAGGCTGCGCGATGCCAGGAATTCCCTCGGGGAATTCAGGGGCTGGACATGGTGGTCCACGCTGATGACCGGCGCGAAAGCCTGGGCCTGGGCCATGCCGGGCCCGGCGCCCAGGCCCAGGGACAGCGCAAGGGCCGACAAGGCCCTGCGCGCAGTGGTGTCGATAAGTCGTCTCATGCTTCCCTCTCCAGGTTGGGACAGTATTGTTGCCGCGGATTTTAGGTGTAGTGTCCGGGACAGCCTTGCATGGCTCTGTCGGGACCTGCGTTCCTAGAATGATGTCGCGCGTGTGTCCTGCTGGCGTGCCGGTGCCTGGTCCGGTCCCCCTGGGCCTGCGCCCAGGACGTCGAACTCCGTCCTGCATGCCTTTTCCGCCATTGCCGGCCGTGGCCGGCAGATTCCCCGTCCGTCCAGCCCTTCCAAGGATTCTTTCAGCATGAGCCACTCCTACACCGACACCCAACTCCTGATCGACGGCCAATGGCAGGATGCCGCCAGCGGCAGGAAGATTGCCGTGCGCAACCCGGCCAGCGGCGAGGTCATCGGCCATGTGGCCCATGCCGACACCGCCGACCTGGACCGCGCGCTGGTCGCTGCCCAGCGCGGCTTCGAGGTCTGGCGCAATGTGTCCGCCCATGAGCGCGGCGCCACCATGCGCCGTGCGGCCGCCCTGCTCAAGGAGCGCGCCGACGAGATCGCCGCGCTGCTGACGCAGGAGCAGGGCAAGCCGCTGGCCGAGGCCAAGGGCGAGATCCTGGCCGGCGTGGGCATCATCGAATGGTTCGCCGACGAGGCGCTGCGCATCTACGGCCGCATCGTGCCCGCGCGCCGCCCCGAGGTGCAGCAGCTGGTCATCAAGGAGCCCGTGGGTCCGGTGGCGGCCTTCACGCCCTGGAACTTCCCCGTCAACCAGATCGTGCGCAAGATCGGCGCGGCGCTGTCCACGGGCTGCTCCTTCCTGTGCAAGGCGCCCGAGGAAACCCCGGCCGCGCCGGCCGCCCTGTTCAAGTGCTTCGTCGATGCGGGCGTGCCCGCCGGCGTGGTGGGCCTGGTGTTCGGCGACCCGGCCCAGATCTCCTCCTACCTGATTGCCCATCCGGTGATCCGCAAGGTCACCTTCACGGGCTCCACGGCCGTGGGCAAGCAGCTGGCGGCATTGGCGGGCCAGCACATGAAGCGCTCGACCATGGAGCTGGGCGGCCATGCCCCGGTGATCGTGGCCGAGGACGCCGACGTGGCACTGGCCGTGAAGGCGGCGGGTGCATCCAAGTTCCGCAACGCGGGCCAGGTCTGCATCTCGCCCACGCGCTTTCTGGTGCACAACAGCGTGCGCGAGGAATTCACGCGCGCCATGGTGGCGCATGCCGAAGCGCTCAAGGTCGGCGACGGCCTGGCCCAGGGCACGCAGATGGGCCCGCTGGCCAACCCGCGCCGCGTCACCGCGCTGACCCATTTCATCGAGGACGCGCAAAAGCACGGCGCCAAGCTGCTGACCGGTGGCGGATCGCTGGGTGCCGCGGGCAATTTCTTTGCCCCCACGGTGCTGGGCGATGTGCCGCTGAGCGCCGACATCTTCAACCAGGAGCCCTTCGGCCCCGTGGCCGCCATCCGTGGCTTCGACGACCTGGGCGAGGCCATCGCCGAGGCCAACCGCCTGTCCTATGGCCTGGCCGCCTATGCGTTCACGCGCTCCCTGAAGACGGCCCACCAGTTGTCCCAGCAGGTCGAGACGGGCATGCTGTGGATCAACCAGCCGGCCGTGGCGTCGGCCGAGATGCCGTTCGGCGGCGTCAAGGATTCGGGCTATGGCTCCGAAGGCGGCCCCGAGGCGCTGGAGCCCTACCTGGTCTCCAAGGCCGTGTCGATCGCCAACGTGTAAGAACGCTGCAACGGCCCTGAGGGACGAGGCCTTCCCGCGCAGGCGGGGAGGCCTTTTTTGTCCAGGGCTTGCAGCTTGCGCTGGGCGGCTAGGGCGCGGCGCGAAAGAAATCCTGGTGCCGGGCGATTTCGTGCGCGGCCTGGCGCAGCTGGCGGGCCTGGTCGGGACGGAGTGTGTCCAGGCGCTGCGCCAGGGCGCGCAAAAGACCCGGACACGCGGCGGGCGCGGCCTGCAACTGGCGCAGCCGCGCCAGCGCGGCGCGCACGGCGCGGGCCGTGCCGTCGCCCAGGGCGGCCTCGCCGGACAACTGGTGCAGCGCCTGGATGGCGCGGCCCACGTGCAGCGCCGCGAGGCCGCATTCGGCCGCTTGCGCGCCGCGCTGGCCGCCGGCCTGCTCGGACAGGCGCACCAGGCGCAGCAGCCGGTGGTACAGGCGGGCGCGCCAGATGCGGCCGTCGCGGGCGTGGCCGGGGGTGGCGGCCATGTCCTGCAGTTCGTGGACCATCATGGCGCGCAGGCCCTGCAGCCGCCCCTGCAGCGTGACGGGCAGGATGAAGCGGTAGGCGGCCCAGCCCGCCAGCGGCCCCGAGACCACGGCCAGGCCCAGGGCCAGCGCGTGGCCGAAGCTGGCCGTCTGCGGATAGTGGGGCTGCAGCAGGAGCAGCAGCACCATGTTGCAGTCGTAGCCCGACAGGGCCGTGCGCCGGTGGGAGAACACCAGGGCACCCACGAAGACGAAGGGCAGCATCAGCCAGACCAGGCCGGCCTGGCTGGCGGCGAATGGCCACACCAGCCACTGGCAGGCCAGGGCCACGAGCACGCCCATGGCCTGGCCCAGCGTGACGTGGCGCATGCTGGCCGCAGGGTTCTCGAAGCCCGAGAACACGGTCAGCATGATGGACATGCCCAGCAGCATGTAGGCGCCGCCGCTCCAGCCCGTGGCCACCCACAGCAGGCCCACGATGGCGACGGCCGAGGATGCGCGCAGCATGGCCCGGCGCGCGCCCAGCCAGTCGCTGTGCAGCACCACGGGCCACTGGCGGGCACGGTGGCCTGGCGGCAGGGCCACATCGTGCGTGGCGGCCAGATGGGCCTGCAGCGCGAACCCCAGGGGCGCCAGCATGTCGGCGGCCCCGGGCCAGGCCATTGCCGCCTCGCGCGCACGCACCAGGGCCGCGGCCGCCGCGTGCAGGTCGGGGCGGGTCTCCAGCACGTCGGCAGCCTCTCGCAGCGCCTGCGCGGCCTCGCGGCCCTGGCCTTGCGCAAAGGACTCGGGAGGCTGCATCGACGGCGCATCGCGCAGCCACAGCAGGGCCGAGATCTGGGCGTTCATGAGCCGGCGCATGGCCTGCACGGCATCGCGCGAGCGCTGCGAGCCTGCGGCATGCGGGTCCAGCCCTTCCTCGATCACGGCCAGGGCCAGCAGGCGCGCCGCGATCTCCTGCGAGCCCAGCGAGGACCGGCCACGCGCCTGCAGGCTGTCGGCCAGGTCGCGCAGCAGTTGCGCGAACAGCCGGCGCACTTCGGCGTTGCCGGGAATGCCGCTGCCCTTGGGCGTGAACAGCCAGCCTACGAGCAGGGCCGCGAACACGCCGGTCAGCGCGGTGCACAGCCGGTCCCAGCCCAGGGCGAAGACCTGGTCGGGATGGGCGAAGTCCAGCAGTGCGACCATGGCCGCCGAATAGCCGGACAGCATGGTGCCGTAGGCCACGAAGCTGCGCTGCAGATTGCCCACGCCCGCGCACAGGCCCAGCCACACGGCCAGGCCCAGCACCATCCACAGCAGATTGCCCTGGGCCAGCAGCACCAGTCCCACGCCCACGGCCGTGCCGACCACGGTGCCCGCGACGCGGAAAAAGCTTTTCTCGATCAGTTGCCCGCGCAGCGGCTGCGAGGCGGCCCAGGTCGCCATCGCCGCCCACTGGGGATGCTCCAGCCCCAGCTGCCAGGCAGCCAGCAGGGCCAGGCAGGCGGCGAAGGCCGTGCGCAGGTGCTGGCGCAGGCGCACGGGGTCGAAGCCCCAGTGCGTGCCGTGCTCGATCAGCCGGCCATAGGCTTGCTGCAGGGCGCTCATGGCGCGGCCTCGGCGCGCAGCGCGGCCATGCGCGCCTGGATCTTGGCCATGCCCGCGAGCATGGCCTGGACCTCGGCATCGTCCAGGTCCTGCAGCATGGCCAGCTCGGCCTGCAGCATGGTGGCGCGCACGCGGTCCACGGCGCGGTTGCCTTCATCGGTCAGGAAGATGCGCTTGCTGCGCCGGTCGCCGGGATCGGCGCGGCGTTCCACCCAGCCATGGCCTTCGAGGATGTCGAGCAGGCGCACCAGGCTGGAGCCGTCCAGGCCCACGCGCTCGGCCAGCTCCTTTTGCGTGACGCCATCGCCCCAGGCGCGCAGGTGGATCAGCGGCGCCCAGGTGGCGTCGGTCAGGCCGTCGGCGGCCAGTTGTTCCTCGACCTGGCGGCGCCATTGGCGCACCAGGGTGACCATGAGAAAGCCCAGGCGGGCGCGGGGAGGGGCGGAGGCAAAGGACATGCTCCGAATTATGTTTGCAACTCAATTAATTTGCATTGCAAATTAATTGAGCCTGCAATTTGATCAAGGGTATTCCCTTGGTTCAAGGGCGTGCGAGGAACTCCTCCACCAAGGTGTTGAACCGCTGGGCATGTTCCCACTGCGCCCAGTGGCCGCACTGGTTGAAGATGTGCATCTCGGCATCGGCGATGCCCCAGATCAGGCGCAGGCCCACGTCCAGCGGCACGAAGCGGTCGTCCCGGCCCCAGACCACGAGGGTGCGCGCGCGGATCTCGCCGAGGCGGTGGCCGTAGTCGGGGAATTGCCGGGGATGGGCCTGCAGGCTCTTGACGAAGTTCTCCAGGTGGTCGCGGCGCGCGAGGATGTTGGCCAGGCGCTGCTGGTAGAGCGCCTCGGTGAGGCTGCTGGCGTCGTGGACGAAGACGTCCATCATGCGCCGCAGGTTCTCCACCGTGGGCTCGCGGTACAGCGCGCCGATCAGCTTGATGCCTTCGGTGGGCATGGGCACGAACTGGCTGGGACCGCCCGTGCCGCCGCCCATGAGCACCAGCCGGGCCACGCGCCCCGGATGGGCCAGGGCGAAGGCGACGGCGCTGTGCGCGCCCATGGAGTTGCCGACGATGTGCACGGGCTGCGTGATGCCCAGCCCGTCGAGCACGGCGTGCAGGCAGCGTGCGTTGAGGTCGGAGCGCGAGCCCGTGCTGACGATGCTGTCGCTCTTGCTCCAGCCCGGGCAGTCGAGCAGCAGCAGGCGGTAGCCGGCCCGGGCCAGCGGCTCGATGTTGCGGTGGAAGTTGGCCCAGCCGCTGGCGCCGGGACCGGAGCCGTGCAGCAGGACCACGGTCTGCCCGCCCTGGCCCACGTCGTTGTAGTGCAGGCGCAGCGGCTGTCCGCCGTCGGTGATGGTGATGAAGCGGCTCGTGGCCTCTTCGGTGAAGGGGGTGTGCATGGCGCTCTCCGGAGGGTTGCTGGGGCGGGGATGGGGGTCACGCGGGCGCGCGGCAGGGGGTCTCGTGCCGGCGCAGCAGGTCCAGGGCCACGTCCACGATCATGTCCTCCTGCCCGCCGACCATGCGGCGGCGGCCCAGCTCGACGAGGATGTCGACGGTGCGCAGGCCGTACTTGCGCGCGGCGGCCTCGCTGTGGCGCAGAAAGCTGCTGTAGACACCGGCGTAGCCCAGGGCCAGGGTCTCCCGGTCCACGCGCACGGGGCGGTCCTGCAGCGGCCGCACGATGTCGTCGGCCGCGTCCATGAGCCGGTACAGGTCGGCGCCGTGGTGCCAGCACAGGCGTTCGGCCGCCGCGACGAAGACTTCCAGTGGCGCGTTGCCGGCGCCCGCGCCCATGCCGGCCAGGCTGGCGTCCACGCGGTCGCAGCCTTCCTCGACGGCGACGATGGAGTTGGCCACGCCCAGGCTCAGGTTGTGGTGGGCATGCATGCCGGTCTGCGTCTCGGGCCTGAGCACGTCCTTGAAGGCGCGAAAGCGCTCGCGCACGTCCTGCATGCCCAGCGCACCGCCGGAATCCACGACATAGCAGCAGGTGGCGCCATAGCTTTCCATGAGCCGCGCCTGGCCGGCCAGCGCCTGGGGCGTGGTCATGTGGCTCATCATCAGAAAGCCCACGGCTTCCATGCCCAGGTGGCGTGCGTATTCGATGTGCTGGCGCGCGACATCGGCCTCGGTGCAATGCGTGGCCACGCGCACCACGCGCACGCCTGCCTCGAAGGCGGCCTTCAGGTCATGCACGGTGCCGATGCCGGGCAGCAGCAGCGTGGCGATCCTGGCGCGGCGCACCACGCCGGCCACGGCCTCGATCCATTCCAGGTCGCCATGGGCGCCGAAGCCGTAGTTGAAGCTGGAGCCTTGCAGGCCGTCGCCGTGGGCGACCTCGATGGAGTCCACGCCGGCTTCGTCGAGCGCGGCTGCGATGCGGCGCACCTGTTCCAGGCTGTACTGGTGGCGGATGGCGTGGCTGCCGTCGCGCAGCGTCACGTCCGAGAGGTAGATCTTCTTGCCGTTCATTGCACAGGTCCTTTCAGGCGGCCAGGCCGAGCGCGCGGGCCGCCATGTGCTCCGCCGTGCGCAGGGCGGCGCTGGTCATGATGTCCAGGTTGCCCGCATAGGCGGGCAGGTAGTGGGCCGCGCCCTCGACCTCCAGGAAGATCGAGGTCTTGAGGCCGGTGAGCGCATCGCCCACGCCGGGAATGCGGATGGGCTGCTCGATGCGATCGAACTGCACGGCCTGCTTGAGGCGGTAGCCGGGCACATAGGACTGCACGGCCTCGGCCATGCGGGCCACCGAGTCGGCGATGGCGGCCTCGTCGGCGGCCTCGCTGAGCGTGTAGACCGTGTCGCGCATGATCAGCGGCGGCTCGGCGGGATTCAGGACGATGATGGCCTTGCCCTTGCGCGCGCCGCCCACGGCCTCGATGGCGCGCGAGGTGGTCTCGGTGAACTCGTCGATGTTGGCGCGCGTGCCCGGGCCGGCGCTCTTGCTGGCGATCGATGCCACGATCTCGGCATAGTGGACGGTGGCCACGCGGGCCACGGCCGCCACCATGGGAATGGTGGCCTGGCCGCCGCAGGTGACCATGTTCAGGTTGGGCGCGTCCGGGTGCGCATGGCCGTTGACCACGGGGATGCAATAGGGACCGATGGCGGCCGGCGTCAGGTCCACCATGCGGATGGCGGGCCTGAGGGCACGCAGGAGGGCATCGTTGCGCACATGCGCGCCGGCGCTGGTGGCGTCGAAGACGATGTCGATGGCGCCGAACCCGGGCAGGCGCGCCAGTCCCTCGACGCCTTCATGGGTGGTGGCCACGCCCATGCGGGCGGCACGGGCCAGGCCGTCGGAGGCCGGGTCGATGCCCACCATGGCCGCCATCTCGATGTGCCGGCCGTGGCGCAGGATCTTGATCATCAGGTCCGTGCCGATGTTGCCGCTGCCGATGATGGCAGCCTGGAGTTTGCGGGTCATGTCTGCGTTCTCGCGGGTTTCAATCGATGGCGGCGCCGCTGGCCTTGATCAGCGGCGCCCAGCGCGCGATCTCGGCCTGCATGAAGCTGCCGAACTGCGCGGGCGTGGAGGCGAAGGGCTGCATGCCCTGGTCGGCGAAGCGCCGCAGCACCTCGGGGTCCTTCATGGCCTTGTTGATGGCGTCGTTGAGGCGCTCGACCAGGGGCGCGGGCGTGCCCGCGCGGGCCACGGCGCCGAACCAGACGCCCGCGTCCACGCCGGGGATGCCCAGCTCGGCCAGCGTGGGTACCTCGGGCAGCTGGGGAGAGCGCCGCTGCGCCGCGATGGCCAGCGGCCGCAGCTTCCTGCCGGCGATCAGGGGCGCCGTGGTGATGACGGGGTCGAACATGAAGTCCACCTGGCCCCCCATCACGTCCTGCAGCGCCGGGGTCGAGCCCTTGTAGGCCACATGGCTGTAGTGGCCGCCGGCCTTGCCCCGGAAGGTCTCGCCCAGCAGATGGCCTATGGAGCCCATGCCCTGGGAGGCATAGTTCAGGCCCCCCTTGCGCGAGCGGGCCTGCTGCACCAGCTCGGCCACGCTGTGCAGCGGGCCGCTGGCTGGAACCACCAGCACCAGCGGCGATGCGATCAGCGAGGCCACGGGCGTGAAATCCCGGAGCGGGTCATAGGAGAAGCTGCGAAACAGCGTGGGATTGATGGCGAACATCTCGGTCGCGCCCACGAAGAGGGTGTGGCCATCGGCTGGCTGCTGGCGCACGTGGGCCGCCGCGATCTGGCCGCCGCCGCCGGGCCGGTTGTCCACGACCACGGGCTTGCCCAGCTGCTCTCCCATCTTCTGCGCCAGCGCGCGGGCCACGGCATCGGTGATGCCTCCGGCCGGAAAGGGCACGACCATGGCCACGGGCCGGTTGGGAAACTCCTGGGCCAGCGCGGGCAGGGCGCTGCCGGCCAGCGACAGCAGCAAAAGGCGGGAAAGGGTACGTCGGTTGTGCATTTTCTTGTCTCCTGGGGGTGGTGTCGTTGCGGGAGGCCGCCGGGCGATTCAGGGACCGAAGCGCGCGCGCACCGTGCCCACGCCGCCGATCTGCGCCTCGAAACGGTCACCGGGCCGCACGGCCACCATGGGGCCCAGCGCGCCCGTCAGCACGAGGTCGCCCGCGCGCAGCGGCTGGCCCAACGTGGCCAGCTTGCGCGCCAGCCAGGCGGCGGCATTGAGCGGGTGGCCCAGGCAGGCGGCGCCCGAGCCGGTGGACACCGTCTCGCCATTGCGCTGCATGCGCATCTCGCACAGCTTGAGGTCCAGCCCGTCGAGCCGCACCGGCACGGCGCCCAGCACGACCAGGCCGCTGGAGGCGTTGTCGGCCACGGTGTCCACGAAGCGGATGTCCCAGTCGGCGATGCGGCTGCCCACGATTTCGATGGCGGGCAGCACGTAGGCGGTGGCGCCGATGACGTCGGCCACCGTGGCGTCGCGCAGGTCCAGGTCGCGCGACAGCACCAGGGCGACTTCGGCCTCCGCCTTGGGCTGCTGCGTGCGGGACATGGCAATGGGCTCGTCGTCGCCGCAGACCATGTCGGCGAACAGCGTGCCGAAGTCGGGCTGGTCCACGCCCAGCTGCTGCTGCACGGCACTCGAGGTCAGGCCGATCTTGCGGCCGATGATGCGCCGGCCCTGGCCCTGGGCGTGGCGCACGTTGGCCAGTTGCACGGCGTAGGCCGTGGTTTCGTCGGGGATTTCGCCGCGCAGCGGCGCGATGGGCAGGTTCTGCCGTTCGGCTTCGCGCAGGCGGCGGGCCCAGGTCTCTATGGGGTCGGTGGTGTGTTCGGTGGTGTGCATGGCTTCAGGGGGAGGGGCGGGTCAGTCGTCGGTGTGCATGAACATCACGCCGTAGCCGGCGATCAGCGAAGGCACGGGGCGGTAGGCATTCACGGGGCAGGGCAGGCCCGGGTGCTGCGGCAGGGCGGCGCGGGCCACCAGCCAGGTCTTGGATTCATGGGCCGAACGGCCGGCCTGCGTTTCGATGCAAGCCTCGCTGTGGCGGCACAGGCGGTCCAGTTCGCCGCTGGCCAGGGCCTGCATCCAGTCCAGGTCCCAGGCGGGATTGAGCGGCTTCATCCAGGCCTCGCCACGGGCCAGTGCCAGGCCGGCGGCCTTCACCCGCTCGGTCTTGGCGGCTTTCTCTGCCTCGGTGGGCGGCACGCCGACGGTGATGCGCTCGCGCACGGCCGGGTCGGGGTGGTCCAGCGTGGGCACGGGCGGTTCGTGCGAAAGCCCGCCCGATCCGATCAGCAGCGTGCGCTGCGGCAACCCGTCCAGAAAGCGGCCCAGGGCCTCGCCCAGCGTGCGGCAGCGCGCCAGCCGCGCGATGGCGGGCGGGGCCACGGCGTTGAGGAACAGCGGCAGCACGGGCGGGGTGCGCGCCAGTTCGTCGCCCCACAGCACCTGCAGCGCCTGGGCGAAGCCATGGTCCACCTCCATGCGGCGCGAGACCGCGATGTCCACATGCGCATCCATCAGGTGCGTGGCCAGGGCCAGCGCCAGGTCCTCGGGCACGTTCAGCGGGCCTGCCGGGGACAGATAGTCGCCCACGGCGTGCACCGCGGTGCCCAGGCACAACGGCGGCATCAGCGCGTTGAAGAAGCCGTTGTAGTGGTCGGGGCCGATGAGCACGACCAGGTCCGGATCGAAGGCATGGACGGCCGCGCGCGCCGCCGCAATGGCGGCGTCGAGCGCCTGCTGATCGTCCGCAGGCACGGGATTGAGGCCCAGCAGCGGGGAGTGCGACATGCCCAGGAAGGCGCGCCGCGCACGGGCCATGGCGGTGGTGTCCATGGCTCAGTCCTGCAGCGCGCAGGCACCGCCCGGTACCAGGGGGACATGCAGCAGCCGCGCCAGCTGCGCGGTCACGGCGCCGGTTTCCTGGGGCGATGCCATCGCGGCCACGAAGCGGTCGGGGCGCACGAAGGCGATGGAGCGCGTCTGCGCGCCGAACCAGTCCTTGAGGCGGCCCTGGACATCGCCCACGGTGACCACCGTCTCGTGCGCGGGCGGGCAATGCGCCATCTGCCCGGGCGGCATGACGCGGACCATCCGCGCATTGAGTCGGCGCCAGAAGGCCAGCGCCTGCGCGTCCAGCCCCTGCACGGGATCCGTGGTCCAGGCGATGAGGGCGAAGTGCGGGCCGATGACGTCGTCCAGCCGCAGGATGCGGCCTGCGCCGTCGAGCACGCGCGGCTGGATGAACATGCGGCCGACGGCGCTGGGCGGTGGTGTCTGCAGGCCATGGACGAGACGGCCCAGCGGCGATTCCTTCTTCTCGGCCATGAGGCCGAGCAAGCGGCCCAGCGGCGTGTCGCCCGAGCGTTGCAGCAGCCCGCCCAGCAGTGGCGCGGGCGGGGCCTGCGGGTCCTGGCCGTGCAGCACCACGCCCTGCTCATAGCGCGGCATGGGCTTGAAGCGCATCTCGGCGAAGTACTGCTTGACCGGGGGCACGGCATTGAGGGCCAGCATCACCGTATCGCGCAGCCGTGCGGCCGTGCGGCTTTCGGGCGCGAAGATGTCCCCGGCCACCTCGGACAGGTGGATCATGCTGCGCGCATGGTCGCGGCGCTCCTGGCCGTAGCTGTCCAGCAGGGCTTCGCCCGCCTGCCCTCTGGCCACCATGGCCAGCTTCCAGGCCAGGTTGCTGGCATCGCGCAGCCCGCTGTTGTAGCCCTGGCCCTGCCAGACCGGCATGATGTGGGCCGCATCGCCGGCCAGCAGCACGCGCCCTTCGCGGAACTTCGCGGCCAGCCGCGCGTTGTGCGTGTAGACGCGCTTGCGGATGTAGTCCAGGCGCTCCGGGTCGGCCACGACCTTGCGCATCAGGCGCGCGAGGTTGTCGGGCCGGGACAGCTCCTGCTCCGTTTCGCCGGGCATGACCATGAATTCAAAGCGGCGGATGCCATGGGGCAGCGCGGCCGACACATAGGGGCGATCGGGGTCGCAGTGCATGCCGATGTGGGGCGTGCCCAGCGGATCGTTGCGCACATCGACCACGATCCACTGGTTGGGCTTGGTGCGGCCCTCGAAGGCGATGCCCAGCGCGCGCCGCACGGCGCTGTTGCCGCCGTCGCAGGCGACCAGGAAGCGCGCGCGCAGCGCCTGGCGCGTGCCGTCGGCGGCCAGCAGTTGCAGGTCCACGCCATGGGCGTCCTGGCTGAAATGGGCGAGCTCCTGCCCGAACAGCAACCGCACATGGGCGAAGCGCGCCAGTCCCTGGTGCAGGATGGCATCCACCTGGGGCTGTATGAAGGCATTGCGCCGCGACCAGCCGAACTCGTCGGTGCGCGGCTCGATGGAGGCAAAGCACTGGCCGCTGGCCGTGAAAAAGCGCATCCAGTGGTCGGGCGTGATGTGGCCCTCGACCTCGCCGGAAAGGCCCGCGGCCTGCAAGGTGCGCAGCGATTCGTCATCGATGCCGATGGCGCGCGGATAGTCGATGAGGCGGTCCAGCTTTTCGACCACCAGGGTGCGCACGCCGGCCAGCCCCAACAGGTTGGCCAGGGTCAGGCCCACGGGGCCTGCGCCGATGATGGCGACGTCGTAGGGCTGCGTCTGCGCCGGGGTGTCTGCTGCCGTATCCATGCTCTGCCTTGTCTCCGTGATCCGTTGCGGTGGCCCGTGGCTTTGCCTGCGGGCCGGCTATGGAGGCGGATTGTGGGCAGCACCGGCATGGCTGCGAACTGCGTGCACCAGGTGCACATCAAGTCATGGGTTTACCCTTGATTCGGGGCATGTCGTGAGGGGGCAGCATGAAAAATGCCCTGGCACATGGTCTGGGCCTGGATATGCAGGTAGTGGTGCACTTCGACCCCTGGGGGTGTGTTGTCGGGTGTGCTCCTGTATCTGCTATTGCAGCAGGTGCTCCTGGAGGCGGATCTGCCCAATCTAGCAAGGCGCTGTGCCGAGGACAGAAAGTCTCCTCTGTAAATGAGCAAGCATCAACCTCCATCCTCGTAGTGAATCTCGACAATACATTCATATGACTCCTCTGGATATGGCATAAATGCGGTCATCTTCATATGAGTTGGATGGCCTTTTTTTACAAGAGAAGTTGTCATTCTGTCCATTGTGGCAATCAAGAGTGAATTTTCATCAGTTAGTTTGCCTTGGATTATGCTGGAATGCATTAAAAAGATGTTATCTAACTCATCTTTGTCCTGGATGGATATTTTTGTTAAATAAGCATTTTTCTTCGAGAGATTAATAATTTCCTGAAGGCTTCCACTCTTCTCTGTTCTTTTAATGGATTCAGAATTTCTCAATGAAATAGAGAAAGCCACCCCATTTCCAATGAACTCCCTGCTTCCTTGATTAAAAATCTTCCCAGGCTCAGCAATCCAGGCATATTCAGCGTGATCTGTTATTTTTTTTGAGATATACCACTTCCAAATATTTCTTTTGCCGTTTATCGGAAACACAGCAGCAACGCTATCCCTCAAAGCATAAGCCTCACAGACATCATTTCTCACCTCTTCACCATTCGCCTCAAATGATAAAAATATTGCAAGAGAAATTAAAATTGAAATTCTCATATCACTTTCTTCTTTGATTTATTATTCTTGATACTGCATCCGCCAAATCATCTATGCCTGCTGTCGGAGCCGATCCTCTTTGCTCCATATCTAGAAAATAATATGGAGAATCACAACTGTATCCTTCCGGAATGCTTTTCGTTTTCCATATTTCTTTCGGAATATAGTCGCTTGGCGTTTTTACGTCACGTCCAGGCTCACGGTCACTTGCAGTACATGTGAGATTTGCCTTGCTCCATTTTCTGCAATACTGCGTGTAGTCATACGGACTGAAGTTTTCCGCTGCACTTTGCCAAGGCTTCTTGCCCGCAACCAAGCTGCCTGGATCATAATTTGGCAATTTAATCATTTCCGCAGTCTGTAGATCCAGCTCGTTTTGAGGAATCTTTCGATCAAATAGCGCCGGCTGCTGCAAGCCTGACTGTATTTTGGATGAGGATATTTTTTGCAATCCGAGAAGGTCAACCCAAGATTTCGGGTCGTCTGAACACAGGTAGGAGTTCGTCCCCCCATCAACCCAATCGGATCCTGATTGATATAAGCCCCGATCTCCGGGTCGTAGTACCGGTGCCGGTTGTAGTACAGCCCCGTCTCCCGGTCATGGTGCTGGCCCGGCAGGCGGATCTCCTGGTGAATGCCCTGCGGGTTGTATTCCTCCTGCACCTGGCCCCAGGGGTTCAGGCGCGCCGCCCACACCACGTGCCCTTGCTGTTGGCACACGCCAATACGATTGCAATGATAGGGTATTTTAAAAAATCTCTAGCTCATTGAACTACATAGTTGGCAAGCTAGTGAGAAAATTTTTTCTTCTGGGGTATTTTGCAGAAGCATTTTCTGATTATTTAAATTAATAAAATTTCTATTTGGTTATTTTTTTACAAAGCTCTCTGGTTGCAAGAATAATTTGCAATCCATTCTCCTTGCTTGCAATAACAACAGCATTCTTCTTTGAAAAGCTTCTAAAAAATCGCTTTTCATTCTCACTTATCCTTTCGCCCTCTGAACGTTCCTCTAAGATATAATCAATAAATGGCCTCATTATGGCATCCTTGTGTACCTCCTTTATTTTTTTGTAAATATCCGCTGGTTTTTCGTATCCTTTCAGATATGAATGCTCCATATATATTTCATTTAGCGAAACACATCCATCTGCGCGATTCAACTCCATCCATTCGGTTTTTAATCCGCCTGCTGCATGGTTGTGATTAATTGCAAGCAGCAAGATTATCGTTGTTCTTGACTTGATCATATGCTCAATATTTAAGAATATTTGCTTCAGCATTAATATCAACACCTATTCAAAGCATGAGCAGTCGAATCTAGATCCATTATTAAAATCAACCATATTATCTACTATGGATTCAATTTGCGCTGGACTTGGGGTATTTTCAATTGATGTAGGAAATGGTCCATGTTTATAAAAATCCCGTTTTCTCCAGATTTTGAAACCGGAATGAGCCGGTGACATTGAGTCCATTACCACATGCATCCCGAATCCAAGCATGAAATCCGATACTGGATCTCCCCCATTATTTCCGCTTACAAAAATATCTAGAAAATCGTTTGCCTTCAAGCAGGAGTCCTTCTTTGAAAGAGACTTCGAACTCATGGCGTGCATATATCCATATCTATCGCCTTGAAATCGGGATCTGTCGGCGTCTCGCGACCCTTGTTTCATTGTTTCAATGGAATTCTGGCTCAACCCCAACCTAGTCCCATATGCATCCAGAATTTTATTGTGCGCGCCAGTTGACCATAATCCCATTGGATCTATTTTGCTCAGTGGCGATGAGGGGTATAGATAACTATTGCTTCCTCCCCTCAACCCAATCGGATCCTGATTGATATAAGCCCCAATCTCCGGGTCGTAGTACCGGTGCCGGTTGTAGTACAGCCCCGTCTCTCGGTCATGGTGCTGGCCCGGCAGGCGGATCTCCTGGTGAATGCCTTGCGGGTTGTATTCCTCCTGCACCTGGCCCCAGGGGTCCAGGCGCGCCGCCCACACGACGTGCCCTGCCTGGTCCGTCAACGCCAGCGGCGTGCCCAGGTGATCGCAGTGGTAGTGGTGGATGGCGATGGGCGCCTGCTCGCGCCGCTCCTTGGCTTGCAGGTTCTCCTGCATGGTCTGGTGGATCTGCCGGGCGCTCTCGGCCTGATCTCCCAGGATGGCCAGTGCCTGCGGCGGCAGGCCCTGCTCCAGCGCCTGGCGCGTGTGGCGCTCCAGGTCTTCCTGCATGAACCGGGGCATGGCGCGCAGCATGCTTTGCATGGCGGCCAGCGCCTGGGCCTGTTCGTGGTTGCCGTCTCCCGTGTCCGGCAGGCTGGCGCCTATGGCGCGCACCAGCAGGTGCGGGGTGTCCAGCGGGTCGCCCTGGCGGCTGGTGCTCAGGCGCAGCAGCGGCGTGAAGCCGCCGGGCTCGTAGACGGTGTGTTCCAGCTGGCGGGTGTCCTGGCCTTCCTGCACGCGTTCGGTGTGCACGAGCCGGTCGCCGTCCCAGCCGTAGTAGCAGGTGCGGCTGGGGTGGCCGGGCTGGTGGTTTTGCTGTCGCAGCCGTCGGCCCAGCGCGTCGTAGAGGTAGTGGCAGTGGTGCAGGGCTTGCCCGGGCTCGCCGCCTGCGCTGCCCCGGCTGAGCTGTACGGTGATGAGCTGGTGGGCGCCGTCGTAGTGCAGGTCCTGGCGTCCTTGGTCTGATTGCAGCTGGGTGATGCGGTTGCCGCAGGCGTCGTAGCGCCAGGCGCGTTCCTGCGTGAAGCCTATGCGGTTGTCGGGCCAGCGCTGCACGGGGCCGTGCTGCGGGGGGACCATGTGGCCCAGGCCCAGCAGGTTGAAGTCCGCTTGCCTCCAGTGGGCGTGGACCTGGGCGGCCCAGTGGTCTGGCGCCTGCCCTGCGCCGGCCATGTCGTCGCCGGGCAGGCGGTTGCCTGCGGGGTCCATGGGCCAGCGGGTGCGGGCCTGGGGCTGGAGGCTGTCGGCCGCCGCCCTCAGGCGCCCGGCGCTGTCGTAGCCGTAGCGCAGCTGTTGCAGGGCCTGGCCCGGTGCGGTGATCTGTTCGATGGCGGCCAGCTGGCCCAGCGCGTCGTAGTGGTAGCGCCGGCCCGTGATCTGGCCGAGCAGGGGGCGCAGTCCGGCGGCTGCGCTGTCCCGGTCTTGCAGGCCCTGGGTGGCGATGGCGGCCAGGCGGCCCAGGCGGTCCCATTCGCGCCGGGTTTGCAGCGGCGCTGCTGGCTGGTTGTCGTGCAGCTTGCGCAGGTGCAGGCTGCGCAGGGTTTCCCGGTGCAGCGCGTCGCGCTCGATGTCGATCAGGGGCTGGCCGTCGTGCAGCAGGCCGTGGACATGGCCTGCGCCGTAGGTCAGCCAGTCCAGGCGGCCCAGGCCTTGCAGGGTGCTGTGCCGGCGCTGGCCCAGGCGGTCCAGGCCGTGGCGGATGCGGTGTTCGTATTCGAGCGGGGGGTCTTGCAGGGCAGAGGCCGGGGGCTGGGGCCGGTACAGCTGTTGCACTTCGCCCGTGATGCGGCCCAGGCGGTCGCGTTGCAGTTGGATGCGGCTTTGCAGCAGGGGGCCGCCCCCGGCGGTGTCGGGGTCGGTGTGCACCCAGACGCGGGCTTCGCTCAGCCGCCCCGCCGCGTCCCAGGTGTAGCCGTGGGTTTGCGCGCTGGCGTGGGCGCTGGCCGCCAGCCGGCGCTCGGTCAGTTGTCCGTTGGCGTCCCAGCGGTAGTGGCTGCTGGTTTGCCGGGCGGCGTTGCCGTCCGTGGCTTCGATGAGCTGGCCTGCCGCGTCCCAGTGGTAGCGCTGCAGCCTCAGGTCGAACCCTTCTTCCTGTACGAGCCGGTCCAGCGCGTCCCAGGCGAAGCGGCTTTGGGCGTTGTTTTCGTTGACGAGGCGCGTGAGGCGTCCGGCGGCGTCGTATTCGAAGGCCAGGGTGAGGCCGCCGTGGCGCCGCTCGGTGAGCCGGCCCCAGAGGTCGTGGCGCAGGTGGATGCTGGTGTCGGCGCTGGGGCCTTGCCCGGGCGGGGCCGGTTCGATGCGCATGAGGTGGCCGGCTTCGTCGTAGTGGTAGCGCTCGATCTGTCCGTCGTTCCATTCGCTGGCCACGATGCGGCCTTGCGCGTCGCGGTGGTGGCGCTGGCATTGGCCCAGGGCGTTGATGACTTCGCTGAGGACGCCCCAGCGGTCGTAGCGGTAGCGCGTGTCCTGGCCCGAGCAGTCGGTGTGCGAGAGCAGCTGGCCTGTGTCGCTCCAGGCCAGGTGCTGGCTGCCGCCTTGGGCGTCTTCGATGCGGATGGGGCTGTCGCAGGCCAGGCCCGTGTCCTGCGGGTCGGGGTAGTGGTAGGTCTGGGTGCCGCCGTCGGGGCCGGTGATGGCGGCCAGGCGTCCCCAGGCGTCGTAGCGGTAGGCGGTGGTGGCGCCGGCCGCGTCGCTGGCCTCGATCAGCTGGCCCGTGGTGTCGTCGTAGCGCAGGCTGGTGCTGCGGCCGTCGGGCCGTTGCAGGCCCAGCAGCCGGCCCTGGCCGTCGCGCCGCAGGTGGGTGCAGCGCCCCAGCGGGTCGGTGTGCGAGGCCAGGCGCCCGAAGCTGTCGTGGCTGTACAGCCAGCGGCTGGCGTCGGCCTTGTGGTGGGCGATGAGGCGCGACAGGCCCGCCTCGCCTTCGAAGTGGTAGGTCTCGGTGCGATCGAGGCTGTCGCTGACGCGGGTGGCCGTGCGTGGCTGGCCGTGCGGGCCCGGGGGCTGGGCCAGGTACTCGAAGCGGTAGGACAGGCCGTCTTCGCTGCTGTGCGCGATGACGCGGGCGCCGGGCTGGGCGCTGTCGTAGCGGTAGCGGTGCCAGGGGCCGCTGCGGTGGCGGTGGGCACGGATGCGGTGGTGTTCCCATTCGAATGCGCGCACGCGCTGGCCCGCGCGGTCGTGCACGGTGATGAGCTCGCCTGCGCTGCCGTAGCCGTAGCGCACGAGGGGGATGGGGGCGGGCTGGTGCCCGGACAGGGGCGATGGGGCCAGCCGGTCGTGCTCCAGGTCGACGCCGATGAGGCGCCAGCCGTCGTCGGCGCCCCACAGGCCCTGGGCGGGCCGGCCGCCGTGGATGCGCTGGTGCAGCAGGCGGTAGCGCCGGCCTGCGCCGTCGGTCAGGGCGATGAGGCGGCCTGCGGGCAGGCGGCCTGCGGGCAGGGGGTCGGCCACGGACTGGGGGGCGCCCGGGCCGCGCTGGGTGCCGTCGCTGTAGTGGTAGCTCTGGCGGCGGCCGAAGCGGTCGATGCGGGCCACGAGCTGCCAGGCGCCGGCGCCCTCTTGCGCCTGGCCCGTGCCGGGCGCGAAGCACCACAGGATGTCGCCCTGGCCACCGCCCGGGCCGCTGGCCGCCAGGAGGGTGCGGGGGCTGCGCGCCAGCGCCGGGTCCTGCTGCGCGAAGGGGGCCCAGCGCGGGTGCGCGGCCCAGGCGGCGGTGTCGTGGTCGCCCCGGTCGTTGCCGCCGCGCAGCAGCCACAGGTCTTCACTGGCGCTGTGCAGCTGGCCGCCCGGCACCAGGGCCTGCGCGAAGGTGATGACGCGCCCGCTGGCGTCATGCAGCAAGGTGGAGTCGCCCAGCAGCTCGATGGCCAGTTCCTGGGGCAGGTGCCAGCCATGGCCCAGCAGTCCGCAGGCGGCGCCGTGCTGGGGGTTGACGTAGCTGCTGTACTGGCGCTGCCAGACGAGGGGCAGGGCGGCCGATGGCAGGGCGAAGTCCAGGTCTTCGGGGCCGAGCAGGACCTTGGCGCCGAGCTGGGGGTTGACGGGGTTGGCGATGGTCAGGCCGCCGGGGCAGACGGAGCAGGCGATGCCGCCCTGGCTGCCGATGAGCACGGTGGTGGAGCCGGTGATGATGCGGCCCTGGGCGACACGGTCGGTGATGCGGGCTGCGGGTTGGCCACTCATGAGAATTTCTCCTGAAAAGCAACGGGGAAAAAGGCGGGAGAACCAGGCGCTGCCAGCGCTCAGCAGTTCAGGCGGTCCGTGGGAGACAGGATCTGGATATCGCCCGGCGTGACGCGGACGGTGCTTTTGCCACTGACGAACAGGAGTTCCTGCCGGGCTTCGAGCCGGATGTGGTCAGCGATGAGCTGGATGCGTTGGCCATCCATGGTGATGTTGGAGACTTGGCCTGTTCCTACAGTCAACGAGCACTGCTCGCCCACCTGGGTGCTCTGCTTGCTGCCCACCTGGACGTTGTGGTCCTGGCCCACATTCAGGCTCTGGCTCATGCCCACGTTGGTCTGCATGGCCATGCCTATGTTCTGCACGTAGCTGGCACCGATGTTCATCATCTTGCCCGCGCCCACGTTCTGCATGTAGGCCATGCCTATGCTCTGCGTCTTGAGCAGGCCGATGGTGACGTTCTCCATCCGGCCTATGCTTTTGGCCCGCTTGAGGCCGATGGCGACGCGCTCATTGAGGTCCACCGTCCTTTGGCGGCTCTGGTGCACGGTCAGCGTCTCGTCCAGGTCCACCACCTCGGTGCGCCAGCCATGCACGTTGATCTTCTCGTTGCGGTCCACCACCTCCGTCCTGTCGCGGTGGATGGTGCTGAATTCGTCCCGGTCTATGACCTTGCGCCTATCGTTACCGACCCATTTTTCCTCGTTGTTCTCGACCTCGGTGAGCTGATCTTTCTGCGCATGCAGCCACAGCTGCTCCGCACCGGCCTTGTCCTCGAAGCGCAGGGCGTTGGCCGTGCCCGGGCTGTTCTTCATGCCGTCGCCCGGCACGCCGCCCTTGCTGGAATGCGTCTTGATGCCCGACTGCGTCTTGTTGGCCGGCAGATCCCAGGGCGGTATCTGCAAGGCGTTGTAGACGCGGCCCGTGATGATGGGATGGTCCGGGTCACCGTTGAGGAAGTCGACGATGACCTCCTGCCCTATGCGCGGGATGTGCATGCTGCCGTAGCCCGCTCCCGCCCAGGTCTGGCTGACGCGGATCCAGCAGCTGGAGTTCTCGTCCCTCTTGCCGTAGCGGTCCCAATGGAACTGCACCTTCACGCGGCCGTACTTGTCGGTGTAGATCTCCTCGCCCGCGGGGCCCGTGACCACCGCCGTCTGCGGGCCCGTGGTGTGGGGCTTGGGCGTGCTGCGCTGGCTGCGGTAGGCCACGCTCCTGGGTACGGCATGGAAGCTGATGCGGTAGGTGGTTGGGCTGTCCGTGCCCGCGCGCCTGGAGCGGCCGCTGCCGCCCGCGCCGTCGCTGCGGCGCACGTTCTCCTCGAAGCGGTAGGTGGCCGACTCGATCAGGTAGGGCTTGTTCTGGTCCTGGCGCGGGTACTTGCTGAGCGTGAACAGGTAGCCCGGCGCGATGTTGCGCGCGTTGCCCTCGCCCTGCACCATCTCGCGCCGTGCCTTTTGCTGCTCGATGCGCACGCGGGCGTAGTGCTCGCCATCGCCCTGCTGGGTGTAGCCGCCGGGCCAGTCGTAGATCTCGCGGCTGTCTTCCCTGTGGCCGGCAGGCTGATGCTGGCGGGTGGTCAGCGTGGCCTTGGGGCGTTCGAAGTCGTAGTCGTCGGCCTCGAAGTGGCCCGAGGCGATGTCCTCGGCGAAGGTCCAGCCATCGATGTGATCCTCATCCTTCACGTGGGCCGCGCGGTCACCCGAGTAGTAGGGGATGGTGGCAGGTCCGTTGGGCAGCGGGCTCAGCGAGCCGATGTCGTCGGCCAGCACCAGGGTGTGGCTGCCCTGGCTGTGGGAGAAGAAGAAGAAAATTCCCTCCATCTCCATGAGGCGCGCGACGAAGTTGAAGTCCGACTCGCCGTACTGGACCAGGTAGACCCATTCGCGGTACTCGTCGGCCAGCCGGTTGTCGATGGCAAAGCCGTAGGGCGCCAGCACCTCCTGGAGGATGTCCGGCACGGTCTTGAACTGGAAGATCCTGAAGTCCGAGCGGCGTGTGGCATGCCATAGCCAGGGGCGCACGACGGCTTCATATGCACTGAATTTTCCGTCTTTGCCGGTGTAGGTGAACTGCGTCACCTGCCCCGACAGAAATCGCTTGCCGCCGCCATGGCGTTCGGTGGTCAGGTCGATCTCCACGCTCATGTCCTTGCCCAGCAGTTCCTTGGCGGAGATGGAGGGGTTTCACTGATCAGGCGTATGCGGAATTCGAAGAGGCGGGAGATGCCTTCCTCTCCGGACAGGGACCGGAATTGCAATTTCTCGCCCAATGGGCTGTGGACTGTGAAAGTACGATCGGACATGAATCTCCCTCCCTCTGCATGAATGGGATATGCGCCATGGCATGGTTGAATGAAATGAAAAACCGGTCGTTTCTTCTTGCGTGACCTGTGCCTTGAAAGCCGATGCCCGGGATCAGGCCGGCGATGGCCAGAGGAGGTGAAGCCCCTGGAGCATGACCGCGTCACGCTGGACCCGTGCCCTCAGGTATACCTTAAAGACTGAACGGAAAACAAATGGCCATTTCCCCGCCGAGTTCATGGGTGTCCTGGGAATGATGGCTGATTCTGCCTCTGCTTCTAAGAATATTCTGATTAGGACCGTCCATGTTTCTCTCTGGTGGGTGTGAATTCCATACAAGAGCATTGCTTCGTTTTCAGTGAATTTCCTAGGAATGGAGATATTTGTATTTCTTTGTTTTAGGACTGGTCCTATATCTGCTGTGAGAAATCGGAAATGACCCGGAGGCAGGGGCGGGCTGCTTGCGCGTGCGATGCGCCTTGGCAAGCGCGGCAACGCCGCACGCGCATGATGTGGCGCCTGCGTCAGACGCAGTGCCGGGGGGGCGATCCGCTGGGAGCGGTGCAGGCCAGCGCCTGGGGCCCTGAGCCAGGATCCTCTCCTGGCTTGCCATTGACCGGGGGGGGGCCGATGCGCCTCTGCAGAAGAAACGCCCTGCTGGGCAGGGCGTTTCTTCTGCAGGGCAAGAGGTTTTCAGAACAGTGCCGGCACCCAGCGGTTGAGCAGCAGCCCTGCGCCCAGCAGCCAGGCGAACAGCACGGCGGCCAGCAGCAGCGGCCGGTGCCTGCGGCGCGCACGGCGCTGACATGGGTGGTCAGGCCCAGGGCGGCCATGGCGATGGCCAGCAGGGCGTTGTCCAGTTGCACGCCGGCCTGCACCAGGGGCGCGGGCAGCACGCCCAGGGAGTGGATGCCGGCCATGGCCACGAAGCCCAGCGCGAACCAGGGGATGGTGATGCGGCGCGGCTGGCCGTCATGCACATGGTGGCTGCGCTGGCCGCGCGCCACGGCCATGGACAGCAGCAGCAGGAAGGGCGCCAGCATCATGACGCGCACCATCTTGGAGATCACGGCCACGTCGGCGGCCTCGGGCGCGACGGCTTCGCCGGCCGCCACGACCTGGGCCACCTCGTGCACGGTGGAGCCCACGTACAGGCCGTACTGGGCGTGCGACATGTCCAGCCAGCCCTGGGCCGCGTTCCAGTGGAACAGGGCGGGATACAGGAAGGTGCCCACGGTGCCGAAGACCACCACGGTGGCCACGGCCACGGCCACGTCCTCCGCCCGGCCCTTGACCACGGGCTCGGTGGCCAGCACGGCGGCCGCGCCGCAGATGGAGCTGCCCGCGCCGATGAGCACCGTGGTGCGTGCGTCCAGGCCGAAGACGCGCCGGCCCAGCCATTGCGCCAGCAGGAAGGTGCTGCCCAGTACCAGCGCGTCGACCAGCACGCCGGTCATGCCGACCTGGCCGATGTCCTGGAAGGTCAGCCGCAGGCCGTAGAGCACGATGCCCGCGCGCAGCAGGCGTTGCTTGGCCAGGCCGACGCCGCCGTGGCAGGCCGGCGCCAGGCGCGGGTAGACGGTGTTGCCGATGACCAGGCCCAGGCAGATGGCCAGCGTCAGCGCGCTCAGGCCGGAACCGGCCAGCAGCGGCTGGCGGGCGCCCCAGGTGGCCACGGCGGCGATGGCGCCGGCCAGCAGCAGGCCGGGCAACCAGCCGGCCAGTCGGTGCGGCCAGCGGGGGGCGTGGGATGTGGGGGCGGAACGGGGGCGGATGTCGTGTTCATGGTGCCTGCATGCCGCGTCAGGAGCGCGGCACATGTCGGGCACTTTAGATTTCTTGGTTATATTTGTATAACGAATAGTATTTGTAGCATCAACCTGGAAAACGGGTAGATGGCTGGTTCACACTGTCCCCCATGCTGCATCTCACCCTGCGCCAGCTCGAAATCTTCTGCGCCGTGGCCCAGGCGGGCTCCACGGTGGCCGCGGCCGAAGCCGTGGCCCTGTCGCAATCGGCCACCAGCGCGGCCTTGCAGCAGCTGGAGCAGTCCATGGGCGCCCGGCTGTTCGAGCGCGTGGGCCGGCGTCTGGCGCTCAACGACGCGGGCCGGGCCCTGCTGCCCGAGGCGTTGGCGCTGCTGGAGCAGGCGCGGGGCATCGAGCAGGCGTTTTCCGCGCGCGCGGCCAGCATGCCGGTGCGTCTGCGCGTGGCAGCCAGTACCACCATCGGTACCTATGCGCTGCCTGCCGTGCTGGCCCATCTGGCGCGCAGCCATCCGCAACTGAGCGTGGATCTGCAGATCGCCAATACGCGCGAGGTGGGCGAGGCCGTGCAGTCGCTGGACGTGGATCTGGGCCTGATCGAAGGCACCAGCCACTGGCCGGGCCTGGAGGTCGAGCCCTGGATGCGCGACGAGCTGGTCATCGTCGCTTCGGCCACGGACCCGCTGGTGCGTTCCGCGCAGCAGCGCCCGCTGGGCGTGGCGGCGCTGCGTGCCGCGCGATGGCTGCTGCGCGAGCCGGGGTCGGGCACGCGTGAGATGGTCGAGCATGCCTTGCTGCCCCATCTGCACCAGTTGCCGGCGGCGGCCACGCTGGGCAGCTCCGAGGCCATCGCGCGCTGCGTGGCCCAGGGCCTGGGCATCAGCTGCCTGTCGCGTGTGCTGGTGCAGGCCCTGGTGGCCTCCGGAGAGCTGGCGGTCCTGCCCACCACGCTGCCGCGCATGTGGCGGGATTTCTCGCTGGTGCAGCGTGCCGGAAAGCGTCGCTCGCCGGCACTGGCAGCCTTCGTGCAGGCCTGCCATGCGCAGGCGCCGGCCGTGGCATGAGCGGGCTACACTGCGCGCCTTTGCGCTGACATCCCGCCATGCCTGAACATCCGCTGCCGCCCGACCGCGACTACAAGGACGTGCGCAGCCTCGCGCGCGGCCTGTCCGTGCTGCGCGCGCTCAACCGTGCCCCGGGCGGGCAGGCCAGCACCACGGCCCTGGCCCAGGCCTGCGGCGTGCACCGCACCACGGTCAAGCGCCTGCTGGAGACGCTGCGCGCCGAAGGTTTCGTGCGCCGGGCCGAGAAGGAAGGCCACTACTACCTGACTTTCGAGGTGCGCAGCCTCAGCGAGGGCTTCGAGGACGAGGCCTGGGTGGAGCAGGTGGCGCTGCCGCTGATGCGCGCGGCCGTGCCCGACCTGTTGTGGCCCTGCGACCTGGGCACCATGGAGGCGGGTTTCATGGTCGTGCGCGAGAGCACGCACCGCTTCAGCCGGCTGTCGCAGCACCGGGGCATGATCGGCGAGCAGATTCCGGTGTTCTTCACGGCGCTGGGCCGCGCCTATCTGTCGGCCTGTTCGGCCGATGAGCGCGAGGCCCTGCTGTCGCTGCTGGGCCGCCGCGACGACGTGGTGGGCGCCATGGCGCGCGATGCGGCCGCGGTCCAGGCCCTGGTGGAGGAGACATTGGCGCGGGGCTATGCCACCAACGAAGGGGAGTGGACGCGCGAGGCTAGCTTCGCCGCCGTGGCGGTGCCGCTGCGCAGCGGACGGCGCCTGCTGGGCGCCATCAACCTGATCTTTCCGCGCCAGTCGGTTTCGCCCCAGGAGCTGCAGCGCCGCTACCTGCCCCGGCTGCGCCGGCTGGCCTTGCGCATCGGGCGCGACGCCGGGCCCTGGCTGGACTGAGCCCGGCCGCGGCCCTACCTGTTCAGCGGTATCGGCGTGCTGCGCGGCACGGGCACGGCCGTGACGCTGTTCTGAGGCGAGCCTTCGATCACCCGGTCCGAGTAGGTCATGTAGACCAGGGTGTTGCGCGGGGCATCGACCATGCGCACCACGCGCAGGCGCTTGAACAGCAGCGAGATGCGCTCGGTGAACACCTCGTCCTGCTGCCTGAGCGGCGCCGGGATCTGGATGGGGCCGGTCTGCACGCAGCTGATCGAGGCTTCGGCGCGGTCCTCGGCCAGGCCCAGGCCGCCCTTGATGCCGCCGGTCTTGGCGCGCGAGACATAGCAGGTCACGCCCTGGACCTTGGGGTCGTCATAGGCATCGACCACGATCTTGTGGTCGGGGCCGATGAACTTGAACACCGTGTCCACGGAGCCGACCTGCTCGGCGCGCGCACCGCAGGCGCCCAGCAGCAGCGTGGCTGCAGTGGCTGCGAGCAGTGCCTGGCCTCGCGGGAAATACTTCACATTGGCTTCGATCATGGCGTTGCGTATGAAACTGGCGCGGCCCAACTCAGAGACACCGAGGAAGGGCCTGGGCCGGCCGCGCCGCCCCGCCTCGAGGGTGTCGTCCCCCTTTCAGGGGGAAGGCGCGTCAGCGCCTCAGGGGGTGTGTCAATTCAAGCCTCACCGGCCACATGGCGGCGCAGGTGTTCGAGGGCTTCCTCGACCTGATCGACCAGTACCAGGCACAGATCGCCCGGGGTCAGGCGCGCCAGCGCGTGGTCTATGGCGTTGAACTCGCCATGGATCTCGGTGACGTAGCTGGTGCGGGCGGCGCCTTGCAGGCCCTTTTGCAGCAGGGCCAGGACTTCGCCGTCGGCGCGGCCGCGCTGGCAGGCGTCCTGGTAGAGGATGACGTCGTCGAAGGCGCGGCCCAGGATCTGGGTCTGCTCGGTGATGTCCTCGTCGCGGCGGTCGCCGGCGCCACTGATGACCACGCTGCGGCGCTTGCCGGGCATGGCGTCCACGGCCTGCACCAGGGCGCGGATGGCGTCGGGGTTGTGGCCGTAGTCAGCGATCAGCGTGGCGCCCCGGTAGTCCATGACGTTGAAGCGGCCCGGCGCGTTGTCGCTGTCGTTGACGAAGCCGGCCAGGCCCCGGCGGATGGTCTGCCAGGGCAGGCCCACGCCCCAGGCCGCGGCGATGGCGGCCATGACGTTCTCGACCTGGAAGGTGATGGTGCCGTTGCGCGTGATGGGGATCTCGCGCAGCGGGATGGTCTCGCGCCACGAGCTTTCGGCCGCGACGATGCTGTCGCCGTCCACGTAGACCACGCGGTTGCCCTGGGCGCGGTGCGTGGCCATCACGGGGTGGTGGCGGTCGGCCGCGAAGTAGATGACCTTGCCGGGGCTGGTGGCGGCCATGGCGGCGACCAGGGGGTCGGCCGCGTTGAGCACGGCGTAGCCGTCGGCGGCCACGTTCTGCACGATGACGCGCTTGAGCACGGCCACATCCTCGACGGTGGTGATGTAGTTCAGGCCCAGATGGTCGCCGGCACCCACGTTGGTGACCACGGCGACCTGGCAGCGGTCGAAGCCCAGGCCTTCGCGCAGGATGCCGCCGCGCGCGCATTCGAGCACGGCCGCATCGGTCTCGGGGTGGGCCAGCGCGTTGCGCGCGCTGCGCGGGCCGGAGCAGTCGCCGCTGTCGATCTGGCGGCCGTTCACGTACACGCCATCGGTGTTGGTCATGGCCGTGCGCCAGCCGTGCGAGGTGAACAGGTGGGCGATCAGGCGCGTGGTCGTGGTCTTGCCATTGGTGCCGGTGACGGCGACCAGGGGGATGCGGCCGTCCTGGCCGGGTGCGAACAGCTCATCGACCATGGGCACGCCGACGTTGCGCGGCTTGCCGAAGGAGGGCGCCAGGTGCATGCGCAGGCCGGGCGCGGCGTTGACTTCGACGATGCCGCCGTTTTGCTCTTCCAGCGGGCGCAGCATGGTCTCGCAGACCACGTCCACGCCGCAGATGTGCAGGCCGATGGTCTGGGCGGCCTCGATGGCGCGCGCGGCGATGTCGGGGTGCACGTCATCGGTCACGTCGGTGGCGCTGCCGCCCGTGGACAGGTTGGCGTTGTTGCGCAGCACCACGCGCTGGCCCTGCGCGGGCACGGATTCCGGCGTCAGCCCTTCGGTGGCGATGCGCGCGATGGCGATGTCGTCCAGGCGGATCTTGGTCAGCGCCGTGCCGTGGCCTGTTCCCCGGCGCGGGTCCTGGTTGACGATGTCCACCAGTTCTCGGATGGTGTGCTGGCCGTCGCCCAGCACCTGGGGCGGCTCGCGGCGCGCGGCCGCGACCAGCTGGCCGCCGACCACGAGCAGGCGGAAGTCATGGCCGGGCAGGAAACGCTCGACCATGATCTCGTCGCCGAATTCCGAGGCCGTGGCATAGGCAGCCTTGAGCTGTTCGTGCGTGGTGATGTTGACCACCACGCCCTTGCCCTGGTTGCCGTCCTGGGGCTTGACCACGACGGGCAGGCCGACCTCCTGGGCCACGACCCAGGCATCGTCCACATCCTTGACGGGGCGGCCCAGCGGCACGGGCACTCCGGCGGCGTGCAGCAGGCGCTTGGTCAGGTCCTTGTCCTGTGCGATGGATTCGGCCACGGCGCTGGTCTGGTCCAGTTCGGCTGCCTGGATGCGGCGGGCCTTGGAGCCCCAGCCCAACTGCACCAGCGAGCCCGATGTCAGGCGGCGGAACGGAATGCCGCGCGCGACGGCCGCATCGACGATGGCGCCCGTGGAGGGACCGATGCGCTCGTCCTCGTCGAGTTCGCGCAGTTGGGCGACCACCTTGTCGGCGTCGAAGGGCGTGTCTGCCAGGGCTGCCTGCAGCAGCTCGCCCGCCTGCTCCATGGCCAGGCGACCCACGGCTTCCTCGGTGTACTCGACGACCACCTGGTAGGTGCCGGTCTCCACGGTTTCATGCGTGCGGCTGAAGGTCACCGGGCAACCAGCCTGGGCCTGCAGCGACAGGGCAGCGACTTCCAGCACATGGGCCAGGGACAGGCGCTGCTCGGCGCCATGCGGCTGCAGCGTGCCGATCTTGGGAAAGCGCGCGCGCAGCCGGTCCTCGAAGCCGGACAGGGCCGAGTAGTCGCAATCGCCGGGCTCGCATTGCACGACGGCCTCTATGGCGGTGCTGCGGGTCCAGAGATTGGGGCCGCGCAGGGCTCGGATGCGGGTGATCTGCATAGTGTCTTCTTTCGGAGGGCAGGCCGCGTCGCCGGGCCCGCCTGCATGTCATCGTGTGGTCGGGCTCAGGCAGCGGCCGTGGCGGCAGCGGGCGTGTAGTCGAAGGTCTTGATGCCGGCGACGATCAGGTCGGGGGCGATGTCCATGGACCACGCGGCGGCGATGGCCGCCAGCAGGGCCGGCGTGTCCGGGCGCTGGCCGCCGGGCAGGCTCAGCGCGTCCAGCGTGCCCAGCACGCGCTCCACGCCGCCCGTGGCCAGAATGACCTGGCTGCCGCGCACGAAGACGGCGCGGCCTTCGCTCTCGGCACGGTGGGCAGCGACCACGGGGCTGTCGGCCTGCATCGAATAGAAAAGCACCTCACCGTCGCACAGGCGGGCCAGATCGGCGACCTGCTCGATGTCGGCATTGAGCACGCCAGCACCCTCGTCCAGCACCACGTCGATCTGGGTGCGCATCACGCGGGTCATCTGCGACTGCTCGTGCACGTCGTGGTCGGGCAACTGCTCGAAGCCGTCCATGTCCGTGACCACGCCGACCAGGCAGCGGTCATAGGCCAGGCCTTCCTCCAGGATGGAGCGGGCCGTGGTCTGGATGACGGCGGCCTGGGCCAGGCGGTTGGTCAGCAGGCGGTGGGCGCCGGCCCAGTTGGCGGTATTGGTCTTCTGTGTCTGGCGGTTGGACAGGAACATGCCCTCGCTGCTGGCCACGCCCGTGAGCTTGCCCGACAGCTGCAGCAGCCAGCCCACGAGGCGGGCCGTGAAGCCGTTGTTGCGCGTGCCCGCGATGCCCACCAGGGGAATGCGGCCCGCGCCCGTGCCCTCTTCGGTGCGCGGGAACAGGTGGTCGGCGATGGCCATGCCCACGGGGCGCGGCGCGCCGCTGGTGGGCTTCAGATGCATCAGCAGGCCGGGGCCGGCATTGACTTCGAGGATGGCGCCGCCCTGTTCCTTCATGGGCTGGGACACGTCCTTGAGGATCATGTCCATGCCCGCGATGTCCAGGCCGACGATCTTGGCGGCCAGCGTGGCCATGTAGGCCACGTCGGGGTGGACTTCATCCGTGCAGTCGATGGCCATGTTGCCGTTGCGCTGCAGCAGCACGCTCTCGCCCTGGGCGGGAACGGTGTCGGGCGTGACGTTCTGGCGCTTGAGTTCCAGCTTCACGGCCGGGGCTTCGAGGTTGATCCAGTCCAGCGGGTATTCCTGCTCGGGGCCGCGGCGCGGGTCCTGGTTGACCACGGCCACCAGCTCGGCCAGCGTGGACTTGCCGTTGCCGGCCACGCTCACGGTCTCGCCGCGGCAGGCCGCGACCACCTTGCCGCCCACGACCAGGATGCGGTGCTCGGTGCCGTCGATGAAGCGCTCGACGATGACGTCCGAGCCTTCGGGCTGGGCCAGCGCGAAGGCGGCCTTGATGTCAGCCTCGTCGCGCAGGTCCAGCGTCACGCCGCGGGCATGGTTGCCGTCCGAGGGCTTGACCGTGACCGGGACGCCGATGTCCTGCGCGACTTCCCAGGCCTCCTCGGGGCTGTTGACGATCTGGCCTTCGGGCACGGGCACGCCGCAGGCAGCCAGCAGGCGCTTGGTGAAATCCTTGTCCTGGGCGATGCCTTCGGCGATGGCGCTGGTCTGGTCGCTCTCGGCGGTCCAGATGCGGCGCTGCGCGGCGCCATAGCCCAGCTGCACGAGGTTGCCGTCATTGAGGCGGATGTGCGGGATGCGGCGCTCGCCGGCCGCATCGACGATGCAGCCCGTGCTCGGGCCCAGGTAGCGGTCGTTGATCTCGGTCTTGATGGCCTGGATGGCGGCCTTGAGATCGAAAGGCTCGTCGTTGATGGCGGCCATGATCAGCCTGTGGCCGTGGGCCAGCGCCGTGCGCGCCACGGTCTCCTCGGGGCAGCGAAAGACCATGCGGTAGACGCCGCGCTGGGAGATCTCGCGCGTCTGGCCGAACTCGGCCGGCATGCCCGCCAGGTTCAGCAGCTCGATGATGATGTGCTCCAGCACGTGGCCGCACCAGGTGCCGCCTTCCAGGCGCTGGATGAAGCCGCCGCGCTCGCCAACGCCGCAGTGGTGCTCGACCAGGTCGGGCAGCCATGTGGTCAGGCGCTCGTTGAAGCCGGGCAGCTTGTTCGAGGGGTAGTCCTCCAGCTCGCCGAGATCCAGCCAGACCTCCAGCACGGGGCGGTAGGTCCAGACGCTGGGTCCACGCAGGTAGGTGGTGCGCAAGAGTTGGATGTCTTTGAATTTCGCCATGTCGGTCAGCGGGTAAGCGTGAGCGACGACCCGGGTGCGGATCGCCGGAGAATGGGAGAGGATTGTGCGCCCAGAAAGCCCATGCGCAGCGTTGTCAGCCTAAACCAGGGTTGGCGCGTTGAGCAGGGTATGCCGCGCCCAGCGCGGGATATCCACCGGGGAGCCGCGGTTGCCCGCATGACACCAGGAGCCGCCAGGGGCGGGAAAAACAACTCAACATGCAAGAACACCATTCTGTGGACGTTTCGGCCTTCTTTGCCAGCCCCGAGGGGGCTGAGCTGCGAGCCAGGCTCGCTTCCAATGAAAACGTGCTGGCCCTCGTCCCGGTTGACCTGACCCTGGATATGCGCTTCGGCCAAGGCTGGGTGGTCCTGACCACGCAGCGCCTGCTGGCCCGTGATCCTGCGGGGCAGCAATGGAGTGAGTGGGCACTATCTGTTGATCAGAGCCTGCGCACGCTCGACCATGGCGGCGTGGGCAATCTCGAATTGCACGGCCCGGATGCGCGGCTGGGCCTGTGGCGCTTCACGCTGCGCCACCAGGCTGCCGTGCTGCACCTGCTCCAGCAATTCGACCACCAGCGCGAGCGCCTGGCGCGGGGCGAGGATTTCGACGATCCCGAGGACGACGTGCCGCGCTGCCCGGCCTGCCAGGCCGAGCTGCCGCCCGAAGCCGAGGAATGCCCGGCCTGTGCGCGCCAGCAGGGGCCGCAGACCTCCACCTGGGTGCTGTTGCGGCTGTGGCGCTTCGCCCGTCCCTACCGGCACCAGCTGCTGCTGGGCTTCTTGCTGACGCTGGCCTCCACGGGTGCCACCCTGGTGGCGCCCTACCTGACGATTCCCATCGTGGACAAGATCCTGATCCCGTTCCAGAACGGGCAGCAGATCGACAGCGGCCTCGTGGTTTTCTATCTGAGCGGCCTGCTGCTGTCGGCCCTGGTGGCCTGGGGCCTGGGCTGGGCACGCACCTTCGTGCTGGCCAAGGTGTCCGAGCGCATCGGCTCGGACCTGCGCACCACCACCTACAACCACCTGCTGACGCTTTCGCTGGACTACTACGGCAGCAAGCGCACGGGTGATCTGATGGCGCGCATCGGGGCGGAAACAGATCGCATCAATTTGTTTCTATCCTTGAATGCGCTGGATTTCGCCACCGATGTGCTGATGATCGTGATGACCTCGGTCATCCTGTTCTCCATCAATCCGTGGCTGGCGCTGGTCACCCTGGTGCCGCTGCCCTTCATCGCCTGGATGATCCACCTGGTGCGCGACCGCCTGCGCACGGGCTTCGAGAAGATCGACCGCGTCTGGTCCGAGGTCACCAACGTGCTGGCCGACACCATTCCCGGCATCCGCGTGGTCAAGGCCTTCGCCCAGGAAAAGCGCGAGGCCGATCGCTTCGCCCAGGCCAACCTGGTCAACCTGCAGGCCAATGACAAGGTCAACAAGACCTGGTCGCTGTTCACGCCCACGGTCACCCTGCTGACCGAGATCGGCCTGCTCGTGGTCTGGGGCTTCGGCATCTGGCTGGTGGCCGGTGGCCAGATCACGGTCGGTATCCTCACGGCCTTCATCGCCTATATCGGGCGCTTCTACAGCCGGCTGGATTCGATGAGCCGCATCGTCTCGGTCACGCAGAAGGCGGCGGCCGGCGCCAAGCGCATCTTCGACATCCTCGACCATGTGAGCAACGTGCCCGATCCGGTCAACCCGGTCAGGCTGCAGCGCGTGCAGGGTGCGATCACCCTGGACAACCTGACCTTCCGCTATGGCAGCCGCGCCGTCATCAAGCACCTGGATCTGCAGATACGCCCGGGCGAAATGATTGGCCTGGTGGGGCACAGCGGCTCGGGCAAGAGCACCCTGGTCAACCTGATCAGCCGCTTTTATGACGTCAGCGAGGGCTCGATACAGCTGGACGGTGTGGACATCCGCCGGCTCAAGGTCTCGGACTTCCGCAGCAACATCGGCCTGGTGCTGCAGGAGCCCTTCCTGTTCTTCGGCACCATCGCCGAGAACATCGCCTATGGCAAGCCGGACGCCACGCGCGAGGAGATCGTCGCGGCCGCCCGCGCGGCCCATGCCCATGAATTCATCCTGCGCCTGCCGCACGGCTACGACTCCCTGGTCGGCGAGCGCGGCCAGGGCCTGTCGGGCGGCGAGCGCCAGCGCATCTCCATTGCGCGCGCACTGCTGATCGACCCGCGCATCCTGATCCTGGACGAGGCCACCTCGGCCGTGGACACCGAGACCGAGAAGGAGATCCAGAAGGCGCTGGACAACCTGGTGCAGGGCCGCACCACGATCGCCATCGCCCACCGCCTGTCCACGCTGCGCAAGGCCGATCGCCTGGTGGTGATGGACCGGGGCGAGATCGTGGAAGTGGGCCCTCACGACGAATTGATGGAGAAGCAGGGTGCCTACTGGCGCCTGTACCAGGCCCAGGCGCGCCGCGCCGAGGAAGACGCCCAGGCCGCTGGCCTGACCCTGGCCACGACCAAGGAATAAGCCATGTCCAACACTTC
Organism: Delftia tsuruhatensis; assembly: GCF_903815225.1. NCBI lineage: Bacteria > Pseudomonadati > Pseudomonadota > Betaproteobacteria > Burkholderiales > Comamonadaceae > Delftia > Delftia tsuruhatensis. The sequence goes on from NZ_LR813084.1 coordinate 1,019,600, forward strand.
CCATTCCGATCTGGCCCGGATCCTTGTCGAGCGCAATACCCATGGCCGCCTGGTCCTGACCCTGGCCGACGGCACGCGCCATGAGGCCGTGGTACCCGTGCGCGCCTTTCCGATCGCGGCGCCCGAGGAAGGTCTGTCCCTGGTGGCGGCCGATGGCAAGGAGGCGCTGTGGGTGGACCGCATGGACCACCTGCCCGCGCAGGCGCGTGCGCTGATCGAGCAAGACCTGGCCGTGCGCGAGTTCGTGCCCGTGATCCGTCGCATCCACAAGGTGTCGGGCTTTTCCACGCCCAGCACCTGGGACCTGGAGACCGACCGGGGTCCGGTGCAACTGGTACTCAAGGCCGAAGAGGACATCCGGCGCCTGTCGGGCCGCACCCACCTGCTGATCACCAGCCAGGATGGCGTGCAGTTCAGCGTGCCCGACAGCACGGCACTGGACCGGACCTCGCGCAAGCTGCTGGAGCGATTCCTTTAGTCGCCTTCCAATTCCAGGGGTTTACCCTTGGTATGGACCCGGTCCGCGGTTTTCTCCAAAAAACCGCTTCAGTTCTTTCAGTGGATGCCGATGATCAGGCGAGGGCGGGGAATTCCCGCCAGCCGCACACATCCAGCAAGAGGGTCGAGCCATGCCAATTCCACCTGTTGACCGATCGCCCATACCGTGGCGCCCGCAGAGTGCCGATCTGTATTCCACCGGTGCATCGGGCGCGGTGCCCGTGCGCCCCGTGAACGCCGCCAACCCCGTCGAGTCCACGGACCGCATCGGCGAGGGCCGAGTGGTGCGCGACCCCGAAAAACCTTCAGTCGTGGACCAGGAAAACCGTGACTGGACGCTGGCCGAGGAGATCAAGCAGAAGGAAGAGGCCGAAGAGCCGCCCAAGGAGCCGATCTCCAAGCAGCTCATCGAGTTCATCCAGTCCATGTGGCGCGCCAGTGCCATGGCCGTGGAGCAGGCGGAGGAACTGAGCAAGGCCGACAACCTCGCGCGCAACAAGCAGCAGGTGCGCGAGGAGCCCCTGACCTATTCGGAACCCAAGGTCAAGCGCACGGGCGGTCTTTGATTGTCAGGGGTATGCGGCTGCTGCCCGCCGGGGAGCGGGTCAGTCCCTTGAGCTATCCGGCCTGGCAGGGGGCTGGGCCGTCGCATGCTCGGCGGCGCGTGCCGCCTCTGCCTTGGCCTTGTCGCGCTCGGCACGGTACTTGACGGCGAAGGCCTTGACCTCGTCGTAGGAGACATAGCCGTCCTTGTCGGTGTCCGCCTCGTCGAAGGCGGCGGCCAGGCGCGGGAACAGGGCCACCTCGGTACGGCTGAGCTTGCCGTCCTTGTTGAAGTCCAGCATCTTGAATTCGCGCTGGGCCTTGATTTCCCCCTTGGTCAGCGGTGCCTGACTGGCGGTGGCCGGCCCGTCGGCCGCCTTGTCTGCCGTATCGGTCGCCTCTGCACGCGCTGCGGGCAGCATGAAGGCGCTGGTCAGCAGGACGGCCAAGGCGGCCTGCAGCAGGGGCGGCCTGCGCAGCAGGGCAGAGCGGTTCATGAGGGGAAAATGCATGGCCTTCATTTGGGCACGAAACCGGCATCTGCAACCCCGGGCGGACCGCCCTTTGCAATTGTTTACTTCGGTGGATCGGCGTCCGGATTGGAGATGCCGCTGCTCACATGGCCTGCCGGCACATGGCGCGCGGCCGAGCTGACGTGGCCGGTCTGGTCGTCGAAGAAAAAGTCCGGCTCGAACTCGCGCAGGAACGGACCCTTTTCAAGGCCGCCGAGGAACATGGCTTCGTCCACAGCGATGTTCCAGCTCATCAGCGTCTGGATGGCCCGCTCATGGGCTGGTGCACTGCGCGCGGTGACCAGTGCGGTGCGCAGGCGCATTCCCGCAGCCCCTGCCTGCTGCAGCCGATGCAGCGCGGCCAGCAGCGGCTTGAATGGCCCGTCGGGAAGAGGTTGCAGTGCCTTGTCGATTTCGTGGCGCTGGAAGGCCGCCAGACCGTGCGTCTGGTAAATGCGTTCGGCTTCGTCGGAGAACAGCACGGCGTCGCCATCGAAAGCGATGCGCACTTCGTTCGGGTGCGCGTCGCTGGCGCGCACGGAGTCGGTGAACACATGGGCTGCGGGATAGCCCAGGCGCAGTGCCTTCGATACGTCCCCGGCGTTGGCGGAAAGAAACAAGTGGGCGCCGAGAGGCCTCAGGTAATTGAATGGCGCCCGGCCCTGGGTGAACACGCCGCGCTCAAGCGCAACCTGCGCTGCGCGCGTGGAGCGGAAGATGCGCATGCCGCTGACCGGGTCGTTGCGTGAGAGCATGACGACCTCCACCCTTTGGTGCTCCGGTTCATTGAAGGCCAGCAGTTTCTTGACCAGGGAGAAGGCCACGCCCGGTCGGGCCGGTACGTCCAGGCGTTCCAACTGCAACCGCATGTATGCCTGGGGGTCACCCGCATCGAACAGCCGGTTCTCCTCCTCGAAGTCGAACAGCGCCCGCGAGGAGATGGCGACGACCAGCTTGTCCTGCAGGCTTACGGGCATGGTGTCTGGCCTTTGCGTTATTTGACGAACTGGTTGAGCTGGATGATGGGCATCAGCACGGCCAGAACGATCAGGGCCACGATCATGCCCATGGCGACGATGAGCAGCGGCTCCAGGATGGTGGCCAGGTGCATGGCGCGGCGCTGGACCTCGGTGGACAGCTGATTGGCCGCGCGCTGGAGCATCACCGGCAACTGGCCGGTCTGCTCGCCCAGGCGCGCGAACATGGCGACCAGCCCGGGAAAGCGTTTTTTCTGCGCCAGGGCCGAGGCCAGGGGCGCGCCCTCGCGCACCAGGGCCAGCGCATCCATGGCGTCGGCGCGCAGTGCGCGGTTGCCCAGGGTCTCGGCCGCGGCCTGCAAGGCCTTGAGGATGGGCACGCCCGCTCCCGCCAGCATGGCCAGGGTGCCCGCGAAGCGCGCCGCGTTGTAGTTGCGTGACAGCCGGCCGATCAGGGGAAGGCGCAGCCACCAGGCATCGAAGCGCTCGCGCAGCACCGGGTTCTTCATGGACAGCCGAAAGCCGATGGCACCCAGCACCAGGGCGCCGAGCATGGCCCACCCATAGCTGCGCACGAAGTCGCTCAGGGCCAGCATGGCCACGGTGAGCCAGGGCAGGGCGCGCTTGGTGCCCGCGAACACGCTGGCGACCTGCGGGACCACGTAGCTGACGAGAAACAGCACGATGACGATGGCCACCAGCGTCACGATGGCCGGATACAGGGCCGCGCCGATGAGCTTGGACTGCAATGCCTGGCGCGATTCCAGGTCGTCGGCCAGCCGCTCCAGCACCTGGCCCAGGCTGCCGCTGGCCTCGCCGGCACCGATCACGGCGCAATAGATGTCGGAGAACTCGCGCGGGTGCTGGGACAGGGCGCGCGCGAAGGTGGAGCCGCCGTTGACCTCGGCGCGCAACGCGGCCACCAGGTGGTGCTGGCGCGGGTCATCGGCCTCCTCGGCCAGGGCCGCCAGGGCACGTTCTATGGGCAGGCCCGAGGCCACCAGGCCCGCCATCTGGCGGGTCCAGACGGCCAGGGCCGTGGCGCCGAACACGGGTCGGGTCAGCCAGCGCGATGCACTGCCTTGCCGGCCCGGCGCGGAGCCCGAGGCCACGACCTCCACGGCCATGGGCACCAGGGACTGGGCCCGCAACTGGCTGCGCGCGGCACGCGCGTTGTCGGCCTCGATCGTGCCCTTGCGGGTCTGACCTTGGGCGTCCAGGGCTTCGAAGGAAAAGGCGGGCATGCGCGGCGGGATCCGGGAAAGGTCGGGAAAGGATGGTGTCCGGGACACGCCATCCGGCGGTCCAACCCCCGATGGTATCCGCTGCCGGTGACGGCTGGATGGCACCACTGCCCGGCGCCGCGTGCGACCGCAGGTTCGTGGCCTCAGGCCGGTTGCGCCGCCAGGTCCGCCTCGTTGAGCTGGATGGCGCGCAGCGAGGCCGGGCGCTCGTGCAGAGGCTGGCCATAGGCGCTGAATTCCGGCAGCGCGGGCAGCAGCTTCATCATCGTGCCCCAGCGCAGGTAGCTGGCCATGAGCACGTCGGCCGCCGTGAACTGGTCGCCGCACAGGTAGCGCTTGCCGGCCACGGCCTGGCGCAGGGTCTGCACGACGTCGTCGTGGCGGCCATAGCCGGCCGACATGGCCTGCTCCGGCGTCTGCTGCTCCAGGTGGCCCTGGCTCTTGGCTGTCATCACCGCCTCGACGGGGCCGGCCAGGAAGAACATCCAGCGGTGGTAGTTGCCGCGCTGCGGGCTGTCCACGGCTGGTGCGAGCTGCTTTGCGGGGAAGATGTCGGCCAGGTAGGCGAGGGTGGCCGCCAGTTCGGTGACCACGATGTCGCCATGCGTCAGTGCCGGCACCTTGCCCATGGGGTTGACGGCCAGGTAGTCTGCGGATTTCATCGAGGTGCCGTATTCCAGCCGCACGGGCTCATACCGGGCGCCACATTCCTCCAGCATCCAGCGCGTGATGACGGCACGCGAGTGCGGGTGGTAGAAAAAGCGCAGAGGCTGGGTCGTGTCGTTCATGAAGGCTCCCATTGGTTTTCAAGGCATGGCGAAGAGGCCATGGGAGTGACTGTAGGAGGACATGCTGACAGTTTTTGTCAGCAGTGGTGTCAGTGGACCTTGTAGCCCAATTGCTGCGACCAGCGCTCGATCAGGCTGCTGCGGCTGCCGGGGTAGCGTTCCTGGAGATCGGTCACGCAACGCACGCGGTCCGCGCGGAAATGCCGGAAGTCCTGGCGCAGCTCGCACCAGGCCGCGAGGATGCGCCGCTGGTCGAAGAAGGCCATGGCAAACGGCCAGACATGCCGTTCCGTGGGCTGGCCTTTCTCGTCGGTGTAGTGCAGCAGCACCTTGTTCTGGCGCCGTATGGCCAGGCGCAGTGCCGCCTGCCAGGGCTCGGTCACGGTGGACTGGCACATGGGCGGCACCAGCAGGCCGCTGGTGTCCACCTCGATGCGCAGCTCCAGCGGCAGCGCGCTGCGGATGCGGTCCAGCGCTGCCGTGGCCGCCTGGGCCAGTTCGGGGTCGGCCTGGTGGCTGGCCCAGCGCGCGCCCAGCAGCAGGGCCTCGAGCTCGTCGGGCGTGAACATCAGCGGCGGCAGCAGGAAGCCGGGCCGCATCTCGTAGCCGATGCCCGGGTCGCCCTCGATGGCGGCGCCCTGCTGGCGCAGGGTGGCGATGTCGCGGTACAGCGTGCGCAGGCTCACGTCCAGCTGGCGGGCGAGCACCGGTCCGGTCTGCGGCAGGCGCGCACGCCGCAGCAGGTCGATGAGCTGCAGCAGCCGGGCCGAGCGGCTCATGCCTCAGCGGCCCATGGCCTGGGCTGTGATCTCCAGCGAGCGCAGGCGCAGGTCGCGGTCATGGACATCGCTGACCAGGATGAGTTCGTCGGCCTCGGTGTCGGCCTGCAGCTTTTGCAGGCGCGTGCGCACCTGGTCCGGCCCGCCGATGGCGGCCACGGCCAGGAAGTCGCCGATGGCGCGGCGCTCCTGCTCGCCGAGCTGGGCCGCGTAGTTCTCCACGGGGCGCGGCAGCAGGCCGCGCCGGCCCGTGATGATGCCCAGCACGCGCTGGTAGGTGCTGCTGGCCAGGTACTCGGCCTCCTCGTCGGTGGGTGCGGCGATCACCGGCGCGCCGACGACCACATAGGGCCTGGCGAGCTGGGCGGAGGGCTTGAACAGGCTGCGGTACAGCTGCACGGCCTGGTAGAGCATGCGTGGCGCGAAGTGCGAGGCGAAGGCGTAGGGCAGGCCCAGGTGCGCGGCCAGCTGGGCCGAGAACAGGCTCGATCCCAGCAGCCAGATCGGCACGTTGGTGCCTGCGCCTGGCGTGGCCACCAGCTTTTGCTCCGGCGTGGCCGGGCCCAGCAGGCGCTGCAGCTCCATCACGTCGCGGGGAAAGTCTTCCTCGGTCTCGACGCGGTCGCGGCGCAGCGCGCGCATGGTGGCGCCATCGGTGCCGGGCGCGCGGCCCAGGCCCAGGTCGATGCGGCCCGGATACAGCTCGGCCAGCGTGCCGAAGGCCTCGGCCACGACCAGGGGCGCATGGTTGGGCAGCATGATCCCGCCGGAACCCACGCGGATCTTCGAGGTGCCTCCCGCGATGTGGCCGATCAGCACGGCCGTGGCCGAGCTGGCGATGCCGGGCATGTTGTGGTGCTCCGCCAGCCAGTAGCGGGCAAAGCCCAGTTCCTCGGCCTTGCGGGCCGTGGCCAGCGCGATGTCCAGGGCCTCGGCCACGGTGCCGCCTTCGCGCACGGCCACGAGGTCGAGCATGGACAGGCGGACTTCATTGAATGATGTCATGGCAGGTTCCAACTTCCAGTTCACGGTGGGGACGGTGCAGGCAGTGCCGCGCCAGGGCGCTGTCTGCGCGGCTCCCGCGCTCAGCTTCTACGCGCCATTTCCCGAGCGCAGGTGATGCCCAGCACCACGCACCAGACCAGGGGCAGGATGGCGGCGGCCAGGTGGTTCTCGCCCTGCTGTATGGCCAGCCAGGACAGGGGCAGGGCCACCAGCGCCGACAGGCGGATGACGCGGCGCAGCTGGCTGGTGGACAGGCGGGATTTGAACCACCACAGGGCGATGTAGCTGATCAGGCTCAGCGTGGCGACCCACAGGAAGAGGTCACCGCCATAGGGAGCGCTCCAGGCGCGCAGGGATTCCAACATGCCGACCATTGTGGCAAAGAGGGATGCCCTGCGCTGCGCAGGGGCAGCCCCCTCAGTCCCGGGTGACGCGCAGCACTTCCTCGGGGGTGGTGATGCCTTCGCGCACCAGGCGCTCGCCGTCCTCGCGCATCAGGCGCATGCCGCCGGCCATGGCCGTGTCGCGGATTTCGGCCTCGCTGGCCTGGCGGTGGATCTGGGCGCGGATGGTGTCATCCACCACCAGCAGCTCGAAAATACCCGTGCGACCCCGATAGCCGCTGGGCTCGCCGGCGTCGATCTTGCGCACCAGGCGCTGGGCCAGCACGCCCAGCAGCGAGGATGACAGCAGGAAGGGCTCCACGCCCATGTCGATCAGGCGCGTGACGGCGCTGGAGGCATCGTTGGTGTGCAGCGTGGCCAGCACCAGGTGGCCCGTCAGCGAGGCCTGGATGGCGATCTGCGCGGTCTCGAAGTCGCGGATCTCGCCGATCATGATCACGTCCGGGTCCTGGCGCAGGATGGCGCGCAGGGCCTTGGCGAAGCTCAGGTCGATCTTGGCATTGACCTGGGTCTGTCCCACGCCCGCCAGCTCGTATTCGATGGGGTCCTCCACCGTCATGATGTTGCTGTGGCTGGCATCCATGCGCGACAGCGCCGCGTACAGCGTGGTGGTCTTGCCCGAGCCCGTGGGACCGGTGACCAGCACGATGCCGTGCGGCTGGGCCGTCAGGTGCGTGAAGCGCCTGAGGGTCTCGCCCTGCATGCCCACGGCTTCGAGGCTGAGCTTGCTCTCGCTCTTGTCCAGCAGGCGCAGCACGGCGCGTTCGCCATGGGCGCTGGGCAGGGTGGAGACCCGCACGTCGATGGCGCGCGTGCCCAGGCGCAGGCTGATGCGGCCGTCCTGGGGCAGGCGCTTTTCGGCGATGTCCAGGTCGGCCATGATCTTCAGGCGCGAGATCAGGGCCGCGTGCAGGGCGCGGTTGGGCTGCACGACTTCGCGCAGGCCGCCGTCCACGCGAAAGCGCACGCTGGAGTGGCGTTCGTAGGGCTCGATGTGGATGTCGCTGGCGCCGTCGCGCGCGGCCTGCGTGAGCAGGGCGTTGAGCATGCGGATGATGGGCGCGTCGTCGGCCGTTTCCAGCAGGTCTTCCACGGCGGGCAGCTCCTGCATCATGCGCGAGAGGTCGGCATCGGACTCGACTTCGCTGACCACCAGGGCCGCGCTGGATTCGCCCTGGGAGTAGGCGGCGCTGATGCGGTGGGCCAGGGTGCCGGCGTCCAGCATCTGCCAACGCTGCACCGCATGCTTGCGCTGCACCTCGGAGACGGCCTGCCAGTCGGGGGCGGGGCCGTGCCAGAGCACGGGGTCGTGTCCGTCGTCCTCCACCAGCAGCTGGCTGGTGCGTGCGAACGCGTAGGGCAGGGGATAGCGCATGAACGGCCTTCCTGCCTCAGAGCGCCCCGGGCGCGGCCGGCGCGGGTGCGGCAGGCTGGGTGAAGTCGATCACCTCGTGCCTGGCGCCCGGCACGTTGACGATGGCGGCCGGGTTGTTGAACGAGCCCGGGTCGGGCCTGGGCGTCAGCGTGGGCAGCACGGGCGCGGCATTGACCGAGCGCAGCAGCACATTCTGCTCGGGCTGCAGGCCTTGCTGCTGGGCGCGGATGGCTTCGTAGCGGTCGGTCGAGACCTGGTTGGTGGCCTCGGCATCGCGCATCACCACGGGGCGCAGGAACACCATCAGGTTGGTCTTGTTGCGCTTGCGGTTGGTGTTGCGGAACAGGTTGCCGACCACGGGAATGTCGCCCAGCAGCGGCACCCGGTCCTCGGCCTGGGAGTAGTTGTCGTCGATCAGGCCGCCGAGCACCACGATGTTGCCGTCCTCGACCAGCACATTGGATTCGATGGAGCGCTTGTTGGTGGTCAGGCCGTTGGTGTCCTTGCGCGTGGATTCGTCCACGGAGGAGACTTCCTGGAACACGGCCAGCTTGACCGTGCCGTTCTCGTTGATCTGCGGGCGCACGCGCAGCATCAGGCCCACGTCCTTGCGTTCGACCGTGGTGAAGGGGTTGACGGTGCCGCCCGTGGAATTGCTGGCGTAGGAGCCCGTGACCATGGGCACGTTCTGGCCCACGATGATGCGCGCCTCCTCGTTGTCCAGCGTCATCAGGTTGGGCGTGGACAGGATGTTGGCATCACCGCTGTTCTGCAGGAAGTTGGCCAGGAAGCCCAGCGTGGTGTTGCCGTTCACGCTCTGCGTGAAGCCGAGGTTGGTGCCGCGCATGCTGGTGACCGTGTCGCCGGTGATGCCGCCCGTGCTCGTGTTGATGCTGCCGTCCTTGTTGAAGGCGTTCAGCAGGCTCAGGATGTTGGCGCCGGCCACGCTGGAGTTGTTGCCAATGCTGCCCAGCACCTTGCCGTTGTTGCTGAGGATGGCCTGCCACTGCACGCCGAACTGGGCCAGGCGGTTGTCCTTGAGCTCGACGATCAGGCTCTCGATCAGCACCTGGGCACGGCGGCCGTCGAGCTTGTCGATCACGGCGCGCAACTGGCGGTAGATGGGGGGCGGGGCCGTGATGATCAGCGAGTTGGTCGAGGGATCGGCCTGGATCATGCCGCCCGTCGAAGGCTGCTGGGCCACGCCCAATGCGCCGCCACCTCCGCCGCTGCCCAGTCCGCCCGAGGAGGAGGATCCCATGCCCATGGAGGCCGTGCCGCTGGCGTCGCGCGAGAGCACGGGCTGCGAGGCAGGCACTGCCGAGATGCCGCCACCTTGCCCTGCCATGGCGCCACCGCCCGGCAGGCCGCCGGCCGTGCCGGCCACGGTGGCCTGCGCGCCGATGGCCGCGCGCAGCGTGGCGGCCAGCGCCACGGCGTCGGCGTTCTTCAGGTAGACCACATGGATGTTGCCCTGGTCGCCTCCGCCATTCATGGCGGGCTGGTCCAGCCGGGCGATCAACGAGCGCACCTGGGCGAGGCGCGCGGGGTTGGCCGCGCGCAGCACGATGGAGTTGCTGCGCGGCTCGGCCATCAGCGAGGTCTTGAAGGCGTTGTCGCTCTGTCCCGGGATATTGGCCGTGGCCGCCATGGCGGCGCCGCCGGCGCCGGCACCGGCCGTGCCGCCTTCGACCAGGCGCGAGACCAGGGCCACCATGTCGGTGGCCACGGCGTGGCGCAGCGGGATGATCTCCACATCGGTGGCGTTGGAGACATCCATGGTCGCCACGATGCGCGAGATGCGCTGCAGGTTGTCCGCGTAGTCGGTGATGACCAGCGAGTTGTTGCCCGGGTTGACGTTGATGGTGTTGTTGGGGCTGATCAGCGGGCGCAGCACGGGAACGAGGTTGGCCGCGTTCTCGTAGTTGAGCTTGAAGATCTGGGTGACGATCTGGCTGCCCGCCGTGCCGCGGGCCGCGCCCACGGCCACCTCGCTGGCCTGCAGCTTGGCATCGGCCTCGGGGATGACCTTGTACAGGCCGGCCGATTCGACGATGGTGAAGCCCTGCAGGCGCAGCGCCGCCAGGAACTGCTGGTAGGCCGTGGCGGGAGGCACGGGCTTGTCGGTCAGCAGCGTGATCTGGCCCTTGACGCGGGGATCGACCACCACGTTGCGGTTGGTGATGGCGCCGATGGCGCGCGAGACGGCCTCGATGTCGGCGCCCGTGAAGTTCAGCGTGACAGGCTCGCCCGGGCGCAGGCTGGGCGGCATGGCGGTCTGCGCCTGGGTGGCACCGGCAGTGCAGGCCAGCATGGCGCTGACGGCCAGGGTGTGCAGGGTGTTGCGCCAGAACGGGGTCGTGTGCTGCTGAGTCATGGATCAACCGAAGGAAATGATGGACCGGGGCCCCTGGCGCCGTCCCAGAATGTTGAGCAGATTGGACAGCGCGGTCTCGCGCTCCGGGCTGGCCGATGCCTCGCCCTGAAAGTGCAGGCGCTGGCCCACCCACTGGCCCTGGCCGCTCAGGCGCAGGTCGCCGGACAGGGTGCTGAGCTGCAGCTGCGGGCTGTCGCCGCCCAGGATGTCCAGCCGGTAGCTGCCCAGCGGGCGCAGCGGCGACAGGCGAGAGGATACGGCCAGTGCCTCCAGGCGGGTGTTCCCCTCGCTGCGCCAGCGGCCCGATTGCCACAGCAGCTGCAGTTGCAGGGCCTGCGTGGCAAGCCGCAACTGGCCTTGCAGGTCCACCGTGTTCCAGGGAGTGCCCAGGCCGGCCAGCAGCGAGGCCGGCCAGCGCGTGTCGCTGTCATGCACCACGGCGCGCAGGCCCTGCAGGCGCGGCAGCAGGTCCAGCACCACGGGGCCGGGCGTGCAGCATTCGCTGCGCAGCTGGATGCGCGCACCGTCGAGGCGCGGGCGCAGCGTCCACTCCAGGCGTGTGGGCAAGGCCGTGCGGTCTCGGCTGCCGGCTCCTGCCGTGAGAACCAGCGAGGCCGAGCCATTCCATACCGTGCCGCGCGGCTGCAGCAGCAGCACCTGGCCCTGGGTGGCCGAGTCCACGCCGCGCGCCAGCCAGGCGGCAGGCGCCCACAGCACCGTGGTCGCCACGAGGCCGCACACAGCCCCGGCCAGCGCCCAGCCGCGCGGAGCGCGCTGGGGTGGGCGAGAGGAGGTAGGGCGGCGCATGCTCAGGAGGTCTTGGACGGGTCGGCCGCCAGGTCCAGCACCAGGCTGCCATCCCAGCGCACGGGGGCGGTGGCGCCGGCAGCGTCCTTGGCCGTGCGCGCCAGTTTCATCTCGGCCGGCACGGCATGGGTGTTGTTGCGTACCTGGGCCAACCAGCGTGCCAGGGCCGGCGCGGGGGCCGCCTTGAGCGTGATCTGGGCTCGGTCGCCGATCCAGTTCAGTTGCGCGGATGCGCCCAGCTCGGCGGTCAGCGAGCTTTGCAGCAGGGCCTTGGCATCGCCGACCACGGGGCGTGCGTTGGCGCGCAACTGCTCGGCCTCGGCCTGCAGCAGCTGCATCTGGCGCAGTTGGCGGTCCGCCTGGGCATGGCGCTCGGGCGCGGTGCGCAGGCTGTGCAGCGCGGGGGCCAGGGCCAGCCACCACAGCAGGGCCAGGCCCAGCACGCCTGCGGCCAGCAGGGCCATGTTCTGTTCGCGTGGCGCAAGCGCGGCCCAGCGGGCGCGCAGCGGTGCCAGCCGTTGGAGCGAGGGGGAGCGCGGGTTCATGGCTGGGCTTCCGTGGCAAGCAGCAGGTCGGCGCCATCGCGCTGCAGGCGCAGGCCACGGCCAGCCAGGCGCTGCTGTGCCTGCTCCAGTGCCTCGGCCTCCAGCGGCACGCCTTTGAGGCGCAGTTGGCGGTCCTGGTAGTCCATGGCCTGGGGCAGCATGCCGGCGGGCAGGGCCTGGGAGGCGGCGGCCAGCAGCGGCTCCAGGTCACCCTCTGTCAGGGCGCCCGAACCTTGGCGCAGCGCGGCGACTTCGCGCTGCATCTGCACGGGGGCATCGATGATGACGGGAATCCGGGGGAAGCTGGTGGACAGCGTGGCGCGCACCTGGGCCTGCTTGGCCGCGATGGCGCGGTTCTCGGTCCAGGCCCAGGCATTGAGGCCCGCCACCTGGGCGAACAGGGCGAGCACGGCGCCCCAGCGTGCGGCCTTCCATTGCGGCGCGCGCCAGAAGCTTTGCCAGCCATCGAGCAGGCGGCGCCGGGCACGGCCGTGGCCGCCAAGGTCCAGGTCGAACTGGGCCAGGTCCCAGGGTTGGGAGCGGGCGGCCAGGCCACGCTGTGCCTCCGTCCACAGGATGACAGGGCGTTGCAGGGATTCGGCGGCACGCGCGAGGGCCGGATCGGCCTGGATGGGCGTCTCGGGCGGCAGGGCCTGCAGCAGGGCTGCCTGGGTGGAGGGATCGACCCTGTCGGTTCCCAGGGGAAGGCAGGCCAGCGAATCCACGCCCGGAACCGTGCCCAGACCGGTGGCCAGCAGCCAGGCCGACTCCGGCGTGCCCACGGCCCACAGCTGGGGCACGGACTGGGGCGGACATTCGGGCACGATGCGTCCCACGGGCCGGCCCGCAGCCTCCAGTGCCTGGAGGTGGGCGTGCAGCCAGGCCTTGTCGCAGGCGGCGACCCAGCAGGGCTCGCCCGCGCGCGCCTGCGGTTGCACGGCCAGGTGCAGTTGGGCGGGATCATCGAGCAGGCGCTCTTCCAGCAGTCCGTCGAGCACGGCGCGCAGCCGCGCATGGCCTCGCCGGCTGCCTGTGGGCACGCCCTGGGGCAGGTTGACGAGATGCCATGACAGAGCCTGGTGCGGCACCACGGCCACGGTCTGACCGGCGCGGCCCGGGTCGGGCAGCAGACCGGGCGCGGAATGGCCATGCCGGTCGGCGTGCAGGCCATCGCTGCTGAGCGCGTAGGCGTATTCGCCGACGGAGCCCGCAGGCAGGTGAAGAATCAAGGTGCTCATGGGCGGAACCGGGCATTGTAGAGGGCGAGTGTGACAATCATCTGTCACTGCGCCGGGGTTCCGGGCATTCCCCAGTCCCCCCTCTCACGCCAGATGGTAGTCACCAGCATGTTGCTTCGGCGCAACATGGATCGCTCGCTGGCCACGACATCTCCCAGGCGCATGCGGCCGCGCGCCTCGAAGAAGGTGGTGGCGACCGACAGGTTCTGGCCTTCGAACTTCTGCGGAAGCCCCAGGGCATTCGAGGCATCGGCCAGGCTGCGCAGCGGGCGGGAGGCGCGCAACTGCACCAGCTGGCTGGCCTGCGACCAGGTCAGATCCTCCACGCTGGCCCAGATGACCTCGGCACTGGCGGTGTTGAGGTTGACCGGCGTGTTCTCGGGCAGCAGCGTGATGTAGGGCTCCAGGCGCGCGATGACCTCGGGTGGCAGGCCGAGCCAGCCGAGCTGGGCCAGGGTGCGCGGCATCAGGAACTGTGAGCCCTCGCTGGCGCTCGAGGCCGCGCGCAAGGCCTGGACGATTTGCGTGGCATAGGCTGGAGGCAGGTTCAGGCGCTCCAGCAGGCGGGCCAGCGGGCGCAGGCTCTCGGGCTTGTCGGGAGCGGTCAGCAGGTTGCGCAGGTTCAGGCGTGACTGCAGGTCGATGATCTGGCCCGAGAGAAAGGCGTCCTGCATGTCGGCCATCCCGTCGTCGACCTGGCTGACATTGTTCTGCGCCGCCAGAAAGGTGGACAGGCGGGCCTCCTGCAGCGGCACGGCCCAGGGCTCGGCCAGGTGGTCCACCTGGAGGCTGGTGCGCGCATCCTCTGCCAGCACCACGCGCGACCAGTCCAGTGCGCCCAGCAGGATCCAGGCGGCCTGCATGCGGTTGCGCTCGGCGGTCTCCACCTCCACGCTGCGCCACTGCTGCCACAGTGCCGTGGCGGCGAACGTGGCCACCAGGGTGACCGTGAGCATGGCGGCCAGCAGGGCCGCCCCGCGTTGGTGGGGCTGACGAAAGCAGGGTGTGGCGCGGGTCATGAGCGGAGGTTGGAGCGCAGGGGATTGACCCAGTCGATGGTGATGCGTCCCGCGACGGCGCTGTCGGGCGGCAGGGTCAGCTCGACGCGGATGCCGTCGGGAATCGTGGGCAGCTGGGCGGCTCCGGAGGCGCCGCCCGTCGGCGGATTCGGTGCTCCCGTGGCGTTGTCCGAACCGCTGGACTGCGGATTGCTCCAGGCATTGTCCCGGTAGTAGTACAGGCGCCATTGGTCCAGAGGGAGCAGCACGGTCTCGCGGCGGCGCTGGTCGTCGGAGGGGTTGCGTCCCCACTGAGCCGCCTGGGTCCAGGCATCGCGCCACTGGGCCCGCGTGCGCAGCGGTGGCGACTGCCAGCGCAGCCATTGGTCGCGGCCGCCGGTCTGGCGCCGCGCCCAGGCCACCACACGGGCGCCGTCGTCGGTGGCGGCACTGCTTTTGCGGGTCATGCGCAGCACCTGGCCGTCCCAGTCGATGGCCTGCGCATGCTCGAGCGGCATCAGGGCTTCCAGGTCGGCGTTCCATTGCGCGAGCACGGTCTGCAGCACCATCTGCTGGTCATTGCGGGCGCGGATGGCCTCCTGCGCGCGCACCATGCTGTCCAGGCCGCGCCAACTGATCAGGGCCAGCAGCGCCATCACGGCGATGGCCACCAACAACTCGACCAGGGTGAAGCCCCGCGTGCGGGACATGGCGCGCAAGCTCATTCAATACCGCCCGACGATGGTGGATACACGCAGCACCGGATGCTCGGCCGTGACGACCAGGGCATCCACGCGGCGAAAGCTCGGGTTGGGCGTGGGCCGTACGGCGAGCTGAACCTGCAGCTGCCTGCCGCCTTGCTCGCAGGTGACGCTGTTGTCGCCCACGGCAGGCATCTGGCGTGACAGCCGCATGCGCACCAGTTCGTTCTGTGCGCACAGCTGGGCCAGCAACACCTCGGACTGGCGCTCGGCATTGCGCGTCAGCGCCGAAGTGGCCTGCAGGCCCGCCATCAGCGCAATGCCCACGATGCCCAGGGCGACCAATACCTCGATCAGCGTGAAACCGCGCTGCGGGCCCGGCCGGTGGCTTGCTCGTGCAAAGCGCGTCATGGCAGGGACTGCACCGCGAAGGGCCTCAGTCCGTCGGTGGCAACGCGCAGTGCGGGGACGGAGGAATCGCGCAGCGTCAGCGTGACCGACTGCGGCGGCAGCAAGGGCTCGGGGCCGAGGATCAAGGGCGCAGCGGGCTGCGCCTGTACGCCGGGCTGCAGCCATTGCGACGGCAACTGCGCGGCGGCCGGCAGACCCTCGAAGCGAAATCCCTGTGGCATGGGTCGCCAACGCACGGGCGCACCATTGGCCCGCGCCTGGGCGCGCGCCGATTCCAGCAGTGCGGCCAGACGCTCGGCCTCGCGTTCCAGCTGGGCCTGCCCGCTGTCGCGCATCGACAGACTCACGCCTGCCGCTGCCAGGGCCATGATGCTGATCACCACCAGCAGCTCAAGCAGGGTGAAGCCCCGTGCATGCCCCGGGCCGTGGGCTAGATCGTCTGCGTCCGTGCGTGACATGGATGAATGGGTTGGCTGATGTTTCGCCGCCGGGCCGCCCCAAGGCGAAACGCGGCCCCCCCGGGGGGCAGCGACCACACGCAGTGAGGGAGCGTGGGGGCCCGCTTACTGCCAACTGCCGATGTCGGCATCCTTGCCTTCCCCGCCGGCCTGGCCGTCGGCGCCAAAGGACATGACGTCGATGGGGCCCTTGATGCCAGGGTTCAGATACTGATAGGGGCGGCCCCAGGGGTCGTTGGGCAGCTTTTCCAGATAGGGCTTCCAGTTGCCGGGCAGCGGGCCGCTGGTGGGGCGCACGACCAGGGCCTGCAGGCCCTGCTCCGAGGTGGGGTAGCGCTGGTTGTCCAGGCGGTAGAGCTTGAGTGCCTGGGAGATGTTGGTGATGTCGGTGCGGGCCGCCGTGACGCGGGCGTCGTCCGCGCGGTCCAGCACATTGGGCACGATCAGGGCCGCCAGCACGCCGATGATGACCAGGACCACCATCAGCTCGATCAGCGTGAAGCCGCGCTGGAGCGCAGAGCGCGTGGCAGGCAGCGGATGGCGCGAAAGGCCGGTCATGGAACGGTGCAGCAAATTGGACATATCACTCCATCATAATCGCGCGATGGTGACACTTTCATTGAACCGCGGCCAGCCTCGGACCTGGCATGTCAAGGCGGCCACGTTCGTGCTCTGGCTGCTGGCGGCCGGCGTCGTGGCTTTCTGGGCCATGCGCCTGGGCAGCGGCGGCGCGGCACAGTCCGTACCGCCTGCACCCGCCGAGGCGCTGCAGATCGACGCACCCGCCCTGGCGCAGGCCCTGGGCGGCGTGGCGGCGCCGGAGGCGGCGGCACCTGCGGCGGCTTCGGTGGTCGCCCGCTATGCACTCGTCGGCGTGCTGGCCGGCCGCGACAGCGGAGGGGGCGCCGCGGTGATCGCCGTGGGCAACCAGCCGGCCAGGCCTTTCCGCGTAGGGCGTGCCGTGGACGATGGCGTGGTGCTGCAGTCCGTCTCGGCCCGTGAGGCGCGCCTGGGGCCCCGCGTCGACGGCCCGGCTTCGATCACATTGCAACTGCCCCTGCCAGACAAGCGCTGAGCCCTTCGGCGCTCTCAGGAAGGTAGCGCCACCACCATCCAGCTTCCGGGCTCGGGGGCTGGATGTGTCCATTGCGCGGCCCGTGGCGGGGTGTCGCCGTGGCGCATCAGCCATTGCACGCAGCGCGCCACACCTGCATGGGTGATCCAGACGACATCAGGGGGGGCGGCATGATTACCGGCCTGGTTCCTGGCCTGTTGCAGGGCCTGGTCGACCCTGAGCAGCATGGCGGCCAGCGTCTCTCCCCGACCGGGCGCACAGTGGGCCAGATCCGCCGCCCAGGCATCGATGGCCTGGCGGTCTAGCGCCTCCCAGGGCCGTCCCTCCCATTCGCCGAAATCCATTTCCACCAGTCGAGGGTCCGGGGAAACGGTCAGCCCGGGCCGCAAGGCCTTCAGTGCCTGTGCCAGCTGCAGGCACCGGCGCAGTGGTGAATGCAGCACCCGGCAATCGGCGGGCAGGGCGTGGTGCAGTGCCTGCGCCGCATGGGCCGTTGCCTGGGCATCGGCCTGCATGTCGAGCCGGCCGTAGCAGATGCCGGGCTCCACCAGCGGGCGGGCGTGGCGCACCAGCCAGAGCCGAGGGACGCGCGGGGTGCCCGTCATGGCGCATTCCAGCGCATCAGCGCCACGCAGGCGCCCAGCAGCATGGCCAGCTCGCAGGCCTGCTGGGCCGCTCCCAGGCAGTCACCCGTCATGCCGCCCAGGCGGCGGCGCAGCCAGCGCACCATGGCAGCGGTGGCGATCAGGCCGGGCAGGAGCAGGGCAGCCACCAGCAGCAGGCCGGCAGGCGTGGTCGTCAAAGGTCCGATGCCAGGCAGCCAGCACGCAGGCATCAGGGCGGGCAGGCTCCAGAGCAGGGCCGTGGCCAGGCCGCTGGCGCCCAAGGGACGACCGGCCGCATGCAGCGCCTTGGAGGTGGCGGCCTGGCCCAGATAGGGCAGGCACTGCATCAGCGCCAACGGTGCCAGGCGGGACAGGACGTGGATGCCGCACAGCAGCCAGGCCGCCAGTCCCGCATGGACATCGATCAGCAGCGCGACCATGGCGACCTTGGCCAGCAGCGCCATGACCAGGGCCATGGCGCCATAGGCGCCCAGCCGCGAGTCCTTCATGATTTCCAGGGCGCGTTCGGGGGGTACAAAGCCGCCCAGGCCATCGGCCACGTCGGCCAGGCCATCTTCGTGCAGGCCCCCGGTCAGCCACAGCGTGGCGATGGTGGAGGCCACGGCGGCCACCAGCGGCGCCCAGGGGCTGGGTGCCAGCAGCCAGGCCGTGGCCAGCAGCCAGGCGGCGCCCCAGGCGCCGACCAGCCATCCTACGCCCGGCAGGTGGGCGACGCTGGCGCGCTGCAGCTCGGGGCTCCAGCCGGCCCAGGCCGCGATCCGCCCCGTGACCGGGAGGCGGCTGAAGAACTGGACGGCCAGCAGGAAATGGCGCAGGGGCTGCATGGCTGCGTGGCCCGGATGCGTCCTATTTGAGGAACAGCTGGTAGGCCGGGTTCGCGGTTTCCTCGACCCAGGGGTAGCCGAGGTTGTTCAGGAAGGCGTCGAACTTCCTGCCGTCCTTGGCCGGCACCTGCATGCCCACCAGGATGCGGCCGTAGTCGGCGCCCTGGTTGCGGTAGTGGAACAGCGAGATGTTCCAGGTCGGCGCCATCAGGCTCAGGAACTTGAACAGCGCGCCGGGCCGCTCGGGGAAGACGAAGCGCAGCAACCGCTCTTCCTGGGCCAGCGGCGAGTGGCCGCCGACCATGTGGCGCAGGTGCTCCTTGGCCATGTCGTCGAAGGTCAGGTCCAGGGCCTCGAAGCCGTTCTTCTCGAAGTTCCTGGCGATCTTCTCGGATTCGCCGCGTGCCGCCGTGGTCAGGCCCACGAACACATGGGCCTTGCTCTCGTGGCTGATGCGGTAGTTGAACTCGGTCACGTTGCGCTGGCCGCCGGGCAGCTTGCCCACGACCTCGCAAAAGCGCTTGAAGCTGCCGCGCTCTTCGGGGATGGTCACGGCGAACAGGGCCTCGCGCTCCTCGCCCACCTCGGCGCGCTCGGCGACGAAGCGCAGCCGGTCGAAGTTCATGTTGGCGCCGCACAGGATGGCGGCATAGGTCTCGCCCCTGGTCTTGTGCTTGGCGACGTACTGCTTGATCGCGGCCACGGCCAGCGCGCCTGAGGGCTCCACGATGGAGCGCGTGTCCACGAAGATGTCCTTGATGGCGGCGCAGACGGCGTCCGTATCGACCACGACGTAGTCGTCCACCAGGCCCCGGGCGATGCGGAAAGTCTCCTCGCCCACGAGCTTGACGGCCGTGCCGTCGGCGAACAGGCCCACATCGGGCAGTTCCACGCGGTGGCCGGCACGCACGGACTGCAGCATGGCATCCGAATCCTTGGTGTGAACGCCGATTACCTTCACGTCGGGGCGCACGGCCTTGATGTAGTTGGCCACCCCCGAGATCAGTCCGCCGCCGCCGATGGCGACAAAGACGGCATCCAGGTTCGGGCTGCCCAGCTTTTGCAGCTGGCTCAGCATTTCCATGGCGATCGTGCCCTGGCCGGCGATCACATAGGGGTCGTCGAAGGGGTGCACGAAGGTCAGGCCCTGTTCCTTTTGCAGCTTGACGGCGTGCTTGTAGGCATCCGTGTAGCTTTCGCCCGCGAGCACGACTTCGCCCCCCAGCGCCTGCACGGCATCGATCTTGACCTGAGGCGTGGTGGTGGGCATCACGATCACGGCGCGGCAGCCGAGTTTGCGGGCGCCCAGGGATACGCCCTGCGCATGGTTGCCGGCCGAGGCGCAGATCACGCCCTTTTGCAGCTGCTCGGGCGACAGGTGCGCCATCTTGTTGTAGGCGCCGCGCAGCTTGAAGCTGAACACGGGCTGCTGGTCCTCGCGCTTGAGCAGCACCTTGTTGTGCAGGCGGCGGCTCAGTGCCTTGGCGGGCTCCAGGTCCGACTCCACGGCCACGTCGTACACGCGCGCAGTGAGAATCTTGGTCAGGTAGTCGGCGGGGGTCAGAGGGTGGTTCATCGTCGGCGAAGGGCTGGAGTGCTGCAGGCCGGCGCCGGCCTGCCAGGGGGCAGGCGGCCATCATAGGCGCTTGTGGCCGATGTTGCAGTGCAGCGTCCAGTGGGGCCGGGCACGACGAAGGCAAAAAAAAGCCCCAGGCTGTGAAGCCGGGGGCTGAATCCACCAATAGAGGAGGTGGAGGAGACAAATGGTGCGATGCAGTGCGAAGATGCTTCACAATCTGCTGTCCGTTTGAAGAGTGTTCGGGTTAACCCTTCAAGTAACGCTTGGGTGCATTGTATGCCTGTGAAGTGCTGCGTTGCAACAAAATCAGGGTTTTTGTCTAGTTGATGCAAAATAGCAACAGTTTTTTAAGGACGCGACAATGGAATGCACAGTGAGTTGGACAGGCGGCACGACCGGCATGCGCTCGGGCATGGGCTTCGTGGCGGAGACGGGCAGCGGCCACGTGGTCAATATGGACGGGGCGCCCGATGCGGCCCAACCCGCCAACGGCGGCCGGAACCAGGCACCGCGGCCGATGGAGATGCTGCTGGCCGGAGCGGGTGGCTGCACGGCCTATGACGTGGTGCTGATACTCAAGCGCGGCCGCCATGCGGTCAAGGGATGCAGCGTCAAGCTCACCTCCGAGCGGGCGGACACGGATCCCAAGGTGTTCACCAGGATCCACATGCAGTTCACCGTCAGCGGAACGGCCTTGCCCGTGGGGGCCGTGGAGCGGGCCATTGCCATGAGCCATGACAAGTACTGCTCGGCCACCATCATGCTGGGCAAGACGGCCGAGATCACCACGGGATTCGACATCGTCGAGGCCTGAGGTCGGTGGCTCGGAAATGAAAAAGCGGGCCTGGCCCGCTTTTTCATGGGTTGATGGGTTCAGATGCGGTGTGCGGTCGTTGTCATGACCTTGGCCGCCAGGCGCATCAGGCCCTGGACCGGAGTGGGCAGCTGCAGGGCGCCGGCCTCGCGGGCGGCGGCGGCATGGCGTTCCTCATCATCCTTCATGCGGGCGACCACGGCCAGCGAGGGGCGGTCTTCCTCGGGCAGTCGCCCCAGGTGGCTGGCCAGGTGGGCGGACACCTGTTCCTCGGTCTCCACGACGAAACCCAGGCTTGCGGCGTCGCTGACCTTGGCCGCCACCACGCCGATCACGAAGGCGCCCGCGAACCACAGAGGGTTGAGCAGGCTGGGGCGCTCGCCCAGGGCATCGAGGCGCTCGCGCGTCCAGGCCAGGTGGTCTGTTTCCTCGCGTGCCGCCTCCAGCAGGTGCTCGCGCAGAACCATGTCGCGCGTCACCATGGCCTGGGCGTTGTACAGCGCCTGGGCGCAGACCTCTCCGACGTGATTGACGCGCATCAAGGCGCCCGACAGGCGGCGCTGCTCTTCGGTCAACGCCCCTTCCGCCATGCCGGCCGCGGGTGAGCGCTCGGCAGCCGAGGGTCGGGCAAACAGGGTGCGAAGCGCCGCGTCGGCGGCAGTCATTATCTTGTCCATGGGCGGTCCCTAGAGCGGCAAATCACGGCAAATTCCAAGTCTGAACGGTACACCAGGATGCCATGCCCTCTCTTTGTGCGAGCGCAACAAGGCCGATGCGATGTTCGGGTTGGGCCTGATTGTGCAGGCGTGTAGGTTTGTTGCGGCAGTGCAACGAAAAACAGGGGTTAAGGCCCGTTTTTGGGTGAATTTCTTTGCATGGGCAGCGGTGGTCTGGTGCAATAGGCCCTAACTTCCCCACCAGGAGGTTGGCGCGGGAAACCGGTGGAGCATCAGGCCAAGCCTCTCTTCCTCACAACCGGCGCCCTTCTAAACCTTGGAGTAACTCGTAATGAAAAAATCTCTGATTGCCCTGGCAGTGCTGGCTGCTTCCGGCGCCGCAATGGCTCAATCCTCCGTGACCCTGTTCGGTATCGTCGACACTGGCGTCGCGTACGTGAACAAGGACGCAGCCGGCGACAGCCGTTACGGCCTGGGCACCAGCGGCAACTCCACGAGCCGTCTGGGCCTGCGCGGCACGGAAGACCTGGGTGGCGGTCTGAAGGCCGGCTTCTGGCTGGAAGGCGAAATCTTCGGCGACGACGGCAACGCCAGCGGCTTCAACTTCAAGCGTCGTTCGACCGTGAGCCTGTCGGGCAACTTCGGTGAAGTGCGCCTGGGTCGCGACCAAGTCCCGACCTTCCAGAAGCTGACTTCGTACGACCTGTTCAGCGCCACCGGTATCGGCCAGTTCATGGGCTTCCGTAACTGGGCTGGTGCTCAGGGCGCCGACGACAACGGCATCCGCGCCAACAACCTGATCTCCTACTACACCCCCAACTTCGGCGGTTTCAACGCCGGCTTTGGCTACGCTTTCGACGAAAAGCAAACCATCGGTACTGCTGACAGCGTCGGCCGTTACATCGGCGGTTACGTTGCATACGACAACGGCCCCCTGAGCGCCAGCCTGGGCGTGGCCCAGCAGAAGACTGCCGTGGGCGGCATTGCTACCGACCGTGACGAAATCACCCTGGGTGCTTCGTACAACTTCGGCGTTGCCAAGCTGAGCGGCCTGCTGCAGCAGACCAAGTTCAAGCGCGACATCGGTGGCGACATCAAGACCAACTCCTACATGCTGGGCGCTTCCGCTCCCGTGGGCGGCGTGGGCGAAGTCAAGCTGCAGTACGCTCTGTACGACCAGAAGGCCATCGACTCCAAGGCTCACCAGATCACTCTGGGCTACGTCCACAACCTGTCCAAGCGCACCGCCCTGTACGGCAACCTGGCATTCCTGAAGAACAAGGATGCCTCGACCCTGGGTCTGCAAGCCAAGGGCGTGTACACCGGTGGCGTGCAAGCTGGCGAAAGCCAGACCGGCGTGCAAGTGGGTATCCGCCACGCTTTCTGATGGCCCGCTGGTGTAAGCCAGTTGCCATTTGATGCAAAAAAAGGCCAGTCTTCGGACTGGCCTTTTTGTTTTGTGCTAGGGAAATACCTGTGTTGTGCTTGTACCAACGCTGACGGTGGGGGGAAAGCGTTTCTAGAATGAAATTTCCACCAACCAATCGTTAACAAGAGAGAGACAACACAATGAAATCTTCATTCGTGAAAAAGAGCGTGGCACTGGCGGTGTTGGGTGCGACGGCACCGCTTGCGGCATTCGCCCAGCAAAGCAGCGTACAACTCTACGGCATCGTCGATGCAGCCGTGCGCCACACCACCAATGAAGGCCCGACCAAGAGCGGCAAGACCCAGATGATCGGCGGCGGCATGTCGCAAAGCCGCTGGGGCATCAACATCACCGAAGACCTGGGCGGCGGCCTGGCTGCCATCGCCAACCTGGAGTCGCGCTTCCTGGCCGACACGGGTGAACAGGCCGCCACCAGCTACTTCCAGCAGTCCTGGGTGGGTATCCGCAGCAGCAGCTTCGGCCAGATCACCATGGGCCGCCAGTACAACATGCTGTTCGACCTGGTGACCTCGACCTATGCCTCCTTCCCCTACTCGCCCTACATGGAGGCCTACAAGCCTGAAATCGGCATGTCCATGGGCGCGCGTGCCAGCAACATGCTCAAGTACGTGGCCGAGTTCGGCCCCGTGCGCGGTGCGCTGCAGTATTCGTTCGACGAGAACAACACCTTCGACAAGGTCGGTACCGGCGTGAACCCCGGTGGGGCGATCAA
Source organism: Delftia tsuruhatensis (assembly GCF_903815225.1). NCBI lineage: Bacteria > Pseudomonadati > Pseudomonadota > Betaproteobacteria > Burkholderiales > Comamonadaceae > Delftia > Delftia tsuruhatensis. The sequence goes on from NZ_LR813084.1 coordinate 1,043,017, forward strand.
GACCGCGGGCGGCTATCTGCGCTATTCGCAGAGCGGTATCTCCGCCGGCGCCGGCTACCTGGGCACGACGCTGCCTGCCGGCACCAAGGTGGATGCCTGGACCCTGGGCGGCTCCTACCGCGTGGGCCCGTGGTACGTGAACCTGGGCTATGGCCTGAACAAGCGCAAGGATGCCTTCCCGGCCGCCGCCGCAGGCGGTGGCTTCGACCAGGCCATCCTCAACTCCTTCTGGACGGGTTCGTCCAATGGCGGATTCGTGGCCGGCGATGCCAACAAGCGCCAGATGTACAAGATGGGCTTCGGCTACCAGATCACGCCGCAGGTCAACGTCGGCGCGCACTACTACCACGCCAAGCAGTCGGGCTCGGGCACGGGTGCCTTCAACGGCAAGGCGGACTTCCTGGTGGCCGTGGTCGATTACGCCTTCTCCAAGCGTACCGATGCCTATGTGGCCCTGGACCACACCAAGACCAGTGGTGGCTCGGGCGTGATGCTCGATGCCAACGGTGCCACCAAGCGCACGGGCTTCACCGTGGGTCTGCGCCATCGCTTCTGAGAACGCGGCATCCGCGCAACGAAAGGCCTCCTTCGGGAGGCCTTTTGCTTTCTTGCAGAGGCCTGACGGTCAATGGCCGCACTTTCCTGCGTTAAGGTATTGCGCAGGCCAACGAAGTGAAAGAGCAAGGCTATGGAAGCCGCCCGATACAAGGCCGGGGGACGGGCCTTTGCCCAGATCGCCCAGTACCACCCTGAACTGACGGCATTGCGCCGCGAGCTGCATGCGCACCCTGAGCTGGGATTCGAGGAGCGCTACACGGCGTCGCGCGTCAAGGAAGCGTTGCGCCAATGCGGCGTGGACGAGATCCACGAGGGCATGGGCACCACGGGCCTGGTGGCCGTGATCCGGGGCCAGGGTCACAGCTCGGGCGCGATGGTGGGGCTGCGCGCCGACATGGATGCGCTGCCCATGGTCGAGCACAACGAATTTCCATGGAAGTCGGGCAAGCAGGGGCTGATGCATGGCTGCGGGCATGACGGCCACACGGCCATGCTGGTGGGTGCCGCCCGCTATCTGGCGGCGACGCGGCGCTTCGACGGATCGGCCGTGCTGGTCTTTCAGCCGGCGGAGGAAGGAAGGGGCGGGGCTCGGGCCATGATCAGTGATGGTCTCTTCGAGCGTTTTCCGATGCAGGCCGTGTATGCCATGCACAACTGGCCTGCCATGCGCGCCGGCACGGTGGGCATCAACATGGGCGCGATGATGGCGGCGGCCGATCGCATCACCATCGAGATCACGGGACGAGGCGGCCACGGGGCCCATCCCTACCAGACGGTGGACGTGGTGCTGGCGGCGGCGCACATCACCACGGCGGTGCAGAGCATCGTCTCGCGCAACGTCCGCGCCATCGACAGTGCCGTCATCAGCCTGTGCGCGGTGCAGGCGGGGGACCTGGGTGCCTTCAGCGTGATGCCCGGCACGGCGACGCTGGTGGGTACGGTACGGACCTTCGACCCCGCTGTCCAGGACCGTGTCGAGCAGCGCCTGCAGGAGCTGTGCAGCGCGGTGGCGCTGGGGCTGGGTGCCACGGCCAAGGTGCACTATGAGCGCATCTATCCCGCGACGATCAACTCCCCGGCCGAGGCGGCCTTCGCCGCCGATGTGGCCGAATCCCTGGTCGGCGTCGAAAACCTGGATCGCCACCTGGAGCCGAGCATGGGGGCGGAGGACTTCTCCTTCATGCTGCAGCACAAGCCCGGCGCCTATCTGCGCCTGGGCCAGTCCACGGGTGCGCAGCCCGGCGTGCCGCTGCACAGCAGCCGCTACGACTTCAACGACGAGGTGCTGCCCCTGGGTGCCGCGCTGCATGCCAGCCTGATCGAGCAGGCCATGCCGCTGCCTTCGCAGGACGTATAGCGCCGCGTGTCTAGCCGTCGGGCTGTTCCCGGGCGAGCAGGCGTGCGCTCACCGTTGCCAGTATTTCGTCGGACAGCGCCGGATTGGCCGCTGCCGTGGCGCGCGCCAGTACCAGGGCGCCGACCATGCTGCTGAGCATGGCCATGGACTGGGCACGCAGTGCTCCATCCGGTGCCTGGCTGTCGTCAAGTCCGCCGATCACGCGTGCAAAACGCACGATGTTGCGCTCCACCCCTTCCGCGAACACGGCCGACAGGTCGGCTCCTGCCCGCGCCACATCCACGGCCAGCGCGGCCGCGGGGCAGCCGCTGCCGGGGCTGTCCCGGTGCTGGGGAGAGAGGTAGGACTGCACGCGGGCGGCGAGACTGCCTTGTTCCGTGTCCTGCAGTCCATCCAGCGGTGCGATGGACCAGTCGAAGGCGCGCGCGCAGGCCTCTCGGACCAGGGCGTCCTTGGATTCGAAATGGCGATAGAGGCCGCCGTGCGTCAGCCCCGCGCCGCGCGTGACCTCGGCCACGCCCACACCGTCCAGCCCGTGTTCGCGGTACAGCCGCGAGGCGGCTTCGAGAATGTCCTGCCGGTTCTGCGCGGCCTGGGCTTTGGAGACTTTCATGGTTATCGTCCAATGATTGTGATCATCATCAAAACATGTTTATGATGACGATCATCATCATAAATGTGATCCCCGCCAGGGCGTACCTGGCGGGGATTGCGCACTCTACAGGGAAGATCCGATGAATGCCTGCCCCATGCCAAGCGGTCCGCGTCCTGCGCGCGCCTCGCTCTCCACATGCATCTTCGGGAGGCGCCCATGAGCGCGGCCAGCCTGTCTCGTCGCGTGGTCATCACGGGCATGGGCATGGTCTCGCCCCTGGGCCGGGGTGCCGAGCTGTCCTGGCGCCGCCTGCTGGCCGGCGCGTCCGGCCTGAGCCGCCTGCCGGAGGGCCTGGCACCGGATGTCGCCGCGCAGGTGGCTGGCCAGGTGCCCGATCTGCCCCGGGATCCTGAAGGCGGCTGGGACATCGATGCCGTGGTCTCGGCCAAGGACCAGCGCAAGATGGACCGCTTCATTCCGCTGGCGCTCGATGCCTCGGACCAGGCGCTGGCCCAGGCCGGCTGGCAGCCGGCCAGCGAGCAGGAGCGTACGCGCACGGCCTGCATCATCGCTTCGGGCATTGGCGGCTTCGGAGCCATCGCCCAGGCGGTGCGCACCACGGACAGCCGGGGTGTGTCGCGCCTGTCGCCCTTCACGGTGCCGTCCTTTCTCGTCAACCTCGCCGCCGGCCACGTCTCGATACGCCATGGGCTCAAGGGGCCGCTGGGTGCTCCCGTCACGGCCTGCGCGGCCAGCGTGCAGGCCGTGGGCGACGGCCTGCGGCTGATCCGTTCGGGCGAGGCCGACGTGGCGCTGTGCGGCGGTACCGAGGCGGCCATCGACCGCGTGAGCCTGGGGGCCTTCGCGGCGGCCAAGGCGCTGTCCACGGGCTACAACGGCCGGCCCGAGGAGGCCTCGCGCCCCTTCGACGCAGGCCGCGACGGCTTCGTGATGGGCGAGGGCGCGGGCGCCCTGGTGCTGGAAGGGTTGGAGCATGCGCTTGCGCGTGGCGCCACGCCGCTGGCGGAGGTGGTGGGCTATGGCACGAGTGCCGATGCCTATCACATCACCTCGGGTCCCGAAGATGGCGACGGTGCGCACCGCAGCATGGCCCTGGCCCTGGCCATGGCCGGTCTGGCCCCTGCGCAGCTGCAGTACCTCAATGCCCATGCCACGTCCACGCCCGTGGGCGATCGCGGCGAGCTGGCGGCCATGCGCGCGCTGTTCGGCGAGGGCAGCGGTGTGGCCATCAGTTCCACGAAATCGGCGACAGGTCATCTGCTGGGCGCGGCGGGCGCGGTGGCGGCCATCTTCACGGTGCTGGCGCTGCGCGACCAGATGGCGCCGGCCACGCGCAACCTGGTGGAGCCCGATCCCCTGGCCCAGGGGCTGGACCTGATTGCCGGCGCGGCAAGGCCCTGGGCCATGGAGCATGCCCTGGTCAACGGTTTCGGCTTCGGCGGCGTCAACGCCTCGCTGGTGCTCAGGCGCTGGCAGGGCTGAGCGCGGGAGTCGGCGTGTCAGGTGTAGCGCTTGGCGCGCAGATTGTTCTTCATCTGCTCCAGCGAGGGCTGCAGCGCCGGGCCTATGCGCAGGGCCACGCAGGTGGCCAGCACGTCGATGACCAGCAGGTGCAGCAGGCGCGACACCATGGGGCTGTAGCGGTCGTAGCCCTCGGGGTGGTCGGCCGCCAGGTGGATGTGGCAGGCCGAGGCCAGGGGCGAGCCGCTGGCCGTGATGGCGATGGTGGTGGCGCCGTTCTTGCGCGCGATGTCGGCCGCATCCATGAGGTCGCGCGTGCGGCCCGAGTTGGAGATGATCACCGCGCAGTCGCCCGGGCCCAGCAGGGTGGCGCTCATCACCTGCATGTGGCCGTCGCTGGTGGCCAGGCTGGTCACGCCCAGGCGGAAGAACTTGTGCTGCGCATCCTGGGCCACGATGCCTGAATTGCCGGCACCATAGAACTCGATGCGCCGGCCGGTCTGCCAGGTCGATGCAATGGCCTGGGCCGCCTGCTCGATGGCCGTGGTGCTGGCGGCGTTGCGGTATTGCAGGAAGGCGGCCACGGCGTTGTCCACCACCTTGACCATCACGTCGCTGGTCTTGTCGTCGCTGTCCACGCTGCGGTGGATGAAGGGCACGCCTTCGCTGACGCTGCCTGCCAGCTTGAGCTTGAAGTCGGCCAGGCCGTCATAGCCCATGCTGCGGCAAAAGCGCACCACCGTCGGCTTGCTGACATGGGCGCGCTCGGCCAGCTCACGCACCGGCTGCCGCGCAAAGGCCCTGGGATCGGCCAGCACCAGGCGGGCCACGCGTTGTTCGGCGGGAGCAAGCGAGGGCAGCGAGGCGGTGATGCGGTCCAGCATGTAGTCGGTGGGAAGAGTTCTTTGGCGTGTCGGTGAAAGGGCGGCCAATGCGCATTTTGCATGAGTCGCAGCCTCTGCTTACTTTCGTGAAGCAGATGGAAACCATGCGGGCGCATACACTCGGAAGATTTGCGGGAGGATTCGCACCGAAGCGGTGCGATGCCGTTTTATCAGCCGGGAACCGAGTCCAAAGGATGAGCCATGAACCAGCTTGACGCGCTTCGACAGTACACGACCGTGGTGGCCGATACCGGCGACTTCCATCAGCTGGCCCGGTTCCAGCCGCAGGATGCGACCACCAATCCCTCGCTGATCCTCAAGGCCGTGCAAAAGCCCGAGTACGCGCCGCTGATGCGCGCCACCGTGGCCCAGTACAAGGGCCGCGGCCTCGACGAGGTCATGGACCGCATGCTGGTGCGCTTCGGCTGCGAGATCCTGAACACCATTCCGGGCCGCGTCTCCACCGAAGTCGATGCACGCCTGTCCTTCAATACCTCGGCCACCGTGGCGCGTGCCGAGCGCCTGATCGAGCTGTACCAGGCCGAAGGCGTGCACATCGACCGCGTGCTCATCAAGATCGCCTCCACCTGGGAGGGCATCGAGGCGGCGCGCCAGCTGGAGCTGCGCGGCATCCATACCAATCTCACGCTGCTGTTCTCGTTCTGCCAGGCCGTGGCCTGCGGGCAGGCCAAGGTGCAACTGATCTCGCCCTTCGTGGGCCGCATCTACGACTGGTACAAGAAGCAGGCCGGTACCCAGTGGGACGAGGCCGCCATGGCCGGCGCCAACGACCCGGGCGTGCGTTCCGTGCGCGCCATCTACGAGCACTACAAGCACTTCGGCATCGCCACCGAGGTCATGGGCGCGAGCTTTCGCAACACGGGCCAGATCGTGGCGCTGGCGGGCTGCGACCTGCTGACCATCGCTCCCGAGCTGCTGGCCCAGCTGGGGGCCAGCGATGCACCCGTCGTGCGCGCCCTCGATGCCGAGGCGGCACGCACCCTGCCGCTGGACCCCGTGCACTACGACGAGGCGGGTTTCCGCCTGGCGCTCAACGAGGATGCCATGGCGACCGAGAAGCTGGCCGAGGGCATCCGCGCCTTTGCCGCCGACACGCGAAAGCTCGAAACCTTGATGGGCCAGGCCGCCGATTGATTGGATGAAGATCTTGCCCGTTCTGTGTAACAGCCTGCCGGCCTGGTCGGCACTCCAAGACCATTTCCATGACGAGATCCGGTCGCTGGACCTGTGCGGCGCCTTTGCCGCCGACGCAGGCCGGCTGGATGCCCTGAGCCAGCAGGCGCCCCACGTGTTCGCCGACCTGTCCAAGAATCTCTGGACGGGGCGCACCGAGGAACTGCTGCGCGATCTGGCGCAGCAGGCCGGCGTGCTGGCGCAGCGCGATGCCATGCTGGCCGGCGAGGCCGTCAACTGCACCGAGGGCCGCGCCGCCATGCACTGGCTGCTGCGCATGCCGCGTGATGGTGGCCAGTTGCGCCATTGCGCCACCGTGCAGCAATGGCAGCCGGCCATGCGCGAGGCGCTGGCCCAGGTCCATGAGACGCTGGATGCCATGCTGGCCCTGGCTGAGCAGGTGCGCGGCGACCAGGGCATCACCGACATCGTCAACATCGGCATCGGCGGCTCCCACCTGGGGCCCGAGGTGGTGGTCAACGCGCTGGAGGACTGGGTCGATGCGGGCAAGAACTTCCATTTCGTCTCCAATGTCGATGGCCATGAACTGGGCCATGTGCTGCGCCGCGTGCGGCCGCACAGCACGCTGTTCCTGATCGCCTCCAAATCCTTCACCACGGCCGAGACCATGCTCAATGCGCACTCGGCGCGCCGCTGGTTCCTGGAGGAAGGCGGCAGCGAGGACCCGCAGGCCGCATGCGCCATCGACCGGCATTTCGTGGCGCTCACCACCAACGTGCAGGCCGCCGCCGACTTCGGCATCCGGCGCACGCTGGGGTTCTGGGACTGGGTGGGCGGACGTTTTTCCCTGTGGTCGGCCATCGGCCTGCCCGTGGCCATCGCCATCGGCGCCGCGCAGTTCCGCGCGCTGCTGGACGGGGCGCATGCGATGGACGCGCATTTCTTTTCCAGCGCGGCGCAGGCCAATCTGCCGCTGCGCCTGGGCCTGCTCGACGTCTGGTACCGCGATTTCTGCGATTTCTCCAGCCGCTGCATCGCGCCCTACAGCCATGGCCTGCGGCGCCTGACGGCCTACCTGCAGCAGCTGGAGATGGAGAGCAACGGCAAGGGCGTGACGCGCCATGGGCAGACCCTGCCCGTGCGCACGGCGCCCGTGATCTGGGGCGAGCCGGGCACCAACGGCCAGCACGCCTTCTTCCAGATGCTGCACCAGGGCCAGGACGTGATCCCCGTGGAGTTCATCGCGCTGCGCGATGGCGGCAAGTACCTGGGCGCGCACCACCAGAGCCTGGTGGTCAATGCCATCGCCCAGGCCCAGGCCCTCATGGAAGGCCGCCATGGCGAGGGCGCGGAGCGCCACTGCGCGGGCAACCGTCCGAGCAGCTTCCTGCTGCTGCAGCAGCTGGACCCGGCCTCGCTGGGCGCGCTGATCGCGCTGTACGAGCACCGCGTGTTCTCGGCCGGCGCCGTCTGGGGCATCAACAGCTTCGACCAGTGGGGCGTGGAGCTGGGCAAGCATCTGGCGCGCCAGCTGCATGCGCGCCAGGACAGCGGCGACTGGCTGGGTGTCGATGCGTCCACGCGCGCGCTGATGCACCGGCTCGCGGCGGGATCGGCCGCCGAATGATGCCGCTGGCGCACCACTGGGGTGCGGGGTCATGTGACGGGGGCATGACCTTCTTCCATTTCATCGTTATGCAGGGCTGGCTGATTGCTCGATAGTTGATGCAAGCGACTTGACGGCGGTCCGCTGCGCATGCTGCCGATGCCGTCCAGACCTGCAACAACTATCCAAGGAGACCCCTCGATGCGATTCGTAATGGCCCATGTGGCAATGGCATGTGTGTTGGCTGCATCCGGCGCCGCCCATGCGCAGGAACCGGCCGGCACGCTGGACAAGATCCAGAGCACAGGCAAGGTGGTGATGGGCGTGCGCGAAAGCTCGGCGCCCATGGCCTATGCCTTCGGCACCACGCAGAAGTACGTGGGCTACCACGTGGAACTGTGCGAGAAGGTGCTGGCCCAGATCGTGCCCAAGGCGAAGATCGAGTACATGGCCCTGACCTCGCAGAACACCATGCCCCTGGTGCAGAACGGCACTGTGGACATCGGCTGCGGCCCGACCACCAACAACCTTGCGCGCCAAAAGCAGGTGGCCTTTGCCGTGACCACCTACGTGAGCCAGGTGCGCATGGCCGTGCGCGCGGACTCGGGCATCACCTCCTTCAAGCAGCTCGACGGCAAGCCCGTGGCGGCCTCGGCCGGCACGACCGCCGTGCAGCTGCTGCGCAAGTACGGGCGCGACAATGGCGTGAATCTGCCCACCTCGCTGGGCAAGGACCATTTCGAGAGCTTCCTGATGCTGGAGTCCGGCCGCGCCGATGCCTTCGTGCTGGACGACAACCTGCTGGCCGGCGTGATCGCCAACTCCAAGAACCCCGCGGGCTACAAGATCGTGGGCGAGGTGCTGGGCTCCGAGCCCATCGCCATCCTGTTCCGCCGGGACGACCCCGCCTTCAAGAAGGCCGTGGACGATGTGCTGGTGGGCATGATGGCCTCGGGCGAAGTGGCGAAGATCTACGACAAGTGGTTCGTGCAGCCCATTCCGCCCAAGAATGCCCCGCTGAACCTGCCCATGAGCGACATGCTCAAGCAGCTGCTGCAAAAGCCCAACGACAAGCCGCTGGAATCCTACGCGCAGCAGTGATTGCGGGCTGAGTCCAGCTCCATTACCGCCCGCGCCAGCGCCTGGATGCCGGCATCGATCTGATCGGTGGCAATGGACGACAGGCGCAGCCGGAAAAAGGGGCAGGGCTGGCGCGGCGTCGCAAAGAACGCGCTGCCTGCCTCGATCAGCACGCCATGGCGGCGCGCCACGGCGGCCAGTGCATCGGCATCGAGCCATGCCGGCGCCTGCACCCACAGTGAGGCGCCACCCTGGGGCTGGCGGGAGTGGAAGTCCGGCAGATGCGCGCGCAGCGAACGCTCCACCTGGGCCACGCGCTCCTGCATGGCCTGGTTCACGCGCCGCGCATGGGTCTCGTGGTGCCCCAGCGACAGGAACAGCGCGTAGGTGTGCTGCAGGAAGGCGCTGGGATGGCGCACCATGGCGTGGCGCAGCACGCGCAGCTCGTCGATGAGCGCGCGCGGCGCGACGATGTAGCCCAGCCGCAGCGCGGGCGACAGGCTCTTGGACAGCGAGCCCACATAGATCACGCGACCGCTCTTGTCCAGGCTCTTGAGCGCGGGCATGGGCGTGCCCTGGTAGAGGTTCTCGGCCTCGTAGTCATCCTCGATGATCACGAAATCGTCCCGCTCCGCGCGGCGCAGCAGCTGCTCGCGCCGCCGCAGGCTCAGCGTCACCGTGGTCGGGCTCTGGTGCGACGGGGTGACGAACAGGTAGTCCAGGGCCGGCAGGCCGTCCACCACCACGCCTTCCCCATCCACGGCCACGGGCACCCAGTGCGGGCGGCGCAGCGAGAAGGTATTGCGCGCATGGGGATGGCCGGGCTCCTCGAAGCCCATGCGCCGGGACGGATCCAGCAGGGCATCGGCCAGCAGGTAGAAGGCCTGCTGGGCGCCCACGGTCACCAGGATTTCCTCGCGCAGCGCGAACACGCCGCGCCGGGGCAGCAGCCGCAGGCGGATCTGCTCGATCAGGTCGGGCACGTCGTCGGTCTCGAAGTCCGGCGTCCAGTGCGGCATCTGGGCGCGCGCCAGGCTGCGCGTGCAGCATTCCCGGAAGCCCTCGGTGGGAAACAGCGCGGGGTCGTGCATGCCGTAGACGAAGGGATAGGGGTACTCGTGCCACTGCTGCGGCTTGGACAGCGTGTGCCTGTCCGTGAGCGAGCGCAGCACGCGCAGGGCCCAGTCCGGCGCCGGCCCGTCCGGGCCCGGCGCCGGCACGGCCAGTGTCCTGTCCACGCCGGCCAGGCGCGAGTCCCGGGCCACGAAGACACCGCTGCGCGGGCGGGACTGGAGAAAGCCCTCGTCCACCAATTGCTCGTAGACCGTGGTCACGGTGTTGCGCGACACCGCCATCAGGCGTGACAGCTCGCGCGAGGGCGGCATGGGCGCGCCCGGCGGCAGGCGCCCTTCGAGGATGGGCCGGACCAGGGCCAGGCGCAGCCTGTCCTTGAGCGGCAGGCCGGGCTGCTCGGGCAGCACGAACAGGCGGGACCACTGGTGGCGTGGGTCGGAAGCAAGCGGTGAACTCATGGCGCGGCGCGGGCAGTCGGGGGCGATCTCGGGAGCGGATGCAAGGTCCGCGCCATGTTGCGGTCCGGGTGCAGGCAAGTAAAGGCATGGGGCCGGCCGGCGCGGGTAAACACCGGGCCTCTGGCTCCTACGTCGGGGCGGCTGTGGCCCCTGCTGCACGGGCCCTTGTTGCGTATTCTGGTTTGCACGCCGCGATCCGCGCGGCCCTGCGATCCAACGAGGGAGGGGCCATGTTCCGCACCACTTTCCGCACCACTTTCCGCACCACGCTCCGATACCGCGCCCTGGGCGCCCTGGCCCTTGCCGGCGCGCTGGCGACCCTGGCGGCCACGCCGCTGCAAGCGCAGGAGTCCAGGCGCGGCGGCACCCTGGTCGTGGGCAGCACCCAGGTGCCACGGCACCTGAACGGCGCCGTGCAATCGGGCATTGCCACGGCCATGCCTTCCACCCAGCTGTTCGCCAGCCCGCTGCGCTTCGATGACCAGTGGAAGCCCCAGCCCTACCTGGCCGAATCCTGGAAGCTGGCCGAGGACGGCAAGTCGCTGACCCTGAACCTGCGCAGGAATGCCGTGTTCCACGACGGCAAGCCCATCACCTCGGCCGACGTGGCCTTCTCCATCATGGCCATCAAGGCCAACCATCCGTTCCAGACCATGCTGGGGCCCGTGGAGAAGGTGGACACGCCCGACCCCTACACGGCCATCATCCGCATGAACGCGCCGCATCCGGCCATCCTGCTGGCCATGAGCCCGGCGCTGGCGCCCATACTGCCCAAGCACATCTATGGCGATGGTGCCGACCTCAAGACCCATGCGCGCAACAGCGCCGACGTGGTGGGCTCGGGGCCGTTCAAGCTGACCGAGTTCCGCGCGGGCCAGCGCATCGTGATGGAGCGCTTCGACAAGTTCTTCCTACCCGGCCGGCCCTATCTGGACAAGCTGGTCTTCCACATCGTTCCCGACTCCTCCAGCCTGCTGCTGAGCCTGGAGCGGGGTGATGTGCAGATGGTGCCCTATGTGTCGCTGTCGATGGATCTCAGGCGCCTGGCCGCCAACCCCCAGATCACGCTGACCAGCAAGGGCTTCGAGGGCATAGGCTCGCTCAACTGGCTGGCCATCAACACCGCCAGGAAGCCGCTGGACGATGTGCGCGTGCGCAAGGCCATTGCCCATGCCATCGACAAGAACTTCATCACCAAGGCGCTGATGGGCGGCTTTGCCACCGTGGCCGACGGGCCGCTGGTGGCCGGCAGCCCCTTTGCCGCCACCGACCTGGTGCGCTATCCGCCGGACCTCAAGAAGTCCGCCGCGCTGCTGGACGAGGCAGGCCTCAAGCCCGGCACCAATGGCGAGCGCTTCAAGATCACCATCGACTACCTGCCCGGCGTGGACGAGCAGCAAAAGAACGTGGCCGAGTATGTGCGCGCCCAGCTCAAGAAGGTGGGCGTGGCGGTGGAGGTGCGCGCCTCGGCCGACTTTCCGGCCTGGGCCAGGCGGCTGGCCACGCACGAGTTCGATCTGTCCATGGACACGGTCTTCAACTGGGGCGACCCGGTCATCGGCGTGCACCGCAGCTACCTGTCCACCAACATCAAGCCCGTGGTCTGGACCAATACCCAGTCCTACCGCAATCCCCAGGTGGACGAGCTGCTGAACACGGCCAGCAGCACGCTGGACACGGCCGAGCGCAAGAAGCTCTATGCGGCCTTCCAGAAGACCGTGACGGACGAGCTGCCGGTGATCTTCATCAACAACTCGCCCTATCACACTGCCGCGCGCAAGAACGTGGGCAACCTGCCGACCACGATCTGGGGGCCAGCCTCGCCCTATGACGAGATCTTTCTGAAGTAGTCGGGGAGGTGCAGTCCATGGCTTTTATTCGCATACTCCTCAAGCGGCTGCTGCAGGGCCTGGCGCTGGTGCTGACCGTGGTGGTACTGAACTTCATGCTGGTGCATGCGGCGCCCGGCGATCCCGTGGAGACCATTGCCGGCGCCAGCGGCGGCATGGAGCCCGAGCTCATGGCCGAGCTGCGCACACGCTACGGGCTGGACCGGCCGTTGCCCGTGCAGCTGGGCATCTACCTGGCGCGCGTGGCCAGCGGGGATCTGGGCTACTCCTACTTTTTCAACCTGCCGGTGGCGCAGATGATTGCCGAGCGCGTGCCTGCCACCTTGCTGCTGGTGCTGGCCGCCGTGCTCGCGGCCTTCGTGGTGGGCACGCTGCTGGGCGTGCTGTCCTCGCGCCGGCCCAACGGCCTGCTGTCGCAGTGCATCACCGTGCTGTCACTGGTGGGCTTTGCGGCGCCCGTGTTCTGGACCGGCATGCTGCTGGTGCTGGTCTTCGCTTCCTGGTGGCCCATCCTGCCGGTGTCGGGCATGCGCTCGGCCGATGCGGCGGGCGGCGGCGGACTGGCCGACCTGCTGGACGTGGCGCGGCACCTGGTGCTGCCCGCGCTGACGCTGGCCCTGGTCTACCTGGCGCAGTACAGCCGGCTGTCGCGCGCGTCCATGCTGGACGTGCTGGGCGCGGACTACATCCGCACGGCGCGTGCCAAGGGTCTGGCCGAACAGGCCGTGCTCTACCGCCATGCGCTGCGCAACGCGCTGCTGCCCGTGGTGACCATGCTGGGCCTGCAGTTCGGCAACGTCATGGCCGGCGCCATCATCGTGGAGACGGTCTTCAACTGGCCGGGCCTGGGCCGGCTGGCCTTCGACTCGGTGCTGCGGCGCGACTATCCGACCCTCCTGGGCGTGCTGCTGTTCTCCGCCATCGTCGTGGTCGTGATGAACCTCGTCACCGACCTGTGCTACCGGCTCATCGATCCCCGCATCAAGGCGGCCTGAACACCATGCATGCCATCGCCCCTCCGCTTTCCGCACCGCAGGCGGGCACGCCGCTGCCGGCCCTGGGTGAACACCCGGCCCGCGAGGCCCTGCGCATGTTCCTGCGCAACCCCTCGGCCATTGCCGGCATGGCCATGCTGCTCATCGTGCTGCTGGTGGCCATCGCCGGCCCCTGGATCTGGCCTGCGGACCCGTTCGAGATCCGCACCATGCCCCAGACCCCGCCGTTCAGCGCCGAGGCCTGGCTGGGCAGCGACCAGATGGGGCGCGACGTGCTCACGGGCATCGTCCACGGCGGGCGGGCCACGCTGATGGTGGGCGCCTTCGCGGCCCTGCTGTCGGTGTGCATCGGCGTGACGCTGGGGGCGCTGGCCGGCTACTACGGCGGCCGCGTCGATGCGCTGCTGATGCGCGTGACCGAGTTCTTCCAGGTGCTGCCGGCGCTGCTGTTCGCCATGGTGGTGGTCACGCTGTTCTCGCCCTCGCTGGCCACGGTCACGCTGGCCATCGGCAGCGTCAGCTGGCCGGCCACGGCGCGGCTGACGCGTGCCGAGTTCCTGCGCATCCGGCAGCTGGAGTTCGTGCGCGCCGAACGTGCCATCGGCGCGCGCCACAGCCGCATCCTCTGGAAGGTGATCCTGCCCAATGCGCTGCCGCCGCTGGTGGTCTCGGCCACGCTGGCTGTGGGCGCGGCCATCCTGTTCGAGGCCGGACTGTCCTTCCTGGGCCTGGGTGACCCCAACCAGATGAGCTGGGGCCTGATGATCGGGTCGGCCCGCCAGTACCTGCTGTCCTGCTGGTGGGCCGTGGCTTTTCCCGGTGCCGCCATCTTCGTCACCGTGCTGGCCGTCAGCCTGATCGGCGACGGGCTCAACGACGCACTCAATCCCAAGCTGAGGGAGCGCTGATGGACCACGATATCCCCCCCCTGCTGCAGGTCAGCGGCCTGCGCGTGGCCTTCCAGGGCCGGCGCGGCCAGGCCACGGTGCTCAACGGCGTGGATTTCGATCTGCGCGCGGGCGAGACCCTGTGCGTGGTCGGCGAATCCGGCTGCGGCAAGAGCATGACGGCGCTGGCGCTGCTGCGCCTCATTCCCTCGCCGCCGGGTCGCATCGCGGGCGGGCAGGTGCGCCTCCTGGGCGAGGATCTGCTGGCGGCCAGCGAAGCGCGCATGCGCCAGGTGCGCGGCAACCGCATCTCCATGATCTTCCAGGAGCCCATGACCTCGCTGAACCCCGTGTTCACCGTGGGCGCGCAGATCGCCGAATCGCTGCGCCTGCATGCGGGGCTGGACGCGGCGGCGGCGCATGCGCGCGCGGTGGACATGCTGCGGCAGGTCGGCATCCCGGCGCCCGAGCGGCGCGCGCACGAGTACCCGCACCAGCTGTCGGGCGGCATGCGCCAGCGCGTGATGATCGCCATGGCCCTGGCCTGCCGGCCCGACATCCTGATCGCCGACGAGCCCACCACGGCGCTGGACGTGACCGTGCAGGCGCAGATCTTCGACCTGCTGCGCGAACTGCAGCGCGAAAAGGGCACGGCCATCGTGCTGATCACGCATGACATGGGGGCCGTGGCCGAGATGGCCGACCGCGTCATGGTCATGTACGCGGGCCGCGTGATCGAGCAGGGCCGCTGCGAGCAGGTGCTGTCGGCACCGGCCCACCCCTACACGCGCGGCCTGATCGCCTGCCTGCCCGAGCTGGGCAGCAGCCAGGCAGGCGGGCGCACCGAGCTGCCCGAGATCCCCGGCGTCGTGCCCTCGATCTGGGAGCTGGGCAGCGGCTGCGCCTTTCGTGCGCGCTGCCGCGAGGCCCTGCCGCGCTGCACGGACGAAGTGCCGCCGCTGATCGCGCTGGGCGAGGTCGGCCATGGCGTGGCCTGCTGGCTGCACGCCACCGAGCCCGCCGCGCGCGCCGACGCGGAGGCACTGGCATGAACGCCCGCATGGACGACATCCTTTTGCAGGTGGACGACCTGCAAGTCCACTTTCCGCGCCCTGGCAAGGGCCTGTTTCGCCCTCCCGAGGTGGTCAGGGCTGTGGACGGCGTCTCCCTGAGCCTGCGGCGCGGCAGCACGCTGGCGCTGGTGGGCGAGTCGGGGTCGGGCAAGACCACGACGGCGCTGGCCGTGATGCGGCTGGCGCCCGTGACGGCGGGCCGCATGCAGCTGGGCGACACCGACCTGGCCGCGCTGTCCGGCGAGGCCCTGCGCCAGGCGCGCCGGCGCATGCAGATCGTGTTCCAGGACCCGTTCTCCTCGCTGAATCCGCGCCAGCGCGCGGGCGATGCGGTGCGCGCACCGCTGGAGCTGATGGGCGTGGGCACGCCGGCCGAGCGCGAGGCGCGCGTGGCCGAGCTGTTCAGCCAGGTGGGCCTGCGGCCCGAACAGCGCCAGCTGTTCCCGCACCAGTTCTCGGGCGGGCAGCGCCAGCGCATCAACATCGCGCGCGCCCTGGCCACGCGGCCCGAGCTGGTGGTCTGCGACGAGCCCGTGTCGGCGCTGGACATCGCCATCCGCGCCCAGATCCTCAACCTGCTGGCGCGGCTGCAGCGCGAGCTGGGCCTGAGCTACCTGTTCATCTCGCACGACATGGCCGTGGTCGAGCACATCTGCGACGACATCGCCGTCATGTACCTGGGCCAGATCGTGGAGCGCGCGCCACGCCAGGCCTTCTTCGCACGGCCGCTGCACCCCTACAGCGTGGCGCTGATGTCGGCCGTGCCCACGGTGCGCGGCGGGCGCGAGCGCGCGGCGCGGCGCATCCGGCTGGCCGGTGATCCGCCCAGCCCCATCGATCCGCCGCCGGGCTGCCGCTTCGCGGGCCGTTGCCCCGTGGCCGTGCCGGCCTGCGCGGCCCAGGCGCCACCGCTGCGCGAGGCCGCGCCGGGCCACTGGGTGCGCTGCATCCGCGTGGGCCAGGTCGACGGCGTGCCGCGCGCGCCGCTGTCTTTCTGAACGAGGAGCTTCCTGTCCATGACCATCACCGTCTACGTCGCCCGCAAGATCATCACCATGAATCCCATGCAGCCCGAGGCCACGCACGTGGCCGTGCGCGACGGGCGCATCCTCGCTGTCGGGGACCTGGCGCGCTGCACGGCCTGGGGCGAGTGCCGCATCGACGAGCGCTTCGCGGACCAGGTGCTGCTGCCCGGCCTGGTCGAGGGCCATTGCCACCTCAAGGAAGGCAGCATGTGGCAGTGGACGTACACGGGCTGGTTCGACCGGCGCGATCCCGACGGCAAGCTCTGGGCCGGCCTGCGCTCCATGCAGGCCGTGGTGGACCGCCTGGCCGAGGTGGCGGCGCGCATGGATGCCCAGGGCCTGCCGGCCGCGCAGCCGCTGATCGCCTGGGGGTTCGACCCCATCTACTTCGGCGGCGAGCGCATGACGGTGGAGCACCTGGACCGCGCCAGCGCCACGCGGCCCATCGTGATCTCCCACGCCAACGGCCACCTGATGAACATCAACAGCGCCATGCTGCGCCTGGCCGAGATCACGCGCGACAATGAGGTCGAGGGCGTGGTGCGCTTCCCGGACGGCCACGCGCGCGCCGGCGAACCCACGGGCGAACTGCAGGAGCCGGCCGCCATGTTCCTGGTGCTGCGCAAGGTCGGCGATGCCGGCCTGCTGGCGCCCATGACCGAGGACGGCGTGCGCTCCTTCGCGCGCCTGGCCTGCCGCCAGGGCGTGACCACGGCCACCGACCTGGTCAACAAGCTCACCGCGCAGGACTGCGGCGTGCTGGAGGCGGCGCTGGCCGACGACCAGGTGCCCATCCGCATCCTGCCCGCCTTCCAGGCCTTCCATGGCACGCATGGGGCCCAGGCCGGCGCCGAGCATGTGCGCGCGCTGATGGCGCGCAACACCGACCGGCTGCGCTACGGCCTGGTCAAGATGATGCTGGACGGTTCCATCCAGGGTTTTTCGGCGCGGCTGCGCTGGCCCGGCCACTACAACGGCGCGCCCAACGGCATCTGGGTCACGGCGCCCGCGCAGTACGAGGCCGACTTCGAGACCTACCACCGCGCCGGCCTGCTCATCCACACCCACACCAATGGCGACGAGGCCAGCGAGGTGGCCATAGCTGCCATCGCCCGCGTGCTGTCGCGGGCACCCCGGCCCGACCACCGCCACACCCTGCAGCATGGCCAGATGATCGACGCGCCACTGTTTCGCCGCATGGCGGCGCTGGGCCTGTGCGCCAACCTGTTCACCAACCACCTCTGGTACTGGGGCGACCAGCACTACGAGATGACCATGGGCCCCGACCGGGCCCTGCGGCTGGACGCCTGCGCCAGCGCGCTGGCGGCCGGCGTGCCGCTGGCCATCCATTCGGACGCGCCCGTCACGCCGCTGGGCCCGCTGTTCACCGCCTGGTGCGCCGTGCACCGCCTCACGCCCCAGGGCCGCGTGCTGGGCGAGTCCGAACGCCTCACCGTGGCCCAGGCCCTGCATGCCGTCACGCTGGGCGCGGCCTGGACGCTGCGCATGGACCACGAGATCGGCAGCATCGAATGCGGCAAGCGGGCCGACTTCTGCGTGCTGGAGGACGATCCCCTGTCCCTGGACCCCATGGTGCTCAAGGACCTCAGGGTCTGGGGCACAGTGCTGTCCGGCCGCGTTTTCAAGGCGGCATGACGGTGCACGAGCGGCTGCCCCTCACGGTCATCGGGGGCTTTCTGGGCGCCGGAAAGACCACCTTGCTCAACCACTGGCTGCGCCATGCCGGTGGCCAGCGGCTGGCGGTGCTGGTCAACGACTTCGGCGCGCTTCACATCGATGCAGGGCTGATCGAGAGCCATGGCGGCGACACCATCGCGCTGACCAATGGCTGCGTCTGCTGCCAGATCGGCGATGACCTGTCCATGGCACTGATCACGGTGCTGCGGCAGCGCGAACGCTTCGATGGCGTTGTGATCGAGGCCAGCGGCGTCTCCGACCCCTGGCGCATCGCCCAGCTGGGCCTGGCCGACCAGGCGCTGTCGCTGGATGGCGTCGTCGTGGTCGTCGATGCGGCCGCCTTGGCCTTCCAGGCCGCCGATCCGCTGCTGGCCGACACGCTGCAGCGCCAGGTGGCCCGCGCCGACCTGCTCATCGTCAACAAGACCGATCTGGCCGATGCGCCTGCCCTGGAGCGGGTGCATGGCTGGATAGCCGCCCATGCGCCGGCCGCGCGGCACTGCGAGGCCCGCGAGGCACAGGTGCCGGTGGAGCTGCTCAGCGGCGCGGCCTTGCTGCGCGGCGCGCGCGCGGCCTCCTGGGGCGGCAAGGCCCTGCGTGGCTCGCATGGCCGGCAGTTCGAGACATGGTGCTGCCAGCCCGAAGGCGTGCTGCCCGAAGCCGCCTTGCGCCGCTGGCTGGCGTCGGTGCCGCAAGGCGTGCTGCGGCTCAAGGGCGTGGTGCGCACGGGGGCGAACCAATGGAGCGAGTTGCAGTTCGCCGGCCGAAGCGGCCGGCTGCGGCCTGCCTCGCCACCGGCTGCCGGGGCGGCCATCGTGGCCATCGGGCTGGCCGGGCGGCTGCCGGTGGCGGCGCTGGAAGGCCTGGTGGCCTGCTAGGTCCGGTATTCGGGCTGTTCGCGGTCCAGCAGGCGGACCAGGGCCTGCCAGTCGCGGCCCCGGATGTAGCTGCCGGAGCCGGCATACTGCGCGGCAGTGCGCTCGCAGAGGGCCTTGGATGGATGCACCTGCGGCATGCCTCCGCTGCCCACGCGTCTGGCCGGGCTTGCGGTGTGGATCTGGTCCATTTGTCGGTGGCACGCCGTGACCGGCCGGTGATCGCACGGCACTCAATGGTTGGCCGTGGCTGCGTCGGCGGCCTGCGGGAGCGTTTCGCGCGGGCTGCGGATCCGATGCAGCAGTACCACCACGGCCGCAAGCACGAAAGCCATGCCGAAGCCGACATAGAGTTGCGCAGGCTGGAGGCCCTTGTCTATGAGTACGCCGGCCACCAGCGGCGACATGATGGAGCCGATGCGGCCGATGCCTATGCCCCATCCGACGCCGGTGGCTCTTACGGACGTGTCGTATACGAGGGGGGCGATCACATACAGGCCGGCGACGCAGGCATTGAGGAAGATGCCGATGGAGAACGCGATCATGAAGGCCATGGCGGCGTCCGCGGCCTGCATGACGAAGATGCTCAACAGCCCGGCTGTCACGATCATGAATACCGCCAGTACCCGGTGCACCGCGAAGCGGGCAGACAGGGCTCCCAGCACCACCGTTCCCACGATGCCGCCCACGCTCAGCAACACACCGCTGCTGACACCTTGCTGCTGTGTCATGCCCGCAGAGACCAGCAGCTTGGGCGTCCAGTTCATCACGAAGTGAAAGCCGAACAGGACCAGGAAAAATGAAAGCCAGACCAGCAATGTGGGGCGTTGCAGCCGTGGGGTGAGCAGCGTACGCACGCCTGCATGCGTGCCCGCCTGCGGCCTGAGTGGCGGCAGTGCCGCAATGGCCGGCAGGCGGCTGCGCCTTGCCAGTGCGTTGATGCGATCGAGAGCGCGGGCCGGCTGCCGCGTCAGCAGAAAGTCCAGCGACTCCGGCAGCCGCCAGAGGACGGCGGGAATGGCTGCGAGCGTGGCAATGCCGCCAAACAGGAAGACTGACCGCCAGCCATGTGCGGAAAGCAGCCATACGGCGATCATTCCACCCAGCGTGGCGCCCAGCGCATAGCCTGTGGACTGCAGGCTCACCGCAAGGCTGCGCCAGCGCGCCGAGGCGTACTCGCTGGCGATCACGTTGCTGCACGCGAGTATTCCTCCGATACCGATGCCCGTCAGCGCGCGCATGGCAGCCAGTTCCACGTAGGTTCGCGCGCCCGCTGCCAGCACCATGGTGGTGCCGCTCAGCAGCAGGCATCCGAGCGTCACGGGCCTGCGGCCCACCTTGTCGGCCCAAGGGGCGACGAACAGTGAGCCCGCTGCCATGCCAAACAGGCCGGCGCTGAGCAGCACCCCCAGCTGTGACCCCGTCAGTGTCCATTCGGCCGATACGGCGGAGGCCGTGAAGGCCATCACGAGCACGTCAAAACCATCGATCATGTTCAGCAGCATGCACACGCCAATGGCGGCCCAGCGGAACGCGCCCATCGGTGCAGCGTCCAGGCCTTGTCGAATGTCGGTCATGGCATCTTCCTGTGAGAGGGGAAAGCCCATCTGGGGCAGGGGCGTTGACGAATGGTGTCGACCGATGCATCCAGCCGGCCATGCACCGTCAGGCCGACACCGGGGACCGTCCGCGCGGGCGCAGGCGTTGCGAACGCCATGGCCAAAGACCACCGAGCTGCCTTCATCTGCCGTTCTCCGTGGGGCCGGGCGAAGCGTCCGGTTATTACGTGTACTGAATGTGATTCAATGTACGTAAATGGCTGCTCGATTGAAAATAGCTAAAACAAGGGTTTGAGCTGGGGCTTTCCCGAGGAGGTGACAGGCACGGATGCGCCGCGCCGCGATTGGCGGGCTGGCATGCAGCTTCGTGACCTCACATCAACGTGAGCCGGCCCTGCGGCATCTGCATCACAGAGGCCGTCGGTGCAGGGGATGTCCATCCCCGTGGGCGGTCACCCTGCTGTCTTTATGTTTCTTTCGGATCATCGGCCTTGCGCGCTGTCGCCCATGAAGTCCTGGGCCGCCTGCTGCAGCCAGTCCCGGAAGCTTTGCAGCGGCGGGTAGTTGCCACGGCTGGTGGGCCAGGCCAGGTAGTAGCGCTCGGCGCTTTCCATCTCGGGCAGGTGGGGCAGGGCGCGCACCAGGTCGCCCTGGGCGAGTTCGCGCGCTATCAGGAAACGCGGCAGCAGGGCCACGCCCACCCCCGCGATGGCGGCCTGCGCGGCGGTGGCGAACTGGTCGAACAGCATGCCCTGGCCTTCGAGCAGTGCCACCTGGTGCTCCGACAGCCAGCGCTGCCAGGCGTCGGGGCGCGAGGCCAGGTGCAGCAGCGGGGCGCGCAACAGGTCCTGGGGCTGGGAAAAGCCATGCTGGGCGGCCAGCGCGGGGCTGCAGGCGGGCACCACGGTCTCGCTCATCAGAAAGGCCAGCTCGGCGCCGGGCCAGTGCGGCAGGCCGAAGTGGATGGCGGCATCCACGGCTTCGAGCTGGAAGTCGAACTGCGACAGGCGCGTGGTGAGGTTGATGGTGATGCCCGGGTGGGCGCTGAAGAACTGCGGCAGGCGCGGCGCCAGCCAGCGCGTGCCGAAGGTGGGCAGGATGGCCAGGTTCAGGCTGCCGCCGCGCGGGTTGGCGCGAAAGCCCAGCGTGGCGGTGGAGATGCGCGTCAGCGCGCCGCGGATCTCCTGCGCATAGGCCTGGCCGGCCGGGCTCAGGCGCACGGTCTGGCGCTCGCGCACGAAGAGTTCGGCCTCCAGCCGTTCCTCCAGTGCGCGGATCTGGCGGCTCACGGCGCTTTGCGTCAGGTGCAGCTCGGCCGCGGCCGCCGTGAAGCTCTGGTGCCGGGCCGCTGCCTCGAAGGCGCACAGCAGGGACATGGGGGGCAGGAATCGGCGGGACAGCAGCATGGCGGGGAGGGGCGATCGTGGGTGGGGGCATTCTGTTTGGGAATGACCTATGGGCCTGATTATCGTTTGACCGGGCTCAAGGCGCAGACCTAGCATGCATGCCAGGAATCCACTCTGCCGCGGGGCCGCTACTGGCCCTACCACCCATCCCACGATCACCATGTCCACTACGCCTGTCCACGCCTTCGTGCCTTCCGATGAGATCCGTGCGCGCTTTTCCAGCGCCATGTCCGAGATGTACCGCAAGGAGGTGCCGCAGTACGGCACGCTGATCGACCTGGTGGCCGACATCAATGAACGCACGCTGCAGGCGGATCCCGCCATGCGCGTGCAGATGCAGCGTGCGGGCGAGCTGGCCCGCCTGGGCGTGGAGCGCCACGGCGCCATCCGCGTGGGCACGGCCGCCGAGCTGTCCATGCTGCGCCGCCTGTTCGCCGTCATGGGCATGGAGCCCGTGGGCTATTACGACCTGTCGGTGGCCGGCGTGCCGGTGCATTCCACCGCCTTTCGCCCCGTCGCCGATGCGGCGCTGCTGGCCAATCCCTTCCGCGTCTTCACCTCGCTGCTGCGCCTGGACCTGATCGCCGACGAGGCGTTGCGTGCCCAGGCGGCCGCCATCCTGGCGCGCCGCGGCATCTTCACCGAACGCGCGCTGGCGCTGATCGCCCAGGCCGAGGCGGCCGGCGGCCTGGACGATGCCGAGGCCGACGAGTTCGTGCGCGAGGCGCTGGAGACCTTCCGCTGGCACAGCGAGTCCACGGTGGATGCGGCCACCTACGAGGCCCTGCACAAGGCCCACCGCCTGATCGCCGACGTGGTCTGCTTCAAGGGCCCGCACATCAACCATCTGACCCCGCGCACGCTGGACATCGACGCCGCCCAGTCCGCCATGCCCGTGCGCGGCATGGACGCCAAGGACGTGGTCGAGGGCCCGCCGCGCCGCGCCTGCCCCATCCTGCTGCGCCAGACCAGCTTCAAGGCGCTCAAGGAAACCGTGCGCTTCGCGGGCGATGCCGCTGGCGGCGGCTCCCACACCGCGCGCTTCGGCGAGATCGAGCAGCGCGGCGTGGCGCTGACGCGCAAGGGCCGCGCACTCTACGACCAATTGCTGGCCCAGGTGCGCGACATGGGCAGCGCCGGCAGCGCCGCGCCCGACTACGCAAGCCGCCTGGCACAGGCCTTCGAGGCCTTTCCCGACACCCACGAACAGCTGCGCCGCGAGGACCTGGCCTTCTACCGCTTCGCCCTGAGCGAAGCGGGCGCGGCCCTGGCCGGCGGCGAAGCCGCGGCGGCGGCGGCATCGGACCTCGACGCCCTGGTCAGCCGGGGACTGGTCCATGCCGAACCCATCATCTACGAGGACTTCCTGCCCGTGAGCGCGGCCGGCATCTTCCAGTCCAACCTGGGGGGCGAGGAACAGAAGAAGTACGCGGCCAATGCCGCCCAGCAGGCCTTCGAGGCCGACCTGGGCGCGCGCGTGCATGACGAGATCGCGCTGTACGAGCAGGCCCGGCAGCATTCGATCGACCAGTTGCGCGGCGCGCTGCGCGCCCAGGCCATCCGAACGGCCGCCTGAGCACCCGGGCCGCATCCTTTCCGTTCCCCGGGGCGCATGCGCAGGCCTGGTGCCGCGCGTGCGCCCCTTGTCTTTTGCAAGAGGCTTCCATGAGCACCGCAGACCCGGGCGTTTCCTCGCCCACCGCCCATCTGTTCAATCCGCTGTTCGCCCAGCCCGAAGGCTCGCCGATCCGCGAGCTGTTCCCCTATCTGAGCCGTCCCGGCATGCTGTCGCTGGCCGGCGGCTACCCGTCGCCCAGCCTGTTCGACGCCGAAGGCCTGCAGCAGGCGGCCATGGCGGCGCTGCAGCAGGACGCGGCCGCCAGCCTGCAATACGGTGCCAGCGAAGGCCAGCTGCCGCTGCGCGAGGCGCTGGCCGCGCTGTGCGCCACGCGCGGCATCGCCTGTTCGCCGGCCGACATGATCGTGACCACGGGTTCGCAGCAGGCCTTCGACCTGCTGGTCAAGGTGCTGGTCGAGCCGGGCGACCCGGTGCTGGTCGAGGTGCCCGCCTACCCGGCCACGCTGCAGACGCTCAAGCTGGCCCAGGCCCAGGTCGTGGCCGTGCCCACGGATGACCAGGGCCTGGACACCGAGGCCCTGGCCCGGCTGCTGGCGCAATGGCCGCATGCGCGCCGCCCCAAGCTGCTCTACACGGTGCCCAACTTCTCCAATCCGGGCGGCACCCTGCTGCCGGCGGCGCGTCGCGCGGCCCTGGTGGCGCTGGCGCAGCAATACGGCTTTGCCATCGTCGAGGACGACCCCTATGGCGAGCTGCGCTTTGGCGGGCAGCGCGAACCGTCGATCCACGAGACAGGGCTTGCGCAATGCGGCGCGGCAGCCAACCCGGTGGTCTACCTGTCCAGCCTGTCCAAGACCGTGGCGCCTGCGCTGCGCATCGGCTGGATGCTGGCCGACGCCCAGCTGCTGCGCCGCTGCACCATCGCCAAGCAGACGGCCGACCTGTGCACCTCGCCACTGGCGCAACTGATCGCTGCCCATTACCTGCGCTCGGGCCGCTATGCGCCCCAGCTCGCCAAGGCCTGCGCCGAGTACGCGGCGCGCATGGACGCGCTGTGCTCGGGCATGCAGTCGGCGCTGGGCACGCAGATCCGTTTCGTGCGGCCCGCGGGCGGCATGTTCGTCTGGGCGCAACTGCTGCCGCCGCAGGGGCACATGGGCGAGCCCGAGGCCCTGGCCCGCGCACTGTTCACGGCGGCCGTGGAGCAGGGCGTGCTCTATGTGCCGGGCAAGGCCTTCTTCCCGGCCGATGTGCAGCAGCAGGCCGGCCTGTGCATGCGCCTGTCGTACGCGGCGCCCACGGTGCCTCAGATCACCGAGGCCGTGGCGCGCCTGGGCCGCGCCTGGCGCCAGGCCATCGGCTGAAGCAAGCCGCCGTCCCATGAAAAAGGCCGCCCGAAGGCGGCCTTTGTTCTTGCGGGGCCAACCGGCAGGCGCGCAAGGCGCTGCCGGCTGCGCGGCGGGCAATTACATGCCCATGCCGCCCATGCCACCCATGCCGCCCATGTCGGGCATGGCGGGGGCTGCCTCGGCCTTGGGCGACTCGGCGATCATCGCTTCGGTCGTCAGCAGCAGCGAAGCCACGGAAGCGGCGTTCTGCAGGGCCGTGCGGGTCACCTTGGTCGGGTCCAGGATACCCATTTCCAGCATGTCGCCGTAGGTGTCGTTGGCGGCGTTGAAGCCGTAGTTGCCCTTGCCGTTGAGCACGGCGTTGACCACCACGGAGGGTTCGCCACCGGCGTTGGCCACGATCTCGCGCAGCGGAGCCTCGACAGCCTTCAGGATCAGCTTGATGCCGGCGTCCTGCTCGGCATTGCCGGTGGACAGCTCGCCCACGGCCTGCTTGGCGCGCAGCAGGGCCACGCCGCCGCCGGCCACGATGCCTTCTTCCACGGCAGCGCGGGTGGCGTGCAGGGCGTCTTCGACGCGGGCCTTCTTTTCCTTCATCTCGACTTCGGTGGCAGCGCCGACCTTGATCACGGCCACGCCGCCGGCCAGCTTGGCCACGCGCTCTTGCAGCTTTTCGCGGTCGTAGTCGCTGGTGGCTTCCTCGATCTGGATGCGGATCTGCTTGACGCGGGCCTCGATTTCGTCAGCCTTGCCTGCGCCGTCGATGATGGTGGTGTTTTCCTTGCCGATCTCGACGCGGGCAGCCTGGCCCAGGTCTTCCAGCGTCACCTTGTCCAGCGCCAGGCCCACTTCTTCAGCGATGACCTTGCCGCCGGTCAGGATGGCGATGTCTTCCAGCATGGCCTTGCGGCGGTCGCCGAAGCCGGGCGCCTTGACGGCCACGACCTTCAGGATGCCGCGGATGGTGTTGACCACCAGCGTCGCCAGGGCTTCGCCTTCGACGTCTTCCGCAATGATCAGCAGGGGACGGCCGGCCTTGGCCACGGCTTCCAGCGTGGGCAGCAGGTCGCGGATGTTGCTGATCTTCTTGTCGAACAGCAGCACGAAGGGGTTGTCCAGCAGGGCGACCTGCTTTTCGGGGTTGTTGATGAAGTAGGGCGACAGGTAGCCGCGGTCGAACTGCATGCCCTCGACGACGTCGAGTTCGTTGGCCAGCGACTTGCCTTCTTCAACGGTGATCACGCCTTCCTTGCCGACCTTGTCCATGGCTTCGGCAATGATGCTGCCCACGGATTCGTCGGAGTTGGCGGAGATCGAACCCACTTGGGCGATTTCCTTGGAGGTGGTGGTGGCCTTCGACTGCTTCTTCAGCTCTTCCACCAGGGCGGCGACAGCCTTGTCGATGCCGCGCTTCAGGTCCATGGGGTTCAGGCCGGCGGCCACGTACTTGGTGCCTTCGCGGACGATGGCCTGTGCCAGCACGGTGGCGGTGGTCGTGCCGTCGCCGGCGATGTCGTTGGTCTTGGAAGCCACTTCCTTCACGAGCTGGGCGCCCATGTTCTGCAGCTTGTCCTTGAGTTCAACTTCCTTGGCCACGGACACGCCGTCCTTGGTCACGGTGGGGGCGCCGAAGGAGCGCTCCAGCACCACGTTGCGGCCCTTGGGGCCCAGGGTGACCTTGACCGCGTTGGCCAGGATGTTCACGCCTTCAACCATGCGGGCGCGTGCTTCGCCGCCGAAAACTACGTCTTTTGCTGCCATTTCAATTCTCCGGATTCAGTTGGAAAGTGCGGTGCAGGGAAGCGGATTACTTCTCGACGACTGCGAACAGGTCGTCTTCCTTCATCACCAGCAGTTCGTCGCCATGGACCTTGACGGTCTGGCCGCTGTACTTGCCGAACAGAACGCGGTCGCCGACCTTCACGTTCAGGGCGATCAGCTCACCCTTGTCGTTCTTCTTGCCGGGGCCCACGGCCAGCACTTCACCCTGGTCAGGCTTCTCGGCGGCGTTGTCGGGGATCACGATGCCCGAGGCCGTCTTGGTTTCGTTCTCGAGGCGCTTGACGATCACGCGATCGTGCAGGGGACGCAGGTTCATACCAACTCCTAATCATCAACAAAGTTGAAACAAAGACTTGCCGGTCCGGGCGGACCGGCATTCGGAAGCAATGCGGGCGAGGCTGTTAGCACTCATGCCCGACGAGTGCTAATAATAAGGCAATTCCGCCAGGTTTCAAGGGGTGGGGTGGGTCAGGAGGGGGTGTGGTGCGCCTGCACGTCGACGGCAACCTCGTCGATGCCGGTTCGGCGTTCGCCTGCAGGAGTGGACAGGCCGTTTGCGATGGCCATGGCGATTCAGCAATCGTCCCGGCGTCCGGACCTCGCGCGCCAGATCCCCGAGTCCCCTTCGGTCCTGAGGGGATTTACCACCCCCTCGATCGACGCCCTGGAGCACTCCATGGCTTCATCGACAGGCTGGCCCATCTGTGCATGGACGATGGCGCCAACGGCCGCCAGCGCCGGCATGCGTCCTACGGGCTGCGGGGGGCGGCCGCCCAGCCTGATCGGTCTTGTGCCGGCGCGAGTCGCCAGGGGAGACCGTGACCATGGTTCGGTCACGGACGCCCCAGGCGGCGGTTACCGGGCCTTGAACCTCGGCTGCACGACGATCTTCACCGCCGACTCGTTGTTGTGGATCAGCGTGTCGAAGCCCTGCGCCACCAGGTCATCGAGCTGGATGCGCTGGGTGATGAAGGGCTCCAGGTCGATCTTGCCCTGCTCGACCAGCTTGATGGTCTCCTGGTGGTCGTTGCAGTACGCGATGGTGCCGCGCACGTCCAGTTCCTTCATGACCACGCTGTGCACGTTGATGGTGGCGGGATGGCTCCAGATGGATACGATGACCACCACGCCCGTGGCCTTGGTCGCGGCCACCAGCGTGTCCAGGACCTTGTTGACGCTGGAGCATTCGAAGGCCACATCCACGCCCTTGCCGCCCGTGATCTTCATCACCTCGGCCACCACGTCCACTTCGGACGGGTCCAGGATGTGATCGGCCACGCCGGACTCACGCGCCTTCTGTTTGCGCCTGGCGCTCAGCTCGGTGACGATGACGGTCAGGCCCTTGGCCTTCAGGATGGCGGACAGCAGCAGGCCGATGGGGCCGGCCCCGCCCACCAGCGCCACGTCGCCCGCCTGGGCTCCGCTGCGGGTGTAGGCATGGTGGCCCACGGACAGCGGCTCGATCAGCGCGGCCTGGTCCAGCGGGATGGTCTCGGAGATCGGATGCACCCAGCGGCGCTTGACGGCGATCCGCTCGGCCAGCCCGCCGCCACGCCCGCCCAGACCGATGAAGTTCATGTCCTTGGACAGGTGGTAGTTGTCACCCGGCCCCGTGGGCACATCGTCGGCCACGATGTAGGGCTCCACCACCACGTGCTGGCCGACCTGGATGTCGTCGACCCCTTCGCCCACGGCATAGACCACGCCGGAGAACTCGTGCCCCATGGTGACGGGGGCGGACTCACCCGAGATGGGATGCGGATGGCCGCAGGGCGGGATGAAGATCGGCCCTTCCATGAACTCGTGCAGATCCGTGCCGCAGATGCCGCACCAGGCCACCTCGATGCCTACGGTGCCGGGCTCCACAACAGGCTCGGGAATGTCTTCGATGCGGATGTCGCCGCGGTCGTGGAAACGTGCTGCTTTCATGATGGGACTTTCTTTCTGTCAGTCTGTATCGATGGGCGGCATGGCCGCCCATGGGGATTATTCGGGCCTATCTCAGGTGGTGGACTTGTTGCAGGTCATAGACACGCACGGGCAGGCCTTCCTGGCGCGCCTTGAGCTGCAGCGCCAGGTACAGCGAGTAATGGCGCGACTGGTGCAGATTGCCGCCGTGGAACCACAGCGCCTCCTGCTGCGTGGGCTTCCACATGTTGCGCTGCTCGCCCTCCCACGGCCCCGGGTCCTTGGTGGTGTCCGAGCCCAGGCCCCAGACCTTG
This sequence comes from Delftia tsuruhatensis, assembly GCF_903815225.1. NCBI lineage: Bacteria > Pseudomonadati > Pseudomonadota > Betaproteobacteria > Burkholderiales > Comamonadaceae > Delftia > Delftia tsuruhatensis. The sequence goes on from NZ_LR813084.1 coordinate 1,071,566, forward strand.
CCCACCTTGTCCGCCACCTCCTGGCTGATCAGGTCGGCAACCCAGCCGTTCATCGAGCCATAGCCGGTGGCGTAGACCACCAGGTCGGCCGGCAGCTCGGTACCGTCGTCCAGCACCACCGCGTTTTCCGACAGGTGGCTGATCTGCTTGCCCGCCTGCAGCTTGATGCTGCCGTCGATCACCAGATCGCAGGCACCCACGTCGATGTAGTAGCCCGATGCGCGCCGCAGGTACTTCATGAAAAGGCCGGAGCCGTCATCGCCGAAGTCCAGCATGAAGCCGGTGGCCTCCAGCTTGCGGTAGAAGTCCGCATCGCGCTCGCGGATGCGGTCGTACACCGGCACCTGGAAGTTGGCCATGATGCGGTAGGGCAGGGAGGCGAAGATCAGGTCCGCCTTGCGGGTCGTCACGCCGTTGGCCACGGCGCGTTCCGAATACAGGTCGCCCAGGCCGATGTCCATCAGCGAATCGGAACGCACGATGTGCGTGGACGAGCGCTGCACCATGGTCACATCCGCGCCATGCTCCCACAGGGCCGCGCAGATGTCGTGCGCGGAGTTGTTGGCGCCGATCACCACCACCTTCCTGCCCGCATAGGCATCCGGGCCGGGGTGCCGGGACGAGTGCTGCTGCTCGCCCCGGAAGACATCCTGGCCCTGGATCCTGGGCACATTCGCCTTGCCCGACATGCCCGTGGCGAACACCAGGTGTCTGGGGCGCAGCACCTGCTTTTCACCATCGCGCTCCACGGTGACCTCCCACTCCTGCCGGTCCTCGTCGAAGCGGGCGTTCAGGCACTCGGTGGACGGCCAGTAGTTCACCTCCATCACCTTGGTGTACATCTCCAGCCAGTCGCCGATCTTGTCCTTGGGCGCGAACACGGGCCAGTTGTCCGGAAACGGCATGTAGGGCAGGTGGTCGTACCAGACCGGATCGTGCAGGCACAGCGACTTGTAGCGATTGCGCCATTGGTCGCCAGGGCGCGCCTGGCGGTCGATGACGATGTGCGAGACCCCCAGCTGGCGCAGCCGGGCACCCAGCGCGATGCCGCCCTGGCCGCCGCCGATGACCAGCACGAAGGGCTGCCTGTCGCGGCCCAGCTCCTCTGCTTCCTTCTGGCGGCGCTCCAGCCAGGTCTGGCGGCCGCGCCGGATGCCGTGCTCGGCCCCCATGGGGCGGCGTGTTCCCAAGGGTTCCTCATGCCCCTTGAGCTCCTGGGCAGTCGTCAGCAGCGTCCAGATCTTCCCGCCCCTGATGCGGATGTGACCGCCGCCGCGCGCATGCCGTGTGTCGATCACGATCCAGGCGGACACCACACCATCGGCCTCCTCCACCGCTTCGCGCTCGTCCAGCGAAAAGCGCACGGGCGCCGCGGCGTCCAGCTGCGCAGCCAGCATGTCGGCGATCTGCCCGCGTCCCTCCATGGTCTTGATGTTCCAGGTCAGCAGCACCAGGTCGCGCCAGTAGCATTCGTCGGCGAACAGGCGGCTGGCGGCCGCGAAGTCGCGGTCCGCCAAAGAATGGTTGAGCTGGCCAAGCAGCGCCTGGGCACGGGCGGCAGCCGTCGTATCTGTCATGGTTGTCTCCTTGAGGGTGGTCATGCCCGCTGGTTTTTTTCCGGGCAGGCGTTCCTACGCAATCACCATGCCAGGCGCGCCCGACAGGCAAGCCGTGCCCGGCAAATCAATGAATTGCCTGCAAGCCCTGGGTACAAACCCCTTGTCCCGTGGCTCGTTGTCCACCCTGGCCGCGCGCGACAGGTGGCTCAGCCATGCGACACCTGTCGCAGCACGCTTGCTGCAACGCAGCAGAGGCAGTGGGTAAATCTGCATTGGCCCGGCATCGCGCAGGGCACAAAATCCTCTGCGGCACGTTCAAGGTCCACATCGACTCCACCCCATGCCTTTGCAGTCCTACGCCTCGCACATCCAGGAAATCGAAGCCTTCGGTCTGGGCTACTCCCAGCGTGGACAGGAGCGTGACCGCGCCGTGCTGCGCAGCTGGCGCCGCTGCATAGACCACCATCGGCTCGACCCGACGCATACCAGCGAAGCCCACATCGTCACCGACGGCCAGCTGCGTGCGCACCGCGAGGAGTCCGAGCCGCTGATCCACATCGCACGCCATGCGCTGGAGCGGCTGTACCAGCAGCTCAAGGGTCTGGACTACGTGCTGCTGCTGGCCGACCGGCACGGCGTGGCCGTGGACTTCCTGGGGCACGAGGCCGACGCCGACGACCTGCGCCGCGCAGGCCTGTACCTGGGCGCGCAATGGCGCGAGGACCATTCCGGCACCTCGGCCGTGGGCGCCTGCCTGGAAACGGGCGAGGCGCTGACCGTGCACCAGAGCGACCATTTCGACTTCACCCACACCGGCCTGTCCTGCACGGCGGCACCCATCTACGACCTGCGCGGCGAACTGGCGGCGGTGCTGGACCTGTCGCTGCTGCGCTCGCCCGCCGAGCGGGCCAGCCAGAACCTGGCGCTCAACCTCGTCGTGGCCGCGGCGCGGCGCGTGGAGCAGGCCAACCTGATGGCGCAGTCCGGCCAGGACTGGGTGGTGCGCCTGGCACAGTCGCCCGATTTCCTGGACGTCGATCCCGACGCCTCCATCAGCGTCGATGCACGGGGCCGCATCCGCGCCATGACCCACGCGGGCGCCCGCCTGCTGGCCGCCGCCGCGCAGCTGGACTGGCGCCAGCGCCGCAGCCTCATCGGCCAGCCGCTGGAGCGCTTCTTCGACATGGACCTGCGCCACCTGTCCGAGCTGCGTCGCAATCGCCCGGCGCAGGAGCGCATCATCCGCGCCCGCGACGGCAGCATCCTTTTTGCCCATGCCATGGAGCCGCAGCGCCAGACCCGTCGCCAGCACGCCCAGGCAAGGCCCGCGCAGCCGCCCATGCCGGCCGCACTGCAGGCGCTGGACACGGGCGATGCGGGATTGCAAACGCTGCTGCACAAGGCGGCCCGGCTCGCGCCGCAGGAGCTGCCCATCCTGGTGCAGGGGGAGACCGGCGCGGGCAAGGAATACCTGGCCCGCGCACTGCATGCCGGCAGCGGCCGCAGCGGCGCCTTCATCGCCATCAACTGCGCAGCCATTCCCGAGGCCTTGCTGGAAAGCGAGCTGTTCGGCTACCTTCCCGGCACCTGGACCGGCGGCGCAAGCAAGGGCCGCGAAGGGCTGATCGCCGCGGCGCACGAAGGCACGCTGTTTCTCGACGAGATCGGCGACATGCCGCTGGCCCTGCAGGCCAAGCTGCTGCGGGTGCTGTCCGAATCCGAAATCACCCCGCTGGGCGCCCGTGCACCCCGTGCGGTGGCCGTGCGCTTCATCTCGGCCTCGCACCGGCCGCTGGCCGAGCTGGTGCGCAGTGGAAGCTTTCGCGAAGACTTGCTCTACCGCCTCAACGCCGCCGAGCTGCACCTGCCTGCGCTGCGCCAGCGCAGCGACCTGCAGACCCTTGCCGACCGGATGCTGGCCACCCTGGGCGGCCATCTGCACCTGGGCGACGCAGCCCGGGCCGTGCTGGCCGCCCATGCCTGGCCCGGCAACCTGCGCGAGCTGCACAACGCGCTGCGCTATGCCGCAGCCCTGTGCGGCCACGATGGCGACGGCCGCATCGAGCCCGAGCACCTGCCCGATGCGCTGCAAGGCGCTGCGCCGCGCACTGCCTTGTCAGGCAACACCGGCGAGGGCGCCGCGCAGGCGCTGGAACAACTGCTTGCGCAATGCCAGGGCAACGTCTCCGAGGCGGCCCGCCAGCTCGGCGTCAGCCGCTCCACCATCCATCGCCGCATCCAGCAGCTGCGGCTTGGCGTGCGGCAGACCCGGTGGCGCGGGCCATAGGGCGGGCTTCACCCCGAAGCGGATGCTCATGCCCGCAGGGCCTTGGCCGATTGGTCACAATGGGCAAAGTCCCATGTTTCAGGAGCCCTTGCATGCCCGCTGTCCGCCGCCGCGAATCCATCCGTCCTCCTTCGTCACTGGGGCGCCGCTGTGCCCGTGCGGCCGTGCCCTTGCTCGCCGCGCTGCTGCTGTCGCCGCTGGCCCAGGCCGCGCTCAAGGTGGGCGACAGCGCACCGCGCTTCACCGCGCCGGCCGCCGTGGCCGGCAAGGCCTTCGACTTCGACATGGGGGCCGCGCTCGCCAAGGGGCCGGTGGTGCTGTACTTTTTCCCCAAGGCCTTCACCCAGGGCTGCACCATGGAGGCCCATGCCTTCGCGGAAGCCACGCCACGTTTCGCGGCCATGGGGGCCCGGGTGGTGGGCATGTCGCATGACGACATCGAGACGCTCAAGCGCTTTTCCACCGAGGCCTGCCGTGACCAGTTCGCCGTGGCCTCGGACCCGCAGGCAAAGACCATCCGCGCCTATGACGCCTCGGCCGCCGCCGATCCCCGGCGGGCGGACCGCATCTCCTACGTGATCGGCCAGGATGGCAAGGTCGGCTTCGTGCACATCGGCTCGGACCCGGACGAGCATGTGCGCCTGACCGAGGCCGCGGTCAAGCGGCTGGCCAGGTAGGGCTTGTTCACGTCAATGTGGAGCCGCTGGCTTCATCGGCCTGGATGGCCGCGAATTCCTCGTCCGTGAACAGCCGCGACCGCGTATGGAAGGCCTTGCCGGTGCTGCCTTCCAGCGAGAAGGTGCCGCCCTGGCCTTCGATCACGTCCAGGATGAGCTGGGTGTGTTTCCAGTACTCGTACTGGGACCTGCCGATGTAGAAGGGCGCGCCGCCCACCTGCCCGAGCAGCACGTCCTGAGCGCCTATCGTCAGCTCGCCGGGCAGGTAGCAGTTGGCGGCGCTGTTGTCGCAGCAGCCGCCGGACTGGTGGAAGAACACCGGACCGTGCTGCGCCCGCAGGTCGGCGATCAGCGCCAGTGCGGCATCGGTGGCAATCACTTTGTCGACCATGGGGTGGACCTTTCCTGTACGGCCGGCCGCACCGTGGGCTGCCGGCCGCATTCACATCAGAAGAAGCCCAGCTTGTTCTCGCTGTAGCTGACCAGCAGGTTCTTGGTCTGCTGGTAGTGGTCCAGCATCATCTTGTGGGTTTCACGGCCTATGCCCGATTCCTTGTAGCCGCCGAAGGCCGCGTGCGCGGGATAGGCGTGGTAGCAGTTGGTCCACACGCGCCCGGCCTTGATGGCGCGGCCCATGCGGTAGGCCACGTTGCCGTTGCGGCTCCATACGCCGGCGCCCAGGCCGTAGAGCGTGTCGTTGGCGATGGCCAGGGCCTCGGCCTCGTCCTTGAAGGTGGTCACGGCCAGCACGGGGCCGAAGATCTCCTCCTGGAAGATGCGCATCTTGTTGTGACCCTTGAACAGCGTGGGCTGCACGTAGTAGCCGCCCTCCAGGTCACCGCCCAGATGGGCCTGGCCGCCGCCGGCCAGCACCTCGGCACCTTCCTGCTTGCCCAGGTCCAGGTAGGACAGGATCTTGGTCAGCTGCTCCCTGGAGGCCTGGGCGCCCATCATGCTGTCCGTGTCCAGCGGGTTGGCATGCCTGATGGCGGCCACGCGCCGGAGCACGCGCTCCATGAAGCGGTCATAGATGCTTTCCTGGATCAGCGCGCGGCTGGGGCAGGTGCAGACCTCGCCCTGGTTGAAGGCGAACAGCACCAGGCCTTCGATGGCCTTGTCGAGGAAGGCATCGTCCTTGTCCATCACATCGGCGAAGAAGATGTTGGGCGACTTGCCGCCCAGCTCCAGCGTGGCCGGGATCAGGTTGTTGGCTGCGGCCTGTGCGATCACGCGGCCGGTCGAGGTCGAGCCCGTGAAGGCGATCTTGGCGATGCGCTTGCTGGTGGCCAGCGGCATGCCGGCCTCGCGTCCGAAACCGTTGACGATGTTCAGCACGCCGGGCGGCAGCAGATCGGCGATCAGCTCGGCCAGGATGAGGATGCTGATGGGCGTGGACTCCGCGGGCTTGAGTACCACGCAGTTGCCGGCGCCCAGCGCGGGAGCGAGCTTCCAGGCCGCCATGAGGATGGGGAAGTTCCAGGGGATGATCTGGCCGACCACGCCCAGCGGCTCCTGGATGTGATAGGCCACCGTGGTCTCGTCAATGTGGCTCAGGGCGCCTTCCTGGGCGCGCACGCAGCCCGCGAAGTAGCGGAAATGATCGACGGTCAGCGGGATGTCGGCGTTCAGCGTCTCGCGGATGGCCTTGCCGTTGTCCACGGTCTCGGCATAGGCCAGCAGCTCCAGGTTGGCCTCGATGCGGTCGGCGATCTTCAGCAGGATATTGGCGCGCTCGGCCGCGCTGGTCCTGCCCCAGGCGTCGCTGGCGGCGTGGGCCGCATCCAGCGCCAGCTCGATGTCCTCGGCCGTGGAGCGCGCGGCACGGGTGTAGACCTTGCCGCTGACGGGCGTGACCACGTCGAAATACTGCTCCTTGACGGGCGGCACGAACCTGCCGCCGATGAAGTTGTCGTACCGTGCCTTGTAGGCGATCTTGGCGCCGGCGGCGCCGGGGGCTGCGTAAACGGTCATGTGCCTGTCTCCGATGGGTGTTGTGTGCATCCAGGTGCCGCATGGCCCTGGACACGGACACCCATTCAAAAGGCGTGCCAGCCAGGACAGGTGCGCAAGCCATTGATTGCATTGGGCGGCGATGCGCACGGGCCGGCGCGCGCAGCGGGCACTGTCCCCATCCGAGACGTTCCAGCACGGGACAGCTGTCACGAAATGGAACACTCGGGACGGCAGTCAGGTCTGCGGCATTGCCCCGCGCGCCGCCCTCGGTCCATACTGGCCCGAAAGGGCGCCCTGACGCCCGAGCAGGAGACAGCATGCCAACCCCTTCCGCTTCCCTGGCCTTGCGGCAGGCCCGCCAGCATCTGCTGGAGTCCGGCCGCTGCCCCGCCGGCCTGCTGGACGAGCGCCTGGCGCGCTCATGGCAGCGCAGCGCCGACCAGGGCCTCAAGCCCACGGGCCGCCTGGGCCCGCCGGACAACCTGGAGCAGCACGCGCTGCGCATGCTGCGTGGCCGCCATCAGCAGTTGCTCGCGCATTCGCGTCCCATCATGGAATACCTGTTCGAGCAGGTGCGCGACAGCCAGAGCGTGGTCGTGCTCTCGGGCCCCTGCGGCACCCTGGTCGATACCTGCGGCGATCCCTATTTCCTGGACAAGGCCGGGCGCGTGGCCCTGACCAGCGGCGCCTGCTGGCACGAGGACCAGCGCGGCACCAATGCCATCGGCACGGCGCTGGCCGAGATGCAGCCCCTGCAGGTCCGGGGTGGCGAGCATTTCCTGGAGCGCAACGGCTTTCTGACCTGCTCGGCCGCGCCCATCCTCTCTGGCAGCGGGCAACTGCTGGGTATCCTGGACATCTCCAGCGAGCATGGCCGCGGCAGCGCCCATACGCTGGGCCTGGTGAGCACGGCGGCCCACATGATCGAGAACCGCCTGCTGGCCTGTGAAAGCCAGGGCGGCATGCGCCTGCACCTGCACGCCCATCCCGAAGGGCTTGGCACGGTGGCCGAGGCCATCGTGCTGGTGGCGCAGGACGGCTGGATCGTCGGTGCCAACCGCAGCGCGCTGGCGCTGCTGCGCCTTGATGCGGGTCGCATCGGGGGCGTGGCGCTGGACCAGGTGCTGGCCTGCGGCATGGAGCAACTGCTGGCGCGCCACAGGCTCAGGCCCGATGCGCCGCAGGCCCTGCGCACGCTGGAAGGCTTGCCGCTGTTTTGCCGCCTCGTGCCGGACCGCCACACCATCGGACCTGTGGCCAGGCCGGCAACCGTCGCGGTGGCCGCGCCTGAAGACGCGCTGGCGCGGCTGGATACGGGCGATGCGCGCTGGCGCGCCGCCGCTTCCCGTGCCCGGCGGGTGCTGGACAAACCCATTGCCTTGCTGATCCAGGGCGAGTCGGGCGTGGGCAAGGAGTGGTTTGCGCGTGCCTCCCATGACAGCGGCCCGCGCCGCGCCGGCCCCTTCGTCGCCATCAACTGCGCGGCCATTCCCGAGGCATTGATCGAGTCCGAGCTGTTCGGCTACGAGGCGGGTGCCTTCACCGGCGGGCGCCGCGAAGGCCGCCGGGGCCTGCTGCGCGATGCCGATGGCGGAACCCTGTTCCTTGACGAGATCGGCGACATGCCCCTGGCCCTGCAGGCGCGGCTGCTGCGCGTGCTGCAGGAGCGACAGGTCGTGCCGCTGGGCAGCGGCACGCCCGTGGCCGTGGATTTCGCACTGGTCTGTGCTTCCAACCATGCGCTGGAGCTGGCGGTGGAGCAGGGGCGCTTCCGAGCCGATCTCTACTACCGCATCAACGGGCTGGCGCTGGAGCTGCCGCCGCTGCGCGAGCGCACCGACCTGGAGGCGCTGTGCGTGCGCATCCTGGACGGCATCGTGCCCGGGCAGCCCGTGCATCTGGCGCCGGCCCTGCTCGCGCGCCTGACGGCCTACCACTGGCCCGGCAACCTGCGCCAGTGCGCCAGCGTGCTCAGAACCGCATGCGCCATGCTGGACCCGGGCGAGGACTGCATCGAATGGCGGCACCTGCCCGACGACTTCCAGGCGCAGCTGCACAAGAGCGCGCGCCTGGCGCCGGCCACGCCGCCGGCGGCCCCGGCGCAGAATCTCGACGAGCTGTCGCGCTCAGCGGTTCGCCAAGCGCTGGAGAACTGCCGGGGCAACATCAGCCAGGCCGCGCGCATGCTGGGCATCAGCCGCCAGACGCTGTACCGCAAGCTGGCGCGGGACAGGGCGCCGTGAAGCTCAGGCCTTGAAGGTGATCCAGGGCCGCAGCCGCACGGCGGCCTGGATCAGGCCCGCGCTCTCCTGCGACTCGATCACCGGGCCGATGGGCTTGTAGGCCTCGGGCGCCTCCTCGATGCGGCGCTCCTCGCGCAAGGTCACGCACTGCCAGCCCTGGTCTTCGGTGCGGGCCTCGGGGCGCAGGGCGCGCAGGGCCTGGCGGCGCATGCGCCGCCCCGCGCCATGGCTGCAGGACCAGAGCCAGTCGGCCGAACCCAGGCCCGTGACCAGGTAGGAGGCATCGCCCATGGAGCCGGGGATCAGCGCGAAATCGCCCGCGCGGGCCGGCGTGGCGCCCTTGCGGTGGATGTTCATGCCGTTCTCCTGCAACACCACGTTGTGCGGCACATCGACCACCAGGCGGGAATCCGCTGCGCCCACGATCTGCTCCAGGTCCTTGCGCACCAGTTCGGCCAGCACGACGCGGTTGGCCCAGGCATAGCGCGCCGCCACACCCATGGCCTGCAGGTACTCGCCGGCCAGCGGACCCGACAGTCCGTACAGGCCGCTGGCCGGGTGCTTCATGCCCTGCGGCCACTCGGCCCGGGCCCGGTCCATCCAGGCCTGGCCCACGAAAAAGCCCAGGTCGCGCGAGCCGCTGTGGATCATCACCACCACGTCGCCCGCGCGCAGGCCGGCCCGGTAGGCCGCGTGCCGGTCGATCACCTCGTCGACCACCTGCAGCTCCACGAAGTGGTTGCCCGATCCCACGGTGCCCAGGCAGGGATCGCGGAACACGGCGTGGCGTTCCTGCAGATAGGCGTGGGGGGCGTGGCGCGCGCCGCCCGCGAAATGCGCCAGTCCGATGCAGGCGTCAAGTTCCCGGTGCAGGCGTTCCTTGTCTGCGTGGCCCCACAGTCCGTCCTTGCCCAGGCGGTCGAGGAAGGCCGAAGGCCCGACATCGAACAGTGCGCGGAAGGCGGCCGTCGTCACGGGCACATCGCGCCCGCTGCCCAGCAGGCTGGCGGTCAGGCGCTCCACCAGCCGGCTCTTGTGGGGCGCCAGCTGGTCCAGCCGTGCGCCGGTGGTCAGCAGGCGCACGCTGCAGTTGATGTCCGTGCCTATGGCCGCGGGAATGACGAAGTCCTGCGGCGTGGCCACCACGCTGCCCACGGGAGCCACCGTGCCGGGGTGGAAATCGGGCGTGGCGCAGGCCTTGCACACGCCGCCGTGCCCGTCATGGCGGCGCACGGCCGCGAAGGCCAGCAACTGGCGCACGGCCTTGTCCTCCAGGGGAAGGCTGTCGGGCAGGAGGATATGGGCCTCGGCCTGGCCGTCGCGCACGTGGTAGATGCCGTCGCGATAGTCGAGGGAGATGCCCGTGCGTGCAAAGGCACGCTGGAGTCGCAGGGAAGTGTTCATGGCTGCAATGGCGCGAGGCCGGGACGGCGCTCGCAGCGTCCGGTTTCGTGCGGACGATGAAAGACATCCGGGCAGCAGATGCCCGGAAAAGCGTCTTTCTTGCAGCAGCTTGGATCAAGAAAGCAGGCGGCAGTATAGCCCGCCCTTCAGGGAGGCGCCAGCCGCCCGGCGGTGCATGTCGAATGCGCGGGATTTGCTGGGGATGGGGGCGGTCCGTGCGCCAGCGTACAGGGTGTGGCTGTGCACGTGCATATGTTTGGATGCCGTGTCCTGGGGTGTGGAGGAGTGGGAGAAGGGCTTGAGTGGAGCTATCTGACCATGGGGCGGTAGGCTATACGCGCATTTTCGTCTACGCGTTTCAGTATTTGAATGGCTGTGTGGACCTTTGCCTTACTGAATGCCTTCGATCTCAAATTAGCATCGGAATATGTGGTAGTGCTAATCAATGTGTTCCAGTTATTAAAATAAAAGCTGTCATAGACCACTCCGCCGTCTGATGTGTTTCCTCCATAGATATAGTCGTTTAATTTTAATCCGTATGGTATTAGTTCTTCTGATTCATTAATGTCTTTTTGGTTTTTTATTCTAGAGGCGCTGAGTATTATTGTTTGAGTGATGGGCCTTGCGGGCATTCCTAAAACACCAGAAAAATCATTGCAGTAGTGACGCCAATCATCTTGACTGCACATTCTTTTATCATATGGGGGGAATACTGTCATTTTATATTCAAAATATCCATCCCAATCACTGCCGACTTCACCATCATATTCAAATTTCACTCTTTGTTGGGGCATGAAAACACTTGAATAATATCTGCTTGCTGGAATGTTGCTCAAGTCAGGTATTGTTTGTACTACTATGAATGTACCGTGCATTGGAGTATGTGGAAACCGGTTTTTGTCAAACATTAGATCATCCCCAGCGTGAACATGTGAAAGTAATAGTGTGCAAGCTACATAGAATGTAATTTTCTTTAGAGTAAATTCAATTATTTTGTTGAGATTCATATTTTTCATTTGTTTTGGATGGGATTTGTTTAGATAATCGTGCTCCTTGGGAATTCGATCTTTGTGGAACTGTGGTACATGAATTTCCTGAGATCACCTTTCTGATTTCGTATCCTGGTGATATGAAAGTCAAGGGAAAGAACCTTGTTTGAAGCTACTTGGTCATGGGGCGGTATGGAATACGAGCGTTTTCATCAATACGTTTGAGAATTTGAATAACTCCATGGGCCTTGGATGATTTATTTCTTGTTTTGGAGCTTATGTCGGCTTCGGAGTATGCTGTTCTACTAATTAATGTATTCCAGTTCTTGAAGTAAAAAATGTACGAAGCCCCTCCGTCGCTGATGTTGCCTTCATATACAAAATCCTTGCGCTTTAGTCCATGTTTAACGAAATATTCTCTGAGTGACAAGTAGACTTCATCTTTGGCTATTTCTGTGGTCATTATCAAATCTTGTGTGACTGGTATTGCTGGAATTTCTTTTGTTCCATGAATTTCATTGCAATAGTGCAGCCAATGGCTTTGCGAGCACATCCTGGGATCGTAGGGTGGATAAACTGTCATCTTGTACTCAAAGTAATCTTCCCAATCGCTACCCACCTCGCCATCATATTCAAACTTGACCCTTTGTTCTGGCATGAATAGGCTTGGGTAATATTGGTTGGATGGGATCGCCCTGATATCTGGAATTGTCTCTATTACAACAAAAGTTCCGTGCATCGGAGTATGTGGAAAGGTGTTTTTGTCGAACATAAGATCATTTGCATAAACTCTGGAGCAAGAGGATGTCAAAAAAAATAACAATGCAGTGATTTTTGAAATTAACAGTTTCCTATTGAGGTTTGAGATCGTTTGGAAGAATTTTTGTTTTGTAGGATTTGTTGAGATAATCATGCTCTTTAGGTATCCTGTCCTTGTGTGCGATCCCTCGATAATTTTGCGTGCTGAGTTGATTTACAGCTCTATTCTTATCGCCTTGGGCCATATATTTAGATAGTCCTGAACTAGAATTGTTTGTAATGTTCCCGTCTTGGTATGTTCTGGAAAATAGTACAGTCTGCTCTTCCTTGGATAAATTCTCGAAATTTTTAGGATTTTCTAGAGACTCCGTATTGATCTCGTAGCCAAGCTTTGCTGTTTCTAATTTTTCGCTCTTCATTTCTTTGTCAATTAGATCTGCCTCCTCTTTAGTAATCCGTAAGGGGTTTTCTCGCAGATATTTGCATGCCTCCGCACGCTTCAGCTTCATATATGGCTTGAGCTTGTCGATCAGCGCTTGAGGGATTCCCGCCTTTTTCAGTCGATCCGCATAGACCTTGGGATCCTGCTGCCCCAGATCCACCCCCGTACCAATGGTCACGCCCGAAGCGCTGGCGCCTCTGAGAGGGCCATCCTTCTTTCCCTTGACGCGCGCGGTGTTGATGCTGATAACGCCATCTTTGACCCCCACACCCTGAGGCCACCAGGGCACATAGCCTTCGGTGGCCTGGCCGCCTTCGTACTGGGCGAGTTCGTCGAAGTCGATGTCGGTGCCGGCTTCGGCGTTGATGGCGTCCGCCGTCGCCTGGCTCATGCGGTTGCCGGCCTTGGGCGTGGGGCCGGCGCAGTTGGTTCGCCGTACCGTCTTGCAGGACAGCACGGCACCATCGGCGATGGCGCCCGTGCCGCAGCTCTTGAGGATCTGGCGCATGACCTCGTCCCAGTCGTCCGGTTCAAGCCTGGCCTGCAATGCCTCGTTTTTCTCGCGCGCATGGGTTTGCTGCTCGGGCGTGAGCGGTGGTGGAGAAGCCGGGGTCTTTTTCTTACTCATGGTGCAGCGGGCGGTGGGCCAGGCGCCGGGATGGCTGCCAGGACATGGTCTATCCAGTCCTGCGCGGCCTGATGGCTGGCCTGGTGGCGCAGGAAGTAGCGGCTCATTTCTTGGATGAACTCGGGAGAGCAGCCCAGGTGCGCCGCGCGCAGCGTGGCGAACGCAAACTGCAGGACTTGCGGCTTTTGCGTGACACCGGCGTTGCAGCAGGTGTCGCAGGCCGCGTCCACCAGGGCCTGCATCTGTGGCAGGGGCTGCGCAGGCAGGCCCGGCATGAGCAGGGCGAAGTGCTGCTGCCATTGCTGGAGTACCAGGGCTGCGAATGCCTGGCGGGAGCGGGCGGCGGCCTGGCGGTCGAGATGCCGCAGCTGGTGCGCAGAGATCTTCAGGAACATGGCTCGGCCACCGTGTGGTATCGGGTTTGCAGATGGCTGGCCCGGGTCAGTCGGTTGAACAGGGCGTTGCCCTGGCTGGAGTACGCCACCAGGCTTTGGCCGGTCTGCGGTACGAGGAAGGTGGCAAAGGGCATTTCGCCGGGGACGCGCAGCAGATCATGGACCTGGCCGGGGTCTGCCTGCTGGAGGAGTCCGCAGAGCACGCGCGGGTCATAGAAGCGCAGGTGAGCGGTCTGCCATCCGGGAAGCCGCACGGTCAGGAATTTCTTGAGGTGCCGCCTGATCTGCCGTGTCGTCAGGCTTGCCGCGATGAAGATGCCCCAGTGCTGCAGCCAGCCTTCGGCCAGCCAGCGGCGGTAAATCGGGCTGTTCCGGTGCACGTGCAGCAGGTAAGGGGCCACGCGGGCGTACCGCACGGCCGGCATGCCGTCGTACAGGCACTGGATTTCGCTTTCGGCGGGCTCGTTCTGCAACTGTGCATACAGGCTGCCGTGCAAGGCGCAGTCCACCACGGCATACAGGCAGGGTGCGGGTGCCATGGCTTGCAGCAGCAGCGCGTGGCGCTGGTCCTGCTCCCGCGACCATGCCACCCGGGAAGCGGCGGGGCCCTGCATCTTCTCTACAGGTCCGTGACCAGGCTTTGGCCGGATTCGGCGGCCTGGACCAGGCATTGCCCATGGCTCTTGCCGATGAAGACCGTGCCGCATCCGCTGGTGATGACTTCGCCGCAAGCCACCATGTCGCCCATGCGCGCAGCGGGCCGGCCATTGAAAAGCACCGTGGGCTCGCCTTCGGTGATGGTCTCGGTGCCCCGCCTGTGGCCCACCTTGTCGCTCAGGCGCGCGGCGGGTTGCGAGCCGATGAGGATGTCGGCGCTGCCCTCCAGGATGGGGCCTTCGGGATGGGAGTCGCCTTGTCGTGCTGCGGGTGGGCCCATGATCGTTCCTTGGTTTGGGGGAATCAGAGGGATATGCCCTGGGTCAGGCATTCGGGTTGAATCCAGGCGTGCTGCCAGGGGGCGCGGCCGAGGGGGCTAGCGCGCTGCCCAGTGGGCGGCCCAGTGCGCCGCCCAATGCACCGGCCATGGCGCCCGTCAGGGCGCCGGTATCCCCGCCGCCAATGGCTTTCGCGGTCTGCACCAGGCCCTTGATCTGCTGCACGGCACCCAGGGCGCCCTTGAGACTGGAGGCCGCCTGTGCCAGCCCCTCCATGGCGTCATCGAGGCCCGGGACGGCCGGGTCGGGTTCCGCAGGCGCGGGTGGGGGAGGTGCCTCGGGGGCGGCCTGGGCCGCGCCGCAGTTCACCTTGACCTGGGCTGCGTCCACGTGTATCCCCGAGGCCGCCAGCATCTCGATGTGCGTGCCGTAGAGGTAGATGCCGCCATCGGCCCGCAGCACGATTCTTGCGGCACCACAGGCCAGTTCCAGATGCTCGCCCGCGGTCCGTATCAGCACCGTGCCCGCCGCGTGCTGGCTGTACTGGCCCACATGGACTTTCCACGACTTGCCGATGTCGGCCTGGAACGTATCGCCGGCCGACAGACGGCTGTTCCTGCCGACGTCCAGGTGATGATCGTTGCCGACCTTGAAACTCTGGTCCCGGCCGATCTGCGAACTCTGGTTCATGCCGACCAGCGTGTTCATCAGCATCCCGACATTCACGCTGTAGGCGGCGCCAATGTTGACCACCCTGGCGATGCCCACGTTCTGCAGGCAGGCGATGCCAATGGTCTCGCTCTTGTAGCGCCCCACCATGGTGGACCAGTTGCGCCCTATGCTGTCCTTTTCGTGCTGGCCCACGGTCTTGTGGCGGGATTGGCGGATGTGCAGGCTCTCGTCCAGGTCCACCGTCCTTCGGCGGTTCTGGTGCACGGTCAGCGTCTCGTCCAGGTCCACCACCTCGGTGCGCCAGCCGTGCACGTCGATCTTCTCGTTGCGGTCCACCACCTCCGTCCTGTCGCGGTGGATGGTGTTGAATTCGTCCCGGTCCACGACCTTGCTGCGGTCCCTGCCGATCCAGGTCTCCGAGTCGCACTCCACTTCGGCGAGCATGTCCTTTTGCGCATGCAGCCACAGCTGCTCGGCACCGGCCTTGTCCTCGAAGCGCAGGGCGTTGGCCGTGCCCGGGCTGTTCTTCATGCCGTCGCCCGGCACGCCGCCCTGGCTGGAGCGCGTCTTGATGCCCGACTGCGTCTTGTTGGCCGGAAGCTCCCAGGGCGGCATGGCCATAGCGTTGTAGACACGGCCCGTGATGATGGGATGGTCCGGGTCGCCGTTGAGGAAGTCGACGATGACCTCCTGCCCTATGCGCGGGATGTGCATGCTGCCGTAGCCCGCCCCCGCCCAGTTCTGGCTGACGCGGATCCAGCAACTGGAGTTCTCGTCCCTCTTGCCGTAGCGGTCCCAGTGGAACTGCACCTTCACGCGGCCGTATTTGTCGGTGTGGATCTCCTCGCCCGCGGGGCCCGTGACCACCGCCGTCTGCGGGCCCGTGGTGTGGGGCTTGGGCGTGCTGCGCTGGCTGCGGTAGGCCACCCGCTTGGGCACGGCATGGAAGCCGATGCGGTAGGTGGTGGCGCTGTCGGTGCCGCCACGCCCGGCAAGGCCGCTGCCGCCTGCGCCATCGCTGGTGCGCGCGTTCTCCTCGAAGCGGTAGGTGGCCGTCTCGATCAGGTAGTCCTTGTTCAGATCCTGCCGGGGGTATTTGCAGAGGGTGAACAGATGGCCCGGCGCCATGCAGCGGGCATTGCCCTCGCCCCGCACGCTTTCGCGCTGGACCTGCAACTGTTCCAGGCGGATGCGGGCGTATTCCTCGCCATGGCGGCGGTCGGTGTAGCCGCCGGGCCAGTCGAAGATCTCGCGGTCGTCTTCCCTGTGGCCTGCGGGGAACTCATCACCGGTGCCCAGCATGGCCCTGGGCTGCTCGAAGTCGTAGTCGTCGGCCGCGAACCGGCCGGAGGCAATGTCCTCGAAAGCCCCGAACATGTCCACGTGGTCTTCGTCCTTGACCTGCCCGGCACGGTCGCTGCTGTAATAGGGAATGGTGCGCGGGCCGTGGGGCAGGAAGGAGACGGATCCTATGTCATCGCCCAGCAGCAGGGTATGCCGGCCCAATTGGTGGGCGAACAGGTAGAAGATTCCTTCTTTTTCCATGAGGCGGGAGACGAAATTGAAATCGCTTTCTCCGTATTGCACCAGGTAGCCGTGCCTGCGGTATTTGCCCACAAGCCGCAGTTCCGTGACGAATCCATAGGGTTCAAGCACCTCCTGCACGATTTCCGGCACGGTCTTGTTCTGGAATATCCTGAAATCCGAACGTCTTGTGGCGTGCCATAGCCAGGGGCGCAATACAGCCTCGTAGCTGGAAAAGGTTCCATCGCGGCCGGTGTAGGTGAATTGTGTCACCTGACCTGAAAGAAATCGCTTGCCACTTCCATGGATCTCGGTGGTCAGGTCCATCTCTATGCTCATGTCCTTGCCCAGCAGGGACTTGGCGGCAATGTCCGGCTGCTTGCTGATCAGGCGCACGCGGAATTCGAAGAGCCGCGAAATGTGCTCCTGGCCCATCAGGGACCGGAATTCCAATTGGTCTCCCAGCGGGCTGCGGGCAATGAAAGTGCGTTGAGACATCCGGTTCCCTCCTGTCGTGCGCGCAAAGCGCGGATGCCCGCAATGCCATGGCGGGACATGGGTTGGTGCATGGAAATGCACGGTCGACGGATGATAGGCTGGGGCTATGGAGTGAACGAATTCCCTTGAAGTAACTGGTTATTACATATCCGGGATGAAATCAGAAAATTCTGAGAAAAGTAGGTGTTGAAGATTGAGAAATAGGAATTGTCCTATGGGCTGTTATATATTTTCAGACAATGTCCTATGAAAGGGAGTCCGAATCACGAAAGTGAAAATAAATGCAACCTTCCCATGGTTTCCTGGGCGGGTGGGAAGGCGTTGACGGAATCCCGTTTTTCGGCCATGGACAGGCGTTCCCAGGTCCCCGCATGGCCAGGACGCAAGCGGTGCGGAGCGGGCCGGCCACTGGCTGGAGGAGCCGCTCAGGTGCAGGGCGCCCAGGGGCACGCCTTCGGCGTCGACCACGGCGGCGGCCAGGGCGACCTCGCCCATGATGAAATCATCGACCACCATGGCATAGCCGCGCTCGCGCACCTTCCTGAGTTCCGCCTGGACGGCCTTGGCCGTGGTCAGCGTCCTGGGCGTGCTGGCTGGCAGGTTGCCGACGGCCGCAATGTCGCCAGGCCCGCCGAAGCCGCTGCCGCCTATGCCCGCGAGATCGCCAGGTACCGCGAGATGATCCGCGTCACGGGCTACGTGCAGGCGGACTGACCTGGGCCAGCGCGCTTTCCAGCAAAGCCGTCATCTGCGGCAGGTCGGGTTCGGCGCTGGTGACCAGCACGATGGATCGCTCATAGGCGGCCCCCGCGACGGGCAGCATGCGGCAGTCGCCCGCGAAGCGCTCCAGGCCCGTCCAGCGTGGCACCAGGCCCACGCCCATGCCGTCGGCCGCGAGCATGGCAATGGCCTCCAGCGCGTCGAGGTCGCACAGCACGGCGGGCTCCAGCCCCTGGTCGGCCAGCCAGCGCGCCGCATGGCGCCCGCCCCAGGCGTCGGGGTCGTAGCGGATGTAGGGCAGGTCGCGCAGCAGCGTTGCGGCCCGGCCGCGTACGCCCGGTGGGGCCAGCAGCACCAGCGGTTCGCTGCGCAGCTGCACGGCGCGCAGCATCCTGGGCAGCTCGAACGGCGGCGCGACGATGATGGCCGCATCGAGTTCGCCGGCCTGCAGCATCTGGAACAGCGAACGCGAGGTGCCGGGCACGATGACGGGCCGGCACTGCGGCGCCGCCTGTGTGAGCCTGCGCAGCGCCGCCGGCAGCATGCCCGTCAATGCGGTCGAGATGGCACCGATGCGCAGCGTGCCGCCGAGGCCATCGGCGCTGGCGTCGCTGGCCAGCAGCGCGGCCTCGCGCACCAGGCGCCGTGCGCGTGGCAACAGGGCGATGCAGGCCTGGGTGGGGCGGGCCGCATGGCCGCTGCGCGACAGCAGGGCAAAGCCCAGCTCGCGCTCCAGCGCCTGCACGCGCTGGCCCACGGCGGCGGCGGTCAGGTGCTCCATGCGCGCCGCATCGGCGATGGAGCCGCTGTCCACCACGGCGATCAGGCTCTTGAGATAGCGTGTCTCCAAAAGATTTCCTTGGGGAATGCAAAGAAATCAACGCTATCACTTTCGAAAGGCCTCTGCTAGGCTCGCGCCACCCACGGCGGGCCCCGGCCCGCGCATCCGTCCCTCACAGGAGAAAAAAACCATGCGCACGAGCTTTCACCTTGCCTACCATGTCCGCGACCTCGACGCATCGCGCGCCTTCTACGGCGGCCTGCTCGGCTGCCAGGAAGGCCGCAGCACCGACACCTGGGTGGACTTCGACTTCTTCGGCCACCAGATCTCGCTGCACCTGGGCGAGCCTTTCGCGGTCACCCACACGGGCCGCGTCGGCGAACACATGGTGCCCATGCCCCACCTGGGCCTGGTGATGGCCATCGCCGACTGGAAGGCCCTGGCCGAGCGGCTGCAGGGCCAGGCGATCGACTTCGTGATCCCGCCCAGCCTGCGCTTCGAGGGCCAGCCCGGCGAGCAGGCGACCATGTTCTTTCGCGATCCCAGTGGCAATCCCATCGAGGTCAAGGGCTTTGCCGACCTGGACAAGGTCTTCGCGAAATGAGTGGCGCGCAGTCCGTGCTGCCCTTGGTCTGCGCGCCCGGCTATCCATCGGCCCGTGCCTGGCTGCAAGCCTTGCAGACAGCACTTCCCGAGGAGCGCGTGGTCCCGCTGGACATGCTGGATGCGGCACAGCGCGCGGCCTGCGAGGTCGCCATCGTCGCCAACCCGCAGCCCGCCGACCTGCGCACGCTGCCGAACCTGCAATGGGTGCACAGCGTCTGGGCCGGCGTGGAGCGCCTGGTCGGCGACCTGGGCGGCAGCGGCCTGCCCATCGTGCGCCTGGTGGACCCGCAGCTGGCCGACACCATGGCCGAGGCCGTGCTGGCCTGGACGCTGTACCTGCACCGCGACATGCCGCGCTATGCGCGCCAGCAGGCCGCGCGGCAATGGCTGGCGCATGACCCTGTGCATGCCCGGGAGCGCACCGTATCCCTGCTGGGCCTGGGCGCCCTGGGCGAGGCGGCTGCGCAGCGGCTGCTCGGCGCGGGCTTTCAGGTCTGCGGCTGGAGCCGCACGCGCAAGCAGCTGCCCGGCGTGCACTGCCATGCGGGCGCTGCCGAACTGCCGGCCATGCTGGCGCGCACCGACATCCTCGTCTGCCTGCTGCCGCTGACGCCGCAGACGCAGGGCATCGTCGATGCGCAGGCGCTTGCCGGCCTGCCCGCCGGCGCCTCGCTGATCAACTTCGCGCGCGGCCCCATCGTGGATGACGCGGCCCTGCGCGCGGCGCTGGACAGCGGCCATCTGGGGCATGCCGTGCTCGATGTGTTCGCGCAGGAGCCGCTGCCCGAGTCCGCCTGGCAATGGACGCATCCGGCCGTCACCGTGCTGCCCCACATCTCGGCGCCGACCGACCGCGCCACCGCCTCGGCCATCGTGGCGGGCAATATCCGGCGCTGGCGTGCGACCGGGCAGATGCCGCAGGCGGTGGATGCGGCACGGGGCTATTGATCAGGCCTCCGCGCTCAAGGCCCCTGGCATCAGTTGCCCGCCCCAGGACTGCGTCAACGCCTCGATGGCATCGCCCACCACGCGGCAGGCCTGCGTGAGCTTGCCGTGCTTGGGCAGGGCCAGCGCCACATGGCGCACCAGGCCGGGGTTGACCAGCCGGCTGGCCTGCAGCCGGCCCTGGCGCAGTTCGGCGTCGATGGAGTAGGGGCCGATCACCGAGTACAGGCCGCTCGCATGGGCGACCAGTTCCTTTTGCACGGTCAGCGAATCGGCCTCGGCGGCGGCGATGAGGCGAAAGCCGTGGCCGTGCGCCGCATCGTCGAGCGCGTCGCGCCAGTGGCTGGGGCGGCGCGGCAGCACCAGCGGCAGGCCGTCGAGCCGAGTGAACTCCAGCGTGGGCGCCTGCGTCAGCGGATCACCGGGGCGCGACACCAGATAGCTGTGCGCCGTGCTCAGCAGCCGTTCGTCGCCGCCGCCCGGGCGCGCGAAGCGGAACAGGATGGCGATGTCCACGGCGCCGCTGTCCAGCAGGGCGTCGAGCTCCGTGCCCTGCGCTTCTGTGATGTTCAGGCGGATGCCCGGGTGCTCGCGCTGCAGCCAGCCGAACAGATGGGTCATCAGCGGGTGCGCGGCCGAGGGCACGATGCCCAGGCGCACCTCGCCCCACAGCTGCCCCGCCTCGGCGCGCAGCGTCTCCTGCAGTTGCTCGGTCTCCTGCAGCCAGCCGCGCAGCCGGGCCGCCGCGCGCAGGCCCAGCGGCGTCAGCGTGACGCCCCGGCCCGTGCGCCGGAACAGGGCGCCGCCCAGGGCCGACTCGAACTCGCTGATCTGCCGGCTGATGTGCGACTGCACGGTGTGGCGCCGCGTGGCGACCTTGCTGATGCTGCCGGCCTCGGCGACTTCGAGGAACAGCCTGACGCTGGGGAGATGCATGGTGGATACCCGATGGAGATATGCCTTTTTCAGCAATCCTGAAAACGGAAAATTCTATCTATGCAGATATCGACGCGATTTCTACAGTGGACCTTGTCCCTTGCCAGCGGCGCTTCGCTGGCAGTTTTCCAGAACTTGCGACAAGGAAAAACCGTTGAAACTCGCCAGCTTCATCCATGCCGGACAGCCCAGCTACGGGCTGGTCCGGGACGGCAGCTACCTGCAGCCGCCGGCTGAATTCCTCGCCCGCCACCCCGACCTCGCCAGCGTGCTGCGTGCCCAGGCGCTGGATGCGCTGGCGCAGGCCCTGCAGCAGGGTGGCGTGTCCATCGACGCCGCGCAGACCCGCGCCCTGCCCGTGATCCCCGCCCCCGGCAAGCTGATCTGCGTGGGCCTGAACTACAAGACACACGTGGCGGAAACCAAGCGTGCCGACAGCGAGTACCCGTCGCTGTTCCTGCGCTTCAACGACAGCCTGGCCGCCGATGGCGACGAGGTGCTGCGCCCCGCGTTCTCCGAGCGCTTCGACTGGGAGGGCGAGCTGGCCTTCGTCATCGGCAAGGGCGGGCGCCATATCGCCAGGGAAGATGCCTTCGGCCACATCGCCGGCTACGCCTGCTTCAACGACGTGAGCGTGCGCGACTGGCAGCGCCACACGCACCAGTTCACGCCCGGCAAGAACTTTCCCGGCACCGCGCCCTTCGGCCCCTGGCTGGTCACGCGCGACGAGGTGCCCGACGTGACGAAGCTCCAACTGGAGACGCGCGTCAACGGCCGGGTGATGCAGAAGGCCGGCCTGTCGGACCTGATCTTCGACATCCCCACCATCGTGGCCTACGTCTCGCGCTTCACGCCGCTGTCGCCCGGCGACGTGATCGCCACGGGCACGCCCGGCGGCGTCGGCGACCGCCGCGAGCCGCCGCTGTACATGAAGGAAGGCGACATCGTCGAGGTCGAGATCACCGGCCTCGGTGTCCTGCGCAACCGCATCGGTACCGACGACGCTGCAGCCGCTTGAGGATGGAGACAAGCCCCATGGAAAACAACGCCACCCCCGCGCAACGCCCCCGGCTGCGCATTGCCGTCGACATCGGCGGCACCTTCACCGACATGGCCGCCTTCGACGAGGCCAGCGGCCAATTGCTGTTCGGCAAGGCCCTGTCCACGCATGGCGAGCTGGTCAACGGCATCCAGGCCACCATCGACAGCGCCGGCATCGACTGGCGCGACGGCCAGCTGTTCCTGCATGGCTCGACGATTGCGATCAACACGCTGCTGGAGCGCAATGGCGCGAAGACGGCGCTGCTGATCACCGAAGGCTTTCGCGACATCTACGAGATCGGCCGCGTGAACCGGCCCGATGCCTACAACTTGTTCTTCAACAAGCACCAGCCTCTGGTGCGGCGCTCGCTGCGCCATGAGGTGTCCGAGCGCCTGCGCGCCGACGGCAGCCTGCACAAGCCGCTGGACGAGGCGGCCGTGCGCGAGCTGGCGCGCGAGCTCAAGGGGCAGGGCGTGGAGGCCGTGGCCGTGCTGCTGCTGCACTCCTACCGCAACCCGGCGCACGAGCAGCGCGTCAAGCAGATCCTGCAGGAGGAGATGCCGGGCGCCTTCGTCTGCGCCTCGCACGAGCTGTCCCAGGAGTACCGCGAGTTCGAGCGCGTCTCCACCGCCGTGGCCAATGCCTACGTGGGCCCGCGCGTGTCCGAATACCTGGGCCAGCTGGAGGACCACCTGGGCGGCAAGGGCTTCGGTGGCGACTTCTACATCGTGCAGTCCACGGGCGGGCTGTTCCCGGTCGAGCATGCCAAGGTCGGCTGCGTGCGCATGCTCGAATCGGGCCCGGCCGCCGGCGTGATCGGCGCCCAGGCCATCTGCGCGCAGCTGGGCATGGGCGACGCCATCGCCTTCGACATGGGCGGCACCACGGCCAAGGCCGGCGTGATCAGCGAAGGCCGGCCGCTGACCACGGGCTCGGCGCTGATCGGCGGCTACGAGCGCGCCCTGCCCATCCAGATCCCCATGATGGACATCCATGAAGTGGGAACGGGCGGCGGCTCCATCGCCCGGGTGGAGACCGGCAACGCGCTGCGCGTGGGACCGCAGAGCGCGGGCTCCATCCCCGGCCCCGTGGCCTACGGCCGGGGCGGCACGGAGCCCACGGTGACCGATGCCAACCTGGTGCTGGGCCGGCTGGACGCCGAGCATTTCCTGGGCGGCGAGCTGCGCCTGGACATGGATGCCTGCCAGCGCCAGATGGTGCAGCGCGTGGCGGCCCCGCTGGGCCTGGATGCCACCGAGGCGGCCGACGGCATCCTGCGCATCGCGGTCACCCAGATGTCGCACGCGGTCAAGGCCGTGACCACGGAGCGCGGGCTCGACGCGGGCAGCTTCACCATGGTCGTCTACGGCGGCGCGGGGCCGCTGCATGCCTCGGCGATCGCGCGCGAGATCGGCATCCGCAAGGTGCTGATTCCCTATGCGCCCGGGTATTTCTCGGCCTACGGGATGCTGTTCTCGGACCTGCGCTACGACTATGTGCGCTCGGTGTTCCGCAAGCTGGGCGACGTGTCCTTCGAGGAGATCGAGGCCGCCTACCAGCGCATGGAGGACGAGGGGCGCGCGGCGCTGGCGCAGTCCGGCGTGCGGCCCGAGGGCGTGGTCATCGAGCGCGCGGCCGACATGCGCTACGTGGGCCAGGAGCATGCGGTGACCGTGGACCTGCCCATGGCCTTCTTCGAGGGCCGCGACCGCTCGGCCATCAAGCGCCAGTTCGACGAACTGCACAAGGTGCGCTACGGCACCTCGGCGCCCCAGGAGCCGGCCGACCTGGTCAGCCTGCGCGTGACCGTGCTGGGCACGATGAAGAAGCCGCCCAGGCACAGCGTGGAAAGGGGCACGGCGGCGCCCGACACGCTGGCGGTGCGCGCCACCAAGCCCGTGTACTTCCGCAGCACAGGCTGGGCCGACACGCCGGTCTACATCCGTGACCGGCTGCTCTCGGGCAACGAGATCGCCGGCCCGGCCCTCATCGAGGAGCACGCCTCCACCACCGTCGTGCAGCCCGGCGACCGGCTGCGCGTGGACGAATTGGGCAACCTGCAAATCGACATCGGGAGCGACCGCCAATGAATGCCATCACCGAACCGAAGACCGTCGACCCGGTCACCGTGGAGATCATCCGCAACGGCCTGTACGCCGTCACCGAGGAGATGAAGACCAACCTGACGCGCACGGCCTACAACCTCATCATCTACGAGGCGCTGGACTTCACGGTCGGCCTGTTCACCAAGGAGGGCGACACGGTCTCCATCGGCCTGGGCCTGCCCATGTTCATCCGGGGCATGTCCGAGACCGTCAAGGCCAAGATCCGCCATTTCGGCTACGACAACATCCTGCCCGGCGACATCCTGGTCACCAACGACGCCTACACCACGGGCAGCCACCTGAACCACTTCACCTTCACCATGCCGGTGTTCCACGAAGGCCGGCTCGAAGGCTTCACCTGCTGCATGGCCCACTGGCTGGACGTGGGCGGCACGCTGGGCAACGTGACGACGGACATCTTCAGCGAGGGGATACAGATCCCCATCATGAAGTACCAGCGCCAGGGCGCGGTCAACCAGGACCTGATCGACATCATCGCCATGAACGTGCGCCTGGCCGAGCGCGCCCTGGGCGACCTGCGCGCGCAGATCACGGCCATCACCACGGGCGAGCGCCGCTATGTGGAGCTGCTGCAGCGCTACGGCGCGGGCGCCGTCAACGGTGCCATCGCCCAGATCATGGACGCCAGCGAGGCGGTGGCGCGCAAGAACACGCTGTCCATTCCCGATGGCGTGTACGAGGCCGAGTCCTTCATGGACGACGACGGCCTGGAGATCGGCAAGCGCATTCCCATCCGCGTCAAGGTCACGGTGCAGGGCGAGGAGATGACGGTGGACCTGTCGGACGTGTCGAAACAGGTGCGCGGCTTCTACAACAGCGGCTTCACCACCGGCATCGCCTGCGCCCAGGTCGCCTACAAATGCCTCACGACGCCGACCGACTACCCGGTCAACGACGGCAGTTTCCGGCCGCTGAAGGTCATCATGCCCATGGGCACGGTGATCAGCGCCGAGCGGCCCTATCCCATGCGGGTGTGGATGACCTTCCCCATGACGGTCATCGACACCATCTTCAAGGCCCTGGCGCCGGCCATTCCCGACCGCTCCATCGCGGGCCACCATGCCGACCTGGTGTTCCCCAACATCCACGGCATCTCGCCCGAGGACGGGCGGCTGTTCATCGTCGGCATCGGCCCGCTGGGCGGCGGCTGGGGCGCCAAGAGCCGCGAGGACGGTGTTTCCGTCACCGTCTGCATCAACGACGGCGACACCCACAACAGCCCCACCGAGCAGCTGGAGGCCAAGTACCCCGTGCTGGTGGAGAAGTACGAGATCCGCCAGGACTCGGCCGGCGCGGGCGAGTTCCGCGGCGGCCTGGGCGCGGAGATGGTGGTGCAGGCGCTGTCGCCCTTCACCGTCACCACGCGCATCGACCGCGTGCACTGCAAGCCCTGGGGGCTGGAAGGCGGCGGCGACGCCATGGGCAATGGCCTGGCCGTGCGCCACAAGGGCGAGTGGAAGACCGACCATGCCAACGCCAAGATCTTCAACGTGCGGCTGGAGCGCGGCGATGCCTACAGGATGCTCTCCGGCGGCGGGGGCGGCTTCGGCGACCCGCTGGCGCGCGACCTGGACAAGGTGGCCGAGGACGTGCGCGAAGGCTATGTGAGCGCCCGGGTGGCGCGCGAGGTCTACCGCGTGGCCCTGGACGCCCGGGGCCAGGTGGACCACGCAGGCACGCAGGCGCTGCGCAGCGGCGCCGCTGCATCCGGTGCGGCGTCCTGCGCCGTGGCCTGGGACGGGCAGTGAGCACGGCCATGGCCTCGGCAACGGCACAGCAGGCGGCCCTGCTGTGGGACCTCTGGTGCGGACTGGCCCTGCGCCATGTCGCCCTGGGCGGCGCCTGCGCCTGCGGCGCGGGCGGCATCAGCCTGCGGCTGGAGGATTTCGAGCTGGACATCGTGGACTACCTGCAGGACGGGGGCGAGCGCTGCGAGCAGCCCGAGGTGGCGCACTGGTTCCGTGCCCGCAGCGGGCTGGAGTGGGGCGGCCAGCCGCTGCGCGACCTGCTCGACGTGCTGGGCTCGGATGCGGTGCCGCCGGCCGTGGCGCAGTGGGCGCTGGCGCGGCTGGAGCGCACGCTGCGCTCGTTCGCCGAAGTCCATGGAGGCGCGGCATGAGCGGCCATTTCTCGGCCCTGCTGGCCCTGCCGGACGATGCGCGGCCGCGCATCCCGGTGACCGTGCTCACGGGCTTTCTGGGCAGCGGCAAGACCAGCTTGCTCAACCGGCTGCTGGCCCTGCCCGACCTGGAGGGCACGGCCATCATCGTCAACGAGTTCGGCGCCACCGGCATCGACCAGGCGCTGGTCAGCTTCGCCAGCGAGGACACCGTGCTGCTGGCCAACGGCTGCCTATGCTGCAGCGTGCGCGGCGACCTGGTGGGTGCGCTGCAGCGGCTGGCGCAGCGTGCCGAGGGCGCGCCACGCCGCGTGCTCATCGAGACCAGCGGGCTGGCGGACCCCGGCCCCATCCTGCGTTCCTTCCTGGGCGAGCCCACGGTGCGCGCGCGCTACGCGCTGGCCGGCGTGGCCTGCACGGTCGATGCCCTGCTGGGCGAGGCCACGCTGCGCGGCTACCCCGAGGCGCAGCGGCAGCTGGCGGTCGCGGACCTGGTGCTGCTGACCAAGACCGACCTGCTGGCCGGCGCGCCGCCGCCTGCGGACCTGCTGGACGCCATCCGGTCGCTCAACGGCCAGGCCCCGCTGGCCCGGGAGCCGGTCGGCCATGTGCAGCGGCTGCAGCAGCTGATGTGCACCGAGCCCCAGGCCCTGGAGGCGGGGGCGCAGGCGCCGGCCTACCGGCCCGCGCTGCCAGGGCAGGAGGCCGGCGAAAGCGGGGGCCAGGGTGTGCACCGGGGCGGCATCTCGTCCTTCGTGCTGGAGCGCGAGCAGCCCCTGCCCACGGCGGCCTTCGGCGAGTGGATGGACATGGTCATGGCGCTGCGCGGGGACGACCTGCTGCGCGTCAAGGGCATCGTCCACCTGCTGGAAAGCCCGCAGCAGCCGCTGGCCATCCACGGTGCCCAGCACCTGTTCGCGCCGCCGCAGCGGCTGCCGGCCTGGCCCGGCGAGGACCGGCGCACGCGCATCGTCTTCATCACGCGGGGCCTGGATGCCCAGGCCCTGGACGAGACGCTCAGCGTGCTGGTGCGCCGCCATGGCCGCCGCGCCATGCCTGCCGGCGCGGCCCCATCGATTTCACAAAAAACAGGAGACAGACCATGAAGATTTCCCGCCGCCTGCTGGCGCCGCTGTGCGTCGGTGTGGCCATGGCATGCGCCATGTCCGCGTCCCTGCCGGCCTGGGCTTCCCCGGCGGCCGCCAGCCCCGCGCGCTTTCCCGAGGCGGGCCGTACCATCCGCGTCATCGTGCCCTTCGTGGCCGGCGGCGGCGTGGACAGCGCGGCCCGGCTGTTCTCGGAGCAGTTGCGCAAGCAGCTGGGCGCCACGGTGATCGTCGAGAACCGTGTCGGCGGCAGCGGCGTCGTCGGCGGCCGCGCGGTGCAGGGCGCGCCCGCCGACGGCTACACCCTGCTGTTCTCGGCCGCCACGCATGTGCTGGCCAAGCAGGTGCTGGCCCATCCGCCCTACGACCCGCAGACCGATTTCGCACCGGTCGCCCGCGTGGGCGAGGCGCCGCTGATGCTGGTGATCTCGCCCCAGCATCCCTACGGCAAGCTGGGCGAGGTGCTGGCCGCGGGCGCCAAGAACACCTGGACGGCGGCCATCCCCGCCGTGGGCGCGCCCAGCCACCTGGCCACGCTGATGCTGGCGCAGCAGGGCCGCATGCAGCTCGAATACGTGCCCTACAAGGGCACGCAGCCAGCCCTGGTCGACGTGGGCGGGGGCCATGTGGATCTGCTGCTGGACTCCATGATCTCGGTGCTGCCCCTGGCCAAGGCGGGAAAGGTCAAGCCCATCGCCATCACCTCCGGCAAGCGCAGTCCGCTGGCGCCCGAGGTGCCCACGCTGCAGGAAAGCGGGCTGCCCCGGTTTGCCTACGTCTCCTGGTACGGCCTGTGGGCGCCGCGCGACACGCCGGCCGACCGCATACGCCGGCTCAACGAAGCGGCCAACGCCGCCGTCGCGGAGCTGGCGAAGTCGGGCGCCTTCGCCAGTCTCGGCATCGATCCGGTCACCGAAACCCCGGAGCAGTTCAAGCGCTTCATCGCGGCCGACGTGGCGCAGAGCGCCGAGCTGCTCAGGAGCGCGGGCTTCAAGCCCGAATAGCGGAGCGCGCCGCCCGCGCACCGCAGACAACACAAGAGAGGAGACGACATGAATGCATTGATGCGCCACATGGTGGCCGGCTTCCTGGGGCTCGCGGCCCTGCAGGCGGGAGCGCAGTCCTCGGTCACGCTGTCCGGCACGGTCGATCTGAGCGTGCGCCAGGTGCACAACCAGGGCCTGGGCTCGACCACGTCCCTGGCCAGCGGGGCCAACTCCACGAGCAAGCTGGTGCTGCGCGGCCAGGAAGACCTGGGCGCGGGGCTGAGCGCCGGCTTCTACCTGGATGGCACCCTCCTCGCCGACACGGGCGCCATGGGCGCCATGGGCGCCAGCGGCCCGTTCTGGGACCGCCGCTCCACCGTCAGCCTGGCGTCGCGGCAATGGGGCGAGCTGCGACTGGGCCGAGACTGGGTGCCCACCCACCTGGTCTGGAGCGGCTTCGATCCCTTCGCCACCCTGGGCATCGCGGGCGCCAACAGCTTCCGCTCCTTCACCGCATCGCGGGCGCTGGGACAGGCCTTCGGCACGGCGCCGGAATCCCAGTCGGCCAATCCCACGCTGCGCGTCAGCAACGCGGTGGAGTACTTCCTGCCCTCGGGACTGGGCGGGTTCCAGGGCAGCCTGATCGCCACGGCCGGCGAAAAGGGCACGACGGCGGCTGGCTTCACGCGCGCCACGGGCTTTCGGCTGGGCTGGACGGGCGCGGGCTGGAACCTGGCGGCCGCGCAGCTGACCACGCGCAACACCGCCAGCGGCACGCATTTCAAGGACCAGAGCTACGGCGTCTCCTACGACTTCGGCTGGCTCAAGGCCAGCCTGGCGCAGCGCCGCTGGATCCATGGCGCCGACCGCACGGTCAACACCCTGGTGGGCGCCAGCATCCCCGCCGGCCCCGGCGTGGTCAAGCTCAGCTACGTGAAGGCCGACCAGACCGGCGCCACGGCCGCGCAAAGCGCCAATGACGCGGACCTGCTGGGCCTGGGCTACGTCTATTCCCTGTCGCGGCGCACGGCGCTGTACGTGCATGCGGCGCGCATCTCCAACCGGGGCGGGGCGGCCTTCGCGGTGGCCGGCGGCCCCCCGGTCAGCGGCAGCCCCGCTGCGGCCAACTACTTTGGCGGGCGGACTTCGACAGGCTTGGAGGTCGGGCTGCGGCAGGACTTTTGACGGGCCTTCATTGCTGCACTGCATGCAGCAATGAACTGCACGGGGCCTGATTGCTGCCAGGGATCGCCTGCCCTACGCTGCCTGCATTTCACGGGAGCAAAGAAATGCCGCAAGGAATCAAGGTCCGAATCGACGCCGCAGGCACACCTGATGCCATGCGCCGGGTGCCGCTCGCAGTGCAGGCGCCCGGCCCGGGCGAGGTCTGGCTGGAGCAGACCGCCATCGGCGTGAATCCGCTCGATGTCAGCCAGCGCAAGGGGGCCGTGCCCATGGTCTTTCCCCCGGGGCTGGGCCTGGAGGGCGCGGGGCGGGTGGCGGCCGTGGGCGAGGGCGTGGCCCATGTGGCGGTCGGGGGTCGTGTGGGCTATGCCACGGGGCCGCTGGGCGCCTATGCCAGTGCGCGCCTGTACCCGGCCGAGCGCCTGGTCAGGCTGCCCGACGCCTTGGGCGACGAAGAAGCGGCGGCCCTGCTGTTGGGCGGGCATGAGAGACTGTCGCCCGCCGCCTCGACTGCCGAATCCTCCCGATGAAACAAGAATCCCCCGCGCCGGGCGCGCTCGCCGCCCTGCTGCCCTGGCTGTTCGTGCTGCTGTGGAGCACGGGCTTCATCGGCGCCAAGTTCGGGCTGCCCTATGTGCAGCCGCTGACCTTCCTGTCCATCCGCTATGCGGCGGTCATCGCGCTGATGCTGCCCGTGGCCCTGCTGCTGCGCGCGCCCTGGCCGCGCCCGGGCCGGCAGTGGCTGCACATCGCGGTCTCGGGCCTGTTCGTGCACGGCGTGTACCTGGCCGGCGTGTTCACGGCCATCGCCCATGGCCTGCCCTCCGGCGTCACGGCCCTGGTCGTGGGATTGCAGCCCCTGATCACGGCCCTGGTGGCGGGCCTGCTGCTGGGCGAGGCCGTGCGGCCACGGCAGTGGGCCGGGCTGGCCCTGGGGTTCGCGGGCGTGGCCCTGGTGGTGGCGGGCAAGATCGCCTCGGTGCCCACGGCGGCCCTGCTGTCCATGCTGGTGCCGGCCGTGGTGGCGCTGGCCGGGATCACGGCGGGCACGCTCTACCAGAAGCGCTTTTGCCCTGCGTTCGACCTGCGCACGGGGGCGGTGATCCAGTACCTGCCCTGTCTGGCCGTGACGGCGGCGCTGGCCGCCGGCACCGAGACGCTGCGCGTGGACTGGACGGGCGAGTTCGTCTTCGCCCTGGCCTGGCTGGTGCTGGTGCTGTCGGTGGGGGCCGTGGGCCTGCTGAACCTGCTGATCCGCCGCGGGGGGGCCGTCAACGTGGCCAGCCTGTTCTACCTGACGCCACCGGCCACGGCGCTGATCGCCTGGGCCCTGTTCGGCGAGACGCTGGCGGGACCGGCCCTGGCCGGCATGGCGATCACGGCCGTGGGCGTGTGGCTGGCGCGCCGCTGAACCACGGGGACAAGGCAGAGCGGAGATACTGGCGTCCTGCCCGTCACCGCTCCGGCTTTCCCTCCCATGCCCATCAATGAACTGCGCGCCATCGCCACCTTCGCCAAGGCGGTGGAACTCGGCAGCCTGCGCCAGGCGGCGCGGGCCCAGGGTGTCAGCCCCCAGGCGGCCAGCCAGGCCGTGGCCCAGCTGGAGCAGCACCTGGGCGTGCGCCTGCTGCACCGCACCACGCGCAGCCTGGCGCTGACCGAGGAAGGCCAGCATTTCCTGGAGAACACCCAGCCGGCCCTGGCCGCGCTGGACCGGGCGCTGAGCCTGGCGCGCGAGAGCCGGGAAGAGATCGCGGGCCCGCTGCGCATCGTGGGTCCCAAGTCCTCGTTCGCGCCCGTGCTCATGCCCCTGGTCGATGCGTTCTGCCGCAGGCACCCGGGCATCGTGCCCGACGTGCGGCTGGACGACGGCATCGGCAACTGGGTGCTGGACCGCGTGGACGTGGGCTTTCGCATCGGCGTCTCGCCCGATGAGAGCGTGATCGCGCGCAGGCTGTTCCCGATACAGCTGTTTATCTGCGCGGCGCCCGAGTACCTGCAAAGGCACGGCGTGCCCCGCAGCCTGGACGACCTGGCAGGGCACCGCTGCAGCGTGTTCCGCCATGGGGCGACGGACAATGTGCTGCCCTGGTACCTGAAGGTGGGCGACGAGATCGAGCACCGCTACATGACGGCCGCGCTGTCCACCAACGATGCCGAGCTGGAACTGCATGCCGTGCTCTCCGGCCAGGTGCTGGGGCAGCTGGCCAACATCGCCGCGGCGCCGCACATCCGCGCCGGGCGCCTGGTGCCGCTGCTGCTGGCGCATTCCTGCGAGCACATCGGCCTGCATGTCTACTACGGCAGCCGGGCGTCCGTGCCCCGGCGCGTGCGTGCCTTCATCGACATGGCGGTGGAGCGCATGCAGGACGGTGCGGGGCATGTGCTGACCGCCCGGGAACTGGCCGCCGCTGCGGGGGGCGGCGGCTAGGGTCTCAGGCCAGGTCGAAGGGCAGCTTGCGCACGGGCTTGCCCGTCAACTGCGCCACGGCGTTGGCGAAGGCCGGCGCCAGCGGCGGCAGGCCGGGCTCGCCCATGCCCGTGGGCGGTTCGGCGCTGGGCACGATGTGGACGGCGATCTCGGGCATGTCGGTGATGCGCGGCACGGCGAAGTCGCCGAAGTTGCTTTGCTCCACCACGCCATCCTTGAGCGTGATCGCCGCGCCGGGCAGGCACATGGACAGGCCCATGAGGGCCGCGCCCTGGATCTGCGCCTCGATGGTGCGCGGGTTCACGGCCAGGTTGCAGTGCACGCCGGCTGTGGCCTTGTGCAGTACCGGGCGGCCCTCCTTGACCGAGGCCTCGACCACATAGGCCACCACGGTATCGAAGGATTCGTGCACCGCCACGCCCCAGGCGCGGCCCGAGGGCAGCTGGCGCTTGCCGTAGCCGCTCTTGTCCACGGCCAGCTGCAACGCGCTGCGGTGGCGCGGATGCCTGTCGCCGAACAGCTGCATGCGGTAGGCCACGGGATCCTGGCGGCTGCCGCGCGCGATCTCGTCGATCAGCGTCTCCATGACGAAGGCCGTGTGGGTCGAGCCCACGCTGCGCCACCAGAGCACGGGCACGTTGACCTTGGGATGGTGCACGGTCAGGCGCATGGGCAGCGGATAGGGCTCGCGCATGCCCTCCACGGCCGTGGCGTCGATGCCGTTCTTGACCATGCCGCCCTCGAACATGGTGCCTGCCGTGATCGACTGGCCCACGATGGCATGGTCCCAGGCCAGCACCTTGCCGCGCTCGTCGAAACCGATCTTCGCGCGGTGCAGGTGCATGGGGCGGTAGTAGCCGCCCTTGATGTCGTCCTCGCGGCTCCAGACCATGCGCACGGGCGCCTTCAGTCCTGCGCCGCGCGCGGCCAGGGCCACCTGGCAGGCCTCGACCACATAGTCGCTGGTGCCCACGCCACGGCGCCCGAAGCCGCCTCCGGCCATCTGCACATGCACGCGCACCTGCTCGGGCTTGAGGCCCAGCACGCGCGCGGCGGCCATCCCGTCCACGCCCGCGAACTGCGTGCCCAGGTAGAGGTCGGCACCGGCCTCGCCCGTCTCTGCCATCCGCACCGTGCAGTTCAGCGGCTCCATGGGGGCGTGGGCCAGGTAGGGGAAGCTGAACTCGGCCTCGATATGGCGGGGGGCCTTGTCCAGCGCCGAGATGTCGGCATCGAAGTGGCGCGCGCCGGGCTGCGTGGCCAGTGCGCGGTACTGGGCCAGCTGGCGCTCGCTGTCCACCTTCTCGACGGCGTCCGTATCCCATTGCGCCCTGAGCGCCTCGCGGCCCTTGCGCGCGGGCCAGTAGCCCGTGGCGATCACGGCCACGCCTTCGCCGCCGCCATCGACGGGCACGCGCAGCACGGCCTTGACGCCGGGCACGGCGCGCGCGGCGGCATCGTCGAGTGAGGCCAGTCTGGCCTTGAAGACAGGCGGGTGGGCGATCACCGCGGTCAGCTGGCCCGGCAGGTGCATGTCGATGCCGAAGCTCTGCTGGCCGCTGCTCTTGGCGCGTGCGTCGATGCGGCCCGTGGGCTTGCCGATGAGGCGGAAGTCCCTGGCCTGCTTGAGCTGCACGGTGGCCGGAACGGGCTGGGCCATGGCGGCCTGGGCCAGCTCGCCATAGCCGAGCTTCTTGCCGGCCGGGCCCAGCACGAAGCCTTCGCGCGTGCGCAGCGTGGCGGCATCGACCTTCCAGCGCTCGGCGGCGGCGGCCACCAGCATGGCCCGCGCGCGGGCGCCGAGTTCGCGGTATTGCGTGAAGCTGTGCTTGAGGGCCGTGGAGCCGCCCGTCATCTGGATGCCGAAGCGCGGATCGGCATAGGCCGGGTCATTGCCGCCCAGGCGCGCGCGGACCTTGCTCCAGTCGGCATCCAGCTCCTCGGCCAGCACCATGGGCAGTGCGGTGTGCACGCCCTGGCCGAATTCCAGCCGGTTGATGGCCACGGTCACTTCGCCATCGGGCGAGATTTCCACGAAGGACGAGGGCTGCTCGGTGGGCTTGAGGCCAGGGGCCGCATTGCCGGCCGGCGCCTGCGCCATGGCGGGAAAGACGCCCAGCGCCAGCGAACCCGCGCCGGCCAGTTTCAGGAAGCTGCGCCGCTGCATGCCGGTGGCGGTGCCGGTGGCGGCCTCGTCACGCTCCAGGATGTGGCGCAGGGCGCGCGGCAGTTCGGCGGGGTGCAAGGTGTTCAGCATGGTGTCTGCTCCTTTCAGCCCAGGGTGCGCGCGGCATCGGCCACGGCCGTGCGGATGCGCGCATAGGTGCCGCAGCGGCAGATGTTGCCCGCCATGGCGGCATCGATCTCCTCTGCGCTCGGTTTCTTGCCCTTGGGCAGGGTCTTGAGGAAGGCCGTGGCGCTCATGATCTGCCCGCTCTGGCAGTAGCCGCACTGGGCCACGTCGTGGCGCACCCAGGCATCGCGCACGGCGGTGCCCACGCGGTCGCTGCCCGAGGTCATGGCTTCTATGGTGGTGATCTTCTGGCCGGCCGCCGCCGAGATCGGTGTCACGCACGAACGTATGGCCTGGCCGTTCATGTGCACGGTGCAGGCGCCGCACAGCGCCGCGCCGCAGCCGAACTTGGTGCCGGTCATCTCCAGCGTGTCGCGCAGCGCCCACAGGATGGGCGTGTCGGGATCCAGGTCCACGGAAACGGCCTTGCCGTTGATGGTGAGATCGGTCATTGCTTCTCTCCTTTGTTCGATCCGGTCATGCGGGGGTGGGGACCCCGCGTCAGTGTCGCGCGCATCTCCGTTTTCAGAAAGCGGGGACGCGCCGAGGCGCGAATATAGGAAGAGCGCGGACCGGCCACTAGTCCTGCCGTCCTTGAAGGATTGGCAAGGAAAAGTTGCCAATCGCCGATCGAGCGGGTCCCTGAGGGGCCGCGGGTCCATGGTGGCTGTCGCCAGCGGCATGGGTGTGGCGGAGCATTGCGCGCGCCGACCCGGTGCCCGGTGCAGGCTCAATGCACGAAGCCGCCCTTGACGAAGCGCACCGGCTCCGCGTCCATGCGTGCGATCAGGGCTCCCAGGCCGTCGGCGGCAGGGCCGGTGGCGGGCCAGGCGACCGTGTCCGTGCGGCAGACCAGGTCGTCTTCCGACCAGCCCGCCGCGCCGGGCCGTGACAGGGCGCGCAGCCAGCCGTCGCGGTCGCCCATCCATTGCATGCCCTCCAGCCGGGTGGACCCGCTGATCAGGGCCATGGCCTGCCAGGCGCGCGGGTCGGTGACGGTGCAGTCCAGCGCGGCGTTGCCCGCGGGTTCGTCCGGCCGCAGTTGCAGGCTGACCAGGCGCGGGTCTTCCTGGACTTGCGCGGCACCGGCCACCAGCCTCAGGCGCTGCTGGCGGCTTTGCCATGCCTGCAGGCGCCGCAGAGGCTGGCCGGCGCAGCGCACGTCCATGTCGGGCAGGCCCACGGGATAGGGCCAGGTGCCCGCGATCCGCAGCATCTGGCCGGCGGCCTGGGCTTTCATGAAGTCGATCAGGGCCCAGGCGTCGTCGCTGGACAGGCGGCCCGACTGGCCATGCGCCTGCGGGCCGGTCTCCGACTGCACGGTGCGCGTGTCATGAAGAATCGTCCAGAGCAGGTCGCCATCGGCGCGGCGCCACAGCAGGGGGCTGGTGAAGTTGGGTGGCCAGGGGGACTGGCGGGCTGCCAGCGGGCCATGGCCACGCCCGTCCGCGCCATGGCAGGCCACGCAGTGCCGTGCATAGGCCTGGCTGCCGCGCGCGATGCTTTCCACGCTGAAGCCCGTGGGCGAGGCATGCAGGCTGGTGGGACGGGCGGGCACCAGGACCAGATCGGCACGCGGCCAGGGCGCCAGCGCCAGGACCAGCACGGCCAGGCCCAGGGCCGGCCACCGCGTGCGCCGGATGGACAGCGCCAGCACCAGCAGCGCGGCGGCCGTCGCCAGGGCAGCCAGCGACCACAGCAGGCCGCGTGCCTGCCCCAGGTCGATGAGCAGGTTCTCGCCCGACAGGCGCAGGGCCCAGGGCCAGGCGGGCTGGCCGTCCACCCTCGGTACCAGGCCCAGGCCGTGCAGCGCCTGCAGCAGGCCTGCCTGGGCCTGCTGCAGGGCGGCGATCAAGGGGTTCAGCCACTCGGGGGCGTCGCTGCGCTGCATGAAGTCCGTGGTTCCTACCAGGTCTGGTCCAGGCCCAGGTGGCGCAGCGCCTCATGGCGCAGTTCGGCCAGGCGGGCATGGCCGCGCTGGCGCGGGTAGGGCAGGTCCACCGGCAGCTCGGCCACGATGCGCGCGGGCCGCTGGCTGAAGACCAGCACGCGGTTGGCGAGGAACAGGGCCTCTTCCACGTCGTGCGTGACCAGCAGCACGGAAAAGCCGGCACGCTGCCAGATCCTGAGGATCTCGCTTTGCATGGCCAGCCGCGTCAGCGAGTCCAGTTTGCCCAGCGGCTCGTCCAGGATCAGCAGGCGCGGGTCGTTGACCAGGGCGCGGGCCAGTGCCGCGCGCTGGGCCATGCCGCCCGACAGCTGGTGGGGATGGCTGTCCGCGAACTCCGTGAGGCCGACCAGGCGCAGCGCCTCGGCGATGCGGTGCGACTGGCTGCCCAGCAGGCCGCGCGCCTGCAGGCCCAGGGCCACGTTGCCGTGCACGGTGCGCCAGGGAAACAGCGTGGGGTCCTGGAAGACCACGATGCGCGAAGGATCGGGCTCGGTGATGGGCGTGCCATCCTGGGTCACGGCGCCTGCCGTGGGGGCATCCAGCCCCGCCACCAGGCGCAGCAGGGTGGATTTTCCGCAGCCACTGGGGCCCAGCAGGGCGACGAATTCGCCGGGACGCACCCGCAGGCTGACGTCGTCGAGCACCTGCAGGGCCGTGCGCCCCTGGCCGAACCAGTGGCTGACGGACTGCACGTCGATGGCGGCGCCCGTGATGGCCGATGCCGGTGCCGTGGGGGCCGTGTCTGCAGCGGTCACCATTTGACGGTTCCCTTCTGCCAGGACAGCACACGGTCGCGCACCGTGAACAGCAGCGTGATCAGTCCCGAGCACAGCACGGCCATGACCAGCAGCGCCGTATACATGTTGGCGTAGGCGGCCCAGCCCTGGGCCCACTGCAGGTACCAGCCCAGGCCGGCCTTCACGCCCATCATCTCGGCCGTGATCAGCACCGAGAACGAAGCGCCCAGCCCCATGAACAGGCCCACGAAGACCTGGGGCAGGGCGGCCGGAATGGCCACGCGCAGCACCAGGAACCAGGACGAGGCGCCCAGCGTGCGGGCCACGTCGTAGTAGCTCTTGCCCACCGAGGCCACGCCCGACCAGGTCAGCACGGCCACGGGGAAGAAGGTGGCCAGGGCCACCAGGAAGACCGCGGCCGAGTAGCTCGACGGTGCGAAGAAGAAGGCCAGCGGCAGCAGGGCCGAGGCCGGTACGGGGCCCAGGAAGCGCAGCAGCGGATGCACCCAGTAGCCCGCGATGCGCGACCAGCCGATCCACACCCCTGTCAGAAAGCCGACCAGGGCGCCGATGACGATGCCGTTGAGCAGCAGCCGCAGCGAGTGCAATGTGGACAGGCCCAGACGCTGCCAGTCCTCGTGGACCACATCGATGAGGCTCTGCGGCGGCGCGAAGAAGGGCGGCGGCAGCACGCCCAGCTTGGCCGTCAATGTTTCCCACAGCGCCAGCAGCAGCGGCGCGGCCACCAGCCAGGCGCCTGCAGGCCGCAGCCAGCGGTCCAGGCGTGGCGCCTTCTGCAGTTGCAGCACGGCGGCGGCCAGCAGCGCCAGCGCGGCCACCAGGGCGGTGATGCCGAACTCCCGGGTGAAGGCCCATTCGCTGAAGCCGATCTCCTTGTTGGGCCACAGCAGCGTGAGCATGCCCAGCCCGGCCCAGGCGGCAGCGGCCAGCAGGCCCGTGCGCCACAGCCGGCCTGCTGGTGCTGCGGCAGCCGGTGCTGCGGCAGCCGTGGACGCGGGATCTGCCGCGCCGTGCGCGGCCAGGCGCCAATCGTGTCCTGCGGTGCTCATGCCAGCACGTCCAGCGTGATGTGGTTGGCGAAGCGGACCGGATCGGTCTGCTTCCTGAGCACGCCGGCCGTGCGGAAGTCGGCGGCGAAGGCCTGGACCTCGTCGCGCAGCGGCTTGCCGTGCGGGTGGTGCTTGAAGGTCAGCTCGGCCAGCAGGCGCTGCAGGTCTTCGACGGGCACCTTGGGCGAGTATTTCGCGAAGATCTTCGCGGTTTCGTTGGGGTTCTCCGCGATGTAGTCGGAGGCCTGGGTGAGGGCGCGCACCACGTTGGCTGCGGCCGCCTTGTCGGCCTTGGCGAACCGGGCGCCCGCGCCGATCACGCAGCAGATGCTTTCGGCGTATTCGCCCTTGGCGCTGTTGCCCAGTTCGAGGAAGGTGCCGGGGTTGCGCTTTTCGATCAGGTAGAGGTTGGGGTCGCCGTCGGCGATGGCCTGGATCTCGCCCTTTTTCGCCGCCACGTCCAGCAGGTCGGCCGGGTAGACGCGCCATTCGATGTCCTTGTCCACGTCCAGGCCGCGCTTGGCCAGGTGGATGGCGTAGAACTGCCTGGCCGGGCTGTTGAGGTCGGCCACGCCGATGGTCTTGCCCTTGAGCGTCTTCGGCTCCAGCGTGACACCGGCCGACCGCACGCCCACCAGGCGCAGGCAGCCGCCGTGCACGCTGCCGATGAGCTTGACGTCCAGGCCCGCCTCCAGCGGCTTGATCCAGCGGTGGATCAGGCCCGCGCCGGCGTCGGCCTTGCCCGTGGCCAGGGCTTCGAGCAACTGGTCGGCCGAGCCGCCCCAGTTGAGCAATTCCACGTCCAGGCCGTTGCGCTCGAAGAAGCCGCGCTCCAGCGCCACGGGAATCGGCGAATGGCAAAAGCTTGCCTGGCTCCAGGCGAAGGTGATCTTGCGGCGCGGCTGCGCCCCTGCGCGGCCACTGAACCAGGCGGCCGAGCCCAGGGCGCCGGCGGCGGCTCCGCCACGCAGCAGCGTGCGTCGCGACAGCGAAGGCCCGGTCGTGGTGCAGTCGGCGCACTGGTGGTCTTGGGGTGTGTGGGGTGTATGGGGCGTGCGGGTCATGGAACTCCCTCCGAAACGGTTTCAGGACTGCCGATCCTGGTCCCACACCGCCTGGTCTCCAACGAAGCAAAACGCGCATTCATATGTGTCCGGCAAATAGGCGAACGGCGGCCGCTCGACATGCGCAAACCGAATAAGCGAACGCATTTTTCTTCGTAGTGCGCAGCAGGAGGGCTCCGAATAATGGGCTGCATCGACGACTTTTCAGGAGCCTTCCATGAGCGCAGCCATCGGCACCGGACCCGCGCCGCACGAGCAGCACGACGTGGCCAGCGATGCCCTGTGGCAGCAGGACACGCAGGCCCTGCACGCCGGTTACCGGGGGCGCGAGCAGCAGCGCAGCGCGGCCGTGCCCATCTACCAGACCACCTCCTTCGTGTTCGACAGCGCCCAGCATGGCGCCAACCTGTTCGGCCTGGTCGAAGAGGGCGACGTCTACTCGCGCACGGCCAATCCCACGCTGGCCGTGCTGGAGCAGCGCATCGCCGCGCTCGAAGGCGGCGTGGCGGCACTGGCGCTGGCGTCGGGCATGGCGGCCATCGACGTGGCGCTGGCCACGCTGGCCGGCGCTGGCGACCATGTGGTCGTGGCTTCGCAACTGTATGGCGGAACGCACAACTTCATCGCCCATGTGCTGGCCTCGCGCGGCGTGCAGAGCACGGCCGTGGCCAAGGATGACTTCGAGGCGCTGCGCCGGGCCATAGGGCCGCGGACCAAGGCCGTTTTCGTGGAGTCGGTGGGCAACCCCTCTGGCGGCATCGCAGACCTGCGCCAGCTGGCCGACATCAGCCATGCGGCTGGCGTGGCGCTGGTGGTGGACAACACCGTGGCCTCGCCGTTGCTGTTGCGGCCCTTCGACTGGGGTGCCGACATCGTCGTGCACTCGGCCACCAAGGCCATTGGCGGCCATGGCAATGTGCTGGGTGGACTGATCGTGGACAGCGGGCGCTTCGACTGGCGGGCCCATGCACGGCGCTATCCGCAGTTCAGCGCGCCCGAACCGGCCTACCAGGGCTTCATCTTCACGGAGAAGTTTCCGGACCGCGCCTTCATCGCGCGGGCCCGCGCCGTGCTGCTGCGCAACTGCGGCGCGGCGCTGGCGCCGCACAGCGCCTTCCTGCTGCTGCAGGGGCTGGAGACGCTGGCCCTGCGCCAGCAGCGCGCCAGCGGCAACACGCTGGCGGTGATCGGGTTCCTGCAGGCGCATCCGCTGGTCGAGCGCATCCACCATGTCAGCCAGCCCGGCCATGCCGATCACCTGCTGGCCAGGCGCCAGCTGCGCGGCGCGCAGGTGCCGGCCCTGCTGGGCTTCGAGCTGCGCGGCGGCCGGCAGGTCGCGCGTGCCTTCTATGACGCGCTGCACCTGTTCCTGCGCCTGGTCAACATCGGCGACAGCAAGTCGCTGGCCGCGATCCCTGCAGAAACCACGCACAGCCTGCTGAGCGACGAGGAACTGGCGCGCGCGGGCATTGCCCCCGGGCTGGTGCGCCTGTCCATCGGCATCGAGCACCCGCAGGACCTGCTGGCCGACCTGGCCCAGGCGCTGGAGCGCGCGGCAGCCGCGCATGGGGCGACGGCCCCGGCGCGCGGGCAGCGCCTGGCCGCCTGAACCATCCCGGCCATCCGAGCCGCCACCTGATCCGCTTCCTTTTCCCACCATCGCCGGAACGTCCGCATGAGCACCTTGACTGAACCCACCCTTGAGGCCGCGGCCCTTGCGCAGCCGGCCGCGGCGCTGCCCGTCATCGACCTGCGGGCCCTGCGCGCGCCGGCCACGCGCGAACAGGCGCTGCGCCACCTGGCGCACACCGCGCGCGATACCGGATTCTTCTACCTGGAAGGCCACGGCATTGGCGCCGGCGCCTGGCAGGGCATACAGCGGCGCGCGCGCGAATTCTTCGCGCTACCGCTGGCGGCCAAGCAGGCGCTGGCCATCGCCAACACCCGGCACTTTCGCGGCTACACGGCCGTGGGCATGGAGATCACGCGCCAGCGGCCCGACCAGCGCGAGCAGATCGACATCGGCGAGGAATCGCCCGAGATCCCCGCAGGCCCTGGCGTGCCGGACTGGAAGGGGCTGCAGGGACCCAACCAGTGGCCGCAGGGCCTGCCCGGGTTCCGCGAGGAAGTGCTGGCCTGGCAGGCGGCGGCCCATGGCGTGGCGCTGGAGCTGCTGCGCCATTTCGTGGCCGCGCTGCAGCTGCCCGAGGGCGCGCTGGACGCGCTGGTCAGCGGACTGCCGGCGCACCGCAGCAAGATCATCCACTACCCGGGAAGCGACGCCGGAGCCGCGGGCCAGGGCGTGGGCGCCCACAAGGATGGCGGCCTGCTGACCCTGCTGCTGCAAGATGAGGTGGGCGGACTGCAGGTGGAGACTGCGGGCGGCTGGGTCGATGTGCCGCCGCGCGACGGCGCCTTCGTCATCAACATCGGCGAGATGCTGGAGCTGGCCACCAATGGCTACCTGCGCGCCAACGTGCACCGCGTGCTCGTGCCCCGGGCGGGTGTGGAGCGCTACTCCATCGCCTATTTCCTGGCGCCGCGCCTGGATCTGGGCCAGGTGCCGCTGCTGACGCTGCCGCCCGAGCTGGCCCTGCTGGCCACCGGCCCCGAAAGCGATCCCGACAACCCGCTGTTCAGCCATGTGGGCGAGAACGCGCTCAAGGGCCGCGTGCGCTCCCACCTGGATGTGGCCGAGCGCTTCTATCCCGAACATTTCGCCCGCCTGCAGGCACAGGCCCGCGCCGCGGGCCGCGAATTGCGTCCCGGAGCGTATTCGCCCCCCTGAGCGGCTGCGCCGCTTCCCCCCGCCCTCGCAGCGCTATGCACTGCGGGCAGGGGGACGCAGCCCTCGCTGCGGGGCGGCCCTTGCTCGGCTGCCCTGGCTTGGGTCATGCGCGCTTTGATGGCTTCGGGGCACAACGGAATGAATAGCTGACATTGAAAGGACTGTGTGATGGACAAGCGAGTATTTCTGCGGGGACTGGCAGCCGGCACGGCCGTGGCGGCAGGCGTGGCCCAGGCTGCACAGACCGGTCCGCTGCGCGTGGGCGTGCGCGGCGGAGTGGACGAGGAGATCTGGGAAGTGGTGACCCGCGTGGCCCGCGAGCAGGGCCTGGAGGTCAAGCCCGTGGTCATCAGCGGCGCCGCCAGCCCCAACGAGGCGCTGAACAACGGCGACATCGAGGCCAATTCCTTCCAGCATGTGCCCTTCCTGCGCGACCAGAACCAGCAGCGCGGCTACAGGCTGGTGGCGGCGGGCGATACCTACATCTCGCCCATTGCCTTCTATTCGAAGAAGCACAGGCGCCTGTCCGATCTGCCGGCGGGCGCGCGCCTGGGCATCCCCAACGATCCCAGCAACCAGACCCGCGCGCTGGTGGTGTTGCAGGACCAGGGCATCCTGAAGCTGCGCGAGGGCTTCGATCCGTTCAAGGGCACGGCCGGGCTGGCCGACATCGCGGCCTACCAGAAGAAGGTGCAGCTGGTCGAGGCCGCCTCGGTGGTGCTGGCGCGCTCGCTGGACGATCTCGATGCCTCGGCCATCGTCAACAGCTTTGCCTACCAGGCCGGCCTGATCGCCACGCGCGACGGCATCGCCGTCGAAAGACGCGAGCGCAATCCCTACGTGAACATCATCGCCGTGCGCGAGCGCGACCGTGCGGCCCCCTGGGTCGCGGCCCTGCTGCGCGCCTACCAGTCCGAGCCCGTGCGCCAGTTCATCGTGGGCAAGTACCAGGGCTCGGTGGTTCCCGCTTTCTGAGGGCGGGCCGCGCGATGAAAGTGGAACTGGCAGCGGCCGGCGAGGCGCAGGCCCCGGGCGGCAGTGACTTGCCGCACATCGTCTTCGATGGCGTGCGCAAGCACTATCCGGGCGCACGCGGCCCTGTGCAGGCACTGGAGGCGCTGAGCCTGGAGATCATGCGCGGCGAGGCCTTCGGCATCATCGGCCGCAGCGGCGCGGGAAAATCCACGCTGCTGCGCACCGTCAATGCGCTGGAGCGGCCCAGCGAGGGGCGCGTGCTGGTCGATGGCATCGATGTCGCCGCGCTGGACGAGGACGGGTTGGTGCTGCT
This sequence comes from Delftia tsuruhatensis, assembly GCF_903815225.1. Lineage (NCBI taxonomy): Bacteria > Pseudomonadati > Pseudomonadota > Betaproteobacteria > Burkholderiales > Comamonadaceae > Delftia > Delftia tsuruhatensis. The sequence continues at coordinate 1,114,705 of NZ_LR813084.1, forward strand.
GCGCCGGCGCATCGGCATGGTCTTTCAGCACTTCAACCTCCTGTCATCCCGGACGGTGTATGAGAACGTGGCGCTGCCGCTGCGCGCCGCGGGCTGGCGGCCGGCCATCGTCCGGGCGCGCGTGGACGAGTTGCTGGCCCTGGTGGGACTGACGGACAAGATGGACGCCTATCCGGCCCAGCTGTCGGGCGGCCAGAAGCAGCGCGTGGGCATTGCGCGTGCCCTGGTCCACGAGCCCGAGATCCTGCTGTGCGACGAGGCCACCTCGGCGCTGGACCCCGAGACCACGCAGTCCATCCTGGAGCTGCTGCGCGAGCTGCATCGCAAGCTGGGTCTGACCATCGTGCTGATCACCCATGACATGGCCGTGATCCGCGAGGTCTGCGACCGGGTGCTGGTGCTGGACCAGGGGCGCAAGCAGGAGAGCGGCGAAGTCTGGCAGGTGTTCGCCGCGCCGCGCTCGGAGGCGGCGCGCGCGTTGCTGCGCCCGCTGCAGCATGCAGCGTCCGCCGACCTGCTCTTGCAGGCGGGTCCGGGTGCCGGCGACGCGCTGGCCGTGCTCGCCATCGACTGGGCCGATGCGCACGGGCAGCAGGGCCTTGCGCTGGCACGCCTGCAGGTGCTGGGCCCGCGTGCCCGCCTGCTGCACGGCGGGCTGGACCGCATACGCGGCCATGCGCAGGGACGGCTGCTGGTGGGCGTTCCCGTGGAGGACCTGCCTTCGCCCCCCACGCCTGCCGCGCTGGCATACCTTCAACAGGCGCTGGGCGCCGACCAACTGCGACTGCTAGGCCATGTCCCTGCCTCCGCTCGATAAATACCTCCAGGCCCTGATGGAAACCCTGCTGATGGCGGGCGTCTCCTCGTTGATCGCCATCTGCGCGGGCCTGGCGCTGGCCATCGTGCTGCACACCACGCAGCCGGGCGGGCTCTATGCCAGGCCGCGCCTGCACAAGGGCCTGTCCGTCGCCGTCAACATCTGCCGCGCCATTCCCTTCATCATCCTGCTGGTGGCCCTGCTGCCCGTGACGCGGGCCATCGTCGGCACCACGCTGGGCACCTGGGCGGCCGTCGTGCCGCTGTCGGCCAACCTGATCCCGTTCTTTGCCCGCATCGCCCAGGTCAGCCTGGGGGAGGTGGACTGCGGCCTGGTGGAGGCGGCGCGGGCCATGGGGCTGCGCCGAGCGCAGATCGTGCGCCAGGTGCTGCTGCCCGAGGCATTGCCGGGCCTGATCGGTGGCATGACCGTGAGCGTCATCGCCATGGTCAACGCTTCGGCCATGGCAGGCGCGGTCGGTGCCGGAGGGTTGGGCGACCTGGCCATCCGCTATGGCTACGAACGCTACGAGACGCGGGTCATGTTCGAGGTCATCGTCATCCTCGTGGCCCTGGTCTCGGTGCTGCAGTTCGCGGGCGAACGGCTGGCACGGCGCGCCGACCATCGGCGCTGATGTTCTTGAGATGATTTGGAAATAAAAGACTGAATTTTTATTATTTTTGGTTTTTTCGACATGTCTCGACAATGGCCTCACGACAGCGCTGAGGCTGTTGAATCCTTTCCGAGACAACTGCGATGAACCACACTTTCAGCCCCGCCCGTGACCAGGCTCCAGCCAGCAGCCGTGCCATGCACCCGGGTGGCCTGTGTGCCTGGGAGGCTGATGACGAGGCGGCGGCGCCGCAGGATTTCGTCTATGGCGTCCACCATGTGCAGCTGTCCTATCCACAGCGCTCGCAGCAGGCCGTGGAGCATTTCTACGGCTCCGTGCTGGGCCTGTCGCGGCCCGTGGTGCCGGGGCGGCCGGGGCTGAGCTTTCTGGCGGGTGGCCAGCGCATCGACCTGCTGCCCTTGCGCGAGCCGGCCAGCGCGGCACAGCGCGCGGCGGCCGGCCTGGTGCAACTGGCCCTGGTCGTGCGCGATGTCGACAGCCTGCGCGGGCGCCTGCTCCAGCAGGGGGGGCTTGCCCTGGATGTGGCACCGGTGACCGAGGGGCGCCGCTGCTATGCGCGCGATCCCGGCGGCAACCTCATCGAATTGCTGGAACTGTCCGTGGGCGACACCCCGCACTCCTGAGCCACGGCACCCGCGCCGCATCACCGTCCGCATCCACCAGGCCCGGGCCGGGCAGGCTCCGGGCGGAGCCATTCCCATGAATTTCCAGCAACTGCGCTATGTGCGCGAAACCGTGCGCCGGGGCTACAGCCTGACCGAGGTGGCCCACACCCTGCATACCTCCCAGCCGGGCGTGAGCCGGCAGATCCGCGAGCTTGAAGAGGAGCTGGGCGTGGAGATCTTCATCCGCGCCGGCAAGCGGCTGACCGGGCTGACGCCGCCGGGCGAGGCGCTGCTGCCCATCGTCGAACGGCTGATGCTGGAGGCCGACAACCTGCGCCGCGTGGGGGCCGACTTCAGTGCCAGCGAGCAGGGCCGGCTGTCGATCGCAGCCACGCATTCGCAGGCGCGCTATGCGCTGCCCCATGTGGTGCGAGACTTCCGCCAGCGCTATCCGCAGGTGCGCCTGCACCTGCACCAGGGCTCGCCCGAGCAGGTGGCCCAGATGCTGCGCAGCGGCGAGGCCGACATCGGCGTGGCGACCGAGGCCCTTGCCGGCTACGAGGGGCTTGTCGCGTTGCCGTGCTATCGCTGGACGCATGGCGTGGTCGTGCCGCCCGGCCATGCCCTGCTGCAATCCGGCCAGCCGCTGACGCTGGAGGCCCTGTCGCGCCATCCCATCATCACCTACGAGCAGGGCTATACCGGGCGTGCCCACATCGACGAGGCCTTTGCACGCGAGGGCCTGGAGCCCGACGTGGTGCTGACGGCCATGGATGCCGACGTGATCAAGACCTATGTGGAGTTGGGCATGGGCGTGGGCATCGTGGCGTCGGTGGCGCTGGACGCCGAGCGCGACGTCGGCCTGCGCACGCTGGACGCAGGCCACCTGTTCGAGGTCAACACCACGCGCCTGGGCCTGCGCAAGGGGGCCTGGCTGCGTGGCTACGCCTACGCCTTCATCGAGACCTTCGTGCCCACGCTGACGCGCGAGGTGGTCGAGCAGGCGCTGCGCCAGGGCGTGGAGCCGGAGTGATGGAGGCGAGGGACTTGCCTCAGGCCTCGCGCGCCATTGCCAGCAGGGTGTCCCCCGTCATGCGGTAGCGTATCCATTCCTTCTGGGGCAGGGCGCCCAGACGGTCATAGAACTCGATGGAGGGCAGGTTCCAGTCGAGCACGCTCCATTCGAAGCGGCCGCAGTCCTTCTCGACGGCGATCTGGGCCAGGCGGCGCAACAGCGCCGTGCCCGCGCCCAGGCCGCGCGCCTCGGGCGTGACGTAGAGATCTTCGAGGTACAGGCCGTGGCGCCCCTGCCAGGTCGAGTAGTTGAAGAAGTACACGGCAAAGCCCACGGGCCGGTCGCCATGCAGGCAGATCAGGCCGAAGACGGCGGGGTTGTCGGCAAACAGGGTGCGCTTCACATGCTCTGGCGTGGCCAGCACCTCATGTTCGGCTTTTTCATAGACGGCGAGTTCGCGCACGAAACGGACGATGAGTTCGGCGTCATCGGGGGTGGCGGGTCGGATCTGTAGTGTGGTCATTCAAACGCGGGACGGAAACACGGGAAACAAGGGGTGTGCGGTGCAAGATGGCGCCGCAATCCCCGGTTTTAGCCGATTTTCACGTCCGTGTCCGTCCCACCCTGCTCGGGGATGGGCAGGAACTGGCGCAGGATCTGGAAATGGTCCTCGAAGAACGCGCTTTCCATGCCGGCCAGATCGGCCACGGGCACCCAGCGCGCCAGCGCCGCATCGTCACCGCCCTGCACGGGGGGCAGGGCCGGCAGCATGCCCAGATCCAGGTAGTGCACATGGGTGATGGTGCGCCCGCGCAGGCTGCGGTCGGGGTGGTCGAAGACCTGTACGGACTGCAGCGCGGCCCGCAGTGCATCCTCGTCGAGGGTGGCGCAGGTTTCCTCGCGCAGCTCGCGCAGGCAGGATTGCCACAGCGTGTCGCGCGGCTCCAGGAAGCCGCCCGGAAGCGCCCACAGGCCCTGGCCGGGCGCGTGGCCGCGGCGGATCAGCAGGATCTGGTCCTGCACGGTGTCCTCGCCGCCCGCAGCGCGGCAGCGCAGCAGTGCGTCCACGGTCACGAAGACGGGCGGATAGGGGGCCACGGCCCAGGCCTTGCGATAGCCGGTGAGCACGCGCCATTCCTCGCGCATCTGCGCATGGATGGGCGTCGTGGCCCATTGGCGCAGGAATTGCAGGGTGCTTGGCGGCACCTGTTCGGACAGGGCTGCGAAGTCCACGCCGGCCTCGCCGAAGTAGATGTCGCGCAGCGGCGTGGCGTCGAACTGGCCCAGGCGTGGCAGGCTGATCAGCCGCCAGTGCGGAAAGCGCGCCAGATAGCTGCTGGTGGCGTCCTTGAAGTGGCCGATCAGGGCCACGCCGGCCCCTTCGGGGACATGGGCTTGCACCGCCTGCTGCACGGCCTGGACCCACAGCGGCTCGTTGTAGTAGTCGCGCACCGGCACGCAGTGCAGGCGGGCCGCGTCGGCCGGTGGCAGCGCCTCGCGCAGCATTTGCGCACGCTCCTGCCAGCTGAAGGGATTCTTGGGATTGGGCGCCTGCCAGGCGCTGCCCAGCACGACGACGACCTGCCCGGCGCGCTCCAGCGCCGCGCGCAGCAGGGCCATGTGGCCGTTGTGCAGGGGCTGAAAGCGCCCGATCAGCACGGCGGTGTGTACGTGCTCGTCGACGGAAGGGGATTGTGTAGGGGCGCCCATGGCGGCGTTCTCTTGCATAGACGGACTGGCGGGATTCACTCGTAATGGGCGGCAATGGGCATCTGGCGCCCCGTGCCGAAGGCGCGCGGGCGCACGCGCAGTATGGGGGGGGCCTGGCGGCGCTTGTATTCGCTGCGGAAGATCATGCGCTGGACGCGCTCGACCAGCTCGGCGCCACCGCTTCGGCCCTGGAGCTGCCTCACGAAGGCTTCGGCCGCCGTGAATTCGGCCGTGGACAGGTGCCGGCCCTCGATGGCGTATTTGAGGATCTCGTCCAGCACCGGGTAGGGCGGCAGGCTGTCCTCGTCCTTCTGGTCCGGTGCCAGCTCGGCCGAAGGCGGCTTGTCGATGATGGCCTGTGGAATCAGTTCCTGGCCCGCGCTTTCGTTGATGTGGCGCGACAGCGCGAAGACTTCGGTCTTGTAGAGATCGCCCAGCAGGCCCAGGCCGCCGTTGGTGTCACCGTACAGCGTGCAGTAGCCCACCGAGATCTCGGACTTGTTGCCCGTGGTCAGCAGCAGGTGGCCGAAGGCATTGGAGTACTCCATCAGCGTGGTGCCCCGGATGCGCGCCTGCAGGTTCTCCAGCGGCAACCCGCGTAGCGGCTGGCCGAAGCTGCTCTCGAACTGGCGCGCATAGCCGTCGACCAGGTCGCGGATCGGGTGCTCGTGCAGCGTGATGCCCAGGTTGCGGCACAGGACCACCGAGTCATCGACCGAACCGCTGGAGGAAAAGCGCGAGGGCATGGTCACGGCCACCACGTTGTCGGGGCCCAGGGCCTCGGCCGCCAGGGCCAGGGTCAGTGCGCTGTCGATGCCGCCCGAGCTGCCGACCACGGCGCGCGTGAAGCCGCAGCGGCGCGCATAGTCGCGCAGGCCCAGCACGATCTGGCGCCGGTAGAACTCCATGGTCGGCAGGCCCCGGGCCGGCACGGCGGCGCAGGGCTGGCCGGCCGTATCGAGGAAGCGCCCATCGTCGAATTGCAGCGTGCGCAGGTCCTCCACGAAGCGCTCGGCCTCGAAGACCACGCCCCGCTGCGGCTCGACAGCGAACGAGGCGCCGTCGAAGACGATCTGGTCCTGCCCCCCGATCTGGTTCACATAGAGGATGGGCAGGCCATGGCGCGTGGCCGCCTGGCCGAAGACCTCATGGCGCTGCTCGCGCTTGCCCAGGTGGCTGGGACTGGCGTTGATGCTGACCACGAGATCGGGCGCGGCGTCGGCCATGCGCGCGAACGGGTTGGTGGCGTAGTCGGCGCCCGCATCGTTCCAGCCGTCTTCGCAGATCAGAAAGCCCACCTGAGCCTGGCCGATGCGCAGCACCTTGGCGGCGTCGGGGCCGGGCTCGAAGTGGCGGCGCTCGTCGAAGATGTTGTAGGTCGGCAGCAGCTGCTTGTCGTAGCGCAGACGCACGGCGCCGTCCTGGAGGACCAGCAGGCTGTTGTGCAGCGGCTTGCCGGGGCCCTGGGCACGCATGGGCGCGCCCACGACCCAGTGCAGCCGCGGCCACTGGCGCGAGGCCTGCAGCAATTGCCGCAGGCCGTCCTCCAGCCGCAGCAGGAAGGCCGGCTCATCGAGCAGGTCGCCAGGGTAGTAGCCGCACAGCGACAGCTCGGGAAACACCAGCAGGTCGGCCTGCTCGTGCGCGGCCCGGGCGGCGGCCTCGGCCATGCGCCGCACGTTGCCGGCGATGTCGCCGACGGTGGGGTTGAATTGGGCGATGGTGATGCGCAGCATGGTGTGGCCCTCGATGCTCAGGCGGCCATGGGCTGGGCCAGACCGAACACCTGGCGCAGATAGGCCAGGTAGGTTTCGTCGTTGCACAGGGTCTTGCCCGGCGAGTCCGAGATCTTGGCCACGGGCTGGCCGTTGGCATGGGTGAGTTTCATCACGATGTTGATGGTCTCCAGCCCCATGTCGTTGGTCAGCCGCGTGCCGATGCCGAAGCCCAGCTGTATGCGGTCGGCAAAGCGCTGGTACAGGGCCAGCGCCGTGTCCAGGTCCAGCCCGTCGGAGAAGACCAGGCGCTTGGCCTGGGTGTCGATGCGCAGTTTCTGGTAATGGGCGATGGCCTTCTCGCCCCAGGCATAGGGGTCGCCCGAGTCGTGGCGCAGCCCGTCGAACAGCTTGGCGAAGTACATGTCGAAGTCTGCCAGGAAGGCGTCCATGCCCACGGTGTCGGTCAGGGCGATGCCCAGGTCGCCACGGTACTCCTGCACCCAGTCCTCCAGGGCCGCGATCTGGAAGTCGCGCAGGCGCACGCCCTGGGCCTGGTAGCTTTGCAGGTACTCATGGGCCATGGTGCCAATGGGCACGATGCCGAAATCCCGGGCCAGCAGCACGTTGGACGTGCCCTTGAACCACTGCGCGGTCTGCGTGGCGAAGGCCTGCACCACCTCGCGCTGCCAGGCCCCGGAAAAGCGCCGGCGCACGCCGAAGTCGAACAGCTCGAACGGATTGCGCAGCTTTGCCTCGCAGGCCAGGTGGCGCAGGCGCTCGATCTTGCCGGCCAGGCGTCGGCGGCCCTCGGACAGCGCTGCCTGGGCGTCGAAGCGCCGGAAATACAGCTCGTTGACGATGGCCAGCACATAGATCTCGAAGCCCATCACATGGACCTGGGGCCCCTTGGCCTCGATGTGCAGCGTGTCGCCATCGGCCCAGGCGCGGATGAAGGCGCGCTGGAACTGGAAGATGCGCAGGAAGTCGATGAAGTCGCTCTTCATGAAGCGCAGGCCACCCAGGTAGGCCAGGTCTTCGGGCGTGAAGCGCAGCGCGCACAGGGCATCGAGTTCCTGCTGCACCTGCGGCAGCAGCTCGGACAGCGGGAAGGCCGTCTTCGTGCGGCAGACGAACTCGTACTCGGCCTCGGTCTGCGGATTGCGGTGCAGCATCGCCTGCCACATGGTGAACTTGTAGAGATCGGTGTCGAGCAGGCTGGTGATGATGGGAGCCATGGTGCGGTGCTTGGGAGTCGGGCGCTGCATGCGCAGGTGCGGGGCTTGCCCCTACAGGTTGAGTTCTTGGCTGGAGGCCAGCCGCAATCCGCGGGCCTGCATGGCTGAGAGGAAATCATGGTGCGCGGACTCGAAGCCCGCCACCGGGCTCATGGCGTCGCGCATCAGCACGATGCGCTCGGGATGCGCAAGATGCGCCACCAGGTGCTCCACCGTGGAGCGCACGCAGTGGCTGCTGGCTTCGCCGGCAACCACCAGCAGATCGGCCTCGGCCAGCCGCGCGAGCAGTGCGGTGTTGAGCTGGGTGGCCGGATCGGCCGGGTCCGGGACCTCGGCCAGCAGGGCGCTGTAGTGCTCGGTCCAGGGGTTCAGCCCCTTGAAGACGTTGCATACGGCGCGCTGGCGCTGCTGCTGCCACTGCCCGCAGGCGGCCAGCACATCGGCATGCACGCCGTGCCCCCAGCTGCCGACCTCGCAATGCACCGGCCAGACCATCAGTGTGTAGCGCCCCTGGGCCTCCAGCGCGTCGAGATAGGCCAGCGTACGCGGCAGGGCGCCATCGTCACGTGGCAGGAATTGCCCGGCACGCACCTGGGCCGCATGTATGGGCGTGAACGGCGCCACATCCGCGCCACTTCCCGTGCGCCAGAAGGCCGGGTGGGCGATGTCGTAGCGCTGGTGCGAGTCCAGCGTCACCGTGACCGCATCGAGCCGTGCGCCCTCGCGCCGTATCCACCCGGCAAGCCGCTGCATGTCGGCATGGGCACCCGCCACGGGCAGGCTGGGGCCCACACCATGGACACACCATTCGGCAGGCAGATCGCAGAAATCGTTCTGGGGGTCTATGAGCAGGAGGTGGAGGTTGGGAGATGGCATGAGTGGTAGTTCGCAGGCAAGCGCTTTGGAACGTGCCGGAAATCAAGGCTTCAGTGTAGTGCGGCAACAGCCCGGGCCGTTACCTTCTGCCCGGTGTGGTCAGGCTTGCGCTGGCGAAAACAAGGGGGCGTGACCCTGTCAAGGAAAGGGATGGTGCAGCCGGGGCTGGCAGCCAACAGCACATGATGCGGAACCTACAATGGGAAGTTTTACGTATTCCGTGGGCGGATTGGAGCGTTTCAGGCCGTCATTTGCCCAGTCTTGCGGCGCGATTGGCTACTTTCGGTAGGTTTTGATTATCACCATGGCATCCCTTCAGGTAACAACGACTTTCATGGGTGTGGGGTTGGCTGCGCTGATCCTGTACCTGATTCGCCGCGATCATCTGTATCTCATGCATGGCCTTTTCTGGGTGCTGGTTGCCGCGGCGGCCGTCGTGCTGGGGGTCTGGCCGGGGATGATCAACCGTCTGGCAGCGGCGCTTGGCATCAGCTATCCGCCCGCCATGCTGCTGCTGCTGGCCTGCATCGTCTTGTTGATCAAGGCCTTGCATGCCGACATGGTCAACACCCGCATCGAGCGCGATGTGCGGCGGCTCAATCAGCGGCTCGCGATGCTCGAGGCGGATGCCGCGGACCTCCTCCAGGCCCCGTCCGAGCCTCCGACCCCATGACATCCGCCCTGCTTCCCGTCATCTTGTGCGGCGGCTCCGGTACCCGCCTTTGGCCTCTTTCGCGCGAAGCCTATCCCAAGCAGTTTCTTGCAGTGGCAGGGACGGGCACTTCTCTGTTGCAGGATACTGTCAAGCGGCTCGATGGTCTGGCGCCCCACATTCCAAGGCGCTCGCCGATCGTGGTGTGCAATAGCGAACATCGATTCTTGGCGGCCCAGCAATTGCAGGAGGCTGGCATCCCTGGCGCAAGGGTCGTGCTGGAGCCCGTGGGACGCAATACGGCGCCCGCGCTGACACTCGCAGCCCTGGTGGCCGATGCGGACGATGTTCTGCTTGCCATGCCGGCCGACCATGTCATCCGTGACCTGGAGCGGCTGCACCAAGCCCTGGACACCGCCTGGCAACTGGCTCGGCAGGGATCCATGGTGACTTTCGGTGTCGTGGCGGATCGGCCGGAGACAGGTTATGGCTATATTCAGAAGTCCCTGGCAGTGGAGGGTTTCGACGCTTTTGCCATCCGGCGCTTCGAGGAGAAGCCCAGTCTGGAGGTGGCCCGGGCCTATCTGGAAAGTGGCAATTACCTGTGGAACAGCGGGTTGTTCATGGTCCGGGTAGGACAATGGCTCAAGGCCATGGCTGCGTTGCAGCCGCAGATGCTGCGGGCATGCCAGACTGCCGTCGAGCACAGCAGCCGTGATCTGGACTTCATCCGACCTCAAGGCGAGGCCTTCGGCGATTGCCCTTCCGACTCGATCGACTATGCAGTCATGGAGCATCTGCCGGTCCGTCAGGACTTGGGCATCCCAGCCCATGTGGTACCCCTGGATGCAGACTGGTCCGACCTCGGCGCCTGGGACGCCTTGTGGGAGGTGCTGCCTCACGATGCCCGAGGCAATGCCCATGCCGGCCAGACCCTGGCGATCGATACCCAAAACAGTTTGCTGTTCTCGGAGACCTGCCTTGTCGCCACGGTGGGCCTGGACAACATCATCGTGGTTGAAACAGCCGATGCCGTCTTGGTGGCGGACAAACGCCGGACACAGGATGTCAAGAAAGTCGTTGCCGAATTGAAGGCGCAAAACCGCCAGATGGCTTCGTCGCATCGCAAGGTGCACCGCCCTTGGGGCTGGTACGACCGCATCGATGGTGGCGAGCGATTCCAGGTGAAGCGCATCGTCGTCAACCCCGGCGCCAGCCTGAGTCTGCAGATGCACCAGCATCGGGCAGAGCACTGGGTCGTGGTCAAGGGCGTTGCCGAGGTCACGCATGGCGAGCGCAGCTTTCAACTGCGTGAAAACGAATCCACCTATATTCCCGTGCGGCATCTTCATCGATTGAGAAATCCAGGTCTGGAGCCATTGGAAATCATTGAAGTGCAGTCTGGCGATTATCTGGGCGAGGATGACATCGTGCGTTTCGATGACGTCTATGGCCGGGGATGACGTCCGTTGAAATGGATCGCCGGATATTGATGAAGAATAATACAAAGGATATCGAATGAATCCTCATGCCGCTCGATCAGTTTCGCCGTTGGAGCTATTTAAATCTATTGCCGTCAATCGCAGTTTGATATTCAGCTTGATAGAGAGGGATATATTTGGCCGCTATCGAGGTGCAACGCTGGGCTTGTTGTGGTCATTCTTCAATCCGCTGCTGATGTTGATCGTCTATACGTTCGTGTTCAGCGTGGTCTTCAAGGCGCGCTGGTCTGGAGGGAGTGACTCGAAAACGGAATTTGCAATGATTCTGTTTTCTGGCTTGATGGTTTTCAATATATTTTCCGAATGCATAGGGCGTGCACCATTGCTGGTCGTCAACAACGTCAATTATGTCAAGAAAATAATATTTCCGCTGGAAGTGCTGCCTCTTGTTGCACTGGGTACTGCTCTTTTCCATTTTGTTATCAGTGTATCTGTCTGGATGGTTTTCTATCTCATATTTTTTGGAATTCCTCCGTTGAGTATTTTGTATCTGCCAATCATTCTTCTTCCTTTGATTCTTCTGATTCTGGGTTGTTCGTGGATACTGGCATCATTGAGTGTCTATCTGCGTGACATCGTGCATGTCGTGGGCGTGATCACCACGGTGGTAATGTTTCTTTCCCCCGTTTTCTACCCGGTTTCCACGCTGCCGGAAAAATATCAGGTCATCGTCCGGCTGAATCCACTTGCAGATATTCTCGAGCAGGCCAGGGGTGCAATGATCTGGGGCCATGGGGTTGACTGGTTGAATTGGTCATTGCAGATGTGTGTCGCAGCCGCGATCGCCTGGGCCGGATTTGCCTGGTTTCAGAAGATGCGGAAAGGTTTTGCCGATGTCATCTGATATTGCGATCAAGGTTGACGGGCTGAGCAAGTGCTATCAAATCTATGACCAGCCTCGTGACAGGTTGAAGCAAATAGTCCTCCCCAGGCTGCAGAAAATTGCAGGCATGCCGCAGAGAAATTACTATCGCGAATTCTGGGCTCTCAGGGACATTGATTTTGAAGTCAGGAAGGGAGAGGCGTTCGGTATTTTGGGGCGCAATGGCGGTGGAAAAAGTACGCTGCTTCAAATTATTACAGGAACACTCGATCCGACGCAGGGAACTGTTGAAACATTCGGGCGGGTTGCCGCACTGCTTGAGCTTGGGTCAGGGTTTAATCCAGAATTCACGGGTCGAGAAAATGTGTATTTGAATGCCCTGATGCTGGGTATGAGTCGTGATGAGGTCAATGCACGGTTCGATAGTATTGCGGCATTTGCGGATATTGGCGGATTTCTGGACCAGCCGGTCAAAACCTACTCCAGCGGGATGCTGGTGCGACTGGCTTTTGCTGTTCAAGTGCAGCTTGAGCCAGATATTCTGATCGTCGATGAGGCGCTTGCTGTAGGGGATGCGCTTTTCCAAAAGCGCTGCTTTCGTCGTATCGAAAAACTGCGTGCAGACGGCGTTACCCTGCTCTTTGTTTCACATGATCAGGAGGCGGTGCGAACGCTGACGGAGCGGGCAATCCTGCTCAAAAAAGGCGCATGTGTCTCTTCTGGTGCGTCATCCCAGGTGCTGCTGGACTACAGAAGGCTGATGCATGAGGAAGAGTCTGCCTACTTCATCCAGGCGATGAAAGATATTCAGCTGAAGACTTCCAGGGTGGGGGCGGATTCCATTGATTCATCATCTGGTACGAATTCCTCGGAAAATGAAATCGAGCAGGGACCTCCGTCTGGACCAGCAGATGATCTGTCGTTTGGGGATGGCGGTGTCGAGATATTGACAACGGCACTGTTTGATAGCGATGGAAATCCGGGGAGCGTATTCTATCCGGGAGATATTGTCCGTGTTCGGATGGAGTGCCTTTCCAGGATTGACGCCACAAATCTGAATGTTGCCGTAAGGGTTCGCAATCGTGAGGGGATAAAGATTCATTCCTGGGGGACTTTGAATCAAGATATGCGAATCATGGCAAGCGGCTCGGATGAGCTGATATTCTGGAATAGAAGATTCAGCGCTGGTGAAAAGTTTGTCGTGTGGCTGGAATTTGATTGTCGACTAGGGGCGAATCTTTATGAAATCCAGGCAGCGATATCTCACGAAGAGAGCCCGGACTATGGGGCGCAGCGGATTCTCCATTGGAAGGACGAGGCTGCGTTCTTCCAGGTGTTGATGCGTAAGAATGAGTATTTTTTTGGTGGACTGACAGATTTGTGCATGAAGGCGAGGTGGGATGATGCAGAACAAGAATGAACTTGACTACAAGACTCTCTATGATGGTTATTGGCAGCGTTCTGATCGAGTCGGCGAGCGCAGCAGTGACCTGAAAAAAACAGCCCGATTGATTGCGGAAACCTGTGGATATGGGTCCGCAATTGATATCGGCTGTGGCGAGGGGTATCTGATTGAGGAGCTTCTTTCGCTGGATATCGATGCGGTAGGCATGGATATTTCATCCGTGGTGGTGGAGCGCGCAAACGCACGATGGAAGAATCGATTCTTCGAAGGCTCGGTCCTGTCGATTCCATTTCCGGATGAGCATTTCAATGCTGTTGTTTCGACAGATTGTCTTGAACACCTGGCTCCAGAAGATGTTCCGGCAGCACTGCGCGAGATGTATCGTGTTTCTTCGCGATATGTTTTCCTGCAGATAGCAACCACACCAGACCGCGATGGCCATTGGCATCTGACAATCGAGGGGCGCGCCTGGTGGGAGGACCGGTGCTTCGAGGCGGGATTTCGGAAGCATCCTCTTTATTATTACGTCAACGATTACGAAGCGCTTAATAAGGATGGTTGGCAGGTATTTGTCATTCTGGAAAAAATACCGGCCAAGGCACTCGTGGAATTTGATCTCTCTGTGCTTGAAGAAGAGAAGATGCTTCACAACGACATGCTGCGGGTAACTGGAAGAAGATCCGATGCCCACTGCATTCGTTATTACAAGGCATGTGATTTCATACGCCCTGGAGACCATGTCCTTGATGTGGCATGTGGATTAGGTTATGGAAGCCATATTCTCTACAATGCATCCAAAGCCAAATCAGTCATTGGTGTGGATCTCAGCGATTTCGGCATTGCATATGCGAAAGCCAACTATGGGCAGCCGGGGGGGGTGGAGTTCAGGTGCGGCGATGCCCAGGCGCTGAGCTCCATTCCTGACAATAGCGTGGACTTTATCGCTGCCTTCGAGACGATCGAGCATGTGCCAGAACCGATGGCATACCTTCGGGAGCTGAGGCGCGTGCTCAAACCTTCGGGAAGGGTCATGGTCTGTGCACCCAACAATTGGGTTGATGAGACAGGCAAAGACCCCAATCCGCATCATTTTCATGTCTATACCTGGGAGCGCCTGGTTGCTGAGGTCGGGCAGTTTTTCCTGCTGGAGCAAGGATTCCTGCAAACAGCAGGAGGTGCGCTCAAATGTCCAAATGAAAGCCGCAAGTGGGTCAATGTTCCGGCCGATGCAACGCCTGAGCAAGAGTCTGAGTGGGTGCTATTGCTGGGGATGGCTGATCCTCTTGAGGGTAAAGGCATTCCATACGAAGAAACAGCATGGAATTTGCCAGAAGACCCAGGCTTCAATGTGGCAGCCTTTGCGCGCGACTATCAGAATCCCTGGTTGCTGAAGGGGATGGTAACGATTGGCATGCGCATGGGCTCCAAGGAGCGACTTGCAGAAATGCAAGAACGTGTCCTGGCCTCTTGTGATCCTGAGTCGGTTGATTATGGCGCGGCGCTGTGCGGTCGAATCTACTTTCATATCGAGCAGCCAGAAACTGCGGAAACCACGGTCAAGGCCCTTGAGGAGGATGTACGCAGGTATGCCGCAATTTCGCCACCAACAGCCCATCAGATTCGCTGGCAAGTATCTTTGCTGTTCGCCGCAGGGGAGTTGGCTCGAAAGCAGGGTCGAACTGGCGATGCATCTTTCTTTTACTCGGAATGCGCCAAGATAGATGTATTGCCCTATAGTCCGATACTTGGAAACAAGACATTGGATGCATTGTTCTGCCTGGCAAGATTTGCTCTCCAAAAACGTGATCTGCCTGCTGCAAAACAGTATCTTTTGCGCTCGATCGACGAGTGCCAGCGCCTCTCGTCGGGATCATGGGTAAACATCACAGGCGAACAGTCCAGACCTTTGTCATTCGGTCTGGCAGAGATGTCTCAACTTTTTGACAAGGCAGCCCGAGCTGCATATCTCCTGTCTGCGCTGGACAAGGCAGACCTGTCGCCACACTTGCTCTTCAAGGAATCAACGGGATTCTTTGAGCGACAGATCATTCATTACAAAAAATGGGGTAATGAGTACTGTGAATATTCCAATCGACTTTTGAATGACCTCCGGAGGCTCGAGGTCGAGAGAAAGGCCGGAGTATTCAACCTGCAAGCTGCGGAGAGGGCTCCGGAAGGGGGGCTGGAGCGGTTCGTTAAAAATGCGCTATGGCGTTATAGCCAGTTCTCTGAAGTCAGGTCTGAGCTGGGCCTGGGGGGAGCCATTCGGCATACATTTGGTTTTTTGTGGGATAAGCTGTCTATTTCCATGGCAAGCAGACCCGAGCCACATGTCAAGCCTCCGGAGGGGACGGCTCCACCTGACGATTCAATTGGATTCGTGAATATTGATTCGGACAAGGTGAATTCAGCCGGCCCGACGCAGCAGGTGATAATGCTTGTCGATGCATTTCATGATGGTGGTGTCGAGAGAGTCGTGATTGACCTGTGTCTGAATTTTCGTCAGGTAGGAATTCAATGCAAGATTTTGGTGGCTAAGGATGGTGGGCGAAGTGCTGCAGAAGCGAGATCGCACGGCATCGAGGTCATGGAACTGCACCAGAACAAAGAAGCCCTGAAATCAGCCATTGCCAAGTCGGTCAATGCGATAGCTATTACCCATCATTGTTATTTCTCTCTGGATGCATTCCGAGCGGCAGGCATTCCCGTGCTTGAGGTGATTCACAATGCATATTATTGGCAAAAAGGAAACAGGGCGATTGCGGATATGCGGAGAAATGATATTGCTCATTTCGTTGCAGTATCCGGGTTTGTTGCAAAATTCTCCGCGGAGGAGTTGGGTGTCGATGCTGCAAGGGTGTCGCTGATAAACAATGGACTGAATAATCTGGATCTGATTCGGCCACCTTTGGATCTACTTCGAAAGAAGAGACTGGATGCAAGAAGTGCTCCTGTGTTGCTGCATATTGCAAATCTGCACCCGCAGAAGAACCATCGGCTGATTGTGAACTCGTTTGCCCGGATAAAGCGCAAATATCCGGGTGCACAGCTTGTGATGGCCGGAGCCATGGATGGTTATCCGGATATTTTTTCCAAATTGAATGAAGATATCGAGCGATTGGGGGTTTCCGAGTCTGTCACGCTTGCTGGCGCACTGTCCAGGCGTGAACTGTCCAAGCTGATGGCATCAGCCCATGTCGGCATTCTTCCTTCCCTCTTGGAGGGCTTCAGCATCGCCACGCTTGAATTGTCCTTCTTTGGCCTTCCCGCAATTCTGTCTGCGACAGGTGCGGCACAGGAGTTACAGGAGGCTTATGGGCATGTTTATATCGCGCAAGGCTGTGCGCTTTCCCAACAGGAGCTTGATGTCAAGAATGTGAATGAATTCCTGATGGAGATGCCCGAATCTGCGGTTGATTCGCTTGCTGAAGCCATGCTGAAGGTATTGGGAGAGTACTCGGAATTTCTGGAAAAAGCCATTGGTGCAGCTGAACAATTTCCTGAATATTCAATTGGCAGCACGGTCGAGAAGTACATTGATTTATTGCAATCGATGAGAAAGATTCGTGAATATGCTTGAGAATATAGAGATCGCAATAGTTGCTCCATTCCCTTCGAAAAAGAAGGTGAAGGAAGGCTGGATGAGCCGGATCGGAGCTGTGGACGAGATTATTAAGCAGCGTGTGCGACTCTATATCCATATATCGCAAAACAATTCCGAGGAGGCCAGGTTTTCCAAGGTAGAAGAGAATGCGTGGGAGATCTGTGTTTCGCCAAGCAGTCCCGACTACAAGGGGATCTTGGACAGTATTTATGCATCGGTGAATACTGTATATATACATACCATTCACCTTGCCGAGTTCATTGTGCCGTGGTTGGACTCCGGGAAGTGCATTGTTGATTTTCATGGAATCGTTCCGGAAGAGGAGGTGATGCTTGGGCGTCCTGAACTGGTCGAAAAATATGAAGCCATTGAGCAGGAGGTGCTTCGAAAGGCAAAAGCCTGTGTGATGGTGACGCGGGCAATGCAAAAGCACTACCGGGAAAAGTATCCGCTGATCAATCCAAAGGTGATTGTCTTGCCGATTGTTGAGGAAATGCATTTTCCAGCCAACACGGGTGATGCCAAGGGTGAAAGTGAACTCCCTGTCCGGGTCGTATACGCGGGAGGTATACAGATTTGGCAGAATGTGGACGCCATGCTGGAGCTTGCCGCTGCGACGCATGGCGTGGCTGATTTTCAGTTTCTTTCACAGGATTGGAAGGTTATCGAAAAAGACGCCAAAAAGAAGCAGCTGCTAAAGAAGCCGAGGTTCAAATTTTGCCCAAAGGACAATTTGGTGCAGGAGTACATGAATCATGACTTTGGCCTGGTGCTTCGCGATGACTCTGCAGTGAATAGGGTGGCCTGTCCAACCAAGCTTTACGAGTATATGGAGATTGGCTTGATACCCGTAGTTCGATCTCCCATGCTGGGAGATTTTCTCGAATTGGGGTATGCGTATGTGACAGAAAATGAGTTCGAGGCAGGATTTTTTCCTGATAGAGTCTCCAGGGAAATGATGAAAAAAAAGAACAAGCAAGTGGTGTTGGCAATGAGGGAGATTTTCCGGGCCGGTGCTTCCGATCTTCGCTCCCGATTGGCTGCCTAGATCAGGTTGAATAATTTTTATCTGGCAGGAGGAAATGGAATGCATGTGCAAGGCACCGGAAAGATGGATGGGGGGTATGGGAGCCTTGAGGAGTTCAGGCGAGAGGTTATTCTCCCTTATCTGAATCATCCCATCTCCGCTCTGGAAATAGGACCATTTATCAGGCCAACGCTTGGAAAAGCAGAGGCTGATCTGAAAACACTGGATTGCTACGATACCGATGAGCTGAGACAGCATGCAATGCGAATTGGGGAAAATCCGGACTCAGTGATTCATGTGGACTATGTCTGCAAGGATGAGAATTATTGCAATGTGATCACTGACGAGTTCGACATGATCATCGCAGCCCATGTGGCTGAACATGTAGTCGGTTTCGTCGATTATTTCCAGACATTGCGAAAACTCCTCAAGCGCGGTGGTCACTGCATGATTGTCCTGCCGGACAAGCGCTATAGTTTCGACAAATTCCGCAGTGACACAAGTCTGGCGTACCTGATATTTCAGCACTTGCAGCCGGAATTTCCTGCGAAGGCATTGCATGCCTTGGAATCGGCGATGCTGTACGACAAGGGTTATATCAATGCGGAGAATATTGTTGAAGAGAGATTGAATATTGATTCTCTGAGGAAAGCACTTGATGGATGGCATCCAGGTGTTCATTCCCATGTTTTCCAGTTCGAAGATGTGATAGCCAAGGTGTTTGCCCCGCTGTGTGCGATGGGATTGATGGATTTCGATGTGCTGGAGGCCAGGATGAGCCACCAGTTTGGCGAGTTCGTTGTCGTTCTCCGCGCCGGTCGAGAGTGCACCAACTGGGATTCCGTCAAGGATTTTTATTCATTGTCGCGAGACACTATTGCTCCCAAAAGGGGATTGCTGCATGCACTCGAGTCGAAAAAAAATATGCTGCGTCGTTGGTACTCGTCCAGAGGCAATCAAGATGGCGCCCGTGATCCGCGCACTAAAAAATGAGCCTTGGGCCGAGGTGCGAGTGCTGGCCACGGCCCAGCATCGCCAGATGCTGGATCAGGTTCTTGATTTTTTCGATATCAAGCCAGATATCGATATGAATATCATGAAACCGAATCAGAAATTGGCGGAATTGACCGGGCGTCTGCTCCTTCAGATGGATGAGGTGCTGGAGTCTGAAAATCCTGATGCCGTACTGGTGCAAGGAGATACCACGACTGTGATGGTAGCTTCCCTTGCCTGTTTCTATCGGAAAATACCAATAGGCCACGTCGAGGCAGGGCTGCGGACATGGGATGTACAGAATCCATTTCCGGAAGAGGCAAATCGTGTGATTGCGGGAAAGCTTGCGCGCTGGCATTTCGCACCTACACAAGGTTCACGCCAGAATCTCCTGAGAGATGGAATAACGGACAGCAGCATCACTGTGACCGGCAACACCGTCATCGATGCTTTGCTGATGGCTGCTGAAAAGGATCTGGAAATTAGCGTGCCCATGGATCCAGAAAAGCGTCTGGTCCTGATTACCTCACATCGCAGGGAAAATTTTGGGGAGCCATTGCATCGCATCTGCCAGGCGTTGAAAACCCTGGCGCGCCAGAATCCTGATGTTCAGTTTCTTTACCCGGTGCATCCAAACCCCAATGTCAAGGGTTTAGCCCATGAGTTCCTGAAGGATGAGCCGAATTTCATGCTTTGTGAGCCATTGGACTATGCGCCTTTTGTCGCTGCAATGAAGAGATCCTATCTGATCCTGACCGATTCCGGGGGTGTCCAGGAAGAAGCACCCGCATTGGGAAAGCCGGTGCTTGTGCTACGTGAGGAAACAGAGCGTCCTGAGGCAGTTTCTGAAGGTGTCGTGAAGTTGGTGGGGGCGGATACTGAATACATCGTGCAGCAGACGCAAAGACTGTTGCAGGATGGAATGGCATACAAGGAGATGGCGAGAGGCGTTTCCCCGTATGGTGATGGGAAGGCCGCTGCAAGAATAGTTTCCGTTTTAAGAGAGCAGATTTCGTGAAGATTCTGCTTGTCGCGTATGAGTTTCCGCCAATATTGGCTGCCCAGGCTCTGAGATGGTTTTATCTAACCAATGAGCTGGTCAAGTTGGGGGTGAATGTTCATGTCATCTGCCCGGACATATCTGCTGAACATGCATTTCCAATGGATCTTGATGGGCGGATAACTATTCATCGCGTTTGGCCTGGGCCATTCATTGGGTTGAGTCAAAGGCTTGCGAGGAAGAGGCATGTAAGGTCTGAAGATGCCGCTGACATGAAGTCATCGCATGCTTCATGGGCTTTTCGTGCTTATCGGTTGGTGCGATCAGCTCTGGATGTGGTCTTATACCCTGATGTCAGATCTGAATGGTACCCGTTCGCCCTTCGAAAAATGAGGAAGTTGCTGAGGACGGAAAATTTTGACGTGGTGATAAGTTCCCATGAACCGGCAGTTGATATATTTGTAGGATCTCATGCCCGTCGCTTCAATATTCCTTGGGTCGTGGACTTGGGTGATCCCCTGCTGACTCCATATTCACCGCGCTGGAGGCGTGCAGTGGACTCGATGGTCGAGAGAAAAGTGGTCTCTTGCGCCACTTCCATTTGGGTAACAGCCGACAGCGTTTCGAATCTGCTGAAGCAGAGGCATGGGGAAGGCATTGGAAAAAAGATGTTCGTGCTGCCTCAGGGGTTCCCGTCAGGGCAGACGGATGTCAATGATCGCCCGGGTGGTTGCCGGTTCCGTCTCGTGTTCACGGGTAATTTTTACAGAGATTTCAGAAACCCGGTCGAGCTGGCGAAAGCGCTTTCACTGATGAAGGATCTGGGCATATCTTTTATTATTGCCGGCAATAATTCTGCATTTGAATACCTGTTTCATGGTGTGGATGGAGTGGAATTTCTGGGGCAAAGAAGTCATTTTGAATGTCTTGAATTGCAGCGGCAGGCAGACGTGCTTGTAAATATTGGTAACGTACAAAGTTATCAGATCCCCGGGAAGGTCTATGAGTATCTTGGTGCAGGAAGACCGATACTGCATATCCAGACTGGAGAAGATTCCGATCCCGGTGCGGAATTGATCGAAAGCATGGGTGCGGGGATTGTGGTGAAGAACAGCCATAAGGAAATAGAAAAGGTGCTGCGCCATATGTGCTTGCAATGGATGAGTGACCCCGGGAAATTGATGGAGTATAGAAAGGAGTCCCTCATTCAGGGTCATTCCTGGAGCCGTCGGGCTGTCGAGTGCAAAAGACTGCTGCAAGAAGCTTTGTGGAAAGATACCGGACGCCATGGAAATGGAGTCCGATGATGCCACTGTTTTTCTCCTCGGAGCGGAGGTCTTGCCCAATGGGATATGTGCATGAAGCTCGACGTCATATTTGCGGCTGATGCCCTCCGCCCTCCTTTGACTGGTATTGGCCGTTACACCTACGAGCTGGCAAGGAGGGTGAGATACCATGAGGATATCGAGAGGTTGCGCTATTTTTCCTCCGGGCGCTGGGTCAGCGACCCCTTGGGCGCGCTGGAGACATCGGACCTTGTGTCCATATCTCTCAACAGGAAAAAGGCGGCTTTGCGCGACAAACTTGCAGGAAGCCGGATAGCCGTGCGTGTCTATGAGAGATTGGCACCTGCGATTTTTGAATGGCGTCTGCGTGGTAACGAGAAATCTGTTTATCACTCTCCCAACTATATCGTTCCTCCATTCAAGGGAAGGACGGTGAGTACAGTTCATGATCTTTCCCATATCATATGTCCACAGTTCCATCCACGGGCTCGGGTGGAATATATGAATATGGCCCTGGGCGAAAGTCTGGCACGGACCAACCATGTCATCACCGTATCCGAAACGGTCCGGAAGGAAGTCCTGGCACACGGTTTGATGCCGCCGGAGCAAGTCACGGCCATTCATTTGGCCGCAGGGAGCGATTTTTTTCCTCGCTCCTCAGAAATGCTGGAGCCGGCCATGAAGGCCTTGGGCCTGAGGGCCGGGGAATATAGCCTTTTTGTGGGGACCGTGGAGCCTAGAAAAAATGTGGAGCGCCTCGTTCAGGCCTATGGAATGCTGCCGGAGAGAATGAGGAGCGATTGGCCGCTGGTGATTGCCGGAGCCAGGGGATGGAATTCAGATTCCATTCATGCATGCATTGAGAAGGCGCAGGCTCAGGGGTGGGCACGCTATATTTCCTACGTTGATCAATCCTGGCTACCTGCCTTGTATGCGGGGGCACGATTGATGGCCTATCCGTCGCTCTATGAGGGCTTTGGTCTGCCTATTGTCGAAGCCTTGGCCAGTGGCACGCCGGTGCTGACATCCAGGGTATCCTGCATGCCGGAAGTCGCGGGTGGCGCGGCTTGGTTGGTGGATCCTCTCGATCTGGAGGAGATCTCGCATGGCCTGGAGGCCTGTCTTGCGGATGAAATATGGCAAGAGCAGGCCAGGGCGCTGGGGCTGGCACGATCCGCGCAGTTTTCCTGGGAGAAGTGCGCAGAGCGTACAGTAGGCATCTACGCCCGGGTCGCGCAACGGGTGTGACGGGCTAGCGTGGCGGGTGAAGCGGTCTTTGCCTGGCTCTGCCATGGGCAATGCTCAACAGGGAAGAGACTGCGGCATAGCGGACGGCATTGCCCCATGATCTGAAGATCTTGGAACGATTCACTCTTGCCGTATGCAGTGGCAGGGCCACTTCTGCTATCCGCAGGCCTTGCCGGCGCATGAGCAGCAAGGTTCCTATGTCCTGGTAGTCCAGCATCGTTGCCTGCGTGGAGGTTGCCGTCTCCAGGGCCTGTCGGTTGTATAGGCGGAAGCCGGAAACGAAGTCCCGCAGGCCAAAGCCGGTCAGCCAGCGAAACCATTGCCACGCGATGCGTCGTACCAGGCTGTTGCGCTCGGAAAAATAGGCAACCACCATGTCTGCCTGTTCACGTTGAGCCAACAGGGCGGGCAGCTCCTCGACTTCATATCGGCCTTCGGCGTCGATGGTGACGACGGTCTGGAAGCCGTGGGTCTGCGCATAGCGCAGTCCGGTCTGCAAGCTGCCCCAATTGGTCATGGCCAGCAATGGGCGCAGCACCCGGGCCCCGCATTCTTCTGCTTCATGGCAGGTCGCATCGGTGCTGCGGTTGTCCACGACCAGAACCGAGGCCTTCACCAGCGCATGTACACGGCGTATCAGATGCCCGATCTCGGTCTCATTGTTGCGTGTGGAGATGACGACCAGCAGACCCTGGCGTGGCTTGGCAGGGCGAGTATCCGGTGCCAGGCTGCGGTAGTGTCGTGCCACGCTTTGCTCGCAGGGGCCGATGCTGAAGAACCGGTGCAAGGCCTTGTGCCCCGACTGGCCCAGCCGCTGTCGCAGGGCGGTATTGTGCTGAAGGCGCGCGATGCTGCTGCGCCATGCATCCTGGTCCTCGAAGGGAACATGCAGGCCGGCGTGGGCATGCGCAACCACCCAGGGCATGCCCGAGCCTGGGAGGTCGGTCACAAGACAGGGCTTGCCATGCAGCATGGCCTCCAGCAAGACGATGCCGAAAGCTTCCGTGCGTTCGCGTGAAGCAAGGCAAAAGATATCGCAGCTGGCGAACAGCGCATGCTTTTCCCCGTCGGAGACGGCACCCGTCAGTCGCACGGGTGCGGGTCTGCCTTCGGGGGTGCATTGGCGGATCAGTGCCGCCAGCGATGTGCGCAGCTCGCCTTCGCCTGCGATCAGCAACTCCACGCCAGGCATGGTCGACACCGCGCGGATCAGTGTTTCAAAACCCTTGTAGTAGGTAAGCCGGCCTATGGAGAGCAGGCGCAGTCTCGTGTCTGGGCGCCAGCCCTGGCCGGGTGATAGCACCGCAGGAGGAGGAATATTTCGAAGATCCAGGCCCAGCGGGACGATCTCGCATTTGCCGCGCCAGGCGCGCAGGGCATTGCTGGCCTCGAGATAGGGCGGCGAAGTGGCGAATACCTGTTGGGCCCGCTCCAGCAGGGCCTGCTCGAAAGGGCGGTACAGCATGTAGGCCAGGGCCACCGACCATTTGATGTTGGACACCACCACATCCGAGTGCCAGTGGATCACCCAGGGCACACGCCTGGCTATCGGCAGCGTGAGCGCCCACAACGCCGAATTGTTGGGCAGGTGCAGGTGCAGCACGTCGGGCTGGACGCGTTCGATGGCGCGGCCCAGCGCGCGCCGAAAGCCGATGGCCATCGGTGCATAGACCAGGTTGAACTGGACGGGGACACGCTCCAGCCAGGAGGGATCATCCTGCAGTGGATCGCCATGGACCAGGGCATGGGCATCTATGCCCTGGCGTCTTTGCTCGTGGATCAGGTCGGCAAGAAAGACTTCCATTCCGCCCCGGTAGGGGGGGAAGAATTTGCCGACGTGGAGGATGCGAAGGGCCATCGTGCGGACTGTTTACTTCGCCGCTGGCACCGGGCTCAACTGATTGCGGATCTGGCGATACTGCGGATTCTGTGGCTCCAGTCGGATGGCCTGATCCAGGTCCTTGAGCGCCTCGGGCAGATGGCCCAGGCCGCGGTGGGCCATGGCCCGACCATAGTAGGCCGGTGCGCTGGGGCTGCGGGCGATCAGAGCGTCCAGCAACTGTTTGGCTTGCGCGCTGTCGCCCTGGCCTACAAGGGCCAGCCCCAGTCCCACGGTTGGGCGGTGAGCGTTCGGCGATGCCTGCAGCAGACGGCGGAAGTCATCGGCGGCGATGGCGTATTGCTGAAGGCCTATGGCGGCCTCCGCGCGCTTGAGGCGAATGGCCTGCTCCATCTGCCTGGCGTTGTCGCTGTCCTCGGAAGGCTCATTCAGCGCGAGCGAGTAGGCGTCGAATGCGGGACGCAACTGGCCCATGGCCATCATGGCCTCGGCTTTCTGATAGTGCAATGCCTGCCCCTTGAAGCCCTTGGACTGCGCTGCATCAAAGGCATTCAAGGCCTCGGTGAACTTCCTTTGCTGGGAAAGAATGGCACCCATGTTGAACAGTGCATTGCCGCCCAGGTCCCCCAGGGCATTGGCCGTGGCGAAATCCTGCAAGGCTTGGTCCAGCATGCCTTTGTCTGCGTGCGCGGTACCCAGGTTGAGAAAGGCTCGGCCACGGCCCACGGCATTGGCCGGGGCTTTCTTGTCGATCTTTTCGGCGGCATCCGCCCAGGAAGTGCCGGCGTCCTGGAGGGACAGTACCCGCTCGAATGCCAGAGCCCCAAACACAATGCCGATGAAGATGCCTGCGATATAGATGGTGCGAGGCTTGACACCCGTCAGTGCAATGGCCACCAGTCCCGGGATGGCGATGGCCCACAGGTAGCTGCGATAGAGCACGAAGGGGTCCTGCAGCCAGACTGTCGCGAATTCAGTGGCGTACCAGAGCAGCGGAAACAGAAGACAGAGGGCCACCAGGCCCATGACGCCCGGGCGTTTGAGCAAGGCCCAGACGGAACAGGCCAGCAAAGCCAGATAGCCCAATGCACCCGCAAGATGCCAGACGGAGCCCAGGCCCAGGGGAAATGCCGGTCGCAGATCGACGGACATCCAGCCCACATAGGGAACGGCCCACAGAAAGCCATAGGCAAAGAACAGGGCTGCCTCGTTCAGGATGCTCAGTGGGTAGATCCTGGAGGTGATGCCGGGATGCAGTGCTTCCAGCTGCCGTGCATAGCCCAGGGATTGCTCGTCAAAGATCTGCCCTACCAGTTGGCCGAAGAAATGGAAGACCGCTGCCGAGGCAATGGCCAGCAGCAGCAAGGTTGCGCCGATGATGGCCAGGGCGGGTTTCAGGCCCGGGCGGCGGATGAAGAGATAGAGCGGGACGACCATCGCGACGGTCAGGAAGGCATGCTCCTTGGAAAGCACGGCGAGCAGATAGCACACCAGGGCCGCCGCATGCCATGCGATCCGTCCGCTCTGAAGGCCTCGTACGAAGGACCAGCATGCCAGCACGGCAAACAGCGTCGCCATGACGATGGAGCGCTGGATGAGATAGCCGACCGCATAGACGGCGACGGGGTTGAGGGCGAAAAGCACCAGTCCCAGATGCAAGGCCGCATCGCGGGATGCCGGGAAATGCGGTTGCTCTTCCATGTCATGGGGAAAGCGCGTATGTGTGAGCAAGGCCTTGAACAGTGCATACAGGGCCGCCACCGTGGCCAGATGCAGGGCGACATTGAAGGCGCGCTGCTTCCACCAGCCGGCGCCGAAAATCTGCTCAATCCAGACAAAGCTGCCATATGACAAGGTCCGCTGCTTGAATTGCAGCAGGCTGCCATAGCTTCCGAAAATGGTGCCATCCGTCAGGCGCATATCGTCGAACAGCAGGCCGTTGCTCAGGCCGGGAAGATAGACGGCCAGTACCGCGAGCAACAAAAGAGTGCTGAACCCGTAGATGGCTTTGGAGGAGGTTGCCATTGCTTCTTGTCTTCTCTCGGATATGGCGGACTTCGGATGGATCGGCCACGGAGATGGCCTCCCTCGGGGAAAAGCGCTGGCAGTTTAGCAGCCGGGAGTTGGTGGCAGGCCCTCGCGAGGCACGAGCATTGTAAGAAGGCCTGCAATGGAAAAAACCCCATGCCGCGATACGCGTGGCATGGGGTCTTGTGTGCTTGACGCGGGGGCGTGAAGCCCCCTGCGGAGGGTTTACAGGCCAGCGGCTGCGCGCAGCGCGGCCGCCTTGTCGGTGCGCTCCCAGGTGAACTCGGGCTCCTCACGGCCGAAGTGGCCGTAGGCTGCGGTCTTGCTGTAGATGGGGCGCAGCAGGTCCAGCATCTGGATGATGCCCTTGGGGCGCAGGTCGAAGTGCGAGGCCACCAGCTTGGCGATCTCGGCATCGGGGATGACGCCCGTGCCTTCGGTGTAGACCGTGATGTTCATCGGGCGTGCCACGCCGATGGCGTAGGCCACCTGGATCTGGCACTGGCGGGCCAGGCCGGCGGCCACGATGTTCTTGGCCACGTAGCGCGCGGCGTAGGCGGCGCTGCGGTCCACCTTCGTCGGATCCTTTCCGCTGAAGGCGCCGCCGCCGTGCGGGCAGGCGCCGCCGTAGGTGTCGACGATGATCTTGCGGCCGGTCAGGCCGCAGTCACCCTGGGGTCCGCCCACGACGAAGCGGCCCGTGGGGTTGATCAGGTACTTGGTTTCCTTGAGCCACTCGGACGGCAGCACGGGCTTGATGATTTCCTCGATGATGGCTTCGGTGAAGCTGGCCTTCATCTTCGTGGCCGACTCCGACTGGTCGGGGCTGTGCTGGGTGGACAGCACCACGGTGTCGATGCTGTGGGGCTTGCCATCCACATAGCGCATGGTCACCTGGCTCTTGGCGTCCGGGCGCAGGAAGGGCAGGCGGCCATCCTTGCGCAACTGGGCCTGGCGCTCGACGAGGCGGTGTGCGTAGTAGATGGGCGCGGGCATCAGCTCGGGCGTCTCGTCGCAGGCGTAGCCGAACATCAGGCCCTGGTCGCCGGCGCCGGTGTTGAGCTCGTCATCGCTGGCCTTGTCCACGCCCTGGGCGATGTCCTGGCTTTGCTTGTCGTAGGCCACGAGCACGGCGCAGCCACGATAGTCGATGCCGTAGTCGGTGTTGTCGTAGCCGATGCGCTTGATGGTGTCGCGTGCGACCTGGATGTAGTCGACGTTCGCGCCGGTGGTGATCTCACCTGCCAAAACCACCAGGCCCGTGTTGGTCAGTGTCTCGGCCGCCACGCGGCTGTACGGGTCTTGGGCGAAAATGGCGTCCAGGATCGCGTCAGAGATCTGGTCGGCCACCTTGTCCGGATGGCCTTCAGAGACGGATTCCGAGGTGAAAAGAAAGTCGTTCGCCATGTGAATAAACTCCTTGGTTGCAGCTTTTTTGATGGGCGTTGCCCAAGCTTCGGGAGCCTTGGCGAACGCTTTAGCAGAATTGTTTAACGTCGCTCTGCAAGTTGCTCAGTTAACTCAGCGACCCGCACATTTTAATGCCTTCCCTGTTCCGACTGTTCGCTGCACTGCCGTTGTGGCTATTGCACTCCCTTGGCGCACTCATGGGCTGGGTGGCCTTCGCGGCCTCGGCCCCCTATCGGCGCCGCTTTCTGGCCAACGCCCGTCAGGCGGGCTATGCCTTCAGCGCCGTGGCTCCGGCGGTGGGGCATGCCGGGCGCATGGTGGCCGAGCTGCCGCGCATGTGGATGGGCTCGCCGCCGCGCTGCGTCATGCACGATGAGGAGTGCGTACGCCGTGCCTATGCAGCCGGGCGCGGCGTGATCTTTCTGACTCCGCACCTGGGATGTTTCGAGCTGTCGGTCCAGCATGCGGCGCGGCAGTGGTCGGCCGAGCACGGCGAGATCACCATCCTCTACCGTCCTGCGCGCCAACCCTGGCTGGCCCAGGTCATGGAGACGGCGCGCAATCGCCCTGGCGTGCAGGCCGTGCCTACCACCCTGGCCGGCGTGCGCCAGATGATCAAGGCGTTGCGCCGGGGCGCGGCCGTGGGCTTGCTGCCCGACCAGGTGCCGCCCGAGGGTCAAGGCGTGTGGTCGCCATTCTTCGGCCGTGATGCCTATACCATGACGCTGGCCGCGAGGCTGGCCCTGCAGACCGGGGCTGCCGTGATCGTGGCCCGTTGCGAGCGCTTGTCCTGGGGGCGGGGCTATGCGCTGTATCTTGAGGAGTTGCCCGTGCCCTTGTCAGAGAATCTCGAAGCTGCCGTGCAGCAGATCAACGAAGCGATGGAGCACACCATCCGCCGGTGCCCGCAGCAATACCTTTGGGGTTATGCGCGCTACAAGCAGCCGCGCCGTGAAATGGCCAGCACCGGGGTGCAGGCATGAGCGGGCGTATCGGCGTGTGGCTGATGCGGTCGCTGGCCTGGATGCCTCTGCCCTGGTTGCGCGGGCTGGGAGCCTTGCTGGGGCGTGTGCTGTTCGTGCTCGCGGCACCACGCCGCAAGGTGGCGCTGCGCAATCTGGCACTGTGCTTTCCGGAGCTGGCCGAGGCCGAGCGCAAGGACCTGGCGCGCCGAAACTTCATCGTCTTTTGCCAGACATGGCTGGACCGCAGCTGGCTGTGGTCGGCGTCGCGCGATGTGGTGGCAGCACGGGTGAAGCTGCAGGGCGCCGTGCATGAACTCGATGGTGAGATGCCGACCATCCTGTTCGCGCCGCATTTCTACAGCATGGATGCGGGCGGGCTGGCGCTGCCGCTGCACACCACGCGGCCTTTCACTTCCATCTTTTCCACCCATCCCGATCCGGCCGTCGATGCCTGGTTCATGGCCGGGCGCCAGCGCTTCGGCGATGTGCGCATGCTCAACCGCGCCGACGGGGTCAAGCCCATCATCTCCAGCCTGCGCAAGGGCGGGCTGCTGTACCTGCTGCCCGACATGGACTTTGGCCGCAACGATTCGGTCTTCGTGCCCTTCTTCGGCGTGGACGCGGCCACCATCCCCTCACTGTCGCGCTTCGCGCGCCTGGGTCGGGCCAAGGTGCTGGGCATGTATACGCGCATGACGCCCACGGGCTACGTGGCCGAGATCACGCCGGCCTGGACGGACTTTCCCACCGACGATGCCGAGGCCGACACGGCACGCATGAACCGCGAGCTGGAAGCCGCCATCCGCACCATGCCCGAGCAGTACTACTGGGTGCACCGGCGCTTCAAGACCCGGCCCGAGGGCGAGCCTTCGGTGTACTGACAGCCTGCGCTAGGCGGGCCTGGAGAGGAAGTCCGCCAGCGCCTCGCGCACCGCATCGGGCTGCTCGTGCACGACCCAGTGCGAGGTGCCGGCCAGGTGCTGCACCGTGAGGTGCTGTGCCCATTGCTCCAATCCGTCGACCAGGGCCGGCTGCAGTGCCGGGTCGCTGTCGCCCCACAGCACCAGTGTGGGAACGCGGATGTCCAGCATCTCCGGTGGCAGCCTGAGGTCGCGCAGCGCGGCTTCCGATGCAGGATCTCCGGGGCGTGGCGGCACCAGCGGACTGGCGCCGTAGAAGTGGCAGGCCCCGTGCACGCCCAGGTCCCAGTGCTCGCGATAGCGCTGCTGCAGCGCAGGCGTGAGCCAGTCCGGCAGCTCGCCCTGCGGTGTGCGGAAGAAGCCCAGCATGCGCTGCCAGCCGTCGTCGGCCAGCAGGGCCGGCGCATCGGGGCGGCGCAGGAAGTGCATGTACTGGCTTGCGGCCTGCTGAACGGGGTTGTGGCGCAGCTCGCGCAAGAAGGCCCCGGGATGCGGGGCATTGAGGATCATGAGCCGCTGCATCAGCCCGGGGTGGCGGTTGGCCAGGCCCCAGGCCAGGGCTCCGCCCCAGTCATGCGCCACCACGCAGGCCGCAGGCGCGCCGGGGCTTTCCAGGGTGATCAGCGCCGCCAGGTCCTGCAGCAGGTGCCTGGCCTTGTAGTGCTCGACACCCTGCGGCTGGCTGGAGTGGCCGAAGCCGCGCAGGTCCGGAGCCACGCAGCGCCATTGCGCGCCGAAATGCGCCAGCAGGCCTTCCCAGATGAAGCTGCCTTCGGGAAAGCCGTGCAGGAACAGCAGCAGGGGCTTGCCCGGTTCGCCGCTGACGCGACAGTGCAGATGGATGCCGTGAGGCAGCTCGTGGATGCAGGTGGTCACCATGTTGCGCTCCTTGCGGGGCGCTGGCCACACGAGCGCCTCCGGGCGCTAATCTTGGAGGCTGTCGGGCGCTGCGGGCGTCGCGGGTGCGACGTCAGGGGCGGGCTCCGTGGCTGGCACTTCGGCGCCAGGCTGTACCAGGCCTTCGGGATGGCTCCAGTGCCACAGCAACTGCGCGACCTCGTCCACACCCTGCTTCTTGAGCGCGGAGAACATGCGCACCTCGCCGCCGCCCGCATTCAGGCGCGTGATGGACAGCACCTTGGCCTGCTCGGCGCGCGTGAGCTTGTCGGCCTTGGTCAGCAGCACCAGGAACTTCAGGCCTTCCTGCACGCGAGGGCGCATGGCATCGAGCAGGGCTTCGTCGAGTTCGGTCAGGCCCAGGCGCGGATCGCACAGCAGCACGATGGCCGACAGGCTTTCGCGGCTGACCAGGTAGTTCAGCATCACACGCTGCCAGCGCTGCTTGTCCGAGCGCGACACCGCGGCATAGCCGTAGCCAGGCAGGTCGGCCAGCACGGCGTCGGTCACGCCCTGCTTGCCCAGCGAGAACAGGTTGATGTGCTGGGTGCGGCCCGGCTTCTTGGAAGCGAAGGCCAGCTGCTTTTGCTGCGTCAGCGTGTTGATGCAGGTGGACTTGCCGGCGTTGGAGCGGCCCACGAAGGCGATCTCGGGCACCTCGACCTTGGGCAGATGGTGCAGCTGCGCGGCCGTCGTCAGAAAGCGCGCCGTGTGCATCCAGCCCATGGCCAGCTTGGGATCGATCAGGGAGGAAGTGGGGGCGGCATCGGCAGCCGGCACGGCAGGATTCATGGTGTGGTCAATCTCTCGGGGCCTCATTGTAGGTTCCCGCATGAATCGCCGTGTCTGGCGGGCTATAGGCAGGCAGGGCGCGGCGCTTGAAACTGGCGCGCACCAAAGCCAGTGACAGCGAGCAAGGGCCTACGCCGGCCGCGCCGCCCCGCAGCGATGCTGTCGTCCCCCTCCCCCGCATAGCGGGCAGAGAGGGGGAAGGCGCGTCAGCGCCTCAGGGGGTGCTTCAAACCTCCTCGCTCCAGCAAAACCCGTCGCGCGCGATCATGGCGCTGGCCGCGCTGGGGCCCCAGCTGCCGGCCGCATAGCCGCGCGGCCCCGAGGGCTCGTTGCGCCAGTGCTGGAGGATGGGCTCCACCCAGCGCCAGGCCTGCTCCTGCTCGTCGCTGCGCACGAACAGGTTCAGACGCCCGGCGATCACGTCCAGCAGCAGGCGCTCGTAGGCGCCCACGCGCTGGGCGCCGAAGCGCTGGTCGAAATCCAGGTTTAGGTGCACGGGCGCCAGCGAAGGCTCGGCTTGCTGGGCCGCTCCCTGGGCCAGCAGGTGCAGCTCCAGCCCGTCCTTGGGCTGGAGGTTGATGACCAGCCGGTTGGCCTCGGCCAGGGGTGAGCGGAAGATGGGGTGGGGCACGGGCCGGAAGTTGACGACGATGCGCGCATCGCGCCCCGCCAGGCGCTTGCCGGTGCGGATGTAGAAGGGCACGCCGGCCCAGCGCCAGTTGCCGATCTCGGTGCGCAGGGCGACGAAGGTCTCGGTCTGGCTGCCGGGCGTCACGCCCTTTTCCTGCTGGTAGGCGGGCACGGGCTGGCCCTGGGAGACACCGGCCAGGTACTGGCCGCGCACCACATGCTGGCTCAGGGTCTCGGGCGTCCAGGGCCTGAGCGACTGCAGCACCTTGAGCTTCTCATCGCGGATGGCATGGGCGCTGGCATTGATGGGCGGCTCCATGCCGATGGCGCACAGCAGTTGCAGCGCGTGGTTCTGAACCATGTCGCGCAGCGCGCCGGTCTGGTCGTAGAAGCCGCCGCGGCTTTCCACGCCCAGTTCCTCGGCGATGGTGATCTGGATGTTGGCGATGGTCTCGCGTCGCCAAAGGGGTTCGAACAGCGCGTTGCCGAAGCGCAGTGCCAGCAGGTTCTGCACCGAGGGCTTGCCCAGGTAATGGTCTATGCGGAATACCTGCTCCTCGCGCAGCACCTTGCGCAGCGCGGCATTGATGGCCTGGTTGGACGCAAAGTCGTGGCCCAGCGGCTTTTCAAGCACCACGCGGGTTTGCGGGCCGTTCAGGCCCACGGCGGCGATCTGCTCGCAGACCGTTGTGAACAGGCTGGGCGCGGTGGCCAGGTACATCACCAACGTCTCGGCGCCCCGGGTCTTCAGCGCCGTGGCCAGGCGCTCGTAGTCGGCGGGCTGGGACAGGTCCATGCGCAGGTAGTGCAGCAACGCGGCAAAGCGCGAGAACTCCTCGGCGCTGGGGCGCTTGGACAGCTCCACCTTCTCCAGGCGCCCCTGGATGAGCGCGCGGTACTGGTCGTCGCTCAGATCGTCGCGCCCTATGCACAGGATGCGGCCGCCCCCGGGCAGGCTGCCATGGCGAAACGCCTGGAACAGCGCGGGCAGGAGCTTGCGCCATGCCAGATCCCCCGTGCCACCGAACAAGACCAGATCGAACCCCATGCTGTCTCCACAAGTTGGTACATTCATTTTGGTAACTTGGTTACCAATTCTTCAGGAAATCAGATAAATTATAGGAAGTTATCGGTGCTTCTTTCCAGTGATGTGTTGTTGATCAAGTAATCAGATTACTTTCCATGGTGTCCGTACTCCCCCTGCCCCTGCGTTGCGACCAGACATCCGCCTGGCCTGCGTTGCACCAGCATGCCGATGGCCTGCGCCAATGTTTCGATCTGCGCCATGCCTTTGCCGAGGACCCGGGCCGGTTCGCACGTTTCAGCCAGGAAGCGCCCCACTGCTTCGCGGACCTGTCCAAGAACCTCTGGGATGCACAGGCCGAAGGGTTGCTGCTGCGGCTGGCGCGGGAATGCGGGGTGGAGCGCCAGCGCGATGCGATGTTCGGCGGCGAGCACATCAATGGCAGCGAGGGCAGGGCCGTGCTGCACACGCTGCTGCGCAGCCCGCGCGGCGAGGCGCCGCCGGGCCTGGCCTGGGCCCTGGACCAGGTGCACGAAACCCTGGATGCCATGCTGGCCCATGCCGAGCGTGTGCGCGCCGATGCCGATATCACCGACGTGGTGTGCCTGGGCATCGGTGGCTCGGGCCTGGGGCCGCAGATGGCCGTGCAGGCCTTGCAGGGCCTGTGCGACGGACAGCGGCGCATGCATTTCGTCTCGAATGTGGACGGGCACGCGCTGCAGCCCGTGCTCGGCAGGGTGCGGCCGCGCAACACGCTGTTCATCGTGGCCTCCAAGGTCTTCAACACGCAGGAGACGCTGGCCAATGCGCGCAGCGCACTGGAGTGGTTCCGTGCCCAGGGCAGTGGCGAGGAGGTGTCCCGGCATTTCGTGGCGCTGACCACCAATGCCCCGGCGGCCGCGCAGATGGGCATCACCACCACCTTCGGCTTCTGGGACTGGGTGGGCGGCCGTTATTCCCTGTGGTCGGCGATCGGATTGCCCGTGGCCATCGCCGTGGGCGCACAGGCCTTTCGCGCGCTGCTGGCCGGCGCACATGCCATGGACACGCACTTTCGCCAGGCCCCGCTGCAGGCCAACCTGCCCGTGCGCCTGGGATTGCTCGATGTCTGGAACCGCAACCTGCTCGGCTTTGCCAGCCGCTGCATCGCGCCCTACCACGCGGGGCTGCGGCGCCTGCCGGCCTATCTGCAGCAGCTGGAGATGGAGAGCAATGGCAAGCGCGTGGACCGGCAGGGCCGGCCGCTGGCGCAGGGTTCGGCGCCCGTGCTCTGGGGCGAGCCGGGCACGGATGGCCAGCATGCCTTCTTCCAGATGCTGCACCAGGGCAGCGACATCGTGCCGCTGGAGATCATCGCCGTGCGCAGGCCCTCGCATGGCCTGCCCGGCCACCATGAGCAGCTGCTGGCCAATGCCCTGGCCCAGGCGCAGGCCCTGATGCAGGGCCGCTCCTGCGAAGACGGACACCGCCACTTTCCCGGCAACCGGCCCAGCACGTTCATGCTGCTGGAGGCGCTCACGCCTGCGGCGCTGGGCGCGCTGATTGCACTGCAGGAACACCGTGTGTTCGTGGCGGGCGCGCTGTGGGGCATCAACAGTTTCGACCAGTGGGGGGTGGAGCTGGGCAAGCTGCTGGCGCGCGACCTGCAGCCACGCCTGGCCAGCGGGAATGTGGCGGGTCTCGATGCCTCGACCGCGGGATTGCTGCAGCGCCTGAGGGCCTGAGCCTCTCGACACCCCGGGAGGTCCGGGCGAGGGCTCAGGCCTCGCGAAAGGCGTTCACCGGCAGGCCGGGGACATCGACGCGGCATTCCATCAGCGCGCCGGCCGGCACGGGCGCCGTGTGCTCGGCCTCGGGCCGCCCATGGCCGGCCGAGGTGATGTACAGCGTGCGCAGGTCCTCGCCACCAAAGCAGACCATGGTGGGGCAGCGCACGGGGGTGTCCAGGCGCAGCAGCACCTCGCCTTCGGGGTTCAGCTGCAGCACGCAGCCGCCTTCGTACATGGCCACCCAGTAGTTGCCCCGGGCATCGACGCTGGCGCCGTCGGGGCGTCCGCCATACAGCCGGCCTTCGGTCTTGGGCGCGAAGGCCTTCCACAGCGAGCGCGTGCCCAGCGTGCCCGAATCCAGGTCGAAGACGAAGCGGTCGATGCGGTGGGCGGGCGTGTCGGCCCAGTACATCCAGGCGTCGTCGGGGCTGAAGGCCAGGCCGTTGGCCGTGGTGCAGTCTCCGGCCATGCGCTGCACGGCATAGCCGCCGGCACCGTCCGCGCGCAGGCTCCACAGCGCAGCGTCGGGCGAGGTCTTGGGCGAGAACAGCGATCCGGCCCACAGCCGTCCCGCGCGGTCGCAGCGTCCGTCGTTGAGGCGCAGCTGGCGCGGGTCGTGGTCCAGGCGGGCAATCATGTCGGTGCGGCCCGTGGCGGTGTCCAGCAGGCCGAATCCATCGCGCAGGCCCACGACGATGCGGCCCCGGTCCGTGGGGGCGCAGCAGCCCGGCTCGCTGGGCGTGGCCCAGCTGCGGTGCACGCCGCTGGCCGGCTCCCAGGAGTGGATGCGCAGCCCCTGGATGTCGCACCAGTAGAGCTGCCGCTCACCGGGGTGCCAGAAGGGGGATTCGCCGAGGGCGCTCGGCGGAACGGGAATGCGCTGCACGGCCATGGTCTGCCTCGGGGAAGTGGACGACCTCGATTCTAGAAGGCATGGCGAAGCCGCCCTGTTGGAAGATGGTTTGATGCAGTCGGTAAGGGATATCACGGCATTGCATGTGCATAAAAGTATCGGTATTGCGGCATGCCGTACCAATCCCGGACTCAGGCCATCGCCACAATGAACCAGCCGCGGCGGGATGGGACGCCGTGGTCCGGCACCCAAAACACCAGGGAATCAGGAGACACAGATGCACAGATCGCTCAAGGCCGGCGTCACGCTGGTCATGGCCGCCACGGCGCTGGTGGCGCAGGCCGGCACCGAACTCGTGATCGCCACCGTGAACAACGGCCACATGATCGAGATGCAAAAGCTCTCCTCCCACTTCGAGAAGGCCCACCCCGGCGTCACGCTCAAGTGGGTGGCCCTGGAGGAAGGCGTGCTGCGCCAGCGCGTGACCACCGACATCGCCACCCGGGGTGGCCAGTTCGACGTGATGACCGTGGGGATCTACGAGGTGCCGATCTGGTCGAGGAAAGGCTGGCTGCAGCCCATCGTCACCGACGCAGCGTACGACGCGGGCGACCTGCTGCCCACGATCCGCGAGGGGCTGTCGCATGAGGGCAGGCTCTACGCTGCTCCCTTCTACGGCGAAGGTTCCATGCTGATGTACCGCAAGGATCTGGCGGACAGGGCGGGCTTTGCGATGCCTGAGCAGCCCAGCTGGGAGCAGGTGCGGCAGTTCGCTGCCAAGGTCCACGATCCCGAGGCCGGCGTCTATGGCATCTGCCTGCGCGGCAAGCCGGGCTGGGGCGACAACATGGCCTTGATCACGACCATGGCCAACACCCATGGTGGCCAGTGGTTCGACATGCAATGGAAGCCGCAGCTCGACACACCGGCATGGAAGAAGGCCGTGGGTCTGTACGTGGACCTGATGAAGGCCTACGGTCCACCGGGCGCCTCGGCCAACAGCTTCAACGAGAACCTGGCACTGTTCAACGAAGGCAAGTGCGGCGCCTGGGTCGACGCGAGCATCGCGGCCTCGTTCGTCAGCGATCCCCGGCAGTCCAAGGTGGCCGACAAGGTGGCCTATGCGGCCGCGCCCGTGGCCAGCACGCCCAAGGGGGCGGCCTGGCTGTGGACCTGGAACCTGGCCATTCCCGCCAGCTCGAAGAAGGCCGACATGGCCCAGGCCTTCGTGAAGTGGGCGACCTCCAAGGCCTATGTGCAACTGGTCGCGCATGAGCAGGGGTGGCGCGCCGTGCCCACGGGCACGCGCCAGTCGACCTATGCCAATACCGAGTTCCAGAAGGTCGCCGGTTTTGCCGCGGCCGAGAAGCGCGCCATCGACAGCGTGAGCCTGACCGATGCGACCGAACCCCGCTCGCCCTATGTCGGCGTGCAGTATGTGGCCATTCCCGAATTCCAGGCCATCGGCATCGCCGTGGGCCAGCAGATGGCCGCTGCGCTGTCGGGGAAGGTTACGGTGGAGCAGGCGCTCAAGGCCTCGCAGGCGCTGACCGAACGCGAGATGCGCAAAAGCGGCTACTACAAGTGACCGCCGACGGGATGCCTGACCATGAACCGTCTCCTGCCCCGTGTGCTTATGGCGCCTGCCGTGGCCGCGCTTTTGTGCTGGATGCTCGTGCCGCTGCTCATGACGATCTACTTTTCGTTCGTCAATTACAACCTGCTGCAGCCCGGCGAGCACCCCTTCAATGGCTGGAGCAACTACGCCTTCTTCATCACCGACCCGGACTTCCTGCCCGCGGTGTGGAACACGCTGCTGTTCCTGGGCAGTGTGCTGCTGATCACCCTGGTGCTGGGTGTGCTGATCGCGCTGCTGGTCAACGAGCCGTTTCCGGGGCGCGGCGCCGTGCGGGTGCTGCTGATCTCGCCGTTCTTCGTCATGCCCACGGTCAACGCGCTGCTGTGGAAGCACATGATGATGAACCCGATCTACGGCGTGCTGGCCAGCCTGTGGCGGACCCTGGGCCTGCAGCCCGTGGACTGGCTCACCGAGGTGCCGCTGCTGTCCATCATCGTCATGGTCTCCTGGCAGTGGCTGCCCTTCGCCTGTCTGATCTTCATCACCTCGCTGCAGTCGCTGGACCGCGAGCAGATGGAGGCCGCGCGCATGGATGGCGCCAACGCGCTGCAGCGCTTTCGCCATCTCACGCTGCCGCATCTGGCGCGGCCCATGGCGGTGGTGGTGATGATCGAGATGATCTTCCTGCTCAGCGTGTTCGCCGAGATCGCCATCACCACGGCGGGTGGTCCTGGCAACGAAAGCACCAACCTGACCTACCTGATCTACAAGCAGTCGCTGATGAACTTCGATGTGGGAGTGGCCTCGGCCGGCGCGCTGTTCGCCGTGGTGCTGGCCAACATCGTCGCCATCTTCCTGATCCGCATCGTCGGCAAGAACCTGGACTGAGCGCATGATGAAAACGAGTTCTTCCACCCTGGTGCGCGCCGCCGCGGCCTGGGCTGTCGCGCTGCTGCTGTTCTTCCCGCTGGCCTGGCTGTTCCTGACGGCCTTCAAGACCGAGCTGCAGGCCATCGCCGTGCCGCCGCTGTTCGTGTTCGAACCCACGCTGGACAACTTCGGCGAAGTGCAGCGGCGCAGCGACTATCTGCTGTATGCGCGCAATTCGCTGGTCACCAGCCTGGCCTCGACCCTGATCGGCCTGGTCATCGCCGTGCCGGCGGCCTACTCCATGGCCTTCTTTCGCACACCGCGCACGCGCGACGTGCTGATGTGGATGCTGTCGACCAAGATGATGCCGGCCGTGGGCGCGCTGCTGCCGGTCTATGTGCTGGCGCAGAGCGCGGGGCTGCTGGATTCGCTGACGGCGCTGACCGTCGTCTTCACGCTGTCCAACCTGCCCATCATGGTCTGGATGCTCTACAGCGCCTTCAAGGACATTCCCGGCGAGATCCTGGAGGCCGCACGCATGGATGGCGCAGGCCTGTGGACCGGGTTCCGCCATGTGGTGCTGCCGCTGGCGGCGGGCGGCATGGCCTCCACGGGCCTGCTGTGCCTGGTGCTGAGCTGGAACGAGGCCTTCTGGTCGCTGAACCTCGGCAGCGCCCGGGCCGGCACGCTGGCCACGCTGATCGCCTCGTACGCCAGCCCCGAGGGGCTGTTCTGGGCCAAGCTCTCGGCCGCCTCGCTCATCGCCATCGCCCCCATCGTGGTGTTCGGCTGGTTCAGCCAGAAGCAGCTGGTGCAGGGCATGACCTTCGGCGCCGTCAAGTAGCGCCCTGTTTGCAGGAAACACCATGGCCTATCTGGAACTCCGGGACCTTCGCAAGAACTACGGTGGCGCGCAGGTCGTGCGCGGCGTGGATCTGTCCATCGAGCAGGGTGAATTCATCGTCTTTGTCGGTCCCTCGGGCTGCGGGAAATCCACGCTGCTGCGCCTGATCGCGGGGCTGGAGACCATCAGCTCGGGACAATTGCTGCTCGACGGGCGCGACATCACGCATGCAGCGTCGGGCAAGCGCGATCTGGCCATGGTGTTCCAGAGCTATGCGCTGTATCCGCACATGAGCGTGTACGACAACATGTCCTTCGCGTTGCGCCTGGCCGGCGTGCCACGCGAGGAAATCCGGCGCAAGGTCGGGCAGGCGGCCGAGTCGCTGCATCTCACGCCCTACCTGGAGCGCAGGCCACGCGACCTGTCGGGCGGGCAGCGCCAGCGCGTGGCCATAGGCCGGGCCATCGTGCGTGCGCCCAAGGTGTTCCTGTTCGACGAACCGCTGTCCAACCTCGACGCGGCCTTGCGCGGCAATACGCGGGTGGAAATCCACAAGCTGCACAAGGCCCTGGGCGCCACCACCATCTATGTCACCCATGACCAGGTGGAGGCAATGACCCTGGCCGACCGCGTGGTGGTGCTGCGCGATGGGGGCATCGAGCAGGTGGGGGCACCGCTGGCGCTCTACGATCGCCCGGCCAACCAGTTCGTCGCCCGGTTCATCGGCATGCCGTCGATGAACCTGATCGACTCCGACAACCTGCCCGCTTTCTGCGAAAGCATGCAGGTCAGATTGCCTCTGGACGGCGCCACATTGGGCATACGTCCCGAGGCGTTGCGCGTGACGCGGGCGCAGGACGGTGGCGCTGCTATCCGTCAGGTGCTGGGGCGCGTGGAACTGATCGAGGCGCTGGGCGCGGACACGCTGATCCATGTGAATGCGGGTGGCGCACAACTCATTGCACGCCAGGCCGAGCGCACACCCATGGCGGTGGGTGACGCGGTGTCGCTGGCGCTGGAGCCCGGCTGCACCGTGCACCTGTTCGACCGCCAGGGCCGGGCGCTGGCGAGTCCTTGAGCGGAAATTCCCGCAAGCCGCCCGGGCGACTTGTCTTTTCCTCCATCCCTTCGGGAAACCATGAACGCGACTGTCCTGTCTTCTTCCGGCCCCACGGTGCTGCACCTGGGTCTGGGCTCCTTCCATCGCGCGCATCAGGCCGCCTATCTTCAGCGCCTGATCGACGCGGGCGACACGCAGTGGGCGCTGGTGGGGGCCAACCTGCGCCCCGACATGACGCAAACGCTGGACGCTCTCGCGCGCCAGGGTGGGGCCTACACACTGGAGACCATTGCGCCCGATGGCGAGGTGCGCTACCAGCGCATCGAGGCCCTGCGGGAGGTGATCGCCCACGCGCCCGGGCTGGCAGCCGTGGTCGCGCGGGGGGCAGAGGCCGCCACGCGCATCATTTCCTTCACCGTGACCGAGGCGGGCTACTGCCTTGACGGCAGCGGCGTGCTCGATGCCTCGAACCCCGAGCTGGCGGCCGACGTCGCACGAGCACGGCAAGGGCAGGTGGGCCAGACCATCCATGGCGTGCTGTGCGCCATTCTTCAGGCGCGTTGCCGGGCACAGACCGGGCCGGTCACGCTGCTGAGCTGCGACAACCTGCGCCACAACGGCGATCGCCTGCGTGCCGGCCTCATGGCCTTTCTGCAACTGGCGCAGCTGCAGGATCTGGCCCGATGGGCCGAGCGCAACGTCAGCTGCCCCAACGCCATGGTCGACCGCATCACGCCGCGACCTCCTTCTGAGCTGCGGGCGCGGGTGCGTGCCGCGACGGGCTGGGACGATGCCGCGCCGGTCATGGCCGAAAGCTTCACGCAGTGGGTGATCGAGGACCGCTTCATCGCGGGCCGGCCGGCCTGGGAGCGCGTGGGCGTGGAAATGGTGGCGTCCGTGGCGCCGTACGAGGAGGCCAAGATCCGCATCCTCAACGCCAGCCACAGCTGCATCGCCTGGGCAGGAACGCTGGCGGGCCAGCGCTTCATCCATGAAGGCATTGCCATGCCGGCGATACGCAAGATGGCCTGGGACTATGTGACGCAGGACGTGATCGCCTGCCTGGCGGTGCCCGGCCAGCCGTCCGCGCTTGACCTGCCGGCCTACCGGGACACGGTATTGGAGCGCTTCGGCAATGCGGCCCTGTGCGATACCAACCAGCGCGTGGCTGCCGACGGCTTCGCCAAGATCCCTGGCTTCATCGCACCGACCGTGCGCGAGCGCCTCGCGCAGAAGGCGCCGGTGGATGCCGTGGCCATGCTGCCCGCGCTGTTCCTGGCCTTTCTCCAGCGCTGGCACCATGGCACACTGCCGTATGCATACGAGGATCAGGCCATGGACCCCGTGGCGGCGCATGCCATCTGCGCGGCGGCCGATCCGGTGGCGGCGCTTTGCGCCCAGCCATCGTTGTGGGGGGCGGCTGCGGGCCATCCTCGCCTCGTGGAAGCGGTGCGGCGCGCCACGGACCGCCTGCATGCCTGCATGCCTTCATCCGTCAAGCAGCAAGGTGGTTGCGCATGCGCATAGCCGTCGTGGGCGAGGCCCTGATCGATTTCACCGCCACGGGCGGCCTGGCCTTCCAGGGCCATGAAGGAGGGGCTCCCGCGAACTGTGCCGTGGCAGCGGCGCGGCTGGGACAGGCCACGGGGCTGGTCTCGCAACTGTCCCGTGATCTCTTCGGCGAGCGCCTGTTCGCCCACCTGCAGCGCAATGGCGTGGACATGCACCTGGTGCAGCGCTGCGATGCGCCCAGCACGCTGGCCTTCGTGGAGCGCGGGCAGGACACCAATCGCTATGCCTTCTACATGCAGGGCACGGCGGACACGCTGTGGGCGCCGGCCGAATTGCCCGAGCTGCCACCGCAATGCCGCTATCTGCAATTCGGCTCCATCGCGCTGCTGCGTGCGCCTGCGGGTCCGCGCATCCTGGACCTGGTGGCTGCACAGCGCGGGCGGCGCATCATCGCCTTCGATCCCAATGTGCGTCCCACGCTGATCGGCGATGCCGGGGCCTTCAGGCGCGACTGCATGGCCTGGGGCGGGCTGGCCGACCTGGTCAAGCTCAGCGAGGAGGACATGGCCTTCCTCACGCCGGGCGTGCCGGTGCTGGAGGCCGCCACCCATTGGCTGGCGCAGGGCGCAAGGGCCGTGGTGCTCACGCGTGGCGCTGCCGGGGCCACCTTGCTGCGTGCGGGCCGGGTGCCGCTGTCGGTGCGCCCGCCCGAGGTGGCACTGGTGGACACCATCGGCGCGGGGGATACCTTTGGCGCGGCGCTGTCGGTCGCGCTGCTGGAGCAGGGCGCCGTGCAGGCCTGCCATCTGCAGGAGCTGCCCGACATCGTCTGGCGCCGTGTGCTGCGCTTTGCCGCCACGGCCGCTGCGCTCAACTGCACGCGTGCCGGCGCCCAGCCGCCCTGGCGTGCCGAACTCGATGCCCTGCTTGCGGCCCAGCCGCACGAATAGGTGATAGCGTTCGTCCGAGGCCACTCCAGATCCTGAACATGCCCAGCCCGCGCCGCAGAACACCCCGACAGCGCCATCCCGAGCTGGAGCGCGACTTCGTGCGCACGCCCGCCCTGGGCTATGAGGACGTGGAGGACAGCGGCCTGGTGCGCTGCCTGGCGCACGGCTTTCCGAGCCCCCTGGTGCGCTGGCATTTCCATGAGGAGTACGAACTGCACCTCATCACCGACACGTCGGGTCGCGCCTTCGTGGGAGACTGGATCGGGCCTTTCGAGCCTGGCCACCTCGTGCTGTGCGGCCCGCGCCTGCCGCACAACTGGATCTCGCTGGACGTGCCCGAGGGCGGGGCCCCCGAGCGTGACTACGTGATCCTGTTCCACCACGACCCCATTGCCCGCGCGGCCGAGCAGATCCCGGAGATGCGTGAAGTGCTGCATCTGCTGGACCGCGCACGCCATGGCATCGAGTTCTTCGGCATGGAGCACAAGGCGCGCGCCCGCTGGGAGGCGGTCAAGCGCACGCGCGGCATGCGCCGCTTCGCGGCCTTTTGCGAGCTGCTGTCCGATCTGGCCGAGTGCACCGACTACCGCCTGCTGTCCGCCGTGCAGATGCAGGGAGCCCAGGGCGAGGCCCAGGTGGACCAGATCAACGAGGTGGTCAACCGCATCATGGCGCGCGTGGACGAGCCCCTGAGCCTGGCCGACGTGGCGGCCGAGCTGGGCATGAGCGAGAGCCGCTTCAGCCGCTTCTTCCGCCGCGCCACGGGCAACAGCTTCACGGATTTCGTCAGCCGCGTGCGCATCAACAATGCCTGCCACCTGCTCATGCAGACCGACAGCTTCATTGCCGACATCTGCTACCAGGTGGGCTTCAACAACGTGGCCAATTTCAACCGGCGCTTCCTGGAGATCAAGGGCATGACCCCTTCGGAATTCCGGCGGCAGGCGGAAAGCCGCTTCGGCGCCGGCTGATGCGGCGTGCCGGTCGGGGGCTCTGTGGTATTGCGGCCCACATCGGTACAGCCCTTATTGCCGGACTGGCACAGATCGATATGCTGGGTGCGCGAAACATGCGTTTTGCGCCGGATCCGTGGCCAGTTTGTGACCACGATCAAGGAATGTGTTTTCCTCTGTGCGCCGCAGTGAAAGCAGGGTTCCTGACGATATCAATCGCAGGGGGCCCCATTGTAGAATCCGCCGAATTTTTGCGCTTTCAACAACAGAACCACGCCCTCGATATGAAGTTGCTTGCCTCTTTGCTGACGGCTGCCATTCTTGCAGCCCCCGCCTTTCCCGCGTTCTCCGCTGGCGAGGCACCTGCTGCCGCAGCGCAGCCGAAGGCGGCCAAGGTCGATC
Source organism: Delftia tsuruhatensis (assembly GCF_903815225.1). NCBI lineage: Bacteria > Pseudomonadati > Pseudomonadota > Betaproteobacteria > Burkholderiales > Comamonadaceae > Delftia > Delftia tsuruhatensis. Next base: position 1,158,153 of record NZ_LR813084.1, read on the forward strand.
TGGCGAAGGGCGAGGCCAGCTACACCGCGGTCTGCGCGGCATGCCACGCGGCCGACGGCAATTCCACCGTGCCTATCCAGCCCAAGCTGGCCGGCCAGCATCCCGAGTACCTGGTCAAGCAGTTGCTGGAGTTCAAGGACGACAAGCGCAAGGACCCGGTGATGAAGGGCTTTGCCAGCATGCTCAGCGAACCGGACATGAAGAACATCGCCGCCTGGCTGCACACGCAAAAGCCCAAGGACGGCTTCGCCAAGGACAAGGACCTGGTCGCCATGGGCGAGCGCATCTACCGCGGCGGCATCCAGGAGCGCAACATTGCCGCCTGCGCGGGCTGCCACAGCCCCAACGGTGCCGGCATTCCCGCCCAGTACCCGCGCCTGGCCGGCCAGCATGCCGACTACACCACGACCCAGCTCGTGGCCTTTCGCGACGGCAAGCGCGGCAATAGCATTCAGATGACACAGGTTGCTGCCAAGCTTAACGATCGCGAAATCAAGGCCGTGGCAGACTACATCGCCGGCCTGCGTTGATGCGATCCCAGGGGACCCCGTGTTCCTAGGGTAATCACCGGGAACCTATTGCTTTACAGACACCCCAAGCCAGGCGGGTCCATCGCATGAGTGCAGATGGTCCCGCTTTTTTCATTCGGGTATTGGTTTTTCGCTTTCCATGTCAGACAACTCTTCCGGTGCCGCCCTTGCTCCCCCCCGCCCGCAGGCTGTGCGCGCGGTGCTGGAGTTGCTGGCATCGATGCGCTTCGCCATCTCGCTGCTGACGGTCATCTGCATTGCCTCGGTGATCGGCACCGTGCTCAAGCAGCATGAGCCGGTGGGCAACTACGTCAACCAGTTCGGGCCCTTCTGGGCCCAGTTGTTCCTCGCGCTCAAGCTCAACGCGGTCTACAGCGCCTGGTGGTTCCTGCTGATCCTGGCTTTCCTGGTGGTCAGCACCTCGCTGTGCGTGGCCCGCCATGCGCCCAAGTACCTGGCCGACCTGCGCAGCTACAAGGAAAACATCCGCGAACAAAGCCTCAAGGCCTTCGGCCACCGTGCCAGCAGCCTCGTGCCCGGCAGCACCGAGGAGGCTGCCAGGCGCCTGGGCCAGCAACTGGCATCGGGCGGCTGGAAGGTGCGTTTGCAGCAGCGTGACACGGCGGCAGGCCCGGGAACGGGCTGGATGCTGGCGGCCAAGGCCGGTGCGGCCAACAAGCTGGGCTATATCGCAGCCCACTGCGCCATCGTGCTGATCTGCCTGGGCGGCCTGTTCGACGGCGATCTCGTCGTGCGTGCCCAGATGTGGCTGGGAGGCAAAACACCTTATACCGGCGGTGGCCTGATCTCCGAGGTGCCCGGACAGCACCGGCTCTCGCAAGCCAATCCCACCTTTCGCGGCAACCTGCTGGTGACCGAAGGCGGCACGGCGGGCACGGCCATCCTGACCCAGTCCGATGGCGTGCTGCTGCAGGAGCTGCCCTTCGCGGTGGAGCTCAAGAAGTTCATCGTCGAGTACTACTCCACCGGCATGCCCAAGCTCTTTGCCAGCGAAGTCGTCATCCACGACAAGGCCACGGGCGAGCAGGTGGAAAAGCGCATCGAGGTCAACCACCCGGCCAGCTACCGCGGCATCGAGATCTACCAGTCGAGCTTCGATGACGGCGGCTCTTCGGTGAAGCTGCAGGCCGTGCCCTTCGAGGCCGGCGCCAAGCCTTTCGAGGCCGATGGCGTGATCGGCGGATCCAGCGAGTTCACGCGCCGCCGCCCCGATGGCAAAGAGGAGGCGCTGACGCTGGAGTACACGCAGCTGCGCGTCATCAACGTCGAGAACTTCGGCGCGGCCGGGGCCGGTGGCCCCACCGACGTGCGCAAGGTGGACCTGCGCCAGGCCATCGACGAGCGCCTGGGCGCGGCCCACAAGACCGTGACCAAAAAGGAGCTGCGCAACATCGGCCCCAGCATCGGCTACAAGCTGCGCGATGCGTCGGGCCAGGCGCGCGAGTTCCAGAACTACATGCTGCCCGTGGACACGGGAGATGGCCAGCCCGTGTTCCTGCTGGGCGTGCGCGACAGCCAGGCCGATCCCATGCGCTACCTGCGCGTGCCCGCCGACCCTGAAGGCTCGATGGACACCTTCATGCGGCTGCGCGGCGCGTTGCAGGACCCGCAACTGCGCGAGAAGGCGGCCCGGGCCTACGTGGCCAAGGCCGTCGATGCCTCGCGCGCGGACCTGGCCGGCCCGCTGGCGCAGTCGGCCACGAAGGCGCTGGAGCTGTTTGCCGGCCAGAACGACAAGCAGGGGCCGGACGGCAAGCCGCTGGGCGGCCTGCAGGCGATCTCGGACTTCATGGAGGGCAATGTGCCCGCCGCAGAGCGCGAGCGCGCCGGCGAGGTGCTGGTGCGCATCCTCAACGGCGTGCTGTTCGAACTGGCGCAGATCGTGCGCGCCCAGGCAGGGCAGGCATCCCTGGAGCCCAGCGAGCAGACCCAATCCTTCATGACCCAGGCTGTGTTCTCGCTCAGCGATGCGCAGTTCTACCCTGCGCCCATGGCCTTCATGATGCAGGACTTCAAGCAGGTGCAGGCCAGCGTGTTCCAGGTAGCGCGCGCACCGGGCAAGAACGTCGTGTACCTGGGGTGCCTCTTCCTGATCATCGGTGTGTTCGCCATGCTCTACGTGCGTGACCGGCGCATCTGGATCTGGCTCACGCCCCGCGATGGCGCAAGCCATGCCGAGATGGCCCTGTCCACCAATCGCAAGACGCTCGATGGTGATAGAGAATTCGCCATGCTGGCCGGCAAGCTGATCGGCGCCGAGCCCATTCACAAGAAAACCCACGGAGGTTCTGCATGAACACCGCCACCACGACGACCTTGACGCTCAACGAGGGCTTCTTCTCCCGCCGCAACTGGTTCGACTGGGTGTTCGCGGCCCTGGTGGCGGTGGGGCTGCTCTACGCGCTGCAGCGCTATGGCGAGTACATGGATGTCTACGAGAAGTGCATCCTGGTCGGCACCATTCCCTCGGCCATCTGGATGGGCTGGTTCTGGCGGCCCTTGCGCATGCTGATGGTGGTGGTGGCGGGGCTGTCGCTGCTGGCCATCGCGCTGTACCAGGGGCCGGAGGGTGCGCAGCTGGCGCGCTCGGACACGGTGTTCGGGCTCAAGTACTTCCTGTCCAGCCAGTCGGCCATCCTCTGGATGAGCATGGTGTTCTTCATCAGCACCGTCTTCTACTGGATCGGCATGTTCGCGCGCGGCGAGGGTACGGCCCTGTCGCTGCTGGGCTCGCGCCTGGCCTGGCTGGCCGTGACGCTGGCCCTGGTGGGCACCATGGTGCGCTGGTATGAGAGCTACCTGATCGGTCCCGACGTGGGCCACATTCCCGTCAGCAATCTCTACGAAGTGTTCGTCATGTTCTGCTGGATGACGGCGCTGTTCTACCTCTACTACGAGCAGCACTACGACACGCGCGCCCTGGGCGGCTTCGTGATGCTCGTGGTCAGCGCGGCCGTGGGCTTCCTGCTGTGGTACACGCTGGTGCGCGAGGCCCATGAGATCCAGCCCCTGGTGCCCGCGCTCAAGAGCTGGTGGATGAAGCTGCACGTGCCCGCGAACTTCATCGGCTACGGCACCTTCGCGCTGGCGGCCATGGTCTCCTTCGCCTACCTGATCAAGCAGCAGGCCACCGAGACGCGCTGGTACAAGCTGGCCCCGCTGTGGCTGCTGGGCGTGGTGCTGTGCTTCGAGCCCATCGTGTTCCGCCAGGGCGCGACCGAGAACGGCGGCAGCTACTGGATGGTGTACTTCGGCGTCTCGGCATTGATCGTGGCCGGCATCCTGCTGGCACGCAAGCGCATTGCCGAGCGCCTGCCCAGCTTCGAGCTGCTGGACGACGTGATGTACAAGTCCATCGCCGTGGGCTTCGCCTTCTTCACCATCGCCACCGTGCTGGGCGCGCTGTGGGCGGCCGAGGCCTGGGGGGGCTACTGGAGCTGGGACCCCAAGGAGACCTGGGCGCTGATCGTCTGGCTCAACTACGCGGCCTGGCTGCACATGCGTCTGGTCAAGGGCCTGCGCGGCACGGTCTCGGCCTGGTGGGCGCTGGGCGGCCTGGCCATCACGACCTTTGCCTTCCTGGGCGTGAACATGTTCCTGTCGGGGTTGCACAGCTACGGCGAGCTTTGAGCCACGGCAGTGACAGTGACACTGGCAAGACAAGGACAGCGGCATGCGTTCAGGCGCATGCCGCTTTTTCGTGCACCGATCGCATCGGTCCCGCAGGGAACTTGCGCGCGCCTGCGAGGCTCCCAATCGCCATATCGCCAGCAATTGCGGCTCGTGCCCGCCGGCACACCAGGAGATTCCCATGCTGATCCGCTCCCACGACGATGGCTTCCAACACCCGCACGGCAGCGAGATCACGCCCCGGGCCGTCTATTTGAAGCGCCGTGCCTGGCTGCAGTACCTGGCTGCAGGCTCGGCGGGCGCGGCATTGCCCGGCTGGGCCGCGGGCGTGCAGCGCCCCGGCAAGCTGGCGGCGCTGGCCTCCGTGCCTTCCCAGGTGGTGGGCGCAAACACCATGGACCGTGTCACGGCCTATGCCGATGCGTCCCAGTACAACAACTTCTACGAGTTCGGGCTGGACAAGGACGATCCCGCCAGGAACGCCCACACGCTCAAGACCCGTCCCTGGACTGTGAAGGTGGAGGGCCTGGTCCAGCAGCCGCAGACACTGGACCTCGACGCGCTGCTCAGGCTCGCGCCGCAGGAGGAGCGCATCTACCGCCTGCGCTGCGTGGAGGGCTGGTCCATGGTGATCCCCTGGGTCGGCTACTCGCTGGCCGAGCTGTTGCGCAAGGTGCAGCCGCTGGGCAGCGCCAGGTATGTGGAGTTCGTGACGCTGGCCGACAAGGCCCAGATGCCGGGCCTGCGCAGCGGCGTGCTCGACTGGCCCTACACCGAGGGCTTGCGCCTGGACGAGGCCATGCATCCGCTGACCCTGTTGGCCTTCGGCATGTATGGTGAGGTGCTGCCCAACCAGAACGGGGCACCCGTGCGCCTGGTCGTTCCCTGGAAATACGGCTTCAAGAGCGCCAAGAGCATCGTCGCCATCCGCCTGACCGACAAGGAGCCCGGCACGGCCTGGAACAAGGCGGCGCGCAATGAATACGGGTTCTACTCCAACGTCAATCCCGACGTGCCTCATCCGCGCTGGAGCCAGGCGACGGAACGGCGCATTGGTGAAGACGGCCTTTTCGCCAAGAAACGCAGGACGCTGCTGTTCAACGGCTATGAGGCCCAGGTCGGCCAGCTCTACGCGGGCATGGATCTGAAGAAGTTCTATTGATGCCCGCGGCAGTGACTTCGGCACAGCGCCTGCTGCTGCATCGCGCGGCCAGGCCCCTGGTGTTCCTTCTGTGCCTGCTGCCTTTCGCATGGCTGGTGGCGGGAGCCCTTGCCAACACCCTGGGTGCCAATCCGGCCGAGGCCCTGTTGCGCTCCACGGGTGACTGGACGCTGCGCTTGCTGTGCGTGGTGCTGGCCGTGACGCCGCTGCGGCAGGCGCTGGGTCTGACGGCGCTGGCGCGTTTTCGGCGCATGCTGGGCCTGTATGTCTTCTTCTACGCCCTGCTGCACCTGCTGTGCTATGCCTGGTTCGACATGGGACTGGACTGGGTCGACATCGTGCACGACATTCCCAGGCGCCCCTTCATCCTCGTGGGTTTCGTGGCACTGCTGCTGCTCACGCTGCTGGCCGCCACTTCGCCCAGGACCGTGGTGCGCGCCATGGGCGGGCAGCGCTGGCAGCGGCTGCATCGCCTGGTCTATGCGGTGGTGCCACTGGCCTTGCTGCATTTCTTCTGGATGCGCGCAGGCAAGAACAACTTCGCCGAAGTGGCTGTCTATGCGGCCATTCTGGGGCTGTTGCTGGCCTGGCGCGCCGGCCGTGCGCTGCGGCGTCGCAGCATTTAGCCAGCGACGGCGCGCAGCGCGGGACGCAGCTGGCGCGTGACGGGATCGATGTCGGCCGTGGGCAACTGGTAGTTGCGCTGGTCGAACAGGTCGATGCCGCACTGCAGTCCTTCCAGCCAGTTGAACAGGTCGGCGATGGCCTGCTTGCCCATGATGGGAGCGCCATGCTGGGGCACGATCATGTCGATCTCCAGCTGGCGGGCCATCTGGACCCACAGGCGCAAAACCTTGTTGGAGACCATGTAGCGGCGGTGAAAGCCTTCCATGCGCGCGATGTGCGGCACCAGGTCGGTCACGGGCACCTGGGCCTCGATGCCATTCATCAGGGATACGCCCAGGTCGCCCGTGAACAGGATGCGGCTGATCGGATCGTAGAAGTGGAAGTTGCCTTCGGCGTGCAGGAAGTGCGCGGGCAGCAGGTGCAGCTCGTGGCGGCCCAGCGGCAGTCGGCCTCCGGCATCGGGCACTCCGATGACGCGGTTCTCGGTCTTGCCGACCTTGGTGAAGTGGGGCGCGAAACGCTCCCAGATGCGCGAGATCACCAGTTGCGCCTTGGTGCTGGTCATCCAGCGGTCCAGCGAGGCGATGATGTCCGGGTCGGCATGGGATGCGATCAGATAGGACAGCTTGTGCGGCGCAAAATGCCGCGACATGCCCATGAACAGCTCGTTGAACGCGAGATTGCCGCCTGGATCGATGATGGCGCCAGTGTCGTCATCGACGATGAGGAACTGGTTGGCCTGTATGGCCTGACCGTCCTCCTCGATGAGGTCGGTGAACATCAGGCAGGCGTGGTTTTTGTCTCGGTAGAGCTCTACGGGCATGGCGGTTTGTCGAGGGACAAGAGAGAGTCACTCTAAGCGCCATGCCTGGGCGCGGTGTTGATGTGCATCAAGCCGCGGCACGGCATCGGTCTCAGTCGGCCTGCTGCTTATGGGGGGCTGGCGTGCCTGTACCGGTGGGCGTTGCATGTTCCTTTGCGGAAGCATCCGCAGGGCCTTCAGGCAAAGGTGCTGTGACAGGTGCCGGCGACACCTGCTCGGGCTTGCTGGAGATCCCCAGCGTCTGGGGCAGGGTGGCCCGGCCTCTGGCGACCGGGTCGCTGGGCAGGAACAGGGGGCCCTTCTGTCCGCAGGCGGCCAGGGACGCCGCACAGGTCGCAAGGGCAATGCACCTGACTAGAATTCGCGAGGCTTTCAACATCAGCGAATTGTAATGACTGACCAAGAATTCCTCGATCTTGCCGAACGACTGCTGCTGGCAGTGGAGCAGGACTGCGATCGCATCAACGATGAAACCGATGCCGACCTCGATGCCCAGCGCGTGGGAGGCATGGTGACCCTGGTCTTTCCCAACCGCAGCCAGATCGTCATCAACCAGCAAAAGCCGCTGCACGAAATCTGGCTGGCGGCCAAGGCCGGTGGCTTCCATTACCGCTACGACGCGGGGCAGGGGGCCTGGCTCGATACCAAGGGCGCGGGCGAGTTCTTCGCCAATCTGAGCCGCTACGCCTCCGAGCAATCGGGTCTGGCATTGCAGTTTTCGGCGCGCTGACCCCAGCTTCGGCTCCGATATCGTCCGGCCCCATGAAGAAAGCCCGGCGGTGCCGGGCTTTCTTGCGTGGCGGATCGTATCAGTTGCGGAACAGATCCAGGATGCGGTTGCGCTCCTCGCTGGCGGGCGGTGGCGTGGCGCCGGCTGCACCACCCGCAGCGGCACCATCCATGCCCAGGCTGCTCACGCCGCCGTTGCGCGCATTTTCCTCGTAGTACCACTCGCCGCCCATGTTCACGACGCCCGGAGGGACGGGCATCTCGGCCACGGGAACGCCCTTGAGTGCGTGCTGCATGAAGCTGATCCATATCGGCAGGCTCAGGCCGCCGCCGGTCTCGCGACTGCCCAGGTTGCGCGGCGTGTCATAGCCGATCCAGGAGACGGCGGCCAGCGTGGGCTGGAAGCCCGCGAACCAGGCGTCCACCGAGTCGTTGGTCGTGCCCGTCTTGCCATACAGGTCGGGACGCTTGAGCGTGGACTGCGCGCGTGCGGCCGTGCCCACGCGCGCCACGTCCTGCAGCAGGCTGTCCATGATGAAGGCGTTGCGTGCGTCGATGGCCTGGGGCAGTTCCTGCACGGGCGGCGGCGTGAACTCGGACAGGATGCGGCCCTTGTGGTCGGTGACACGGGCGATCAGCCAGGGATTGACGCGGTGGCCTCCATTGGCGAACACCGAGTAGCCGGACACCAGTTGCAGCGGCGTGACCGCACCGGCGCCCAGCGCCATGGTCAGGTAGGCCGGGTGCTTGGCGGCATCGAAGCCGAAGCGCGTGATCCATTCCTGGCCCTGCTTGGGGCCCACGGCCTGCAGCAGGCGGATGGAGATCATGTTCTTGGACTTGTTCAGGCCCGTGCGCATGGTCATCGGGCCGTCGTAGCGGCTGTCGTAGTTCTTGGGCTCCCAAGGTTGGCCGCCGGTCACTCCTGCGCTGAAGAACAGGGGCGCATCGTTGATCATGGTCGAGGGCGAAAAGCCCTTTTCCAGCGCCGCGGAGTAGATGAAGGGCTTGAAGCTGGAGCCGGGCTGGCGCCAGGCCTGGGTCACGTGGTTGAACTTGTTCTTCTGAAAGTCGAAGCCGCCCACGAGTGCGCGCAGTGCACCGGTCTGCGGCACCAGGGCCACGAAGGCGCCTTCCACCTCGGGCAACTGGGTGATCTCCCAGGTGTTCTTGGGTGTCTTCACCACGCGGATCACGGCACCGGGGCGGATCTTGATGTTGGGTGGCGCCTTGGGATTGAGGCCCGACTCCGCAGGCTTCAAGCCTTCGCCCGTGATCTCGATCTGCTCGCCGTCGGCGCGTGCCGCAAGGATCTTGCGGGGATTGGCATCCAGCACCACGGCGGCGAGCACATCTCCGTTGTCGGGGTGGTTGGCCAGCGTGTCGTCGATGGCGTCCTCGCGGTCCTCCGCATCGGCGGGCAGGGCCACGAACTTCTCTGGGCCGCGGTACTTCTGGCGGCGTTCATAGTCCATGATGCCGCGGCGCAGCGCTGTATAGGCGGCTTCCTGTTCGCCTGCATTGATGGTGGTATAGACGTTCAGGCCGCGCGTGTAGGCCTCGTTGCCGTACTGTGCAAAGATCAGCTGGCGCGCCATCTCGGCCACATATTCGGCGTGTACGCGGGTGTTGAAGCTTCCGGTGCGGATCTTCAGCGGCTCCGCCTTGGCTTCCTGGGCCTGGGCGGCCGTGATGAAGCCGTTCTCCTCCATGCGCTCGATGATGTAGAGCTGGCGGGAGCGGGCACGCTTGGGATTGCTGATAGGGTTGTAGGCCGACGGGGCCTTGGGCAGGCCCGCCAGCATGGCCGCTTCGGCGACCGTGATGTCCTTGAGCGGCTTGCCGAAATAGGCTTCGCAGGCGGCGGCAAAGCCGTAGGCCCGATTTCCCAGATAGATCTGGTTCATGTAGATCTCGAGAATCTGGTTCTTTGTCAGCAGATGTTCGAGTTTGAAAGTCAGTAAGACTTCGTAAATTTTGCGTGTGAAAGTTTTTTCCGAAGACAGATAGACATTGCGGGCCACCTGCATGGTGATCGTGGATGCACCCTGGCTTTTCACGCGCCCCAGATTGGCCAGTGCCGCGCGTGCCATGCCCTTGTAGTCCACGCCTCCATGCTCGAAAAAGCGGGTGTCCTCGATGGCAAGCACCGCATCGGTCATCACCTTCGGAATGTCCTGGATCGGGGTCAGCGTGCGCCGCTCCTCACCGAACTCGCCCAGTAGCGCGCCTTCGCTGGAATACACGCGCAACGGCAGTTTGGGCCGGTAGTCGGCCAGTTCGGAGACGTCGGGAAGGTTGGGGTAGGCCATGGCCAGTGCCACGGCGACCGTCAGCATCAGGGCCAGCGCGCCGGCGACTGCGATGCCCAGCAGCCACAGCAAGGCCTTGGGGAACCAGTGCATGGGCTTGGACGGGGCGGAACGTGGCTTTGCGGCCTGGGTTTCTCGGGGGTCTGAAGACGGCATGTCGCAGGGAGTGCTGAGGAGTGGCGCATTATAAAAATGCGCATCCCAGAGGGTCGGTAGGAGGCGGCTGCACACGGTTGCCAGCGTGGCCGCCAACCTTGCATCCTAAGCCAGGTGAACCGTCGATATGCAAGCAGGGGTGCATTCCTGTCGCATTTGATGGCTCGCAAAAATGTCTGTTTTTGGCCACTCCGGCCAGGTGCGGGCCGGTCGGCATGGTGAGTTGCGCGTGGTCTTGCTGATAGCATTCGACCTATATGTGAAGGTTTGTTGCGTTCTTTACATACACAAGAAGAGGGAGGGCAAGTTGATTGCTATGGGATCCTTATTCAGTCGCCAGCCCGCACCTTTGCTAGGCATCGACATCAGTTCTTCGAGCGCCAAGCTCGTCGAGTTGTCGCGTGCCAAGTCGGGCGAGCTGTTGCTGGAGCGCTGTGCCATCGAGCCGCTGGAGCGGGGGTGGATCACGGATGGCAACATCGAGAAGTTCGATGAAGTGGCAGAGGCCGTGCGCAGGCTGGTCAAGAAAAGCGGTACGCGGACCAAGAACGTGGCCATGGCCTTGCCGGCCTCCGCCGTGATCACCAAGAAGATCTCCCTGCCGGACGGCATGAGCGAGCAGGAACTGGAGGTCCAGGTCGAATCCGAGGCCAATCAGTACATTCCCTTCTCACTCGACGAAGTGAGTCTGGACTTCTGTGTCATCGGCCCTTCCACGAATTCCCCGGGCGACGTGGATGTGCTCATTGCCGCTTCACGCCGCGAGAAGGTCCAGGACCGCCAGGGTCTGGCCGAAGCGGCCGGCCTCAAGCCTGTCGTCATCGACATCGAGCCCCATGCATCGCGCATGGCTGCCGCCCGGCTGATCGAGCGCCTTCCCAACCAGGGTGCCAATGCCCTGGTGGCCTTGTTCGAGGTCGGCGCGATGACCACCAGCATGCAGATCCTGCGAGATGACGAAGTGCTCTATGACCGCGACCAGGCATTCGGCGGCGCACAACTGACCCAGCTGATCGCGCGCCAGTACGGCTTTGCGCTGGAAGAGGCCGAGGCCAAGAAGCGCAGCGGCGAGCTCCCGGAGGACTACGGCTCGGCCGTGCTCAAGCCCTTTGTGCAGAGCATGACCCAGGAGGTCTCGCGCGCGCTGCAGTTCTTCTTCACCAGCACGCCCCACAACCGCATCGACCACATCCTGCTGGCAGGGGGCTCCGCCCCGCTGTCCGGCCTGTCCGAGGCCATCACGCAGCAGACGGGATTCGCCTGCTCCCTGGCCAATCCCTTCGACGGCATGGAAATCGGCAGCGGCGTGCGCCTCAAGCGCATGTCGCGCGAGGCGCCCGCCTATCTGACCTCCTGCGGACTGGCCATGCGGAGGTTCGTCTCGTGATCCTGATCAATCTGCTGCCCCATAGAGAGGCAGCGCGCAAACGCCGCAAGGAGGCTTTCCAGGCCACCATGGTGCTGTCCGCCCTGGTGGGCGCTGCCCTGATCGGCATGGTCTACTGGTGGTACCAGATGATGATCGAGGCCCAGCAGGCGAAGAACAACATGCTGCGCGCCGAGATCACCGTGCTGGAATCCCAGATCAAGGAAATCGCCGGCCTGGAGGACGAGATCACCGCCTTGCGCGCACGCCAGAAGGCCGTGGAGGATCTGCAGTCCGACCGCAACCTGCCCGTGCACATGCTCAACGAGCTGGTGGCCCAACTGCCGGACGGCGTCTACATCACCAGCATCAAGCAGGAAGGCCTGACCGTGACCATGCTGGGCACGGCTCAGTCCAATGAACGCGTGTCCGAGATGCTGCGCAATCTCTCGGAAGGGACGCCCTGGATTTCCAAGCCGGAACTGGCGGAGATCGTTGCCAGGACGGTGAATGTCACGCCCAAGGATCAGCGCCGTGCCGCAGCTTTCAACCTGCGCTTCCAACTGACGCGTGCCAGCGACGCAGAGAAGAGTCTTTCATCGGCGGCCAACCCAGGAAAGCCCAAGTGATGGCCAAGAAGAAAAAGAACGACATCGATTTTTCCGCGCTGCAGGAAAACATACAGCGGCAATTCAGGGGGCTGGATCCCAATGATCCATCGCGTTGGCCCGTGTTGCCCCAGGCGCTTTTGTGCGTGGCCATCGCCTTGGGCGTGGCTGCCTTGCTCTGGTATGTGTTCATCAAGGACTACGAGGAATCTCTGGAACAGGAGCGCAACACCGAGATCACGCTGCGCCAGGATTTCAGCCAGAAACTGTCCAAGGCGGTCAGCCTGGATGGACTCAAGAAGCAGCGCGAACAGGTCCAGCAGTATGTGACGCAGTTGGAGAAGCAGTTGCCGAGCAAGGCGGAAATGGCGGCGCTGCTTTCCGATATCAACCAGGCGGGCCTGGGGCGAAGCCTGCAGTTCGAAACCTTCCGGCCGGGCGCCATGGTGGTCAAGGAGTATTACGCGGAGTTGCCCATCTCCCTGAAGGTCACCGGACGTTTCCACGACATCGGCTCGTTTGCCTCCGATGTCGCGTACCTGTCCCGCATCGTCACTCTGAACAACCTGTCCATAGCACCTGTCGGCAAGGAGGGTGGCGATATCCTGAGCATGGAGGCTACCGCCCGCACCTTCCGCTATCTGGATGCGGATGAAGTGCAGGCCCAGCGTGCGGCTGCTGCGAAGGACAAGAAGAAATGAGGCAAATGCGTTTCATCGGCTGGTGCATGCTGGCAACCAGCCTGGCGTTGTCGGCCTGTTCCGCCTCGGATGAGGACGACTTGCGGTCCTGGATGGCGCAGGAGCGAGCCAATGCCAAGCCGCGCATCCGACCGCTCGAAGAACCCAAGCCATTTACGCCGCAGGCCTACCTGGGCGCGGATGGCATGGATCCCTTCAATCCAATGAAGCTGATGCAGGTGCTGCGGCGGGAGTCTGCCCAGGCCAATGCGAACACCAGTCTGATAGCGGCTGAACTCAATCGCCGCAAGGAGCCATTGGAGGCCGAGCCCCTGGATGCCATGACCATGGTGGGCAGCCTGGACAAGAAGGGCGTGCCCGCGGCGCTGATCAAGGTGGGAACCCTGCTGTACCAGGTCCGTGTCGGGAACTACCTGGGGCAGAACTACGGAAAGATCACCCGGATCACGGAGACTTCGATCCAGCTGCGGGAAATCGTCCAGGATGGCAGCGGTGACTGGATAGAGAGAAACAGCACACTGGAGTTGCAGGAGGGAAGGAAATGATGGGCTCACAACACAAAATAATGCAAAAGGCTCGCTGGGGAATCGCCATGGGCGGTTGGCTGCTGGGGTCCCTGGCCTGGGCGCAATCGGCGATCGAGTCCGTCAGTGGCTCCATCCAGGGTGGCACCGAGGTGGTGCGCATCGAGCTGTCCGAGGCATTGGCCGCCGACCCCACGGGGTTCGCCATCCAGTCGCCTGCCCGCATCGCGCTCGATTTCCCTGGTGCGACCAATTCCACCGGAAAGTCGGTGATCGAGCTCAACCAGGGGAATCTGCGATCCATCAACATCGTCGAAGCCTCGGGCCGTGCCCGCCTGGTGCTGAACCTGAAATCCGCAACTTCATACCGGACGGAGCGTCAGGGCAAGGCATTGCTGATTCTGCTGGATCCGGCTGCGGCGTCGGCCAGCGCGATCCCCTCGGAACAGAGGGTGTTCGAGACCAAGGTGGCTACCGACAGCAATACCCAGCCGATCCGTGACGTCGACTTTCGCCGTGGCAGCGATGGATCGGGACGTATCGTCGTGGGACTGAGCAGCAGCCAGGTCGGCGTGGATATGCGCCGTGAAGGCAAGGAGCTTGTGGTGGATTTCCTGCGCACGTCCCTGCCTGAAGGGCTGAGGCGCAAGCTGGATGTCGCGGACTTCGGAACACCTGTGCAGACGATTTCCACGACCCAGCAGGGTGAAACGGTGCGCATGCGCATTGCCCCCGTAGGCGACTGGGAGCATAGCGCCTATCAGAGCGACAGCCAGTTCGTGGTCGAAGTCCGTCAGAAGAAGGTGGAGGTGGGCAAGCTGACACAGGGGCCGGGTTACAGCGGCGAAAAGCTCTCCCTGAACTTCCAGAACATTGAAGTGCGTTCGCTGCTGCAGGTGATCGCCGACTTCACGAACTTCAACATCGTGACCTCCGATACGGTGTCGGGTGCCCTGACCCTGCGCCTCAAGGATGTTCCCTGGGACCAGGCCCTGCAGATCATCATGGATGCGAAGGGCCTGGGGATGCGCAAGTCCGGGTCCGTGCTGTGGATCGCGCCCAAGGACGAAATCGACGCCCGTACCAAGCGGGACTACGAGGCTGCAATGGAGATCCAGAAGCTGGAGCCCCTGCGGACGCAGGGCTTTCAGCTGAACTATGCAAAGGCGGTGGACATTCTTCAGCAGATCACTCGGAGTACGGGGGGGGGCGCAGGCAATGGCAATTCCACAAGATTCCTGTCCGAGCGCGGATCGGCCATATCAGAGCCTCGTACCAATCAGTTGTTCGTGACAGACACGCCTTCCAAGCTGGAGGAAATGAAAGCATTGCTGGTCACGCTGGATGTTCCTGTGCGGCAGGTGCTGATCGAGGCACGTATCGTGGAAGCGCGTGACACGTTCGGTCGTGCCTTGGGCGTACGTCTGGGGGGGGGGATCTGCGGGCCCAGCGTGGTGGTGACGGCGGCTATACGCTTGGTGGCAACAATCGCCTGGTGTTCGGAACCGGGTACGACAATGCAGTGGCTTCCAGTGGCTCCGGCGGGACCGTCAACACATTAGACAACTTTGTGAACCTTCCCGCGCCAAAGCTGACTGGTGTCAGTGGAACGGGGACATTTGCCTTGTCCATCTTCAATTCGGCTGCCAACCGCTTCCTGGCGCTGGAGCTGTCTGCCATGGAGGCCGACGGTCAGGGGAAGATCATTTCCAGCCCACGCCTGATCACAGCGGATCAGACGAAGGCCTTGATCGAGCAAGGTACCGAATATCCATATTCGGTGACAGCTCCCAACGGCGCCACAACGATCGCCTTCAAAAAGGCGGTTCTCAAGCTGGAGGTGACACCCCAAATCACCCCGGAAGGCGATATCATTCTTGATTTGGATGTAAACAAGGATTCACGCGGCGAGACAACGACTCAAGGTGTTGCCATCGATACCAAGCATATAAGAACACAGGTTCTGGTGCAAAACGGCGGTACGGTGGTGATTGGTGGCATTTTTGAGATGGAAGAGACCAATCAGGAAAACAAGATTCCATTTTTGGGTGATGTCCCTGTGCTGGGAAATCTATTCAAGAACAGGGTTCGGGAATCTCAGAAGCGGGAAATGCTGGTGTTTATTACGCCGAAAATGATTTCCGATGGATTAAAGCGGTAATTGGAATTTTTGGGAGATAGTTGATGAAGAAAATATTTCTGACAATATTGGCATCATGTGCCTTGGTGGCATGTGGTGGTGGTGGTGGGAGTGCGGGAAATCCGGGAGGAGGAACAGGGGGCGTGACGCCTGATGTGGCCAGCGTGGAGTTCCTTCTGGACAAGACCGTGATAGCGAACTCGGGAAGCGATGCTGCCACACTGACAGTCACGGCACTGTCCGCGAGCAGAAATCCCGTTGCAAACGCGCCTGTGTCGGTGGTGCTGGATTCCGGTGTCTTCACGCCCGACGCCAAGGTGACGGATGCTTCCGGCCGCATGACGGGTAAGATCGAGATTGGTGGAGACCGCTCCAATCGGGACATCAAGTTCAATCTCAAGGCTGGCGCTCAGACCGGGGCTGGTGTGGTGGCGGTCACGGGGAGCAAGATCGCATTGACCGTGGTTCCTTCGGCACCAACCCCGGGTCAGCCAGTCGAGGTCACGGCCAAGGTTTCCGATGTCAATGGAGCCGGCATTGCCGGGATCCCTGTGGTCCTGTCCGGTTCGGTCCTCAGCGCAGCGATCTCGGCACAGACCGATACGGCCGGAGTAGCGAAGTTCTCGGCATTCAATGCCCCCGGCGCTGCCCAGGTGTACTCCCTGCAGGCCAAGGCGTCTGGCGTGGTCTCGAACGAACAGGTCACGGTGGCGGGTGGGTCTTCCCAAGTGCCGGACGCCGTCGGTGTCGTCAGCGCTGCAAGCCTGTCCATCGTGCCGAACACGGTCAAGCCCAACCTGGATGGCGGTCGGACCAATTCGGCCCAGCTGCGGGCCCTGTTCCTGGACAAGGACAATCGTGCGATCCCCAACATGCGCGTCCGGTTTGAAATCGTTCCGCCTGGTCTGGGATCCGGTGAATCCATTTCGACAGGGAACCAGCTGGTCATCTCTAATGGCAGTGGCGTCGCCTTGGCGCAATATATTCCCGGTACGCGCATCAGTCCGACAGAGGGGGTGAACATCCGGATGTGCTTCGGCAACACCGATGCATCCCTGGCCAACGGCAAATGCCCCGACTCGCGTATCAGCCAATTGACCGTGGCCAGCGAGCCCGTGTCCATCACCATTGGTGATCACAACGAACTGATCAAGGGGACCAACAATCTCACCTACATCAAGCAATTTGATGTGGCCGTGGCCAACGCCGCTGGCGAGGCTGTCGCAGACGCCGACGTGTCGGTCAGTGTCGATATCCTGCGCTATGGCTTCGGGCGTTATGACAATGTCAAGAATGCGCACACTGCCGGATCCGGCTTCTGCCTGAACGAGGACGTGAATCGCAATGGCAATCTGGACATCGGCGAAGATGCCAACGGCGACGGTCGCCTGACACCGCCCAAGGCCGACATCGTCGTGTCGTACCTGAATGGTCGCAAGACGGGTGCCAATGGCCGCCTGATCGTGCAGGCTGAATACCCGCAGAATGTGGCCACCTGGTTGCTGTACAAGCTGGTCGTCAGCTCCAATGCAGCGGGTTCCGAAGGGCGTGCGGAGCGCGTGTTCCTGACCTCGTTCGTCGAAGGCGACCAGAAGAACGGCTCGTTCCTGACCTCCCCCTATGGAGTGACTTCCGTCTGCCTGCCCGAGTGAAGAAGACACCGGTGAGTTCCGATCAAGCTCCATCGTCGCTGCATGCGAGGGTGGTGGCCTTGATCGGCCTGCCCGGCTCCGGTAAATCGACCATAGGACGCCAACTGGCTCGCCTGTGGTCGATGCGTTTTGTGGACTCCGACCATGTGATCGAGCAGCGCATCGGCTGCAGCATCCGCGAGTTTTTCGAACGGGAGGGTGAGCAGGCGTTTCGCGATGTCGAGGCCCAGGTCATCGACGAGCTTTCCTCCTCTTCATCCAGTCTGCTCCTTTCCACCGGCGGCGGGGTGGTGTTGCGCGAGGAGAACCGGCGGCATCTGAGCGAGCGGACCCAGGTGTTCTATCTGGAGTGCAGTCCCGAAGACATCGCGGCGCGGTTGCGCAATGATGCGACCCGGCCCCTGTTGCAGGTGGAGGATCCGGCGATGCGGCTGCGGCAGCTGCTGCTGCAGCGCGAGCCACTCTATCTGGAGACGGCACACTTCGTGATCCAGACATCGGGCCTGACCGTGGCACAGGCGGCCCAGCGCATACGCATGCAGGCGGAACTGTCCTGAGCGATTCTGGCTGGAGCACCGAGGCCTCGGCATCTGCCCAGGCCTTTTTCTTTAAGATGGATGGTTGCCGGGCGCGCTGCCGTGTCGCGGAACCGAATTCATTCCTACCCCCTTTGGAGCGACGCATCTTGCCCAACGCCTCTTTCCTGCCCGATTCCCAGGTCGTGACCATCGATCTGGGAGAGCGTTCCTATCCCATTGCCATCGGGGCCGGCCTGTTGGGTGAAGCTGGAACCTATGCGGCTCTGCCCGCGGCAGCGCAGGCCGTGATCGTCAGCAACGACGTGGTCGCACCGCTTTACGAGCCGGCCCTGCGCCGCGTGCTGGCGCAACGCTATCGTTGCGTGCGGACCGTGGTGCTGCCCGATGGCGAAGTCCACAAGGACTGGCAGACGCTGAACCTGATCTTCGACGATCTGCTGGCTGGCAGCTGTGACCGCAAGACCGTGCTGTTCGCGCTGGGAGGCGGCGTGATCGGGGATATGACGGGGTTTGCGGCGGCCAGCTATATGCGTGGCGTGCCGTTCGTGCAGGTGCCCACGACGCTGCTGTCGCAGGTCGATTCCTCGGTGGGCGGCAAGACGGCCATCAACCACCCGCTGGGCAAGAACATGATCGGTGCCTTCTACCAGCCGCAGCTGGTGGTCTGCGATCTGGCCTCGCTGGACACGCTGCCCGGGCGCGAACTGAGTGCCGGCCTGGCGGAAGTCATCAAGTACGGGCCGATCGCCGACATGGATTTCCTGTCCTGGCTGGAAGAGCACATGGATGCCCTGCTTGCGCGCGACCGCACAGCACTGGCCCATGCCATCCAGCGCAGCGTGGAGATCAAGGCCTGGGTGGTGGGGCAGGACGAAAAGGAGGCCGGACTGCGCGCCATCCTCAACTTCGGCCACACCTTCGGCCATGCCATCGAAGCCGGCATGGGCTACGGCAACTGGTTGCACGGCGAAGGCGTGGGCGCAGGCATGGTGATGGCGGCCGAGCTGTCGCAGCGCCTGGGCCTGGTCGACGCCGCCTTCGTGAAGCGGCTGCGCCTGCTGATCGAACGTGCGGGCCTGCCTGTGCGGGGCGCCGTGCTGGACGAGGGAGACAACGCCGCGCGCTATCTGGAGCTGATGCGTGTCGACAAGAAGTCCGAGGCGGGCGAGATCCGTTTCGTGCTGATCGATGGGCCGGGCAAGGCCGTCATGCGTTCCGCACCCGATGCGCTGGTGCGCGAGGTCATCGACGCCTGCTGCGCCTGAGCACCGGTACCGGGCGCCATCGGGAACTGCTAGAGTGCGCCTTGTCCGCATGATGAGGCGATCGAATGCAGAAACAGGCCCTGGCTCCCTATGCCTGCCACCCGGCCCGCAGCCGGGGCAGGCGCTTCCCGGAAGTGCCTGCTCCCACGCGCAGCGACTTCCAGCGCGACCGTGATCGCATCGTCCATTCCTCGGCCTTTCGGCGCCTGGTCTACAAGACCCAGGTCTTCGTCAACCATGAAGGCGATCTGTTCCGCACGCGTCTGACCCATTCGCTGGAAGTGGCCCAGCTGGGCCGGTCGGTGGCGCGTTCATTGCGACTCGACGAGGATCTGGTCGAGGCCATCTGCCTGGCCCACGACCTGGGCCATACCCCCTTCGGCCATGCGGGACAGGACGCACTCAATGCCTGCATGCAGCCGCATGGCGGCTTCGAGCACAACCTGCAGAGCCTGCGCGTGGTGGACCGGCTGGAGGAGCGTTATCCGGCCTTCGATGGCCTGAACCTGAGCTTCGAGACGCGCGAGGGCATCCTCAAGCACTGTTCGCGCGCCAATGCCGAGCACCTGGAGGCGCGCGAGCCCGGGGGCGTGGCCCGGCGTTTCCTGCAAGGCGGGCAGCCCTCGCTGGAGGCCCAGCTGTGCAACCTCGCCGATGCCATCGCCTACAACGCCCATGACGTGGACGATGGGGTGCGTTCGGGCCTGATCACCATGGTCCAGTTGTGCGAGGCCGTGCCCCTGTTTGCGCGCTACCACGATGCCACGCTGGCCGAGCATCCGCAACTGGGCATGCCGCTGGCCGAGCGGCGCCTGCTGTACGAAAGCATTCGCCGCATGCTCAGCGACCAGGTCTATGACGTGATCGAGGCCACGCGCCAGCGCATCGCGCAGGCAGGGCCTTGCTCGGTCGATGAAGTGCGTGCCCAGCCTGGCCCCCTGGTGGCCTTCAGCGATACCATGGAGCGGCAGTCCCGTCAGCTCAAGCAGTTCCTTTTCCGCAACCTCTATCGCCATGCGCAGGTGGTGCAGACCATGGAGGTTGCGCAGCAGGTGGTGACCGAGCTGTTTTCCGCCTGCATGGTCGAGCCCGAGCGCATGAAGCCGCGCTTCGTGCAAAGGGCGATGGCTGCAGAGGGTGTGTCGGCGCGTGCCCGGGTGGTCGCCGATTTCATCGCCGGGATGACGGACCGCTATGCCGCGCGCGAGCACGAGCTCTTGACGGGCAGGCGCCTGCTGGGCTGAGAGTCCGAGCGTCGGCGTCGCCCAAGCGGCACGGATAGAATGCGGACCCTGCGTGCCAGGGCAGGGAATGGGTCCCGGACGGTTTCGCGATGTCTGGGGGCGCAGTGCCCCCGTTTGCTTTTGAAGGGCACAGCCATGACCGATACCAACCACGAGATTCGCGCGGCCGAGTTTCCGCCTGTCACCGTGATCGAGGACACGGTGCACTGGCTGGAGAAGGCCGTGATCGGCCTGAACCTGTGCCCTTTCGCCAAGGGTGTGCACGTCAAGGGCCAGATCCACTACACGGTCAGCCAGGCGACCGACGCCGAGGGCGTGGCGGCCGACCTGCACCGCGAGCTGGAAGCGCTGGCCGAGGCCTCGCCGGACAAGCGCGACACCACGCTGCTGATCCTGCCGCACGCCCTGCAGGACTTCCTGGACTTCAATGACTTTCTCGAGGTGGCCGATGCCATGGTCGAGGAACTGGACCTGGGCGGCATCCTGCAGGTGGCCTCCTTTCACCCGCAGTTCCAGTTCGAAGGCACCGAGGTCGACGACGTCACCAACTGCACCAACCGCTCGCCCTATCCCACGCTGCATCTGCTGCGCGAGGACAGCATCGACAAGGCCGTGGAGGTCTTTCCCGAGGCCGAGTCCATCTACGAGCGCAACATGGAGACGCTGGAGAAGATCGGCATCGAAGGCTGGCTGGACCTGGGCGTGGGCGCGCGCTGCCCGGTCGCGCATGCCGGCAAGCAGGGCCCGGCCCAATGAAGCACCGCTCCGCCAAGCCGCAGCCCCGGCCCGAACAGGACGTGGCCCAGCAGTTGGACCTCAGGCCAGGCCAGTCCCTGGAACTGCTCAAGGCCCTGCACATCCTCACGCGCGAGGGCCGGATCAACCAGGACTCGCGCCGCAAGCTCAAGCAGGTCTACCACCTGTACCAGTTCATCGCACCCATCCTGGACGAGCTGTCCAGGGACGGGCATGGGGTCACGCTGGCCGACCACGGAGCGGGCAAGTCCTACCTGGGCTTCATCCTCTACGACCTGTACTTCAAGGCGCTGGGCCGTGGCTGCATCTTCGGCATAGAGACGCGGGCCCCGCTGGTCGAGGCATCGCAAAGGCTTGCCACCGAGCTGGGTTTCGAGCGCATGGCCTTCCTCAACATGTCGGTGGCTGAATCCACGCGCGCCGACGCCATGCCCGACCGCTTCGACGTGGTCACTGCCCTGCACGCCTGCGATACCGCCACCGACGATGCCATCGCCTTCGGCCTGGAGAAAAAGGCCCGCGCCATGGTGCTCGTGCCCTGCTGCCAGGCCGAGGTGGCCGCCTGCCTGCGCGAGAACAAGGCGCTGTCGCTGTCCCGCACGCCGCTGGCCGAACTGTGGCGCCACCCCATCCATACGCGCGAGATGGGCAGCCAGCTCACCAATGTGCTGCGCTGCCTGTACCTGGAGGCCTGCGGCTACCAGGTCACGGTGACCGAGCTGGTCGGATGGGAGCACAGCATGAAGAACGAGCTGATCATCGCGCGCCATACCGGGCAGAAGAAGCGCAGTGCGGCCGAGCGCATGCAGGCCATCCTGGCGGAATTCGGGCTGAAGGACGCGCTGGCGCAGCGCTATCCGCTGCTGCCCGCCTCCTGAAACTCAGGGCTGCCCGACCGCCCTGTACCAGGCGATGCCGTCGCTGTCGATGCTGCGCTCCACCTGCCCGGCATGCATCAGGTGGTTCAGACAGGCCAGGCTCTCGCCCGTGGCCATGCCCAGCAGGGCGGGGCTGGCCTCGCTGATCGGGCGCGAGAACAGCGCGCCGAAGACATCGACGGCACGCCGGGGTTCGGCCAGTGCGGCCAGCAGGCGGTCGTTGGCGCGTTGCTGCCCCGAGGCCAGGGCATCGATGCGCGCGTGCAGGCCGCGAAAGCATTCCCCGTGGGCAGGGAGCACCAGCACGTCGTCCGGCACTTCGCGCCGGACCTTCTCCAGCGACTGCAGCCAGTCGGCCATGGGATTGGCCTCCGGTTCCATGGGATGGACCGATACGTTCGATGAAATGCGCGGCAGCACCTGGTCGCCCGAGATCAGCAGCTTGAGATCGGGGCAGTAGAGGCTGGCGTGCTCGGGGGAGTGGCCGCTGCCCACCACCACGCGCCACAGATGCCCGCCGATGCGCAGCTCCTCGCCGTCACTCAGGCGCCGGTAGCTGTCGGGCAGGGCATGGATGTGCTTGCCGAAGTTGCCGAAGCGGGCCCGGTAGGACTCCAGCGCGCCGTCGCTCCAGCCCGCGCGGCGGTAGAAGGCGATGGCATCGGGCGGGGCCTCGCGGCTGCAGTCCGAGACCACCACGCGGCAATTCAGGTATTCGAGGCGCGTCATGTACAGCGGCACGTGGAACTTGCGTGTCAGCCAGCCGGCCAGCCCCACATGGTCGGGGTGCATGTGGGTCACGAAGACGCGTGTCAATGATCTTCCGTCCGAGGACTTCGAGAACAGCCCGCGCCAAGTGGCAACGCCCTCATCGGTGCGTGCGCCCGTGTCCACGATGGCCCAGCCTTCGCCGTCATCGATGGCCCAGAGATTGATGTGGTCCAGTGCGTAAGGCAGGGGCATGCGTATCCAGAGCACGCCGGGGGCGACTTCCAGCGTCTGGCCGCTGGGCGGCGGGGCCTCGAAGGGATAGTCCAGCGTCGGCCTGACCGTGGGCTCGGAAGAGGCGGGTGTGGGTGCTTGCGGCTCCATGGGGTTCCTTGTTCTTTCGCGGCAACCATCCGGCAGTCGCCTTGGTGCATGCGGCCCGGATGGCAGTGGCATGACGATACGCCTTCTGCCGGGGCGTGGCTGTCACGTCTCCGTCACAGGAGAACCCTACATTGAGAACGCCTATCAACAGGGGGAGTCCGAACGGCGCATGATCTTGCGCGGCAGTGCGGCCATGCCCCCGTTCCCGGAGGGATTTCCGCATGAAACTGAAGATGTTGTGCAGCGCGCTGGCCGGTGCCTCGCTGCTGCTGAGCGCCTGTGGCGGCAGCGATGGCTCGTCCACCCCCGCCCCGACCAAGAACGTGCTGTTCTTCCTGGGCGACGGCATGGGCATCACCACCATGACGGCCGCGCGCATCTACAGCGTGGGCGAGGATGGCGAGCTGGCCATGGACAAGCTGCCCGAGACGGCCTTCGTCCATACCTTCTCCAACGATGCCCAGGTCACCGACAGCGCCCCCTCCATGGCCGCCTACATGACCGGCGTGAAGATGAACAACGAAGTCATCTCCATGACGCCCGAGACCAAGGCCACGGACGCCAGCGGCAAGGCCTACCACACCAACTACGACAGCACCTGCCCCAGCGGCAACGGCCAGGCCGTGCCCACGCTGCTCGAGCAGATGAAGGCGGCCGGCTACGGCACGGGCGTGGTCTCCACCGCGCGCATCACGCACGCCACGCCGGCTGCGACCTACGCCCACGTCTGCCACCGCGATGCCGAGAACACCATCGCCGCGGCCCTGGTGCCCGGCGGCGCCGGCTACAACAGCAAGCTGGGCGACGGCGTGGACGTGATCCTGGGCGGTGGTTCCTACTATTTCACGCCCAAGGCCGATGGCGGGCGTCGCAACGACAGCCGCAACCTGATCGCCGAATTCAAGACGCAGAAGTACAGCTACGCCGCCAACAAGGGCGAGTTCGACAAGCTGCCCGTGGACGGCAGCAAGATCGCCGGCCTGTTCACCAAGGACCACATGGCCTACGACCTGGACCGCGATGCGACCAAGGAGCCGAGCCTGGCCGAGATGACGGGCAAGGCCATCGACGCGCTGTCCGCCAAGAAGAAGGGCTTCTTCCTGATGGTGGAGGGCGGGCGCATCGATCATGCGCTGCACGCCACCAATGCGCGCCGTGCGCTGCAGGACACCGTGGCCTTCGACAATGCCATCAAGACCGCGCTGGACAAGATGCAGAAGGTCGACCCGGGCCTGAAGAACACGCTGATCGTCGTCACGGCCGACCATGACCACACGCTGCACCTGAACGGCTACGCCGCGCGCACCGGCAAGACCGAGGCGGGCAAGCCCGGCGTGCTGGGCCTGGTCAGGAACTACGTGGACGGCAAGGCTTCCACCGACGTGGATGGCAATCCCTACACCATCCTGGGCTTCGGCAACGGTCCCAAGCGCCTGGCCACGCGCGGCCCCATCGACGCGGCCTCGCTGGAAAGCCCCGACTACCTGCAGGAGGCCGTGGTGCCCCTGGCCTCCGAAACCCATGGTGGCGGCGACGTGTTCCTGGGCGCGCAAGGCATGGGTGCCGACACGTTCTCGGGCGTGATCGACAACACCACCGTCTTCACGCTGATCAAGAAGAGCATCGGCTTGTGATGCCGCACGCTGCAACCAAGGCACTCAAGGAATTCCACATGCACCCGATCCTCCAAAAGACCTCCCTCGCCCTGGCGGCGGCCGGCGCGCTGGCGCTGCTGGCACCTGCGGCCCATGCGGCCGGCGAGGCCAAGAACGTCATCTTCTTCCTCGGCGACGGCATGGGCCCGGTCACCGTGACCGCGGCACGCATCTACAAGGGCGAGAAGCTGCTCGCCCAGAAGCCCGGCTCGCTGACCAGCAGCGAGCGTGCGGCCCTGACCATGCAGACCCTGCCCTACGCCAGCCGCATCAAGACCTTCTCGCGTGACGGCCAGACCACGGACAGCGCGCCTTCGATGGCGGCCTACATGACCGGCGTGAAGATGAACAACGAAGTCATCTCCATGTCGGCCGAGACCCTGGCCTACGCGGCCAACGGCCAGCAGTTCATCAACGGCGAGGACTCCACCTGCCAGCCCGGCAACGGCCAGCCCGCCCAGACCCTGCTGGAACTGTCCAAGGCCAAGGGCCGCGCCGTCGGCGCCGTCTCCACCACGCGCGTCGGCCATGCCACGCCGGCCGCGACCTACGCCCACATCTGCAACCGCAATGGCTACAACACCATCGCCGAGCAGTCCGTGCCCGGCCATGCAAACTACAACACCAAGCTGGGCGACGGCATCGACGTGCTCATGGGTGGCGGCCAGCGCAACTACCTGCCCAAGTCGGTCAACCCCAGCAGCAAGCGTACGGACGCGGCCAACCTCGTGGACATGATGAAGGCCAGGGGCTACGCCTATGTCGCCAAGGGCAGCGAGCTGGCCGCCCTGGACGCCACCAAGGCGCCCAAGCTGCTGGGCCTGTTCACCCAGAGCGAAATGGCCTATGAGCTGGACCGCGTCAAGCAAAAGCTGGATGAGCCCAGCCTGTCCGACATGACCAGCAAGGCGCTGGACGTGCTCAGCCGCAACGACAAGGGCTTCTTCCTGATGGTGGAAGGCGGCCGCATCGACCACGCACTGCACGGCACCAATGCCAAGCGTGCGCTGGAAGACACGCTGGCCTTCGATCGTGCCATCGAGACCGCCATGGCCTACATGGAAAAGAAGGACCCGGGCCTGAAGAACACGCTGATCGTGGTCACCGCCGACCATGACCACAACATGGTGTTCAACGGCTACTCCAGGATCGGCAACCCCATCCTGGGCAAGGTGCAGGACTACCAGACCGGCCAGGTCGCCAAGGCCCAGGACGGCAAGCCCTACACCACACTGGCCTTCGGCAACGGCGGCCGCCCCAACGCGACGGCCTCCAGCCAGGTCAATCCCGAAGACGGCAACAAGCCCTGGATCGCCCCGGCGCGCGGCGCCTCGCGCGATGACGTCACCAACGTGGACACCACGGACGACAACTACCTGCAGGAAGTCGGCCTGAACCTGGGCACGCCCGGTTCCGAAACCCATGGCGGCGGCGACGTGATGCTGTTCGCCGGCGGCGCGGGCGCCAGGATCTTCAAGGGCACGATGGACAACACCCGCGTGTTCTCCAAGGTCCGCGAGGCCGCAGGCCTGTGATCCCTTGGTGATCGCTTTCTTCTTCGTTGGCTAGCCGCCAACCCCTGGCCGGAGCCGTGGTGCCATGCACCCGGCCCCGGTTTTTTCGCATTGCCGGATTCCATGATGCATTCCCTTACTACGCCGCGCGCGGCGCGCCATATCCTCACGGCCGCGCTGCTGGTCTGCTCCGTCGCAGCGGCATGGGCCGCCGAGCCAGCCAAGGCGGCACCTGCCGCCTCCGATGCCGTGGCGCGCACCACCGCCGCCGTGCAGGCCACGCCCGAGGCCGACCTGCGCATCACCTACGAGGCCATGAGCGTGGGCAGCGATGGCGTGCAGCGCAGCAGCATCTATACCAACCGTGTCTACCGCCGCAAGGGCCAGCTGTGGATAGAGCGCGAAATGCCCGCCGCGCTGCGCCAGAGCCAGGACCACGGCCACGACCATGCCCACGGCCCGCACGCCGGCCATGCCCATGACGAGGCCCGCGCCGCGCCGCTGTCCATCCGCCGCGCCGAAGACGGCAAGGTGGGCGTGGAAGTCATCCTGGCCAAGCTGCGCCGCGTCATCAGCGTGGACCTGGCCCACCACGGCAACGTCGGCTACGGCGGCTCCTTCGACAACGTCTACTGGATCGTGCCGCCCACCGCCCTGCAGGGCATGGAGCGCGTGGGCAAGGCCCACAACGGCGTGCAGCGCTACCGCAGCACGGCCAACGAGCAGACCACCGTCGTTGACTGGGACGTGGCCCACCAGTTCGCCCGCCGCGTGGAACGCAGCGACGCCCACGGCACCGAACGCATCGTGGTCACCGCCAGCAAGCTCCCCGCCCCCCTGGCCCAGCCCTGGAAAGCCATCGAAGGCTACGACAAGGGCGACTACTCTGATCTTTTGGATTGAGAGCCCGCCAACACAACGCAAAAGAGCTGCCCGAAGGCAGCTCTTTTTTATTCTCCAAGTCCCAGGCCTGTGCTCTGGCGTACAGCGCTTGAGACCGGCACGGCCCAAGATCAGGGGCGCCGAGCAAGAGCCGCCTCGCGGCGAGGGCGCCGTCCCCCTCAGGGGGCGCCGTGCAACGGGAAGCCGCGTAGCGGCTCAGGGGGAGGCCGGTTATACCTGCGCGCCGGAGTCTTTTACAACCTTGCTCCACTTGGCCGATTCGGCCTTGATGTAGGCGAGGAATTCGGCCGGCGTATCGATCACGACATCGCCACCCTGGTCGTTGATCTTCTTGACCACGGCCGGGTCCTTGAGCACCTTGGCGATGGCCGTGTACAGGCGCTGCTGCACGGCGGCGGGCGTCTTGGCCTGGGTCCACAGGCCGAACCACGAGGTGGCCTCGTAGCCGGGTACGCCGGATTCGGCCACGGTGGGCACATCGGGCAGCTCGGGCGAGCGCTTGGCCGTGGTCACGGCGATGGGGCGCAGCTTGCCCGAGCGCACATGCTGGATGGCCGAAGGCATGTTGTCGAACATGATGGCGATCTGGTTGCCCAGCAGGTCGGTGATGGCCGGGGCGCTGCCCTTGTAGGGCACGTGCACCATGTCCAGACCCGTCATGGAGCGGAACAGCTCGCCCGACAGGTGGATGGAACTGCCGCTGCCCGAGGAGCCGTAGTTCAGCTTGCCGGGGTTGGCGCGCGCGTAGGCGATCATTTCCTTGACGGTCTTGAACGGCTGGCTGGGGTGGGCCACCAGCAGGTTGGGCACGTTGGCCACGCGCGTCAGGGGCGAGAAGTCCTTGATGGGGTCGAAGCCGGGCTTGGCGTAGAGCGCGGCATTGATGGCATGCGTGCCCACCGTGCCCATGAACAGCGTGTAGCCGTCGGCCGGGGCACGTGCGGCGGCCACGGCGCCGATGTTGCCGCCCGCGCCGGGCTTGTTGTCCACGATCACGGTCTGGCCCAGCTCCTGCTGCAGCGCCTGGGCGACGATGCGCGCCAGGATGTCGGTGGTGCCGCCAGCGGCGAAGGGCACGAGGATGGTGATGGGCTTGCTGGGGAACTGGTCCTGGGCCAGGGCGACCGTGCCTGACAGGCTGGCGGCTGCGGCCAGCGAGGCGGCGGCCAGGGCTTTCAGGCTGCGGCGGCGGGTGAAACGGGGGGTTGGATCGGACATCGAGAGGTCTCCTGGTTCGGCAATAAGGTGGAAGGCCGGGCGCCACGCACGGCGGGTCCGGCCAGGGCAAGGCCCTGTGTGGCGCCCGCCGGTGCGGCGGGCGCTTCCAGTGGTTCTTCTTGGAGGTGTGGTGCCTTGACGGGCAGTTGGTCAGACGGGCGCGACGCCCAGCGTGGTGCCGCCGCAGACGTAGAGCACCTGTCCTGTGACGAAGCCGTTGTCGGGCGACAGGAAGAACAGCGCCGCGCGGGCTACGTCTTCAGGCGTGCCCATGCGGCCCACGGCGATGCTGCTCAGGATGCGCTGGGTCTGCGGTGCGCCCTCGGGGTTGCTTTGGGTGAACAGCTCGGTGGCGATGGGGCCGGGGCCCAGGGCGTTGACCGTGATGCGGTCGCGGCCCAGCTCCATCGCCAGGGTGCGCGTCAGGCCGATCAGGCCGGCCTTGGTCGCCGAGTAGACGATGCGGTCGGGCTTGCCCAGCGCGGCGCGCGAGGACATGTTCACGATGCGCCCCTCGCCGCAGGCGCGCAGCGTGGGCAGGAAGGCCTGCACCAGCAGCATGGGCGCGCGCAGGTGCAGTCCCACCACGTCGTCCAGTTGTGCACTGGTGGCGTTGTCTATGGTGCCTGGGCGCGTGGCGCCCGCGTTGTTGACCAGGGCCACCACGTTGTGCGCGGCGGCAATGCGGGCCGCGGCGTCTGCGGTGGCCTGCTCGCTGGTCAGGTCGGCCTGGTAGCTCACCAGCAGCGGATGGCTCCAGTCAGGCAGCACGTAGTCGAGGTTGACCACGGCGCGGCCCTGGGCCAGCAGGGCCTCGGCGATGGCGCGGCCGATGCCGTTGCTGGCGCCGCTGACCACGGTGACGGGTGTCTTGTTGTCCACGGTGCTCATCGCAGTCTCAGACCTTTTCCAGGATCACGGCAATGCCCTGGCCCACGCCGATGCACATCGTGCACAGCGCATAGCGGCCGCCCAGCGTGTGCAGCTGGTTCACGGCCGTGGTGGCCAGGCGGGCACCGGAGGCGCCCAGCGGATGGCCCAGCGCAATGGCGCCGCCCCATTGGTTGACGCGGCGGTCATCGTCGGCAATGCCCAGGTCGCGCAGCACGGCCAGGCCCTGCGCGGCGAAGGCTTCGTTCAGCTCGATCACGTCCATCTGCTCCAGCGTCAGGCCGGTCAGGGCCAGCACCTTGCGCACGGCAGGCGCGGGGCCGAAGCCCATGATGCGCGGGGCCACGCCGGCCACGGCCATGCCGACCACGCGGGCGCGGGGCACCAGGTTGTATTGCCTGGCCGCTTCTTCATTGGCCAGCAGCAGCGCGCAGGCGCCGTCGTTGACACCGCTGGCATTGCCGGCGGTGACGGTGCCGTCGGGACGCACCACGCCCTTGAGCTTGGCCAGCGCCTCGATGGTGGTGGCGCGCGGGTGCTCGTCCTGGCTGACCACGATGGGGTCGCCCTTCTTCTGGGCCAGGGTCACGGCCACGATTTCCTGGGCCAGGTAGCCGGCGGCGATGGCGGCGGCGGCCTTTTGCTGGCTGGCCAGGGCCATGCGGTCCTGGGCTTCGCGCTCGATCCTGAAGTCGTCGGCCACGTTCTCGGCCGTCTCGGGCATGGAGTCCACGCCGTACTGCTGCTTCATCAGCTTGTTGACGAAGCGCCAGCCGATGGTGGTGTCGTACACGGCGTTGCTGCGGCTGAAGGCGCTTTCGGCCTTGGGCATGACGAAGGGGGCGCGGCTCATGCTTTCCACACCGCCCGCGATCATCAGGCGGGCCTCGCCCGCCTTGATGGCGCGCGCGGCCGTGCCCACGGCGTCCAGGCCCGAGCCGCACAGGCGGTTGATGGTGGCGCCCGGCACATCGATGGGCAGTCCGGCCAGCAGGGAGGACATGCGTGCCACGTTGCGGTTGTCCTCGCCGGCCTGGTTGGCGCAGCCGTACAGCACGTCGGCCACGGCGGTCCAGTCCACGCCGGGGTTGCGCTCCATCAGCGCCTTGATCGGCAGGGCGCCGAGGTCATCGGTGCGCACCGAGGACAGGGCGCCGCCGTAGCGGCCGAAGGGGGTGCGGATGGCGTCGCAGATGAAGGCCTGGTTGGACTGGCTCATGGTGTCTCCTGAGGAAATGATTAGGGATGCAAAGGCGCGCCGCAGCGCGCCCGTGCGGTCTTCGAAGGGATCAGGCCGTGGCGGCCGGCGCGATGGGCAGGCCCACGATGGACTGCAGCTCGGCGTGCGAGAGGCCGGGCACGGTATCGATCAGGCGCAGGCCCTCGGGCGTGCATTCCAGCGTGCACAGGTCGGTATAGATGCGCTTGACGCAGGACAGGCCCGTGAGCGGGTAGCTGCAGGCCTGCACGACCTTGCACTCGCCGGTCTTGGTCAGCAGGTCCATCATCACCCAGGTCTGGCGCGCACCGACGGCCAGATCCATGGCACCGCCCACGGCGGGAATGGCACCGGCCTCGCCCGTGCTCCAGTTGGCCAGGTCGCCCGTGGCCGAGACCTGGAAGGCGCCCAGCACGCAGATGTCCAGGTGACCGCCGCGCATCATGGCGAAGCTGTCGGCATGGTGGAAATAGCAGCCGCCCGGCAGCAGGGTGACGGGCTGCTTGCCGGCATTGGTCAGGTCATAGTCTTCCTGGCCTTCGGCCGGCGCCGGGCCCATGCCCAGGATGCCGTTCTCGCTTTGCAGTATGACCTCGCGGCCGGCCGGGATGTGGTTGGCGACCTGGGTGGGCATGCCGATGCCCAGGTTGACATAGGCGCCGTCGAAGATGTCTTCGGCCACGCGGCGGGCCAGCTCTTGCTTGCTGCGTTTCTGGTAGCTGCTCATGCTCTTGCTTTCGGCGGTGGGGGCGCTCATGCGGTTTTCCTGAAGCCGCCGGCCTGGGTGGCCACGCGGTCGATCTTCACGATCTGGCTCACGTAGATGCCGGGCGTGACCACGGCCTCGGGGTCCAGTGCGCCCAGCTCGACGATCTCGTGCACGGTGGCGATGGTGTGCTTGGCTGCCGTGGCCATCACGGGGCCGAAGTTGCGTGCCGACATGCGGTAGGTCAGGTTGCCCCAGCGGTCGCCCTTCTCGGCCTTGACCAGCGCCACGTCGCCGTGGATGGGGTACTCCAGCACATAGTGCTTGCCGTTGATCTCGCGCGTTTCCTTGCCGTTGGCCAGCTCCGTGCCATAGGCCGTGGGGCAGAAGAAGCCGCCGATGCCGGCGCCGGCGGCACGCAGGCGCTCGGCCAGGTTGCCCTGGGGCACGAGTTCCAGCTCGATCTTGCCGCTGCGGTACAGGTCGTCGAACACCCAGCTATCCACCTGGCGGGGGAAGCTGCAGATGATCTTGCGCACCTGGCCGCTCTTGAGCAGGGCTGCCAGGCCCTGGTCGCCGTTGCCCGCGTTGTTGTTGACCACGGTCAGCTCGCGCGCGCCCTGGGCGATCAGGCCGTCGATGAGTTCGGTGGGATTGCCCGAGGTGCCGAAGCCCCCGATGAGAACGGTGGAGCCGTCCTGGACGCCCGACAACGCCTCGGCGATGGTGTCGGTGATTTTGTTGATCACTGGCTGTCTCCTACATGCGCAGGCTGTGGGCCTTGCGCTAAAATGTTCGCATATAGAACAAAAGTTCGTAGAAAGAATTATAGGGCCATGGAAAAAAATGCCGCTTCCGTAATTTCCACAGGTGGGGCTGAAGAAGAGGGCGGGGCACCGCGCCCCGGGGACAGCTACGTGCAGTCCTTCGCGCGCGGCCTGGGAGTGATCCGCTCGTTCAGCGCCGAGGCGCCTGCGCAGACGCTCAGCGAGGTCGCGGCGCGCACAGGGCTGACGCGCGCCGGTGCGCGGCGCATCCTGCTGACGCTGCAGACGCTGGGCTACGTGAAGAGCGACGGCAAGCTGTTCCAGCTCACGCCGCGCATCATGGAACTGGGCTTTGCCTATCTGAGTTCCACCCCGCTCTGGAACCTGGCCGAGCCCGTGATGGAGCGTCTGGTCGATGAGGTCAAGGAGTCCTGCTCGGCCGCCGTGCTCGATGGCGGCGACATCGTCTACGTGCTGCGTGTGCACACCCACAAGATCATGAGTACGAACCTGAGCGTGGGTTCGCGCCTGCCGGCCTGCTGGACCTCGATGGGCCGCGTGCTGCTGGCTGGTGAGAGCGACGAATCCCTGCATGCCCTGCTGGCCGCGCGTGATCGCCAGCAGTTCACGGCCCTGACCGAGCAGGACGATGCGCGGCTGCTGGAGCGCATCCTGCAGGTGCGCGCCCAGGGCTGGGCGCTGGTGGACCAGGAACTGGCCGAGGGGCTGATCTCGATCGCCGCGCCCGTGAAGAACGCGGCCGGGCGCACGGTGGCCGCCCTCAACATCAGCGGCCAGGCCAACCGCAACAGCGCCGAGATGATGCGCGAGCAGCTGCTGCCCCGTTTGCTGGCGGCCACGCAGACGGTCAGCCAGTTGCTCAGGGCCTCGTCGCGCCTGTCGCTCTGAGCGCGGCCGGGCAGGGCGTTCCATAATCCCTGCTTTCGTCGCACGCCCCCGGCACATTCCTGCACCATGGCCCGCCTGCCCCGACTCACTCTCGCGGATCTGCCGCACCACATCATCCAGCGCGGCAACAACGGCGGGGACATCTTCGTCGATGCCCAGGACCGCGAGACCATGCTGGCCCTGATGCGGGAGATGGCGCACAGCTTCCAGCTGTCCGTGCATGCCTATGTGCTGCTGCCCAGCCAGTTCCATCTGCTGGCCACGCCGCGCAGCGACGAAGGCCTGCCCAAGTTCATGCAGGCCGTGGGCCGGCGCTACGTGCGCTACTTCAATGACCGCCACGGGCGCAGCGGCACGCTGTGGGAAGGCCGCTACCGGGGCACGGTGCTGCAGGCCAGCTGGATGCTGCCCAGCATGGTCTTCATCGATGGCGCCCCCGTGCGCGCCGGCCTGGTGCAACGCCCCGCCGACTGGCCCTGGTCCAGCTACGCGCACAACGCGGGCCTGGGCAACGACGCGCTCATCCACCCGCATGCGGTGTTCTGGAGCCTGGGCAACACGCCGTTCGCACGCGATGCCGCCTATGTGGCAGCCGTCGAGGAAGGCCTGGGCGCCGAGGCCCTGGAACGCATTGCCGGCTCCGCGCTGCGTGGCTGGGCGCTGGGGGACGAGCAGTTCATTGCCGATTTACAACAGCGCACGGAACGCCGCGTCACCCGCCAGCGTGCCGGCAGACCCCCGGGTCGCGCAGGTGACGGCACCACAATAGTGCGTTAGTACCTGCTGACGGACTGCAAGTCATTGATTTGAATGGCTGGGTGCAGCGCAAAAAAATGTGTCCCTAATTAATTTCCGATCTTTTTGTCTTGGAATTAATTGGAATCTGACCCTTATATAAATTTATTGCATGGGTTGATGCCTTGCCTTAATCTTGCATTCCCTGCGAAAAATTTGAGGATTCCGCCATGACGACGGCTGCCGAGATCAAGCATCTCCAAGACCACGGTCTGTACTCCAAGAGCAACGAGCACGATGCCTGCGGCCTCGGCTTCGTCGCCCATATCAAGGGCGTCAAGCGCCATGACATCGTCACGGGCGCGCTCAAGATCCTCGAGAACATCGACCACCGCGGCGCCGTGGGCGCCGACAAGCTGATGGGCGATGGCGCCGGCATTCTGATCCAGATTCCCGACCAGCTCTACCGCGAAGAAATGGCAAAGCAGGGCGTGACCCTGCCGCCGGCCGGCGAGTACGGCGTGGGCATGATCTTCCTGCCCAAGGAACATGCCTCGCGCCTGGCCTGCGAGCAGGAGATGGAACGCGCCATCAAGGCCGAAGGCCAGGTCCTGCTGGGCTGGCGCGATGTGCCCGTGAACCGCGACATGCCCATGTCGCCCACGGTCCAGGAAAAGGAACCGATCCTGCGCCAGGTCTTCATCGGCCGCGGCGCCGACGTGATCGTGCAGGACGCGCTGGAGCGCAAGCTGTACGTGATCCGCAAGACGGCCAGCGCCGCCATCCAGAACCTCAAGCTCAAGCACAGCAAGGAATACTACGTTCCCAGCATGAGCAGCCGCACCGTGGTCTACAAGGGCCTGCTGCTGGCCGACCAGGTGGGGGTGTACTACAACGACCTGTCCGACGAGCGCTGCGTCTCGGCCATCGGCCTGGTGCACCAGCGCTTCTCGACCAACACCTTCCCCGAGTGGCCGCTGGCCCACCCCTACCGCTACGTGGCCCACAACGGCGAGATCAACACCGTGCGCGGCAACTACAACTGGATGCTGGCGCGCGAGGGCGTGATGGCCTCGCCCGTGCTGGCCGAGGACCTCCAGAAGCTCTATCCCATCAGCTTCGCGGGCCAGTCCGACACGGCGACGTTCGACAACTGCCTGGAGCTGCTGACCATGGCCGGCTACCCCATCAGCCAGGCCGTGATGATGATGATCCCCGAGCCCTGGGAGCAGCACGAGTCCATGGACGAGCGCCGCCGCGCCTTCTATGAGTACCACGCCGCCATGATGGAGCCCTGGGACGGCCCGGCCTCCATCGTGTTCACCGACGGCCGCCAGATCGGCGCCACGCTGGACCGCAACGGCCTGCGCCCCTCGCGCTATGTGATCACCGACGACGACCTGGTCATCCTGGCCTCGGAAGCCGGCGTGCTGCCCGTGCCCGACAGCGCCATCGTGCGCAAGTGGCGCCTGCAGCCCGGCAAGATGCTGCTGATCGACCTGGAACAGGGCCGCCTGATCGAGGACGACGAGCTCAAGGCCAACATCGTCAACACCAAGCCCTACAAGCAGTGGATCGAGAACCTGCGCATCAAGCTGGGCAGCGTGGGCGCCGACACCCCGGCCGCCCCCGAGGCCGCCACGCTGCCGCTGCTCGAGCGCCAGCAGGCCTTCGGCTTCACGCAGGAAGACATCAAGTTCCTGCTCGCGCCCATGGCGAAGAACGGCGAGGAAGGCATAGGCTCCATGGGCAACGACAGCCCGCTGGCCGTGCTGTCGGACAAGAACAAGCCGCTGTACAACTACTTCCGCCAGATGTTCGCGCAGGTGACCAACCCGCCGATCGACCCCATCCGCGAAGCCATCGTGATGTCGCTGGTGTCCTTCATCGGACCCAAGCCCAACCTGCTGGACATCAACCAGGTCAACCCGCCCATGCGCCTCGAAGTGCACCAGCCCGTGCTGGACTTCGCCGACATGGCCAAGCTGCGCGACATCGAACGCCACACCCAGGGCAAGTTCAAGAGCGCCACCATCGACATCACCTACCCGCTGTCCTGGGGCAAGCAGGGCGTGGAAGCCAAGCTGGCATCGCTGTGCGCGCAGGCCGTGGACGCCATCAAGGGCGGTGCCAACATCCTGATCATCAGCGACCGCCATGTCAGCGCCACCCAGGTGGCCATCCCCGCGCTGCTGGCGCTGTCTGCCATCCACCAGCACCTGGTGCGCGAGGGCCTGCGCACGACCGCAGGCCTGGTGGTGGAGACCGGCACGGCGCGTGAGGTCCATCACTTCGCCGTGCTGGCGGGCTACGGCGCCGAGGCCGTGCATCCCTACCTGGCCATGGAAACCCTGGCCGACATGCACAAGGAGCTGGGTGGCGACCTGTCGGCGGACAAGGCCATCTACAACTACGTCAAGGCCATCGGCAAGGGCCTGTCCAAGATCATGTCCAAGATGGGCGTGTCCACCTACATGTCCTATTGCGGAGCCCAGCTGTTCGAGGTGATCGGCCTGAACAGCGACACCGTGGACAAGTACTTCACGGGCACGGCCAGCCGCGTCGAGGGCATCGGCGTGTTCGAGATCGCCGAGGAGGCGATCCGCAACCACCGCGCCGCCTTCGGCGACGATCCGGTGCTGGAGACCATGCTGGACGCCGGTGGCGAGTACGCCTGGCGCGCGCGCGGCGAAGAGCACATGTGGTCGCCCGACGCCATCGCCAAGCTGCAGCATTCCACGCGCTCCAACAACTGGAGCACCTACAAGGAATACGCCCAGCTGATCAACGACCAGAGCAGGCGCCACATGACGCTGCGCGGCCTGTTCGAGTTCAAGGTCGATCCCGCCAAGGCCATCCCGCTGGACCAGGTCGAGCCGGCCAAGGAGATCGTCAAGCGCTTTGCCACCGGCGCCATGTCGCTGGGCTCCATCAGCACCGAGGCGCATGCCACGCTGGCCGTGGCCATGAACCGCATCGGCGGCAAGAGCAACACCGGCGAAGGCGGCGAAGACCCCAGGCGCTACCGCAACGAGCTCAAGGGCATCCCCATCAGGAAGGGCGAGACCCTGGGCTCCATCATCGGCGCCGACAAGGTCGAGGCCGACATCGAGCTGCTGGACGGCGACTCGCTGCGTTCCAGGATCAAGCAGGTGGCATCGGGCCGCTTCGGCGTCACGGCCGAGTACCTGTCGTCCTCGGACCAGGTGCAGATCAAGATGGCCCAGGGCGCCAAGCCCGGTGAAGGCGGCCAGCTGCCCGGCGGCAAGGTGTCCGACTACATCGGCCAGCTGCGCCATTCCGTGCCCGGCGTGGGCCTGATCTCGCCCCCGCCCCACCACGACATCTACTCGATCGAGGACTTGGCCCAACTGATCCACGACCTGAAGAACGTGGCCCCGCACGCCGACATCTCGGTCAAGCTCGTGTCCGAAGTGGGCGTGGGAACCATCGCGGCCGGCGTGGCCAAGTGCAAGAGCGACCACGTGGTGATCGCCGGGCACGACGGCGGCACGGGTGCCTCGCCCTGGTCCTCCATCAAGCACGCAGGCTCGCCCTGGGAAATCGGCCTGGCCGAGACCCAGCAGACCCTGGTGCTCAACCGCCTGCGCGGCCGCATCCGCGTGCAGGCCGACGGCCAGATGAAGACCGGCCGCGACGTGGTCATCGGCGCGCTGCTGGGGGCCGACGAGTTCGGCTTCGCCACGGCGCCCCTGGTCGTCGAGGGCTGCATCATGATGCGCAAGTGCCACCTGAACACCTGTCCCGTGGGCGTGGCCACGCAGGACCCGGTGCTGCGCGCCAAGTTCTCGGGCAAGCCCGAGCACGTGGTGAACTACTTCTTCTTCATCGCCGAGGAAGTGCGCCAGATCATGGCCCAGCTGGGCGTGGCGAAGTTCGATGACCTGATCGGCCGTTCCGACCTGCTGGACACCCGCAAGGGCATCGCCCACTGGAAGGCCCAGGGCCTGGACTTCTCGCGCCTTTTCGCCCAGCCCGAGGTGCCTGCCGACGTGGCGCGCTTCCATGTCGAAAGCCAGGACCACCTGCTGGACAAGGCGCTGGATGTCAAGCTGATCGAGCGCTGCAAGCCCGCCATCGACAACGGCGAGAAGGTGCGCATCATGGAGGTGGCGCGCAACGTCAACCGCTCGGTGGGAGCCATGCTCTCGGGCGCCGTGACGCGCAAGCACCCCGAAGGCCTGCCCGACGACACCATCCGCATCCACTTCGAGGGAACGGGCGGCCAGTCCTTCGGTGCCTTCCTGTGCAACGGCATCACGCTGAACCTGCGCGGCGACGCCAACGACTACACGGGCAAGGGCCTGTCCGGCGGACGCGTGGTGGTGCACGCCAGCCATGAGTTCCGTGGCGATACGACCACCAACACCATCGTGGGCAACACCGTGATGTTCGGCGCCACCAGCGGCGAGGCCTTCTTCGGGGGCGTGGCCGGCGAGCGCTTCGCGGTGCGCCTGTCAGGCGCCACGGCCGTGGTCGAAGGCGTGGGCGACCACGGCTGCGAATACATGACCGGCGGCACCGTGGTCGTGCTGGGCAAGACCGGCCGCAACTTCGCCGCCGGCATGAGCGGGGGCGTGGCCTATGTCTACGACGAGGACGGCAAGTTCGCCGAACGCTGCAACAAGGCGTCCGTGTCCCTGGACAAGGTGCTGCCCCATGACGAGCACCTGGCCCAGGTCTCTCCTGCCGTGTGGCACCGCCGCGAGACCGACGAGCGCCAGCTGCGCGCGCTGATCGAGGCGCACAGCCGCTGGACCGGCTCCAAGCGTGCCCGCGACCTGCTGGACAACTGGGCCGCGGCCCGCTCCAGGTTCGTCAAGGTCTTCCCGAGCGAGTACAAGCGCGCGCTGTCCGAGATGTACGAGCGCCAGGTGATGGAAGAGCCCGCCACGCCCGAGGTCGAGGAACACGCCAAGGAGGCGGTGGCCGCCAAATAACAAGGAAGCGAAGGATGCGGGCAGCGGCCCGCGTCCATCCCTGCACCCCACACATCAGGACAACGACATCATGGGAAAGACCACCGGCTTCATGGAATATGAGCGCCTCGAGGAGGGCTACGCGCCCGTCGCCGAGCGCGTGAAGCACTACAAGGAATTCGTCATCGGCCTCGATGACAGCCAGGCCAAGATCCAGGGCGCGCGCTGCATGGACTGCGGCACGCCGTTCTGCAACAACGGCTGCCCCGTCAACAACATCATTCCGGACTTCAACGACCTGGTGTTCCACGGTGGCTGGAAGAGCGCCAGCGCCGTGCTGCACAGCACCAACAACTTCCCCGAGTTCACGGGCCGCATCTGCCCCGCGCCCTGCGAGGCCGCCTGCACGCTGAACATCAACGACGACGCCGTGGGCATCAAGTCCATCGAGCACGCCATCATCGACCGCGCCTGGGCCGAAGGCTGGGTCAAGCCCCTTCCCAGCAGCCGCAAGACCGGCAAGAAGGTGGCCGTGGTCGGCGCGGGTCCTGCGGGCCTGGCCGCATCGCAGCAGCTGGCGCGCGCCGGCCATGACGTGACGTTGTTCGAGAAGAACGACCGCGTCGGCGGCCTGCTGCGCTACGGCATCCCCGACTTCAAGATGGAGAAGTCCCACATCGACCGCCGCGTCGAGCAACTGGTGGCCGAAGGCGTCAAGATCCGCACCGGCGTGCTGGTGGCGGGCAAGGATGGCCTGGGCCAGGACTCCAAGGTCACCAACTGGGCCAAGGAAACCGTCAGCCCCGAGCAGCTCATGGCCGAGTTCGATGCCGTGCTGCTGTCCGGCGGGGCCGAGCAGTCGCGCGACCTGCCCGTGCCGGGCCGCGAACTCAAGGGCATCCACTTCGCGATGGAGTTCCTGCCCCAGCAGAACAAGGTCAACGCGGGCGACAAGCTCAAGGGCCAGCTGCGCGCCGACGGCAAGCATGTCATCGTCATCGGCGGCGGCGACACCGGCTCCGACTGCGTGGGCACCAGCAACCGCCACGGCGCGGTCAGCGTGACCCAGTTCGAGCTGATGCCCATGCCGCCCGAGCAGGAGAACAAGCCCCTGGTCTGGCCCTACTGGCCGATCAAGCTGCGCACCAGCTCCAGCCATGAGGAAGGCTGCGAGCGCGAGTTCGCCATCGCTACCAAGGAGTTCATCGGCGAGAAGGGCCAGGTCACGGCGGTCAAGACGGTGCGCATCGAGATGAAGGACGGCAAGATGGTCGAGGTGCCCGGCTCCGAGCAGGTGCTCAAGGCCGACCTCGTGCTGCTGGCCATGGGCTTCGTCAGCCCCGTGCAGGCCGTGCTCGACGCCTTCGGCGTAGACAAGGACGCGCGCGGCAACGCCAAGGCCACCACCGACTTCACGGGCGGCTACGCCACCAGCGTGCCCAAGCTGTTCGCAGCCGGCGACGTGCGCCGCGGCCAGTCCCTGGTGGTCTGGGCCATCCGCGAAGGCCGACAGGCCGCTCGCTCGATTGACGAGTTCCTCATGGGCGCGTCCGACCTGCCGCGTTGAGATGCCAGCCCCGCGAGGGGCTTGGCCATCGGCCAAAGAAAAAGCCCTTGGTGATGAACCAAGGGCTTTTTGCTTTTCGTGCTGCGGGGACTATTGCGCGGGCTTGTCGTCTGCCGGCTTGTCCACTGCAGTGCCGGGTTCGGCTTCTTCTTCCGGAGCCTTGGACACGCGGCTGAACCAGCCGGCACCCAGGATGCCGATCTCGTAAAGAATGCACATGGGCACGGCCAGGGCCAGCTGGGAGATCACGTCGGGCGGAGTGACCACGGCGGCGATGACGAAGGCCACGACGATGAAGTAGCCGCGGAAGGACTTGAGCTTGTCGATCTCCACCATGCCGAAGCGCACCAGCAGCATGACCACGATGGGCACCTGGAAGGCCAGGCCGAAGGCCAGGTACAGCGACAGGATGGCCTCCACGTAGGAGGCGATGTCCGGCGTGGCCGCCACGCTGTCCGGCGTGAAGCCCTGGATGAAGGCGAACATCTTGTCGAGCACGAAGAACTGCACGAAGGCGATGCCCACGTAGGCCAGCAGGCTGCCGAAGATGATCAGCGGCAGCGCGAAACGCTTTTCGTGGCTGTACAGGCCTGGCGCCACGAAGGCCCACATCTGGTACATGATCCAGGGCAGCACGGCCAGCACGCCGACCATCATCAGCACCTTCAGCGGCACGAAGAAGGGCGTGAACACGCCGACCGCGATGAGCTTGGCGTCGGGCGGCATGTGCGCCTTGATGGGGTGGGCGATGAAGTCGATCAGCCCGTTGGGCCCGGGCCAGAAGGCCAGCACGGCGACGGCAAGGGCGATGCCGTAGATGCAGTAGAGCAGGCGGTCGCGCAGCTCCATCAGGTGCTGCACGAAGGGCTGCTCGGTGCCGGCCAGCTCGTCTTCTTTAGGTGGAATGTCGGACATGGTGCGAAACCGGGGCAGGGCAGGAAAGTGCCCGTGGACAGGAGGTGGAAAGCACAAAGCCCGACGGATCGGGCAGGTGTCGGCAGCAAGGGGCGCCTCGGTGGCAAAGGCCGGGCATGCCTCTGGGCCCGCGGCGCGCCAGCATGCTCAGCGGAATTTCTGGGGCCGAAAGCGCGCGACCCGCGCGGCGCCTGACTGCGCCTTGGTGCGCACGCCGGAGCGGGCCTTGTACCACTGCGGCACGGCGGCGCGCTTGAGGCGCCAGTTCTTGCGCGGATGGCTGTAGCTCGGCGCCACGGCGCTGTGCGTATCGCTGCCGGCGTCGTAGGAGGAGGACTCGTACGCAGACGCCAGCGAGGCCGTGGTTTCGTTCCAGTCCTTCTCGAACGAGGCGGCCGAGGTATGGATGGACTGCTCGACGTCACGCGCCGCGCTTTCCACGCCATCCTTCATCTTGCGCAGCTCATCGAGCTCCATGGAACGGTTGACTTCGGCCTTCACGTCGGCCACGTAGCGCTGGGCCTTGCCCAGCAGGGTGCCGACGGTGCGCGCCACGCGCGGCAGCTTCTCGGGGCCGATGACCACCAGGGCCACGGCGCCGATCAGCGCCATCTTGGACAGGCCAATATCGATCATGAACGCAGGGCAGTCGAGCTATCAGCTCTTTTGCTTGGCTTCGACGTCGATGGTGGTCTTGTCGGCGGTCGTCTGATTGGCGACCTGGCCGGGAGCGGCACCCGGCGTGCCTTCGGGCGTGGAGCCGTCCTTCATGCCGTCCTTGAAGCCCTTGACGGCGCCGCCCAGGTCGGAGCCGATGTTCTTCAGCTTCTTGGTGCCGAACACCAGAACCACGATGGCCAGCACGATCAGCCAGTGCCAGATGGAAAACGAGCCCATGAGAATCTCTCCTAAGAATTGCAGGTCATTTTAGACGCCGGGCCATGGCAGCCGTTCGCAAGGCCCCACAAAAGCCGTTCGGCCGGCGCGAGAAACAGGGACATCCTCAAGCAAGAGACGGGCCAGCCTGCGCCGGCTGCCGCCATCGTGCTCGGAAAGCCGCGTGGCCGCTCAAAGAGATGTCACCCCTTGAGCCAGGGGCGTGGTCCGCCCATGACATGCACATGCAGGTGGTGGACCTCCTGGCCGCCTTCGGTGCCGGTGTTGACCACCAGGCGAAAGCCGCCTTCGGGATACGGATTGCAGCCCTGCTCGGCGGCCAGGCGCGGTGCAAGGGCCATCAGCCGGCCCAGCAGCGGCGCGTCCTCGGCCCGGACCTGGGCCATGGAGGGGATGTGCTTCCTGGGCACGATCAGGAAATGGACCGGCGCGCCGGGATGGATGTCGTGGAAGGCGAAGACTTCATCGTCCTCATAGACCTTGCGGGAAGGAATCTCGCCTTTGATGATGCGGCAGAAAAGGCAATTCGGGTCGTGGTCGTGCATGGCGCTCGGAAGATCCTGGGTCGGTCGGGAATCAGGGAGGATTGTCGTTGATCTGCAGGGTCTGGCGCACGCCTATGTGCCTGCGGTGCTGCTCCAGCCACTGGCGTCCCTGCTCGCGCCCGAGCTCGAACAGCTCGCGCACGAAGCGCATGTCCGAGCGCGTCTTGGTCGAGGCGCCGTAGCCCTTGAGCACGGCGCCGCCATCCACGCGGTGCAGCAGCACCTTCTTGTAGCGTGCCGGGTCCAGCCGGCCCTGCTCGAGCAGGCGCTTGACGAACTCGATGGCGCGCAGCTCGGCCAGCAGGCCGGCGTTGAAGGTGACCTCGTTCATGCGGTCCATGATGTCCGCCGCCGTATTGGGCAGGTCGTGGTGCTCGATGGGGTTGATCTGCACCAGCAGGATGTCGCTGGATGCCGTGCCGTAGATCAGCGGATACAGGGCCGGGTTGCCCGAGAAGCCGCCATCCCAGTAGGGCTCGCCCTCGATTTCGACGGCCTTGAACAGCTGCGGCAGGCAGGCCGAGGCCATCACCGCGTCGGCGCTGAGCTTCCTGCCCGAGAAGATGCAGCCCCGGCCCGTGCGCACATTGGTGGCACAGACGAAGACCTTGGGCACCACGCCTTCCAGGGGAGGATGGGTCAGCGCCTCGAAGTCCACCACGCGTTCGAGCAGCTTGCGCAATGGATTG
The DNA here is from genome assembly GCF_903815225.1 of Delftia tsuruhatensis. Classification (NCBI taxonomy): domain Bacteria; kingdom Pseudomonadati; phylum Pseudomonadota; class Betaproteobacteria; order Burkholderiales; family Comamonadaceae; genus Delftia; species Delftia tsuruhatensis. Next base: position 1,200,978 of record NZ_LR813084.1, read on the forward strand.
ATGTCCAGCGGGTTGGTCTGGTAGGGCGAGAAGAACTGGTTGAGCACGCCCATGAAAGGGCTGCCCGGCAGCGGCACGCCCCACATCAGGCTGCCCATGGTGCCCACGCCTTCCCACAGTTCGGTGAGGGCGGCGCGGGCCAGGGCGGCGCCCGCCTGCCTGGCTGCTTCGGGATCGGACTCCTGGCGCGCGGCCCGGGCGTAGCCCTGGGCCAGGGCCACGGCATTCATGGCGCCGGCGCTGGTGCCGCTGATGCCGTCGAAGACGAGGCTGCCGTCTTCCAGCAGCGCATCGAGCACGCCCCAGGTCAGGGCGCCGTGCGAGCCCCCGCCCTGCAGGGCGAGGTTGATCTTGCAGGTCGGGGTCGGGGACATGGAGGCCGTGTCCTGTGGCTCAGCGGTCCACGGCCTGGTTGCGGTTCATGGCGACCATGCCGCGCACGATGCGGTAGAGGAACCAGATGGAGATGACGGTCCAGGCGATCCAGCCGGGCACGAAGAACAGCAGCCACAGCGGCGCCGTGACCAGGTACAGGATGCCGGCCCAGACCACGCTGCGGATGCGCCACGAGAAGTGGTTGGCCATCCAGCTGCCTTCGGCGTCGCCGCGCTTGACCAGGTCGATGATCAGGGCGATCACCAGCAACGCGATGCTGGGCTGGGCGCCGGGCACGACGGCGGCCACGGCCACCACCAGGTGCAGCAGATAGCTGACCCAGCCCCAGGCCTTGAGGCCTTCGACGCGGGACTGGTCCAGGGCGCGGACTTCGATGAAATCGTCATTCATGGCAGCGGTCCTTTCTCGTTCACGTCACGTTCCCGGGCCTTGCGCAGCGCCTTCTCCTCGATGCCGCTGGTGCCTTCGCGGCGTTCCAGCTCGGCCACGACCTGGGCAGGCGTCAGGCCGTAGTGGGCCAGGGCGATCATGCTATGAAACCACAGGTCGGCCACTTCGTAGAGGATTTTGCCGGCATCGCCGCCATGGTCCGCGTCCTTGGCGGCCATGACCACTTCGGTGGCCTCTTCGCCGATCTTCTTCAGAAAGGCATCGGGGCCCTTGTGCAGCAGGCGGGCGACGTAGCTCTTGTCGGGGTCGCCGCCGTTGGCGGGCTTGCGGCTTTCGATGACGGCAGCAAGGCGTGCCAGCGCGTCCTGCGAGGAGGTGTTTGCGGTGTCGTTCATGGTCGTGGAATTCATTTGTAGATCGATTCGGGGTCTTTCAAGACCGGATCGACGGCCTGCCACCGGCCGTCCTGCAGCACGCTGTAAAAGCAGCTGTGGCGCCCCGTGTGGCAGGCAATGCCGGGCTCGTGGCCGGTCTGGGTGATCTTGAGCAGGACCACGTCGTTGTCGCAGTCGATGCGCACCTCGTGCACGGTCTGCACGTGGCCCGATTCCTCGCCCTTGAACCACAGCTTGTTGCGCGAGCGGCTGAAGTAGACGGCGCGGCCCAGCTCGGCCGTCCTGGCCAGGGCCTCGCGGTTCATCCAGGCGAACATCAGCACGTCGCCCGTGTCCTTTTCCTGCGCGATCACGGGCACCAGGCCCTGCGCATCCCATTTGACTTGATCTAGCCAGTTCATTGCCTGCATTGTGAATATCCTGGATGGGCATCCCCGTGACAGGATTGTCAGGAATTGCCTGGGTTGAAAATACACCCCCTGAGCCGCTTCGCGCCTTCCCCCCTCTCTCGCTGCGCGGGAGGGAGACGACAGCCTTGCTGCGGGGCGGTGCGGCCGGCTCAGGCCCTTGCTCGCTGTCCCTGGTCCCTTTGGGCTGCGCCGGTTTCATGGGTTGTGGGTGGCGCGAGCGCCATGGAAAACTGAAATGAAGGAGTCCGCCGACGCTCCGTATCAGAGGCGCACGGGCACGCCGCGTTCGGCCATGCGCTGCTTGGCCTGGCCCACGGTGAATTCACCGTAGTGGAAGATGCTGGCGGCCAGCACGGCGTCGGCGCCGCCCAGGGTCACGCCATCGGCCAGGTCGTCCAGCGAGCCCACGCCGCCCGAGGCGATCACGGGCACGGGGACGGCGTCGCTGACGGCGCGCGTGAGCCTGAGGTCGAAGCCGGACTTGGTGCCGTCGCGGTCCATGCTGGTCAGCAGGATCTCGCCCGCGCCGCGACGCGCCATCTCCGAGGCCCATTGCACGGCGTCCAGGCCGGTGTTCTTGCGCCCGCCATGGCTGTAGACGTCCCAGCCCGGGCCGACGGCGCGACCGTCGGCGCCCATGCGCTGCTCGTCCTCGGCCGTGCGGCGCTTGGCGTCGATGGCCACGACGATGCACTGCGCGCCATACTTGTCCGAGGCGGCGTTGATGACGTCGGGGTTGGCGATGGCCGCCGAATTGAAGCTGGTCTTGTCCGCGCCCGCGTTGAGCAGGCGGCGCACGTCCTCGACGGTGCGCACGCCGCCGCCCACGGTCAGGGGGATGAAGACCTGGCTGGCCACGGACTCGATGATGGGCAGGATCAGGTCGCGCCCATCGCTGGTGGCCGTGATGTCCAGGAAGGTCAGCTCGTCCGCGCCCTGGGCGTTGTAGCGCGCCGCGATCTCCACGGGATCGCCGGCATCGCGCAGCTCCAGGAAGTTCACGCCTTTGACGACGCGCCCTCCCGTGACGTCAAGACAGGGGATGATGCGTTTGGCTAGCATGGGCAGACTCGTGGCTAAGGCGTGAAGGAAGGGCGAAAAGATACCACGCCCCCAGGGGCAGCGGGCCCTGCGGGTTTCAGCGTTCGAAGCGGGCCGCCGTGCTCTGCCACCGCCAGGCATCGGCACACATGCGATCCACGTCCAGGGCGGCCTTCCAGCCCAGCAGGCGCTCGGCCTCGGCCGGGTCGGCCCAGCACTGGGCCACGTCGCCAGGGCGGCGCGCCACGATCTGGTAGGGCACGGGGCGGCCGCTGGCACGCTCGAAGGCGCGCACCATCTCCAGCACCGAGACCGGGCGGCCGGTGCCCAGGTTCACCGTCAGCAGCCCCTGCTGCCCGCGCAGGTAGCGCAGCGCCGCCAGGTGGCCGCGCGCCAGGTCGGTGACATGGATGTAGTCGCGCACGCCCGTGCCGTCGGGTGTCGCATAGTCGTTGCCGTAGACACTGAGCCGCTCGCGCTGGCCGGTGGCCACCTGGGCCACATACGGCATGAGGTTGTTGGGAATGTCGCGCGGGTCCTCTCCGATCAGGCCGCTTTCATGCGCACCCACGGGGTTGAAGTAGCGCAGCCGCGCCAGGCGCCACTGTCCGGGCTCGGCATGGTCCAGGTCGGCCAGCATGTCCTCTATCCACAGCTTGCTGCGCCCATAGGGGTTGGTGGCGGACAGGGGGAAATCCTCGCGGATGGGCAGGCTGGCCGGATCGCCGTAGACGGTGGCCGAGGAGGAGAACACCAGGCTGCGCACGTTGGCCGCCTGCATGGCCTGGAGCAGGGCGACGGTGCCGCCCACGTTGTGCTCGTAGTAGCGCAGCGGCTGGGCCACCGACTCGCCCACGGCCTTGAGGGCGGCGAAATGGATCACTTCGCGGATGGAGTGCTCGGCGAACAGCCGCGCCAGTGCCGCAGGGTCGCGTACATCGCCCTCGACACACAGCGGCCGGCGGCCCGTGATGCGCTCCATGCGTTCGAGCACGTCCGGGCTGCTGTTGCTGAAGTTGTCGTAGATCAGGTAGGGCTCGCCCGCGGCGGCGAGTTCCACGCAGGTGTGCGAGCCGATGAAGCCGGCGCCGCCGGTGACCAGGATCATGAATACCTCGTTGGGGTGATTTTCGGGCCCGCCGAGTATCGCAATAACCCAGCTTCCCATCGGCTTCAAGGGCTCTGACCACAAAAGTAGGGAGAAATCACATTTCCAGACAAACGACGTTATGCTCGGCCCGCATTTCGTCACACTGACGATAGCTTTCATCAAATTGTTTCAGCAATTGATGCATAAAAACTATTAAATGACTGGGTGTCACCACACCCCGAGGAGAAGGCCGTGAACGCTTTCCTGCGAAGCTGCCTGTTCTGCTGGGGGCTGCTGTGCGGCTGGACTGTCCAGGCCGCGGAACCGGCGGTCGCCGTCTACTACGGGAACAAGGCATCGCTCAGTGAACTGAGCCTGTACGACATCGCCGTCGTGGAGCCCGGCCACGGCTACGACCCCGTGCAACTGCGCAGGCAGGCCCCGGGCAGCGAGCTGTACGCCTATGCGTCGGTGGCGGAGGTGCTGCCCGGGCGCGCCTACTTCGGCAAGATCCCCGAGGCCTGGAAGATGGCACGCAACGGTGCCTGGCAGTCCGTCGTGCTGGACCAGACCCCCGCCCAGTGGCCTGCCTTCTTCGCCGACGAGGTGATCGGTCCGTTGTGGAGCAAGGGCTATCGGGGATTTTTCCTGGATACGCTCGACTCCTACCGGCTTGCCGCGAAATTCGACGAGCAGGCCCAGCAGGACGGTCTGGTGCGTGTCATCGAGACCCTTCACCAGCGATTTCCCGGCATACGCATCATTCTGAACCGTGGCTTCGAGATCGTGCCGCGCGTGCGCGACAAGGTGCAGATGGTGGCGGCGGAGTCGCTGTACCGGGGATGGGATGCCGGCCTCAAGCGCTATGTGAATGTGCCCGACAAGGACCGCGACTGGCTGCTGGGGCAGCTCAAGACCATCCGCGAGCGCGATGGCCTGCCGGTGCTGTCCATCGACTATGTGGCGCCGCATGACCGCGATGCCACGCGCGAGACGGCGCAGCGCATTGCGCAGCAGGGCCTCATTCCATGGGTCTCGGACGCAGGGCTGCAGACCCTGGGCATAGGCCAGGTGGAGGCCGTGGCGCGCAGGGTGTTGATTCTTTACAACGGTGCCGACTACCCGTCCATCAATAGCGCGGCAGCCCACCGCTTCCTGGAGATGCCGCTCAACTACATGGGCTACATCGCCGACTACGCCGACGTACGCGAGCCGTTGCCTGAAGGGGTGGTGCGTGACCGCTACGCCGGCGTGGTGAGCTGGTTCGGGGGAGCGGTGCCGGAGATGCGCGCCAGGGGCCTGCGCCAATGGCTGGAGGCCCAGGTGCGGCAGGGCATGCCGCTGCTGGTGCTCAACACCCTGGGGCTGTCGCAGGACAGGGGCCTTGCCGCTGCCCTGGGCATGCGCAGCGTGCAGGCGGCGCCCGCTTTCCCGTTGCGGCGGGCCGGGCAGGGCGCCCTCATGGGTTTCGAGATACAGCCCGGCGAGCCGGCGCATGACTATGAAGGCTGGGAGCTCACGCCGCAGGCCGCCCAGGGCAGCCGCGAGCTGCTGTCCTTCGATGACAGGCAGGGGCGCCGTTTCGTTTCCGCCGCGATCACGCCCTGGGGCGGCTTTGCCCTGATGCCCTATGTGCTGGTCGGCATGCCCGGAACCGATCAGTCGCGCTGGGTGGTCGATCCGTTCAAGCTGCTGCGCGAGGCGCTGCGCCTGCAGGATTTCCCTGCGCCCGATGTCACGACGGAGAATGGTCGTCGCCTGTTGCTGGCCCATGTGGACGGGGACGGCTTTCCCTCCAAGGCAGAGCTGCCGGGTACGCCCTTCGCTGGCGAAGTGCTGCGCCGCGAGATCCTGGAGCGCTACAGGATCCCGCACACCATCTCCGTCATCGAGGCCGAGGTCTCGCCGCAGGGCCTGTACCCGCAGTGGGCCGGGCAACTGGAAGGCATTGCCAGGCGCATCTTCGCCATGCCGCATGTGGAGATCGCCAGCCATTCCTACTCGCACCCCTTCTTCTGGGAGCCCGCGGCGGCACCCAACCAGGATGACAGCAAGGAGGTGAACCTCAACCTCCACATCCCCGGCTACCAGATGGACATGGACCGGGAGATCAACGGCTCGGTCGACTACATCCGCAAGCGCTTGGCGCCGCCCGGCAAGCCGGTGGACGTGTTCCTGTGGACCGGCAACACGGCGCCCAGCGCCGAGGCCCTGGCCATCTCGGATGCCGCCGGCCTGCTCAACATGAATGGTGGCGACACGGCCATCACGCGCAGCAATCCCTCGCTGACCGAGGTGCGCAGCTGGGGTCTGCGCAAGGGCGGCCACCTGCAGATCTATGCGCCCGTCACCAACGAGAACATCTACACCAACCTCTGGCACGGGCCGTTCTACGGCTTCGAGCGTGTCATCGAGACCTTCGAGATGACCGATGCTCCCCGGCGCCTGAAGGCCGTGGACATCTACTACCACTCCTACTCCGCCAGCAAGCAGGCCAGCATCAAGGCCCTGCACAGGATCTATCAGTGGGCGCTGGCCCAGCGGCTGCAGCCTGTCTACAGTTCGGAGTACATCCGCAAGGTGCAGGATTTCTACGAATTCGCCATCGGCCGCGACGGCCAGGGCTGGCGCCTGCGGGGGCCCGGCCACTTGCGCACGCTGCGCATGCCGCCCGCCATGGCCCTGCCATCGATGGCTGCCAGCAGCGGCATTGCCGGCTATGCCAAGGGAACAGACGGCAACTACCTGCACCTGACCGGCAGCGCCGGATACCTGGTGCAACAGGGGCAGCAGGGCGCCAAAGGCGCTGCCGCCGACGCGGCCACCGACGCGGCGCGCCCCTATCTGGTGGATGCCAATGCCCGGCTCACGCAATGGCTGCCCCAGGCCGACGGCGGCGTGCGCTTCACCCTGCAGGGACATGTGCCGCTGGAGCTGCGCATGTCCCTGCCGGCCGGCTGCTCGCTGAGCTCCTCGAACGCCGCCACTCCCCTCATTGCGGTGGCGGGTGCCGATACCGGCAACGCCAACGCCAACCTCCGTTCCTTCAGAAGTACCCAACACAGTGTCGAACTCCAAGCGCAATGCCGGGGGCTCTGAGCGTCCCATCACGGTTCCCTTCTGGCTGATCGCGCTGCTGGCGGTACTGATCGGTGGCGCCCTGTGGATGCTGTTTCCCAAGCAGGATCTGGAGCGCAGGCTCTCCGTCACCGGAGATGACTCCGAGCTGTCCTACAACTACCTGAGCAACCTGCTCAAGAGCGATCCCGGCAACGAGAACCTGCGCGCCCTGCTCAAGGCCAAGGAAGAGCGCCTGCAGGCCATCAAGCTGGCGCGGGAAGAGGCGGCCAAGCAGGCGCTGCCCAGCGCTGCCGTCCAGGCCTGGGACCACTGGCAGGCCGCCTACCAGGGCTATCTGGAGGCGCAAAAGCAGGACCACCGCGCGGGTGGCCAGGCCGAGGCGCTGGCGCCGCAGGTGATGCAGGCGTTGAAGGACGTGCCGCTGCAGGGGCTGACCCAGGAGCAGGCGCTTTATCTGGCGTCGTCTGCGCTGGTGCTCAGGGACACGCCGCTGGCGCTGGGCATCTATGAGGAGATTGCGCACCGCCAGGAAGACGCGGGGCGCAGGGCGCAGGTCTACGAGGCGGCTGCTCGGCAGGCGCTGGGGATGTCGCTGTACGAGGAGTCGGCAGGGCTGCTGCGCCAGGCCAGCGCCACGACGCAGGACGCCCAGCAGTCGCGCGCCTACCTGTGGCAGGCACTGCAGGTGCTGCAATCGGGCAACCGGGCGGCCGAGGCGCTGGCGCTGGCGCGGCAACAGGAGGAATTGCTGGGCAGTGACCCCGAGACGCTGCGCCGGCTCATCGGTCTGGCGCGCGCGGCAGGCGACCGCGCCCAGGCGCAGCACTACGCCAAGCGGCTGCTGCAGCTGTCCCTGCTGCAGCAGTGGCAGGCACAGCTGGCCCGGGCATCGGGCGTGGAGATCGGCCCGTCCACTGGTACCGATGACGGTGCCTGGGCGCTCCGGCCCGTGGCCTGGAATGCGCCGGGCTGGCGGCTGCAGCGCACCGCCGAGCCAGCCCGCAAGCCGCCGCCGGGCCTGCCTTTCGACGACAAGACGTATCTGCTGGGTTACGAGGTCTTCCTTGAAAACCGCAATCTGGAGGATGCCTGGCGCGTGGCTGCCGCCGCAGTGCGCCAGGCTCCGCAGGACATGGGCTGGCGCGAAAGGCTGGCCCAGGTGTCCGAATGGATGGGGCAGCAGCAGGACGCTCTGGACAACTGGCTCGCCATCGCACAGCACACGGGACGCGAGGATGCCTGGAAGACCGTGATGCGGCTGGCCCCGGGCCTGTTCGATGACCGTGCCCTCATCGCGGGGCTGCGCCACCAGTTGAGCCGCCGGCCCGAGGACCTGGCGCTCCAGCAGGCGCTGGTGCAGGCCTACGAGCGCCAGGCCGAGCCCGGCGCCGCCATCGACTACCTGAAGCAGCACGGCCGCACGCCGCAGTCCCAGATCCTGCTGGCCCAGCTGGCCGAGCGCGCAGGCCGGCCGCAACTGGCGCTGGAGGCCTGGAAGCGCGTGCTGGCCGATCCCGCCCAGCGCACCCCCGCCCATGCCATGCCCGCAGCCGTGCTGGCGCTGCTGCAGGGCGAGCCGGCCTTGGGCCTGCGCTGGCTGGAGGACGCGCAGGCGCGGATTCCTGCCGGCATGCAGGACGAGGGCGAGTACTGGCGCCTGCTGGGCGATCTGGCCCAGGACCAGCGCCAGGAGGCGCTGACGCTCAAGGCCTATCGCCGCCTGCTGCAGACGCCGCACGCCGGCATCAGCGACTACGACGAAGTGATCCGCCTGCTGCAGCGCACGGATCGGCGCGAGGCCGCGCAGATGTCCCTGCATGCCTGGGAGCAGTTCCATGAGCTGCGCCACCTGACGCAGGCCTTCTACCTGCTGGAAGACCAGGGGGACTGGACGCAGATCGGCCGCCAGGTCGATCGCATCATGGCCGATCCCGCCTTGATCAGGCGCCTGCGTGAGCAGCCGACCTTCTTCCAGATCCTGGGGGCCTACTTCCAGCGCATCGGGCAGCCAAGGAAGGCCATGGAAGCCTTCGAGAAGGGGCTGGCGCTGGACCCCGGCTCCACTGTGCTGCGCCAGGGCCTGCTGTGGCTGCTGATCGATACGCAGAATGCGGCGGCGCTCAAGCTGCTGCTGGCGGCGGCGGAGCCCGTCTGGGCCCGGGATGCGGACATGCACGGCGCTCTGGCAGCCGCCTACATGACCCTGTCGCGTCCGGCGATCGCGCTGGAGCGCTACCTGAAGCCGCATCGCATGGAGCATGCGGACGACTTCCTCTGGATGATGCAGTATGCCGATGCGCTGGAGCAGAACCAGCAGGCCGATCTGGCCTGGAGCCTGAGGCAGCAGTTGTGGGAGCGCGAAAGGGCACGTGCACGTGCCCAGGACGGCAAGGCGGCGGGAGCCGCACGCCGGTGGCTGACCGCCGAGGGCCTGGAGGAGGTCCAGCGCCAGGCGCGGGGACGCCTGATGCTGTTCCAGTCCCAGGGCGATGGCGAACTGGCCCTGCTGCGCGAACTGCTGCGCATGGACCTGGAAGGAGGTCGCCGCGAACACTCCGCCGCCGCGGCGGAGCTGGCCACGGCCTGGCTGCAGGAGCGTGGCGAGTACCAGGCCGAGCGCGGCTACCTGTGGCAGCAGTACGCGCGCAGTCGCAGCAAGAGCGCCAGCGCGCCATTGTGGGCCGAGATCACGGTGGCGCTGGCACAGAAGGACACGGCCGAAGCCGGCCGGCTGATCGAGCGCCATGACGAGGCGCTGCCACGCTATGACCGCATCAATGCGGCGGCCATGGTGGGCGATGTGCGGCTGGCGCAGACGGCGGCCTTCGAGACCATGGACGGCCAGTCCGATGACGAGCCCCTGCATCTGGCGCTGGTCGAGCAGTTGCTGGCCTTCAGTGATTTCGGTGGCCTGCAGCTGCGCAGCCGCCACCTGGACAGCATCGATGAGCGGGTCGCGAGACTGCGCTGGCATGTGGCCCTGGATCCGCGCTGGTCCCTGGATCTCGATGCCGAGGATGTTCGCCGCAGTGTCAACAACGGCAGCCTGGTGCAGGGCCCGTCATCGGAGCAAGGCGTGGGCCTGCGGCTGACGCGCAGGACGGCGGCGGGCAGCAGCGAGTTCCTGCTCGGCCGGCGCGAAAGCCTGGAGGGCTATACGCCCATGCAGTTCTCGCAGACCTACAACGTGGACAGTCGCTGGAGCCTGCAGGCCTCGCTGGGCAGGCACCTGGCCACACAGGAGACGCTGGCCATGCGCATGGGCGGCATGAAGGACCGCGTGGCCCTGGGCACCACCTACCAGCTGTCGCGCCTGGACCAGGTCTCGCTGGAGCTGGCGTCCGAGCGCTACCGCGTGCAGTCCGGCGCACGCGTCGGCTCGGGCAGCCATGCCACGCTGCAATACCTGCACACCTACCGCAGCGAGGCGCCCAGCCTGCAGTTCGGCGCATTCACGTCCTGGCACCGCTACAGCCGCAACGACCCGGCGCTTTTGCAGGGCCGGGACGCGGCCATCCTGCGCTACCTGCCACCCGGCAGCGATCCCGGCATCGACTACCTGCTGCCGCGCAGCTTCCGCTTTTCCGGCCTGCAGATGATGGTCAACAGCGGCTACGAGCAGCAGTACACGCGCGCGCTGCGACCCTATGCCAGCCTGGCCCTGACCCACCACAGCATCAACGGCGCGGGCTATGAGCTGGGCATGGGCCTGGCCACCAGCCTGTTCGGTGCGGACCACCTCGCCCTGGGCCTGAATTTTTCCAGATCGGGCCTGAATACCGTGGGCAATACCCGCGAGCTGCTGCTCACCTACCGCCTCCATTACTGAAGATTCCAAGGAGTCCTCCCATGACACAACGCACCTCTTTCGCCTCCCGCCTCCGCGTGCTCACGGGCGTTGCCCTGCTGGGCCTGTTGTCCGCCTGCTCCACCATCGACCGCGGCACGGCGCCCGCGCTCGAGGCAAATGCAAGCTGGGCTGTCCTGCCTTTCGAGAACCATACGGAAACCCCCATGGCGGGCAATCGCGCGGCCGCCATCGCGGCCGCCCTGCTGAACGCTCGCGGCATTGGCTCGGTCAAGCGCTATTCGGGCGATGCGCTGCAGGAGACGCTGTTCGACGGCCGCGACACCAGGCGCCGGGACGATGCGCTGGCCTGGGCCCGCGGTGAAGGCGTGCGCTATGCGCTGCTGGGCGCGGTGGACGAGTGGCGCTACAAGGTCGGTGTGGATGGCGAGCCCGCCGTGGGCGTGGCCCTGGAGATCGTGGACGTGGGCACAGGAGCCACCGTGTGGAGTGGCACCGGCGGCCAAAGCGGCTGGAGCCGCGAGGCCCTGTCGGCCGTCGGCCAGAAGCTGATCCGCAACCTGCTGGGCACTGGCCTGGCCAACGCCCGATAAGCACCTCCGGGAATCCCTGCCCATGCCAGACCAAGCCACACCCAGCGCGACGGCGCACCCGCAGGCGCCGCGCCGCGCCGGCATTGCCGCGGAGTTCCGGGGCTCACCCCTGGGATTGCTGGTGCAGACCAGCGCCAGACCCTGGGTGGTGGTGGGCGAGACGCTGCTGCTGCCCCTGCTGGCCCTGCTGCTCGGCTGGTGGGTCAACCCTGGCAATCCGCTGTGGGTGGGGGAGGAGTTCCCCTGGTCCTGGCTGGCGCCCATGGTGGTGGCCCTGCGCTACGGGCCCATGGCTGGCCTGTCGGCGGCTGGCGTGCTGCTGCTGGGCTGGCTGGGCGTCAACCAGCGGGACCTGTCCCTGTTTCCCGAGCAGTACTTCCTGGGCGGGCTGATCGTGGTCATGGTCGTGGGCGAGATCTCCAGCCTGTGGCGCGCGCGCATCCGCCGGGCGCGCACGGCGCAGAACTACATGGACCAGCGTACCGAGCAACTGATACGCCAGCACTACCTGCTGCGCCTGTCCCATGACCGGCTGGAACAGGAACTCATAGGCCGGCCCGTGTCCATGCGAGACGCCATCAATGTGCTCAGCGGGCTCAGTGGCGCCGAGGGCGATGCCCAGCGCCTGCTCAATCTGCTGGCGCGCTTCAGCCAGATCAGCGTGGCCAGCCTCGTGCCCGTGCGCAATGGCGTGCTGGAGCGCACGCCCATCGCACAGATGGGGGGCGACAGGCCCATCCATGCCCAGGACGCACTGGTGCGCCAGGCCCTGGACAGCCATGTGCTGTGCCATGTCTCGCAAAGCATGGCCCAGGGCCAGCAGACCCAGTACCTGGTGGCGGCGCCCATGCTGGATCTGGAGGGCGAGATCTACGGCCTGTTGCTGGTCGAGGAGATGCCGTTCTTCGCCCTGCAGGAAGAAGCGCTGCAGACCATCAACCTGCTGCTGGGCTACTACACGGACAGCGTGGCCGCCAACAGCCTGGCCGCGCCGTTGCTGCAGGCCTATCCCGCATGTCCGGCGCCCTTTGCCTTCGAGTTGCAGCGCATGGAGCATGTCAACCGCAGTGCGCGCCTGAGCAGCGTGGTCGTGGCCCTGGAGCTGTCGCCCGCCGCGGTCCAGGCGCAGATGGCCCAGCAGATCATGCGGCTGGAGCGGATGCTGGACCGCTCCTGGCTCCAGGAGCACGAGGGCCGGCAGCTTCTGGCCATCTTCATGCCGCTGGGCACGAACGCCACGGCCGAAGGCTATCTGAACCGCATCGAGGGCTGGCTGGCCCAGCGCGGCGTGGCCTCGCTGGCCGATGCCGGCATCTTCCCGCACACCATCCTGCTGGACCGATGCTCGGCCATGAGCGTGCTCGAACGCTTGCACCAGATGGGGCAGGGGCATGCTTAACATCAAGTTCGCCCTGGGCGCGCTGGCGGCTGAAATCGCCTCCTGGAGCAGCCTGTGGCTGCTGCGCAGCCAGTCGGATGCCGCACTGCTGGGGTATCTGGTGGCCCATGGGCTGGCCAGCGCCCTGCTGGCGCTGTGCCTGGCCCCCTTCCTGGCCACGTCGGCCAGGTCGATGCGCCAGCGCCTGGCCCTGGTGGCCTTGATGGGCCTGTTCGCCTATGCCGTTCCGGTGGCGGGCATCGTCGGGGCCGTCATCGCGACCATCGCGCTGCATGCCCAGCGCGGCCCGCGCGGCGACCCGCGCTTTCCCGCGATGCCGCTGCCCGACTTCGATCCCCACCAGCAGGCCGGCACGGGCCGGCGCCAGGCCGGCCTGCAGTCCTTTCTGGCCAATCCCAACGTTCCCGTGGCATCGCGCATGCGGGCCATGGTGGCGCTGGGCAGCGTGCCGGGGCGCATCGCCTCGCCCATGCTGCGCACGGCGCTGGGCGATTCCAGCGAGGACCTGCGCCTGCTGGCCTACAGCATGCTCGACGCCAAGGAGCGGGAGATCAGCAAGACCATCCACCTGGAACTGCACAGCTTCGAGCAGGCGCGGCAGGCGCAGGGCGACGGCGCGCTGGATGCGCGCGGGCTGCAGGCCGCGCGCGCCCTGTCCGACCTGTATGCGGAGCTGGTCTACCAGGGTGTGGCGCAAGGCGATGTGCGCGACCACGCGATCGGCCGCTCCCTGCACTACTGCGACCTGGTGCTGGCGCAGCGTCCCGACAACGCCCAGCTGATGCTGCGCCGGGGCCGGCTGATGCACCTGCTGGCCAGGGAGGGCGAGGCGCTGGCCTGCTATGAGCGCTCCCTGGCGCTGGGGATGGAGCCCGCGCGGGTCATTCCCTACCAGGCCGAGCTGCTGTTCGAGCGGCGCGAATTCGCGCGTGTGCAGGCGCTGATGCGTTCGCTGGACGTGCAGCATGCCCTGCCGCGGCTGCGGCCCTGCATCAGCTACTGGAGCGTTCCATGAGCCAGTTCCCCACGGCGGCGCAGGCGGACATCGCATTGCTGCTCGAAGGTACCTTCCCCTATGTCAGCGGTGGCGTGTCCAGCTGGGTCAACCAGATCCTGCAGGCCTATCCCGAGCACCGCTTCGCCATCGTTTTCCTGGGAAGCCGGCGCGAGGACTATGGCGATTTCCGCTATCCGCTGCCGCCCAATGTGGTGCACTTCGAGCAACACTTCCTCTTCGATGCGCTGCATTCCAGCATGCAGCCCGCGCCCACCCGGGGCCACCCCGAGGCGCTGGCCAAGGCGCAGGAGTTCCTGCGCGCGCTGGAGGCGCATGACGGCAGCCCCGGCAGCCGCGCACAGGTGCTCGATGCCATGCGCTGCATCGCGCTGGAGCTGCAGCCCGGTCGCAGCCTGCCGCTGGAGGATTTCCTGCACAGCGAATACGCCTGGGACCTGATCCGCGACAGCTACCGGAGCCACTGCACCGACCCCTCCTTCGTGGACTTCTTCTGGACCGTGCGCATCATGCTGCAGCCGCTGTGGCTGATGGCGCGCATCGCCCATGGCCTGATTCCCGTGCGTGTGCTGCACACCGTATCGACCGGCTATGCCGGCTTTCTGGGGGCTCTGCTGCACCATGCGCGCGGCCTGCCCCTGGTGCTGTCCGAGCACGGTATCTACACCAAGGAGCGCCAGATCGACCTGCTGCAAAGCACCTGGATCCGGGACAACCGCAACATCTTCCAGCGCGACCCCATGGAGGTCTCCTTCCTGCGCCAGATGTGGATACGCTTCTTCGACTGGATGGGGCGCTTTTGCTATGCGGCGGCCGATCCCATCATCGCGCTGTACGAAAACAACCGCCTGCGGCAGGTGGCCGATGGCGCTCCCGCGCAGCGTACGGTCAGCATTCCCAACGGTATACGCATCGAGCGCTTCGCGCCGCTGCGCGCCCAGCGGCCCGTCGAGGCGCCGCCCGTGCTGTGCCTGATCGGGCGTGTGGTGCCCATCAAGGACATCAAGACCTTCATCCGCGCCATGCGCCGCGTGGTCAACCGCCTGCCCGAGGCGCAGGCCTGGGTCGCCGGTCCCACGGCCGAGGACCCCGCCTATGCCGAGGAATGCCGCAATCTCGCGGAAAGCCTGGGACTGCAGTCGCATGTGCGCTTCCTGGGCATGCAGAAGGTGGAGGAGCTGCTGCCGCGCGTGGGACTGGTCGTGCTGTCCTCCATCAGCGAGGCGCTGCCGCTGGTGATTCTCGAAGCCCAGGCGGCCGGCGTTCCCGTGGTCAGCACCGACGTGGGTTCATGCCGCCAGCTCATCGACGGCCTGGGCCCCGAGGACCAGGCCCTGGGCTCGTGCGGGCGCGTGGTCGGCATCGCCAATCCCGAGGCGCTGGCCGATGCCTGCCTGGAACTGCTGGCCTCGCCCGCGCAATGGCAGGCCGCCAGCGCCGCCGGCATTGCACGCGTGGAACGCTATTACTCGGACCGGCTGCTGTTCGCGCGCTACAAGCAGGTCTATGACAGGGCGCTGCAACCGTCCGGGGAAACACGCTGATGGCCGGCATCGGATTCGAACTGCGCCACCTGCTGCGCAAGAACACGCTGACCAGCGTGCTGCAGGCCTATGCCTATGCGGGCGTGATCGGCTCGGGGCCCTGGGTGTTCTCCATCATCGGCATCCTGCTGGTGGGCGTGTTCAGCGTCAGCGTGGTGGCGCCGCCGCTGCTGGTCACGCAGTTCCAGACCTCGGTGACCTATCTGGTGGCCAGCAGCCTGATCCTGACCGGGGCGGCACAGCTGGCCTTCACGCGCTTCGTCTCCGACCGCCTGTTCCTCGAGCAGGACGAAAGCATCCTGCCCAACCTGCATGGCCTGTTGCTGGTGGTGGTGGCCTGCGCCAGCGCGCTGGGCACGCTGGCGCTGTTCCTCGTGCTGCCAGGCCAGGGCCTGCTGTATCGCGTGCTGATGCTGGCCGGCTTCACGCTGATGTGCGTGGTCTGGGTCATGACCGTGCTGCTGTCGGGACTCAAGCATTACCGGGCCATCGCGGGACTGTTCGGCGCCACCTATCTGCTGATCGTGCTGCTGGCCCTGCCGCTGCGCTACTGGGGGCTGGAAGGGCTGCTGGCCAGCTTCGTCATCGGCCATGTGCTGCTGCTGGCCGGCATGTGGATGATCGTGCTGCGCAGCTTTCCGCTGCAAAAGCGCTGGATCGCCTTCGACTTCACGCAGCGCTCGCTGATCTTTCCGGCGCTGATCGCCATCGGCGTGCTCTACAACCTGGGCATCTGGATCGACAAGTTCATGTTCTGGTACTACCCGCCAACCTCGCAGCAGATCATCGGCGGGTTGCGGGCTTCCCTGATCTACGACCTGCCCGTGTTCCTGTCGTACCTGTCCATCATTCCGGGCATGGCCGTGTTCCTGGTGCGCATCGAGACGGACTTCGTCGAGTACTACGACAAGTTCTTCGATGCCGTGCGCGGTGGAGGCTCGCTCGAATACATCGAGTCCATGCGCAATGAAATGGTCTATGCCATACAGGCCGGCCTGGGCGAGATCGCCAAGGTGCAGACACTGGCCGTGCTGGTGACCCTGGTGGCGGGACCGGCCATCCTGCAACTGCTGGGCATCTCCCAGCTGTACCTGCCGCTGCTGCATGTGCAGGTGGTTGGCGCGGGACTGCAGGTGGGGGTGATGGCCGTGCTCAACGTGTTCTTCTACCTGGACGAGCGGCGCATCGTGTTCCTGCTGTGCCTGTTGCTGGTGGTGCTGAACATCGCCTTCACGGGCATCTCGCTGGCCCTGGGCGCCGCGTTCTACGGCTATGGTTTTTGCCTGGCGATGCTGGTGACGCTGTGCACGGGGCTGTACCTGCTCTCGCGCGAACTCAACCGGCTCGAGTACAAGACCTTCATGCTCCAGTAGCCCGCCGTACGCCGATTTGCACGGTCTTGGCCGGACGTGCTGGCGGGGTGCGCCGGTCTGCGCGACAATACACGATTCGGCGCCGGTACACCCACCGAGACAAGGTCCTGTAAAGGGCCGACCATTGCAACGATCGAGCACCCTGGCGTGCTGTGCCGTGACCGCCGCCTTCCGCTTTTTCCACTCCAAAGCTTTGACGCCATGAAAAAACGCACCCTCTTGGCCACGGTGGCCCTGTCTGCCCTGCTGGCAGCCTGCGGCAAGAACGAGCCCGCATCGACCGCCGCTGCACCGGCCGCCGCCCCTGCGCCCGCTGCCGTGACCAAGCTGGTGATCGGCCTGGACGACAACTTCCCGCCCATGGGCTTTCGTGACGAGAAGAACGAGATCGTCGGCTTCGACATCGACATGGCCCGCGAAGCCGCCAAGCGCATGAACCTGGAAGTGGACTTCAAGCCCATCGACTGGAGTGCCAAGGAAGCCGAGCTGGTCGGCAAGCGCGTCGATGCGCTGTGGAACGGCCTGACCATCACCGAAGAGCGCAAGAAGAACATCGCCTTCACCGCGCCCTACATGGAAAACCACCAGATCATCATCGTGCGTGCCAACTCCGACATCAAGGACAAGGCCGGCCTGGCAGGCAAGGTCGTGGGCGCGCAGGACGGCAGCTCTGCCGTGGACGCCATCAAGAAGGACGCGGCCGTGGCAGCGAGCTTCAAGGAGCTCAAGACCTTCGGCGACAACATCACCGCGCTGATGGACCTGTCCGCCGGCCGCCTGGATGCCGTCGTGGTCGATGAGGTCGTGGGGCGCTTCCACGTGGCCAAGAAGTCCGGCGAGTACGCGGTGCTCGAGGACAACTTCGGCACCGAGGACTACGGCGTGGGCCTGCGCAAGGAAGACACCGAGCTGCTGGGCAAGCTGGAAGCCGCCCTTGCCGAAATGAAGAAGGACGGCAAGGCCGCCGAAATCGCTTCCAAGTGGTTCGGCAAGGACATCATCAAGTAAATCCGGCACGCCATGCGACCGGCAAGGCCTTGCAGGCATTGCCGGTCTTTTGCGTTCTGGGACGCACGCGCCCGTGGCTGCCCGGATCCTGCCGATGCCGGCGGGGCCGCGCACCGCACTGAGGCCATTCGATGGAATATGTAATCTCGCTCATGGGGCCGCTGACCGCCGGCGCCCTGGTCACCCTCAAGCTGTTCGTCATCACGCTGGCACTGTCCATCCCGTTGGGATTGACGCTGGCGCTGCTGCGCATCTCGCGCTTTCGCTCCCTGAGCGGAATGGTCGGCGGCTACATCTGGCTGATGCGCGGCACGCCGCTGATGCTGCAGATGCTGTTCATCTACTTCGCGCTCCCCTTCGTGCCGGTGATCGGCGTGCGCCTGCCCGACTTTCCGGCCGCCGTGGTCGCCTTCGCGCTGAACTACGCGGCCTATTTCGCCGAAATCTTCCGTGCCGGCATCCAGTCCGTGGACCGGGGGCAGTACGAGGGCGCCAAGGTGCTGGGCATGAGCTATGGCCAGACCATGCGCCGCATCATCCTGCCGCAGATGTGGGCACGCATCATCCCGCCCGTGAGCAACGAGACCATCACCCTGGTCAAGGACACCTCGCTGATCTACGTGCTGGCACTCAATGATCTGCTACGCGCCGCGCGGGGCATCGTGCAGCGCGACTTCACCATCACGCCCTTCGTGGTGGCCGCGGGCTTTTATCTGGTCATGACGCTGGTGCTGACCTGGATCTTCCAATACCTCGAAAAACGCCATGCCAAATACGACGCGTGACACCGCAGCCGAGGCCATGATCTCGGCGCAGAACATCTGCAAGGGCTTCGGCGGCGTGCCGGTGCTGCGCGGCGTCTCGCTGGAACTGGCGCGTGGCGAAGTGGTGGCCATCATCGGGCCGTCCGGCTCGGGCAAGAGTACCTTCCTGCGCTGCCTCAACCATCTGGAGACCATCGACAGCGGGCGCGTCGCCGTGGAGGGCGAGGTGCTGGTGGACACGGGCGCCGATGGCCATGCCCGCTATGTGCCCGAGGCGCAGATCCGCCAGATCGGCCGCAAGATGGGCATGGTGTTCCAGTCCTTCAACCTGTTTCCCCATCTCACGGTGCTGGAGAACATCATCGAGGCGCCCCTCATCGTCAAGGGCCTCAGGCGCGAGCAGATCGTGCCCAAGGCCGAGGCGCTGCTCAGCAAGGTGGGCCTGCTGGAGAAGCGGGATGCCTATCCGAACCGCCTGTCGGGCGGGCAAAAGCAGCGCGTGGCCATCGCGCGTGCCCTGGCCATGGAGCCCGATATCCTGCTCTTCGACGAGCCCACGTCCGCGCTGGATCCGGAGCTGACGGGCGAGGTGCTGCGCACCATGCGCGAGCTGGCGCAGGAACACATGACCATGCTGGTCGTCACCCACGAGATGGGTTTCGCCCGTGAGGTGGCCAACCGCGTGATCTTCATGGACAAGGGCGAGATCGTCGAGCAAGGCCCCGCGGAGGCTTTTTTTGCGGCACCGCAACACGGACGCACCCAGGCGTTCTTGCAGAACATGTTGTAAAAAAGCTGCTGCTGATCCGGGTTTACCCAGGCTTGAAAAGAGTGCACGGCGCTTGCCCATCAAGCGAAGTGCGCTCTTTTTTTCATGGCACCGGAACACTGATTCTTTTAGAAACATACATGAATGTATGTTTATTCGCGGACACTGCATGCACGCTATGCAGCATGTCTGCACAATAGCGGACTGGCCAGAGATCTCCCATTCGAACGCATCCCAGCATGACATCACCAGCCTCTCTCGTGGAGTTGCGCAACGTCACCTTCGGCTATGGCGACCGCGTGATCCTGCGCGACCTGTCGCTGCAGGTGCCGCGCGGCAAGGTCACGGCCCTGATGGGAGCCTCGGGCGGCGGCAAGACCACGGTGCTGCGCCTGGTCGGCGGCCAGCAGCGAGCCCAGCAGGGGCAGGTGCTGTTCGATGGCAAGGATGTCGGCGCCATGGACGCCGCGGGACTGTATGCCGCGCGCCGGCGCATGGGCATGCTGTTCCAGTTCGGCGCCTTGTTCACGGACATGAGCGTGTTCGACAACGTGGCCTTTCCACTGCGCGAGCACACCGACCTTCCCGATGAGCTGGTGCGTGACATCGTGCTCATGAAGCTGCATGCCGTGGGCCTGCGGGGGGCGCGCGAGCTCATGCCCAGCGAGATCTCGGGCGGCATGGCCAGGCGCGTGGCGCTGGCGCGCGCCATCGCGCTGGACCCGGAACTGGTCATGTACGACGAGCCCTTCGCCGGCCTGGACCCGATTTCCCTGGGCACGGCGGCCCAGCTGATCCGTGAGCTCAATGACGCCATGGGCCTGACCTCCATCCTGGTCTCCCACGATGTGGAGGAGACTTTCCGCGTTGCCGATCATGTGGTCATCCTGGGCAACGGTGGTGTCGCCGCCCAGGGTTCGCCCGAGCAGGTGCGGGCCGATCCCGATCCGCTGGTGCAGCAGTTCATCCATGCGCGTCCCACCGGCCCCGTGCCTTTCCACTACCCTGGCGTGAGCGCCGAAGAGGATTTCGGCAGGAGGCACGCATGAAGCCGCTGCATCCTGCCCGCATCGGCGCGGCAGTGCGCCACCAGCTGACACGGCTGGGAATGGGGACCCGCCTGTTCGGCCGCCTGCTCGCCCTCATGGGGCCGGCGCTGGGCCGCCCGCGCCTGATCGGCGACCAGATCCATTTCCTGGGCAACTATTCGCTGGCCATCATCGGCGTCTCGGGCCTGTTCGTCGGCTTCGTGCTGGGCCTGCAGGGCTACTACACGCTGCAGCGCTATGGATCGGCCGAGGCCCTGGGCCTGCTGGTGGCGCTGTCGCTGGTGCGCGAGCTGGGCCCCGTGGTCACGGCCTTGCTGTTCGCCGGCCGTGCCGGCACGGCGCTGACGGCCGAGATCGGCCTCATGAAGGCCGGTGAGCAGCTGTCGGCCATGGAGATGATGGCCGTGGATCCCGTGCGCCGCATCCTGGCCCCGCGCTTCGTGGCGGGCCTCGTGGCCATGCCGCTGCTGGCGGCCGTCTTCAGCGCCGTCGGCGTCATCGGCGGCTGGCTGGTGGGCGTGGTCATGATCGGTGTCGATGGCGGTGCCTTCTGGGGCCAGATGCAGAACGGCGTGGACTGGTGGTATGACCTGGGCAACGGCGTCATCAAGAGCCTGGTGTTCGGTGTGGCGGTCACTTTCATCGCGCTGCTGCAGGGCTACGCGGCCAAGCCCACGCCAGAAGGCGTTTCCCGCGCGACCACGCGCACGGTGGTGATGGCCTCGCTGGCCGTGCTGGGGCTGGACTTCCTGCTCACGGCCACGATGTTCAGCCTCTGATCCGGACCACCTCTCGCAAACAAGGAAAAACAAACCATGCAGCAATCCAAGAGTGATGTCTGGGTCGGACTGTTCGTGCTGATCGGTGCCGTGGCGCTGGTGTTCCTGGCGCTGCAGTCGGCCAATCTGCTGAGCCTGAACTTCCAGAAGACCTATACGCTGACGGCGCGATTCGACAACATCGGCGGCCTCAAGCCCAAGGCCGCCGTGCGCAGCGCCGGCGTGGTCGTGGGGCGCGTGGAATCCATCACCTTCGACGACCAGGTCTTTCAGGCCAGCGTGACCATGGCCCTGGAAAAGCGCTACGCTTTCCCCAAGGACAGCTCCCTGAAGATCCTGACCAGCGGCCTGCTCGGCGACCAGTACATCGGCATCGAGGCCGGCGCCGACGAGCACAACCTCAAGGACGGTGACCGCGTGGTCGCCACCCAGTCGGCCGTGGTGCTGGAAAATCTGATCGGACAGTTCCTCTACGGCAAGGCCGAGCAAGGTGGAAGCTCCGAGGCAGGAGGCAAAGAATGACAACCAACCACCATGACATGGCGGCCCGGGGCCGCCCCTGGCAGCGCGCCGCGATGCTGGGCACGCTGGCCACGGCTGCGCTGCTGGCCGGCTGCGCCACCACCGCTGACACGGCCCGCAATCCCCTGGACCCGTACGAGTCCTTCAACCGCAGCATGTACGCGTTCAACGATGGCGTGGACCGTGCCTTGCTCAAGCCGGTGGCCACGGTCTATCGCGACGTCACGCCCAGCGTGGCGCGCGATGGCGTGACCAACTTCTTCTCCAACCTGGGCGATATCTGGTCGTTCGTGAACAATGCGTTGCAGGGGCGCGCCGAGGGAGCCTACAACTCCGTGGTGCGTTTCTCGGTGAATACGGTCTTCGGCATTGGCGGCTTGTTCGACATCGCCAGCGAAGCCGGCATCGCGCGCCACAAGCAGGACTTCGGCCAGACCCTGGGCCGCTGGGGCGTTCCCACCGGGCCCTATCTGGTGCTGCCCCTGCTGGGGCCGTCGACGGTTCGTGACACGGCAGCCCTTCCCGTGGACTGGCTGGGCAACCCCATCACGGCCGTCAACGACATCCCGGTGCGCAACAGCCTGTATGCGCTGCGCCTGGTGGATACGCGCGCGCGCCTGCTCAATGCCTCGGACACCCTGGATTCCGTCGCCATCGACCGCTACAGCCTGACACGCGATGTCTACCTGAACCTGCGGCGCGGCAACAGCTCGGGCGATGACGGCCGTATCGAGGACTACGACGACGATGCGGGCAAGCTGCCACCTGAAGACAGCGCGAAGTAGGCAGTTCGTAACATCCAGAGATCAAAAACGGTCGGTGCCTGACAAGGCGCGACCGCAAAATTGTGCAATATCAACCTAGGTCGGAGCATGAGGCCCCGCCGGGAAAGGAAGACTGATGATCAATCGACGTGCCTGGAATGCCGCCGCCGCCGCGGCCATGCTGGCCATGGGAACCTGGGCGGCGGCGCTGCCGGCCCACGCTGCCGACGAAACGCCCGACGCGCTGGTCAAGCGTGTCTCCACCGACGTGCTGGAGACCATCAAGAAGGACCCGTCCCTGCGGGAGGGCGACGTGTCCAGGGTCAATGCGCTGGTCAACGACAAGGTCATGCCCTATGTGAACTTCCGCCGCATGACCTCGGCGTCGGTCGGGCCGGCCTGGCGCCAGGCCACGCCCGAGCAGCGCCAGCGGCTGGAGACGGAATTCAAGGCCTTGCTGATCCGCACCTACTCCGGCGCACTGGCCCAGGTCAGCAACCAGACCATCAACGTCAAGCCGCTGCGCGCGGCGGCCGGCGACACCGACGTGCTGGTGCGCACCGAGGTGCTGGGCCGTGGCGATCCGGTGCAGCTGGACTACCGCCTGGAGAAGGCGGCCGATGGCTGGAAGATCTACAACCTCAACGTGCTGGGTGTGTGGCTGGTCGAGACCTATCGCAACCAGTTCAGCCAGGAAATCAATGCCCGCGGCATCGACGGCCTGATCGATACCCTGGCCACGCGCAGCAAGATGCCCGCCACGCCGCCCGGCAAGGGTTGATCGCGCGGGTGTCCACGACCTACAGCCATCCCATGTTGCGGCTTCCCCGTGAACTGACCTATCGGCAGGCGCGCAGCTGCCTTTCGCAGCTGCAACCTCAGGTGCAGGGCTTCGACGGTGCCAGGGTGCCGGTCGATGCCGGCGGCCTGGAGGTCTTCGATTCGGCCGCTCTGGCCGTGCTGCTGGCCTGCCGCCGCACGGCACAGGCCGTGGACAAGCAGCTGGTGGTCGTGGATCTGCCCCAGGGGCTGCAGTCCATGGCGGCACTGTATGGCGTCGATGGCCTGCTGTCCGTGCAGCAGGCCTGACGCCAGCGCGACGCGCCGCAAAGAACCCCGCAGGGCAGGTTTGGCGGCAAGGGCCTAGAATGGCGCCTCGCATGTCTGCCGTCTCATTCCAATCCATCTCCAAGACCTACCAGACCCCGAAAGGGGCCTTTCAGGCGCTCAACCACGTGAGCCTGGATATCGAGGAGGGCGAGTTCTTCGGTCTGCTCGGCCCCAATGGGGCAGGCAAGACCACGATGATCAGCATCCTGGCCGGCCTGTCTCGCGCCACCAGCGGGCGCGTGCTGGTGCAGGGCAGCGACGTGCATGCCGACTATGCGGCCGCCAGGCGCAAGCTGGGCATCGTGCCGCAGGAGTTGGTGTTCGATCCCTTCTTCAACGTGCGCGAGGCGCTGCGCTTCCAGTCCGGCTACTTCGGCGTCAGGAACAATGACGACTGGATCGACGAGTTGCTGCACAGCCTGGGGCTGGCCGACAAGGCCAGTTCCAACATGCGCCAACTGTCCGGCGGCATGAAGCGCCGTGTGCTGGTGGCCCAGGCGCTGGTGCACAAGCCGCCCATCATCGTGCTCGACGAGCCCACGGCGGGTGTGGACGTGGAGTTGCGCCAGACGCTGTGGCATTTCATCGCGCGCCTGAACCGCGAAGGCCATACCGTGCTGCTCACCACCCATTACCTGGAGGAGGCCGAGGCGCTATGCAGCCGCGTGGCCATGCTCAAGCAGGGCAACATCGTCAAGCTCTCGACCATGTCCGATCTGCTCAAGTCCGCATCCTCCAACGTGCTTCAGTTCAAGACGGATGCGGTCTTGCCGCCGGCCCTTGTGCAGCGTGCCCGGGTCACGGGCCGCATCGTGCAGATTCCGGCCCATGACGCCAGTGATGTGGAGCGCCTGCTGGCCGCATTGCGTGAGGGCGCGGTGGTTCCCGAGGACGTGGAAATCCGCCGTGCCGACCTGGAGGATGTCTTCATCCACGTGATGAACGAGCAAGGCCAGACTTCGCAGGGGACTTCGGCATGAACGGCTGGCGGACCCTGCTCAAGAAGGAAGTGCTGCGTTTCTGGAAGGTCAGCTTCCAGACCGTGGCCGCGCCCGTGCTCACGGCCGTGCTCTACCTGCTGATCTTCGGCCATGTGCTCGAAGGCCGGGTGCTGGTCTATGACCGCATCAGCTACACGGCGTTCCTGATCCCGGGCCTGGTGATGATGAGCGTGCTGCAGAACGCTTTCGCCAACAGTTCCTCCAGCCTGGTGCAGAGCAAGATCATGGGTTCCCTGGTCTTCGTGCTGCTCACGCCACTGTCGCACTGGGCCTGGTTCGGCGCCTATGTGGGTGCTTCGGTGCTGCGTGGCCTGCTGGTGGGCGTGGGCGTGTTCATCGTCACGCTGTACTTCGCCATCCCCGAGTTCACGGCGCCGCTGTGGATCCTGGTCTTCGGCCTGCTGGGCGCGGCGCTGCTGGGCACGCTGGGTGTGATCGCCGGCCTGTGGGCCGACAAGTTCGACCAGATGGCGGCCTTCCAGAACTTCCTGATCATGCCCATGACCTTCCTGTCGGGCGTGTTCTATTCCATCCAGTCCTTGCCGCCCTTTTGGCAAAAAGTCAGCCATCTGAACCCGTTTTTCTACATGATCGACGGTTTCCGCTACGGCTTCTTCGGGCAGAGCGATGTCTCGCCCTGGATCAGCCTGGCCATCGTCGGTTCGGCCTGGCTGGTGGTGAGTGCCCTGGCGGTGCACTTGCTGCGCACGGGCTACAAGATCCGCGGCTGAGGCCTCATGCACGCTGCGGCTGGCACTGTGCCGGCATTTTCCAAACGATTCATGAACAGGCGGTCGGCGCCCGGCGCCGCCGCCACCCAGGGCCATGCCGCGATGCATGGCAGGAAAGCTTCCCCCATGACTGCAGACCAACTCAAGGAACTGATTGCCGCCGGCCTGCCTTGTGAACACATTGCGCTCGAAGGCGACGGACGGCACTGGTTCGCCACCATCGTCTCCGCCCATTTCGAAGGCCAGCGTCTGGTGCAACGCCAGCGCCTGGTCTACGCCACGCTGGGACAGCGCATGCATACCGATGAGGTGCATGCCCTGTCCATGAAGACCTATACGCCCGCCGAATGGGCTGCGCAGGCCGGTCGGGCCTGAGCCTGCCACCTGCCTGCGCCGTCTTTTCCGCGCCCAGACTTTCTGCCGCAGCCGGCCATCAGGGCATGCGCGGCATCTTCTTTTCCGATCCATCGATTCAAGACTGCCAGCCATGGACAAACTCCTGATTCGCGGGGGCCGCCCGCTGCATGGCGAGGTGACGGTCTCCGGCGCCAAGAACGCCGCCCTGCCCGAACTGTGCGCCGCGCTGCTGTCGTGCGAGCCTGTCGCCCTGCACAATGTGCCGCGCCTGCAGGATGTGGCCACCATGCTCAAGCTGATCCGCAACATGGGTGTCAGCGCCGAACATGATGGCGATGGCACCGTGCGCATCGACGCCGGGGCCCTGTCCCATCCCGAGGCCCCCTACGAGCTGGTGAAGACCATGCGCGCATCCGTCCTGGCACTGGGCCCGCTGCTCGCACGTTTCGGCCGGGCGCGCGTGTCGCTGCCGGGCGGTTGCGCCATCGGCTCGCGTCCCGTGGACCAGCACATCAAGGGCCTGCAGGCGATGGGGGCCGAGATCACCGTCGAGAACGGCTACATGAACGCGCGCCTGCCCGAGGGCCTCCGGCGTCTGCAGGGCGCGCGCATCACCACCGACATGGTGACGGTGACCGGCACCGAGAATTTCCTGATGGCCGCGGTGCTCGCCGAGGGCGAAACCGTGCTGGAGAACGCTGCCATGGAGCCGGAAATCGGTGACCTGGCCGACATGCTCATCAAGATGGGCGCGAAGATCGAAGGCCATGGCAGCAGCCGCATCGTGGTCCAGGGCGTGGAGCGCCTGGGCGGCTGCGAGCACGAGGTCGTGGCCGACCGCATCGAGGCCGGCACCTTTCTGTGCGCCGTGGCGGCCACGGGAGGGGAGGCGCTGCTGCGCAACGGCCGCGCCGACCACCTGGGCGCCGTCATCGACAAGCTCAAGGACGCGGGCGCCGAAGTGTCCGCCGAGGACGCGGGCATCCGCGTGCGCGCCAGCGGCAAGCTCAAGGCGCAGAGCTTTCGCACCACCGAATACCCGGGCTTTCCCACGGACATGCAGGCGCAGTTCATGGCGCTGAACCTGGTGGCCGAGGGCAGCAGCATGGTCACGGAGACCATCTTCGAGAACCGCTTCATGCACGTCAACGAGATGCTGCGCCTGGGTGCCAGCATCACCACCGACGGGCGCGTGGCCACCATCACCGGCAGCCGGCCGCTGTCGGGGGCAGCCGTGATGGCCACCGATCTGCGCGCTTCGGCCAGCCTCGTCATCGCCGGCCTGGTGGCCCGGGGCGAGACCCTGGTCGATCGCATCTATCATCTGGACCGCGGCTACGATCGCATGGAAGACAAGCTGCGCGGCCTGGGTGCCGATATCGAAAGAGTTTCCCAATGACCATCACGATTGCCCTGTCCAAGGGCCGTATCTACGACGAAACCGTACCGCTGCTGGCCGCCGCCGGCATCTCGGTCAGCGAGGACATCGAGAAGTCGCGCAAGCTGATCTTCGAGACCAACCAGAGCGACGTGCGCGTGGTGCTGGTGCGCGCCTCCGACGTGCCGGTCTATGTGCAGTATGGCGGGGCCGATCTTGGCGTCGCAGGCCTGGACTCGCTGATCGAGCACGGTGGCCAGGGCCTGTACCAGCCCCTGGACCTGAAGATCGCACGCTGCCGTGTCAGTGTCGCCGTGCGCAACGGTTTCGACTATGCGCTGGCCGTCAAGCAGGGCGCGCGGCTGCGCATCGCCACCAAGTATCCCGAGATCGCGCGCAACTTCTTCGCGACCAAGGGCGTACACGTGGACATGGTCAAGCTGTATGGCTCCATGGAGCTGGCCCCGCTGACGGGCATGGCCGATGCCATCGTCGACCTGGTGTCCACGGGCAACACGCTCAAGGCCAATGATCTGATCGAGGTGGAGCCCATCATGGAGATCAGCTCGCGCCTGGTGGTCAACCAGGCCTCGCTCAAGCTCAAGCAGGCGCCCCTGCGCAAGATCATCGATGCCTTTGCATCGGCCATTCCCCAAGACTGAAGCCCCTTCACCATGGAATACCAAGCCGCCCCTGTCCGCCTGTCCACGCTGGACGCCAATTTCGAGCACGATTTTGCGCAGCGCCTGCATTGGTCGGCGGACACGGATGCAGCCATCGAGCAACGCGTGGCAGACATCCTGGCCGATGTGCAAAAGCGTGGCGACGTGGCCGTTCTGGAGTACACGGCGCGCTTTGACGGACTGCAGGTGGGCGGCATGGCCTCGCTGGAGCTGGCGCAGGCCGAGCTCAAGGCGGCTTTCGACAGCCTGGGCGATGAGCAGCGCGAGGCGCTGACGGCCGCGGCCAGGCGCGTGCGCACCTACCATGAGGCGCAAAAGCGCGCCAGCGGTGAAAGCTGGAGCTACCGTGACGAGGATGGCACCCTGCTGGGCCAGAAGGTCACGCCGCTGGATCGCGTGGGCATCTATGTTCCTGGCGGCAAGGCGGCCTACCCTTCCAGCGTGCTGATGAACGCCATTCCCGCCCATGTGGCAGGCGTGCAGGAAATCATCATGGTCGTGCCCACGCCGCGCGGCGAGAAGAACGCGCTGGTGCTGGCCGCCGCCTATGTGGCCGGCGTCACGCGCGGCTTCACCATCGGCGGTGCCCAGGCGGTCGCGGCCCTGGCCTATGGCACGGCCACCATCCCCAAGGTGGACAAGATCACCGGCCCCGGCAATGCCTATGTGGCCAGCGCCAAGAAGCGCGTGTTCGGGACCGTGGGCATCGACATGATCGCCGGCCCCAGCGAAATCCTCGTGCTGGCCGACGGCAGCACCCCACCCGAATGGGTGGCCATGGACCTGTTCAGCCAGGCCGAGCACGACGAGCTGGCGCAAAGCATCCTGCTGTGTCCTGATGTCACCTACATCGATGCCGTGCAGCGGGAGATCGACCGCCTGCTGCCCGAGATGCCGAGGCGCGCCATCATCGCCAAGAGCCTGAACGATCGTGGCGCTCTCATCCTCACGCGCAACATGCAGGAGGCCTGCGCCATCAGCAACCGCATCGCGCCCGAACACCTGGAGGTCTCCAGCACCGATCCCCACAAGTGGGAGCCGCTGCTGCGCCATGCAGGAGCCATCTTCCTGGGGGCCTACACCAGCGAAAGCCTGGGCGACTACTGTGCAGGTCCCAACCATGTGCTGCCCACCAGCGGCACGGCGCGCTTTTCCTCGCCGCTGGGGGTCTATGACTTCCAGAAGCGATCCAGCCTCATCGAGGTCAGCGAGGCTGGTGCCCAGACCCTGGGCCGTATCGCCTCGGTACTGGCCCATGGTGAGGGTCTCCAGGGCCATGCGCGTGCCGCGGAAATGCGGTTGAAGTAAGCAGTTGCTGCGATTCGACATCAGCGCCGTCGCCAAAAGCGATGGCGCTTTTTTCATTGCCTTGTCCGTTCTGTGGTTTGCGCGATCGACACGAATTTTGTGGAACACGAAATTCGTGTAGACTTGCATCCTGTGAAGAATCTCACCATCACCGTTGAAGACAGTGTGCTCGAATGGGCCCGTATCGAGGCCGCGCGCCGAGGCACCAGCGTCTCGCGCATGGTGGGCGACTTCATGGCCGAGATGCAGCGTCGCGAGGACGCCTACGAGCGGGCCTATCTGGCCTGGCGAACCGATGAGCGCAGCTGGGATCGCGGCGAGGTGCGGCCCGCGCAGCGCGTGGCCGCGTTGCGCCGCGAGTGCCAGGCATGAACACCGTCTTTGTCGATACCTCCGTGCTGGTCGCGGCCGAGGACACGGGGCAGGGCGCCTTGCATGCCGCCGTGCTGCAATGGCTGGACCTGCTGTGGCGCACGCGCAGCGGACGCACGGGCAGCCAGGCGCTGTGCGAGTTCTACGAGCTGGTCACGACCTCGGACCGGCCGCTGCCGCAAGGCGATGCGCGCGCCGCCATTCGCCGCTACCAGACCTGGACGCCCTGGAAGACCGACGCCGCCACGCTGGAGACAGCCTGGGCCGTGCAGTCGCGCCACCAACTGGCCTTTGGCGATTGTCTGGCCGTGGCATGCGCCCAGCATAGCGGCTGCGAGCAGATGCTGACCCTGCACCTGCCGCATGGCGCCCAGTTCGGTGGCGTGACCGTGGTGCACCCGCTGCATCAGGTAGCGCCGGCACAGGCCACGCAGGCCTGAACGGCCACCCCCATGGATTCCTTCCCCACTGTTTCGTGAAAGTGTGCATGCCATGACAGCTTCCATTCCGCAGGTACAGACCCTGGCCCTGGAGCGCATCCGCGCCGATGTGCGCGCGATGCAGGCCTACCATGTGCAGCCCTCGCAGGGCCTGCTCAAGATGGACACGATGGAGAACCCTTTCCGGCTGCCGCCCGAACTGCAGGCCACGCTGGGCGAGCGGCTGGGACAGCTGGAGATCAACCGCTATCCCGGCGAACGCCAGGAGGTGCTCAAGCAGATGCTGGCAGGCTATGCCGGAGCCCCCTCGGGCAGCGCCGTGCTGCTGGGCAATGGCTCCGACGAAATCATCACCCTGCTGGCCTTGGCCTGTGCCCAGCCCCACACAGAGGGCCGTGCCACCATGCTGGCGCCCATGCCGGGCTTTGTGATGTACCCCATGAGCGCCCGGCTGCAGGGCCTGGACTTCGTCGGTGTGGACCTCACGGCCGACTTCGAGCTGGATGTGCCGGCCATGCGGGCCGCCATCGCCGAGCATCGTCCGGCCATCACCTATATCGCCTATCCGAACAACCCCACGGCCACGCTCTGGGCCGAGGAGGACGTGCAGGCCGTGATCGACACCGTGGGCACCATCGGCGGCCTGGTCGTCATGGACGAGGCCTACCAGCCCTTCGCCCGCCGCAGCTGGATCGAGAACATGCGCGCCGAGCCGACCCGCAACGCCCATGTGCTGCTGATGCGCACGCTCAGCAAGTTCGGCCTGGCTGGGGCCCGGCTTGGCTACCTGATCGGTCCGGCCGCCATCGTCGGCGAGATCGACAAGGTGCGCCCACCCTACAACATCAGCGTGCTCAATTGCGAGACGGCGATCTTCGCGCTGGAGCATGAATCCCTCTATGCGCAGCAGGCGGTGGCCATCCGCGCCGAGCGCCAGCCTCTGATCGATGCCCTGGCCGCGTTGCCCGGCGTGGACAAGGTCTGGCCCTCCGAGGCCAACATGGTGCTGCTGCGTGTGCGCGATGCCGCGCATGCCCAGTCCGAAATGAAGGCCCGGGGCGTGCTGGTGAAGAATGTCTCGGTCATGCACCCGCTGCTGGCCAATTGCCTGCGCCTGACCGTGGGCACCCACGAAGAAAACGCCCGGATGCTGGCGGCCCTGAAGGAATCCCTATGAGCAACACCGTCGCCGCGCGCACCGCCGAGGTGCAGCGCAACACCGCCGAAACCCGGATCAAGGTGGGCATCAATCTCGACGGCACCGGCAAGGCCAGCCTGCGCTCGGGCATCGGCTTCCTGGACCACATGCTCGACCAGATCGCTCGCCACGGCCTGATTGACCTCGACATCGACTGCGAGGGCGACCTGCACATCGACGGACACCATACGGTCGAGGACATCGGCATCACGCTGGGCCAGGCCTTCGCCAAGGCCGTCGGCGACAAGAAGGGCATCCGCCGCTACGGCCATGCCTACGTGCCGCTGGACGAGGCCCTGAGCCGCGTGGTCATCGATTTCTCGGGCCGCCCAGGCCTGCACATGGAGGTGAAGTTCACAGCCGGCAGCATCGGCCAACTCGACACCCAGCTGGTCTACGAGTTCTTCCAGGGTTTCGTCAACCATGCCGGCGTGACGCTGCACATCGACAACCTCAAGGGCTTCAACGCGCACCATCAGTGCGAAACCATCTTCAAGGCCTTTGCGCGCGCCCTGCGCTTCGCGCTGGAGCATGACGAGCGCATGGCCGGCGTAATCCCTTCGACCAAGGGTGCTCTCTAAAGAGAAGCGATTGACCTCGGTCAAAACTTGATCTGACCGGGCAATCCAGCCGAAAATCCGACCGAACACGCGCCACACGCTATGAGTTTGACTGACAACACCGTCGCCGTCGTCGATTACGGCATGGGCAACTTGCGCTCGGTTTCACAAGCCGTGCGCACGGCCGCCGCCGATTCCGGCTGGCAGGTCGTGGTCACCGCCGATCCCGATGTGGTGCTGGCCGCCAACCGCATCGTGCTGCCCGGCCAGGGCGCCATGCCCGACTGCATGCGCGAACTGCGCGACTCGGGCCTTCAGGAGGCCGTGCTGCATGCCGCCGCCAACAAGCCGCTGTTCGGTGTCTGCGTGGGCATGCAGATGCTGCTGGACCACAGCGATGAAGGCGATGTGGCCGGCCTGGGCCTGATCCCCGGCGACGTGCGCAAGTTCGATCTGCAAGGGCGTACCCAGGCCGACGGCAGCCGCTTCAAGGTGCCGCAGATGGGTTGGAACCGTGTCCACCAGACGCCGTACGAAGGCCGGGTCCATGCGCTGTGGCGCGGAATTCCCGAAGACAGCTTCTACTACTTCGTGCACAGCTTCTACGCCGTGGTGCAATTGCCGCAGCATTGCGCGGCTGAGACCGACTACGGCGGGCGCTTTGCGTGCGCCGTCGCACGCGATAATATTTTCGCCACCCAGTTCCATCCGGAAAAGAGCGCGGACCAGGGCCTTGCGCTGTTCCGCAATTTCCTGGGCTGGAAGCCTTGAACCCCTTTCCCTCCCACCGCAACGGCCGCTGAAACCCAGGCCTTCATTGCTCGCAAACCATCATGCTGCTCATTCCCGCCATCGACCTCAAGGACGGCCATTGCGTACGCCTCATCCAGGGTGATATGGACCAGTCGACCACGTTCGGCGAAGATCCGGCCATCATCGCACGCCGCTGGCTCGATGCCGGCGCACGCCGCCTGCACCTGGTCGACCTCAATGGCGCGTTTGCGGGCCAGCCCAAGAACCTGGCCGCCATCAAGGCCATCCTCAAGGAGGTCGATGGCGAGATCCCGGTGCAGCTCGGCGGTGGCATCCGCGACCTGGACACCATCGAAAAATACATCGACGCCGGCATCGAGTACGTGATCATCGGCACGGCCGCGGTGAAGAACCCGGGTTTCCTGCAGGATGCCTGCAGTGCTTTCGCGGGCCATGTCATCGTGGGCCTGGATGCCAAGGACGGCAAGGTCGCCATCGACGGCTGGAGCAAGCTCACGGGGCAGGACGTGCACTCCGTGGCCAAGCGCTTCGAGGACTGGGGCGTGGAGTCCATCATCTACACCGACATCGGCCGCGACGGCATGCTCACGGGCATCAACATCGATGCCACCGTCAAGCTCGCGCAGTCGCTGAAGATCCCCGTCATCGCCTCGGGTGGCCTGTCGGGCATGGCCGATATCGAGGCCCTGTGCAAGGTCGAGAACGAAGGCATCGAGGGCGTGATCTGCGGGCGTGCCATCTACTCGGGCGATCTGGATTTCGCCATGGCGCAGGCCCGCGCCGACGAACTCACGGCCTGAACGGCCTGCGCCTTTCCAGCATCCGCGGGCGCCTGTGCTTCACAGGCGCCCGCGCTGCATTCAGCGCCAGGGATTCAGGCGTTATTTACGAGCAGGCGGGCAGGGCCTGCCCGGCATTGTTGGCGCGCACGGTCTGCACAAAGGCATCCCAGTAGTTCGGCAGCCCGGCCCAGGGGTTGCCCACGCCAGTGCTGGGCTCGAACTCCAGCTGGGTCACATAGATCCATCCCGCCTGGTAGCGGGCCGAGGCGGCCGACTGCACGGCCGTCTGCATGGCCGCGCAGCCCGACACGTTGTGCACCAGCGAGGCCTGGTGGCTGTTGGGCAGCCCGTACAGCCAGTCAAAACTCGTCGTGCGCGGATCGTAGGCGGCATAGCTGGAGCCCTTGCCCTCGAACGTGGTCAGTACATCGGCCACATCGGCATAGCCGGCCACGGGCACGAGGCCAGGGTTGCCGATCACGATCAGGTTGGGATTCTTGGCCTTGATGTACTGGTAGATGGTGCGATAGAAGTCCAGCCGGTTGGTGGTGGCCGCCATCTCGTCAATGAAGAAGCCCTTGACCAGGCCCGCGCCGTAGTGCGTGAAATAGTTGTCGATATTGGCCTGGATGCTGGCCAGCGATCGCGTGCCCGTGCCATAGCTGGAACTCACGTAGCCCACCAACTGGCCGCCCGCGTTGGCAAAGGCGGTGGCGGCGCGCGTGATGTTCGCATCCGGGCCCGTGAAAATGCCATTGGCCGGATTCAGGATGGCCGTCATCTGCACGGTCGGATTCGCCTGTGCGCTGGCCGTCAGCGCATTCCAGGCCGTGGCTCCCGCGCCGGTGGGGTAGAAATACGTGGGCACCAGCACCCGCAGCGGCGCAGGCGCAGGGCGCAGGTAGAAGGTCTGCGTGGCCGTGCCCGTGCGGCCGGCCACGGTGGCGCTGGCCTGCACCTGCTGGCGTCCGGGCACCGCGCCGGTGAGCGCGGCGGTCGCCACGCCGGCGCTGGTCAGCGCCGAGGTGCTGATGCCCGTGGCCGCATTGAAGCTCACCACGGTTGCGTCTGCGACGTTGGCGCCATCGGCCTGGACCCGCGCACTCAGGGACAGGGGCGTCCCCGCGGTCACCACCTGTCCTGCTGAAGGCGCGGTCCATTGCACGGTGACCGTGCTGACTCCGGGCTGGCCGCCGCCAGCACCGCCGTCTCCGCCACCTGCATTGCTGTCACCTCCGCCACCGCCTCCGCAGGCGGCCAGCGAGGCGGTCAGTGCGAGCATGCCCAGGCGCAAGACAAGGGCGGAGGGAGCGGGGGGACGTTGCATGGTGGACGGGGCAGTGCGGGGAGAGGCTATATTCAAGCATGAAAGTTACATCTTCCTTTCCGGCTGGCGCAGCTTTACATGCGGCAGCGCAAGCTCCCGATGCTCCTGGCGCACTTGCCACGACCTGGCAGGGTCTGCCGGCCATCCGGCTGGTGCTGGAATGCGGCGACACGGCCCTGATCGTGCTCCAGGGCGCGCAACTGCTGTCCTGGCAGGTGCGGGGCGAGGAGCAACTGTTCTTGAGTCCGCAGGCGGTCCATGATGGCAAGACCCCCATCCGCGGCGGCATACCGGTCTGTTTTCCCCAGTTCAACCAGCGCGGCCCGCTGGCCAAGCACGGGTTTGCGCGCACGCTGGCCTGGCAGGGCGATGCATCGCAGGTGAAGTCCCTGGAGGGCGATGGCCTTGTTCTGCGCCTGAAGCTCGTCGACACGCCGCAGACGCGAGCCGTCTGGCCGCATGCCTTCGAGGCCTGGCTGGAGCTGACGCTCATGCCCGGTCGTGCCGATGTGGAACTGTGGGTACACAACCAGGGGGAGGCGCCGCTGTCCTTCACCGCGGCGTTGCACAGCTACCTGCGCGTGGCCGATGTGCAGGAATGCCGGCTGCGGGGACTGCATGGTCTGCGCTACTGGGATGCCGTGGCCGACACCCATCCCACGCAGCAGGGCGATGTGGCATTCGGCGCCGAGCTGGACCGCGTCTACCCACGGCCCGTGCAGGGCATGGATCTGATGGCGACGGGCCGTCGCCTGCGCATCTCGCAGGATGCCGCATGGAGCGAGACGGTGGTCTGGAACCCCGGGCCCGAGCTGTGCGCCCGCCTGGCCGACATGCCGGCGCAGGCATGGCGGCAGATGCTGTGCGTGGAAGCCGCC
Organism: Delftia tsuruhatensis; assembly: GCF_903815225.1. Taxonomy (NCBI): domain Bacteria; kingdom Pseudomonadati; phylum Pseudomonadota; class Betaproteobacteria; order Burkholderiales; family Comamonadaceae; genus Delftia; species Delftia tsuruhatensis. The sequence goes on from NZ_LR813084.1 coordinate 1,236,067, forward strand.
GCCATCGATGCGCCCGTCCTCGTGCCGCCTGGCGGCCGGTGGCGCGCGGCGCAGCGCCTTCAGCGGCTGTAGCTGCGGTGTTTCCAAAACGAAAGCGCCTGAGGACAGGCGCTTTCGCGGGAAGGGCCGGTGCCGCTCAGCGGCGCTGCATGCGCTGCGACGATTGCGCCGGGCGCAGGCCCGGGGTGATATGCAGCTCCACGGGGCCGTCGCCACGGCGTACCTCGAACTTCGATGCCTCCCCGGGCTTGAGGGCGGCCACGGCCGTCAGCAGCTCGGACACATTGCGGATGGGCTTGTCGCCGACCTGCACGATGACGTCGCCCGGGCGCATGCCGGCCTGGGCCGCCGGACCTGCCTGCAGCACGCCGGTGATGATCACGCCGGAATCCGCCTTCACGCCGAAGGTCTCGGCCAGTTCGGGCGACAGCTCGTTGGGCTCCACGCCGATCCAGCCGCGCACCACGCGTCCGTCCTTGACGATGCCGTCCAGCACCAGCTTGGCGGTGGACACGGGGATCGCAAAGCCGATGCCCATGCTGCCTCCCGAGCGCGAGTAGATCGCCGTGTTGATGCCCAGCAGATTGCCGTTGGCGTCCACCAGCGCGCCGCCCGAATTTCCGGGGTTGATGGCGGCGTCCGTCTGGATGAAGTTCTCGAAGGTATTGATGCCCAGCTGGCTGCGGCCCAGGGCGCTGATGATGCCGCTGGTCACGGTCTGCCCCACGCCGAAGGGGTTGCCGATGGCCAGCACGCGGTCGCCCACGGCGACCTGGTCGGAATTGCCCAGCACGATGACGGGAAGCTTGTCCAGTGCGATCTTGAGCACGGCCAGATCGGTCTCGGGGTCGGTGCCGATGACCTGCGCCTTGGCCTGGCGGCTGTCGGTCAGCGTGACCTCGATGTCGTCGGCGCCTTCCACCACATGGTTGTTGGTCAGGATGTAGCCGTCCGGGCTGATGATCACGCCGCTGCCCAGTCCGGCCTGCTCCTGCGTGCCCTGGTCGCCAAAGAAGAACTGGAACCATGGGTCATTGCTGCGCGGATGGCGCACTGCCTTGCTGGTGTTGATGCTCACCACGGCGGGCGCCGCCTTCTTGGCCGCCGGGGCGAAGCTGCCGGGGTTGACTTCCCCGATGGGCGTGGGGGGCGCCTCCAGCAGCGCAATGCCGGCGTTGCTGCGCACGGCGCCGCGGCGCAGCCAGTCGGGTTGCAGTGTGGCGACGACGAAATAGGCGGCCACCAGGATGGTGACCACCTGCGAAAACAGCAGCCAGGTGCGTTTCATGAAATGTGGTGTTCTGTGCGGGAGTACAGGCCTCATTGTGCGGCAAGTTGAGCACGGGGCTGCGGGGGAACGATGCCGCAGGTGGGCGCGGATGGGGTGGATCTCCCTGGATACGGGAGGTCCCGGCTTTCAGTCAAGCCGGCGTTGCGTGGCAGGCCACAGAAGCACCGAATCAGAATCGTCCTATTTTCCAGTGAATGCCAGACAAATTCAAAGAGGGGGCTCCAGGGAGCAATGGCTCTTGAAAAATAGGACCAGTCCTATTTCTGCTGCCTGATTGGTTGGTGAATGGGTTTGATGCCGATAGATGTATTCAATAGAATGCCATCCCAATGAATAAAGGGAGTCGGAGGGCCTATGAGCTGGAAAGGCATGGGAAAGCGCGTGTCCGGATGGATGGCGTTGCTGGTCTGCATGGTGTTGGCCATTGGTGGCTCCATGGGCATGGCCTTTGCACAGGCCGCCGACGCGGTATGCGCCGAAGTCCGTATCGTCATCGAGCAAAAGCTTTCCCTGGAGCGCCAGGCATTCGATGCCAGGATGGTGATCACGAATGGACTTTCGGACCAGAAGCTGGAAAACGTCAGCATCACGCTGCAATTCCTGGATGCGAACAACAATGTGGTGCAGGCCACCACCGACTCCGCAGCCACGGGCGCCCGTTTCTTCTATCGCACGGACGGCATGGAGGGCATCGGCTCGCTGGCTGGTGGCACGATCGCCCCCAAGGCCGTGGCCAATGTCCGCTGGCTGATCATTCCGGCCGCCGGCTCGGGCGGCCGCAATCCCCAGGGAGAGATCTACTACATAGGCGCCAGGGTCACCTACACCCTGGATGGCAAGACCGATACCGTGGACGTGGCGCCGGAATCCATCGTCGTGCGGCCCCAGCCGGAACTGGTGCTGGACTATTTCCTGCCCCGTGATGTCCCCGGCGACGATGCCTTCACCGCCGAGGTGGAACCTTCCGACCCCTTCACACTGGGCGTGCGCATCAGGAACAGTGGCGCAGGCACCTCGTACAAGACCCGGATAGATACCGCCCAGCCCCGGATTGTCGAAAACCGGCAGGGGCTTCTTGTCAATTTCCAGATTCTGAGCGGCTATGTCGATGACGCACCGGCGGGCAAAAGCCTGTTGCTCGACTTTGGAGACATCGCGCCGGGATCGTCCAGAAACGGCCGTTGGAACATGGTTTCCAGCCTTGCCGGAAAATTTGTCGAATTCACGGCCGGATTCACCCATGCGGACTCTCTGGGCGGGGCGTTGACCTCCCTGATCAGGAGTGTCAACACCCATGAGCTGATCCGTGATGTGCGTGTGGATCTGCCAGGGCGGGACAAGATCCATGATTTCCTGGCCAAGGATGGCGATGTCTTGCGCGTCTATGAATCCGATGGCGTGGATACCGAGGTCAGCGATCAAAGCCGTTCCGCGCAATTCAAACCCTCCGGCGCAACGGCAAGCCTGCAGTTCAACCCTGTCGCCAACGGCATGGCCTATGCGCGCGTGCCCGACCCTTTCAAGGGCGCCCGGCAGCCCCATCAGGTGGTCCGCTCCGATGGCTATCCCCTTCCTGCCGAGAACATCTGGCTCTCCCGTGAGCGCAATGAGGACCTGGGCTGGAGCTACTACCTGCATCTCTTCGACGTGGACACCACGGGCCACTACACCATCGGCCTGGCGGCCGGCGAGGCGCAGGCCAGCATTGCCGGCACGGCATTCGATGATCGCAATGCCAACGGCCTGCGCGATGCCGGCGAACCCGGCATCCCCGTGCTTGAAATCAAGCTCACCGGCACACGCACCGGCACCGGGGAGTCGGTGCTGGCCACGGCGCATACGGACGCCCGGGGCCAGTTCCGCTTCGATGGACTGCTACCGGGCAGCTATGCGCTTTTGGCGGCCGTCAGCGAAGGATTGGTCGATGGCGCAGCCCTTGCGGGTACTGCGGGCGGCCAGTCCGCGCCGGGGCGGATCTCGGGCATCGCCCTGACTTCGGGCACGGCGGCGACCGGATATCTTTTCGCAAAGCGTTCGGCCACGGCCATCGGTCCTGAGCCGGAGCCTCTGGCCGACGTCGGCGTCACCTTGGCCGCGGCGCCCGCCTCCATCGCGCGTGGCGGTACCTCCACCGTCACCATCGCGGCACGCAATGCCGGCCCGGCCCTGGCGGCCGGCACCGTGGTCCATGTGGACCTGCCGCAAGGGCTGGAGATCGCCAGCCATTCGGCGGCGACCGGCAGCTATGCGCAGGGCCGCTGGAACCTGGGCGATCTGGCCAAGGACTCAGCTGCGACACTGGTGCTGCAGGTACGTCCTGAAGCAAGCGCCGACGCCAGGGAGTTCCTGCTGGCCGTGCGGATCGGCGCGGCCACCCGCGACTCCGTCACCGGCAACAACGTGGCCAGTACCCTGCTGCGAACCGAGCAGGAGGCCTCCGTAGCCGCCTCGCAGACTCTGGATCAGGGCCTGCGTGTGTTGGCCTATGCCGCATGCGGCACCGATACCGCTTGCACGGACGCCAAGCGCCAGGCCCTGGAGGATCTGCTGGCGCAGGCCGATGGCACGGTGCAGTTGGCGGTCACGCCAGGTGAACTCCGCAAGGCCTTGCGTGCCGGTGACTTCAGTGCGCTCTGGCTCCATGGATCGGTGGATGACCTGGCCGCTTCCCAGATGGAGGAAGTGCGGGCCGCCGTCTACCGCGGTGCCTCGCTGGTCATCGATGGCGCACCGGGCGCATTGCCGGACACCCTGGCCGACGTCTGGGGCGGCAGCCGTTCAGGCCAGCCACTGCCTGCTGGGGGCGCTGTGCGCCTGGGCGATGCAGCGCTGGCCCTGCAAGGCCAGGCCTGGGCGTTGCAGAACGAGGGCGCTGGCTCGGAACTGGCCCGCTATGGCACAGGGCAGACCGCTGCGTTGGGCGTGGCCCACGGCAAGGGCCAGGTGCTGGTGATCGGCTTCGATGCCCTGGTGCAAAGCGCGGTTGCGGCTTCGTGGAAAGACTGGACCAAGACCCGCTTCAGTGCTTTGGTCCCGCCTGTGTCCGAGCCCATGCTGGCGCAATCCGCCGTGCGCGTCAGAACCAGCATCGCCAACCGCAGCACGCAAGCCATTGCGCTGGAGCAAGCCATGACCCTGGCCAGCGGCATGAAGCTGCGCTCGTCCTCGCCGCAGGCAGTGGTCGATGGTGATCAGGTCAGGTGGTCCCTGGAGCCTGCTTCCCAGGCCGAGCTGCGTGTGCAGGCCTGGTTGAACCTGCCAGGCACCTCGCTGGCCACCACGGTCGAGACGCAGTTGCGCAAATCCGGCGACAAATCGCTGGTGGACAGCTGGTCGCAGCCGGTCGCCGTCATCGCAGAACCTCAAGCCGCCGCCAACACCCGGGCCGCAGTGGCTGCGCTGGCGCAGGCCACGGCAGACCAGCGGCAGGCCGTCGAGGCATTGCTGGGCCAGGCCAGGATCGCCATGGAGCAGCAAAAGCCGGCCCAGGCCCTTTCGGCCCTGGTGCAAGCCCAGCCCCTGTTGAGGGCGCTGCCATCCCACGGCACCCGGAATGTGGCTCTGCAATCGCTGGCGCAGTGGATAGGCCTGGTCGCCGCCCAGTGGCAGGAGGAACCCGCGCGGGATTGGACGCTTTCCATCGTGTCCGGCGACCTGCAGTCCGCCAGGCTGGAGCAGCCGTTTGCGCTGCCGCTGCAGGTGCGCCTGCAGACGGCTGGTGGCAACCCGGTGGCAGGGCAGGAGGTCACGTTCGACGCGCCCGCCAGCGGGGCCTCCGCACGCTTTGCCGGCGGCAGCCGCCAGGCGCGCGTGCTCACCGACGCACAGGGCCTGGCACGCAGCCCGGTGCTGACGGCCACTGGCGCTGCGGGTAGCTTCACCGTATCCGCCGGCGTCGAGTCCTTGCCCGGCGGCGTGCGCTTCACGCTGGCCAACCTGGATGGCACGGCGCCCGTGCTGCGCATCGTCAAGCTGACAGGGGATGGGCAGACGGCCACCGTGGGGACGGCCTATGCGGCACCCATACGTGTCAAGGTCACCGATGCGCAGGGCGCCGCCGTGGCCGGCCACGCCGTGGTCTTTGCGCTGCCGGACAGCGGAGCGAGCGCCGTGTTTGATGGCGGCACGCTCGCAGCGCAGGCCGCCACCGATGCGGCAGGCGTTGCCGCGTCGCCCGCTCTTCGCGCCAATGGACTGGCCGGCGCATTCGAGATGCGCGTGACGGCGGCCGGTGCGGGCGAAGCCTTGCGCGTATCCCTGCAAAACCAGGCCGCGCCTGTGGGCGGCAAGGATGTGACCCTGCCCACACCCAGCGGCTCCGGCACGCTGAAAGCCTCGGTGACGGGGGGCGGCGCCAACTGCCGCTTCAACCCGGACAAGACGGCTGTACGCAAGCCCGAAGGCTGGCTGCCGCTGTTCAACGTGCTGCTCTTCCCGCATGGCGTGTTCGACTACGAACTCACCGGTTGCGACGTCGGCAGCACGGTCACGGTCACCACCGAGTGGCCCAACCTGTTCGGCATCAGCAGTTACCTGAAGTACGGGCCCACCCCCCATTCACGGGGCCGCAGCATCTGGTACGCGCCCAGGAACCTGTCGATCAACGGCAACCGCATCAGCTACACCATCACCGATGGCCTGTTGGGCGACGACGACCTGCAGGCCAATGGCGTCATCAAGGACCCGGGCGGCCCCGTCATTCAGTCCGGGCCCTTGCCTGAGGATCAGTTGACGGCGGTTCCTGGGCTGGAGGCAGCGGGCCTGGCGCTGTTGTCCGCTCTCATGGCTTTGGGCGCCCGCCTGCAGCACAAGCGCCGGCGCGCCGCCCGTGCAGGTGCGGGGATGGATGCATGAAGCTGCTCCGTCTTCCGGGCGCTGGCCTAGCGCATGCACTGGCGGTGTGCACAGCCGTCCTGGCGGCTGCGCCATTGCAGGCGCAGACCGGTGCTGAGTCGCAGTCCTGTCGGGCAGACGCACATGCCATACGAGACGCGAGCGCCGCCAAGTCCCCTGTGACGTGGCCCCGTCAGGCGCCACCTCTGGCGTTGACTTCTTCCTGCTGGATGAGCCCGGCCGAGTGGCGGCAGCGCCTTGTTACCCCTGGCGCGCAGGCGGCCATGCTCGTTGACGTGCGGCCGGCGCAGCACCGACGCGCATTGCCCGTCACGCAGGCCATGCAGATGGATTTGCCGGAGCTGCAAGGCAAGCGCTTTCTGATGCAGGAGGAAGTCATCCTGCTGGGCACCGGGTTGGACCATGCGGACCTTGACGCCGCATGCCGGCAATTGCGCAGCCAGGGCTTTGGCCGTGTGAAGGCCTTGCTGGGCGGCGCGGTGGTGGCCCTGCATCCCACGGCACTGGCCAAGCTGCAGGACCTGTCCGCCAGCGACTGGATCGCCAGCCTGGGACAAGGCATTGAATGGACGGTGCTGTCCCTCAGCAAGGCCTTGGATGCGTCGCCTGTTGTGCAGTCACCCGTTGATGAACAACAAACGCACCGGCTGGTCGCCACACACGATCTGGCCATCCAGTTAAACGCTCTGGCCAGCCGCAAGGCACGCGGCGACCAGCCAGGAGTCTCCGCATCCCGGGCCTTGGTGGTCATAGCCGACGCTTCGACGGAGCCTGAGTTGCGTGCCCGGTTGGCAATGCAACAGGCCTCTTTGGGCCACCGGCCTGACGCAGTGCCCGTGTACTGGCTGCTGGGCGGCTGGCAGGCCTATCAGGCCCAGGTGGCGAGCATGCAGGCCATCGGGACAACAGCGGGCCACCGGCTTCAGGCGGCATGCGGGCGGTTTTGAAGAACAACCTAAAAAATTGTGAGGGAGAGATGTTGATGCAGAAAAAATCAGCCATCGTGCCTTGGGTGTTGAAATTCTTTTTTAGCATCTGTGCCGTCGTGAATGAGTTACTGGCTCCTTCTTTGAAAATAATGAACGCCATTGCTGTATCAGGTGTTTGTTTATTTGTTTTCCGTATGCGAAAGTGTTTTCGTGATTGGCTGGTTTTTCTGCTGATTTCAGTATCTGCAGTTGCCGGGGGCGCCGGGCAGGGGATTGATACAAGCCTCAAGGGGGATGATGTTGCGGCAGGTAAATTTCCCATAGGTTTCGAGTTTGAATATTTCGGAAGAAAGTACTCTGAATTTTATGTGACAACGAACGGTTTGATAAGTTTTGACACAAAAACCACTGAATATGCGAATTCCTGTCTTCCCAAATTGTCCCTGGGAGACACCATTTTTGTTTATTGGGATGATCTTCGTACGGATGTTTCTGGTCAGGTCGGTGGAATGGTTCATTACCTTACATTGGGGGAAGCGCCGAGAAGACGATTGATAGTCCAATGGACGAACATGTATTTCTATGGCACCAATCTGCCGATGGGGACCTTTCAGGTAGTCCTGCATGAAGAAACCAATGAAATAAAGTTTCAATATAGATATTTGCTGGGAACGGAAAGCAACGGAAAATCTGCGACGATAGGCGTCCAGGGACGGCAGGGCGAAGGAATCGAAGTTGGATGCAACAAGGAAGATTCCATTCGTGCTAGACAGGGTCTTTCATTTGTCCCGGGTGCAGACGGTAGCTTGTCCAGGCAGGACAGTGAGTACGATTTTGTTGACATCTCTGGACTCACGCTTTCAGCCCCTTCAGCACAAGCCATCTTTACGAACCAGTCGCCGAAATGGAGTTGGAACGCCTTGGGGGCAATGAACGCCTATGAGGTGGAAATACAGAACGAAAAAAATGAACTGGTTCATGGCGAAAACGTAGGAAACGCATTGGAATTCACTTGGCCTACCGGATGGGTTAATGGGCAAGCATATCGAATCAGAGTTCGTGGAAGCATCAATTCTGGCGGAACCTGGGAAGAATGGTCTGAATTCTCAGAGCCGGTAAAAATCGACCTGGATCCGCCTGAAATATCCGCGCGCATCATCCAGAAGGATTCAGGCAAATCGGCCATCGCTTACAAAGTCGTGGATCGTGGCTCCATGCCAAAAAATGGGCTGGTTAAGATTTCGCATGATGCTGCCCATGCAAACCCGATAGTGGATCAACTCGCCGAGGCTGGGCAAGCAGAAATTCCATTCGACTTCTCGAAAGAGGAAAGTCAAATATTCGCAAAATTGATCTTTCCAGATGCCGCAGGCAACACTGCCGAGACCGACATCGTATTCGATATATTGTCAGCGCCACTCATCACACAGCCATCACAAGGCACGGCAGTCAGCCTGCCTGCATTGCATATCTCTGGGATTGCCAAAAATAGCCGGGTCGTATCCATATTTCTGAATGGCAATGAAATCGCATCCAATGTCCCTGTGGAAATTGACGGAAGATTTTCATATGGCCCGCACAATCTGGGGACAAGGGGAGAACACACCCTTTTCGCGGCCGGGAAAAATGGGGAAAACCTCAGCGGAGCCGGGCCCTTGGCAAAGTTCTCGTACATACCTGCACCGCCTCAGATCAGCGTAACTTTTGCCAAGGCAGCGCTGGCATCCAATGCCACCATACGCGAGCCTGGCGAACTGACAGTAACTGCTCAAAGCGTCATCGGCATCGCCAACATTAAGGCCACCATCAACGGCCTGCAGATCTTCGAGCGCAGCGGCGGCAATACCAGCCCGTTCAGCCACAGCCAGTTCATCGACTTTGCGCAACTGCCCAATGGCGTGCACCGGTTCGGCATCACCGCCACCGATGTGGATGGGGTCTCGGCCGTGCTGGACATCCCGTTCACGCTCAGCCTCAGCGCGCCGCCGGCCCCTGTCATTGCGCAGCCCGTCAACAACGCACAGGTGTCCACGCCGCAACTGGCCGTCTCCGGCACGGCCATGGCGGGCTCGCAGGTGCAGCTGTATCTGGGTGGCCAGGCCCTGGGCGCTCCTGTGGCCGCATCGGCCAATGGCAGCTTCTCCGGCAGCCTGACCCTGCCTTCCGAAGGTACGCACCGCGTCGAGGCCACGGCCAGCAATGCGCGCGGCACCAGCCCCAGGAGCGCGGCGGTTGCCGTGACCTATGCCATTGCGGCCCCGACGGTGAACTTCACCATGCCTGCCCAGGGCTCCACAGTGATCGGCAGCACCTCCGTGGGCGTTGCCGCCTCGGCACCGGACGGCATTGCCAAGGTCGATTTCTTCGCCAACGGCAGCCTGATCGGCTCGGCCACGCAGAGCCCGTACAGCATGCAGTGGGACACATCGGGCGCAGTCAACGGCGCATTCACGCTCAGGGCCGTGGCCACCAGCACGGCAGGCAAGACCGGCGAAGCCACGCGCGCCGTCACCGTCAACAACAAGCCGCCCGAGCCCGAGCAGCCCAAGACGCCCTATACGGGCACGGTCAGCTCCGTCAGCCCGGCGGTCTCGTATGGCGCGCAACGCGTCGTCATTGCCGGCGCCGCCGTGTCACGCGCCAGCGGGCAACCCATGCCCAACGCAGCATTGCGCATGGTGCTGGACATCTCGGGCTTCAAGCGGCGCATAGGCATCGCCACCGACGACAGCGGCCAGTACCGCTACGAATTCGTGCCCACGGCCAATGACAACGGCACCTACATCGTCTCCGTCATCCATCCGGAAGAGACCACCACCACCGAGCAGGGGCGCTTCACCATCAACCGCCTGAGCTTCGACCTGGCCAGCTACCAGCTCACCGCGCCGCGCGGCTTTGCCGCCAGCATCACGGTCAATGCGCGTGCCAGTGCGGGCACGGGCGCCACCGGCGTGCGGTGGGCCGTGGTTCCGGCACAGCAGCCCAGCGGCAGCCTGCCGCCGGGCATCAGCGTGGAGCCGGGTGCGCCGGTCAACGTGGCCGCAGGCGCCTCGGTGCCCATGGTCATCCGCTTCACGGGCAGTGCGTCGGCCGGTGAGACGGGCACCGTCGTGCTCACGGCCTACGCCAACGAGACAGGGGACACGCCCCGCGGAAGCTTCACCATCCACTACCGGCTGGTGCAGGCCCTGCCCGAACTGTTTGCCAACCCCACCTACATAGAAACCGGGGTACAGCAGGAAAAGACCGTCACCGAGAGCATCACCATCGGCAACCGTGGCCTGGTGGCAGCCCAGGACGTGAAGGTCCAACTGGTGGACAAGGATGGCAAGGCCGCGCCTTCCTGGATCTTCCTGTCCAGCGCCAGTCACATCGGCGCTGTGGACGTGGGCGCCCAGGTGCCCATCCAGGTCACGGCCAGCCCGGGCAAGGACGTGGCCGACGGCATCTACAACTACCGACTGCAGATCACGGCCAGCAACCAGGGCACGGGCACCATACCCGTCTCGGTGGCCGTCACGCAAAGCGGGCAGGGCGGGCTGAGCTTCCATGCCACCGACCTGTTCACGGAAACGCTGGACGCGGGCGGCAAGCCCATACCGGGCGTGGCCAACGTGCGCATCCGCCTGCAAAACGATGCCGTGCTCACCTATCTGCGCACCCTCACCACGGACGCGCAAGGCAAGGCCGTGCTCACCGACCTGCCGCCCGGCACCTACACCTACCGCGCCAGCGGCCCGCGCCATGCCGACAGGTCGGGCCGCGTCTTCGTGCGCCCGGGCGTCACCACCTCGGAGCGCGTGCACCTGCAGTACCAGACCATCAGCATCGACTTCAGCGTGACGGAAACCACCATCAAGGACGAGTACCAGATCACCCTGGAAGCCACCTTCCAGACCCAGGTGCCGGCCCCCGTGGTGCTGCTGGAACCTCTGTCCATCAGCCTGCCCGAACTGCAGGTGGGCGAGGAATTCACGGGCGAACTCACGCTGACCAATTACGGCCTGATCCAGGCCGACAAGGTCGTCTTCACGCCGCCGCAGTCCGACGAGTACTACCGCTACGAATTCCTGGCCGATATCCCCAAGACCCTGGCCGCCAAGCAGCGCGTGGTCATTCCCTACCGCATCACGGCCGTCAAGCTGCACCCGCGCAGCATGGGCTTCAGGCAGGCGCGCTCGGCAGAGATGGGGGCTGTGCAAAGCATCGTGGTGAATGCGCGCAATGCGGGCAGCTGCTCGTCCTATGCGCAGTGGGCCACGGCGGAATGTGGCTGGGTCTGTGCCAATGGAGAGGAGGAAATGCGCACCGTCTCTTCCACCTTCGGTCGGCTTGTCGGGGGATCTTGTGCTGGCTCTGGTGCAACTCCTCCTTGGCAGCCCGACACCAGATGCCAGGTGATCAACGGCCGTGAGTATTGCGGCCCAGGCTACCCGGGCTGGGGCGGGGCCGGGGGCGGTGCGCAAGGAACACCGCTGCCGCTGGCCCCCGAATGCACACCCGCCTGCCGTGGCCAATGCTGCGTTGGCGGTGGCACAGGCCCCGGTGGCGGTGGCTCGGGCGGAGGCGGCTCGGGAGATGCAGGAGGCGGAGGCAACTTCCGCTGAAGCGCAGAGCATTCACCATCCATCAACCGCGTCCGGGCATGGCCCGGTTGCAGGCCCTAGAGATGTATTCAACAAGGCAAACGATTCGCGAGATGAGAGGGAAAGAAATGAGAAACAGAAAACATGCTGTGCACGGCTTGCTGTGCGCAGTCCTGACGGCAGCGAGCGTGCTGCCATCGATGGTCAACGCGCAGGACTACTCCAGCCCAAGCGCCTTCACCCGCCCGGGCGATCCCGGCTACTCCCTCACCACCCAGGCCAGCGAACCCCAGGTGCGCTGGATCAATGGCGAATACACCGAAACCCACATCGACCTGCGCGTGCAGGTGCTGGGCGGCCCGCTGGACATCGTGCGCAGCTGGAGCCAGGGCCGCTGGTGGCTCAATCCCGCCTGGGCCCCGTTGAACTTCGAACTCGACCCGCTGGGCCGTGACGCCAGGATCATCGAACGCGCGGGCGTGCTGTACGAGCGCAGCGGCCAGGCCGACCTCTACATCGCCAAGGGCAAGAACAATGCCCCCGTCTTCATCAAGCGGTTGCCCGAAGGGGGCAGTGCCCAGAACCCCCTGGCGCAATGGCGCTGGTATGACCGCCTGGGCAACAGCATCGACTACGACGCACAGGGCCGCATCCTGGGCTACGCCAACACCAACGGCATCAACGTGCGCTTTGCCTATGACAGCGCCACGCGGGCCCGCATCCTCGACCACCATGGCGGCACCGTCTACACGGCCACCCTGGCCAATGGTCTTATCACCCGCATCGAAGACCGCGCCGGGCGCAGCGTCAGCTACCAATGGAATGGGCAGTTGCTTACCCAGGCCACCGACGTCATGGGCCAGCGCTGGAGCTACACCTACGACGCCAACGGCCAGCTCACCAGCCGCACCGACCCATTGGGCGCCCAGGTCACGGTGCAGTACAGCCAGAGCATTCCTGCCCCCGCACCGCTGCTCACCTTGGGCGCGGCCGGCAAGGTCCTGGACCCCACGGGCACCAGCGGCACCACCAGCAAGCTCGCCAACCTCTGGGGCGGTGGCCGGGTCGGCAAATTCGATGGACAGGGCTGTGCCTCCACCGGCAAGAACCAGTACCTGCGTGAGAAACGCCAGTTCCTCGTCACCTACCTGGACTGCCGGGGTAACACCACGGTCTACCTCTACGACAAAGAAGGCAACGAACTTGAAAGAACCTTCAACGGCAAGCCTGCAGCCAAAACTCTCTGGGACGGCAACTACCAGACCCGCGCCATCGACGCGCGGGGCCTGACCACCACCACCAGCTACGACTACAACTACCAGCCGCTGCAAATCATCCACCCGGACGGCAGCCGCGACCAATACGAATACGAGCCCGTGCGCGGGCTCAGGACCAAGCACATCAACCAGGGCGGCATCACCAGCATCTGGACCCATGACGACAAAGGCCGCGTCATCACCTGGACCCAGGCCCTGGGCCGGCCCGAACAGCGCACAACGCGCTACCAGTACGACAGCTATGGGCAACTGACGAGCCGCAGCACGGGCGCAGGCGACGGCAAGGGCGACGATGCTCGCACCACCAGCTACCGCTACGACAACAACGGCAGCTTGATCGAAGCCACGGATCCGCTGGGCCACAGCAGCAGCGCAAGCTACGACGCCAGGGGCCTGCCCGCAACGCAGACCGATGCCCTGGGCAACACCACCACGCTGGGCTTTGACGCTGCAGGCCGGCTCATCAAAGCGACCGACGCGCTGAATCAAACCACCAGCCACCAATATGACGCCAGAGGCAGGCGCACCCAGAGCACCAGCGCAGCGGGCCGAACAAAGCAAACCCGCTACGACCCGCAAGGTCGAGTCATAGAAACCATTGCCCCGGGCCAGACCCAAGGTGCAGGCACACGCATCACCTACGACAGCACCGGTCTGCCCCTGAGCACGACCAGCCCCAGCGGCCTCATCACCCAGATAACCTACGACAACCGGGGACGCATCGCCAGCAGCATCGATGCCGCAGGCAGCACCATCACCTACGCCTATGGAGAAGACGGCAGTCCCCAAGCAGGCCTGCTCATCGCCACGCAGTACCCCACGTACAAGGAAACCTACCAATACGACCAAAGCGGCACGCAGACCGCTGTCACCCAGCATCTGGCGAATCCCTCGACCCCGGACCAAACCCGCACCCAGCATCAGCAATACGACAGCCTGGGCCAACGCGCAGTCAGCATCGACCCGGCAGGGCGCACCACCATCTACGAATACGACGGCCTGGGCCGCGTCGTCAAAACCTTGGACCCGCTGGCCCAGGCCACCAAGCAGACCTGGAACGCCCACGACCAGCTCACCAGTCTGACCGACGCCAAGGGCAACACCCACCGCTTTGAATACGACAAGGCCGGGCGCTTGACAAAGGAAATCCGGCCTATGGGCGGAGCCATCCAGTACAGCTACGACGCCGCAGGCCAACTGACAAAACGCACGGACGCGGGCGGCAACACACGCAGCTACGCCTACGACAAGGCGGGCCGCATGGTCCATGAAGAACACCAGCTCAAAGGAACGGAAACAGACCAGCAGATCAGCTACCAATACGACGCCGATGGCCTGCTCACGGCCTACGAACAAAAGGACGGCCAGCAGAACCTGATCAGCAGCGCCACCTACGACAAGGACGCGCAGGGACGAACTACTCAGAACAAGATCACCTACGGCAAGGTGGACAACACGGGCAGCTTCAGCTTCACGGTGGGCCAAAGCTACAACGCGGACGGCCAACTGGCCGGCCATAGCTACCCGGACGGCAGTGCAGGCCAGTACAGCTACGACAAAGGCCGCCTGAGCCTGGTGACCCTGCCCGACCAGAGCCAGATCCGCTACGGCAACTACCAGTGGCTTACGGCCACCCGCATAGAAACGCCCGGCGCCACCAAGACCCTGAGCCTGGACGCCCTGCAAAGGCCGTTGTCCATTGAGGTCAAGAACGCGGCAACCGAACTGCTGGTCAGCCGCCACTACCAATACGACAAGGCCGGCAACATTACTCAGATCGTCAGCGACCTGGGCACAACCGAATACGGCTACGACAGCCTGGACCGGCTGACCAAGGCCGCCCCAAACCAACCGCTCAAGGACCTGGGCCTGCCCACGGAGCAATACCAGTACGACGCGGTACACAACCGCGTCTTCAGCGGCCACCAGGCAGGGCAGTGGCACTACAACGCGGACAACCAGCTCACGAGCTACCCGCGTCTGCGGCCCTTCGACAAAGCTGCGCAGGTCGTACAAACACAGGTGGAGTACACGCTGCAGGGCCATACAGCCAGGGAAAGCAGTGACAAAGTGGAACGAACCTACAGCTACAACGCCGCAGAGCGGTTGATCCGCTATGCCAGCACGGCGGAGGGCCAGAACACCCCGAGCATCGAAGCCCAATACCGCTATGACCCGTTGGGGCGGCGCATATCCAAAGAAGTCAAGGAAGGCCAAGCCACCAAGATCACCTATTTCTTTTACAGCGTCACGGGTCTGCTGGGTGAGATAAACGAACAGGAGGTAATGATGAAGGCCTATGCCTTCGATCCCCAGAAGGCGCAGCAGGGACAATGGAGCACAGACCCCATCTGGCAGGCGGAGGTCAACGAAGCGCAATTGACGAACAGGAGCAGCAGCGTTCATTATCTACATACGGATCATCTGGGAACGCCGGTGTTGGGGACCAGCAAGCAGGGGGCATCCACTTGGAAATCTGTGGCGGAGGCCTTTGGAGCGGCGGGAATATTGCCGCAAAATCTAGTGGAAGTTAATCTGAGATTTCCTGGGCAGTATTTTGACGTGACGATGGGTTTGAATTACAACTATAATAGAGACTATCAGCAGATTTCTGGCAGATATATGCAGCAAGATCCTATTGGATTGAGTGGTGGGTTAAATGTATATGGATATGCTTCTCAAAATCCAATTTATAGATTTGACACTTTAGGCTTGTCCGATGTTGGTGGCTGTCCCAGGTGTGAATACAAAGATAAGCCAGATGATTGCAAGTTAATATGTATTAGTTTGCCCGGAGCATGGGAGGTTGGTTGTTTTAGGTATGAATCTAGATGTGGAGGGTGGACTACAGTAAATTTCTCTTCAAATACATGGATTGATAGGCCATTTGCCATAGTTGGAATTATTTCATGTAAAGATTTTGATTTTCTAAAGAAATATCCTGATCCGAATAATCGACCGCCTCTTGCCTAATATAATGGTTGACAATGAATTACATAATTTATCTGATAATTCTTCCATTCTCGATAGGCCTGTTTGGCTATATTTCTTTGTGGGCATTGAAGTTCGGGATTTTATTTTGGATATTTTTGTTATTTGCATTAATTTTAATATCAATAAAAATTTTCGGAAAAAAAAGCTATTTATGTATTATTCCGATATGTATCGGTTTTTTTATGGTTGGAGTAGTTCCATTAATTTTGAATTGATGATTTGAGAAATTGAGAGTTTGTGGTTCTATTTTTTCAGCCTCGTGTAATAATCTTCCTCGAAGAAGCTGGACATGTCGTATCCCATATTCCCATGAAGCTGTTTATGAAACTGATCCGGGCTGGCTCGCCACATCCTGTTCATAGACTTTGCACAATTGCCTGACGGCGTACACAGGTTCGGCATCACGACTATCGATGTGGACAGGGTGGCCGCAGTACTGGACATTCCGTTCACACTCAGCCTCAGCGCATCAAGCGCCCCGTTCATTGTGCCGGCGTGACCTGCCCCCTCATAGCCGTACCAGTTGAATGGAAGTGAGGTCCGCCAACCTGGAGAATGACGGACATGAGGACGAGTCGATTTACCGAACAGCAGATCATTGGGTTCTTGAAGCAGGCCGAGTCTGGCCTGGCGGTCAAGGAGGTCTGCCGCCAAGGCGGATTCAGCGAACCCACGTTCTACAAGTGGCGTGCCAAGTACGGCGGCATGGAAGCCGACGAGGCCCGGCGCCTGAAGGACCTTGAAGTCGAGAACGCCCGGCTCAAGAAACTGCTGGCCGAAGCGCACCTGGACCTGGAGGCACTCAAGGTCGGGTTCGGGGTAAAGCGCTAGCCCCGCAAGACAAACGCAAAGCCATCGCCAAGATGCTGGAACACACCCAGATCTCTGAGCGGCAGGCTTGTCGTCTTGTGGGGCTGTCCCGAGATGCCTGGCGGCATCCACCGCAACCCGATGTAGACACAGTGCGCCTGGCTGAACGCATCCAGGCTGTCGCCATGGAGCGGTGGCGCTTTGGGTATCGCCGCGTGCACGACATGCTGCAGGGCAAGTTTCCTGGCATCAACCACAAGAAGGTGCTTCGCCTTTACCGCGAGCAAGGCTTGGCCCTGCGCAAGCGCAACAAGGGCAAGAAGTACCGTGGCGAGCGCACACCGCTGGTGGCTGCGACACGGGTCAATCAAACATGGAGCCTGGACTTTGTCAGTGATTCATTGAGCAACGGCAGGCGCATCAAGTGCTTGACCATTGCCGATGACTTCAGCCACGAGTGCGTGGACATCGCGGTAGATTTGTCGATGCCCGGCACATACGTCACCAGAATCCTTGAGCGAGCTGCCCGCTTCAGGGGCTACCCAGAGGCCATCAGGACGGACAACGGGCCAGAGTTCACCTGCAGGGCCTTCATGGCGTGGATGCAGGCACGAGGCGTTCAGCACATCCTGATTCAACCGGGCAAGCCAACTCAGAACGCCTACATCGAAAGCTTCAACGGCAAATTCCGGGATGAATGCCTCAATGAGGACTGGTTCGAGTCATTGGCTCAAGCGCGAGAGGCCATCGCCATCTGGCGTCAGGATTACAACGAGGTTCGACCACACGGGAGCATTGGACGGATCCCACCAGCCGCGTTTGCAGCCAAACACCGAGCCCAAACCTATCAACCACGGACGCAGGATCAGTTAACCTGCCAACCCTTGGACCTCTCTACGAATGATTGGTAAGGCGGCAGGGGGCAGGTCAGAGGTGATTTCATGATTTGGTTATTAAGGTGTTGCAACGTTGGCGTTGTCGTTTATTCCGTTTTTCTTGCTGCTGCCATGGGCTTGTTGCCCAACCATGCAGAGGGATTGTTGCTTGTTTTTGTGTCTGGCTGCTGTGTACTTCCATTTTATATTGCACATTTTCTTTCTGGTTTCTTGGTGGTTGCCATGGGAAGTGCTCAGAAATTCAAAACAACCTGTTGATTGACTGGCAATTTTTGCAGCGGCTGCGGCAAAGGCGCTATGCGCCAGAGTTGACCAGAGTGGTGCTGTACTTCTGGATGGCATGGGGTGCCGGTATCGCTGGTTTGGTGCTCAGCCTGTTCGTACGCGCGTTGCCTCCTTGAGGGCGGTGCACGGCGAGCCTGTCGGCTCAGGCGTCATGGGCTAGCCCCAGACCCCAAAGCCGCGCTCCCCGCACAACTACAGTGCAAACCCTAGAATCTCCCCACGACTGCGCCACGCCGCGTTCGCTGTTGGGCCGGCCCACAAGCCGGCCCCAAGAGAGAGCCAAGTCCTCCGATCCCGAAGCCTTGCAGAACGATCTGCCGCTGCACGTTCATCCGTTGCCGTGGCTTCCACCGCGCCGTCCTGCTGTTCGATCCCTGGAAAAAAACCATGACTACGCTTGACCAAGCGCAGCCGGGCATGGCGCCCGCTGCCGCGACCGCACGTCCCCTGAACCGGGAGGACTACAAGACCCTTGGCCTGTCGGCCCTGGGTGGCACCCTGGAGTTCTACGACTTCGTTGTTTTCGTCTTCTTCGCCAATGTCATCGGCAAGCTGTTCTTCCCGGCCGAGATGCCGGACTGGCTGCGCCAGCTGCAGACGCTGGGCATCTTCGCGGCCGGCTATCTGGCGCGGCCCATCGGCGGCATTCTGATCGCGCACTTCGGAGACATCCTGGGCCGCAAGAAGATGTTCACGCTGTCCATCTTCCTGATGGCCGTGCCCACGCTGGTGATCGGCCTGCTGCCCACCTATGCCTCCATCGGCATCGCTGCGCCTATCCTGCTGCTGGCCATGCGCGTGCTGCAGGGCGCGGCCATCGGCGGCGAGATGCCGGGCGCCTGGGTCTTCGTTGCCGAGCATGCGCCGGCACGCCACTATGGCTTTGCCATCGGCTCGCTGACTTCGGGCATCACGGGCGGCATCTTCCTGGGCTCCATCATCGGCGTCTGGCTCAACAGCACCTACAGCACCGAGGAGATCCACGACTGGGCCTGGCGCATGCCCTTCATCCTGGGCGGCGTGTTCGGCCTGGTGTCGGTGTACCTGCGCAAGTTCCTGCACGAGACGCCCATCTTCCAGGAGATGATGGCGCGCAAGCAGGCCGACCGCGAGCTGCCGCTCAAGACCATCGTGCGCGACCACCGCGAGGCCTGCGTGCTGGTGGCGCTGATGACCTGGGTGCTGTCCACGGCCATCGTGGTGGTGGTGCTGTTCACGCCGGCCTACCTGCAAAAGGTCTTCCACATCGAGGCGGCCCTGGCCATGAAGGCCAATGCCGTGGCCACGGTGACGCTGACGCTGGGCTGCGTGTTCTGGGGCTGGCTGTCCGACCGCATGGGCACGCGCGTGGCCATGGTGACGGGCTGGCTCGGAATGACGGCGACGGCCTATGTGTTCTATCTGAACCTTCCCGGCACGGCGTCCTCGCTGGTCTGGAGCTATGCGCTGGTGGGATTCTTCGTGGGCAGCATCTCGCTGCTGCCGGTGGTGGGCGTGCGCGCCTTCCCGGCCGAGGTGCGCTTCACGGGCCTGTCCTTCGCCTACAACATGGCCTACGCGGTCTTCGGCGGCATGACGCCCATGCTGGTGTCGGTCTGGCAGCAGGTGGACGTGCTGGCGCCCGCCCACTATGTGGCGGCCATGGGCATCCTGGGTGCGGCCATGGGCTTTTGGCCTCTGGCCTGCAAGGGCTGGCAACCTCGGCGTGGCTGAGGCCGGCGGTTCCATTGAAGGGGCGGCGCGGCTGCCCTTTTTCATGCGCTCTCCATCGCCGACAATCGGCCCCATGAGCACCACGCGACAAGAATTACTGGCCCACCTTGACGGATTGCTGCAGCCCGAGCGCTTCAAGGACTATGGCCCCAACGGGCTGCAAGTCGAGGGGCGGGACGAGATCCGTCGCATCGTCAGCGGCGTGACGGCCAGCCGTGCACTGATCGAGTCGGCCATCGCCATCGGCGCCGATGCCATCTTCGTGCACCATGGCCTGTTCTGGCGTGGCATGGATGGCCGCATCACGGGTTGGCTCAAGGAGCGCATCCGCCTGCTGCTGGCCCATGACATCAGCCTCTTCGCCTACCACCTGCCGCTGGACGCCCATCCGCAGTGGGGCAACAACGCCCAACTGGGGCGGCGCCTGGGCCTCGCGGGCGAGGCGGCGTTTGGCGAGCAGAATCTGGGCTGGATCGCCCCGGCCGATTTTGCGGATGCGGCTTCGCTGTCGCAGCATGTGGAGCAGGCACTGGGCCGGGCGCCGGTCTGCCTGCCGGGGGCGGGCCGTTCCATCCGCCGCGTGGCCTGGTGCACCGGGGGCGCCCAGGGCTTCTTCGAATCGGCCATCGCGGCGGGCGCGGATGCCTTCATCACCGGCGAGATTTCCGAGCCCCAGGCCCATCTGTCGCGGGAGACGGGCGTGGCCTTCATCGCCGCCGGCCACCATGCCACGGAGCGCTATGGCGCACCCGCACTCGCCGGCCATGTGGCGGTCGAGCTGGGGCTGGAGCACCGTTTCGTGGAAATCGACAACCCGGCATGAATTGCATCGGAAGCCCAACAAAATGCTTGAATCCACGCCATCAGAGGCCGTGATCGCCATCACGCAGGGCGACTCCGCCGGGGTGGGGCCCGAGACTATCGCGAAGGCGTTCATGCAGGCGCCGGGCGAGATGCATGGCTGCTTCGTCGTGGGCGAGCTGCAGACAGTACGCAGGGCGGCGCGGGTCGCGGCGCGCGGATGCGGTGGCGCCAACGCAATAGCCCTGCCCGTGGCAGTGATCGATGCGCCTGCGCAGCGGTTCGCGGTGCCGCCAGGCTGCATTCCCTTGCTGGAGCTGCCCGGCCTGCCCGGGCCCGCTGCCTGGGGGCAGGTCAGCGCGAGTGCCGGCGACGCGGCTGCGCGCTGCGTGGTCTGGGCCGCGCAGGCGGCCTTGCGTGGCGAGATCGCGGCGCTGGTGACCGCGCCTCTGCACAAGGAGGCCCTGCATGCCGCGGGCGTGGATTTTCCGGGCCATACCGAGTTGCTGCAGTTCGAGGCAGCGCGGCATGCGGGCGTGGGCCTGGACCGGATGCCGGTGCGCATGATGCTGGCCAATGACGAGCTGCGCACGGTGCTGGTCAGCATTCATACCTCGTTGCGCCAGGCCATCGAGGCCGTCACGCCGGACAACCTGATGCAGACCCTGCGCATCACGCACGAGGCGCTGTCGCGCAGCCTGGGCCGCGTCCCCCGCATCGCCGTGGCTGGGCTCAATCCGCATGCCGGCGAGGGGGGGCTGTTCGGCTGCGAGGAGGTGGAGATCATCGCCCCGGCCATCGCCCGGGCGCGCGCGCAGGGGCTGGACGTCCATGGCCCTTATGCGCCCGACACGGTGTTCATGCGCGCACGCAACGCACCGGGCCATGCGGGCGAGTTCGACGTGGTGCTGGCCATGTACCACGACCAGGGACTGATTCCGGTGAAGTACCTGGGCGTGGAAAAAGGGGTGAACGTGACCCTGGGCCTGCCCCTGGTGCGCACCAGTCCCGACCATGGCACGGCCTTCGATATCGCGGGCCGGGGAGTGGCCGAGGCCGCCAGCCTGATCGAGGCAGTGCGCATGGCGCGGCAATTGGCCGGGTGAATGGCTAACCCACCTGTACGCAATCCGTAGTAGTGGAAAACGCCCGTGGCAGACTTGCCACGGGCGTTTTGATTTGCATCAAAACAGGCGATTCAGCGTTTCAGGCTGTCGCGGATTTCGCGCAGCAGCACGATGTCCTCGGGCGTGACGGGGGCGGGTGCGGGGGCCGGTGGAGCTTCACGGCGCAGGCGATTGATCTGCTTGACCATCATGAAGATGATGAAGGCCAGGATGATGAAGTTCACGGCCACCGTGATGAAGTTGCCATAGGCAAACACCGGTACGCCGGCCTTTCTGAGAGCATCCAGCGTCATGGCGGTTCCCTGGGGCACGCTGCCCAGGACAAGGAACAGGTTGGAGAAGTCCAGCTTGCCGAAAACCAGGCCCACGACCGGCATGATCAGGTCGTTTACCACGGAATCGACGATTTTGCCAAACGCTCCGCCGATGATGACGCCCACGGCGAGATCTACCACGTTTCCCTTAACCGCGAACTCGCGAAATTCCTGCATCATGCCCATGGCTGGCTCCATCTGGAAAGAGTTTGAGATAGCGCAGTATTGCGCGGCTTTGGAGCCTGTCAATGTCGGGCGTGGTGTGGAATAACCATACTCGCCCCGCTACAATTTATTGTTGACCCCAACTCAAGCGACGTAGTTCGAGGAACCCCATGAGTGACACTCCAATCGACTCCAGCAAGCGGACGTGGATCATCACGTCGGCGTGCGCTGGTGCGGTGGGCGGCGTGGCGACAGCCGTCCCGTTCGTGAGCACCTTCCAGCCATCCGAGAAGGCCAAGGCCGCCGGGGCTGCAGTGGAGGTCGATATCTCCGCGCTCAAGGACGGCGAGAAGCTCACGGTGGAGTGGCGCGGCAAGCCGGTGTGGATCATCAAGCGCACGCCCGAGCAGATCAAGGAGCTGCCTTCGCTCGACAGCCAGCTCGCCGACCCCCAGTCCAAGCGCCATCCCGAGGAGTTCACCCCGCCCTATGCGATGAACGAGGCCCGCTCGATCAAGCCCGAGGTGCTGGTCGTCGTCGGCATCTGCACGCACCTGGGCTGCTCGCCTTCGGACAAGTTCCAGTCCGGCGCCCAGCCTTCGCTGCCCGACGACTGGAAGGGCGGCTTCCTGTGCCCCTGCCATGGCTCGACCTTCGACATGGCCGGCCGCGTCTTCAAGAACAAGCCGGCGCCGGACAACCTGCAGGTGCCGCCCCACATGTACCTGTCGGAGACCAGGCTCCTGATCGGTGAAGACAAGGCTTGAGGGAGACGAGAACAATGGCCCACGAATTCAAGGACATCGATCCCAACGCGCCGGCAGGCGCCAAGCTCACGAACTGGTTCGAGAACCGTTTTCCCACGGCTTTCGACGCCTATCGCGTGCACATGTCGGAGTACTATGCTCCGAAGAACTTTAACTTCTGGTACATCTTCGGCTCGCTGGCGCTGCTGGTGCTGGTGATCCAGATCGTCACCGGCATCTTCCTGGTGATGCACTACAAGCCCGACGCCGAGAAGGCGTTCGCCTCGGTCGAGTACATCATGCGCGATGTGCCCTGGGGCTGGCTGATTCGCTACATGCATTCCACGGGCGCCTCGGCCTTCTTCGTCGTGGTCTACCTGCACATGTTCCGGGGCCTGCTGTATGGTTCCTATCGCAAGCCGCGGGAACTGGTCTGGATCTTCGGTTGCGCCATCTTCCTGGTGCTGATGGCCGAAGCCTTCATGGGCTACCTGCTGCCCTGGGGCCAGATGTCTTACTGGGGTGCGCAGGTGATCGTGAACCTGTTCTCGGCGATCCCCTTCATCGGTCCTGACCTGGCGCTGCTGATCCGTGGCGACTACGTGGTGGGCGACGCGACGCTCAACCGCTTCTTCAGCTTCCACGTGATCGCCGTGCCCCTGGTGCTGCTGGGTCTGGTCGTGGCCCACCTGCTGGCGCTGCACGACGTTGGCTCCAACAACCCCGATGGCATCGAGATCAAGGGCCCCAACGCGCCCAAGGACGCCAAGGGCCACCCGCTGGACGGCATTCCCTTTCATCCCTACTACACGGTGCACGACATCTTCGGCGTGACGGTGTTCCTGTTCCTGTTCTCGGCCGTGGTGTTCTTCGCGCCCGAGTTCGGTGGCTACTTCCTGGAGTACAACAACTTCATTCCGGCCGATCCGCTGAAGACGCCTTCGCACATCGCTCCGGTCTGGTACTTCACGCCTTTCTATTCGATGCTGCGTGCCATCACCAGCGAGATGATGTATGTGCTCATCGCCTGCGTGGTGCTGGGCGCGGGCTTCGGCGTGATCAAGTCGCGCCTGCCGGGCTTCGTCAAGGGCGCGATCGCCATCGTGGCCCTGGGCGCCATCGCGATGATGCTGTCCATCGATGCCAAGTTCTGGGGCGTGGTGGTGATGGGTGGTGCCGTGATCATCCTGTTCGCGCTGCCCTGGCTCGATTGCAGCCCGGTCAAGTCCATCCGCTACCGTCCGGGCTGGCACAAGTACCTGTATGGCATCTTCGTGGTCAATTTCGTGATCCTGGCCTACCTCGGCGTGCAGCCGCCTTCGCCCATCGGCGAGCGCGTCTCCCAGGTCGGAACGCTGTTCTACTTCGGCTTCTTCCTGCTGATGCCTTGGTGGAGCCGCCTGGGCGAAACCAAGCCCGTTCCCGACCGTGTGACGTTCAAGCCGCACTGAAGCTGGAGAGAACAACAATGAAGAAACTGATTCTCACGTTGATCGCGGCCCTGGGCATCGTGACCGGTGCGCAGGCCGCAGAGGGCGGAATCGCCTGGGACAAGGCTCCGGGCAAGACCAATGACATGGCCTCGCTGCAAAACGGCGCCAAGCTGTTCGTCAATTACTGCCTGAGCTGCCATTCGGCCGCGTTCATGCGCTTCAATCGACTCAAGGACATCGGGCTGACCGAGCAGGAGATCAAGGACAATCTGCTGTTCAGCACCGACAAGGTGGGCGAGACCATGAAGGCCGCCATCAATCCCAAGGAGGCCAAGGAGTGGTTCGGCGCCAATCCGCCCGACCTCACCGTGATCGCGCGCTCGCGCGCAGGCCACAACGGCACGGGCGCCGACTATCTCTACACCTTCCTGCGCACCTTCTACCGCGACGACACCAAGGCCACGGGCTGGAACAACCTGGCCTTCCCCAGCGTGGGCATGCCGCATGCGCTGTGGCAGCTGCAGGGCGAGCGCCGTGCGATCTTCGAGGAAGCCGAGGTGCATGGCGCTAAGACCCAGGTTTTCAAGGGGTGGGAGCAGGTCTCTCCTGGCACGATGAGCGCAGTGCAGTACGATCAGGCAGTTGGCGATCTGGTGAACTACCTGCAATGGATGGGTGAGCCGGCCCAGAACAGCCGCATCCGCATCGGCGTGGGTGTGCTGCTGTTCCTGGCGGTCTTCATCTTCATCGCATGGCGCCTCAACGCCGCGTTCTGGAAAGACGTCAAATAAAACCGTGACAGCAGAAGGCCGTGCAAGCGATTGCTGCGGCTGAACTGTGTACAGAGTGGGCGCCGCGAGCGACCCACTCTTTTTGATTTTTAGGAGCCTCCACCATGATGGTGCTTTATTCGGGAACGACCTGCCCCTTTTCACACCGCTGCCGCTTCGTGCTGTTCGAGAAGGGCATGGATTTCGAGATCCGCGATGTGGACCTGTTCAGCAAGCCTGAAGACATCAGCGTGATGAACCCCTATGGCCAGGTGCCCATCCTGGTCGAGCGCGACCTGATCCTGTACGAATCGAACATCATCAACGAGTACATCGACGAGCGCTTCCCGCATCCTCAACTGATGCCCGGCGACCCCGTGGACCGTGCGCGCGTGCGCCTGTTCCTGCTGAACTTCGAGAAGGAGCTGTTCGTCCACGTCAGCACTCTGGAGGAGCGCAATGCCAAGGGCAACGAAAAGGCCATCGAGAAGGCCCGTGCCCACATCCGCGACCGCCTGACGCAACTGGCCCCGGTGTTCCTCAAGAACAAGTACATGCTGGGCGAGAACTTCTCCATGCTGGACGTGGCCATCGCCCCGCTGCTGTGGCGCCTGGACTACTACGGCATCGAGCTGTCCAAGAATGCCGCTCCCTTGCTCAAGTACGCCGAGCGCATCTTCTCGCGCCCCGCCTACATCGAAGCGCTGACACCTTCCGAGAAGGTGATGCGCAAGTAAGCCGCATCGGTTGACGGCCGTTTGCGCGGGCAGGGAAGGCGGATACCGTCGCCTCCTGCCCGTTTTCGTATTCAGACCACTCTTTTCCTGGGATCGTCATGACTGCCCCCGAAGCAACCTCCACCCGCCCCTACCTGATCCGGGCCTTGTTCGAGTGGTGTACCGACAACGGCTTCACGCCCCACATCGCGGTGCGCGTGGACCGCGGCGTGCAGGTGCCGCGCGAGTTCGTACGCGACGGCGAGATCGTGCTCAACATCAGCTACGACGCCACCAGCGGCCTGCAGATGGGCAACGACTACATCAGCTTCACGGCCCGCTTTGGCGGCCAGCCCCGCGAGATCATGGTGCCCGTTGAACAGGTGATGGCCATCTATGCGCGCGAGACGGGGCAGGGAATGGCCTTCCCGGAGCCGCAGGCCGATGCCCCTGGCGAGCAGGAGTCCGACGGGCCCTCCCATGAGGCTGCCGTGACGGAGGAGGAGGCCGAAGCCGGTGCCGACGACCGTGTCGTGCAGCTGGTGAGCACCCCGAACGAGGGGGGTGGCGACGAACCCCCGCGTACCCCGCCGCCTTCGGGTTCGCGGCCTTCGCTGAAGCTGGTCAAGTAGCCTGCGGCCGGATCCGGGCTGCAGGATTCGGCGAACGGCTGGCGTGGCCTGTTTCTGCGCTAGAATGCGTGCTTCGCCGGTTTAGCTCAGTTGGTAGAGCACCCGCCTTGTAAGCGGTAGGTCGTCAGTTCGAATCCGACAACCGGCACCAGAAGGTCTCCCAGGAGGCCTTTTTTCATTTCCGGCTTCGTTGGTTGCGGACAGGCCGATCAGGCCTGCACCTTGAGGCGGATCTCGGTCACGTCCCAGCCCTTGGTGCGCAAGTGGGCCGCCATGGCCGGCAGCAACTGGCGGATCTTGGCGGCCGCCGCATTGTTGCCGACCAGCAGGCACCAGGTGCTTCCTTCGATGGGGCCGGCCTGGAGACTGGTGCGCAGCAGCGGGGGCACCAGCGGCAGCACGGCGGCCAGGCGATTGCTGGAATCCCGCGTGAGCTGGGCCAGCCGGGCCAGCGTCGGAGAGTTCTCGACGGCATGCAGGGCCGTGACGGCGTGGTGGCGGCGGGTGAAGGTCATGGGGCTTGGCGGATGGCTTTGACGGAGTCAGCCAAAGAGTGCCGTTATATCAGCATTGCGCCGGGGATCCGGCCCTGGGGGTTCCCTGCGTCAGCCTGCCTGGAAGAGGGTTGGACGGAGACAGTTAGAATCAATTGTTCGGTTCTCGCTTCGGGCCGGCCGCGAGTGCTCTGCAAAGGAGTACTTGCAGGCGGGTGAAGCGGCCCCATCTGAAATCCAACAATCTAGGGATTCCAGGCACACCGCGTTCCGCTACCGCGGAGGGCGGTGTGTCTTTTTCGCATGGCCACCAACTTCCTCACCAAACTATTCGGCAGCCGAAACGATCGGCTTCTCAAGCAATACCGCAAGACGGTCGCCCGCATCAACGCGATGGAGCCCGAGTACGAGAAGCTCAGCGACGAGGCTCTGCGCGCGAAGACGCAGGAATTCAAGGAACGTGTGGCCAAGGGCGAGTCGCTGGACGATCTGCTGCCCGAAGCCTTCGCCGTGGTGCGCGAGGGCTCCAAGCGCGTCATGAAGATGCGCCATTTCGATGTGCAGCTGCTGGGTGGCATGGCGCTGCACTACGGCAAGATCGCCGAAATGCGCACCGGCGAGGGCAAGACGCTGACCGCCACGCTGCCGGTCTACCTGAACGCGCTGTCCGGCAACGGCGTGCATGTGGTGACGGTGAACGACTATCTGGCCAACCGCGATGCGACCTGGATGGCCCGCCTGTACAACTTCCTGGGCCTGTCGGTGGGCATCAACCTGCCCAACATGCCGCGCGAGGAAAAGCAGGCTGCCTACAACAGCGACATCACCTACGGCACGAACAACGAGTACGGCTTCGACTACCTGCGCGACAACATGGTCTACGAGTCGGGCGACCGCGTGCAGCGTGTGCTCAACTACGCCATCGTCGACGAGGTGGACTCCATCCTGATCGACGAGGCCCGCACGCCGCTGATCATCAGCGGCCAGGCCGAGGACCACACGGCCATGTACGTGGCCATGAACAAGATCGTTCCTTCCCTGGTGCGCCAGGAAGGCGAGGCCGACCCCCGCACCGGCGAGGGCGTGACCAAGCCCGGCGATTTCACGGTGGACGAAAAGAGCCACCAGGTGTTCCTGACAGACCAGGGCTACGAGGCCGCAGAGCGCCTGCTGGGCCATGCCGGCATGATCGCCGAGGGTGCCTCGCTGTACGACCCGGCCAACATCACGCTGGTCCACCACCTGTATGCGGCGCTGCGCGCCAACAATCTCTACCACCGCGACCAGCACTATGTGGTGCAGAACGGCGAGATCGTCATCGTCGACGAGTTCACGGGCCGCCTGATGGCGGGCCGGCGCTGGAGCGACGGCCTGCACCAGGCGGTCGAGGCCAAGGAAGGCGTTGCCATCCAGGCCGAGAACCAGACCATGGCCTCGATCACCTTCCAGAACTACTTCCGCCTCTACGGCAAACTGGCCGGCATGACGGGCACGGCCGATACAGAGGCCTACGAGTTCCAGGAAATCTACGGCCTGGAGACCGTGGTGATCCCGCCCAACCGTCCCAGCAGGCGCGATGACCAGCTCGACCGTGTCTACAAGACCACGCGCGAGAAGTACGAGGCTGCCATTCGCGACATCCGCGAATGCCATGAGCGCGGCCAGCCCGTGCTGGTGGGAACGACCTCGATCGAGAACTCGGAAATCATCGACGAGCTGCTCAACAAGGAAGAGCTTCCCCACCAGGTGCTCAACGCCAAGCAGCACGAGCGCGAGGCCGATATCGTGGCCCAGGCCGGACGGCCCGGCATGATCACCATCGCCACCAACATGGCGGGCCGCGGCACCGACATCGTGCTGGGCGGCAACATCGAAAAGCAGGTCGCGGCCATCGAGGCCGACGAATCCCTGTCCGAACCCGAGCGCCAGCAGCGCATCGAGCAACTGCGCGCCGACTGGAAGGTCGAGCACGACAAGGTCTCGGCCCTGGGCGGCCTGCGCATCATCGCCACCGAGCGCCATGAGTCGCGCCGCATCGACAACCAGCTGCGCGGCCGCTCGGGCCGACAGGGTGATCCGGGCTCCTCGCGTTTCTACCTGAGCCTGGACGATGCGCTGATGCGCATCTTCGCGGGCGACCGCGTGCGCGCCATCATGGACCGGCTGAAGATGCCTGACGGCGAAGCCATCGAGGCCGGCATCGTGACGCGCTCCATCGAAGGCGCGCAGCGCAAGGTCGAGGCCCGCAACTTCGACATCCGCAAGCAGCTGCTCGAGTACGACGACGTGTCCAACGACCAGCGCAAGGTGATCTACCAGCAGCGCAACGAGATCCTCGATGCCTCTGACCTGCACGAGATGATCACCGTGATGCGCGACGACGTCGTGACCGATCTGGTGCGCCAGTACGTGCCCGCCGAGTCCATGGAGGAACAGTGGGACCTGGCCGGCCTGGAAAAGGCGCTGGACAGCGAGTGGCGCATCCAGCTGCCGCTGCAGGCCGAGGTGCAATCCGCGCACGCCATCACCGATGAGGAAATCCTCGAGAAGGTTCTGCAGGCTGCGCGCGAAGTGTTCGAGGCCAAGGTGGAGCTGATCGGACGCGAGAACTTCACGCAGTTCCAGCGCGCCGTGCTGCTGCAGAGCTTCGACACCAACTGGCGCGACCACCTGTCCGCGCTGGACTACCTGCGCCAGGGCATCCATCTGCGCGGCTATGCCCAAAAGCAGCCCAAGCAGGAGTACAAACGCGAGGCGTTCGAGCTGTTCCGCCAGTTGATCGACCAGGTCAAGACCGAAGTCACGCGCGTGCTGATGACCGTGCAGGTGCAGTCGCGCGAGCAGGTGGAGCAGGCCACCGAGGCCATGGAGCAGCGCAGCGCCCACAGCCTGGAGCACATGACCTATGGTGCCCCGTCGGATGGCGATATCGGCGGCTCCGTCGAGGACGAGCCACTGGAACTGCCCGAAGGTGTCCGCGTGGGTCGCAACGACCCCTGCCCTTGCGGCAGTGGCAAGAAGTACAAGCAGTGCCACGGAAAGCTGTCGTGACACGGCGGGTGTCGTAAGGCAATGCGAGACGAGAAGACGGCACGGATGCATACCGTGCCGTCTTCTTTTTTGAGGGCGATGAAATGCCCGCGGCCCTGGTTTGTTCCGATAATGGAGCGCGTTTTTCTTCCACCGTAGAAAGTCCCTTCATGCCTGTGAATCTCTCCGCTCCCGTGGCCGCCGACCTGCTGGCGATCGACGGCGTCCGCATCGGCGTCACCGAAGCCGGTGTGCGCAAGGCCAATCGCAAGGACCTGTCCGTGTTCCTGCTCGATGAAGGCGCCTCGGTGGCAGGTGTGTTCACCCAGAACCGTTTCTGCGCCGCGCCCGTGCAGGTCAGCCGCGAACATCTGGTGCAGACCGGCGGCGCCATCCGTGCCATGGTCGTCAACACGGGCAATGCCAATGCCGGCACCGGCGCCGATGGCCTGGCGCGCGCGCGCCGCACCTGTGCAGACCTGGCTGCGTTGCTGCAGTTGAAGCCCGAGCAGATCCTGCCGTTCTCGACCGGCGTGATCATGGAGCAGTTGCCCGTGGACCGCATCGCCGCGGGCCTGCCAGCTGCCATCGCCGCCGCCAAGGCCGACAACTGGGGCACGGCGGCCGAAGGCATCATGACCACCGATACCCTGCCCAAGGCTTTCAGCCGCGCCGTGGACATCGGCGGCAAGCGCGTGAGCATCACCGGCATCAGCAAGGGCGCGGGCATGATCCGTCCCAACATGGCGACCATGCTGGGCTTTCTGGCCACCGACGCGGCCATCGCGCCCGAGCTGCTGCAGCCCTTGGTCAAGGAGCTGGCCGACGGTTCGTTCAATCGCGTGACCATCGACGGCGACACCTCGACCAACGACTCCTTCGTGCTGGTGGCGACACACAAGGCCGGCAATGCCCCGGTCACGTCGCTGACGAGCTCCGAGGGCCAGGCCCTGAAGGCTGCCCTGCTGGAGGTGGCGCGCCTGCTGGCCCAGGCCATCGTGCGCGATGGCGAGGGCGCCACCAAGTTCATCACCGTGAAGGTGGAAGGCGGCAAGACCGAGGCGGAGTGCCGCCTGGTGGCCTATTCCATCGCGCATTCGCCCCTGGTCAAGACGGCATTCTTCGCCAGCGACCCGAACCTGGGCCGCATCCTCGCGGCGGTGGGCTATGCTAGCATCGACGACCTGGACCAGACCAAGATCGACCTGTACCTGAACGATGTGCATGTCGCAGTCGATGGCGGCCGCAATCCTGCCTATCAGGAGGAAGACGGCCAGCGCGTGATGAAGCAGCAGGAGATCATCGTGCGCGTGCTGCTGGGCCGAGGGGAGGCCGAGCAGACCGTGTGGACCTGCGACCTGAGCCACGACTACGTGAGCATCAACGCCGACTACCGCTCCTGACTCTCCTCCCACCGCGCCGCTGATGGCGGCAGGGCGCCTTGCCTTGCTGCCGCCAGCTTTCAATGGCAGCTGGCGCGCGGCCGCCCCGGCGTCGGCATGAGATCCATCTCGATTCCCGGGCGGGCGCCGCGCTGGCCGCCGTGAAAACCGTATTCGAGAGACATCCATGACTTCGCCAACGCAAGCCGTCGCCACCCCTTTGCTGCAGCTCGTGCAGCGCGCCGAGCAGTTGATGCAGCGCATCGAGGCCATCCTCCCCCAACCCCTGCAATCGCCCGCTGACTGGAACGCAGCCATCGCCTGGCGCTACCGCAAGCGCGCCAATGGCTGCGGCCTGCTGGAGCCCGTGCGCCATGTCGGCGCCATGCAGCTTTCCGACCTGCAGAACATCGATGTGCAAAAGGACAAGATCGCCCGCAACACCGAGCAATTCGTCACAGGCCGTACCGCCAACAACGTGCTGCTCACGGGGGCGCGCGGCACGGGAAAATCCTCGCTGATCCGCGCCTGCCTGCATGCCTACGCCCCTCACGGGCTGCGCCTGATCGAGGTGGACAAGGCCGATCTGACGGACCTGCCCGATATCGTGGAAGTGGTGGCCGGTCGGCCCGAGAAGTTCATCATCTATTGCGATGACCTGAGTTTCGAGGAGGGCGAGCCTGGCTACAAGGCGATGAAATCCATTCTTGACGGCTCGGTCAGCGCCGCCAGTCCGAACGTGCTGGTGTATGCGACCAGCAACCGTCGCCACCTGCTGCCCGAGTACCAGTCGGAGAACCTGACGTACCAGCGTGGCGAGGATGGGGAGCTGCATCCCGGCGAGGTGATCGAGGAGAAGATCTCGCTGTCCGAGCGCTTCGGCCTGTGGGTAAGCTTCTATCCGTTCAGCCAGGACGAATACCTGCGCGTCGTGGCGCAGTGGCTGGAGGCGCTGGGACTGGACAGGCCTGCCATCGAGGCGGCCCGCCCGGAAGCCCTGGTCTGGGCATTGGAACGCGGCTCGCGCAGCGGCCGTGTCGCTCACCAGTTCGCCCGCGACTATGCGGGCCGCGCCGAGCGCCAGGCCGGCGGCCAGACCGGCATTGCGGATGTACAAGGGCTGGCTGAAGAGGCCGAGCTCTGATCAGGCCGCTGTCTGCCCCCGTGGCAGACAGCGGAATCATTGCGAGAGATCAAGTGACTGACAAAGAAAAATCCCTGAGCGCTGCTGCCGGCGTGGCCGCACCGCGCAAGCACACTGAAGTGGCAGTCGGTGTGCTTTTGCGTGAGGCCGATGGCGCGCTGCTGATCACCAGCCGGCCCCCTGGCAAGCCCTATGCCGGCTATTGGGAGTTCCCGGGCGGGAAGCTCGAATCCGGCGAGACGGTGGAGCAGGCGCTGCGCCGCGAGTTGCAGGAAGAGCTGGGCGTCGAGATTGCCGCCGCAGAGGTCTGGAAGGTGACCGAGCACGACTACCCGCATGCCTTGGTGCGCCTGCACTGGTGCAAGATCAGGCGCTGGAGCGGGGAGTTCGAGATGCGCGAAGGCCAGCAGATGGCTTGGCAGCAACTGCCCTTGCAGGTGCATCCTGTGCTTCCTGGCGCCTACCCCGTGCTGCAGTGGCTCAGCGAGGAGCGCGGATTGCCATTCGATGCGGGCCACTACGAGGCCGGCCGGCCGCAGGCCTGATCAGGGCTCGGTGCGGGGATCGCCGAAGGGTGCATCCTCCGGGGGCGTGGGGGCGGGGACACGGAATTCCTCGTTGGCCCATGCGCCCAGGTCGATCTGGCGGCAGCGTTCGCTGCAGAAGGGACGGAAGCGGTTGGCTGGCGCGAACAGGCTGGGGCCACCGCAGGTCGGGCAACGTACCGTCGGACCGGCCTTCGAGGACGTTGGCTGGGAAGTCGTGGACATGTCTGCCGTCTTTCCCCTCAGCTGCACAGCGTGACCTCGAAAGAGGCATCGTCGCTGCAGGGCTGGGGCTTGGCACCTTCCTCAGGGCGCAGCAGGCGTACGGACACCAGCAGGCGGTTGCCGCTGATCTCCGGCACCAGGCTCAGCGCCGGATCGATGCGCAGGCGCAGCAGCTGGAAGCTGCGGCCCGGGGGCATGGCCTGCTGGAACACGCCCTTTTCCGCAGCCACCCATTGCGGCACGCCGGTTTCACGCAGCAGCTTGAGCAGCAGTTGCAGCGATTGCCCCAGAGGCGCCAGGGTGCTGGCCCAGTCCTCCAGATCGCGCAGGCGCACCTGGGGGTCATGGAACTGCCAGGCATGGTAGGCAGGCAGATCAAAGCCGCAGGTGCCGCCGGGGATGCCGATGCGGCTGCGCACGGCCATCAGCCATTCGTTGTCGGTCAGGGCCTGTCCGGCCTTGCCGTTCTGGGCGTTGAGCTGGGCAAAGCACTGCTCCACATGCCGGGAGACCTGGTCGAGCATGTGCTCGGCAATGTCGGGATTGCCGCGCAGGCTGTCGAGCAGATTCTTGTGGCGTTCCAGATCCTTCAGTACATCGGTCTTCAGATCGGCACGCGAGGCCACATCCATGATCTCGAAGATGGTCACCAGTGCGAAATGATGATCGATGGCATGAGCGCGCGACAGCAACTCGCCAAGGCGGCGATAGAGCTGCTCGAGCCGGAGGTAGGTCCTCAGGCGCTCATTGAAGGGATATTCGTACAGGATCACGCTTGCTGGGCTCCTCGGGGTGCTCAGGAATCAGCTGTCGACGTCGTGCACATGCTGAATTACACGCACAGGCCAAGCCATGGCGTGCATCATAGCCCGAACCATGCTGAGATTCGATCGGTGCATGCGTGCAAAGCTTCGATCGTCATGGCTTCGTCGTTGTAGAGCACCCAGTCGGCGGCCGCCAGGCGGACGGCGCGGCTGGCCTGGGTGGCAATGATGGAAGCCACGGCCTCGCGGGACAGGCCATTGCGAGCCATGACGCGCACGATCTGTGTCTCGGGGCGGCAGTCCACCACCAGCACGGCATCGAGCAGGCCGGGCCAGCGGCCGGACTCCACCAGCAAGGGGATGTCGTGGACGATCAGCCGGCACCCTGCTGCCGTGGCCTGGTCGACCTCCTGCGCAGTTTGCCGGGCCACCAGGGGGTGAATGATGGCCTCCAGGCGCTGGCGCGCATCGGGCTGCTGGAATACCAGCTCGCGCATGCGGGCCCGGTCCAGGGCGCCACTGGCGTCGATCAGGCCGGGGCCGAAGCTGCGGATGATTTCCGGCAGGGCGGCACCTGCGGCGGCCGTGAGGCTGCGCGAGATCCGGTCCGCATCGACGACGACCGCTCCGCGCAAGGCCAGCCGTGCAGCCACGGTGCTCTTGCCGCTGCCTATGCCCCCCGTCAGGCCCAGCCGGACGGGCGTGCGCACGGATGGCAGGAGGGGAGTGGAGACCATGCCGCAGTATGGGTTCAAAGTCCGAGTGCCGACAGCAGGGATTGCAGCATCTGCTGGGGACCGAACACCATGGCGGCAAAACCTGCACCGGCGAGGAAGGGGCCGAAGGGTACATAACCGCCTTCCCGCAGGCGGCTGTTGATCTTCAGCGCGATGCCCACGACGGCACCGATCACCGAAGAGACCAGGATGATGGGAATGAGGGCCTGCCAGCCGAACCACGCGCCGAGCGCGGCAAACAGCTTGAAGTCGCCATATCCCATGCCTTCCTTGCCGGTGACCAGCTTGAAGCCCCAGTAGACCAGCCACAGCGACAGATAGCCGCCAGCCGCGCCCCAGATGGCATCGGCCACGGGTACGGTCGTCCAGTGCAGCGCCGATGCCAGCAGTCCGCCCCATAGCAGGGGCAGGGTGATGTCATCGGGCAGCAGCGTGGTATCCCAGTCGATCAACGCCAGGCTCAGCAAGGCGGCACTGAACAGACACCACGCCGCGCCGGTCGGGCTGATGCCCCATCGCGCGATGCAGAAGGCAAACAGCGCGGCACAGGTCAGCTCCACCAGTGGATAGCGCACGCCGATGGGTGTCTTGCATTGCGAGCAACGGCCCCGCAGCGCCAGGTAGCTGAACACGGGAATGTTCTCGTGCCAGGCGATCGCATGGCCGCAATGGGGGCAGCGCGAGCGGGGGCGGCTCAGGCTCAACGCGGGCTCGGCCGGGGTGGATGGCAGGGACGGTACGCCGCCGGAGCGCTCCTGCACCCATCGGGCACACTCCGCATCCCAATCCTGCTCCATCATGCGCGGCATGCGGTGCACCACCACATTGAGAAAGCTGCCGACCATCAGGCCGAACAGGCCGCCCAGCGCGGCCTGCATCCAGGGATCCAGAAGCATCAGACCACCTGTCCCAGCTTGAAGATGGGCAGGTACATGGACACCACGATGCCGCCGATGAGAGTGCCCAGGAAGACGATGATGATGGGCTCCATCAGGCTGGAAAGGCCTGCGACCATGTCATCGACCTCTTCTTCGTAGAAGTCCGCGGCCTTGCCCAGCATGTGGTCGATGGAACCCGACTCCTCCCCGATGGCGCACATCTGCAGCACCATCGAGGGAAAGACGTTGGCATTGGTCATGGCCACGGTCAGGCTGGTGCCCGTGGACACCTCCTGCTGGATCTTCTCCGTGGCGTTGGCGTAGACGGCGTTGCCGGATGCACCCCCCACGGAGTCCAGCGCCTCGACCAGCGGGACACCTGCGGCGAACATGGTCGACAGGGTACGCGTCCAGCGCGCCACGCAGGATTTCTCGATCAGCACGCCGAAGATCGGGACCTTGAGCAGTGTGCGGTCCATGAACTGCTGCATGCGCTCGTTGCGCTTCCAGGCCTGCATGAAGAAGTAGAGGCCGCCGCCCAATACGCCGAAGATCACCCACCACCACTGCACGAAGACGTCGCTGATGCCCATCACGAACAGCGTGGGGGCGGGAAGATCGGCGCCGAACGAGCTGAATACTTCCTTGAAGGCCGGGATCACGAAGATCATGATGATGGTCACGACGACAAAGGCCACGACGACCACGGAGATCGGGTACATCAGCGCCGACTTGATCTTGGACTTGATGGCCTCGGTCTTCTCCATGTAGGTGGCCAGGCGATCGAGCAACGCTTCCAGGATACCGGCGGCTTCCCCGGCCTCCACCAGATTGCAATAGAGGCTGTCGAAGTACATGGGGTGCTTGCGATAGGCCGCATTCAGCGAGGTGCCGGTCTCCACGTCGGCGCGGATGTCGGCCAGCAGGCGCGTCACGCTGGCATTGGTGTTGCCGCGTCCCACGATGTCGAAGGCCTGCAGCAACGGGACACCGGCCTTCATCATCGTGGCCATCTGGCGCGTGAACAGCGCGATGTCCTTGGGCTTGATCTTCTTGCCGCCGCGGGTGCGGCGCTTCTTGATCTTGCTGGGAAGCACGCCCTGGCGGCGCAGCATGGCCTGGACCTGGTTGATGCCGCCGGCCCGGGTCTCGCCGCGGACGATCTTGCCGTTGCGGTCCTTGCCCTCCCATTCGAAGACGAATTCCTTGATGCCCTTGGACGCTGCTGTGGCCATGGTGCTCCCTCGTTTGTTGTCTGCGCTGTCCGCGCTATTTACTCATTGGTGACTGCCAGCACTTCTTCGAGTGAGGTCAGTCCCATCCGGGCTTTGTGCAGGCCGGCTTCGCGCAGCGATCGCACGCCTTCGCGCCTGGCCTGGGCCGCGATCTCCAGGGCGCTGCCGTCCTGCAGGATGATGCGCTGGATGTCCTCGCTGATCGGCATCACCTGGTAGATGCCGACGCGGCCCTTGTAGCCATTGTTGCAGGCCGGGCAGCCGACGGGTTTGTAGGTGACCCAGCTGCCGTCGACTTCCGCGTCGGCATAGCCCGCGTCGAGCAAGGCCTCCCGGGGAATGTCGGCGGGTTCCTTGCACTGGGGGCACAGCCGCCTGGCCAGCCGCTGGGCGGTGATCAGGATCACGCTGGAGGCGATGTTGAATGGCGCGATGCCCATGTTGCGCATGCGGGTCAGCGTGGTGGGCGCGTCATTGGTGTGCAGCGTGGACAGCACCAAGTGGCCGGTCTGGGCGGCCTTGATCGAAATATCGGCAGTCTCCAGGTCCCGGATTTCGCCGACCATGATGATGTCCGGATCCTGGCGCAGAAAGGCCTTGAGCGCCGTCGCGAAGGTGAGGCCGGCCTTCTCGTTCACATTGACCTGGTTGACGCCGGGCAGGTTGATTTCCGAAGGGTCCTCGGCCGTCGCGATGTTCACCCCGGGCTTGTTCAGCAGGTTCAGGCAGGTGTAGAGCGACACGGTCTTGCCCGAGCCCGTGGGTCCGGTGACCAGGATCATGCCGTAGGGGCGGCCGATGGCATCAAGCAGGCGTGCCTTCTCCTCGGGCTCGTAGCCCAGGGCATCGATGCCCATCTTGGCAGAACTGGGATCCAGGATACGGATCACGATCTTTTCGCCGAACAGCGTGGGCAGCGTGCTGACGCGGAAATCGATGACACGGTCCGGACCGACCTTCAGCTTCATGCGTCCGTCCTGGGGAACACGCTTTTCCGAGATGTCCAGGCGCGAGATCACCTTGATGCGCGAGGCCAGCTTTTCCTTGATGGCAATCGGCGGCGAGGCAATCTCGCGCAACTCGCCGTCGATACGAAAGCGCACGCGGTACTGATGCTCATAGGGTTCGAAGTGCAAGTCCGACGCGCGCATGTTGAAGGCGTCGAGCAGCATCTTGTGCAGGAACTTGACGATGGGTGCGTCTTCGACGTCCGCCGCCGCCGTGTTGTCCTTTTCCTCGGCGGGTTCGTCGGTCTTGAGGTCGCCGAACTCGAAGTCGCCGCCGCCGCCATAGCTTTCCATGGCTTCGCCCGCACTTTTGTTCAGTTGCGCTATCAGCCTGTCCAGCTTGTCAGCCTCGACGATGATCCAGTCCACACCAAGCTGCGTGGTGAACTTGATCTGTTCCGCGGCTTCCTGCTGCGTGGGGTCGGCCGTGGCCACCGTGAGGCGGTTGCCGCGCTTGCTCAGCGGCAGGACGCGGTAGGTCGTGCTGATCTTGGTGTCCAGCAGTTCCTGCGGCAGCCGCATCGGGTCGATGGCATCGAGATCGAGCAGCGGCGCGCTGAACATGGTAGAGACGGTCTCTGCCACTTCCAGTGCGGAAATGGTGCCTGCGCTGCTCAGTTCCGCGATGAACGAACTGCGGTTGGCGACGGCCTTGCTGGCGGCTGCTTCCGCTGCCTGCTGCGATACCTTGCCGGCAGAGACCAGGGCGCGCCCTATGCCTGGCAGCGATGCGACAGCGGAAGCGTTCTTGAGCGAGGAGTCAGCAACAGCCATGTAGCAAGACGTATGGAAGGAAAGGACATTTATCCTATCATCCCTTAGGACTTGGAATGCCGCTCGCATGTCTTGGCGCCCGGGTCTTGGACCTGGCGCAAGCATGTGATGGTGGTTGTGTATGTGACCAGAAATGGTCGGGGTGAGAGGATTCGAACCTCCGGCCTCTACGTCCCGAACGTAGCGCTCTACCAGGCTAAGCTACACCCCGTTGCTTCTGTAGAAAAAGCAGGCAGCCTGAATGGATTTCAGGTGCGCCGCTCCAGGAGCTGAGACGCCAATTGTAGCAAACTTGTCGTGTGCAAATTGCCTGGCAGCACATTTATTGCATCGATGGCACGGCGTGCCTCGGCGTGTGCCGCTTCGCGCGCCACGTCCAGGGCGCCGGTGCTGCGCACGATGTCCACCACGGTGGACAACTGTTCCGTGGAGCCTTGTTCGATGGCCGCCCGGACGATGGCGGCCTGTTCGGGTGTGCCGCGCTGCATTGCGGCAATCAGGGGGAGGGTGCACTTGCCTTCGCGCAGATCGTCACCCAGGTTCTTGCCCATCTCCTGGGCGTCTCCTGCGTAGTCGAGCACATCATCGATGATCTGGAAGGCCGTGCCCAGGGCCTGTCCGTAGCTGGCGCAGGCCTGTTCGATGTCGCGCGGGGCGTCGGCCAGCACGGCGCCCAGTTGGGCACTCGCTTCGAAAAGCTGGGCGGTCTTGGAGCGGATGACATGCAGGTAGCCTGCCTCGTCCAGCGACGCATCATGGGTGTTGATCAACTGCTGCACCTCGCCCTCGGCGATCACGTTGGTGGCGTCCGAGAGGATCTTCAGCACACGCATGCTGCCCACCTCCACCATCATCTGGAAGGAGCGTGAGTGCAGGAAGTCGCCGACCAGCACGCTGGCCGGGTTGCCGAAGGTTTCGTTGGCGGTCGGGCGGCCGCGGCGCAAGGTGGATTCATCCACCACGTCGTCATGCAGCAAGGTGGCCGTGTGGATCAGCTCGACCACGGCCGCCAGGACATGCTTGTCCCGGCCTTCGTATCCCAGCGCGTTGCAGACCATGAGCAGCAGGGCCGGGCGCAGGCGCTTGCCGCCCGCTGCGATGATGTACTGGGAGATCTGGGCGATGAGCGGAACGCTGGTGGTCAGGCGCTGGGCAATCACATGATCCACTTCGCGCATGTCGTCGGTGATCAGGGCAAGCGGATTGGGGGTGGGAAGAGCTGTGGTCAAGGTACTGTGGCCGCCAAGTGGATCAGTAATTATAGGAAGAGCCGTGCCGCCTGCCGCCTGCCTCTGGGCGGGTGGCGGTCGAGGGGTGGCGGGGGGCTAGGCAGGGAATGTGAGTGCGTGCTAGAATCCCGGGCTTCCGTGGAAATTCGTTCGCGGAGCTCTCAAATTCATGAGGTTTAAATGTACGCAGTCATAAAAACCGGCGGCAAGCAGTATCGCGTCGCGGCCGGCGAAAAGATCAAGGTAGAACAGATTGCTGCGGACGTGGGCCAGGAAGTTGTGATCGATCAGGTTTTGGCAGTCGGCAACGGCGCTGAAATCAAGGTCGGCACGCCTCTGGTGTCCGGCGCGTCTGTCAAGGCAACCGTGGTCGCCCACGGCAAGCACGACAAGGTGCACATCTTCAAGATGCGCCGTCGTAAGCACTATCAGAAACGCCAAGGCCATCGCCAGCAGTTCACCGAACTGCAGATCGTGGCGATCGCTGCTTAATTCAGGAGCTGAGTCATGGCACAGAAAAAAGGCGGCGGCTCTACGCGAAACGGGCGCGATTCCAAGCCCAAAATGCTCGGCGTGAAGGCTTTCGGTGGTGAACTGATCACTGCCGGCTCCATCATCGTGCGCCAGCGTGGCACCAAGTTCCACCCCGGCGACAACGTCGGCGTGGGCAAGGACCACACCCTCTACGCTCTGGTGGATGGCCATGTGTCGTTTGCCGTCAAGGGTGCACTGTCCAAGCACACGGTCAATGTGACGGCTGCCTGAGCCCCGTCGCCTTGATGCTCGAAGCCCCGACCTGTCGGGGCTTTGTCGTTTCAGGAGGGGCGTGCGTTGGTGTGCTCCCTCCCTTCTTTCCTTTTCTGTCGCTGAGGTGTGGCCTGGGGCTGTCTGGTGCACACTGCTTTTTGTAAACTGGATGCCTCATGAAGTTCGTCGACGAAGCTTATATCGACATTGCCGCCGGTGACGGCGGCAATGGCTGCGTGTCATTCCGGCACGAGAAATACAAGGAATTCGGCGGCCCCGATGGTGGTGACGGCGGCCGTGGGGGCCATGTCTACGCGGTGGCCGATGCCAATCTCAACACCTTGGTGGACTACCGCTTTTCGCGTCGCCATGATGCCAAGCGGGGCGAACACGGCAAGGGGTCGGACATGTTCGGCGCCGCCGGAGACGACATCACGCTGCGCATGCCGGTGGGCACCATCATCAGCGATGCAGAAACCGGTGAGGTGCTCTACGAGTTGCTGACCCCTGGCGAGGTGGTGACCATTGCCAAGGGTGGTGATGGCGGCTATGGCAACCTGCGCTTCAAAAGCGCCATCAACCGGGCTCCCCGGCAGAAGACGCCGGGCTGGCCTGGAGAGCGCAAGAACCTCAAGCTCGAGCTCAAGGTGCTGGCCGATGTGGGCCTGCTGGGCATGCCCAATGCGGGCAAGTCCACCTTCATCGCTGCGGTCTCCAATGCCCGGCCCAAGATCGCGGATTACCCGTTCACCACACTGCATCCCAACCTGGGCGTTGTGCGCGTCGCTGCCGAGCAGAGCTTCGTGGTGGCCGATATTCCAGGGTTGATCGAAGGTGCCTCCGAAGGCGCGGGCCTGGGTCATCAGTTCCTGCGCCACCTGCAGCGCACCCGGCTGCTGCTGCACGTGGTCGATCTGGCACCCTTCGATGACAGTGTGGATCCCGTGGCCCAGGCCAAGGCCATTGTCGGCGAGTTGCAGAAGTACGATGCCGAGCTCTACAACAAGCCACGCTGGCTGGTGCTCAACAAGCTGGACATGGTGCCGGCCGAGGAGCGTGCCGCGCGCGTCAAGGACTTCGTCAAGCGTTTCAAGTGGAAGGGGCCGGTGTTCGAGATCTCCGCTCTGACGCGCGAAGGCTGCGAGGTGCTGATCCGTACCATCTACCAGCATGTGCACGCGCAGCAGCAGATCGAGGCAGGCCCCGCCGAGGTCGATCCGCGCTTCGCCGAGATCGAGTCAGATGGCCTGGATCCTGCCGATCCGCGTTTTTCCCGTGGTGACGCCGAGTAGGCGCTTTTGGCGCCACGCATTGCCCTGATCACAACAGCATTGCCGGCCCCTGCGGCCTGGCGTTGCAAGAATCACTATCCATCATGTCTTCCAATCTGTTGCGCGATGCCCATCGCATCGTGGTCAAAGTCGGCTCCAGCCTGGTGACCAATGAAGGGCGCGGTCTCGACGAGGCCGCCATCCAGGAATGGAGCCGCCAACTGGCGGCGCTGGTGCGCGGCGATGAAAGCCATGGAGGCCAGCGGCGCGAGGTGATCATGGTCTCCAGCGGCGCCGTGGCGGAAGGCATGAAACGCCTGGGCTGGGCGGCCCGGCCCAAGGAGATCCATGAGCTTCAGGCAGCTGCCGCAGTAGGTCAGATGGGGCTGATCCAGATGTACGAGTCCAAGCTGCGCGAGCAGGGCATGGGCAGTGCCCAGGTGCTGCTCACGCATGCCGACCTGGCGGACCGCGAACGCTACCTGAACGCGCGCACCACCTTGCTGACGCTGCTGGAGCTGGGCATCGTGCCGGTGATCAACGAGAACGACACCGTGGTCAACGACGAGATCAAGTTCGGCGACAACGACACCCTTGGCGCCCTGGTGGCCAATCTGGTCGAGGCCGATGCCCTGGTCATCCTCACCGACCAGCGCGGGCTGTACAGCGCCGATCCGCGCAGGAATCCCGATGCACGCTTCATCGATGTGGCCAAGGCGGGGGATCCGGTGCTGGAGGACATGGCGGGCGGCGCGGGCTCGTCCATCGGCAAGGGCGGGATGATCACCAAGATCCTGGCGGCCAAGCGCGCTGCGGGTTCGGGGGCTTCGACCGTGATCGCCTGGGGGCGTGAAAAGGATGTTCTGGTGCGGCTGGCCGCAGGCGAGTCCATCGGCACCTTGCTCGTGGCCCAGACCCACAAGAACCAGGCGCGCAAGCAGTGGATCGCCGACCACCTGCAACTGCGCGGCTCCGTGGCCGTCGATGCGGGCGCCGTGGCCAAGCTGCGCGATGAAGGCAAGAGCCTGCTGCCCATAGGCATGGTGAATGTGGATGGTGAATTCGCCCGTGGCGATGTGATCGCCGTGCGGGATGCCCAGGGCATCGAGGTGGCTCGCGGCCTGGCCAACTATGCCAGTGCCGAGGCGCGCCTGCTGTGCCGCAAGAGCTCGGCCGAGATCGAGCGCCTGCTCGGCTATTCGGCCGGGCCCGAGATGGTGCATCGCGACAACATGGTGGTTGCCGGCCACTGAGACATGGAGTCCACCCTGAACGACAAAGCGCACCCTCGGGTGCGCTTTGTCGTGGTGCCATCAGACCTTGCCAGGGTCGGGCAGCAGGCTGGGCTGCTGGCCTGACTGCGGATCGGGATCGAAGCAGGCCCCAGGTGGCAGCTCCATGCCGGGATTGACACGAAAACTGCCGGTACGGGCGGGGTGCAGGCCGGGGGCCGCATAGGCTTCCGGACCGGCTTCATGTGCTTCCCTGGGACGCATGCCGCTGCGCAGATAGCGGTTGCGCTGCTGCTCGCCGCGCGGCAGGAAACGGGCCAGCTCCGTCAGGGCCATCTCGTAGACGCCGCGCTTGAACTCCACCACCACGTCCAGAGGAACCCAGTAGTCGTTCCAGCGCCAGGCATCGAACTCGGGATGGTCCGTGGCACGCAGGTTCAAATCCCAGTCGTGACCTACCAGTTGCAGCAGATACCAGATCTGCTTCTGACCTTTGTAGTGTCCGCGCGCATCGCGGCGGATGTACCGGTCTGGCACCTCGTAGCGCAACCAGTCCCGGGTGCGGGCGACCACGCGAACGTGGTTGGGCATCAGCCCCACTTCCTCATGCAGTTCCCGGAACATGGCCTGTTCGGGTGTCTCCCCCCGGTCAATGCCACCCTGTGGAAACTGCCAGCTGTGGGTGCGGATGCGCTTGCCCCAGAACACCTGGTTCTTTTGGTTGAGCAGGATGATGCCGACGTTCGGGCGAAATCCGTCCC
The DNA here is from genome assembly GCF_903815225.1 of Delftia tsuruhatensis. Lineage (NCBI taxonomy): Bacteria > Pseudomonadati > Pseudomonadota > Betaproteobacteria > Burkholderiales > Comamonadaceae > Delftia > Delftia tsuruhatensis. The sequence continues at coordinate 1,279,861 of NZ_LR813084.1, forward strand.
GGTCAAGCATAATCGAACCCCAATTTTCTGAATTGTGTCCATTATGCACGGTGCCTTGCCAGCGGCAAGCACGCTGCCCCCGATTCCCGCGAAGCCCCTGATCCATGAAAGCCTCCCAATTTTTCATCTCCACCCTCAAGGAAGCTCCGGCAGATGCCGAAGTGGTCAGCCACAAGCTCATGATGCGGGCCGGCCTGATCAAGAAGCTGGGCGCGGGCATCTACAACTACATGCCCATGGGCCTGCGTGTGATCCGCAAGGTGGAGGCCATCGTGCGCGAGGAGATGAATCGGGCCGGGGCTGTCGAGGTGACCATGCCCGTGGTCCAGCCTGCCGAGGTGTGGCAGGAGACCGGCCGTTTCGAGAAGATGGGCCCGGAGTTGCTGCGCATCCAGGACCGCCATGGCCGTGACTTCGTGATCCAGCCCACCAGCGAGGAGGTGGTGACGGACATCGCCCGCCAGGAGCTCAAGAGCTACAAGCAACTGCCCAAGAACTTCTACCAGATCCAGACCAAGTTCCGCGACGAGCGCCGCCCCCGCTTCGGCCTGATGCGCGGGCGCGAGTTCATCATGAAGGATGCCTACTCCTTCGACAAGGACCGCGATGCCGCGCAGGCCAGCTACCAGACCATGCGCGCGGCCTACAAGCGCATCTTCGACCGCTTCGGCCTGCAGTACCGAGCCGTGCGTGCCGACAGCGGCGCCATCGGCGGCGACCTGAGCGAGGAATTCCAGGTGATCGCCTCGACTGGCGAGGACGCCATCGTCTACTGCCCCGCCAGCGACTACGCCGCCAATATCGAGAAGGCCGAGGCCCTGGCCCCGGCGGGCCCCCGCCCCGCGCCAGGCCAGGCCATGGCGAAGGTGGCCACGCCCGGCAACAGCACCTGCGAATCGGTGGCGGCGCAGCTGGGCCTGCCGCTGTCGCAGACCGTCAAGTCGCTGGTGCTGGCCACCGATGTGCTCAACGACAAGGGAGAACTGGCCGGCAGCCAGGTCTGGCTGCTGCTGCTGCGCGGCGACCATGACATGAACGAGATCAAGGTGGCCAAGGTGGCGGGCCTGGACGCGGGATTCCGTTTCGCCACGGTGGCCGAGATCGAGGAACACTTCGGCTGCCAGCCCGGCTACCTGGGCCCGATCGACTTGAAGAAGCCCGTGAAGCTGGTGGTGGACCGCGAAGTCGCCGTGCTGGCCGACTGGGTCTGCGGTGCCAACGAGGCCGACTTCCACATCACCGGCGTGAACTTCGGCCGCGACCTGCCCGAGCCCGATGCCGTGGCCGACCTGCGCAACGTGGTCGCAGGCGACAAGTCGCCCGACGGCGCGGGTGAACTGGCGATCGAGCGCGGCATCGAAGTCGGCCATGTGTTCTATCTGGGCACCAAGTATTCACAGGCCATGAATGCCACCTTCCTGGCCGAGAACGGCAAGCCCACGCTGTTCGAGATGGGCTGCTACGGCATCGGCGTCACGCGCCTGCCGGCGGCCGCCATCGAGCAGAACCATGACGAGCGCGGCATCATCTGGCCCGACGCGATCGCGCCGTTCACCGTGGTGGTCTGCCCCATCGGCATGGACCGCAGCGAAGCCGTCAAGGAAGCTGCCGAAAAGCTGCACGCCGAGCTGCTGGCGCTGGGCGTGGACGTGATCCTGGACGACCGCGGCGAGCGTCCCGGCGCCATGTTCGCCGACTGGGAACTGATCGGCGTGCCGCACCGCGTGGTGCTGTCGGACCGTGGCCTCAAGGAAGGCCAGGTCGAGTACCAGCACCGCCGCGACACCGAGGCGACCAGGCTGGCCGTCGCCGAGGTGCTGTCGCATCTGAAGCAGAGGCTGGGCCTGTGAGCCAGGCTTCCGTGATGGCGCGCCGCGATTGCCTGCGCCTGGCAGCTTCGCTGGGCACGGCACCGCTGCTGGCTGCGGTCGGAGCGCCTGCCTGGGCCGGCGGGCAGCTCGAGGAGCCTCTGGCCGACTCGGTGCGCACGGCGCTGAGCTCGGCCGTCACGGGATCGGCACCGCCGGAGCTGCGCTTTGCCTCCACCGAGGCGCGACTGGACTATCTGCGCTGGCTCACGGCCAGCAGCGAGCGCCTGCGCTCGCGCAAGCCTGATCTTTCCACGCGGCTGGAGTTCCTCCAGACGGTCTGGTACGAGTCCAAGCGCGCCGGCCTGGAGGTTTCGCTGGTGCTGGGTCTGGTGCAGGTGGAGAGCGCGTTCCGCAAGTTCGCCATCTCCAGCGTGGGCGCCCGCGGCTACATGCAGATCATGCCGTTCTGGATGCGGCTGATCGGCGACGGGGACATCGGCAAGCTGTTCCACATGCAGACCAATCTGCGCTTCGGCTGCGTGATCCTGCGCCACTACCTGGACCGCGAGAACGGCGATGCCTACATGGCGCTGGGCCGCTACAACGGCAGCCGTGGCCAGCCCCAGTACCCGAATGCCGTCTTCGCGGCGCAGCGCCGCTGGGAAATCGAGCCTCCGCGCTCGGTGTGATCGACGGCAGCGGGCATGGCCGCCCGCCATCGCCGCAGTCTCGTCAGCCCGGGTCCGAGGACATGCTGGACACCTTGGCCACGGCCGCCGCCGTGTCGCCCGCATTGGGGGGCGCAGCCGGGCTGCTGTCCGACATGCGGGTGACCAGGACCTGGTCGATGCGGTAGCTGTCCACATCCATGACCTCGAAGCGGTAGCCACCCCATTGCACGGTGTCCGTGCGCCTGGGGATGCGGCGCAGCATGACCATGAGGAAGCCGCCCAGTGTCTCGTAATCCTCCGAGTGCGGCAGGTCGTCAAGCTCCAGGGCCTGCATCACGTCCTCCACGGGAGTGACGCCGTCGATCAGCCAGGAGTTCTCGTCGCGCCGCAGGATCTGCTCCTCGTCGCCGGGGCCGACCAGGCCGCCCATCACCGTGCTCATCACGTCATTGAGCGTGACCACCCCGACCACCAGGCTGTATTCGTTGACGATGACGGCGAAGTCCTCGTGCACCTGACGGAACTGCTCCAGCACCTCGGCCAGCGTCAACCGGTCCGGCACGACCAGGACCTTGTGGACGAGCGAGTCGTCCATGAGCGACAGGGGCTGGTTGTTCAGCGCGCGCTGGAACAGATCCTTGGCATCCACATAGCCGACGATATGGTCTATGTCGCCATCGCAGACGGGGTAGGTGGAGAAAGGCTCCTCGGCGATACGGGCCCGGATCAGCTCATCGGGATCGTCGCGGTGGAAGTAGGCGATGCGGTCGCGCTGGGTCATGGCCGAGCCGATGGTGCGCGAATCCAGCTCGAACAGGTTGGCGATCACCTGCTGCTCCTGGGCGGCCAGCACGCCGGCGCGGGCGCCAGCCTCGGTCATGGCAAGAATGTCCTCGTGCGTGATGCGGTCGTCGCGCACCGTGGGCAGGCCGAACAGCTTGGCCACGGCGTCAGCCAGATGATTGAAGCACCAGACCAGCGGCTTGAGCACGGCCATGCACCACAGCATGGGGCGCAGCACACGGACGGCCAGGGCTTCGGGTTCGGCCATGCTCAGGCGCTTTGGCAGCAGGTCGGCGAACAGGATGAACAGGGAGGTGACCGTGGCGAAGGACAGCAAGAAGCCCACGGTCTGCGCCCGGCTCTCGGGCAGCCAGAGCATCAGCAGGTCGGCCAGGTAGGGCGTCAATGCCCCTTCGCCCACGACGCCGCCCAGGATGGCGACGGCGTTCAGTCCTATCTGTGTGACCGTGAAATACTCGCCCGGCTGGGTCTGCATCTTCATGACGAGCTCGGCGCGAGGCTCGCCATCCTCCGTCATCTGCCGCAGCCTCAGGCGCCGCGAGGCGGCCAGCGAGATCTCGGCCACGGAGAAGAAGGCGCTGGTCAGGATCAGCGCGACGATCAACAACAGACTTTGGGACAGACTCATAGGCAGGGCGGGAAGCGGTCACAGAGGCGCACTTCCGGATGTGAAAGATGTGTCTATTCGACCACACATCGCATGTCCCTGGCCTGCATGCTTGCCCGAAGGCTTTCGAACGGGAGACGGGCACAAAAAAAGCCACCCCAGGGGGTGGCTGATTTTCTGGGCGGGTGCGAAGGCTCAGGCCTTGGGCGCCAGCAGCTGCTGCAGCTCGCCCGACTCGTACATCTCCATCATGATGTCCGAGCCGCCGATGAATTCGCCCCCCACATAGAGCTGGGGAATCGTGGGCCAGTTGCTGTAGTCCTTGATGCCCTGGCGGATCTCCTGGTCATCGAGCACATTGACCGTGGCGATGTCCCTGGTCTCCACGCCGCAGGCCTTGAGGATCTGGATGGCGCGGCCCGAGAAGCCGCACATGGGAAAGCTGGCGCTGCCCTTCATGAACAGCAGGATGTTGTTGCTCTTGACCAGTTGGTCGATGCGTTGCTGGGTGTCGCTCATCTGTGTGGTGCTCCGGATCGTGTTGGGCGCCGCAGGCGCGGCATGGAGGGGATTATTTCACTCTCGGTGCGGGCCCGGGAAGCATGCGGGAATGTCCCGCTCAGGCGCGGTGATGCCACTGCCCGCCCGTGCAGCGTGCGATGCCGCCCAGGTCATGGCGGTGCTGCACCTTGCCAAAGCCGGCCTCGCGCAGCAGGCAGGCCACGGCATCGGCCTGGTCCCAGCCATGCTCCAGCAGCAGCCAGCCATCGTCGGCCAGGTGTCCGGGCGCCTGGCCGACGATGGCGCGGATGTCGGCCAGGCCGTCGGCCCCGCTGGCCAGCGCCGACAGGGGTTCGTGGACCAGCGCCCGCAGATGGGGGTCGTCGTCCCGGATGTAGGGCGGATTGCTGACGATGAGGTCGAACGCCGCCTGGCCTGCCAGCGGCTCCAGCCAGTTGCCCTGCGCCAACTGCACGGGTAACCCCAGGCGCCGTGCATTGGCACGCGCCACGGCCAGGGCCTCGGCGCTGGCATCCACGGCCCAGACGGTCGCGGCGGGGCGTTGGCTTTGCAGTGCCAGGGCGATGGCGCCGCTGCCCGTGCCCAGGTCCGCCACACGGCATGTGGAGTCGTCCACGGGTTGCATATGCTCCAGCGCCCAATCCACCAGGGTTTCGGTATCGGGCCGGGGGTCCAGCACGCGCGCGTCCACGGCCAGGTCCAGGCCGTAGAACTCCTTGTGCCCCGTCAGGTAGGCCACGGGTTCGCCATCCAGGCGCCGCGCGCACAGCGCGGCGTAGGCCTGGGCCTGCGTCGCCGCCAGCGCATCCTGGTCATGGGTGAGCAGCCAGGCGCGGCCCGCGGCCTGGCGCTCCAGGACATGCAGCAGCAGCATCTGCGCATCGATGCGCGCAAGGCCCTGACCCTGGGCCTGCCGCAGGGCCTGCTCGATGGTGGTCGGAGTGGCCATGGTCAGGTGTTGACCTGCAGCTCGGCCAGCAGCTCGGCTTCGCGCGCGGCCTGCAAGGCGTCGAGGACATCGCCCAGATCGCCTTCCATCACGGCCAGCAGCTTGTAGATCGTGAGGTTGATTCGGTGGTCGGTCAGGCGTCCTTGCGGGAAGTTGTAGGTGCGGATACGGTCGCTGCGGTCTCCGCTGCCGATCAGGCCCTTGCGCAGGGCGGCCTCCTTGGCCTCGCGCTCGCTGCGCTCCTTTTCCTGCAGGCGCGCCTGCAGCACCTGCAGGGCCTTGGCCTTGTTGCTGTGCTGGCTTCGGCCGTCCTGGCATTCGGCGACGATGCCCGTGGGGAGGTGGACCACGCGCACGGCCGAGTCGGTCTTGTTGATGTGCTGGCCGCCGGCACCGCTGGCGCGGAAGGTGTCGATGCGCAGGTCGGCAGGGTTGAGCGTGATGGCCTGGGTCTCGTCGGGCTCGGGCATCACGGCCACGGTGCAGGCGCTGGTATGGATGCGGCCCTGGGTTTCGGTGGCGGGCACGCGCTGCACGCGGTGGCCGCCCGACTCGAAGCGCAGGCGACCGTAGACATTCTCGCCTTCCACGCGCAGCACGACTTCCTTGTAGCCGCCCAACTCGCTCTCGTTGGCGCTCATGATCTCGACCTTCCAGCCCACGGAGTCGCAGTAGCGCGTGTACATGCGTGCCAGGTCGCCCGCGAACAGGGCCGACTCGTCGCCACCCGTGCCGGCGCGGATTTCGAGATAGGCATCGCGTGCATCGTCGGGATCCCTGGGCAGCAGCAGGCGTTGCAGCTCGTCTTCGAGCAGCAGCAGTTCGGCTTCGGCCCCCGAGATTTCCTCGCGCGCCATCTCGGCCATGTCGGGGTCTTCCAGCATCTCGCGGGCGCCGGCCAGATCGCCTTCGCGCTGGCGGTAGCGGGCGTAGCGTCCGGCGATGGCCGTCACATCCGCGTGCTCGCGCGAGATGGCGCGGTACTGCTTCATGTCGCCCATGATGTCTTCGCGCGAGAGCAGGAAGTCGAGTTCTTCTAGGCGCTGGGCATAGCGCTCCAGCTGTTGGCGCAGGAAATCTTGCATGGCGGGGAGTATGGCTTGGGGCGGGGCCGCGTCGCGGCGGCGGGCGGCGGATCGGCGTGAAAAAGCCGCGGGAAGGTGGGCTGCCGTCGTGCGGCTGCGATGGCGGCTAGCGCTGCTAAAGCGACTTGTCCGCGGACGGCGTGCGTTGGGCCGAGCGCAGGAACAGGCGCGAGACCGTGTCCATGGTCTGGTGGCGCTGCCCGGCATCGCCCTTGTGCAGCTCGGCCAGGGTGCCATGCAGCATCTTCTGCGTGAGGCCGCGCGACAGCGCCTCCAGCACGGTGTCGATGTCCTCGCCCTTGGCCAGCAGCTTCTTGGCACGGGCGATCTCCAGTGCCCGCCATTCGTCGGTCTGCGTGTTGAGCTGGCGGATCAGCGGCACGACGCCGGCCTGCGGGCGGCGCTGGTCCAGCCAGTGCATGAAGCTTTGCACGCCGTGGTCGATGATGACCTCGGCCTGCTCGACCGCCGCCTGGCGCTGGGCCTGGCCCGTGCGCACCACGGTGGCCAGGTCGTCCACCGTGTAGAGGTAGACATCGCGCAGGTCCCTGACCTCGGATTCGATGTCGCGCGGCACGGCCAGGTCGACCATGAACATGGGGCGGTGCTTGCGCTTCTTGAGCGCGCTTTCGACGGCGCCCAGGCCGATGATGGGCAGGCTGGAGGCCGTGCAGCTGATCACGGCGTCGTATTCGTGCAGATGTTCGGGCAGATCGGCCAGTCGCATCGTGCCTGCGCCAAACTGGGCCGCCAGCTTCTCGCCACGCTCCAGCGTGCGGTTGGCGATCATGATCTGCCGGGGGTTGCGCGCCGCGAAATGGGTGGAGACCAGTTCGATCATCTCACCCGCGCCCACGAAGAGCACCTTGATCTGGGACAGGTCCTCGAACAGTTGGCCTGCCAGGCGCACGGCGGCTGCCGCCATGCTGATGCTGTGGGCACCGATCTCGGTGGAGCTGCGAACCTCCTTGGCCACGGCGAAGCTGCGCTGGAACAACTGGTTCAGCGTGCTGCCCAGGGCGCCCGCGTTCTCGGCGGCGCGCACGGCATTCTTCATCTGGCCCAGGATCTGGGCCTCGCCCAGCACCATGGAGTCCAGGCCGCTGGCCACCCGGAAGGCGTGGCGCGCCACATGGCCATCTTCCAGCAGGTAGGAGTGCGAACGCAGCAGCTCCGAGGAAATGCCGCCGCTATGGGCCAGCCAGTGCACCGTATGGTCCAGTGCCGGCGTTTCGGCCGCACAGTAGATCTCGGTGCGGTTGCAGGTGGACAGTATGGCGGTCTCGACCGCGCTGTGCCGGCGGCCCGGGCCGGTCAGCGATTCGCGCAGGCCCTGCAGCGTGGGCACGATCTGATCGAGCGCGAACGCGAAGCGACCCCGCATATCGAGCGGAGCCGTGTGGTGGTTGATGCCGAGTGCCCAGACTGCCATAACCGGAGATTATAAAATTTCGCGCTGATTCAGGCATCCCTGACCGCAACACCATGGAATCGGAGTCCCTATATGGGTGTGATGGCGAGCGCGAACCATGTGCTCAACTTCCTGGCGCCCGCGCTGTTCCTGTCCTTGGGACTGGTGTTGTGCTCCCGGCTTATGTTTGGAAAAGCGCCGCAGGCTTATGCCTGGTGGGTACAGGTTGCTATCAATCTGATTGTTGGTGCCGCAGTGCTTTTCGCGGGCCTGTGGTGGTTCGGACGGGACGGAAAGATCGCCACCTATGTGGCTTTGGTGGTGCTGATGGCGTTTTGCCAGTGGGTGCTTTCGCGCGGATGGCGCTGATCGGGGTGAAGGAGATTTGACGTGGATCAATCGATCCGCAGTTGCCCGGCCGCCACAGTAGCCGGTGCCGATGCGGCGCGGGAGGTGGCTGCCTGGGCCAGCAGCCATTGCCGGAACTGCGAAAACGCTTCGGAAGGCATGCGCGCCACAGGCCGGCACAGGAAGTAGCCGCGCTCGATGTGCACCGGGGCAGGCAACGCCAGGGCCACGCGCCCGGCCGCCAGGTCCTGCTCGACGAGGCAGCGCTGGACCAGGGCCACGCCCATGCCGGCGGCCACGGCCTGCACCAGCAGAGCCACCAGCTCGAAGTCCGCCGCCGGCCTGGGGCAGGGGCCCGGCAGGCCCAGGTGTGCCATCCAGCGCGCCCAGTTGCCGGGGTAGTTGGTGTGGAACAGCAACGGGCGCGCCAGCACATCGCCAGGACTGCGCAGGCCCGGCAGATCCCTGGGGTGGCAGATGGGGACCAGGTCGCGGCCCACCACGTAGTCGGCCGCCACATGCGCAGGCCAGGGTTCGCTGCCCACGCGCACCCAGCCGTCGATCTCGGCGGCATTCAACGGATCGTCTCGGCGGTAGGGCGCGAAGGACAGCACGATGCCCGGATGGCGTGCATTGAAGTCGGGCAGGCGGGGGATCAGCCAGTGGCTGAACAGCGTGGGCACCACGGACAGCCGCAGCTGCGGCCCGAAGTGGCGCCTGCGCACGGCCGCCGAGGCCGACTCGATGGTATGGATGGCCGGCTCCACGGCCTGCAGGTACTCGCGGCCCGCCTCGGTCAGAACGCTGCGCCGGCCCTGGCGCTCGAACAGCGCGAACCCCAGATGCTCCTCCAGCCTGGCGATGGCCCGGCTGATGCCGCCCTGGGTGACATACAGCTCCTGGGCCGCCAGGGAGTAGCTGCCCAGGCGTGCCGCTGCCGCAAAGGCGTGCAGCTCGGAAATCGAGGGGGAGTGCATGCGCATGACGGATGCAATTATGACGGTTCGTCATGGTTGATTGCCGTCTTGTCCCTTTTCGCTGGCAGCTGCGCTGTCCAGAATCGGCGCCTGTCCGGTGAAGCCCCTGCTCCACCGCAATCACAGCTCACGAGAGGAAACCCCCATGCCAATGCGCCGCACCCTGTTGTCCAGCCTGGCCGCCTGCGCCGCCATCGCCCTTGTGGCTCCCGCCGCCTGGGCCCAGGGCCCGGCCGCCGACTACCCCAGCCGCCCGATCCGCCTGGTCGTCCCCTTCGGCGCCGGTGGCTCCACCGACATGGTGGCGCGCCTGCTGGCCGAGAAGATGAGCACCATCCTGGGCAAGTCCGTGGTGGTGGACAACAAGGGGGGCGCGGGCGGCTCCATCGGCGCATCCGAGATCGCGCGTGCCGCACCGGACGGCTACACCATCGGCATGGCCACGGTGAGCACGCATGGCTCCAACCCGGCCATCTTCCGCAAGCTGCCCTACGACCCGGTCAAGGACTTCGCGCCCATCACCAACGTGATGTCGGTGCCCAGCGTGTTCGTGATCAATGCCAGCGTGCCCGCCAAGACCATGAAGGAATTCATCGCCCTGGCCAAGGCCAATCCGGGCAAGTACAGCTTCGCCTCGCCGGGCACGGGCTCGCTGGGCCATGCCAATATCGAGAACTTCATGAATCTGGCCGGCATCGACCTGCTGCACATTCCCTACAAGGGCGCGGGCCAGGCCATCACCGACGCGTTGGGCGGCCAGGTCAATGCCATGACCGACAACCTGCCCTCCACGCTGCCCCACATCAAGGACGGCAAGCTGCGTCCGCTGGCCGTGCTGGCCTTCAAGCGCGCCGATGTGCTGCCCGACGTGCCGACCTATGCCGAACTGGGCTTCCCGCAGATGGGGGACGGCGGCTGGTTCGGCCTGGTCGCACCGGCCGGCACGCCGCGCGCCATCATCGACAAGCTCAATGCCGCCGCGCACAAGGCCATGGCCATGCCCGACTACGTCGAAAAGCAGAAGTCCATCTCGGGCGAACCCATGGGCAATACGCCCGAGCAGTTCGCGCAGCAGATCAGGGCCGCCATCGAGCGCTACACGGCCGTGGCCAAGCGCGCCAACATCAAGCTCGACTGATGGACCGCATGGCAGAGAACGATTTCCTGTGCCCCCGGCCGGACACCCCGGTCGTGGTGCATGCCGCAACCGCCGAGGCGCTGCCCATCGTCTGCGACTCGCCGCACAGCGGCACCTCCTATCCCGAGGACTTCGGCCACGCCGTACCCATGTCCTTGCTGCGCCGTGGCGAGGACACGCATGTGGCCGCTCTGTGGGACCAGTGGCCTGCGCACGGCGCGACGCTGATCGAGGCGACCTTTCCTCGCACCTACATCGACCCCAACCGCAGCGAGGCCGACCTGGATCCTGCGCAGATCGACGGCACATGGCCGGTGCCGCTGACGCCCAGCGTCAAGACGCAGCAGGGGCTGGGCCTGATCTGGCAACGCATCAGCCGCGACGGCGTGGCCACGCCGCTGTATGGGCGTCCGCGCACGGTGGCCGAGATTGAGCATCGCATCGCGCGCTACTGGCGCCCCTACCATGCGGCGCTGGCGCAGGCCATTGATGGCAGCGTGCGGCGCTTCGGTGCCGTGTGGCACCTGAACCTGCACTCCATGCCCAATGATGTCTACAAGCGCCTGGGCCGCAGCGATGCGCCGCCGCTGGCCGACTTCGTGCTGGGCGACCGCGACGGCACGACCTGCGCGCCCGGGTTCATCCGCCTGGTGGGCGAGACGCTGGCGGGATTCGGCTACAGCGTGGCCTACAACGAGCCCTACAAGGGCGTGGAGCTGATCGGCCGCATAGGCCAGCCGCATCTGGGGCGCCACAGCCTGCAGATCGAAATCCGCCGCCCTGTCTACATGGACGAGGACACGCGCGAGCCCAACGCGGGCTTCGAGCCGCTGCGCGGCCACCTGCGCCAGGTGATGGCGGTGGTCGCGGACCATGTGCGCTCGGAGATGGCTGGGCGCGGCTAGCCCGGGCCTTCGGCGGTGCCGGACAGTGCCTGTGCGCCTGCCGCAGCCGGCGCCGCCACCGAGGTGGTCGCCGGTGGCGACAGGTACAGGCCGGCACTCTTGAGCGAGGCCAGGATGCTGAAAAGCACATCGCTGCGCACGCCGCCCGCGTTGCGCGGGTTGCCCACATAGCCGATGGCCAAGAAGGTCAGCGTGCCGTTGGCAATACCTTCGAGCTGCACCATGGGCTCGGGCGTGTCCAGAATGCCTTCGTGCGCGCGGAAAGCGTCGAGGATCAGCGTGCGCATGCGCTCGGCATCGGTGTCCAGCGGCGCGGGCAGGCGCAGCAGCACGCGGCCTGGCGCGCCGGCCAGCGTCATGTTGCGCACGGTCTTGGTGATGAATTCAGAGTTGGGCACGATGACGGTGGAGCGATCGCCCAGTTGGATCTCCGTGGCACGCACGTTGACGCGGCGCACGTCGCCCTCGGTATCGCCCAGCACCACCCAGTCTCCCACCTTGACCGGCCGCTCGGCCAGCAGGATCAGGCCCGAGATGAAGTTCTGCACGATGGCCTGCAGCCCGAAGCCGATGCCCACGGACAGCGCGCTGGCCACCCAGGCAATGCGCTCCACGCTGATGCCCAGCCCCGCCAGCGCCACGGCCACCACGAAGATGCCCCCCACATAGCCCAGCAGCGTGGTGATGGAGCTGCGCATGCCGGGTTCCAGCGCGGTGTTGGGGAAATAGCGGTCCGTCAGCCAGCGCTTGATCACCCGGATCACGACCAGACCCGTGACCACCACGGCCAGCGCGGTCAGCAAGGCCTGGGGCGCGATGGTGAACTCGCCCACCTTGAGGCTATGGTTGATGCTGCTGCCACGGCGGAAGACCTCGTCGGGTCCCGTGCCCAGCGGTGCCAGCAGCGCGATCACCATGTAGAACAGCAGGGCCACGCGCAGCAGGCCCGAGGCCAGCACGGCGGCCTGGTCCAGCAGCCGGGCCTCAATGCCCAAGCCCTGGTTCAGTCGCGCTCCGAAGCCGCCCTTGGACGACAACAGGGCTTCGCACAGGTCGTCACCGAGCTGGAACAGCAGGTAGGTGGTGGCAAAGACCACGCCGGTCCACACCATCTGGCGCGCCAGCGTACCGGCCAGCGCGACGAAGCCGCTGGCCGCCAGCGTGATGGTGGCGATGCTGGCCAGCCCTGCGCAGGCCACGAGCAGGCCCACCCACAGGGGGCGAGGGGTGGGGAGTTCCTCGGAGTCGCAGGCGGGTTGGGGCGTGCGCAGGTGACGCAGTGCCAGCATCACGATGACCGGGATGAGCAGGGAAGAGGTCGCATGCACCGTGACTTCGGCGGCCAGGCTGGCGCCGATGATGCTGTTGACCTCGGTCACCAGGGCGCTGAGTGCGGCGACACCGGCGATCCACCAGGGGTAGGGGCTGAGGCGGCGCGCCAGCTCGTCCGACACGCCGGGCAGGCGCCAGGAGCTGCGCCTGCGCGACAGCAGCGTCTGGCCCAGCGAGACGACGAAGGCACCGAACAGCGCGCTTTGCACGCTGGCCCGGGCCAGTGCCTGCAGCGGTTCGCCGAAGCCGTCGCCGGCCTTGAGGACGCTCCAGGCCAGTTGTGCGGCCAGTCCGATCAGCAAGGTGTTGATCAGCACCGTGGCCGCAGCTCGCAGCGAGCGGCGCAGGCGACCGCTGGGCAGGCGTGCCGGCGCGGCGCGCACCAGCAGGCGTTCGGCCAGCCAGGGGCCCAGCAGGGCGATCAGCAGGGCGGCTGCCAGGCTGGCCAGGAACCCGCCACGGCGCTCGGACCCCATGGTGGAGGCCACGGCCTCGCGCAGCCCATGTCCCAGACCTCGCAGACGCACTCCGTCCAGCGGCGCGGCAGCGCGCAGATTGCGCCAGAAAGATCGGCCCAGGGGCGAGTCGGTGCGTGCCGTCAACGCAGCCTGGAACTGCTCACGGCGCTGGCGTATCAGCTCGTTGCCGCGCTGGTCCGCGTCCACCGATACTAGGCGGGCCAGCTTGAGTTCGGAATCCACGGCGCTGCGCTGCCGGGCCAGGCTGGCGCGCTGCTCGGCCACGTCGGGGGCATCGGCGGGGGCGCCTTTCTCGGGAGCGGGGCCCAGGCCTGCCAGGCGGGAATCGATGTCGGCCAGCTCCTGGCTGCGGCGGGCGGCAACCTGATCGGCCGCCGTGCCGATGGCGGCGGTCTCGTCCAGCAGCTTGCGGCCGTCATCGTCCTCCGCCAGCTTGCGGGGAATGGCATCGAGTTGCCTGCGCAACTCGTCCACGCCGGGCAGGGCGGGTTTGTCCTGGGCTGCGGGCGCATCGACTGCGGGTCGATCCTGGGCCTGGAGCGGGCTGGCGCATGGCAGCAGTGCCAGTGCCATGAGCATGGTCGCCAGCGCGTGGCGCATTGCCGGTGCGGCCCGGACGCGGGACCTGGTAGGAGGCGCAATCATGGGGGCCGATTGTGCGCGGTGCCGCGCGCACAGGTGTTTCCAATGGTCCTGCCCGGCCTGCCAGCAGCCGCCTCAGCGTGAGGCCGGACTGAAGAGATCCACGCGGTCGGTGATGATGCCGTCCGTGCCCAGGTCGATCAGGCGCTGGGCGGCCCATTCATCGTTGACCGTGTAGCTGCTGCAGCGCAGGCCCGCGCCATGGACCTTGGAGACCAGGGCTGCGTCCCACAATGCATGGTTGAGCACCATGGCCGAACAGCCCAGGTCCAGCGCCGTGCGCAGGTCGGTATCGCCCGTGGCGTCGGCCAGCCTGTCCACCAGCAGCCCACGCGGAATGTGCGGCGCCGTGTCGCGCGCCCCCTCGAGGGATTCGGTCTTGAAGGAGGTGAACAGCGGCTGAACCCGATCCCTGGGCCAGATGCGGTTCATCAGCTCGCCCGTGGCGCGGCCCGTGGCTTCTTCCTGGCCTGGCGTGGGCTTGATCTCCACGTTCAGGAAGAAATGGTTGGCCAGGCACCAGCGTGCCAGCGCCTCCAGCGTGGGCAGGGCCTCTCCCGCATAGGCGCGCGAATGCCAGCTGCCTGCGTCGAGCTGGGCGATCTCGCCCATGGTGAGATCGCCGCCCGTGCCGTGGCCGTTGGTGGTTCGTTCCAGCGTGGCATCGTGCATCAGGAACAGCACGCCGTCGCTGGACAGCTTGGCATCGCACTCGAACATGCGCCAGCCGTGGGCGGCGCCCAGGCGGAAGGCGCCCATGGTGTTCTCGGGTGCCAGCTTGCCGGCGCCGCGGTGGGCCACCCACAGGGGGTAGGGCCAGGGTTTCAGGTTCTCGGTCATGGCGAGTCCGTCGGGAAGGAAGGCTTGGAAGGAAAAAGAGAGCCTCTGGGGCTCTCTTGGATGAAGGCCGGGGCCGGCCTTCGGCAGGATCAGATCCGCTTTCCTGTTTCGGCGTCGAACCAGTGCAGGCGGCGTTCTTCGGAAGGCTTGACGCGCAAGGTCTCGCCGGCCTTGGGAAAGGGTGAGCCTTCGTCGATGCGCACCGTAATGCCTTCGCCATTGAGGGTGCCGTAGACCAGACGCTCGGCGCCCAGCATCTCGACGGTGTCCACCTGGATCTCCCAGCCGCCTTCGGCGACGACGGTCAGGTGCTCCGGGCGGATGCCCAGGATGCGGCCGGCCGCGCCGCCGGGAGCATTCTTGAGCAGGTTCATCGGAGGCGAGCCGATGAAGCTGGCGACAAAGGTGGAGGCAGGCGTGTGGTAGACCTCCTCGGGCGTGCCGAACTGCTCCATCACGCCGCCGTTCATCACGATCATGCGCTGGGCCAGGGTCATGGCCTCGACCTGGTCGTGGGTCACGAACAGGCTGGTGATGCCCAGCTCGGCGTGCAGCTTCTGGATTTCGATGCGGGTCTGGCCGCGCAGCTTGGCGTCCAGGTTGGACAGCGGCTCGTCGAACAGGAAGACCTTGGGCTGGCGCACGATGGCGCGGCCCATGGCCACGCGCTGGCGCTGGCCGCCCGACAGCTGGCGCGGCTTGCGGTCCAGCAGGTGCGACAGCTCAAGGATCTTGGCGGCCTTGTCCACGCGGCGCTTGATTTCGTCGGCCGGCACCTTGGCGATCTTCAGGCCATAGGCCATGTTCTCGTAGTTCGACATATGCGGGTACAGCGCATAGTTCTGGAACACCATGGCGATGTCGCGCCTGGCCGGCTCCACGTCGTTGACCACCTTGTCGCCGATCAGCAGCTGGCCGTCGGAGATCTCCTCCAGGCCGGCCACCATGCGCAGCAGGGTGGACTTGCCGCAGCCCGAGGGGCCGACGATGACGACGAATTCGCCGTCCTTGATTTCGGCGTTGACGCCGTGCAGTACCTGGTTGGCCGACGGGCCGTGGCCGTAGCGCTTGATCAGGTTGCGAAAGGAAATGGATGCCATACGAAGATTCTGGTTGAGTCGCAGGGCGAAGGGCGCTGGCGCTTGCTCTGCGGGGTTCTATACGGTGGGTGGGGGCGGAAGGGGGCTTACTTTTCGGTATCCACCAGGCCCTTGACGAACCAGCGCTGCATCAGGATCACCACGGCAGCGGGCGGCAGCATGGCCAGCAGGGCCGTCGCCATCACCACGTTCCAGTCGTTGCCGGTATCGCCGCTGGCCACCATGCGCTTGATGCCGATGACCACGGGGTACATGTCTTCCGAGGTGGTCACGAGCAGCGGCCACAGGTACTGGTTCCAGCCGTAGATGAACTGGATCACGAACAGCGCCGCGATCGAGGTCTTGGACAGCGGAACCAGCACATCCTTGAAGAAGCGCATGGGGCCGGCGCCGTCGATGCGGGCGGCCTCCACCAGTTCGTCGGGCACCGTCAGGAAGAACTGGCGGAACAGGAAGGTGGCCGTGGCCGAGGCGATCAGCGGAACCGTCAGGCCCGCGTAGCTGTTGAGCATGCCCAGCGTGGAGACGACTTCGTAGGTGGGGCCGATGCGCACTTCCACGGGCAGCATCAGCGTCACGAAGATCAGCCAGAAGCAGATCTTCTTGAAGGGGAAGCGGAAGTACACCAGTGCGAAGGCCGACAGCAGCGAGATCGCGATCTTCCCCACGGTGATCACCATGGCCGAGACGAAGCTGATCCACATCATGCGCGCCACGGGAGCGCTGGAGCCGGGGCCCGAGCCGCCGAACAGGGCGGCCTTGTAGGTTTCCCAGAAGTTGCCGCCGGGCACCAGGGGCATGGGCACCTGGATGATGTCCTGCGGCGTGTGCGTGGAGGCCACGAAGGCCAGGTACAGCGGAAAGCCGACGATGATCACGCCGAGCACCATGATCAGGTGCGAGAAAAAGGTCAGGAGGGGGCTGCGTTCAACCATGATCAGTATTGGACTTTCTTCTCGACATAGCGGAACTGAACCACGGTGAGCGCGACCACGATCACCATCAGCACCACCGACTGCGCGGCAGAGCCGCTCATGTCCATGGCCTTGAAGCCGTCGTGATAGACCTTGTAGACCAGGATGGAGGTGTCCTGGCCCGGACCGCCCTGGGTCGTGGCGTCCACGATGCCGAAGGTGTCGAAGAAGGCGTAGACCACGTTCATCACCAGCAGGAAGAAGGTGGTGGGCGACAGCAGCGGGAACTGGATGTCCCGGAACCGGCGCATGGGGCCCGCGCCGTCGATGGCGGCAGCCTCGATCAGCGACTTGGGAATGGACTGCAGGCCCGCGAGGAAGAACAGGAAGTTGTAGGAGATCTGCTTCCAGATCGCGGCGATGACGATCAGCGTCATCGCGTTGTTGGAGTTCAGCAGGTGGTTCCAGTCATAGCCGCTCATGCGCAGCGCATAGGCCACGACGCCGATGGAGGGCGAGAACATGAACACCCACAGCACGCCAGCCACGGCAGGGGCGACGGCATAGGGCAGCAGCAGGGCGGTCTTGTAGGCGAGCGCGCCCTTGATCACGCGGTCCGCGAAGATGGCCAGCATCAGCGACAGCGCGATGCCGAACACCGCCACCAGCAGCGAGAAGATGGCCGTGGTCTTGAACGAGGCCAGATAGGCCGGATCCTCGAACAGGTGCTGGAAGTTGGCCAGGCCCACCCATTCGGTGGAAAAGCCGAAGGTATCCTGCGCCTGGAAGGACTGCACGATGGCCTGACCGGCTGGCCAGAAGAAGAAGACCAGCACGATGACCATCTGGGGGGCTATCAGCACCCACGGCAGCCAGGCGGATCGGAAAAGAACGCGTTTTTCCATGACGGAGCTCGGGTAGAACAAAACAGCCCGCAACCTGGATGGCCCTGGGGCCGCCGGTTGCGGGCCTGTGATGCACGGTGCGGACTGCTTGCGCAGCGCCCGCGCCGCGGATCACATGGGGGGATTACTTGTTGGCCCGGGCAAAGCGACCCAGTTGCTCGTTGCCGCGGGTGACCGCGGTGTCCAGCGCCTGCTGGGGCGTCTTCTTGCCGGTCCAGATCTGTTCGGTTTCCTCATCAATGATGGTGCGGATCTGAACGAAGTTGCCCAGGCGGATGCCGCGCGACTTGTCGGTGGTCTTGCGGATCATCTGCGTCACGGCTGTGTCGGTGCCGGGGTGCTTTTCATAGAAGCCCGAAGCTTCGGTCAGCTTGTAGGCGGCCGTGGTCACCGGCAGATAGCCGGTGCGCTGGTGGCTGGCGGCCTGGATCTTGGAGTTGTTCAGGAAATTGAAGAAATCGGCCACGCCCTTGTAGTTCTCCGCGCTCTTGCCGGCCATCACCCACAGCGAGGCACCGCCGATGGCCGTGTTCTGGGGCGCTCCCTTGACATCGGCGTAGTAGGGCAGCTGCGACTGGCCGAAGGCGAACTTGCCTTCCTTGACCACGCGGGCATACAGGCCCGAGGAGCCCGTGATCATCGCGCATTCGCCGGAAGCGAAGGCGGCGTCCGGCACGTTGCCGCGGCCCTTGTACACGAAGCTGCCATCCTTGGCGGCCTTGGCCAGGTTCTCGAAGTGCTTGACGTGCAGCGGCGAGTTGAATACCAGCTTGGCATCGGTGCCGTCAAAGCCGTTGTTCTTGGTCGCGTACAGCGTGTTGTGCCACAGCGAGAAGCTCTCCAGCTGGGTCCAGCTCATCCAGCTGGTGGTCAGCGCGCAGCGATGGCCCGAAGCCTTGAGCTTTTCGGCGGCTGCGAACACTTCGGGCCAGGTCTTGGGCGGCTTGTTCTCGTCCAGGCCGGCCTTCTTGAAGGCGTCCTTGTTGTAGTAGAAGATGGTCGTGGAGCTGTTCAGCGGATAGCTCATCATCTGGCCGTTGGGGGCCGTGTAGTAGCCGGCCACGGCCGAGATGTACTCGCCCTGGTCGAACTTGAAGCCGCCATCGTTCATGATCTTGGTGACCGGCACCACGGCGCCCTTGGACGCCATCATGGTGGCCGTGCCCACTTCGAAGACCTGCAGGATGTCGGGCGCGTTTCCGGCGCGGAACGCGGCGATCGCTGCCGTCATGGACTCGTCATACTGGCCCTTGTAGGTGGGCACGATCTTGTACTTGGTCTGGCTGGCGTTGTATTCCTTGGCGAGGTCGTTCACCCAGTCGCCCAGGGCTGCGCTCATCGAGTGCCACCACTGGATTTCGGTTTGGGCTTGCGCCGAGATGGCGGTGGCTGCGATGGCGGCGGCCATGGCCAGTTGCTTCAGTTGCATGAGGACTCCTCTGGTTCGGTGACGGTTTCAGACCGCTGCCACGGTACGGCAAGGGCATGACATGTCTGTGTCATTGTTTTCGCTTGCTTCGCACCGCACTACAGGCCAAACCCGGGTGAGCCCTGGTCCCGTATGTCAGTCGTGTGACAAAAGATGACACGCGAAGCGGCGCCATTTTAGGTCAATACCATTTCGTTTCCAAAGCGCGGGTTGTTCGTATTGGCTCGTTTGGGCTCTTTCTGTATAAGGGCTTGCAGCCTCGTCTGGCCTGTGTCAGGGGGATGGAGATGGCAGGCGTCGCGCCTTGCGAGGGCTGGCCCGCAGAGGCCCGCGGGAAGCGCGTCCTTGGGGGGCTCGCTTAAAATTGCGGTCCCACTTGGCATAGCGGCGCCCCACGAGCGCCAGACACGGTCTACCCCATGAATGTACCGATTGCGTTGGCGGCCCTGCAGGCACAGGCAGCCGAGCCCGCCCGTCTGCGAGAGATTCCCTACAACTACACCTCGTTTTCCGATCGCGAGATCGTGATCCGCCTGCTGGGCACTTCCATGTGGGACGTGCTCAACCAGCTGCGCCAGGAGCGGCGCACGGGCCGTTCCGCCCGCATGCTCTACGAGGTGCTGGGGGACATCTGGGTGGTCCAGCGCAATCCCTACCTGCAGGACGACCTGCTGCACAGCCCCGACCGGCGCAAGGCCCTGGTCGAGGCGCTGGAGCACCGCCTGGGCGAAATCGACAAGCGCCGCGCTCCGCAGCAGGATCCCGTGCGCGATGGCCTGGTCGGCCAGCTGGTCGATGCGGCGCGCCGCGCCGTCCATGAATTCAATGCCACCTTCGTCGAGGCCGAGCAGCTGCGCCGCCGCGTGCAAAAGAGCCTGGGCCGCCTGACGGCCAAGGACAACATCAAGTTCGACGGCCTGTCGCGCGTGGCCCATGTGACGGACGCCACCGACTGGCGCGTCGAATACCCCTTCGTCGTGCTCACGCCCGACACCGAGGCCGAAATGGCGGGCCTGGTCAAGGCCTGCATCGAGCTGGAGCTGACCATCATCCCGCGGGGCGGCGGCACGGGCTACACCGGTGGCGCGATTCCGCTGACCTGGCGAAGCGTGGTCATCAACACCGAGAAGCTCGAGGCCATGACCGAGGTCGAGATGCGCCGTATCCCCGGCGTGGACCACGAGGTGCCCACCATCTTCACCGAGGCCGGCGTGGTCACGCAGCGCGTGGCCGACGCGGCCGAGCGCGCGGGCTTCGTCTTCGCCGTGGACCCGACCTCGGCCGAGGCCTCGTGCATCGGCGGCAACGTCGCCATGAACGCCGGTGGCAAGAAGGCCGTGCTCTGGGGCACGGCGCTGGACAACCTGGTGTCCTGGCGCATGGTCACGCCCGAGGCGCAGTGGCTGGAGGTCACCCGCGTGGGCCACAACCTCGGCAAGATCCATGACGCCGAGATGGCCAGCTTCGAGCTGCAGTACTTCGAGGCCGATGGCAGGACGCCCATCCGCAGCGAGCGCCTGGACATTCCGGGCCAGAAGTTCCGCAAGGAGGGCCTGGGCAAGGACGTGACCGACAAGTTCCTGTCGGGCCTGCCGGGCATCCAGAAGGAAGGCTGCGACGGCCTGATCACCAGCGCGCGCTGGGTGGTCCACCGCATGCCCGAGCACACGCGCACGGTGTGCATGGAGTTCTTCGGCAACGCCAAGGACGCCGTGCCCAGCATCGTCGAGATCAAGGACTTCATGTTCGCCGAGCAAAAGCGCTCGGGCGTGCTGCTGGCGGGTCTCGAGCACCTGGACGACCGCTACCTCAAGGCCGTGGGCTACGCCACCAAGAGCAAGAAGGGCAACGGCCACCTGCCCAAGATGGTGCTGCTGGGCGATATCGCCGGCGACGACGCCGACGAGGTCGCGCGCGTGGCCGCCGAGGTGGTGCGCATCGCCAACTCGCGCAATGGCGAGGGCTTCACGGCCGTCAGCGCCGAGGCCCGCAAGAAGTTCTGGCTGGACCGCAAGCGCACCGCCGCCATCTCGCGCCATACCAACGCCTTCAAGATCAACGAGGACGTGGTGATCCCGCTGCCGCGCATGTGGGAGTACACGGACGGCATCGAGCGCATCAACATCGAGCTGTCGCTGCGCAACAAGCTCAAGCTGTGCGATGCGCTGACGGACTTCTTCCAGCATGGCGACCTGCCGCTGGGCAAGCAGGATGACGCGGGGGACATTCCCTCGGCCGAGCTGCTGGAGGACCGCGTGCAGCAGGCCCTGGTCCTGGTGGCCGAAGTGCGCGCGCTGTGGCAGGGCTGGCTGGACGACGTCGAGAACCTGTTCCCGCAACTGCAGGACCATACGCTGCGCGCCAGCTGGAGGACACAGTTGAAGGCGCCCATGGCGCAGATCTTCGCGGGCGCGGCCTTCCAGCCGCTGCAGGCGGCCATCAACGCCATCCACCAGCGCGTGCTCAAGGGGCGCGTGTGGGTGGCCCTGCACATGCATGCGGGCGATGGCAACGTGCACACCAACATCCCCGTCAACAGCGACGACTACGAGATGCTGCAGACGGCCCACGAGGCGGTGGCGCGCATCATGGTGCTGGCGCGCAGCCTGGACGGCGTGATCTCGGGCGAGCACGGCATCGGCATCACCAAGCTGGAGTTCCTCAGCGACGAGGAACTGGCGCCGTTCGCCGCCTACAAGCAGCGCGTGGACCCCGAGGGCCGCTTCAACAAGGGCAAGCTGATCCGCAACGAGAAGCTGCAGGCCGTGGTGGGGCAGACGCACGATGGCCGCTCGCCGCGCGAATCGCTGATGTTCGCCGACCTGACCAACGCCTACACGCCCAGCTTCGGCCTGATGGGGCACGAGTCGCTGATCATGCAGCAAAGCGACATCGGCGCCATCGCCGACTCGGTCAAGGACTGCCTGCGCTGCGGCAAGTGCAAGCCCGTGTGCGCCACCCACGTGCCGCGCGCCAACCTGCTGTACAGCCCGCGCAACAAGATCCTGGCGACCTCGCTGCTGGTCGAGGCCTTCCTCTACGAGGAGCAGACACGCCGCGGCGTGTCGCTGCGCCACTGGCAGGAGTTCGAGGACGTGTCCGACCACTGCACGGTCTGCCACAAGTGCTTCAACCCCTGCCCGGTGAAGATCGATTTCGGCGACGTCACCATGAACATGCGCAACCTGCTGCGCAAGATGGACAAGAAGAGCTTCCGGCCCGGCAACAAGCTGGCCATGGCCATGCTCAACGCCACCAATCCGGACACCATCAAGTTCATGCGCTCGGCCATGGTCGGCGTGGGCTTCAAGGCCCAGCGCCTGGCCTCCGACGTGCTGCAGGGGCTGGCGAAGAAGCAGACCCGGCATCCGCCAGCCTCGGTGGGCCGCGCGCCCATCAAGGAGCAGGTGATCCACTTCATCAACAAGAAGCTGCCCGGCGGCCTGCCCAACAAGACGGCCCGCGCGTTGCTGGACATCGAGGACAAGGACTACGTCCCCATCATCCGCAGCCCGCAGACCACCAGTGCTGACACCGAGGCGGTGTTCTACTTCCCCGGCTGCGGTTCCGAGCGCCTGTTCAGCCAGGTGGGCCTGGCCACCCAGGCCATGCTCTGGCATGCGGGCGTGCAGACCGTGCTGCCACCGGGCTACCTGTGCTGCGGCTACCCGCAGCGCGGCAGTGGCCAGTACGACAAGGCCGAGAAGATGATCACGGACAACCGTGTGCTCTTCCACCGCGTCGCGACCACGCTCAACTACCTGGACATCAAGACCGTGGTGGTCAGTTGCGGCACCTGCTACGACCAGTTGCAGGGCTACGAGTTCGACAAGATCTTCCCGGGCAGCCGGATCATCGACATCCATGAGTACCTGCTGGAGAAGGGCGTCACGCTGCAGGGCAAGGAAGGCTATCTCTACCACGACCCCTGCCATTCGCCCATGAAGCTGCAGGACCCGATGAAGACCGTCAAGGCCCTGGTCGGCGACGGCGTGGTCAAGAGCGAGCGCTGCTGCGGTGAATCGGGCACGCTGGGTGTCACGCGCCCCGACATCTCCACGCAGATCCGCTTTCGCAAGGAAGAGGAGCTCAAGAAGGGCGAGGCTGCGCTGCGTGCCAGTGGTGCCCTGGCCGAGAAGGACAACGTGAAGATCCTCACCAGTTGCCCCAGCTGCCTGCAGGGCCTGTCGCGCTACGGTGGCGACCTGAACAACGGCCTGCTGGAAGCCGACTACATCGTGGTCGAGATGGCGCGCCAGATCCTGGGCGAGAACTGGATGGCCGACTATGTGCAGCGCGCCAATGCCGGCGGCATTGAAAGGGTTCTGGTTTGAAGGCCGTTGCATCCTGCCCCCTGTGTGCCGAAGAAGGCGGCCTGCCGGTCTGGCTCGGTCGGCGCCTGCGCGTGGTCCGCGCGCAGGAGGAGGGCTTTCCGGCCTTCTACCGCGTCGTCTGGAATGCGCATGCGGCCGAGTTCTCGGACCTGGATGCCGCCGAACGCCGGCACTGCATGGAGGCCGTGGCCGAGGTCGAGCAGGTCTTGCGCGCGCGGCTGGCGCCGGTCAAGATGAATCTCGCGGCGCTGGGCAACATGGTGCCGCACCTGCACTGGCACGTGATCGCGCGTTTCGCGTGGGACAGCCATTTCCCCGGTTCGGTCTGGGCCACGGTCCAGCGCCCGCGCGATGCCGACCGCGAGGCCGCCTTGGCGGCGCAGTTGCCGTCCATCGACGCGGAACTGGCACGCGTGCTTGACGCCTGGCAGTTGCGCCAATCCACTGAATGAGGAGCACCGCATGGCCGGTCTGACCCCTGACACCCCTACGCCCGAGGCGTTGACCGTGCATGGCGCTTCGCGCGTGCTGGAAGTCGCCTACTCCGATGGCGCGAGCTTCCGCATCCCCTTCGAACTGCTGCGCGTGTATTCGCCTTCGGCCGAGGTCCAGGGCCACGGCCCGGGCCAGGAGGTGCTGCAGACGGGCAAGCGCGATGTCGCCATCACAGCCATCGAGCCCGTGGGCAACTACGCCATCAAGCCCTTTTTCAGCGATGGCCATGAAAGCGGTCTGTACACCTGGGAATACCTCTACGAGCTGGGCCGCCGCCAGGACGAGTTCTGGGCCCAGTACCTGGATCGCCTGCTGGAAGCCGGCATGGACCGCGACACCCCCATGCCGGCCAAGGGCGCCGGCGCGGGCCATGGCGGGCATGGCTGCGGCGGCCACTGAACGCGCACGGGCACGCTCCGTTCCCGCAGCGCCACATTCAGGACCTTTGCACAGCACAGGGTTATTGGGGGTGGTGCTATATTAAAAATAGCTTGAAAGGCTTTGTTCAAAGGCTTTTCAAGCTTTTTGTTCTTGATAACCCTGGTGCGGCAAAGCCCGTGGCCATACGGGGTTGTCGCTGTACGCATTACTACTGCTTGCTTAGCATCGTTGTTATGAGCACCACACATTTCGGATTCCAGTCGGTGGACGAGGGCGACAAGGCCCGCCGCGTGCGCGGCGTGTTCGATTCGGTCGCCTCGCGCTACGACGTCATGAACGACCTGATGTCGGGTGGTCTGCACCGTGCCTGGAAGGCCTACACGGTGATGGTGGCCAACCTCAAGGAAGGCGACAGGGCGCTGGACATCGCGGGCGGCACGGGGGACCTGGCTCTGGCCTTTTCCAAGAAGGTCGGCGCCACCGGCCAGGTGGTGCATACGGACATCAACGAGGCCATGCTGCGCGTGGGCCGCGACCGCCTGATCAACAAGGGCGTGATCCTGCCGACCCTGGTCTGCGATGCCGAGGCCCTGCCGTTTCCCGACGGCCATTTCGATCTGGTCACCGTGGCCTTCGGCCTGCGCAACATGACGCACAAGGATGCGGCGCTCAAGGAGATGAACCGCGTCCTGAGGCCCGGCGGCAAGCTGCTGGTGCTGGAATTCTCCAAGGTGGCCAAGCCGCTGGAGAAGGCCTACGACTGGTACTCGTTCAAGGTGCTGCCCGCCATGGGCAAGCTGGTGGCGGGCGACGATGCCAGCTACCGCTATCTGGCCGAGTCCATCCGCATGCATCCGGGCCAGGAGGAACTCAAGCGCCTGATGCAGGACTGCGGCTTCGGCCATGTGGACTATCACAACATGACGGGCGGCATCGCGGCCCTGCATGTGGGAATCAAGTGCTGAGTGCGCGAGGCGCTCGGTGAGGCGACGGCAACACGATTATTCGAGGAGATGACATGAAAAAGCTATGGTCTATGGTCTTGGTTGCGATGCTGGTGGTGGTCCACGGCACGGCCGATGCCAAGCGCATGGGCGGTGGCGGATCGGTGGGCAAGCAGTCGAGCAACGTGACGCAGCGTGAAGCAGCGCGCGCGCCGGCGCAGAACACGCCGCCGCAGAACGCCGCCACGCAGAATGCGGCAGGCAAGCCCGCGACACCTGCCCAGGCCGCTCCTGCCAAGAAGCCCTGGGGCGCCATGCTCGGCGGCCTGGCGGCAGGCCTGGGTCTGGCCTGGTTGGCCAATTCGCTGGGCCTGGGCGCCGCGTTCGGCCAGTTCCTTTTGTTCGCGCTGCTGGCCCTGGTCATCATGGTCGTGGTCGGCATGGTGATGCGTTCGCGTCGCGCGGCCGCCGGTGCGCAGTCGGCCCCCCAGAACAGTCCGTTCGCGTTCCAGGGCGCGGCACCTGCGGGTCCGGGCAATGCCGGCAGCGTGGACAGCGCGCCGCTGGCACGCCAGTACAACCCCGAGAAGGTCGGCAACGACGCCGCGGCCCGTCCCTGGGAACAGAACCTGCAGCCGGCGGCCTCGGGCTCCGGCGTGCAGATCGGCTCGGCGCTGGCCGGCTCGCAGAACTGGGGTGTTCCCGAAGGCTTCGATACCGAGGGCTTCCTGACGGCCGCCAAGCGCAACTTCGTGACACTGCAATCGGCCTGGGACCGTTCGGACATCACATCGCTGCGCGCGATGATGACCGACGAGATGCTGACCGAGATCCGTGGCCAGCTCAGCGAGCGCGAGGCCCAGCGTCCCGGTCAGCCCAACCAGACCGACGTGGTCATGATCGACGCCCAGCTGCTGGGTATCGAGGACCTGGGCAATGACTACATGGCCAGCGTGGAATTCTCGGGCATGATCCGTGAGGACGCTTCGGCGGGCCCCACGCCCTTCCGCGAGGTCTGGAACATGACCAAGCCCAAGAGCGGTGCCAGCGGCTGGCTGGTGGCGGGTGTCCAGGCATTGCAGTAATTCCTCTCACTTCGGGAATAATCGGGGACTATGGCAACACAGTCCCCTTTTTCTTTCCTGAACGGCCTCATGGAACGCGTGATGGCCGGTCCGCAACCTCCGCAATGGCTGGTCAGCGAGGTGCATCAGCGCCTCGTGCTGTTTCTCAACCATGTGCTGATGCAGGAAAGAGAGGCCACGGAGCGCCTTGTGCGGCAAAAGGGCCGCGTGGCGCGCGTGCAATGGCGCGGCTATTCCATGGCCTTGCAGATCACGCCGGCGGGGCTGTTCAACGTGGCCCCCGAGGGGGCCCAGCCCGACCTGCTGCTCGAAGTCACCGAGACCTCGCCGCTGGCGCTGGCCCAGGTGGCGTTGCGCGGCGACAAGCCCTCCATACGCATCGAGGGCGATGTGCAACTGGCGGCGGACATCAACTGGCTGGTGGACCACGTCGAATGGGACGTGGAGGAGGACCTGGCCCGCATCATCGGTGATGCGCCGGCCCACACGATCGCCAAGGTGGCACGCAGCGCCGCCCAGGCGCTGCGCCAGTTCGTGGGCGCGCGCATGGCGGGCGGGCAGCCCGATGCCGGTGAGCCGGCCGCGGAGGCCGCACGCAGCCCTGCTCCCGCCAGCGCCCCCGTGGTGGCCCTGCCCGGTTTCGAGAACGACAAGCCATGAGCCGGTTTCTTCGCGGGCTGACCATCCTCTGGGTGGTGTTCCGCTACGGGCTCGACGAACTGGTGCTCTCGAGCTTCGAGCACCCCTGGATGCGCCGCGCACGCGCCGTGCTCACGCTGGGCCGCAGGCTGGACAAGCCGCGTGGCCAGCGCCTGCGTGAAGCGCTGGAGGAATTGGGCCCCATCTTCGTGAAGTTCGGCCAGGTGCTGTCCACGCGCAGCGACCTGATGCCGCCCGATGTGGCCGAGGAACTGGCGCGGCTGCAGGACCGCGTGCCGCCCTTCGATTCGCAGATCGCGGTGGACACCATCGAGCGCGCCTTCCGCAAACCGCTCGACGAAGTGTTCGTGCGCTTCGAGCGCGAGCCCGTGGCCAGCGCCTCCATCGCCCAGGTGCACTTCGCGGTGATCCGCGACCGCGATGGCGTGGAGCGCGAGGTGGCCGTCAAGGTGCTGCGCCCGGGCATGAAGACCGTGATCGACAAGGACCTGGCGCTGATGCACATGATGGCGCGCTGGGTCGAGCGCCTGTCGGCAGACGGCAAGCGCCTCAAGCCCCGCCAGGTGGTGGCCGAATTCGACAACTACCTGCACGACGAGCTGGACCTGATCCGCGAAGCCTCCAATGCTGCGCAACTGCGCCGCAACATGGAGGGTCTGGATCTGGTGCTCATCCCCGAGGTGTACTGGGATTTCTGCCGTACCGACGTGATGGTCATGCAGCGCATGAAGGGCGTGCCCATCAGCCAGGTCGAGCGCCTGCGCGAGGCCGGCGTGGACATCCCCAAGCTCGCGCGCGATGGCGTGACCATTTTCTTCACCCAGGTGTTCCGCGACGGGTTCTTCCACGCCGACATGCACCCCGGCAACATCATGGTCAGCCTGGAGCCGGAAACCTTCGGTCGCTACATCTCGCTGGACTTCGGCATCGTCGGCACGCTGACCGAATACGACAAGGAGTACCTGGCGCAGAACTTCACGGCGTTCTTCCGACGCGACTACAAGCGCGTGGCCGAGCTGCACATCGAAAGCGGCTGGGTGCCGCCGACCACACGCGTGGATGAGCTGGAGGCCGCCATCCGCGCCGTGTGCGAGCCGTACTTCGATCGCCCTCTGGCCGAGATCTCGCTGGGCATGGTGCTGATGCGCCTGTTCCAGACCTCGCGGCGCTTTCATGTGGAGATCCAGCCGCAACTGGTGCTGCTGCAAAAGACGCTGCTGAACATCGAAGGGCTGGGCCGCCAGCTCGACCCCAACCTGGACCTCTGGAGCACGGCCAAGCCTTTCCTCGAGAAATGGATGCTCGACCAGATGGGCCCCCAGCGCCTGTGGCGCGAGCTGCTGGCCGAGGCGCCGCGCTACGCCAAGCTCATTCCGGAGCTGCCGCGCCTGATCCACCAGCGGCTCGCGCACCGTGGCGGCGACAACGATGCGCTGCTCAAGGAACTGCTCCAGCAGCAAAAGCTCACCAATCGCCTGCTGCAGGCCATTGTCAGCGCGGGCATCGGTTTCGTCATCGCGCTGATCCTGCTGCAGCTGGTCGTGCGCATGCGCTGGTACTGAGAAAACGGGTTTTCGCGACCTTTCCCCTTTCCCACTTTTGAAACAGGAGTGCCAGCGTGCTGCTCTCTATGGTGATCGCCTACCTGTTCGTGACCATAGCCATCGGCCTGTGGGCGGCCAGGCGGGTCAAGAACACGGCCGACTTCGCAATTGCCGGGCGCCACCTGCCCATGTACATGATCATCACCACCACGTTCGCCACGTGGTTCGGCTCGGAGATCGTGCTCGGCGTGCCCGCCAAATTCATCGAAGGCGGCCTGCGCGGCGTGGTCGAAGACCCCTTCGGTGCCGGCATGTGCCTGATCCTTGTGGGCCTGTTCTTCGCCGGCAAGCTCTACCGCATGACGCTGCTGACCATCAGCGACTACTACCGCCAGCGCTATGGCCGATCCATCGAGATCATCTGCTCGCTGATCATCATGCTCAGCTACCTGGGCTGGGTGTCCGCCCAGGTCACGGCATTGGGCCTGGTGTTCAACCTGCTGTCGGGCGGCTCGGTCAGCATTCCCATGGGCATGACCATCGGCGTGCTCTCCATCCTGGCCTATACGCTGTTCGGTGGCATGTGGTCGGTGGCCGTGACGGATTTTCTGCAGATGATCATCCTGGTCGTCGGCCTGGTGGTGCTGGCCTGGTTCGCCGGCGACATGGCCGGCGGCGCGGGCAAGGTGATCGATCTGGCGGCCAGCCGAGACCTGTTCCAGTTCTGGCCCGAGCCGAGCTGGCACGAGATCCTCTTCTTCTTCGGCGCGGCCATCACCATGATGCTGGGTTCCATCCCCCAGCAGGACGTGTTCCAGCGGGTGATGTCGGCCGACAGCGAGCGGTCCGCCACGCGTGGCACCGTCATCGGTGGCACGGCCTATATCTTCTTCGCCTTCGTGCCCATGTTCCTCGTGGCCAGTGCGCTGATCATCATGCCGCAGGAGGCCGCCGCCCTGCTGCAGGACGATCCCCAGAAAGTGCTGCCGACGCTGGTGATGGACAAGATGCCCTTCGTCATGCAGGTGCTGTTCTTCGGCGCGCTGCTGTCGGCCATCAAGTCCTGTGCTTCCGCCACGCTGCTTGCGCCCAGCGTGACCTTCACCGAGAACATCTGGCGCCAGTTCCGCACCGATGCCAGCGACCGCGAGATGCTGCTGGCCATGCGCATCAGCGTGCTGGTCTTCAGCGTGTGCGTGCTGGCCTATTCCATCAAGATGGAGGGAACGCCCATCTATGAACTGGTCTCCAGTGCCTACCAGGTGCCCTTGGTCGGCGCCTTCGTGCCGCTGGTCTTCGGCCTGTACTGGCGGCGCGCCACCACACAGGGTGCCATCTTTGCCGTGGTGCTGGGCATAGGCGTCTGGGTGGTGTTCATGGTCACTCCTGCACTGCATGAGGCTTTCCCGCAGCAGCTGGCCGGCCTGCTGGCCGCGATCGGCGGCATGGTCGGAGGCTCCCTGGCACCCCAGTGGCTTGCCGACCGCCGCGAGGAAATCCAGGCATTTGGTGCTGCGGAGGTCTGATGCGGGTGGGCGCCTATAATTGAGGGTTTTGCACCTATCCTCCTTTCAATAGCGCCATGCCTATTTACGCGTACAAGTGTGGCTCCTGCGGCCATGCCAAGGACGTGCTGCGGAAAATCTCGGATGCCCCGCTGACGACCTGCCCCGCCTGCGGGGCCGAGTCCTTTTCCAAGCAACTGACGGCCGCCGGCTTCCAGCTCAAGGGCTCGGGCTGGTATGCGACCGACTTCAAGAACAGCGGCGGCAAGGGCGCTGCCGCTCCGGCACCCGCTGCGGCAGAGACGCCCGCCCCCGCCGCATCACCGGCTCCTGCGCCCGCGCCTGCCGCGGCCGACTGAACAAGGCCTGCACTACCCATGTCCGCACTGCGCAAATGGCTGTTCGCCGGTCTGCTGGTGATCGTTCCCCTGGTGATCACGCTGGGTGTGCTCAACTGGATCATCGGCACGCTGGACCAGACGCTGACCATCCTGCCCGAGGCCTGGCATCCCGACCGGCTGCTGGGTTTTCACATTCCCGGCTTCGGCGTCGTGCTGACGCTGCTGATCCTGCTGGTGGTGGGCGCGGCGGCCAGCAATTTCATAGGCCGCAAGCTGGTGTCCTGGGGCGATGCCGTGGTCAGCCGCATACCCGTGGTACGTTCGATCTATTCGAGCGTCAAGCAGGTCTCGGACACCGTGTTCTCGGACAGCGGCAACGCCTTTCGCACGGCCGTGCTGGTGCAGTGGCCGCGTGAGGGGGTGTGGACCGTGGCGTTCGTCACGGGCTCGCCCAGCGGCGAAGTGGCGGCTTACCTGCGTGACGAGTACCTGAGCGTGTTCGTGCCGACCACTCCCAATCCCACGGGCGGCTATTTCGTCATCGTCCGCAAGAGCGACTGCATTGAACTCGAAATGAGCGTGGATGCCGCGCTCAAGTACATTGTCTCGATGGGCGTGGTGACTCCTCCCGATCTCACCCCTCCCCCGGAATCCAAATAACAAACTGTCGCGCCCTCCAGGGGCGCAGGAAGCATCTTCATCATGGCCATGCGCTCCCACTACTGCGGTCTCGTGACCGAAGCCCTGATGGGCGAAACCGTTACCCTGTGCGGCTGGGTGAACCGTCGTCGCGACCATGGCGGCGTGATCTTCATCGACCTGCGCGACCGCGAGGGCTACGTGCAGGTGGTCTGCGACCCCGACCGCGCCGAGATGTTCAAGACCGCCGAAGGCCTGCGCAACGAGTTCTGCGTGCAGGTCAAGGGCCTGGTGCGCGCACGCCCCGAAGGCACGACCAACGACAAGCTCAAGAGCGGCCAGATCGAAGTGCTGTGTCATGAACTGAACGTGCTCAACGCCTCGGTCACGCCGCCGTTCCAGCTGGACGACGAGAACCTGTCCGAGACCGTGCGCCTGACCAACCGCGTGCTGGACCTGCGCCGCCCGTACATGCAGCGCAACATGATGCTGCGCTACCGCACGGCCATCCAGGTGCGCAACTTCCTGGACAAGGAAGGCTTCATCGACATCGAGACGCCCATGCTGGGCAAGAGCACGCCCGAGGGCGCGCGTGACTACCTGGTGCCCAGCCGCGTGCATGACGGCGAGTTCTTCGCGCTGCCCCAGTCGCCCCAGCTGTACAAGCAGATGCTGATGGTGGCCGGCTACGACCGTTACTACCAGATCACCAAGTGCTTCCGCGACGAGGACCTGCGCGCCGACCGCCAGCCCGAGTTCACGCAGATCGACTGCGAGACCTCCTTCCTGGGCGAAGAGGAGATCCGCGCCATCTTCCAGCGCATGATCTGCGAGGTCTTCAAGACCCAGCTGAACGTGGACCTGGGCGAGTTCCCGATCATGACCTACCAGGACGCGGCCTTCCGCTTCGGCTCGGACAAGCCGGACCTGCGCGTCAAGCTCGAATTCACCGAGCTGACCGAGGTCATGAAGGACGTGGACTTCAAGGTGTTCTCCACGCCTGCCACCACCAAGGGCGGCCGCGTGGTCGCGCTGCGCGTGCCCGGCGGCTCGCAGATCTCGCGCGGCGAGATCGACCAGTACACCGAGTTCGTCAAGATCTACGGCGCCAAGGGCCTGGCCTGGATCAAGGTCAACGAAGTGGCCAAGGGCCGCGATGGCCTGCAGTCGCCCATCGTCAAGAACCTGCATGACGCCGCCATTGCCGAGATCCTCCAGCGCACGGGTGCCCAGGACGGCGATCTTCTGTTCTTCGGCGCCGACAAGGAAAAGATCGTCAACGATTCCATTGGTGCCCTGCGCATCAAGATCGGTCACAGCGACTTCGGCAAGGCCAACGGCCTGTTCGAGAACCGCTGGGCACCGCTGTGGGTGGTCGACTTCCCCATGTTCGAGTACGACGAGGAAAACGACCGCTGGGCTGCCGTGCACCACCCGTTCACCTCGCCCAAGGACGGCCATGAGGAACTGATGGTCACGGACCCTGCCAACTGCCTGGCCAAGGCCTACGACATGGTCCTGAATGGCTGGGAGCTGGGCGGCGGCTCGGTGCGTATCCACCGTGCCGACGTGCAGAGCAAGGTGTTCGACGCGCTCAAGATCTCTGCCGAGGACGCACGCGCCAAGTTCGGCTACCTGCTGGACGCACTGCAGTACGGCGCGCCCCCGCACGGCGGCCTGGCCTTCGGCCTGGACCGCCTGATCACGCTGATGACGGGCGCCGAGTCCATCCGCGACGTGATCGCCTTCCCCAAGACCCAGCGCGCCCAGGACCTGCTGACCCAGGCGCCATCGCCGGTGGACGAGAAGCAGCTGCGCGAGCTGCACATCCGCCTGCGCAACCCTCTGCCTGCCCAGGGCTGAGCAAGGGGCCTGATGGCTTGATACGGACGGCAGGGGCTGGCATGGCTCCTGCCGTTTTCCTTTTTGCGGAGGGCTCCATGCGTTTCCTGGGTGTTGCATCGATGGCCATGGTGGCCGGCCTTGGCCTGACGGGCTGTGGCGAGAAGAAGACCGAGCTGGGGCAGGGCGGTTCGGAGATCACGGGTTCGGCAGGCCCGCTGGGCGCCCACAACGGCTCGCGCGAGCTGGTCCGCTGCGATGCGCCCGTGGCCACGCTGGCCCTGGCCGAGAATCCCAATGGCTATGTCATGGGCTCCGGCTACCAACTGCCGGCCTCGCCCGTGCCGCTGGTCAAGCTGCTGGCCCAGCAAAGCGGCTGCTTTCGCGTGGTGGACCGGGGTGCCGGTCTGCGCGGCACCGTGCAGGAGCAGGACCTGAGGAATTCCGGCGTGCTGCGCGAGAACTCCACGGTGCGCAAGGGCCGGGGCTTTGAGGCCCAGTACACGCTGACCCCCAGCCTGACCTTCAGCGAGCAGGACGCCGGCCGGGGCCTGGCGGGCGTGGTCGCCATGATCCCGGTGCTGCGCGACATCGCCGGCCTGGCAGGCCTGGTGGAGCAGGTCAAGTTCAAGGAGGCCCAGACGGCGCTGCTGCTGTCCGACAATGAGACCACCGAACAGGTGGCCGCGGCCACGGGCGCGGCGCGCACCACCGACCTGGGCATCGGAGGCATGGTGCTGGGGCGACTGGGCGCGGCCGGCGCGGGCTGGAGCAATACCAACGAAGGCAAGGTCATTGCAGCGGCCTTCCTGGACGCCCACAACCAGCTCGTCGTCCAGGTGCGCGCGTTGCAGGCCAAGGAACTGCCGCCGCCCGTCGCGACCAAGGCGGGCGCAGGCAAGGGCTGAGCGGCACATGCCCGCCTTCAAGATTCCCGAATCGGTGCTGGTCATCATCTACCGGGATGATGGGCAGGTGCTGTTGCTGCGCCGCACGGCACCCGCGCCGGAGGGCGACGCATTCTGGCAGTCCGTGACGGGCAGCAAGGACCATGAAGGCGAATCCTGGCGCGATACCGCGCTGCGCGAGGTGCAAGAGGAAACCGGCATCGACGGCGATGCCCCGGACTGCCTGCTCCAGGACTGGGGACTGGAGAATGTCTACACGATCTATCCGGCCTGGCAGCACCGCTATGCGCCGGGGGTATGGCACAACCGCGAGAGGGTTTTCGGGCTGCGGATTCCGTCCTACACCGGCGTGTTCTTGAATCCGAGGGAACATACCGCATCTGCTTGGCATGATTGGCGTGAAGCGGCCCGGCGCT
Organism: Delftia tsuruhatensis; assembly: GCF_903815225.1. Taxonomy (NCBI): domain Bacteria; kingdom Pseudomonadati; phylum Pseudomonadota; class Betaproteobacteria; order Burkholderiales; family Comamonadaceae; genus Delftia; species Delftia tsuruhatensis. The sequence goes on from NZ_LR813084.1 coordinate 1,313,824, forward strand.
GCTATTCACCGTCCAACGCGGAGGCGATCTTGCTGCTTCCGCGCTTTGCCCGACTGGAGCCGGACTGAAACCCTTGCCAGCGTTCCCGAACCGCCATGACTGAAAACGCGAATTCCCATCAGGTGGACCCCGGTCCCTCGATACTGCGCGTCGCAACCTACAACATCCACAAGGGCGTCCAGGGGCTGGGCCCGGTGCGACGTCTGGAGATCCACAACCTGGGACTGGCCGTGGAGCAGCTCGATGCCGACATCGTCTGCCTGCAGGAAGTGCGCAAGATGAACCACAAGGAGGCTGCGTACTTCGACCGCTGGCCCCATGTGCCCCAGGCCGAGTACCTCGCGCCGCTGGGCTACGAGGCCGTCTACCGCACCAATGCCTACACCCGCCACGGGGAGCATGGCAATGCGCTGCTGACGCGCTGGCCCGTGGTGGGCCACCAGCACGAGGACATGTCGGATCACCGCTTCGAGCAGCGCGGCCTGCTGCATGTGGAGGTCGAGGTGCAGCACCGGCGCGTGCACACCATCGTCGTGCACCTGGGCCTGATTCCCGGCAGCCGTGTCCGCCAGATCACGCAACTCAAGCGCTTCATCGAGCGCGAGGTGCCCCCGGGAGCACCGCTGGTGGTGGCAGGCGATTTCAACGACTGGGGCGGGCAGATCAAGCGCATGCTGGCCGGCTTCGGCCTGTACGAGTACGACGAGCTGCCCAGCGTGCCCACCTACCCTTCGCGCCTGCCGCTGGCCCAGTTGGACCATGTCTACGTGCGCGGCCTCACGCCGCTGGGCCTGCATGTGCCAAAGGGGCGAATCTGGTGGCGGATGTCGGACCACCTGCCGTTGATCGCCGAATTCCAGCTGTAGGCCCGGCCTGTGCGCATTCATCGTCTTTTGCTATTTAATATGTAGCATCCTGCGCGGACCGATCCAGGGTTTGATGGCAAAATCCCTTGCGTGCAGCGGGCCGGGTTCGCTGTTACCATGCCAGCCATGTTCAGAGAACCCGTCGACATGAAAAAAGACAGCGAAGCCGAGGGAGTCCCCGTCTCGGTCAAGATCCGCGAGCGGTTGAAGCAGGCGCAAAAGCGTTTTCATGCCAACGACAACATCTCCGAATTCATTGAGCCGGGCGAGCTGGAGGCCTTGCTCGACGAAGTGCAGGACAAGATGCAGGGTGTGCTCGACAGCATGGTCATCGACACCCAGCACGACCACAACACGCGCGCCACGGCACGCCGCGTGGCCAAGATGTACCTCAACGAGGTGTTCCGCGGCCGCTACGTGGCCCAGCCGGCCATCACCGAATTCCCCAATGCCGAGCACCTCAACGAGCTGATGATCGTCGGCCCGATCACGGTGCGCAGCGCCTGCAGCCACCACCTGTGCCCGGTGATCGGCAAGATCTGGATCGGCGTGCTGCCCAACAAGAACACCAACGTCATCGGCCTGTCCAAGTACGCCCGCCTGGTGGACTGGATCATGGGCCGTCCCCAGATCCAGGAAGAGGCCATCATCCAGCTGGCCGACCTGATCCTCGAAAAGACCCGTCCCGACGGCCTGGCCGTGGTCATGGAGGCCTCGCATTTCTGTATGTCCTGGCGCGGCGTGCGCGAGATGGACAGCAAGATGCTGAACTCCGTCATGCGAGGTGCCTTCCTGACCAATCCGGAACTGCGCCGCGAGTTCCTCTCGCTGGTATCCAGCCGCAAGTGAATCCAGGGGCGGCGTCCCCGCACGCCCGGCTACACACCCCAGGCTGCGCAGTGCGCGGCCTTTTTTCTTTCCCCTCCCTCCACCATGTCACTGCAAGCCTTTGCCCTGATCATCATCGCCGGACTGGTGCACGCCGGCTGGAACATCGTGGCCAAGAAGGCCGGCGGCGACTCGCGCTTCGCCTTCTTCACCTCCGTCATCATGATGGTGATCTGGGCCCCGCTGGGCTGGTGGGTGGGGCGCGACGTGGTGCCGCTGTGGGGCCGGGCCGAATGGGTGGTCGTGACCATCAGCGGCCTGCTGCACGTGGCCTACTATGTGACGCTGCTGCGCGGCTACCGCAGCGCCGACCTGACCGTGGTCTATCCGCTGGCGCGAGGCTCGGGGCCGCTGCTGTCTTCCATGGTGGCGATCGTCTTCCTTGGCGAACGGATCTCCTCGCTGGGCGTGCTGGGTATCGCGGGCGTGGTCGTGGGCGTGTTCCTGATCGCGGGCGGCCCCGGACTGCTGCGCGCGCGCCATGACCCCGAGGCACGCGAGCGCCTGCGGATGGGCCTGTGGTACGGCCTGCTGACAGGCGCCTTCATCGCCAGCTATACCGTGGTGGACGGCTATGGCGTCAAGATGCTGCTGATGTCGCCCATCCTCATCGACTACATGGGCAACTTCGTGCGCGTGTTCCTGCTGGCGCCGGTGGTGCTGCGCGACCTGCCCACCGCGCGCAGTCTGTGGCATGCCCAGTGGCGCTTCGCGGCCCTGGTGGCGCTGATCAGCCCCATTGCCTACGTGCTGGTGCTGTATGCCATGCAGGATGCACCCATGTCGCATGTGGCGCCCGCGCGCGAGGTGTCCATGCTGTTCGCGGCGCTGATTGGCGGACACCTGCTGCGCGAAGGCGACCGGGCCGCGCGCATCGCGGGGGCTGTGTGCATCGCGGCCGGCGTGACGGCACTGGGTCTGGGCTGAGTGCCATGGCGGTGATGGAGGCCATGCAGGTGGTGGGCTGCGATTTCAGCAGCCGGCCGTCGACACGCAAGCCCATCGCCATGGCCTTCGGGCGCCTGCTGGACGAGGGCCTGGTGGTTCTGGACGGATTGCGCGGCTTCGCCTCCCTGGGTGAATGGGCTGCCTGGCTGGCTTTGCCGGCAGAACCGGCCTGGGTCGGTGGTTTCGACCTGCCTTTCGGGTTGCCGCGCGAGCTGGTGGAGCAACTGGGCTGGCCGACCGATTGGGCGGCCTGCATGGACCACTATGCCGGACTGACACGCGAGGAGATCCGCGAGCGCTTCAAGGCCTTTTGCGCGGCACGGCCCGCGGGCGGCAAGTTCGCGCATCGGGCGACGGACAGGCCGGCCGGTGCCAGCCCATCCATGAAATGGGTGAACCCGCCCGTGGCCTATATGCTGCATGCCGGCCTTCCCCTGCTGCGCGCGGCTGGAGTGCACCTGCCGGGCCTTCAGCCAGCCTGCCGGGGCGATGCCCACCGCGTGGCGCTGGAGGCCTATCCCGGCATGCTGGCGCGAGCCGTGCTCGGGCGCAGCAGCTACAAGAGCGATGATCCCGCGCGGCAGACAGCCGAACGCCGCCGCTCGCGTGCGCATCTGATCGAGGCCCTGGAGTGCGGCGCGAACCCATTGTCGCTGCGACTTCGGATAGGCGGCGGCGCGGGGGATGGGGGCGGCGCTCTCGCATTGCGGGAACAGCTGCTGTCCGATGGCTGCGGTGACCGGCTCGACGCCGTCATCTGCATGTTGCAGGCTGCCTGGGCGGCGGCATGCCATCGGAAGGGCGATGTGCTCTATGGGTTGCCCCATGATCTGGATCCGCTGGAAGGCTGGATCGTCACGGCGCAGGGCTGAAATCCGCCCTGCGCAAGCCTGGATATGTTGAGAGGAGCGATGCGATGCCGACCATGGAAACCCTGCTGGCCTTTTTTGGCGTGGCCGTGCTGCTGGGACTGAGCCCGGGGCCGGACAACCTGTTCGTGCTCATGCAGTCGGCGCAGCGCGGCTGGCGCGTGGGTCTGTGCGTGGTGCTGGGCCTGTGCCTGGGCCTGGTGGTGCACACGGCGGCCGTGGCCCTGGGGCTGGCGGCGCTGGTCGCGGCCTCGCCCCTGCTGTTCACCGCCATCAAGCTGTGTGGCGCGGCCTATCTGGCATGGCTGGCCTGGGGAGCCCTGCGCGCCGTGGCCCGGCCGGGCGAGATGCCGCAGGCCGCCACCGGCGACCTGCTGACCCCTGCCAGGGCGCTGCGCTGGGTGGGGCGTGGCGTGGTGATGAACCTCACCAATCCCAAGGTGCTGATTTTCTTCCTCGCCTTTCTGCCGCAGTTCGCGGACCCTGCACGCGGCAGCGTGGCCACGCAGGTGATGGTGCTGGGCTGTGTGTTCATGCTGGCGGCGCTGCTGGTGTTCGGTGCCATTGCCTGCTGCTCGGGCTGGTTCGGTGTGCTGCTTCAGCGCTCCGTGCGTGCCCAGAACTGGCTCAATCGTGTGGCCGGGCTGGTCTTCCTGGGCATGGCCGTGCGGCTGGCATTGGTGCAGCGCTAGGAACACGCTGCTTTTCACCACCGGCCATGGCGCAGCGGCCGGGCCGTGGCACAGTCCACGCCATGCTTTCTCGCTTGCGCAATCTTTCATGGCTTGCCGCCCTGCTGATGGCGGGCGTGGCCGGGTTGGTCCTGCTGATGGTGGCAGCCTGGCTGGTGGGCAGCCTGCTGAGCCAGCCAGACCGCCGGCCTCTCGGCGCGCCGCCCGCAGACTGGCCGGCCCAGACGCTGCAGTTGCCCACCGACGATGGAGGGCAGGTCAGGGGCTGGTTCGCCAAGGGGCAGCCGGGCCATGGTGCCGTGCTGCTGCTGCATGGTGTGTACGCAGACCGGCTCGCCATGCTGGCGCGTGCGCGCATGCTTCGTCGGCAGGGATATTCCGTCTGCCTGATCGACCTGCCCGCGCATGGCGAAAGCAGCGGCGAGCGCATCAGTTTCGGCATGGCCGAGGGCGCGGGCGTTCGTGCCGCCATGGCCTATGTGCGGCAACAGCTGCCGGGCGAGAAAGTCGCGGTGCTCGGTACATCGCTGGGCGGTGCGGCACTGCTTCTGTCCCACGTGGTGCCGGGGCCGGATGTGGTGGTGCTGGAGTCCGTGTTTCCCGACATCCGGCAAGCCATAGACAACCGCGTGCGCGCGCACATCGGCTGGCTGGCGGACTTGGTCACGCCCTTGCTGGCGTGGCAGTTACCGCTGCGCCTGCATCTGGAGCTGGCACAACTGCGCCCCATAGACCATGTGAAGGCGCTGGGCGCTCCCGTGCTGATCGCGGCCGGCCTGCAGGACCGGCACACCACGCCCGCGGAAACCCGCGAGCTGTTCGAGGCGGCGCGTGAACCCAAGGCGCTGTGGATGGTGGAGGGCGCCGCGCATGTGGACCTGTACGACTACGCGCCCCAGCCCTACGAGCAGCGGGTGCTGGGATTCCTGGATCGATATATGGGGCCTTGATGGAGACAATGGCGGGCGGCACTGACCGACCCATCCGGGGCCGCCTCCACCCCGCCCATGCCACAGACCACGGCCCACACCATCGCCATTGCCCAGGTCCTGCAGATCGTGCAGGGCGCGCAGCGCAATGGCATGGATGTGCCTGCCATCCTGCGCCGCGCCGGTATTTCGCCGGCCCTGCTGGATGCGCCGCTGTCGCGCGTGACCCAGGCGCAGTACGCGGCGCTGATCCGCGTGCTGCGCCGTGTCTGCCGCGACGAGCTGTGGGGCCTGTGCCGGCATCCGCTGCCCGTGGGCAGCTTCGCCCAGGCCTGCCGGATCATGCAGCCTTGCCGCACGCTGGGCGAGGCCTTGCACGCCGGCCTGCGTTTTTACCGGCTGGTGCTCCATGATTTCACGCCGAGGTTGCAGGTGGCCGGCGGCATGGCCCGCATCGCCGTGGTCTCGCGGCGCGAGCGCGACGCGCCGCTGGCCTATGCCGAGCGCTCGTTCTGCTTTCTGGGCCATGGCGTCATGTCCTGGCTGGTATCGCGCAGGATCGAGCTGACGGGCGTGTGCGCGCCCGCCGACAGCATGCCCTATGGCACGGAGGCGCAGCGCCTGTTTCTCGCGCCGCTGCGGCCGGGCTGTGACTTCACCGGGCTGGAGTTCGATGCCCGGTGGCTGGAGCTGCCGGTGGTGCAGAGTCCGCAGAGCCTGGTCGAGTTCCTGGGCCAGGCACCGATGGGGCTGGTGATCCGCTACCGTGGCCGGGCCCGGCTGGGCGAACGCATCCGGCATCTGCTGCGGCGCGATCTGGCGGGCGAGCTGCCTTCGCTGGAGCAGGTCGGAGCCGCGCTGTCGATGACGCCTCAGACCCTGCGCCGCCGCCTGCGCGACGAGGGCCTGGGCTTTCAGTCCCTCAAGGATGATCTGCGTCGTGATGCGGCCATCGAACTGCTGCACCGGAGCGAACTGACGCTGGCCGATATCGCGGCCCGTGTGGGCTTTGCGGAGGCCAGCACCTTTCACCGCGCCTTCAAGGGGTGGACCGGCCTGCCGCCAGGCGCCTATCGGCAGGCCCAGCGACGCGGCCGCTGATCTTTTTTGCCAATCATTTTGAGCCGTTCGGTGATTGGTGGCTCGAGCCGCCATGGCCACACTGTCGATGGACCTCTGCCCCATGGCAGGGCATGCACCCCGCACAGGAGGGTGCCGTACACAGCACAAGGAGACAAGCCATGGAATCCAGTCGACGCGGCTGCCTGCGGGCGGCCATGGCGTGCGCGGCCAGTACGGTCCTGGGAGCGGCCTCGCCCATCGCCTGGGCGCAGGGCCCCGCTGCCTATCCCTCCAGGCCACTGCGCATGGTGATCCCCTATCCGGCCGGGGGAGGCACGGACATCATCGGCCGCATCATTGCCCAGCAACTGAGCCAGGCCTGGGGCCAGCCCGTGGTGGTGGAGAACCGGCCGGGCTCCAGCGGGATCATCGGCAACGATGTGGTGGCCAAGTCGGCGCCCGACGGCCATACCCTGCTGCTGGGGATCACGGCCATGATCCAGTCGCCGGCGCTGTACCCGAAGCTGCCCTATGACGTGCTCAGGGATTTCGCGCCGGTCTCGCAGGTGGCCCTTTCCTCGGACCTGCTCGTGGTGCCACGCGAGGTGCCGGCCGCGACGCTCAAGGAGTTCATTGCCCTGGTCAAGGCCCATCCCGGCAAGTACAGCAACGGCAACTATGGCAATGGAACCTCCTCGCACATGCATGGCGAGTTGCTGCGGGCCAAGGCGGGGCTGGACCTGGCGTTGATCCCGTACAAGGGCGCGGCGCCGCTGGTCAACGATGTGCTGGGTGGACAACTGTCCTCGGGCTTCATCGACGTGTCCTCGGCCCATGCCCATCTGAAGTCCGACAAGATCCGCATCCTGGCCATCACGGGCATGCAGCGCCATCCGGCGCTGCCCGATGTGCCGACCTTCACCGAGTCGGGTCTGGCGGGGTTCGAGGCCAATGGATGGTTCGCCACCTTCGTGGCGGCGGGAACGCCCCGTCCCATCGTCGACAGGCTGTCGGCCGAGGTGCGGCGCGTCGTGGCCGCGCCCGAGCTCGGCGGCCGCCTGGTATCCATGGGCCTGCGCCCGGTGGGCAGCAGCCCGGAGGAACTGGCCGCCGTCATGGAGCGCGACCTTCCGCGCTGGGGACGCATCGTCAAGGACGCGGGGATTCGGCTGGAGTAGCGCGGGGCGGCGTCGGCCAGGCGGGCGGGGACGGGCGCAATTGCTCGAGCACACGGGACAGCCGCAGTACGCCCAGGTCGTCGAAGCGGCGCCCGGCGACCTGCACGCCGATGGGCAGGGCACCGTCGTGGCCGCAGGGCACGGAGGCTGCAGGCTGCTCCGACATGTTGTAGGGCACCGTGAACGCAATGTGCTCCAGCGGACGCAGCGGATCATTCGTGGGGCAGGGCATCTGCGCGGCAAACGCCGTGATGGGGGCCACCGGCGACAGCACGTAGTCGAAGGCTGCCGTGGCCTGGACGGTGGCCACGCGCACCAGGTGGGATTGCTGGCTGGCGATGTACAGCTGCGCGGGCGTCAGCGCCGAGGCACTGCCGGCCCAGTCACGGATGAAGGGCAGGACCATGGCGCGCTGCGCGGCCGGCAGGGCCTGCAGGTCCATGTGCGAGCGCATGCGCCAGAACTGGTCCAGGCCGTCGAGCATCTGCGGCGTCAGCCAGGGCCGCATCGGCTCCACATGGGCGCCGGCGGCCTCCAGCCAGCGTGCGGCCTGCTCCACGGTGGCGCGCACCGCGGGCTGCACGGGCAGGCCGCAGCCGGCCTCCAGCAGCAGGCCGATGCGCAGGCCGCGGACCTGGGCAGGATCCATGTCGAAGCCGGTCCAGGCGATGTCCTGCGCGGGCAGGCCCATGCTGTCGCGCGCGTCAGGCCGGGACAGCACCTGCATCATCAGCGCCGCATCGGCGACGGTGCGCGTCATGGGGCCGGCGCAGCGGCCCGTATAGGGCGGATCGATGGGCACGCGGCCCAGGCTGGGCTTGAGGCCGAAGATGCCGCACCAGCCCGCGGGCAGGCGGATGGAGCCGCCGATGTCGGTGCCCACATGCAGGGGGCCATAGCCCGCGGCGGCCGCGGCGCCCGCCCCTGCGCTGGAGCCGCCTGGTGTCTTTCCGAGGTCCCAGGGATTGAAGGTGTTGCCGTGCAGCGAGGACAGGCCCGAGGACAGCATGCCGTAGTCGGGCATGGTGGTCTTGGCGAAGACGATGGCGCCGGCCTCGCGCAGCCGGGCCGCTGGCGGTGCATCCTGCGGCGCCGCGACCAGAGGCATGGCGGCCGTGCCCACAGGCGTGGGGTCTCCGCGCGTGGCGATGTTGTCCTTGACCGTGGCGGGCACGCCATCGAGCAGGCCCATGGGGTCGCCGCGCAGCCAGCGGGCCTCGCTTGCACGCGCCTGGGCCAGGGCCGCTTCGGGCCGCAGAAGGTAGGCGGCGTGCAACTGCGGTTCCCAGCGCTGCACGTGGGCCAGCAGCGCGTCCAGCACCTCGACGGGCGAGAGGCTGCGCGCCCGGTAGGCGCGCAGCAACTCATGGGCGGGCAGGTCGTGCAGGGCCTGGCCCGGGGCAGGTGGCATGGCAGTCATCAAGGCTTCTCCTGTGGGAATGTGCGGCCCAGTGTGGGCCGCCATGGCAGGCGGCCGTGTCGCCTTCGGCTCAGCCGGCCCAGGACAGGGCCGAGAGGTCGTTGACGAAGACAGGCATGTCCTTCCACAGGCCGCGCAGGCTCTTGTTGGCCACCGTGACCCACTGCGGGGTGTAGAGGAAGGCGTGTACCGATTCCTGGGCCAGCAGCCGCTGGGCATCACCCAGCAGCCGCGAGCGGTCGGCGGGGCGCGAGGCGTTCTTGATCTTGTCGTAGAGCTCGTTGAACTGCGCGGACTGGTAGCCCCAGTAGTAGTCGGGCTTGGCGAAGTTGCCGAGGTCGAAGGGCTCTACATGGGAGATCAGCGTCAGGTCGTAGTTCTTGAGGGTGTAGGTGCCCGACAGCCACTGGGCCCATTCGACGTTCTGCAGCCTGGCGCGTATGCCTATCTTGGCCAGTTGCGCGGCGATCACCTCGCCGCCCTGGCGGGCGTAGGGTGTGGGCGGCAGGGTCATGGTCAGCTCCAGCGGCGTCTTGATGCCGGCCTCGGACAGCAGGGCCTTGGCCTTTTCCACGTCGAACGGATTGATGCCCGTGGTGTCCACATAGCCGAAGGCCGTGGGCACGTAGTAGCTGCCGATGGGCAGGCCGTAGCCGTCGCCCGCGCCGTCGATCACGGCCTTGCGGTCGATGGCGGCGGCGATGGCACGGCGCACGCGTGCGTCGTTCAGGGGCTTGCGCGCGTTGTTCATGGCCAGGATGGTCTTGGCGCGCGAGCCGCTGACCACGACCTGGAAACGGCCATTGGCCTTGAACTGGGCGACGCTGCGCGGGGTCACGCGCGGGAAGGCATCGACATCGCCTGCCAGCAGGGCAGCGACCTGGGCGGCAGGATCGGAGATGAAGCGGAAAGTGGCCCGGCGTATGCGCAGGCTCGGGGCCGTGCGGTACTGGGGCCAGGCCGTGAGCGTGACTGCCGCCCCCTTGTTCCAGCTGCCCAACTGGTAGGGGCCGGTGCCGATGGGGCGCGTGGCATTGGTGGCCGCGCTCTTGGGTTCGACGATGATGGAAGTGGCCTGGCCCAGCACGAAGAGGAAGTCGGGATCGATGTCCTTGTTGATGACCACCACCGTGTGGTCATCGACCACGCGCGTGGTCAGTGCCGCGAAGGTGCGCTTGTCCTTGTTGGTGCTCTTGTCGTCGCCGGCGCGATCGAAGGAGTACTTCACGCTGTGGGCGTTGAAGGGCTCGCCGTTCTGGAAGCCCACGCCCTTGCGCAGGCGGAAGGTGTAGGTCTTGAGGTCCGGCGAGACTTCCCAGCTCTCGGCCAGCAGGGGGGAGACACTGCCGTCGGAGTTGATCTTGGTCAGTGTCTCGAACAGGTTGTAGAGCACGATCTCGCCGATGGAGGAAGCTGCGCCTGCCGTGGGGTCCAGCCCCGGTGGCTCCAGCGTCATCGCCAGCGTGACGCTGTCCTTGCGGCTCTGGGCCAGTGCGGGCCAGGGCATCAGCAGGGGCAGGCCGGCGGCAGCGGAGCGGGCCAGCAGGGAACGGCGGTTGAACATGAACAGGTCTCCGGAAATTCTTGCAAGGGGGCTCGGGCCGCTGGCTGCGGCCTGCAGCAGTGTTTTTACACCAGCACGCACAGGTGCGCGGCCTTGGGCCATGGCAGAGGCTAGCCGCGGTGCTGCAGCGTGAGCCGCGGAACGGCCCTGACCAGGGCCTGCGTGTAGGGATGTTGCGGGGCGTGGAACAGCTGCTGCGGTGCTCCGCGCTCGACGATGAGGCCATCCTTGAGCACGATGGCCTCATCGCACAGGTGGCGCACCACGGCCAGATCGTGGCTGATGAACAGGTAGGACAGGCCCAGTTGCCGCTGCAGATCCCGCAGCAGGTTCAGGACCTGGGCCTGGACCGAGACGTCGAGCGCACTCACGGGCTCGTCGGCCACGATGAGGCGCGGGCGGGTGATCAGCGCACGTGCGATGGCGATGCGCTGGCGCTGGCCACCGGAGAACTCATGGGGGTACTTGTCCAGGTCCTGGCTGCGCAGTCCGACCTGCTCCAGCGTGGCACCGGCCAGGTCGCGGCGCGCGGACCGCGCCGCAGGCAGCGGCTGGGCCGTCAGGGGCTCGCAGACGATGTGCTCCACGGTCATGCGCGGATCCAGGGAGCCATAGGGATCCTGGAACACCATCTGGAAATCGCGGCGCGCGGCGCGCAGGGCCTGGCCTGAGAGGCGGTGCAGATCCTGGCCGAGCAGCCGCACGCTGCCGGCGCTGGGCCTGTCCAGCGCCATCACCAGCCGCGCCAGCGTGGACTTGCCCGAGCCCGATTCCCCGACCACGCCCAGGCTGCGTCCGGCGGCCAGCGTGAAGTCCACGCCACGCAGCGCATGCACCGGCTGGGGGGCACGCCACAGCGAGCGGCGCGGCAACTGGTAGCTGCGGGCCAGCTGCGTCACCTGCAGCAGAGGCGCGCCGTCGAGGGGCGGGGCATCGTGCGCCGTCATTCGGCGGCTCCTGCTGCCAAAGGGTCTGGTGCAATGGCTTCGGGGCGCCGGCAACGCACCACGTGGGGCTGTGCCCAGGCCTGGAGGGACGACGGCGTGGGGCGCTGCGGGCGCTGCAGCACCATGCAGCGGGGGCGCTCGCTGTGGCAAGCCGGCTCCGTGAAGTCGCAGCGGCCCGCGAAGGCGCATCCGGCGGGCAGGTCCACCAGCTCGGGCACGGTCCCGGCAATGGTGGGCAAGCGGTCCTGGCGGGGGCTGTCCGGCGCCCGCGCGTTCCATTGTGGCCGTGCAGCGAACAGGCCGCGCGTGTAGGGATGGGCGCGGCGCGCGAAGATGGCTTCGGTCATGCCGCTTTCGACCACGGTGCCGCCGTACATGACCAGCAGTTGCTCCACGTTCTGGGCGATCACTCCCAGGTCGTGCGAGATCAGCAGCAGGGCCATGGAATGCTCGGCCACCAGTTCCTGGAGCAGGTCCAGGATCTGTTGCTGCACGGTCACGTCCAGGGCGGTGGTGGGCTCGTCGGCGATCAGCAGGTCGGGCCCGCAGGCCAGGGCCATGGCGATGGTGATGCGCTGGCGCTGCCCGCCCGAGAACTGGTGCGGGAAGTCGTCGTAGCGCCCGGTCGCGCCTGCAATGCCCACGCGTTCCAGCAATGCCACCGCCTGCGCGCGTGCCGCCTGGCGACCCAGGCCCAGGTGGCGGCGCAGCGGCTCGGCCACCTGCCGTCCTACGCTGTGCACGGGATTGAGCGCCGTCATCGGCTCCTGGAACACCATGGCCATGCGGTTGCCACGCAGGCGGCACAGCGCATCCTCGCCCAGGTCCAGCAGTTCCTGGCCATTGAGCACGATGCTGCCATCGACCTGTGCATGCTCGGGCAGCAGACCCATCAGTGCCAGGGCCGTCAGCGATTTGCCGCAGCCGGACTCCCCGATCAGGCCCAGCGTGGCACCGCGCTCCAGGATGAACTCCAGATTCTGCACGGCACGCGCGCGACCGCGCGGGGTCTGCAAGGTGATGGTGAGGCCGGAGACTTCGAGCAGGGGCATGCCGCGTCCTTCAGCGCTGCCGTGACAGGCGCGGATCGAGCAGATCGCGCAGGCCGTCGCCCAGCAGATTGAGGCCCAGCACCGACAGTGCGATGGCCAGTCCCGGCCATACGGCCAGCAGCGGTGCCTGGAACATCAGGGTCTGGGCCTCGCTCAGCATGCGTCCCCAGGATGGCTGGGGAGGCTGCGTGCCCAGTCCCAGGTAGGACAGGGCGGCTTCCGCCAGGATGGCCAGCGCGAACTGTATGGTGGCCTGCACCACCAGCACCGGCAGGATGTTGGGCAGCACATGGTGCCAGGTGATGCTGGCGCGGCCATGGCCGCAGGCCCTGGCGGCCAGCACGTATTCGCGTGCCCACACGGCCTTGGCCGAGGCCCGTGTGATGCGTGCGAACGTGGGAATGTTGAAGATGCCGATGGCAATGATGGCGTTGACGATGCCCGCGCCGAACACGGCCGTGAGCATGATGGCCGAAAGCAGTGCGGGGAAGGCAAAGCTGAAGTCGGCCAGGCGCATGATGGCCTCCTCCACCCAGCCCCTGTATGCTGCCGCCACCAGCCCCAGCACCACGCCGATGGACAGCCCCATGCCCACGGCGATCACGCCGACCAGGATGGAGCTGCGCGCACCGATCAGTAGCAGCGAGGCCACATCGCGCCCGAAGGCGTCGGTGCCCAGCCAGTGCGTGCTTGCAGGCGCCAGCAGTTTGGCTTCCAGATCCATGTCGTAGGCCGAGCCCGGGGTCCACAAGAAGGACAGCAGCGCGGCCGTCAGCAGCAGCAGGGTCAGCGCCCCGCCCAGCATGAAACTGCGGTGTCCCCGCATGCGTCGCGCCAGGCCCGCCGGCGCCTGGCGCGTGACCGCCCGCGTGGGCAGGTGTTCCGCAGGCGCTGCCGGGGACGCAAGTTGACTGTCCGATGGGCTCATATGTCGCTGGCCTCGATGCGTGGGTCGATGGCTGCGTACAGCACATCCACGGCGAAGTTGATGACCACCACCATGGCCGCCAGCAGCAGCACGCAGTTGCGCACGACGATGAGGTCGCGGTTGGCGATGGACTGGAAGATCAGCCGGCCCAGGCCCGGCAGGTAGAACACGTTCTCCACCACGATGGTGCCGGCCAGCAACTGTGCGAATTGCAGCCCCATGACGGTGAGCACGGGGATCATGGCGTTGCGCAGCACATGGCCCCAGAGGACGGCACGGCGCGACAGGCCCTTGGCGCGTGCCGTGCGCACGAAATCCTCGCGCAGCACCTCCAGCACGGCGGAGCGCGTGATGCGGGCCAGGATGGCCGCCTGCACCACGGCCAGCGAGATCGCCGGCAGCAGCAGCGCCCGCAGCGCGGGTAGCGGACCACCGCCGTCCGCTTCGCTCCAGCCGGGGAAGCCGCCTGCGGAGAACCATTGGAGCTTCACCGAGAACACCAGGATCAGCAGGATGGCGAACCAGAAGTTGGGAATGGCGATACCCAGTTGCGCCAGGCCCATGACGCCCAGATCGCCCCAGCGGTTGTGGCGCGCGGCCGCATAGATACCGGCGGCCAGGGCCAGCACGGTGGTGATGAGCATGGCCATCACGGCGAGGGGAACGGTGACGGCCAGGCGCTCGAGTACGAGATCGCTGACCGGCGTGCTGTAGGCGTAGCTCAGGCCCATGTCGCCGTGCAGCAGACCTTGCAGCCACTGCGCGTATCGTTGCCAGGCCGGCCGGTCCAGGCCCAGCTGTACCGCCAGCGCCTGCACCGCCTCGGGCGAGGCATCGGGGCCCATCAGCATCTGGGCGGCGTTGCCCGGCAGCACTTCAAGCACGCCGAAAACCACGGCCGAGGCACCCAGCAGCGTGGCTGCCAGCATCAGCAGGCGCTTGAGCAGGAAGATGCTCATGGATGGTCGGTGCGTTCGTGGGCGCTGTGGGCCATGGACAGGTCGGGGAGATTCATGGCCGCGGATGGGGCAGGCCTTGGGCCCGAATGGTACTGTGCGCCAGCGATGCGCGCAGCATCCAGGCGATTTTCCGGTGCGTTCGCGCCATGCCGCGACAAGTCCGTTCGGGTGCCATGACTATGGTGCGGACGGGATAATGGCGCCATGACACCCGTTGCCTCCATGGCGTGCCGCCCTATGGCGAGCCGCCCCATTGCCAGCCGCTGCGCGGGATCCCAGGTGCGCGTGTCCGTGAAGGAGCTGCCATGGCGCTGATGATCACCGACGAATGCATCAACTGCGATGTGTGCGAGCCCGAGTGCCCGAACGACGCGATCTCCATGGGCGAGGCCTACTACGAGATCGAGCACAGCAAGTGCACGGAATGCGTGGGCCACTTCGATGAGCCGCAGTGCGTGCAGATCTGCCCAGTGGCCTGCATTCCGGTCAATCCTGCCCATGTCGAGGACCGCGAAACCCTGATGCAGAAGTTCCTGCGCCTGCAGGCGCAGGCTCCGGGCTAGGCCTTGTCCGGGTCTCCTGGCTCGGTCGATGCCGCGCGCGCAGGCTTGGGACGCGGGGGCTTGGTGGTGTGGATCAGCAGCGTGGCCTTGTCCATGTCGCCGGCCTGCAGCTCGGGCCAGGCCTTCAGGGAGTGGGCGATGCTGTCCTCGATCAGCTGGCGCTGATCGGGTGCGGGTTTCCTGAGCACCCAGTTGGCGACCTCGGCCTTGTGGCCCGGATGGCCTATGCCTATGCGCAGCCGCCAGTAGTCGGGGGAGCCGAGCTGGGCATGGATGTCGCGCAGCCCGTTGTGGCCGCCGTGGCTGCCTCCGCGCTTGAGCTTGACCTGGCCGGGCGCAAAGTCCAGCTCGTCATGGACGACGAGAACTTCCTGGGGCTGGATCTTGAAAAAGCGTGCCAGCGCGCCCACGGACTTGCCCGAGAGGTTCATGAAGGTCTGGGGCTCTAGCAGCCAGACGCTTTCGCCGCGCACGCTGGTGCGTGCCATGAGTCCGAAGTAGCTGCGCTCTGGAGTCAGGTTCACCTTGAGCTCGCGCGCCAGCGCATCGATCCACCAAAAGCCCGCGTTGTGGCGGGTGTCCTCATACTCCGGCCCGGGGTTGCCCAGTCCGACAAACAATTTGATCATCCGGCGATTATCTCCATGGCGGCCGTGGCAGGCCGGGGAGGGAGCGGCCATGCAAAAGGCCCACGCGAGGTGGGCCTTTTGCATGGACTGCAGCGGCCGGAGCCGCCGCAGGGGAAAGCCAGGAATTACTTCTTGCCCTTCTTGGCCGGAGCGGCCGGGGCGGCAGCGGGAGCTGCGCCTGCATCGGGAGCCACTTCGGGCAGCTTGATGGAGATCAGGGCGGGGTTCTTGTTGGAGCCGCGCACCACAGCCTTCACGCCGTTGGGCAGCTTCACGCCTTGCAGGCCAAGGGTCGACTTGGAGTTCAGGCCGCTCAGGTCCACCTTGATGAATTCGGGCAGCTGGGCGGGCATGCACACCACGTCCAGTTCGTGGATCAGGGGGGTGACCGTGCAGTTCTCGACCTTGACGGCCTGGGACTGTTCCGCGCCTTCGAAGTGCAGCGGCACCTTCAGGTGCACCTTGGTCTTGTCGTCGACACGCTGGAAGTCCACGTGCAGGATCAGCTGCTTGTAGGGGTGGAACTGCACGTCGCGCAGCACGACCTTGGAGGTCTGGCCGTTGACTTCCATGTCCAGCACGCTGGAGTGGAACGCTTCCTTCTTCAGGGCGTGCCACAGGGCGTTGTGATCGATCTCGATCAGTTGGGCTTCGGCGGCTCCACCGTAGACGATGCCAGGGGCCTTGCCCGAATTGCGCAGACGGCGGCTCGCACCCGTACCTTGCTTGGCGCGCTCAAAAGCGACGAATTGCATAACTAACTCCTAGATGGATGGACCGCGACCAGCCTCATCCGTTGATAAAAGAACGCCAGTCCCCTCGGGAGATGGCTGCTCTTGCGATGGTTCCGCAACGGCCCGAAGACCGGCCCGGAACGCGCAAACCTCCCGAAGGAGGTTTGCAGATCTTGGCTACAAAGCCCGCTATTCTATTCCGAGAACAGGCTCAGCACCGAATCACCGGTGGAAATCCGCTGGATCGTCTGGGCAATCAGGGGGGCCACGGACAATTGGCGGATCTTGCTGCAGGCCTGGCCGGCGGCGCTCAGTGGAATGGTATTGGTGACCACGACCTCGTCCAGGGCGTCGCCGTTGCCGATGCGGTCGATGGCGGGGCCCGAGAAGATCGGGTGCGTGCAATAGGCGTAGACGCTCTTGGCGCCGCGCTGCTTGAGCACCTCGGCGGCCTTCACCAGTGTGCCGGCCGTGTCGATCATGTCATCCATGATCACGCAGTTGCGGCCGTCGATGTCACCGATCACGTGCATGACTTCGGAGACGTTGGCCTTGGGGCGGCGCTTGTCGATGATGGCCAGATCGCAGCCGAGCTGCTTGGCCAGCGCACGGGCGCGGACCACGCCACCCACGTCGGGGGAGACGACGATCAGGTCTTCGTAGTTCTTCTGGCGCAGGTCGCCCAGCAGCACCGGCGTGGCATAGATGTTGTCCACGGGGATGTCGAAGAAGCCCTGGATCTGGTCGGCGTGCAGGTCCATGGTCAGCACGCGCTCGACGCCCACGGCCTGCAGCATGTTGGCCACGACCTTGGCCGTGATCGGCACGCGGGTCGAGCGCGGGCGGCGGTCCTGGCGGGCGTAGCCGAAGTAGGGGATCACCGCGCAGATGCGCTCGGCCGATGCGCGCTTGAGCGCGTCCACCATGACCAGCAGTTCCATCAGGTGATCGTTGGTCGGCGCGCAGGTCGATTGCACGACGAAGACGTCTCGCGTGCGCACGTTCTGCTTGATCTCGACGGCGACTTCTCCATCGGAGAAGCGACCCACGTCGGCGGCGCCCAGTGTGGTGCCCAGGTGCTGAACGATTTCAGCGGCCATGCCTGGATTGGCATTGCCGGTGAAGACCATGATGTCAGGATGATGTGAATGCATTGAGCGCCCCAGTACGATGGGTTTGCCTTGACGCGAAAGATGTTTGGCAGGGGAGGAAGGACTCGAACCCTCGCATGCCGGAATCAAAATCCGGTGCCTTTACCAACTTGGCGACTCCCCTACACAGGCTTCTCGTCGTGGACGAAAAGCCTAGAAATTCTCATCTGCCAACCAATCCTTCAAGGGATGGGTCTGCAGATTGCTGCAAACTTTGACATTCCATGCGCTTGGGGCGCTTTGGAGGTCGATTGTTTGCGTCAGTGGTGCAAATACTGCACTTCCCGAGCCCGTCATTCTAGCATGCAGTTTGAAGGACTCCAGCCAATCGATGGCTTTTTTCACTTCTGGCTGCAGTCTTTCCGCGACAGGCTGCAAGTCGTTTCGGCCAAAGCCGTAGTGATCTGCAGCAAAGTCGGCGATTGTAGCATGCGCGTGGTCACGCTTCAGTGCTGGGTCGCGAAAGATTGCCATGGTTTCCAGGCCGGCCTCGGGCTTGACCACCACGAACCTCTGGGGGGGCGGCGCATCGGCGTGTGCCAGCGGGGTGATCTGTTCGCCGATGCCCTCCACCCACGCGCAACTGCCGCACAGGAAGAACGGGACGTCGGCGCCCAGGTCCAGTGCGATGTGCTGCAGTGCCTGCCGCGGCAGATTCAGCTGCCACAACCGGTTGAGCGCGATCAGGGTGGAGGCGGCATCCGAGGAGCCGCCTCCCATGCCGGCCTGGGCGGGAATGCGCTTCTCCACGCCGATGTGCACGCCCTGGGTGCAACCTGTGGCGCGCTGGAGTGCCCGCGCGGCGCGCACGATGAGATCGTCGGCGGGCAGGGCCATGCCGGAGAGGTCCTCGCGGCTGACCTGCCCGTCGCCGCGCCTGTCCAGGTGCAGCGTGTCATGCCAGTCCAGCAGCATGAATACCGACTGCAGCAGGTGGTAGCTATCCGCCCTGCGGCCGGTGATGTGGAGAAACAGGTTGAGTTTGGCCGGGGCCGGTACATCGTGCAGCGAGCGCATGGGCGAAAAGGATGGGAAATGATGGCGATGCGGCGAGGTGGGGCCCCTGCGGCGGTCAGGGCATGTCCAGCACGATGCGCAATGCGGCGGGTGGCTGCGGGTCGTGGCGCCGAGCCACCAGGCGGCCTTGCTCCACGCGAGACAGGTCCACGTCCCAGCCCGCGGCGGCAGTGGCACGGCCTTGCAGCCAGTCGAACAGTGCCGCGATGGGCAGGTCGCTGCCCGTCAGTTCCTGGACGAGCGCGGCCAGGGAGTCCGAGGTCTTGCGGTCCTCGCCCTGCTGCAGGCTGGCCTGTCCCGGTGCCCACAACAAGCGCGCCAGCGTGGAGCCCAGTGGGGTGAAGAGCAGCAGCTCGCCGCGCACGGGTGTGCCCAGCAGCTCGAAGCCTGCGCTGAAGGACTGGTTTTGCGCATCTTCCACTTGCAGCGCCAGGCGGCCCGACCAATGGCCCGCAGTGGCCGTGTCATCAGACTGGAGCTGGCGGGGGGGCAGGGCGCAGCCGGCCAGGGCCAGCAGTGCAAGGGATGCTGCGGCAGCGCACAACTGGCGGCGCCGCAGGGAGCGCGGCTGGATGGGCATCGCGATGCAGTTCAGAGCGACACGCCCAGGCGCCTGAGCGTCTCGCGCAGCGTGCTGTTGTCGGGACTCTTGGCCAGGGCCTGGCCCCAGACCTGCCGGGCCCGATCGTGCTCGCCCTTGGCCCAGAGGACTTCGCCCAGATGCGCGGCGATCTCCACGTCGGGGCGGTTGGCGTAGGCGCTTTCGAGCAGCCTGAGGGCTTCGTCCAGCTCGCCGCGGCGGAATTTCACCCAGCCCAGGCTGTCGGTGATGAACGGGTCGCCTGGAGACATCTCCAGAGCCTTGCCCACCAGCTTCTCCGCCTCGTCCAGGTGGATTCCGCGCTCGGCGAAGGAGTAGCCCAGCGCGTTGTAGGCATGCTGGAAGTCGGGCTTGCGCGCGATGATGTCGCGCAGCAGCCGCTCCATCTCGTCATGCTTGCCGATGCGCTCGGCCAGCAGGGCCGTGTCATAGGCCAGTTCGGCGTCATCGGGATCCTGCTTCTGCAACTGGGCCTGCAGTGCATAGGCCTGGGCCGGCTGGTCGGCATCGCGCAGCAGCTGTACTTCGGCCAGGCGCTTGAGCCGCTGCTGGCTGGGGCCGCTGGCGGGAACAGCCTCGATGAGGGCGCGGGCTTCCTTGAGCTTGCCCTGGCGTGCCAGCAGGGCGGCACGGCGCGTCTGCACGCTCAGCAGGTTGGGGGCATCATCGATGCGGCGCAGCAGGGCGTCGGCCTCGGCGAATCGGCCCTGCTTTTCGGCGATCTGGGACTGCAGCAGGTAGTACTGGGACTGGGCGGCGCTGCGTGCAACGCCTGCGGGAAGCTGGGGCACCAGCTTGCCGAAGCGTTCGGTGGACGCCTGGGCGGCTCCCACCTCGTCGGACTGCAGTTGCAGCGCGGCCAGCGTGGCCCAGGCCTCGGCGTAGTCGGGCGAGTCCACGGTGATGGATACGAGCTGCCGGCGGGCTTCTTCCAGGCGCTGCTGCCCCAGCAGCACGCGTGCATAGGCCATGCGCATCTGGGCGGAAGGGTTCTTGGCCAAATAGCGTTTGACGATGGGCTCCGCCTCGGATATCCCCACCTCCAGCAGCTCCATGGACAACAAGGCCACGGGGCCGGTGTCCGGGGTGAGTGACTGGGCCTTGTGCACGGCCAGCATCGCCGCCGTCTTTTGTCCCGCGCCCAGGCGCATGTGGCCTATGGTGGCCCAGGCCAGCGGGCCGCTTGCAGGGTTGTCGATTTCGGCGGCCATGGCCTGCTCGACGACATCGGCGGCAAGGGCCTTGTCGCTGGCGTTGTTGTAGAGCTGGGTGATGCCCAGGTAGGTCGCGGGCTTGGAGGGGGCGGGGGTGGCAGCGATCTCGCGCTGGAGGTAGGGGCCTGAGTCGGCGATGCGGTTGAGCGCCACCAGGATCTGCAGCACGAAGCGGTTGGCATCGCGCGACTGGGGAAAGGCGTCAAGCCAGGCGCGGGCATTGGCCAGTGCGCGTTCGCCCGAGCGCGACTGCAGGGCCAGCTCCGTGCCCCGGCGATACAGCTGTTCGCTGTCGCTGGTGCGCGCGGCATCCATCATGATGGCCTGGGCATCGCCGAACGCCCCTTCGTCTGCGACGATCTCGCCGACCAGTATCTTGTAGAACAATTCGGCGTCAAGTGCGGAGCCTTCCTCCTGCCCGGATGCGGCGGCCGGAGGCTCGGGGGACTCCGCCTCGATCGTGGCTGCGGTCTTGCCCGGGAGGGCCCAGGCAGTGGCGGAACCCATGGCCAGGGCAGCAGCCACGGCGAGTCCCTGAAGGCGAAGGCGATGATCCATCGAATCATAATAATCGAAGCCTTGCCCCGCATTTCGCACAACCGCAGCACAAACCGGATCGCATGCCTGAATTGCCAGAAGTCGAAGTCACGCGACGCGCCTTTGCCTCGCAGATCGCCGGAGCACGCATCGTGTCCGTGGCCCTGGGCAAGCCATTGCGCTGGCCTCTTGGCATCGACCCGGGGCTGCTGGCCGGACGGCAAGTCCTGGGCGTGCGCCGCCGTGGCAAGTACCTGCTGATGGAGTTGAGCGAAGGCATGCTGCTGCTGCACCTGGGCATGTCGGGCAGCCTGCGCTTCGTGGCGCCGCATGAACCGGCACTGGGTCCGGCCGGGACGCATGACCATTTCGATCTGCAGACCAGCCATGGGCTGCTGCGCCTGCATGACCCGCGCCGCTTCGGTGCCGTGATGTATGTGCGGGGACTGGACGATCCCTGGGCGCGCAGGCTGCTCGATCACCTGGGGATGGAGCCTCTGGAGGACAGCTTCTGCCTCACGGCTTTCCGGGAGGGCCTGCTGGCCAGCCGCACGCCCATCAAGCAGTTGCTGCTGGGTGGCAGCGTGGTCGTGGGTGTAGGCAACATCTATGCCAGCGAGGTGCTGTTCATGGCACGCATCGCGCCTACGCAGCCCGCCCGTGAGGTCGGACAGCGCAAGGTTCGCAGGCTGTTCGAGGAAATCCGCCGTGTACTGGCCCTGGCGGTGGAGCAGGGCGGCACGACGCTGCGCGACTTCTCCGCGCCCGACGGCATGGCCGGCCACTTCCAGCTGCAGGCCAGGGTCTATGGCCGAGAGGGTCTGCCGTGCACGCATTGCGGCGCGGCCGTGCAACTGATCCGTCAGGGGCAGCGCAGTACTTACTTCTGCGCACGTTGCCAGAAAATCTGACAAATCCTGAAACACCTGGGGCGACGGCCGTGGCTGGCCGCATGGCGCAATGCAAGGCCTGCCATCGCGGGGGTGGGTGGGAATGTGTTGCATTTGTAAGTAAATGATTTTTCATTCCCAATCCCCCCATGTCCCGGGCCGGCCATGCGGCGCCGCAGCGGGCAAATCCGGGCGACGGTGCTATATTTTGAGGAGAACAGGCATCACGCTTGCGGCGCAAGGCCGGGGCGATCATTGAACATCGGCGATGCCGCGGCGGTGCAACGGCGGGGGAAACACGTGGGACCATCATTCAACGAGCAATTCGACCAGCACGGCGCGTGGCGCCGCGGCTTTGCGCAGCAATTGCATGCGCTGCGCGAATGGCTGCAGTCCCAGGAGCTGCTGGATGTCGCCGTGCAGGAGCGGCTGCAGCGGCTCGAGGCCCAGGTGCGCGGCGACAAGGTCATGGTGGCCTTCGTGGCGGAGTTCTCGCGCGGCAAGTCCGAGCTGATCAATGCCGTCTTCTTTGCGCACTATGGCCGCCGCCTCATGCCGGCCAGCGCGGGTCGCACGACCATGTGTCCGGCCGAGCTGGGCTGGGAGGCCGATCTGCAGCCCAGCCTGCGCCTGCTGCCCATAGATACCCGCGAGTCGCTGGAGAGCCTGGGCCAGTGGCGTGCCCGCCCCGAGGCCTGGCTGCAGTTGCCACTGGACGTGGGCAATGCCCAGCAGATCGCGGACACGCTGGCCAAGGTGGCCGAAGTGCGCAAGGTTTCGGTTGAACTCGCCCGGGCCTGGGGCTTCTGGCATGACGAAGACCAGGGCGGCAACCCTTTCGTCGACGACCAGGGCCTGGTCGAGGTGCCGATGTGGCGGCATGCATTGATCAACATGCCCCATCCCCTGCTCAAGCAGGGGCTGGTGATCCTGGACACTCCGGGCCTGAATGCCGTGGGCGCGGAGCCCGAGCTGACCGTCAACCTGATCCCCCAGGCCCACGCCGTGGTCTTCGTGCTGGCGGCCGACACGGGCGTGACCAAGTCCGACCTGGCCATCTGGCGTGACCATGTGCTGCCCCCTGAAGCGGCCGCGGGTCAGCAGATGCTGGCCGATTCCCGGCTCGTGGTGCTCAACAAGATCGACACGCTCTGGGACAGCCTGAGTTCCGCTGCCCAGGTGCAGGGCCAGTTGCAGCGCCAGCGCCTGGAGTCGGCGCACATGCTGGGCCTGCCCATGGAGCGCGTGCTGCCCGTGTCGGCGCAGAAGGGGCTGGTGGCCAAGGTTTCCGGCAATGACGCGCTGCTGCAGGCCAGTGGATTGCCCGTGTTCGAGAACATGCTGGCCGAAGGCATCATGGGCCAGCGCCAGAAGGTGTTGCAGACAGCGGTCAAGGCCAATGTGCAGCAGCTCCAGACCGAGGTGGAGCGCGTGCTCAACATCCGCCGCCGGGACCTGGACGATCAGATGGCCGAACTGCGCAGCCTGCGCGGCAAGAATGCCAGCGTGATCGCTTCCATGCGCCACCGCATAGAGAGCGAGCAGCAGGATTTCGATGCCAGCGCGGCCCGCATACAGGCCGTGCGGCTGGTCCACATGCGCATGCTGCGCGACATCTTCCGGCAACTGGGCTCCAGCGCGCTCAAGCAGGAACTGGTCGATCTCAAGGATGCCCTGGAGCAGCGTGGGCTGAAGCTGGGCGCCCGCAAGGTCTATGCCGAGACCTTTGAACGCCTGCGCACCGTGGCATCCCGGGCCCAGGCCCAGGCCGGGGAAATCCAGTCCATGCTGGCCGCGACCTTCAAGGAACTCAATGCCGAATTCGGCTTCTCCCTGCAAGCTCCTGCCCAGCTGGAACTGGCGGAATTCGGTGGCGACCTGCAGCGCATCGAGGCCAGCTATATCCAGTATCTGGGCCTGGGCCATGCGCTCAAGCGCAGCAATCCCGCCTTTGCCCAGCGCCTGATCAAGGCGCTGGCCATGCGGTTGCGTACCGTGTTCGAGTCCGCCGCCAATGATGTGGACATGTGGAGCAAGTCCGCGACGGCCCAGCTCGATGCCCAGTTGAAGGAACGCAAGCGCAGCTTCGCCCGCCGCATCGAAGCGGTGGACCGCATCCAGAATGCGGCCTCGGGACTGGTGGAGCGCATTGCTGAGATCGAGGCCGCCGACGAACAGCTCACGGCCCTGCAACTGCAGCTGGGCCATGCCACCCTGGAGCTGCTGCAACCCCTGTCACCGACGCCTGCGCTCGCGGCGCAGGCGAGAGTGGTGCAGGAAAACCCTTTGACTGCTTGATATCTTGACTCTCCCCTCGATTGCCGCTCCGGTCGTGCAGTGGCAGGCGTCCCATGGGCGCAATCACCTGCCCTGGCAGCAGACGCGCGACCCCTATCGCGTCTGGCTCTCTGAAATCATGCTGCAGCAGACCCAGGTCAGCACCGTGCTGGGCTACTACCAGCGCTTTCTCGATGCCTTTCCCGATGTCGCCAGCCTGGCGGCCGCTCCGCAGGATGCGGTGCTGGCGCTGTGGAGTGGCCTGGGCTACTACAGCCGGGCACGCAATCTGCACCGCTGCGCCCAGGTCGTGGTCGAGCAATGGGGTGGCGTCTTCCCGGGCCGGGCAGAAGATCTGGCCACCTTGCCGGGCATAGGGCGCTCCACGGCGGGAGCCATCGCCTCCTTCTGCTTTTCGCAGCGTGTGCCCATCCTGGATGCGAATGTGCGGCGCGTGCTCACGCGCGTGCTGGCCTTCGATGCCGACCTGGCCGTCGCGAAGAATGAGCGCGAGCTATGGGACCTGGCGCAGCAGCTATGCCCGACCGAGGATCTGGAGCATTCCATGCCGCGCTATACCCAGGGCCTGATGGACCTGGGCGCCACGATCTGCCTGCCGCGCAAGCCCGGCTGCCTGGTGTGCCCGCTGCAGCCACAGTGCCGTGCAGCCCGCCTCGGCAGCCCTGAGAGCTACCCCGTGCGCACGCGCAAGCTCAAGCGCGGCGCCGAGGCCTGGTGGCTGCTGATCGCCGTGGATGAGCACGGTCGCGTCTGGCTGGAGCGCCGGCCCCAGCAGGGCATCTGGGCCGGGCTTTTTGCGCCGCCCGTCTTCGGTGGACGCGATGCACTGGCCCAGGCAGTCGGGCAGCATTGGCCTGCCGCTGCTCCCCCTGACTGGACCGACCTGCCCGCCTTCCTGCATGTGCTTACCCACCGCGACCTGCACTTGCATCCGGTGCAGGTGCCCGTGCGGTCAGTCGGCATGGAAGGCGCGCGTATGGGGCCGGAGGGCTGCTGGGCCGATGCCAAGGCCTGGGCCGGCATGGGCCTGCCGGCGCCGGTGCGCAAGCTGCTCGACGGGCAGCTCGGCGGCTGAATGCGCTAGAACCGGCGCCGCGGCAGCAGCAGGGCGCAACGCAGCAGCATCCAAGCCAGCCACTGTTCGCGTCCGCCCGGTACACGCCGGGCGTGCGCTGCGGCATCGGCGATGTGCAGCCTCAGGCTGCGCAGGGCCTCGCGGTCGCCGTTTTGCAGAGCCCGTTTCCAGGCCTGCTCGCAGTGCTGGCGCTGCATTGCCTGCTCATCGCAGCCATGCGTGCCTTGAAGGTCACCGAGGCGATGGATGTGGTCGGTAGCGGCACTCATGATGGCAGTGCTCCGGTGGTCCTGGAGAAGCCTTCTGCATTGCGCTCGCCATCCTGGCGGCCAAAGGCATACCAGTCCACATGCCGTGTGCAGATCATGATCACGGCCAGCACGGCGAACAATGCAATGGCTCCCACGATCAGCGCGCTTTGCTCCAGTTGCAGCAGCACGTACAGCAGCCCGTAGAGCGACGCGATTGCCGCTGCGAAAGGCAGGCCACGGCGCACGCTGCCCAGGATGTGGCTGGCGTAGTGGGCCAGCAGCAGCACGCAGGCCGTGGCGGCGATGGCATAGGCGCTGGCGAAACCCATGTGCTCGGACAGGCTGATCAGCAGCAGAAAGAAGCTGCACAGCGCCGAGCCCACGAGCAGGTACTGGATGGGGTGCACGCGCAGTTGCTTGAGCACCTCGAACAGGCCGACGGCCACGAAGGTCAGCACCACGAAGAGCAGGCCGTACTTGGTGGCGCGGTCGCTGAGCGAATAGGGGTTGATCGGGTCCACGAAGTCGGTGTCCAGCGATTCCAGGCAGGGGCCGTTGCCTGCCTGGGCCGGTGCGGCGTATTCACCGGCTTGCCGCTGGCTGCCTGGCTGGCACAGCGGCTGCTGGTCGGTGAAGGCCTGTCGCGCGGAGGAAGCAAGGGCCGAAAGATTCCAGTGGGCGTTGAAGCCCTTGTCGCCGATTTCACGCCGGTTGGGCAGGAAGCTGCCGCCAAAGGACGGATGAGGCCAGTCGGCCGACAGCTGTACTTGGCTGCTGTTGCCCAGCGGCACGAAGGCCAGCTTCTCGGTGCCGACCAGCTCCAGGGCGATCTGCAGCTTCAGGGTGCCATCCTGCTTGAGCAGGGTAGTCGGCAAGGTGGCCTGCAGGCCTTGCGAGTAGCGCTCCAGCGACGTGCCGGGTCCCACGTCCAGGCTCCTGCCATCCACTTCGATGGTGGCAGATCGGATGCCGCGCGGGTCTGTCAGGGACAGTGCCACGCGCAAGGCGCCGCAGCGCACGGTCTGATCCGCCGCCGGCTCTATGGAGGGCTTGTCCAGATACTGGGCGGCGTTGGCGAAGCTGGCAGTGATGCTGTCTTGCAAGGCATAGGTGCTGACCTTGTGCAGGCCGCGCGAGCGGTCCTCCATGCGTGCCGTGGCCTCGTGGCGCAGCTGGTCCGGCAGCAGCAGCCGCTGGAACGGGCGCGTGGTCCATTCGGTCTTGCTGCCTTTTTCCATGCCCGTGGTCTCGGTGCAGTTTTGCACCAGCACCGGGCCCATCAGGGTCTGGCGTCCGGCCAGGCTGGCGACCACGCCTTGCACGGCGTGGTCGCGGTTGCGTATGCGGTCCTGCACCACATCGTGTATGAGGCCCAGGCCCAGCATCAAAAGGCCCAGCATGGCGAGCAGGGCCAGGCCCTTGGCCAGTAGTCGGTTCTTCATTCCACATCCCGTTCGTTGATCGTGGACGCAGTCTCGGAGGGGCCTGTGTGCCGGAGATGAAGTCTGTGAAGCGGGCGTGAAGTACGAATTCTCCGGACCGGCCCTCACTGGCCCCGGGCGCCAGCCTCCGTGGAACGGGGTGGTTTTCAGTGCACCTGCAGGGGCCAGTCCAGCGTGACGCGCAGGCCGGGGTGGGCGTTGGCGGCCTGCATGCCTCCGCCGTGCAGCAGCATGATGCGCAGCACGATGGACAGGCCCAGGCCCGTGCCGCTGCGTTCTCCATCAGGGCGAGGCATGGTGAAGAAGCGCTCGCCCAGGCGGTCGAGCAGGGCGTCGGGCACGCCCGGGCCGTGGTCGCGCACGCTCACGCGTCCGGGCTCCAGCTCCACATGGATGGAACTGCCCTCGGGTGCGAAGTCGATGGCATTGCTCAGCAGATTGCTCAGGGCCAGCACCACCAGGTCTTGTTCCCAGGGGCCGTGGCTGTCCTGGCCTTGCAGCATCAGCGCTATGCCGCGCTGGTGTGCCGCGCCCTGGAGCTGCACCATGGCCTGCTCGGCGCAGGCGCGCAGGCTGCAGGTCGTGTACGCGCGCAATGCCCTGCGCTGCTCCAGCTGGCTCAGGCGCAGCAACTGGTCCACGAGATTTTGCAGGCGCTGGCACTGGTCCACGACCTGACGGGCAAAGAGCTCGCGGTCGGCCTGCGGCAGATCTTCCTGCAGCAGCTCGCCCGCGCCGCGGATGGCAGCCACGGGGCTTTTGAGTTCATGTGTCAGGGCGCGCACATAGCCTTCGATGTAGTCGCGACCTTCCAGGCGGCTGCGCATGTTCTCCATGGCGCAGGCCAGTTCTCCCAGCTCTCCGGGCATGCGGGGCGCCTCGGGCATGGGCGGAGCCGTCGTCGGCGAGGCGGCCTCATGGAGCGTGGGTGCCTGCACCTGCTGCGCGTAGTTGCGCAGGCGCCGCACATGGATGACCAGCCACCAGGTGACGGCAAAGCCCACGCTGGCGGACAGCAGCAGGAACAGCAGGCCGCCGCGCAGCATCTTGCTTTCCGCGCCGTCGATGATCTTCTGTACCGAGTGGGCGGGCTTGGAGGCCGTGAGCACGCCTGCGATGCGGCCATCGACCATGATGGGGGCGGAGACATACATGACGCTGCTGGCCTCGTCGTTCTGTACCTCCCGTGTGGTGCGTGCGCCATACTCGCCGCGCAGCGTGCGGTGCACGTCGCGCCATTGCGAGTAGTCGGCCCCCAGGTCGGTTCCTGCCGAGTCGAACAGCACGCGGCCCTGCTGGTCGGTGAGGGTGACGCGCATGTCCAGGCTGGTCTTGCGCGTATCCCAGATCCAGACCTTGACGGACTGGCTGGCATAGGCCCGCATGTGGTGGGCGAAGCGGCTGTCCGCAGGGCTGTGGCGCAGCACGCCGCTGGCCATGTCGTCGCTGGCCAGGGCCGCCAGCGCGTAGGCGGTCTCGACCAGTGTGTCCTCGGTGACCTTGCGCACGCTGGGCTTGACCTCGACCATGAAGACGCGCAGCACGAAGAAGGCGGCCAGGCCGTTGATGACGAAGAAGGCAAAGAACAGCCGCAGTCCCAGGCGCATGGCGTGCAGTGCCGTGTCAATCCGGCAGCGTCAGGCTATAGCCCATGCCGCGGTGGGTGGCGATGAAGTCCTGGTGCGGTGCCTGGGTGCGCAGCTTGGCGCGCAGGGTCTTGACATGGGTGTCCACGGTGCGGTCCGTGCTGTCGCTGTCCTGGCCCCAGATGCTGTCGAGCAGGAACTCGCGGCTCAGGATGCGTCCCGGACGCTCCAGCAGGCATCGCAGCAGCTGGTATTCGCGCCGCGTCAGCTCCAGCGCCACGCCCTGGATGCATATGCGCTGGCCCTGGGTATCGATGCTGAACAAGGCGTGGGCCGGGGCTGTGATGGCCTGCGGAGTCTGCAGACGCTGTGTACGCCGCAGCAGCGCCCGGGTGCGCGCCACCAGCTCGCGTGGACTGAAGGGTTTGGTGAGATAGTCGTCCGCGCCCAGCTCCAGGCCCAGCACACGGTCCATTTCCTCGCCGCGCGCACTGAGTACCAGCATGGGAACGGTGGCGCCTGCCTGGCGCAGTTCGCGGCACCAGTCCAGGCCGTTGCCGTCGGGCAGGCCCACATCGAGCAGCAGCAGGTCGGGGCGTTGCGCATTCCATTGCGCACGCGCATCGGCCAGTTGCAGGCAATGGCGGATGGCGATGCCGTCGCGCTCCAGCGCATAGCAGACGGTGCGCGCGATCGCAGGGTCGTCCTCCACGAGCAGCACGCGGGGAGCGTTCATCGTCGGTGGCAGGCCCTGCATCGCTGGAACGGGATATGGCGCAAATCCAGGCACGGGCGCGGCTAGGCGTCGGCGGACAGCTCGGAAGGCTTGGGCGTGGGGCGGCTGTCCAGCGAGCGGTGGCGGCACAGCGTGGGCCAGCGCGGGGCGAAGTGCCGTGCCAGCTCCTCGACCAGGAACACCGAGCGGTGCTGCCCTCCCGTGCAACCGATGGCCACGGTGACATAGCTGCGGTGGTTGCTGGCCATCATGTCCAGCCAGGACTCCAGGAACTGCTGGATATCGCGTCGCATCTGGTCCACGCCGGGCTGCTGGCGCAGGAAATCGGCCACGGGCGCATCCATGCCGGTCAGCGGGCGCAGCTGGGGCTCGTAGTGCGGGTTGGGCAGCATGCGCACGTCGAAGACATAGTCGGAGTCCGACGGCAGGCCGTGCTTGAATCCGAAGGACTGGAACACCAGGGTCATCTGCCCGACCGGCGCCGCGATCAGCTCCTTGATATAGCTTTGCAACTGGGACGAGCGCAGGTTGCTGGTGTCGATGACATGCGATTGGTTGCGCAGTTCGCCGAGCAGTTCGCGCTCGGTCTCTATGTCCTGGACCAGGGCGCGCCTGCCTTCGGCGACAGGGCCCCGTGACAGAGGGTGCCGTCGCCGGGTCTCGGAAAAGCGCCGCACAAGGGTGCCCGTGGTGGCGTCCAGGAAGACCAGGTGGGGGACCACCCCCTGTTGCTGCAGCCGCTCGAGCTGCCCGGGCAGGTGGGGCAGGCCCCCTGCGCTGCGCGCATCCATGGCAATGGCCACCTTGTTGCTGTGGCGGCCGTGCTCCAGTTCGACAAAGGCCGACAGCAGTTCCGGCGGCAGGTTGTCCACGCAGTAGTAGCCGGCATCCTCCAGCGCGTGCAGGGCAACGGACTTGCCCGATCCGGACATTCCGGTGATCAGAACGATCTCTAGCGACATGGTGTCAGCCTCCCGTGGTGTTGCGTGCACCGTCGGCCGCGCTGCCCGCCTTGAATTTGCCGCGTTGCGCATTGCCCGCAGTCCCCTGCCGCCCGGCACGGCGCGGGGCAGGGCGGGGTGGCGGAGCCTGGCGCGCCATGGCCAGCATCTCGCGGGCATGGGCCAGCGTGGTCTCCGACAGCCGCTCGCCGCCCAGCATGCGCGCCAGCTCCGCCTCGCGCGCGGCGCTGTCCAGCGGCTGGACGGTGCTGAGCGTGCCCTGCCTGGCGCGCTGCTTGGCTACCAGGTAGTGGTGATCGGCGCAGGCTGCGACCTGGGGCAGGTGGGTGACGGACAGCACCTGGCGCGAACGGCCCAGCGCGTGCATGAGGCGGCCCACGGTTTCGGCAACGGCACCGCCCACGCCCGAGTCGACCTCGTCGAAGATCAGCGTGCCTGCCTCGCCCAGCTCGCTGGTGGTCACGGCGATCGCCAGGGAAATGCGCGACAGCTCGCCGCCAGAAGCCACCTTGGCGATGGGCTTGGGGCTGGCGCCCGGATGGCCGGCGACCAGGAAGGCCACGCTGTCCACGCCGAAGGCGCCGGGCGCATCGGCGGTGGACAGTGCGGCCTCGAACAGGCCGCCTTCCATGCCCAGGCCCTGCATGGCCTGGGTGATGGCGCGCGACAGCCTGGGCGCAGCCAGCGCACGCTGCTGGGACAGTATCCGGGCACAGGCCTGGTAGTGCTGCTGCGCCGCCTGCTCGGCGGCATGCAGGGACTCTATGTCCACGGCGGCGTCCAGCTGCTGCAGCTCCTGACGCCAGCCAGCCAGCAGCGCGGGCAGTTCGTCGGGCGTACGCCGGTAGCGGCGTGCCAGCTGCATCCACAGCGAGAGGCGGGCATCGAGCTCGGCCAGGCGCTCGGGGTCCAGGTCGGCGCGTCGCAGATAGGCCTGCAGCGAATGGCGAGCATCCTGGACCTGGGCCATGCTGGAGGCCAGTACGTCGGCGATGTTCTGGAACTCGGGCTCCAGGTGCTCCTGGTTCTGGACCATGTGGCTGGCGCGCCCCAGCGGACTGATGACGCCGGACTCGTCGTCCTCCAGCATCTGCAGCGTGGTCTGGGCGGTGTCGATCAGCGTCTGGGCATGGGACAGGCGCGTGTGCTGGGCGTTGAGTTCATCCCACTCGTCGGCCTGCGGCGACAGCTTGTCGAGTTCGGCGATCTGCCACTGGAGCCGTTCGCGCTCGCGCTGCAGGCTGTCCTGGGCGGATTGCG
Organism: Delftia tsuruhatensis; assembly: GCF_903815225.1. NCBI lineage: Bacteria > Pseudomonadati > Pseudomonadota > Betaproteobacteria > Burkholderiales > Comamonadaceae > Delftia > Delftia tsuruhatensis. The sequence goes on from NZ_LR813084.1 coordinate 1,345,072, forward strand.
CATGCTGCAGCGCCTGCCGGGCCTGGCTCCAGAGGCTCCAGCCGGCCTGAACCTCGCGGCTGTCTATGCCTGCGTAGGCGTCCAGCAAGGCACGTGCCGCATCGGGCCGCGTGAGGCTTTGCCAGGCATGCTGGCCGTGGATGTCGATCAGTTGCTCGCCCAGGGCGCGCAGTTGCGTGGCCGTGGCCGGTGTGCCGTTGATCCATGCGCGGCTCCTGCCCTGGGTGTCCACCGTGCGCCGCAGCAGCAGGCCGTTGTCCTCGCTGGCCAGGCCCGCGGCCTCCATCCACGGGCGCAGGCGCGCGCAGCCATCGAACTCCACGCAGATGTCGGCCTGGGCACAGCCCTCGCGCACCACGTCGGCGTCGGCGCGTGCGCCCAAGGCCAGTTGCAGGGCATCGATCAGGATGGACTTGCCGGCGCCTGTCTCCCCGGTCAGCACCGTGAAGCCTGCCTGCCAGTCCAGGTCCAATGCCTGCACGATCACGAAGTCGCGCAGCACGATGCGCTTGAGCGCCATGGTCAGGCGCCCCCCTCGTTCCAGCCCAGCTTCTTGCGCAGCGTGGCGAAATAGTTCCAGCCCCTGGGGTGCAGGAAACGCACGCTGTGATGGGCCCGGCTCACGAGAATGCGGTCGCCGTGTTGCAGCGAGGCCAGGGACTGCATGTCGAAATTGGCGCTCACGTCGCGCCCGCCGACGACCTCGATCGTGACCTCGTTGGCATCCGACAGCACGATGGGGCGGTTGGACAGGTTGTGCGGAGCGATCGGCGCCATCACCCAGGCGGGAATGGATGGGTGCATCATGGGGCCGCCTGCAGACAGCGCATAGGCCGTGGAGCCCGTGGGCGTGGCCACGATCAGGCCGTCGGCGCGCTGGTTGGAGACGAAGCGGCCGCCGACCTCGATGCGCAGCTCCACCATGCCCGAGGTGCCGCCGCGGTTGACCACCACGTCGTTCATGGCCAGGGCCTGGAACACGCACTGGTCGTCGCGCATGACGCGGGCACACATCAGCGGGCGCAGGTCCTCTTCGTACTCGCCCTGGAGCATGGGAGTGAGCGTGCCTTCGAAATCCTCGAGCGCGATGTCGGTGACGAAGCCCAGCCGCCCCTGGTTCACCCCGATCAGGGGCGTCCCGTATTGCGCCAGGTGCCGGCTCACGCCCAGCATGGTGCCGTCGCCGCCGACGACCAGGCCCAGGTCGCAATGCCGCCCCAGGCCGTCCACGTCGAGCGTGGGGTAGTCTGTCAGGCCGGCATGCAGGGCCGACTGGGTATCGAGCACGACTTCGCAGCCCTGGCGCCTGAGAAAGCCGGCGATGCGCTCTAGCGCATGGCTGGCATTCTCGGACGGGGCGCTTGCACTGGGCGCGTGGTACTTCCCGATCAAGGCAACGTGGCGAAACGTGGACGTCATTTCTGGAAATTACATCATTAAAGTTTTGTACTTTTCTTCCCAGTAGCTTTTTTCTTCGTCCGGGGTCGCTTGGTGGGTTAGGTTCACAGCAGCAATGATCTGCATTGCATCTATGTGTGCCATCTCTGCCATCTTCGCGATCGCTATGTCCGGGAGCCTCCGGCGTCCTTTCATGTAGTTCGAGAAAGTCTTGCCTTCGAGTCCGAGGGCCTCTGCTGCGTCCTTGTCGAACCTTAGGCCGCATCGGGCCTTGTAGATGCCAACAATTGATTCAAGTGCATTCATAGGGTTTACCCTCTGTAAAAGTCTTCACTTTGAAGTAAAATTCTTCATATCGAAGGTTTTTGACTTCCCTGTGGGGGAAAAGTCTTCGGCATCTTAACCCCTCGGGATCATCCCGGCCAGTTGCAGTGATCCACAGCACGGCCTACCGCCGGAAGCAGGGATGGTCTTGAGGTTTTGACCTGGAGCTACCCATGTCAGCTACGCAAGTTTCCTTCTCGGCCTTCGCTCTCTCCCGGCGTACTCCTGCGCCCTTCCCTGCAAGTGATCAGCGCTGCCTGCTCTGCGGCGAACCTGCTGCATCCTGCAAATGCACTCCCCCCGCTGCCATTCCAGGCGCTGCCCCCGTGGTAGCTCACGGGCTCGGTGTCGGTAGCGGTGGGGAGTGCTCCCTGCGTGAACGTCGCATGAGTCTGCTCCGTGAACGTCGACCTGGGGGTCGCGGCATGAACTATCCGCCGATCTTCTGGCGCGTTGTGGCCGTGCTGTACGTGCTTGTGACGGAGTCCGTTCTGGTCGCTGCCTTCTTCTATGTCACGGAGCGTTTATGAGCTCATCCACCGCATACGTCGTGACGTATCTGGAGCCTGTTCGCTCCGGTCTTTTTCGTGATCGCTCGATCAAGTGTGCGACCTGGGGCCAAGCTCGCCTTGCCATGTACTGCTTGGTCCATGCCGGGTTCCCAAACGTTGGGGTGTCGCTCGCCAGTCTGCATGTCCCCGGGCAAGCCTCTGAGGGCAGTTCCGGGTTGGCTGTCCCGGCGCAATCCGTGGGGCATGCACCTTGACAGGCCTCTGCTCTGCCTCGCGTGCGGGGTAGCTCAGAGCACTGTCGCTCGTATAGCCCGATCTGCGCGGGATTCCATTACGCAGTCTGTTAAGGAAACACCATGTCTACACCCCTGCCCGCATTCATCAAGGTCCTGGTCGTGCAAGAGGTTCGCAAGGGCACCGGCAAGAGCGGCAAGCCCTACGAATTCCAGGAAGTCGATTGCCTCACGCTGGATGCTGACGGCATTGAGCTGCAAGTCGGCGTGACGCCCGTTCCTGCCCCCCTGGTCGGCAAGATCACGCGGGGCCTGTATGCCCCCGTCTACGGCATGCGGGTTGATTTCCAGTCTCGCAAGATCATGCCCGCCATCGTTGACTTCACGCCCGTGCCGTCGCTCGCTCCTGCGGGCCGTGGTGGCCAGTCCGGCACGGCTGCGAAGACTTGATTACGTGCTGTGATTTCAGCGCCTAGGCCATGGCTTGTCGTGGTCTAGACGATGCAATCCCGCATCGTTTTCAAGGGGTCTTCTATGAAATTCCAACGTACTCTGATCGTGCGCGCTATCGCGATTCCCGCGATTGTCGCTGGTGCCGTCAGCACGGCGCATGCCGAGCTGCCCGCCGAAGTCACAACCGCCCTCAGCAGTCTTTCGACTGATGCGCTGAAGGTCGCGGGCATCGTCCTGGCGGCAATCGTTGCCGTCTACGCATTCAAGTTCATTCGCAAGGGTCTGTGATCCACTGGGGTTTGTAATGCAGCTGATTGCACCGCTGTTGATTGATATGGGCATCAATGCCGCATGGGTATCAGCGGCGGTGCTTTCTGCCCGTGTTGCGTTGTTTGCTCATCGTTTTATTAAGTCTCGGAGCTTGTAATGCCCTCTTATCAGGTGGGTGCGGCGTGCTACCCGACTCAGTTGCAAGCTGCTCAAGCGGTTGCTAGCTCCCAGATTGGCAATGTTGTCCAGCAAGGCGGATCGGCCCATGTTGTGGAGCTCAGGGCAATAAATCCAACTGCTATTACATATGGCCTTCGCCCGGTGACTGGTAGCCCGTTGATTGAAGTTGTCAGCACTTTCGAGGCTCAGCCTTGCGGCTTGCTTCAGGCCTCGGATGGGCTCGCTCTCGGTTGGATGGTTGGTGGCGTCTGGATCGTTGTTTATGGTCTGACATTTATTGCGCGCACTGTCTTCCATATTGGTGATGGAGGTAACGATGGCAACGCCTGAGTTTTACGCTGCGTTTATCGGCGTTCTGGGGGCTGTATGGCTGATTTGCGGGCGCTGGTAATCGCTGTTGCGGCATTGTTGTCCGGTGTTGTACATGCTGGGTATGCCCAATTGGCTCCACCGCTTGGCTGGTCCCCGGGTGGTGGGTTGGCTTCTGGCGCTGGTGGCGCCTTTAATTTTGGCAATGCCGCAAATAGTGCCCAGCTTCTGGGTGGCACTGTCCGAACCAATGCTGCTTTGAGTGTGGGAGGTCGGTCTGTCGCTGTCCCTGCGACTATGCGCTTTGCAGCTAACGCGCCGAAGATTGCTGCGGGGTTGATATTCGCGCATCCAGGCTTGCGTACTGCTGCCGCTATTGCGGCGTGGCTCGGTGTCGGGAAGTTGATCTGGGATGAGGCGGAAGGGATTTGGCGTGAAACTTCGGACCCCGTGCGCGGTGACGGGAAGTTGTGGTGGACAAGCTGGAATCCAGCGTTACAGCCAAGCCCTGAGGCTGCATGTTTGTCCTCTACTGGTCCCGGTGCTGACTGGAGCTATCAGTTTATCGGGATTATTAATGGTCCCTTTGGTCCTAGAGATTGTAATTATCGGGCCCAAATGAAAAGCAATCCAAATATTTGGAACTATGTAACTGCTGGGCTCTACTCTAAGGATGTTGAGACGCCAGAAGAGTGCCCTGCTGGCTGGACTAAAACACCCGCCGGCTGTGTTAGCCCGGCAGTTGATCAGCCTAGATTTGAGGAGATATTGGCAAAGCCTGGGAATATTTTGCCTGAGCGCGTGCCGCTTGATTTGCCGTACCCGTTGCCGATAAATCTGCCGGAAATAGCTCCCTTGTTTATCCCAACGGGTAATCCGGTTCCTAATCCTAATTACAATCCTTCTGCCCCTCCGGGTGTAGATAACCAGCCTTGGAATCAGCCGGGCGTTCGTGTTACTCCTGCCCCCGTGCCTGGTAGTCCTTGGCAAGTTGATATACAGCCTATTAATAGGCCTGTAGATAATCCGAACCCGGACCCTAACCCAAAGCCTGACCCCAATCCTGGGGATGGTGATAAGCCTACGGAAAAGGATCCGGGTCTTTGTGAGATGTATCCTGACATTGTTGCTTGCCAGAAGCTCGGCGGCATCGACGCTAAAGAGTTGCCGAAAAAGACTGTTCCTATGCAGATAACAAAGCAGAATGTCGGCCCTGAAAATGGTTCATGCCCGGCCCCTCGACAGTTCGATGTGATGGGTGTTTCCATGGCATTTCGGTGGGATTTGCTCTGTGATTTTGCTACAGGAATACGGCCGATTCTCGTTGGGTTCGCGTGGCTATCCGCTGCATTGGCATTTGTCGGTCTCAGTAGGAGGGGCGACTAATGGAGGGCATCGCTGAATGGCTGGCCAAAATTTCTTGGCCCCTGGTGTCTCGTGTGCTTGTGTCTCTTGGTTTTGGATACACGACATATGAGGGAGCGGATTCTGCTATCACTAATGCTATCGGTTCTATTCAAGGTGCTTTCGCGGGGCTCGGTGCTGAGGTCTTGCAGCTCCTTGCAATGGCGGGTTTTTTTGATGCTATGTCTATCACTAGTGGCGGGATTGTTTCCGGTCTCGCCTGGATGGTCATGAAACGGTTTGCTCTGCAAACAACTGGGCAGGGTTCATAAATGCTCACACTCATCACTGGCAACCCTGGGACTGGTAAGAGTGCTGCTCTGGTTTCAATGCTTGATGAGCTTGGCAAAGATCGTCAGCTGTATGTGAATGGCATTCCTGAGTTGCTCATTCCGCATATCGAATTGGCGGAGCCTGAGAAATGGCATGAGACGGTGCCTGATGGCTCTGTCATCATCATTGATGAGGTCCAACGGGTATGGCGTCCTGGTGGTCCTGGTCAGAAGATTCCCGAGATGATTGCGTCGTTGGAAACGCATCGTCATAGGGGTCTCGATTTCTACATAATTACTCAGGGTCCGAATCTCATTCATGCTAATGTGCGTGCGCTTATCGGTCGGCACGTCCATTTGCGCGATCTGGGCATCCTCGGTCGCTGGTGGTATGAGTGGCCTGAGTGCGCAGATAACTGCCGTACAGGCTGGAAAAATGCGCCCATTAAGAAGAGATATAAGCTTCCAAAAAGCGTATTCGGTAAATACAAAAGCGCAAGTATCCATGTCAAGCCAGTGCGTTCCTTTCCGTGGATGCTTGTTGTGATGATTGCTGCGCTTTTGACTGTATTTGTGATGTCTTGGTTTGCTTATAGGGCTATCAATGCTCGTTTGCATCCTGGCGCGCCTGAGCCTGTTTCGGCCGTCCCCAATGCATCATCGTCGCTTCAGCGGCAAGGTAATCAAGTTACTGCTACGTCAACGCCTGTCGTTGTGCCTGACGAGCGCGTTGCATTCATTCCTAGGCTTTCGGATCGCCCTTGGACTGCTCCTGCATACGATGAAATCAGGCGAGTTGTTACGATGCCTCTGATTACTGGTGCAATGTGCATCAATGACCATTGCGTGTGTTTTAACGGGTCGCGTCGGTTGCTCGATGTGGGGCATATTGCGTGTGATGAATGGCGCAGGTTGCGTCCATTTGATCCTTACGTCTATGAACCTGTGCTTGTCGATGCTGGCAATGCTGACGCAGGGGCCCGAGCGCCTGGGGTGTCTTCTGATGCCAGTTAGGCCGCTGTCCGAAGATGCCGCTTTGTCGCGCGACGTGCCCGTCGATGTGCTCACGCTGTCACTAGCGCGCCTGCCGCGTGCTTCCCGGTCTACTTGGCTTGGCGCTGCTGTGTCGTTGGGTTCGCCTCCGCGCTGGCCTGCTCCGCGAGGCGCAGTGCTCCAGCTCAGCGGGCCGCGAATCGTCGCCCTAAAAAACATGTATTTCTGCGCTGCTGCGCTCCTGTGTCTCGCTGCGTCTATGGCGGTCAAGGCCGGCGTGCGGGCGGCCCGTGGATGCAAGCGAAGCGCAGGCGCGGGCCGCGCGCAGCGCGGCCTAGATTTATCCCATAAACACTTTGGAACACACAGGGCGCAAAGGCTCTGAAAAAGGTGAACCCCGCGACAGCGCCAACTGCCCGGGGTTCGTGATAGCAACCTCTACGACAGGTCACCATGATTCGAATTATCTGTGATGCGAACCCTACGCGTCGATACACCCCCGAAGAACTGCTGCACATGCACCGTTGCGGCGAGGCTCTCACGGTCTTTGATGGCAGCACAGGCGAGGGCATGCGGGTCAAGGCCCATGACCTGGGCAATGGTCACATGGAGATTTCGGGCACGGCGCCCACGGTCTGGGTCGAACGTGAGTGGAATCACATCGCCCTGGAAACCTACCTGGAGCGCGTTATCGAGCGGCGCGAGGAGGAGGCCGACGAGATGCGGGAACGGTCGCTGACAATCGCGGCAAACCGGGCAAAAGTGAAGGTGCGCAAGCTCTGCAAGGCAATGGGCTCAGACACCCTGCTGACCCTCACGTATCGGGCAAACGAAACTGACCTGGAGCGATCCAAAAAGGATCTGAAAGAGTTCGTCCGGCGCATGCGCAGGTACATGCCCGCGTTCAAGGCTGTGGCCGTGTATGAGTACCAAGCTCGGGGGGCAATCCACTGGCACATTGCGACTGCGAACGTGCCCCGTGTGTTCGAGCGCAGGAATGACCAGGGCCAGACCTATCAGGTCAAGAGCTTTGACGCTATCCGCAGTGTCTGGCGTGGCGTCACGAAAGAGCGTGGCGGCAACATCGATCTTGCCCGGCGCAAGCGCAACAGCACACGCAGTCCTGCGCGCATTGCCTCGTATATCGCCAAGTACATTGTCAAGGCATTCCGCGAGGGGCAGGCCTTCACGAATCGCTACAGCGCATTCGGGGACTTTGACATGGGCAAGCCGGTAGATCTGGGGTGGTTCCCTCGGGTGCTGGATGCTGTCAGTGCGTCATTCGACTGTGTGCTTGACAGTCAGTCAGTTGTCTACTCGGAGCTGTCGCGCTGGAAAGACTGGTTTGTCTTGCATGTAGAGCGCAAGACAACGTCTGTCAGGGGGTGCGCCTAATGATCTTGGGGGAGTCCGATTTTGGCTCGCTGTGGCCCTGTGAAGGGCTGTTGAGGGATTCCTATGTCTATTGATCATCGCGAAAACATTTCCGGTAACGCTGCCCGCGTTGCCAAGCATCGGGCCACGCATGCCCGGCTTGACGTCTCTGTCCCGGCGCACATCTCAAGCACTATCGACGAGCTGGCCGAGATGTTCGGCACAAGCCGTGCTGTCGTCCTGCGCTCAATGCTCCGGTTTGCCTTGACGAACCGCGACTGGAAAAAGCTTGGTCTTCTCTGGGTCGGGGAGTAAGCAATGCTGATCGGATATGCGCGTGTCTCCACGCTTGATCAGGACACGACGATGCAGCGTGATGCCCTTGAGCGGGCTGGTGTCCATAGGCTGTTTGCTGATTCCAGTTCGGGGGTTGGTCCCCGTCCCCAGTTGCACGCGGCGCTCGATTGCTTGCAGCAGGGCGACGTCTTGGTCGTTTGGAAACTGGATCGCATCGCTCGAAGCCTGCATGACTTGCTGGCCACCGAACGGCGTCTGAAAGCTGTGGGTGCTGGTATCCGTAGTCTTACGGAGCCGCTTGATACGTCCAGCCCGTTCGGCGAGTTCACCTTTCAGGTGTTAGGTGCCGTCGCGCAGCTGGAGAGGTCAATGATCAGAGAGAGGGTCATGGCTGGGCAAGCTGCGGCTAGGGCACGCGGCAAGACTTGGGGTCGAAAACGCTCTATCGATGATGGAGATGTTGAGGTTATCGTGCGGCTGTGGCGGTCTGGTGCTTATCAGCAGGCCGAACTGGCCGAGATGTGGGGCGTGTCCGTGGCTTGCCTGCGAGATGCTATCCATCGTTTTGAGGGTCGTGGCAGGTGGCTCCATCGTCTATCTGCTGCTACCCCTACGTGATCTCTTCGGTCCTCAATCTTTGCGCCGTCGGTTTGTGCCGCGGTATGGCCGAGGGTTGTAGATCGTAGACTTTGGGTCAAAACTCTGCTGGCCTCTCCGTGATCTCAGCAGAGTTTTTCTGCGGCCGTGTGCCCTTATCCTCACTGCGATACGGACTGCGATGTACACCACGGCGGCGCTGGCGAGTATCAGCAGGGCGGCTTGGTTTGAGGTCATGGGTTGCAGGATATCGCAGGCTGCCTTTGGCTTCGCCGCTCTGTCTGTATGAAAAAAGCCCGGATCGTCCGGGCTGTGTTTGAGGCATACATCACTAAAATCATCACATGCTCGACGAACGTGCCAAGTTGTTGCTCAAAGCGCTGATCGAGCGTTACATCGCTGACGGCCAGCCTGTGGGCTCGCGGACCCTGTCGCGCGCGTCGGGGCTTGAATTGTCGCCTGCCACGATACGCAATGTGATGGCCGACCTCGAAGACCTGGGGTTGATCATCAGCCCGCACACCTCGGCAGGCCGCATTCCGACCGCCCGGGGCTACCGGTTGTTCGTGGACACCATGCTCACCGCGGACCGTGCAGACATCGTGACGCCCGAACTCGCACCCGAGCAGCCGCAGAAAGTCATCGCCAACGCGGCCAACCTGCTGTCCAGCCTCTCCCAGTTCGTGGGCGTGGTGCTGGTGCCGCGCCGCACCTCCGTGTTCAAGCACATCGAGTTCGTGCGCCTGTCCGAGAGGCGCTTCCTTGTCATCATCGTATCGCCCGAGGGCGATGTGCAGAACCGCGTCATCTTCACCGACGTGGATTACTCGGCATCGCAACTGGTCGAAGCCTCCAACTTCCTGAACAGCCACTATGCGGGCCTTGCCATGGAGGAGGTGCGCGAGCGCCTCAAGGGCGAAGTCGAGCAGCTGCGCGGCGAGGTGGCCACGCTGATGCAGGCAGCCGTCAACATCGGCACGGAAGCCATGTCCAGCGCCCAGGAGGACGTGGTCATCGCAGGCGAGCGCAACCTGCTGTCGGTCAGCGATTTCTCCAGCGACATGGGCAACCTGCGGCGTGCCTTCGACCTGTTCGAGCAAAAGACCCAGATCCTGCGGCTGCTGGATTTCTCCAGCCAGGCCGAGGGGGTGCGCATCTACATCGGGGGGGAAAGCCAGGTCGTTCCCTTCGAGGAGCTGTCCGTGGTCAGTGCACCCTATGAGCTCGATGGCAAGGTGGTGGGCACGCTGGGCGTGATCGGGCCGACCCGCATGCACTATGACCGCATGATCCAGATCGTGGACATCACCTCCAAGCTGGTCAGCAATGCGCTGAGCCACAAGCGTTGAGGCGGCCGTTAGGCCCTACAATAACCGTTTGCCATGGCGGTGCCCGCGCTGCCTAGGTGAATCCGGGGCCTTAGCTCATGCTTGGTTAGAGCAGCGGACTCATAATCCGTTGGTGCCCAGTTCGACTCTGGGAGGCCCTACCATCGATTGGTATGAAAGAGCCTGCCGCCCTTGTGGGGCGGCAGGCTCTTTTTTTGTGCATGGACTGTTGGCGGTGGCGGAGCAGCGTCTTCCGTTTTTTTTGCACAAATGTGGCGCTTTTGTCCGGAAGGTGAAAATGCCACGCTACAATGCGAAGCGTTGCGGCTGTAGCTCAGCTGGATAGAGTACTTGGCTACGAACCAAGGGGTCGTGGGTTCGATTCCTGCCAGCCGCACCACCATACGCAAAGCCCTGAAATCGAAAGGTTTCAGGGCTTTTTCGTTGCCTGGGCAGCCGCCGCGCCGGTTCAATCCGGGGCGCTGGCGGTCGCCTTGGGCAGCACGATGCTGAAGGTGCTGCCCTCCGCCGGTGCGCTCTGGATGTCCAGCCGGCCGCCATGGCGGGCCGCCACCGTGCGTGCGAAGGCCAGGCCCAGGCCCACGCCGTCGACGTGCTTGTGCTGTTCCAGGCGCTCGAACGGCCGGCTCAGCCGGGCCAGGGTCTCGGCATCCATGCCGGGGCCATGATCACGGATGGCGATGCGGCAATGGGCCGCGTCCTGCGACAGCAGACACTGCACCGTCGTCTCTGCGCCGATGTGTCCGCCGTGGCCGTATTTGATGGCATTGCCTATCAGGTTGACGATGGCGCGATGGAGCATGCCCTGGTCGCCGAGCACGGGGTACTCGTGCTGAGGCAGGCTGAACTGGAGGCAGACCTGCGCGGCCGTTGCCTGGGCCCAGCAGCTTTCCACGGCCTGGTCCACCACCAGGCCCAGGTCCAGCGGTTCCTGGCGGATGACCTGCTGCCGGGCGCGTGCCAGGTGCACGAAGTCATCGGCCAGCTGCAGGGATGCCTGGGCATAGCCTTCGATGCGTGGCAGCAGTGCCTGCGAGGACAAGGGGGTCGCGGACCCCCGCTGCATTTCCAGCAGGGTGATGATCGAGGCGACAGGGGCGCGGATGTCGTGCGAGATGAACTGCATGGCCTGGTCGCGCTGGGCCTGGGCGCTGCGCAGTTCGCTGATATCGACCAGGGTGATCAGCCAGCCCGTGGTGGGCTGCGCATCGAAGGCTTGGGCCAGCAGCATCAGGCTGCGCCCCTGGGCATCCTGCCCCTCGCTGCTGCGCGGCAGCGCGCCAGCGGCGAGGGCCGTGGCCGTGAGCAGGGCACTGCCTGCCTGGCCTGTGGCCTCGGGTGCTTTGAGGCCTGCGAGCAGCGGGGGCAATGCGTCGCCGGCCCGCAATTCCCGGCCCAGGCTGCGGGCATAGGCATGGGCGGCGGAATTGGCCAGCAGGAGATGCCCCTGGCGGTCGCAGACGAAGGTGGCCGAGGGCAGCTGGCGCAGGCTTTCGCTGACGAAATGGTGCAGCGCGCGCAGTTGCCGGGAGGCCTGTTCCACGGCTGCGATGCGCTGGTCCAGCAGGTCGCCGCCCAGGGACATGGGCAGGCCCTGGCCCTGGAGGTCACGCAGCTCCAGCGCCAGAAAGCGGGCGGCGGCGCGCAGGCGCAGCCAGCCCCACAGGGGATAGGCCAGGGCCAGGCCCAGCAGGCCGGCTGCGGGTGCGGTCTGCACCTGCCAGATGCGGGGCGCGAGGCCGGCCAGCGACAGGCAGGCCAGGGCCAGCATCGCACAGGCCAGCATGCCGCCCGAAGGACCGAGCCAGGCCAGTGCCAGCAAGGCCAGCAGCACCGCGCCCGCGTTCAGCCCCCGATCCAGCGTCACGGACGCGGGATGCACATGCGTGCCCTGCAGGCTGCCGTTGAGCACATGGGCCAGCATTTCCACGCTGGAGATGGGGCGCGCACCGGCACCCAGGGGGGCGGTGAACCGGGTGCCCAGGCCCTCGGCCGTGGTCCCGATCAGCACATACTTGCCGCGAAAGGCCGCGGCGGGAATGCGACCCCGCAGCACGTCGATGTAGGAGTAGGTGGTGAAAGGCGAGCGATCCCGGGCGCCCTGTTCCGACCCGGGGCGGGCAAAGGCGATGATTTCCCGCTGATGGCGCTGCCATGCCGGGGCTCCGGGCTGGGTCTGCGGCGCGGGCTTCGGGCTGGTACATGCACGGCCGCTTTCGCCAATGCAGTGCAGGGACAGCGCCATATGCCACCAGGGCTGCTGTGCCGTGCCTTCGACCGCATGGAAGCTGCGCACTGCGCCGTCCGTATCCACGGGAAGCTGGGTGTGTCCCAGGGCCGCGGCGGCCTGCGCGAAGGCCGGCAAAGGGGCGGTGCCCGCCGCCACGGGAAGCACGGTCCGGCCACTGCGTTGCAGGGTGCGCGCCAGCAGCAGGTCGTCGCCGGGATAGTCCAGGTCTTCCTCGCTGAGGATCACATCCAGTCCGATGGCACGTGGCGGGGCCTGGCCGATGCGCTCCAGCAGGCCTGCATGCAGTGCGCGCCGCCAGGGCCAGCGACCGATGGCGTCGATGCTGGCCTCGTCGATGGCGATGATGACGATGTCCCGGGAGGCCCGTGGCTGGTGCAGCCAGCTCGCCGTGTCCTGCACGAAGCCGTTGGCGCGCTCCAGCTGCCCGTCACCGCTGAGCCAGAGCACCAGGGACAGCAGGCCGGCGGCCAGCAGCAGCCAGTCCCTGCGCAGCCCGCGGCCACGGGCTGGCGCCTGTTGCGCGGGGGCTTCGGGGCCGGGCTCTGGCGTGGGCGGAAGATTGGACAAGCGCTGGAGAGGTTCGACGTGGGGCTGAGGCGCGGCCTACTGGCGCTGCAGGCGTTCTCCACTGCCGGAATGCAGCATCTGGCCGCTGGCATCCACGATCCAGCTGCCCGTGCGGAACTGGCGCGCGGCCGAGAAGTCGCTGCGCAGGCCGTTGGCATCTTCGATCTGCAGCCGCAGGTAGTAGGTGCCTGCCGGCAGGCCTTCGGCGCTCCACTGGGGTTGCTCGGTCCAGGTGTCGACCAGCGGGGCGTTGAACTCCTGGTCGCGCGACACCATCACATGGTATCGCTGGCCGGATTCGCCACTCCAGCGGATCTGGCGGCTGCCTTCCCCGGGGCGGTCACCCATCTGCAGCGCATCGGCCGACGGCTTTGCCGGTACGGGCGCGAGCCGCATGGCCTGTGGCGCGGCAAAGGGGCCCTGATCGGCGCTGCCATCTGCCAGCGTGCGGATGCTGGCGGTGCGCCACAGATAGCGCCCAGCGGGCAGCCTGGCCAGAGCCGCCGGGGGCAGGACGCAGTCGCTCAGGTCGCGGGCGTCGATGGCAGGCGCTGCGAATCCGCTCCCCGCTTCGGCGGAGGCGACCTGGATGCGGTAGCGGGCAGCGCCCACGACCCTGGTGCATTGCAGGCTGGCCTGGCCCAGGCCCACGGTGGCATCTGCCTGCGGTGCCTCGTACAACGGCGGCACGGGATGGGCCTTGACGCGCAACGCATGGCGGCTGGCGGCTCCCGGAATGCCCTGGGCGTCGACGCCGCGCAGCGACAGCACGTAGTCCCCATCCTCGACCCCGGCCAGCCGCAAGGGCGATGCCATGGCCTGGAAGCTGGCACTGCGCAGCACCTGGGTCATGTCGGCATCACGGGACAGCAGCAACTGGTAGCGCACGGCGCCCGGCAGGGTCGGCAGTGGCAGGCTGACCCAGTTGGCATCCTCGGACAGCGCGGGCCACGCCGTGACGTCGGGCGCTTCCAGCATGGATCGGGCAGGGCCCACCCTGCCATCAGAAGCCACGGCCACGCCTTGACCCGGACGCAGCAGCGCGGCGCCGGCCTCGGGGCCATCGGAGTCCACGGCGACCGTTCCCTCATCGACCGCTGCGGCCGTGCTGCCCGATGCATCGGCCTGCACGAGGAAGCGGGTGCCACGCACGCTGGTCGAGGCCGCGGGCGTGCGGATTTCGAAGCGGCGCTCGGCATGGTCGGGCTCGGGAGGAACCGATGCCTCCACGCCACCTTCGCGCAGGTCCAGCACGGACTGGAGGCTGCCGGCGCGGCCCTTGCGCCGCATCTGGCGCAGCAGCACGTCCGATTGCGACTGCACGCGGACCAGGGAGCCGTCGGCCAGGCGCACGGCGACAAAGGCGTCCTCGGCCAGCTGCAAGCGGTCGCCCTCCTGCAGCGTCTGGCCCTTGCGTACCGGCTCGCCGACACCTTGGGTATCCGCCCGGCTGTCGGCCAGGTGGTCCAGCGGGCGGGTGGAGCGCGCATCACCCTGCACGAACTCCACCGAAGCCACGGCGGCGCGCAGCAGGCGCACGGGGATCTCCAGCACGGAGCCGGGCCTCAGGCGATAGGGGTCGGCCACGCCGTTGTGCTGCTGCAGCCGGGTCCACTGGCGAGGATCGCCAAGATAGCGTGCTGCCAGCTGCTCCAGGGTGTCGCCGGAGACCACGCGGTGCGCCATCATGTCGCCGTCGCGGGATGCTGGCTTGATCTGTGCCAGGGCACCGCCCATTCCCAGCGCTGTCAGCGTCGCCAGCACGCAGGCCCGGGCAATGGGGCCATGCCATCGAGCCGTGGCGGGCATGTGTCCGGTCATGGCGTCTGCGCGGCCGCCTGCAGGGCGGCATCGGGCACGTCCAGGCGGTAGCCGTAGCCATAGACGGCGCTGATGGCGTAGGGTTGGCCGGCGCGCAGGTTCAGCAGCGCGCGCAGGCGCGAGATATGCGTGTCCAGCGAGCGCGACTGCACTTCGGCATTGTGGCCCCACACGGCCTCGCGCAGGTGCTCGCGCGACAGCAGGCGACCCTGGTTCTGGAACAGCGTCAGGGCCAGCGTGTATTCGCGGTGCGTGACCTCGATGGGCTGGCCGTGCATCTCCAGGCTGTTGGTGGCGGTGAGGAAGCGATAGGGCCCGAACTCCAGCACGCTTTGCGTGTTCACCGGATAGGCGCGGCGCAGCAGCGCGGCCATGCGCGCGCGCAACTCGCCATGGCGCACGGGCTTGACCATGAAGTCGTCGGCGCCGCAGGACAGGCCTTCTACGATGTCGGCTTCCTCGCTGCGGTGGGTGATGATCAGGATGGGCAGCTCGCGGCTGACATGCCCGCGTACCCACCGGACCAGGTCCGTTCCCTCCATGTCGGGCAGGTGCCAGTCCACGATCAGCAGGTCGAAGCTCTCGCGGCGCAGCTCCAGCTGCAGGGCCGATCCCGTCTGGTAGGTGTGGCAGCTGTGGCCCGTCTCCAGCGCGACCTGACGCAGCATCTCCAGTTGCAGCGGATCATCGTCCAGAGCAGCGATACGCATCCAAATGTCCTTTCACGCAAGCGCCAGAATCCCTGGCGCCGGGCTGCGGGCAAGACTGCCCGCAAAAATGCGGTTTTCCAAGCGAAGCTTACCCTTACTCTGCGGCATCGCGCAGCTGTTGCAGCGCAGCCAGCACCCGCGTGGAGTCCGAGGGCTCCAGTCGGGGCATCAGCGAGGCCAGCGCCTGCGCGCCGTCTTGCTGCAGGCGGGCGATGGCCTGGCCGGCCTCCCTGGGGGCATCGAAGCCCTGGCTTTGCAGAAGCAGCTGGCCATCGGCGGCCAACAGCTTGAAGTAGAACTTGCCGTCGGCTTCGCGGTATTGCTTGAACTGCGGCAGCGCCTGCCTGGCGGCCTTGGCCTTGCCGCCCACCTGCGCCTGCGCCAGGTTGCGCAGCCCGACCGCCGAGCGCAGCTCGCGCAGCAGCGGCGTGGTCTCGCGGCGCGCCTTGGCGGCGCCCGCCTGGAGAATGTCCTCCAGTTCGCCGGGGTGGGCAATCAGATGTTCATAGCGATCGCGCATGGGGGCCAGCTCGCGGTCGATGCGCTCGAACAGTTGCTGCTTGGCGTCGCCCCAGGCGATGCCTTCGGCGTACTGTCGGCGCAGTGCCTCGGTTTCCTCTTCGCTGGCAAAGCCCTGGTAGATCTGGAACAGGGCCGAGCCTTCCACTTCCTTGGGTTCGCCCGGCGCGCGCGAGTCGGTGGTGATGCTGCCGATGAGCTTGCGCAACTGCTCGCGCGAGGAGAACAGCGCGATGGTGTTGTTGTAGCTCTTGCTCATCTTGCGGCCGTCCAGGCCGGGCAGCGTGGCCACGTTGTCCTCGACCTGGGCCTCGGGCAGCTTGAAATACTCGCCGCCGTAGATGTGGTTGAAGCTGGAGGCCATGTCGCGCGCCATCTCGATGTGCTGGACCTGGTCGCGGCCCACGGGCACCTTGTGGGCGTTGAAGGCCAGGATGTCGGCCGCCATGAGCACGGGATACATGAACAGGCCGGCGGTCACGCCATCATCGGGCTCGGTGCCGTCCGCCTGGTTCTTGTCCACCGCCGCCTTGTAGGCGTGGGCGCGGTTGAGCAGGCCCTTGCCGGTCACGCAGGTCAGCAGCCAGCACAGCTCGGGAATCTCGGGAATGTCGGACTGGCGGTAGAAGGTCACATGCTCGGGATCGAGGCCGGCCGCCAGCCAGCTGGCAGCGATCTCGATGGTCGAGCGCTGCACGCGCGCCGGGTCCTGGCACTTGATCAGGGCGTGGTAGTCGGCCAGGAAATAGAAGTTCTCCACTTCGCGCGAGCGGCTGGCCGCGATGGCCGGGCGCAGCATGCCGGCATAGTTGCCGAGGTGCGGGGTTCCGCTGGGAGTGATGCCGGTGAGGAAACGGATGGTGCTCATGACGGGAGACTGCGACAGGGAATGAAAAAAGCGGCGCTGCAAGGCCTGGCTGGCCGCAAGGCCGGCCAGGCTTTCAACGCAACAGCGAGATCAGCGGGGTCAGGACGAAGTCGATCACTGCGTAGCCCAGGTCCATCAGCGGGCGCAGCCAAAGGCTGCCGACCACGCCGGCGATGACCAGGCCCATGACGATGAAAAAGCCCCAGGGCTCGATGCGCGCCACCCACTGTGCCTGGCGCCAGGGCAGCAGGCCGACGAGGATGCGCCCGCCGTCCAGCGGCGGCAGCGGAAACAGGTTGAAGGCCCACATCACCAGATTGACCAGGATACCGGCGCGGCACATCTCGAGAAAAAAGCGTTCATCGATGCCCAGGCCTACCAGAACGACCAGAACGATGCCCCACAGCAGCGCCTGCGCGAAGTTGGAGGCCGGCCCCGCCAGCGCAACCCAGATCATGTCGCGCTTGGGGTGGCGCAACTGGTCGAAGCGCACCGGCACGGGCTTGGCATAGCCGAACAGGAAGGCGCCCGAGGTGGCGAAGTACAGCAGCAGCGGCATCAGGATGGTGCCGATGGGGTCGATGTGCTTGATGGGGTTGAGCGTGATGCGTCCCATCATGGCGGCCGTGTGGTCGCCGAAGTGGCGCGCGGCATAGCCATGGGCCGCCTCGTGCACCGTGATGGCGAAGAGCACGGGCAGGGCGTAGATGAGTACGGTCTGTATGAGGTTGGAGAGGTCCACGGCGGGCATTGTCTCAGACGCAGGCCCGCCTTGCCGCAGCCCCCCGCAGAGCCCGTGCGCGGCGCTGGCCGCGTGGACATGGAGGTTTCCACAGATTGGCAACCCTTGGTGTGTGTTGCAAAATGAAACATCAAGGGGCAAGTTCCTCAACAGGTTTTTCACCAAGGCCTCCGGGCCACGCAAATACGAGGTGGGATGTGGGCGTACTGGGCTTGGGCAGGCTGCCGATAGGCTGGCGGCTGGTGATTGCGTTCGGCGGTATCAATCTGCTGGTGTTCACGATGATGGCCGTCACGGTGTTCTCGCTGGGCCGGGCCGAGCAGGCGCTGGCGGCCGGTGGCGCGACCACGGTGGCCGAACAGGCGCTGGAGCAGACGCGCTGGTGGGTGCTGGGCCTGGGGGCGGTGGTCTGCACGCTGGCCCTGGTGGCATGGTTCAGCCTGAGGCGGGGCATCGTGCAGCCGCTGGGGCAGGCCATCCTGATCGCGGAGACCGTGGCGGCAGGGGATCTGAGCCAGGAGTTCTCCACCGAGCTCCAGGGGGACTTCGGCCGCCTGCTTGGCGCGCTGGGCACCATGGAGGACACGCTGACCGAACTGGTGGGGCGCATCAAGCAGTCCACGGACTCCATCGGCCTGTCGGCCGGCGAAATCGACGCCGGCAACACCGACTTGTCGCGTCGCACCGAGGCCCAGGTCTCGGCGCTGGCCCAGACGGCCGCCAGCATGGAGCAGCTCACGGCCACGGTGCGCCAGAACGCCGACCGCGCGCATTCGGCCAGCGGCCTGGCCGTCGACGCCTCGGCCACGGCGCGGCGCGGCGGCGCCGTGGTGGGCGAGGTGGTGCAGACCATGGAGGCCATCAGCGGCAGCTCGCGCAAGATCGTGGACATCATCCAGGTCATCGAGGGCATTGCCTTCCAGACCAATATCCTGGCGCTCAATGCCGCCGTCGAAGCGGCGCGCGCGGGCGAACAGGGCCGGGGATTCGCCGTGGTGGCCAGCGAAGTGCGCAGCCTGGCCGGACGCTCGGCCGAGGCCGCCAAGCAGATCAAGGAGCTGATCACCACCAGCGTTCGCCAGGTGGAAAGCGGAGCGGGACTGGTCAGCCAGGCGGGCGACACCATGCAGGAAATCGTGGGCGCCGTCGGGCAGGTTTCGGGCCTGCTGGGCGAGATGTCGCAGGCGCTGCGGGAGCAGAGCGAGGGCATTGCCCAGGTCAATACCGCCGTGGGCCACATGGACAGTGCCACCCAGGAAAACGCGGCCCTGGTGCAGCAGGCCTCGCGTGCCGCCTCTGCCCTGACGGAGCGCGCGCAGGAGCTGGAGCAGGCGGTGGGCGCCTTCAAGCTCGATGACGAGCCGCCAGCCGCCGCCGGCTTCGCGGCAATGCAGGAGCGGCCTGCGCTGGCACCGGCGGTGCCCGCAGCCGGGGTCCCTCGGCGCGCGCCTGCCGCTGCCCGGTCACTGGAGTGGGCGCAGCACTGAGCGCCAGCGTTCAGGCCGCTTCCAGTCCCAGGGCCTCCAGGCTGCCCCGCCCCTGGCGCACGACGGTGGGCGGGTTGCCCAAGGACATGGGCACGAGGTCGATCACCGTGGTCGGCTCCGAGGGACAGGCACCGGCATCGACCACGGCATCCAGGTCGTGGGCAAATCGCTCGATGATCTCGTCGGCGTCATGCAGGGGCTCGGTCTCGCCCGGGGGAATCAGCGTGGTGGCGATCAGTGGCTCGCCCAGTTGTTCCAGCAGCAGCTGCGTGCCCTTGCGATCGGGCACGCGCAGGCCGATGGTCTTGCGCGAGGGATGGCTCAGGCGCTTGGGAACTTCCTTGGAGGCTTCCAGGATGAAGGTGTAGGGCCCTGGCGTGGCCAGCTTGAGCAGGCGGTACTGGCGGTTGTCCACGCGCGCGTAGCTGGACAGCTCGGACAGGTCGCGGCACAGCAGCGTGAGGTGGTGCTTGTCGTTGATCTGGCGGATGCGGCGCAGCCGCTCCACCGCAGGGCGGTCGTCCAGGTGGCAGACCAGGGCATAGCTCGAATCAGTGGGGATGGCCAGGATGGCGCCCTGGCGCAGCATCTCGGCGGCTTGCTTGATCAGGCGGGGCTGGGGGTTGTCGGGGTGGGCTTCGAAGCGTAGGACCATGGTGTTCTTTGTGGGGGGCGGCTCAGGCCCTCTGTATGCGTGCGTCGAGCAGCTCCCAGACGGGTGTCAGCTCGCCCGGCAGATAGGGCAGGTCGCCCAGATCGGTGTGCGATTCCTCGGGGCTGTGGAAGTCGCTGCCGCGCGAGGCGGCCAGCCCGAACTCGCGCGCCATGTCGGCGTAGATGGCGTACTCGCTGGGCCGGTGGCTGCCGGTGACGACTTCCACGCCCTGTCCGCCGTGGGCCTTGAACTCGGAAAACAGCGCGTATTCCTCGTTGGCCGTCAGCGTGTAGCGGGCCGGATGGGCGATCACCGCCGCGCCGCCGGCCTGGGTGATCCAGCGCACCGCGTCGCCCAGGCGGGCCCAGGTATGGGGCACATAGCCCGGGTGGCCTTCGGTCAGGTAGTGGCGGAATACCTCGCCGGTATCACGGCAGTATCCCGACTCCACGAGAAAGCGCGCGAAATGCGTGCGCGAGATCAGGCCCGGATTGCCGGCGAAGCGCAGCGCGCCTTCGTAGCTGCCCGCGATGCCGGCCAGCTCCAGCTGTCGGGCCATTTCACGGGCCCGGGGACCGCGTCCGTCGCGCGTGGCGTACAGGCCTTCGACCAGTGCCGGATCGTCGGCATCAAAGCCCAACCCCACGATGTGCACCGTGGTGCCGGCAAAGCTCACCGAGATCTCGGCACCCGTGAGGTAGTCCAGGCCGCAGGCGCGTGCCGCGGCCGCGGCGCGGTGCTGGCCCCCGACCTCGTCATGGTCGGTCAGCGCCCACAGCTGCACGCCCCGGGAGGCGGCGCGTTCGGCCAGTTGCTCCGGCGTCAGCGTTCCATCCGAGACCACGGAGTGGCTGTGCAGATCGGCGTTCAGATAGGACTTGGGCACCGGCCCATTGTAGGTGGGGGGCATTTCCCGGGTCCCGCGCTATGGCTGGGGACTTCCCTGAGTGCGGGTCAACCCCCCTCAATAGTGACAGCCGCATGACGATGATCAGCCAGGCGCCGTCAAGGGTGGACAAGAATGGTTCCCCGGAGCAATGGTCGGCAGGGGCGCCGTGGCCAGGCTCCGGCAATGTTAGAGAAAAGATCGGTTTTCCATGAATCTGAATCAAATCACCGTTGCCCAGAAGCTCTGGGCCCTGGTGCTGGGGCTGTTGGCGGGCATGCTGGCGGTCAATGGCGGCATCCTGGTCTATCTGCATGGGGTCAATGACAAGATCAATACCGATGTGATGACCGCGCAGCGCGGCGCCACGCTGGCGCGCGAGTGGCGGCATCTGACCCAGATGAGTGTGGAGCGCTCCATCGTCGCGGCCATGTCCCCCGACGAGACGCTGGCCGCGCAGCAGCGCGCGCTGATGAGCAAGGGCATAGAGCGCATCAATGTGCTGCAAAAGCAGGTGGGCGAGCTTCAACTGAATGCCCAGTCCAAGCAGGCGCTGGACGCCGTGGCGGCCGAGCGCCGCGAGACGCTCAAGGCCAACTCCGCGGCCCAGGATGCACGCAAGGCCAGCGATTTCGCATCTACCTTCGATATCGTGGAAAAGCAGCTGCGCCCGGCGGCCGAGCGCTACAACGCGGCACAGGAGGCCTTCGTGCAGCAGCTGGAGCACCAAAGCGAGCTGGCCCGCGAGGAGGGCATGGCGCAGCGGCGCCAGGCCTACTGGCTGGGTGCACTGGCCAGCGCGGCCATCGTGGCCCTGGGGCTGTTCATGGGCGTGGCCATCATGCGCTCCATCACCCGGCCGCTGGACCAGGCCGTGGCACTGGCCGATGGCATTGCCGCAGGCGACCTCACCGGTTCGGTGCAGAGCAGCCGTGGCGACGAGCTGGGCCATCTGCTGAGCGCGCTCAACGGCATGGCCGAGCGCCTGCGCGGCGTGGTCGGCGAGGTGCGCTCGGGCGTGGAGTCCGTGTCCACGGCCTCCAACCAGATCGCCAGCGGCAACCAGGACCTGTCCGCGCGCACCGAGCAGACGGCAGCCAACCTGCAGGAGACGGCGGCCAGCATGGAGCAGCTGACGGCCACCGTCACCCAGTCGGCCGACACGGCGCGCCAGGCCAACCAGCTGGCGGCCACGGCGGCGAAGGCCGCCGAGCAGGGCGGAGCGGTGGTGGGCCAGGTGGTGCAGAGCATGCAGCAGATCACGGACAGCAGCCGCAAGATCGCCGACATCATCGGCGTGATCGACGGCATTGCCTTCCAGACCAACATCCTGGCGCTGAACGCGGCGCGCGCGGGCGAGCAGGGCCGGGGCTTCGCCGTGGTGGCGGGCGAGGTGCGTTCGCTGGCCCAGCGCAGCGCGGAGGCGGCCAAGGAGATCAAGACGCTGATCACGACCAGCGTGGACAACGTGCAATCGGGCTCGCAGCAGGTGGAGCAGGCGGGGCGCTCCATGGAGGAGATCGTGTCCAGCGTGCGCAGGGTGAGTGATCTGATCGGAGAGATCACGGCGTCGTCGACGGAGCAGCGCGACGGGATCGGCCAGGTGAACCAGGCGGTGAGCCAGCTGGACCAGATGACGCAGCAGAATGCGGCGCTGGTGGAGGAGTCGAGCGCGGCGGCGCTGGCCATGCAGGAGCAGGCGAGGCGCCTGGCGGGGGTGGTGGCCGTGTTCAAGCTGGGGCAGGAGGGCAGTGCGCTGGCGCCTGCCAGGGCGTCCGCGCCGGCCCGCAGGCCCGCGGCGGCAGCCCCTGCCGCGCCGGCGCGGCCCGCGCCTGCCGTGCGCAACGCCCCGGCGGGCGGGATACAGCCGCCCCAGGCCAAGCCCCCCGCCAAGGCAGCGCTACCGGCCGCAAAGGCCGCGGCGGATGGCGACTGGGAGACCTTCTGAGCGGGGAGGAGCGAGGATGCAGGCCGGTACCTGGTCAGGGCCGGCCTGCAGGCCTTCGTCCATGGGCAGGCATCTAGATGCCGTCCGAATGGATTCCTTCGATCAGAAACTGGACCTTGCGCTCCCCGCGCCATTCATTGATGTCCATGCGAAATGCCATGCAGGCCGAGGGCGGCAAGGGGTCGGTGTGGCCGAACCAGATGCCGTCCACGGTTTCGCCCTGATGGCGCAGTTGCAGCTTCAGGTGCCTTTCGCCGACCAGGCGCTGTGACACCACTTCCAGCTGCTCGCTGAAGGTGGGCGGCGCGAAACCCTGGCCCCAGACGGCGAGGTTGAGCCGTTCGACGATTTCAGGCTTGCGGAAATCCGGATCGAGCGGCCCGTCGGTCTCTATGCGCCGCGTCAGCGTCGCGGCATCCAGCCATTCCTGGGCCACCTGGGCCAGGGCCTTCTCGAAGAGGGCGAAATCGGCCTCGGCGATGGTGCAGCCCGCCGCCATCGCGTGGCCGCCGAAGCGCAACAGCAGCCCGGGGTGGCGCTTGGACACCAGGTCCAGCGCGTCGCGCAGGTGAAAGCCCGGGATGGAGCGGCCCGAGCCCTTGAGTTCGTGCTCGTGCCCCGGCGCGCCGCTGGCCGCGAAGACGAAGCTGGGGCGGTGCATGCGGTCCTTGATGCGCGAGGCGACGATGCCGACCACGCCTTCGTGGAAGTCCGGGTCGAACACGCTGATGGCGGCCGGCGGCGTCATGCCGTCCTCGCACAGGCCCTCGGCCATGAGCAGGGCCTGCTCGCGCATGCCGCCTTCCAGTTCACGCCGTTCGCGGTTGATGGCGTCCAGCATCTGGGCCAGGTTGGCGGCACGGCCCGCATCGTCCGTGGTCAGGCATTCAATGCCGATGGTCATGTCGGCCAGCCGGCCCGCGGCGTTGATGCGCGGCCCCAGGGCGAAGCCGAAGTCGAACGTGGTGGCCGCAAAGGCCTTGCGTCCGGCGGCATCGAACAGGGCCTGCAGGCCCGGCTGCATCTGCCCGCGGCGGATCTGCTTCAGGCCCAGGGCCACCAGGCGGCGGTTGTTGGCGTCCAGCCGCACCACGTCGGCCACGGTGCCCAGGGCCACCAGGGGCAGCAGGGCTTCCAGGCGGGGCTGGCCGGCCTTGTCGAAGCGCCCGCGCGCGCGCAGCTCGGCCCGCAGGGCCAGCAGGACGTAGAACATCACACCGACCCCGGCCATGGACTTGCTCTCGAAGCCGCAGCCGGGCTGGTTGGGGTTGACGATGGCATCGGCCGACGGCAGGTGGCTGCCGGGCAGATGGTGGTCGGTGACGACCACCTGCAGGCCCAGGGCCTTGGCCTCGGCCACGCCCTCGACGCTGGCGATGCCGTTGTCCACGGTGACCATCACGTCGGCGCCGGTTTCCTTGACACGGCGCGCGATGGGGGGGGTGAGGCCGTAGCCGTCCACCACGCGGTCGGGCACCAGATAGTCGACCTGGGCCGCTCCCAGCATGCGCAGGCCACGCCAGCCCACGGCGCAGGCCGTGGCACCGTCGCAGTCGTAGTCGGCCACGATGCACAGGCGCAGGCCTCGCTCTATGGCGTCGGCCAGCAGCCGCACGGCGGCCTCCATGCCCAGCAGGCCCGAGGGGGGAAGCAGGCGCGCGGGCGCATCGTCCAGTTCGTCGGCGCAGCAGACGCCGCGCGCCGCGTAGAGCTGGGCCAGCAGCGGGTGGACGCCGGCCTGGCGCAGTGCCGTGGCCTGTTGCGCAGGGATCTCGCGGGGGATGATTTTCATGGGCGGTGTGTCAGAGCATGCTGCCCAGATCGGGCAGGGCGCGCGGGCCGAACAGGCCTGTCAGCCTGTCCTTCCAGCGCGGCGCGCGGCTGTGCCACGAAATGGCATGGCGTTCGCCGCACAGGGTCAGCGTGAGTTCCCTGCCTGCACGCACGCGCTCCAGCAAACGGGTGATCAGGCCGGCATCCAGTGCCTGCCAGGCGCTGCGCCAGTCGCCTGCGTGGCCCTGCAGCGCAGGACCACGCAGGTCCTGCACGCATTGCACGGCCAGGGCAGGGGCGGCGGGTGCGCCCGCCGGCAGGCGCCCGCTGCCATGGACCCAGAAGGCATTGATAGGTACCTGGCCCTTGGCGGCACGGGTGTCATTGAAGACATGGGTGTAGAGCAGCATCTGCACCTCGCTTTGCAGGCGGTGCAGGGCCCGTGCCTGCTGCGCATCGGGCAGCCAGGGACGCACGTCGCGGCCGATGACGCGGTCCATGGAGGCCGTGGGCAGCCCGTCGAACAGGTCCGCGCGTGCCAGCCAGCACTGTGGCTGCAGATACTCCAGGGTGATGCCGTCGTCGGCGAACCAGGGTGAGAGCAGGGCCATGAGCTGTCGCGACTCCTCTTCGCCCAATCGCGTGGAGGACGGGTCGCCCTGCAACACCTGGTCCGCGCCGATGTGCCAGTGGCATGGCGTGACATAGGCGCAGGCCCGGTCCGGCTCGCCGGCCTGCCAGGCGGCCCAGGGAATCAGTCCCGCAGCGTCCGGCAGACCCATGGAGCGCGCGAGGGCGCGTTCATGGGGGGGCGAGAAGTCCATTTCGTTGCCGGCCTGCGCGGGCCCGGCTTGCATCAGGGAGAGAAGGGCCTGCAGCATGGGCAGTTGCAGGCCGGACCAGCCTGCGGCGGCGGCCGATCCATCGCCCGTGTCGGAAGACGGGCCGCCGGCATAGGGGATGATCCATTCGGTCGTTTCCTCCAGCAGTGCTTGGGAGGAGGAAACCAGGGGCGCGGTCGAAAGCATGGCCGCTATTGTCGGGCATGGGGTGGATCGGCTGCCGGCGCCCGGGGTTTGCCCCCGGTATGGTGCATGGCGCGGGCACTGACACGCCGACGGCAAAGCCTGCCGCCATGCAGGGCCTGTGGGCAATGACACAATGCATGCCCATGCAATTTCCTTACGAACTGGCCGTGGGCTGGCGCTATACCCGGGCGGGGCGCGCCACGCGGCGCAACGGCTTCATCTCGTTCATCTCGGGCGTCTCCATGCTGGGCATTGCCCTGGGCGTGGCGGCGCTGATCATCGTGCTCAGCGTGATGAACGGCTTCCAGAAGGAAGTGCGCGACCGCATGCTCAGCGTGGTCTCGCACATCGAGATCTTCGCGCCCCAGGGAGCCGCCCTGCCGGATCTGGAGCGCACCATGCGCGAGGCGCGCGGCAACCCCGATGTGCTGGGCGCCGCTCCCTTCGTCTCCGCCCAGGCGCTGCTGGCGCGTGGCGAGGACATGAAGGGCGCCCTGGTGCGCGGCATCGACCCTGCGCGCGAGGGCGAGGTCACCGATGTGGCGGCCACCAACGCCGAAGTGCTGGCCCGCCTGGTGCCCGGCGAGTTCAACGTGGTGCTGGGCGTGGAGCTGGCCCGCTCGCTGGGCGTTCGCCAGGGCGATCTGGTCACGCTGATCGCTCCGGGTGGGCAGGTCACGCCGGCCGGCGTGGTGCCGCGCCTCAAGCAGATGCATGTGGCAGGTACCTTCGACTCCGGCCACTATGAATACGACTCGGCCCTGGTGATGATGCACTACGAGGATGCGCAACGCCTGTTCCGCCTCGAAGGGCCCACCGGCATCCGCCTGAAGCTCAAGGACCTGCACGAGGCGCCCGGCGTGGCCATGGAGCTGGCCCATACCATCACCGACCGCCTGTTGATCCGCGACTGGACCCAGCAGAACCGGACCTGGTTCGCGGCCGTGCAGCTGGAAAAGCGCATGATGTTCATCATCCTCACGCTGATCGTCGCCGTGGCCGCGTTCAACCTGGTGTCCACGCTGGTGATGACGGTGACCGACAAGCGCGCCGACATCGCCATCCTGCGCACGCTGGGGGCATCACCGTCCAGCATCATGGGCATCTTCATGGTGCAAGGCGCCATGGTCGGCGTCATCGGCACCTTCGCCGGCCTGCTGCTGGGCCTGGGCATCGCCTTCAACATCGACGTCATCGTGCCGGCCATCGAGCGGCTGCTGCACGCCAACTTCCTGCCCAAGGACGTGTACCTGATCAGCAAGATGCCCAGCGATCCTCAGTACAGCGACATCATGCCGATTGCCGTGATCTCGCTGATCCTGGCCTTTGTCGCCACCATCTATCCCAGCTGGCGTGCCAGCCGCGTCAATCCCGCGGAGGCGCTGCGCTATGAATGAAGTGAATGTGATGCCCGGTTTCGACGTGTCCCCACCGCCGTCCGTGGTTCTCGATGCACGCGGCCTGACCAAGCGCTTCGCCGAAGGCCTGCTCGATGTGCAGGTGCTGGCCGGTGTGGACCTGCAGGTGCATGCGGGAGAGACGCTGGCCATCGTCGGCGCATCGGGCTCCGGCAAGAGCACGCTGCTGCATCTGCTGGGCGGGCTGGATGCGCCCACCAGCGGCAGCGTCACGCTCAAGGGCGAGCCCTTGCATGAGCTCAGTGCGCAAAAGCAGGGCGCGCTGCGCAACCGCCACCTGGGCTTCATCTACCAGTTCCACCACCTGCTGCCCGAATTCAGTGCCCTGGACAACGTGGCCATGCCGCTGCGCATACGCCGCGACGACAAGGCCGAGTGTCTGGAGCGCGCGGCGCGCATGCTGGCGGCCGTGGGGCTGGGTGAGCGCATGCTGCACCGTCCCGCCGAACTGTCGGGCGGTGAGCGCCAGCGCGTGGCCATCGCGCGCGCCCTGGTGACCCAGCCGGCCTGCGTGCTGGCCGACGAGCCCACGGGCAACCTGGACCGCACCACGGCCGATACCGTGTTCCGGCTGATGCTGGAGCTGGCGCGCAGCCATGGCACGGCCTTCGTCATGGTCACGCACGACGAGCAGCTTGCGGCGCGCTGTGATCGCAAGGTGCGCCTGGTACAGGGGCAACTGGCCTAGGTCCGCCTTCAGGCCATGCGCAGCAGCTCGCCCGGCAGGCGCTGGGCGCGCGCCGTCAACGGCGTGGCAGTCGGGGCCGCCTTGATCTGCGGCGCGTCGGGGACCAGGGTGGCCGGCACCGGTCTGTGCTGGATCGGTGCCCTGGGCGCTTCGGTCACGGCCAGGGTCTGGGCGGTGAGGTCGGCCGTCACTTCGCGCAGACGTGCCGACTGGGTCATCGAGGCCTGGACCACATCGCCCATGATGGCCGTGACCTGATGGGATGAATCCACGATCTCCTGCATGGTGCCGCCTGCCTGGCGTACCTGCTCGGCCCCCAGCGCAACCTGCTCGACCGAGGTGTGTATGAGTTGCTTGATCTCCTTTGCGGCCGCTGCGCTGTTCTGTGCCAGCGCCCGGACCTCGCCGGCCACCACGGCGAAGCCACGCCCCTGCTCGCCTGCGCGGGCCGCTTCCACGGCCGCGTTCAGCGCCAGGATATTGGTCTGGAAGGCGATGCCATCCATCACGCCGATGATGTCGTTGATCTTGCGCGAGCTGGCGCTGATGGACTCCATGGTGCCCATCACCTCGTGCACCGTGCGCCCACCCTGCTCGGCGACCTGGCAGGCCTGGCGTGCCAGTTCGTTGGCCTGGCCCGCATGTTCGGCGCTTTCGCTCAGGCCCTGCATGGCCTCGCCCAGCGTCTGCGCCGCGGTGAAGCGGCGCGTGATGTCCCGGGCGTACTTGACCACCTTGAACGGGCGGCCGTCCGCATCGAAGATGGGGTTGTAGCTGGCCTCGATCCAGACCTGACGGCCATGCTTGCCGATGCGCAGGTACTGGCCCGCGTCATGCTGGCCGCTGCCCAGCTTGCGCCAGAACTGCGCATAGGCGGGGCTCTGGCGTTCATGGGGCTGCACGAACATGCCGTGGTGCCGTCCCACGATCTCGTCCAGTGCGTAGCCCATGGCCTGCAGGAACAGCGCATTGGCGTGAAGGATGTTGCCTTGCAGGTCGAACTCGATGATGGCCTGCACCTTGGAGATGGCGGCCAGTTGGCCCTCGGCATCGGCGTTGCGGCGCTGCTGCTCCGTGATGTCGGTGGCGTATTTCACCACCTTGAAGGGTCGCCCCTGGCGGTCGAAGATGGGGTTGTAGCTGGCCTGCAGCCAGATATCGCGCCCATCCTTGGCAATGCGCCGGTAGCGTCCCGCGTCGTGGATGCCGCTGCCCAGGCGCCGCCAGAACTCGGCGTACTCGGCCGACTCGGCCATCTGACGGTCCACGAACATGCGATGGTGCTGGCCCAGGACCTCCCGCTCCTCGTAGCCCATGGTGTCCAGGAAATTCCGGTTGGCAGCCAGGACATGGCCTTGCAGATCGAACTCGATCACCGCCTGGGACTTGTGGAGGGCGGCCAGCTGGCCGTCCAGCTCCGCCTGCCTGCGTCCGCCGCCAAGGTCCAGGATTCGACTCCATGCTGAGCGCTTCATGGGAAATTCCTCTCTCCAAAGAGTGACTGCCGTGACGCGAGCGTTCGATGCGGTTGCAAATGTTTCTTGATGTATTTTTATGGTGGGGGAAGTCCTTCGTGCATTGATTTTGTCAAACGGATTGCGTTCGCAATAACCCAAGGGTTTACCCTTGGTTTATCGCGGCTTGCCCTGCCGCGCCGCTGTCTTGCGGCCGGGTGGCATGATGCCGGCATGCCCGCCTGGATAGACACCCACTGCCATCTCGACGCCCCTGAATTCGACGCCGACCGCGATGCCGTGCGCGCGCAAGCGGCGGATGCCGGGGTGACCCATCTGGTGATACCGGCCGTGGCGCGTGCGCACTGGGATGCCGTGGCGGCCCTGGCGCACCGCCACGGCGACAGCTATGCGCTGGGCATCCACCCGCTGTACACACCCCGGGCCCGGGAGGAAGACATCACCGCCTTGCGCGAGATGCTTGTGCGGCTGCGTGGCGATGCGCATTTGGTGGCCGTGGGGGAGATCGGGCTGGATTTCTTCGTGCCTGGCCTGGACGTGGATCGGCAGATCTGGTTCTACGAGCAGCAGATTGCGCTGGCGCGTGAGTTCAAGCTGCCCGTCATCGTGCATGTGCGCAGGTCCAGCGACCGGCTGCTCAAGACACTGCGCGCGAGGCCCGTGCAGGGCGGCATCGCCCATGCTTTCAATGGCAGTGCGCAGCAGGCGCGGGCATTCATCGAACTGGGTTTCAAGCTGGGCTTCGGCGGGGCCGTGACCTATGACCGTGCACTCAGGCTGCGCGAACTGGCTGCCAGCTTGCCATTGGACGCGCTGGTGGTGGAAACCGATGCGCCCGACATACCTCCGCATTGGCTGTATGCCACGGCCGAACAGCGGGCAAAGGGCTTGCCTCAGGGACGCAACACGCCGGCCGAGCTGCCGCGCATTGCGGCCGAGGTGGCGAGGCTGCGCGGCATCACGCCCGAGGCACTGGCACTGGCCACGGGCCGCAACGCCCGCGCTGCGCTGCGCGGCCTGCCGGCCATGGCCTGAGCAAAGGGCCGGCATCCACGGTCTTGCCGGCTGGCGCGAGCGGCCCCGTGGCCTCTGGGCGACAATGCCGGCCATGTCCTTGCCCGTTTCCGATCCGCAGACTCCGGACGCCCCGCGCTGGCAGGGGCTGGCGCCGGTGGCCGATGAGCGCACCCGTGCGCTGGTGCTGGGCAGCTTTCCCGGCCTGCGCTCGCTGCAATTGCAGCAGTACTACGCCCATCCGCAAAACCAGTTCTGGCCCTTGCTCCAGGCCCTGTGGCCGGGACATCCGCAACCGGGCCGTGACGACTATGCCGGCCGTTGCGAGTGGCTGCTGGTGCGTGGCCTGGGGTTGTGGGATGTGTATGCCAGCTGTGAGCGCGAAGGCAGCCTGGACAGTGCCATACGCGCCGCCGAGGTGAACGACTTCGTGGCGCTGCGCGCGCGCTGTCCGCACCTGGCGCTGGCCCTGCACAACGGTGGCGAAAGCTACAAGCACGCAGGCCGTACGCAGGCCCTTGGCCTTTCCGTGGTGAAGCTGCCCTCGACCAGTCCGGCCAATGCCAGCTGGCGTTTCGAACGCAAGGTCGATGCCTGGCGCGAGGCGCTGGCGGCCCATCAATTGCTCTGAACCCCTCATTTCCAATCCTTCGACGTGATACGCAAGACCCGTGGCGCCGCCAAGGCCGCCCCA
Organism: Delftia tsuruhatensis; assembly: GCF_903815225.1. Classification (NCBI taxonomy): domain Bacteria; kingdom Pseudomonadati; phylum Pseudomonadota; class Betaproteobacteria; order Burkholderiales; family Comamonadaceae; genus Delftia; species Delftia tsuruhatensis. Next base: position 1,375,581 of record NZ_LR813084.1, read on the forward strand.
TCCACTCCCGATACCGCCGCCGAGTTGCCCGAAGTCAGTGTCTCCGACGATGGCGATGTGCGCCATCTGCACCTGGGCACGCCCTGGATCCAGGGTTCCATGCGCATCCGCGAACCCTTCGAGATCGAGCTGGAATACGTGCAGCGCATGATGGGCTGGCTGCTGTTCATGGAGCCGGCCGGCGTGGCCGGCCGCCATGCCATGCAACTGGGCCTGGGCGCGGCCGCCATCACCAAGTTCTGCCACAAGAAGCTGCGCATGCGCACCACGGCCATCGAATTGAACCCGCAGGTGCTGGCCGTGTGCCGCAGCTGGTTCAAGCTGCCGCCCGACAGCGACACCCTGCGCGTGGTGCTGGCCGATGCAGCCCGGGAGATCCGCAGGAGCGAGTGGCTGGGCACGGTCGATGCGCTGGCCGTCGATCTCTATGACCACGAGGCGGCCGCCCCGGTGCTCGACAGCGCAGAGTTCTATGCCGACTGCCGCCGCCTGCTGACCGAGGACGGCATCATGACGGTGAATCTGTTCGGCCGCACTTCCAGCTACGAGCGCAGCCTGGCGCGCATGGCCGAGGCGTTCGGCGAGGAGGCCATGTGGGCGTTCCGTCCCACGCGCGAAGGCAATACCGTGGTGCTGGCCCAGCGCACACCGCGCGCACTGGAGCCAGGGCAGTTGCAGGTGGCCTGCGAGCAGGTGCAGGCCCGCTGGGATCTGCCCACGGCCCGCTGGCCGAAGATTTTCGTGCGGCCCTGGTAGGGCGGTGCGCGCGCTGGGGCAAGGCGCAGGAACAGGACAGCGCACCGGCGGGCTTACCATAGGGCGAATTCACCTTCCGCCTCGAGCACGCCATGTCCGACCTGACCTCCACCGCCTTGCACAGTCAACCCACCACCGCGCAAGGTGCCAAGGGACCGCTGGACTGGCGCAGGTTGGTGCAGTGGCTGTTGGCCGATGGGGTGATCACGGCCGAGGAGGCCCAGCGCACGGTGGCGCGTTGCTCGCAGGCAGAGAGCAGCCAGCACCCCCTGGTGCGGCTGGCCAACGTGGGCATGGCCCGCGCCAGCGACGGCCGTGCACTGGACATCGAGGAACTGACCCGGTACCTTGCCGACCGCAGCGGCCTGGCCTACCTGCGCATCGATCCGTTGCGTGTCGATGTGGGGCGTGTCGGCGAGATCATGAGTGCCAGCTACGCCGAGCGCCACAAGGTGCTGCCCGTGCAGGTGGCCCCCCAGGAGGTGGTGGTGGCCACGGCCGAACCCTTCCTGGACGACTGGGTGGCCGAGGTCGAGCGACAGGCGCGCCGCAAGGTGCGCCGCGTGGTGGCCAATCCCCAGGACATCAAGCGCTACACGGCAGAATTCTTCGCACTGGCCAAATCGGTACGCGCGGCCGAGAAGGCCGGCGGCGCGGCCAGTGCCGCAAGCTTCGAGCAATTGGTGGAGCTGGGCAACAGCAGCAAGCAGCTCGACGCCAATGACCAGGGCGTGGTGCGCGTGGTGGACTGGCTGTGGCAGTACGCCTTCGACCAGCGCGCCAGCGACATCCACATGGAGCCGCGGCGCGAGCAGGGCGTGATCCGCTTTCGCATCGACGGCGTGCTGCACCCGGTCTACCAGATGCCCATGGGCGTGCTCAATGCCATGGTCTCGCGCGTGAAGCTGCTGGGGCGCATGGACGTGGTCGAGAAGCGCCGCCCGCAGGACGGCCGCATCAAGACCCGCAATCCGCGCGGCGACGAGGTGGAGATGCGCCTGTCCACGCTGCCGACGGCCTTCGGCGAGAAGCTGGTGATGCGCATCTTCGATCCCGACAACACCGTCAAGGACCTCGACGCGCTGGGCTTCACCAGCCACGACGCACAGCGCTGGAACGAGCTGGTGCGCCGTCCGCACGGCATCATCCTCGTGACAGGTCCCACGGGCTCGGGCAAGACCACCACGCTGTACTCCACGCTCAAGCGCGTGGCCACGGAGGAGGTCAATGTCAGCACCGTGGAGGATCCGATCGAAATGATCGAACCCAGCTTCAACCAGACCCAGGTGCAGCCGCAACTGGACTTCGGCTTCACGGAAGGCCTGCGCTCGCTGATGCGCCAGGACCCGGACATCATCATGGTGGGCGAGATCCGTGATCTGGCCACTGCCGAGATGGCCGTGCAGGCCGCGCTCACCGGCCACCTCGTGTTCTCCACGCTGCACACCAACGATGCCCCCAGCGCCGTGAGCCGGCTGATGGAGCTGGGCGTGCCGCCCTACCTGATCAATGCCACGCTGCTGGGCGTGCTCGCCCAGCGCCTGGTGCGCACGCTGTGCCCGCAGTGCAAGCAGCGCGACGAGGAGACTTCGGCCGCCACGCTGGCCGAGACCGTGCGGCCCTGGAAACTGTCGGGCGGCTGCCAGCCCTACAGGCCCGTGGGCTGCGTGGATTGCCGCATGACGGGCTTTCGCGGCCGCATGGGGTTGTACGAGCTGCTGACCGTCAGCGAGGCGCTCAAGCAGCAGATCCATACCTCGCCTTCCATGGATGCCTTGCGCCGCCAGGCCGTGCAGGATGGCATGCGTCCGCTGCGCCTGGCTGGTGCGTTGCGTGTGGCAGAAGGCGTGACCACGCTGCAGGAGGTCATGGCCAGCACGCCGTTGCTGGGCTGACGGCTAGGTTTCGGTGTGAGTGATTGCTCTTGTTTTGGGGCCGGCAAGGTGAGGTCGTGCCGGCGCCGGTGCCATGGAAAAAGGACCATGCGGGTAGGACATGAGGGTATGCCCTTTGTAGGTGGAATCCACATTCGGACACAGTTTTTCTGAACGCAAAATCGCCGGGTCGTGATTCCGTAAGGAGACATTCTCGTGAAAATCAAGAGTCAGAAAGACTTTTTTTCCGGCGTGATGTTCTTGGTGGTCGGCCTCGCCTTTGCGATCGGCGCAACCAACTACACCGTCGGCACCGGCGCCCGCATGGGCCCGGGCTACTTCCCGCTGATCCTGGGCGTGCTGATGTCCATCCTGGGTGCCGCCATCTGCGTCACGGGCCTGACCAAGGGTCCGTCGGGCGGTGACAAGATCGGCAAGTGGGCGTGGAAGCAGGTGTTCTTCATCCTGGCCGCGAACTTTGCGTTCGGCATCCTGCTGGTAGGCGTTCCCGGCCTTGGCATTCCCCAGTTCGGCCTGATCGTCGCCATCTATGCGCTGGTGTTCATCGCCAGCCTGGGTGGCCACAGCTTCAACTTCAAGGAAGTGGCGATTCTGTCCACCGTCCTCGCAGTGGGCAGCTATGTGGCATTCGTATGGGCACTGAATCTGCAGTTCCCCGTCTGGCCCAGCTTCATCACCGGCTAAGCAGGAGCATCGTCCGTGGAACTTTTTCAGAACCTGGCGACCGGCTTCGGCGTCGCCTTCACTTTCCAGAACCTGATCTACTGCTTCGTAGGCTGTCTGCTGGGTACGCTGATCGGCGTGCTGCCCGGCATCGGTCCCGTGGCAACGATCGCCATGCTGCTGCCCGCGACCTACGCCCTGCCTCCGGTGGCGGCGCTGATCATGCTGGCCGGCATCTACTACGGCGCCCAGTATGGCGGCTCGACCACTGCCATTCTGGTGAACCTGCCCGGTGAATCCTCGTCGGTGGTGACCGTGATCGACGGCTACCAGATGGCCAGAAAGGGGAGAGCGGGACCCGCGCTCGCCGCGGCCGGCATCGGCTCGTTCTTCGCCGGCTGCGTGGGCACCGTGATCCTGGCGGCCTTCGCGCCTCCGCTGACGGAAGTCGCCTTCAAGTTCGGCCCCGCCGAGTACTTCTCGCTGATGACCCTGGGTCTGATCGGTGCCGTGGTGCTGGCTTCGGGCTCGCTGCTCAAGGCCATCGCGATGATCGTGCTGGGCCTGCTGCTGGGCATGGTCGGTACCGACGTGAACTCCGGTGTGGCTCGCTACAGCTTCGACATTCCCGAACTGACCGACGGCATCGACTTCGTCGTGATCGCCATGGGCGTGTTCGGCTACGGCGAAATCATCGCCAACCTGTCCAAGCCTGAGGACGAGCGCGAAGTGTTCGCCGCCAAGGTGACCGGCCTGATGCCCACGGGCGAGGACTTCAAGCGCATGCTGCCTGCCATGCTGCGCGGCACGGCCCTGGGCTCGGCCCTGGGCATCCTGCCCGGTGGCGGTGCCATGCTGTCGGCCTTCGCTGCCTACACCATCGAGAAGAAGACCAAGCTCAAGCCGGGCGAAGTCCCCTTCGGCCAAGGCAACATCCGTGGCGTGTGCGCTCCCGAGTCGGCCAACAACGCCGGTTCGCAGACCTCCTTCATCCCGCTGCTGACGCTGGGCATTCCGCCCAATGCCGTGATGGCGCTGATGGTGGGCGCGATGACCATCCACAACATCCAGCCCGGCCCGCAGGTGATGACCAGCAACCCCGAGCTGTTCTGGGGCCTGATCGCCTCGATGTGGATCGGCAACCTGATGCTGATCATCCTGAACCTGCCGCTGATCGGCGTCTGGATCAAGCTGCTGACCGTGCCCTACCGCTGGCTGTTCCCGTCCATCGTTCTGTTCTGCGCGATCGGCGTGTACGGTACCAACAACAACACCTGGGACGTGTGGATGGTGGGTATCTTCGGCTTCGTGGGCTATGTGTTCCACAAGCTGGGCACCGAACCGGCTCCCTTGCTGCTGGGCTTCATCCTGGGCCCGATGATGGAAGAGAACCTGCGCCGTGCGCTGCTGCTGTCGCGTGGCGACTGGAGCGTGTTCGTGACCCGTCCGATCTCGGCCGGCCTGCTGCTCGCCGCCGTGGTGCTGCTGGTGGTGGTGCTGATGCCCGCAGTGAAGAACAAGCGCGAAGAAGCATTCGTGGAGGATTGATCGCCTCAGCGTTGCAACCATGTTGCTTGACGGCCCTTCGGGGCCGTTTTTTTTGCCTGGGATGGCCCTGATGCCCGCTGCGTCGTTGCCTGCACAATAGCGCGCAGTTTTTCGAGGTTCCGATGTCCCCACTTCTGTCATCCCAGCACCCCCAGCGCGTGCTGTTGCACAACGAGATCCACGCCCGCCCGGCCGAGGAGATGCAGGCTCCCCTGGCCATCACGCATGTGGTCATGCTGGCCGACGCGGCCCAGCGCGAAGCCAGCCGCGCCCATGTGACCACGCTGCTGCGCAACCACCACCGGCCGCCGCCCGATGCGTCCACCACCCATGTGCTGATCGACCTGGGGGCTTTCCATCTGCGCTGGGAGCTGCATACGGAATTCGTCTGCTGGACCTTCAGCAAGCCCATGGCCCAGGCCGGCATCGACGATGTGCGCGAGCCCGAGGCGGCCATCGACTATGTGCCGCGCGACTGGCTGGCCGCCCTGCCGGGGCAATGCCTGAGCGCACTGCATCTGTGGGCCCTGCAGGAAAGCGCTGTCGATGCGCGGCATCTGGTCCGCCACATGCTGCAGGAGGACACGCTGGTGGGTGCCTGCGTGGCAGGCGACGGTGGCAAGGTCTACACGGACTTCGCCATCCATGCCGATGGTTTCTCGCGCATGCTGCTGCTGGCGGGCGAGTCCCTGTCTGCGCGCCGCCTGGGGCGTCTGGTGCAGCGGCTGCTGGAAATCGAGACCTACCGCATGGCGGCATTGCTGGGGCTGCCGGCGGCCCGGCAGGCCGCTGCCGTGCTGGCCACGGCCGAGCGCGACCTGGCGGCCCTGGCCCATTCCATCCGGCTGGCGGACCGCGACGCCGAGCCGGCCCTGCTGGACCGGCTGACACGCCTGGCCGGGCAGGTGGAGAGCGAGTACGCGACCACGCATTCGCGCTTTTCGGCCAGTGCCGCGTATTTCGAACTGGTGGACAAGCGCATACAGGATATCCAGGAGTCGCGCATCGATGGCATGCAGACCATCCGCGAGTTCATGGACCGGCGCCTGACGCCCGCGCGCAGCACCTGTGAGTGGGCGGCCCGGCGCCAGAACGCACTGTCCGAGCGCGTCTCGCGCGTCAGCAGCCTGCTTCGCACCCGCGTGGAGATCGAGCAGCAGCAAAGCAGCCAGCAGTTGCTGGGGGCGATGAACCAGCGCCAGGACATGCAGCTCAAGCTCCAGTCCACGGTGGAGGGCCTGTCGGTCGCCGCCATCACCTATTACTTCACGGGCCTGATCAGCTACCTGGCCAAGGGCGCGAAGACGCTGGGCTGGCCCTGGTCGCCCGAAAGCACGGCCGCCGTCGCGATTCCCTTGGTGGCGCTGGGCGTATGGTGGTCGCTGCGGCGGTTGCACCACAGGCTGTTCCGCGGCCAGCCCGGAGGCGGCGTCCACTGAAGCCGGCCTCCGGTGCCTCCCGCGGCGTGCGTGCCCACGTTTTCGCAGGTTTGGCGCGAAACCGGCGAAGCCTCGCGCACAATGTGCTCTGCCGCCGCACGGGCGCTGGCGGGGTTTTTGTTTGTTCAGGAGTGAGACATGGATCTGGGAATTGCGGGCAAGTGGGCCCTGGTATGCGGCGCCAGCAAGGGCCTGGGCTACGGCTGCGCCAGTGCGCTGGCGCAGGAGGGTGTGAACCTGGTGGTCAACGCACGCAATCCCGAAGCTCTGCAGGAGGCCGTAGCCCGCCTCTCGGCCCTGGCACCCGGGGTCCAGATCGTGTCCGTTGCTGCCGACATCACCACCGAGCAGGGCCGTGCCGCGGTGCTGACGGCCGCGGGTGGCCCCGGCGTGGACTTCGACATCGTCGTCACCAATGCCGGCGGGCCACCACCCGGTGACTTCCGCGACTGGGACCGTACGGCCTGGCTCAAGGCGGTGGATGCCAACATGCTGACGCCCATCGAGCTGATCAAGGCCACGGTCGATGGCATGGCGGCACGCGGCTTTGGCCGCATCATCAACATCACGTCGAGCGCCGTGAAGGCGCCCATCGACATCCTGGGCCTGTCCAACGGCGCGCGCAGCGGCCTCACCGGCTTCGTGGCGGGCCTGGCGCGCAGCGGCATCGCCGCCAAGGGCGTGACCGTCAACAACCTGCTGCCCGGCAAGTTCGATACCGATCGCCTGCGCACGACCTTCTCGGCTGCCGCGGACAAGAGCGGCCGGAGCGTTGACGATGTCCGCCTGGCCCAGCAGTCCCAGGTGCCTGCGCGCCGATTCGGCACACCCGAGGAATTCGGTGCCATCTGCGCCTTCCTTTGCAGCGTGCACGCCGGCTACATGACGGGCCAGAACATCCTGCCCGACGGTGGCCTGTACGCAGGGACCTTCTGATGCGTGCCCGCACTGCCGCCATGAACAGGTCCGGGGCCAAGACGGATGTGTGGCTGGTCTTGCAGTGCCATTCAGGCCGCGGGGTGAGACGGTCCTCCAGGCCCCGCATGCCATGACAGGAGCAGGACGATGACCGATCAGGCCCGGCCATCGGAGGCCGGGAATACCGGCCCCTGGAGTCGGCCCGCCGGCATGCGCCATACGCTCGGCCTGTTGCTGGTGCTGCTGACACTGGCCCTGGCGGGGGCGATGGTCTGGCTGCTCGGCAGCATGCGCAGCACGGCGCAGGAGGAGGCCTCGCTGCGCCTGGTGCGCTTCGTGCTGGGCTCCGAGGCCGCCATAGGCCGCAGCCTGGAGTCCATCGACGCGCTGGCCCTGGGGGTCGATGATCTGCTGGGCGCGCGTGATCCGGCGGCCATGCCGCGGGAGCAATTGCAGGAGATGCTGCACACCATGGCGCGGCAGAACCCGCTGGTGCGGCGCATGTCCGTGCACGGTGCCCAGGGTGGAGAACTGGCTGCCTCTGGCGACGGACCCGCCATCGAACTGCCTGCGCAGGTCTGGGAGCGCATCGGCGCCCGCAGCCGGTCGGAGTTGCTGGCCAGTCCCCCCGCCGTGGCGCCGCAGGTGCCTGGGGTGGAGCGCATGCTGTACGTGCTGCGGCCGCTGGGCCACGGGGCGCCGCGCAACAGCGTGCTGATGCAGTTGCCGGCATCGGCGTTGGGCGCGGTGCTGGCCCAGGGTGGTGTGCTCGACGGGCTGGAGGTGACCCTGGAGCAGGGCCATGGCGAGCTGCTGCTGTCCATGCCGCAATTTGGCGAGGCCGCCGCGACGCGCCTGCTGCCCGCCACATCGCAGATGGCTTCCAGCGGCGTCATGTACATGGCCTCGCGACTGAGCCGGGTGCCCGCACTGGTCGCCGCGCACCCGCTGCCCCGCGGCAATCTGTGGGTCACGGCCAGCCTGCCCATGTCCACCGTGCTGGCGGGCTGGCGCGTGGCTGCCTGGGTGATGGTGGCGGCCCTGATCCTTCTGGGGGGGCTGCTGGCCGTGCTGGGATGGACGGTGCACCGCTACATGGAGCGCCTGCATGCGGCCCGCCGGCAGGCCCAGCGCTCCGAGCAATGGCTGGACCAGGCGCTGGACAGCATGGTCAGCGGCTTTTTGCAGCTTGATGCGCAGTTGCGCGTGCTGCGCTGGAACCATTGCTATGGCGAGATGTTTCCCTGGCATGTCCCGCTGCTGGAACCAGGCCGTCCTCTGCGCGAACTGCTGGAGGCCTGTCCGAGCACCTGCGGCCTGAACATGTCCAAGGACCTGCTCGAAGAGTCCAGGGATCTGCACGCCCAACTGCTGGAACTGTCCGGCAAGCCTGTGGAGGTTCAACTGCCCAGTGGCCGCTTTGTGCAGATGACGGCGCGCCCGGCTGCCGAGGACGGCGTCGTCATCACCTACAACGACATCACGGACATCCGGCTGGCGACGGCCGAGATCGAGAGCCTGGCCTTCTATGACCCGCTGACCAGCCTGCCCAACCGTCGCCTGCTGCTTGATCGCCTGGCCCAAGCCACGGTGCTGGCCGCGCGCGAAGGCTGGACCGGGGCGCTGCTGTTCCTGGACCTGGACCAGTTCAAGATGCTCAATGACACGCTGGGCCATGAGGTGGGCGACCAGTTGCTGCAACAGGTGGCCCACCGGCTGCGCAGCGCCGTGCGCTCCTCGGACACGGTGGCACGCCTGGGCGGGGACGAGTTCGTGGTCATGCTCTGCGAGCTGTCGCATGAACCGGCCGAGGCTGCCACGCTGGCGCAGCGCATCGGCGAGAAGATCCTGGCGCGGCTCAACCAGTCCTATGTGCTGGGGGCGCACATGCATCGCAGCGCCTGCAGCATCGGCGCCACGCTGTTCGGCCGCCAGCCGCAGTCGGCGGCGGAACTGCTCAAGCAGGCCGACATCGCCATGTACCAGATCAAGGCGCGCAACGGCAGCGGCCTGTGCTTTTTCGACCCGCAGATGCAGGTGGAGATCCACCAGCGCGTGCGCATGGAGGGCGATCTGCGCCAGGCCCTGGCGCAGTCCCAGTTCGAGCTGCACTACCAGCCCCAGTTCACGCTGGCGGGCGAGGTCATCGGCGCCGAGGCCCTGCTGCGCTGGCGCCATCCTGAACGCGGCCTGGTGCCGCCCGGCATGTTCATCGCGGTGGCCGAGGAAAGCGAGATCATCGTGCCTCTGGGCATGTGGGTGATCCGCACGGCCTGCGAGCAGCTGGCGGCCTGGCAAAAGGATGGGCGCCTGCGCCATCTGCAGGTGGCCGTGAATGTCAGCGCGCGCCAGTTCCGCCACCAGGACTTCGCCTCCCAGGTGATCGAGCAGGTGCGCAACGCCGGCATCGCCCCGCATCTGCTCAAGCTGGAGCTGACCGAGTCCCTGGTGATCGAGAACGTACAGGAGTCCATCGCCAAGATGAAGCAGCTGCGCAGCCATGGCGTGTGCTTTTCCATGGATGACTTCGGCACCGGCCACTCCTCGCTGACCTATCTCACCCAGCTGCCGCTCAACCAGCTCAAGATCGACCAGTCCTTCGTGCGTCACCTGGGCATGCGCCACACCGACGACGTGATCGTGCAGACCATCATCGGCATGGCCCGCAACCTGAACCTGGATGTGATCGCCGAAGGCGTGGAGACGCTGGAGCAGCGCGCCCTGCTGGCCCACTATGGCTGCGAGTACTTCCAGGGCTACCTGTTCAGTCCGCCCGTGCCGATTCTCAGCTTCGAGCAACTGCTGGCCAAGGTGCCCGTGCGCGCCGCCGGGCACGGCGTGGCCAAGGCTATCCCCGGCGCGAAGACACCATGATGCCGCCCACGATGAGCACGAACGCCAGTGCGTGGTATGGCTGGGGCGTCTGGCCCAGCAGCGGGATGGACAGCAGCGCGGTGAACAGGGGCATCAGATTGCCGAAGAAACCTGCCACTGCAGGACTGCTGCGCTGCACTCCCAGCCCCCAGAAGCGGTAGGCCAGGATGGCCGGGCCGATGGCGATGAACAGCAGTGCGCCCAGCAGGGGCCAGCCCGGCTGCAGATGAAAACGGCCCGAGGCCGCCTCCAGCCCCGTGAACAGGCCGGACCACATCAGCCCGAAGACCATCTGCGCCAGCAGAAAGCCTGACCAGTCCGAACGCAGTTCCTGCGACACGGTGGATCGGGACAGTTGCCAGGTGTAGAAGGCCCAGAGCATGGTGGCCAGCACCATGAACAGGTCGCCAGGCACCAATTGCAGCTGCAGCAAGACCCGTGGGTCGCCGCGCGAGAGCACCACGGCGACGCCCACCACCGACAGCGCGGCACCCAGCATCTGGCGGCGGCTGACGGCAATGCCCCAGCAGATACGACCCACGACCAGCATCCATACGGGCATGCTCGAGCCCACCAGGGTGGCGTTCAGTGGCGTCGATGTCTTCAGGGCCAGGTACAGCAGGGCGTTGTAACAGCCGATGCCCAGCAAGCCCAGCAGGGCGAACTGGCGCCACTGCGGCCAGACGGGGCCGCTGGGGCGCAGCGCCCGGGCGGCCAGCGGCAACAACAGCGCGAAGGCGATGGCCCAGCGCAGGAAGTTCAGCGCAAAGGGCGAGATCAGGTCATGGACCATGCGGCCCACGATGGCGTTGCCTGCCCACAGCAGGGGCGGCAGCGTCAGTATGGCGGCGGTGGAGGGCTTCAGCGGCTGGTTCATGCGGATCGCGGTACGCGTGGGAGGCGGGCCTTTCAGGCTCGCCACTATAGGCGCTGCATGGCGCCCGCGCTGTCGCGTCCCGCGAGGCGCTCCAAAACATGGCACGATGCCGCTCTTGTCGCTTTCACAGGAGTGCATCCCATGGGTATTGCAGTGCAGATCCGCCACAACGGCGGTCCCGAGGTCCTGGAGCTGGTACAGGTCGCCGTCGGCGAGCCCGGGCCGGGCGAGGTGCGCATACGCCACCACGCGGTGGGGCTGAACTTCATCGATGTCTACCAGCGCTCAGGCCTGTACACGCTGCCCATGCCCCTGAACCTGGGCATGGAGGGTGCGGGCGTGGTCGAGGCCGTGGGGGCGGGGGTGGACCACCTGCGCGTGGGCGACCGCGTGGCCTATGCCAGCAATCCGCCGGGCAGCTACAGCGAGGTGCGCGTCATGCCGGCCATCTGCGTGTGCCGGCTGCCTGACGGCATCGATTTCGAGATGGGTGCGGCCATGATGCTCAAGGGGCTCACGGCCCAGTATCTGCTGCGCAAATGCATGCCCGTCGAAGGCCTGGCACCGGGCGATGCCGTGCTGTTCCATGCGGCGGCCGGCGGCGTGGGACTGATCGCCTGCCAATGGGCGCGGGCCCTGGGCCTGAGGCTCATCGCCACGGCGGGATCGGACGAGAAATGCGCGCTGGCGCTGGCCAATGGCGCGGCGCATGCCATCAACTACCGCAGCGAGAATTTCGCCGAGCGTGTCCAGGAGATCACGGGCGGCCAGGGCGTGAAGGTGGTCTACGACAGCGTGGGCAAGGACACCTGGGAAGGCTCGCTGGCCTGCCTGCGGCGCTTCGGCCTGATGGTGAGCTTCGGCAATGCCTCGGGGCCGGTGGCGCCTTTCGCGCCCGCCGTGCTGGCCGCCAAGTCGCTGTACGTGACGCGTCAGACGCTGTTCTCCCACATCACCAGCCGCGATGCCACCCAGGCCATGGCGGACGAGCTGTTCGCGGTCGTGCAAGGCGGCGCAGTCAGGATCCATATCGACCAGCGTTTCGCACTGGCCGATGTTCGCCAGGCGCACGTGGCCCTGGAGGCGCGCAGGACCACGGGTTCGACCATTCTTGTGCCATGAGTACGCCGCACGATCCTGGGGTGCAGGCCTGGCTGCTGCGCCTGCGGGCCGATGTGCGCCAGCCGGCGCAGCAGCCACGCCGTGCATTGTGGGTGGCGGGCCATGAAATAGGTTCGCTGCAAGACAGTCTGGCGCGGCAGCTGCCGCACGAGGCATTGCAGGCCCATGGCGTGGCGTTGCAGGGCCGGGCACAGGGCTGGCATCTGAGCGGCGAGGGCGATGCCACGCAGCAGCTCGACGCCCTGGCCCGAGTGCTGCGCGCCACGGGCCACTGCGGCCCCTGGCGCGATGAGCAACTGGCCGTGTGCAACCTGCAGGGCCGGCGCATTGCCACGGTGGAGCGTGGCGCCGTTCGCCCGCTGGGCATTGCCACACAGGCCGTGCACCTGGTCGGCGAGGCACCCGACGGACGCGTCTGGGTGCAGCAGCGTGCCCGGGACAAGCCCACGAACCCCGGCATGTGGGACACGTTGATGGGGGGCATGGTGGCCGCGCGCGATACCGTGGCCGAAGCTGTGGAACGCGAGACCTGGGAGGAGGCCGGCCTGCGCGTAGCCGAACTGCAGGGCATGCGCCATGGCGGACATGTGCTGTTCGAGCGCCCCAGCGACGAGGCCGAAGGCCGGGGCTTCATGCGCGAGCGCATCGACTGGTTCAGTGCCACCGTGCCCGATGGCCTGCGGCCCGACAACCAGGATGGCGAGGTGCAGGCCTTCGCGCTCATGGAGCGCGGCCAGCTCATCGAATGGCTGCTCCAGGACCGGTTCACGCCCGAGGCCGCACAGGTGCTGGCTGCCTGGCTGGGCTGGTGAATGCTCGGCGCTCAGCGCGCCGTCTGGTCCAGTGCCGACTCCTTGAGGCGGCTGGGCGCCAGCGCACCGGCCGATTCCAGAATGGGATAGGCCACCGAGCACAGCAGCGAGTTGATGCGCTTGAGGTCGCTGATCAGATCGATGTGCAGCGAACTGGTCTCTATGCTGCTCACGGTGTTGTCGGACAGGCGCGCCAGGTGGGTGGCCGAGTAGGCCAGTTCCAGGTCGCGAAAACGCGCCTTCTCCTCCAGCAGCTTCTGGGCCTCGCGCACATTGCCGTTGAGGAACACGCTCATGGCCAGGCGCAGGTTGTCCAGCAGGTGGTGCAGCAGTTCGCGGATTTCCTGGGTGCCGGCTTCCGAGAACTGGCGGCCCTTCTTGATCTTCTTGTCCTCGATGTCCAGCAGCACGCGCTCGATGATGTCGCCGATCTGCTCCATGTTGATGGTGAAGCTGATGATTTCGGTCCAGCGCTGGCCCTCGCGCTCATCCAGCTCGGCGCGCGAGATCTTGGTCATGTAGTACTTGATGGCCGAGTACAGGTCGTCCACCGTGCCCTCGAGCTCGCGCAGCTCCTGGGACAGCTTGAGGTCGTCGGTCTCCAGCACGCGCTGCATGCCGATCAGCATGGACTCCACCATGTCGGCCTGGTGCAGGGCCTCGCGCGCGGCGCAGGAGATGGCCAGCGAAGGCGTGCTCAGTGCCGAGGGGTCGAGATGGCGCGGGCGCAGCAGGCTGGTGGCGCTGGCCTCGGGCTTGGGCAGCAGGGCCGTCACCCAGCGCGCCACGGTCTGCGTCAGGCCGATGAAGCACAGGCTGTTGAAGATGTTGAAGGCCAGGTGGAACAGCACGATGTTCTGGCCCTTGCCCTCGATCAGCGGCAGCACATAGGTGATCCACAACCCCAGCAAGGGCGCGACGATGGCCACGCCCATGATCTTGAACAGCATGTTGCCGATGGTGACCTGGCGCACCTCCACGCTGGACTTGGCCGTGGTCAGCACGGCTACCAGGCCGCTGCCGATGTTGGCGCCCAGCGTCAGGCCCAGCGCCACCTCCATGGGGATCGCGCCCGAGCTGGCCATGGCCGCGATCAGCAGCACGATGGCCAGGCTGGAGTAGGCCATCACGGCGAGCACGGCACCCAGCAGCAGCTCCATGAAGATGTCGCTGGTCACCGAGGCCAGCAATGTGCGCACGGCGGGTGCCTCCAGCAGCGGCTCGGTGGCCTCCACCACCAGGCGCAGCGCCAGCAGCATCACGCCCAGGCCGATCAGCACCCGGCCTATGCGCCCGGCCGTCGTGTCCTGGCGGGTGATGAACAGCACCACGCCCACGAAGATGAACAGAGGCGACAGCCAGGACAGGTCGGTGGAGAACAGCACCGCCATCAGTGCCGTGCCTACGTCGGCGCCACGCATCACGGCCAGCGCTGCCGGCAGCGTGATCAGGCCCTGACCCACGAAGGCCGAGGTCATCAGCGAAGTGGCCGTGCTCGACTGCACCAGCGCGGTCACGCCCAGGCCCGACAGCGCGGCCGAGAAGCGGTTGCTCATGCTGTGGGCGAGCAGGTTGCGCAGGTTGGCGCCGAACACACGCAGCACGCCGGTGCGGACCATGTGCGTGCCCCATACCAGCAGGGCGATGGCGGCCAGGAGATTGAGTAAGTGCTTCATGTGCTGTGAGCGGAGAAGCGGACCAATATAACCCCGGTCCTGGCTTGCGCGCAGGAGAGGCGGCCGCATGAGCGCACAGTTTGGTGCGAAATAAGGAAAATTGTAGAAATAAAACGAAGCAAAAAGAAATTCCGTTGACCACAAACGCACTCAGGAAAACCCCCATGCATCGGTGTCCGGGATGCGGCGTCAACGAAAAAGCCCCTCGCGGGAGGGGCTGTCGCGAAGCGCCATCGCGGCGCGGGTCAGCTCTTGCCGGCGCGCCGTGCGCGAAGCACCTCATCGAGGATCAGGCAGGCCGCGCCCACGCTGATGGCGATGTCGGCGGCATTGAAGGCCGGAAAGTGCGAGCGGCCCCAGTAGAAGTCGAGAAAGTCCACCACATAGCCGTGCTGGAGCCGGTCGACCACGTTGCCGATGGCGCCGCCCAGGATGCTGGCCAGGGAGAAGCAAAACAGTTTCTGCCCCGGGTGCTTGCGCAACTGCCAGACGATGAGCACCGTGGCCGCCACGCCGATGCCCACGAACAGCCAGCGCTGCCAGCCCCCGGCACCGGCCAGGAAGGAGAAGGCCGCACCGGTGTTGTGCGCGCGCACGATGTTGAAGAAGCCCGTGATCGGTGTCCAGTCCCCCAGCTGGTAGGCATCCAGGATCCACTGCTTGGTGAGCTGGTCGATGGCGATGATGGCCAGCGACCAGGCCAGCCAGGGCCAGATGCGGCTGTTGCGGGATTGGGGTACCGCGGCAAAGGTAGGGGTCATGGCTGGGCCTCGGACGGTGGTCAGGCGGTCGTGCGCACTTCGCCGGCGCCGTGCAGATTGCTGTCGCAGCGGCCGCACAGGCCGGGATGCTCGGGGTTGGTGCCCACATCGGCACGGTAATGCCAGCAGCGCTCGCACTTGGCATGGCTGCTGGGCGTGACCTCGGCCAGCAAGGTTTCGCCGGCCAGGGCCTGTGCAGCCGAGGTGATGAAGACGAACTTCAGGTCGTCGCCCAGGCTGTGCAGCAGGGCCAGATCCTCGGGCTGGGCCGACAGACGGACCTCGGCCTGCAGCGACGAACCCAGCTTGCCTTCGGCGCGCACGGCCTCGATGTCCTTGTTCACCACGTCACGGATCTCGCGCAGGCGCGCCCACTTGGCCAGCAGGGCCTCGTCGCCGGCCGGCAGGTCGGTATAGGTCTCCAGGAAGATGGACTCGCTGTCGCCGAAGACCTTCCAGGCCTCTTCGGCCGTGAAGGACAGGAACGGCGCCATCCAGCGCAGCATGGCGTGCGTGATCCGGTGCAGCGCGGTCTGGGCGCTGCGGCGGGCCAGGCTGCCGGGTGCACTGGTGTACAGGCGGTCCTTGAGCACGTCCAGGTAGAAGCCGCCCAGGTCCTCCGAGCAGAACAGCTGTAGCTTGGCCACCACGGGGTGGAACTCGTAGACCTTGTAGTGGGCCAGCACCTCGGCCTGGAACTGGGCCGCGCGGGCCAGGGCCCAGCGGTCGATCTCCAGCAGCTCGTCCACGGGCACGGAATCCCTGGCTGCATCGAAGTCACTGACGTTGGCCAGCAGGAAGCGCAGCGTGTTGCGGATGCGGCGGTAGGCGTCCACCACGCGCGCCAGGATTTTCTCGTCGATGCCCAGGTCGCCCGAATAGTCGGTCGAGGCCACCCACAGGCGGATGATCTCGGCGCCCATCTTGTTGCTCACGTCCTGCGGGGCAACGGTGTTGCCCAGCGACTTGGACATCTTCTTGCCCTGGCCGTCCACGGTGAAGCCGTGGGTCAGCAGGCCGCGGTAGGGCGCGCGGCCGAAGATGGCCGAAGCCAGCAGCAGCGAGGAATGGAACCAGCCGCGGTGCTGGTCATGGCCTTCCAGGTACAGATCGGCCTCGGGGCCCTGGTCGTGGTGCATGTCGGCGTGCGTGCCGCGCATCACGTGCCAGAACGTGGAGCCCGAGTCGAACCAGACCTCGAGGATGTCGGTGCTCTTGGTGTAGTGCACGGCGTCCTCGGCGCCCAGGATGTCCTCGGCCGTCACGCGACTCCAGGCCTCGATGCCGCCCTGCTCGACCATGGCGGCGGCCTGGTCGATGATCTCCATGGTGCGCGGGTGCAGCTCGCCGCTGTCCTTGTGCAGGAAGAAGGGCAGGGGCACGCCCCAGCTGCGCTGGCGCGATATGCACCAGTCGGGCCGGCCGGCGATCATGTCGCGCAGGCGGGTCTTGCCGTTCTCCGGGTAGAACTGGGTCTTCTCGATGGCTTCGAGCGCGATCTGGCGCAGCGTCTGGGCGGGCTTGTCGCCGACCTTGGTGAACACGCCTTCGCCTTCGTCCATGCGGATGAACCATTGGGCGGCGGCGCGGTAGATCACGGGCGTCTTGTGACGCCAGCAGTGCGGGTAGCTGTGGGTGATGGTCGTGGTGTCCATCAGGCGGCCGGCCACCTTCAGCGCGTCGAGGATGACGGGAACGGCCTTCCAGATGTGCTGGCCACCGAACAGCGGCAGCTCGGGCGCATAGACTCCGTTGCCCTGCACGGGGTTGAGGATGTCCTCATAGGCCATGCCATTGCTGACGCAGGAGTTGAAGTCGTCCAGACCGTAGGCTGGAGCCGAGTGCACCACGCCCGTGCCATCGTCTGCGGTGGCGTAGTCGGCCAGGTAGACGGGCGAGATCCGGTCATAGCCTTTGTCCACATGGGCCAGCGGATGCCTGAACGGCATGTGGTCGAGCCTCTCACCCTTGGCGCTTGCCACGACCCGGCCCTCAAGCTTCCAGCGCGCCAGGCATTTCTCGACCAGGGCCGAGGCCACGATCAGCAGGCCACGCTCGGTGTCCACCAGGCTGTATTCGAGCTCGGGATTGACGTTCAGTGCCTGGTTGGCGGGGATGGTCCACGCGGTGGTGGTCCAGATCACGATGAAGGCCGGCTTGTCCAGCGACGGCAGGCCGAAGGCCGCGGCGAGCTTCTCGGGCTCGGCAGCGGGGAACATCACGTCCAGTGTCTGGCTCTGCTTGTCGGCGTACTCGATCTCGAACTCGGCCAGCGAGGAGCCGCAGTCGAAGCACCAGTACACGGGCTTGAGGCCGCGGTAGACGAATCCCCGCTCCATGACACGCTTGAGGGCACGCAGTTCGCCGGCCTCGTTGGCGTAGTTCATGGTCTTGTAGGGGTGGTCCCAGTCACCCAGCACGCCCAGGCGCCTGAAGTCCACCATCTGCTGGGCGATCTGCTCGGTGGCGAAGGCGCGGCTCCTGGCCTGCATCTCGTCGCGCGGCAGGTTGCGGCCGTGCAGCTTCTCGATGGCGTTCTCGATGGGCAGGCCGTGGCAGTCCCAGCCCGGTACGTACATGGCGTCGAAGCCTTCGAGCTGGCGGCTCTTGACGATCATGTCCTTGAGCGCCTTGTTCACTGCATGGCCGATGTGGATCTTGCCGTTGGCATAGGGTGGACCATCATGCAGGATGAACTTGGGTGCGCCATGGCGTGCATCGCGCAGCTTCTTGTAGATGCCCTTGTCCTCCCATTCCTGGACCCAGCCCGGCTCACGCTTGGGCAGGTCGCCGCGCATGGGAAAGGGCGTGTCGGGCATGTTCAGCGTGGTGCGATAGCCCGCATTGGCGTTGGGAGAGACTTTCGAATCAGACATGGAGAACCTTGAAAGCAGGCCAGGGCCCGGACGGCCTGGCCCGGACACGAAAAGGGAAACGGAAAGCCTGGAGCGCACCCACGCCCAGGCAGGTGACGGAGAGCGTCAAATTCGGTCGCGCGTGGTCTGGCGACGGGTCTCGGTGTAGATGGGCGTGTGGATGGTGGCGAAGAACGCGCGCGCGTCATCGCAGTCCTTGGCGATGCCTGCGGTGAGGGCGTCAAGACTGTTGTACTTCAGTTCGTCGTGCAGTTTGTGCAGAAGTTCCACGCGGATGATTTTACCGTAGGCCTCTTCCCCACCCGGCGCGCCGGGCCAATCGAGGCAGTGGGTCTCCAGCAGCACGCGCCCGCCGTTGACGTCGGCGGGGTCCAGCGAGGGCCGCACGCCCAGGTTGGCCACGCCGCGCAGCGGCTGCTCGTGCAGGCCATGCACCAGCACCGCGAAGATGCCGCCGGCCGCGGGCTTCCAGTGGTTGAAGCGCAGGTTCAGCGTGCGAAAGCCGTCTCCCGCGCCCTGGCGGCTTTCGGCCAGGCTGCGGCCCAGCTTGCGGCCATGCACCACATGCCCGGAGATCGTGTAGGGATGGCCCAGCAGCCGCGCCGCATCCTGCATGCGGCCCTCGGACAGGGCCGTGCGCACATGGGTGCTGGATACACGCAGGCCATGGACTTCGTAGCTGTTCATGCGCGCTACGTCGAAGCCCTGGCGCTGGCCGGCCGCATCGAGCATGGCGTAGTCGCCCGCGCGCTGCGCGCCGAAGCGGAAATCATCACCGACCAGAACGTACCGGGCGCCCAGCCCGGCCACCAGCACTTCGTCGATGAAGGCCTGGGGCGCCTGGCTGGCCAGAGTCTGGTTGAAGGGCAGCACCACGGTCTGGTCCACGCCGCAGCGCGCCAGCTCCGACAGCTTGTCGCGCAGCGTGCCTATGCGCGCCGGGGCGATTCCGGGCCGGCCCAGGACCTGGGCGAAATAGTCGCGCGGATGGGGTTCGAAAGTCAGCACGCAGGTGGGCACGCCGCGCTGCGCGGCCTCGGCTGCCAGCAGGGCCAGCATGGCCTGGTGGCCCCTGTGCACCCCATCGAAATTGCCGATGGTGACAGCACAGGCCGACTCTTTCCCTGGATGGTTGAAACCTCGAAAAATCTTCATGGGATGCTTTGTTTTCAGTAGCGGCTGGCACGCGCGCACCCGGCCCGGGCTGTCAATCCGACATGGAAACAGAGTATATTGCTTCGATAAGGCCTGCCCGGGGCCTATGCACTGGCTGCATTCCCACTCACCCAAGGTGTCAGAGGAGGCGTGTCGTGAAGGTTTTGAAGCTGTCGGCCCAAGGGCTGCCCCAATCCTGGATCTCGCTGGAGCAGGCGGCGCTGCATTACGCGGCGGACGATGTGCGCTGGGAATCCGGGGGGGAGGTGGCCTGCTTTCGCGGAGGTCACAATGCCGTCACGGGCTGCCAGTCGGTCATCCACATCAACAGCATCATCGGCACACGCGGCGCGCCTTCCATCAACCCCCACAGCCTGCAGCCGGGCCTGACCAATGGCAAGCTGTTCGCGCGCGACCGCTGCATCTGCGCCTACTGCGGCAGGCTCTTCCATGAGAGCGACCTCACGCGCGAGCATATCGTTCCGATCTCGGCGGGCGGTGGCCACCAGTGGATGAACCTGGTGACGGCTTGTCGCTCCTGCAATCACCGCAAGGGCGCCCGCACGCCCGAGCAGGCGCGCATGCCCCTGCTGTACGCGCCCTACGTGCCCAGTCTCTGGGAAGATTTCATCCTGCGCAACCGGCGCATTCTGGCCGATCAGATGGAGTTCCTGTTGCTGCACGTGCCCAGGAGCTCGCGCTGGGCGCGGGATGGCTCCTGCACGGGCATGGGACCCACGCACGAGGTGGCGTGGGTGTAGGCTGCGGGAGCTGCCTCAGGCTGTTTTGATGGCGGTCACTACGAAGGCGTGCACGGGCTGGCCGCCTTCCATGCGCAGCACCATTTCTTCAGTGGAAACACTGAAGCCTGCTTGCTTGCACATTGCCTCGATGTGGCTGCGTTTGTGCGTGTAGCGTCCATTGGCCTGCTGCAGAGCAAAGTCCGGGCCGTCTTCTGCGCCCGTTTCGCACGAGAAGATGAACTCGCCCCCGGTCTTGAGGATGCGCGCTGCATTGGAAATCACCGGCTGAGGATCGCCGATGTAGACCAGAACATCCAGACAGGTGATAACGTCGTATTCCTGGTCCGGGGTATTGCTCAGTGCGTCCAGCAGATTGACGTGGTGAAAGCGGTCGTAGACCCCGTGCTTGGAGGCCTGCTCGATCATCTTCAGGGAGCTGTCCACGCCAATCAGGTAGCCCTGCATGGGGCCGAGGCACAGTCCCAGCAGACCTGTACCACAGCCCAGGTCCAGCACATTGACCTCCTTTTCGGGGTGCCGTGCAATCAATTGCTGTGCGACCAGTTTCGGCAATTGGTAGCCCAGTCCCTGGACTAGGTGCTTGTCGAACTGCTCCGCCATGTTGTCGAACAGGTTGCGGTGAATTTCCTCGGGCAGATGCGCCGGGGTCTCTCCCCTTGCCAGCGCAGCGTAATAGACCAGTGTGGGATCTTCGGGAAATTCCTTTTCCAGGATGAGGATGTCATCCAGAGCCTCCGAAGCTTGGCCACGCGCGACGTTGAACTTGACTCGGCCCATCCTGTATCGGGGTTGCTGGGGGAACTCCTCGATCAGCCCATTCCACAGTTGCAGGGCCTGTGCATGTTCTCCCACATCGCCCAGATCGCCTGCCAGGTGCTGGCGCAGCGTTGCATCGTTGGGGTGCAGTTCCAGTCCGCGTTGCAGATGCCTGATGGCCATCGGTAGATTGCCGGCACGATGTGCAATGTCGATCACACCTGCGAGGACCTGGGGGTTCCGGGGTTCGATACGGGCCACTTTCTCCGCCAATTCAATGGCTGTCTCGAACTGGCCGTGTCTTGCACGAAAGAGTGCGCTTTCCAGCAGGCCAGGCCCCCAGACGGGCGCCAGCTCGAGGCACTGGCCAAAGGCTTCCTCTGCCTTGGGAATGTTTCCCGCTCTTTCCGCCATCAGACCCGCCAGCATGAAGACGCGGGCATCGTTGGGCATTTGACGATGTGCCTTGTTCAGGGTTTGCGCGGCCTTTTTCAGGTCGCCCTGAGCGATCTGTTGGCGAGCTGCTTCCAGGTACTTGCGGTTGATATCGGCGGGAATGGAAATGGCGCTCATGGACAAGTATGGTGAGTATGGCCAGGGGGTGGCGAGGGCATCGTTGGTGATCAACGCCATGAAGCCACGCCAGCGGCGAACTTTTCATTATCGTGGATTCTTCAGGTCACGATGTTTGAAGAGGCTGTCGGCAGGGGCTTGGCTTGTGCGGCGGGGTCAGGGCGCATCGGCAGCGTCAAGGTAAAGCATGTGCCGCCCTGTGCCGAGGGGGCCGCCTGGATGTCGCCGCCGTGCAGCCGCGCGATGCGTCGCGCGACCCACAGGCCGAGGCCGAAGCCGCGTGCCTGGTCCGAGCGATGGCCGCGCTCGAAGCGCTCGAAGATGCGCTGTGCCAGCTCGGGCGCAAGGCCCGGGCCCTGGTCGCTGACACTCAATTCCAGCTGTCCTTGTACGTTGGTGCGCGCGCACACGGCGATTTCGCCGGCCTGGGCATATTTCACGGCGTTGTCCACCAGGTTGGAGAGGGCAATGCGTGTGAGGGTGGAGTCGCATTCCCAGGTGGTGGGGGCATCCGCGCTGTCCAGGCGTAGGTGATGGCGGCGTGACCAGTGCACCAGTTGCACGGCATCGTCGACCAGTTCCATGACGGGGGCCTTGTGCAGCTGCAGCCTGAAGGCGGGGGCGTCCAGGCGGTCGCTGATCAGGCAGTTGTCCACCAGGGCCGTCAGGCGCCTGCAGGCCCGGCGGATCTGGGCGGCCCGATCGAGCTGGGACTCGATGTCGGGTGAGGGAAAGGACAATTGCTCGGTGGCCGCGCTGTCCACCACGGCCAGCGGTGTGCGGAACTCATGGTTGACCATGTTGAAGAACTGGCGCTGTTCCAGCCGCAGGCTGCGCTCGCTGTGCAGGGCCGCCTGCAGCGCATTCTGGGCGCGTAGCAGCTCGGCCGTGCGCAGGCGTACCCGTTCCTCCAGCGCATGCTCCGACCGGGCCAGGGACTCCAGCAGCTGGGCCTGGCGGGCCATGGAGTCGCGGAATTTCTGGATCAGGCTGGCGCCGACCGCCACCGTGATCACGATGTTGACCAGCAAGGTGTTGAGCTGCCAGAAGACGCTGGTCTCTATGGTCGGCAGGCTGGCCAGGCCGACATAGGCCGCCGTCACATACAGGCCCATCAATCCGTACATGGTGCTGGGGACCACCATCAGCACGTGGACCAGGGTGGCGCGCTCGCGCAGCAGGTTGCTCCAGGCCACCACGGCGAACAGCGCGCTGATGGCCCAGGGCGCGCCCACGCCGATCCAGGCCCAGTCCTGGTAGCGGCCCAGCGGGATGGCGGGAAGGCACAGCAGGGGGATGACACCCAGGGCCAGCAAGGCCTGGTCCATGCGCCGCCAGCGTGTGTTGCGCGTGAGCAGCTCGCGCATCTGCCAGGCCAGGGCTGCGGGAAGCATCAGGGTGCCGAGGCTCACGCACAGATCTCCCCACGGGGCGAGCTGCGGCGGCAGCCAGACCTGGAGGTAGCCACGGTCGCTGGCACCATGGACCAGCACGGCCATGGCGGCGACGGCCATGGCGGCCAGGTTGCGCAGGCGCAGGGCGAGGGCCGCGCCGATGATCAGCAGGGCCAGCATGAGGTTGATGCCCTGGTGCAGGCCAGAAGCCCACTCCACCGCGGAGAACTGTGTCATCAACCCGCTGCTGCGCCAGATCGTGGCGTCCACCTGCATGGGGCTGGAGGTCTGCACGCGCAGGATGAGCGGCTCGCCGGGGAGCAGGGGAAACACCAGCTGCCGCACATGGACGCGCTGCGTGTCGCGGGCGGCATCGCCGCTGCGGCGCTCCTGCCAGGTGCCCTGGCTGCGCTGGTACAGCGTGACCTGGTCCAGGTAGCTGGGCAGGATCTCCAGCCACAGCGGGTCATGCTCAGGCTCCACCTTGCCGGCCGCGATGTAGGGGGCCGGTATCTTGAGCCAGTAGACGTCGCGGGTATAGCCCTTGTTCAAGGGCGCATCGAGCAGCGTGAAGTCCGTTTCGGGCGTGGCGGCCACCTCCTCGATGGTCCGCGTGCCCAGCGGGTCGATCAGCGCCAGCATGGGCAGGTCCGTGCCCAGCTGCAGCCGCTTTGCCGGCAGGGACTGCCAGGCGGGGCTGAGGATGAAGCACACCACCAGGCCCAGCGACAGCACGAGCCATCCCGGCAGTGCCAGCCGGTTCACGCTGCGTTGGAGGAATCGGGTGAGCATGGGGTATCGGGCGATGGAGTGGTGGCCGTGCCAGGCGGGGGGCCGGTCGGCGTGGTGGGGGGCAGGCCTCCGTCCTCGGGTATTTCGGGAGGCAGTGTCAGGGTGAAGCAGGTGCCCCCGCCAGGGGCCGGGCAGACCTGCGCATCGCCACCATGCATCTGCGCCACGCGCCGGGCCACCCACAGGCCGAGGCCGAAGCCCCGGGTCTTGTCCGCATGCTCGCCGCGCTCATGCAGTTCGAAGATGCGCTGCGCCAGCTCTGGCGCCAGGCCCGGACCCTGGTCGCTGACGGTCAGCTCCAGCCGGCCTTGTGCATCGGTGCGCGCGCGCACGGCGATGTCACCGGCCTGGGCATATTTCACGGCGTTGTCCACGAGGTTGGACAGGGCGATGCGCACCAGCGTGGGATCGCACTCCCAGAGGGCAGGAGCGCCCGCGGTTTCCAGTGCAAGGCGATGGCGGCGGGACCAGTGCACGAGCTGCACGGCATCGTCGATCAGGTCCATGACGTTCACCCGGTCGAGCTGCAGTCGGAATGCGGGTGCATCCAGGCGGTCACTGACCAGACAGTTGTCCACCAGGCCCGTCAGGCGCCTGCAGGCGCGCCGGATCTGGGCGGCGCGCTCCAGCTGCTCGTCGATGTCGGAGGAGGGAAAGGTCAGTTGCTCCGTGGCGGCGCTGTCCATGACGGCCAGCGGCGTGCGGAATTCGTGGTTGACCATGTTGAAGAACTGGCGCTGCTCCAGCCGCAAGGTGCGCTCGCCGTGCAGGGCAGCCTGCAGCGCATTTTGCGCATGCAGCAGCTCGGCCGTGCGCATGCGCACCCTGGCCTCCAGTGCATGTTCGGACCGGGCCAGCGATTCCACCAGCTGGGCCTGTCTGCCCATGGAGCTCTGGAACTTCTCGACCAGGCTGGCGCCGACCGCGATGATGATGAGGATGTACAGCAGCAGGGATTCCAGCTGCCAGTACAGCCCTGCCTCGACACTGGAGGTCACCAGTCCCGTATAGGCCGCGGCCACGTGCAGGCCCATGACCGCATGCAGGGAGTAGGGGATCAGGACCAGCAGGTTGACGATGGTGGCGCCCTGACGAAACAGGTTGTTCCACGCAACCAGCGCGCTCAAGGCGCTCACCATCCAGGGCACGCTGACACCCAGCCAGGCCCACTGGGTGTAGTACCCCGCCGGGATGCTGAGCACGGCCAGCAGCGGTGCCAGGGTCAGCAGCACCAGCATCCGGTCGATGCGGCGCCATGCCGTGCCCTGGGTCAGGGTCTCGCGCGCCTGCCAGGCGAATGCGGCGGGCAGCAGGAAAACGCCGACGCTGACCCAGATGTCCGCATGCGGTGACCACGGCTCGGGCAGCCACAGCTGGGCATAGCCGCGCACGTTGGCGTTGTGCGTCAGCACGACGAAAGCCAGCAAGGTCATGGCGATGAGGCTGCGCATGCGCAAGGCCAGGGCCGCTCCCCCGATCAGCAGGGTCAGCACCAGGTTCACGCCCTGGTGCACGCCGGATGCCCACTCCACGCTGGACAGCCAGGCCAGCAGCCCCGTGCTGCGCCAGACCGTGGCGTACAGCTGCATGGCGCTGCTGGTCTCCAGGCGCAGTAGAAAGGGCTGCCCGGGCCGCAGCGGAAACACCAGCTGGCGCACGTGGATGCGCTGGGTCATGGGCACGGTATCCCCGCTTTCGCGCGCCTGCCACAGACCGTGGACCTGCTGGTAGAGCGTGACCTTGTCGAGGTAGGTGGGCGTGATCTCCAGCCACAGCGGATCGTCGCGTGCCAGGGGACTGGACGGTGCCAGCGCTGGCATGGCAACCCTCACCCAGTACGCCTGGCGGGTATAGCCCTCGTTCAAAGGCGCATTGCGGGTTTCGAAGGCATCATCGGGCAGGGCCGCGACCTGCGTCACCGTCATGTCGCGGCCCGCATCGACCAGCACCTGCATGGGCAGATCCTTGCCCAGGCGCAGCCCCTTGTCAGGGGGAGGCATGGATGCCGGGCTCAGCACGAAAAATGCCAGCAGCCCCAGCGACGCCGTGATCCATGCAAGAAATGTAAATTTTTGTGCGTTTCTCGGAACTGTGAGCATTCGAGAGTGTTCGTGCATGGCGGCGGACCCTGGCCCCAATGAAAATCCGCGCACCAATAAGTATTCATCATGCAGCAGACACTAGAGCCATCGATCGAGTTCACCGTCGCCGTCGTGGAGGACGATGAGGATATTCGTATCAATGTGTGTCGATTCTTAACGAAATCGGGACTGCATGCCTGGGGTACGGATTCTGCGGAAGACTTCTACGTAAAGCTACTGCGCGAGAAGGCCGATCTGGTCGTCGTCGACCTGGGCCTGCCTGGCGAGGACGGACTGAGCCTGGTCAAGCGGCTGGCGGAGCAGGAGATACCGGTCGTGGTGTTGACGGCGCGTGGCGACCTGGACAGCCGTATCGCCGGCCTCAACGCAGGGGCCTTGCAGTATTTCGTCAAGCCCACGGACATGAACGAGCTGGTGGCCGGCATCCGCTCGCAACTGCGCCGCAACAGCAGCCAGCCGGCCAGGGCACCGGCACCGTTCCTGACCTGGCGGCTCGATCCTCTGTCAGCCTGCCTGGTCGCGCCCAACCACCAGATCGTCGCCCTGACCAGCCGCGAGCTGGAACTGCTCGGCTGCCTGATGGCCACGCCTGGAGCCATGGTCGCCAAGCAGACCCTGATCGAGGCCATGGGCTACGCCGATGTGGATGACGGTTTTCACCGCATCGAATCGCAATTGACGCGGCTGCGCCGCAAGACCCTGGATATCTCCGGCCTGGCCCTGCCCGTGAGGGCGGTGTTCGGTCGCGGGCTGGTGTTCGTTCCCTAGGCGCCAGTCACTTTTTACCTCCCCTGTTTTTGAACACGGCCTCGGGCGCGTGGGGGATTCGTTCGTCTTTTTTCCGGCGACCGGCACATGCGAGCCGTTCCGGAGCGCGCAGACCGCGCGGTCATTTGTGCAACGGTGCAACGGCACCACTCGATTAGAAGAAGGGGGATTCCATGAAGCATTTGAATGCCTTGCAGACTGCGCCTCATGGCGTGGCGTGGAGGAGGTCCAGGAAATGGGCCCTGGGCTGTGCCCTGCTGTCCAGCATGTGGGCGCACGCGGGGTTCGTGAACGGCGACTTCGAAGCCAAGGACTTCACGGGTTGGACCGAGGGTATCTGGCAAAACGATGGGACGACGGCGACCGCCACAACCAATCCCCAAAAGCTCGCGGATCTGCAGCGCCAGCCAGCCGCTGCCGGCATGCTGCTCCTCAACCAGGTGGTCCCGGATGCCGCGGAAGCGACCGTGCATGATCTGCTATGGCAGTCGACCCCTGCAGGCATGCCTGAGCTGATGCTGCCGATCCGGGGCATGAACTCTGCACGTATCAACCTGAAGGACACCAGGATTCCTCGCACCAACAGCGTACCTGCCGGTTTCAGCACGCAGGCCAAGTCGGTGAGCTCCATCCAGCAGGAGGTCACGCTGACGGCAGACGATGTGGACAAGGACGGAAAGATCCATATCCGCTTCATCGCAGCTCCCGTGCTGCATGACTCCGGCCACCCTGCCAATCAGCGTCCGTACTATGCGATCTCCCTGGTCAAGACCTACGACGTGCAGACGAACACGACACTGACCACGCCCAAGGAGCTGTTTTTCAAGTACCACTACGGAGGACAGTCGGGTGTAGCGTGGAAGACCTTCACCGACAAGGGCGGCGAGACCTTGATGTTCACGGAACCACAAGCCTATGACGTCGCCCCGGGCAACGAAGTGCTGCGCGTAGGCGACAAGGTGCGGCTGGAAGCCATTGCCGCCGGATGCAGCCCGGGTGGCCATTCGGGCCACCTGTATGTCGACAACTTCACCACGGCCCTGCCCAAAGGGCTGTGGATCACGGCATCGGGACCGGTGAGCGCACCCAGGGATGACGCCACCGAGATCACCTACACCTACACCTACACCAACAGCAGCGATGCCGACGTGAGCAACGTCGTGGTGACGCCCTCCATGCCGCAGGACAGCGGCGGCAATTCGACGACCTTCGTCTCCTTGCAGGATCCGAAGGGCTATTGCACGGGGCCTGCACCAGCCTCCACGGCACCGGCCGCCTGCTCCATCCCGCTGCTGAAGAAGGGCGAGACCCTCAGCTTCACGATGACGGTGAAGGTGCCGGTGGGAACGCCCACGGACCAGATCAACAACGGCAACTATGTCATTGGTGGTGACGGTGTGGCTACGCTGCTGGGTGCCATGGTGCAGACCAACCTGCTGGCCGCGGCGACCTCCAGCGACATGAGCACGGACACTGGCGGGCTGCCTCCCAAGGGTACGGTGGGCGAGCCGTATCCACCCACGGCTTCGTTCTCCTGCAAGAACCAGGGCGCGGTGGATGCGACCAACGCGACCTGCAGCGTGACAGGCCTGCCGCCCGGCGTCACCGTGGGCCAGTGCAAGATCGGCGGTGTGAACTGGGCGCAGGGCGACACCGTCCCGGCGGGCGCCACCGTGGTCTGCCCCGTCTCCGGTACGCCGACGGCGCCCGGCACGTCCAATGTGCAGGTCACCACGAGCGCGGACAACGACGTCACGCCTGCCAACAACCAGGCGGCGGCACCACCCGTGGTGATCGCGGCTCCCCCCGGTCCCGCAGCCATCCCCACCCTCTCCGAGTGGGGCCTGCTCCTGATGTCCGCCCTGCTGGGCCTCATGGGCTGGGGCATGGCGCGCCGCCGTTCCAGCCCGCTGTGACAGCCCGCTGTCCGTGAAGCAAGGCGCCCTCGGGGCGCCTTTTTTTGCGCGCGGGCGAGGTCGCAGGGAATTGACCTGCTCAATGTGTGATCGAATCAGGGTTTTCACCTAAAAACATTCCCATGATCGTCCGTGATCGCCCCGCCGGCCTCAGGCTGTTTCTGATTTTGCGGGGCTCGGTGCTCCAGCGCATCCAGGTCACTTTGCTCGTGAACATCGTGTTCGCCGCCCTCATCACCCTGGTGCACGGCAACCTGTTCGACGTCAAGATCACGGTCACGCCCATTCCCTTCACGCTGATCGGCCTGCCACTGGCCATCTTCCTGGGCTTTCGCAACAACACGGCCTACGACCGCTACTGGGAAGGGCGCAAACTCTGGGGTGAGATGGTGATCTGCGCGCGCACTCTGGCGCGCCAGTGCCAGAGCCTGATCGTCCTGGATGCGGTGCCCGACCCGCGCCAGGCCGCCACCGATGTGCGCGTGCGCATGGTGCACCGGGCCATCGCCTTTGCGCATCTGCTGCGGGCCCAGCTGCGCGGCCTGCATGACGATGCGGCTGCGGGCCGCTGGCTGGTGCCAGGGGAATGGCGCCAGCTGCAGGCCCTGCCGCTGGAGCAGCGCTGCGATGCACTGATGATGGACATGGGGCGCGACCTGGCGCAGTGCGTGCGCCGTGGCGAGATGGACCCCTGCCTGGCGGCCTCCATGGACAAGACCTTCACGCGCATGACGGCGGCGGCGGCCTCGTGCGAGCGTATCCGCAACACGCCCATGCCGTTCTCGTATGCGCTGCTGCTGCACCGCACGGCCTACATGTACTGCTTTCTGCTGCCTTTCGGCCTGGTGGACACGACGGGGTTCATGACGCCCTTCGTCGTGGCCATCGTGGCCTACACCTTCTACGGGCTCGACGCGCTGGGCGATGAGCTGGAGGAGCCTTTCGGCCTGGAGAGCAACGACCTGCCGCTGGACACCATCTGCCGCTCCATCGAGATCAGCCTGGGCCGCACGCTGGGCGAGACGGACCTGCCGGCGCCGCTCAGGCCCGTGGATTACCGGTTGACCTGAGGGCGCGGGCACGGGGGAGCCGGTCGGCCGCACGTCATCGATTCCGATGATTGCGACACCGGCCGGTTTCTGCTGACATGGCGTCCACGATCCGCTGCCGCAATGGCGCTGCGCCAGGCATGCGGGCGACGGCTCCGGACGGAAACCGAGAGGGGGGACAGCATGGCACAAGTGCACAGCACCGCCGGTGTGGATTCGTCGCGCCAGCTGCTGCGGTGGCAGCAGATCATGGGCGATGTGTATTACCGCGTCGACATCGTCGGCGACCGCAAGCACGGCATCCGGGGCGAACTGTCCGAGCAGGCGCTGGGCCGCGTCAGCCTGACGCGCTTCGACTCCGACCGGCAGCGCGTGCTGCGCACCCGCAGCCACATCGCCAGCGACGCCGACGACAGCTACGTGCTGGTCTTTCCCGAAACCGGGCCGCTGTATTTCGCGCACCAGGGACGCAACGGCTACGTGGATGCGGGCGGCTACGTCATGGTCCGCAGCAGCGAGTACTACGAGCTGTCCTGTGCCGACAATTTCCGCAACACCACCATCCGTGTGCCCGCAGCCATGCTTGAAGCGGAGTATCCGCACGTGTGGATGCATTGCGCGAACCGGCGCGGCGGCGCCAGCGGCCTGGCGGCCGTGGTGCGGGGCTTCGCGCGGTCTGTCTGGGAGCTGGACGAGCCGACGCGCCAGCGGCTCGCCCCCGATCTGGCGGGCGAGCTGGCGCGGCTGGTGGCCATCCTGCTGCGCGGCGAGGGCGAGGCCGGCGCAGCCCCGCCAGGCCGCGGGCGCTCGGCGGCCTGGCTGTACCGCGAAATCGTCAGCCGCATCCGTGCCGGAGACGGCGAGGCCACGCTCAGCGCGGCGCAGGTGGCGCAGCAGCTTCGCATCTCGCCCGGCTATGTGCACCGCATACTGGCGGGGCACAACACCAGCTTTGGCCAGCAGCTGCGCGATGCGCACCTGCAACTGGCCTACGAGATGCTGGCCGATGCCCGCTGGTCCCACCTGTCGATCAAGGAGGTGATGTACCGCGCCGGCTTCACCAACTTCTCCCATTTCTGCTACGCGTTCAAGCAGCGCTTCGGCTGCACCGCCAGCGATCTGCGCCAGGGCCGGGCGGCGCCGGGTCCGCGCGGCTAGGCATGCCGGCCGCGCGTGTGCACGGCGCCTGCCAAACACACTGTACATTGCGGCCACATTCCCGCGCGGGGGCGCTGATATCTTGGGTCACGCCGATATCCACCCAAGGGGAACACGATGAAACCGATACCCGATCCCGGCCTGGCGGAGGAATTCCGCCGCCATCCGTGCGG
The DNA here is from genome assembly GCF_903815225.1 of Delftia tsuruhatensis. Lineage (NCBI taxonomy): Bacteria > Pseudomonadati > Pseudomonadota > Betaproteobacteria > Burkholderiales > Comamonadaceae > Delftia > Delftia tsuruhatensis. Next base: position 1,406,398 of record NZ_LR813084.1, read on the forward strand.
CCAGCACAGCGAGGCGCTCAAAAGGTTGCTGGAGCGCTTTCGCAGCGCGCCCATGCCCGGCAAGCATGTGCTGGTCGAGCTGGCGCATTTCGGTCCCTGGCAGGCCGCACGCCTGGGCGCCACGCGCGGCGCCCCCGTCGAGCCCATCGAGGGCGCGGTGTTCGACCGCATCGAGGACGCCGAATGGTTCGTCTTCAAGGCCCGCTGGCAGCAGCACTTCGGGCAGGCGCTCGCGGACTGACGGCACGGCGGACACCAGCAACCAGCGTTGGGGGAGACATTCGATGAACAGCATCACCGGCTACAGCGACAAGATCAGCGTGGCGGCGGGCGAGACCATTGCGTTCAAGGTGAGCGCACGGCCCGCCCGGCCCTACGGGGCGCGGCTTGTCCGCATCATCCATGGCGACATGAACCCGCAGGGACCGGGCTACAAGGAGGAGCACATTCCCAGCAGCATCGAGCGGACCTACGACGGGCGCGAACAGCGCATCCACTGCGGCTCCTTCGCCTGGGTCGGCGGCAACCGCCATGTCGCGCGGCTGGGCGCGATGACGCTGCAGGCCATCGTCTGGCCGACCCAGCCCGGCGGCCGGGCGCAGACCGTCATGTGCCTGTGGAATCCCCAGACGCAGCATGGCGTGCGGCTGGACATCAATGCGCGCGGCGAACTGGAGGCCGTGCTGGCCGGCGCGGGCGGGACCGAGATCCTGGCCAGCGGCAAGCCCCTGCTGGCGCGCGAATGGTATTCGGTGGCGCTGTCCATCGATGCGGAGCAGGGCACGGTCACGCTGCGCCAGATCCCGCACCGCGTCTACGCCAGGGTCGACGACGCGGCCTGCGTGCAGCAGCGCATGGCGGCGCCGGCCCTGGATGCGCAGACCCTGCTGGGCTTTGCCGCGACGCCGGCGCTGGCCGACGGGCGCGTCGTGGGCCGGGCGCTGATGAACGGCAAGATCGACCGGCCCCGGCTCAGCGCCCGTGCGCTGGACGAGGCCGGGATCCGCGCGCTGGAGGACCCCTGCTTTGCCGGCATGCGCACGCATGGCGTGGTGGGCGTATGGGATTTCTCGCGCCGCATGGAATCCGAGACCATCGAGGACATCAGCGGCAACCAGCTGCATGGCCGCACGGTGAACCTGCCGGTGCGCGCCATGAAGGGCGCCAACTGGACCGGCGAGGAAATGAACTGGCGCCATGCGCCACGCGAGTACGGCGCCATGCACTTCCATGATGATGCCGTGCACGACGCGGGCTGGGACACCGATTTCTCGCTGACCGTGCCCGAATCGCTGCCGTCCGGCCTGTACGCGGCCCACCTGCGCTGCGGCGACGACGAGGAATTCATTCCCTTCGTCGTGCGCCCCGTGCCCGGCAGGACGCGCCACCGCATCGCCTACCTGGTGCCCACGGCCAGCTACATGGCCTATGCCAACGAGCACATGCCCACCGATGCGCCGCTGGCGCAGTTGCTGACCGACCAGGTGGCCATCCTGCGCAAGAACGACCTGTTCCTCGGCGAGCAGCGCGAATACGGCAACTCCTGCTACGACGTGCATAGCGACGGCGCGGGCGTCTGCTATACCTCGCGGCTGCGGCCCATCCTGAACATGCGGCCGAAGTACCGTTCCTGGCTGGGCGGACGCGGTTCGGCGCTGTGGCAGTTCAACGCCGACACGCATGTGATCGACTGGCTGGAGGCGCTGGGCTACGGCTTCGACTGCCTGTCCGACGAAGACCTGCACTACCAGGGCGAGGCGGCCTTGGGCGACCACGATGTGCTGATCACCAGCAGCCACTCCGAATACTGGTCCAAGGAGATGTGGGACGCCGTGGACGCTTTCCGCGCGCGCGGCGGGCGCATCATGTCCATGGGCGGCAACACCTGGTACTGGCGCGTGGCCTTCAATCCGGTGGTGCCGGGCGTGATGGAGGTGCGCCGCAACGAGGACGGCACCCGCGCCTGGGCGGCCGAGCCCGGCGAGTACTACCACAGCTTCACCGGCGAGTACGGCGGGCTGTGGCGACGCCAGGGCCGCGCGCCGCAGATGATCGCCGGCAATGGCTTCATCGCGCAGGGTTTCGATGACTCTTCCTACTTCCTGCGCAAGGAAGGCAGCTTCGATCCGCGCGCCCGCTTCATCTTCGAGGGCATTGCGGACGATGAGCGCATCGGCGACTTCGGCCTGGTCGGCAATGGTGCCGCGGGCCTGGAACTGGACCATGTCGACCGCCTGCTGGGCAGCCCGCCCAATACGCTGGTGCTGGCGTCCTCGACCGGGCATTCCGACATCTACCAGGTGGTGGCCGAGGAAATCCTGATCAACTACCCCGGCACCGGCGGCACGGTCAGTCCGCTGGTGAAGGCCGACCTGGTCTTCTACGAGACCGCGGCGGGCGGCGCGGTGTTCTCGACAGGCTCCATCGCCTGGGCCGGCAGCCTGTCGCACAACGGCTACGACAACAACGTGTCACGCATCACGCGCAACGTGCTCGACCGTTTCCTGGACCGCACACCCTTCTAGCCCTTTTCCATGCCGCCGACTCCCGCGCGCTGGCGCAGGAGTCGGCGTGCCGGAGCCCCTCATGAACGACCTGATCCTTCAACTGCCGGCGCGCGCCAAGGCCGGCATCGTCACCCTGTGGCTGGGCGCATGCCTGCTGCTGGCGGTCTTTCCGCCGTTCTACCTGGCCGCAGGCGGCCAGCGCATGCTGGTGCTGGGCATGCCGCTGGCCATCGCCTACTGGCTGATCGATGCCCTGCTGCTGATCGCGGGCGTCGCCCTGCTGATGCATGTGGAACGCGTGCGCGGCGAATTCGGCGATGAGCTGGACAACGAACCTTGCTGAAAGAACGCCATGAACGGATCCCCTCTGATCACCTTCGGCCTGCTGTTCGGGTTCATGGCGCTGATCGTCGTGCTCCTGTATGCCACGCAGCGCAGCAGCGGCAGCTTCACCGACTACGCGGTGGGTGGGCGCTCGTTTTCCGCCTGGTTCATCGCCATGTCCTATACCAACTCCTGGTGGCCGGGCGCGACCTACACCGCCTTCTTCGGCCTGAGCGCGGGGGCGGGCGTGCTGGGGCTGTATGCGCTGGCCTATACGCTGCTGGGCGTGACCGCCATGTACCTGATGGCCGAGCGCGCCTGGGTCTGGGGCAAGCGCTTTGACCTGCGCACGCAGTGCGACATGCTGGGCATGCGCTTCGATTCCCGGGCGGTGCGCGTGATCGCCAGCCTGATCGGCATCATCTGCCTGTTCCCCTGGCTGGTGCTGGGCATCCAGGCCATGACGGTGCTGTTCCACTTCGCCAGCTTCGGCGCCTGGAGCATGGGCGCCAGCCTGGTGGCGGGCGTGGCCCTGATCGGCGTGCGGCAGATCTGGACGGTGCAGATGGGCATGCGCGGCCTGGTCATCACCGACCTGGCGCAAGGCATCGTGGCCTATGGCGGCAGCGCGCTGCTGTGCCTGGGGCTGCTCTGGTTCAGCCGCGAGGCGTCATACAGCAACCTGGCGACGCTGCCGTCCGAGCTGCTGCGCCTGCCGGGGCAGGGCGGCCAGTACGGTATCTGGTATGTGTCCAGCCTGATCCTTACGGGTGTGATCGGATCGCTGTGCTGGCCCACGAGCTACCAGCGCATCTACACCGCCAGCGGCGTGGGCGCGGTCAAGAAGGGCACGGTGCAGACCATGGTCGTGGCCGGCGGCTTCTATGCGCTCCTGACGCTGGTGGCGCTGGCGGCCAGCGGCCTGGACGTGGTCAGCGCCAAGCCGCAGGACGGCTGGTTCACGCTGCTGTATCACGTGGGCGGCGAGTGGATGCTGGGGCTGGCCATCGTCATCGTGCTGGCGGCCAGCATGGGCTGGGTCGATGGCTGCGTGCAGGTCTGCGGCGCGCAGATCGCCAATGACGTCGTGCAGGTCATCTCGCCGCGCACGGACCGGCAGCTGACCCTCATCGCCAAGGCCTCGATGGCCCTCTTCATGCTGGGCGCATCCGTCGTGGCCTTCATGACCTACGACATGCCGCGGCTGCAGCTGCTGGCGCAGATGTCCTACCAAGGCATCGTGCAACTGGCCGTGCCCTTGTTCCTGGGCATGTTCTGGCGCGGCGGCAACCGCATCGGTGCCTTGCTGTCCATGGGCGTGGGCTTCACGCTGGCGGCCGTGTTGACCTGGATCTATCCCGACGACATTCCCGGCCTGGGCAGCCTGACGGCCGGCGTGCTGGCCCTGGGCGTGAATCTGCTGCTGTACCTGGGCTGCCACTGGTGCTTCGGGCAGTCGGATGCGGAGCGCGAGCGCATCCGGCGGCTGTTCGATGCGGGCCGCGCCAGGGCGGCCCTGGAGCCTGCGGCGGCCTAGCCTGGCGGCCGTGCAAGGAAAAGCCCCGCCGTCGCGGGGCTTGCCAGGGGGCAGGTGCCGCTCAGGCGAACACGCCGGCCGTGTCCTGCATCTTCTCGGACACGGTGCCCAGATGGTGCAGCGTGTCGCCGCCCGTCATCTCCATCTGCGTCAGGCGCTTGAAGTAGTGGCTGCCCGCGTATTCGTCGGTCACGCCGATGCCGCCGTGCAATTGCACCGACTGCTGGCCCACGAAGCGCAGCGACTGCCCTAGCTGGACCTTGGCGCGCGCGATGGCCACATGGCGCTCGGCCTCGGGCGTGCCCATCTTGAGGCTGGCGTAGTAGCTCATGGAGCGGGCCAGCTCCAGCTGCATCTTCATGTCGGCCACGCGGTGGCGCAGGGCCTGGAAGCTGGCGATGGGCACGTTGAACTGCTTGCGCTGGTTCATGTAGTCGGTGGTCAGGTGCAGTGTCTGCTCCATGGCGCCCACGCCCTCGGCGCACAGCGCGGCATTGGCCACGTCCTGGCCCAGCGTCAGCGCGGCCAGGCCGTCGGTGCTGACCAGGGTGGCCGGCGCGCCCTGGCAGCGCAGCTCGGCCGCGCGGCTGCCGTCCTGCGTGCGGTAGCCCTGGGTGCCGACGCCGCTGGCGCCGCGCTCCACCAGGAACAGCGCAATCTTGCCGTCCAGCTGGGCCGGCACCAGGAAGGCGTCGGCCGCATCGCCCGCAGGCACCACGCTCTTGACGGCATCGACCGTGTAGCCGCTGCCGTTCCTTGTGGCCTTGGCCGCGCAGACATCGAGCCGGTAGCGCGCCTGGCGCTCCTGGTGGGCCAGCACGACCAGGGCCTCGCCGCTGGCCACGCGCGGCAGCCACTGGCCGGCGACGGCGGCTTCGGCGTACTGTCCCAGCACGGCCGAGGCCACGAAGGCCTGCGACAGCGGCTCCATCACCAGCCCGCGTCCCAGCTCCTCCATCACGACCATCACGTCGATGGCGCCCTGGCCCAGGCCGCCATGGGCCTCGGGCACGGTCAGCGCCGTCAGGCCCAGCTCGGCCAGTTCGCCCCAGACTTCGCGCGAGAAGCCGCCGGCCTCCACGATGGCGCGGCGGCGCTCGAAGGTGTAGCCCTTGTCCACCCAGCGGCGAACGGCGTCGCGCAGTTGTTGCTGGTCATCCGAAAAATCAAAATCCATTTGTCTCACTCCTGATGCCGAATGGGGATGGCGCCCTGGCGCCACCCCCTGAGTCCAAATCAGCCCAACACCGTCTGAGCGACGATGTTCCGTTGCACCTCGTTGGAGCCGCCGTAGATGGTGGTCTTGCGCATGTTGAAGTAGGTCGAGGCCAGCGGGGCGTTGTCCACCACGCCGCCGGGGAAGTCGCCCTGCCAGCCGGCCTCCATGGCCTCCTCGATGAAGGGCAGGCTGAAGGGGCCGGCGGCCAGCATCATCAGCTCGGAGTAGCGCTGCTGTATCTCGCTGCCCTTGATCTTGAGCAGGCCCGCGATGTCCAGCGGGTTCTTGCCGGATTTCTCGGCCGACAGCACGCGCAGCACCAGCATCTCCAGTGCCACCACGTCGATTTCCAGCCGGGCGATCTCGTCACGGAAGCGCTGGTCTTCGTAGACGCCCTCGGCCTTGGCGATGCGCTTGAGGCGCTCCAGCTCGCGCTTGGCGCGGTTCACGTCGGCGATGTTGGTGCGCTCGTGGCTCAGCAGGTGCTTGGCGTAGGTCCAGCCCTTGTTCTCCTCGCCGATGAGGTTCTCGGCGGGCACCTCGACGTTGTCGAAGAAGACCTCGTTGACCTCGCACTCGCCATCGAGCAGCTTGATGGGGCGCACGGTCACGCCGGGGCTCTTCATGTCGATCAGCAGGAAGCTGATGCCGGTCTGGGGCTTGCCTTCGTTGCTGGTGCGCACCAGGCAGAAGATCCACTCGCCATACTGGCCCAGCGTGGTCCAGGTCTTCTGTCCGTTGACGATGTATTTGTCGCCCACGCGCTCGGCGCGGGTCTTGAGGCTGGCCAGATCCGAGCCCGAGCCGGGCTCCGAGTAGCCCTGGCTCCACCAGACCTCGCCGCTGGCGATGCCGGGCAGAAAGCGCTGCTGCTGCTCGGGCGAGCCGTAGGCCATGATCACGGGCGCCACCATCACGGGGCCGAAGGGGATGATGCGCGGCGCGCAGGCCAGCGCGCATTCCTCCTCGAACAGGTGCTTTTGCACGGCTGTCCAGCCGGGGCCGCCGAACTGCTTGGGCCAGCCGTAGCCCAGCCAGCCCTTTTTGCCAAGAATCTTGGCCCAGTTCTGCAGGTCGTCGCGCGTCAGGCGCAGCGAATGGCGCACCTTGTGCGCGATGTCCTGGGGCAGGTGGGCCCGCACCCAGGCGCGGACTTCCTCGCGAAAGGACTGTTCTTCAGGGGTAAATGCCAGGTCCATGGATGGTGTCTCCTTCAATCCCGGCTTTTGTAGCACGCACGTTCTTTTTTGAACTGTCCAGGGCGTGACAACCTATGGCAATCCCTGATGGAGCATGTCCCGGGCGGTCTGCCGTCACGGGACATGTTTCCTGTCAGGCATCGGGTTCAGGCTCTTCCAGGCCCAGCTGGGCATAGACATGTGCGAGGCGCGCCTGCAATTGCTGCACCTGGGCCTCAAGGTCGACCACGCGCTGTGCCAGCGCGTCGCCGCGCGGGCCCCCGGCAGCCGGTGCTGCGGCGATGGCATGCACATCCACTGGACCGCACAGCAGGTGGGCCCAGCGCTGCTCGCGCGCGCCGGGTGCGCGCGGCAGCAGAACGACCAGGGGGCCGCCTTTCTCCTCGCTGCGCTCGCGCAGCTCATCGAGAAAGGCCTCGACCGAGGAGATGTCGGCAAAGCGGTGCCAGCGTTCGGCGTTGATGCGCAACTCGCCGGCCGTCTGCGGGCCGCGCAGCATCAGCAGGGCCAGCAGCACGGCGCTCTGATCGGGCACGCCCACGCCACGCGGGAAGTTGTGCTCCCAGCGCGTGGCCCGCGCGCTGCTGATCTGCACGGACAGGGTGCGCAGGCGCAGGCTGTCCAGCGCCTCCTGGGCCTCGCCCTCGCTGACCTCCATCACCGGGTCGCGGCTGCTTTTCTGGTTGCAGCCGGTGACAAGGGCATTGAGTGTGAGTGGATAGCTGTCGGGCACGGTGCGCGCCTTCTCCATCAGCGTGGCCAGTACGCGGGCCTCGACGGCGGTCAGGGGTGTGGTGCGGGGATCGAATGGCATGGCGAATGGGTACGGAACGAAGGAGATGGCCCGGCACGGTCGTGGGCCTTGCCGGGGCGGACGCAGGCCCCGGGGCCTGCGGTGCGACAATCGCCGCCCATGAAAAATATCGTGATCCTGATCTCGGGCGGCGGCTCGAACATGGCTGCCATTGTGCGTGCTTCGCAGCAACAGGACTGGGCACGGCGTTATGGCGCGCGTGTCGCGGCCGTGGTCAGCAACAAGGCCGAGGCATCGGGCCTGGTGTTCGCGAAGGAGCAGGGCATTGCCACCGAGGTGCTGGACCACCGTCCCTTTCCCAGCCGCGAGGCCTTCGACGCCGAACTGGCCCGGGTGATCGACCGCCACGATCCGGCCCTGGTCGTGCTGGCCGGCTTCATGCGCATCCTGACGCCGGGCTTTGTCTCCCGCTACGAAGGCCGGATGGTCAACATCCATCCTTCCCTGCTGCCGGCATTCACGGGCCTGCACACGCACCAGCGCGCCATCGACGCGGGCTGCAAGTTCGCGGGCTGCACCGTGCATGGCGTGACGGCCGAGCTGGACGTGGGCCCCATCATCGAGCAGGCCGTGGTGCCCGTGCTGCCCGGCGACACGGCACAGAGCCTGGCCGCGCGCGTGCTCGTGCAGGAGCACATCATCTATCCGCGCGCCGTGGCACGGCTGATGCAGGCCTGAACCGTCACAGCCCTTCGCTCTGGAAGGACTGCTGCTCCGGTTCGGGGCAGCGTGCGAACCGGGGCTGCTGCACGCCATCGATCACCACGGTCTCGTTGAACATCGCGGCGGGGCGCACCCACAGGCCGCGCTCGCCGTACAGCGCGCGGTACAGGGTCATGGGCTCGCGCGTCTCGCTGTGGCGCACGGTGGCAAGCACTTCGTAACGTCCGCCCTTGTAGTGGCGGTACAGGCCTGGGGGCGTTGGGGTCAGAGGGGGAAGGTCGTCATCGTTCATGGACAGGCATGGTAGCGGTGCCCGCGCCGCGTTCCGACCTGTGGCCCTCTCGGAAATGCAAGGCAGTGGGACAATCGCGCCCATGCATCCCAAACCGTTTCTCGACGCCTGCGCCGAACTGGTCAAGCGCACCCTGACTTTCGAACACCCGGCCGATGCCGTGGTGTCACGCTTTTTCCGCGACAACCGCAACCTGGGCCCGCGCGAGCGCGCCACGCTGGCCGAGACGGCCTACACCGTGCTGCGCAAGAAATTGTTGTTCGAAAGCCTGGCGCGCTCGGGCAGCGGCGCGCGCGAGCGACGGCTGGCCATCCTGGGCTTGGCCCACAGCCAGGAGGCGATGGCCCGCTCCGAGCAGGCGCGCAAGGAGGCCCGCAGTTTCGTGCGCGCGGCACTCTCGCCCCAGGAGCTGCAATGGCTCGATGCCTGCGAGGCCGTGCGCCCCGAGGAATTGATGGAGTCGCACCGCCACAACCTGCCCGAATGGCTGGTCGAGCCGCTCAGGCAGCAACTGGGCGAGGACTTCTGGGCCTTTGCGAAAAGCATGGAGCAGGCCGCACCGCTGGACCTGCGCGTCAATGCGCTGAACGCCAAGCGTGCCGAGGTGCAAAAGGAACTGGGCCAGGCCGGCATCGCTGCCGAGGCCACGCCCTACTCGCCCTGGGGCCTGCGCATCCAGGGCAAGCCCGCGCTGACGCGGCTGGACGCCTTCACGCGCGGCGCCATCGAAGTGCAGGATGAAGGCTCGCAACTGCTGGCGCTGCTGCTCGATGCCAAGCGCGGCGAGATGGTGGTGGATTTTTGCGCGGGCGCGGGCGGCAAGACCCTGGCCATCGGCGCCTGCATGCGCAGCACCGGGCGCCTGTATGCCTTCGACGTGTCGGGCCACCGGCTCGAGGCCCTGAAGCCGCGCCTGGCGCGCTCGGGGCTGTCCAATGTGCATCCGGCCGCCATTGCCCATGAGCGTGACGACCGGGTCAAGCGCCTGGCCGGCAAGATCGACCGCGTGCTGGTGGATGCCCCTTGCTCGGGCCTGGGCACGTTGCGCCGCAATCCCGACCTCAAATGGCGCCAGTCCGCCAAGGCTGTCGAGGAACTCACCGGCAAGCAGGCCGCCATCCTGGCCAGCGCCGCGCGCCTGGTCAAGCCGGGCGGGCGCCTGGTCTATGCCACCTGCTCCGTGCTGCCTCAGGAGAACGAGGCCATCGCCGAGGCGTTCGCTGCCGAACACCAGGACTTCGTGCCCATGGATGCGGGCGAGCTGCTGGCCCAGCTCAAGGTGGAGCAGGGCGCCGCGCTGTGCAGCGGCGGAGAGACTGGCACGCAGTACCTGCGTCTGTGGCCGCAGCGCCATGAGACCGACGGCTTTTTCGCGGCCGTCTGGACCCGCAAGGGCTGAGTCCAGGCGCAATAAGCTGTAAACCGTAGGAGATTTCCTACTGTTCTGGTGAGGGCGCCTAAAATTGAGGCAGCGGCGCCGCCCGGTGCCGCCATTGCCAAGGGCTGTGCTTATGTCGCTGGATTTCGGGTCGGTTTGGAATGTCGCCGTGGACTGGATGGCCCACGGCCTGTGGCAGCTGTCCTGGTGGCAACTGCTGCTCTACACCCTGGTGACCACGCACATCACCATCGCGGCCGTGACCATCTTCCTGCACCGCTGCCAGGCCCACCGCTCGCTGGACCTGGGGCCGGTGCCCTCGCATTTCTTCCGCTTCTGGCTGTGGCTGGGCACGGGCATGGTCACCAAGGAGTGGGTGGCCATCCACCGCAAGCACCATGCCAGGTGCGAGACGGCGGACGATCCGCACAGCCCCCAGACGCGCGGCCTCGACACCGTGATGCGCAAGGGGGCGGAGCTGTACCGCGAAGAGGCCAAGAACGCCGAGACGCTCAAGAAGTTCGGCCACGGCACGCCCGACGACTGGATGGAGCGCCATGTCTACAGCCGTCACTCGGCCTGGGGGCCGACGCTGATGCTGTTCATCGACGTGGCGTTGTTCGGCGCCGTCGGCCTGACCATCTGGGCCGTGCAGATGGTCTGGATCCCGTTCTGGGCGGCCGGCGTGGTCAACGGCCTGGGCCATTTCTGGGGCTATCGCAATTTCGAGGCGCAGGACGCCAGCACGAATCTCTCGCCCTGGGGCCTGATCATCGGCGGCGAGGAGCTGCACAACAACCACCACACCTATCCGACCTCGGCCAAGTTCTCGGTCAAGCGCTACGAGTTCGATGTGGGCTGGGCCTACATCAGCGCCATGCAGAAGATCGGCTGGGCCAAGGTCAAGAAGACACCGCCCAGGCTGGTCATGGGTGCCGTCAAGCCGGTCGCCGACGAAAAGACGCTGGAGGCCGTGATCGCCAACCGCTACGAAGTCATGGCCCGCTATGCGCGCGGCGTGCGCGCCGCGGTTCAGGTCGAACTGGACGCACTCAAGCAGCGCAAGGCTGAAAAGGCCGACCTCTCGCTGCTCAGGACGGCGCGGCGCTGGCTGCACCGCGATGTGGACAAGGTGCCTGCACAGGCCCTGGGCCAATTGGCCCAGGCGCGCGCGGCACATCCCGTGCTGGACCAGATGCTGGTCATGCGCGAGGAACTGCGGCAACTGTGGCTCAACACCTCGCTGTCACGCGAACAGCTCATCGCCCATCTCCAGGCCTGGTGCCATCGCGCCGAAGCCAGCGGCATTGCCGCGCTCAAGGAGTTCTCGGTCAGGCTGCGCGCTGCCCACGCCTGAAACCACGCAGCCAGCCGGCCAGCGACCATGCCTGGGGCCGCATGCCCTCTTCGGAGGCCATGCGGCCTTGTTCCATCGGAGCCTGGTGCAGTTCCAGGTCTGCCACGGCCTGGGTCCGTGCCCTGGCGCGTATGCGCAGATCGGCACCGGCGCGCCAGCCTTGCCCGGGCAGCAGCGTGAGGACCAGCCCTGGCATGCCTTCTTCCCAGGCCTGTTGGGGGATGGTGATTTCCAGCTGGCCCCGGCGGCAGAACAGTTCTCCACCTTCACGCACCAGCAGGTGCAGCTCGGCACCAGGGGGCAGGCTGCGCAGGTCAAGGGAGTCGGTATCGGCGCTGTGCATGGGTCTTTGTCCTTGTGTTTACAGGCCCTCCAGCGTAGGCGTGCAACGGCCCTGGGCACAGGCACAAGCGATGGCTTGTTGCGCCGCAGCAGTGCGGATTGCAGGCCTTCTGTTCTGCTGTTTTCAATAGGTATCTGTATCTGTTGCGTAACAGTGGATTGCGGCAAGATCCTGCACAGGTCCATCTGCCCTCTTCTGACTCTGCGTCCATGACTTCCGCCAGCGCCGCTCCCACCCTGTACCGCCGCCTGGCGGCCGACTACAGCCTGGCCATGGAACTGGGAACACTCAAGGCAGGCGAGCGCATGCCCTCGGTGCGCGAGCTGATGCGCCGCCATGAAATCAGCCTGTCCACCGCGCTGCAGACCCTGCGCCATCTGGAAGACCTGGGCCATCTGGAGGCCCGGGCGCGCGTGGGCTACTTCGTGCGCGATGCTCGCCCGGTCGGCCTGGCGCCGGCCAGCGAGCCGGACCTGAGCCGGCCCGTGCAGCCATTGCCGCAGCAGCACTTCGCGGGCATCAACGAGCATATTTCGCTGCTGCTGGAGCGCGGGCGCCAGGCCGATGTGCGCGTGGACCTGGGCGGTGCCACGCCGCCGTCCGAACTGTTCGACCATGGCTATCTGAACCAGGCTGCTGCGCGGCTGCTGCGCGAGCAGCCCGACCTGCTGGTGCTGGGGCGCTCCATGATGGGCAGCCACCCGGATTTCCAGCGTGCCATGGCCCGGCGCGCGCTGGCCGCCGGCATCCATGTGGCGCCGGCCGATGTGCTGGCCACCACCGGCAATTCCGAGGCCGTGAGCCTGGCGCTGGCCGCCGTGGCCTCGCCCGGGGATGTGGTGGCCGTGGAGTCGCCTACCTACTACGGGCTGCTGCAGGTCGTGGAATCGCTGCAGATGCAGGCCCTGGAAATTCCCTGCAGTCCGCGCACGGGCCTGTCCCTCGAGGCGCTGGAGCTGGCGCTGCAGACCCAGCCACGGCTGAAGGCCGTGGTGGTCGTGCCCGAGTTGCAGATGCCGCTGGGCACGCGCATGCCCGACGAGCACAAGGCACGCCTGGTCGCGCTGTGCACGGCCCACGGCGTGGCGCTGATCGAGGACGACTCCTATGGACTGTTCGTGGAAAGCAGCCAGCCGGTGCGCCCGATCAAGGCCTGGGACCGGCTGCCGGGCCAGGTGATCTACTGCGAGGCCTTCAACAAGAGCATGGCACCCGGCCTGCGCCAGGGCTGGATGAATGCGGGGCAGTGGCACGGCCGCGTGCAGATGCTCAAGTTCGCGCGCAGCCGTGGCACACAGACGCTGGCACAGCTGCTGGCGGCGGCCTGTGTGGGCTCGCCGGCCCATCTGCGCAACCTGCAGCGCATCAGGCAGCAGTTGCGGCGCCAGCGCGAGGGCATGGCGCAGCTGGTGGCGCGCTTTTTCCCGCTGGGCACGCGGTTGAGCCTTCCCTCGGGCGGGCTCAGCCTGTGGCTGGAGTTCCCGGCCGGCGTCTCCACCTCCGAGCTGTTCACCCAGGCGCTGGCGCACGGCATACGCACGGCGCCGGGTAGCATGTTTTCGAACTCGGGGCGCTACGAGCACTGCATGCGCCTGGGTTGCACCCTGCCCGTGGATGCCGTGGTCGAGCAGGCCTGCCGCGAGTTGGGCGCCATGGCCTGCTCGCAACTGGGCCAACCGGCGCGGGGGTGAGTTTCCAGGCGCAAAAAAGCCGCCAGGCTTGCGCGTGGCGGCTTTCCTGTGGGGAGATCCCGCTGAATTACTTCAGCTTGATTTCCTTGTACTCGACGTGCTTGCGAGCCTTGGGGTCGAACTTCACGATGAGCATCTTCTCGGGCATCGTCTTCTTGTTCTTGGTGGTGGTGTAGAAGTGGCCGGTTCCCGCAGTGGATTCCAGCTTGATCTTTTCGCGTCCGCCTTTAGCAGCCATGGTGTTTCTCCTTGAGGGAATTAGGCTTGGCCACGGGCACGCAGGTCTGCGAGCACGGAGTCGATACCGTTCTTGTCGATCAGGCGCAGGGCGGCGCTGGAAACGCGCAGGCGCACCCAGCGGTTTTCGCTTTCCACCCAGAAACGGCGGTACTGCAGGTTGGGCAGGAAACGACGCTTGGTCTTGTTGTTGGCGTGGGAAACGTTGTTTCCCACCATGGGCTTCTTGCCCGTTACTTCACATACGCGTGCCATGAGGACACTCCGATAGTTTCAACAGCCGCCGGCTCTGGTCCTTGCAAAGGGCGCAATCGCGCTGCAAAGTTCGCCGGCAACCTCACCTCGCCAGAATAGGGGTGGCGGTAACCCCATCCGCCGGAGCATCAGGCCTTGGCATGCAAGGCGCGTCAAATCCAGCAAAGCCACGCATTATAGCGTCACCATGAGAAAAGCCCCGGGGGCGGCCAAACACGTCCGTACCCAGGGGCTTTTGTGCCGGCGGCGGTTTCCCGCTTATTCCTGTTCGAGGAAGCGCTGAGCGTCGAGGGCCGCCATGCAGCCCGTGCCGGCGCTGGTGATGGCCTGGCGGTAGACATGGTCCTGCACGTCGCCGGCAGCGAACACTCCGGGCACGCTGGTCTGGGTGGCGAAGCCCTTGAGGCCGCCCTGGGTGATGATGTAGCCGGTCTCATCCATCTCCAGGTGGCCCTTGAAGATGTCGGTGTTGGGCGCGTGGCCGATGGCGATGAAGCAGCCCTGCAGCTGGATGTCCTCGGCATGTCCGTCCTGCGTGCTCTTGATGCGGATGCCGGTCACGCCCGAGGCGTCGCCCAGCACCTCGTCGAGCACGAAATGGGTCTTGAGCTCGATCTTGCCGGCGCGGACCTTGTCCATGAGCTTGTCCACGAGGATGGGCTCGGCCTTGAACTTGTCGCGGCGGTGCACCAGGGTGACCTTGCTGGCGATGTTGGACAGGTACAGCGCTTCCTCCACGGCCGTGTTGCCGCCACCGACCACGCACACGGGCTGCTCGCGGTAGAAGAAGCCGTCGCAGGTGGCACAGCCCGAGACGCCACGGCCCATGAAGGCCTCCTCGGAGGGCAGGCCCAGGTACTTGGCCGATGCGCCGGTGGCGATGATCAGGCTGTCGCAGGTGTAGGTGCCGGAGTCGCCGGTCAGCGTGAAGGGGCGCTTGGAGAAGTCGACGCTGTGGACATGGTCGAACACCACCTGGGTCTTGAAGCGCTCGGCATGCTCCAGGAAGCGCTGCATCAGCTCGGGGCCCTGCACGCCGTTCACGTCCGCAGGCCAGTTGTCCACCTCGGTCGTCGTCATCAGCTGGCCGCCCTGTGCCAGGCCGGTCACCAGCAGCGGGTTGAGGTTGGCGCGTGCGGCATAGATGGCGGCCGTGTAGCCGGCCGGGCCGGAGCCGAGAATCAGGACTTTGGCGTGTTGCGTAGAAGACATGGATGCGGTTCTTGAAAAAAGCGCACGCCGACGATCGGCGCGCAGAAAAAGAGACATCGGGCAGAGCGATGGAGTATCGCTCCGCCTGCAGGTTCCTGCCGCCATATGGATCAATGGCCTGGATTGTCAAAAATGATCGCGCCGACCTGCCCGCGCAGGACTGTCATGGTCTGTTGCAAGTGCTTGCATTACGCTAGCAGGTCGCCCTGGCTGTTTTTGCGGCCAGTCCGAGGGGGCTGGGGTAAGCTCCCGCCTGCGTATGACCTACTCATTGAACGCTCTGAACGCTTCCACATCGGCCAAGGGCAAGGCCAAGTCCGCAGCGCGCCCCGGCATGGTGGCGCGCTTCGGCCATGAAATGCTGCTGCTGGCAGGGCTGCTCGCCCTGGTGTTCTGGCTCGCCTCCATGTTCAGCTACTCCCCGCAGGACCCCGCATGGTCCACCTCCGGGGCCGGGCATATGCGCCTGGTCGGCAACTGGATGGGCCGGGTGGGCGCCTGGCTGGCCGACGCCTGCTACTTCGGCTTCGGCATGTCGGTCTGGTGGCTGGTGCTGGCCTCGCTGCAGACCTGGCTGTCCTCTTTTGCGCGCTGGCTGCGCGGTGGCGTGCCACGCGAAGGCGTGCAGCCGGCGCCGCTGTGGCGCCGGCGTCTTCGTTTCTGGGGCGGCCTGCTGCTGCTGCTGGGCGCCAGCTGCGCCCTGGAGTGGACGCGACTGTACCGCTTCGAGAGTGTGCTGCCCGGCCCGGCCGGCGGCGTCTTCGGCTACATGCTGGGATACCACGGCCTGCAATGGCTGGGCTTCATGGGCTCGGGGCTGATCGGCATCTGCGTGGCCGTGATCGGCCTGGCCATGGTGTTCCGCTTTTCCTGGGGGCATCTGGCCGAAGCCATGGGCGCCCGCCTGGACGGCTGGGTGCATTTCATCTTCGCGCGCCGCGAGAAGGCCAAGGACGAGGCTGTGGGCCGCCGCGCAGCGCGCGAGCGCGAGGAGGTGGTGCAGGAGGAACGCATCGAAAGCGCCGTCCAGCACCAGCAGCCCGTGCAGATCATCGAACCCGTGCTCCAGGAGGCCGCGGCGCCCAGCGTGCGCGTGGTCAAGGAGCGCCAAAAGCCGCTGTTTTCCGAGCTTCCCGACAGCAAGCTGCCCCAGGTGGACCTGCTCGATGCGGCGCAGCAGCGCCAGGAAAGTGTCTCGCCCGAGACGCTGGAGATGACCAGCCGCCTGATCGAGAAGCGCCTCAAGGACTTCGGTGTCGAGGTGCGTGTGGTCGCCGCCATGCCAGGTCCCGTGATCACGCGCTACGAGATCGAGCCGGCCACGGGCGTCAAGGGCTCGCAGATCGTGAACCTTGCCAAGGACCTGGCACGCTCGCTGTCCCTGGTCTCCATCCGCGTGATAGAGACGATTCCAGGCAAGAACTTCATGGCGCTGGAGTTGCCCAATGCCAAGCGCCAGTCCATCCGGCTGTCCGAGGTGCTGGGCTCGCAGGTCTACCACGATGCCAAGAGCATGCTGACCATGGGCCTGGGCAAGGACATCGTGGGCAACCCCGTGGTGGCGGATCTGGCCAAGATGCCGCACGTGCTGGTGGCCGGCACCACGGGTTCGGGCAAGTCGGTGGGGATCAATGCCATGATCCTGTCGCTGCTGTACAAGGCCGAGGCGCGCGATGTGCGCCTGCTCATGATCGATCCCAAGATGCTGGAAATGTCGGTCTACGAGGGCATTCCGCACCTGCTGTGTCCCGTGGTCACCGACATGAAGCAGGCCGCCAACGGCCTGAACTGGTGCGTGGCCGAGATGGAGCGCCGCTACAAGCTGATGAGCAAGCTGGGCGTGCGCAACCTGGCCGGCTACAACACCAAGATCGACGAGGCCAAGGCACGCGAGGAATCCATTCCCAACCCCTTCAGCCTCACGCCGGAGGAGCCGGAGCCGCTGCAGCGTCTTCCGCACATCGTCATCGTCATCGACGAACTGGCCGACCTGATGATGGTGGTCGGCAAGAAGATCGAGGAGCTGATCGCGCGCCTGGCCCAGAAGGCGCGTGCGGCCGGCATCCACCTGATCCTGGCCACCCAGCGCCCCAGCGTGGATGTGATCACGGGCCTGATCAAGGCCAACATCCCCACGCGCATCGCCTTCCAGGTCAGCAGCAAGATCGACAGCCGCACCGTGCTCGACCAGATGGGCGCCGAGTCGCTGCTGGGCATGGGCGACATGCTCTACATGGCCAGCGGCACGGGCCTGCCCGTGCGCGTGCACGGCGCCTTCGTCTCGGATGAGGAGGTGCACCGCGTGGTCAGCTACCTCAAGGAGCAGGGCGACCCCGACTACATCGAAGGCGTGCTCGAAGGCGGCACGGCCGAGGGCGACAGCGAGTTCGGCTCGGAGGCCGGCGAAGGCGGTGGCGGCGAGAAGGATCCCATGTACGACCAGGCCGTCGAGGTGGTGCTCAAGGACCGCAAGGCCAGCATCTCCTATGTGCAGCGCAAGCTCAGGATTGGTTACAACCGTTCGGCACGCTTGCTCGAGGATATGGAGAAGGCGGGCCTGGTCAGTTCCCTGACCTCCAGCGGCCAGCGCGATGTGCTGGTGCCGGCACGTTCCGGTGAGTGAGGCCGGACCGCAACCACGGAGAAAGAATGAAACGACTGTTGACTGCAATGCTGATCGCGGCCAGCGCGACGGCCTCCTGGGCCGACGGCCTCAAGAGCCTGGAAGCCTTCATGAAGAACTCCCAGGCCGGCCGGGCCGACTTCACCCAGGCGGTGACGGCCCCGGCCAAGGACGGGCAGCCGCCACGCACCAAGAACTCCAGCGGCCATTTCGAATTCCAGCGTCCGGGCAAGTTCCGCTTCGTCTACACCAAGCCCTTCGAGCAGACCATCGTCGCGGACGGCAAGACGCTGTGGCTGTATGACGCCGACCTCAACCAGGTCACGCAGCGTGCCCAGGCGCAGGCCCTGGGCAGCACGCCGGCCGCCATCCTGGCGTCGGCCAGCGATCTGAAGGCGCTGGGCGCCGATTTCGACCTGCAGTCCGCCCCCGACCAGGATGGCCTGCAATGGGTGCAGGCCAGCCCCAAGGACAGGAACGGCCAGCTCAAGAGCGTGCGCGTGGGCTTTGCCGCCGACGGGCAGCTCGCGGCGCTGGACATTCTTGACAGCTTCGGCCAGCGTTCTCTGATCCGCTTCAGCCAGCTGCAGACCCAGGCATCCCTGCCGGCCTCGACCTTCGAGTTCAAGGTGCCTGCGGGCGCTGACGTGCTCAAGCAGTAGACAGTCCATCGCTGCCCGGGCAGCCTTCAATGCCTTCACTGTCTGCCGTGTGCAAATTGTGAGGTTTTGTAATGGTTTTGCCTAATATCGCCGGGACAATGGCGGTCTGCGGCCAGCTTGCTGTTTCGACGTCCCACAAGGACATGCTGGCCGGCTCTCGCATGTCCCTATGAATCTCAGTCGCAAGTTGCCGCTCGCCATTGCCATGGCGCTGTTCTTCACCCTCGCCGCCGGCTTCTTCGGCCTCTGGTCGGCCCATCAATCCCTGGGCGTTTTCCATGGCGATGTCCAGCGCCACATGACTGCGGAACGCCTGGCCGCCGAAGTGGAGGGCCATTTCAAGACCCAGGTCCAGGAATGGAAGAACGTGCTGCTGCGCGGCTCGGACAATGCGCTGCGCGAGCAGCACTGGAAAGGATTCCTCGCGGATGAGCTTGCCGTGCAGGAAAAGACCGCGGCCCTGCTGGCTCTGGTGGACGATGCGGCGCTGCGCGAGATGGCCCAGGGCTTTGTCGCGCAGCACCGCAAGATGGCACAGGGCTACCGTGTGGGCCTGGACAAGTTCGAGGCCACGGGCTTCGACCCCTCCGTGGGTGACATGGCCGTGCGCGGCGTGGACCGTGAACCGGCCGAGCTGCTGGCCCGGCTCAAGGCCGGCATCGCGGCGCAGAGCAAGGCCGTGGGCGATGAAGCCTACCGCAGCGGCAGGCACGCCACCGAGCTGAGCCTGGCACTGATGCTGGTGGCCGCGGCAGCCGGTGTTGCCATAGGCTGGCGCATCACGCGGGCGGTCGTGGCGCCGCTGCGCAGCGCGGTACGGCTGGCCGAGAAGGTCGCCCAGGGCCACCTGACCAATGCCATCGAGCATGGCGGGCGCGACGAACTGGGCCAGTTGCTGCGTGCGCTGGGCGCCATGCAGGAGCAGCTGCGCAGCATCGTCGTGGAAGTGCGCGGCAATGCCGAGCAGGTGGCATCGGCCAGTTCGCAGATCGCGGCGGGCAACAGCGATCTTGCACAGCGCACCGAGCAGCAGGCCTCGGCGCTGCAGATGACGGCATCCTCCATGGTCCAGCTCGATTCGACCGTGCGCGGCAACGCGGACCATGCCCGCAAGGCCAATGCCCTGGCCTCTACGGCCAGCGACATCGCCACGCGCGGCGGCAATGCCATCTCCGCCGTCGTGGGCACCATGCGCAGCATCCAGGATGCGTCGGAGCGCGTCGTGAGCATCATCGAGACGATTGACGGCATCGCCTTTCAGACCAACATCCTGGCGCTGAACGCCGCTGTCGAGGCCGCACGCGCCGGCGAGCAGGGCCGCGGCTTTGCCGTGGTGGCTGCGGAGGTCCGTTCGCTGGCCCAGCGCAGCTCGGGCGCGGCGCGCGAGATCCGTGACCTGATCCAGGCCAATGCCCAGCGCGTGGCCCTGGGGGCGCAGGAGGTGGACAGCGCGGGAGCGACCATGGCCTCGGCGCAGGAGGCCATCGCCAATGTCTCGCGCATGATCGGCGCCATCAGCCACTCCAGCGGCGAGCAGAGCGCCGGCGTGAGCCATGTCAACAGCGCCATCGTCCGCATCGAGGAAGGGACCCAGCAGAACGCCGCCCTGGTGGAGCAGACCAGCTCGGCCGCCGAGAGCCTGCGCAAGCAGGCCCATCAGCTGGTCGAACTCATGGCCCGCTTCAGGACCGCCTGACTGGGGAGACGCCGGGTGGTCCGCCTGTCGGCTCAGGCACCGGCGGGCCGTGCGGCCACGGGGCGCAGCCGGTCATGCAGGCCGGCCAGGACCAGGGTGGCGGCCACGGGCAGGGCCCAGCCCATGCCGTTGCCGGGCAGGCTGCCGAGGAAGGCTGGCAGCCAGTCCTGCCAGCCGGCGGCCTTGGCCGCATCGATGAGGCCGAACACCAGCGCCACGGCGAGCACCGGCGCGAACACGCGCCGGGCATTGCGCCACAGGCCCGACAACAGGCTCAGCAGTACCAGGGCGATGGCCAGCGGGTAGATGCCGACCAGCACGGGACCGGAGATGGCGATCAGTTGGGCCAGGCCCTGGTTGGACACCAGGATGCAGGCCAGGCCGATGGCCACCACGACCGCACGGTAGGGCAGGCGCAGCATTTCGCCGAAATACGCGCCGCAGGCGCTGACCAGGCCCACGGCCGTGGTCAGGCAGGCAAGGGAGATCACCACGGCCAGCAGCACGCTGCCGACGGGACCGAAGGTGTGCTGCACATACTGCGTGAGGATGAGCACGCCGGTCCGGGCCCCAGGGGCGATGGACTGGCTGGTGGCGCCCAGGTGGATCAGCGACAGATAGACTAGGCCCAGGCCCACGGCCGCGATCACGCCGGCGATGATGGCGTAGCGCGTCTGCAGGCCGGTGTGGGTAACGCCGCGGTCGCGGATGGCGTTGACGATGACGATGCCGAAGGCCAGCGCGCCCAGCGCGTCCATGGTCTGGTAGCCCTCCAGGAAGCCCTCGGCCAGCGGCGACACCAGGTAGTCGCCGCTGGCGCGGGTGGCTGCTCCGGCCGGCAGCAGCACGGCGGCGGCGCCCAGCACCACCAGGGCCAGGATCAGCACGGGAGTGATCAGCTTGCCGATGCTGTCGATGAGCTTGCCCGGGAACAGGGACAGGCCCATGACCAGGGCGAAGTACACGGCCGAGTAGATGAACAGGGCTGCGCCGCTGTGGCCGATGAACGGGGCGAAACCCATCTCGAACGAGACCGTGGCCGTGCGCGGCGTGGCGAACAACGGGCCAAGGATCAGATAGATCAGCAGGCCCAGCGCCATGCCCGCCTTGCGGCCCACGGGCGAGGTCAGCGCATCCAGGCCACCGCCGACCCGCGCCAGCGCCACCACCGTGAGCAGGGGCAGGCCCACGCCGGTCAGCAGAAAGCCGGTGGCTGCGGCGGCGGCATGTTCGCCGGCGCCCTGGCCGACCATGGGCGGGAAGATGATGTTGCCGGCGCCGAGGAACAGCGCAAAGGTCATGAAGCCTAGGGCGATGAGGTCCCGGGTCTTGAGTGTTTGCATGGATGCGGAAAGGAAAAGGCCCTGCTTGCCGGATGGCGGGCAGTTCCAGAAACAGTGGGGAAACGCGGAGCGCGGGGGCTGCATGGGCATGGCCCCGAAGGCCGCGAAGACAACGCGGCTGGCCTCGCAAAGGGCTGTATTTTAGGGCTGTGGCCCCGGACACGAGAAAAATGTCAGTGATTGCTCTGGTTGGGGTGCATGCAAACCATCCATGTCATGGGAGTGACATGCCTGGGGCCGATGCCGGCATTTCCTGTTGGAGAAACAGATCTTCAGCCGATGACCTGTATCAGGCATGCAGGCCGTGGCGCACGGCGGGCGCCCATGGCGTGGACAATGGCGCCATGGTTTCGCAATTGCTTCTGTTCCTCCCGGCGATGAATCCGGAACGCGGGCTGCCCGCTTGGCGCTGCGCGCCAATGCCTGTGCGGGAGCTGCACCATGGCTGATCTGTTCACCCGGGAGCCCGCCGCACCGCTGGCCGAAGCGCTGCGGCCCAGGACGCTGGACGAGGTCATAGGCCAGTCCCATCTGCTGGGCGAGGGCAAGCCGCTGCGGCTGGCCTTCCAGTCGGGCAAGCCGCATTCGATGATCTTCTGGGGACCGCCCGGCGTGGGCAAGACCACGCTGGCGCGGCTCACGGCCACGGCCTTCAAGTGCGAGTTCATCGCGCTGTCCGCGGTGTTCTCGGGCGTCAAGGACATCCGCGCCGCCATGGAGCAGGCCCAGCAGAACCTGGCCATGGGCCGGCATACCATCCTGTTCGTGGATGAGATCCATCGCTTCAACAAGTCGCAGCAGGATGCCTTGCTGCCCTATGCGGAAAGCGGCCTGGTGACCTTCATCGGCGCGACCACGGAGAATCCTTCCTTCGAGGTGAATTCGGCCCTGCTGTCGCGCGCGCAGGTCTACGTGCTCCAGTCACTGACGGACGAGGAGCTGCAGCTGTTGCTGCGGCGGGCCCGGGACAAGGCCCTGGATGGTCTGGAGTTCGATGACCTGGCCCGGGACACCCTCATCGGCTATGCCGATGGCGATGCCCGCCGTTTCCTGAACCTGCTGGAGCAATGCCAGACAGCCGCGGGCGCAGCGGGTATCACCCGGATCGACGCCGACTTCGTCCAGAACGCGCTGACCCTCAATTCCAGGCGTTTCGACAAGGGCGGGGACAACTTCTACGACCAGATCTCGGCCCTGCACAAGTCCGTGCGCGGCTCCCACCCCGATGCGGCGCTCTACTGGCTCACGCGCATGCTCGACGGCGGCGCCGATGCGCGCTACCTGTCGCGGCGCATCGTGCGCATGGCCTGGGAGGACATCGGCCTGGCCGATCCGCGCGCCATGCAGATCGCCAATGATGCGGCCCTGACCTATGAGCGCCTGGGCAGTCCGGAGGGTGAGCTGGCGCTGGGCCAGGCCGTGATCTACCTGGCCATGGCCGCCAAGAGCAATGCCGGCTACAACGCCTACAACAAGGCGCGCGCCTTCGTGAAGCAGGACAAGAGCCGGGAGGTGCCCGTGCACCTGCGCAACGCGCCCACCCGGCTCATGAAGGAGCTGGGCTATGGCCATGAGTACCGCTACGCGCACGACGAGCCCAATGCCTACGCGGCCGGTGAAACCTATCTGCCCGAAGGCATGGCCGAGCCCGGCTGGTACCAGCCCGTGCCGCGGGGCCTGGAGATCAAGATAGGCGAGAAGCTGGCCGTGCTGCGCCAATGGGACGCAGAGGCCGGCGAAGGGTCCTGATCAGCCCCGGGCGGCCGGGCCGGGCTCCACGGTCACGTCCCGGGCCCGCAAGGGCGCATGGCATTGCGAGCAGACCATGACCGGGTCGAAGACATGGCCGCAGCCGGCATGGCGGTGCAGCAGAGGGCGGCCGGCCTCGCCCGCCATGTGCACATCGCCCCAGTGCACGATGGCCATGATCACGGGATGCAGGTCCAGGCCCTTGGGCGTCAGGCGGTACTCATGCCGGACCGGAGCCTCCTGGTAGGGCACTTTCCCGAGCACGCCCGCATCGACCAGCCGGGCCAGCCGGTCCGAGAGCATGGGGCGCGAAATGCCCAGCCGCCCGAGGAATTCATCGAAGCGTCGTATGCCCAGAAAGCAGTCGCGCAACACCAGCAGGGTCCAGCGGTCGCCGATGACCGAGACCGTGCGTGCGACGGAGCAGCATTCTTCCTCGAGTTCGTTCCATTTCATTGGGCAGTTCCCCGCTTGACGGGTTCTGATTTTAAACCTACCGTGCAGTCAGTTCAAAAAATGAACTTGAAACTTCATCCACGGAGAATCCATGACCGACAAGAAAGCCATCCTCGTGATCGGCGCCGGCGACGCCACGGGCGGTGCCATCGCCCAGCGCTTTGCGCGCGAAGGCTATATCGCCTGCGTCACGCGCCGCAGTGCCGACAAGCTCCAGCCCCTGGTCGAGCAGATCCGCGCTGCGGGAGGCGAGGCCCACGGTTTCGGCAGCGATGCGCGCAAGGAGGAGGAGATGGTGGCCCTGGTGCAGAAGATAGAGGCCGAGATCGCCCCCATCGAAGTGGCCGTCTTCAACATCGGCGCCAATGTGCGCTTCGGCATCACCGAGACCACGGCGCGCGTCTACTACAAGGTCTGGGAGATGGCCTGCTTCGCGGGCTTCCTCATGGGGCGCGAGGCCGCCAGGGTGATGCTGCCGCGTGGACGGGGCACCATCCTCTTCACGGGCGCCACGGCCAGCCTGCGCGGGCGCGAGGGCTTTGCCGCCTTCGCGGGCGCCAAGCACGCCCTGCGGGCGCTGGCCCAGAGCATGGCGCGTGAGCTCTGGCCCCAGGGCATCCATGTGGCCCATCCGGTGATCGACGGCGCCATCGACACGGAATTCATCCGCAGCAACTTCCCCGAGCGGTACGCGCTCAAGCAGCAGGACGGCATCCTCAACCCGGTCCACATCGCCGACCTCTACTGGCAGCTGCACCAGCAGCCGCGCGATGCATGGACGCACGAGACGGAGATCCGTCCCTGGATGGAGTCCTGGTAAGCGCCCCCGTCGCCGTGTCCCGCTCCCTGTCCATCCGATCCATCCCCAGGAAAGCCAGACCATGCCATCCACCGTGCAATTCCTCTTTGATTTCGGCAGTCCCAATGCCTACCTCTGCCACCGCGTCATCCCCGGGATCGAGGCGCGCAGCGGCCTGCACTTCGACTATGTTCCCGTGCTGCTGGGCGGGCTGTTCAAGCTCGCCAACAACCGCTCGCCGGCCGAGGCGAATGCCGCGATTCCCCTCAAGCGCGCCTATGAGGAGCTGGAGCTGCGGCGCTTCGTGCAAAGACACGGGATCATGCGCTACCGGATGAATCCCCATTTCCCGGTCAACACCTTGCAGATCATGCGCGGGGCCGTCGCGGCCCGGGGGCTGGGCTGCTTCGAGCACTATGTGGATGCCGTCTTCTCCAGCATGTGGGAGAAGGGCTGCAAGATGGACGACGCGCAAGTGATCGGATCCGAGCTGACTGCTGCCGGCCTGGATGCGCAGGCCCTCGTCGCCGCCAGCCAGACGGCCGAGGTCAAGGCCGCGCTGCTGGCGAACACGGAGCATGCCTTCCATCGCGGCGCCTTCGGATCTCCGACCTTCTTTGTCGGCACCGAGATCTACTTCGGCAAGGACCGGCTGCGCGACGTGGAGGAGGAGGCCCTGCGAACCAGCGAGTGAGCCTGGCAAATGCTGCAGTGCTACATAACTGCGTTTCGCTTGTAAAGCCACGGAAAACCCCGCTGCAACAAGGCATTGCAGGTCGCCGGACGCTGCCTAGAATCGCCCATCCCCTGCGGCTTCCCGGCCACAAGCCAGGATTCGGCGGGAGAGCTTCCACCACCATGGCATTGCTGGCTCCGTTCGTTTGGATGCGAGGCACGCTCAATGTCTGCATCCTGGACGAGAGGGGCGAGCACATATGGACATACTGCTTCAGCAGATCATCAACGGATTGGTCCTGGGCAGCATGTATGCCCTGATCGCCCTGGGCTACACGATGGTGTACGGCATCATCCAGCTCATCAACTTCGCCCATGGCGAGGTGCTCATGGTCGGTGCGCTGACCAGTTGGAGCTGCATAGGGCTCATGCAGGAGGCCATGCCCGGCGCCCCCGGCTGGCTGATCCTGCTGCTGGCCACGCTGATCGCCTGCGTGGTGGCGGCCGCGCTGAATTTCGTGATCGAGAAGGTGGCCTATCGCCGCCTGCGCAACAGCCCGCGCCTGGCGCCGCTGATCACGGCCATCGGCGTCTCCCTGCTGCTGCAGACGCTGGCCATGATCATCTGGAAGCCCAACTACAAGGCCTATCCCACGCTGATGCCCAGCACGCCCTTCGAGATCGGCACGGCGGTGATCACCCCCACGCAGATCCTGGTGCTGGTGGTCACGGCGATCGCGCTGGCGGCGCTCACCTACCTGGTCAACTACACCAAGCTCGGACGTGCCATGCGGGCCACGGCCGAGAATCCGCGCGTGGCGGCCTTGATGGGTGTCAAGCCCGATGTGGTGATCTCGGCGACCTTCATCATCGGCGCCGTGCTCGCGGCCATCGCGGGCATCATGTATGCCTCCAATTACGGAACGGCCCACCACACCATGGGCTTCCTGCCGGGCCTCAAGGCCTTCACGGCGGCCGTGTTCGGCGGCATCGGCAACCTGGCCGGCGCCGTGGTGGGCGCCATGCTGCTGGGGCTGATCGAGTCCATAGGTTCGGGCTACATCGGCGACCTGACGGGCGGGGTGCTGGGCAGCCACTACACCGACATCTTCGCCTTCATCGTGCTCATCGTCATCCTGACGCTGCGCCCTTCGGGGCTGCTGGGCGAGCGCGTGGCCGACCGCGCCTGAGGAGCTGCATATGAACAGCAAGAAAACCGTGCAATGGATTGCGGGCGGCCTGGCGCTGCTGGTGCTGCCCCTGGTGCTCCAGTATTTCGGCAATGCCTGGGTACGCATCGCCGACCTGGCCCTGCTCTACGTGCTGCTGGCACTGGGTCTGAACGTGGTGGTGGGCTATGCAGGCCTGCTGGACCTGGGCTACGTGGCCTTCTACGCCGTGGGCGCCTACATGTTCGCGCTCATGGCCTCGCCCCACCTGGCCGAGACCTTCGAGGGCTTCGCCGCCATGTTCCCCGAGGGCTTGCACACCTCGATCTGGCTGGTGATCCCGCTGGCGGCGCTGCTCGCGGCCATCACGGGGATTTTGCTGGGCATCCCGGTGCTCAAGCTGCGCGGCGACTACCTGGCCATCGTCACGCTGGGCTTCGGCGAGATCATCCGCATCTTCATGAACAACCTGGACCAGCCGGTCAACATCACCAACGGTCCCAAGGGCATAGGCCAGATCGACTCGGTCAAGATCCTGGGGCTGGACCTGGCCAGGCGCCAGGAGATATTCGGCTACGACATCAGCTCGGTCACGCTGTACTACTACCTGTTCCTGTTCCTGGTGCTGGTCAGCATCGTGATCTGCTGGCGCCTGCAGGACTCGCGCATAGGCCGTGCCTGGATGGCCATCCGCGAGGATGAGATCGCCGCCAAGGCCATGGGCATCAACACGCGCAACATGAAGCTGCTGGCCTTCGGCATGGGCGCATCCTTCGGCGGCGTCTCGGGCGCCATGTTCGCCGCCTTCCAGGGCTTCGTCTCGCCCGAGTCGTTCAGCCTCATGGAGTCCATCATGATCGTGGCCATGGTGGTGCTCGGCGGCCTGGGCCACCTGCCGGGCGTGATCCTGGGCGCGGTGCTGCTGTCGGCCCTGCCCGAGGTGCTGCGCTATGTGGCTGGACCCTTGCAGCAGATGACCGACGGGCGGCTCGATGCCTCCATCCTGCGCCAGCTGTTGATCGCGCTGGCCATGATCGTCATCATGCTGATGCGCCCGCGCGGCCTGTGGCCCTCGCCCGAGCATGGCAAGAACCTGCCGCACCAGTCCTGAGCATGGAGATACCGCAGATGGCGAACACGGCAGATAACAGTTCCAGTGCCCCGGTGCTCAGGGTGTCGGGTATTTCCAAGCGCTTTGGCGGACTGCAGGCCCTGTCCGACGTGGGCATGACCATTGGCCGCGGCCAGGTCTACGGGCTGATCGGCCCCAATGGCGCGGGCAAGACCACTTTCTTCAACGTGATCACGGGGCTGTACACGCCCGACAGCGGCAGCTTCGAGCTGGCGGGCCAGGCCTATGAGCCCACGGCCGTGCACAAGGTGGCCAGGGCCGGCATTGCGCGCACCTTCCAGAACATCCGGCTGTTCGCCGAGATGACGGCGCTGGAGAACGTGATGGTCGGGCGCCATGTGCGCACGCATTCGGGCCTGGTCGGCGCCGTGTTCCGCACACGCGGCTTCAAGGCCGAGGAGGCCGCCATCCGTGAACGCTCCCGTGAGCTGCTCGACTACGTGGGCATCTCCAGATATGCCGACTTCAAGGCCCGGACCCTGAGCTACGGCGATCAGCGCCGCCTGGAGATCGCGCGTGCCCTGGCCACCGACCCGCAGCTGATTGCGCTGGACGAGCCTGCGGCCGGCATGAACGCCACCGAGAAGGTGCAGTTGCGCGAGCTGATCGACCGCATCCGCCAGGATCAGCGCACCATCTTGCTGATCGAGCACGACGTGAAGCTGGTCATGGGGCTGTGCGACCGCGTCACCGTGCTGGACTACGGCAAGCCCATCGCCGAAGGCACGCCTGCCGAGGTGCAGAAGAATGACAAGGTGATCGAGGCCTATCTGGGCACCGGAGGACACTGAACCATGGCTGAGCATGTGCAAGACGGGGGCGCGTCCGCGCCGGTGCTGCTGGAGGTAAGAGGCCTCAAGGTGGCCTATGGCGGCATACAGGCCGTCAAGGGCGTGGACTTCGAGGTGCGCCAGGGCGAGCTGGTCTCGCTGATCGGCTCCAACGGCGCCGGCAAGACCACGACCATGAAGGCCGTCACGCGCAGCCTGCAGATGGCCGATGGTGACGTGCACTACCTGGGCAGCAGCATTCGCCATGCGGGCGCATGGGACCTGGTGGCCCAGGGTCTGGTGATGGTTCCCGAGGGGCGTGGCGTCTTCGCGCGCATGACGATCACCGAGAACCTGCTCATGGGCGCCTACACGCGCAACGACAAGGCGGGCATTGCTGCCGACATAGAGCGCATGTTCGGCATCTTCCCGCGCCTGAAGGAGCGCAAGGACCAGCTGGCCGGCACCATGTCCGGTGGCGAGCAGCAGATGCTGGCCATGGCGCGCGCGCTCATGAGCCAGCCCAAGGTGCTGCTGCTCGATGAGCCATCCATGGGGTTGTCCCCCATCATGGTGGACAAGATCTTCGAGGTGGTGCGCGACGTGCACGCGTTGGGCGTGACCATGGTGCTGGTCGAGCAGAATGCCAGCCGGGCCCTGGCCCTGGCCGACCGCGGCTACGTCATGGAGTCAGGACTGATCACCATGACAGGGCCTGGGCAGACCCTGCTCAGCGATCCGCGTGTGCGGGCCGCCTATCTGGGCGAGTGAGCTGGCGCCAGCGTGGGCGCAATTCCCCGTGCCGTCGACGGGATATGACAAAAAAATGACGATCCGATGAAGCTTTGACCGGTTTTGATCGATGCGAGATGTTGCGTATTGATGCGATGAGAAGTGGTTCTCACAGGGAATCGCGCAAAAAAGCAAATTTGGGAAAAAAATCGAAGATGCCAAGGCTGCGGCAGGCGAAGCCATAATTCCCTCTTTCATGCACCAGGCGGCAAATCACATGAGCTGGCTCCAACATATTCCCGTCGGTCTGCAGACCGTGGTCCTGCTGGCCATGAGCAACGTCTTCATGACCTTTGCATGGTATGGACACCTGAAGAACCACGCCTCCTCGCCCTGGTACGTGGCAGCCCTTGCCAGCTGGGGGATCGCGCTGTTCGAGTACCTGCTGCAGGTGCCGGCCAATCGCATCGGTCACACGCAGTTCAGCGTGGCCCAGCTCAAGATCATCCAGGAGGTGATCACGCTGGCGGTGTTTGCGCCATTTGCCGTGCTCTACCTGAACCAGCCGCTCAAATGGGACTTCCTGTGGGCCGGCCTGTGCATGGTGGGTGCCGTGTATTTTATTTTTCGCGGAGGCTGAGCGGCCGGCGCGCCAGCGCGCAAAAACGCGCATTGGACTCAAGAGTACACTTCGCCCCGTTCAAGCCGGGAAGCCATGCCAAGCATCCGCAATGTGACGCAGTGAGTCGCCTGGTTCCCCACTTTTCCCGGTAAGGAGCATTCATGCTGTTTGGCAAGTTATTGCCGCGCGAAGGCAATTTTTTCGAGATGTTCAACCAGCATGCCGATCGCATCGTCGAAGCCGCGCATGCCTTCTCGCAGCTTGTCGCCAACTACAACGATTCCCATCTTCGCGAGAAGTACAACGAGGATGTGAACAACGCCGAACGTGCTGCCGACCGTGTGACGCACGAGGTCACCAAGGCGCTGCACAAGACCTTCATCACGCCGCTGGACCGCGAGCACATCCACTCGCTGATCAACACCATGGACGACGTGGCCGACCTGATCCAGGACGCGGCCGAGACCATGGCGCTGTACGACGTGCGCCACATGACCGAGGAGATCACGCGCCTGACCGACCTGTGCGTGCGCTGCTGCGAGCGGCTGCGCGACGCGGTGAAGCTGCTGTCGCGCATCTCCGACCCTTCGGTGGTGGATGCGGCGATGAAGACCTGCGAGGAAATCGACCGCCTCGAATCGGATGCCGACCGCGTCATGCGCTCGGCCATGAGCAAGCTGTTCCGCGAGGAGCCCGATGTGCGCGAAGTCATCAAGCTCAAGGCCATCTACGAGCTGCTGGAGACGGTGACCGACCGCTGCGAGGACGTGGCCAACCTGATCGAGGGCATCGTCCTCGAGAATTCCTGAGCCCTCGCGGAGTCGTTTCGTTATGGAAACCGTACAAGCGGCCCTGTGGGTCGTGATCCTGCTGGTGGTGCTGGCCTTGCTGTTCGACTTCATGAACGGCTTCCACGATGCGGCCAACTCGATCGCCACCGTGGTCTCCACGGGGGTGCTCAAGCCCACGCAGGCCGTGGCCTTCGCGGCCTTCTTCAACGTGGTGGCGGTCTTCGTCTTCCACCTGAGTGTGGCGGCCACCGTGGGCAAGGGCATCGTGCAGCCCGGCATCGTGGACACGCACGTGGTGTTCGGTGCCCTGGTGGGCGCCATCGCCTGGAACGTGATCACCTGGATCTATGGCATTCCCAGCAGCTCCTCGCATGCGCTGATCGGCGGTATCGTGGGTGCCGTGATGGCCAAGGCCGGCGCGGGCGCGCTGATCGCGGGCGGCATCTGGAAGACCGTGGCCTTCATCTTCGTCTCGCCGCTGCTGGGCTACCTGCTGGGCTCGCTGATGATGGTGCTGGTGGCCTGGGTCTGCCGGCGTGCCGCTCCCAACAAGGTGGACCGCTGGTTCCGCCGGCTGCAGCTGGTCTCTGCCGGTGCCTACAGCCTGGGCCATGGCGGCAATGATGCGCAAAAGACCATCGGCATCATCTGGCTGCTGCTGATCGCCACGGGCTATGCCAACGCCGGCGATGCCGAGCCGCCGATGTGGACCATCGTCAGCTGCTACCTGGCCATCGGACTGGGTACCATGTTCGGCGGCTGGCGCATCGTCAAGACCATGGGCCAGAAGATCACCAAGCTCAAGCCCGTAGGCGGTTTCTGCGCCGAAAGCGGCGGGGCGCTGACGCTGTTCTTCGCCACCTTCCTTGGCGTTCCGGTGTCGACCACCCACACCATCACCGGCGCCATCGTCGGTGTGGGCTCGACCCAGCGCGCCAGCGCCGTGCGCTGGGGCGTGGCCGGCAACATCGTCTGGGCCTGGGTGCTGACGATCCCGGCCAGCGCCTTCGTGGCATCCATCGCCTACTGGATCAGCCTGCAGCTGTATTGACCCCCTGAGGCGCTGCACGCCTTCCCCCGAGGGGATGACACCCTCGGTGCGGGGCGGCGTGGCCGGCCCAGGCCCTTCCCCGGTGTCCCTGGCGCTGGCACCTGCTGAGGCCCGCTCCGTCCAGCGCGATCGTCACTGGGAAATCTTGCGCGCCTCCTCGACCTGGTACTCGAAGTAGTGCTGGAAGCTGTAGGCGATGCTGGCCATGAGCACGGCCGCGCCCAGCATCAGGGACAGCGCGATGGCGAAGATGGTCGGCCAGCCGGTGCGTCCCGCCGGTGCCTGCAGGTCGGCGCCGGGGTTGTGGCGCCGGTTCCAGGCCTCGGTGTCGGTCAGGCCGTAGAGGATGGCGCGCAGCGCGCAGCCTGCGATAGTGAAGCCCAGCAGTGGAATCAGCAACCAGCTGAGCTGGTCGTCCTGGCCCAGTTGCTGCACGCGTTCGATGCCGTACACGCCCAGGGCGGTGGGGATGGGCAGCAGCCAGCCCAGCCAGTCTCCCAGCCCGTGCAGGTAGAAGCGGTGCAGGCCCAGCGGGCCGCCGATGAAGGCCAGCCATGCGGCCAGGGTCTTGTTCTTGTGGCGCGGCACCGGCGCAGGCGCGGTGTCGTTCAGGGGCATGCCGGGTCGGTTCATGTGCCCATTATTCGGGCGAACTGCGGTCGCCGTCTCCCAGGGTCTTCTCCATGAGTACGATGTCCAGCCAGCGGCCGAACTTCCAGCCCATGGAGCGCAGCGTGCCGGCAGGACTGAAGCCCGCGGCGCGGTGCACACCGACGGAGCCGGCATTGGCCGAATCGCCGATCACTGCCAGCAGCTTGCGCACGCCTGCGGCCTCGCAATCGCGCGACAGCGCGTCCAGCAGCAGGCGGCCCACGCCCTGGCCACGGGCCGCCTCATTCACATAGATGGAGTCTTCGGCCGAGAAACGGTAGGCCGGGCGGGGCTTGAACCAGTTGGCGTAGGCAAAGCCCAGTACCAGGCCCTGCGCGTCCACGGCCACCAGGTAGGGCAGGCCCTTGGCCAGCACATCGGCGCGGCGCGCGGCCATGTCGGATTCGGAAGGGGGATCGGTCTCGAAGGTGCCCGTGCCATGCAGCACATGGTGGCGGTAGATGGCGGTGATGGCGGCGAGATCGCCGTCCTGGCTGGGTCGGATGCTAGGCATGGGAGAAGAAGTTCGATATAATGATCGGCTTTACGGCGTGTCGCTGGCCGGGTGGCCATGTCGCGTGTCTCAACGCCGCAAAACTGTGCAGCCGTTCATTGTCTAGCTAATGCATGGTGGCTGCGCCCACCCGAAGGATAAATCATGGTCGTCATTCGACTCTCCCGCGGCGGTTCCAAGGCCCGTCCGTTCTACAACATCGTTGCCGCCGACAAGCGTGTTCGCCGCGATGGCTCGTTCATCGAGCGCCTGGGCTTCTACAACCCCAACGCCCGTGGCGGCGAAGAGGGTCTGCGCGTCGCTCTGGACCGCGTCAACTACTGGAAGAGCGTTGGTGCGCAGACTTCCGAGACTGCCGATCGCCTGATCAGCCAGGCCACCAAGAAGGCTGCCTGATCCGCATCCCCTCTTGAAAGCGGGTTCCGTTGGCTTGTCTGACGGGGCCCGTTTTTGTTTTCACCTTCCCTTATCGACCGTCCACCGACTGCCATGAGCCACATGCCCGAACTCGAAGCCAGCGTCCTGCCTGCCGATGCCGTGGAGGTCGGCCGCATCGCCGAAGCCTGGGGCATCAAGGGCTGGTTCAAGGTGGCCGCCTTCAGCTCCGACCCCGAGGCCTTGTTCACCGCCAGGCAGTGGTACCTGCAGCCCGCCGAGAAAGGCGCGCGGCAGTTTTCGGGAACCTTGCTGCTGCCGGTCAAGCAGGCGCGTGTGCATTCCGACTCGGTGGTCGCCACGTCGCCTTCCGTCCTCGACCGCAATGCGGCCGAGGCGCTGCGCGGTGCGCGCATCTTCGTGGCGCGCAGCGACTTTCCGCAGCCCGAGGACGGTGAGTACTACTGGGTCGACCTGATGGGCCTGTCTGTGGTCAATCGTGAAGGCGTGGCTCTGGGCATCGTGCGCGATCTGCTGTCCACGGGGCCGCAGACCGTGCTTGTGCTGGCCTATGAAGAGGATGGCAAGGAGCGCGAGCGCATGATTCCCTTTGTCGACGCCTATGTGGACAAGGTGGATCTGCCGGGCAAGACCATTGTCGCGGACTGGCAACCCGACTACTGACCTCCGATCGCCATGCGCTTCGACATCATCACGCTGTTTCCCGAGCTGTTCGCGCCCTTTCTTGAAAGCGGCGTGACCCGTCGTGCCTATGCATCAGGCCAGGTCGGCGTGCATCTGTGGAACCCGCGCGACCACGCCCAGGGCAATTACCGGCGCGTGGATGACAGGCCCTTTGGCGGAGGCCCGGGCATGGTGATGATGGCCGAGCCTTTGCTGCGCTGCCTGGAGACGGCGCAGCAGGCGCGCCGTGACGCGGGTGAGGCCGGGTCGGCTCCCGTGGTGCTGTTTTCACCCATCGGCACCACGCTGCGCCACGGTGTCGTTGCCGACTGGGCGCAGGGGCCGGGCGCCATCCTGCTGTGCGGGCGCTACGAGGGCCTGGACCAGCGTTTCATCGATGCCCATGTGACCCATCAGTTGAGCCTGGGGGACTTCGTGCTCTCCGGTGGCGAGATCGCGGCCATGGCCCTGCTCGATGCGGTGGCGCGGTTGCAGCCGGGAGTGCTCAACGACGAGGGCAGCTTCCAGCAGGACAGCTTCAATCCCGCGCTGGACGGCCTGCTCGACTGCCCGCACTACACGCGTCCCGAAGTCTGGGAAGGGCGCGAGGTGCCCGCGGCGCTGTTGTCCGGGCACCACGCCCAGATCGAGCGCTGGCGCCGCGACCAGCGCCTGGCCATCACCGCCAGGCACCGCCCGGAGCTGATCGAGCAGGCGCGTGCCCAGGGTCTGCTCAACGCCAAGGACGAGGGGTTTTTGGCAAAAAACGCCTGCGGGCTATAATGCCGGATTCTTCGATCCTCTATCCGGCCGCTGCTGTGCCTTAAAGCAGCCATGGCGCCAATCCCGGTGCTTGCCAATCCTGGCGCGGACAAGATCGATGGGATTTGACCATGAACCTGATCCAGACCCTCGAGCAAGAGGAAATCGCCCGTCTGAACAAGACCATCCCCCAGTTCGCCCCTGGTGACACCGTCATCGTGAGCGTGAACGTGGTTGAAGGCAGCCGCAAGCGCGTGCAGGCCTACGAAGGCGTGGTGATCGCCAAGCGCAACCGCGGCCTGAACAGCGGCTTCACCGTGCGCAAGATCTCCAGCGGCGAAGGCGTGGAGCGTACGTTCCAGACCTACTCTCCCCTGATCGCCGGCATCGAAGTCAAGCGCCGCGGCGATGTGCGTCGTGCCAAGCTGTACTACCTGCGCGAGCGCAGCGGCAAGTCGGCCCGCATCAAGGAAAAGCTGCCGTCGCGCGTCAAGGTTTCTGCCGAAGCCTGAGCACCTGCGCCACAGCCGGAAAGCCGCTACAGTCGCCTGTAGCGGCTTTTTTGTTGCCTAGCCGGCTCCACACTCCCTCATCCCTCGTGTCCTCTTTGCCCCCTATCGACAATCCCGAGCCCACTGGCGGCCCCAGGCCCGTGGCCATGCCGTCGATCGCCGATCCACGCCAGGCCCCTTTGGTTGGCATCGACAGCCATCTGCCGGCGGTCCCTGCCGAGGTCCGCACGCCCGAGGCCCTGCGCAGGCGCTTCGCGCTTCCGCCGCAGTGGGCCCCCGAGGTGGTGCGCGAGAAACGCTTCAGCGATCGCCAGCCCGCCGATGCGGCCGTGCTCGTGCCCATCGTGCTGCGCGACGAGCCGACGGTGCTGCTGACCGAGCGCACGGCCCACCTGTCCACGCACTCCGGCCAGGTGGCCTTTCCCGGCGGCAAGCGCGACCCCGAGGACGGTTCGGCCCAGGCCACGGCCTTGCGGGAGGCGCAGGAGGAGGTCGGGCTGGCGGCCGGCGATGTGGAGGTGCTGGGCACGCTGCCGATCTACATCACGGGCACGGCCTTCCTGATCACGCCGGTGGTGGCGCTGGTCGATCCGCGGGCGCGGCTGCAACCCAATCCCTACGAGGTGGCGGACGTGTTCGAGGTGCCTCTGGCCTTCCTGCTCGACCCCGCCAACCACGAACGCCATGCCATGGTCTGGAACGGCGTGCCGCGCGAGTGGTTCGCCATGCCCTACCAGGATGGGGACCGCCAGCGCTACATCTGGGGCGCGACGGCGGGCATGCTGCGCAATCTTTACCGATTCCTGTCGGCCTGAGCCCCGGATCGGGTGGCGTGCCATCCAGTGGTCACGGGTTGGGATGGCTGGCCCAGTATGATGGCCGGATGAGTTTCTTTGCCATTTTGATCGCCCTGCTGATCGAGCAGGCGCGACCCCTGGCTCCCGCCAATCTCGTGCATGCCGGTTATCGTGCCTGGACGGTATCGGTGCGGCGCAACTTCGATGCCGGCCAGGCGCACCACGGTTGGCTGGCCTGGACCGTTGCAGTGGCGCTGCCCTGCGTGCTGGTGATGGGTATCTACCTGCTGCTGCTGTGGGGGGTGGGCTGGCCTCTGGCCATGGTCTGGAATGTGGCCGTGCTCTACGTGACGCTGGGCTTTCGCCAGTTCAGCCACCATTTCACCCGGATCCGCGACGCGCTGGATGCCGGTGACGAATATGCCGCACGCGAGGCCCTGGCGCACTGGCAGCAGGTCGATGCCAGCGAGGTGCCGCGCAGCGAGGTGGTGCGCCATGTGATCGAGTACTCGGTGCTGGCTGCGCACCGCCATGTGTTCGGCGTGCTGTTCTGGTTCTCGGCGCTGGCGGCGCTGGGGCTGGGTCCGCTGGGTGCCGTGTTCTATCGCATGACCGAGCATTTGTCGCGCTCCTGGTCGCGCAAGGGGCTGGTGGGCGGTTCCCAGGTCAGCCCCCAGCTCCAGCATGCGGCGCGCCAGGCCTGGACCGTGATCGACTGGCTGCCTGCCCGATTGACCGCGCTGTCGTTCGCCGTGGTCGGCAGCTTCGAAGAGGCCATCGAGGGGTGGCGCTTCCATGCCCAGCGCTTTCCCAACGACAACGACGGCGTCATCCTGGCCGCGACGTCGGGCGCCATCAACGTGCGCCTGGGTGGCGAGGCGCTCAAGCGCCGCGAGGGCATCTCGGTGACGCGCGACGATGGCGAGGAGATCGACCTGGATGTGGACAGCGAGGCCACGCCGGGCCGCGAGCCCGAGATCGGCCACCTGCGCAGCGTCGTCGGCTTGGTCTGGCGCTCGGTCGTGGTCTGGCTGCTGCTGCTGGCTCTGCTGTCGCTGGCACGCCTGCTGGGCTGAGCAGCCCGGTCAGTACTTTTTCGCCTGGCTCAGTTCGTCGAACAGCTCGGCATAGATGTAGTAGCGGTTGGCGCTGATGTCGTGGTCGGCGTCCATGCCGTTTTCCTCGTCTTCAACGCGGGGCATGACGGCGCAGCCCGGCTCGTGCAGATGGGTGCAGTTGTAGAACTTGCATTCCTGTGCATGGGCGCCGATGTCGGGCATGCAGCGGGGCAGGTCGGTCGGCTCTATGTGGTGCAGGCCGAATTCCTGGAAGCCCGGCGAATCGATCAGCGCCGTCGTGCGCTCCTCGTCCATCCAGTACCAGCTGGTCGTCGTGGTCGTGTGCTTGCCCGAGTTCAGTGCCTGCGAGATCTCGTTGGTGGCCGCGCGCGCGCCGGGCACCAGCAGGTTGATCAGGGTGCTCTTGCCCGAGCCGGACGGGCCCAGCACCAGCGTGGCCTTGCCCTGGAGGTGCTGCATCAGCAGCTGGCGGTCGGCTTCCCCCTCATTGGCCAATGAAAGCGCCAGCACCTCGTAGTGCGGTGTTTCCCGGCCCAGGTACATCTCGCGATAAGGCGCCAGGCGCTCCCAGGCGTCGGCAAAGGGTTCGGTCAGGTCGCGCTTGTTCAGGGCGATCAGGGGCTTGATGTGCGTGGCCTCGGCCGTGATCAGGGCCCGGGCCAGCTGGCTCTCGGAGAACACCGGCTCGGCCGCGATCAGGATCAGCACCTGGTCGATGTTGGCCGCGAAGGACTTGGTGCGGATCTCGTCCTGGCGATAGAACAGGTTGCGCCGCTCCAGCACCTTCTCTATGGTGCCTTCCTCGCCCTGGCCCGCAGGCGGCAACTGCCAGCGCACGCGGTCACCGACCACGGTCTGGCTTTTCTTGCCGCGCGGATGGCAGATGTGGCGTGCGCCGTCCTCGGTCTCGACCACGCAGTGGCGGCCGTGGCTGGAAACGACCAGGCCTTCGCGCAGTGCGGCGCGCTCAGCCATGGGACACCGGGTTGCGCTTCATGGACGCTCCAGCAGCGCATCGATGCGCCGCGCGCATTCGATGTCGGTGGACGAGATACCGTTCACGTCATGGGTGTTCAGGCGCACGCCGCAACGGCCATAGCTCACGGCCAGATCGGGGTGATGGTCCTGCTGGTGGGCGATCAGGGCCAGCGCGTTCACGAAGGCCATGGTCTCGTAGTAGTTGGCGAAAGCGTAGCTCCTGGCGATGGCGTCGCCATCGAGCTGCCAGCCGGGCAGGGTGGCCAGCGCGGCGCGCAGTTCGTCGGAAGTCAGCGCGCGGCGCTGCTGGGTGGACCAGTCCTGTTGTTGCAAGCGTTGTGTGCTCATGATGAATGCGGTGGGTTCAGGTCGGAGAGGGCATGCGCGCGAGCCTGGCGAGGGCCGGCGGATGCGAGTAGTAAAAGCCCACGTACCAGGGGTCGGGCGTGAGCGTGGCGGCATTGTCCTCGTAAAGCTTGAGCAGGGCCGAGGCCAGATGGGCGCCGCCGGCCTGCTGCATGGCATAGGCGTCGGCCTCGAATTCGTCACGGCGCGACAGTGCCGAGAACAGCGGGGTGACGAAAAAGCTGAACACCGGCACGGCCAGCAGGAACAGCAGCAGCGCCACGGCCTCGTTGCCACCCATGCCGGTCTGGCCCAATGCCAGGTCCAGGCCGGGGCGCACGCCCAGGCCCAGGTAGAACCACAGCTGCTGCGACAGCCATCCCAGCAGTGCAAAGCCGGCCAGACTGGCCGCGAACATCAGCAGCATGCGCTTGAGGATGTGGCGGTGCCTGAAGTGGCCCAGCTCGTGCGCGAGCACGGCCTCCACCTCGTCGGCGTCGAGCTGCTTGAGCAGGGTGTCGAAGAACACCACGCGCTTGGAATGGCCGAAGCCCGTGAAATAGGCATTGGCATGGGCCGAGCGGCGGCTGCCATCCATCACGAACAGGCCCTTGGCCGTGAAGCCGCAACGCTGCATCAGCGTGGTCACGCGTTCCTTCAGCGGGCCGTCGGCCAGTGGTTCGAACTTGTTGAACAACGGTGCGATGAAGCTCGGAAAGATCCACATCAGCAGCAGGTTGAAGCCTGTCCAGACGGCCCAGGCCCAGAGCCACCACAGACCGCCGGCCGATGCCATGAGCCAAAGGATGAGGGCGGCGACGGGCAATCCGATGGCTGCGCCCACGAGGCTGGACTTGGCGGCATCGATCAGCCACAGCCGCAGCGTCATCTGGTTGAAGCCGAAGCGCTGCTCCAGCACGAAGGTCTGGTAGAGCGACATCGGCAGTTCCACCAGCCCGGAGATCAGGGCAAAGCCGGCCAGCAGCGCCAGCTGCTGCCACAGGCCCGCGCCCATCGAGCCCAGCAGCCACTGGTTGAGCGCATCGAGTCCGCCCAGCAAGGTCCAGCCCAGCAGCACGACGGCGCCCAGCGTCATGTCGATCAGAGCGACGCGGGCCTTGGCCAGCGTGTAGTCGGCGGCTTTCTGATGCGCGGCCAGGCTGATGCGCTGCGCGAACACCGCCGGCACTTCACCGCGATGGCGTGCCACATGGCGCACCTGGCGCGAGACCAGCCAGGCGCGCAGCAACCACTGGGCGAGCACCGCTGCGGCGAACAGCAGGGACAGCGACGGGGGAAAATCGGGGGTGGAGGCCATGTGGCCGCAGTGTAGGCGACAATTTGGGCCATGTCCGAAGCCACCAGCGCCTGCATTTCCTCCCCCGCCGAATCCGGCACGACCGCCACCCTGGCCAAATCCGATCTCAATCTCGTCTGGCTCGACTGCGAGATGACCGGGCTGCAGCCCGACACCGACCGCATCATCGAGATTGCGGTGGTTGTCACCAGCCCCGACCTGTCCACGCGCGTCGAGGGTCCGGTGTTTGCCATTCACCAGAGTGATGCACTGCTCGATGGCATGGACGCCTGGAACAAGGGCACGCACGGCAGGAGCGGGCTGATCGAACGCGTCAAGGCCTCGACCGTCACCGAGGCCGATGCGGAGGCCGCGCTGATCAAGTTCCTGTCGCAGTACGTTCCCAAGGGCAAGGCACCGCTGTGCGGCAACAGCATCGGCCAGGATCGGCGCTTCATGGAGCGCTACATGCCCCGGCTCAATGCCTTCTTCCACTACCGCAATGTCGATGTCAGCACGCTCAAGGAGCTGGCCCGGCGCTGGAAGCCCGAGGCCTATGCCTCGTTCAAGAAGGCGCAGCGCCATACGGCGCTGGCCGACGTGCATGAGTCCATCGATGAGCTGCAGCACTACCGGGCGCAGTTGCTGAGTGTCTGATTGACGTTGGCTTGCGCAGGGGCTTGCGGGAAAACCCGCAGTGTGCGAGAATCGTCGTCTTGCCCCATCAACAAGGGCAATTTGCACATCTCCATCACACAAGGGCCCTGCGCTGTGTGTCTGCAATCGATGCGCCTTGCGGCGATCGAGTGGCCAGACCAGCCGAAAATGCCCATCCGCCCTTTTGCGAAGGGCCGGTCAAGTCTGACGGTGGATGTTGAACCAACCGTCGAGAAAAGCGTGGCAGAGCGCTGACTGCGCATGCTTTTCGTTAGAGCCATTCATGAACGACATCTCTCTTGAGCAGGGCGCCATCGCCGCTGCCGATTCTTCCTTTGCATCTTCCGAGGCCGCCCCGTCCGTGCTGGACGCAGCCGTTGCCGCCGCCGACCAGTCCATCGAGCAGACCCCCGAGGCCGAGGCCGCCGAAGCGCTGCCCAACGCCTTCGTCGAGCTGGGCCTGGCCGAGGAGCTGGTGCGCGCCGTGGCCGATCTCGGCTACACCCAGCCCACGCCCGTGCAGGAACAGGCCATTCCCCTGGCCATGAACTCCGGCGGTGACCAGCCCTTCATCGACCTCATGGTCTCCAGCCAGACCGGCTCCGGCAAGACCGCAGCCTTCCTGCTGCCCGTTCTGCACACGCTGATCCAGCAGCGCGCCGAGGAAGAGGCCGCCAGCCGCGCCGAATACGAGCGCCAGTGCGCCGAGGCGGCCGCCAGCGGCCAGCCGGCCCCCAAGCGCAACAAGCGCAAGGACCCGACCAATCCCCGCAACTTCAAGGCCGCCGTGCCCGGCGCCCTGATTCTGTGCCCCACGCGCGAGCTGGCACAGCAGGTGGCGCATGACGCCATCGAGCTGGTCAAGCACTGCCGTGGCCTGCGCATCGCCAACGTCGTCGGCGGCATGCCTTACCAACTGCAGATCGCCAAGCTGCAGAACGCCAACCTGGTGGTGGCCACGCCCGGCCGTCTGCTGGACCTGCAGCGTTCGCTGCAGATCAAGCTCGACCAGGTGCAGTTCCTGGTCGTTGACGAAGCCGATCGCATGCTGGACCTGGGCTTCTCCGACGATCTGGCAGAGATCAACGAACTCACGGCCCAGCGCAAGCAGACCATGATGTTCAGCGCCACCTTCGCGCCGCGCATCCAGCAACTGGCCATGCGCGTGATGCACGACGGCGGCTCCGGCGTGAAGAAGGTCACCATCGCCACGCCCCAGGAAAAGCATGCCAACATCAAGCAGGTGCTGTTCTGGGCCGACAACTCCCAGCACAAGCGCAAGCTGCTGGACCACTGGCTGCGCGATACCTCGATCAACCAGGCCATCGTCTTCGCGTCGACCCAGGTCGAGTGCGACGGTCTGGCCAATGACCTTCAGCAGGATGGCTTCTCGGCCGTGGCGCTGCACGGTGCCCTGAGCCAGGGCCTGCGCAATCGCCGCCTGATGGCGCTGCGCAATGGTCAGGTGCAAGTGCTGGTCGCCACCGACGTGGCGGCACGCGGCATCGACGTGCCCACCATCACCCACGTCTTCAACTATGGCCTGCCCATGAAGGCCGAGGACTACACCCACCGCATCGGCCGTACGGGCCGTGCGGGGCGCGAGGGCGTGGCCGTCACATTCGCGGAATTCCGCGACCGCCGCCGCATCTTCGACATCGAAGGCTACAGCCGCCAGCAATTCAAGGCCGAGGTGATCCCCGGTCTGGAGCCTGTGCAGCGCGCGCCCAGCAGCAACGAAGGCCGTGGTGGCGGCCGCCGTGGCGGCTTCGAGGGTCGTGGTGGTGATCGCCGTGGCGGTGGCCGCGGTGGTTTCGGCGGCGACCGTGGCGGCTTCGGTGGTGACCGCGATCGTGGCTTCGGCGGCGATCGCGAGCGCAGCTTCGGTGACCGTGGCGGCGAGCGCGGCTTCGGCGCGCGCCGGGACTCCGAGGGCTATGGCCGCAAGGCCGGCTTCGGCGGCTTCGGCGGTCCGCGTGAGGGTGGCCAGCGTGAAGGCGGCTACCACAGCCAGGCGCCCCGTGAAGGTGGCTATGGCCAGGGACCGCGTGAGGGCGGCTATGGTCGGGGTGGCGAAGGCCGCAGCTTCGGCGACCGTGGCGCGGCACGCGGCGGTGAGCGTCGCGAAGGTGGCTTCCGTGGTGCGACAGGCGAGTCGCGTGGCTTTGGCGGTGAATCGCGTGGCTTCGGTGGTGGCGATCGCCGCCCGGCTTTCGGCAAGAGCGCTCCCAAGCCCTACCAGCCTCAGGGCGGTGACCGCAAGCGCGCCGTGCGCTGACAGACCCGGCATCCTCCATGCGGACCGGTCCTTCGGGGCCGGTTTTTTTATGTCCCGCGCAAAGCGGGAACCTGGCTTGTCTTTTGTGCGCAGAACCTGCTTTCGGCGCGGGCTGCGACTGCCATAATCGCGGCGCGGAGGTGTCT
Organism: Delftia tsuruhatensis; assembly: GCF_903815225.1. Lineage (NCBI taxonomy): Bacteria > Pseudomonadati > Pseudomonadota > Betaproteobacteria > Burkholderiales > Comamonadaceae > Delftia > Delftia tsuruhatensis. The sequence continues at coordinate 1,448,771 of NZ_LR813084.1, forward strand.
TGTGGAGTCTTTGATCGCGTCCAGTGTGGATTTCGAGCACATGTTCGAACTCGCTCCTGTTTCGCTGTGGTTGGAGGACTACAGCGCGCTCAGGCAGTTGCTCGACCAGTGGCGCTCTGAAGGCGTGACCGATCTGCGTGCGCATTTCGCGGCCCATCCCGAAGCGCTGCTGCAGTGCAGCGCGGCGCTCAAGGTGGTGCGTGTCAACCAGCGCACGCTGGAATTGTTCGGCGCCAAGGATCAGCAGACCTTTCTCGGCTGCCTGGCCGATGTGTTCCGGGACGACATGCATGCCGGGCTGGCCTGCGAGCTCGAGGATCTCTGGAACGGCTCCCTGACTTTCGCGAACCGCACGGCCAACTACACGCTGGATGGCCGCCGCCTCGATGTGCAGATCCGCGGTCGCATCCTGCCGGGCCATGAGCTGTTGTGGGACTGCGTGCTCGTGTCGCTGGAGGATGTGACGGCCGAGATGCGCAGCACGCGCCAGCTGCACCGCAGCGAGCAGTACGCGCGAGATCTGTTCGAGTACTCTCCCGTGTCCTTGTGGGTCGAGGATTTCAGCGCCATCAAGCGCCTGCTCGATGACGTGCGTGCCCAGGGCATCAGCGACTTCGCCACCTTCCTGAAGGTGCATCCTGAATTCATCTCCCGCTGCATGCAGGAGATCCGCGTGGTGGATGTGAATCGCCAGACGCTGCGCATGTTCGGGGCAACCGACAAGCTTCAGTTGCTCAGCCGTCTGGGGCGCATCTTCCGCGACGAGATGATGGACTCCTTTGCCGAGCAGTTGCAGGATCTTTGGAACGGCAAGCTCGTGCAGCACCGCGAAGTGGTGAACTATGCACTGTCGGGCGATGCGCTGCACATCCACATGCAACTGGCCGTGCTCGATGGCCACGCGCACGACTGGGGCCTGGTGCTGCTGTCGCTGGTGGACATCACGGCGCGCAAGAAGGCCGAGGCCTACCTCGAATACCTGGGCAAGCACGATGTGCTGACCCAGCTGCGCAATCGCGCCTTCTACATCGAGGAGCTCAACCGCCTGGCGCGCAAGGGGCCCTGGCCGCTGGCGGTGATCGCCATCGACATGAACGGACTCAAGGAAGCCAACGACGAGCACGGACATGCGGCCGGCGACGACATGCTGCGCCGCGTGGGCGAAGTGCTGGCCAAGGCCGTGGACGCGCCGGCCTGCGCTGCGCGCATCGGTGGCGACGAGTTCATGGTGCTGCTGCCGGCCTCGGACGAGCGCGCGGCGCAGGCCGTCAAGGAGCGCATCCTCTCGCTGCTCGAACTCAACAACCAGTTCTATCCGGGCCAGGCGGTCAGCCTCTCCATGGGTGTGGCCTGTTGCGATTCGGGCAGCCAGGTCGAAGCCACGGTCTCGCGCGCGGACCAGGCCATGTACGCGGAAAAGGCCCGCTACTACAAGGACAGGATGCTGCGCCAGGGCAACGCAGCGTAGATTGAGCGCGGCAGGGGCTCAGGCCTCCGAGGCATGTCGCCCGATCTCGGGCCAGCGGTGGTGCAGATAGATCCATGACACCAGGCCGATCAGCATCATGCTGATCGAGCCCGCGGCCAGCAGCACGGTGGAGTGCATCACCAGCGGCGCGATCATGCCGGCCACGATGCCGTTGGCCGTGGAGCCCACCACCGCCTGCAGCGACGAGGCCAGGCCGCGCCGTTCGGGATGGATGTCCAGCACCAGCAGGGTCACCACGGGCACCATCATGGCCCAGCCGAAGGCGAACACCCCCACGGGAATCAGGGCCCAGCTCACATGCGCGGGCCAGATCAGGTTGGCGGCCAGGTTGATGATGGACACCACGAACATGATCAGAAAACCATGGCGGATCTGGCGCTTGGGTGGAATGCGCCCGGCCAGTCGGCCGCTGACCCAGGCGCCGCCCATGATGCCCGAGATCGAGATCACGAAGAACCAGAAGAATTGCTGGGGCTGCAGGTGCAGAAGATCACCCAGGAACGCTGGCGCCGACAGCACGTAGAGAAACATCCCGTTGAACGGGACGCCGCTGGCAAAGGCCAGCAGCACGAAGCGGGGGTCGCTGCACAGCACCTTGTAGCCCTGCATCAGCGGCTTGAAGCGAAAGGGCTGGCGCTGCTGCGGCGGCAGCGACTCGGGCAGGAAGCGCCAGTTGATGCTCCACAGCAGCACGCCCACCAGCGTCAGGAACCAGAACACCGCAGCCCAGCCCAGGTGCACGAACAGCCAGCCGCCGATCACCGGCGCAAGGGCCGGTGCGATGCCGAAGAAGATGGTGATCTGGGCCATCACGCGCTGTGCCTGAGCGGGTGGAAACAGGTCGCGCACCACGGCGCGCGAAACCACGATGCCCGCACCCGTGGACAGGCCCTGCAGTGCGCGGAACAGCACCAGTTGCGTGATGCTCTGGGAGAGCGCACAGCCTGCGGAGGCCAGCGTGAACACGGCCAGCCCCCACAGCACCACGGGCCGGCGGCCGAAACTGTCGGCCAGGGCGCCGTGGAACAGGTTCATGAAGGCGAAGCCGAACAGATAGGCCGACAGCGTCTGCTGCATCTGCAGCGGTGTGGCGTCCAGGGCCTGGGCAATGCCTGAAAAGGCGGGGATGTAGGTGTCGATCGAGAACGGGCCCAGCATGCCCAGGATGGCAAGCAGGACGGCCAGGGCCCAGCGCGGGCCCTGCCAGAGCGGGGGAGCATTTTGCGGCATGAAGACGGGGCGGTTGTGTGCAGCGGGCAGGGCCGGCGGCGCAGGAGAAGGCCGCGCGCTCACGCGCCATGCGGCAGGTCCACACTGTAGCGGCTTGGGGGCCTTTGGTGTGAAGGTGGCCATGCCCATCTGCCGTAGTGCGAAGGCGCGGCCATGCCCTGTTTGATAGTTGATGTGTTTGTTTTTGAGATATTTGATAGACTTTATTGAAAGTCATCTTGCCAAAGATGATGCCGCCGCGGTGAGGGCCGCGGTCCATGCGCTTCATCCGGGAGGGAATCCATGACCTTGTCTCGCCGCACGTCCCTGTCGTGCCTGGGCGCGGTTGCGCTGCAATTGTCCGCCGCGCCTGCCTGGTCCAGTGGCCGGCGCCTTCAGCTTTCGGCGGCCTATGGCGATGCGGTCTTCCACACCCAGAACCTGCGCAGCTTCGCGCAACGGATCTCGGCCGGCACGCGGCAGTCCCTGGAGATCGAGGTGGTGTCCAATTCAGCGCTGCGACCCATGGACCAGGTCCTGCCGGCCCTGCAGCGCAACGAGATCGCATTCGGTGAGGTGCTCATGTCGTCCTGTGCGCACCTGCATCCCCTGCTGGGCATGGACGCGCTGCCCTTCATGGTGCGCGGCTTCGACGATGCCCAGCGCCTGTGGCAGCTGACCCGGCCCGGCATCCAGGAGTTCCTGCTGGCCCGCCAGGGGGTGCGCCTGCTCTGCGCCGTCCCCTGGCCGGCGCAGGGGCTGTTTTGCCGCCGCCCGGTCAACAGCATTGCCGATCTCAAGGGGCTCAGGCTGCGCATACAAAGCGACTGGACGCGCCGGCTGGCCGAGCTGTGGGGTGCCCAGCCCGTGGTGCTCGCGGCCGGCGAGCTGCCCCGCAGCCTGGAGCAGGGCAGCATCGATGCCATGCTCTCGTCCAGCACCACGGGCGTGGACAGCCAGGCCTGGAAAACGATGAAGGTCTTTCTGGACATCAAGGCCTGGATTCCCAAGAACATGCTGTGTGTCAGCGAAGTGGCGTGGAAATCGCTGGGCGAGCCCGAGCGCCGTGCCATCGCCGAAGCCGCCGGGCTGGCGGAAAAGCAGGGGTGGGAGCTGGCGCGGCAGGCCGATGAACTGGGCAGGAAAGCCCTGATGGACAACAAGGTCCTGGTATCCACTCCCACGGCGGACCTGCGCAGGATGCTGGACCTCATGGGCGAGCGGTTCGGTCGCGAGTGGGTGGCCAAGGCGGGCCGCGAGAGCATGACCGTGCTCATGCAGTACCAGAGACAAAAGCACTGAGCGATGACTCGCTTCAGTGCCTGCATTGGTTTGGTGGTGGGCCCTGAGTGATTCGAACACTCGACCAACGGATTAAGAGTCCGCTGCTCTACCAGCTGAGCTAAGAGCCCCCTTGGGGTTTCCAAAGGAATCCGCCTGGAATGGTCCAGGCTGACAAGGAATTTTGGTGGGCCCTGAGTGATTCGAACACTCGACCAACGGATTAAGAGTCCGCTGCTCTACCAGCTGAGCTAAGAGCCCCCTCGGAGTTTCCGAAGGCCCAGGCTGAAAGAATCAACCTGGAAAATGTGGTGGGCCCTGAGTGATTCGAACACTCGACCAACGGATTAAGAGTCCGCTGCTCTACCAGCTGAGCTAAGAGCCCCACGTGTCGCCTGCTATGCAAACGAGACCGCAATTATGCGGCATTTTTGCGGCGCTTGCAGGAAACCTGCCGAATTTTTTAACGCATGGCGTTGCGTCGGGCCAATTCCATGAACAGGCCGCTCTGGTCCAGATCGCCCAGGCCCTGTTCCACGCCCTGCGCGTACAACTGCTCGAACAGGACCGTAATGGGGGCATCGAAGCCCAGGTCCTGTGCGGTGGCCAGGGCGTTGCGCATGTCCTTGAGCTGCACGGTCATGCGTCCGCGCGGTGCGAAGTCGCGCTTCACCATGCGCTCACCGTGCACCTGGAAGATGCGGCTGTCGGCAAAGCCGCCTGCAATCGCCTCACGCACCCTGGCAGGGTCCGCGCCACCGCGCTCGGCCAGCAGCAAGGCCTCGGCCACGGCGCCGATGGTGATGCCCACGATCATCTGGTTGGCAAGCTTGGCCAGTTGCCCCGCACCATGCGGGCCGACCAGGGTGGCGCGGCCCAGGTGGGCGAAGACGGGCTGGGCATGCTCGAAGTCGGTGGCCTCGCCGCCTGCCATGATGGCCAGCGTGCGGGGATGTGGGGGTGTTCATGTCTCTTCCAGATCGTCATCGGTGCGCACAGGCGGAAAACAGGCGGCCGAAGCCGCCATTTTTCCTGCACGCAGCGTGCCTACATCAGCAGGTGCTCGCCTGCATTGTCGCCGCCCAGGATGACGTAGTTGACCTTGCGGATGTCCATGAGCTTCTTGCCGCCCGAGTAGCTGATCGAGCTTTGCACGTCCTGTTCCATCTCGATCAGGGTGTCGGCCAGGTGGCCCTTGACGGGTTCGAGGATGCGCTTGCCCTCGACGTGCTTGTACTCGCCCTTGTTGAAGTCCGAGGCCGAGCCGTAGTACTCCTTGAAGCGCTGGCCGTTTTCCTCGACGGTCTGGCCGGGCGATTCCTCGTGGCCCGCGAACAGCGAGCCGATCATCACCATGGTGGCGCCGAAGCGCACGCTCTTGGCGATGTCGCCATGGCTGCGGATGCCGCCGTCGGCGATGATGGGCTTGGTCGCCACGCGCGCGCACCACTTCAGGGCCGACAGCTGCCAGCCGCCCGTGCCGAAGCCCGTCTTGAGCTTGGTGATGCAGACCTTGCCGGGGCCGATGCCGACCTTGGTGGCATCCGCGCCCCAGTTTTCCAGGTCGATCACGGCCTCGGGCGTGCCCACGTTGCCGGCGATCACGAAGGCCTTGGGCAGGTGCTGCTTGAGGTAGCCGATCATGTTCTTCACGCTGTCGGCATGGCCATGGGCGATGTCGATGGTGATGTACTCGGGGCACAGGCCTTCGGCGACGAAGCGGTCCACGGTGTCGTAGTCGGGCTTCTTGACACCCAGCGAGATGGAGGCGAAGCAGCCCTTGCCCTGCATCTCGCGCACGAACTGGACGTTGTCCAGGTCGAAGCGGTGCATCACATAGAAGTAGCCGTTGCGGGCCAGCCAGGTGCAGATCTGTTCATCCACCACCGTCTTCATGTTGGCCGGCACGGCCGGGATGCGGAACGACCGACCGCCCAGTTCCACGCTGGCGTCACATTCCGAGCGGCTTTCCACGCGGCACTTGCGGGGCAGCAGCAGGATGTTGTCGTAGTCGAAGATTTCCATTTGATTCCAAGCTCCATGAAAGGTCGCGGCAGGAACATCCCTCCGCGATGGGGCGCTTGGCTTGGAGGCCGGTCTTGCGGGCGGCGCGGGCGGGCCGCGTCGCCAGGGCGGCTGTGGCCCGGGCACAAAAAACCGGACCGCAAGAAACTTGGGCCCGGTGATTGATTCTATACGCTGCCGGCAGGGTGCATGCGAACCCTTTCGATATGGCGGCCATAGCGTTGGGCTTATGAACACGGCGCGTGGCCGGATACAAGGAAATGCGGCCCTGGATGTCCCGGCGGGCGGGGTCTTCCTACAATGCCGGAATGTTCCCGATCGATCTGCTCGACGGCGCGCCCGGCGCCGCGCCCGACTCCAACTCCCCTTTGCTGGCCCACCTCAACGAGGAGCAGCTCGCTGCCGTGACGCTGCCGGCCGGCCATGCGCTGATCCTGGCCGGCGCGGGCTCGGGCAAGACCCGGGTGCTGACCACGCGCATCGCATGGCTGCTGCAGACCGGGCAGGCCACGCCGGGATCCATCCTGGCCGTGACCTTCACCAACAAGGCCGCCAAGGAGATGCTGGCACGACTGTCGGCCATGCTGCCCTACAACGTGCGCGGCATGTGGATAGGCACCTTCCACGGCCTGTGCAACCGGCTGCTGCGCGCCCACCACCAGGCGGCGGGGCTGTCGTCCACCTTCCAGATCCTGGACACGCAGGACCAGCTGTCGGCCGTCAAGCGTCTGTGCAAGCAGTTCAACGTGGACGACGAACGTTTTCCCCCGAAGCAGCTGCAGTACTTCATCGCCGGCTGCAAGGAAGAGGGCATGCGTCCGGGCGACGTGGTGGCCCATGACCCCGATACGCGCAAGAAGGTCGAGATCTACCAGCTCTACGAGGAGCAGTGCCAGCGCGAGGGCGTGGTCGACTTCGGCGAACTGATGCTGCGCTCCTTCGAGCTGCTGCGCGACGACGCGGCGCTGCGTGCCCATTACCAGCGGCGTTTCCGCCACATCCTGGTCGACGAGTTCCAGGACACCAACAAGCTGCAGTACCAGTGGCTCAAGCAACTGGCGGGCGACCTGGTCGACGGCCGGCTGCAGGCCGGGGGCAGCGTGATCGCCGTGGGGGACGATGACCAGAGCATCTACGCCTTCCGCGGGGCGCGCGTGGGCAACATGCAGGATTTCGTGCGCGAGTTCGGCGTGCAGCGGCAGATCAAGCTGGAACAGAACTACCGCTCCTACAGCAACATCCTGGACTGCGCCAACGCGCTGATCAGCCACAACAGCCAGCGCCTGGGCAAGAACCTGCGCACCACCCAGGGCCCGGGCGAGCCGGTGCGCATCTACGAGGCGCCCACCGACATCGCCGAGGCGCAGTGGATGGTCGAGGAGATCCAGCAACTCGTGAAGAAGGACGGCTGGCAGCGCCAGGAGATCGCCGTGCTCTACCGCAGCAATGCGCAAAGCCGCGTGATCGAGTCCCAGCTGTTCAATGCCGCCATCCCCTACCGCGTCTATGGCGGCCTGCGCTTCTTCGAGCGTGCCGAAATCAAGCATGCGCTGGCCTACCTGCGCCTGCTGGAGAACCCGCACGACGACACCAGCTTCCTGCGCGTGGTGAACTTCCCGCCGCGCGGCATCGGCGCGCGCAGCGTGGAGGCCTTGCAGGACGCGGCGCGCGGCGCGGGCTGCTCGCTGCACGACGCGGTCTCGGCCGTGCCGGGGGCACCGGGCGCCAAGCTGGCGGGCTTCGTTGCCAGGATCGACGTGCTGCGCGAGCAGACCCAGGGCCGCACGCTGCGCGAGATCATCGAGGCCGTCGAGGAGGACAGCGGCCTGATCGAGCACTACCGCAACGAGAAGGAAGGCGCCGACCGCATAGAGAACCTGCAGGAACTCGTGAACGCCGCCGAAAGCTTCGTCACCCAGGAAGGTTTCGGCCGCGATGCCGTGGCCTTGCCGCTGGACGAGCACGAAGGTGCCAGGGCCTTGACGCAGAGCCCGGCCAGCCAGGGGCTGGACCCATCGCAGCCGCTGCTGGACACGCCGCTCAAGCCGCCGGCCGGCACGGCGGCCGCCACGGTCGATGCCGACACCGGCGAGACCCTGTCGCCGCTGGCCGCCTTCCTGACCCATGCGGCCCTGGAGGCCGGCGACAACCAGGCCCAGGCGGGACAGGACGCGGTGCAACTGATGACCGTGCATGCCTCCAAGGGCCTGGAGTTCGACGCGGTCTTCATCGGCGGCGTGGAAGAGGGCCTGTTCCCGCACGAGAACGCCATGATGGACCGGGGTGGCCTGGAGGAGGAGCGCCGCCTGGCCTACGTGGCCATCACGCGTGCGCGCAAGCGCCTGTACCTGAGCCACTCGCAGACGCGCCTGCTGCACGGGCAGACGCGCTACAACATCAAGAGCCGGTTCTTCGACGAGTTGCCCGAGGCGGCGCTCAAGTGGATCACGCCCCGGCAGAGCGGCTTCGGCAGCTACGCACCCAAGCCCGGGGGCGGCGGCTATGGCGCGCGCGACCGGGGAGGCTTCGGCAACAAGGCCGAAGGCTGGCGCAGCGAAGTCTTCGCCAGCCCGCCCGTGCCTGCGCAGAAGGCCGATCCGGGCCATGGACTGCGCGTGGGCCTGAACGTGTTCCACAACAAGTTCGGCGAGGGCAAGGTGCTGGCGCTCGAGGGTACGGGCGATGACGCGCGCGCCCAGGTCAGCTTCGGCAGGCATGGCACGAAGTGGCTGGCGCTGTCCATCGCCAAGCTCACGGTGGTGGAGTGATGGCCGTGCCAGAGTCCATTGCACAGGCTCCGGGCCTGGCCACGGCCGGGCTGATCGTGGTCCGGCAGCGCCGCCTGCTGCTGGCCTACTCCAACAACAGGCGTGCATGGTATCTGCCGGGCGGCAAGGTCGATGCCGGCGAGACGCCCGAGCAGGCGCTGCACCGCGAGATCGAGGAGGAGCTGAGCCTGGTGCTGCGGCCGCGGCAACTGCGCCCCTATGGCCATGTCACCGCACTCGCCTATGGGGAGGTGCCCGCGCGCCGCATGGAGCAGGACTGCTTTCTCTATGCGCTCGGTGAGGATGAGCGGATACGGCCCGGCCAGGAAATCGGTGCCTTGCGCTTTTTCTGCGCCGAGGACTATGCGCGAGAGCCCGCCCAGGTCAGCGGCGTGCTCAAGGTCATGGAGATGCTGCGCGCCGACGGACTGATGTAGAGCCGGCACCGCAGATCCAGGCGTGATTCCGAGGTTCGGCGCGGCGGTGTGGCGCACATCGCCGCACGCCTCGTCCTGCGTGCATGGGCTGCAGTCATGGCATCCGCCGTGCGGGCCGGAGGCCATGAAAGAAGGCCATGGAGAGAACCATGGCCCGTGGCGAGCAGCCCCCTGTACCGCGCGGGGCGCTCCTGGTGCATGCTCAGGCCGATAGCCTGGGTTGGGCGGCCGTGCCGGTCAGGTAGCCGACGGCGGCGCCGAACTTGCCGCGGTAGTTGGCGCTGATCAGCGGATCCAGCGTGGGCTTGACCACGTTGTGGATGCTGCCCCAGTCACCGGCGTGCTGGAAGTTGCTCATGATGTAGGTCCAGCCGTTGATCTCGTCCACGGCGTGCAGGCCGGTGGATTCGCCACCGGCGGGAATCGACATCAGGCGCGAGAGCTGCCTGGTGTCGATGTTGTAGGCCCACAGGAAGTTGTTCACGTGCTGGCCGCTGTCCTCGCCGATGAACAGGGTGCGCATCTTCTCCGAGAACTTGAGGTTGTCGGGGTTGCAGATCTTGTTCGGATTGCCGGTGTTGCCCAGGGCATCGGCCGGGATGTCCTCGCCGGCCAGCAGGGCCTTGGTGTCCACGGGCATCCATTCGCTGTTGATGGCGGCACCGGCCGTGTCCTTCTGGCCGCCGCGCAGGTTCAGTGCCATCACGGCGCCGGCCTTGAGCTGCCTGGGGATGGACACGCCGTTGCCCGCCACGTTCAGCGCGTCGCCGGCCACCATGGACTTCTCGCAGTTCTGCAATGCGGAATAGGCCACCTTGTCCTTGGCGTTGACGGTCGTGCCTTCCATCTTGGTGAAGCCCATGCTGGCGCCCTTGAAGGCCGCATAGCGATGGGTTTCCAGGAAGGCGGCGGCCTTGTCCATGCCGGGGTTGATCCTGATCCACTCGACCTTGCCGTTGGCCGTGATCTTCGTGTAGCTGGCGTCGTTGGGATCGGCCTTGACCACGCTCATGATGTCCGTGGGCTTGAGCGTGTTGGCCAACTGCTCGATCTCGGCGCTGGTGGCCGAGCCCAGCTTGATCCAGGTCAGCGCGGCGGCGCTGCCCGAAGCGGGGTCGATGGAAAAGCCCGCGCCCACCTTGGCCACGTACAGCGAACCCGATGACAGGTCCTTTTCCTTGTCGGCCACGAAGACGAAATAGCCGCTGTTGGTGGCATCGTCGCCCATCAGCGCCGTGCGCTGGTCGGGCATGACCTGCACCAGCTCGTGCGAGATGCGGCCCATGCAGAAATGCTTCTTGATGCTGGCCGTGCCGTCGGCGTTGACGGTGACCTCGGGCATGTGGCCATAGTGGTAGGGGTTGGCCTTGTTCTGGTCGCCGTACAGGTTCTGGCTGAAGGCCTGCAGCTGGGCGTTGCCCGACGCGAAGGCGTCGGGCTCGTACTCCTCGCTGGACAGGTGCGTGCCCCAGGGCGACAGGCTGGCGCCGCAGGTGATCCACAGGCCATGGACCTTGGAGGTGTCCACGTTGTGGTACTTGACCAGGCTGAGCTTGCCCGTGGCCTGGTCCTGGTCCAGCGTCAGCACGGCGATGGGCGACGGCAGCTTGCCGTACATGTCGGTCTTGCCGTCCTGGGCCCAGGTCGTGTATTCGAACTGCACGACGGCGAAGACGGGCTTGCCCTTCACGCCTTCCACCTTGGCATTGGGCACTGTCAGCAGCGAAGTGCCGTCAGGCGAATCGGAGAAGAAGTGGCGCTCGCTGCCGGCCACCGTGCGATCGATGATTTTGTTGTTGTTGATGTCGTAATAGCCGCCTGCCAGGATCTTTCCTCCCTTGCCGTCTGGCACTTCATCGCCCGTCACGAAGAAGGGCTGGTAGCCAAGGTCATAGGTCTGCGTGCTGTCGTCGCTGTACTGCACCTTGAGCTGCGAGGCCACGGTCATCTTCGCCATCGCCTGGGGGGTGGCCAGCGTGGGGGCGGCCATCGACGTGAAGCTGGCCGACACATAGTTTCTCGCAGGGCCATCGCTTCCGCCGCAGGCGGTCAGCAGTCCGGTGGCAGACACAGCGGAGCCGAGCGGCAGCAGGGGGGCACCGGTCAGGAATTGCAGTGCCTTGCGGCGCGAGAGCATCGTGGATTGGGACATGGGGCTTCCGTTGATTGTTTGTGACGGCCATCCGGTCGGAGAGGGCCGGGCGTCGCAGCGCAGCGTGGGCAAGCTCGACGTCCGCCCGGCATGCTAGGTAGCTTGCGTGACATGGAAATGTCATGAATATGACGAAGTCGTGACGCTGCCATGGGGCACGGCTGCGGTGCCCCAAAGAAAAAGCCCCTGAGAAGGGGCTTTGCTCTCACTGGGACAACCCCGGTGGCGGGGGTGGCTCGGAGCCGATGGCATCGCTGCTGTCGCTGGCATCGGGGGCGGCAAAGCAGTCGCGGAAGGTGAAGACGATGGAGGTGAAGAACATCGCGGCCAGCAGCATGGCCGTGGCGATCACCAGGCCGTTGGCGATATTGCCCAGGACCTGGGCCAGGATGGCGGTGACCAGGGACATGACGATGCCGGCGACGATGAACACGCCCATCCAGCTCAGGCCGAAGACCACCAGCGCACCGATGTTGCGCACGCAGGCCACCAGGCTGAAGAACAATGCCTTGACCGGGGGAATGTTGTGCCAGTGCACCAGTCCCGGGGCATGCCAGAACAGCAGCGACAGCGGCAGATAGAGACCCATGCTCAGCCACATGGCGGCCTGGAAGTCGGCGGACTCCGCGATCTCGCGCGTCAAAGGCTCGCCACCCAGGTAGACGTTGGCGAACTGGCCGTCGTCCACCAGCATGGACAGGCCCATGATCAGCAGGAAGCCGGCTGCATACATGGCACCCAGGGTGATCATGGAGTTCAGGCGCTGACGGCCGGTGCGAAAGGCCACCAGCAGCAGGGTCGGCGTGGGCGCCCGCCCGTGCGAGGCCTCGGCGGCGGCCACCATCATGGCCAGCGAGGTGGCCGGCAGCAGGCCCAGGGCGATCACGGGGCCGATCAGGGGCAGCAGCGTCACCAGCGAGATGGCCGCCATCGACAGGAAGAACAATGCCGCCAGTGCCAGCGGCTGCTGGCGGAAGGTGCGGATGCCCTGCTGCACCCATTGCAGGCCGGTGCGGGCGGGAACGATGAGAAGTTTCATGGGGTGAGGAGGTCGGGGCGTCCCGGCGGACATGGCCTCTGGCGTGGGCCGCGCGGCCGGCGCCGGAACGGGGACTGTACCCGAGGATGTGGCGCCATGGACCGCAAAGCCCCTGGCCCTGGCGCCAGGGGTGTCAGGCCAGCGCCACGGGATGGGCCAGGCGCTGGCGCAGCACGCGCTCGAAATGCGTGGGGTCGTGGGGCGTGAGCAGCGAGGCCTCGCGCGGCAGATGGAAGTCCCACAGGCGCGAAATCCAGAAGCGCAGCGCGCCTGCGCGCAGCATGGGGTTGAACAGCTCGCGCTCGGCGGCGCTCAAGGGGCGCACGCCCTGGTAGGCGTCGATCATGGCCTGTGCCTTGGCCGCGTCATGGGCTCCGGTGGCATGGTCTATGCACCAGTCGTTGAGGCAGACGGCCAGATCGAACAGCCAGCTGTCCACGCCGGCGAAGTAGAAGTCGAAGAAGCCGGTCAGCCGCTCGCCCTCGAACATCACGTTGTCGCGGAACAGGTCCGCGTGCACGGGACCGCGCGGCAGGGCGGCATAGGCCGGGGAAGCGGCCACGTGGTTCTGGAAGGCCAGCTCCGAACGCAGCAGTTCGCCTGTGGCGGCGTCGATGTGCGGGATCACCGTGGGCACGGTCTCGTTCCACCAGGCCAGGCTGCGCAGGTTGGGCTGCTGGCGCTCGTAGTCGCGTCCGGCCAGGTGCATGCGTGCCAGCATCTCGCCCACGGCCGTGCAGTGCACGGCCTGGGGGGCCAGCTCGCTGCGACCGGGCAGGCGGTTGACGATGGAGGCCGGCTTGCCGCACAGGCGCAGCAGGATGTCGCCGCTGCGCGCCTCGGCCTGCGGATCGGGCACGGGGATGCCGGCCTGGGCCAGGTGCTTCATCAGGTACAGGTAGAACGGCAACTGCTCGGCCGTCAGACGCTCGAACAGTGTCAGCACCCACTCGCCCTGGTCGGTGGTGAGAAAGTAGTTGGTGTTCTCGATGCCACCCTGGATGCCGCGCAACTGCTTGAGGGTACCCAGGGACATGCGGCGCAGCAGTTCGCGCGCGTCTTTTTCGGTGACTTCGGTGAAAACGGCCATGTTGCGAAGCCGGCCTTCACGGCACGGCGGAAATCGTTGTCTTCAGATACGTAAAAAGGGCAGCGCCATCAGGCGCTGCCCCTGGGATGCCGCCCGCTGCGGGGCAGGGCAGTCCTGCGAGGTTCAGAACTTCTTGAGGTTCCAGACGCGCGTGCCATTGGTGCCGTCGCCATCTCCACGATTGCGCGAGGCACGCGCGCCATCGTTGGACTGCACTTCGTAGGAAGGCATGTCGCCGACCTTGGGCTGCACGGTGATGCTGCGTGTCTGGCCGCCCACGCGCAACTCGTCCACCCGGCTGCCGCCATCTTCCACATGGATGTGTTCCACGCGCTGGTTGGTCCTGTCGCGGCTCTCGGGCCTGCCCGTGTCCGGCGCGGGCTGGGCGGAGCCCGCATCTGCGGGAGCGGTGGAGGCCGCCGGGGCAGGCGTGGTGTTCTGGGCCAGCACGGGGCTGGCGGCCAGGCTCAGAAGAATGAGGAGTGGTGCGGCGCGCATGCCGGCATTGTAGAACCTGCGCACGCCGCTGTCGCGCGCGTACGCCAGCCGGCACGTGCACAATCGGCGCATGAGCAATTCCAAGACCCTGGTGCTGATCGACGGCTCCAGCTACCTGTACCGCGCCTACCATGCCATGCCGGACCTGCGTGCCGAGCCCGGCAATCCGGCCAGCCCCGCCACAGGCGCCATCCGAGGCATGATCAATATGCTGCAGGCGCTCAGGAAGGAAGTGCCGGCCGACTACGCCGTCTGCGTGTTCGACACCAGCGGGCCCACCTTCCGTGATGCGTTGTACCCCGAGTACAAGGCCCAGCGCGCGCCCATGCCCGATGACCTGCGTTCGCAGATCGACCCCATCCATGAAGTGGTCCGGCTGCTGGGTTGGCCCGTGCTGGCCATCCAGGGCGTGGAGGCCGACGATGTGATCGGCACGCTGGCCAAGGCCGCCGCCTCGCAGGGTGTGAACGTGGTGATCTCCAGCGGTGACAAGGACCTGTCGCAACTGGTGGATGAGCACATCATGGTCATGGACACCATGAGCGGCAAGCGCCGCGACGTGGCTGGCGTGACGGCCGAGTTCGGCGTGCCGCCCACGCTGATGGTCGACTACCAGGCGCTGGTCGGCGATGCCGTGGACAACGTGCCGGGCGTGAACAAGGTCGGCCCCAAGACGGCGGCCAAGTGGCTGGCCGAGCATGGCTCGCTGGATGGCCTGATCGCTGCCGCCGAGGGCATCAAGGGCGTGGCCGGCCAGAATCTGCGCGACGCCATCGCCTCGGGGCAACTGGCGCTGAGCCGCCAGCTAGTGACCATGAAGACGGACTGCGACCTGCGGGCCGAGGTGCCCGGCCTGCCTCTGCTGGATGCGCTGGCGCCACGCGAGCCCGATGCCACGCCGTTGCGCGAGTTCTACGAGCGCTATGGCTTCAAGGGGCTGGCGCGCGCACTGGGCGGTGCAGCGGCCGAGCCCGATGCGCTCGAGGCCGTCAAGGCCGGTCGCAAGGCGGGCAGGCCGCGTGCCGACCAGGCCACGGGCGACATGTTTGCGCAGGAGCAGACCGAATCCGACCAGGCCACGACCGAGGCCGAGGCGGCCCAGCAGCGCACGCTCGACTACGACGTGGTCCTTACCTGGGACGCTTTCGACCGCTGGCTGGAGCGCATAGGCGGGGCCGAGCTCACGGCCATCGACACGGAAACCACCTCGCTGGACGAGATGCGCGCCGAGATCGTCGGCATCTCGCTGAGCGTGGAGCCCGGCGCGGCGGCCTATATCCCGCTGCGCCATGCGGGTCCCGATGCGCCCGAGCAATTGCCCGTCGACGAGGTGCTGGCGCGCCTCAAGCCCTGGCTGGAGGATGCCCGCCGGCCCAAGCTGGGCCAGCACGTGAAGTACGACCGCCATGTGTTCGCCAATGCCGGCGTCGAGGTGCAGGGCTATGTGCACGACACCATGCTGCAAAGCTATGTGCTGGAAGTGCACCGCCCCCATGGCCTGGCCAGCCTGGCGCTGCGCCACGCCAACCGCACGGGGCTGAGCTACGAGGACCTGTGCGGCAAGGGGGCCCACCAGATTCCCTTCGCCCAGGTGCCCGTGGACAAGGCCGCAGCCTATGCCTGCGAGGATGCCGACCAGACGCTGGACGTGCACCGCGTGCTGTGGCCGCAGTTGCAGGCCAGCGACGGCCTGCGCGGCATCTACGAACTGGAGATCGCCACCAGCGAGGCCCTGTACCGCATCGAGCGCAATGGCGTGCTGATCGACGCCGCCACGCTGGCCAGGCAAAGCAACGACCTGGGCCAGCGCATCGTGCAGCTGGAGCAGGAGGCCTATGACATCGCGGGCCAGCCCTTCAACCTGGCCAGCCCCAAGCAGCTGGGTGAGATCTTCTTCGACAAGCTGGGCATGCCCGTCGTGAAGAAGACCGCCACGGGCGCGCGCAGCACCGACGAGGAAGTGCTGGAGAAGCTGGCCGAGGACTACCCGCTGCCGGCCAAGCTGCTGGAGCACCGCAGCCTCTCCAAGCTCAAGGGCACCTATACCGACAAGCTGGCGCAGCTGGCGCTGCCGCGCACGGGGCGCGTGCACACGCACTATGCCCAGGCTGTGGCGGTGACGGGACGCCTGTCCAGCAACGATCCCAATCTGCAGAACATCCCCATCCGCACGCCCGAGGGCCGTCGCGTGCGCGAGGCCTTCATCGCCGCGCCCGGCCATGTGATCGCCAGCGCCGACTACTCGCAGATCGAGCTGCGGATCATGGCCCACCTGTCCGGCGACGAGTCGCTGCTGCGCGCCTTCCACGAAGGCCGCGACGTGCACCGCGCGACGGCTGCCGAGGTTTTCGGCGTGGAGCTGGAGCAGGTCAGCAGCGAGCAGCGCCGCTACGCCAAGGTCATCAACTTCGGGTTGATCTACGGCATGAGCAGCTTTGGCCTGGCCAGGAACCTGGGCATAGAGACCAAGGCGGCGGCGGCCTACATCGACCGCTACTTCCAGCGCTATCCGGGCGTCAAGCGCTACATGGACGAGACGGTGGAGTTCGCGCGCGAGCACGGCTATGTGGAAACCGTCTTCGGCCGGCGCCTGTACCTGGTGGACATCAACGGCGGCAGCGGCCCGCGCAAGAAGGCCGCCGAGCGCCAGGCCATCAATGCGCCCATGCAGGGCACGGCCGCCGACCTGATCAAGAAAGCCATGGTCGCGGTGCAGGCCGAGCTCGATGCCAGGCAGTCCGAGGTGCGCGTCATCATGCAGGTGCACGATGAACTGGTGTTCGAGCTGCCCGAGGGCGACGTGGACTGGGTGCGCTCCGAGATCCCTCGCCTGATGGCTGGCGTGGCCGAGCTGAAGGTGCCTCTGCTGGCCGAGGTGGGCGTCGGCCCCGACTGGGACAAGGCGCATTGAACTTCACGCAGGCATCGTAGACTGGGCCGGTTCTCAACCACCACCAAGGAGAGATGCATGCGTGATGATCAGCGGCAGGACCTGATGGCCCTGGTTCCGGGCCAAAGTACCGAGGCCGGCCCTTCGCGGCGGCTGGCGCTGCAGACGGCACTGGGATTGGGCTATGCGGCGGCGGCCACGCCGCTGATGGCGCAGACGGCGATTTCCACGCCGGCCGACGGCTTGACGGCAGGGGAAGTGCATTTCACCGTCAACGGCTTCCAGGTACCGGCCTACCGCGCGGCGCCGGCGGGCAGGAAGAACCTGCCCGTGGTGCTGGTGATCTCCGAGATCTTCGGCGTGCACGAGTACATCGCCGACACCTGCCGGCGCCTGGCGCGCGCGGGCTACCTGGCCATCGCTCCCGAGCTGTTCGCGCGCCAGGGCGATCCCATGGCCTACGGCGAGATCGCCAAGCTCATGAGCGAGCTGATCTCCAAGGTCCCTGACGAACAGGTGATGGGCGACCTCGATGCGGCCGTCGAATGGGCGGGCACGCAGGGCGGCGACAAGTCCCGGGTCGCCATCACGGGCTTTTGCTGGGGTGGACGCATCACCTGGCTGTATGCGGCCCATGGCCCGGTCAAGGCCGGCGTGGCCTGGTACGGGCGACTGGAGGGCGCCAAGACCGCCCTGCAGCCTCGCCACCCGCTGGAGCTGGCCTCCAGCCTCAAGGCCCCCGTGCTGGGCCTGTATGGTGGCCAGGACACGGGCATTCCGCTGGAGTCCGTGGAGCGCATGCGCGCAGCGCTCAAGCAGGGCTCGGCCGCGGCCAAGGCTTCGGAGTTCGTGATCTATCCGCAGGCGCCTCACGCCTTCCATGCCGACTACCGGCCCAGCTACCGCGAGCAGGCGGCCAGGGACGGTTGGGAAAGGATGCTGGCCTGGTTCAACAAGAACGGGGTTGCTCCCTGAGCGGCTGCTTTGCCGGGCCCCCAAGCGCTGTGCCAAGGGGGGCTTGACAGCTTCTGTAGGCTGAAACCCAAGGGCATGCAAAACCGCGGCCTGCTCCCTTCATGGGATCGCAGGCCACGGCGGCGATGCGGCCCGTCTTCTGCGAGAATTCGCGGGTTTCGCCTGCAAGGGCATACGGTTGAAGCATAAATCGCTATGACATTGGTAGCAATCATTCTGGCCACCCTGGCCGCCGGCATTGGCAGCGTCTGGGTGGCCGCGTTGTTGATGGGGCTGGGAGGCAACCGCTCGCCGGGCATGATGCCCCAGCGCCTGCTGAGCCTGGCGGCCGGGGCCTTGCTGGCCACGGCCTTCATGCATCTGCTGCCCGAGGCCTTCGAGAGTGAGGCCGGGGCGCATGACCTGTTTATCACGCTGCTGGTGGGCCTGGTGTTCTTCTTCCTGCTGTCCAAGGCCGAACTGTGGCACCACGGGCACGAGCATGGCGAGGCCCACGCCCACGCCCACGCCCATGCGGGAGACCACGGCCATGATCATGGCCACCATGGGCACGCGCATGGCCATGGCGGGCGCGGCGGCAGCGGCTGGGCCGTGCTCACGGGCGACAGCGTGCACTGCTTTGGCGACGGCGTGCTGATCGCCTCTGCCTTCATGGCGGACTTGCGCCTGGGCCTGATCGCCGCGGTGTCGGTGCTCGCGCACGAGGTACCGCACCACATGGGCGACATCGTGGTGCTGCGGCAGTCCAGTTCCAACCGGCGCGTGGCCCTGATCAAGGTGTCCATGGCCGGTGCCGTGACCACGCTGGGGGGCATCGCGGGCTACTTCCTGGTCGGGCAACTGCAGGAGCTGCTGCCGTATTTCCTGGCCGTCGCCTCCAGCAGCTTCATCTACGTGGCGTTGGCGGACCTGATTCCGCAGCTGCAAAAACGCCTGAGTGCGCGCGAGACCGTGGCCCAGGTGGGCTGGCTGCTGCTGGGCATCGTCCTGGTCACCGTGGTCAGCGGCGCGGCCCACGCGCATTGAGCGCGGGTCACGGGCGCCAGCACGTCAACACGGCCGGTGTCATCGCAGGAGGGCGCTGCCCGGCTCCAGGGACGTGCCGCCCAGCAGGTCGGCGTAGTCCACGGCGTATTTGATGAAGGCGGCATGGCCTTCGATGCGCAGCTTGCGGCGCAGATGCAGGCGGTGGGTTTCCACGGTGCGCACCGAGGTGCCCATGAGCGCTGCGATCTCCTTGTTGGAGCGGCCTTCGGAGATCCACTGCAGCACGCTGGCCTCGCGCGGCGTCAGGGCGCGCCGGGGGCCGTACATGCCTCCGTCGCCCTCGACCACGGTGCGCAGGCCGGGACTGAAATACAGGCCCCCGCCGTAGACCGTATCCATGGCTTCTATGAGCTGTTGCGCCGGCGCGTCCTTGAGGACGTAGCCGCGCGCGCCCAGCGCCACGGCGCGCCGCACGTACTCGGGGTCTTCGTGCATGGACAGCACCAGCACGCGCACCAGCGGGAACTGCTCGCGGAACAGGGCCGCCAGGTCGATGCCGCTGGCGCCCGGCATGCGGATGTCGGTGACCACCAGGTCGGGCGCCAGCTCCCGCGCCAGGGACAGGGCCTGGTCCACGCTGGCGGCCTCGCCCACCACGCGGATATGGTCCGTGGCCTGCAGGCGCATGGAAACGCCGTCGCGCACGAGAGGATGGTCGTCCACCAGAAGAACGCGGATCATGGGGTTCATGCGGCAGCCTGTGGAAGTTCGAATTCTGGGGAGGAGTGCTGCGCGGCAACGCCGTCCCGGTAGAGAACCGCGACCAGCCGGGTGCCCCTGCGGCCCGAGCTGATGGACAGCTGGCCGCCCAGGCCCTCGATGCGCTCGCGCATGTTGCGCAGTCCTATGCCGCACTGGCGGTCGCGCTGCACACGGCGCATGTCGAAGCCCCGGCCATCGTCGCTGACCTGCAGCACGGTGCGGCGGCGCTGAAAGTGCAGGCTGACCTCGATGCGTGTCGCCTGCGCGTGGTTTTGCGCGTTCGTCACGGCCTCCTGGGCCACGCGAAACAGCGCCGTGGAGTGGCTGGGGGGCAGGAGGCGGGGCTCGCCACGGCAGCCGAACTGCATGTGCAGGCCGCCTTCGGCGTGCACCTGCTGGCTCATCCATTCCAGTGCCGCAGCCAGTCCCAGGTCATCGAGCAGGGCGGGGCGCAGGCCGTGCGACACGCGCCGTATCTCGACCAGCGCGTGGTTGAGCTGCTCCAGCCCCTGATCCACCATGCGCCGGGCCGTGGCGGGGTCCTGGGTGGCCAGTCTTCTGAGCTGGGCCTGGGCCGTCTCCAGCATGAACTTGGAGGAGACCAGCACCTGGACCACGCCGTCGTGCAGATCGCGCGCCACGCGCGTGCGCTCCTCCTCCTGCGAATGCACCACGCGTTGCGCCAGCCGTTGCAGCTTGGTGCTGGAGACGCGGTGGTCGCTGAGATTGAAGGCCAGGCCCGCGACACCGATGAGCACGATGCACAGCGCCGCAATGGCAAAGATGCGCCAGCGCGTGGCCGCGATATTGGCCTGGGCGCTTTCGTCGATCTGGCGCAGCGCCTGCTCCACATCGTCCAGGTACAGGCCGGTGCCCAGCGACCAGCCCCATTCGGGCACCGTGGCCACGTAGGCGAGCTTGGCCTCGGTGCGCAGCGAGGACGGCTTTTGCCATTGGTAGCGCACCAGCCCGCCGCCGCCGCGCGCGGCATCCAGGATGATGCGGGCGGGCTCGGCGCCGCCCGGGCTGTTGGGGTCGCACAGGTCCACGCCCGACAGCCCCATCTGGCGCGCGTCCAGCAGCACGCTGCCGTGCTCGTCGTAGACGAAGAAGTAGCCGTCTTCCCCGAACTGCATGCGCGACAGCGTCTCCAGTGCCTGGCGCTGCTGCTGCGCCAGCGCCTCGCCGCTGGACTTGATGCGCGCCAGCGCGGTGCTCGCCAGCTGCACATAGTGGCGCAGCTCCGTCTCCTTGCTGTGCAGGTAGGCGGTTTCCACCAGTTCGCGCTCCTGGCGCGCGAGCTCCAGCGTCTGATGCTGCACGGTCGCCGCGACCAGGCCCAGTGCGACCAGGATGGCGGCGATCGACAAAAGCGCAAGTTTCAGCGGAAGTTGCATGGGAGCCTGTGTGGGATGCACCGACGCTCTTGTCGGTCCTGCGCCTGACCCTTGTCAACAGGGGTTGCGCGTATCGCGTGGGGCGCGGTCCCGGATCTTGCGAATGGCAGGCGCGTTACCCCTCCCAGTTCCAGATCGTGTGCATATTCCCGTGAATCAGCATGCGGGAGCGACGATATTGAATATCCCATGATTGAGCAATGCATTGAATTATTCATCGCGCACGAAAGAATATCCGATCAGTGCGCGGAAGTGGATATGCATTTTCTTGGTGCAATGTCCCCATCTTGGGGTTCTGGATAATCAATCTGCCGTATTGTGGTGCGCCATACCTCTGCGGTCCTAAGTGTTCGGCTGCATGGAGCAGAATCCATGCCAAGTCATTGTTTTCAAAGAGAGTGTTTGCACTGCGTAGCACTGCGCAGGCCGGTCTGCGTAGTGGTGCGTAGGGGAAAATTGATTATCGAATGCCTGCCATCCCTGCCTAGAATTTCTCCATGAAACAACGAGTTTGAATCATTTTGTATCAATGGTTCGTGCCACCTTCGATGTTTTTTGAAGGTGACCAGGTGTTTCTGGAATGCCGATGTGGCCCTGTGGTGCACGGCAAATGAAATCCGGCTTTTTAACAGGAGGGCAATGCCATGGATATTCGTTCGAACAAGGGGCGCGCGGCGCTGGCGTGCGCGGTGGCCGTGATGGCGGCGGCGCTGGCGGGCTGTGCGGCGCCGAACAGGCGCGAGGTGCTGTCCACCACGCAGATCTACCCGGCCATAGGCCCCTATTCGCAGATGGTGGCGCATGGCAACACCCTCTATTTCTCGGGCGTGCTGCCGCTGAACGCCCAGGGCACGGCCATCCAGGGCACGACCATCGAGGAGCAGACCCGCGCGGTGCTGGACCACATCGGCGCCAAGCTCAAGTCCCAGGGGCTGTCCTACGAGGACGTGTTGTCGACCTCGGTCTTCATGAAGGACCTCAACGAGTTCGCGGCCATGAACAAGGTCTATGGCGAGTACTTCAAGACCGGTGCGCCGGCACGGGCCACCGTGGAAGTCGCGCGTCTGCCGCGCGACGTGAAGATCGAGATCTCGGCCATCGTCGGCCGCCGCTGACATCCAGGAGGACACCCCATGAACGGCATCCATTGCGACACCACGGCATCCTCCGCACCGGCCCGCGCCGGGCTCGAGTCGGGCTATCCGCAGCGCTGGACCTCCAAGCGCCGGGACTTTCTGCGCATGCTGGGCTACGGCACCGGCGCGGCCACGCTGGGGCCGCTGCTGGCGGCCTGCGGCAGCGGCAATGCGCAGACCTCGGCCGCCGCGCTGCGCGAGCAACTGATGCGCGACGAGGCCTTCTGGACGGATGTGCAGAACATGTTCATCCTCAAGCCCGAGAAGACCTACATGAACATCGGCACGGCCGGCTCCATGCCCAAGCTGGTGCTGGAGGTGTTCGACACGAAGAACCGCGAGAAGGCGGCCGATTCGGGCAATGGCTACAGCAACCTGCTGGACCTGCGCAAGCAGGTGGCTCCGGGCTTCGGCGTGGATGCCGACGAGCTGGCGTTCTCGGCCAACACCTCGTCGGGCATGTGCCACGCCATCCTGGGCATCGACTGGCAGCGCGGCGACGTGGTGGTGACCACCAACCATGAGCATGGCGGCGGCGACACGCCCTTGAAGATCGCCCAGGACCGCTACGGCATCGAAGTCTCGCGCATCGCGCTGCCAGTGGGCAACAACCAGACGGCAGCCACCTATGTGAACCTGTTCGACGAGCGCATCCGCGCGCTCAAGGCCCAGGGCAAGCGCGTGCGCGCCATGATGTGGTCCTCGCCCACCTACAAGACCGGCACCATGCTGCCCATCGCCGACCTCATGACCGTGGTCAAGGCGCACGGCCTGATCAGCATCGTGGACGGCGCCCACCTGCCGGGCATGATGGCCTACAACTACGCCGAGCTGGGCATGGACTTCATGTCGGGCGCAGGCCACAAGTGGCAGTGCGGTCCGGGCTCGACGGGCATCCTCATCATCCGCAACAAGATCCGCGCCTCCAACCCGCTGCCGCTGCCCAAGTGGTACCCGGTGCACACCAGCGCCTACCCCGCGCTGGAACGCACGACCACGGCCAAGGAGACCTTCGACGTGGCGGCTTCGGTCACTGCCTGCGGCAGCGTTCACACGCCCATGTTCCAGGCGCTGGTGCAGGCCTGTACCCAGTGGGACGGCATCGGCCGCAAGAAGATCGAGACCTATGACCTCACGCTGTCGTCCTACCTGAAGGAGAAGATCGTGGAGCGCTGGGGCGTGGACTCGCTGTACTCGCCCAAGGACGATCCCAAGCTGCTGTCGGCGCTGACCTGCTTCAACCCGTTCCAGAACAAGGACGACGTGATGAACGGGAGCAAGTCATCGACCTTCGTGGCGCGCATGCTCAGCGACTATCCGCAGGGCTTCGTGATCCGCAACTCCAACTTCCCCGTCATCGGTGCGCCGGCCGACCACTATGGCGTGCGCGTCTCCACCCACCTGTGGCACGACGCGCGCGACATCGATCTGCTGGTGGATGCGATGTGGGACCTGTCTAGAAAAATGGCGTGACCCCCTGAGGCGCTGACGAGCCTTCCCCCTTCTCGCTTCGCGGAGGGGGACGACACCCTCGGTGCGGGGCGGCCCTTCCTCGGTGTCCCTGAGACGGGCCGCGCCTGTTTCAAGCCTTGCGCTCTCTGGCGCGGTCAGGGCATCAGCCCGGCTGGCTTTCGTCGCGGATGGCGGCGCGGACCTGGGGGAGCTGGCGGCGGGAGACCATGAGCAGTTCGGGGATGCCGTGCAGGCGCAGGGCCCAGCCTTCGCCTTCGGCGGGGTCGTCGTGGCGCTCCAGGCTGCGCAGGGCATTGCGGGCCACCAGGGCGTTGCGGTGCACGCGCAGCAGGTGGTCGGCGTGGCGGGCTTCCAGTTCGGCCAGGGCACCGTCCAGGATGTAGCTGCGGCCCACGGTGCGCACGGTCACGTATTTCTGCTCTGCCTTGAGGTAGAGCACCTCGGACAGAGGCAGCCGCACGGTGGCGCCGCGGTCCTGTATCAGCAGCACGGGGCTGCTGTCGCGCTCCGCCGTCTGGAGGGCGGTCGTGCGCGCGGCCTTGGCCAGGGCCTGCTGCAGGCGTTCGCGGCGCACGGGCTTGGTCAGGTAGTCGGCAGCGTCCAGGTCGAAGGCATCAACGGCATGGCCGGCGTGGGCCGTGACGAAGACCACGGCAGGCGGCTGTGGCAGGCGGCGCAGCGCATGGGCCAGGGACAGGCCGTCCTGGCCCGGCATGTGGATGTCCAGCAGCGCCAGTTCCACGGCACGCGGCCCTGGCGCCTGCAGTACCGCCATGGCCTCGCGTGCATCGGCGGCTTCGCTGATCAGGTGCGGACCGGTACCCGTGCAGGCCTGCACGTCGGCCAGCAGGGTGCGGATGCGGGCGCGTGCCAGGGCTTCGTCGTCAACGATCAGGATGTGCATGGTTCTTCTTCGATGGGGCGGCCGGGGCTCGGCGCCCTGCGGGCACGGCCAGCGGAAGGCTGATGCGCACCACGAAATGGCCCTGGAGCGTGCGGGCCTTCAGATGCGCCTGCAGGTCATGCAGCAGCGACAGCCGGGCCCGCACATTGGCCAGTGCCATGCCGTGGCCGCGCGTGGACGCAGCGTGCACGACATCGGTCGGCAGGGTGTTGGTGATGCGCACCTCGACCTGGTCGCCACGGCGCTCGGTGCGCACCTGCAGCTTGCCACCGCGCGCGCTGGGCTCCACGCCATGGCGTATGGCGTTTTCCACGAGTGGCTGCAGCAGCAGCGGAGGCAACAGGGCGCCGTGGGCGCCGGGATCCAGCTGCCATTGCACCTGCAGCCGCTCGCCGAAGCGCACCTGCTCTATGGCCAGGTAGCGCTGGGCCAGTTCGATCTCCTCGGCCAGGGTCGTCGTGCTGTGGGGCTCGGCCAGCGCGTAGCGGAACAGGTCGCTGAGGTCCTCCAGCAGGGCCTCGGCCTTGGCCGGCTCGGCGCGCACCAGGGCAATGGCGCTGTTGAGCGTGTTGAACAGGAAGTGCGGGCGGATGCGGGACTGCAGCTCGGCCAGGCGGGCCTGGGTATAGGCCGGGGCATGGCCGCGCGCGCGCAGCACCAGGGCCGCCACCAGCACGGCCGCCAGCAGGCCGCCCGCCGTGGCGCTGGCCAGCCAGGGCGCGCCGCCGCCGCCGGCCCATTGCAGCATGGCGCAGGCATAGAGCCCGGCGCCCATGCCCAGCAGCACGCCGGCCGCGTACTGGCCGGCGGCAGGCAGGCGCTGCAGCGGGTGCTTGAGCAGGCAGGCCACCACCAGCCAGACCAGGGTGCCGGGCAAGCTGGCACCGGTCAGCAGGGCCATCTGCTCCAGCCATTGCAGGGGCGAGTCGGCGCCGAACATGGCGGCCGAGGCCACCACGGCCTGCACGAAGAGCACGGCGCGCAGCACCACGCCGACGTTGCAGGCGTCGAAGACGAGCGCCGCGGGCGCAGAAGCTGCAGGGGGCGGTGGCTGGGTGGACAAGATCGTTTCGGCTGGATGACGGGCGGGGCAGGGGCCGCCTGCCGGGATTATGGCCATGGCGGCGCGGCCTGCACAGCGGCGGCCGAGGCCCCTGCCCGGGCGGGGTGCGGCCCAGGTCGATAGAATCTTCGCTTCCTGCCTGCGCCGGGGGGCGATGCCGCCCGCCGCCTTATCGAAGATCGCGTCCTCACATGTCTGCCAATCAACCAACGTCCGCCTCGCACAACCAGCTCGACACCAAGGCCCAGGCCTGGTCCGCTCTCTTCGAAGAGCCGATGAGCGATCTGGTCAAGCGCTATACCTCCAGCGTGTTCTTCGACAAGCGCCTGTGGCAGGCCGACATCATGGGCAGCCTGGCGCACGCCGAGATGCTCGCCGCCCAGGGCATCATCGGCGCCGCCGACCATGAGTCCATCCGCAAGGGCATGGCGCAGATCACGCAGGAAATCGAATCCGGCCAGTTCGAGTGGAAGCTCGACCTGGAAGACGTGCACCTGAACATCGAGGCCCGCCTGACCCAGCTGGTCGGCGACGCCGGCAAGCGACTGCACACCGGCCGCAGCCGCAACGACCAGGTGGCCACCGACGTGCGCCTGTGGCTGCGCGGCGAGATCGATCTGATCGAGGGCCTGCTCAATGAGCTGCAGCTGTCCCTGGTCGAGGTCGCGGAAAAGAACGTGGACGTGATCCTGCCCGGCTTCACCCACCTGCAGGTGGCCCAGCCCGTGAGCTTCGCCCACCACCTGCTGGCCTATGTGGAGATGTTCAAGCGCGATGCCGAGCGCATGCTGGACCTGCGCCGCCGTGTCAACGTGCTGCCGCTGGGCAGCGCCGCCCTGGCAGGCACCACCTACCCGCTGGACCGCGAGCGCGTGGCCCGCACCCTGGGCATGGAAGGCGTCTGCCAGAACTCGCTGGACGGCGTCAGCGACCGCGACTTTGCCATCGAATTCACCTCGGCCGCCAGCCTGTGCATGGTGCACGTGAGCCGCCTGTCCGAGGAACTGATCATCTGGATGAGCCAGAACTTCGGCTTCATCCGCATCGCCGATCGCTTCACCACCGGCTCGTCGATCATGCCGCAGAAGAAGAACCCCGACGTGCCCGAGCTGGCACGCGGCAAGACCGGCCGCGTGGTCGGCCACCTGATGGGCCTGATCACCCTGATGAAGGGCCAGCCCCTGGCCTACAACAAGGACAACCAGGAAGACAAGGAGCCGCTGTTCGACACGGTGGACACCCTGAAGGACACGCTGCGCATCTTCGCCGAGATGATTGGCGGCCAGGCCGACCCGGCCACGGGCGGCAAGAAGGGCGGCATCACCGTCAACGCCGAAGCCATGCGCGCCGCAGCACTCAAGGGCTACGCCACCGCTACCGACCTGGCCGACTACCTGGTCAAGAAGGGCCTGCCCTTCCGCGATGCGCACGAGACCGTGGCCCATGCCGTCAAGCTGGCCTCGCAAAAGGGCGTGGACCTGACCGAGCTGCCGCTGGCCGAACTGCAGGCCTTCAACCCCGGCATAGCGGCCGATGTCTTCGAGGCGCTCAGCCTCGAAGGCTCGCTCAATGCACGCAACACACTGGGCGGCACGGCGCCGGCCCAGGTGCGCAAGCAGCTCGCCGGCCACCAGGCACGCCTGAAGGCGCGCCTGGGCTGATCCCCTCGAACGCGGAGCCACGCCCATGACATCCTCCCGCCGCCAACTGCTGACCGAGGCGCTGCGCGCGGCCGGCGCAGTGACCGCCGTTGCTGCCTCGTCGGCCCTGGCTCCGCTGGCCTGGGCACAGCCGGGACAGGCCATCCGCATCCTGGTGGGCTTTCCGCCGGGCGGCGGCACGGACGCCATCGCGCGCCTGCTGGCCGACCGGCTCAAGGACGTGCTGGGCACCACGGTGCTGGTGGACAACCGTCCCGGCGCGGGCGGCCAGATCGCAGCGCAGCAGCTCAAGGCAGCCGCGGCCGACGGGCACACGCTGTTCCTCACGCACGACCACACCATCTCCATCCTCCCCCAGGTGGTGAAGAAGCCGGGTTTCGACCCTGGCCATGACTTCGTTCCCGTGGCCGGCTTTGCCACCTTCGTGAACGCGCTGGCGGTCTCCGCCAACACGCCGGCGCGCAACCTGGCCGAGTATGTGGAGTGGGTGCGCCAGGGCGCAAGGCGGGGCAGCATCGGCATTCCCGCGCCCGCGTCCACGCCGGAATTCCTGGTCAGGCTGCTGGGCGAGCACTACAGGCTGGATCTGGTGGCCGCGCCCTACCGGGGCAGCGCGCCCATGCTGGCCGACATGCTGGGCAACCAGATTCCGGCCGGCATCGCCTCGGTGCAGGACTTCATGGAAAACCACAAGGCCGGCAAGCTGCGCGTGATCGGCGTGCTGGGCACGCGTCGCCAGGCCACCATGCCCGAAGTGCCCACGCTGGCCGAGCAGGGCGTCAAGGGCTTCGAGGACACGCCCTACTACGGCATCTACGCGCCGCGCGGCACGCCCCAGGCCTTCATCGACCGCTTCTCCGCCGCCGTGGCTACCGTGCTCAAACAGCCCGATGTGCACGAGCAGCTCACCGCCCTGGGCCTGACCGTGGGCCACATGCCGCCCGCACGGCTGGCCGAGCGCGAGCAGGCCTATACCCAGGTCTGGAAACGCATCATCCAGACCAGCGGCTTCCAGCCACAGTAAGACATGCGGACTGCGGGGCGACAGCCCCTGTGGCCGGCAACAAGCGCTGTGTTTTGGTACGGCCATCGCCGAAGCTGGCCTGCATAGCGGCTGGAGTGAATCCTTGTGAGCGGACATATATGACGCGTTGATGCGCCGATGTCTTACAGATGGATACACCGCAGACGCGGTTCCGGGCACCCGCAGCAGGGCCTGCAGCGGATGCGGGCCGGTATCATCCCGCGCAGTGGTTTTCAGCCGCAGCGGATGCGGCCCTGCATTCGGTGCATGCGGGCGACAGGCCAGCGCCTTGTTCCAGCCCTTGCCGCCGAGCCCTGCCAGCAGCGCAGGGTTTTTCCATTTGCATTGGCAGCGTGTCATGCGGGCAGCTCGCATCGCAGTGCTGAAATCCTGCTCATTCCAAGAAAACAGCGGGCCATCTGAGCCCGACAGAAGGGATTGCCATGGGGGTGCTTCGCATGAAAGCGATCAATGGGTTGCAGGGGGCTCCGGCGCACAGCCGGCCCTGGAGCCGGTGGGGGTTGGGGCTGCTGCTGGGATCGGCGGCGCTGACGGCGCAGGCCGTGGGCGTGCGCCAGTTCAGTCCGCAGGGGGAGGTGGCCAAGGTCGAGCAGGTGGTGGTGCAGTTCGATGGCACGGCCGTGCGCTTTGGCGACCCCAAGGCGGCCGCGCCGGTCACGCTCAGCTGCAGCGATGCGGCGGCCACCCAGGGCACGGGCCGCTGGAACAGCGACCGGGAATGGGTGTTCGACTTCAAGCAGGCCCTGCCGCCCGGCGTGCGCTGCACGGCCCAGCTGGTGGCCGGCTACAAGTCGCCTGCGGGCACGGCCGTGACGGGCGCTGCCAGCTACCAGTTCCAGACCGGCGGCCCGGCCGTGCTGGACATGGCGCCCGACACCTATGAACAGATCGACGAGGAGCAGTACTTCGCGCTGCGCCTGTCGGGCCCGGCCACCGTGCAAAGCCTGCAGCAGCACATGTGGTGCACGGCCGAAGGCGTGGGCGAGCGCATTCCCGTGCGCCTGATCGACGGCAAGGAGCGCGACGAGCTGCTCAAGCACCGCGGCTGGGACAAGGCTGCTGCCAAGAACCCGCTGCAGTACGCTACGCTGGCCTGCAACCGCCGCCTGACGGCGGGCACGACCATGAAGCTGGTCTTCGGCGCCGGCATTGCCACGCCCAATGGCGTGGCCAGCCGCCAGGACAGGCGCTTCGAGTACCGCGTGCGCGAGCCCTTCGCGGCCGAGTTCAGCTGCGAGCGCGAGAACGCCCAGGCCGCCTGCCTGCCGATCCGCCCCATGCGCCTGAGCTTCAATGCGCCCGTGCCGCGCAAGCTGGCCGAGGGCATCCGCCTGAGCAGCGGCGCCTCCAAGGTGGCGCCCGTCATCGACGGCGAATATGGCGAAAAGCTCGGCGAGGATTCGCTGGTGCAGAACCTGAGCTTCCCGGCCACCATGCAGGCCCAGGGCCGCTACACGGTGGAACTGCCGCCGCAGTTCAAGGACGCGGCGGGCCGCAGCCTGAGCAATGCCGACATGTTCCCGCTGCAGGTGGCCACGGGCGCGCTGCCGCCGCTGGCCAAGTTCGCGGCCTCGCCCTTCGGCATCGTCGAGCGCTATGCCGAGGGACCGGACGGCCCGGCCCTGCTGCCCGTGACGCTGCGCAATGTGGAGTCCGAACTGGCCACCAAGTCCCTGGATGCCAGCCGCGTGAGCACCAAGCAGCCCGGCAGCGACGCCGAGATCATTGCCTGGATGCGCCGTGTGGCGGACTACGAGTCCTCCGACATGGACCGCAAGCGCGCCTCGCGCGACATCAAGGGCCCGCTGCCGCCCGTGATCGACAACGAAAACCGCGACTATGTGCAGACGCGCATGCTGTCGCTGCTGGCCGGCCAGGGCGACGTCAAGACGCTGGAGCTGCCCAAGCCCGTCAAGGGCGATCCGCGCCCCTTCGAGGTGGTGGGCATTCCGCTCACGCCGGGCTTTCACGTGGTCGAGATCGCCTCGCCGCTGCTGGGGCAGTCGCTGCTCGATGAGCGCTACGGCTCGGCGCGCAGCATGTATGTGCGCACCTCGGCCCTGGTGACCAACCTGTCCGTGCACTTCAAGCTCGGCCGCGAAAACGCTGCCGCCTGGGTGACCACGCTGGACAAGGGCCAGGCCGTGGCCAATGCCAAGATCCAGGTTTCCGACTGCAACGGCAAGGTGCTGACCTCGGCCACCACCGACGCCAGCGGCGTGGCGCGCCTGGAAGGCCTGTCGCCCGAGCCGCCCCAGTGCACGGGCGGTGTCGGCTACCGCTCGCCGGCCTACTTCGTCAGCGCACGCGCCCAGGGCAAGGACGGCCAGCAGGAGCTGGCCTTCACCTGGAGCGACTGGCAGCGCGGCATCGAGTCCTGGCGCTTCAACGTGCCCACCAGCAGCAGCGCCCGGCGCGACGAAGTGGCCCACACCATCTTCGACCGCACGCTGCTGCGTGCCGGCGAGACCGTGTCCATGAAGCACCTGATGCGTACCCAGACCGGCATAGGCCAGGGCCAGGGCGGCTTTGCGCTGCCCGAGCAGCGGCCCACGCAGCTGGTGATCACGCACGAAGGCAGCGGCCAGCAGTACACGCAGCCGCTGGAGTGGCGCTCCACGGGCACGGGAGGCCTGAGCGCCGAGAACAGCTTCTCCGTTCCCAAGGGCGCCAAGCTGGGTTCCTACTCCGTGGAGCTGCGCGGCGACGGCGGCAATGGCGCGCGCGGCCGCAGCACACGCTTCGGCACGGGCAGCTTCCGCGTCGAGGAATTCCGCCTGCCCGTCTTCGAAGGCCGTGTCGGACCCGAAGGCAAGCAGGCCCTGGTCGGCGTCTCCAGCCTGCCGGTGCAGGTGCAGGTCAACTATGTCTCCGGTGGCCCGGCCGCCAACCTGCCGGTGCGCGTGTCGGCCCTGGTGCGGTCCACCGCGGTGGACCGCAGCGAATGGCAGGGCTTCAGCTTCTCGGCGCCGCGCAGTGCCGAGGACACGGGCCAGAGCGACGACGAGGAGGCCACGGCCTCCCAGGACAGCAAGGTGGTGGCCGACAAGCTGCCCGTGACGCTGGACCGCGAAGGCCTGGGCAAGCTCAAGATCGAGAACCTGCCCAGGCAGCGCGAGCCGCGCGAGCTGCTGATCGAGGCCAGCTACGCCGACCCCAATGGCGAGGTGCAGACCCTGCGCAGCACGCAGACGCTGTGGCCCGCGGCCGTGGTCGCCGGCGTGCGCGCCGAAAACTGGATCACCACGGGGCGCAAACTCCAGTTCCAGGCACTGGCCCTGGGCGTCGACGGCAAGCCCCAGGCCGGCGTGCCGGTCAAGGTCGAGGCGATCTCGCGCGTCACCACCTCCAGCCGCAAGCGCCTGGTCGGCGGCTTCTACAGCTACGACAACCAGACCGCGCTCAAGTCCATGGGCACGGTGTGCTCGGGCAGCAGCGATGCCCAGGGCCTGGTGCAATGCGAGGCCCAGCTGTCGCAGCCCGGCGAGGTCGAGCTGATCGTCACCGCCTCCGACAAGGAAGGCCGCGCGGCCCAGGCCGCCTCCAGCGTCTGGGTCACGCGCCAGGGCGAGTTGTGGTTCGGTGGCGAGGACCATGACCGCATGGACGTGCTGCCTGAAAAGCGCAGCTACGAGCCCGGCGAGACCGCGCGTTTCCAGGTGCGCATGCCCTTCCGCTATGCGACGGCCCTGGTCGCAGTGGAGCGCGAGGGCATCGTCAGCACCCAGGTCATGCAGCTCAACGGCCAGAACCCGACCGTGGAACTCAAGGTCCAGCCCGACTGGGGCCCCAACGTCTACGTGAGCGTGCTGGCCTTGCGCGGACGGCTGCGCGAGGTGCCCTGGTACAGCTTCTTCACCTGGGGCTTCAAGGCACCGCGCGAGTGGTGGAATGCCTTCTGGTACGAGGGCAAGGAATACATCGCGCCCACGGCCCTGGTCGATCTGTCCAAGCCGGCCTACCGTCTGGGCATGGCCGAGATCCGCGTGGGCACCAAGGCCCACCGCATCGACGTCAAGGTCACGGCCGACCAGGCCAGCTACCAGGTGCGCGGCACCGCCAAGGTCACGGTCAGCGCCACGCTGCCCGATGGCAAGCCCGCTGCCGGTGCCGAAGTGGCGCTGGCCGTGGTGGACCAGGCCCTGCTGGAACTCATGCCCAACACCAGTTGGCAACTGGCCGATGCCATGCTGCGCCGGCGCGACTGGGGCGTGCAGACCTCCACCGCGCAGATGGAGGTGATCGGCCGGCGCCACTATGGCCGCAAGGCCGTGGCCGCAGGCGGCGGCGGTGGCCGAAGCCAGACGCGCGAGCTGTTCGACACACTGCTGCTGTGGAATCCGCGCGTGGTGCTCGATGCCCAGGGCAAGGCCCAGGTCAGCGTGCCGCTCAACGACTCGCTGACCACCTTCCAGGTGGTGGCCGTGGCCGACCAGGGCCTGGCGCTGTTCGGCACGGGCCAGGCGCCCATCCGCACGGCCCAGGACCTGCAGATCATCAGCGGCCTGCCGCCGCTGGTGCGCGAGGAGGACCAGTTCCGCGCCCAGGTCACGCTGCGCAACACCTCGGCCAAGGCCATGAAGGTCCAGGTCACGCCGCGTGCCACTTTGTTGGAGCTGGCGCAGCAGACCGTGGACATTCCCGCCGGCGAGGCGCGCGAGGTGGCCTGGAACGTGACGGCGCCGGCCCAGTTGGGCCAGACGCGCGCCGAGGCGCTGATCTGGGAGATCGAGGCGCGTGATACCGCAGGCGGTGACAAGCCCGCCAGCGACAGGCTCAAGATCAGCCAGCGCATCATCCCGGCCGTGCCGCTGACGGTGCAGCAGGGCACGCTGATGCAGGTCGACGGCAGCATCAACCTGCCCGTGCAACTGCCGGCCGATGCCCTGGCCGGCCGTGGCGGCCTGCGCATGTCGCTGGCACCCAAGCTGGCCGAAGGCCTTCCTGGCGTGCGTGACTGGTGGGCGCGCTACCCGTACAGCTGCCTGGAGCAGGTCACCAGCAAGGCCGTGGGCATGAGTGATGCCACGCTGTGGCAAAGCACGATGGGCCAGTTGCCCAACTACCTGGACGGCGACGGCCTGGCCAGCTACTTCCCGCTGGGCGCAAACACAGCGGCGCGCGGCAGCGATGCGCTGACCGCGCATCTGCTGAACCTCTCGGCCCTGGCCCAGGGCGTGGACAAGCGCTTCGTGCTGCCTGCGGCCGAGCGCGAGCGCATGGAAAACGGACTGATCGCCTTCGTCGAGGGCCGCATCCAGCGCAACTTCTGGAGTCCGCGCAAGGACCTGGACATGCGCAAGCTGGCCGCCATCCAGGCGCTGGCGCTGACGGGCCGCGCCAACCCCCGCATGCTCGACAGCATCACGATCGCGCCCAACGACTGGCCCACGCATGCCGTCATCGACTGGGTGGCCCTGCTCAAGCACGTGCGCGAGCTACCCCAGCGCGACGCCCAGCTGGCCCAGGCACAGCAGATCCTGCGTGCGCGCCTGAGCTTCCAGGGCACGCGCGTGGGCTTCAGCAACGAGCAGGATGACCAGTGGTGGTGGCTGATGCAGGGCCCCGAGGTCAACCTCGCGCGCCTGATGCTCGTGAACATGGACGACCCGACCTGGAAGGACGACCTGCCGCGGCTGGCCAACGGCTTCATCTCGCGCCAGGCCAATGGCGCCTGGAGCACGACCACGGCCAACCTGTGGGGCGCTCTGGCCCTGCAGCGCTTCTCGCAGCAGTTCGAGGCCACGCCCGTCACGGGCGCCACCCAGGCGGCCCTGGGTGCCGCCCAGGCCCGTGTGGACTGGAGCCAGGTCACGCGCATGCGCGCCAGCGACAGCGAGGGGGCGGCCCACCAGGCCTCCAGCTTCGGCGCGACCACGGTGGTCGGTGGCCTGCGCAACAACACCATGTTCCTGCCGTGGAGCGCGGTGGGTGATGCCCGCAAGGGTCAGCTGACGGTGACCCAGCAGGGCACCGGCAAGCCCTGGCTCACGCTGCAGTCTGTGGCGGCCGTGCAGCTCAAGGCGCCGTTCAGCGCCGGCTACACCGTCACGCGCACGGTCCAGCCCGTGGAACAGGCCGACAAGGGCCTGCCCGCAGGCCAGTACTCGCGAGGCGACGTGCTGCGCGTGACGCTGGAGGTGCAGGCAAAGACCGACATGACCTGGGTGGCCATCACCGACCCCGTGCCCACGGGCGCCACCATCCTGGGGGGCGGACTGGGGCGCGACTCGGAGATCGCCTCGGGCGGCGAGCGCGCCGAAGGCTCGGGCTGGCTGGCCTACGAGGAGCGCAGCTTCGAGGCCTACCGCGCCTACTACCAGTACCTGCCCAAGGGCAATACGCGCGTGGAATACACCGTGCGGCTGAACAATGCCGGCGACTTCGCGCTGCCGCCCACGCGGGTGGAGGCGCTTTACGCGCCCGAGATGTTCGGCGAGGTTCCCAACGCCCGCATCAAGGTGAGCGACAAGCGCTGATGCAGCGTTGATGGCGCCCTGACAAGGGGGCGGCCCTGCGGCCTATGATGGCTGCAGGACCGCCCCCTTTTTTCATCACCCTCCGCTCCATGGCACAAGTCATCCTCTCTCCGGTTCCCGCAGGCAGCGCCCTGCAGGACCGCCTCAAGACCGCCTATTTCCACGACAGCTACCAGCTGCAATTGCCGGACGACGGCAGCAGCCCCATGGCGCTGTACCTGCGCGCCGTGGGACGCACGCCGGGCTGGATCGACTTCCTGATGCGCATGCGCAACCGCATGGTGGCGCCCTTCGGCATCAAGGACCTGGGCACCCTCAGCGGCGTGGATGCGCAGCGGGCTCCATCGAGCTACCGCGTGGGTGACCGCGCCGGCATCTTTCGCGTTCATTCGCTGAGCGACGACGAGGTGGTGCTGGGCGACAGCGACAGGCATCTGGATGTGCAGGTCTCCCTCATGAAGCTGCCCCGGCCCGAAGGCGGGTCGTCCAGCACATTCACCGTCGCCATGTCCACCGTGGTCCATGTGCACAATGCCCTGGGCCGCATCTACATGCTGGGCGTGGCGCCGGCACACCGCGTCATCGCGCCGGCGGTGGTCGCCCGGCTGGCCGGCTGAAAGCCGCGACACATGGAGCCGTCGACCGTCCAGGCCGTGAAGCTGGCCATCGTGGCGGCCACGGGCCTGTCCAAGGATGCCCTGCATGTCTACGTGGGCCTGGCGACGGCGCTTGCCGCATGCGCGCTGCTGCGCAGGCCCCTGGGCAGCTGGACTCCCGTGCTGGCCGTCCTGGCCGTCGCGGTGGGGGGCGAACTGCTCGACATGCGCGACGATGTCGCCAGCTTCGGTCACTGGCGCTGGGGCGCCAGCCTGCATGATGTCGCCAACACCGTGTTCTGGCCTGCCGTGCTGTGCGCGCTGGCGCGCTGGACCGGGGTGCTCGGAAGCCGCGACTGACGTCAGCAAAGCGGAAGCCTTTGGTGTTTCCGTCTGACGTGCGTCGCCGCGCCGGCGCTGCATACTTGCGGCCTTTGCCCGGCGGACATCCCCCGAGCAGGGAAGGCAGCCCGCCCCACGAAGGCCGGGCCTGCACCATTGCACATCGGTTCCCGGGCACACCATTGATCACGAGAGAGAGGGTACATGCCAGACACGAATACCGATCCCCGGGCCGGGCTCCATCCACCGGATGCCCCGGATACCTCCGGCGCCGCCCCGCCGCAGGCCGCCCCGCCATCGCCCGCCGATCCCGCGCCGCGCATCACCTTCTCCGGGCCCGTCGTCATTCCATCGCTGCTGGTCCTGGGCCTTTTGCTGCTGTACTGCGGCCTGCTGCCGGACAATGCAGACCGGCTGTTCTCCAGTGCCCAGGCCTGGGTGGTGGGGCACATGGACTGGTTCTACGCCGTCGCGGTCACGCTGTTCCTGGCCTTTCTGATCTTCGTGGCGTCCAGCCGCTTCGGCGATATCCGGCTGGGCCCCGACGATGCCGAGCCCGAATTCAGCTTCATCTCCTGGACCGCCATGCTGTTTGCCGCGGGCATGGGCATCGGCCTCATGTACTTCGGCGTGGGCGAGCCGCTGCAGCATTTCCTCAAGCCCCCCACGGCCGTGCCCTCCACGCCGGCCGCCGCGCGCGAGGCGCTGCAGTCCACGTTCTTCCACTGGGGCTTCCACGCCTGGGCCGTCTACGGGACCATGGGCCTGGTGCTGGCCTATTTCGGCTTTCGCTACAACCTGCCGCTGACCATGCGCTCGGGCCTGTACCCGCTGCTGGGCAAGCGCATCGACGGGCCCATCGGGCACAGCGTCGATGCCTTCGCGCTGGTGGGCACCATCGCCGGCATCGCCACCACGCTGGGCTATGGCGCGCTGCAGCTGGCCGCGGGCCTGCACACGCTGACCGGCTGGGACACGTCCACGGCGGTGTTTCGCATCTCGGTCATCGTCATCGTCGTCGCTCTGGCCGGGCTGTCGGCCGTCTCGGGCCTGGACAAGGGCGTGCGCCGCCTGAGCGAGTTCAATCTCGTGCTGGCCTTCATCCTGCTGGCCTTCGTCATCGTCGCGGGGCCCACGGTTTTCCTGTTCGAGGCGCTGAGCGAGAACATCGGCAACTACCTCTCGGGCCTGGTGCAGCTGTCGTTCCGCACCTTCGCCTATGAGCCGCCCAACCAGGATGGCTGGTTCGGCGGATGGACCATCCTGTACTGGGCCTGGTGGATCTCCTGGTCGCCCTTCGTGGGCATGTTCATCGCGCGCATCTCGCGCGGGCGCACCATCCGCCAGTTCGTGACGGGCGTGCTGCTGGTGCCCACGGCCTTCAACCTGCTGTGGATGACGGCCTTCGGCAACAGCGCCATCTGGATAGACACCCATGTGGCCATGGGGGCCCTGGGCCAGACGGCGGGCAACGTCGATGCGCTGCTGTTCCGCTTCTTCGAATACCTGCCCTGGTTCAAGCCCGTGGCCTGGCTCACCATCGTGCTGATCGCGGTGTTCTTCGTGACCTCGGCAGACTCGGGCGCCTTCGTGGTGGACAACATCGCCTCGCGCGGCCATGCGCGCTCGCCGGTCTGGCAGCGCCTGTTCTGGGCGGCCGTGCTGGGCGTGACGGCCATGGTGCTGATGCTGGCCGGCGGCCTCAAGGCCTTGCAGGCCATGACGCTGGTGGCGGCCCTGCCCGTGGCGGTCATCATGCTGTCGCTGTGCTACGGCCTGTGGCGGGGCCTGCTGGCCGATCGCGCGCACTTCTCGCCGGACCTGGCGCCGGCCACCAGCTTCTGGAGCGGCCAGCACTGGCGCAAGCGACTGGAGCAGATCGTGCACCAGCCTTCGCGCTCCGATGTGCGCCGCTTCCTGTCGACCGTGGTGCTGCCCGCCATGCGCGAGGTGGCGGCCGAGATGCACAAGCGCGGGGTCGAGGCCGTGGTCAGCGAAGACCTGGATGGCGAGGGCGCCGTGCGCCTGACCGTGCCAGATCCTTCGCTGCGCGACTTCGTCTACGGCGTGCGCAGCACGCGGCGCGCCGTGCCCACCTTCATGGTGCGCGATGCCGCCAGCGAGGGCGAGCACCGCCATGTCCACGAGCCCATCACCTTCTTCGAGGACGGTCGCCTGGGTCATGACATCCAGTACCTGCGCGGCGAGGAGATCATCGCCGACATCCTGCGCCACTACGAGCGCTACCTGTCGCTGAGCGCCGACCAGCGCACGCACCTGCTCAACCGCGCGCCCGGGCACAGCTGAGCGCGGTGCTACAGTGGCCGCTCCATCGTCGCCGAGGAACACCATGTCCGGTCCCGCATCCGCAGGCCTGTTCATCTACGCCAAGCAGCCCGACAGGCTGGCGCTGTTCTACATGGAGGTGCTGGGCCTGCGCATGCAGCACCATACGTCCGAACTGATCGTGCTGCAGTCCCCCGGCCTGCAGATGGTGCTGCATGCCGTGCCCGAGGCGATCGCGCGGCACATCACCATCACCGAGCCGCCGCAGCCGCGCGAGAACGTGGCCCTCAAGTTCTTTGCCACCGTGCAGAGCTTTGCGGCCGTGCGTCCCCTGGTCATCGCCCATGGCGGCCAACTGTGGGAGCAATCCTGGCAAGGGCCTGGCTTTCGCGTCTGCAACGCCATGGACCCCGAGGGCAATATGTTCCAGCTGCGCGAGCCGCTGCCCGGGTGATGCAGATCCTCATCTGGAAGGCCCGGTGGTGCGGCCGCATGGACCAAGAGCGCATCGTCGCGCATGCGCTGTCCATGGGGCGATGTCTACGTGCTGTGCCTGCAGGAGATCGAAGCCCGGGGACCGGTTCTGGCGCCGCCTCAGCCCGCCAGCAATGGCTCGCCCCAGCAGACCAGACCGCACACGCTGCATGCCGTTCTCTGCGGCGACTTCAACTTCTTGCTGCATGAGGACGAATACGCTCGGCTGTCCGCACCCTGGGCGGCGGGCGAGGACGGCGTCCTGTCCATCGACCAGTGGCACAGCAGCTGGAACCTGCTGCATCAGGAACGGTCCCAGCATTTCGACTGGGGCGGCGAAAGCCTGCGTGCCCCTGTGCGCGGCCGGTCCGTGAACAGCGAAGCACGGTACTCGAGCCACCAGCCCTTGCTGTTGCAGCTGGATTGATCCAGGTCAGGCGCCGCTGCCAAACCGGCCTTCGCCTACAGACAGTGCTGCGGGCCTGCTCCAAGGTCATGGGGTCCCTCTTGAAGGAGCATCCATGAGCCCCAACCCCCTGTCCACGATTCTTCACCGCACCTGGTGGGTGCTTCTGCTGCGCGGCCTGGTCGCCATCGCCTTCGGCGTGCTGACCTGGGCGCAGCCGGCCGTGTCGCTGGCTGCGCTGGTCCTCACCTTCGGCGCCTTCACGTTCGTCGACGGCCTGCTGGGCGTGTACTCGGCCATCCAGGGCCGGGACCAGATGCGCCACTGGTGGGTGCTGCTGCTGTGGGGCCTGGCTGGCGTGGTGGTGGGCGTGCTCACCGTGGTGGCGCCGGGTGTCACGGCCCTGGTGATGACGCTGTACATCGGCGCATGGGCCCTGGTCACGGGCCTGCTGCAAATCGTGGCGGCCGTGCGGCTGCGCAAGGAGATCACGGGCGAGTGGCTGCTGATCCTGGGCGGCGTGCTGTCCGTGCTGTTCGGCGCCTTCGTGCTGGCCCAGCCTGGCGCGGGCATGATGGCCATGCTCTGGGTGCTGGCCACGTATGCGGTGATCTTCGGCGTGCTCATGGTGCTGCTGTCCTTCAAGCTCAAGAAGGGCATACGCCATTCTTCCTGAGCTGCGGGTGCAAAGGCGGACAATGCCGGCTCCATGATCCATTGCCGGCGAACTCCCTCCTTCATGCGCCTTCCCCGCGCGGCCCTGGTGGCCGCGCTGCTGTTCGCGGCCGGTGCCGCCCAGGCGCTGCCCAGCTTTTCCGAAGTCCGCGAGGGCCATCGCTCCTCCGAGACCGCACTGCTCTCGCGCGAGGGCGAGGTGCTCCAGCGCCAGCGCACGGACACCAGCGTGCGCCGTGGCGAATGGGTGGCGCTGTCCGATATCTCTCCCGCGCTGCGAACGGCCCTGGTGCTCAGCGAGGACAAGCGCTTCTACGAGCACAGCGGCGTGGACTGGAAGGCCGTGTCCGCCGCCGCCTGGGGCAATCTCTGGAACCAGCGCACACGGGGTGCCAGCACCATCACCATGCAGCTGGCGGGCTTGCTGGATGGCGACTGGCGCCAGGGACCTGGCGGGCGCAGCGTGGTGCAGAAACTCGGCCAGACCGTGGCTGCCCAGGTGCTGGACCGGCGTTGGCGCAAGGATCAGATCCTGGAGGCCTACCTGAATCTGGTACCGTTCCGTGGCGAGATCGTGGGCATAGACGCGCTGTCGCGCACACTGTTCGGCAAGGCCGCGCACGGCCTGGATGCACGCGAGGCGGCCATCGCCGCCGCCCTGGTGCGGGCGCCCAACGCCTTGCCCGAGCGCGTGGGCCAGCGTGCCTGTGGCGTGCTGCAGGCACTGGCGCCCGAGGACGTCGCGGCGCGCGACTGCAAGGCCATGGAGCTGCTCACGGCCAGCATGCTGCAGCGCCGCCAATGGGCCGCCAGCGAGGGCATGGCGCCGCACCTGGCACGCCGGCTGCTGGCGGGCGGGCAGGCCCGGGGACTGGCCAGCGTGCGATCCACGCTGAGTGCGCCCGTGCAGCGCTTTGCCGTGCAGAGCCTGCAGCAGCAATTGCGGGAGCTGCAGGGGCGCAATGTGGAGGATGGCGCCATCGTGGTGCTGGACAACGCCACGGGCGATGTGCTGGCCTGGGTGGGCTCGTCGGGCGATCTCAGCCAGGCGGCCGAGGTCGATGGCGTGACCGCCATGCGCCAGCCCGGTTCCACGCTCAAGCCCTTTCTCTATGCCCAGGCCATCGCCGAGCGGCGACTGACTGCAGCCTCGCTGATCGAGGATTCTTCGGCCCACATTCCCACGCAGAACGGGCTCTACATCCCGCAGAACTACGACCGGCGCTTCAAGGGCTGGGTCTCCGCGCGCACCGCGCTGGCGTCCTCGCTCAATGTGCCGGCGGTGCGCACCCTGGTCATGGTCACGCCCGATGCCTTCTTCTCCCAGCTGCAGCGCCTGGGCCTGCCGCTGCGCGAAAGCGGCGGCTACCACGGCTTCAGTCTGGCGCTGGGCAGTGCCGAGGTGCCGCTGCTGCAGCTGACCAATGCCTACCGCGCGCTTGCCAATGGCGGACAGCTGACGCCCGTGCGCTGGACTCCGGGCCAGGCCCGGGCCGAGGCGCCCGTGCAGGCCATCGATGCGCGCGCGGCCTTCATCGTCGGGGACATCCTGTCCGACCCCATGGCGCGCGCGCCCACCTTCGGCACGGACAGCGTGCTGGCCACGCGCTTCTGGACGGCCGTCAAGACCGGTACCAGCAAGGACATGCGTGACAACTGGGCCGTGGGCTGGTCGCAGCGCTACACCGTGGGCGTGTGGGTGGGCAATGCGCGCGGCGATGCCATGCACTCGGTCAGCGGCACCAGCGGCGCCGCGCCGGTCTGGGCGGCCGTGATGGGATTCCTGCATGCCCGCACCCCCAGCCGCGCGCCCAAGGCGCCCGACGGCGTGCTGCAGCAGGCCGTGCGCTTCGGGCCCGATGCCTCGGGCCTGCCGCTGGAAAGCGCGCGCGGCGAG
Source organism: Delftia tsuruhatensis (assembly GCF_903815225.1). Classification (NCBI taxonomy): domain Bacteria; kingdom Pseudomonadati; phylum Pseudomonadota; class Betaproteobacteria; order Burkholderiales; family Comamonadaceae; genus Delftia; species Delftia tsuruhatensis. The sequence goes on from NZ_LR813084.1 coordinate 1,490,207, forward strand.
TGGTTTGTCGCGGGCACGCAGCAAAACCTGTTCGCCATGGCGGGCAGCGGCTTGCCGGTGGCTTCGTCCTCCGGACGCGGCACTTCGGCCGCCTCGCCCGTGCGCATCGCGCGCCCGGCCAATGGCACCATCCTCGCGCTGGACCCCGACATCCCGCCGGACCGCCAGCGGGTGCAACTGTCGGCCCGTCCCGCCGGCACGGCCGCCATGCAGGAATGGCAGGACGCCAGCCTGCGCTGGCGCATGGTCAGCGCCGCCCCGCCCGGCGCGGCCGAGCCTGCGCCCAAGGAAATTGGCCGGGGTGCGGCCGCCGCCTGGATGCCCTGGCCGGGCCGCCACCGGCTGGAACTGGTCGATGCCAAGGGGCAGGTGCTGGACAGCGTGCAGGTAGAGGTGCGTGGCGCCGGCGTGGTGGCTTCGCGCGCGGGCGGACGCTGATCAGGCGCTGGCAGCGATCACCGCTCCGCATGGAGGCCCGCCGCACTGAGGCCCGCCGCAGTGAAGGCCACCAGCTCGTCGATCACATGCTCCACGGGATCGGCGCGGTGGCCGCAGCCCAGCATGCGGCTGACACGGCCGTTGTCGGAGCGGATGTACATCATGGCGCCGTACATGCACTCCAGCCGCCACTGGAAATCGTGCTGCGACAGCTGCGGCAGCGCCTGACGCAACAGGGCCGCAAAACGCCTGGCCGCCTCGTCGTAGGCGGCAAACACCACTTCCCTGACCTCCCGTTCGGGATCCACCGAGCACAGGGCCGTGACGCGGTTGAAGTCGGCCTCGCCCTCGCTGTGCGCGGCGCGCAGCGCGGGAGCGATGAAGGCGCGAAGAATGTCCTCGATGGCGGGCGGTGTCTCCTGCTGCTCCAGCTTCTCCAGCAGCGCATGGCGTTCCCCGTTGACGGGTGCCACGCGCTGTTCGAACAAGGCCTTGAGCAGACCCAGCTTGTTGCGGAAATGGTAGTGGATGGCCCCCGTGTCCACCTCGGCCAGCGCCATGACGGCGCGCAGCGAGGTGCCCGCATAGCCATGCCGTGCAAACAGCTGTTCTGCAGCCTTCAGAAGGCGTTCGCGGGCCTGGGCGCGGGGTTCCACGGCCGGCGTGTCATCGGTGCTGGGCGTCATGGCTGCGGATCATAGTCAGCGCGGGGACGTTCCACGCCAAAGCCTGACGTCCCAAGCTTGCATGGGATTGATTCAGTCGACTGACTGAATTACCATGCTACCCGATTCCAGAAATCACAAGGAGACACACCATGACGACCCGCAAGTGGCTCGCCGCCCTGATGGCGCTGGGCTGCACCGTTGCCGCCGCGCAGGAATCCTTTCCGTCGCGGCCCCTGACCCTCATCAACCCCTGGGCGGCGGGCAGTTCCACCGATGTCATGGCGCGCACGCTGGCCGAGGAATTCCGCCAGCAACTGGGCCAGAGCGTGGTCGTGGTCTCGCGCGACGGGGGCTCGGGCGTGATCGGCATGAACCTGCTGGCCCAGGCACCGGCCGACGGGCTGACGCTGGCCTTCACGCCCATGACCCCCATCACCGTGCAGCCGCACTACGTCAAGGGCCTGAAGCTGGGGCCGGACAGCGTGCAGCCGCTGTGCGGCGTCACCGAGAACATCCTGGGCGTGAGCGTGCGAGCCGACAGCCCCTTCAAGTCCATCGGCGACCTGGTGGCGGCCGCGAAGAAGGGGTCGCTGAGCTACGGATCGCCAGGGCCGAATTCGGCCCCCTTCCTGGCCATGGACCAGCTGGAGCGCGACCAGGCGCTCAAGTTCTTGCATGTGCCCTACAAGGGCGATGCCGGCTCCATCCAGGAATTGCTGGCCGGGCGCCTGGATTTCGTCAGCAGCATCGCGGCCTCGGCAGCGCCCCAGATCCGTGCGGGCAAGCTGCGCCTGCTGGCCGTGGCCTCGGAGCGCCGCCACCCGGCCTTCCCCGAAGTGCCCACCTTCAGGGAGTTGGGCATGGCGGTGCAGGAGGAGTCCTTCGCCGGTCTGTTCGTGCCGCGTGGCGTGCCCGAGGCGGTGCTGGGCCGGCTGGATGCCGCCTGTGCCGCCGCCGCGCGCTCGGACGCCGTCAGGCAGGTGGCCCAGCGCGGCGACCAGGTGGTCTTCCCCCAGGACCGCCGCCAGTGGGAGCGGCGCATCCGCGATGAATTCCGCAAGCAGGGCGAGGCAGCGCAACGCCATCCCGCTCCCTGAGTTTCCCGGTTTTGCATTTCGATCGATTTCCACCCATGACAGATTCCAGCCTGCCCCCCATCCGCCGCGTGATCACGGCCAACGACGCACAGGGCCGCTCCTTCATTGCCGAGGACGGGGCATCGCCCGCCGTGCGCCTGGTCGAGGAACGCCCCGGCTACCGCATCACCAACCTCTGGCGCACCGATGCCTCTCCCGCGCAGATCGATGCGCCAGATACCATTGCCATCCACCAGGGCGTGGCGCCACCGCCCTACGGAACGGTGCTGCGCATCCTGGACATTCCGCCCGAGCCCACCAATCCGCAGGAGCTGCAGCGCGCGCTCAATGCCACCTTCGCGCGCATGTACGGCGACGCCCATCGCAACGTGCAGCCCGGTGAGCATCCGGGCATGCACCGCACGGATACGGTGGACTACGCGCTGATGCTGCAAGGCGAGCTGGTCGCGATCCTGGATCGCCAGGAAACCGTGCTGCGCGCCGGAGACGTGCTCATACAGCGCGGCACCAACCATGCCTGGGCCAACCGCTCTGGCCGGCCTGCGCGCATTGCCTTCGTGCTGGTGGCGGGAGAGCAGGGCATGTGAACGGCTCAGCCGCCGGAGCCTGCGCGCGGCCCTGGCCGCACGAACCGCTGCTCCGTCACGGGCGTGCCCCATTGCTGCCCCTCCCATTCCTCGGCCTGCGCGAAGCCCGAGGATTCGTAGAGCCGGCGTGCCGCATCCAGGCCCCGGAAGGTCCACAGCTGGGTGGCCTCGAAGCCGTGGCGGTCGCAAAACTCCAAGGCCTGCTGCAGCAGTTGGCGGCCTATGCCTGCGCCGCGCAGGCCGTCGTCCAGGATGAACCAGCGCAGATGGGCCTGGCCGTTGCCCAGGTCCTCGCCATCGATGGCCACCGAACCCACGATGCGCTCGCCGTCCAGCGCCGTCCACAACTGATTGCAGGGCTTGTCCAGCCGGCCTGCGAACTCGGCCAGGCCACTGGCCACACGGCTTTCGAAGAAGACGCCGAAACCTGCGTGGCGTGCATAGAAGCGCGCATGCATTTCCACGATGCGGCCGATGCAGCCGGGCCGGTATCCGGGCAGGACCTGTATCTGTGCGGGCGCGGGCAGGGGTTCTTCCTGCCGGTGCGCCTGCAGTGCCTGGGCGTAGAGGGCCAGCCCGCGCGAGACCGCCTGTTGCTGGGGCGGCTGCATGCGGTCCAGCGCGGCCGTCACCTGCTGGCGTCCGAAGGCCTCGATGGCGGCCAGCGTGCGCCGGCCCTTGGCGGTGAGTGCCAGTTGCTTGATGCGGCCATCCTCTCCATCGGCCATTTCCTTCAGCTCACCGGCCTCCACCAGCTTGCGTGCCATGCGGCTGATGCTGGACTTCTCCAGCCCCAGGACCTGGGCCAGTTGCGAGGCCGGCATGCGCCCCTGCGCACCGATCTCCAAAATGGCATGTACGGCCGAGGGAGGGTAGTCCGTGGCTGCCAGCGTGGCCTGCATGAAGCCCAGCTCGCGCACCATCAGGCGCGAGGCGGTGCGGATACCGTCCACCAGGGAAAGATCGTGCTGCGGCATGCCGTGCTCCGGAAGGACAGGTGAAGAAATGTTGTATCTTGCAACTATATCTCCAGCTTCACTTCCGGGCAACGGCGTCGTTAACTGCCGGCGGTGATGCCCGGCGTGGGCTGCGTCAGTTCACCATCAGTCTGAACGGCCAGACATAGGCCTGCAAAGTTACGAAGATGCCCATCAGGCAGGCCAGGGCGATGGAGTGGAAGAACACGTAGCGCAGGATGTCGCCCTCGTGGTTGAACCAGCGCGTGGCCGTGGAGGCGACGACGATGGACTGGGCGTCGATCATCTTGCCCATCACGCCGCCTGAGCTGTTGGCCGCGCCCATGAGGTTGGGCGACAGGCCCAGCTGCTCTGCGGCCACCTTCTGCATGCCGCCGAACAGCACGTTCGATGCCGTGTCCGAACCCGTGAGCGCCACGCCCAGCCAGCCCATCAGGGTGCCGAAGAAGGGGTAGAAGACGCCCGTGTTGGCGAAGGCCAGGCCCAGCGTGGTGTCCGTGCCGGAGTAGCGTGTGAGCGTGCCCAGGGCCAGCATCAGCACGATGGTCAGCAGCGAGTAGCGCACCAGCCAGAGGGTGCGCAGGAACTGGCCGGCCAGCTGCACGGGGTTGTATTTCATGACCAGGCCGCCCACGATGGCCGACAGCAGGATGCCCGTTCCGGTGGCCGACAGCAGGTTCAGCGTGTAGATGGCGCCTTCCCTGGTGGGCTGGCGCACCACGGGCGGCACCTTCTCGACCAGGTTGTGCAGGCCCTCCATCGGAAAGGCCGGGGCGAACAGGCCGTTGAGCGCGGCCTTGACCGAGGGCAGGCCCCAGATGAAGACGAAGACCGTGAGGATGGCCCAGGGCGTCCAGGCGCGGATCACGTCGGCGCGCGGGTGCTGGGTCACGGCGCTGGCCTGCCGGGCCTCGCCGCCGCTTTGCTCATGGCCCTTGAGCGAGGTCGAGCGCCAGATGCTCCTGGGCTGCCACACGCGCAGGAAGGCGACGATGCAGACCATGGAGACGATGGCCGCGATGATGTCCACGAGCTCCGGGCCGATGAAGTTGGACACCAGGTACTGGGGTATGGCGAAGGACACGCCGGTCACGAGGATGACCGGCCAGATCTCCATCATGGCCTTGCGCCCCGCGAAGGCCCAGATCAGCCAGAACGGCACCAGCACCGAGAAGAACGGCAACTGGCGGCCCACCATGGCCGTGACCTCCATGAGATCGTAGCCATGCACCTTGGCCAGCGTGATCACCGGTGTGCCCAGCGCACCGAAGGCCACGGGCGCGGTATTGGCGATCAGCGACAGGCCCGAGGCGGCCAGCGGCGAAAAGCCCAGTCCGATCAGGATGGCCGCCGTCACGGCCACGGGCGTGCCGAAGCCGGCCGCGCCCTCGAAGAAGGCGCCGAAGGCGAAGGCGATCAGCAGCAGCTGTATGCGTCGGTCCTCGGTGATGCCCGCAATGGAGTCCTGCAGGATCTTGAAGCTGCCGTTCTTCTCGGTCAGCTGGTGCAGGAAGATGATGTTCAGCACGATCCAGCCGATGGGCAGCAGGCCCGTGAAGCCGCCGAACAGCGCTGCGCGCCCGGCCATGCCGGTCGGCATGTCGTAGACGAAGATGGCGATCACCAGCGCCGCCACCAGCCCCGCGCCGGCGGCCAGGTGGGCCTTCATGTGCAGTAAGCCCAGGCCCACCAGCATCACCACGACCGGTACGGCCGCGAGCAGGGTGGACAGCCACATGTTGGACAGCGGATCGTAAACCTGTTGCCAGACCATAGGACTTTCTCCTTTTTGGAAAGCGTTTTTTGCGTTGTGCGGCCGGGATGCTCCTCCGCTGCAGTGATCGGCACACTAGCGTTAGCCCTTGGTCGGACTGTGCGAGAGAAAATTTCAATCGGTGCACAAATCACTTCAAACCCCAGCGGGTGACCGGAACCCGCCGTGCGCACTACCATGCTCGGCAGTCCCGCGGCCAGCGGGTTCCAGAAGGCTTGCACACGTGTCCACCGACCTTTCCAAAATCACCTGCATCGAAGACCTGCGTGCCGTGGCACAGCGCCGCGTGCCGCGCATGTTCTATGACTACGCCGACTCGGGCTCCTACACCCAGGGCACCTACCGCGCCAACGAGGACGACTTCCAGAAGATCAAGCTGCGCCAGCGCGTGGCCGTGAACATGGAGGGGCGCAGCACGCGCACCACCATGATCGGCCAGGAGGTGGCCATGCCCGTGGCCATCGCGCCCACGGGCCTGACCGGCATGCAGCACGCCGACGGCGAAATCCTGGGGGCGCGGGCGGCCAAGGCCTTCGGCATCCCTTTCACGCTGTCCACCATGAGCATCTGCTCCATCGAGGACATCGCCGAGCACACGGGCCGCCACCCGTTCTGGTTCCAGCTCTACGTGATGCGCGACCGCGGCTTCATGGAGCGCCTGATCGAGCGGGCGCGCGCCGCCAACTGCTCGGCCCTGGTGCTGACGCTGGACCTGCAGATCCTGGGTCAGCGCCACAAGGACATCAAGAACGGCCTGTCCACGCCCCCGAAGCCCACGCTGCGCAACCTCGCCAACCTGGCGACCAAACCCCACTGGTGCCTGGGCATGCTGGGCACGAAGCGCCGCAGCTTCGGCAATATCGTCGGCCATGTGGACGGCGTGGCGGACATGAGCTCGCTGTCGTCCTGGACGGCCAGCCAGTTCGATCCCAGCCTCAACTGGAATGATGTGGAGCGCATCAAGAGGCTCTGGGGCGGCAAGCTCATCCTCAAGGGCATCATGGACGCGGAGGATGCGCGCCTGGCGGCGGACAGCGGGGCCGATGCGCTCATCGTCAGCAACCATGGCGGCCGCCAGCTCGATGGCGCGCCGTCCTCCATCGAGGCGCTGCCTGCCATCGCCGAAGCGGCCGGCAAGCGCATCGAGGTCTGGATGGACGGTGGCATCCGCAGCGGCCAGGACGTGCTCAAGGCCCGGGCCCTGGGCGCGCGGGGCACGATGATCGGCCGCAGCTTCCTCTATGGCCTGGGCGCCTACGGCCAGGACGGCGTGACGCGCGCGCTGCAGATCATCCAGAAGGAGCTGGAGACCACCATGGCCTTCTGCGGCCATACGCGGATCGATACCGTGGACCGATCCATCCTGTTGCCGGGCACCTATCCGGGAGCCGACCGCTGAAGCGGTACCAGCCAGTCAGCTGACAGAAGAAAGGACCGCCGAGGCGGTCCTTTGTGTTGATGCCCGGGGAGAGCGGCCGCGTCAGGCCTCGGACCGCGCGGGCTCGGCGATGCGTGCCGCAGCCAGACGTCCCGCCGCATGCAGCACGGCCAGGATGGAGGCGGTCACGATGTTGGCATGGCGCCCTGCGCCAAAGCGCGTGCCGGCCACGCCAGGCAGGGCGGCCTCCACGATGGCCAGCGCCCTGGCCCCCGCGCCCTGGCCCAGGCTGCGTTCCTCGTAGTGGTCGATGCGCATTGCCAGGCCCAGGTGCTGGCCGATGGCGGCGGCCACGGCATCGATGGGGCCGCTGCCCTCGCCCTGCAGTTGCAGCCGCAGGCCGTCGGCGGTGTCCACTTCGAGCGAGATGCCCTGGCCCAGGGTGCTGTCGAACAGGTGGTGGCTGCGGTAGCGCCAGGGCAGGCCTTCGGGGGCGAGATAGGTGGCCTCGAACAGCGCCCAGAGCGCCTCGCTGGCCAGTTCGGTCTCGCTGGTGTCGGCCTGCCGCTGCACCACCGCGCTGAACTCCACCTGCATGCGCCGCGGCATGGCCACGCCATGGTCGCGCTGCAGCAGGAAGGCGATGCCGCCCTTGCCCGACTGGCTGTTGACCCGCACGATGCTGTCGTAGGTGCGGCCCAGGTCCTGCGGGTCGATGGGCAGGTAGGGAACGCGCCAGGGTGCGTCGGGGCGTTGCGCCGCGAAGCCCTTGGAGATGGCGTCCTGGTGCGAGCCGGAGAAGGCCGTGAACACCAGGTCCCCCACATAGGGATGGCGCGGATGGATGGGCAAGGCCGTGCATTCCTCGGCAATGCGGGCCACGGCCGCGATGTCCGAGAAGTCCAGGCCCGGCGCGATGCCCTGCGTGTACAGGTTCAGCGCCAGCGTCACCACGTCGAGGTTGCCGCTGCGCTCGCCATTGCCGAACAGGCAGCCCTCCACGCGCTGGGCGCCGGCCAGCAGGGCCTGCTCGGCGCAGGCCACACCCGTGCCCCGGTCGTTGTGCGGGTGCACGGACAGCACGATGTGCTCGCGCCGTTCCAGGCGCCGGTGCATCCATTCGATCTGGTCGGCGAAGACATTGGCCGTGCTCACCTCCACCGTGGTCGGCAGGTTGATGATCATGGGGCGCGCCGGGCCGGCATCCCAGGCGCGTATGGCCGCGTTGCAGACGGCCAGCGATACGTCGAGCTCGGCCATGCAGAAGGTCTCGGGTGAGTACTGCAGCACCCATTCGGTCTCGGGATGCGCATCGGTCAGTTCGCGCAGCAGGGCGATATGCCGCTCCACCATGGCGATGATCCCGGGTACTTCCATGCCGAAGACGATCTCCCGCCAGGCGGGTGCGATGGCGTTGTAGAAGTGCACGATGGCGCGGCGCGCGCCGGCCACGCTGTCCACGGTGGCGCGGATCAGGTCCTCGCGCAGCTGGGTGATGACCATGGGTGTCACGTCGGCGGGGATCAGGTTCTCGTCGATCAGGTGGCGCACGATGGCGTAGTCGGTCTGCGAGGCCGAGGGAAAGCCCACCTCGATCTCCTTGAAGCCAATGCGCACCAGCTCGTGGAACAGGCGCAGCTTGCGCTCGCGGTTCATGGGTTCGAACAGCGCCTGGTTGCCGTCGCGCAGATCGGTGGACAGCCACACGGGTGCCTGGCTCAACTGGCGTGACGGCCATTGGCGGTCGGGCAGATCGATGGTGGGAAAGGGGAGATATCGGGACGCGGGATTCTTCAGCATGCGGGCCTCGCAGGAAACGCTGGGGTTTGCAGCCGCCGTATGGACGGCGGCCCCGCTCTCCTGGCTTCCACTGCGGGAAGCTGCGCCAGGCCGGGATCAGGGAGAGTCGGTGCGAAATGCGGCGCCTGCGCAGGCGCCCGGACCCCGGCCATGGGCCAGGGATAGCAGGGAGGACGAGGGCAGGGGTGACATGGTGCGATGGCGTTGGATCACGGCGAACAGGTGCCAGTTTGCGGGCAGAGCGTTTGTCTGTCTTCATAGAATTTCTCATTTCCTCCATGGATCTGGACAAACATGCGCACCGTCACCGATCTGCCCACCGTGCCCTGCGGCCACGCCGGCCTGCCCGAGCTGCAGGCGGCCGCGCCCTTGCCCGTCAGCGGCGTGGCCGCCGACTATCCGGCGGGGCTGGAGGTCGAGGAGCACTCCCACGGATGCTGCCAGCTGCTGTACGCCGTGCAGGGCGTGCTGGAGGTGCGTGCGCGCAGCGGGCGCTGGGTGGTGCCGCCCACGCGCGGCGTCTGGCTGCGCTCGGGCGTGCCGCATGCCTTGCGCATGCGTGGCGCCGTACAGGTGCGCAGCCTGTTCGTTGACGCCCAGGCGGCGGCAGGCCTTCCGGAGGTGGACTGCGTGATCGAGGTCTCGCCCCTTCTGCGCGAGCTCATCAGCGAGGTGGCGCGCTGGCCTGCCTGCGGGCGGAGAAATCCGCGCGACCGCCTGGTGGTGGACCTGCTGCTGCAGGAGCTGCGCCAGCCCCCCGTGGTCCCGCTGTACCTGCCCTGGCCCCAGGAGGCGCGGATGGCGGGCGTGTGCCGCGCGCTGGCTGAAGGCAAGGACGCGGCGGCCCTGGCCGCCACCGCCGGCACTTGGGCCGAGCGTCTGGCCATGGGCGAAAAGACCTTCCACCGCCATTTCCTGCGGGCCACGGGCCTGAGCTTCGGGCGCTGGCGCCAGCGTGCGCGGCTGCTGTCGTCCATGCAGCCCCTGCTGGAAGGGCAGTCCATACTCCAGGTGGCGCTGGGGGCCGGCTATGAGAGCCACAGCGCCTATTCGCTGGCCTTTCGCCGCCATTTCGGCATGACGCCCTCGGCGTTCTGCGACGCCGTGCGGGCCTGAGCCGCCGGCGTCGTTGGCGAGGAGTGTGCTGCCAGCAGGTGCAGCCGGAACCGTTGGATCCGAGGAGGGCGGCCGTCCGGCCTCGTGCAAGTCCGCCCGTTTCGCTGGCGGGCGGGGCGGCCCTCGCCAAGCGCGTGTGCCCGGCGTACAGGCTGGCGCTATGCTGGCCGGCGCCTTGCCTTGTGCGTTCCTTTATCTGCCGAAATGCCCTTTTCCCTTCAAGACATGACCTGGCTGTGGGTTCCCGTGGTGCTGTTCGCTGCGGCGGCCCAGACCGTGCGCAACACGGCCCAGCGCTCGCTGACCGCAGAGCTTGGCACCCTGCCGGCGACGCTGGTGCGCTTTCTCTACGGCCTGCCGTTCGCCGGTGCCTACCTGCTGGCGCTGTACGCCGCACGAGACGGTGCCTGGACCCTGCCGCAGTTCTCCTGGACCTACCTGGGCTGGATCGCGCTGGGCGCGTTCTTCCAGGTCGCGGCCACGGCTGCCCTGCTGCTGGCCATGAAGGAACGCAATTTCGCCGTGGCCGTGACCCTGTCCAAGACGGAAGTGCTGCAGGTGGCCTTGTTCGCGGGCATCTTCCTGCACGAACTGCCCACGGCTGTGGCCCTGGTGGCCATGGCATTGGCCACCTTCGGCGTGCTCATCCTGTCGCTGCCGCCGCGCGGGCAGATGCTGTCGTTGTCGGCATGGGCCAGCCGCTCGGCCCTGTACGGTCTGGCCTGCGGTGCCTGCTTCGCCGTCGCCACCGTGGGCTACCGCGGCGGTGCCGTAGAGCTGGCGCGGCTGGGCGAGACCTCGCCCTGGCTGTCGGGCGCCTGGGGAGTGCTGATCGCGCAACTGATGCAGACCCTGGGTCTGGGGGCCTGGATCGCGCGCACCCATGCGCAGGGCCTGCGCCCCATCTTCCGCGCCTGGCGGGTCTCGCTGCTGGCCGGCGGCATGGGCGCGGCGGCCTCGCTGGCCTGGTTCACCGCCTATGCCATGCAGGGCGCGGCCCCCGTGCGCACGCTGGGCATGGTCGAAGTGGTCTTCAGCTACATCGTCTCGCGCCGCGTGCTCAGCGAAAGCCTGAGCCGCCAGGAGAAGATCGGCATGGGCCTGATGGTCCTCGGCCTCGTGTTGATCTGCCTGCAGGGATGAGCGGTCTTGGGGCTGTATGAATGCACAGTTGCCGCAATAATGGCGGCGTGCCCGAAACCCCATCGACGAACCCCACGACCCCGGCGCAGGCAGGCCTGCCGCGCCGCATCGCCCACCTGGACATGGATGCCTTCTATGCCTCGGTGGAGTTGCTGCGCTATCCGCAGCTCAAGGGCCTGCCCGTGGTCATCGGGGGTGGTCGCCGCGCGCATGACGAGGCGCTGGAGGCCCGCTACGCCGGGCGGCTGAACGAGATTCCGGTCGAGGCATTCTCGCGCCTCAAGGACTACGCGGGCCGGGGCGTGATCACCACCGCCACCTATCCGGCGCGCCAGTTCGGCGTCGGGTCCGCCATGGGCATGATGAAGGCCGCGCGCCTGTGCCCCCAGGCCATCCTGCTGCCCGTGGACTTTGCCGAGGTGCGGCGCTTTTCGCATGCCTTCAAGGAGATCATCGTCTCCATCGCACCGCAGATGGAGGATCGGGGTGTGGACGAGGTCTACATCGACTTCACCGATGTGCCCGGCGGCCAGCGCGAAGGCGGGCGTGTGCTGGCGCGTCTGATCCAGAAATCCATCTTCGACGCCACGGGCCTGACTTGCTCCATCGGCGTGGCGCCCAACAAGCTGCTGGCCAAGATGGCCAGCGAGTTCGACAAGCCCAATGGCATCTCCATCGTCCAGCCACAGGACCTGGAAGGCCGCATCTGGCCGCTGGCCTGCCGAAAGATCAATGGCATAGGCCCCAAGGCCGATGCCAAACTGCAATCCCTGGGCATACACACCATTGGTGAGCTGGCCGCGCAAAGCCTGCCCCAGCTCGTGCAATGGTTCGGCCGCTCCTACGGGCACTGGCTGCACGGCGTCTCGCGGGGGCATGACGAACGGCCCGTGGTCACGCACAGCGAGCCCGTGTCCATGAGCCGGGAGACCACCTTCGAGCGCGACCTGCACGCCGTGCGCGACCGTGCCGAGCTGGGCGCCATCTTCACCGACCTGTGCGAGCGTCTGGCCCAGGACCTGCAGCGCAAGGGCTACATGGGGCGTACCGTGGGCATCAAGCTGCGCTACGACGACTTCAAGACCGCCACGCGCGACCATACGCTGGAGCTGCCTATGGCCGACGCCCGCACGCTGCGCCACGCCGCGGGGCAGTGCCTCAAGCGCGTGCCGCTGACCAAACGCTTGCGCCTGCTGGGCGTGCGCGTGGGCAACCTGGTGCGCAAGGCCGACTGGGAAGCCTCGGCCCAGGACCCATTGGCGCGAGAGCAACTGCTGCGGGGCACCATCCAGCCCGCACCCGACAGCGATCCCTTTACACCTCAACTGTTCTGAATCATCACCACAGATCTGGCGTATGCGCTGCAAAAAACCATGCACCAGTTCCGAGCATGGCGCTTGCGTAAGCCTACTGTGAGATGATTTGGAAATGTGAATTTGTGTTTCCGTTTGATGGATTCCGGTGGCTTCAGCGCGCTTCGCCTTGCCATTTCACCATAACAAGAGACAGCCAAAGGAGTGGTACCCATGCGCATGAACCTGCCCGTCAGCCAGCTCAACTACGATTTTCCAGGCGATGAACTGCTGGTGTCCGTCACCAACACCAAGGGCGAGATCACCCATTGCAACCCGGCTTTCGTGCGGGTCAGCGGCTATTCCTATGAGGAACTGATCGACCAGCCCCACAACCTGATCCGCCATCCCGACATGCCCGCCGCGGCCTTCAAGGACATGTGGCGCACCATCGCCCACGGCTATCCGTGGACGGCACTGGTCAAGAATCGGCGCAAGAATGGCGACCACTACTGGGTGCGCGCCAACGTCACCCCCATCATGGAGGGCGGCAGGCCGCGCGGCTACCTGTCGGTGCGCACGAAGCCGAAGATGGCCGAGATCGAGGCCGCCGAAGCCCTGTACGCGCGCATGCGCGCCGAGGCAGAGTCCGGGCGCGAGACGCTGCGTCTGCGCGGTGGCGAACTGCGTCGGCTGGGTCTGGCCGGCCTGTGGGACCGGCGCGGTGATCTGGGCCTGACCTCCCGCATGGCGCTGATGCTGGGCGGTGTGGGCCTGGCCGCCATGCTGCCCGACCTGCTGGGCTTGCAGGGGGCGGCAGCCTGGGGCGCACGGCTGGCCGTGTTGCTGGCCGGCGGAGGCTTTGTACTGTGGCGCTTCCAGCAACGCTGTGTGGCGGGTCTGGACAAGGCCAGCAGCTTTGCTGCCGACATCGCCAGCTGCCAGCTGGGCACGAACCTGGAGCATGACTGCACCGGTGCCATGGGTGCCCTGATGCAGCGGCTGCAGCAGATTCAGATCAATCTGCGCGCTGTGGTCGGCGACGTGCGCACGGAAATGCGCGGCTTCGCCACCACGGCCCATGAAATCGCCCAGGGCAGCTTCGACCTGGCTCAGCGCACCGAATCCCAGGCCACCAGCCTGCAGCAGACGGCGGCGTCGATGGAGGAGATCTCCGGCACCGTCGCGCAGACCGCCGACACGGCCCAGCTCATGGCGAATGAGAGCGATCAGAGCCGCCAGGTGGCGGGCAGGAGCGGGGCCGCCATCCAGGAGGTGGGCTCGGCCATGGAGCACATCCGTGGCTCCTCGCGGCGCATGGGCGAGATCATCGGCGTGATCGAAAGCATTGCCTTCCAGACCAACCTGCTGGCCCTCAACGCGGCTGTCGAGGCCGCGCGCGCGGGCGAGCAGGGCAGGGGCTTCGCGGTCGTGGCCGGCGAGGTCCGGGCGCTGGCGCAGCGCAGCGCCTCGGCCGCCAAGGAGATCAGCGGCCTGATCAACCGCACGGTGGAAGGCATCAATGACGGCAATGCCCGCATGGACGCCGCGGGTCGCACCATCGACGGCATGGTCGATGCCGTGGGTCGCGTCAGCGACCTGGTCCACCAGATCAGCATCGCCACGCGCGAGCAGTCGGTCGGCATCGCCCAGGTCAACGAGGCCGTGGCCCAGCTCGACTCCGTCACCCAGCAGAATGCCGCCCTGGTCGAGCAGTCGGCCGGCGCCGCCGGCTCGCTGCGCGCCAGTGCGCAGTCGCTGGAGCGGTCGCTGGAGGTGTTCACGCTGCGCTGAGCCGGGCAGCGCAGGCGGTGAGCCTACTGCCGTGCCGAGCGCACGTTGGCCGGCAGCGCCCCGGGATGGCTGGTACGAAACGGGTTGATGTCCAGGCCGCCACGGCGCGTGTAGCGCGCGTAGACCGACAGCTTGATGGGGCGGCAGCGTGTCCAGACATCCATGAAGATGCGCTCCACGCACTGCTCGTGGAATTCGTTGTGGTTGCGAAAGCTGACCAGGTATTGCAGCAGCCCCTCCTGATCGATCTGCGCGCCGCTGTACTGGATCTGCACGCTGCCCCAGTCGGGCTGGCCCGTGACCAGGCAGTTGCTCTTGAGCAGGTGGCTGACCAGGGTTTCGGTGACGGGTGCTTCCCCATGGTTGGCACGCAGCAGCTCCGGGGCTGGCTGGTATTGCGTGCATTCCACATCGAGACGGTCCAGCAGCAGGCCATCGAGCTCCTGCACCATTTCCTGGTCGAAGCGGTCCAGGCCGATGACCTTCACGCCGATGCTGCCGTTCTTGCCGCTGCCGCGCCACAGGGCCTCGGCCAGGTCGGCGCGCAGCCGGGCCTGCACTTCACTGGCGTCGGCGAGGCGGGTGTTGTTGAAGCTGTTCAGATAGAGCTTGAAGGACTTGCTCTCGATGAGGTTGGGCGTCTCGCAGGGGATGGTGAAATGCGCGAGCGCCACCTGGGGCTTTCCGCGCGGATTGAGCCAGGACAGCTCGAAGGCGGTCCAGAGGTCGGCACCGAAAAAAGGCATCTGGCCGCCGCTCAGGCCGATTTCCTCGCGCTTGGGAGCGCGTGGCAGGGGAAAGAGCAGCGAGGGGTCGTACTGGTCGATGTAGGCGGAGCTCTTGCCCAGCTGGGATTGTTCGGGTGTGTTCATGGGAGATGGGCCGGCCGTGCCGGCGATTTTCTGGGCCTGGGCTGTCCACGCCAGGCGAAGATGCGCGGATCAAGCCCTCAAAGCTAACTGAAATTCGATGCCTGCAGGCATTGCAAGCCCTATGGAGCCGATACGGCTGGCGGCCTTGTCGCGGCGCTATTTCTCAGTGAAATTCGCGCTCGCGCAGCCATTTGGTGGCGATCCACTTCTCGCCAGCCAGCACGGGGGCACCACCGTGCAGGGTGCGCGTGGAAGGATCGGGGCGTTCATAGCTGAAGAAGACGGCATTGCCCCGGCGTGGCACCACCTGCAGTGGGACCTCGGGGAAGACGGTGGCGCCGCCGCGCTCGGGCTCGTTCAGGTAGATCACCAAGGTGCCCACGCGCTGGCCACCGCGCTTGAGGATGGTCGGCGTGCCGGGCTCGTGGGGCGCAAAATAGTCGTGGTGGGGCTTGTATTCGGCCCCAGGTCCGTAGTGCAGCACCTGCAGGCCTTCGCCGTGGTCCAGCGGCCAGCGCACGAGGCGGGCGATGCGCTCCTCCAGCCGGCTGACGATGCCCGTTTCCCCGCGCTGGAAGAACATGCCGTTGCTGGTGCGGTCCTCATTGATCTCTTCGCCCCCGCTTTGCGTGGCCACCGTGAGCGAACGGGCCATGCGTGGTCGCGCGGCGGCGATGATGGCCTCGCATTCCTCATCCGACAGCAGGTTGCCGAAGACCACGATGCGCGGGTTGCGCATGCTCACCAGCACCTGGACCTGGCGGTCGCCGACATCGATGGTGCAGGGGTCCTGGGCGAGGTCCGGCTCGGGCAGGCTGGAGGCAGAGACGATGGCGGCGGCCGGGGCCGCTTCGATCTCCCCGGGCAGGCCCAGCGCCTTGCGTGCCAGCGCTTCGCTCCAGCCCACATCGCGCATGGACCGCAGCAGGGCGGCGGGTGAAACACCGGATGCGCTTTGCTCCTGCACCCATTGCATGAGCTCGGGCGTGAGGCCTGGCGGCAGGTCCTGCGCCGTGGTCTGGGAATCGGGGGAGGAGGGATTGAGGCTCATGGCGTGCAGGCGGCCCTTGCCGCGTTGAATGGACTCCAAAGGCGTCGAAACCAGGGGCCGCCACAGCGGCGGGCGGGGCTCACTCGGCCGTCTTGCGGCGGAACACGAGCCGCGCAGGCGTCGATGAGGCCGGTGCCAGCGCGTAGCCTTCCAGGTCGAAGGCCTGGAGTTCGGCCACGCTGCGGGCGCGCTGTCGTATGGCAAATCGTGCCATCAGCCCGCGCGCGCGTTTGGCATGGAAGCTGATGATCTTGTAGGAGCCGTTCTTGTAATCCTCGAACGCGCACTCCACCACCGGGGGCTTGAGGTGCTTCAAGTCTACCGATTTGAAGTATTCCTGCGAAGCCAGGTTGACGATGACGCGTTCGCTGGCAGGCTGGCGGGCTGCGCGCTGGTTCAGGTATTCGGCGATGCGGTTGCCCCAGAACTGGTACAGGTTGCTGCCGTGCTCCGTCTCCAGGCGGGTGCCCATTTCCAGTCGATAGGGCTGCATCCGGTCGAGCGGACGCAGCACGCCGTACAGGCCGCTGAGAATGGCCAGGTGCTTCTGTGCCCAGTCGAGGTCCTCGGTATCCAGGCTGCGCGCCTGAAGGCCTTCGTAGACGTCGCCGTTGAACGCCAGCAGTGCCTGGCGGGAATTGTCGGCCGTGAAGCGTGGGCTGAAGGCTTCATAGCGCGCCACGTTGAGCGCGGCCAGCTTGTCGCTGATGCCCATGAGCTGCGACAGTTGCTGGGGAGACTGGCGGCGCAGCACCTCGATCAGCTCCTGGGGCTGCTCGGAGAAGACGGGCAGCGTGTGCGCCAGACCATGGGGCAGTGGCGTGTCGTAGTCCAGCGACTTGGCGGGGGAGAGCAGCAGCAGCATGGCAGGCGGTGGTTCCTGGAAAAGGGGGAAAGAAGGGAAATGGAGACGAAGGCGAAAACAAACAGGGGCCACGAGGGCCCCTGTGTCGTCACCGCCTGCCGTCAGACGTGGGCCGTGCCCTGCCGCTGCTGTTGCTCGAACGGCAGTTGCAGGTCGCCGAGATCCTTGCGGGTCTCCACAAGGATCAACGGACCATCATCGAGGACGATCAGCGGCGGGCGCTCGCGCACCACGCGCTCGGGCTGGGGCTCGGCAGCGATGGCGGCCTGGACGGCAGCGACCTTGTCGGGGTCGGAGCCCACCCATTGCAGGCCCGAAGCCTCGGCGAGTGCCTGCAGTTCGGAGATCGGCAGCGCGTAGGACTGGACCTTGGGCAGGCCGCGCCCGGCAGCCATGGGCTGCGGATCGGCCGCTGCGGCAGCAGGTGTGGCAGCCATGGGCGCTGCCACCGGGGCAGGTGCTGCGGCTGTCTGCTGCGCGGGCTCGGCAGCGGGCTGGGGCTCCACGGCTGCGACCGCGGCAGCGGGTACCACGGCTTCGGCGACCACTGCTGAGGCCTGGGCGCCGGTGGCAGCACTTGTCGCATTGAAGTAGCTGCGGCGGGCTGGCTGGTCCTGCCCGGGCGCGGTGGCTTCGACAGGTTCGAAGGCCTCGAGGGCTTCGCCTTCACGCGGGGCGCGCTCCGCACGGTCGCCCCGGTCGCCACGCTCGCGGCGGTCACGGCCATAGCGGTCGCGCGAACGGCGCTGGCGCGGTTGCTCTTCGCCGAAGGCAGGGGCGGCATTGCCCTGGGCTTCATCCTGTTGCTGGACCTGGTTGCCCAGGTTTTCGTCACCCTCGGCCACTGCGTCGAATGGACGGGGCTGGCGTTCGCCACGTTCACTGCGTTCGCCTCGTTCACCACGCTCGCGGCGGCCTTCGCCTCGTTCCTGGCGCTCGCCGCGCGGCGTGCGCTCGGCGCGGGGTGCCTCGATGGCGCTGCCATCGGCGGCCACGGCATTCACGGCTTCCAGCGGCTGGCGGTTCTCGCCGTCACGGCTGCGTTCACCACGGCCGCGGCGCTCACCACGCTCTGTTCGTTCACCGCGCTCCGTGCGCTCGCCACGTTCAGCGTTGCGGCGACTGCGGTCGCCTCCGCCAGCCTGACGTTCCGCATTGGGGGTGCCGGCGCGCTCGGCATTGCGCTCGGTGCGGTCGCCACGCTCGTTGCGGCGGCCACGGTTGTCGTTGCGGCCTTCACGGCGCGCTTCGCGTACCGGAGCCTCGGCAGGGGCCACGGGAGCTGCCACCGGGGCAGGCGCCGTGCCAAAGCCGAACAGGCTCTTGAGCCAGGCGAAGAAGCCCTGTTCACGGACGACCACGGGGGCAGCGGTCGGCGCTGGGGAGGCGGCCGCTGCAGGCCTGGCATCGCGCTGGCCCGGACGGCTGCGGCTGCCTTCGGGACGGGGCTCGGCGATGGGCGCCGGCATGTCGGGCAGCACACCCTTGATCATGGGCGTCTGCTTGTTGGTGGGTTCCTGGGAGCGGCGCGTCACCGTGGTTTCGGCGTCCAGTTCCTCGGCCAGCTTGTAGCTGGCTTCCATGCTTTCGAGGCGTGCATCGTCATGCTTGAGGCGCTCGAGCTTGTAGTGCGGCGTGTCCATGGACTTGTTGGGTACCATGATCACGTTGACGCGCTGCTTGAGTTCGATCTTGGTGATCTCGCCGCGCTTTTCGTTGAGCAGGAAGCTGGCCACTTCCACGGGCACCTGGCAGTGCACGGCGGCCGTGTTGTCCTTCATGGACTCTTCCTGGATGATGCGCAGGATCTGCAGCGCCGAGCTTTCCGTGTCGCGGATGTGGCCGGAGCCTCCGCAGCGCGGGCAGTTGATGTGCGCGCCTTCGGACAGGGCGGGCTTGAGGCGCTGGCGGCTCATCTCCATGAGGCCGAACTTGCTGATGGTGCCGAACTGCACGCGGGCGCGGTCCTGGCGCAGCGCGTCGCGCAGGCGGTTCTCGACCTCGCGGCGGTTCTTGCTCTCCTCCATGTCGATGAAGTCGATGACGATCAGGCCGCCCAGGTCGCGCAGGCGCATCTGGCGCGCCACTTCGTCGGCGGCTTCCAGGTTGGTGCGGGTGGCGGTTTCCTCGATGTCGCCGCCCTTGATGGCGCGGGCCGAGTTGACGTCGATGGAGACCAGGGCCTCGGTGTGGTCGATGACGATGGCGCCGCCCGAGGGCAGGGTCACGGTGCGTGCGTAGGCCGATTCGATCTGGTGCTCGATCTGGAAGCGGCTGAACAGCGGGGCGTCGTCACGGTAGCGCTTGACGCGGGCGGCATGCTCGGGCATGACGTGCTGCATGAACTGCTGCGCCTGCTCGTAGATGTCGTCGGTGTCGATCAGGATGTCGCCGATGTCGCCGTTGAAGTAGTCGCGGATGGCGCGGATCACCAGGCTCGATTCCTGGTAGATCAGGAAGGCGCCCTTGGCGGACTTGGCCGCGCCGTCGATGGCGTTCCACAGCTTGAGCAGGTAGTTCAGATCCCACTGCAGCTCGGGCGCGGTGCGGCCGATGCCGGCGGTGCGCGCGATGATGGACATCCCCTTGGGATACTCGAGCTGGTCCATCGCCTCCTTGAGCTCGGCACGGTCCTCGCCCTCGATGCGGCGCGAGACGCCACCGCCGCGCGGGTTGTTGGGCATCAGCACCACATAGCGGCCGGCCAGCGAGATGAAGGTGGTCAGGGCCGCACCCTTGTTGCCGCGTTCTTCCTTCTCGACCTGGACGATCAGCTCCTGGCCTTCGCGGATGACTTCGTTGATGCGTGCCTGGCTGGGCGATACGCCCTCGGCGAAGTACTGCTTGGAGATTTCCTTGAAGGGCAGGAAACCGTGGCGGTCCTCGCCGTAGTCGACGAAGCAGGCCTCCAGGCTGGGCTCGACGCGGGTGACGACGGCCTTGTAGATGTTGCCCTTGCGCTGTTCGCGGCCTTCGATCTCGATCTCGTAATCGAGGAGCTTCTGGCCGTCGACGATGGCCAGGCGCCGTTCTTCGGACTGCGTGGCGTTGATGAGCATCCGTTTCATGATGCGTTTCCTTTATTCGTTCTCTCTGGGGCGCGCCGGAGTGCAGCCTCTGCTGCCAGACCGTCACGCCTTTGACTTGTAATCAAAGACAGGCTCGCGGGGAGCCGAGATGCCGGACTGACGCGTCGAAACGAAAGGAATCGCCGGATGCCTTGATGCTTGAGACCTGGCTCAAGTCAGCAATGGGGGCAAGGGCAGGGGGACGAGAGCGATGAGAGAGGCACGCCGTCCAGCTTCGAGCGAAGCTGCTGCACGTGCGGGGCAGGCGGGAGGCTTGGGGGCGGCAATGATCCTGGGCGCAGGCGTTTTCCTGCTCCACAGTGTGACCATCCATGCCCAAAAGATCCACATGCTCGCTTTGATCCGCTGACAGCTGCGGACGCCGGGTCCGACACCTTCTGCCAGCTTGAGATTCCGTATCAGTGTTTCAATTCGTCAGCCACAACCGATGCAACGACGAACTTCGCAGGCCATCGATTCCTGCTGTTTCGCGTACATGACACCGGATGGCATCGACCTGCCTGTGCGGGGGAAATGGTTGTTTGGACTAAACTCCATGCGAATCAACCACTTATAAATAGCTCGGCACAGGTGAAACACATTATAGAGGGCAAACCGGCGCACGACCGTCCCCTGGGCGCAGCCTCCGCCTCCGTGCGGCTGGTCGAAGTCGACGCTGATTCGGCCGGCCAGCGGCTGGACAACTTTCTGATACGCCATCTCAAAGGCGTTCCCAAGACGCATGTCTACCGCATCATCCGCAGTGGTGAAGTGCGCATCAACAAGGGGCGTGCCAGTGCGGAAACCCGCGTTTCGCCAGGCGATGTCGTGCGGGTTCCGCCTGTCCGCATTTCCGAGAGGGTCGCGGAAAAGGCCGAGCGCCCGGCGCCCGCCAGGGATTTCCCCAGCCTGCTGGAAGACGAGCACCTGATCGCCATCGACAAACCCGCCGGCGTGGCCGTGCACGGAGGCTCGGGGGTGAGCTTCGGGGTCATCGAGCAATTGCGCCAGGCGAGGCCGCAGTGCCGCTTCCTGGAGCTGGTGCACCGGCTGGATCGCGAGACCTCGGGTATCTTGCTGGTGGCCAAGAAGCGCTCGGCGCTGACGCATCTGCAAGACCAGTTCCGCGAGCGTGAAACCGGCAAGACCTATCTGGCCCTGGTCCAGGGCACGTGGCCGGCCAGCCGCAAGGTGATCGATCTGCCGCTGCACAAATATCTGCAGGCCGACGGCGAGCGCCGTGTACGCGTGACCACGGCCGACGACCCCGACGGCATGCGCTCCGTCACCCTGGTGCGCGTGCGCAGCACGATGGCACCTCAACCCCTGCTGGGCCTGCCGGCCATGAGCCTGCTGGAGGTGACCATCAAGACCGGGCGCACGCACCAGATCCGCGTGCACCTGTCCAGCCAGGGGCATCCGATTGCCGGGGATGACAAATACGGCGACTTCGATCTGAACCGTCGGCTGCAGAAGCAGGGGCTCAAACGCATGTTCCTGCATGCCTGGCGGCTACAGTTCACTCACCCGGCCAGTGGCGAGCGGGTGGAACTGCGCGCCGAGCTTCCCGAAGAGCTGGCCCGTTTCGCCGGCTGAGGCCGGCACTGACTATCCCCAGATATGACAACTTCTGCTGGTTCTTCCGAGAGGCAACGCGCGCGGCGCTTTGATCTGATCGCCTTCGACTGGGATGGCACGCTGTCGGACTCCACGGCCGTGATCGTGAAGTGCATACAGGCGGCGGTGGCGGACGTGGGCGGCACGCCACCCAGCGACGAGGCGGCTTCCTATGTGATCGGCATGGCGCTGATGCCGGCGCTGGCGCGCGCCGCGCCCGATGTGCCACCGGATAAATATCCCGAGCTGGGCAATCGCTACCGCCACCATTTCTTTCGCCACCAGGATGACATCAGCCTGTTCCCCGGCGTGCTGCCCATGCTGGCCGCGCTGCGAGGGCGAGGCCACTGGCTGGCCGTGGCCACGGGCAAGAGCCGGCGCGGCCTCAACGATGCGTTGCAGGACCCGCAGTTGCGCGGAATGTTCGATGGTTCGCGGACGGCGGACGAGACCGCGGGCAAGCCCCATCCGCTGATGTTGCAGGAGCTGATGGCCGAATTCGGCGTGGAGCCCGGGCGTGTGCTGATGATTGGCGATACCACCCATGACCTGGAGTTGGCGCGCAACGCCGGCTGTGCCAGCGTGGGCGTGGGCTACGGGGCACATGCCTCCGATGGTTTCGGTGCGCTGGAGCCGCTGCATGTGGCGCACAGTGTTGCGGATTTGCATCAGTGGCTGCTGGCCCATGCGTGATCCGTCATGCCCGCGTCAGCAGCGGCTGCCATTCTTCTCCGGAGGGCCTTCGGAATGACTGAGCGCATCTTCCTGTGCCCCAGCGAGGCCTTGCGAGAGGGGGGGCTGGCCGTGCCGTTCGATGTGGTCCATGCGGGGCATGCCTGCCGTGCCTTTGCCATCCGCTTCGAGGGGCGGGTGCATGCCTACCTGAATCGTTGCACCCATGTGGCCATGGAAATGGACTACCAGCCGGGCCGCCTTTTCGATGACTCCGGGCGCTGGCTGCTGTGCGCCACCCATGGCGCAGTCTATGCGCCGGACAGCGGTGCGTGCGCTGGCGGGCCCTGTCGGGGTGGCCTCGTGAAAATCTCCCTGAGCGAAGGCGCGGGGGTGGTGCACTGGCATACTGCCGATAACCTGAAACCCGTCGAGTTCTGACATGACTTCCCCCATACCTCCGGAAAATCCTGGCTCCGCATCGCACCCGACCCCGGGCGCGGACCTGTGGGCCAGGGCCACGCCTGCCGCGGCGGCCGCCGATGCCCGCGCGGCATCCAGCGGCTGGGAACGGGATGTGCTGGAAAAGCTGGTCTTCGCCACCATCAACGAGCAGCGTGCCGCGCGCCGCTGGCGCCTGTTCGGGCGTCTGCTGTGGGCGGCGGTCATCCTTGCCGTGCTGTGGGTGCTGTTCGCCAAGGACACCGCGACCACGACCAGCTCTTCCCCGCACACCGCGGTGGTCGAGGTCAAGGGCGAGATCGCCGCGGGCGCCGATGCCAGCGCGGAATTCGTGGTTGCCGCCATGCGCAGCGCCTTCGAGGATTCCGGCTCGCGCGCCGTGGTGCTGCTGATCAACTCGCCGGGGGGCAGTCCGGTGCAGGCCGGCATCATCAATGACGAAATCATTCGCCTCAAGGGCAAGTACGACAAGCCGCTGTATGCCGTGGTCGAGGAGACCTGCGCCTCGGCGGCCTACTACATCGCCGCGGCGGCCGACGAGATCTTTGTCGACAAGGCCAGCATCGTGGGCAGCATCGGCGTGCTCATGGATGGCTTCGGTTTCACGGGCGCCATGGAGAAGCTGGGCGTGGAGCGCAGGCTGCTGACGGCGGGCGAGAACAAGGGCTTCCTGGATCCCTTCAGTCCCATGTCCGAGGCGCAGCGTGCACATGCGCACCAGATGCTGGGCCAGATCCATTCGCAATTCATCAATGTGGTCAAGGCCGGCCGCGGCGACCGGCTGCACGAGACGCCCGAAACCTTCAGCGGCCTGTTCTGGACGGGGCAGCAGGCGGTGGAGATGGGCCTGGCCGACAAACTGGGCAGCCTCGACTACGTGGCCCGCGAGGTGGTCAAGGCCGAGGAGGTCGTCGACTACACGCGCCGCGACAATGTGGCCGAGCGTCTGGCCAAGCGCTTTGGCGCGGCCTTCGGTGGCGGCGCGGTGCAGGCCCTGCGTTCCAGCCTGCCGGTCTTGCGCTGAACGGGTTCCCGGCGCTTGAAAAGCCCGCCTTCCAGGGGAAGCGCGGGCTTTTTTGTCGGGCGGCTTTCTCAACGCCCGATGGAAAACACCACCGGCGTGCGGTTGTCCGGTACCTCCCTGTGCTGGCGCCATTCGCGCACCAGGCGGCTTTCGATGCGGGCGTTTTCCAGTGTCAGGCCGCAGGCCAGGGCCAGACGCGTATGAGGTTGCAACGTCTGCAGCAAGGCCTGCCACAGTGCGGCATTGCGGTAGGGGGTCTCTATGAACTGCTGGGTCTGGCCCTGGCGCAGCGCGAGCGCTTCGAGCTCCTTGATGCGCTGTGAGCGCCCGCCCGGATCCTGGGGCAGATAGCCTACGAAGGCATAGTTCTGCCCATTGAGCCCGCTGGCGGCCAGGGCCAGCAGCAGCGATACCGGCCCGACCAGCGGTACGACCCGGATGGCCAGATCATGCGCTGCACGTACGATGGAGCTGCCGGGGTCGGCCACGGCCGGCATGCCGGCTTCGCTGACCAGGCCCATGTCATGGCCCGCCAGCAGCGGGGCCAGCAGCGGCCTGGCGTCGAAGACGGCAGCGCCCTTGTCGCCGTGGTCACCCTTCTTGTGGGCTTCGCGGGGCAGTTCGGTGATCTGCTGGGCCTGCAGCGGCTGGACCAGGCCGTGCAGTGCATCGACGCGCTTGAGGTAGGCGCGTGTGCTCTTGGCGTTCTCGCAGATCCAGTGCGTCAGGCGTGACGCGGTGCGCAGCGTTCCATCGGGCAGCACGTCGGCCAGCGGTGTCTGTTCGTCGCAGCCGAAGTCCAGGGGGGCGGGCACCAGATACAGCGTTCCCTTGGCGCTTTTGGGAAGGGCCTCGCTCATGGCAGCACCGCCCCTGCGGCGCGCAGCAGCTGGCAGGTGCGGATCAGGGGCAGGCCGATCAGCGCCGTGGGGTCATCGCTGACGATGGCGTCGAGCAGGGAGATGCCCAGGCCTTCGCTCTTGGCGCTGCCCGCGCAGTCATAGGGCTGTTCGGCGCGCAGATAGCGTTCGATCTCTGCATCATTCAGCTCACGAAAGCGCACCTGGACCGTCACCACGTCGGTTTCGGCAAAGCCTGTTTCCAGGCAGACCACGCTCACGGCGGTATGGAAATTCATCTGGCGTCCGCTCATCAGGCGCAATTGCTCGGTGGCGCGCTCATGGTTGCCGGGCTTGGACAGTGGCTGGCCGTCAAGCTCGGGGACCTGGTCGGAGCCGATGACCACTGCCTGCGGGTGCCGCGCGGCCACAGCATGGGCCTTGGCGCGGGCCAGGCGCAGCGACAGGTCGAGCGGTGTTTCCCCAGCCAGCGGCGTTTCGTCGACCTCGGGCGAGAGGGTCTGGAAAGGCAGGCGCAGCCGCTCCAGCAATTCGCGGCGGTAGCGGGAGGTGGAACCGAGGATCAGGGGGCGTCCCGGGCCGGGAGCCTGGGACGAAGTGGGGTGGGAAGCTTGCATGCCCGGATTCTCTTACACTGCCCGCATGAGCAAGGAATTTTCTGCGGCCCGTCTCGATGTTCGCGCGTTTGCGCAGTCGCAGGGCCATCTTCAGGACGAGGTCGCCCTGTCGGTCTTCCCGCGCCTGGCCCAGGATGCGCAGCCGGATGCCGGCGAAGCACGTGGCCATGTGCATTGGCAGGCCGAGGGCGAACTGGTCGATCAGACCGGCGGCCCTGGTCAGGTGTGGCTGCATCTCCAGGCTGATGCCGTGGTGCCCATGGTCTGCCAGCGTTGCATGACCGTGGCTCCGATCTCCCTGCAGGTCGATCGGTCTTTCCGCTTCGTGGCGGATGAGGCAACGGCCGAGGCCGAGGATGACGAGAGCGAGGAGGATGTGCTGGTGCTCAGTCGTGAGTTCAACCTGCTCGAGCTCATCGAGGATGAGTTGCTCATGGAGTTGCCCGTGGTGCCTCGGCACGACAGCTGTCCCGAGCCCGTGCGCATGCAATCCAGTGACGCCGATTTCGAGCAGGCCAACGAGGAAAAGCCCAGTCCGTTCGCCGTCCTGCGCGGGCTGGATGTGGGCAAATCGGCCGACTGATGGCGATGCCCGACAAAAAGGCCGGGGCCTTGAAAAGCGATTGCGCTATAATCAAGGGCTTCGCGCGAAACCCCCTCGTGTCTTTAATGGGCTGATCGCGTTTTTTACCAACCCTTTCAAGATACACAGGAGCCATCATGGCTGTTCAGCAGAACAAGAAGTCCCCCTCCAAGCGCGGCATGCACCGTTCGCACAATGCACTGAATGTGCCCGGCATCGCCGTGGAACCCACCACCGGTGAGACCCATCTGCGCCACCACATCAGCCCCAACGGCGTGTACCGCGGCCGTCAAGTGCTGAAGAACAAGTCCGAAGCCTGATCTTCGGCACTTCCCGCAGGGCCCGCGGCTACAGTTTTCGTAGCGCGGGCTTTTGTTTTTCTGATTGCTGCTCTCTTTCTTCTCAAGCCGCGCAGCAGGCTTGCCAGTAGTCGCTCATGATCACTTTGGCTGTTGACTGCATGGGGGGCGACCACGGTCCCCGTGTCACGCTCGCGGCGTGCCGCAAGTTCCTCGATTCCCATGCCGATGCGCGCCTGCTGCTGGTAGGGAAGCCCGAGGAACTGGCCGGCCTGGCACATGAACGTGCCGGTGTGGTGGCCGCCACCGAGGTGGTGGGCATGGACGATCCGGTCGAAGTCGCCTTGCGCAGGAAAAAAGACTCCTCGATGCGTGTGGCCATCCAGCAGGTCAAGGATGGCGCGGCAGTCGCTGCCGTGTCGGCCGGCAACACCGGCGCGCTGATGGCGATCTCGCGCTACCTGCTCAAGACGCTGGACGGCATAGACCGCCCGGCCATCGCCACCCAGTTGCCGAACGCCCGGGGTGCGGCGACCACCGTGCTGGACCTGGGGGCCAACGTGGACTGCTCGGCCGAGCATCTGCTGCAGTTCGCCGTCATGGGTTCGGCCCTGGTGTCGGCGCTTGGCAACGAGGAGGCGCCCTCCGTGGGCCTGCTCAACATCGGCGAGGAAATGATCAAGGGCAGCGAAGTCATCAAGCGCGCGGGCGAGCTGCTGCGCGCCGCGGGCAAGGCGGGGCACCTGAATTTCTATGGCAATGTCGAGGGCAACGACATCTTCAAGGGGACGGCCGAGGTCGTGGTCTGTGACGGCTTCGTCGGCAACGTGGCGCTCAAGTCCTCCGAGGGCGTGGCATCCATGATCTCGGGTATCCTCAAGCAGGAGTTCAAGCGCAACATCTTGACGAAAATGGCGGCCATCGTTGCCTATCCGGTGCTAAATGCGCTTATGAAGCGCGTTGATCACCGCCGGTACAACGGGGCCGCGCTGTTGGGGCTCCGAGGGCTGGTGTTCAAAAGCCATGGGTCGGCCGATGCCTTGGCTTTCGAGCATGCGCTGAACCGCGCGTATGATGCGGCCCGCAACAACCTGCTCGACCGTGTCCGCACCCGCATCTCCGCAGCCCTGCCTTTGTTGCTGGCTGCGCAGGCGGAACAAGGAACGTCGGCGCCCTAACACAGATGAGACGCTACGCACGCATCACCGGCACGGGCAGCTACCTGCCGCCCCGCCGACTCACCAATCACGATCTGGCTGCCGATCTGGCCCGGCGTGGCATCGAGACCTCGGACGAGTGGATCGTCGAGCGCACCGGTATCCATGCCCGTCACTTTGCCGCCCCCGATGTCACCAGCAGCGATCTGGCGCTGGAGGCCTCCAGGAAGGCTCTGGAGGCCGCTGGATGCCAGCCTCAGGACATCGACCTGATCATCGTGGCGACCTCGACGCCCGACATGGTCTTTCCGTCCACGGCCTGCATCTTGCAGAACAAGCTGGGCGCCAACGGTTGCGCTGCCTTTGATGTGCAGGCGGTGTGCAGCGGCTTCGTCTATGCGCTCACGGTGGCCGATGCCATGATCCAGTCCGGCGCGGCAAGCCGTGCCCTGGTCGTGGGGTCGGAAGTGTTCAGCCGCATCCTCGACTTCAATGACCGCACGACCTGCGTGCTGTTCGGCGACGGTGCCGGCGCCGTGGTGCTGGAGGCTTCCGAGCAGCCGGGCATCCTGGCCTCGGACCTGCATGCCGATGGAAAGCATGTGGGTATTCTCTGCGTGCCGGGCAACGTCTACGGCGGACAGGTGCTGGGCGATCCCTTGCTCAAGATGGATGGCCAGGCCGTTTTCAAGCTCGCTGTGGGCGTGCTCGAGAAGGCGGCACGCGCCACGCTTGACAAGGCGGGTCTCACCGATGCCGACATCGACTGGCTGATTCCGCACCAGGCCAACATCCGCATCATGCAGAGCACGGCGCGCAAGCTCAAGCTGTCCATGGACAAGGTGGTGGTCACGGTGGATCAGCATGGCAACACCTCGGCCGCCTCGATCCCGCTGGCGCTGGACCATGGCGTGCGCTCGGGCCTGGTCAGGCCTGGTCAGAACGTGCTGCTCGAAGGCGTGGGTGGTGGCTTCACCTGGGGTGCCGTGCTGCTGAAGATGTAGTCCGGGCATGGCTTCAATGTCTGCCGACAATCTTTCAATTTGAAGAACATGAAGAAGTTTGCATTTGTCTTTCCGGGTCAGGGCTCGCAATCCGTGGGCATGCTCGACGGCTGGGGTGACCACCCCGTCGTGGCGCAGACGCTGGCCGAGGCCTCGGACGCCCTGGGCGAGAACATCGGCCAACTGATACAGCAGGGCCCAAAGGAAGTCCTGGCGCTGACCACCAATACGCAACCCGTGATGCTGGTGGCTGGCGTGGCGGCATGGCGTGTCTGGCAGGCGGAGGGCGGTGCATTGCCCGACGCCGTGGCGGGCCACTCGCTGGGTGAGTACTCTGCCCTGGTGGCCTCGGGTGTGCTGACCCTGGCCCAGGCTGCGCCGCTGGTGCGCCTGCGCGCGGCGGCCATGCAGGAGGCAGTGCCGGTAGGCGCGGGCGCCATGGCGGCCATCCTGGGCCTGGACGCGGACAAGGTGCGCGAAGGCTGTGCCGAGGTCACCGCCGCGCTGGGCGGCGCGGAGGTCGTTGAGGCCGTGAACTTCAACGATCCCTCGCAGACCGTGATCGCCGGCAGCAAGTCGGCTGTCGAAAAGGCCTGCGAAGCGCTCAAGGCGGCAGGCGCCAAGCGCGCGCTGCCGCTGCCGGTGTCGGCACCCTTTCATTCGAGCCTGATGAAGCCTGCCGCTGAAAAGCTCAAGGCGGCACTGGCTTCCACAGTGCTGGCCGCGCCGCAGATTCCCGTGATCAACAATATCGACGTGGCCGTGCAGCAGGACGCCGATGCGATCCGTGATGCGCTGTATCGCCAGGCCTTTGGTCCCGTGCGCTGGGTGGAGTGCGTTCAGGCCATGAAGGCCCGTGGCATCGGCCATCTCGTCGAGTGCGGCCCCGGCAAGGTGCTGATGGGGCTGACCAAGCGGATTGACGCGGACCTGACGGCCGCAGCCCTCCATGATCCGGCCACGCTGGCCGACGTGAAAGAATCCCTCGCATGACTGACAACCAGAACAAGCCCCAGGTCGCCCTGGTGACGGGCGCCTCGCGCGGCATCGGCGCAGCCATCGCCCAGGAACTGGCGGCGCGCGGCTATCGCGTGATCGGCACGGCCACCACCGATGGCGGCGCGGAAAAGATCAGCCAGGCACTGTCGGCCTACGAAGGCTGCCGCGGCGTGAACCTCAACGTCACGGACGGTCCTGCCGTCGAGGCGCTGATCGACGGCATCGTCAAGAACGACGGCGGCCTGCATGTGCTGGTCAACAACGCCGGCATCACGCGCGACACCCTGGCCATGCGCATGAAGGACGATGACTGGGATGCGGTGATCGACACCAATCTCAAGGCGGTTTTCCGCGTCAGCCGTGCGGCCATCCGGCCCATGATGAAGCAGCGCTTCGGCCGCATCATCAGCATCACCAGCGTGGTGGGTGCCTCGGGCAACCCCGGCCAGGCCAACTATGCCGCAGCCAAGGCCGGCGTGGCGGGCATGACACGCGCACTGGCCAGGGAACTGGGCAGCCGCGGCATCACCGTGAACTGCGTCGCCCCGGGCTTCATCGCCACCGACATGACGGCCGAGCTGCCTGAAGAGCAGAAGAAGGCGCTGAAGGCCCAGATCGCCATGGGTGACCTCGGTCAGCCCAGCGACATCGCCCACGCCGTGGCCTATCTGGCTTCCGCGGGCGCAGGCTATGTGACGGGGCAGGAACTGCACGTCAACGGCGGCATGTACATGTAAACCGGCGGGCCGCGAAGGCTTCCTGCCAGAAGCCGGCGCAGCTTGCAACCCATGAGGCCGTTTCCTCGCGACGGCCGGCCGCCGAGGGACTTTGGCCCGGAGCAGCTAGAATCGCGGGTTCATTCACAACCCCCAGAGGGAAACCATGAGCGATATCGAAGCACGTGTCAAAAAAATCATTGCCGAACAACTCGGCGTTGAAGAGTCTCAAGTCACCAACGAAAAGGCCTTCGTGGCCGATCTGGGTGCTGACTCCCTGGACACGGTGGAGCTGGTGATGGCCCTGGAAGATGAATTCGGCATCGAGATCCCCGACGAAGACGCGGAAAAGATCACGACGGTGCAAAACGCCATCGACTACGCCAACACCCACCAGAAGGCCTGACAGGGCCCTGTCCCGAGCGATCAGCAGAAGGTTTTACGCATGAGCCGTCGTCGCGTTGTCGTGACCGGCCTGGGTTGCATCTCCCCCGTGGGCAACACGGTGGGCGAAGCCTGGGCCAATCTTTTGGCCGGCCAGTCCGGCATTGACCTCATCACCAAGTTCGATGCCTCGAACTTTGCCTGCAAGATTGCAGGCGAGGTCAAGGGATTCGATGTGGAGTCGTACATGAGCGCCAAGGATGCGCGCTCCATGGACACTTTCATCCATTACGGCATCGCTGCCGCGGCGCAGGCCGTGCAGGACGCGGGTCTGCCTACGGGGGAAGCCCTGTCCGAGGATATGGCCACGCGCATTGCATGCGTGATCGGCTCGGGCATCGGCGGCTTGCCGCTGATCGAGAATACCCACGCGGAACTGGCTGCGCGCGGACCGCGCCGCATCACGCCGTTCTTCGTGCCAGCCTCCATCATCAACATGGTGGCTGGCCATGTGTCCATGCGCTTCGGCTTCAAGGGGCCGAACCTTGCCGTGGTGACGGCCTGCACGACCGGGCTGCACTGCATCGGTGAAGCAGGGCGCATGATCGAATACGGCGATGCCGATGTGGTGGTGGCCGGTGGCACGGAAGCCACGGTCTCCCCTCTGGGCGTCGGTGGCTTTGCCGCCATGCGTGCACTGTCCACGCGCAACGATGATCCCAAGGCCGCTTCGCGCCCCTGGGACAAGGACCGCGACGGCTTCGTGCTGGGCGAAGGCGCGGGTGTGCTGGTGCTGGAGGAGTACGAGCATGCCAAGGCCCGCGGTGCCAGGATCTATGCCGAGCTGGGCGGTTTCGGCATGAGCGCCGATGCCGGCCACATGACGGCCCCCAACATGGACGGCCCCCGCCGTGCCATGCTGGCAGCCTTGCGCAATGCCGGTGTCAATGCCGATCAGGTCGATTACCTGAATGCCCATGGCACCTCCACACCGCTGGGGGATCTCAACGAGACCAATGCCATCAAGGCGGCCCTGGGAGACCACGCGCGCAAGACCGTTGTCAGTTCGACCAAGTCCATGACGGGTCACCTGCTGGGTGGCGCCGGCGGCATCGAAAGCGTCTTCACCGTGCTCGCGCTGCACGACCAGAAGATCCCGCCAACCATCAACCTGGTCAACCAGGATCCCGAATGCGACCTCGACTACTGCGCCAACACGGCGCGGGACGCAAGGATCGAGGTGGCGGTGAAGAACAACTTCGGTTTCGGCGGCACCAACGGAACGCTGGTGTTCAAGCGGATCTGAGATCGCGCCCCGTATTGAAGAAAAGCCCGCGCCGCAAGGCTGCGGGCTTTTTCGTTTCCAGGTGGCAGTGCCGGAGTTCGGGGGCATGTCGGCTTTTGCGACACTGCACGCATGCCCTTGAGACACGCGCCACCCGCAGTCCGGTATCCGCTGAACCCGCCGAGGGTGCTGGCGGCATGCCTGTGCGGCCTGTGGCTGCTGGCCGCCCTTCTTTTGCTGATCTGGGCCATGCAGTTCCCTGCGGGGAATCGGCCTGCGGTGGCGGTTCTCGGCGGTCTGGCGGCAGCGGTCGGTCTGCGCCAGGGATGGCGTGGGTTGTGCAGAGGCGTAGTCCTGTGGGATGGTGAGCAATGGTGGATCTGCGAGGCCGGGCGGGGCAAGGACATGCAGCCGATCTCGCTGCAGGTGCGCGCCGATGGAGGGCGATGGTTGTGGGCGCAGGCCTGGCAGGCAGGTGGGTCGGGTGCCAAGCCATGGCGTGGAACGCGCTGGCTGCTCCTGCGGCAGCGGCAGAGTCCGGAAACCTGGGGTGAATTGCGGCGTGCTGTATATTTCCCGCCCAGACCTTCAGAACGGCCGCAGTGACTGCGCCAGGGCCCGCGTGGCTCGCTCTCATCGATTTCATGACCCCTCCCGATTTCCCGCCTTCTTCTGCAGACAGCGACCTGACCCTGGTCGAACGCACCAACGCAGGGGACATGCGGGCCTTCGAACTGCTGGTCATCAAATACCAGCGCCGTATCGAACGCCTGGTGGGGCGCATGGTGCGCGATGTCGACCTGGTGCAGGACATCACCCAGGAAACCTTCATACGTGCCTACAGGGCGCTGCACCAGTTCCGCGGCGAAGCGCAGTTCTATACCTGGCTGTACCGCATTGCAGTGAACACGGCCAAGAAGGCGCTGCTGGACATGAAGCGTTCACCCCTGATCACGGAAAGCGCGTTACACAACGGGGATGACGATGATGAAACTTCCCGGCCCAGCCAGGAACTAACCACCGAAGAAACGCCCGAAACCATCCTGGCCGCGCAGGAAATCGCCCAGGCCGTGAATGCTGCCATGGAGGCTTTGCCCGAGGATCTTCGCCAGGCGGTGACGTTGCGGGAAATCGAAGGTTTGAGCTATGAGGAAATCGCGAACGCCATGGGCTGTCCCATCGGCACGGTCCGCTCGCGGATCTTCCGCGCCCGGGAGGCGATTTCCGCAAGGGTCAAGCCTTTGCTGGAGCGCCAGTCGGGCAAGCGCTGGTAGCGGGCGTCGCGAAAGCACCCATGGGGAACAGAGTCTCTTTGCAGACAAGCAGGTGATTGATCATGAATGACGATCTGATGAAGCGCGAACAGTTGTCGGCACTGGCTGATGGAGAGCTCGGCAGCGCAGAACTGCAGGCCGTGCTGGCCTATGCGGAAAGCGATGCAGGCCAGCAGGAGTGGCGCATGTACCACCTCGTGGGAGACGTGCTGCGCTCGCCCGAGCTGGCACATCACAGCCGGCATGACCTGCTTTCCGGCATCCGGGCCCAACTGGCCGAGGAGCCGCGTCGACCCCTGGTGGCCGTGGCGGCGCAACAACTGGAGCAGGTGGCCAGGCCGGCCCAGGACCGTGCCGTGGCCAATGGCGCCCCGATGCGCGACGCAGCCAATGCGTCGGTGTTCCGTTGGAAGATGGCCGCAGGCTTTGCTTCCGTGGCGGCAGTGGCGGCCATCGGCTGGAGCGTGATGCTGGGCACGCCTGCCGGTTCGGGCCTGCAGCAGGGACGGGCGCTGGCCTCTCTGGACTCCGGATCAGCCACTCCCGTGGCCGCGGTCGGCAGTCCCCAGGACTTCCCGCTGGATGCCACGGCGCAGTCCTCCTCCGTGGTGGCCGTGGCCGGCCCCTATGGCCAGAGCGTGATGCTGCGCGATCCCCGTCTGGATGCGCTGCTGGCATCGCATCCGCAGTACAGCGGTCCGGCCACGCTGCAGATGCCGGCCAGCTTTCTGCGCAACGCCAATTTCGCCTCCGCGCCGCGCGCCTCGCAGCGCTGATTCGCGGCTCGGGGTATTGCCGCCTCGGATCTTTTTTTGCACCCGTGTCCTGCCTTCTGGCGTTGAAATTGGACACGGGTGCAGTCATTTGTGCGCAAGCCAGCGGTCGTGCCGTGCCACACCGATGCTGCAGACCGGGAACTTACCGTGACTTTCAGGCTTCTGAGCCATCGTCTGGCCGTTGGGCGCCGGGACTGCGCCAGAATGAGTGCTTGTCCACGAGGCGGACCGGCGCTGAGCCTTTGAACAAACCACCCGGGCGGTTTCTGCCCGAGGCAATGCAATGATCGAGAAGGAAAGGATGACCATGACCACCATTCGATGGAAGACGCTGCAGTCCTGCGCGCTGGCTGGCGTGCTTGCGCTGGCTGCTGGCGGCGCGGGTGCGCTGCTGCCAGTGGGTACGGCCCATGCGCAAAGCGGCGCCATGGTGCGGGGACTGCCGGATTTCACCGACCTGGTGGAGCAGGTGGGGCCATCCGTGGTCAACATCCGGACGCTGGAGAAGGTGTCTGCCAATTCCGCCGAGGCGCTGGGCATGGATGAGGACATGCTCGAGTTCTTTCGCCGCTTCGGCCTGCCTGTGCCCAATGTGCCGCGCCAGCGCCCCCAGCCGCGTTCCCAGCCCGAGGAGGAGCAACCACGCGGAGTGGGTTCGGGCTTCATCCTGACGGCCGATGGCTACGTGATGACCAATGCCCATGTGGTCGAGGGCGCCGATGAGGTCATCGTGACGCTGACCGACAAGCGCGAATTCAAGGCCAAGATCGTGGGCAGCGACAAGCGCACCGATGTGGCCGTGGTGAAGATCGAGGCGAGCGGCCTGCCAGCCGTGAAGATAGGCGACGTGAACCGCCTCAAGGTCGGCGAATGGGTGATGGCCATCGGCTCGCCTTTCGGTCTCGACAATTCCGTCACGGCCGGCATCGTGAGCGCCAAGCAGCGTGACACGGGAGACTACCTGCCCTTCATCCAGACCGACGTGGCCATCAACCCCGGCAACTCGGGCGGCCCGCTGCTGAACATGCGCGGCGAGGTCGTGGGCATCAACAGCCAGATCTATTCGCGCTCGGGCGGCTTCATGGGCATCAGCTTCGCTATCCCGATCGACGAGGCCGTGCGCGTCAGCGACCAGCTGCGCGCCACGGGCAAGGTCACACGCGGCCGTATCGGGGTGCAGATCGGCCCGGTCAGCAAGGAAGTTGCGGAATCCATCGGCCTGGGCAAGGCACAAGGGGCGCAGGTCTCTGCCGTGGAGGCGGATTCGCCTGCCGCCAGGGCGGGGGTCGAGCCCGGTGACGTGATCATCAAGTTCGACGGCAAGGCCATCGACAAGGTGGCCGACCTGCCGCGTCTGGTGGGCAACACCAAGCCCGGCACACGTAGCACCATCACGGTGTTCCGCCGTGGCGCCGCCAAGGATCTGACCATGGTGATCGCCGAGGTCGAGCCCGATGGCGCGCCACAGGCCAAGGCTGCTGGCAAGAGCAGTACGCTGGTGTCGCAGCCTCTGGGGCTGACCTTGGGCGAGCTGACCGATGCGCAGAAAAAGGAACTCGGCATCAAGGGTGGCGTGCGCGTGGTGGCGGCCGTGGATGCAGCCGCGCGTGCCGGTCTGCGCGAAGGCGATGTGATCCTGCAACTGGCCAACATCGAAGTCACCGGGCTCAAGAGCTTCGAGGCGGCCCTGGCCAAGGCGGACAAGACCAAGCCCGTGAACCTGCTGGTGCGGCGCGGTGAATGGGCCCAGTATGTGCTGATCCGCCCGGCTCGTTGAGGCAGCAATGCCGTGCTTTTCCCGGATCCTCGGGAATACCCTCGGAATCCGGGCCGCAGGCCACCCATGCCCCTTGGGGCATTGGGTAAAATGCCTCACCAAAGCGTGACGGCCCAAGGCGTCAGAAACTGTTTTCCATCGGGAGGTGTTGCAGTGCAAAAGCACTGCTCGATCCGGTGGCTGACGGGCGAGAAATGGCTTGCCCAGTCTGTTGATAAACTGTTGATAAATAATTGTGACAGATCAAGCCAGGAGCTTTGCAGGCCTTGTCAGGGCTTGGTTTGCGGCCCTTTTTGCCTACAATAAAGTCCCAACTATCGCAGTTGCCAGAGATTGTTGGTTCGGGGCGCGTCGTTCATGGACGCGCCCTTTTTTCTTGCGCGCCGGCCCTGTCGTTTTCCACTTCACTAGCAGTCCTTCTCGTTGATGAACCACATCAGAAATTTTTCCATCATTGCGCACATTGACCATGGCAAGTCGACGCTGGCCGACCGCCTGATCCAGCGTTGCGGGGGCCTGGCCGAGCGCGACATGGAGGCCCAGGTGCTGGACTCGATGGACATCGAGAAAGAGCGCGGCATCACCATCAAGGCGCAGACTGCCGCCTTGCAATACAAGGCCAAGGATGGTCAGGTCTACAACCTCAACCTGATCGACACACCCGGCCATGTGGACTTCTCGTATGAAGTCTCGCGCTCGCTGTCCGCCTGCGAAGGCGCGCTGCTGGTGGTCGATGCCTCGCAGGGCGTGGAAGCCCAGACCGTGGCCAACTGCTACACCGCGCTGGACCTGGGCGTGGAGGTGATGGCCGTGCTCAACAAGATGGACCTGCCTCAGGCCGATCCGGACAATGCCAAGGCCGAGATCGAGGACGTGATCGGCATCGACGCCAGCGACGCCATTCCCTGCTCGGCCAAGACGGGCATGGGCATCGACGAGATCCTGGAGGCCGTGGTCGCCAAGGTGCCGCCGCCCAAGGGCGACCCGGGCGGTCCGCTGCGCGCGATGATCATCGACAGCTGGTTCGACACCTACGTGGGCGTCGTGATGCTGGTGCGGGTCGTGGACGGCGAGCTCAAGAAGGGCGAGCGCTTCAAGATGATGGCCACGGGCGCGGCCTACGAGGCCAACAACCTGGGTGTCTTCACGCCGGCCGATGTGCCGCGCGATGCGCTGCGCGCGGGCGAGGTGGGCTACATCATCGCGGGCATCAAGGAGCTCAAGGCCGCCAAGGTGGGCGACACCATCACGCTGGAAAAGAAGCTGCCCAACAATCTGGGCCCGGCCAGCGAGGCGCTGCCCGGCTTCAAGGAGATCAAGCCCCAGGTGTTCGCAGGCCTGTATCCGACCGAGGCCAGCGAGTACGACCAGTTGCGCGATGCGCTGGAGAAGCTGCAGCTCAACGATTCGTCGCTGCAGTTCGAGCCGGAAGTGTCCCAGGCGCTGGGCTTCGGCTTCCGCTGCGGCTTCCTGGGACTGCTGCACATGGAGATCGTGCAGGAACGCCTGGAGCGCGAGTTCGACCAGGACCTGATCACCACGGCGCCCAGCGTGGTCTACGAAGTCGTCAAGGGCGATGGCGAGGTGATCCAGGTCGAGAACCCCTCCAAGATGCCCGAGGCCGGCCGCATCCAGGAGGTGCGCGAGCCCATCGTGACCGTGCACCTGTACATGCCCCAGGACTATGTGGGCCCGGTGATGACGCTGGCCAACCAGAAGCGCGGCGTCCAGATCAACATGCAGTACCACGGCCGTCAGGTGATGCTCACCTATGAGATGCCGCTGGGCGAGATCGTGCTGGACTTCTTCGACAAGCTCAAGTCGGTCTCGCGCGGCTATGCCTCCATGGACTACGAGTTCAAGGAGTACCGCGCCTCCGATGTGGTGAAGGTGGACATCCTGCTCAACGGCGAGAAGGTCGATGCGCTGTCCATCATCGTGCACCGCTCCCAGGCCACGTTCCGCGGCCGCGCCGTGGTGTCCAAGATGCGCGAGATCATCAGCCGCCAGATGTTCGACGTGGCCATCCAGGCCGCGATCGGTGCCAACATCATCGCGCGCGAAACCGTCAAGGCCATGCGCAAGAACGTGCTGGCCAAGTGCTATGGCGGTGACATCACCCGCAAGCGCAAGCTGCTGGAAAAGCAGAAGGCCGGCAAGAAGCGGATGAAGCAGATCGGGTCGGTGGAAGTGCCCCAGGAAGCCTTCCTGGCCATCTTGCAAGTGGAGGATTGATGCAAGCCATGCAATGGATTACGGCCGCCGTGCTGGCGGCATTCGTGGGCTACATCGGCGCCTGGTACACAGGGGTCATCGAAGGCAACTTCGCGCTGCTGCTGTTCCTGGCCACCGTGGTCACCGGGGTGTACTGGGCTGCCGAGCGCCTCTACTTCCTGCCGGGCCGCCGCCGCGCTGCCCAGGCGCTGGAGCAGGCCGCCGTGGCGCGCCGCGCGGAGCTCGACCGCATGGGCATCGCCAAGACCGATATCGAGGTATCGGACGAGGCCAAGGGCCGCATCCTCATGCAGCCATGGTGGCTGGACTGGACTGCGGGCCTGTTCCCCGTGATCGCCATCGTCTTCGTGCTGCGCTCCTTCCTGTTCGAGCCGTTCAAGATCCCGTCGGGCTC
This sequence comes from Delftia tsuruhatensis, assembly GCF_903815225.1. Classification (NCBI taxonomy): domain Bacteria; kingdom Pseudomonadati; phylum Pseudomonadota; class Betaproteobacteria; order Burkholderiales; family Comamonadaceae; genus Delftia; species Delftia tsuruhatensis. Next base: position 1,528,262 of record NZ_LR813084.1, read on the forward strand.
CATGATCCCGACGCTGCTGGTGGGGGACCTGATCCTGGTGAACAAGTTCACCTACGGCCTGCGCCTTCCCGTGGTCAATACCAAGCTGACCGAAGGCACGCCCCTGCAGCGTGGCGATGTGGTGGTCTTTCGCTACCCGCCGCAGCCCAGCCTGGACTACATCAAGCGCGTGGTGGGGCTGCCCGGCGACGAAGTGGCCTATCTGAACAAGCGCCTGACCATCAACGGCAAGCCGGTGGCGACCACCGAGCTGCCGGACTTCTTCGACAAGGACGCGATGCGCTACTTCAAGCAGTACGAGGAGACGCTGGGCGACAAGCCGCACCGCATGATCGTGAACCAGGATGTCCCCGCCTTCGTGCAAGGGGCCAGCGGCTTCGAATTCCGGGACAATTGCCGCTATAGCGTCGAGGGGGTCACCTGCAAGGTGCCTGAAGGGCAGTATTTCATGATGGGCGACAACCGGGATAATTCGCTCGATTCCCGCTACTGGGGCTTCGTGCCCGACAGGAACATTGTCGGCAAGGCCTTCTTCGTGTGGATGAACTTCGGGGATATCAAGCGCATCGGCAGCTTCCATTGATCAGATGCATGCCTGCGGCCGGAATTTGCGCAGGCATGCGCGAGGGACTCGCATCGGAGGAGGAAAAAGCATGTTGACATCCAGCAATCGGCGTTCGCGCCAGCGCGGCCTGTCCTTTCTGGGATTGGTGTTTTTCGTGGCCCTGGCCGTGGCCGTGGTGGCCGTCGGCGCACAATCCGTTCCCGTCTTCCTGGAATACCAGGCCATCACCAAGGCGGCCAACAAGGCTGCGCGCGAGGGTAATTCCGTGGCCGAGGTGAAGGCCAGTTTCAATCGATCTGCGGCCATTGACGATTTCACTTCTGTCACGGCCGATGGCCTGGAGGTGACCAAGATCAATGACCGTGTAGCCGTGGGCTTCGAATATTCGCGCGAGATCCATCTCGTGGGCCCGGCGTATCTGACCTATCGTTTTAAGAAGCAGACCCAATAGGTGCCTCCCCTACTGAATGCGCTGCAGCAGCGGCTGCAGCACCAATTCGCCGAGCCTGCGCTGCTCCAGCGTGCCATCACGCACCGCAGCTTCTCGGCAGACAACAACGAGCGCCTGGAGTTTCTGGGTGACTCGGTGCTCAATCTTGCCATTTCCAGCCTGCTCTACCAGCGGCTCAGCTCCCTGCCCGAAGGCGACCTCTCGCGGGTGCGTGCCAATCTCGTCAAGGAAGGCACGCTGCACCAGATCGCGTTGAAGCTGCTGCTGCCCGATCTGCTTCGTCTGGGCGAGGGCGAGTCCAAATCCGGCGGCAAGCAGCGTCCCTCCATCCTGGCCGATGCGGTCGAGGCCCTGATCGGCGCCGTCTATCTGGATGCCGGCTACGCTGCGGGCGAAAAGGTGGTCCATCATCTTTTCCAGGGTGTGGACATCAACCCCCACATGCGCGCGGCACAAAAGGATGCGAAGACGGCCTTGCAGGAGTGGCTGCAGGGACAACGCATGAAACTGCCGCAGTACGAGGTGGTGGCCACCACGGGCGCAGCCCATCGCCAGACCTTCGAGGTGGCCTGCGAGATTGCGCAGCTGCAGCTCCAGGCCCGGGGAACGGGCGCCTCCCGCAGGGCGGCCGAGCAGGCAGCAGCTGCCGCCATGCTGGAACTACTGAAAGCAAGACACCCATGAACCAAGACAAGTCCCCGGCGCCGGCACAGACCGCCGCTGAACTCGAAGCCCTGCTGGCTGCGGCCAAACCGGGTGCCGGCACTGCGCGTTCGGCCTCGGCACCGGCTGAAGGCGAGGCTCCCGAGGTGCCGGCGGGCCCGCAGCGCTGCGGCCTGATCGCCATCGTCGGCAAGCCCAACGTCGGCAAGTCCACGCTGATGAATGCGCTGGTGGGCCAGAAGATCAGCATTACCTCGCGCAAGGCGCAGACCACGCGCCATCGCATCACGGGTATCCGTTCACGCGCGGCCACGCAGTTCGTCTTCGTCGACACGCCTGGCTTTCAGACCAAGCACAGCACGGCGCTCAACAAGTCCCTCAACAAGACGGTGATGGGCGCCATCGGCGATGTGGACCTGATCCTGTTCGTCGTCGAGGCGGGCCAGTTCACGCTGGCCGATGCCAAGGTACTGTCCTTGTTCAAGCCCGGAATTCCGACACTGCTGATCGCCAACAAGCTCGATACCGTGGGCCGCCGCGCCGAGATCGCTCCCTGGCTCAAGGGCATGCAGGAGCGCCATCCGTTCGCGGAATTCGTTCCCATGTCGGCCAAGAACAAGGGCGACATCGAGCGCCTGTTCGGCATCTGCGAGAAATACCTGCCCGAGCAGCCCTGGATGTACGCCGAGGACGAGCTGACGGACCGCAGCGAGCGCTTCCTGGCCTCCGAAACCGTGCGCGAGAAACTGTTCCGCTTCACGGGCGACGAACTGCCCTATACCTCCACGGTGGTGATCGACAAGTTCGAGGAAGAGGCCAGCAAGCAGCACAAGCGCTTCATCCGCGTGGCGGCCACCATCGTCGTCGAGCGCGATGGCCACAAGGCCATGGTCATCGGGGAGAAGGGCGAGCGCCTCAAGCGCATCAGTACCGAGGCCCGCCAGGAGCTGGAGAAGCTCATGGATGCCAAGGTCTTCCTGGAAGTCTGGGTCAAGGTACGATCCGGCTGGGCCGATGACGAGGCCCGCGTGCGCTCCTTCGGCTACGAGTGAACCGACTCATCCTGCTCGCCCGCAACCATGGCTAGCGCCAAACGTGTCTCGGAGGAGCCGGCCTTCGTGCTGCACAGCTATGACTGGAGCGAGTCCAGCCTGATCCTCGAGGTCTTCACGCGGCACCGGGGGCGCGTGGCGCTGGCGGCCAAGGGGGTCAAGCGCCCGACCTCGAACTTCCGCCCGGTGCTGCTGCCACTGCAGCCGCTGCGCCTGAGCTACACCCTGGGCGGTGAGGGCAATGCCGAGATCCACACCCTCAAGGGGGCCGAGTGGGTGGGGGGGCATGTCATGCCCCAGGGGGATGCCCTGCTGTCCGGCCTGTACCTCAACGAGCTGTTGATGCGGCTGCTGGCGCGCGACGATCCCTATGCGGCCCTGTTCGATATCTATGCCGGCGTGGTCCGCGTGCTGGCGGGCCAGCATGGCGATGCCATCGAGCCCGTGCTGCGCACCTTCGAGCTGCTGCTGCTGCGTGAGCTGGGCCATCTGCCGGCCCTGAGCGAGGAAAGCGCGACGCTGGCACCACTGGCCGCGGGCCGCTGCTATGCGCTGGTGGCGGAGGGGGGGCTGCGGCCTGCACTCCAGGGCGAGCGCGCCGTGCTGGACGCGCAGCAATGGCTGGCCCTGGAGGATGCACTGCAGGCCCGCCAGGCCTTCAACGCCACGCTGCATGTGGCGGCCCGCCCCGAGCTGGCGCTGGCCCTCAAGCCCCAGTTGAGGGCCCTGCTGCAATACCATTGCGGCAGTCCCATGCTGCGCACCCGCCAGTTGATGATGGATCTGCAATCCCTATGAATCCTCCCCATGCTTCCCAGCGCACGGCGCTGTCGGTCAATGTCAACAAGGTTGCGCTGCTGCGCAATACGCGCCATCTGGGCATTCCCAGCGTGACGCGCGCCGCCAGGATCTGCCTGGAGGCGGGTGCCCAGGGCATCACCATCCACCCGCGTCCCGACCAGCGCCATATCCGCGGCGAGGACGTGTACGAGTTGCAGACGCTGATGGCACAGTGGCCGCAGGCCGAGTTCAACATCGAGGGCAACCCGACGCAGAACCTGATGGACTTCATCCGCGACACGCGCCCGCACCAGGCGACCTTCGTGCCCGACAGCGAGGACCAGTTCACCAGCGACCATGGCTGGAATTTTCCTCAGGATGCCGAGCGCCTGAAGCCTTTGATCGACGAGTGCCGCCAGCTCGGCGTGCGGGTGAGCCTGTTCATGGATCCGGTGCCCGGACAGATGGCTGCGGCGCGTGCCGTGGGCGCTGACCGGGTCGAGCTGTATACCGAGCCCTATGCGGCGGCCTGGGGTACGCACGCACAGGAAGCCCAGTTGCAGGCCTATGCCGCGGCCGCCCGGGCGGCGCTCGATGCCGGCCTGGGCATCAACGCCGGGCATGACCTGAACCGCGACAACCTCGCCGCCTTCGTGGCGCGCGTGCCAGGCCTGCTGGAAGTCTCGATCGGCCACGCGCTGATCGCCGATGCGCTGGAACTGGGCTATGCCGAGACGGTGCGTGCCTACCAGCAATGCATCGACCAGGGCATGCAGCAGCGCCAGGGCGCCTGAAACCACTGCGCGAGAGAGCGTCATGATCTATGGCATAGGCACCGACATCTGCGATGTGCGCCGCATCCGCGCCAGCCTGGAACGCCACGGCGACCGCTTCGCCGAGAAGGTGCTGGCCGAGGGCGAGCTGGCCACCTGGCGCGCGCGGCGGGCACGCTGGCCCGAGCGCGGCATCCGTTTCGTGGCCACGCGCTTCTCGGCCAAGGAGGCTTTTTCCAAGGCCATCGGTATGGGCATGGTCATGCCCATGACCTGGCGCAGCTGCGAGGTCGTGAAGCTGCCCAGCGGCCAGCCCAGCATCGTGCTGCACGGCGCGCTCAAGCTGTGGTTCGAAGAGCGCAGGCTCCAGGTCCATCTGTCCGTGACCGACGAAAGCGACTATGCAGCGAGCTTTTGCGTGGTCGAAACCCGAGAGACTTCCCATGACTGAACACGCCCCCCTGATCATCGACATCGCCGGCACGCGGCTGGCCGATGCGGACCGCCGTCGCCTGGCTCATCCGCTGGTCGGTGGCATCATCCTTTTCGCGCGCAACTGGCAAGACCGGGAACAACTGGTGCAGCTGTGCGCCGACATCAAGGCCGTCAAGGCCGATCTGCTGATCTGCGTGGACCATGAGGGCGGGCGCGTGCAGCGTTTCCGTACGGACGGCTTCACCCATCTGCCCGCACTGCGCGCCTTCGGCCAGATGTGGATGGACGACGGCAAGGGCAGACAGCAACGGGAGGGCAGCGGCGCCCTGGCGGCCATGAATGCGGCCACGGCGGCCGGCTACGTGCTGGGCAGCGAGTTGCGCGCCTGCGGCGTGGATTTCAGCTTCACGCCCGTGCTCGATCTGGACCATGGCGCCAGCAGCGTCATCGGCGACCGCAGCTTCCACCGCGATCCGCGCGTGGTGGCGGCGCTGGCCAGGAGCCTGATGCATGGCCTGCTGCAGGCCGGCCTGGGCAACTGCGGCAAGCATTTCCCGGGCCATGGCTTCGTCAAGGCCGACTCGCATGTCGACATCCCTGTCGACGGGCGCAGCCTCGGCGCCATTCTCGGGGAGGATGCCGCGCCCTACCCCTGGCTGTCCAGCGTGCTCACGGCCGTGATGCCCGCCCATGTGGTCTATCCCAAGGTGGACAAGCGCCCGGCCGGGTTCTCGGCCAGGTGGCTCAAGGACATCCTGCGCGGCCGCCTGCGCTATGACGGCGCCATCTTCAGCGACGACCTGAGCATGGAGGGGGCGCGCCGCATCGATGGGCGCGTCATCGGCTACACCGAGGCAGCCCTGGTCGCGCTCGATGCGGGCTGCGACATGGTGCTGCTGTGCAACCAGAGCCTGGGCCTGGGCGAGCATGTGGACGAGTTGCTGGCAGGCATGCAGGAAGCCGCGCGCACAGGCCGCTGGCAGCCAGATGCCGACAGCGAATCCCGTCGCCTGGCCCTGCTGCCGCAGACCATGCCCCAGCCCTGGGACGATCTCATGCGCCAGCCCGCCTATCTGCAGGCTCTGGACCTGCTGCCCTGAGTCAGGGCCACCCAATGAGAAGCCGCCCACCAGGGCGGCTTTTTCTTTGGGCGTGGAAGATTGCATGCAATGTAGATTGCATGGAAATTACCTGCGTACATTGCCGGGAATTTGTATGGAGTAGCATGCATGCAGAAATAGATTGCATGTCTTTTTGTGTGCATGTATTTCAGAATTTCCCGAAATTTCAGCAACAAGACAAATCATGCCCAGCCTGCCTGACATCAGTGCACTGGACCTTGCCCGGGTGCAGTTCGCCTTCACGGTGTCCTTTCACATCGTGTTCCCCGCCATCTCCATCGGCCTGGCGTCGTTCCTGGCCGTGCTGGAGGGCCTGTGGCTGACCACGGGGCGCACGGTCTACAAGGATCTTTTTCACTACTGGATCAAGTTTTTCTCGCTGTGCTTCGGCATGGGCGTGGTCTCGGGTCTGGTCATGGCCTACCAGTTCGGCACCAACTGGAGCGGCTTTTCCAACTTCGCGGGCAGCGTCACCGGCCCCCTGCTGACCTACGAGGTGCTGACGGCCTTCTTCCTGGAGGCCGGTTTCCTGGGCGTGATGCTCTTCGGCTGGAACAAGGTGGGCCCGCGCCTGCATTTTTTCGCGACGCTGATGGTGGCCCTGGGCACGCTGATCTCGGCCACCTGGATCCTGGCCTCCAACAGCTGGATGCAGACGCCCGCGGGCTACGAGGTCGTCGATGGCAGAGTGATGCCCACGGACTGGCTGGCCATCGTCTTCAATCCTTCCTTCCCCTACCGGCTGGTGCACATGGTCATCGCGGCCTTTCTGTCCACGGCGCTCATCGTGGGCGCCACGGGTGCCTGGCATCTGCTGAAGGGGCGGGGAACGCCCGCCGTGCGCCGCATGACGTCGATGGCGCTGTGGATGGTCCTGGCCGCGGCCCCCTTGCAGGCCCTGGTGGGCGACCAGCACGGCCTGAACACACTGGAGCACCAGCCCGCGAAGCTGGCGGCCATCGAAGGCCACTGGGAGCATCCCAAGCCCGGCGAAGGCGTGTCGCTGGTGCTGTTCGGCCTGCCGGACCAGCAGGCGCAGACCAATCGCCACACACTGGAGATTCCGCGCCTGGGCAGTCTGCTGCTCACGCACAGCTGGGATGGCGAGATTCCCGCGCTCAAGGACTATCCGCCCGAGGACCTGCCCCATGTGGCGACCGTGTTCTGGTCGTTCCGCGTCATGGTGGGCCTGGGCGTGCTGATGATCACCATGGGGCTGTGGGGACTGTGGCTGCGCTCGCGTCGCGGTCTGTATGCAGCCCCCTGGTTCCAGCGTTTCTGCGTGGCCATGGGGCCGTCGGGCCTGGTGGCCCTGCTGGCCGGCTGGTTCGTCACCGAGACCGGCCGCCAGCCCTGGGTGGTCTACGGCGTGATGCGCACGGCCCAGGGCGTGTCCAGCCACGACGTCTCGCATCTGGCCGTGTCCCTGGCCGCTCTGGTCGTGGTCTACCTGCTGGTCTTCGGCACGGGCACCTGGATGGGCCTGCAGATGCTGGCCACGCCGCCCCATGAGGGCGAGATGCCGGCCGAAGGTGGCCCGGGCGAGCCCAACCAGCCCATGCGTCCGATCTCGGGCTCCCATCCGGCCCCCGCAGGCCGACACTGAATCATCAAAAGAGGAATCCCATGGGAATCGACATGTCTGTGATCTGGGCCGGCATCATCGTGCTTGGCGTCTTCATGTATGTGGTGATGGATGGCTTCGACCTGGGGGTCGGCATGCTGTTTCCGTTCTTCCCCGACCGCCATGACCGCGATGTGATGATGAACACCATCGCTCCCGTCTGGGACGGCAACGAGACCTGGCTGGTGCTGGGCGGCGCCGGGCTCATGGCGGCCTTCCCCGTCGTGTACTCGGCTGTGCTGAGCGCGCTGTACCTGCCCATCATGCTGATGCTGATCGGGCTGATCCTGCGTGGCGTGGCCTTCGAGTTCCGCTTCAAGGCCAGCAATGGCCGGCGCCACATCTGGGACAAGGCCTTTGCCGGCGGCTCGCTGCTGGCCACGGCCATGCAGGGCGTGACGCTGGGCGCGGTGCTGGGGGGATTCGAGCTGCGCGACGGTGTCTTCGCGGGCGGCGCCTTCGACTGGCTCACGCCATTCAGCCTGTTCACGGGCCTGGGCCTGGTGGCCGCCTATGTGCTGCTGGGCAGTACCTGGCTGGTGATGAAGACCGAGGGCGTGCTGCAGCAGCGGCTGCGCGGCACGGCGCGCGACTGCACGGTGCTGATGGCGCTGGCCATCGCCATCGTGAGTGTGTGGACGCCGCTGTTGCATGCCGGCATTGCCGAGCGCTGGTTCCATTCCCGGGCCTTCTACTGGTTCCTTCCCGTGCCCTTGCTGGTGGCAGGCTGCCTGGCGCTGCTGTGGCGTGCACTGGGCAGCAGGCGGCGCAATGGCAGCCCCTTCGCGCTGGCGCTGGCGCTGGTCTTTCTGGGCTACACGGGTCTGGTGATCAGTCTGATGCCCGTCATCCTGCCTCCCTCGCTGACCATCTGGCAGGCCGCCGCGCCGCAGTCCAGCCAGGGCTTCGCGCTGGTGGGCGCGCTGTTCATCCTTCCCGTCATCCTGGGCTATACCGCATGGAGCTACTACGTGTTCCGCGGCAAGGTCCGCCATGGCGAGGCCTATCACTGATGAGCGGCGACCGCACGCGCAAGGCGGTGCGCCAGCTGGGCTGGCTGGCGCTGATCTGGTGCTCCAGCGTGGGAACGCTGCTGGTGGCGGCCTGGCTGATGCGCCAGTTGATGGCCTGGGGCGGGATGGTGTCCTAGTTCGGACTCAGACCACGGCCCGTGCGCGCGTGCTGCGTGCTGCGCCCGAATGCCACAGGCGGGCCACGCTCTCCAGCGTGGTGCGCAGCTGCGCAATGCCGGCAGCGGCGCCCAGTGACAGGCGCACCGCCTCGGGGCCCTGGCCATCCACGGCAAAGGCCTGCGCCGGCGCGACCGCGATACCGCGCTCCTGCAAGGCGTGCATGAACAGCTGCTGCGTCCAGTGGGGCGGCAGGGGCAGCCAGGCATGCAGTCCCTGGGCGTCGGCCTGCGCCTGTGGCAGCAGCTCGCGTGCCGCCGCCTGGCGCAGGCGGGCTTCGCGCTGCACCTCGCCCACCATGCGCCGGGCCTGTCCGCTGGCCATCCACTGCGCGGCCAGGCCGGCCAGCAAAGGCGAGCAGCCCATGCCCGTGGCACGCAGGCAGTCCTGCACCTCGTCGGCCGCTGCCTGGTCGGGCGCGAGGACGAACGCCATGCGCAGGCTGGGCCAGATCGTCTTGGACAGCGATGCCACGTAGAAGCTGCGCACACCGCCGGTCCAGTGCGTCAGCGGCGCCGGGGCATCGGTCAGCAGAGGGCGGTAGGGATCATCCTCGATGAGCGTCAACTGTCGTTCGCGGAGCACGGCAGCGATGGCCTGCCGCCTTGCTGTGGGCATGGTGCGCGTGGTCGGGTTGTGCAGCGTGGGGTTCAGATAGAGCAACCGTGCATTCACGCCGTCGAGCGCCGCCTGCAGCGCATCGGGCCGCATGCCGGCATCGTCGCCTTGCACCGGCACGATGCGCAGCCTCAGGCTGCGCGCGGCCAGCAGGAAGCCAGGGTAGGTCAATGGGTCGCAAAGCACGGCATCGTCCTGGCGGCAGGATCGCATCAGGATGGCACACAGCGCGGCCTGCGTGCCGGCGGCCAGCAGCAGGGGCTGTTGCAGCGTCTGCGCACCCAGCGCGGGACGCAGCCAATCGCGGCCAGCGTCCAGCACCTGGTCGGCAATGGCGGCTGGTTCGTAGGAGGACAGGTCACAGGCGCCATGGGCCTGCAGCAAGGCATCCAGGCCCTGGCGCAGCAGCGCATCCAATCCGCCATGCGTGGGGGGAACGTTCATTCCCAGGTCGGCCACGGCGCTGTCCTCGCGCGCCGCCGTGGGCCGGGCCACGAAGGAGCCGCGACCCGTGGTGGCGCTGATCCAGCCCTGCTGGCGGGCATGGGCATAGGCGCGGGTGACCGTGGTCAGGTCCACGCCCAGCCGGCTGGCCAGCGCACGCTGCGTGGGAATCTGGTCACCGGGGCGCAACGTGCCGGCTTCGATGGCGCGCCCGATCATGCGCGCTATCTGAAGATAGCGCGGGCCGTTGCCCGCGCGCAGCGGGACGATCCAGGGGGCGGAGGACATGTCCGCACTGGCGCCTTGTTCCGAGGGGGAGTTCACCATGTCTGTGTTTTCGTGTGGTTTCGATGGCGCGTGTCGATTGGCCGAATCTGCCCACAATCTGCGAGCAATATGTGGTGCCGCCTCATTGTATGGATGTGCCGGACACATGCTCTTGTCCCGGCCGGGGGCTGGCATGATGGCTGTCTTGCTTCACAGGAGAGTTTCCCGATGCGCGTTGGCGTGCTGACCGGGGGTGGCGACTGCCCCGGCCTGAATGCGGTGATCCGTGCGGTCACGAAGTCCCTGATCAACCACGGCCAGTGCGAGGTGCTGGGCATCGCGGATGGCTTCGAGGGGCTGATGCTCGAGCCGCCGGGTGTCAAGCCGTTGGGTTGGGACGAGGTGTCGGGCATCCTGCATGTGGGCGGCACCATCCTGGGCACCAGCAACAGCGCCAATCCCCTGCGCGACGCGGCCACGCTCGAACAGGTGGGGCGCAATGTCCGGGCACTGGGTCTGGACGTGGTGGTTGCCATCGGCGGCGACGGCACCATGAGCCTGGCCCATGGCCTGGCCGAACAGGTGGGACTGACCTGCGTGGGCGTTCCCAAGACCATAGACAACGACATCGCGAATTGCGAGCGCAGCTTCGGCTTCGACACGGCCGTGGCCACGGCCACCGAGGCACTGCGCCGCATCGAGAGCACGGCCAACAGCCATCATCGCGTGATGATCGTCGAGACCATGGGGCGCCATGCGGGATGGCTGGCGCTGGAGGCCGGCATCGCAGGTGCGGCTGACATCATCCTGCTGCCCGAGATCGACTACGAGCTGCAGGCCATCGTGGACTTCTGCCGCAGGCGCGAGCAGCGCCAGCGCTACACCATCATCTGCATCGGCGAAGGTGCCAAGGAAGGCGGCGCCAGTCTCACCGTGCGCGAGCGCATCGCGCAAAGCCCCGATCCGGTGCGGCTGGGCGGCGTGGGCCATGTGCTGCGCGAGCGCCTCCAGCCCCACCTCAAGAGCGAAGTGCGCACCACGGTGCTGGGCCATGTGCAGCGCGGCGGCGACCCGACTCCATTCGACCGGGTGCTGGCCACGCAGTACGGCCACCATGCGGCGCAACTGGTGCTGACGGGACGTTTTGGCCGCATGGTCACGCTGCAGGGTGGCCAGATCGGCAGCGTGGAAATCTCCCGCGTGGCCAATACCCAGCGCACGGTGCCGCTGGACCACGGACTCCTGACCATGGCGCGCGACATAGGCATTTGCCTGGGAAAGAATGCGGCATGACGCAGACTGTGCCCGGCAACGCGTGGCACCACACGTGGATGCAGACCTGGCGAGCGCTGGGGGTGTCGGCGCCCGCCCCGCCGCTGGCCCAACTGCTGCAAAGCTACAGCGAGCCCAGTCGTCGCTACCACACGCTGCAGCACCTGGCCGAGGCCATGGAACTGCTGCAGCCGGCGCTGCCCCTGGCAGAGCATCCCGGCGAGCTGGGGCTGGCCCTGTGGTTCCATGACGCCATCTACGACGCCCAGGCCAAGGACAACGAGGCGCGCAGCGCCAGCTGGGCTGCGGCCGTGGTGCGGGAGCAGGGCCTGTCCGCCGATGTGGCAGGACGCGTGCACGGGCTGGTCATGGCGACCTGCCATGCCGCGCGGCCGGCAGGCCGGGACGCCGAATTGCTGGTGGATGCGGACCTGGGCATTCTGGCGGCCGACCCCTTGCGCTTTGCGGAGTACGAAGTGCAGGTGCGGGCCGAGTACGAGTGGGTTCCCCTGCCGCTGTACCGTGCCAGGCGCCGCGAGGTACTGCAGGGTTTCATGCGGCGTGAGGCCATCTACTGCACGGACTGGTTCCGCCAACGGCTGGAGGCACGGGCGCGAAGCAATCTCGCGCAGGCGCTGGATCTGTAGGCAGCGCCTGCATCGGCACCCTATGATCGGGGGCTGCTGCGGGCCGCGCAGGCCTGCCTTTCTCCATTTCCTATCTTGCCCAGGACGCGCAGATGACCACCCTCGGAACCCCTTACTCCCCCCACGCCACCAAAGTCATGCTGCTGGGCAGCGGAGAGCTCGGCAAGGAAGTGCTGATCGCGCTGCAGCGCCTGGGTGTGGAGACGATTGCCGTGGACCGCTACGAGAATGCGCCCGGCCAGCAGGTGGCGCACCATGCGCGCACCATCACCATGAGCGATCCGGCCCAGCTCAAGGCCCTGATCGAAGCGGAAAGGCCCGACCTGGTGGTTCCCGAGATCGAGGCCATCGCCACGCCCATGCTGGAGGAGCTGGAGGCCGCCGGCGTGGTCACCGTGATCCCCACGGCCCGCGCGGCGCGCCTGACCATGGACCGTGAAGGCATACGCCGCCTGGCGGCAGAGACGCTGGGACTGCCCACCAGCCCCTACCGTTTCTGTGATTCGCAGCAGGAACTGCAGGCCGCCATCGATGGCACGGATGGCAGGCCCGCCATCGGCTTTCCCTGCGTGGTCAAGCCCGTGATGAGCAGCTCCGGCAAGGGGCAGAGCAAGCTTGACGGCCCCGGTGACGTTGCCAAGGCTTGGGAATATGCCATGGCAGGCGGCCGTGTGAGCCATGGCCGTGTCATCGTCGAGGGCTTCATCGACTTCGACTACGAGATCACCCAGTTGACGGTGCGCGCCAAGGGCGCGGATGGACAGGTGCAAACGCACTTCTGCGATCCTGTGGGCCATGTCCAGCAGTCCGGCGATTATGTGGAGAGCTGGCAGCCGCACCCCATGCACCCGGTGGCGCTGCAAAAGTCGCGCGATATCGCCAAGGCCGTGACCGATGACCTGGGCGGCCTGGGCCTGTTCGGTGTGGAGCTGTTCGTCAAGGGCGAACAGGTGTGGTTCAGCGAGGTCTCGCCCCGGCCGCACGACACGGGCCTGGTCACGCTGGCCACCCAGTGGCAAAGCGAGTTCGAACTGCATGCGCGTGCCATCCTGGGCCTGCCCGTCGATGCCTCGTTGCGCAACCCCGGTGCCAGCGCCGTGATCTATGGCGCCCAGGATGCCGAGGGGCTGGTATTTGATGGCGTGGAAGAGGCCCTGGCCGTGCCTGGCACGGATCTGCGGCTGTTCGGCAAGCCGGAGAGCTTCGTCAAGCGCCGCATGGGCGTGGCGCTGGCCCGCGCCCAGGACGTGGAGCAGGCCCGCGCCCGGGCCAAGCTGGCGGCAGGCAAGGTCAGGCCTCGCAAGCCCTGAGGCGCTGTTCAATGACAAAACCGCCGTACCGTTGCCGGACGGCGGTTTTTCCATGGGGAAATGGGTCAGTTGGTGGCGTGCGTGGCTGGCAGCGAGGCCTGGGCGTCATGTGGCGTGGTCAGGCGCATGGCGCACGCTTCCTCGCTGGGGCTGGCATGTTCGCCATCGGCGCCCAGGCCGCCTTTCCAGCGCCTGACCACGCGCTGGAAGATCAGTGAATTGGGGATCTGCAGCAGGTTGGGTGCGCCGTCGGGGGCATTCGCATCCTGCAAGGTGGTGTAGAGCATGTTGATGTCGATCACACGGCCTTTGGCCCCGGGCTTTTCTGCCGTGTCCAGCACTTCGATGTAGTCACCCAGGCGGAAAGGTCCGACGACCACGATGAGCACGGCGCAAAACAGGTTGGACAGCACGCTCCAGGCCGCGAAGAAGGCCACGGCGCCCACGGTGGCGAAGCCCGTGAAGGCCGTCCACAGCACGGTGGCCGAGACGCCCAGGCGCTCGAGCACCAGGGGCACCGTGGCGGCAATCAGGATCCAGCGGAACACTCCGCGCAGCGGCACCAGCAACTCGGGCGGCAGGCCGTAGTGGCGACCCGCGCGCACGATCAGGCGGCGCACGAGGCGATTGAGCAGCCAGGCTGCGAAGATGATCAGCAGGATCTGGGCACCGGGAACGATGAACTCCAGCCATTCCTGCATCCAGGCAGGCAGGTGCGCTTGAAAACGTCGCATAACTTCGAACATTCAGGAAACGGGAATCGGCATGCAGGGGCCGCGTGCGCGACCGGGGTGCCAGGGGCCATCAGCCTGCGATCGTAAGCGCTGGCGCAAGGCCCGGTGGTCAGCTGCGGCGCTGCTCCACCGTGTCCATCTGCATCTCGAAGCTGAAGAAGCGGTCGCGTCCCTGGGCCTTGGCGGCATACAGGGCCTGGTCGGCGCGCATGAGCATGGCTTCGGCACTGGTGTATTCGTCGGGAATGCAGGTGGTGATGCCACCCGACAGCGTCAGGCCCGCACCTTCGGGCGCATCGGGGTGGCGTATGCGCAGCACGCGCAGCATCTGTCCCACGGCGCGTGCGAAGGTCATGGCGCCCGAGCGCGGCGTGCGCGGCAGGATCAGCGCGAATTCCTCGCCGCCATAGCGTGCCGCCACATCGCGCGGACGCACGCAGACCTCGCGCAGCAGCCGTCCCACCTGCTTGAGGCACTCGTCGCCATGCACATGGCCGTAGGTGTCGTTGTAACGCTTGAAGTGGTCCAGGTCGCAGAGCATCAGCGTCAGCGGCTGTCCTTCCCTGCGTGCCGAGGCGAGCTCGGCATGCAGGATGCGGTCGAAGCCGCGCCGGTTGACCAGACCCGTCAACTGGTCGAGCTCGACCATCTCGTTGAGCTTCTGGTTGGCCTCGTGCAGCTCGGCTGAAAGCGACACCAGGCGGCGGCGCATGTCCAGCAGACGGCGCATGGCGCGCAGCTTGGCCACGAGCACGATGGGCTTGACGGGTTTGACCAGGTAGTCGTCGCCGCCGGCTTCGATGCCACGCCACACGTCCAGGTCATTGTCCAGACCGGACAGGAAGATGATGGGCGTCCATTCACCGGGCTCGGCTTCGCGCAGCTGGCGCGCGACCCAGTAGCCGTCCTCGCCGGGCAGGCGGATGTCCAGCAGCACCAGGTCGGGGCGCTGCTCGCGGAACAGTGCCAGGGCGCTGATGCCGTCGGCTGCCTCCAGCACGCGTGTCACGCCTGCGTGCAGCAATTCGCTGACCAGGCTGGTACGCACCGATGCCTGGTCTTCCACGACCAGCACGCAAAAGGGCGAGGACTCGTCCGTCGGCTTGGCGAAGCGTGCTCCCGTGGGCTCGATGGCGGGGGAGTCGGCGCTTTCGGCGGGCAGGGGTGATGGGGGGGCAGTCATGGCCTTCATGGTTGCGAGACCAGGCGTGGAACAAGGACCCGCGCGGGGCGCGGCATGGGGGTGGCGCCAGTGTAAGTCGGGCGCAGCATCCGTGTGCCGATGATTGTCGCCCCAAGCCTGCGCCTAGGCCAGTGGCAGGTTGGAGCGGGCCTGGCTGGCCTCGTCATGCCACTGCACGAAGGCTTCGGCGGCCGTGCAGATCCGAGTGTCGCCCAGCTGTTGCATCAGCCGGCAGGCGGCAAAGCCTTTGGCCTTTTCGTCATAGGCGAGTGCCCACTGCCTTCTTTCTTCCAACGTGGAAGGAGAGGCCGGCCAGCGGCGCAGCGTGGTGGACAGGCCGGTCAGGCCCATGCGCCAGGGCTTGCCCGAAACCCGTGCACGAAAGCACTGCTGGCGTTCACAGAGCAGGGCGTACAGCGGATCCACCTGAAGGGCATCGAACAATTGCTCCACCGCCGGGTCGTCGGCGGCGAAGTCGGCATGCGTGACGATGACGCGCAGCCCGTTGGGCGTCTCGTAGACGCGCAGGCCCCAGTCGGGGTGGCTGTCATGGAAGGCCTGCACGCGTTCCATGGCCCGTGCGGGCGCAGGGTCCGAGGCCGCGCGCCTGCGCGCCTGGCGTGTCTCCCACCAGCGCTGCACGCGCCGCGTGAGCAGGAACAGGAGCAGCACGACCAGCGCCGTGCCCACCATTCTCGACAGGCTCTTGTGTGGGGCCAGTTGTGCCAGCCAGGTCGCCGCCAGCGCCAGCAGCACTAGTGTCACGGCGGGAAAGCGCAGGGCCCGGGGCGGTTGCGGAAGGTCGACGTCGGCAATGGCCACACGGGCCGTGTTCAGGCAGTGGGCCCCGTAGCTGTTGCGTGTCATGACCGTGTCGTCGCGCCGCTGCAGAACCTCCTCGCGGATGGGCGTGGTGAAGCCGTCGAGTGCGTACTCGTTCTTCCATTCCATGCGGGGCTCGCCGGGCGGCAGCGCCGCATTGCGGGCTGCCTCCAGGGCCTGGCGCGCCCGTGCGTCGGCGTGGGCCTGGGCGGCTTCCTGGCTGGTGTCCGACCATCCCCAGCGCTGGATGGTGATGCCGTGGGTGGGGCGGCTTTCATGCCGCAGACGCGCCTGCGCCCAGTAGGTGGGAATGTGCATGGCGAGCCAGTATAGGGAAAAGCCGCCTGGGCCCCAAGGGGCGCAGGCGGCTCGGGCAGCTGTCGGCCTTGACGGCCTTACTGTTCGCGGCGCAGCGCGGGGAACAGGATCACGTCGCGGATGCTGGCGCTGTCCGTCAGCAGCATCATCAGGCGGTCGATGCCGATGCCGCAGCCGCCCGTGGGGGGCATGCCGTACTCGAGGGCTCGCACGAAGTCGTGGTCGAAGTACATGGCCTCGTCGTCACCGCCATCCTTGGCCTGGACCTGGGCATTGAAGCGCGCGGCCTGGTCTTCTGCATCGTTGAGTTCGGAGAAGCCGTTGCCGAACTCGCGGCCCGTGATGTACAGCTCGAAGCGCTCGGTGACCTCGGGGCGTTCGTCATTGGCGCGTGCCAGCGGCGAGATCTCGGTCGGATGCTCCATGATGAAGGTCGGCTGCCACAGCTTTTCCTCGACCACTTCCTCGAAATACAGCACCTGCAGGCCGGCCAGGGTGCGCGTGGACAGGCGGTCCTTTTCCTCGTTCATGCCCAGCTTGCGCAGGGCATTGGTCAGCCATTCGCGGTCGGCGACCTTGTCGCCGGCCTCGGTGTACTTGACGATGGCCTCGGGGATGGTCAGGCGCTGGAAGGGCTGGGCCAGGTCCACGGGCTTGCCGCCATAGGTCAGCTGCAGCGTGCCCACGGCCTTCTGGGCGGCGTCGCGCACCAGGGCCTCGGTGTAGTCCATCAGGTCGCGGTAGTTCCAGTAGGCCGCGTAGAACTCCATCATGGTGAACTCGGGGTTGTGGCGCACCGAGATACCTTCGTTGCGGAAGTTGCGGTTGATCTCGAACACGCGCTCGAAGCCGCCGACCACGAGGCGCTTGAGGTACAGCTCGGGCGCGATGCGCAGGTACATCTCCTGGTCCAGCGCATTATGGTGCGTCACGAAGGGCTTGGCATTGGCGCCGCCGGGGATGGGGTGCAGCATGGGGGTCTCGACCTCCAGGAATCCGTTGTCCACCATGAACTCACGGATGCCCGAGACGGCCTTGCTGCGTGCGATGAAGCGGCGGCGCGCCTGCTCGTCCATCATCAGGTCCACGTAGCGCTGGCGGACCTTCTGCTCCAGGTCGGCCATGCCATGGAACTTGTCGGGCATGGGGCGCAGGCTCTTGGTGAGCAGGCGCAGCGTCTGCACCTTGACCGACAGCTCGCCGGTCTTGGTCTTCATCAGCGTGCCTTCGGCGCCCAGGATGTCGCCCAGGTCCCAGCGCTTGAAGGCCGCGTAGACCTCCTCGCCCACCGTGTCGCGCGTGATGTAAAGCTGGATGCGGCCATGCGTGGGGCCCAGCGAACCGTCCTGGATGGTGGCGAAGCTGGCCTTGCCCATGACGCGCTTGAGCATCATGCGCCCGCCCAGGCTGACCTGCACGGCCTCGGCGTCGAGCTGTTCGGCGCTCTTGTCCGCATGGGCCCGCTGCAGGGCCTCGGCGCGGTCAGCGGGCTTGAAGTCGTTGGGGAAGACCACGCCGCCTTGTTCGCGCAGGGCCTTGAGTTTTTCGCGGCGCTCGGCGATCAGTTGGTTTTCGTCCTGGGGAGCGGTCTGGTCCGCCGCGGATGGGGTGTTGTGTTCGGTCATGAGGGTGAGCGCCGGCGCAGGACGCCGATGGGCCGGGGAAACCGGGGAAAGCCGGGAAAAACGCCAGGTGAAAGGGGCTGGAGGCTGGACTGCCGCCGGCAATGCCGACGCCAAGCCCCGCATCTGGTTGGCTGAATCGGAGATTTTAAGATTTTTGTCGCCCCTGCGGGGCATGGTGTCGTCAATGTGCCGTACCGTGCCGCGGTATCACGCCGCTGTTGTTTCAATCCGTCGGGGCCTGGCCGATGCCGCTGCGCTCGAGCACATCCGAGACGAGCTCCAGCCGGACCAGGGGGCTGTCCAGTGCCATCAACTGCTGCTTGAGGGGCAGGGGCAGGGGCAGCAGCTCGGTCCAGCGATTGGCCACCCATCCGCAATCGGCCATCTGATCCGCGCTGGGAAGCTGCGCGTGGTCCGCATCCGTGGAACGCGCATGCAATTGCATCAGCACCTGGGCCAGGGCCTGGGCCGTGGCACGCAGGTGCCCGGGAATGGCGACCACGGCATCGGCAGGCAGCATCTGCACATCGGCCACCCACAGGCCATAGGGCAGCTGGCGGTGCTGCTGCATGCGAAAGCGCTGCGTTCCCTCGCATTGCAGGTGCAACAGGCCCGGCTGAGGCTGCTGCACATGGACGATCCGGGCCAGCGTGCCCACGGCATGCAGTTGCTCCGTGGCGGCACCGGCCTTGCGCACCTCGCTGCCGGATTGCAGCGCGACGATACCGAAGGGGGCTCCAGTGCGCTCGCACTTGCGGACCATGTCGAGATAGCGGACTTCGAAGACACGCAGGCTCAGCAGGCCTTGGGGGAAGAGTACGCTGCCCAGGGGAAACAGAGGCAGGGAGTGCAGTACGGTTGGAGCGGTCATGTGGCGGGCTGGATGCGGCGGCTATCATCCCATGCTGAGCCGCAGCCGGCAGGCGGCGGTCCGATCTTTCTCTCGCCGTCCTACAACGCCATGCTTTTCCAGATCCTTACCTTCCTGCTCGACGTGGTTGTGGGCCTGCTGACCGGGGTCTGCCTGCTGCGGGTCTACATGCAGGCCCAGCGCGTGCCGTTCGGCAATCCCGTGGGCCAGCTGGTGTTCGCGCTGTCCGACTGGATCGTGATGCCGCTGCGCCGCATCATCAAGCCGGCCGGACGTTGGGACATGTCCAGCCTGATCGCGGCGTTCCTGCTGCAGATGCTGCAGTTCGTGCTGCTGTGGCTGCTCATGGGCGGGCACTCCAGTGTGGTCGCCCTGCCTTGGCTGGCGCTGTGCGGGCTGGTGCGCGTGGCGCTGTCCGGCATGGTGGGCGTGCTGCTGATCTATGCCATCCTGTCCTGGGTGCAGCCGCAGTCGCCGATTTACGGCGTGCTGCAGCGTCTGTCCGAGCCCATGCTGCGTCCCATCCGTCGCATCGTGCCGCTGATCGGCGGCATCGACCTGTCGGCGCTGGTGGCCCTGGTGCTGCTGCAGGTCGCGCTGATGGTGCTGGGCCATGTCCAGGCCTCGGGCCTGATGCTGCTGGTCTGATCGTTGGGGAGCAGAAAAAAGCCGCCGCAGGCGTCAACCTGCGGCGGCTTTCGTATGTCCAGGCGCGGCTTTACTGGACCGCGTCGGCAGGCAGTCGTTGCAGCATGGCCAGGGAGCCGGCGATGCGGTCGCGCAGCTCGCGGCGGTCCACGATCATGTCCACGGCGCCCTTGTCCTGCAGGAATTCGGCGCGCTGGAAGCCTTCGGGCAGCTTCACGCGCACGGTGGTCTCGATCACGCGGGGGCCCGCGAAGCCGACCAGGGTCTTGGGCTCGGCGATGACGATGTCGCCCACGAAGGCGAAGCTGGCCGAGACGCCGCCGAAAGTGGGGTCGGTCAGCACCGAGATGTAGGGAAGGCCCTTCTTGGCCAGGCGTGTGAGCGCGGCGTTGGCCTTGGCCATCTGCATCAGGCTCAGCAGGCCTTCCTGCATGCGCGCGCCACCCGTGGCGGTGAAGCAGATGAAGGGCACCTTCTGCTCGATGGCGGTCTCCACGCCACGCACGAAGCGCTCGCCGACCACCGAGCCCATGGAGCCGCCCATGAATTCGAACTCGAAACAGGCCGCGACCACGTTGACGCTCTTGATGGCGCCGCCCATGACGACCAGCGCATCGGTCTCGCCCGTGTTCTCCAGGGCTTCCTTCAGGCGCTCGGGGTACTTGCGGCTGTCCTTGAACTTCAGGGCGTCGACGGGAATGACTTCCTGGCCGATTTCATAGCGGCCTTCGGCGTCCAGGAAATGGTTCAGGCGTGCACGCGCGCCAATGCGGTGGTGGTGGCTGCAGCTGGGGCAGACATTCTGGTTTTTCTCCAGATCGGCCTTGTAGAGCACGGTCTCGCAGCTCGGGCACTTGATCCACAGACCCTCGGGGATCTGCTGGTGGCGATCCGTGGGGTTGGTTTGCTGGATTTTGGCAGGCAGGAGTTTTTCAAGCCAGGACATGGTGTTTCCTTTTCAGGCGCAGGGCATGCGGCACCAGGCCGCATGCAAGGGCTGCATTATGCGTCTTATGCGTCGAGTGCCTTGCGCACGCCGCGCAGGAAGTCGATGGTCAGCGGGACGATCTTCTCGTGGGGCTGGCCGTCGAGCATCTCGATGATGCGGCTGCCGATGACCACCGCGTCGGCCACGCGGCCGATGGCCTGGGCCGTGGCGGCGTCGCGGATGCCGAAGCCCACGCCCACGGGGATGCTTACATGCTCGCGGATGCGCGGCAGCATGGCCTCGACGGCCGAAGTGTCGAGCGCGCCCGAGCCGGTCACGCCCTTGAGCGAGACGTAGTAGACATAGCCGCTGGCCACGCGCGCCACCTGCTGCATGCGCTCGGTGGTGGAGGTGGGCGCCAGAAGGAAGATCAGGTCCATGTCGCGCGCACGCAGCTGGGCTGCGAACTGCTCGCATTCCTCGGGCGGGTAGTCCACGATGAGCAGGCCGTCCACGCCGGCCTCGGCCGCGTCGTTGACGAAGCGGTCCTGGCCGTGGACCTGGTCATAGCGCTCCACGGGATTGGCATAGCCCATCAGCACCACGGGGGTGGTCTGGTTCTTCTGGCGGAACTCGCGCACATAGGCCAGCACCTGCACCAGGCCCACGCCATTGGCGATGGCGCGGTCGCCGGCCTTCTGGATGGTGGGACCATCGGCCATGGGGTCCGAGAAGGGCACGCCCAGCTCGATCACGTCGGCGCCTGCCTCGACCATGCCGTGCATCAGCGCGGGGGTGATGGCGGCGAACGGGAAGCCCGCCGTGATGTAGGGGATCAGGGCCTTGCGGCCTTCTTCCCCGAGCTTGTCGAAAGTCGTGGTGATGCGGCTCATTGAGCGGCTCCTCCCTTGACCGTGAGCCCGCGCATGGAGGGTCGGTCGTAATAGTCGGCGCCCGAGAGGTCGGCCACGGTGCCGATGTCCTTGTCGCCGCGGCCGGAAAGGTTCACGAGGATGGACTGGTCGGCACGCATGGTCTTGGCCAGTTGCATGGCATAGGCCACGGCATGGCTGGACTCCAGGGCGGGAATGATGCCTTCGGTGCGGCACAGGTAGTGGAAGGCGTCCAGTGCCTCCTGATCGGTGATGCCCACGTACTGGGCACGACCGAGCTCCTGCAGCCAGGCGTGCTCCGGGCCGACGCCCGGATAGTCGAGGCCGGCGCTGATGCTGTGTGTCTCGGTGATCTGGCCGTTCTCGTCCTGCAGGATGAAGGTGCGGTTGCCATGCAGCACGCCGCTGCTGCCGCGCTGCAGCGAAGCCGAGTGCTTGCCGCTGTCCAGTCCCTCGCCGGCGGCCTCCACGCCGATCAGGCGCGTGTTCTCGAACGGGATGTAGGGGTGGAAGATACCCATGGCGTTGCTGCCGCCGCCCACGCAGGCGACCACGGCATCGGGCTGGCGGTCGGCGCCCAGGAACTCGGGCATCTGCACCAGGCATTCCTCGCCGATGACCTTCTGGAAGTCGCGCACCATCGCCGGATAGGGGTGGGGGCCGGCCACGGTGCCGATGATGTAGAAGGTGTTGTCCACATTGGCCACCCAGTCGCGCATGGCTTCGTTGAGCGCATCCTTGAGCGTGCGGCTGCCCGACTCCACCGGCACCACGGTGGCGCCCAGCAGGCGCATGCGGTAGACGTTGGGGCTTTGGCGCTTCACATCCTCCGCGCCCATGTAGACGATGCACTCCAGGCCGTAGCGCGCGCAGATGGTGGCTGTGGCCACGCCATGCTGGCCGGCGCCGGTCTCGGCGATGATGCGCGGCTTGCCCATGCGCCTGGCGAGCATGGCCTGGCCGATCACGTTGTTGATCTTGTGCGCGCCCGTGTGGTTCAGATCCTCGCGCTTGAGGTAGATCTGGGCGCCGCCCATCTCGCGCGACATGCGGGCCGCATGGTAGACCGGCGAGGGGCGACCGACGAAGTGGGCCAGCTCGGACTGGAATTCCGCCACGAACTCGGGGTCGTTCTGGTATTTGGCGTAGGCGTTGCGCAGCTCGGTCAGGGCGTGGGTCAGGGTTTCGCTGGCGAAGCTGCCGCCGAAGCGGCCGAAATGACCGGATGCGTCAGGGTATTGGTATTCGAACATGGCTTGTCTGCAAAGGTTGGCCATCGGCCGCGCGCACGGCGGCGATGAAGCTGTGTATCTTGCCGGCGTCCTTGATGCCCCTCAGGGGCTTGCCGTCGGGACCGTCGGCCTCGACGCCGGAGCTGACATCAACGGCCAGCGAGAGTCCTCGCGGGCGCACTTGCAAGATGCCATCGGTCACGTTTGCAGGCGTGAGTCCACCAGACAAAACGAGGTGAGAGGCGACGTTTGGTGGAAGGAGTGACCAATTGAATGCTTTTCCGCCACCGCCATAGCCGTCGACATGGGCGTCGAGCAGTATGGCCTGGGCTTTCGAGTAACGCTGTGCGTATTCTACGAGGTCGAAGCCTGCGGCGTCAGGCCCCAGGGGAATGCGTGCCGCACGAAGGAAGGCGCGGGTGCCGCCACCCGTCGCGGCCAGGCACTCGTCCGGGGACTCGTCGCCATGGAATTGCACGCAGGCGCCGGGGATGGCTGCGCAGGCGGCCATCACGTTGGCCGCGCTTTCATTGACGAACAGCAGCACCGGCGTCACGAAGGGGGGCAGGCGCCCTGCCAGCTCGGCGGCGCGCTGCACCGTCACGGCACGCGGGCTGGGGGCGTAGAGCACGAAGCCCACCGCATCGGCCCCGGCGGCCACGGCGGCATCCACGTCCTGCTCGCGCGTGAGGCCGCAGATCTTGATGCGGGTACGGTGGGCGGAAAGCGGGGTGTTCTTCTTCATGGGAGCCAATCATAGGCGGGTGTTCGCGAGGGCAGGCCCCACGAGGCATCGTAGACCGGGCCCAGGAAGTACAGGCCGTCCGGCGAGAACGTGGGGGCGGCGGCATCGCGCGAACGCGCCTGCAGCACCTGCTGCATCCAATCGGGTGTGTACAGGCCCTGGCCTATGGCGATCAGGCAGCCCATGATGTTGCGCACCATGTGGTGCAGGAAGGCGCTGCCCTCGAATTCGAAGCGCCAATAGCAGCATTCCATGGGGGCGTCGCCGGGGCGCATGGCGCTGGCCGCGGCCGCCAGGGCACCGTCCCCGGCCATGCGGCGCGTGATCTCGATGCGGTGCAGCGTCTTGACGGGGGTCTTGGCCTGGCAGCCGGAGGCGCGAAAGGAGCTGAAGTCATGTTCTCCCAGCAGATGCCGTGCCGCCGCCTGCATGGCCATGCCATCGAGCGCATGGAACACCCAGCCCACGCGCCCGGCTTCCACGCTGGGACGCACGGGGGACTGCAAAAGCACATAGGCATAGCGCCTTGCGGTGGCGCAGGCGCGCGAGTGGAAGGCATCAGGCACGGGCTGGGCCCATTGCACGGCGATGTCGGGCGGCAGGAAGGTGTTGGTGCCACGGACCCAGGAAAAGGGGGCCCGTTCCAGCAGGGTGTCGAAGTGGACAACCTGCATCAGCCCGTGCACGCCCGCATCGGTGCGGCCAGCGCAGAGGGTGGCTACTTCCTGAGCGGCAAAGCGGCCCAGGGCCGCTTCGAGATGGTCTTGTACGGTGTTGCCCGAAGGCTGGCTTTGCCAGCCGCTGTAGCGCTGGCCGTTGTAGGCGACACCAAGGGCTACGCGCATGGCGAGGCCTCCGGCATGTGTTGACTGTGCATCAGGTTCTGGATTCGCTTGGTGGCTTGCGCCACCCGTGTCACACGCAGCCGGCGCGGGCCCGGTCCAGGCCCGCGGCGCCCATGGCAGGCACCTGGTTCCGGCTTCAATCGATCTCGGCAAGCAGGCGCTGGGCCTTGGCCTTGAGTTCGCCATGGGCTTCGGCGATCACTTCCTCGATCAGGGTACGGGCACCGTCGCTGTCGCCGATGGCATTGAACTCCTGGGCCAGGGCCAGCTTGGTGGCCAGCGGGTCCTCGGGGGCCGAAGGTGGCGTTGCCGCGGCAGGGGAGTCGTTGCCCAGGTCCAGCGACAGGCTGCCCAGATCGAACTCCAGCGATTCTGCCGGCTCGGGCTTGGCGGCCGCTGCCGTCTCCAGCACGCCCGAGCCCGTGGAGGCTGCCGGTGTGCCCAGATCCTCGAGGTTGAACTCCATCGCATCCAGCGACAGCGTCGTGGCCTTGGACTGCTCGCCCGGGGTGGACAGGCCGGTCAGGGGAGAAGGTTCGGTAGCCGGGAAGCTGTCGGAAGACAGCGACAGCATTTCGGTGCGGACTGCATCGTCTTCACCCGCGATGGACGGCGCGCCCGGCAGATCCAGCGGCAGCATCTCGGTCGGCCGCAGGTCGGTCATGGCGCTGTTGCTGTTCAAGGCCTCCGTCAGCGAGGCGTGGGCCGTGGGCTGGAAGCCGGGCATGTCCAGCGAGGCGGTGGCAGGCTCGACCCGCTGGGTGGCGGGTGCGGTCGGCGCAGCGGCCTCCTGCGGGTGCGCAGCGTAGGCTCCAGGGCGGCGAAATCCTGCTCGCTGGGTATGGGGGCCGGGGCGGGCAGGGGGCGGCGTGCTGCACGGGAAGGCTGGCATCGGCCAGGCCCCCCGGGCAGGTCCATGTTCAGGTCCATGTCCAGATCCATGGGCAGCGTGGCGGGGCCTTCGCGCTGCATCTCCAGGTCCAGCGGGCGGTCCGCCAGCGAAGCGGCTGCCAGGCCGGCTGCCGCCGCGCCTGCCACGGCGGCGCCACCGGCCGCGGCGGCCGTGGATAGCCCGGCGGCACCAGCGGGCTGGTAGAGGCGGTTGTCCGGGTCCAGGATGCGGCCCTGATCGGCCAGGCGCTGCCAGTCCGCGCCCTTGCCCTGGGTCAGTCCGTGCAGTGTCTGTGCCACGGCCTCGAAGGCCTTGCGGTCATGGCGCTTGGCATAGATGTCGGCCAGCTTCTGGTGCAGTGCGGTACGCGAGGGGTCGGTGCGCAGGGCTTCCTTTGAGGATCTCCTCGGCCTGCAGGTCACGGCCATAGGCCAGGTAGACGTCGGCTTCGGCAACGGGGTCCACGTCGCCGGCGTCGAGCTGGCTGGGCGAGTAGTGCATGGAAGTGCCCGACAGCTGGCTGGAGGCGCCGGTATCCACCCGCTGGCTGGCCGCCGCTGGCGCCGAAGAAGGAGTCGGCCGCCAGCTGGCTGTCGCCGAAGGCGCTTTCGCTGGCTGCCGCTGCGGCGCGGCGCCGCTGCATGACGCGATAGCCGCCGTAGCCCAGAAGCAGTGCCAGCAGTGCGGCTCCGGCCAGTGGAATGGTGGGGTCGTCCATCAGCGTCTCGATGAAGCTGGGTTCGGCGACCGGGGCGACGGGGAGCAGGCTTTGGCTTGGGGGGGCTCAGCCGGTGCGGGGCCGGTGCCGTGGCTTCCGCGGGCACTGTACCGGGTACCACGCCTTCCGTGGGGGCGGGTGGCGCAGTGTCGACAGATGCTGCAGGGGGGGCGCTGCAGCGGGTGCTGCGGCTTCTGGTGGGGGGGGCACGGTGGGCGCGCCCGGCACGGCCACGCCCGCCGCGCCGGCTGTGGCCGGGGCGGCGGCGGTGCCGTCGGCGGGCTTGGTGGCGGATGCGATCTGGCTCAGCTCCGACATATTGCGCTGCAGCTCTGCCACGCGCGATGTCTGATCGTCGGCCTGTTTTTGCTTGGCCAGTCGTTCATCGGCCTCGACGCCCTTGACGGCACCCTTGGACAGAGTCAGCTTGTCGGGGCCGGCCGTGGAGGGCTTGCGATCTTCCACCTGGGCCTGGACGCTGCCCGATGCCTCCCGGTTGGCCGAGGCCACGGGAGCGGCCGGCGCCGCGCTCGCCAACTGGCGGCGGAACTGGTTGAAGTCGCGCGACTGGGCTGCGACGATCTGGCGTGCCTCGCGTGGCGATGTGGCCTGGGCCGTGGCTTCGTCAGGCACGGTCAGCACCGCGCCGGCACGCATGCGGTTCACATTGCCGTTGATGAAGGCCTTGGGGTTGGCGCGCAGCATGGCCACCAGCATCTGGTCCAGGGACACTCCTGCCGGCAGGTGTGCCGCAGCGATGCGCCCGGCGGTGTCTCCTGCCCTGGTCCTGACCTCGGAGGACTCCGACGCTGGGGCGGAGCGCTCGCGGGCCGGTGCTGCGGCTTTGCGCGAAGTGGTTGCGGGCGCTGTGCGGCTTTCCTCGACATTGCCGGCGCTGGCCTGGGATACGGCAGGCGTGACGGGCACGGGGCGGCGTGCCGGGGCGGCCGGCTCGGGCGCAGATGCCTGGGCAGCAGCCGTCACGGCCGGCGCGGGCCTTTGCAGTGCCGGAGGGTCCAGCAGCAGGGTGTAGTTGCGTTGGAGATTGCCCGAAGCCCAGCTGGCATCGATCACCAGGTCGACAAAGGGCTCGTTGACCGGCTGGGTGCTCGTCAGGCGCAGCACGGCCGAGCCGTCGGCGCGGCGCTGCACGCTGACACGCACCTGGCTGGCCGTGGCGTTGTATTCCATGCCCTGGGTGCGAAACACGCTGGGCGGGGCCACGCCCACGCGCAGGCCCTCGGCCTCGGCCGCGGTGATCTGGGGGATCTCGACCTCGGCCCGCAGGGGCTCGCCCAGGGCCGACTGCACGTTCACCCGGCCCAGCGCCAGTGCCCATGCCTCGGAGGCGGGCAGTCCGACAGAGACGACGGCCGCAGCGGCCAGCACAGAGAGTTTCCAACGATGCATAAGGCGTCAAACCTGTGTGGGTGCAATTGGGCGGGCACTATTGTTTTTGTGGGATTGCCCGCGTTTGCACATGTAATTGAAATTTACCCGGGGATAGATGGCACGCCATATACCAAGGTGCTTGGGTCGCATTGTCGGCCACGCTATAGGATCGCAAGCGCCTGGATGCCGGGCAACACCCATGGTTGTTGTCGAACGGCAACGAGAAGAAACACAATGTATCTTTGGTTATTGTAGGCAACCGCCTACAGGCCCGTGACCAGACCCGGTCATTGTGCCCAGATGATCCGCTTTCAAAACCGAAAAAAGCGCCATGTCCCGGGCCGGGACATGGCGCTTTTGTGCTGGCTCAAGCCGGCCGGGCTCAGTTGGCCAGCAGGATGCGCAGCATGCGGCGCAGCGGTTCGGCGGCGCCCCACAGCAGCTGGTCGCCGATCACGAAGGCGGAGAGGTACTCGGGACCCATGTTGAGCTTGCGCACGCGGCCCACGCCGACTTCCAGGCCGCCGGTGATGGCGGCAGGCGTCAGTTCCTTGACGGTGATGGCGCGGTCGTTGGGAACCCACTTCACCCAGGGGTTGCCGGACTTGATGATGGCTTCCAATTCCGCCAGGGGCAGGTCCTTCTTGAGCTTGAGGGTCAGTGCCAGGCTGTGGCAGCGCATGGCGCCGATGCGCACGCACAGGCCGTCCACGGGAATGGTCTGCTCGGTACCCAGGATCTTGTTGACCTCGGCCTGGCCCTTCCACTCTTCCTTGGACTGGCCATTGTCCAGCTGTGCGTCGATCCAGGGGATCAGACCGCCGGCCAGCGGCGCGCCGAAGAACTCGGTGGGCACGTCGGTACGGATGGTCTGGGCCACCTTGCGGTCGATGTCCAGGATGGCGGATGCGGGTGTGGCCAGTTCGTCTGCCACGGCGGCATGGACCACGCCCATGCCCTTGAGCAGTTCGCGCATGTGGTTGGCGCCGCCGCCGGAGGCCGCCTGGTAGGTCATGGAGCTGACCCATTCCACGAGGCCGGCCTTGAACAGGCCGCCCAGGCCCATCAGCAGGATGGAGTTGGTGCAGTTGCCGCCGATCCAGTTCCTGCCGCCGGCGGCCAGCCTGGCCTTGATCAGATCTTCATTGACCGGATCCAGAACGATGACCGCATCCTTTTCCATGCGCAGCGAGGAGGCGGCATCGATCCAGTGGCCGTTCCAGCCCGAGGCGCGCAACTGGGGGAAGACTTCCTTGGTGTAGTCGCCACCCTGGCAGGTGATGATGATGTCGCACTTGGCCAGCTCGGCAATGTCGTTGGCGTTGCGCAGCTCGGTGTGGGTCTTCGCCATGGCCGGGGCCTTGCCGCCAGCGTTGGAGGTGGAGAAGAACACGGGTTCGATCAGCTCGAAGTCGCCCTCGGCCTGCATGCGGTCCATCAGCACGGAGCCGACCATGCCGCGCCAGCCGACCAGACCTACCAGTTGCTTATCTTGTGGCTTGTTCATTTGAAACGCCCTTTCAGTGTGAAACAGTGCTTGACCAAGACTGTTGTCGCCCGGCTCGTCTGGGCCAGGTGAGGGCGCACGACGAACCGGGCTGGGTCAGCCTTTGGTTGTCGTAATGGTGATGGATGCGATTGCGCGCACGACCACACCGGCCGGGGCGGCGGGTGCAATGTTCAGCAGGAGGGACTGGTGTGCGGCAAACATGAGAGCAGCCATTCTAGCGAATATGTTTGCCGATGGCTTTGCGGTTTTGATGATTATCTTCGTCGAAACGACGAAAAATGGATATCAAATTTGACGTTTTGCCATGCGGGCGGGCCCGCATGGCGTCGGTTCGGGATCAGGCCAGGGCTTGCACCACGGCGTCGCCCATCTCGCGCGTCGTGACCTTGGTCGTGCCTTCGCTGTAGATGTCGGCCGTGCGCAGGCCCCGCGCCAGCACCTTTTGCACGGCGGCCTCGATGCGCTGGGCGGCGGCTTCCTGGTTCAGCGAGAAGCGCAGCATCATCGCGGCCGACAGGATGGTGGCCAGGGGGTTGGCGATGCCCTTGCCCGCGATGTCGGGAGCCGAGCCGTGGCTGGGCTCGTACAGGCCCTGGCCCCTGGAGTTCAGCGAGGCCGAGGGCAGCATGCCGATGGAGCCGGTCAGCATGGAGGCTTCGTCCGAGAGGATGTCGCCGAACATGTTGCCCGTGACCACCACGTCGAAGCGCTTGGGCTCCTTGACCAGCTGCATGGCGGCGTTGTCCACGTACATGTGGTCCAGCTGCACGTCCGGGTACTGCTTGCCCACTTCGGTGACCACGTCCTTCCAGAACTGGAAGGTCTCCAGCACGTTGGCCTTGTCCACGCTGGTCACGCGCTTGCTGCGCTTCTGGGCGGCCTGGAAGGCGACGTGGGCGATGCGCTCGATCTCGGGCCGGGAGTAGCGCATGGTGTCGAAGGCTTCCTCGGCGCCGGGGAAGTGGCCGTCCGTGGCCACGCGGCGGCCACGCGGCTGGCCGAAGTAGATGTCGCCCGTCAGCTCGCGGATGATGAGGATGTCCAGTCCCGCGACCAGCTCGGGCTTGAGGCTGGAGGCGTGGGTCAGCTGCTCGTAGCAGATGGCGGGACGGAAGTTGGCGAACAGGCCCATGTGCTTGCGCAGGCCCAGGATGGCCTGCTCGGGGCGCAGGGGGCGGTCCAGCGTGTCGTACTTCCAGTCACCCACGGCGCCGAACAGCACGGCGTCGGATTCCATGGCCAGCTTGAGCGTGGATTCGGGCAGCGGGTGGCCGCTGGCTTCGTAGGCGGCGCCGCCCACGGGGGCGGTCTGCATGTCGAAGTCCAGGCCCAGCGCGCCCAGGACCTTCACGGCTTCCGCGACGATTTCGGGGCCGATGCCATCACCGGGCAAGACTGCGATTTTCATGGTGTTCCTTTGAGAGACTGTTCGGATGGTGGAAGGCCGCTGGCGGCTTGTGCAGCAGCGCCCGCGGCCCGTGGAAACGTTGGAGGCCGGAGGATCAGTGCTTCTGGACGAGGGTGTGAGCCAGCCAGGGCTTGGTGGCCAGGCGCTCGGCCTCGTAGGCGCGGATCTTGTCGGCGTGGCGCAGTGTCAGCCCGATGTCGTCGAAGCCGTTGAGCAGGCAGTACTTGCGGAAGGCGATGACGTCGAAGGGGATCTCCTCGCCCTGTGGGCGCACGATCACCTGGCGCTCCAGGTCGATGGTCAGCTCGTAGCCGGGAAAGGCCGCCACCTCGTTGAACAGCATCTCGATCGTGGCTTCGGGCAGCACGATGGGCAGCAGGCCATTCTTGAAGCAGTTGTTGAAGAAGATGTCGGCGAAGCTCGGTGCGAGGATGGCGCGGAAGCCGTACTGGTCCAGTGCCCAGGGGGCGTGCTCGCGGCTGGAGCCGCAGCCGAAGTTCTTGCGCGCGATCAGGATGGATGCGCCTGCGTAGCGCGGCTGATTGAGCACGAAGTCGGGGTTGGGCTTGCGCGAGGCCGGATCCTGGCCGGGCTCGCCATGGTCCAGGTAGCGCCATTCATCGAACAGGTTCACGCCGAAGCCGGTCTTCTTGATCGACTTGAGGAACTGCTTGGGGATGATGGCGTCGGTGTCGACGTTCTCGCGGTCCATGGGGGCGACGAGGCCCTTGTGCACGGTGAATTGTTGCATGGCTGTATCGGATTCGGGGTTCAGCGGGCGGCGCGCTCGATGGCGCTGCCCGCGCTTTGCACGTCCTGGCCAATGCCCTTGACGGTATTGCAGGCGGCCAGGGTGAAGGCCAGGCCGATCAGGAGGATCGAGAAGGAGGGCTTCATGGTGTGTGCTGGCGGGCAGTGGGAAATCAGGAAAACCTGCGGATGTCCACGAAGTGGCCGTGGATGGCGGCGGCCGCGGCCATGGCCGGGCTCACCAGGTGGGTGCGCCCGCCCGCGCCCTGGCGGCCTTCGAAGTTGCGGTTGCTGGTCGAGGCGCAGCGCTCGCCGGGCTCCAGCCGGTCGGCGTTCATGGCCAGGCACATGGAGCAGCCGGGCTCGCGCCACTCGAAGCCCGCGGCCTTGAAGATCTGGTCCAGCCCTTCGCGTTCGGCCTGTTCCTTGACCAGGCCCGAGCCGGGCACGACCATGGCCAGCTTGATGTTGCGCGCCACCTTCTGACCCAGCTTCTTGACCACGGCGGCGGCCTCGCGCATGTCCTCGATGCGGCTGTTGGTGCACGAGCCGATGAAGACCTTGTCCACGAAGATGTCGTTGATGGGCTTGCCGGGCTCCAGGGCCATGTAGGTCAGCGCACGCTCGATGGCGCCGCGCTTGCTGGCATCCTTTTCCTTGTCGGGATCGGGCACGATGGCGTCCACGCCCAGCACCATCTCGGGCGAGGTGCCCCAGGTGACCTGCGGCACGATGTCACTGGCCTGCAGCTCGACCACGCGGTCGAACTTCGCGTCGGCATCCGAATGCAGCGTCTTCCAGTAGGCGACGGCGGCATCCCACTCCGCGCCGGTGGGGGCCAGGGGGCGGCCCTTGACGTAGCTGATGGTCTTGTCGTCCACGGCCACCAGGCCGGCGCGTGCGCCGCCTTCGATGGCCATGTTGCACACCGTCATGCGGCCTTCCATGCTGAGATCGCGGATGGCTTCACCCGCGAACTCGATGGTGTAGCCGGTGCCGCCTGCCGTGCCGATCTTGCCGATGATGGCCAGCACGATGTCCTTGGCCGTGATGCCGGGAGCCACCTTGCCGTTGACCTGGACCAGCATGTTCCTGGCCTTCTTGGCCAGCAGGGTCTGGGTGGCCATCACATGCTCGACCTCGGAGGTGCCGATGCCGTGGGCCAGCGCACCGAAGGCGCCGTGCGTGGAGGTGTGGCTGTCGCCGCAGACCACGGTCATGCCGGGCAGGGTCGCGCCTTGCTCTGGGCCCATCACGTGGACGATGCCCTGGCCCTTGTCCATGAAGGGGAAGAAGGCAGCGGAGCCGAATTCGCCGATGTTGGCGTTCAGCGTGGTGATCTGCTCCTTGCTGATGGGGTCGGCGATACCGTCATAGCCACGCTCCCAGCCGTCGGTGGGCGTGTTGTGGTCGGCCGTGGCCACGACGGAGCTGACGCGCCACAGCTTGCGGTTGGCCATGCGCAGGCCTTCGAAGGCCTGGGGGCTGGTGACTTCGTGCACCAGGTGGCGGTCGATATAGAGCACGGAGGTACCGTCATCCTCGGTGTGGATGACATGCTCGTCGAAGATCTTGTCGTAGAGGGTGCGTCCCATGGCTGTCTCTGGTGGTTGGGTTCGTGGGGAAATTCTTGGGGGCGTCCTGTGGCCCGCGAGGCCTCAGGACGTGGCTGCCGGCGGGCTCAGGTGCTCGACCAGCAGGCGCGCCGTGACGGGCAGCGCGTCAAAGTCGCGCGCCACGATGCTCAGCTCGCGCCGTGCCCAGTCGTCGGTGAGCTCCAGGGCACGAAGGTGGCCTACGCCATGCATGAGCTCGAAGGCACGGTCGGGGATCAGGCCCACGCCCAGGCCGTTGTCGATCATGCGGCACATGGCATCCAGGCTGGTGACCTGTATGCGCTGGTGCAGCGCATGGCCGGCCTGCGCGGCGGCGGCCCGCATGGCCAGGCTGATCGAGGAGCCGGCCTGCAGGCTCACGATGTCCCATTCCAGCACATCGGAAAAGGCCACGCTGTCACTGTGCGCCAGCGCATGCTGTTCGGGCACGACCACGACCAGGCGGTCTTCCCGGTAGGGGCGGTGCTGGAGCGCGGGGCTCGCCTGGCCATTGCCGCTGGGCATGTGCGCCATGGAGCAGATGCCGATGTCGGCCGTGCCTTCCTGCACGGCGGCGAGCACGGCGGGGCTCAACTGCTCCTGCAGGTCGATCTTGACCTGGCCGTGCTTGCGGGCGAACACACCCAGGTCTTCAGGCAGGAACTGCACGATGGCTGACATGTTGGCGTGGATGCGGACATGTCCGCGAACACCGTCGGCGTACTCGGACAACTCGCCTTGCATGCGCTCCAGTCCGTAGAGCACGTTGCGGGCATGGTGCAGCAGGCTTTCGCCGGCCGGCGTCAGGGTCACGCCGCGGCTGTGGCGGTACAGCAGGGCGGTGTCCACCGTGGCTTCGAGGTCGGACAGGCGCTTGCTCACGGCCGAGGCCGCGATGAACTCGCGCTCGGCCGCGCGGCCGATGCTGCCCAGTTCGCAGACAGCCACGAACAACTGCAGGGAGGTGAGGTCTATGCGCCGTGCAAAACTGCGCTCTGAATTCTTCATGGGTGGGGCTCAGGCTTCTCGTTAGGAGAAGTTGGATGGATTTTCTCTCACAAAATATGAGGTTGTCATCTTCAAGCGCGATGTCTTTGGTGGTGGCGTGCGATTGCATGGCGATGGGTGCCATATCTGCTGAAGAGGGGGCCGCTCTGCTCCGTGCGCTCCCTCGGTAGCGTTCTGAAAGAATTTGTCAATCTTTGCGCCAGTCGCTTGCATGGATTGCTGCAAAAATAAGAGCATATGAACGATCGATTCCCGATGGGCCTGCGGGCCCTGCCTGCCGGCCTGTCATTGCTGCTGGCCACGGCCCTGGCCTGCGCCGCAGCGCCCGCCCTGGCCAAGCCGCAGCCGCCCGCCAAGAGTGCAGCCAAGAGTCCCTCCAAGAGCGCTTCCCGGCCGGGTACCAAGCCTGCGGCCAAACCTGCGGCCAAGGCGACCACCAGATCCCGGGGCAAGGCGGCTGCGCCTGCGGTCCGCGGCGTTCCGGCCAAGACGGCTGTCGCCGCGGGCGCCGCAGCCGGCGTTGGGGCGGCGGCGATGGCTGCCGGCAGCGAGTCGAGCAAGGCAGAGGCGAGCCTGAGCAGCGCAGAGCTGGCGGCGCTGCAGCAACGTGCCGAGCAGGGAGAGGCCAGTGCCCAGTACGCGCTGGGCTCCTTGTACAAGCGCGGCCAGGACGTCCCCCTGAATGCCGAGACGGCGGCACGCTGGTACCTGAAGTCGGCGCAGCAGGGCTATGCGCCGGCGCAGTCGGACCTGGGGCTGATGTATGCCAATGGCA
Source organism: Delftia tsuruhatensis (assembly GCF_903815225.1). Lineage (NCBI taxonomy): Bacteria > Pseudomonadati > Pseudomonadota > Betaproteobacteria > Burkholderiales > Comamonadaceae > Delftia > Delftia tsuruhatensis. The sequence goes on from NZ_LR813084.1 coordinate 1,562,366, forward strand.
GGGGCGTGGCGCGCGACGATGGCCAGGCCGTCCAGTGGTATCGCAAGGCCGCCGAGCAGGGCGACGCCGTGGCGCAGAACAACCTGGGTCTGATGCTGGCCGAAGGGCGTGGCGCGGCCAGGGATCCCGTCCAGGCCGTGCAGTGGTTCCAGCGCTCGGCCGAGCAGGGCGAGGCCGCCGGGCAGTACAGCCTGGGCGTGATGTATGCGACGGGGCGGGGTGTGGCCGAGGATGTGCCCCAGGCCCTGCGCTGGTTCGTGGCCGCAGCGGGCCAGGGCCACGTCGATGCGCAGTTCAATGCCGGCATGCTCTATGCCGAGGGTGGCGCGGTGGACCGTGACATGGCGCAGGCTGCCCAATGGCTGGAAAAGGCGGCCGAGCAGGGCAATGCCGCAGCCCAGTCCAACCTGGGTGTGCTCTATGCCAATGGGCAGGGCGTTCCTGCCAGTGACGAGCAGGCAGCCCACTGGCTGCAGCGCGCAGCCCAGCAGGGCGATGCGCTGGCGCAGTCCAATCTGGCCAGCCTCTATGCCTCGGGCAAGGGTGTGGAGCGCAGTCCTTCACAGGCCTATTTCTGGATGCTGCTGGCGGCCGGCAAGGACCGCTCGCTGGCCACCAAGCGCGACAGCATGGCCGGGCCGCTCAATGCCGCCGAGCGTGCGCGGGTCGAGCGGCAGGCGGCCGCCTGGAAGCCCAGGCCCGCGCCCTGAACGCCTTGCATGTCCATGAAAAAACGCCTCGCAAGAGGCGTTTTTCCTTGGGACTCCAGGCGGGGGTCAGCTGAAGAAGCTCTTGAGCCTGTCGGTCCAGCTTTCCCCGCTGGGCGAGTGCTTGGAGCCGCCCTTCTTGAGCGATTCCTCCAGCTCGCGCAGCAGCTTGCGCTGATATTCGGTCAGCTTGACCGGCGTCTCGACCACGATGTGGCAGTACAGGTCCCCCGGATAGCTGGAGCGCACGCCCTTGATCCCCTTGCCGCGCAGGCGGAACTGCTTGCCCGCCTGGGTGCCTTCGGGGATGTCGATGGCAGCCTTGCCCGAGAGGGTGGGCACTTCGATCTCGCCGCCCAGCGCCGCCGTGATGAAGCTCACGGGTACGTTGCAGTGCAGGTCGTCGCCTTCGCGCTCGAAGATGTCGTGGTCCTTGATGCGGATCTCGATATAGAGATCGCCCGCAGGTCCGCCATTGGTGCCGGGTTCGCCGTTGCCCGAGGAACGGATGCGCATGCCGTCGTCGATGCCGGCAGGGATCTTCACCTCCAGCGTCTTTTGGCGCTTGACCTTGCCCTGGCCGCCGCAACTGGTGCAGGGCTCGGGAATGATCTTGCCGGTGCCGCGGCAATGCGGGCAGGTCTGCTGCACGCTGAAGAAGCCCTGGCGCATCTGCACGCTGCCCATGCCGTTGCAGGTAGTGCAGGTCTTGGCGCTGGTGCCGGGCTTGGCGCCGCTGCCGTGGCAGGTGTCGCAGCTGTCCCAGCTGGGGATGCGGATCTGCGCATCCTTGCCGTGGGCCGCCTCCTCCAGCGTGATCTCCATGGCATAGCTCAGGTCATTGCCACGATAGACCTGGCGGCCACCGCCGCCGCGGCGCCCGCCCTGGCTGAACATGTCGCCGAAGATGTCGCCAAAGGCCTCGGCGAAGCCGCCGAAGCCCTCGGCACCACCCATGCCGCGGTTGGGGTCCACGCCCGCATGGCCGTACTGATCGTAGGCCGCGCGCTTGCTGCTGTCGGAGAGCATCTCGTAGGCCTCCTTGGCCTCCTTGAAACGCTCTTCGGCCTCGCGTGCCGCATCACCCTGGTTGCGGTCCGGGTGGTACTTCATCGCCAGCTTGCGATAGGCCTTCTTGATGTCGTCGTCCGAGGCGTTCTTGGCAACGCCGAGGACCTCGTAAAAATCGCGTTTGGACATGGTGTGTGCTAGCCAGTCAGTGGGAACAGTAACGCCGCGTCAGCCCTTGACAGGGCCGAGCGCGGCGGCAAGCGGTCATCGAGGGACCTCGCGCTGCGTTCAGTCCTTCTTGACTTCCTTGACTTCAGCGTCCACGACGTTGTCGTCAGCAGCGGCAGCACCTGCCGAGGAAGCCCCCGCGGCACCGGCCGCCGCGGCGGCAGCTGCTGCTTCGGGGCTGCCAGCGGCCTGGGCATCGGCGTACATCTTCTCGCCGAGTTTCTGGCTGGCGGTCATCAGTGCCGTGGTCTTGGCATCGATGGCATCCTTGTCCTCGCCCTTGAGCACTTCCTCGAGTTCCTTGACGGCGCTCTCGATGGCGGTCTTCTCGCCGGCGTCCAGCTTGTCGCCATGCTCGCCCAGGCTCTTCTTGACGCTGTGCACGGCGGCTTCGCCCTGATTGCGGGCCTGGACCAGTTCCAGCTTCTTCTTGTCGTCGGCGGCGTTGAGCTCGGCGTCCTTGACCATCTTCTGGATCTCGTCCTCGGACAGGCCGGAGTTCGCCTTGATGGTGATCTTGTTTTCCTTGCCCGAAGCCTTGTCCTTGGCCGAGACGTTCAGGATGCCGTTGGCATCGATGTCGAAAGCCACCTCGATCTGCGGCACGCCACGTGCTGCGGGCGGGATGCCTTCGAGGTTGAATTCGCCCAGCATCTTGTTGCCCGATGCCATCTCGCGCTCACCCTGGAACACCTTGATGGTCACGGCCGGCTGGTTGTCGTCGGCAGTCGAGAAGGTCTGCGCGAACTTCGTCGGGATGGTGGTGTTCTTGGTGATCATCTTGGTCATCACGCCGCCCAGGGTCTCGATGCCCAGGGACAGAGGCGTCACGTCCAGCAGCAGCACGTCCTTGCGGTCGCCCGACAGCACCTGGCCCTGGACGGCGGCACCCACGGCCACGGCCTCGTCGGGGTTCACGTCCTTGCGGGGATCCTTGCCGAAGAATTCCTTGACCTTCTCCTGCACCTTGGGCATGCGGGTCATGCCGCCGACCAGGATCACGTCATGAATGTCGGACACGGACACGCCGGCATCCTTGATGGCGGTGCGGCAGGGAGCGATGGTGCGCTCGATCAGATCCTCGACCAGGCTTTCCAGCTTGGCGCGCGTCAGCTTGATGTTCAGGTGCTTGGGGCCCGAGGCATCGGCCGTGATGTAGGGCAGGTTGATGTCGGTCTGGGCCGAGTTGGACAGCTCGATCTTGGCCTTTTCGGCGGCTTCCTTCAGGCGCTGCAGGGCCAGCACGTCCTTGGACAGGTCGACACCTTGCTCCTTCTTGAACTCGGTGATGATGTAGTCGATGATGCGCTGGTCGAAGTCTTCGCCGCCCAGGAAGGTGTCGCCGTTGGTCGACAGCACTTCGAACTGCTTTTCACCATCCACATCGGCGATCTCGATGATGGACACGTCGAAGGTGCCGCCGCCCAGGTCATACACCGCGATCTTGCGGTCGCCCTTGTCGGTCTTGTCCAGTCCGAAGGCCAGGGCGGCTGCCGTGGGCTCGTTGATGATGCGCTTGACTTCCAGGCCGGCGATGCGACCGGCATCCTTGGTGGCCTGGCGTTGTGCGTCGTTGAAGTAGGCAGGCACGGTGATGACGGCCTCGGTCACGGCCTCGCCCAGGTAGTCCTCGGCGGTCTTCTTCATCTTGCGCAGCACTTCGGCGGAAATCTGCGGCGGAGCCAGCTTCTGGCCGCGCACTTCCACCCAGGCGTCGCCGTTGTCGGCCTTGACGATGGAGTAGGGCATCAGGTCGATGTCCTTTTGTACTTCCTTCTCGTCGAACTTGCGGCCGATCAGTCGCTTTGCGGCGTAGATGGTGTTGCGGGGGTTGGTGACGGCTTGGCGCTTGGCCGAGGCGCCGACGAGGATCTCGCCGTCTTCCTGGTAGGCAATGATCGAGGGCGTGGTGCGTGCACCTTCGCTGTTCTCGATCACCCGCGTGTTGTTGCCGTCCATGATGGCCACGCAGCTGTTGGTGGTGCCCAGGTCAATACCGATGATTTTTCCCATTTTGTGTTCTCTCCGCGATCTGTGAAATGTTTGAATGTCTGCTAACTGTGGCCGGCGCGCGCAGCTTCAAGGGGCTTTGCCTGTTTTTTGTCAACGCCCCGTGAGCGTGTGCCGTGAGCGCGTGCTTACTGGGGCTGGGCCACGGTCACGAGAGCCGGGCGCAGGATGCGGTCGGCGATCAGGTAGCCCTTTTGCAGCACGGATACGACGGTGTTGGCCTCCTGCTGTGCGGGGACCATGCTGATCGCCTGGTGCAGGTTGGGGTCGAACTTCTCGCCGGCGGCCGGATTGATGGACACCACCTTGTTGCGCTCCAGTGCCGCGGTCAACTGGCGCAGCGTGGCGTCGGCACCTTCGCGCAGCTGTTCGGGCGTGGCCTGCTGGATGGCCAGGGCGGCATCCAGGCTGTCGCACACGGGCAGCAGGCTTTCGGCGAAGTTCTCGATGCCGAATTTGCGGGCCTTGGCCACTTCGTCGTCGGCGCGTCGGCGCACGTTCTCGGCCTCGGCCTTGGCGCGCAGGAACTGGTCGGCCAGTTCGGCGCTCTTGGCCTTGAGCTCGGCCAGCTCGGCCTGCAGGCGCGACAGTTCGTCGGCTGCGTTGGCAGCCATGGCGGCCTCGACTTCTTCCGGGGATGCGTCTTGCAAGGGGTTGGAGTTCTGTTCGGACATGGGTGGAAACTTCAGCTACAAAACAAAGCGGTCGCCGGTCCTGGATGCAGATCCGGCGATTGCACGATCTTGACTCAAGATGCGAGCGGATCGGTGTATTTTCAAGGGCCTTCTGTCCGTGTGGGGGCCGTGCAGGCCCACACAGTGGCGGCAAAGCCGGTGCGCCGGGGTAAAAGCCCCACGCCGATCCGGGGTCTCGGACAGCGTGAAGTGTACAGACGGATGAGGCCTGCGCTAGAATCCAATGCTTTGCCTTGCCGCACCGCTACAGACGCAGTGGGCGGCGTTTTCCCAAAAGGAGTCGATATGCGTCATTACGAAATCGTTTTGTTGATCCACCCGGATCAGAGCGAGCAGGTTCCCGCCATGCTGGAACGCTACAAGGGCATGATCACCGCTGGCGGTGGCAAGGTCCATCGCGAAGAAGACTGGGGCCGTCGCCAACTGGCCTACATGATCAACAAGCTCGCCAAGGCCCACTACCTGTGCCTGAACATCGAAGCCGACCAGGCTGTGATGGCTGAGCTGGAGCATGCCTTCAAGTTCAACGACGCCGTGCTGCGCCACCTGACGGTTCAGAAGAAGAAGGCCGACACCGCTCCTTCCTCGATGATGAAGACCGTCGAGCGCGAAGAAGCCCGCAAGGCCAGCCAGACCGAACAGGCCTGAGCCCAGCCCGTCAAGAACCTGAAGGAGTGGAAAACCACGTTGCACTGACGGCAGTCATCGCGGAGCTTCAGGCTTTGCGCTACACGCCGGCAGGGCTGCCTGCACTGGATCTGCGGCTCGAACACGAGTCCAGGCAAAAGGAAGCAGGAAGCGAGCGCAGCGTCACGGCATCCGTCAAGGCGGTGGCCTTCGGCGCGCTGGCTGAAAAGCTGGCCCGCCAGGCGCTTGGCAGCCGATGGAAGTTCCAGGGCTTCCTGGCAACGCCCCGCAACGGCAAACTGCTGGTTTTGCACATCCAGGACATTCAACAAAACTAATTTTCAAGAGGTCCAGAAATGGCCACGTTCAAGAAATTCAACAAGGACAAGCGCCCCAAGCGCAACACGCAGTCGCTGCTGTTCAAGCGCAAGCGCTTCTGCCGCTTCACCGTCGCCGGCGTCGAGGAAATCGACTACAAGGATGTCGACACTCTGCGTGACTTCATCGCCGAAAACGGCAAGATCGTGCCCGCTCGCCTGACCGGCACGCGCGCCATCTACCAGCGTCAGCTGAACACGGCCATCAAGCGCGCCCGCTTCCTGGCTCTGGTTCCCTACTCTGACCAGCACAAGATCTAAGGAGTAACAACCATGCAAGTCATTCTGCTCGACAAGGTTGTGAACCTCGGTGGCCTCGGCGACATCGTCAAGGTCAAGGACGGCTACGCCCGCAACTTCCTGATCCCCACGGGCGCCGCCCGCCGTGCCACGGCTGCCGCCAAGGCCGAGTTCGAAGCCAAGCGCGCCGAACTGGAAAAGCAAGCCGCTGAAAAGCTGGCGGCTGCACAGCAACTGGGCGAGAAGCTCAATGGCGTGAACGTCAAGCTGACCCAGAAGGCCGGTGTGGACGGCCGCCTGTTCGGCTCGGTCACCAATGCCGACATCGCCGAAGAGCTGACCAAGGCCGGCTTCAACGTCGCCAAGTCGCAAGTGCGTCTGGTCAACGGTCCCATCAAGACCGTGGGCGACGCCACCGTGGTCGTGGCACTGCACACCGACGTCAGCGTCGAAGTGTCGGTGTCGGTCTACGGCGACCACTCCTGATCCGGGGCTTGTCCCGTATCGTCAGAAAGCCGCCTTCGGGCGGCTTTTTGCTTTGCCCCGCCCGGGTGATGGCGCCTGGTGGCGCGGCCTTTTGCCTGCCGCTACGATGGCAGTCTTGTGTCTAGGAATCCCATGTCGTCCGTAATGCCCCCGCTCGATCTCGATGATGATGCGTTCGCGCCCCTGCCTTCTGGCGAGCACGACCAGCAGGTCGCCCAGTTGCGCGTTCCGCCGCATTCGATGGAGTCCGAGTCCAGCGTGCTGGGCGGCCTGCTGCTGGATAACAATGCCTGGGACCGCGTGGGCGACATCTTGGTGGATGGCGATTTCTACCGGCATGAGCACAAGCTGATCTACGAGGCCATCGGCAAGCTGATCAACGCCAGCAAGCCGGCCGATGTGATCACCGTCTACGAGCACCTGCAGGGCATGGGCAAGGCCGAGGAGATCGGTGGGCTGCTGTATCTCAACCAGCTGGCCCAGTACGTGCCCAGCGCCACCAATATCCGGCGCTATGCCGAGATCGTGCGCGAGCGTTCCATCCTTCGTAAGCTGGTGACAGCCAGCGACGAGATCGCCACCAATGCCTTCAATCCGCAGGGCAAGACGGTGGAGCGCATCCTGGACGAGGCAGAACAGAAGATCCTGGCCATCGGCGAGGAGGGGGCGCGCAACAAGCAGGGCTTCCAGTCGCTGGACACCCTGGTGGTGGACCTGCTGGACCGCGTCCAGGAGATGGCCGACAACCCCATGGATGTGACCGGCGTGCCCACGGGTTTCGTAGACCTGGATCGCATGACCAGCGGCCTGCAGGCGGGCGACATGGTGGTGCTGGCGGCCCGTCCCTCGATGGGCAAGACCTCGTTCGCGGTGAACATTGCCGAGCATGTGGCGCTCAACGAGGGTCTGCCGGTTGCCATCTTCTCCATGGAAATGGGCGCGGCCCAGCTGGCGGTGCGTATCGTCGGTTCCATCGGCCGCGTCAACCAGGGCAATCTGCGCACGGGCAAGCTCAGCGACGATGAGTGGCCGCGGCTGACCGAGGCCATCGAGCGTCTGCGCACGGTGTCGTTGCACATCGACGAGACACCTGGCCTGTCGCCCACGGAGCTGCGCGCCAACGCGCGGCGCCTGGCGCGCACCTGTGGCAAGCTGGGGCTGATCGTGGTCGACTACCTGCAGTTGATGAGCGGTTCGGGAGCCGGCAGCGCCGACAACCGGGCGACCGAGCTGGGCGAGATATCCCGGGGCCTGAAGATGCTGGCCAAGGAGCTGCAGTGCCCGGTGATCGCCCTGTCCCAGCTCAATCGCTCGGTGGAGCAGCGCACCGACAAGCGTCCCATGATGTCCGACCTGCGCGAGTCGGGCGCCATCGAGCAGGACGCGGACATCATCATGTTCATCTATCGCGACGACTACTACAACAAGGACAGCAAGGAGCCGAACATTGCCGAGGTCATCATCGGCAAGCAGCGTAACGGCCCCACGGGCACGGTCAAGCTGTTCTTCCAGAAGAATCAGACGCGCTTCGAGAACCTGGCCGTGGGCTATGGGGGCGGCGACGAATACTGATGGATGTCCCGCTGCGCCATGGAAAACGGCCCTGGCGGGCCGTTTGTCTTTTGAGAAGGTGATGCCTAGGTGCTGCGCCAGACCTGGATCAGCAGGCCGGCCACGCATGTGCCGAGGATGGCGCAGGCCCAGGCCAGTCGCTGGGCGCCGGTGCGCAGCGCGCCCACGGTGGCGACGATCTGTGCGTTCTGCTCGGCCAGCTTCTCGATCAGCTCCAGCGACTGGCGCTGGGACTGCTCCAGCTGGGCGATGCGTGCTTCCTGCGACTGGATCAGCAGCAGCGCCTGCTCGCCGGCCGTGCGGGCTGCGGCCGGCGGCTCGCTGGCCGCAGCTGCCTGGGCGTCGATCTGCTGCGCGGCTTCCTTCTTGCGCAGCAGGCTCTTGGCGGCCTTGACGACCTGGGGCGTGGCCTCGATGACATCGCCCCAGGGAACCATCTTCAGCGCCGTGATCCAGCTGATCGCCATGGCTTACAGTACCTCGCTGGCGAAGTCCGCCAGGCGTGAACGCTCGCCGCGCGCCAGCGTGATGTGGCCGCTGTGGGGCCAGCCCTTGAAGCGGTCCACGGCATAGGTCAGTCCCGAGGAGCCTTCGGTCAGGTAGGGGGTGTCGATCTGGGCGAGGTTGCCCATGCAGATGATCTTGGTGCCCGGGCCCGCGCGCGTGATCAAGGTCTTCATCTGCTTGGGCGTCAGGTTCTGCGCCTCGTCGATGATGACGTACTTGTTCAGGAAGGTGCGTCCCCGCATGAAGTTCATGCTCTTGATCTTGATGCGGCTGCGGATCAGCTCGTTGGTGGCGGCGCGCCCCCACTCGCCGGCATTGCCGCCGTCGCCCTTGGCCAGGAACTCCAGATTGTCGTCCAGCGCGCCCATCCAGGGGCCCATCTTCTCTTCCTCGGTGCCGGGCAGGAAGCCGATGTCCTCGCCCACGCTCACCGTGGCGCGCGTCATGATGATCTCGGTGTAGCGGCGTTCGTCCAGCACCTGGGACAGGCCGGCGGCCAGGGCCAGCAGGGTCTTGCCCGTGCCGGCCGTGCCGGTCAGCGTGACCAGGTCGATGTCGGGGTTCATCAGCAGGTTCATCGCGAAGTTCTGTTCGCGGTTGCGTGCCGTGACGCCCCAGACGGCGTACTTGGGGTTGCCGAAGTCCTTGAGCGTCTTGAGCACGGCCGTCTTGTCGCGGATCTCGGTCACGCGCATGAACAGGCTGGGCTCGCCCGGGGCCTCGTGGTAGACGAACTGGTTGATCATCAGCTGGTCCACGATGGCGCCGCTGATGCGGTAGTAGGTGATGGCGCCCTCCTGCCAGCTCTCGACGTTCTTGCCGGCCTTGGCCCAGAAGTCCTGGGGCAGGGCCAGGGCACCCGCATAGAGCAGGTCGCCGTCGTCCAGCACCTTGTCGTTCTGGTAGTCCTCGGCCGCCAGGCCCAGGGCGCGGGCCTTGACGCGCATGTTGATGTCCTTGGACACCAGCACGACCTCGCGCTCGCTGAACTTCTTGCGCAGCGCGGCGACCACGCCCAGGATCTGGTTGTCGGCCTTGCCCTGGGGCAGGCTGTCGGGCAGCGAGGTCTCCAGCGGCTCGGTCTGGAAGTGCAGCATGCCCGTGGCGCTGCGCTGGCCCGTGGCATTGAGCGGCAGTCCCTTGTCCAGGGTTTCCGAGGGCTGGGAGGCTACCAGTGAATCCAGCGTGCGGCTGACCTGGCGGCCATTGCGCGCGACCTCGGTCATGCCCTTCTTGTGGCCGTCCAGCTCTTCGAGCACCACCATGGGCAGGAAGATGTCGTGCTCCTCGAAGCGGAACAGGCTGGTCGGGTCGTGCAGCAGCACATTGGTGTCAAGCACGAACAGCGTCTTGGGGCCCGTGCGTGTGCGGCGCGGGCGCGCCGGCGCACTCAGCAATGCGGCGGGCTTGGCCTCGGTGGCAGGCTTGGTGGGAGCGCGGGCGCTGGAGGCGGCGGCGACCTTGCTGCTGGCGCGCTTGGCGGGTGCTGCTGCGACGGGGGCCGGGGTGGCGGCCTTCCTGGCGGCAGACGTGCGGCTGCGTGCGGGCTCGGTTGTGCTGGCGGTTGATTTGCGGGCGCGCAGGGCAGGCGTCGCAGCGCCATTGGTCAAAGGGCTGGCGTGGCTGTCATCAGGCGCGGTGTCTGCGAGCTGGTTGCCGCGCACGGGGAGGAAGGCTTCGGGGGAGAGCTTGGCGGCACGACGGCCAGGTGCGGGGGGCAGGGGCATGGTGGACGAACCGTTCCTCAACAAGGATCAAAAAGCACAAAGCCGCCTGGAAACCGAGGCGGCTTTGGTAGGGGGACAGGGAAAGGCGGTTTTGCACTGAGGCATTGGCCCATTATGCATAGCCCAATGGCAGGAATGTGGCTGCTTTTCCCGGTCTGTTGTCGGAATGTGCCGAATCAGGCGGCCTGCTTCAGGGACTTCAGTGTCTTGACAGCCTTGAGCACCTCGTCGACGTGGCCCGGCACCTTCAGACCGCGCCATTCCTGCACCAGCACGCCGTCGGCGCCGACCAGGAAGGTCGAGCGCTCGATGCCCTTGACCTTCTTGCCGTACATGATCTTGTTCTTGACCACGCCGAACATGTGGCACATCTTTTCTTCCGTGTCGGCGATCAGCTCGAACGGCAGCTCCAGCTTCTCCTTGAAGTCGTCATGCGACTTCATGTTGTCGCGCGAGACGCCGAACACCGTGGCACCGGCCTTCACGAAGTCCTTGTACTTGTCGCGGAACTGCATGGCTTCGGTGGTGCAGCCAGGCGTGTTGTCCTTGGGGTAGAAATACAGGATCAGAATCTGGCCCGTGTGGGAGGTGTTGGTCACCTTGATCCCGCCGGTCGCGTTGGCTTCAAATTCAGGAAGGGGTTTGTTGACAACGATCGCCATGCGCTTGTATCTCTCGGGTGTAGTCGTTGAAATGCCGAGGGCTGTGTGGGTGTTCTTGCTTTTATCGATTGCCCCCAACCGCAACCTGCAATTTTACCCTGAAAACGGGATTTGTCCGAATCAGGGGGGCAGGAGTCTACTCCAAGAGTAGGGCCGCGACGACGTTGCGGCCTTCGCTGGCAAGGATGTTGTAGGTGCGACACGCGGCCTGGGTGTCCATGCTCTCCAGCCCTGTGCGTCTGGCCATCAAGGGGCGAAGCCAGGCCGCTGGGGGGAAGCGGTTGCGCCGGCCGCTGCCCAGGATGATGACTTCGGCATCCAGCAGGGCCAGGGCTTCGAAGTGCTCCGGTGTCAGGTCCTCGAAGCGGGTGCAATCCCAGGGTTGGCGCAGGCCCTGGGCCCCCACGAGCAGGCTGTGCTGGAATTTTTCCTTGTCCACTGCCAGCCAGCCGGGGCCATAGCCCGTGATCATCTGTGCATCGGATTTGTCGGCGTGGAATTTCATGGATGGGGCTGGCGCGGAGCGCGCGATGGGGGTGGTCGCCACCTGGGCGGGGCCAGGGCGATGCTGCATTGCGGAACTGTGGTCAAATTATAGGTTTCACCAGTATGCATGGGGCATTCTGGCGTGCACGAAGGCCGCAACAGCGCTGTGGCCACTTCCATATCTTCAGCATGAAAACCGTTCGCAAATCCGCCAAACTAGCCAACGTCTGTTATGACATCCGCGGGCCCATCATGGACGCGGCGAAGAAGATGGAGGAGGACGGGCAGAAGATCATCAAGCTCAACATCGGCAACCTCGCGGTGTTCGGCTTCGATGCGCCGGAGGAAGTGCAGCAGGACATGATCCGCAACCTGCCGAACTCGGCAGGCTACTCCGACAGCAAGGGCATCTTCGCGGCACGCAAGGCCGTGATGCACGAGACCCAGCGCCAGGGCATCCTGGGCGTGTCGCTGGACGACATCTACCTCGGCAACGGAGCCTCCGAACTGATCAGCCTGGCCACCAATGCGCTGCTCGACGACGGCGACGAGCTGCTGCTGCCCGCGCCCGACTACCCGCTGTGGACGGCGGTGACCAGCCTGTCTGGTGGCACACCCGTGCACTACATGTGCGAGGAGCACAACGGCTGGATGCCCAGCCTGGACGACATCCGCGCCAAGATCACGCCGCGCACCAAGGGCATCGTCGTCATCAATCCCAACAACCCGACCGGGGCCCTCTACAGCCGCCAGTTGCTGCAAAGCATCGTCGATATCGCGCGCGAGCATGGCCTCGTGATCTTCGCCGACGAGGTCTACGACAAGGTGCTCTACGACGACGTCAAGCACACGCCGCTGGCCAGCCTGTCCACCGATGTGCTGACGCTGACTTTCAATTCGCTGTCCAAGGCCTACCGCAGCTGCGGCTATCGCGCTGGCTGGATGGTGGTTTCCGGCGACAAGAAGCCGGCCAAGGATTACATCGAGGGCCTGAACATGCTCTCGAACATGCGCCTGTGCGCCAACGTGCCCGGCCAGTGGGCGGTGCAGACGGCGCTGGGCGGCCACCAGAGCATCGACGAGCTGGTGCAGGCCGGCGGACGGCTGCGCGTGCAGCGCGATCTGGCCCACAAGCTCATCACCGAGATTCCCGGCGTGACCTGCGTGAAGCCGCAGGCAGCCCTGTACATGTTCCCGCGCCTCGATCCCGAGATCTATCCGATCAAGGACGACCAGGCCTTTTTCCTGGAAGTGCTTCAGGAAACCAAGGTCATGCTGGTGCAGGGCACGGGCTTCAACTGGCCCGAGCCGGACCACTTCCGCATCGTCTTCCTGCCGCACGAGACCGACCTGCGCGAGGCCATTCGCCGCCTGGCCGTGTTCCTCGAGAAATACCGCAAGCGCCACGGCACGGACCGTGGCTGACCCGTTCGCGCGGGTGGGGCCGCAGCCCCGCCCGCAATCCGCTTTTTCACGGCTGCAGGCGGGCGCCTCCCGACCGCCGCAGCGCTTTTTGACTGGCAAGTAGCTTTATGAAACCGATCCAAGTAGGCCTCCTGGGCATTGGCACCGTGGGCGGTGGCACGTTCAACGTGCTGCAGCGCAACCAAGAAGAGATCCGCCGCCGCGCGGGCCGCGGTATTGAGATTGCCATGGTGGCCGACCTGGATACGGAACGTGCACGCTCCGTCGTGGGCGACACGGCCAAGGTGGTCGGCGATGCGCGCGAGATCATCGCCAACCCCGAGATCGATGTCGTCGTCGAACTGATCGGCGGCTATGGCATCGCCAAGGCCCTGGTGCTGGAGGCGATCGCGGCCGGCAAGCATGTGGTGACCGCCAACAAGGCCCTGCTGGCCGTGCACGGCAGCGAAATCTTCAAGGCCGCGGCCGACAAGGGCGTGATGGTGGCCTACGAGGCGGCCGTGGCCGGCGGCATCCCCATCATCAAGGCGCTGCGCGAAGGCCTGACGGCCAACCAGATCCAGTGGGTGGCCGGCATCATCAACGGCACGACCAATTTCATCCTGTCCGAGATGCGCGACAAGGGGCTGGACTTCGACGTGGTGCTCAAGGAGGCCCAGCGCCTGGGCTACGCCGAAGCCGACCCCACCTTCGACATCGAAGGCGTGGATGCCGCCCACAAGGTCACGCTGATGAGCGCCATCGCCTTCGGCATTCCCGTGCAGTTCGACAAGGCGCATGTGGAAGGCATCACCAAGCTGTCGGCCGCCGACATCAAGTACGCCGAGCAGCTGGGCTACCGCATCAAGCTGCTGGGCATCACCAAGCGCACGGACAAGGGCATCGAGCTGCGCGTGCACCCCAGCCTGGTGCCGGCCAAGCGCCTGATCGCCAACGTCGAAGGCGCGATGAACGCCGTCGTCGTGCACGGCGATGCCGTGGGCACGACCCTGTACTACGGCAAGGGTGCGGGTTCCGAGCCCACGGCCAGCGCCGTGATCGCCGATCTGGTGGACATCGCCCGCCTGCACACGGCCGATCCCGAGCATCGCGTGCCGCCGCTGGCCTTCCAGTCGAGCACCCTGGCCGCCGCCGGCGGCGAGCTGCCCGTGCTGCCCATGAGCGAGGTGGTGACCAGCTACTACCTGCGCATCCGCGTGGCCGACGAGGCGGGCGTGCTGGCCAGGATCACCAGCATCCTCGCCGGTGCCGGCATCAGCATCGACGCCCTGCTGCAGCGCGAGGCTGGCGAGGTGAGCGGTGACAGCGAAGGCAGCCAGGGCGTGCCTCAGACGGATCTGATCATCCTCACCCACGCCACGCGCGAAGGCGACATGGACGCGGCGCTGGCGCAGATCCAGCAGCTGCCCACGGTCCTGGCCCCCATCAACCGCATCCGCAAGGAAGAGTTGAACTGACAAGGCTCCCCTTGAGGCGCTGCGCGCCTTTCCCCTCTCTCGCTGCGCGGGAGGGGGACGGCACCCTCGGTGCGGGGCGGCGCGGCCGGCGTAGGCCCTTCCTCGGTGCCCCCAGGTGGGGAGGCGCCGGTTTCATGCGCAGCGCCCTGAGGCCACTGACAAGGAATTCAAATGTTGTACCTTTCCACGCGCGGCCATGCGGACCGCAAGCGCTTTTGCGACATCCTGCTCGAGGGACTGGCGCCCGATGGCGGGTTGTACCTGCCCGAGCACTATCCGCAGATCGATGCCGCCCGTCTGGGCGAGCTGCGCCGCATCTACAAGGATGAGGGCTATGCAGCCCTGGCCTTCGAGATCCTGAGCCTGTACATCGACGACATTCCTGCCGACGATCTGCGCGCCCTGTGCGCCAGGACCTACACGCAGCAGGTCTTCGGCACGGCCGAGATCACGCCGCTGCGCCGGCTGGAGGACGGCCTCTGGCTCGAGGCCCTGTCCAACGGCCCCACGCTGGCCTTCAAGGACATGGCCATGCAACTGCTGGGCAACCTGTTCGAGTACGAACTGGGCCGCCGCGGCGAAGAACTCAACATCCTGGGCGCCACCAGCGGCGACACCGGCAGTGCCGCCGAGTACGCCATGCGCGGCAAGAAGGGCGTGCGCGTGTTCATGACCAGCCCGCACGGCCGCATGAGCCCCTTCCAGCAGGCCCAGATGTTCAGCCTGCAGGATGCCAACATCCACAACATCGCCATCGAAGGCGTGTTCGACGACTGCCAGGACATCGTCAAGGCCGTCTCCAACGACCACGCCTTCAAGGCGAAGTACAAGATCGGCACCGTCAATTCGATCAACTGGGCCCGCCTGCTGGCCCAGGTCGTCTACTACTTCGCCGGCTACCTGCAGGCCACGCAGGGCAACGACGAGAAGGTCGCCTTCACCGTGCCCAGCGGCAATTTCGGCAACATCTGCGCAGGCCATGTGGCACGCCAGATGGGCCTGCCCATCGCACGCCTGGTCGTGGCGACCAATGAGAACGACGTGCTCGACGAGTTCTTCCGCACTGGTGCCTATGTGGTGCGCGGCAGCGAGCATACCTATGAGACGTCCAGCCCCTCGATGGACATCTCCAAGGCCAGCAACTTCGAGCGCTTCGTGTTCGACCTGCTGGGCCGTGACGGCGATGCCACGCGCGAGCTGTTCGCCGAAGGCGTGGCGCGCCAGGGCCGCTTCGACCTGGGCGGCAATCCGCTGTTCCAGCAAGCGGCCGCCCGCTATGGATTCGTCAGCGGCAAGAGCACGCACGCCGACCGCCTGGCCACCATCCGCGATACTTTCGAACGCTTCGGCACCATGATCGACACGCACACGGCCGACGGCGTCAAGGTGGCGCGCGAGAACCTGCTGCCCGGCGTGCCCATGATCGTGCTGGAGACGGCGCTGCCCATCAAGTTCGCCGCCACCATCGAGGAAGCACTGGGCCGCCAGCCCGACCGCCCGGCGCAGTTCGAAGGCATCGAAGACCTGCCCAAGCGCGTGACCGTCATGCCTGCCGATGCGCAGCGCATCAAGGCCTACATCGCGCAGCACTGCGACTGATGCCAAGGCGGGTCTGTCTACCCGCCCGCTGCTGGAGCGCGCGGCGATGAAGGTCATCGGCTTTGCCGGTTACTCGGGCGCGGGCAAGACCAGCCTCGTGGAGCCCCTGATCACGCTGATGCGTGCGCAGGGGCTCGGCGTTTCGGTGGTCAAGCATGCCCACCACGATTTCGACGTGGACCACGAGGGCAAGGACAGCTGGCGCCACCGCAAGGCCGGTGCCTACGAGGTGGTGCTGGCGTCCGACCGGCGGCTTGCGCTGATGCGCGAGTTCGCCGAACCTGCCGAACTGTCGGTGCACGAGATGCTGGCGGAACTCGATCCGCGCGTGGATTGGGTGCTGGTCGAGGGCTTCAAGCACGCCGACCTGCCCAAGATCGAGATCTGGCGGGATCAGCCCGAGCGCGCCAGCGCCGGAAAGTCCCAGGCGCCCCTGTATCCGCACGATCCCCATGTGCTGGCCATCGCCACCGATGCACCATGGCGCCTGCCCGTGCCGCCGCGCCAGCCGGTGCTGGACCTCAACGCGCCGGCGCAGATACTGCAATGGCTACTGGAACACGCGCAGCAACTGAGCTACCGTGCACCCGACAGCCGATGAGACCAGGAGAAGAACACCATGCGAGCCCCCCTCAAGTCCCTCGATGACGCACTGGCCGAGCTGCTGGCGCATGCCCTGCCGCTCGATGGCGTCGAAGCCGTGGACAGCTTCGACGCGGACGGTCGCGTGCTGCTGGCCGATGCCGTCTCGCCCCTTCAGGTGCCGCCCCAGGACAACAGCGCCATGGATGGCTATGCCGTGCGCAGCGCCGACTGCGCGGCCGGTGATGCCGTGCTGCCCGTCTCTCAGCGCATTCCCGCAGGCTCCACGGGCCAGCCATTGGCCGAGGGCACGGTGGCCCGCATTTTCACGGGCGCGTCCGTGCCGGCCGGGGCCGATGCCATCGTCATGCAGGAAGACTGCGAGGTGCTGGAAGATGGCCGCGTGCGCGTCAAGGCACGGCCCGAGGCCGGCCAGTGGATACGCCGCTCGGGCGAGGACATCCGCAAGGGCGCCACCGTGATCGCGGCCGGCACGCGGCTGTCGCCGGCCGAACTGGGGCTGGCGGCCAGCATCGGCCTGGCCCGCCTGCAGGTGGCACGCAGGCCGCGCGTGGCCCTGTTTTCCACGGGCGACGAACTCGTCATGCCCGGCACCATCGCACCCGAGCAGATGCCGCCCGGCAGCATCTACAACAGCAACCGCTTCTTCCTGCGCGCCCTGCTGCAGCGCATGGGTTGCGAAGTCACCGACTTCGGCATCGTTCCGGACCAGCGCGAAGCGACGGTCCATGCCTTGCGCGAGGCTGCCCGTGCCCACGACCTGATCCTGACCAGTGGCGGTGTCTCGGTCGGCGAGGAAGACCATGTCAAGCCCGCCGTGCAGGCCCTGGGCCAGCTGGATCTGTGGCAGATATCGGTCAAGCCCGGCAAGCCCTTCGCCTATGGCCGCGTGGGCCTGGACGGAGAGGCCGGCGAGGCAGGCGGCTTTGCCCACTTCATCGGGCTGCCCGGCAACCCGGTTTCCAGCTTCGTCACCTTCCTGCTGCTGGTGCGTCCCTTCGTGCTGCGTCTGCAGGGCGTACGATCGGTGCTGCCGCGCTCCGTCGAGGTGCGCGCCGACTTCCACTGGCCGCGCGGGGACAGGCGTCGCGAGTTCCTGCGCGTGCGCTACAACGAAAGCGGCGGCCTGGAGCTGTTCCGCAACCAGAGCTCGGGCGTGCTGACATCGGCCGCCTGGGGCGACGGCGTGGTCGACAACCCGCCAGGCCAGACCATCGCACCTGGCGACAAGGTCCGCTTCATCGCTTTCTCGGAGCTGCTGTCATGAGCCAGTCCATCACCGTCACCGTGCGCTATTTCGCCTCCATCCGCGAGGCCCTGGGCACGGGCAGCGAAACCCTTTCCACGCGGGCCGCCACCGTGGGCGCCCTGCGTGACGAACTGATCGCGCGCGGTGGCGCGGCGGCCGAGGCGCTGGCGCAGGGCCGCGCCGTGCGCATGGCGCTGAACCAGACCTTGTGCGAGGGCGTGGCTGCCATTCGCCAGGGCGACGAGGTGGCTTTCTTTCCCCCCGTCACCGGAGGTTGAGCGCCATGGCCCCAGACAAGTCCGTGGACCAGGCCATCAGCGCACGCACGCGCAAGGCCCTGTCCGAAGCAAGGGCACGTGGCGTGCAACTGGGGCGCGCCGGCGCCGATAACCTGCGCGCCACCGTGGAAAAGCGAAAATCCACCGCCGATGCCTTCGCCCGGCAGCATGAAGCGCTGTTCGCCGAGTTGCAGGCGCGCGGGCTGACCCACCGCGCCATGGCTGCCGAGCTCAACACCCGCGGCATCGCGGCGGCCCGGGGTGGCGAATGGACCCACGGGCAGGTACAACGGATATTGAACCGCTATGCCGAGATGCGCTCGGTGTCCATGGACAGCAGCGGCGGTAGCTGAATCTGCGCCAGGCGCTGCGCCAGGGCTGCGGATGCCGGCTGCATGGGCGCGCGCAGGCCGGCCCGCATGCGGCCCTGGCCCGCAAGCCAGGCTTTGATGGGGGCAGGGTTGGGCTCGGCAAAGCATGCGGCGATGTGGGACAGCAGCGGTTGCCACAGCGCGCGTGCCGCAGGCAGGTCGCCACGCGCCATGCACTGCATCATCTCGACGAAATGCGACGTATGGGCATGGGCGCTCGCGGCGATCGCACCCGCGCCGCCCTGGGCCAGCGTGGCAAGGATCTGGGCGTCCTCGCCGGCCAGCAACTGCAAACGACCGTCGGCGATCAGGGCCTGGGTCTTGGCGGCATCACCGCCGCAATCCTTGATCGCCACGATGCGCGGATGGGAGGCCAGCGCGCGCAGCGTGGCCAGATCCAGCACCGCGCCCGTGCGGTAGGGAATGTCGTAGAGGATGACGGGATGGACGCTGTGGTCGGCGATGGCCGTGAACCACTGCAGCAGGCCTGCCTGTGATGGGCGTATGTAGTGCGGGGCCGGCACCAAGATGCCGGCCAGCGGCCTTGCGTTGAGGGCCTGCACGCGTGCCAGCGCCTGGCCCAGGTGGCAGTCCGATACCCCCATGACCACGGGCAGGCCCCGGGCGGCATCGAGCAAGGTCGCGAGCACGGCGTCCTGCTCGGCTTCGCTCAGCGCGGCGGCTTCCGCCGTGGAGCCGCAGGCCACGTAGCCGGCGATGCCGGTGCCGTTGTAGTGCTGCACCAGGGCGCGCAGGGCGCCGTGGTCCACCGGGGCGTCGTCGCCGGCCTCGAACGGCGTGACCAGCGGAAGCCACAGCCCCTGGAAGAGGGCATGCGGCAAGGTCGTGGAATGCAAGGACATGGGAAATCCCTTCGGTACTTCAATCGATGGACGACCGGACATGGCCACCGGCCAGACCGAGGGCGGAAAGGCAGGCGCCTGAAGCAAGAAGGAGGGGAGAGAGGCTGCCGGGCCGATTCCGTCGCTCATCTGGACGGAACCTCAGCTCCGGTCAGACGAGCTGGGGTTTGCAGGCTTTGCGCAGGCAGGCACGCACGGGCAGGCCGTGGTGTGCGGGAGAGGCAAAGACAGCAGACATGGCGTGCAGTGTAGCGCGCCCGCGCGCCGTTGTCAGGCGGCGTCCGGCGCTTCGGCCGACTGCGTCAACAACGGAGCCTGCCACTCCAGCAATTCCGCCAGGCGCTGCACGATCCAGCGCGCCTCGCCGGGGCTGACGATGGAGCCCTCGGCCGCCAGGCCCGCGTGGATGCCGAGCAAGACCCCCACTTCCGAGGAGTTGCCCGTGTGGTAGAGCGTCTGCGCCTGCTCGACCAGATGGCTGGACAGGTCCTCGCACAGCTCATAGCGGGCCACCACCTCGGCGATGGAGGCCTTGAGCCGGCCGTGGCGGTCGGCGTACAGGGCGGCGAAGCTGGGCGGAGGCTGGATCTGGCTGGTGTCGTCCATGGGCGCGCCTCAATCGGGTTCGAACATGCGCTCGAAGCGTGCGAGGTCCTCGGCCAGCTCGCAGCTCACGAGCTGGCCCATCTTGCCGTCGGCCAGGCGGTGGGCCGCGAACAGCGTCGCCTTGCCCTGGAAGCCATAGTCGGGCAGATGGATGATGGTGTAGGGATGGGGCACGAACAGCTGGTGTTCGAAAACCACCCGGTGCTCGTTGCGTGGCGAGGGGTAGAGCGTGTACTCGGCGGTGTTGATGGTGAGTGTGGCCATGTGGGCTGCTGCGGCAAAGGTCCGGCTGCTGGGGACGGCAATGCTACCAAGTTCGCCACGGCATCACCGGCCTGCGACAATGCCTTCATGCAAGCCGTCCGTGTTTCCATCCAGACCGAAGACTTCGACGTATCCGCCGAACTGGCTGCCCTGCGCACCGGCGATGCGCGCGTGGGCGCGGTGTGCAGCTTCGTGGGCACGGTGCGCGACCGCAATGAGGGCGATGCCGTGGCCAGCATGGAGCTGGAGCACTACCCGGGCATGACGGAAAAGTCCATCGAAGCCATCATCGACGAGGCCGTGCAACGCTTCGGCATCCATGGCGCGCGGGTCATCCATCGCGTCGGACCGCTGCGTCCCATGGACCAGATCGTGCTCGTGGCCGTCACGGCATCGCACCGCGGCATGGCTTTCCAGGCCTGCGAATACATCATGGACTACCTCAAGTCGCTGGCGCCCTTCTGGAAGAAGGAGCAGACCCCGGCCGGCGCGCGCTGGGTCGATGCGCGCGTCAGCGACGAGCAGGCGCTGGCGCGCTGGCGCCAGTGAGGGGCTCAGGCCTTGTGGGGGGGCGCGTTTCGCAGCCACTGCGGCGGGCGGAACACCAGCAGGTTGCCGCAGATCACCAGCAGCAGGCCCGAGACGGCCAGCGGGGTCCAGACATAGCCTTCGACCAGGGCCGAGATGGCCAGGGCGACGATGGGAAACAGCACCGTGGCATAGGCGGCCTTCTCGGGGCCCATGCGTCCCACCAGGGTCAGGTAGGCCGTGAAGGCAATCACCGACCCCGGAATGGCCAGGTAAAGCCACGACCCGACATAGGACCAGCTTGTGTCGAAGCGCCAGGGCAGGCCCGCCACCAGCGCATAGGCGGACAGCGCCAGCGTACCCGCCAGCATGCCCCAGGCATTGGTCTGGGCCGGTCGCCAGCCCATGGACTGCAGCGAGGCCGACAGCATGTTGCCGCAGGAAAAGCACAGCGTACCCAGCACGGCCCAGCCCAGGCCCGGCAGGCTGGCATGCCGGCCTTCGCGCAGCTCGGGCCAGAACAGCACGGCCAGGCCCGCCAGGCCGAACACGCTGCCAGCCAGCACATGGGGCGCCAGCCTGCGTCCGTGCAGGATGCGCGCCAGCAGCGCGTTCCAGAGGTTGGCGCTGGAGAAGACCACGGCGGCCAGTCCGCTGGCCAGCGTCTCGCTGGCATGCATGAAGCATACGAAGTTGACGCTGAACAGGCACAGGCCCTGGGCCAGCACGCGCGGCAGCGCCGGGCCGCGCGGAACGCGCAGCTGCCTGGACCAGGCCAGCCAGGTGAACATCAGCACGGCGGCCAGGGCGAATCGATAGGCAATGGACAGCTCCACGGGCACGGAGCCCAGCTGCATCTTCAAGGCGATCCAGGTTGAGCCCCAGATCAGCACGACCAGGCAATAAAGGGTGGCAGTCATGGCGGCTGATGATGGCGCCACCGGCCCGGGAGCCATGGCAGATTCCTGCGGTTTGGTGGCATGGCCATCCACTGCCAGCCCGCCGTGGCCCCACAATCGCAGCCATGACGCCCACGCCGCTGCCCGAGCTGCCCCCCAGTCACCTTTGCCAGGTGCTGTCCCGCTCCAAGGCCTGCCTGCAGCGGCGCGCGCGCCTGAGCGAAGGCGTGGAGCTGGCCGTCTGGGCCAATGGGGACGACGAGGTGCGCTACTGCCAGCCCGGCCACCACACGCTGTCGGTCTATCTGGCCGGGGGTGAAGGGTCGCAGCTGAAGGAGCGGCCCGAGGCCATGGGTGCGCCGGGGCGCATCTGCATCTTCCCGCCTGAGGGCGAGTCCCACTGGCTGGTGCGCGCGCCGGTACAGTTCCTGCACCTTTACGTCTCCGATCTGGCCTGGGCCGGGCGCGTGGTCCGCATGCTCGACGCCGAGCCGCGCTCACGCACGCTGCGTCCGCAGATCTATGGCGATGACCTGGCCTTCAACGCCGGTGCCCGCTCATTGATGCGGCTGGACTGGCAGGACCCGCAGCAGCTGCTGCAGGCCGATACCATCGGGCAGCAATTGATCGACAGGCTGGTGCAGCAGTCGGCCACGCCGCGCCAGTTGCAGGCATTGCAGCGACCGCTGGGCGGGTTGTCGCAGGCCGCGCGGCGCAAGGTGCTGGACCATGTCCAGGAGCATCTGCATGACAGCAAGGCGCTGACCCTGGTGGCCCTGGCCCAGGTGGCCTGCCTGTCTGAATTCCACTTCGCGCGCATGTTCCGCCAGAGCATGGGCTGCACCGTGCACGAATGGGTGCTGCAGCAGCGCCTGGCGCGGGCCCGCCAGGCACTGCGGGCGCGCCAGGCGCCGCCGCTGGCCGACCTGGCCCTGGACTGCGGTTTTTCCAGCGCAAGCCATCTCGTGCGCAGCTTTCGCACGCATTTGGGTGTTACGCCTACGCAGTTCTCGCTCTTTCAGCGCAATGCTTGGCGCTGATCGGGAAACGGGCAGGGCAACCGGCTGGGCGCGACAGCGGGCTTGATCTGGCGCAAGCCGGCGCCCGTGTGGGCGCTGCACACCTTGAAATTTCCCCCGCAGGTATCAGATAAATCGCAGTGACCCTGTTTCAGGAGCAAAAGAAACACCATGCGAATCGACAAACTGACGACCAAGTTCCAGGAAGCCCTGGCCGACGCTCAGACGCTGGCCCTGGGCGGTGACCAATCCAATATCGAGCCCCTGCACCTGCTGGTGGCGCTGCTGCGCCAGGACGATGGCCCTCGCTCGCTGCTACAGCGCGCCGGCGCCAACGTCGGCCAGTTGCAGGCCGCGGCCGAGAAGGCCCTGGCCGACCTGCCGCGCGTGCAGCACCAGGACCAGGTCCAGGTAGGCTCCGAGCTGGGCCGCCTGCTGCAGGCCACGGAAAAGGAAGCCCTCAAGCGCGGCGACCAGTTCATCGCCAGTGAACTGTTCCTGCTGGCGCTGACCGACGGCAGCGGCAGCTCCACGCGCGCAGGCCAATTGCTCAAGGAAAGCGGCGTGACGCGCTCCACCCTGGAGTCCGCCATCAACGCCGTGCGCGGCGGCCAGACCATGGACAGCGCGGAAGGCGAAGGCCAGCGCGAGGCGCTCAAGAAGTACACGCTGGACCTGACCGAGCGTGCGCGCAGCGGCAAGCTCGACCCCGTGATCGGCCGTGACGACGAGATCCGCCGCTCCATCCAGGTGCTGCAGCGGCGCAGCAAGAACAATCCCGTGCTCATCGGCGAGCCCGGCGTGGGCAAGACCGCCATCGTCGAAGGCCTGGCCCAGCGCATCGTTGCCGGCGAGGTACCCGAGAGCCTGAAGAACAAGCGCGTGCTGTCGCTGGACATGGCGGGCCTGCTGGCCGGTGCCAAGTACCGCGGCGACTTCGAGGAGCGCCTGAAGTCCGTGCTCAAGGAGGTATCGCAGGAAGAGGGGCGCATCATCCTCTTCATCGACGAGATCCACACCATGGTCGGCGCCGGCAAGGCCGATGGTGCCATGGATGCCGGCAACATGCTCAAGCCCGCACTGGCGCGCGGCGAGTTGCACTGCATCGGCGCGACCACGCTGGACGAATACCGCAAATACATCGAGAAGGACGCGGCGCTGGAGCGCAGGTTCCAGAAGGTGCTCGTCGACGAGCCTTCGGTGGAGGACACCATCGCCATCCTTCGCGGCCTGCAGGTGCGCTATGAGGCCCACCACGGCGTGGACATCACCGATCCGGCCATCGTGGCCGCTGCCGAGCTCAGCCACCGCTACATCACGGACCGTTTCCTGCCCGACAAGGCCATCGACCTGATCGACGAGGCGGCGGCCAAGATCAAGATCGAGATCGATTCCAAGCCCGAGGCGATGGACAAGCTCGAGCGCCGGATGATCCAGCTCAAGATCGAGCGCGAGGCCATGAAGAAGGAAAAGGACGAGGCTTCGCAAAAGCGCCTGCAACTGATCGAGGAGGAACTCGGCAGCCTGGAGCGTGAATATGCCGACCTCGAGGAGATCTGGAAGAGCGAGAAGGCCAGTGCCCAGGGCTCGGAGCAGATCCGCAAGGAAATCGATCAGATCCGCATCCAGATCGAGGAGCTCAAGCGCAAGGGGGATTTCAACAAGGTCGCCGAGCTGCAGTACGGCAAGCTGCCGACGCTGGAGAAGCAGCTCAACGAGGTGCAGGCCAGCGAACAGGGACAGGGCGGTGCCCCGGCCCACCGGCTGCTGCGCACACAGGTCGGTGCCGAAGAGATTGCCGAAGTGGTCAGCCGCGCCACGGGCATTCCCGTGTCCAAGATGATGCAGGGCGAAAAGGACAAGCTGCTGCACATGGAGGACAGGCTGCATGACCGTGTGGTCGGCCAGGATGAGGCCATCTCGGCCGTGGCCAACGCCATCCGTCGCTCGCGCTCGGGTCTGTCCGATCCCAACCGCCCCACGGGCTCCTTCCTGTTCCTGGGTCCCACGGGCGTCGGCAAGACCGAGTTGTGCAAGGCCCTGGCAGGCTTCCTGTTCGACAGCGAGGACCATCTGGTGCGCATCGACATGAGCGAGTTCATGGAAAAGCATTCAGTGGCTCGCCTGATCGGCGCGCCTCCGGGCTACGTGGGCTACGAGGAGGGCGGCTACCTGACCGAGGCCGTGCGCCGCAAGCCCTACAGCGTGCTGCTGCTCGACGAGGTGGAGAAGGCCCATCCCGATGTCTTCAACGTGCTGCTGCAGGTGCTGGACGACGGCCGCCTGACCGACGGCCAGGGCCGCACCGTGGACTTCAAGAACACGGTCATCGTGATGACGAGCAACATCGGCTCCCTGCTGATCCAGTCCATGGTCGGCGAGGAATACGATGAGGTCAAGGATGCGGTCTGGGGGGAACTCAAGAACCATTTCCGGCCCGAATTCCTCAACCGCATCGACGAGACCGTTGTCTTCCATGCGCTGGATGCGAAAAATATCGAGTCCATCGCAAGGATTCAGCTCAAGCTGCTGGAGCGCCGTTTGGAGAAAATGGACCTTGCGCTGCAGGTGTCCGACCAGGCCCTGGCCGAACTGGCCAAGGTGGGTTTCGATCCCGTCTTCGGGGCCCGGCCGCTCAAGCGCGCGATCCAGCAGCGGATCGAGAACCCGCTGTCGAAACTGCTGCTCGAAGGGCGCTTTCCGCCCAAGAGCACGATTGCGGTGCATGTGGACCCGGTACAGGAACCGGGTGTATTCCGGTTCGATGCGGCAGATTCCGCCTGACGCACCGGACCTGCCAGGAAAGGCTTTGCTTTGAACGATTTCGTCGCCACCTTGACCCGCTGGGCCGTGCGCATCCTGCTGATGCTCGTGGGTCTGGTCTTCTTTGTCAGCCTGCTCACGGCGGCCGCGCTGCTGGCCCTGGTATGGGGCGTGCGCGCGCTGTGGGCCAGGTTCACGGGCCGGCCCGTGACGCCCTGGTCCATGCGCATGAGCCCGCGAGCGGGCTGGCAGACCGTCTACCGCTCGGGTTCGGAATGGATGGCGCAGCGGCCTCAACGTGCCTATGGCGCCGCCGAGGCCGGAGGCCGCCGTGCCGGCGTGCTGCCTGGCGCGGGTGAGGTGACCGACGTTCAGCCCCGTGAAGTGCGCGAGCCCTGAAGCGTCTTGCTTCAGCCTTTACGCGGCCTGCGCATCTTCGGTGTCGGGCTGTGCCTGCAGGCCCGTATAGTCTGTAACCCCCGGGAGCCCGTGCAAGGCTCCCTTTTTTTTCCTGCCGCCGTGTTCCGGCCGGACTGCGGCGCAGGCAAGCGTTTCTTATCATCGAGCCTATGACCCCGCTGGATCTCCACCGCGTCTTCGACCTTCAGTACCAGGCCAGTCGGGCGCAGGTGGACGTGCCGCTGCTGGTGCGGCGCGAGCGCCTGCTGCGCATGCAAAAACTGCTGGAAGAACATGGTCCCGTGCTGGCCGCGGCGGTGCAGGCTGACTTCGGCATGCGTTCGCCGCGGCTGACCGAGATGGTGGAGCTGTTCGTGCTGCGCAACCTGCTCAAGCACACGCTGCGCCACCTGGCGCGCTGGTCGGGACGCCAGAGGGTGCGCACGCCCCTGATGCTGCTGCCCGGACGAGGCTGGATCGAGCGCCAGCCCCTGGGCGTGGTCGGCGTGATCTCCCCCTGGAACTACCCGGTGCAGCTGGCCCTGGGCCCGGCCATCACGGCCCTGGCCGCCGGCAACCGCGTCATGCTCAAGCCCAGCGAACTCACGCCGCACACCTCGGCACAGATGGCGGCCCTGGTGGGGCAGTTCTTCGCGCCCGAGGAGTTCGCCGTCATCGAGGGCGACGTCAGCGTGGCCACGCAATTCTCCGGGCTGCATTTCGACCACCTGCTGTTCACCGGCTCGACGGCCGTGGGACGGCGCGTGGCCCAGGCCGCGGCGGCCCATCTGACGCCGACCACGCTGGAGCTGGGCGGCAAGTCGCCCTGCATCCTCTCCAGCGACTGCGACCTGGAGGAAGCAGCGCTGAAGATCGCGCATGGCAAGCTCGTCAACGCGGGGCAGACCTGCATCGCGCCCGACTATGTGCTGCTGCCGCGCGGCCAGGAGGCACAGTTCACCGAGGCCTTTCGCGCCGCCGCACGCCGCCTGTTCCCGCGCTTTGCCGGCAATCCCGACTACGCGGCCATCCTGACCAAGCGCCACCTGGCGCGCCTGCGCCAGATGCTGCGCCAGGCCCAGGGCATGGGCGCCCATGTCGAGTGGATGGAAGATGGCGGCACGGGACTGGATGGCGCAGAGGCCGGCTGGGGCGATGCCGTGGAGCGGCAGATGGCGCCTGCGCTGGTCTTCAATGCCACCAGCCAGATGCAGCTCATGCAGGAGGAGATCTTCGGGCCCATCCTGCCTGTGATCAGCTATGACCGGCTGGATGACGTGGTCGCCGCCATCAACGCCGGGCCCAGGCCGCTGGCCCTGTACTGGTTCGGACGGGACGAGAAGCTGCGTGATGCCGTGCTGTCGCGCACCATCAGCGGCGGGGTGACGGTCAACGACACCTTGCTGCATTTCGCCCACGAGAACCTTCCGTTCGGAGGCGTGGGCGACAGCGGCTGGGGGGCCTACCATTCGGAGCAGGGGTTTGCGCGGCTGAGCCACCAGAAGGCGGTGTTCGTGCAGTCGCGCTGGTCGGGCGCCTCGATGCTGTACCCGCCCTATGGGCCGAAGTTCGACCGCATCATGGCGCTGATGCGCCGCTGGCTGTGAAGCCCGGCAAGGCAGGATGGCAGGCTGTTCGCTCAGTCCTGCCTGCATCGCCATGAATTGTCAACTGATTCTTTGCCAGGCCTTGTGTCACATGCATCAGTTGCTCTTTTTTGAAGAGCATCTAGCACATCCGATAGCCAAGGGCAAGAAAACGAGCACAGCCGTACTTGCGTGCATGGCTAAGGCCTGCAGTGCACGCAAAAAGCGCGATTCCGGTGAAAATCACGCCCTTCTATTTTCACCTGTTTTCGTTTCGGTTTTTCCATGTCTAGTATCCAGGTTCGTCCAGCCACTCTCCGCGATGCAAAAGCGATTGCCCAGATCCATACTGCTTCCGCCATGGAGGCTTATCGAGGACTGGTCCCTGACGACCAGCTCAAAAGCATGTCGTCGGTAGAAAAGCGCCAGGCCTACTGGCGCGAGGCCATCGAATACTGCGAGCCCCAGGTGCAGGTGGCCATCGATGGCGACAAGATCGTGGGCTTTGTCGGTTTCGACCGCTCGCGTGACGAGAAGTCGCGCCAGACCACTGGCGAAATCTGGGCCATCTATGCCGCCCCTTCGCACTGGAACCAGGGCGTGGGCGTGGCCCTGTGGGACGCTGCGCGCGACGGTCTGCTGGAAGAAGGCTGCACCAATGTCACCTCGTGGGTGCCGCTGCGCAACGAGCGCGCACTGCGTTTCCATGAGCTCGCCGGCTTCAAGCGCGAGATGTCCACGGCCAAGACCGCCCAGATCGGCGGCCTCAAGATCGAAGAAGTGCGCCTCAAGCGCGCACTGAACTGATCTGGCCAGCGCGTCCATCCGCCCATCATCCACGGAGCAGCAGGCCATGTCTTCTTCCCGGAACTGGTCCCTGCTGCAGTGGCAGGAACAAGATGCCACGCACGCCGCGCTGTGGCGAATGGACAGCACCATGGCCGCGCCGCGCCGCATTGTCATCGCCGATGACAGCCTGCCTGCGGACCGTGCCTACCGGCTGGCCTGCGAGGGACAGGCCATGCTGTGGCGTGGCGATTTCCAGAACGCGCGCCAGCTGCTGCAGGCCCTGGGCCGGCGCCTGGACAAGGCGCCTGGCGCATCCTCGGCCAAGGCCCGCCATCGGCGCGCCGACGCGGATGACGGCAAGGCCGCGTTTCCCCATGCCTTTCACCTGCACCGCCAGGCGCAGGCACAGCGTGCCCGCATTCTGTCCAGCCTGCTGATCGAACTCGACGCCGGTTGGCGTTGTGCCTTGCGGCGGGCGCCCGACTGGAGCCTGGCCTGCGGTGAGGCCTGGGGCGACGTACCCCAGGACGAGGCGGCGGCCAGCGTGCTCGTTCCCTTGCGCGAACTGCTGGGTGCCCTGGGCGCCCATGAATGGCGCAAGAAGGGCGTGGCGCTGGCCGTGCCGGGCCTGCCGCCATTGAGCATCCACCCGCACTACGGCGTGTTTTCCCCGGTGCGTGGCGAGTACCTGGACCTGGTGGCGCAGGCACCGCTGCCCGCGGCGGTACGGCAGGCCCAGGCGCCCGTCTGGGATATCGGCGTGGGCACGGGCGTGCTGTCCGCCATCTTGCTGCACCGTGGCGTGCAACAGGTGGTGGCGACCGATCTGAGTGACCGGGCGCTGGCCTGCGCGCAGGACAATCTGCAGCGGCTGGGCCTGGCCCGGCGCGTGGATCTGCGCCATGCCGACCTGTTCCCCGAAGGCCGGGCCGCCCTGGTGGTCTGCAATCCCCCGTGGCTGCCGGGCAAGGCCAGTTCCCTGCTGGAGCAGGCCGTCTACGACGAAGGCAGCCGCATGCTGCGCGGCTTTGTCCAGGGCCTTGCCAGCCATCTGCAGCCGGAGGGCGAAGGCTGGCTGATCCTGTCGGACCTGGCAGAGCACCTGAAGCTGCGCTCGCGCGACGAACTGCTGGGGTGGATCGAGGCGGCGGGCCTGAAGGTCCTGGGCCGGCAAGACATTCGTCCGCGCCATGGCAAGGCCATGGATGCCGCCGATCCGCTGCATGCAGCGCGAGCGGCGGAGCTGACCTCGCTGTGGAGGCTGGCGGCGGCCTGAGTCAGGCGCTGGATGCGGTCTCGTGCGGCAGCAGGTGCCGCAGCCGCTCGCGCAGAGCCTCGGCGCGTTCGCTGCCCGCATGCTCATGCACGGTCAGCAGCAATCGCTGAGCGGCGTCCTGGAGCGCGGGCAGGTCACGCGCCTCGCGCAGCAGATGGCGCAGCGCCTGGGCCTTGTCCTCGTGGCGGTTGGCGAACAGGCGCTCGCACATGTCGAACAGGTACATGCGCGTGCCGGCAAGATTCAACGGGGTGGTGGTCGATGGAGCAGTGGACTCCACAGGTCCTGGATCCATGGATGCGGCGGGTGCCATGGCCGGGGGCTCGGGGGCTGCCGATGGAGCAGCGTCCGCCACGCGCTGGAGGTAGCCTGCGGCGATCAACCGCCGGACCAGTTCCCCGGCTTGCGCACCCAGGACTTGCTGCAATTGCGCGTCGGTTCGGCCATCGGCCATCAGCAGCACGGAGCGCTCGCGCAGCGGCAGGCTGCGGCGGCCGGGCTGCAGCTCTTCAAGGGCCTTTGCGGTTTTTTGCAGCATGGGCAGCAGGGGGAGTCCGACAAACCCCGATTGCACGTTACATGAATGACCGTGGCATGACGAAGCCATGACAACTCGCCCTGCGCAAGGTCTTGCCGCAAGGGCACAATCGCCTGCCGCAGCATGGCGGGCCGTGGTTCCTGGTGGTGCAGGCCGTCTGCTTCCCATGAGCGCAAGGTTTGATCTGTAACAAAGGACGGGATCCCGGACTCCGGGACAAAGGTGATGAGACTGTTGCTGGCGCCCATGGAGGGCTTGCTCGATTTTGTGTTGCGCGATGTGCTCACGCGTGTCGGAGGCGCTGATCGCTGTGTCTCGGAGTTCATCCGCGTCACCGGAACGCTGCTGCCGGACAAGGTGTTCCTGCGCACCATGCCGGAGTTGCGCAATGGCAGCCGCACGCTGGCAGGCGTGCCGGTGCGCGCCCAGCTGCTGGGCTCGGACCCGGACAGCATGGCCGCCAACGCAGCCAATCTGGCGCGCCTGGGGCCGGAAGGCATCGACCTGAATTTCGGCTGCCCTGCCAAGGTGGTCAACCGCCATGGAGGCGGGGCCGCGCTGCTGCAGGACCCGCAGCAGATCGCCCGCGTCGTGGCGGCCGTGCGTGCCGCCGTTCCGCCAGCGATGCCCGTGTCGGCCAAGATGCGGTTGGGCTTCAACGACACCGCGTTGATGACCGAATGCGCCCAGGCCATGCAGGCGGGCGGTGCCTGCGAGATCGTCGTGCACGCGCGCACCAAGCTCGATGGCTACCGCCCTCCGGCCTACTGGGACATGATTCCGCGCATCCGGGAATCCGTCTCCGTTCCCGTGGTCGCCAATGGGGAGATATGGACGGTGGACGATGCCCTGCGTTGCCGCGAGCAATCGGGCTGCGGCGACCTGATGCTGGGGCGGGGCATCGTCGCCGACCCGGGCCTGGCGCTGGCCATCCGTGCGGCGGTGCAGGGGCGCGCGGTCCAGGCGGCGCCTGTGTGCTGGAGCGACCTCGTGCCCCAGGTGCAGCGTTTCTGGGACATGGTCTGCGAGGATCTGGAGCCGCGCCAGCGTGCAGGCCGCCTCAAGCAGTGGCTGAACCTGCTGCGCAGGCGATTTCCCGAAGCCGAACAGGCCTACCAGGACGTGCGCACCCAGACCGATCAGCGCGAGATCACGCTCTGGGTCCAGTCCCTGGTACGGCGGCAGCAGGACTGAGGCGAGCAGGCGCCTTTACAGCAGGTGGTCTGGCGCCAGCGGGCCCAGCAGCCTGAGCATCAGCCGCAGACCCCAACTGGCATCGGGCTCGCTGCGTTCATCCTCGCGGTCACTGTCTTCGGAGGCTCGCCAGACAAGGTCTCCATCCTGGTCGATTTCCACCTTCCAGCTGCCGTCCTCCAGGCCTTGCGCAATGCTTTGCGTGGCCAGCCGGCCGAACTCACGGCTGGCGATCAGCAGTGCGATCTCGGTGTTTTGCAGCTGCGAGCGCAGGTCCAGGTTCATCGATCCCACGGCCACCAGATGCCCATCGACCACCAGCAGCTTGGAATGCAGCATGGCCCGCGAGGCTCCCGCAGAGCCTGACGGCCCGCCGCCCGTGCTGCCCGCGCGCAGCGCCGAGCGCAGGCCTGCCGCCGTGCTGCGCAGCTCATAAAGCTCCACGCCCATTTCCAGCAAGGCCTTGCGGTGACGCGCATACCCGGCATGCGCCAGCGGCGCATCGTTGGAGGCCAGCGAGTTGGTCAGGATGCGCACACGCACGCCGCGATCCCGTGCGCCACGGAAGGCTTGCATCATGTCCGGCCCGGGGACGAAATAGGGGGAGACCACCAGCAGATCACGCCGGGTCTTGCGGACCAGGGCCAGCAGCCCGTTTACCACGGAGTCGGCTTCCAGGACGGGGCGCGTGGCCTGGCGAAGCGCATGGGGGGGCTGGCTCAGCGCCAGCGTGCCCGCTGGCCTGGCCTGCGCCTCGCCGGGGCTGGACACGGTCGAGCCGTCCGCCCCTTCTTCCTTGTCCAGCGGAATCTTGGCGGGCTGATCCACCAGCACGGCCGCAGCGGCCCAGGTCCAGGGCGCCTTGCGCAGGTCCATGGGCTGCTGGTCCCATACGGCCTGGTTGTGCCGGACATCCTGGCCATCCTCGGTCCTGGATGCAACGGAGGTGGCTGGCGCATCATCGTCCTGCGCTGCGTCGTCCTGGGTGGCGAAGCGCTGGCGCAGCTGCTGAAGTTCCTTGAGGCTGATCAGCGACTGCACGGGATAGGCCCGGGGGTTGTTCCAATAGCTGTCGAAACTGCGCGACAGGTCTGCGGTGATCGGCCCCGCCGCCAGCACGTCGAGATCCACGAAATTGCTGGTGCTGTCCGCGTCGAAATAGGCATCCCCCAGATTGCGCCCGCCGATCACGCCCATCACGTTGTCCGCGATGAACAGCTTGTTGTGCATGCGCTGCTGCGCGCGCTGGAAATCGGTCAGCAGCGTATAGGCCCGTCCCAGCACGGAGCCGCGCGCGCCGGCCAGCGGATTGAACATGCGCATCTCTATGCCGGGCACGAAGGCCAGGCGCATGACCTGGGCATCGGCGCCCGTGCTGTGAAAATCGTCCAGCAGTACCCGTACCCGCACGCCCCGGCGGGCGGCATCGACCACGCCGCGCAGCAGCCGCTGCGTGCTCTCGTCGGCATGGATTGCGTAGTACTGCAGGTCCAGCGTGCGCTGCGCGCCATCGACCAGGGCCAGCCGCGCGCCGTAGGCCGCCTGGGCGCCGGCCAGCAGGGTGAAGGCGGATGTCTGGGGCCTTGCGCCTGCGGGCCGCAGCTGCTGCACCATGGTGCCCAGCGGAGTGTCCTGCGGGGCCTGGAAAGCCGTGCTGACAGGACGATCGACCTGGGTGGGCAGGCCGTTGGCACAGCCGCAGGCCATGGCGGACAGCCACAGCATGAGCGCAGCCCTCCACCATCCTCGGGAAAGGCTGCGTATCAAGGGATGCGGTAGGGAGTGAGCGCCGGACATGGTTCAGAGATATATCCCAGAGAGCGTGCGATCCGCTGTCGGACGGTGGCGCCTGCCGCATGCCCTGGAAGCGGCCAGCCGCGTCAGAAGCCGTCACGCCCCTGGACACGGGCCACGACCCGCAGGTCGGGGCCGATGCGCTGCACATCCTGCAAGACCATCGGCAATGCCTGGGACAGCGCATCCAGGGGACCGAAGCTGGCGATGCCCATGCCACCGGTTCCCAGCAGCTTGGGGGCCTGGTACAGCAGCATTTCATCGACCAGCCCTTCACGGACCAGGGATCCATTGAGCTTGAAGCCCGCCTCCACGTGCAGCTCGTTCGTGCCGCGTGCGGCCAGGTCACGCAGCATGGCGGCCAGGTCCACCTTGCCTTGCGCATTGGGCATGGGAATGACGGTCGCGCCCAGGTCCTGAAGTGCACTGGTTTTCGATGCGTCCCGGCTGCTGGTGTAGATGAGGCAGCCGGCCGGGGCCTGGAGTACCTGGGCGGTGAGCGGCATGTCCAGGTGGCTGTCCACCACGGCAATGCGTGGCTGGCGAGGGGTGGCGACTTCCCGCACGTTCAGTCGCGGATCGTCCTCCAGCACGGTGCCGATGCCGGTCAGGATGGTGCAGGCCCTGGCCCGCCAGGCATGGCCGTCGGCACGTGCCTCGGGGGAGGTGATCCATTGGCTTTGGCCATTGTGCAGGGCGGTCGCCCCGTCGAGCGAACTGGCCGCCTTCATGCGCACCCAGGGCAGGCCCCGCTGCATGCGGCTGAAAAAGCCGAGGTTCAGCTCCCGGGACTCGGCAGCCCCCGGGCCCACCTGCACTTCGACACCCGCCGCCCGCAGCCGGGCGAAGCCCTGGCCCGCCACCTGGGGATTGGGATCGGTCAACGCGCCCACCACCTTGGCGACACCCGCGGCAATCAAGGCATCGCAGCAGGGGCCCGTGCGGCCGTGGTGCGAACAGGGCTCCAGCGTCACATAGGCCGTGGTCCCGCGTACGTCCTGGCCTCGGGCCTGGGCATCGCGCAGGGCCATCACCTCGGCATGCGCACCGCCGGCCTGCTGTGTGAAGCCCTGGCCGGCGATCCGCCCGTCAGGCGTCACCAGCACGCAGCCCACGCGCGGGTTGGGGGAGGTAAGAAAAAGCGCCTGGGCAGCGAGCCCAAGCGCCTGGTGCATGTAGTGGTCGGAATCTGCCATGGCCGGAATGGTAAGCCAGCCTGACCGTCTGGCTTACTTGCCCCAGCAGGCGGAGTCGAAGCCGGTATCCGAGGAGACTTTCCCGTTGGCGCCTCGCAGTCCTGCGTTCGTCAGCGTGTAGTTGCCGCACTTGTCGCCTGTCTGGGCGCCCTTGGGGGTTGCCGTCAAGGTGAAAGTTCTTCCATCGGTCGAGTTCAGTGAGATGTCGTATCGATTGGAAGGCACCGTGGCGAGCGAGCTGGGAAATGCTGCGGTCAGGGGGTAGGTTCCCGTGGCCGTGGAAGCCCTTTCAAGCCATTGCGCCGCCTGCAGAAGACCTGCCCTGGCCTCCGCGCGGTGTCCGCGACGTATGTACTCGGAGTAGCTCGGTATGGCAATGGCTCCGAGAATTCCGACAACCGCCACGACGATCATCAATTCGATGAGAGTGAAGCCCTGATTTTTTCTTTTCATGATGATCATCTGTGAGTAGAACGAGGCATGCTTATTTGACTTGGCGCCAGCTGGGGCGCAAGGACTCTTCCGGCATTGGGGCCAGAGGCTCCTTGTTGTTCTTGGCGTCGATATCCAGAATGTTCTTTTTCTGTGTGATCAGGTTATGCGATCCCTTGCTGACCCGGGCTCGCGATACACCTTCATCACTGCTGTTGTATTTTCCATCCTTATTTTTGTCCACCAACTGTACCGTGGGACGAAGGCCATCCATGATATTGATCATGGTGCGGTATTGACGCTCTTCATCGACGGATGTGGATTCGCAGCTTTCCACACTGACATCCACATTAGATCCCTTGGCTGGTACTTGGGAATACATGACCAGAATATTGCTGCCATCGTAGAGCTCCATGGGCTTGAGGAGGCGCTCTCCGATGGCCGGCATATCCATATACCAGCCATTGAAGTCGCCCCACGTGGCGACGCCCAGCTTGTCAACGGAATCGACGGTGGCAAAATCGCCATTGCCGAGTTCGGTGATGGTCTGCTTGGCCAGCTTGGCAGTTGTCACCCCGACGCCCCATGCCTTTGGCGTGGGTATGCAATCTCCCCCCCGGCTGCAGGAAGCTTCGCCTGGGTGGACTTCGATCAGCGTCCTGGTGCTATCTGTGAACCGGTAGCG
This sequence comes from Delftia tsuruhatensis, assembly GCF_903815225.1. NCBI lineage: Bacteria > Pseudomonadati > Pseudomonadota > Betaproteobacteria > Burkholderiales > Comamonadaceae > Delftia > Delftia tsuruhatensis. The sequence continues at coordinate 1,597,514 of NZ_LR813084.1, forward strand.
GGTTTCGTCAAGCACAGAATACAGGGTTTGTACCTGTACATTGTTGGGATCATCCTTCGTGACGTTACGCCCCGTTCCGAACGCCACCATCATTCCTCCTACGCGAACGATTTTTGCGTCCTTGCCTGAGCCCTTGGTCATGGTGCGGTCATTGGCCTGCACAGTCGGTGCAACCGTGATGGGCTGAACATTCGTGCGCAGAGAGGAATTCAATGCGGTCGGTCCTCTTGCGGTGAAAAGAGGCTGGCCACCCAGAGCTACCTGCCACTTGCTGGGGCGAGCGCTCGTGATATCGAACTTCCAGAGATTGCCGAGGTTGTCTCCTGCATAGGCCACGTCTGGACGGCCATCTCCATTGATGTCGACCAAGCTGGGGGCGGAAAGCCCATTGTCCGCAGCCAATCCCGTTCCGGGGACATCGGTCGTGACCGGGATGCGCAGCAGTTCCTGGTTACCGTCCAGATACTGGATCAACAGCACCGGCCGCTGGCTGGTGCTGTTGTATCCGTTGCCCATCACCACAGCCCAGCGTCCATCATTCATGAGGGTGATCTGCGTGGTACGCATGGGGTCATTCTCATCCAGCACCGGACGTGCGGTGATATGCCCGATGTCCCTGTCTTCCGCCACCTCCTGGGTGCATGCCGCAAGCTCGGCCGCACTGATACCTGTCAAGGGGCATGTCGGTGTTTCCGACGCATCCCGGGTCCGGTCCAGCTTGACCAGCGCCTGGGCATTCGCCTCGGAAAATCCGGGTGTTCCTCCACTGAGATTTGCGCTGTCAGGATTGGTCACATCCAGGACAAAATAGCCCTTGCCGCCGGCTCCCAGAGTACCCACCAGCAAGGTGCGCCAGAAGGAGTTAGACCCGGAGCTCAAATAGACATCCCCGGTCATCGGGGAGCCATCGACAAAATATCGATGGCTGGTGTTGAAGGTAGGGTCGGCGAGAGATTTCAACGAGGGAATGATGCCTCTGGGAACATAGGCAATCTTCTCGCTGCCATCCACGGCAGAGAATCCATGCAGCATGCCGTCATTGCCTCCGACATAGATCATGGCCGGACGGGAGCTTCCGCTCACGAAACTCAGATAGCCCGGGAGAGAGTAGTTGCTGGACGGCTTTCCAGTGAACCAGACGACGGAGTTGATGATATCGCCCTGGCGGCTTTTGCGCTCACGAAAAGGACTGCTAGTCGTGTAGCCGCTGGTTTCAGAGCCTTCGTAGCGCCGATCACCACGGACATAGTTGAGAATATTTTCACCTTTGGTCCCCGTCTTGGCGGTGACATCATTTGAGTTCAGGCCGAGTGATGCCTTTTGCGCGCTGCTGAGATAGGAATCATCGGTAGCCCACTTGAATGGTACGCCGCCCCTGTATCTGTTGGAGTCCCATTTGTTGCTCCATGTGAGAATGAGGCGTGTATTGATGTCCGAGATGGCGTCGAGCTTGTCCGCCGTATTCTTTCCTCCCCAGCTGGGGGTCGATACGGTCGTGCCGTCTTTCTGCACGGTTTCCGCCGTGACGAAGCCTTTCCAGTAATTCTGCGGTTCATAGGCACCGGTGAATTTGCCGACGTCGTTGCGCGATGCATTGGAGCCGCTGGTAGCCGTCGAGGTCAGATCAGGGTCGGTCTGCGTGTTGATCTGGCCAAAGATTTCCCGGAAGGCCTTTTCCAGGTCTTCGCCTTTTTCCACTGCATAGAAACGGCCACGGCCATTGAGGGCTGCATGCCACAGGTCCAGCGCATTGCGTGACTCCGTGCTGGCCGTCAGATTGGGCCAGGTGGTCGTACCCTTGGCCAGATCCGGAAAGCTGCCGTCATAGCCGAATGGCACCATTTGCGTCGGGCGTGTAATGGAGGAATAACTCCAGTCGAACGCCATTTTGCTGAAGCCGATGGTGTAGGTGACCATGTGCGGCCAGGTGGCCGGGTTGTAGCGGGGGTTCCAGTAGCGGTCCAGCGTGACGGAGCTGCCGCTGTCGTTGGTGAATGTTTCCACGGACGGGGCCTTGCGGTAGTCCGCGGTCGGCTGCATGGTGCCCGTCAGTCCCGAGGTCTGCATCGGGGTGGCCCAGCTATAGAAGGCCCAGTCGGCCAGCGTGGTGCCCGTGGATGTGTCGCGGTACAGGGCCGACTTTCTCTGGTCGGCCGCGCTACTGCCGCCGTACACCATGTTGTCGCTGAGCGTCAGGCTGGTGGCATTGTCTCGTCTGGTGCTGTCGGGGACGCTGGTGGCAGTGCCGTTCCAGCGTCCGTCGGTCATCATGATGTGGTAATTGCGGCGGCAGGCCAGATAGGGCGCGCCGGTATTGCCCGGGTCGCTGGCCCAGGGGCCGTTCTTGCTGAGCCCGCGTCGCATGTAGCTGTCGGCCTGGCTGAACATCAGATGCGATGGCGTGCCACCGCCAGGGCTCAGGTTGCTGATGAAGGAGATGAAGTTCGCGCGATGCGTGCTTTGCAGCGGGCGCATGGAGTTCGTATTCATCTGGACGGCGCCCCGGCTGTCGGCGCTGTCCACATTGTCGGCACCGGACGAGTTGCCGTTGTTCCACATGCCTTGCCATGCCAGCCGGATCTTCTTGTCGGGCAGTAACGTGGTATCCCGGAAGATGCCGCCTGATCCATTCTTTCCGACGAGTGCATATTTCAGGACGTTGACCCGGCGGCTGGACATCGGCCAGGTGCCGTCCGCATTGGGTTCGGTCTGGTTGCTGGCGCCGCTGGAGCTTTCCGTGTCGAGCCGGAAGTTCATGCTCCCCGAGTCATCGATGGAAATGATGACGTTGGGGGCCACATAGGGCTCCTTGGTACCGGGCGGCGACTGGGCCAGATCCAGTGCCCAGGCGCCGTGCGGCAGCAGGGCTGCCGCGGCGGCCCAGGACAGCAGGGAGCGGGGGAACAGCTGATGAGGGCTGGGGGGCTTGCATTTCATGTCTGCGCCTCTTGATGTCTATGCCGAGTGTTCGGATTCGTTTGCGTTTGCGATGGCTGCACCCTGGGCCACCTAGTTCTTGCGTTTTTGCTGTGCATAGGTCTGCTGCAGAACCACCATGGTGTTGGGCTTGCGGCCGTAGGCCAGGGCCGTGATGCGGTACACCACATAGGGCTTCAGGTTGAGCGACAGCAGGTTGGTCGGGGTGTCTGCGATCAGTCCCATGTTCTTGGTGTTCAGATAGGGAAGCACCTCGATCCAGTACCAGCCGCCGCGATCGGCCGCGCTGGTGTCGGCCAGGATGGGGTTTGCGGGCTTGTCGGTGGAACCCAGCGAGGCGCCTGTGTACTGGCCATATCGGGCCCCCACTCCTGCCGTGGTCAGTTGCGCCAGTGTGAGGCCCAGCTTGTCGTCGTTGTTGTTCCAGAAGTCCTGTTTGCCGCCGCGCTTGCCGCATAGGCCCTGGGAGCAACTGGCCCCCAAGGAGGACAGCAAAGGGGCGATCTCCTGGGTTTCCAGCGGGATCTTGGCGGTGGTGCTGGTGCGGCACACATTGTCCTGGCCCGTGCAGATGGTGCCGTCGGCCTTTTCGCCGCGGATGTCGAGTTCCGCATCCTGCAGCAGCGCCTGGGCGGCCTCATAGGCACGCTGGTAGTCGGCGTCATTGCCCACCACCAGTTCGTTGAACAGCGAGGTGCGCGACGCCCAGAGCGCCAGCAGCATGGACAGCATGACGAAGATGATGACGACGAACAGCGCGACGCCCCGTTGCTGCCCAGGGGCGTGGTTGGCAGTCTTGCGATGCATTGCTGGCTTTCTCATGATCAAAGCACAGAGCCGATCAGGCCCTGGCTGCGCAATTGGAAGACATTGCGATAGGCAATGTGCATGCGTCGGTTGCGCTGGCCGGTGAGCGTGGTCATGTTGACGGAGGTGCCGTCACAACCGACATAGCTGCTGCCCGCAGGCAGATCGATGGGCTCATTGCCATAGAGGACCAGACAGACTTCCACGGCCCGTACCTTGCTCCACTCCACGGTGGTCCAGGCACCGATGTTGGCCGATGGAACATACTGGATGCCCGGCGAACCCGGCTTGGTGTTGTCCTGGATGAGATAGCGGACCTGGAAATCGGCCACGTTCTGTACCAGGGTCTGCGCGGCCGCGCCATTGCCGCTGCATTGCAACTGGCTGCCGCTCAGCTGAAAGACGTTGTCTATACGCTGGTCCACACTGCTGTTGGCCGGCCCGCCCACGCAGTTGCGCGCCTGGGACTGCTCTGCGGCATCTGTGTAGACAGGTTCCTTGTAGCGGCGATAGCCGACGGTCAGGGTGGTGGGCGTGGCCGTGCCACTGACCGTATTGAGCGACGGGTCAAACTCCAGGCCGGAGTCGCTTTTGGCCGTCGTCTCGAACGCCACGGGCGTCGAGGTCACCAGGGCAGCATCGGGCTTCAGGTTCTTGGGATCAAGGTTCAGGTACAGGGAGCCTGCCTGGCGCAGCTGAAGACCGATGACACGCATGGCATAGGCCGCCTGCTGCTGGACGCCGCTGGCATCGCTGACCGAGCCGGACACGCCACGGGACACCATGAGCGCGGCCGTGGCCACGGCGACGACCAGCAGGCCGATGGCAATACCCACCATCAGTTCCAGCAGGGTGAAGCCTTGCTGGGCCAGAGGACGGGCAAAGGCATGCCTGCGGGCTCGTCCCGACGGGACTGGCGAGTTGGGGGGCATGGGGCTGGGTGCTGCCATGGTCAGAATCCTGGGCAGAAATATTGAGGAGTCGCTTCACCGCTGCCGAAGTAGGGGGCACAACGGGCAGCCAGCGGAAGGTATTGAAGATGGCAGGTGTAGCCATCGGGGCAGGAGGTCGCGGCCGTGCCGCCACCGCCCGAACTCAGCGTGCCATCGGCGGCCCGGACCTGGGTGGCGTCGATGTTGTCCTTGTAGGCCTTCTGATTGGCCTGATTGCTGTCGGACAGGTCCCGTTCGTTCTCGCGCCAGGCGACCATCACGCCGATCTGCCGGCGGTTGGTGCCGACTTCTTCGCCTGGTGCAAGAAAGATGCTGGCCCGGCCCAGGGGCAGCGTGTCCCTGACCGTCTGCTTCCACACACCGAGGTCGTAGGCCGCCAAAAGCGTGCGATTGCAGGAGACTGCCTGGCAATCGCCCGCCGCGGGGGTGCTATTGAAATCAGCGACATAGGCGTCGGTATCCCTCAGCACGCTGGGGTTGACCTTCATGCGTTCGCCAAGGTCCTCGATCAGGCGGATGGCCTGTGCACGCCGGACCGTGGTCTGGGTATCCGTCAACGTGCGCATCTGCGTGCCCAGGATGCCCAGGATGCCCAGGGCGGCCACGACGATGGCGACCAGGGATTCGATCATCGTGAGGCCTCGTTGGTTGCGGCGCTCTGCCGGCTTGCTGCGTTGGAGTCTGTGCATGTTGCTTTCTCTGGAACGGTTCAGGAGCAGGATTCGCTGCCCTTCATCTGCACGATCCTGCCGCCCGTGCCTGTGCAAAGCCGGACTGCGCTTCGGTCGCTGGCGATCTTGCCTTCGGGAACGAGCAGGAGATCCATGGCCGCCGCCACGGTGCCGCCGCCGTGCGAGAGCATGCCCCAGCGGTCCACGGCAATGGAGCCGGTGCTGTCGGCAAGGGTGATCTGGATACGGGATGGGGCGGGCGTCTGCTGCAGCACCGTGTTGCCGCTGGTCACTTGCCAGCCGCAGCCCCACTGGGTGTTGTCGCCGGCATTGGCGCAGCCATTGCCATTGGCGGCCTTGATGATGGTGACGTTGCCGCCGCGCTTGAGGGCTTCGGAGCGGGCGAAATAGATGGTTCCCTGGAGATCCTCGGCAACCTGCCGCACGCGCCAGCGCTCCATCAAGGGCGTGAAGCTGGGCGCGGCGAGGGCGGTGAGTATGGCCAGGATGGCGACCACCACCATCAGCTCCAGGGTGGTGAACCCCTTGTGGCGTCGGGCGGGTGCCTTGGCGTGTGGCAGCCGTTGTGGGTGCAATGCGTGCATGCCCGGATGCTAGGCATTGCACTCACGGGCGGGCGAGGGAACCGGACGAATGGATGCAGCCGCTGGATGAGTGGCTGGCCAGGGTGGTGGCAGGGACTGTCGCTTGCCCGCGACCCTACCGCGACCAGCACTCCGCCGCGCTGGTGCCGGCCGCGAGGTTCAGGGCGTCACGCACACCCGTATGCGTCAGCGTGAAATCCCCGCAGCGGTCACCGGTCTGGGAGCCCCGGCGCGTGGCGACCAGGGTATAGGCCGAGGGGGTGTTTCCTGCGCTCAGGCCGATGGTGTAGCGCTTGCTGGCATCCCCGGTCCAGCTCAGCGCGGCGGGCAGCGCACCGGTGGGATAGACACCGGTGGCGGTGGCCGCCCGCTCCATCCACTGCTGGGCCTGCAGCAGGCCGGCGCGGGCGTCGGCGCGGTGGGCGCGGCGGATGTACTCGTTGTAGCTGGGCACGGCGATGGCGCCCAGGATGGCCACCACGGCCACGACGATCATGAGCTCGATCAACGTGAAGCCGCGGTGGCGCAGGCTGGCTGGGGGTGCGCGCCGGTCGCTCATTGCATCTGGCGCCAGCTGGGGCGGGCCGGTTGCTCGGGCATGCGGGCCAGGATGTTCTCCTCGTCCTTGTCGCCCTTCATGACGATGCGCTCGCCCTGGATGATCTGCGTCTGGGCCCCTTTGGAGACCGTCATGCGGTGCATGTTCCCGTCGGCGGCGTTGTAGACGCCGTCGCCATTGGTGTCCATGACCTGCACCGAAGGGCGCTTGCCGTCCATGATGTTGAGCAGGGTCAGGAACTGGCGCTCACCATTGACCGCCGTGGCCTCGCAGGTCTCCTGCGGCCCTGCGGCCACACCGTCGATGCCGTCGCCCTGGGCGGGAATCTGGGTGTGGATGGCCAGGATGTTGCTGCCGTCGAAGAAGGCCATGGGCTTGAGCAGGCGCTCGCCAACCTCGGGAAGGGTGAAGCGCCAGCCCCGCTGCGTGGTCCAGTTGACCCCCCCGCCGTTGACCTGCCAGAAGTTGCGCCCGGCGCTGGCGCCGGTCCCTGTGGTGTTGGCGCCGGCCTGGGCCAGATCGATCAGCTCATGGGGGCTTGTGGGCCTGGGCACCTGGTCGGCGCGCAGCTTGCAATCGGCATCGGCCGTTGACAGGCAGGGCTCCACGCGGGCGCCGCCACCGGCTCGCTTGTAGCGCGTGCTGTCCAGCACGGAATAGAGAGTGCCGGCCTGTGGGTTGACGGGATCCTGCACCGTCACGTTGCGGCCCGTGCCGAAGGCGACCATCATGCCGCCCACGGCCAGGTTCTCGTCCTGGCCCGCAGAGTTCTTCATGACCTGCCGGCGGTCGTTGGCGCGTACGGTCGGGGCGGCCGTGATGGACGGTGCCCGGGAGTTGTCCACCTGGAACAAGGGCTGGCCGCCAAACGCTACCTCCCAGCTGGATGGATCATCGCTGGCGATGAGGAACTTCCACAGGTTGCCACGCAGATCGCCGGCATAGACCACGTCGGGCCGGCCATCGCCATTGATGTCCACCAGGCGCGGGGCCGACAGGCCGTTGCCCGGCGTGCCGGCCGGCGTTGGCAGGCGCAGCAGCTCGCGGCCCTGGTCCAGGTACTGGATCAGCAGCACGGCCCGGCCATTGCGGCTGTTGTAGCCATTGCCCATGACCACGGCCCAGCGGCCATCGTTCAGCTGGGTGATCTGGGTGGTGCGCTGGGGGTTGGAGTCATCCAGCACGGGCGGGGCGAAGACATGGCCGATGTCCTTGTCCTCCTCGCAGCGCTTGCGGGCCTGGTCGTCGGACAGTAAGGAGCAGTTGGCGGGGAAGGTTTCGCTGGCGTGCAGGCTGCGGTCCAGCAGCACCAGGGAGGCGGCATTGTTTTCGCCGAAGTTGGCGGGATCTGTGGCGTCCAGCGCGAAGTAGCCCTTGCCGCCGGCGCCCAGGGTGCCCACCAGCAAGGTCTTCCACTGGCTGCCGATCTTCACGTCGCCGGTCATGGGCGAGCCGTCGACGAAGTAGCGGTGGCGATTGTCGTAGCCGGGCTCGGTGAGCTGGGCCAGGCCTGGAATCACGCCCCGGGGCACGTAGGCCAGCTTCTCGGAGCCGTCGAGGGCGGAGAAGCCGTGCAGCATGCCGTCGTTGCCGCCCACGTAGAGCATGGGGGTGCGGTTCTGGCGGGTCTGGGCGAACTGCATGTAGTCCTGCGTGGGGTAGAGGCTGGAGGGCGCGCCCGTGTACCAGATGGCGGAGTTGATGATGTCGCCCTGGCGCGACTGGCGCTGGCGCAAGGGCCGGGTGGCGGTGTAGCTGGGCGGGCTGCCGGTGCCTTCCATGCCGCGTTCGCCGCGCAGGTAGTTGAGGCGATTCTCGCCATGGCCATCGGGGGTGCCTCTGCTCTGGCCCAGGTGCGCCTTTTGCGCGGTATTGAGGGATGCCCACCGGAACGGAACCCCTTGGCCGGGGTGGTTGCCATTCCAGGTGAGGACGGCGCGGTTGTTGATGTCGGTCAGGGCGTCGAGCTGGTCGGCGGTGTGGGCGCCCCAGCCCGCGGCCGCGCCGGTGGCGCCGCCCGGGGCGATGGTCTGGGCGGTGATCCAGCCTTTCCATGCCTGCTGGGGGTCGTAGTGGGCGGTGTACAGGCCCACGGCGTTGCGCGTGCTGGTGGAGCCGCTGGTGGCGGCCGAGCTGCGGTCTGGTTCGGATTCGGCGTTGATCTGCTGGACGATCTGGCGGAAGGCCGTGGCCAGGTCTTCGCTGCGGTTGACGGCGTAGAACTTTCCGCGGCCATTGATGGCGGCGTGCCACATGTCGTGACCACGGTCGGCCTGATCGTCACCGGGAAGACTTTGATCCGTCGTCATGCTGCCTGCGGCTCGCCAGGCGAAGGTGCCATTGGCATAGTCGGCGAAATTGCCGTCGTAGCCATAGGGGACGGTGCCGGAAGGCGGGGAAGCTATGGGGGTCCGTCCATTTGCCGTGTAGTTGAACTGGGGCAGCGCATATTGGCTGAAGCCCACCGTGAAGGTGGCCATGTGCGGCCAGGTGGCCGGGTTGTAGCGGGGGTTCCAATACTTTTTCAGCGTGATGGAGGAGGCCTTGTTGGTACTGCTGGTGAATGTTTCCTGGGGCGGCGCTCTGTTGTACTCAGTCGAAGTGCGAGGACTGCCGGTCAAGCCAGTGGTTTGCAATGGATCGGCCCAGCTTTTGAATGCCCAATCTGCGATGGTCGAGAAGCTGCCAGCGTCGTTGTCGCGGTAGATCTGTGTTTGCGGATCTGTGGTGGCATATGGCGTGCTATCGGGAAGTGTTCTGCCGGTTCCATCGAAGTTGGGGCTGTCCGGGATCTGGTTGCCAGGACTGCGTATCGCATAGTTCCAGCCTCCGTCCGTCATCAGGATGTGGTAGTTACGCCGACAGCCCAGATAGGGGGTGTCTTTTTCCCCAGGCTCGCTGGCCCAGGGGCCGTTGATGTTGAGTTTGGCCCGCATGTACCGATCTGCCTGGCTGACCATGGTGTGTGTGGGGGTCCAGGCGCAGCCGGTGAGTTTGTCGATGTAGTTAAGAAAGTTTTGTCTGTGGGTGCTGTCCAGCACACGTATGGAATGGGTGTCGCGCCTGCTGGCGTCCAGTGTCATCGCAGTCCAGCCATCACCACCATTGCCGCAGCGGCCCATGGTCTGCCAGGCGAAGCGAATGCTGCCATCGGGCAGCAATTGGTGGTCCTCGAAAACTGTCTTGAGGGCATGCCGAAGGATGTTGACGCGACTGGCACGAATCGACCAACTTCCATTGGAGTCCGGTTGCGTGATCGTTTGGTCGCCTAAAGCTGTGGTGCTGTTGATCCGATAGCGCATGCTGCCCGAATCATCCAGGCTGAGAATCACATTCGGCGCCACGAACGGCTCCACCGTCGCCGGTGGTGATTGCGCCAGATTCAGCGTCTGCGCCCAGCCGCTGGCCGGGGCCCAGGCGGTGGCCGTCATGGCGGCCAGCAATGTGGCCTTGAAAGGGATGTGTTGCTTCATACGCCGCTCCCTGCGTCGGTTCTTCGGTTTCGGTTTACTCAGTTCTTCATGCGCTGGCGCGCATAGGTCTGCTGCAGCACCACCTGGGTGCCGGCCTTGCGGCCCCGCGCCAGCGCAGTCACGCGGTAGAGCACCTGGGGGGCCATGTGCAGTGGCAGCAGGGGCCTTGCGTCGGCAACCAGGCCGGCATTGCCGGCCTGGGGGTCATGGGGCAGGACTTCTATCCAGTACCAGCCGCCGTCCGTGCCGCCCTGCTCGGCCAGGATGGGGTTGCTGTTCGATCCCGTGATCGCGCCCGTGTACTGGCCGTAGCGCGCCCCCGCAGCGGCCATCTGGGCCAGGGTGGGGCCCTGGCTGGCGTCGGTGTTGTTCCAGAAGTCCTGCGGCCCGGTGCGCTTGGCGCACAGGGCATCGCGGCATTTGGTGCCGGCCTGGGCGTCCAGGAAGGCAAGCAGGGGCTGCACCTCCTTGGCTTCCAGCGGAAACCGGGCCGTGGTGTTGCCCCTGCGGCAGACGGAGGGCTTGCTGGCATCGTCCTCGCATGCCTGGCCGTTGGCCCGTTCGCCACGGATGTCCAGCTCGGCATCCAGCAACAGGGCCTGGGCGGCTTCGAAGGCGCGCTGGTAGTCGGCGTCGTTGCCCACGACCAGTTCGTTGAACAGCGCGCTGCGCGACGCCCACAGCGCCAGCAGCATGGACAGCAGCACCAGCACGATGACGATGAACAGCGCGATGCCCTGTTGGCGCCGGGGCGGCGGGCCCGGGCGGTCGTGCTGTGCATGCCGCAGGGGTGGGGCCCGCCGCATCATCCGGCCAGCCCCTGGCCGCGCAACTGGTAGACGCTGCGGAACACCATGTGCAGGCGCCGGGTGCGCGGCGCGGGCAGGGTGGTCATGTCGATGGTGGCGGCCGTGCCCGTGCTGTCGGCGCAGTCGGTATAGGTGCTGCCCGCGGGCATGTCGATGGCTTCGGTGCCGAACAGCACCAGGCAGACCTCCACGCCGTAGACGCGCGGCCAGTTCGCGCCGACCTCGGCCGCGCTGACATACCGGACGCGGGCTGCGCCGTCCGGGGCCTGCATCAGGTAGCGCAGCTGGAAGTTGGCGATGTTTTCCGCAAAAGGCTGTCGCGTGCTGCCGCCGCCTGCGCAGCGCAGGGTATTGCTGGTGGTGTCCAGCACGAAGTGGCTCTGGATGAGGGTGGCGCTGTTGGTCTGGCCCAGGCAGTTGCGTTGCAGGGAGGCGCTGCCCTGGGGGCTGTGCAGCGGCTGCGTGTAGTTGCTGTAGCCCACGGTGAGTGCGAACTGGTTGCTGGCGGGCGTGTCGTTGCCCCGGATGCTGTCGTTGGCGGGGATGAAGTCGTCTGCCCGGGCTTCGAGGGCCACGGGGTCGGCAATGTCGATGGGCTCGTTCGGCGCCTTCTGCGAGGCCAGCAGCAGGCGCAGCGAGCCGGCCTGCCGCAGCTGCCGGCCCATGACGCGGAAGATGTGGGAGGCCTGCTGCTGCAGCTGGCTGGCGTCGCTGACGGTGCCGGTCACGCCGCGCGAGGCCATGAGCGCACCCAGGGCCACGCCGATGACCAGCAGGCCCAGGACCATGCCGACCAGCAGCTCGACGAGGGTCATGCCCTGCTGCCGGCGCCGAGGGTCGCCCTGGAGGGCGGGAGAAGGGGGAGGGCGTCGATGGGTCATGGCTAGCCCGCGCAGAAGAACTGCACCGCGCTGTCGCCGAAGTAGGGCGCACAGCGGGCACTCAGGGGGATGTACTGGAGGTGGCAGGTCCTGTCGGCGGGGCAGGCGACGGCCTTGTTGTCGCGCGCGCCGCCGCCGATCGGGTCCTTGTAGGTGGCGTCGCCGGACTTCTCGTTCTCGCGCCAGCTGATCATGACGCCCAGCTGGCGCTGGTTGCCGGTCGTGGCGGCTGCCTCGTCCTCGGAGATGAAGACCTTGGCGGTGCCGCCGGGCAGCACCTGGCCCACGGAGGTTTTCCAGCGCGCCAGGTGGTAGGCCGCCAACTCGGCCGGGCTGCACTCGCCGGTGGCGCAGTCCGTGGTGATGGCGGGGACGTGGCTCCAGTCGGAGACGTAGGCGTTGATCTGTCCCAGGGAGTTGGGATTGACCCGGGTGCGCTCGCCGAGGTCTTCGATCAGCCGTATGGCCTGGGCACGGCGCACGCCGGTCTGGTTGTCGGCCAGGGTGCGCATCTGCGCGCCGAGCACCCCGAGGATGCCCAGCGCCGCCACGACCAGGGCGACCAGCGTTTCGATCAGGGTGATGCCGGACTGGCGCCGGTGGCGTGTTTGCCGGGTCAGCATGGCACCTGCACCTGGTCCACGACCTTGATGCGGCCGCCGGCGGCCACGCACACGCCCTTGGTGGCGGGGGAGGATATTCCGTCCGGGAGGGGGGCAATGGTGAAGCCAAGGGCCGTGACACCATCCATGCCTCCCCAGCGGTCCACCTGGATCCTGTCCGCGTTCGGGCCGCTCGTGGTTCGGGTCACGGTGATGTCTGCCGGGGTGTCGATGCGCCGGATTTCCTGGTTATTGGCGACGATGGCCCAGCCGCAGTCCCAGTCGGCTTTGTTCTGGGCCAGCTTGCAGCCGTTGGTGTTCTGCGGCAGCTTCTGGATGGAGATGCCTCCACCGCGCCGGACGGCTTCGGAGCGCGCGTAGTGGAGCGTGGACTGCAGTCCTTCGACGACCTGCCGCACGCGCCAGCGCTCGATGAGGGGCCTGAAGCTGGGGGCCGCCAGCGAGGCCAGCACGGCGAGGATGGCAATGACCACCATCAGTTCGACGGCGGTAAAGCCTCGCGCCTGCGTGCAAGGTGAGCGAGGGTGTGGAAAGGGCAGGCCTGCGGCCTGCCAGAGGCATGGGTATGCCGGGGGCGATGACATGCTGGGGTTCCCTCCCGCTGGTTGGCTGGCAATGCGATGGCTCGTCAGGCCTTGCACGGTCAGGGGCAAAGGAGCGGCCGAGGCCCGGGTGCCGGGTGTTTGCCGCGTTGCCTGTCGCGCAGGTCCTGCTGGTGCCTTTTGTGCCGTTCAGCGTATGGGTCTGTCGTTACCCTGTCTCTCGGAACATTCTGGTTTTTTGGCTGTGGCCTAGGAATTTCGGCGCGTCCTGCCGGGTTGCGGGCACGGTCGTGCAGTCCGCAAGCCAAGCCTGGCGCGGCTTTGCGGGCTGCGTCCGCATGAAAGAAAATCTAGGACAGTTTTTTCAGCGCTGGCGGTTTCCCGGCGGTGGCTGCGTGTACCCGGCGCATGCGCCGGCGTTGTGCCGGCCCTGGCATTCGCGGTACAGCCGCCTGTCGCGCTGTTCCGGGGTTTCCTCGGAGCCGCTGCGCTGGGCGGGGGCACGGACCCGCTGGCCCGGTTGCCTGCGCTTGCCGGCCTTGGCTGTCTTGGCGGCTTTGTCGGCCTTGGTGGTCGCCAGCACGTCGGCGGGCGGGTGGGCGGTGTGCCCGGGAAAGGCCAGGGCCAGGCCCAGGGCGGCCAGGACCAGCCCGGCGCAGGTGCGCCGGAGCACTGGGCCGTGTGCGGCCCGGGTTGAGAAATGCATGACCATGGTGCTGCCTCCCGTAGGTGATGGACTGCCGGCGTGCCGGTATGTCTGCATTCTGTTCGGAGCGTTCGCGGCCCGGGCTTGGGGGCGTTGGGGGTGTGGAAATGTCGGAGGGAGCGCGCTTGGTATAATCCCAGGGTTTTGCATGGTGCAAGACGCACGTCGGGGCCTTTCCAGTCCCGGCGCAAGTAACCAAGGCGGCCTCCTCGCGAGCTGCCAATTTCCAAGGAAAAACAATGATCGCATCTTCCGTGAAGGCTGAAGTCGTCAAGTCCAATGCACGCTCTGCCAACGATACCGGCAGCCCCGAAGTGCAAGTGGCCCTGCTGACCGCCCGCATCAACGAGCTGACCCCTCACTTCAAGCAACACGCCAAGGACCACCACGGTCGCCGCGGCCTGCTGCGCATGGTGAGCCGTCGTCGCAAGTTGCTGGACTACCTGAAGTCCAAGGACGCTGATCGCTACACCGCACTGATCGCCAAGCTGGGCCTGCGCAAGTAAGCACGGTGGGAGATCGAAACGCCTGAGTTAGCCTGTCTAGCTCAGGCGTTTTTTACTTCGGAGAAAGCAAGACGGAGCGAAGCTGTGTCATTCCATTGCTTCTGATTTGATAGCAATGAATCCAGCAATGGAATGGCATCGTGTTCTGAATTGCGCTCCGTTCCTGGACCGGGTGAGGGTATCCGGTCCGCATACCAAGGAGCAAACATGACCATCTTCAACAAAGTCACCAAGACCTTCCAGTGGGGGCAGCACACGGTCACCATGGAAACCGGCGAGATCGCACGCCAGGCTTCCGGCGCCGTGCTCGTGAACATCGATGACACCGTGGTGCTCGCCACCGTGGTGGCTTCCAAGCAGGCCAAGGCCGGCCAGGACTTCTTCCCGCTGACCGTCGACTACATCGAGAAGACCTACGCCGCAGGCAAGATCCCTGGCAGCTTCTTCAAGCGCGAGGCCAAGCCCAGCGAGCTGGAGACCCTGACCAGCCGCCTGATTGACCGCCCGATCCGCCCGCTGTTCCCCGAAGGCTTCTACAACGACGTGCACGTGGTCATCCACACCGTGTCGCTGAATCCGGAGGTCGATGCCGACATCGCCGCCCTGATCGCCACCTCGGCAGCGCTGGCCGTTTCGGGCATCCCGTTCAACGGCCCCATCGGTGCCGCCCGCGTGGGCTACATCAATGGCGAGTACGTGCTCAACCCCGGACAGACCCAGCGCAAGGATTCGCAGATGGATCTGGTCGTGGCCGGTACCGAAGCCGCCGTGCTGATGGTCGAGTCCGAGGCGCAGCAGCTGCCCGAAGACGTGATGCTGGGCGCCGTGGTCTTCGGTCACGAGCAGGGCAAGATCGCCATCGACGCCATCCATGAACTGGTGCGCGATGCCGGCAAGCCCGTCTGGGACTGGGTCGCTCCCGCCAAGGACGAAGAGCTGATCGCCAAGGTGGCCGCACTGGGCGACGAAGCCCTGCGCGCCGCCTACCAGATCCGCAACAAGCAAAGCCGCACGCAGGCCTGCCGCGAAGCCTATGCCGCCGTGAAGGCCGGCCTGACCGCGCAGGGCGTGGAGTTCGACGGCGTCAAGGTCGAAGGCATGTTGTTCGACATCGAGGCGCGCATCGTGCGCAGCCAGATCCTGGCCGGCGAGCCGCGCATCGACGGCCGCGACACGCGCACCGTGCGCCCCATCGAGATCCGCAACTCCGTGCTGCCCCGCACCCACGGCTCGGCCCTGTTCACGCGCGGCGAGACGCAGGCCCTGGTCGTGTCCACGCTGGGCACCGAGCGCGACGCGCAGCGCATCGACGCGCTGGCCGGCGAGTTCGAGGACCGCTTCCTGTTCCACTACAACATGCCTCCCTTTGCCACCGGCGAAGTGGGTCGCATGGGTTCGACCAAGCGCCGCGAGATCGGCCACGGCCGCCTGGCCAAGCGCGCCCTGGTGGCCTGCCTGCCCAGCAAGGAAGAATTCCCCTACACCATCCGCGTGGTGTCGGAGATCACCGAGTCCAACGGTTCCTCGTCCATGGCTTCGGTCTGCGGCGGCTGCCTGTCGATGATGGACGCCGGCGTGCCGATGAAGGCCCATGTGGCCGGCATCGCCATGGGCCTTATCAAGGAAGACAACCGCTTCGCCGTGCTGACCGACATCCTGGGCGATGAGGACCACCTGGGCGACATGGACTTCAAGGTGGCCGGCACGACCAACGGCATCACCGCGCTGCAGATGGACATCAAGATCCAGGGCATCACCAAGGAAATCATGCAGGTCGCCCTGGCCCAGGCCAAGGAAGCGCGCATGCACATCCTGGGCAAGATGCAGGAAGCCATGGGCGAGGCCAAGGCCGAGATCTCGTCCTTCGCGCCCAAGCTGTACACGATGAAGATCAACCCCGAGAAGATCCGCGACGTGATCGGCAAGGGCGGCGCCACCATCCGTGCGCTGACCGAAGAGACCGGCACCCAGATCGACATCGGCGAAGACGGCACCATCACCATCGCCTCCAGCGATGCCGCCAAGGCCGACGAAGCCAAGCGCCGCATCGAGGAGATCACGGCCGAGGTCGAGATCGGCAAGATCTACGAAGGCCCCGTGACCAAGATCCTGGACTTCGGCGCCCTGGTGAACCTGCTGCCCGGCAAGGATGGCCTGCTGCACATCAGCCAGATCGCCCACGAGCGCGTGGAGAAGGTCTCCGACTACCTGCAGGAAGGTCAGATCATCAAGGTCAAGGTCCTGGAAACCGACGAAAAGGGCCGTGTCAAGCTGTCGCTGAAGGCGCTGACCGAGCGTCCTGCCGGCATGGAGCGCAGCGATCGCCCCGCGCCCGCCGAACGCCAGCCGCGCCAGCCGCGTGAGTACCGCGAGCCGCGTGAACCCCGCGAGCCGCGTGAGTCCCGCGAAGCGCGCGAGCCCCGTGAAAGCCGTCCCGCGGCCGAGGGTGAGCAGCAGCAGCAACAGCAGCAGTGATGCCTGGCAAGGCTGCGTCCCCGATGAGGGTGCGGCCTTGCGGGTACACGTGCCGTGATCGATGGCAAGGGCGCTGACCTGGTCAGCGCCTGTGGCGTTTTGGACAGGACAGGGATTGCGAGGTCGCGAAATGGAAAAGCAAGTCATGCGTGCCGTGGAACTCACGGACTTTGGTGCTCCCGAGGTGCTGCGCCTGGGCGAGCGTCCGCTGCCTGTGGCGGGTCCGCAGGAGCTGCTGATCCAGGTGTCGGCCAGCGGTGTCAACCGCCCCGACGTGCTGCAGCGCAAGGGCCACTATGCTCCGCCGCCCGGTGCTTCGGACCTTCCGGGTCTGGAAGTGGCCGGGGTGATCGTCTCGGGTGACGACGATGCCATGCGGCAGGCCGGACTGCATGTGGGCGACCGCGTGTGCGCGCTGCTGGCCGGTGGCGGCTATGCCGAATACTGTGTGGCGCCCGTGGCCCAGTGCCTGCCCATTCCCGCAGGACTCAGCGAGGTGGAGGCTTCGGCATTGCCGGAGACCTTCTTCACCGTCTGGAGCAATGTGTTCGATCGCGGCAACCTGCAGGCGGGCGAGACCTTGCTGGTGCAGGGCGGCAGCAGCGGCATCGGCGTGACGGCGATCCAGCTGGCCAAGGCGCGTGGCGCCACGGTCATCGTGACGGCCGGCTCCGATGCCAAATGCGCCGACTGCCTGAAGCTGGGCGCCGACCATGCCATCAACTACCGGACCCAGGACTTCGCCGAGGAGGTGCAGCGCATCACCGGCGGCAAGGGCGTGGATGTGATCCTGGACATGGTGGCTGGCGGCTACGTGGCCCGCGAGGTGCAAAGCCTGGCCGAGGATGGCCGCCTGGTCATCATCGCGGTGCAGGGTGGCATCAAGGCGGAGTTCGATGCGGGCCTGGTGCTGCGCCGTCGCCTGCTGGTGACGGGCTCCACGCTGCGCCCGCGTTCCGTGGCCTTCAAGGGCGCGATTGCCCAGGCCCTGCGCCGCGAGGTCTGGCCGCTGATCGAGGCGGGCCATATCCGTCCGGTGATCCACAGCACCTTTGCCGCCGCGGATGCGGACAAGGCGCATGCGCTGATGGAGTCGAGTCAGCACACCGGCAAAATCGTTTTGACGTGGTAACCATGAAGAAGAAACTCATCGTCGGCAACTGGAAGATGAACGGCAGCCTGGCTGCCAACGCGGTCTTGCTCAAGGCGCTCAAGGAAGGTCTGCCCCAGGAGGGCGGGGCGGGCATTGCGGTCGCCGTGCCGGCGGCCTATCTGGCCCAGGCCCAGGCCGAGCTGGCCGGCTCGGCCATCGCCGTGGCTGCGCAGGATGTGTCGCAGCATGAAGCGGGTGCCTACACGGGCGAGCTGTCGGTCGCCATGCTCCAGGACTTCGGCGTGCGCTACGTGCTGGTCGGGCATTCGGAGCGCCGCCAGTACCATGGCGAGACCGATGCCGTGGTGGCGCTGAAGGCGCAGGCCGCGCTGTCCAAGGGGGTCACGCCCATCGTCTGCGTGGGCGAGACGCTGGCCGAGCGCGAGGCCGGGCGGACCGAGGAGGTTGTCAAGCGCCAGCTGGCCGCCGTGGTCCACCAGGTGGGTGCGTGCATCAGCGAGCTGGTCGTTGCCTATGAGCCCGTCTGGGCCATCGGCACCGGCAAGACCGCATCGCCCGAGCAGGCCCAGCAGGTGCATGCCGTGCTGCGGGCCCAGCTCTCCGCCGCCAGCCAGCAGGCCGACCGCATCGCGTTGCTGTACGGCGGCAGCATGAATGCCGCCAACGCGGCCCAGCTGCTGGCCCAGCCCGACATCGATGGCGGCCTCGTGGGCGGCGCATCGCTGAAGGCGCCCGATTTCCTGGCCATCATCGCCGCGGCCCAGTGAGGCTTGTCGGCATCTCCAACAGCTTTTTCAGCTCCACTAGCGTTTACTAGCAGGTACAACCAATGAATGCATTCGCAAGCGTGATTCTCGCCGTCCAGATGCTGGCGGCCCTGGGCATGATCGGCCTGATCCTGATCCAGCACGGCAAGGGCGCCGACATGGGCGCCTCGTTCGGCAGCGGCAGCTCGGGCAGCCTGTTCGGCGCCTCGGGCAGTGCCAACTTCCTGTCGCGCTCCACGGCAGGCCTGGCCACCGTGTTCTTCGTGACCACGCTGGCCCTGGCCTACCTGAGCAATGCGCGTCCCGTGAGCTCGGGCAGCGTGCTGGAAGGCGCGGCTCCCGCGCCCGTCACGGCGCCGGCACCGGCTTCCGCCGTGCCCGCTGGCGAAGTGCCTGCTCCTGCCGCGGGTCAGGCGCCTGCTGCGGGTGCCGAAGGTGCTGCCCAGATCCCCACGAAATAATTTCAAACAAAGTCCTCGGGCCTCCGGATCCGAGGGTTTTTCAGAGTAGAATCCAGGGATTGTTCGGTAGGCGGAATCTTTGCAACGGAGATAAAGAGCCAGCCGAAATCGAGACGTAGCCGTCGTGGTGAAATTGGTAGACACGCTATCTTGAGGGGGTAGTGGCGAAAGCTGTGCGAGTTCGAGTCTCGCCGACGGCACCAAAGATATAACTAAGAGCCTGCCCTGCTGATCAGGCTGTGATCGGTGCGGGCATGCCTTTCATGGTAGCCGCACACGATGAACATCGACCAGTATCTTCCCGTTCTTTTGTTCATTCTCGTCGGCATGGGTGTCGGCGTGGTCCCCTTGGTGCTGGGTTACGTGCTGGGTCCGAACCGGCCCGATGCCGCCAAGAACTCTCCCTACGAATGTGGCTTCGAGGCCTTCGAAGACGCGCGCATGAAGTTCGATGTGCGCTACTACCTCGTCGCCATCCTGTTCATCCTGTTTGATTTGGAAATCGCCTTCCTGCTGCCCTGGGCCGTCGCGCTTCGGGACGTGGGCGGGGCTGGTTTCGCCGCTGTCCTGATTTTCCTGACCGTTCTCGTCGTGGGCTTCGTCTACGAATGGAAGAAGGGTGCGTTGGACTGGGACTGAAGCGGGTTCACTGAGGAAACACGATGATCGAAGGCGTGATGAAGGAAGGCTTCATCACCACGAGTTACGACTCTGTGGTGAATTGGGCCAAGACGGGCTCGCTGTGGCCCATGACATTTGGTCTGGCCTGCTGCGCGGTGGAGATGATGCACGCCGCGGCGGCGCGCTACGACATCGGCCGCTTCGGCTCGGAAGTCTTCCGTGCCAGCCCCCGCCAGTCGGACCTGATGATCGTGGCCGGCACCCTGTGCAACAAGATGGCTCCGGCCATGCGCAAGGTCTATGACCAGATGTCCGAGCCCCGCTGGGTCATCTCCATGGGCTCGTGCGCCAACGGCGGCGGCTACTACCACTACAGCTATTCCGTGGTGCGCGGCTGCGACCGCATCGTGCCGGTCGATGTCTACGTTCCCGGCTGCCCCCCTACGGCGGAAGCCCTGATCTACGGCATCATTCAGCTGCAGCAGAAGATCCGCCGCACCCATACCATCGCTCGCGTCTAAGGGCTTGATGATGACTGCTATTGCGATTCACCCCGAAGTGCTTCGGGATGTGGTGGCTGCTGCCTTGGGCGACAAGGCGCGCAGCGTGACCGTGGCCCTGGACGAGGTGACGGTCGAGGTGTCCGCTGCCGACTACCTGGAGGCCATGCAGGTGCTGCACAAGGCCCCCGACTGCCGTTTCGAGGTCCTGGTGGACCTGTGCGGCGTGGACTACTCCACCTATGCCGAGATCGGCCGCGAGGGCCCGCGCTTTGCCGTGGTCTCCCACCTGCTGTCGATCAGCCTGAACCAGCGCGTGCGCGTGCGGGTCTTCTGCACGGACGACGATTTTCCGGTCATTCCCTCGGTCTCGCCGATCTGGAACGGTGCCAACTGGTTCGAGCGCGAGGCGTTCGACCTGTTCGG
Organism: Delftia tsuruhatensis; assembly: GCF_903815225.1. Classification (NCBI taxonomy): domain Bacteria; kingdom Pseudomonadati; phylum Pseudomonadota; class Betaproteobacteria; order Burkholderiales; family Comamonadaceae; genus Delftia; species Delftia tsuruhatensis. Next base: position 1,617,950 of record NZ_LR813084.1, read on the forward strand.
CATCGTGTTCGACGGCCACGACGACCTGCGCCGCATCCTGACCGACTACGGCTTCATCGGCCATCCCTTCCGCAAGGACTTCCCGCTGTCGGGCCATGTGGAGATGCGCTATGACGCCGAGCAGCAGCGCGTGGTGTACCAGCCGGTCACCATCGAGCCTCGCGAGATCACGCCGCGGATCATCCGCGAAGACAACTACGGGGGCCTGCACTGAAGGCGCCCCGGGCGCCTTTTTGATGGACGACCATGGCTGAAATCAAGAACTATTCCCTGAACTTTGGTCCGCAGCACCCGGCAGCGCACGGTGTGTTGCGCCTGGTGCTGGAGCTCGACGGTGAGGTGGTGCAACGGGCAGATCCGCACATCGGTCTGCTGCACCGTGCGACGGAAAAGCTGGCCGAGAGCAAGACCTACATCCAGTCGCTGCCCTACATGGACCGGCTGGACTACGTGTCCATGATGTGCAACGAGCACGCCTACTGCCTGGCCATCGAGAAGCTGCTGGGCATCGAGGTGCCCATCCGAGCCAAGTACATCCGCGTGATGTATTCGGAAATCACCCGCATCATGAACCACCTGATGTGGCTGGGCTCCAGCGGCAACGACGCAGGCAGCTCGACCACGCTGATCTACACCTTCCGTGAGCGCGAAGACCTCATGGACATGTACGAGGCGGTGTCGGGCGCGCGCATGCATGCAGCCTATTTCCGTCCGGGTGGCGTCTACCGCGACCTGCCGGACACCATGCCGCAGTACAAGGCCAGCAAGGTGCGCAATGCGCGATCGCTGGAGCTGATGAACCGCAACCGCAAGGGTTCGCTGCTGGACTTCATCGACGATTTCACGCAGCGCTTCCCCAAGTGCGCGGACGAGTACGAGACCCTGCTGACCGACAACCGCATCTGGAAGCAGCGCAACGTGGACATCGGCGTGGTGACGGCCGAGCGTGCCATGAACCTGGGTCTGACCGGTCCCATGCTGCGTGCCTCCGGCGTGGCCTGGGACATGCGCAAGTCGCAGCCCTACGAGGTCTATGACCGCATGGACTTCGACGTGCCCGTGGGCAAGACCGGCGACTGCTACGACCGTTATCTGGTGCGCGTGGCCGAAATGCGCCAGTCCAACCGCATCATCAAGCAGTGCGTGGACTGGCTGCGCGCCAACCCGGGCCCGGTGATCGTGGACAACCACAAGATCGCGCCACCGCCGCGCGAAGGCATGAAGTCCAACATGGAAGAGCTGATCCACCACTTCAAGCTCTTCACCGAAGGTTTCCGCGTGCCCGAAGGCGAGGCATACGCGGCCGTCGAACATCCCAAGGGAGAGTTCGGCATCTACATCGTGAGCGACGGGGCCAACAAGCCCTACCGCCTGAAGATCCGTCCGCCGGGATTCGCCAATCTGTCCGCCATGGACGAGCTGTGCCGCGGCCACATGCTGGCCGATGCCGTGATGGTGCTGAGTACCCTGGACATCGTGTTTGGAGACGTTGACCGATGATTACCGAAGCGACCAAGGAGCGCTTTGCGCGCGAGGTGGCCAAGTACCCGGCCGACCAGAAGCAGTCGGCCGTGATGGCCTGCCTGTCCATCGTGCAGCAGGAACAGGGCTGGGTCAGCGCAGAGAGCGAGGCCGTGATCGCCGAGTTCCTGGGCATGCCCGAGATCGCGGTGCACGAAGTGACCACGTTCTACAACATGTACAACCAGCGGCCGGTGGGCAAGTTCAAGCTCAACGTCTGCACCAACCTGCCCTGCCAGTTGCGCGACGGCTACAAGGCGCTGCACCACCTGGAATCCCGCCTGGGCATCAAGATGGGCGAGACCACGCCCGACGGCATGTTCACGCTGCAGCAGTCCGAGTGCCTGGGCGCCTGTGCGGATTCGCCGGTGATGCTGGTGAACGACCGCTGCATGTGCAGCTTCATGAGCAACGAGAAGCTCGACGAACTGATCGACGGCCTGCGCGCCGCGGAGGGCAAGGCATGAACGCCGCCGCACAATCGGTCCTGGCCAGGTTTGCCTCCTCGGGCAAGGAAACCTGCTTCCACGACCGTCACATCAATCCCCAGATCTATGCCGACCTCAACGGCTCCAACTGGTCCATCAGGGACTACGAGGCGCGCGGCGGCTACCAGGCCCTGCGCAAGATCCTGGGCAAGGACGGCGGCGAAGGCCTGACCCAGGACCAGGTGATCGCCACCGTCAAGGAATCGGGCCTGCGCGGCCGTGGCGGCGCAGGCTTTCCCACGGGCCTGAAGTGGAGCTTCATGCCCCGCCAGTTCCCGGGCCAGAAGCATCTGGTGTGCAACTCGGACGAGGGCGAGCCGGGCACCTGCAAGGACCGCGAGATCCTAGTGCACAACCCGCACATCGTGATCGAGGGCATGATCATCGCGGCCTACGCGATGGGCATCTCCCTGGGCTACAACTACATCCACGGCGAGATCTTCGAGGCCTACGAGCGCTTCGAGGCCGCGCTGGAGGAGGCGCGTGCCGCCGGCTACCTGGGCGACAACATCCTGGGCAGCAGCTTCAGCTTCCAGCTGCATGCGCACCATGGCTTCGGCGCCTATATCTGCGGAGAGGAAACCGCGCTGCTGGAGTCGCTGGAGGGCAAGAAGGGGCAGCCACGCTTCAAGCCGCCATTCCCGGCCAGCTTCGGCCTGTACGGCAAGCCGACCACCATCAACAACACCGAGACCTTCGCGGCGGTGCCCTGGATCATCCGCAACGGCGGCCAGGCCTACCTGGAGTGCGGCAAGCCCAACAACGGCGGCACCAAGATCTTCTCGGTCAGCGGTGACGTGAACCTGCCCGGCAACTACGAAGTGCCGCTGGGCACGCCCTTCAGCAAGCTGCTGGAGCTGGCCGGTGGCGTGCGCACGGGCCGCAAGCTCAAGGCGGTGATCCCTGGTGGATCGTCCTCGCCCGTGCTGCCGGCCGACATCATCATGGAATGCACGATGGACTACGACTCCATCGCCAAGGCCGGATCCATGCTGGGCTCGGGTGCCGTGATCGTGATGGACGACTCGCGCGACATGGTCGAGAGCCTGCTGCGCCTGTCCTACTTCTATCAGCACGAGTCCTGCGGCCAGTGCACCCCCTGCCGCGAAGGCACGGGCTGGCTGTGGCGCGTGGTCAACCGCATCGAGCACGGCGAAGGCCGTCCTGAAGACATCGAGCTCTTGGACTCGGTGTCCGTGAACATCATGGGGCGCACGATCTGTGCGCTGGGCGACGCGGCAGCCATGCCGGTGCGCGCCATGATCAAGCACTTCCGCCACGAGTTTGAAGCGAAGATCCAGAACGCTTCCAAGCAGACGGTCCACGCCGCCTGATCGCGAGACAAGCATATGGTTGAAATTGAACTGGACGGAAAGAAGGTGGAGGTCGCCGAGGGCTGCATGGTCATGCATGCAGCCGAGAAGGCAGGCACCTACATCCCGCATTTCTGCTACCACAAGAAGCTTTCCATCGCCGCCAACTGCCGCATGTGCCTGGTGGACGTGGAAAAGGCCCCCAAGCCCATGCCCGCCTGCGCCACGCCCGTGACGCAGGGCATGATCGTGCGCACCAAGAGCGAGAAGGCGATCAAGGCCCAGCAATCGGTGATGGAGTTCCTGCTCATCAATCACCCGCTGGACTGCCCCATCTGCGACCAGGGTGGCGAGTGCCAGCTGCAGGATCTGGCCGTGGGCTATGGCGGCTCCTCCTCGCGCTACGAGGAGGAAAAGCGCGTGGTCTTCCACAAGGATGTGGGCCCGCTGATCTCCATGGAGGAGATGAGCCGCTGCATCCACTGCACCCGTTGCGTGCGTTTCGGCCAGGAAGTGGCCGGCGTGATGGAGCTGGGAATGATCAACCGCGGCGAGCACTCCGAGATCACCACGGTGGTGGGCGATACGGTGGACTCCGAGCTGTCGGGCAACATGATCGACATCTGCCCCGTGGGCGCTTTGACCAGCAAGCCGTTCCGCTACAGCGCCCGCACCTGGGAGCTGTCGCGCCGCAAGTCGGTGTCCCCGCATGACTCCACCGGTGCCAACCTCATCGTCCAGGTCAAGAACCACAAGGTCCTGCGCGTCGTGCCTTTCGAGAACGAAGAGGTCAACGAGTGCTGGATCGCCGACCGCGACCGCTTCTCCTACGAAGCCCTGAACAGCGACGATCGCCTGACCCGCCCCATGCTCAAGCAGGGCGGTGAATGGAAGGAAGTCGACTGGCAGACCGCTCTCGAATACGTGGCCAACGGCCTGCGCCAGATCAAGAACGACCATGGCGCCTCCGCCATCGGTTCGCTGGTCAGCCCGCACAGCACGCTCGAAGAGCTGTATCTTGCCGGCAAGCTGGTGCGTGGCCTGGGCAGCGAGAACATCGACTACCGCCTGCGCAATGCCGAGTTCACGGCCGCCCAGGGCGTGCAGTGGCTGGGCACGACCATCGCGTCGCTGTCCAAGCTGCAGACGGCCCTGGTGCTGGGCTCCAACCTGCGCAAGGATCACCCGCTGTTCGCGCAGCGCATCCGCCAGGCGGCCAAGCAAGGCTGTGCCGTGCTCGCCATCAATGAGCGCGTCTACGACTGGGCCATGCCCGTGACGGCTTCCGTCGTGGCTGCCGGCGACTGGGCCCAGGCCCTGGCTGACGTGGCCGCCGCCGTGGCCCAGGAAAAGGGCGTGGCTGCTCCCGTTGCCGCCGCCAACGTGCATGCCGAGGCCCAATCCATCGCCGCCGCGCTGCTGCGCGGCGAGCGCAAGGCCATCTTGCTGGGCAATGCCGCCGCGCACCACGCGCAGGCGTCGACCCTGCTGTCGCTGGCCCGCTGGATCGCCGAGCAGACCGGCGCCTCGGTCGGCTACCTGACCGAAGCCGCCAACACCGTCGGCGCTCAGTGGGTGGGTGCACGACCCGCCGCCTCCGGCCTGAACGCCGCGGAGATGCTGTCCGGCAACCTCAAGGCCGTGCTGCTGCTGAACAACGAACCCGTGTTCGACTCGGCCGCCGGCGCGCGTGCCGCCCAGGCACTGGACAAGGCCGAGATGGTCGTGACCCTGAGCCCCTTCAAGGCCAACATGGAATTCAGCGACGTGCTGCTGCCCATTGCCCCGTTCACGGAAACCTCGGGCAGCTTCGTCAATGCCGAAGGCCGCCTGCAAAGCTTCCATGCCGTGGTCAAGCCGCTGGCCGAGGCCCGCCCGGGCTGGAAGGTGCTGCGCGTGCTGGCCAACCTGCTGGGCGTGCAGGGCGTGGACTACGAGACCTCGCAGGACGTGCTGGCTGCCGCCACGGGCGGTGCCACCAGCGTTCCCGCCAGCCTGCTGGGCAACGGCGCCGCCGCCGTGACATCCATCGCCGATGGCGCAGGCCTGGCCGCGCCCGTGGTCGCCAGCATTTATCAGCTCGACAGCATCGTGCGCCGCGCGACATCGCTGCAACTGACGGCCGACGCCCGTCAGGCTCGTGAGGGAGGCGCCGCATGATTGACGCACTCAAGACGGCCGGTGCCGGCCTGATCGCCGCATCCTGGTGGACCGACGTGGCCTGGCCCGTCCTGTGGATCCTGCTGGGCATCGTCGCCATCGTCGCCCCACTGATGGGCGCCGTGGCCTACCTGACGCTGTGGGAGCGCAAGCTGCTGGGCTTCATGCAGGTGCGCATGGGCCCCAACCGCGTGGGCCCCTTCGGCCTGCTGCAGCCCCTGGCCGACGGCCTGAAGCTGCTGACCAAGGAACTGATCCAGCCCACGGCCGCGGCCAAGGGCCTGTTCTATGTGGGCCCCGTGATGGCCATCATGCCGGCCCTGGCGGCCTGGGTGGCGATTCCCTTCGGTCCCGAAGTGGCGCTGGCCAACGTCAATGCGGGCCTGCTGCTGATCATGGCCATCACCTCCATCGAGGTCTATGGCGTGATCATCGCGGGCTGGGCTTCCAACTCCAAGTACGCCTTCCTGGGCGCGCTGCGCGCCTCGGCGCAGATGGTCAGCTATGAAATCGCGCTGGGCTTCTGCTTCCTGGTCGTGATCATGGTCACGGGCAGCATGAATCTCACGCAGATCGTGCTGAGCCAGGGCCAGGGCCAGTTCGCCAGCATGGGTGCCAGCGTCCTTTCGTGGAACTGGCTGCCGCTGCTGCCGATCTTCGTGGTCTACCTGATCTCGGCCGTGGCCGAGACCAACCGCCACCCCTTCGACGTGGTCGAAGGCGAGGCCGAAATCGTGGCCGGCCACATGGTCGAGTACTCGGGCATGGGCTTCGCCATCTTCTTCCTGGCCGAGTACGCCAGCATGTGGCTGGTGTCCATCCTGGCCGTGATCATGTTCCTGGGCGGCTGGCTGCCACCGTTCGACTTCCTGTCGTTCATCCCCGGCTGGATCTGGCTGGCGGCGAAGACTTTCCTGGTCGTGTCCATGTTCATCTGGATCCGTGCCACCTTCCCGCGCTTTCGCTATGACCAGATCATGCGTCTGGGCTGGAAGATCTTCATTCCCGTCACCCTGGTGTGGCTGGTCATCGTGGGTGGCTGGATGCACTCGCCTTGGAACATCTGGAACTGAGCGGAGCAAGAATGTCTGCGGTTGCTGCTACCCCTTTTTCGTTCAAAGACTTTCTCAAGAGCTTCATGCTCTGGGAACTGGCCAAGGGCATGGCCCTGACCGGCCGCTACACCTTCCGCCGCAAGGTTACGGTGCAGTTCCCCGAGGAAAAGACACCTCTGTCGCCGCGCTTTCGCGGCCTGCACGCCCTGCGCCGTTACGACAACGGCGAAGAGCGCTGCATCGCCTGCAAGCTGTGCGAGGCCGTCTGCCCGGCCATGGCCATCACCATCGAATCCGATGTGCGTGACGACGGCTCGCGGCGCACCACGCGCTACGACATCGACCTGACCAAGTGCATCTTCTGCGGCTTCTGCGAGGAAAGCTGCCCGGTGGATTCCATCGTCGAGACGCAGATCTTCGAGTACCACGGAGAAAAGCGCGGCGACCTGTACTTCACCAAGGACATGCTGCTGGCCGTCGGCGATCGCTACGAACCCGAGATTGCCGCGGCCAAGGCCGCGGACGCCAAGTACCGCTGAAGCGGCTCCTTGATCACTTGAAAAGATTCGATCCATGGACGCCAAAACTGGTTTCTTCTATCTGTTCTCGGTCGTGCTGCTGTTTGCGGCCTTCCGGGTCGTCACGGCGCGCAACCCCGTGCATGCCGTGCTCAACCTGATCCTGGCCTTCTCGCAGGCCGCCGGCATCTGGCTGCTTCTCAAGGCCGAGTTCCTGGGCGTGACCCTGGTGCTGGTCTATCTGGGCGCCGTGATGGTGCTGTTCCTGTTCGTGGTGATGATGCTGGACATCCGCATCGACGCCGTGCGCCAGGGCTTCTGGAAGCATTTCCCCTTCGCCGCCCTGATCGGTGCGCTGATCGCCTTTGAAATGGGCATGGTGCTGATGGGCGGCTTCAGCGGCGTCGAGGAGCCCAAGGCCGTCGCGGCCACCATGGTCAACGCCGCAGGCCAGACCGTGCAGTACTCCAACACCCAGGCCCTGGGCAAGCTGCTGTACACCGAATACCTGTACCCCGTCGAGATCGCTGCCGTGATCCTGCTGGTGGCCATGATCGCCGCCATTGCGCTGACGCTGCGCAAGCGCAAGGACAGCAAGGCCGTGAACCCGGCCCAGCAGATCCGCGTGCGCGCCCAGGATCGCCTCGAGCTGGTCAAGGTGCCGGTCACCCAGGCACCGCAACCGCCGGCCGCCCAGGCAACCCCCGCCGTGGAGACAAAAGCATGACGCTGACTTTGGGCCATTACTTGACGCTGGGCGCCATGCTGTTCGCGCTCTCCGTCGTTGGCATTTTTCTGAACCGCAAGAACCTGATCGTGCTGCTGATGGCCATCGAGCTGATGCTCCTGGCCGTCAACATGAACTTCGTGGCGTTCTCCAGCTATCTGGGTGACATGCACGGCCAGGTGTTCGTGTTCTTCATCCTGACAGTGGCGGCTGCCGAGTCGGCCATCGGTCTGGCCATCCTGGTGCTTCTGTTCCGCAACAAGACCAGCATCAATGCGGAAGATCTCAACTCCCTCAAGGGTTGAGTCCGCCGTCACTTGCAAGGTTCTTAAGAATGAGTCAAACCCTTTCTGCATCCATGCTCCTGGCGGTGCCGCTGGCACCGCTGGCGGGCTCCGCGCTCGCGGGTATCTGGGGCACGGCCTTCGGCGGCAACAAGATCGGTCGCGGCGGCAGCCATTCCCTCACCATTTTGGGCGTGCTGATCGCCTTCATCCTGTCGGCCATCACCTTCAACAGCGTGATCTTCGACGGCGCGCGTTTCGACGAGTCCATCTACACCTGGATGGTGGTCGGTGGCCTGAAGATGGAAGTCGGCTTCCTGATCGACAGCATCACGGCCATGATGATGTGCGTGGTGACCTTCGTGTCGCTGATGGTGCACGTCTACACGATCGGCTACATGCAGGAGGATGACGGCTACAACCGTTTCTTCTCCTACATCTCGCTGTTCACCTTCTCCATGTTGATGCTCGTGATGAGCAACAACCTGCTGCAGCTGTTCTTCGGCTGGGAAGCCGTGGGCCTGGTGTCCTACCTGCTGATCGGCTTCTACTACAACAAGCCCTCGGCCATCTTCGCCAACATGAAGGCCTTCCTGGTCAACCGCGTGGGCGACTTCGGCTTCATCCTGGGCATCGGCCTGATCGCCGCCTTCACCGGCACCATGAACTACGGCGAGATCTTCGCCAAGCTGCCCGAGATCCAGAACACCCTGCTGCCCGGCACGGGCTGGCTGCTGGTGACCGTGATCGGCATCTGCCTGTTCATCGGCGCCATGGGCAAGTCGGCCCAGTTCCCGCTGCACGCCTGGCTGCCCGATTCGATGGAAGGCCCGACCCCCATCTCGGCACTGATCCACGCCGCCACCATGGTGACGGCCGGCATCTTCATGGTCTCGCGCATGTCTCCGCTGTACGAGCTGTCGGATACGGCCCTGAGCTTCATCCTGATCATCGGCTCCATCACGGCGCTGTTCATGGGCGTGCTGGGCATCATCCAGAACGACATCAAGCGCGTGATCGCGTACTCCACGCTGTCGCAGCTGGGCTACATGACCGTGGCCCTGGGCGCATCGGCCTATTCGGTGGCCGTGTTCCACCTGATGACCCACGCCTTCTTCAAGGCCCTGCTGTTCCTTGGCGCCGGCTCGGTGATCATGGGCATGCACCACAACCAGGATATCCGCTGGATGGGCGGCGTGCGCAAGTACATGCCCATCACCTGGATTACCTTCCTGCTGGGCAACCTGGCGCTGATCGGCACGCCGTTCTTCTCGGGCTTCTACTCCAAGGACGCCATCATCGAGGCCGTGCACGCCACGAACCTGCCGGGCGCGGGCTTCGCGAACTTCGCGGTGCTGGCCGGCGTGTTCATCACCGCCTTCTACTCCTTCCGCCTGTACTTCATCGTGTTCCACGGCAAGGAGCGCTACGACCAGAACCCGGACGCGCACCACGACGACCACCACGGTCGCGACGACCACCACGGCCATGGCCACGACGCCAAGCCGCACGAGTCGCCCCTGGTGGTGACCGGCCCGCTGATGCTGCTGGCCATCCCCTCGGTGGTGATCGGTGCCATCGCGCTGATGCCCATGTTGTTCGGTGACTTCTTCAAGGGCGTGATCCACGTCGATGGCAGCAAGCACGGTGCCATGGCCGAACTGGCCGAGAAGATCCACGGCTGGGTGCCCATGGCGCTGCACGGCTTCACGGCCGCGCCGTTCTGGCTGGCCCTGGCCGGCGTGGTCGTCTCCTACCTGTTCTACATGGTCAAGCCCGAAGTGCCGGCCGCCATCAAGGCCGCCATGCAGAAGATCGGTGTCTACCAGGCGCTGGAAGGCAAGTACGGCGTGGACTGGGTCTACGAGAACATCTTCGCCCGCGGCGCGCGCGCCTTCGGCAGCTTCTTCTGGAAGGTCGGCGACCAGGCCATCATCGATGGTGCCATCGTCAACGGTTCCTGGAAGCTCATGGGCCGCATCGGCGCGCTGGTGCGCAAGCTGCAATCGGGCTATCTCTATCACTACGCGTTGGTCATGCTGCTGGGCGTGTTCGCTCTCATGACGTATTTCGTGTGGCTCAACAAGTAGTAGAGGAAGAACAAAAATGCATTGGTTGAGTCTTTCAATCTGGGTGCCGATCGCCTTCGGCGCCCTCCTGCTGGCCCTGGGCCGCGAGGAGCAGGTCAAGGCCGTGCGCTGGCTGGCCCTGGTCGGCGCGCTTGCCGGCCTGGCGGTCACGCTGCCGCTGATACAGCAGTTCGACAACGGCACGGCTGCCATGCAGTTCGTGGAGAACGCACTGTGGATCGAGCGCTTCAACATCCATTACCACCTGGGTGTGGACGGCATCTCGTTCTGGTTCGTGCCGCTGACGGCCTTCATCACCGTCATCGTGGTCATCGCGTCGTGGGAGAACATCACCGAGCGCGTGAACCAGTACATGGGCGCCTTCCTGATCCTGTCCGGCCTGATGGTCGGCGTGTTCAGCGCGCTGGACGGCCTGCTGTTCTACGTGTTCTTCGAAGCCACGCTGATCCCGATGTACCTGATCATCGGCATCTGGGGCGGCCCCAACCGCATCTATGCGGCCTTCAAGTTCTTCCTGTACACGCTGATGGGCTCGCTGCTGACCCTGGTCGCGGTGATCTACCTGTACACCCAGTCGGGTGGCAGCTTCGAGATCCTGGACTGGCACAAGCTGCCGCTGTCCATGACGGCGCAGACGCTGATCTTCTTCGCCTTCTTCGCGGCGTTTGCCGTGAAGGTGCCGATGTGGCCGGTGCACACCTGGCTGCCCGACGTGCACGTGGAAGCGCCCACCGGCGGCTCCGCCGTGCTGGCCGCCATCATGCTGAAGCTCGGCGCCTACGGTTTCCTGCGCTTTTCCATGCCCATCGCTCCGGATGCGGCGCACAAGTGGGCCTGGCTGATCATCGCGCTGTCGCTGGTCGCCGTGATCTACGTGGGCGTGGTCGCCCTGGTGCAAAAGGACATGAAGAAGCTGGTGGCCTATTCGTCGGTGGCCCACATGGGCTTCGTGACCCTCGGCTTCTTCCTCTTCAACCCGCTGGGCGTGTCCGGCGGCATCGTGCAGATGATTGCCCACGGCTTCGTGTCGGGCGCCATGTTCCTGTGCATCGGCGTGCTCTACGACCGCGTGCATTCGCGTGAGATCGCCTCCTATGGCGGCGTCGTCAACACCATGCCCAAGTTCGCGGCCTTCGCGCTGCTGTTCGCCATGGCCAACTGCGGCCTGCCCGCGACAGCCGGCTTCGTCGGCGAGTGGATGGTGATCCTGGGCGCCGTGCAGTACAACTTCTGGATCGGCCTGGGCGCAGCCACGGCGCTGATCTTCGGCGCGGCATACACGCTGTGGATGTACAAGCGCGTCTACCTGGGACCGGTCACCAACGACAATGTGCGCGGCCTGACCGACATCGGCAACCGCGAGTTCCTGGTGCTGGGCCTGCTGGCGATCGCCGTGCTGTACATGGGCCTGTATCCCAAGCCCTTCACCGACGTGATGGATGTGTCCGTGGCCGAGCTGCTGAAGCATGTCGCGATCAGCAAGCTGCAGTGACCAGACTGAAACGAGAGATTCGAGATGATTGACAACATCAGCTGGCTGGCCATCTATCCGGAGATTCTTCTCCTGGTCATGGCCTGCGTGATCGCCCTGGTGGACCTGGGCGTCAAGAGTGCGCGGCGCACGGGCACCTATGTCCTGACGCTGCTGACCCTGGGCGTGGTCGCCGTGCTGCAAGGCATGTACGCCTCCAGCGGCAACACATTCTACGGCTGGGGCAACATGGTCGTCTCCGACGCCATGGGCAACTGGCTCAAGTGCTTCGCCTCGGTGGCCACCATGATCACCCTGGTCTATGGCCGCCCCTACGCCGCCGAGCGCGACATGCTGCGTGGCGGCGAGATGTTCACGCTGTCCATGCTGGCTCTGCTGGGCATGTTCATCATGATCTCGGGCAACAACTTCCTGGTCATCTACCTGGGGCTGGAGCTGCTGACCCTGTCCAGCTACGCGCTGGTGGCACTGCGCCGCGACCACACGGCCTCAGTGGAAGCCGCCATGAAGTACTTCGTGCTGGGCGCCATGGCCAGCGGCTTCCTGCTGTATGGCATGTCCATGCTCTACGGAGCGACCGGCTCGCTGGACATCGGCCAGGTCTTCAAGGCCATCAACTCGGGCGAGATCAAGCACCAGGTGCTGGTGTTCGGTCTGGTCTTCGTGGTCGCCGGCCTGGCCTTCAAGCTCGGTGTCGTGCCCTTCCACATGTGGGTCCCCGACGTCTACCAGGGCGCTCCCACCGCCATTACCACCATGATCGGCGGCGCCCCCAAGCTGGCGGCCTTCGCCATCGTGATCCGCCTGCTGGTGGACGGCCTGCTGCCGCTGGCCATCGACTGGCAGCAGATGCTGGGCGTGCTGGCCATCGCCTCGCTGCTGGTGGGCAACTTCGCCGGCCTGCAGCAGACCAACCTCAAGCGCATGCTGGCCTACTCGACGATTTCCCAGATGGGCTTCGTGCTGCTGGGCCTGATGTCGGGCGTGGTCGATGGCAAGGTCGATCCGGCCACCATCGAGAACGCCTACAGCTCGGCCATGTTCTACGTGGTCACCTATGTGCTGACCGCACTGGCCGCCTTCGGCGTGATCCAGCTGCTGGCCCGTGAAGGTTTCGAGAGCGAGGAAATCTCCGACTTCGCAGGCCTGAACCAGCGCAGCCCGCTGTATGCCGGCGTGATGGCGATCTGCCTGTTCTCCATGGCCGGCATTCCTCCCCTGGTCGGCTTCTACGCCAAGCTGTCCGTGCTGCAGGCGCTGGTGGCTTCGGGTCACAGCCTGTATATCGCCCTGGCCGTGTTCGCCGTGATCATGTCGCTGATCGGCGCCTTCTACTACCTGCGCGTCGTCAAGGTCATGTACTTCGACGAACCCATCACCGCCACCAGCGTCTCTGCCTCGCTGGACGTGCGCGTGGTGCTGACCCTCAACGGCGCCCTGGTGCTGGGCCTGGGCATCCTGCCGGGCGGCCTGATGGCCCTGTGCGCCGACGCCGTCGTGCGCGCCCTGGCCTCCTGATCCACCTTCCCGAAGCGGGGCCTCCCGGCGAGGTCCCGCGATGAGGACTTCGGCTTGTCGCAAACCGCTTCGATCTGGCTCGTGATATTGGCTGCCCTCGTGGCAGCCAATTTGCCTTTCTTCAATCCCCGCTGGCTGCAGCTGGGGCCGTTGCGCGCGCAGCGCAAGCCGCTGGCCCTGTGCCTGCTGGAGATGCTGCTGCTGTACTTCATCGTCGGCGGCCTGGCCCTGATGCTGGAGCGCCGCGTGGGACAGATCGCGCCCCAGGGCTGGGAGTTCTATGCCATCACGGGAGCACTGTTCCTGACACTGGCGTTCCCGGGTTTCGTGTATCGTTTTCTGGTCCACCGCCGCGGCTGAGGCTGCGGTACCGGTGGTTTCATGGGTGAGGGTGCGTGATGAAAGTGCTCGACCTCCATTGCCCGCAAGGCCATCTCTTCGAAGGCTGGTTCGCCTCGGAAGAGGATTTCCAGGGCCAGTTGCAGCGCCAGCTGGTGCTGTGCCCCGTCTGCGGCCACAGCGACATCACCAAGCGCCTGAGTGCGCCCCGCCTCAACCTGGGGGCCCGGCCGGTCCCAGCCGCCCCGTCAGCGGCGGCTCCTTCCACCGACGCCGGGACCCTCCCTGCACGCGCCCTCGAACCCCAGGCACGCGAGCATCTGCAAGCCATGCAGGCCGCATGGCTGCAGTGGTCCCGGCAGGTGGCGCGGCAGACCGAGGATGTCGGCGAGCGCTTCGTGGAGGAGGCCCGCCGCATGCACTATGGCGAGACCGACGAGCGCGCCATCCGTGGCAAGGCCAGTCCCGAGCAGGCCATGGAGCTGCTGGACGAAGGCATTGCCGTGCTGCCCCTGGCCCTGCCGGAAGGCAGCAAGGACACGCTGCAGTGAGTCGGCCAGGCGCTTGCTATCTTGCCGATGACAATTGGCACCATCGTCGTCTATCCATGAGGCCCCATTCAGGGCCTTTCTTCTTTGCTCTTGATTGAATAGCAAATTGCTTCACTTTGTCGCCATTCTTTTGAAAGAGCGACAAACCTAAGCATATTTGCGGCTTTTCGCATAGTGGCCGAGCAGGGCGCAGGGAGATTGCCGCATCCGGTGTTTCCCGTAAGGCAGCGGACATCGCCAAGGTCCTCAAGCGCTGGAAAGCGGTAGTTTGCTATCGATTTGGAAGCGCTGGATCCCGCAATCTGTTCGGTGGCAGGCCAGCACTCTGGAGAACCCTAGTGCTTGCACGAATACGCATGCCCGTACAGCCCCTGCCTGGCTTGAGTTGCTCGAGTGTGAGTATTTGCTGTCTGTTTTTGCTTTGACCAGCCTGCGCGGCCCATGTTGCACTGCGGGGCAGGGCCTGTGCTTAGGAGCACCTACGTAGGCGTTTTCCCGCTGCGGTGCACAAAGCGGCCAAGCCTACGATGCGACCGACCCTGAACAATGCGCGCCGGAACCCCTGGCGCGGCGTTGTCGGCTGGCAGCATCAACGGAGCAGGCGAAGCGCACATGAGCGACGTTATTCTCGAAACCCGGAACCTGACCAAAGAGTTCAAGGGATTTACGGCGGTGAGCAAGGTGGACCTGTCGGTGCGCCGTGGCTCCATCCACGCCTTGATCGGCCCCAATGGCGCAGGCAAGACCACCTGCTTCAACCTGCTGACCAAGTTCCTGGAGCCCACCTCGGGCACCATCCGCTTCAATGGCGAGGACATCACCCGGGAAGCTCCGGCGCAGATCGCGCGCCGCGGCGTGATCCGCTCCTTCCAGATCTCGGCCGTGTTCCCGCATTGCACCTTGCTGGAGAACGTGCGCATCGGGCTGCAGCGCAAGCTGGGCACCGAGTTCCATTTCTGGCGCAGCGAGAAGAGCCTGGCGCAGCTTGACGCTCGCGCCATGGAGCTGCTGGCCGAGGTCGGCCTGCAGGATCTGGCCGACGAGGTCACCGTGAACCTGCCCTATGGCCGCAAGCGCGCGCTGGAGATTGCCACCACGCTGGCCATGGAGCCCGAGCTGATGCTGCTGGACGAGCCCACCCAGGGAATGGGCCACGAGGACGTGGACCGCGTGACCCAGCTGATCAAGAAGGTCTCGGCCGGCCGAACGATTCTCATGGTGGAGCACAACATGAAGGTGATCTCCACCATCGCCGACCGCATCACGGTGCTGCAGCGCGGCGCCGTGCTGGCCGAGGGGCCTTACGAGGAGGTTTCGCGCAACCCGCAAGTGATGGAAGCGTATATGGGCACCACCGACGGCCAGTTGCAGGGAGCACATTGAGATGACTGCACCGGCATTGGAAATCAAGGGCCTGCAGGCCTGGTACGGCGAATCCCATGTGCTGCACGGCATGGACCTGGTGGTGCAGCCTGGCGAGGTGGTCACGTTGCTGGGCCGCAATGGCGCGGGCCGCACGTCCACGCTGCGCGCCATCATGGGGCTGACGGGCGCGCGCAAGGGCTCGATCAGGATCAATGGCGTGGAGGCCATCCACCTGCCCACGCACCGCATCGCCCACCTGGGCGTGGGCTACTGCCCCGAGGAGCGCGGCATCTTCTCCAGCCTGTCGTGCGAGGAGAACCTGATGCTGCCGCCGCCGCTCAAGACCGGCCAGCCCGGCATGAGCGTGGAGGAGATCTATGCCATGTTCCCCAACCTGGCCGAGCGGCGCCACAGCCAGGGCACGCGCCTGTCGGGTGGCGAGCAGCAGATGCTGGCGGTGGCGCGCATCCTGCGCACGGGCGCACGGCTGCTGCTGCTCGACGAGATATCCGAGGGCCTGGCCCCCGTCATCGTGCAGGCGCTGGCCCGCATGATCACCACGCTGCGCGCCAAGGGCTATACCGTGGTCATGGTCGAGCAGAACTTCCACTTCGCCGCGCCGCTGGCCGATCGCTTCTACGTGGTGGAGCACGGGCATGTGGTCGAGCGTTTCGGCGCGGCCGAACTGCAGGCCAAGATGCCCGTGCTCAACGAGCTTCTGGGCGTCTGATCCTCCTTGCATGTCCACGCAGCTGGCGCCTGGGGCTCGCCGGCCGCATTCCTGCCATGGCCCTGTGACAAAAACCGAAGACAGCAACCCGAAGGAGAGACAAATGAAAGCAAAACTGACCGCCTTGTCGTGCATGCTGGCCGCTGCCGGACTGGCCAGCCCGCTTGCCATGGCCCAGGAGAAGGTGAAGATCGGCTTCGTGACCGACATGTCCAGCCTGTATGCCGACGTGGAGGGCAAGAACGCCGTCATCGCCATGCAGATGGCCATCGATGACTTCGGCGGCAAGGTGCTGGGCCAGCCCATCGAGCTGCTGAGCGCCGACCACCAGAACAAGGCCGACATCGCCGCCTCCAAGGTGCGCGAGTGGGTCGACACCCAGGGCATCTCGCTGGTGTTCAGCGGCACGAACTCGGGCACGGCCCTGGCGGTATCGCAAGTGGCCAACGAGAAAAAGCGCGTGCACTTCAACAGCGGCGCGGGATCGTCCGCGCTGACCAACGAGCAGTGCAATGCCTATACCGTGCACTATGCCTATGACACCGTGGCCCTGGCCAAGGGCACGGGCACGGCCGTCGTCGAGCGTGGCGGCAAGGACTGGTTCTTCCTGACGGCCGACTATGCCTTCGGCCAGGCGCTGGAGAATGACACCACGGCGGTGATCAAGGCCAAGGGCGGCAAGGTGGTGGGCAGCGTCAAGCACCCGCTCAATGCATCCGATTTCTCCTCCTTCCTGCTGCAGGCGCAGTCCTCCAAGGCCCAGATCCTGGGGCTGGCCAATGCGGGCGGCGACACCATCAACGCCATCAAGGCCGCCAAGGAATTCGGCATCAACAAGAGCATGAAGACCGTGGGCCTGCTGGTGTTCCTGACGGACATCCACAGCCTGGGCCTGAAGAACACGGAAGGCATGCAGTACACGGACAGCTGGTACTGGGACATGAACGATGCCACGCGCAAGTTCGCCGAGCGCTTCTTCGCCAAGACCAAGCGCATGCCCACGTCCATCCATGCCGCGGACTACTCGGCCGTGACCAACTACCTCAAGGCCGTGCAGGCCGTGAAGACCACGGACGCCGACAAGGTCATGGCCCACCTCAAGAGCACGCCCATCGACGACTTCTACGGCAAGGGCGTGATCCGCCCCGATGGCACCTTCGCCCACGACATGTACCTGGTCGAGGTCAAGAAGCCGGCCGAGTCCAAGAAGCCCTGGGACTATCTGAAGGTCGTGGCCACGCTGCCCGCCGACCAGGTCTGGACCACCAAGGCCGAGACCAAGTGCGCGCTGTGGAAGTAAGGCCGCACCGCAACTGAACCCCAACCGCCCTCCGGCCAACCACGACCGCTGCATCCCATGGAAATCTTCGGTGTTTCCCTGCCAGGCCTGATGAGCCAGCTCCTCCTGGGGCTGGTCAATGGCTCGTTCTACGCCATCCTCAGCCTGGGGCTGGCGGTGATCTTCGGCCTGCTCAACGTGATCAACTTCGCCCACGGCGCGTTGTTCATGCTGGGCGCCATGGTCACCTGGATGGCCATGAGCTACTTCAACATCAACTACTGGGTGATGCTGGTGCTGTCGCCGCTGCTGGTGGGGCTGCTGGGCGTGCTGATCGAGCGCTTCCTGTTGCGCTGGATCTACAAGCTCGACCACCTCTACGGCCTGCTGCTGACCCTGGGCCTGTCGCTGCTGATCGAGGGCTTGTTCCGTTCGGTCTATGGCGTCTCGGGCCTGGGCTACGACACGCCCGAGCTGCTGGAGGGGGCGACCAACCTGGGCTTCATGATCATGCCCAACTACCGCGCCTGGGTGGTGGTGGCATCGGTGGTCGTCTGCGTGGCCACCTGGTTCATGATCGAGAAGACGCGCATCGGCGCCTACCTGCGGGCGGGCACCGAGAACCCGCGCCTGGTCGAGGCCTTCGGCGTGAACGTGCCCGTGATGATCACGTTGACCTATGCCTTCGGCGCGGCCCTGGCGGCCTTCGCCGGCGTGCTGGCGGCACCCGTCTACCAGGTCACGCCGCTGATGGGGCAGAACCTCATCATCGTGGTCTTCGCCGTGGTGGTGATCGGCGGCATGGGCTCCATCATGGGCTCCATCCTCACCGGCCTGGGCCTGGGCGTGATCGAGGGCCTGACCAAGGTCTTCTGGCCCGAGGCATCGTCCACCGTGGTGTTCTTCATCATGGTCATCGTTTTGCTCATCCGCCCCGCCGGCCTGTTCGGCAAAGAGAAATAACAAGAACGAGGACAAGGGGCAGACCACATGAAATCCAAGACGCTTGTTCAACGCATCGCCCCCTGGGGCTACGGCCTGCTGCTGCTGGGCCTGCTGGCCGCCCCCTTGCTGGGCGCCTATCCGGTGTTCGTGATGAAGCTGATGTGCTTCGCACTTTTCGCCTCGGCCTTCAACCTGCTGCTGGGCTACACGGGCCTGCTGTCTTTCGGCCATGCGGCCTTCCTGGGTGGCGCGGCCTACGTGACGGGCTATGCCATCAAGGGCTGGGGGCTGACGCCCGAGCTGGCCATGCTGGCCGGCACGGCCGGCGGCGCGCTGCTGGGGTTGATCTTCGGCTGGCTGGCCATCCGCCGCCAGGGCATCTATTTTTCGATGATCACGCTGGCCCTGGCCCAGATGCTGTTCTTCGTCTGCCTGCAGGCCCCGTTCACGGGCGGCGAGGACGGGTTGCAGGGCGTGCCGCGCGGCAAGCTGTTCGGCCTCGTCGACCTGAGCAGCGACCTGACCATGTACTACGTCACGCTGGCCATCGTGGCCCTGGCCTTCCTGCTGATCGTGCGCACCATCCATTCACCCTTCGGCCAGGTGCTCAAGGCCATCAAGGAGAACGAGCCGCGCGCGACCTCGCTGGGCTACGACGTGGCCCGCTTCAAGCTGCTGGCCTTCGTGATCTCGGCCGCGCTCACCGGCCTGGCCGGCTCGCTCAAGACCGTGGTGCTGGGCTTCGCCACGCTGTCGGACGTGCACTGGACCACCTCGGGCCACGTGATCCTGATGACGCTGATGGGCGGCCTGGGCACGCTGTCCGGTCCCATCCTGGGCTCGGCCGTGGTGGTCATGCTGGAGAACAAGATCGGCGAGTTCGGCAGCTTCCTGCAGCGCATCACGGGGGTGGAATGGTTCTCCACGCTGGGCGAGTCGGTGACCATCGTCACGGGCCTGATCTTCGTGGTCTGCGTGCTGCTGTTCCGCAAGGGCATCATGGGCGAGCTGATCGCCTGGCTGCAGAAAAAGCGCAGCCCCTGACATCGTTGCGCTTCAAGGCGCTGCACAAAAGCAGGCTGCCAGGACCATGCAGGTCCTGGCAGCCTGCTGTCATTCGTTGCCGGGCTGCATCCACGCTGGAATGTCGCGCTGACCGTGCAGCACACGCCAGACATCGACGTGGTGAGGATGCTCTACGTAGAAGACGATGTAGGGGTAACGTGTCAGCTGCCAGGCGCGCAAACCGGGCAGGTGCAGTTCGTGGGCATGCCGCAGCGAGCCTGTGGCCGGGTGGCGGCTGAGGTGGGTATATGCCCTCTCCAGCGCATCGATGAACCCCAGCGCAGCGGATTCGGCCTCCTGGTCCAGGTAGTAGGCGAGGGCCTCATCGACATCCCGGTTGGCCTGCTCGCGCGGGATGATTGCCTTGGCTTTCACGTCTTGACGCCAGACTTGGAATCCTGCCGCACCCGGCTGCGCAGACCATCGAAATAGCCAGCATCTGCCAAGGCAGCCGGTGCCGAGCCTGCCCCGGCCAACAGCAGGCTGCGCAATTGCAGACGCTCCTGATCCTTGCGGATCAACTCGCGTACGTACTCGCTGCTCGTGCCGTAGCCACGCTGGCTGACCTGCTCATCCACGAAGGACTTGAGGCTGTCCGGAAGAGAGATGTTCATGGTGCTCATGGCACGAGTGTGGGGTGATTGGCAAAATTTGGCAAGAACCGCAATCTTCTGCCAGTTCGTGCATCGCCTCTCACAGCTGCAGCGGCCGGGCGTAGCCCGTCATTTCCAGATAACCCTGGCCCACAGGGTTGTGCCGGCTTTGCAGGCTGCACAGGCCTTCCCAGTAGATGGCGCCTGTGGAGGCGCTGCTGTCCAGTTCCTGGGCGTCCACCAGGGCATGGACCGTGAAGCGGCCGGCGGGTGTGTCCACCTGCCATTGCACGGGGTAGCTCGCACCGCTGGCGGGGCTGCGCCACTGGCGCAGCGGTGTGAATTGCACGACGTCGGCGGCGAAAACCTGCACGGTGCCATCGGCCCCGCGCAGGGAACCACCGGCCCACAGCGCGCTGCCATCGGCACGGCGCAGGCGAAAGGCCGTGAGCGCGCGGCCGTCGAACAGGTTCATGCCTATCCAGTCCCAGCCCACGGCATCGGGGTGCATCAGGGCCTGGCTCCATTCATGGTCCAGCCAGGCACGGTTGTCGCCAGGCTCGCGCGCGGCTTCGATCTCCATGCGCCGGCCCGCCAGTTCCAGGCTGCCGCCCACGCGCAGTTGCGGGCGGCTGTAGTAGTAGCTGGCCTGGCCGGGGTCGGGGCCCTTGCGCGACAGGCCGGCCAGGCCCTGGAGCAAGGGCGGATCGGCGGTCTCGAAGCGCAGTTCCAGCGCGAAGCCGGCACCCCGGATGCGGGTGTCGTAGCGCTCGCCGGCATCCGTGTCCGACCGGGCCAGGGACCAGTCCTGCAGCCGCACATCGGTATCGGCTTCGCCCGCCTCGGCCAGGCCGAAGCCTGCACGCGCGATGCGCTGGTCGTGGTGCAGCCGCCCTGCCTGCACGTCACACAGCGCCGCATGCGCGAACAGCAGCTGGCGCGCCGCGAAGGCCGAGCGCAGCGACTGCGCCGCATCCACGCGCGAGCGGAAGAACGTGACCTGAAAACCCCAGGCCTGGCCCGCGGCGCGTGCCTGGCCGGTGATGTACCACCATTCGGTGCGCAGATCCGGATGGCTGCCATGGTCGCGCGCAAAGGCCAGCGCGCGGGGCGGCAGGGCCAGGGCGGGCATGCCGGCCGCCGCGGCGCCCATGGCGGCAGCCAGGCCCAGCAGGCGGCGTCGGGGCAGCATGGGCATGCCGCGCTCAGCCCTGCAATTGCACGATCCGTGCCTGGGCGGCCGAGCAGTCGCCGATGCGCTGCATCACCCAGTCGGGGTCATGGTAGGTGGGCAGGTAGCGCTCGCCGGCATCGCACAGCAGCGAGAGGATGGAGCCCTGCTCGCCACGCTCGCGCATTCCATGGGCCAGCCTCAGCATGGCCACGTAGTTGGTACCGGTGGAGGGCCCCACGCGCCGGCCCAGCAGCGCCGACAGGCTGCGCATGGCCGCCAGGGAGTCGCAGTCCGCCACTTCCTCCATGCGGTCCACCAGCGTGCGCACGAAGCTGGGCTCCACGCGCGGACGGCCTATGCCCTCGATGCGCGAGCCCGGCGCCGTGAGCGTCTCGTCGCCCGTGCGGTGGTAGGCGGCGAACACCGAACCCTCGGGATCGGCCACGCAGACCTGGGTGGCATGGCGCTGGTAGCGCACATAGCGGCCGATGGTGGCGCTGGTGCCGCCCGTGCCCGCTCCCACCACGATCCAGCGTGGCACGGCATGGCGCTCGCGCCGCATCTGCGTGAACATGCTTTCGGCGATGTTGTTGTTGCCGCGCCAGTCCGTGGCGCGCTCGGCGTAGGTGAACTGGTCCATGTAGTGGCCGTCGGTCTGGACGGCCACGCTGCGGGCCTCGTCATAGACCTGGGCAGCGCTGTCCACCAGATGGCAACGCCCGCCATGGAATTCGATCTGCGCGATCTTCTCGGCCGAGGTGCCGCGCGGCATCACGGCCACGAAGGGCAGGCCGAGCAGGCGCGCGAAATAGGCTTCGCTCACGGCGGTGGATCCGCTGGAGGCCTCGACGATGGTCGAGCCCTCGCGCACCCATCCGTTGCACAGCGCGTAGAGGAACAGCGAGCGTGCCAGCCGGTGCTTGAGGCTGCCCGTGGGATGGGTCGATTCGTCCTTGAGGTACAGGTCGATGCCCTGGGCGGCGTAGCCGGGCAGGGGCAGCGGGATCAGGTGGGTGTCGGCGCTGCGCTGGTAGTCGGCCTCGATGCGGTTGATCGCCTCGTGCAGCCAGGGGGAGTGGGTGTGCGGCATGGCAGCCATTGTCGCAGCCGGGCCGCCCGCTACCAATCCTCCTTGACCGCCAGCACCGCGCTGCGCCCCGCCGCTGCCCGCCCGGCCAGCCAGGCGGTCAGCGTGCCGGCCGCGACCACGCTGGCCGCCAGGGCCGCCAGCCGTGGCCAGGGAAGGGACAGCTCCATGGTCCAGTGAAAGCTCTGCGGGTTGACCACGTGCACGAGGATGACGGCCACGCCCAGGCCCAGCAGGGTGCCCGCGATGGCGCCCGCCAGGGTCCAGGCCATGCCCTCGCCGGCCACCACGGCGAGGATGTCGCGCCGCCTCAGGCCCAGGTGGGCCAGCAGACCGAACTCCTTGCGCCGCGCCAGCACCTGGGCACTGAAGCTGGCCGCGATGCCGAACAGGCCGATGGCGATGGCCACGGCCTGCAGCCAGTAGGTCACGGCGAAGCTGCGGTCGAAGATGCGCAGGGACCGCTCGCGCAGTGCGCCGCTGCTGGCGAATTCCAGCGCCCGGGCGGCGCCGGGAACGGCCATCAGGGCCTCGATGCGCGGACGCAGCTGCTGCACGGCATCGGGGCCGTCATGCAGGGGCCAGATGGCGATCTCGGTGGGGCCCGGCGTCGTCGGACCTTCCGTTGCCAGGGCCCCGTAGTCCTCCCAGTCCATGGCGATGGCGCCGTACTGGCGCACATAGTCGCGCCAGATGCCGGCGACGACGATGCGGTCGCTGTCGGCCTGCAGCGCCTGGGCCAGCAGCGGCCATGCCTGACCCGTCCGCACGCCATACAACTGGGCCACGGCCTCGCTGACATAGACCGCCGTGTCGCCCGGGGGCACCGGCACCGGCCCTTGCACCCAGGGCAGTTGCTGGCCCTGCGGGCCGTGCAGCGGCCGCAGCAGCAGGCTCACCGCCGGACGCTCGGGGTTGAGCCACAGGCTGGTGCTGCGCATGGGCTGGGCGCGCTGCACACCGGGCAGGGCGGCGATGCGTGCAGCCAGGTCAGTGGGCAGTTGCGCGGCGTCGGCGCGGCCTGCGCCACCGGCCATGCGCAGGTACAGCGGCGCCGGCAGCACGGCGTCCAGCCAGGCGACCATGCTGTCCCGGAAGCTGGCCACCATCACCGTCAGCGCCACGGCCAGGCTCAGGCTGGCCACCACGCCGCCCACGGCCACCGTGGTGCTGCGGCGCATGCGCCGCGCGCGCTCCACGGGCAGCAGGGCCAGCGGGCGGCCCAGCAGGGACCGGGGCACCAGGCGCAGCCATTGGCCCAGCAGCCAGGGCAGGGCCGCCATGCCTCCCAGCAGCAGCAGGGCCACGGCCGCATAGGCTGCCAGCGGGATACCCCCCACAGGCGGCAGAAAGGCCAGGGCCACGCTGGCCGCGATCAGCAGCAGGGCCGGCAGCCCGCGCGCCGCGCGCTCGCCACCCGCGCCCTGGCCCTTGAGCGTGGCGGCCGGTGGCAGCTCCATGGCCTGGCGCGCAGGCCACCATCCACCGGCGACGGTGGCGGCCACCCCCAGCAGGCCGAAGGTCAGCGCGGCACCGGCGCTCCATTGCAGCGCCGGCTGCACGCCCGCGAAGTAGCCGCCGCCCAGGTCGCCGCCCAGCAGATGCAGTGCCAGCCAGGCCAGCCCCGCACCCAGCGCGATGCCGGCAGCGCTTCCCGCGATGCCCAGCAGCAGCGACTCGATCAGGACCAGGCCCAGGCGCTGGCGCGGCGTCAGTCCCAGCACGGCCAGCAGTGCGAACTGCGGCGCACGCTGCGCCACGCTGAGCGCAAGCACCGAGAACACCAGGAAGGCCCCCGTGAACAAGGCCACCAGGGCCAGCACCGTGAGGTTGACGCGGTAGGCGCGCGACATCTCGGCAATGCGCTGCTGGTCGTCGCCGGGGCGGCTGGCCAGCGCCTGGGCCGGCCAGTCAGGCAGGCGGCGCAGCCCGGCCAGCAGGGATTCGCGCGTGGCGCCTTCGGCCAGCAGCACGTCGATGCGGTCCACCTGGCCCCAGCGGCCCAGGCTGTCCTGCAAGGCGCCTATGTCCATCACGGCCAGCGGCGGGCCGGATGCGGCCACCGTGCCCGCGATGCGCAGGGTCTGCATGCGGCCGGCCAGTTGCCAGGGCAGGGGCGCCTGCCGAGCCTGTCCGGGCGTCAGCCCCAGGGCCTCCAGCGCGGCCGCGTTGAGGAAGACGGCATCCGGCGCGAACAGGTCCAGCCGGCCCCCGCCTTCGAACAGCCGGGGCATGAGCGCCGGCGCCACGGAGGCCAGCCGCAAGGCGTCGCCGCCCAGCACGCGCAACTGGATG
Organism: Delftia tsuruhatensis; assembly: GCF_903815225.1. Taxonomy (NCBI): domain Bacteria; kingdom Pseudomonadati; phylum Pseudomonadota; class Betaproteobacteria; order Burkholderiales; family Comamonadaceae; genus Delftia; species Delftia tsuruhatensis. The sequence goes on from NZ_LR813084.1 coordinate 1,642,539, forward strand.
GGGGCGGTGGCCTGGCCGGTACCCGTGGCCAGGGCCGTGGCCTCGATCCAGGGGGCGGCCAGGCCGACCTGGGGCTGCTGCGCGACCTGACCGTACAAGGCCTCGGGCAGGGCGCCTTGCATGGCGCGCAGTTCCAGGTCCGGCTGGCCGTTGACCGTGCGCACGGCACGCGAGAACTCGTCCAGCGCCGACTGGTTGATCACATGCACGGCGAAGCCCAGGGCCACGCCCAGCATGATGGCCACCAGGGCCGTGGCCGTGCGCCAGGGGTGCTGGCGCAGCTCCTGCCAGGAGAAGGTACGCAGCAGGGCGAGCATCCGTGGTCGCTTTCCCGGATCAGGCCGGCCGCATGCCCTGGGCCGTCAGGCGCAGCACGCGGTCGGCGCGGCGCGCGGCTTCCATGGAGTGCGTGACCAGGACCAGGGCGGCCCCATGCTCGCGGGTCTGGTGCAGCAGCAGATCCATGATCTGGGCGGCCGTGCCGGGGTCCAGGTTGCCCGTGGGTTCGTCGGCCAGCAGCAGGGCCGGTGCGTGGACCAGGGCTCGGGCGATGGCCACGCGCTGCAACTGGCCGCCGCTGAGCTGCCAGGGCAGGCGTGTCTGCAGCCCCTGCAGTCCCACGGCCTGCAGCAACCGTTCAACGCGCTGGCGGCCCTGCGCATCGAGGCGCTGCAACAGCATGAGAGGCAGGCACACGTTGTGCCACACATCCAGATGCGGCAGCACATGGAAGGCCTGGAACACGAAGCCCACATGGCTGCGCCGCCACAGCGCGCGGCCGGCTTCGTCGAGTCCCGACAGATCCAGCCCCTGGTGCAGCACGCGGCCCTGCTGCCATTCGTCCAGTCCCGCCAGGCAGTTGAGCAGGGTGGACTTGCCCACGCCAGAGTCGCCCACGATGGCCACGAACTCGCCGCCTGCCACGCGGCAGTCCACGTTCTCGAAGACGGCGGTGTCGTTGCCGCCCTCGTCGCGGTAGCGTCGCGCCAGGCCCTGGACCTCCAGCAGGGGCGCGGCATCAGGGATCGGGCCGGGCATGGGCAAGGTCCTTTCAACGGCCGGGGGCCGCATCGACCACCGCCAGCGCGGCGGCCAGCAGTTGCTGCTGGGCATCGGGCGCGTCGCAGTCCACGGCGTGGCGCTCATGCATGCTGCGCAGCCAGGTGATCTGGCGCTTGGCCAGCTGGCGTGTGGCAGCGATGCCGCGTTCGCGCAGCGACTCCATGGGGTGCAGCCCGTCCAGCGATTCCCAGGCCTGGCGGTAGCCCACGCAGCGCATGGAAGGCAGGTCCAGGTGCAGATCGCCGCGCGCGCGCAGGCGCCGGACCTCGTCGACGAATCCGGCCTCCAGCATGGCGTCGAAGCGCAGCGCGATGCGTGCATGCAGCCAGGCGCGGTCCCGGGGCTCCAGCGAGAAAAAGCCGCCGGGCGCGACCAGGCCCTGGGCGTCCAGGCTGCGGCCTGTGTGAAAGCTGGACAGCGGCCTGCCCGACACCTGCCAGACCTCCAGCGCGCGCTGTATGCGCTGGCTGTCGGCGGGGGCCAGGCGCGCGGCCGTGGCGGGATCGACCCCGGCCAGCAGCGCATGCATGGCCGGCCAGCCGATCTGCGCGGCCTGGGCATCCAGCCGGGCGCGCACGGCGGGGTCGGCGGCAGGCATGTCGTCGATGCCATCGCGCAAGGCCTTGAAGTACAGCATGGTGCCGCCCACCAGCAGCGGCAGGGCGCCGCGCGCGCGGATGGCGGCCACCAGCCGCTGCGCATCCTGCACGAACTCGGCCGCGCTGTAGGCCTGCAGCGGATCGCGGATATCGATCAGGTGATGGGGGCAGGTGGCCAGTTCCTCGGGCGTGGGCTTGGCCGTGCCGATGTCCATGTCCCGGAACACCAGGGCCGAATCCACGCTGATGATCTCCACCGCCTGGCCGTGCCCGGCCAGCAGCCGGGCCAGGGCCAGGGCGGCGGCGGTCTTGCCGGAGGCGGTGGGGCCGGCGATGGCCAGGCAGGGAAGCGGGGAAACGGTGGACATGGGCAAGCGGGAGCGCAAAAAAATGAAATCAGCGGTGGCCTTCGGCCCGGCCGTGGCGGCGCACCAGCACCCAGGCGACCAGGGCCGTGCACACGCCCCAGAACCAGATGCCGAAGGCCATGGGCCGGGTGGACTGGCCGTCCAACTGCAGGCCCAGCCAGTGTCCCATGGCGAAGGCCATCAGCATCATGGTGAAGCCATTGAGCGCCGAAGCCGTGCCGGCCGACTGCGGGAAGGGGGCGATGGCATTGCTCTGCCCGCAGGGCATGTGCACGCCGTGGGCGACCTGAAAGACGTAGAAGGGCAGGGCATAGGCCCAGAGGCTGCGCGCATCGGCCAGCGCCGCGATGCCTATGGCCGTGGCCGACAGCAGGCTGGCCAGGCCCGCGATCTGCACGGCCCGCCATACGGGCATGCGCCGCAGCAGCCAGCGGCACAGGAAGGTGCCCGCGATGTAGCACAGCGCATTGCTGCCCATCAGCAGGCCATAGGCCGTGCGGCTGACGCCCAGCACCTGGATGTAGGTGAAGGAGGAGGCGGCCAGATTGGTGAACAGGCCCGCATAGGTGCAGCAGGTCAGCAACTGGTAGGACTGGAATCCGGGGTGGCGCAGGATGGTGATCCAGTTGCGCGCCAGGGCCAGCGGCTGCAGCGCCGTGGGATTGGTGCGCGCCAGCGTCTCGGTGAAGCGCAGCGCCACCAGCAGCAGGGCCAGCGCGCCCATCAGGGCCTGGGCCAGCATGGTCGCGCGCCAGCCCAGCGCGTCCACCAGCAGGCTGCCGCTGACGGGACTCAGGAAGGCGATCACGCCCAGCCCCGTGAGCGCCTTGGACATGACCTGGGCGCCCAGGTGGGGCGCGAACAGGTCGCGCACCATGGCGCGTGCGCACATCACGCCCGCTCCCAGCGAGGCACCTTGCAGGGCGCGCCAGGCGACCAGCGATTCCATGGTCTCGGCGCTGGCGCTGCCCAGGGCGGCCAGCACGTAGACGGCCATGCCCGCCAGCAGGATGGGGCGGCGCCCGAAGCGGTCGGACAAGGGCCCCCAGGCCAGCTGCGAGCAGCCGAAGCACAGCAGGAAGGCCGTCAGCGTGAGCTGCACCTGGGAGACCTGGGTGGAGAACGCCGTCTGTATCGCGGGCAGGGCCGGCAGGTACAGGTCGGTGGCCAGCGGCTGCAACCCCAGCAGCAGGCCGAGCAGGACGACGACCAGGACGGGGGACATGGCCGGCTGCGCAGCAGCGGTGGCGGGGGACAGGGGCGCTGACATAGGCGCCCGAGGGTAGCAGAGAACGCGGGGCAACGCTGTCCATGCATGGGTGGTGCATATCCATCTGCGCATTCGGCAGTTGGGAACCGCCGCGGCCCTGCCTACATTGCATCGCAGAGCAACCCGACGCAACGCAACCGTGAACAAAGGAACGTGATGGCAACGCTGACCGCTTTTTCCTCCCTCCCCGCCACCCTGCGCCAGGGCGCGTGCACCCTGCTGTACGGCGTGGCCCTGATCGGCGGCGCGGTCCATGCCAGCACGCCGATTCCCGAGGGACCGCTGGTCAGCACCGAATGGCTGGCCGCCAACCTCAACCGGCCGGATGTGCGCATCGTGGAGGTCAGCGTCAACCCCGGCCTCTACGAGCGCTCCCATGTGCCGGGTGCCGTCAACTTCTCGTGGCACAACGACCTCAACGACAAGCTGCGCCGCGACATCGTGGGCAAGGAACAGTTCGAGAAGCTGCTGTCCCAGGCCGGCGTGAAGGACGGCACCACGGTGGTTCTCTATGGCGACACCAACAACTGGTTCGCGGCCTGGGGCGCCTGGGTCTTCGACATCTATGGCGTGCAGGGCGTCAAGCTGCTGGATGGCGGCCGCAAGAAATGGGAGGCCGAGAGCCGCCCGCTCAACAACCGTGCGCCCGAATATGCGGCCACCACCTACCGCGTGGGCAAGGTCAACACCGCGCTGCGTGCCCGCCTGACCGATGCCCTGGCCTCGGCCGAAGGCCGCAGCGATGCCAGGCTCATCGACATCCGATCGGCCGACGAGTACCAGGGCAAGATCTTCGCGCCGGCCGGCGTGCCCGAACTGGCCATCCGTGCCGGGCATATCCCGGGTGCCGTCAACGTGCCCTGGGGCCAGGCCGTGCGCGAGGACGGCAGCTTCAAATCGGCGGATGAACTCAGAAAGCTCTACGCCGGCGTGGGCATCGACGGCAGCAAGCCCGTGATCACCTACTGCCGAATCGGCGAGCGCTCCAGCCATACCTGGTTCGCGCTGTCCAAGATCCTTGGCTACCAGGTGCGCAACTACGACGGCTCCTGGACCGAGTACGGGAACTCCGTGGGCGTGCCCATCAACAATCCGGCAGGCACGGTCTGGGCCGCCAAGTGAGCAGGAATCCTTGAAGGCGGGGGCCGGGCGGGGGTGTCAGTGCTTTGATCCGATCAGGCGCATGACGAGTGGCTTTGGCAAAAGCCCGGCTCCTTTGGGGCCCGCGTGCAGCGGGCCCCCTTTTTTTGAATCATGACGGTGGGGGTGGCCATGGCAGCGGCAAGCGGTGCGAAGGCGCAGGACGGGCAGGCGGTGCGCGAGGGGCTGCGGTGGCTGCCGCTGGCCGCCGTGCTGGCGGCGGCGGGGCCGCTGGCCGCGCACCTGCAGGGATACGGCGGCGGGCGCACGCTGGTGTTCGCGCTGGCCCTGGGCCTGGTGCTGGGGCTGGTGCTCCAGCGCGCGCGGTTTTGTTTTTACTGCCATGCGCGCGATTGGTTCGAGTCCGGTGACCCGCGTGGCGTGCTGTCCATCCTGCTGGCGCTGGCCGTGGGCTCGGTCGGCATGACCGTGGTGCTGGGCAGCTGGGTCGCCGTGCCCCAGCCGGGCCAGTTGCCGCCCGACATGCACATCGGCCCCGTCAGCTGGGTGCTGGTGCTGGCGGGCCTGGCCTTTGGCGCGGGCATGTCGCTCTCCGGCTCGTGCATCAGCGCCCACTGGTACCGGCTGGGCGAGGGCTCGCCCGTGGCGCCGTTCGCCCTGGCCGGGACAGGCCTGGGCTTCGTGCTGGGCTTTCGCAGCTGGAACGGCCTGTACAGCCTGGCCATCGCCGATGCGCCCGTGGTCTGGCTGCCGGCCCACCTGGGCTATGGTGGCGCGCTGGCGTTGCAACTGGCCGTGCTGGGCCTGCTGGCTGCCTGGATCTGGCGTGTGCATGCGCGAGCGGGCCGGGCATGGCCCCGGCCCGAGGCCGGACAGGTACAGCCGCAGACGCCAGGCCTGGGCCAGCTCTGGCAGGGGCTTTGGCGAGGCCGCTGGAACCCTGCGCTGGGCGGGCTGGCCGTGGGCCTGATCGCGGCCGCCGCCATCGTGCGCATGCGGCCCCTGGGCGTCACCACCACCCTGGGCAGCACGGTGCGCGGCTGGGCCCAGTCGGGCGGCTGGGTGCCCGAGCGCCTGCACGGCCTGGACACCCTGGGTGGTTGCGCCACGGCCGTGGTGAACAGCCTGCTCACGCCCCATGCCGTGCTGTTGCTGGGCCTGGTGGCCGGCGCCTGGGGGGCGGCCGTGGCCAGCCGCCAATGGCTGCCGCGCCGCCCCGGCTGGCGCGACGTGGCGCGCGGGCTGGGCGGTGGCGCGCTGCTGGGCTGGGGCGCGATGACCGGCCTGGGCTGCACCATCGGCACGCTGCTGTCGGGCAGCATGGCCGGCGCGCTGTCGGGCTGGGTCTTCGGCGCCGCGGTGTTCACCGCGCTGTGGCTGGGCTTCGTGCTGCGCAACTGGCAGGCCAGCCGCAGCTGAGGCGCTCAGTCCGGCGTCACGCCCAGCAGCAGGTCCGTGATCTCATCCGGATAGCGTTGGCGGTTGCCATCGATCAGCACACAGCCGGGCATCTGGGGATCGGGCCTGGCCCTGGGCATGCCATGGTCCAGCAAGGCCTGGGCGCAGCCCAGCCAGTCGCCGCCGCCGGGGGCGGGCGATTCGGGCTGGTTCAGCGATGCCCAGCACAGCGTGCCCGCGCAGTTGTCGCCGTAGCCATGGCGTTCGGTCCATTGGGCGCCATGCTCCAGCAGGAAGCGCGCCATGGCCGCATCGCCGCGGAACACGGCCTGGTTCAGGGCCGAGGCATCCCAGTCGCCGCCGCGCGCGGCGATGGGCCAGCCCAGCTCCACCATGCAGCGCACGGCATCGAGGCAGCCCAGGGCGGCGAGTTCGGGCAGCATGCGCAGTTGCCCGGGGGCCAGGCCGGCCAGCAGGCCGGGATGGGCATCGAGCAGGCCGCGGGCTGCCGCTCCATCGCCCAGCGCGCAGGCGGCCAGCAGTTGTTCTTCAGGCGAGGCGGGGCCGGCCTGTGTCGCCTGCTCCAGCAGGTCCGCCACCTCGGCCAGGCCGAAGCGCCGTGCCAGCGTGGTGGCCGGAAGGCCCTGCGGTGTCCGCGTGGCCGGATCGGCACCGGCCTGCAGCAAGGCCTGCACATGGGCCGGCGAACGGCGCCGGCGTATGGCCCACAGCAGGGGGCGGCCCCATTCTCCCTGGCCGTTGTCCTCGTTCGGGTCGGCCCCATGCGCCAGCATCAGGTGCAAGGCCGGCAGATCGTCCAGGTCCAGCACGCGGAACAGGGCATTGCTGCCATCCACGCGCGCCCCTGCCTCCAGCAGCAGGCGCGTGCATTCGCGGCTGGCCGGGCTGCCGTCCAGCGCGTGGTAGAGCGATTCGCCGTCGTTGGGGTCGGCGCCCGCCTCCAGCAGCATCTGCGTGAGCTGCACGTCGTGGTTCTGGCCTGCCGCGCCGTAGAGGGCTGACAGCCGCTCGGTCTCGGAGGGCGATTGCAGGCTGGCCGGCGGCCAGCGGTTGCCGATCCCCTGGTGCGGGTCGGCGCCGGCATCGAGCAGCCAGCGCGCGCAGGCGCGCAGCCGATCGGCGAACTGCGGCAGGCGCAGCAGGGACGAATGCGTGACGGCGATCAGTGGCACCAGCATCAACGGACCGCCCGCGCGCTGGAGCCAGCCCGGGTCGCGCTGCGTGGTTTCGCGCAGCACGGCCAGGTCGCCCGTGGCACAGGCCACCCAGGGGTCGCTGCCTGCCAGGTCCGGACGCTCGTCCAGCAGGCGCAGGGCCAGGGCGGGTTGGCCGCGCTGGGTGCCGCCGGCCACATCGCCGGCATAGACCAGGGCCAGCCAGTGCCGCCGGGATTGTCCGGGGTCGTCCGCCAGGCGCTGGCAGGCCGCGACATAGCCGGACAGCTCGCTCCAGGAGGCGAAGCCATGTTCGCGTGCGATGCAGGACTGGGCGTCGTGCAGCCGCAGGTCCATCGCGGCCAGGGCCTGGTCATCCTGGCCCGAGGCTGCGGGCAGGAAGGTGCGCAATGCGACCATGGCCCCGGCCGAGCCGGCGCGGTACGCGGCCAGCAGTTGCTTGGCCTGTTTCTTGAGATGGCCCATGTCGGGCCGGGCGGGGATGCGTTTCACTGGAATACCTCCGTGCGCAGACACCGACGACCCGCATCTCGGCTGCACAAAGGCATGTGAAAAGGAAGAAGGCGCGCAAGCGCATGCAAGTGGGTTCAACCCTTCCCGCGGGTCCGGGCGCGGCCTGCACCGCGAGGGCCGATGTTATCGCAAGGCGGCCGTCATGTATGCGACAGCCCGAGGCCCGGGCTGCGGGTTCCTACCGGCATGTCCGTCACCGTGCCTGGCATAGGCTGCGTCGGCACCTGCGCCAGAACCCGGCTCCGGTCCCCGGTTCATTCCCATCCACAAGGAGACAGCTTTATGCGAGCCATGCGTTGGAATCGTTGGAAATCTCTCGGTTTGGTGGCCACCGTGGCCCTTGCGGCCTGTGGCGGCGGGGACGGCGACGCGCCGGAGGAGGTCCGTGCCCAGGACGGCCGCAGCTTCTCGCCCGCCAATCCCTCGGCCACCACCTTCGAGGCGCTGGCTGCCGCGCCGGGCGATGCCGTGGACAACGCCAGCACCAGCCGCTGGGCGGGTGTGCTGGAGGGCGCGGCCTACCGCATCGAGGTGCCGGCCCGCTGGAACGGCCGCCTGGTGATGTACGCCCACGGCTATGCGGGTGAGGGCAATGCGCTCAATGTGACCAATCCGTCGATACGACGCCACCTGATCCAGAACGGCTACGCCTGGGCGGCGTCCAGTTACAGCAAGAACTATTACGACGTGCGCGCCGGCGTGGAGGACACGAATGCCCTGGCGCTGGCCTTCAACCGACTGGCGGCCGCCCACGGCCGGCCGCTGGCCCAGCCGCAGCGCCTGTACATCACCGGCCATTCCATGGGCGGCCATGTCACGGCGGCGGCCATCGAGGCCGAGGCCCTGGCCACGGCCAGGAACAAGGTGCGCTACCAGGGCGCCGTGCCCATGTGCGGCGTGATGGGCGATACCGAGCTGTTCGACTATTTCGCGGGGGCCCAGGTGACGGCCCAGGCCCTTGCCGGTGTGGCCCAGCGCCCTCTGACCGAGTGGGCGGCCATCCAGGGGCAGGTGACATCGACCCTGTTCACCAGCTTCCCGGCGGCGCCCACCGCGTCGGGCCGCGCCTATCTGTCCGTGATCCAGAACCTCACGGGCGGCCCGCGCCCGCTGTTCGACCTGGGCGTGGCCGTGGGCGGCTCGTTCGCGCCGGTCTGGGGGGTGTTCGGCAGCGACGGATCGGTCAACGGCATCCTCAACAGGAATGTGACCGACACCACGCGCTTCACCTACCGCATCGATGGCGATGCCGCCGCTTCGGCCGCGCTCAACGCGTCCGTCCAGAAGCGCACGGCCGCGCCCGACGCCAACCGGCTGCGCCGCGACGGCCTGCGCTGGATTCCCGTGAGCCCAGGCGACATCAGCATCCCCGTGGTGACGCTGCACACGCTGGGCGACCTCTACGTGCCGTTCAGCATGCAGCAGATCTACCAGCGCCGCGTGGCCGACAAGGGCCGTGGCCAGTGGCTGGTGCAGCGCGCCATCCGGGGGGCCTCGCACTGCGACTTCACGGTGGCCGAGCAGGTCGAGGCCTTCGACGCCATGGTGCAGTGGGAGCAGGGCGGCGCCAAGCCGGGCGGCGATGATGTGCAGACCCCGGCCACCGTGGCCGCGCCCACCTACGGCTGCCGCTACACGCGCAACACGCTGGGCCCTGACGACAGCTCCACCACGCGCCAGCTGCGCGCGGTGATCTCGCAGGCCGCGGCCAGCTGCTCCTAGGATCCCTCGGCGCTGGCCGGGGATCGTGAAGCTCAGTGCAGGGCGGCCTGGGCCGCCTGCTGCGCGGGCGGGCGCAGGCCGAACAGTTCGCCCAGCGCCTGCCGGTACTGGTCCATGGCGCGCGACTGGGTGTTGTGGTGGTTGGCGCCTTCGATGAGCACGAAGCGCTTGGGCTCGCTGGCGGCCTCGAACAGCTGGCGGCCCAGCGTGGCGGGAATCAGCGGGTCGGCGCTGCCGTGCACGACCAGCAGCGGCGAGCCAATGCCGGCCACCTTGTCGATGGAGGCGAAGCGCTGCGTGATCAGCGGTCCCACGGGCAGCCAGCCCCAGCGGAAGCTGCGCACCACGTCGGGGATGCTGGTGAAGGTGGCCTCGACCATGACGCCGGCCTCGTCATCGACCTGGCGCGCGAGGTCGATGGCGATGGCGCCGCCCAGCGAGTGGCCGAACAGGTAGCGTGGCCGGCCCGGCGCCTTGCGGCCCAGCCAGTCCCAGGCCACGCGCGCATCCTCGGCGGCGGATGCCTCGGAAGGCAGGCCGGCGCTGCTCTTGCCGAAGCCCCGGTAGTCGATGGCCAGCACCGAGAAGCCCAGCTCATGCAGGCGCCGCATGCGTGGCGAGGAGCCGGCGACGTTCCAGCGCGCGCCGTGCAGGTACAGCAGCACGGGCGCATCGGCCGCCTCGCCGGGCAGCCACAGGCCGTGGAGCCGGGCACCGGCGCCATGGGGCGCGGGCATGTCGATCCAGACATCCTCCATGCCCGCCGTGTTGGCGCCGGGCCAGCTGCGGTCGCTGGGTTGGAAGATCCATTCGCGCTGCTTGGTGTCCAGGACCGAACAGCCGGTGCCGGCCAGCAGCGCGGCCGCGCCCAGGGCCAGCGCGGTGCGGCGCAGCCAGCGACGGGCGGACGGGGGAGGGGGCGACTTGGACATCAAGCCTGGATGGAGGCGGGAAACGGTCAAAAGTTCAGTGCCCGGCACAGCGGCCGGCCGTCACGCAATGGCGCTATTCTTGCACCCTGCCCACGGGCCGCGGGGGCGCCGCGGGCAGCCCCCTCCGATGGATCATTCTTGTATGCCGATACGCCTGGGCCTTGCCGCCAACCGAATCCACCACCAGACCGAGGATGCCGCGCTGTTCTCCTGGCTGCGAGCCTGCGAGTCGGGTATCCGCGAGCTGCAGCTGGGCCTGCATGCCGTGGGCCGCACCTTCGATGCCATCCAGGCCGCCGGCATGCTGGCCTCCTACCGGGGCCTGCGCCGCTATCCCTATGGACGCGAAGGCGGGCTGATGAAGCTGGTGGCCGAGGTCGTGGGCGTGGAAGGCGATGAACGCACCATCGACGGCGCCATCTACTTCACCGATCCCGTCGATCCCTCCTCCATCTTCCCCGAGGCCGTGGCGCTCAAGCGCCAATGCGTGATCCATGGCAAGCCCTTCCTGTCCACCGTGGCCTCGGCGCGCGACTGGGTGGAGATGGAACGCATCCATGCCGGCCTGCCCGCCGACGCGGGGGCGCGGCGCTTTCATGACTACGGCCAGCAGACGCTGGCGTTGATCGCCCACGATGCGCTCAAGCCCACGATGCTGGAGTTCGCGGCGCGCAACTTCGAGCTGCTGTCGCGCTTCGGCCGGCGCGTGGGCACGGGCACGACGGGCCAGCGGCTCAACGAGATGGCCTGGAGCCGTGGCTGGCCCGAGGACCGGCCCTGGGTGGACCGCTACAACAGCGGCCCGCTGGGGGGTGATGCCCAGATCGCCGACCTGGTGCTGGACCGGCGCTGCCAGCGCGTGATCTTCTTCGAGGATCCGCATGTGGCACGCCAGCACGAGGCCGACATCCAGCTGCTGGAGCGCGCCGTGACCACGGTGACGCACGACACGGTCTGCATGACCTCGCCCCAGGTGGCCCAGCGCTGGTGCGACGCGGCCGTGACGCGCCGCTGATCCGCCGTCGCGCAGACGACAGTCTGCGGGCCGACGGGCGGGGGAACACCCATGACCGGGCAAGGGCATTCTGCAAGACTGGTCGTTTCCCCAACTCCAGGAGACAGCGATGGTCCGAAAGCTCTTTGTGCCTTCCCGGCTGGCGATGGCCGCGGCGGCCCTGTTGCCGGCCTGGGCCGCGGCCCAGTCCCCGGCGCCGGCCTTGCCGCCGCCCGACAGCGTGCGCCTGGAGCAACTGGGACTGATGCAGGGCTTTCCTCCGGCGGCCGACAAGCGCGTCGACGTGTCCAACGGCTACCGCTATCCGCAGCTGCGCTGGGTGGTCCAGCACCTGCGCGAGATCCAGCCCACGCAGAACATCCGCCGTGGCGCCGCGCCGCCTTCCGCCTTGCCCGAGGCGCCCATGCCGCTGGGCGCGCTGCGCTTTGACGATGACAAGGGCCAGCCCGTCACGGTGGACCAATGGCTGGACCGCACCTATACCGACGCCGTCGTCGTGCTGCACAAGGGGCGCGTGGTCTTCGAGCGCTATGCCAACCAGATGCAGGCCAGCTCGCCGCATCTGCTGTTCTCGGTCACCAAGTCGTTCACGGGCCTGATGGCGGCGCAGCTGGCCCACGAAGGGCGCATCGATCCACAGGCATTGGTCACGAAGTACGTGCCCGAGCTGGAAGGATCGGCCTGGGGCGACATGACGGTGCGCCAGGTCATGGACATGACGGGCGCGGTGCGCTTTCGCGAGGACTATGCCGATCCGAAGACCGAGATCTTCGGTTATTCCTGGGCGTCGGGCCTGCTGCCGCGTCCGCCGGGATACACCGGGCCGGCGAATGTCTACGACTTCCTCAAGACCCTTCCCAAGGAAGGCACGCATGGCGAGGGCTTCGTCTACCGCACCGTGCACTCCGAGGTGCTGGGCTGGATCGTCTCGCGCGTCACGGGCCGGCGCTGGAGCGATCTCATGAGCGAGAACATCTGGCAGAAGCTGGGCATGCAGGAGGATGCCTATGTGATGGTGGACAGCACGGGCACGCCGCTGCAGGGCGCGGGCCTGAACGCCACGGCGCGCGACCTGGCGCGGGTGGGCGAGATGCTGCGCCTGGGCGGCAGCTTCAATGGCGCCAGGGTCTTCGACAAGGCGGTGATCGAGGACATCGCGCGTGGCGGCGACCGCGAGCAGTTCAAGTTCCGCGGCATCCAGGCCGCGCGGCCCGGCTACAGCTACCGCAACCAGTGGTGGGTGCTGCACAACGCCGATGGCGCCTACGAGGCCGCCGGCATCCACGGCCAGTTCATCCACGTCAATCCCGCCGCGCAGATGGTGGTGGTCAAGCTGTCGTCGCATCCCGTGGCGGGCACGGGCTTTACCCATGCGCTGACGCTCAAGGCCTGGGCGGCGCTGGCCGATGCGGTGCGCGGCAGACCCTGAGCCCTGCGCCGTGCACAACAGGCGCTAGCCCACCAGCCGGTCGGCGCGCGCGTTCCGGGCTTCAATCAGGCATGCAGCCAGGTCGCGGACGATCCGTGATTTCGGAAGGTCCGGCCGGAAGAGGAGCAAGGTCCTGAAGTGCACGGCTGCCGAAAAGGGCCGGAATGTGACGCCGCGGGACGCATAGCCGTCCACCGAGTACGGGTTCACCAGGCCCACGCCCAGCCCCTCCATCGCCAGCGCACAGACGGTTGACGAATTGGGCGTCTCCGCCACGATGCGCGGGCGTACGCCATTCTCGAGAAAGACTTTTTCCAGCTTGCGCCGGACCGTATCTTCCGGCGACAGCGCGATAAAGGACTCGCCGGCGAGGTCCTGTGGCGTGATGACCGCCCGTTCGGCCAGGCGGTGTCCTGCCGGCAGGGCGCACATCGCCTGGGGGGTCGCGAAGAGCTGATGCTCCAGGCCTGCGACATCAATTTCATCCGCTGCCAGTCCCACGTCGAAGCGGCTGCTCATCAGCAGTTCCCGAACGGTGGCGGAAGCCGTCACCTGCAATGTGATCGCGATCGCCGGGTGCCTGGCCCTGAACAGTCTCAACGCATGCGGCACCAGCGTGGAGCCCATGGCTGCCAGGCTGGCCACCCGGATGTCTCCCGTGCCGAAGTCGCGAATCCGCGCGGCGCTGGCCTTCAGGCGATCCAGGCCCTGGAAGGTGGTTTCGACGTCCCGGAAGAAGAGATGTCCTTCGGCCGTGGGGACCAGCCGGCCCCGCACCCGGTCGAACAGCTGGAATCCCGTGGCCTTCTCCAGCTCGAGAATGCTGCGGCTGATGGCAGGCTGGGTGACGTTCAGCAGGTCTGCGGCGCGCGAGGCAGAGCCTGTGACCATCACTGCCCGGAACGCTTCGACTTGGCGGAAATTCATCAACAGCCCATAAGGTTTGATCATGGAGTTGCATGTCCAGATCATTGATTGTAATCGGATGAGATCCTAGAGTGGCTACCGGGTTGCCAGATGAGCGATGGGTGTTCACCTGGCCTTGACGCCAGGCGCAATCCTTGCGGGATTGCAGGTTTGCGCGGCGTGCCGTTCCAACTTGAGATGAAGAGGGCTTTCCCAGTGGCCAAGATTGATGATTTCCGAAGCCTGTCGCCCGCCATATGGCGCGCTTCCACGGTCCTGTTCGATGACATCGCGGATTTCACGACGCGCAAGGAGCGCTTGTTCGACGGATATACCTATGGCGTGACGGGTACGCCGACGACCCGCGCCCTGGAGGAGCGCATCGCATGCCTTGAAAACGCCCCCTTCTGCGTTGCGAGTCCCTCGGGGCAGTCTGCCTTGTGCCAGATCGGCCTGGCGTTGCTGGGCTGGGGCGACCATGTGCTGATCGCCGACTCCTGCTATGGGCCTTTGAGAACTTTCGCGAACGAATACCTTCGCCGCTTCGGGGTCGAGTGCGAAACCTACGATCCGGCCATTGGCGCGGAGATCGCCGGCCGCTTCAAGCCCGGCACGAAACTCATCTTCATGGAGTCCCCGGGTTCCTTGACCATGGAGATGCAGGACATTCCCGCCATCGTGAAGGCAGCGAAGGCCCACGGAATTCTGACCGTCCTCGACAACAGCTGGGCGTCACCTCTGGGCTTCCAGGGGGTGCCCGCTGGCGTCGATATCGTGGTCCAGGCCGTCTCCAAGCTCCTGGGGGGGCATTCGGACCTGTTGCTCGGGGCCTTGTCGACCGCAAGTCGCGCGCTCTATGAGAAGCTGCGCACGGCCCAGAGTGTGCTGGGGCAAGCCGTGAGCCCCGACGATTGCTTTCTCGCGTTGCGGGGGCTGGACACCCTTGCATTGCGGTATGCCCACCAATGTGCCTGCGCGCTGGCCCTGGCGGAGAAACTGGCCCGGCACCCCATGGTGGAGCGCGTGTTGTTTCCGCCGCTTGCGGGGGACGAAGGCCATGCCCGCTGGAAGGCGTCGTTCAAAGGGGGTGGATGCGTGCTTTCGTTTGTGCCCAGGCTTGCATCGACCGAAGAGGTCCATCCGTTCTTCGATGCGCTGAAGGTCTTCCAGATCGGGGCGAGCTGGGGCGGCGCGCACAGCCTGGCGGCCTACTACCCGGCGGCCGAGCAGGCGAAGCGGACGTACTGCAAGGTGCAGGCTGGCATCATTCGTCTGGCCGTCGGCCTGGAACCCTCGGAGCATCTTGTCGCTGATGTCCTGCAGGCGCTGCAGCGGGCGGCCCATCGCGCAGCGACCTGAATCGACATGACCGTCCGACGGTCGTGCGCCCCATGCCTCGATCATGGCGGACCTGGGCGGGTCCACGGCGCAGGGCGTGCGTCCTGCGGGAAGAGGCATGCAAAAAGCCCATGCAGCGGGCTGCATGGGCTTTGGTGCGCAAGGGGGTGAAGCGCAGGGTCAGATCACACCCTGGGCCAGCATGGCGTCGGCCACCTTCACGAAGCCGGCGATGTTGGCGCCGTCGATATAGCTGACGGTGCCGTCCTCGCGCTTGCCGTACTTCAGGCAGGCGGCGTGGATGCCTTGCATGATCTGCAGAAGGCGGGCGTCCACTTCCTCGGCGGGCCAGGACAGGCGCGCTGCGTTCTGGCTCATTTCCAGGCCCGAGGTGGCCACGCCGCCGGCATTGCTGGCCTTGCCCGGCGCGTACAGCACGCCGGCCTTCTCGAAGGCCTTGGCGGCCTCGATGGTGGAGGGCATGTTGGCGCCTTCTGCCACGCACAGCACGCCATTGGCGATCAGCACCTTGGCATCCTGCTCATTGAGTTCGTTCTGCGTGGCACAGGGCAGGGCCACGTCCACCTTCAGGTGCCACGGCGTCTTGCCGGCCAGGAATTCGGCGCCCACCAGCCTGGCGTACTCGTCCACGCGGCCGTAGCGGTGGTTCTTCACGTCCATCAGGATGGCCAGCTTCTCGGTGGTGAAGCCGTTGGGGTCGTACACGGTGCCCGAGGAGTCGGAGACCGACACCACCTTGGCACCCAGCTGCATGGCCTTCTCCACGGCGTACTGCGCGACGTTGCCCGAGCCGGACACCGACACGGTCTTGCCGGCGAAGGACTGGCCGCGCGTGGCCAGCATTTCCTGTGCGAAGTAGACGGTGCCGTAGCCGGTGGCCTCGGGGCGGATCAGCGAGCCGCCGAAGGACAGGCCCTTGCCGGTGAAGACGCTGGCGGCGCTGTTGGACAGCTTCTTGTACATGCCGGCCATGTAGCCGACCTCGCGGCCGCCCACGCCGATGTCGCCGGCCGGCACGTCGGTGTCCGGACCCACATGGCGGAACAGCTCGGTGACGAAGGCCTGGCAAAAGCGCATGACTTCAGCGGGGCTCTTGCCCTTGGGGTCGAAGTCGGAGCCGCCCTTGCCGCCGCCCATGGGCAGCGTGGTCAGCGCGTTCTTGAAGGTCTGCTCGAAGGCCAGGAACTTGAGCACGGACAGCGTGACCGAGGGGTGGAAGCGCAGGCCACCCTTGTAGGGGCCGATGGCCATGCTGTGCTGGATGCGGAAGCCCCGGTTGACCTGCACCTGGCCCTTGTCGTCGGTCCAGCTGACGCGGAACATCACCACGCGCTCGGGCTCGACCAGGCGCTCCAGCAGTCCGTGTTCGGCGTACTTGGGATTCTTCTCGATGAAGGGCCACAGGCTTTCCATCACTTCGGTGACGGCTTGCAGGAATTCGGGCTGGCCAGGGTTGCGTTGCGCCACTTCGTCGAGGAATTGGCCGACGGACTCGTACTTCATAGGAGAACCTTCTGACTAAAAAACAGGCTGCTGAGGGAATGTGCAGCCAAAATTATGCCAAAAAGTTATGCCTTCATGCATCGTTTTGGTGAATCGTGCGCAAGACTGGTGCCTTCATGCCGTGTTCGGGTGCATTTTCAGAATGGGGGTGATGACATTTGGTGCATGACCGCGAACCCCTTCACGCAGGAAGAACCATGGCCTGAACCGATGCAGGTCGTATCCGGTGGCGGGGGCGGGCATGGCGAATGGGCATGGATCAGCCCTGCCGGCCGACATGTCTGACGGGCGGGAAGGCCTTGCCGGCGGCAAGGCTTTGGCAATGGGCCGCTCAGCTGCGCTGCAACTGCGGATGCCGCGCGAACAGGTCGGCGGCCCAGTCCACGAAGGCCCGCACCTTGGCGCTGAGGTGGCGGTTGGGTGGGTAGACCACATGCACGGGCAGTGGCGGCTGGGTCCATTCGGGCAGCACTTCCACCAGTTCACCGCTGTCTATCAGCGGCTGGGCAAAGGCCGTGACCAGCTGCGCGATGCCAAAGCCCGCAAGCACGGCGGCCGTGTAGGCATTGCTGTCGTTGGCCGCGATGCGGTAGTTGCCCGCCACCTCGATGGATTCATCGCCCCGGTGGAATTCCAGCGGGTACATGCGCCGCGTATGGCCCGAGAAGAAGGCGACGATCTGGTGCTTCGTATCCAGCTCGGACGGGTGCTGGGGCACGCCATGGCGTGCCAGGTAGGCGGGCGAGGCCACGGTGACCCAGTTCATCGACCCTATGCGCCGCGCCACCAGGGACTGGTCGCTGAGCTCGCCCCCGCGGATCACGCAGTCCACGTTGTCGCTGATCAGGTCCACCAGGCGGTCGCCCACGCCCAGGTCGATCTGTATGTCGGGGTAGCGTTCGCAGAATTCGGTCAGCGCCGGAATGATGATCAACCGGGCCATGGAGCTGCCCACGTCCAGCCGCAGCCGCCCGCTGGGCGCGGTCTGGGTGTTGACCATGCTGGCTTCGAGATCGTCGAAGTCGTTGAGCAGGCGCGCCGCGCGTTCGTAGTAGGCCGCGCCATCGGGCGTGACGGTGACGCGCCGCGTCGTGCGGTTGAGCAGCTTGACGCGCACGCGCGCCTCCAGCGCCTGTATCTGTTTGGTGACCGTGCCCTTGGGCAGGTCCAGCGAATCGGCGGCGCGGGTGAAGTTGCCTGCTTCCACCACGCGGACGAAGACACGCATGGCCTGGATCTGGTCCATGGAAAGTTGCTCCTGCAGCGCCCGGCAAGGGAATGCCGGCTCGGCGGAATTCTCACATGCGCGGTATCGGGCGATTGTTCGTGAAACGGAAACAGAGCGATGGCTGCGTTGCTATTTCAGACATGGCCGGCGCCGCCTATATTCCAACCATCGACCATTGCCGCAGGTTCGCGCCATGTCCACTTCCCCGTCGCTCCCGAACGGCCCCGCCGTCGGGGCGCAGATTGCCGAAACAGAATTCTCCATCGAGCTGCCCGAGCACGGCACCGTGGCTGCGCGCGCCTATGGCCAGCGCAGGCCCGGCACGGTCTCGCCGCTGGTGCTGCATTTCCATGGCGGCACCTTTGTCTGCGGCACGCTGGACAACGGGCGCTACATCGGCCGGCTGCTGGCGGAGGCGGGCGCCGTCGTGGTGTCGCTGGCCTATCCGCTGGCGCCCGAGCATCCGTTCCCCCAGCCCATCGAGGTCGGCTACGCCATGCTGCAATGGCTGTACAAGCACCGCGTGAAGATGGCGGGCAAGGGCGCGCCGCTGTTTCTTGCGGGCGAGGAAGCGGGCGGCAACCTGGCCGCCGCCGTGGCCGTGATCTCGCGCGACCGGGGCCATCCGCCGCTTGCGGGCCAGATCCTGGTGTCGCCCATGCTCGATCCCTGCACCGGCACGGCCTCGCAGCGCGAGGCCACGCCCGAGGCTGGCGAATGCCGCTGGGCCACGGGCTGGCGCGAGTACCTGAGCTGCCCCAAGGACGCCATGCATCCCTACGCCGTGCCCGGCAGCTCGCTGCGCCTGGCCCAGCTGCCGCCGGCCCTGGTGCTGGTGGGCGGTGACGACCCGCTGCGCGACGAGGCCCAGGCCTATGCGGCCCGCCTGCGCGCGGCCGGGGTGGCGGCCAGCAGCCATGTGCTGCCCAGCGCGTCGAACTGGCCGCAGGCCCTGTCCGAGGCCGAGGCCTGTACGGCCTGCAGCGCCGCCGTGTCCCTGCATGTGCATGACTTCTTCGAGGCCACCATGAACAAGCCCGCAGCACCGGGCTAGGCCCCGCGCCGCCGCAGCCGGCGAACCTTGCTGCCCCGTTTTTCCCTTCCGCCTTCCCGGCGCGTTCAGGCGCCGGGCGGGCATCGTGTTCCCTGAATTTCCCAAAAAACACCATGTCCACCGAATCCACCTCGTCCTCTTCTTCCGTCTCCGCCCAGCGCAAGGGCTGGAGATTGCCTGCCGCCGCTGCGGCCATCCTCGCCGTCAGCGCCGGCCTGTTCGGCCTGCACGGCATCGAGGCCAAGGCCGATGACGTGCCCGCCAGCGCCCAGCCCGCCGCCACGCCCGTGTCGGTGGCCACGGTCGCCGAAAGCGAGGTCACCGCCTGGGACGAGTTCTCGGGCCGCCTCGAAGCCGTGGAGCGCGTGGACATCCGCTCGCGCGTGGCCGGTGCCGTGCAGGCCGTGCACTTTCGCGAAGGCGCGCTGGTCAAGCAGGGCGATCTGCTGATCACCATCGACCCGGCCCCCTACGCCGCCGAGGTCGAGCGGGCCGAAGCCCAGGTGGCCTCGGCGCAGGCGCGCCAGTCCTATGCGCGCAGCGAGCAGGAACGCGCGCGCCGCCTGTGGGACGAGCGGGCGATTGCCCAGCGCGAGCTGGACGAGCGCATCAATGCGGGCAGCGAGGCCGAGGCCAATCTGCGCGCGGCCCAGGCGTCCCTGCAATCGGCACGGCTGAACCTGGGCTACACCCAGGTGCGCGCCCCCGTGTCGGGCCGCATCGGCAAGCGCGAGATCACCGTGGGCAACCTGGTGGCCGCAGGCCCGGGCGCGCCGGTGCTGACCACGCTGGTCTCGGTCAGCCCCATCTATGCGAGCTTCGATGCCGATGAGCAGGTCATCACGCGTGCGCTCAAGGAGCTGGACGGCGGCGCTGGCAACCGCGCCAGGATCGACAGCATTCCCGTGCAGATGGGCACGGCCACGGCCGGCAGCACGCCTTTCGAGGGCCGGCTGCAACTGATCGACAACCAGGTCGATGCCCGAAGCGGCACGGTGCGCGTGCGCGCCGCCTTCGACAACAAGGATGGCGCCCTCATGCCCGGCCAGTTCGCCCGTATCCGCATGGGCCAGGCGCGCAACAGCAGCATGCTGCTGGTCAGCGAGCGCGCCATCGGCACGGACCAGAGCAAGAAGTACGTGATGGTGGTGGGCGGCGACAACAAGGCCGTCTACCGCGAGGTGGTGCTGGGCGCCTCGGTCAACGGCCTGCGCAACGTGACCCAGGGCCTGCAGCCTGGCGAGCGCGTGGTGGTCAACGGCCTGCAGCACATCCGCCCCGGCGCCCTGGTCGCGCCCAAGGAAGTGTCCATGGATGCGCGGGCCGATGCCCGCCAGCCTGGCACCCGGCAGGCAGCCGAACAAGTGGCTGACGCAACCAAGTCCTGATCTAGCCGCACACCTTTCCTGCCTCTGAAATGCCGCCTGACCGCATGCGGCATGGGCCGCGCTTTGCCGTGGCGGAGCCAAACACCATGAACCTATCCAAATTCTTCATTGACCGGCCGATCTTCGCGGGCGTGCTTTCGCTGCTGATGCTGATCGCCGGCCTGATCGCCATGGGCGGGCTGCCGATCTCGGAATACCCCGAGGTCGCGCCGCCGTCCGTGGTGGTGCGCGCCCAGTACCCGGGCGCCAATCCCAAGGTGATCGCCGAGACCGTGGCCACGCCGCTGGAAGAGCAGATCAACGGCGTCGAAGGCATGCTCTACATGGGCAGCCAGGCCACCAGCGACGGCGTGATGACGCTGACCGTCACCTTCCGCCTGGGCACCGACCCCGACAAGGCGCAGCAGATGGTGCAAAACCGCGTCTCGCAGGCCGAGCCGCGCCTGCCGGAAGAGGTGCGCCGCCTGGGCATCACCACGGTCAAGAGCGCACCCGACCTGACCATGGTGGTCCACCTGGTCTCGCCCAACCAGCGCTATGACATCAACTACCTGCGCAACTACGCGGTGCTGAACGTGAAAGACCCGCTGGCGCGCATCGAGGGCGTGGGCCAGATCCAGATCTTCGGCGGCGGCGACTACGCCATGCGCGTGTGGCTGGACCCGCAGAAGGTGGCGCAGCGCGGCCTGTCGGCCAGCGATGTGGTGGCCGCCATCCGTGGCCAGAACGTGCAGGCTGCGGCCGGCGTGGTCGGCGCCTCGCCGGGACTGCCGGGCGTGGACATGCAGTTGTCCATCAACGCCCAGGGCCGCCTGCAGAGCGAGGAGGACTTCGGCGACATCATCGTCAAGAGCGGCGCCGACGGCGCCGTGACCCGCCTGCGCGACATCGGCCGCCTGGAGATGGGCGCGGCCGACTATTCGCTGCGCTCGCTGCTGAACAACGACCCGGCCGTGGGCATGGGCGTCTTCCAGGCGCCGGGCTCCAATGCGCTGGAGATCTCGGCCAATGTGCGCAAGACCATGGAGGCCCTGAACAAGAACATGCCCGAGGGCCTGGAGTACCGCATCGCCTACGACCCCACGCAGTTCGTGCGCGCCTCCATCGAATCGGTGGTGCACACGCTGCTGGAGGCCATCGTGCTCGTGGTGCTGGTGGTGATCCTGTTCCTGCAGACCTGGCGCGCCTCCATCATCCCGCTGCTGGCCGTGCCGGTTTCGGTGATCGGCACCTTTGCCGTGCTGCATCTGCTGGGCTTTTCCATCAACGCGCTGAGCCTGTTCGGCCTGGTGCTGGCCATCGGCATCGTGGTGGATGACGCCATCGTCGTGGTCGAGAACGTGGAGCGCAACATCGAGGCCGGTCTCACGCCGCGCAACGCCACCTACCGCGCCATGCGCGAAGTGTCCGGGCCCATCATCGCCATCGCCCTGGTGCTGTGCGCGGTGTTCGTGCCGCTGGCCTTCATCAGCGGCCTCACGGGCCAGTTCTACAAGCAGTTCGCGGTGACCATCGCCATCTCGACGGTGATCTCGGCCATCAATTCGCTGACGCTGTCGCCCGCGCTGGCGGCCCTGCTGCTGCGCGGCCACGATGCGCCCAAGGACGCGCTGACACGTGGCATGGACCGTGCGTTCGGCTGGCTGTTCCGTGGCTTCAACCGCATGTTCCACCGGGGCTCCGAGGCCTACAGCGGCGGTGTGGGCCGCGTGATATCGCGCAAGGCGCTGATGCTGGGCATCTACCTGGCGCTGATCGCCGTGACCTTCGGCCTGTTCAAGGCCGTGCCCTCGGGCTTCGTGCCGGCGCAGGACAAGCAGTACCTGATCGGCTTCGCCCAGTTGCCCGACGGCGCCACGCTGGACCGCACGGACGAGGTGATCCGCCGCATGGGCGAGATCATGAAGGACAACCCCAACGTGGAGGACACCATCGCCTTCCCGGGCCTGTCCATCAACGGCTTCACCAACAGCTCCAACTCGGGCATCGTCTTCGCCACGCTCAAGCCCTTTGACGAGCGCAAGCGAGCCGACCAGAGCGGCGGCGCCGTGGCCGGCCAGTTGAACCAGGCCTTCGCAGGCATCCAGGACGCCTTCATCGTCATGTTCCCGCCGCCGCCGGTGGCAGGCCTGGGCACCACGGGCGGCTTCAAGCTGCAGCTGGAGGACCGCGCCTCGCTGGGCTATGACCAGATGGACGCGGCCGTGAAGGCCTTCATGGCCAAGGCCTACCAGACGCCCGAGCTGACCGGCATGTTCACCAGCTGGCAGGTCAACGTGCCCCAGCTGTACGCCGACATCGACCGTACCAAGGCACGCCAGCTCGGCGTGCCGGTGACGGACATCTTCGACACCATGCAGATCTACCTGGGCAGCCTGTATGCGAACGACTTCAACAAGTTCGGCCGCACCTACAGCGTCCGCGTGCAGGCCGACGCACCCTACCGCGCGCGTGCCGAGGACGTGGGCATGCTCAAGGTGCGTTCCAGTTCGGGCGAGATGATTCCGCTGTCGGCGCTGATGAAGGTGGACTCCAGCTTCGGCCCCGAGCGCGCCATGCGCTACAACGGCTACCTCACGGCCGACATCAACGGGGGTGCAGCACCGGGCTTTTCTTCGGGCCAGGCGCAGGACGCCATCAAGCGCATCGCGGCCGAGACCCTGCCCAAGGGCATAGCCTTCGAATGGACCGACCTGACCTACCAGGAAATCCTGGCCGGCAATTCGGCAGTGATCGTGTTCCCGCTGGCCATCCTGCTGGTGTTCCTGGTGCTGGCCGCGCAGTACGAGAGCCTGACCCTGCCCATCGCCATCATCCTGATCGTGCCCATGGGGCTGCTGGCGGCGATGACCGGCGTGTGGCTTTCTCGCGGTGACAGCAATGTCTTCACGCAGATCGGGCTCATCGTGCTGGTGGGGCTGAGCGCGAAGAACGCCATCCTGATCGTGGAGTTCGCGCGCGAGCTTGAGTTCGAGGGCCGCACGCCCATACAGGCCGCCATCGAGGCCAGCCGGCTGCGCCTGCGCCCCATCCTGATGACCTCGCTGGCCTTCGTCATGGGCGTGCTGCCCCTGGTGCTGTCCACGGGCGCCGGCTCGGAAATGCGCCGCGCCATGGGCGTGGCCGTGTTCTCGGGAATGATCGGGGTGACGGCCTTCGGCCTGTTCCTCACGCCCGTGTTCTACGTGCTGATGCGCCGCCTGGCAGGCAACCGGCCGCTCAAGCAGCATGGGCCCGAGATGGATGAAGAGGTCCCTGCACATGCACCCGCCCACGGCCATGCCTCGGGTGGCGGCGCGCTGCCCATGCCCTCTGCTGCGCGTGGCGAGCATGAATGAGCCCACATCACAAGAACAGGAACCGATCATGAAGATCCCATCGCTTTCGAAACTGCCCAGGCGCCTGCTGCCCCTGGTGGCGGCGCTGGCGCTGGCCGGCTGCGCCAGCGTGTCCCAGAGCCTGCCCGAGCTGCCGGCCGCACCCGCCTTCAAGGAGCAGGGCGCCGCGCCGCAGGCGGGCTGGACGCAGGCCCTGCCTGCCGAAGCCCAGGCGCGCGGCCAATGGTGGCTGGCCTTTGCCGACCCGGCGCTGGACGCGCTGGTGGACAAGGCCACGCTGGACAACCAGGGCATACAGGCCGCAGCCGCACGCCTGGCCGAGGCCCGCGCCCTGGCGCGCAGCGCCAATGCCGACCGCCTGCCGCAGCTGGGCCTGGGCGCAGGTGCCACGCGCAGCGCGGGGCTGGACAAGGCATCGGGCACGCGGCCTGCCACCCTGGTCAATGCGGGGCTGAACCTGTCCTATGAGGTCGATCTGTTCGGCCGCATTTCCCAGGCGGCCGACGCATCGCGGCTGGACGCCGAGGGCCGCGAGGCCCTGCTGCAAAGCACGCGGCTGGCCGTGCAGGCCGAGGTGGCGCAGACCTATCTGCAGCTGCGCGCGCTGGATGCCGAGCGCGCCCTGATGCGCGAGACCGTGGAGGCCTACCGCGACACGCTGCGCCTGTCCGAGCGCCGGCTGCAGGCCGGCGACATTGCCGAGCTTGACGTGGCCCGCATCCAGGCCGAGCTGTCCGCCACCGAATCGGACGCGCTGGCACTGGACCGCCAGCGCGCCCAGGTCGAGCATGCGCTGGCCGTGCTGGTGGGCGACTCCGCCTCGCGCTTCGGCCTGGGCGAAGGCGCCTGGACCACGGCCCTGCCTTCCATTCCAGCGGGCGTGCCGGCCACGGTGCTCATGCGCCGGCCCGATATCTCGGCCGCGCAGCGCGCCGTGTTCGCGGCACAGTCGCGCGTGGGCGTGGCGAAGACGGCATGGTTCCCCAGCATCTCGCTGACCGGCGCTGCAGGCCATGCCTCGCCCGAGGTCGGTGACCTGTTCAAGTGGTCCATGCGCTCCTGGGGCGTGGGCGCCCTGCTGTCGCTGCCGCTGTTCGACGGCGGCCGGCGCGAGGCCGGCGTGCAGGCTGCAGGCGCACAGCTCGATGCCGCGCTGGCCGCCTACCGCCAGCAGGCGCTGGTGGCCTTCCAGGAGGTGGAGGACCAGCTGTCCTCCATCCGCATACTGCAGGAGCAGTCCACCGTGCAGGCCCGTGCCGTGGTGGCGGCCCAGCGCGCCACCAGTCTGTCGGACACGCGCTACCGCAACGGCTACGTTAGCCAGCTCGACCTGCTGGACGCTCGCCGCAGCGAACTGCGCAACCGGCGCCAGGCCCTGCAGGTGAAGTCCGCGCAGTACCAGGCGGCCGTGGGGCTGATCCGGGCCATCGGCGGGGGCTGGGATGTGCCTGCCGCCCAGGCGCTGGCGCAGGCCGGGGGGCGGTGAACGGCAGCCGCCAGTCCGGGTCTATGGCCCCGCGTCCTGGGCCGGCGGCCAGCACTGGGCGCCGTGCAGCAGGCGGATCAGTTCGATGCGCCGGGCCTTTGGCCTGAGCCGGTACACCACGATGAAGGGGGTATGGCTGATGACCAGCTCGAAGGTCCCGTCCACCCGGCCGGGCCTTCCCATGCGGGGGTGCTGCACCAGCATGTCGGTCTGCCGTTCGATCTCGTCGAGCTGGCCGAGGGCGGCGATGGGGTTGTCCTGGGCAATGTAGTCGATGGCGGCCTGTCGGTCACGCTGGGCGCGTGGTGTCCATGCCAGTTCCATCACCGGGTGCCTTTGGCCCGGGCCTGCAGCACCTCACGCTGGCGCTGCATGTCCTTCTTGGCGGATTCCTGCGAGATCCAGCTGGTTTCCGCGTCATCTGCCTCTGTCAGTCCCTGCTCCACCTGGGCCCGGAACCACTGGTCGTAGCCCGCCGCCTGGTGCGTGCGCCGGAGCGCCAGGGCACGATCGGGCCGCGCCCGGGCGGTGGACTTGTCATCCGGGTTCCAGTGTTCGACATTGAAGGCTCCCACCGTCAGACCCAGCTCGCGTAGCAAGCCCAGGGCCTGGACGGGGTTGCCGAAGCGCCGGGGCTCGGTGCTGCGGGCCTTGGCGAGCACTGCTTCGCCACCTTTGAGCGTCTCGATCTGCACGATGAAGTCGCCGCCTTCGGCCTTGAGCGTGACGCCCGCAACGCCACCCGCATCCGTGGTGGTCCGCAATTGTTCAAGGGTCAGTGTGTCCATGGCCATCTCTGCAAGCTGGGTTCAATTGTTGATAGTGTGCATGAATAACAATTGATCTGCAATTTTTACCGCACTCAGGCCAGCACGTCGATGGAGCGGAACACGCGCTGCAGCACCGGGTCCGGACTGTGGCGGCAGGCGCGGACCTGCTCCATCAGGTGGTGCACGAAGCGCTCGGCCGGCCAGGGCAGGCGGCCATGGCCGCGCTGGACCACGCCCACCGTGTGCGGCTCGAACTGCTCGCGCAGGGCCAGCGGCACGATGCGGCCCTGTGGCGCGCTGCACTCGATCAATGGCCAGGGGCAGAACGACAGCATGTCGCTGTGCGCGACCAGATGCAGCAGCAGCGAGGCGGAGTGCACCAGGTGGATACGGCCCGCGGGCACGGGCAGGCCGTGGCGCAGGAAGATGCGCTGCACCAGCGCTTCTTCCTCGGGCGGCGTGTAGTTGAGCAGCCAGTCGCAGTCGGTCAGCGCGGCCAGGGATCGCGCACCGGCCAGCGGATGGCCGGCGCGCGCCACCACCGTGGCCTCGTAGCGCAGCAGCGGCATGCCATGCAGGTCGCCGGCCGATGCCCCCTGCGGCACACGGCCGATCAGCAGGTCCATCGTGCCCTCGCGCAGGCGGGGATGGGCCACGGCCGACAGGCCTTCGAACAGCTCCAGCCGGACCTGCGGCAGTTCGGCGCGGAAGGAGCGCAGCACATGCGGCAGCAGGCTTTGGCCCACCCAGGGCGTCACGCCGACGGACAGGCGGGTGGCGGCGCCGTGGCCGCGCAGCCGCGCCATTTCGTCCTCGGCCTGGGCGATCTGGGCGGTGATCAGCTGGGCGTGGCGCAGCAGGGCGTGGCCTGCGGGCGTGAGGGCGATGCCGCTGCTCTGTCGCTCGAACAGCGCCAGCCGGTGGCCTTCCTCCAGCTCGCGCAGGGCCTGGGTGATGGCCGACTGGGTGACCCCCAGCGACCGCGATGCGGCGCGCACGCTGCCGCAGCCGGCCACGGCGACGAGGTAGCGCATCTGGTGCAGTTTCATGGCCGGAGCGGCAGCGGTCGAGGGCAGGGAGGTCATGGCCCGATCTTGCAGGTTCCGTGCCATTCCCGCATGGGGGATGACCAGCCATGCCTGGCGGGGCAAGCGCAGGTGGTCTTTTGTGCGGTGGTCCCGCTTCCTAGACTCTGGCGCCATGAACCACGACTTGCCCGTTTCTCCCGCGCCCGGTGGCACCGATCCCGTGCTGCCCGGCATCCGTGCCACCGAAGCCGAGATGGTGGAGTTGCGCCACCACTTGCACGCCCATCCCGAACTGGCCTTCGAGGAATTCGCCACCAGTGACCTGGTCGCCGAGCGCCTGGCCTCCTGGGGCTACGAGGTGCACCGTGGCCTGGGCGGCACGGGCGTGGTGGGCACGCTGCGCAGCGGCCAGGGAGCGCGTCGCCTGGGCCTGCGCGCGGACATGGATGCGCTGCCCATCCACGAGCAGACCGGCCTGCCGTACGCCAGCCACCATGCGGGCCGCATGCATGCCTGCGGGCATGACGGCCATACGGCCATCCTGCTGGCGGCGGCGCGCGAACTGGCAGAGGCGCGGGGCTTCGATGGCACGCTGCACCTGATCTTCCAGCCCGCCGAGGAAGGCCTGGGCGGCGGCCGCAAGATGGTCGAGGATGGCCTGTTCGAGCGCTTTCCTTGCGACGCCATCTTTGCCCTGCACAACATGCCGGGCTTTCCCGCAGGCCAGTTCGGCTTTCGCGAGGGCTCGTTCATGGCCTCGTCGGATACGGTCGTCATCACCGTGCGCGGCAAGGGCGGCCATGGCTCGGCGCCCCATCTGTCGGCCGATCCCGTGGTGGCGGCGGCCCACCTGGTGCTGGCGCTGCAGACCGTGGTCTCGCGCAATGTCGATCCGCGTGACATGGCCGTGGTCAGCGTGGGCGCCATCCATGGCGGCGATGCACCGAATGTCATCCCCGGCGAGGTGGAGCTGCGCCTGTCCGTGCGCGCCTACCGGCCCGAGGTGCGTGCCCTGCTGCGCGAACGCATCACCGAACTGGCCCGGGCCCAGGCCGCCACGCTGGGCGTGCAGGCCGAGGTCGACTACCGCTGGCGCTACCCGGCCCTGGTCAACGACGTGGCCAGCACGGTGCTGGCACGCGAAGTGGCGCGCGACTGGCTGGGCGAGCAGGCGCTGATCCCTGACCTGCAGCCGCTGACGGGCAGCGAGGACTTTTCCTTCATGCTCGAACAATGCCCGGGCAGCTACCTGATCGTGGGCAATGGCGTGGGCGAGACCCATGGCACGGGAGGCTGCATGGTGCACAACCCCGGCTACGACTTCAATGACCGCATCCTGCCGCTGGCGGCCACCTACTGGGTGAAGCTGGCCAGGCGCTTCCTGTCCGCCGCCTGAGGCGGTCTTTCTCTCCCACTGCGCCTGCGCGCCCACTCCGTGATTGACCCCATGAGCACAGCATTTTCCTTTTCCCATGCCCCCGGCCCGAGCCGGCGCAGCCTTCTCGGCGCGGCGGCCCTGGGCCTGGCCGTTCCGGCCATGGCGCAAGGCACCTTTGCGTCCCGGCCCGTGAAGCTGGTCGTGGGCTATCCGGCCGGCGGCTCGGTGGACCTGGCCGCGCGTGTGACCGGCGATGCGCTGGCCGCGCACCTCAAGGCCACGGTGGTGGTGGACAACGTGGGCGGTGCAGCCGGTGCCATCGCCGCACAGCGCGTGGTCTCGGCTCCCGCCGATGGCCATACGCTGCTGGTGGGGGCCAGCAACGAACTGGTGGCCACGCGGCTGGTCAATCCCGCCCAGCGCTACGACGGACGCCGCGACTTCACGCCGCTGGGCCTGATCGCCACCAGCCCGCTGGTCCTGGTCGCGCGTCCGGGCCTGGGCGTCAGGAGCCTGGCCGAACTGCTGGAACTGGCGCGGCGCCAGCCGGACAAGCTCAGCTATGGCAGCTCGGGCGTGGGCTCGACCCTGCATTTCGCGGGCGAGTTGCTCAAGCAGCGCGCGGGCGTCTCCATCGCGCATGTGCCCTACAAGGGCGTGGCGCCGCTGACCAGCGACCTGGCGGGCGGCACGCTGGACCTGGCCATGCTCTCGCCCACGGCAGCCCTGCCTTTCCTGCAAGGCGGACGCATCGTGCCGCTGGCCGTCACCAGCGCCCGGCGCCTGGCCGCGCTGACCCAGGTGCCGGCCGTGGCCGAACTGGGTGCGCTGGGCGGCTATGAACTGGTCGGCTGGTTCGCGCTGATGGCACCGCGCGGCCTGCCCGCCGCCACGGCCCAGCGCATCACCGCCGCGCTGCAGCAGGCGCTGGCAGAACCCGCCGTGCGCAAGCGCCTGGAAGATGCCGGCATGGTACCGGCCACGGGGCACGAGGACCTGGCACGGCTCATCGCCGAGGAAGATCGCAAGTACGAGCAGCTGGCGGCGTTCGGCCGGATGCGCGACTGACGCGGGGCAGGGGCTTTCAGCGGCCCCGCAGGAACAGCGCGTCCAGCTCCTTCATGCTCATCTGCCGCCAGGTGGGGCGGCCATGGTTGCACTGGTCCGAGCGCTCGGTGACTTCCATCTGGCGCAGGAGGGCGTTCATCTCGTCCAGGGTCAGGCGCCGGTTGGCGCGCACGGCGCCATGGCAGGCCATGGTGGCCAGGATCTCGTTGCGCGCGCGCTGGACCACGGTGCTGGCGTCGTGCTGGGCCAGTTCGGCCAGCACGCTGCGCGCCAGCTCCACGGCGTCGCCCTGGGCCAGGGTGGCGGGCACGGCACGCACGGCCAGGGTCTTGGGCGAGAAGGGGGAGACCTCCATGCCCAGGGCCTGAAGCGTGTCGCCATGGGCCTCGGCCGTGGCCACTTCCTCGGGCGTGGCGGCGAAGGTGGCGGGGATCAGCAGCGGCTGGCTGGGGATCTGCTGCGAGGCATTGACAGCATTCTTGAGCTGCTCGTAGACGATGCGCTCGTGCGCCGCATGCATGTCCACCACGACCATGCCCTGGGCGTTCTCGGCCAGGATGTAGACGCCGTGGATCTGGGCGACGGCGCGGCCCAGCGGCCAGATGGCTTCTTCGGCAGCGGCAGCGGTGTCCGCTGCCGCTGCCGTGAAGTGCGCAGGGGAAGGCTCGGAGACGGTGACTGGCTGGGGCTGTGCAGCGGGTGCGTAGCTGGCGGGCACATCGCCGGCAGGCCATTGCACGCCGGGCCTGTCCACCGCGACTTCGGCGGCACCGGCAGTCTGCGCGGCCGTCTGGGCAGCAAGCGCAACGGGGGCCGGTGCGGCTTCGCGCATGGGTGCCCACAGGCCCGCCATGTTGCTGACCTTGTGACCGCCCTGTTCATCGCCAAAGCTCATGCGCGCCTGGGGCCAGGCGGGAGCCGCCACCTTGGGTGCGGTGGCCGGTGCGGCAGGGGCCAGCTCCGGGGTGCGGGCGGCTTCCTCGGCGGCAGCGGCGGCGGCCGCCGCAGCGCGCGGGGCGGCCAGGGCATTCTCTATGGCGTGGCGCACGGCCTGGTGCACCTCGCGGCTGTCGCGAAAGCGCACCTCGATCTTGGTCGGGTGCACGTTCACGTCCACGCGCGCGGGATCGATCTCCACATAAAGGGCGTAGACGGGCTGCTTGTGGCCGTGCAGCACGTCCTCGTAGGCGCTGCGCGATGCGTGGGTGAGCACCTTGTCGCGCACGAAGCGGCCGTTGACATAGCAGAACTGCTGGTCGGGCCGCGAGCGCGCCGCATCGGGTATGCCGGCGCGGCCCGTGACATGGACAGCGCCCGACCAATGGTCCACGGTCACGGAGTTCTGCACGAAGCCGTCGCCCAGCACATCGGCCAGGCGCTGTGCCAAGGCATCGGCCGACATGCTCCCGGCGGCTCGCCATTGCTCGACGAGCTTGCCCTCGTGCCAGATGGCGAAGCCTACGTCGGGGCGGGCCAGCGCGTGGCGGCGCACGGACTCGATGCAGTGGGCCAGCTCCGTGGCGTCGCTCTTGAGGAATTTGCGGCGGGCCGGCGTGGAGAAGAACAGCTCCTTGACCTCGACCGTCGTGCCCTGGTTGCGGGCGGCGGGGCGCAGCTCGCCGCTGCGCGCATCGAGCAGGTAGGCGGAATCCTGACCGGCCGGGCGCGAAAGGATGGATGACTCGGACACCGAGCAGATGGCCGCGAGCGCCTCACCGCGAAAGCCCATGGTGGCCACGGTCTCCAGGTCGTGCAGGTCTGTGATCTTGCTGGTGGCATGGCGGCGCAGCGCCACGGGCAGCTCGTCGCGCGGGATGCCGCCGCCGTCGTCCTCCACCGAGATCAGCCGCACGCCACCGGCCAGCAGCCGCACATTGATCTGGCGGGCGCCGGCATCCAGTGCGTTGTCCACGAGTTCGCGTACCACCGAGGCCGGGCGTTCTACGACTTCGCCGGCCGCAATCTGGCTGATGAGCTCATCGGGCAGATCGCGGATAGGGCGGCGCACGGGGGTGTCAGGGGTGGGAATGGATGCGTTCACGCGGTAATTCTAGGCGGTGGACTGCACCGCTTCGCGCCTGTGGGAATGCGCTGACGCGACCTGAACACCCCAAAAAAAGGAGCCGCGAAAGCGGCTCCAGGGACACCCCGGCCATAAAGGCCAGAGCCGGGGTGCCGGGCGAATGCCTCAGTGGCGACGGCGGCCTGCGCGGTCGCTGTTGCTGCCCATTTCATTGCCGATCAGCGCGCCGGCCGCCGCACCGCCCACGGTGCCCAGCGTGGAGCCGAACAGCGCATTGCCCAGCACGCCGCCGGCCACGGCACCCACGCCCGTGCCCAGTTGGGCATTGTTGGGGCGGTGGGCGCAGCCTCCCAGGGCCAGGGCGCCGACCAGAACGGCGGCGAGGGTCAGGGACTTGCCGAAAGATGAGCGGAGCTTGTTCATGGATGCATTTCCTCTTGTGTTTGCGGGATGGGGGCAGGCCTTGCCTGCCCATTCCCGGACTTTGCCTGCAAAAACCTGACGTGCCTGTGAGTTTTTGGTATGGATTGATGAAGAGGTGTAACAAATGACGTACCTGCCACGCGGTGGGGGCACTTGCTCCGTGCAGTCTGCAGCGCGCAGTACAGTACGGGCCGGTGCGGCGCCCGCCGCGGAGGACTCTTGCCTTGGAAATCATCCAGTTCCTGATCGACTTCATCCTGCACATAGACAAGCACCTGGAGGCCTTTGTCGTGGCCTACGGTCCCTGGGTCTATGCCCTGTTGTTTCTCATCGTGTTCGTGGAGACGGGCGTGGTGGTCATGCCGTTCCTGCCGGGCGATTCGCTGCTGTTCATCGTCGGCGCGCTGTGCGGCGCCGGCCTCATGGACTATTCCATCGCGTGCACCGTGCTGCTGGTGGCTGCCGTGCTGGGGGACCAGTGCAACTACACCATAGGCCGCTTCATCGGACCCAAGGTTTTCCAATGGGAGGAATCACGCTGGTTCAACCGCCGTGCCTTCGACCAGGCCCATGCGTTCTACGAGCGCTACGGCGGCATCACCATCGTGCTGGCCCGCTTCATGCCTTTCATTCGCACCTTCGCACCCTTCGTGGCGGGGGTGGCGGCGATGAATCGCGGAAAGTTCACTGCATTCAACGTGGGAGGTGCCATCGTCTGGGTGTTCGGCATCAGCGCGGCCGGCTACTTCTTCGGCAATCTGCCCTGGGTGCGTGAGAACCTGGAGAAGATCATCTGGGGCCTGATCCTGGTGCCGGGCCTGATCGCCATCTTCGGCGCATGGCGTGCGGGGCGTGCGCCAACGACCGCTGCCTGAGCGGCCCGTACCCGACAGAAAGCCCCTTGAGGCCTTGGGCCCGAGGGGCTTTTTGCTTCGTGCCCCTAAGGGCTGCACTCAGCGGCGGTCGTTGCGCTTGCCGACCTCGTTGCCGATCAGCGCGCCTGCTGCCGCGCCGCCGACCGTGCCCAGTGTGCTGCCGAACAGCGCATCACCCACCACGCCGCCGGCCACGGCACCTACGCCGGTCCCGATCTGGGCATTGCTGGGGTTGGTGGAGCAGCCGGCCGAGAACAAGGCGATGGCGGCGGCTGCGGCAATGGAGTAGAGGCGTGTCTTCATGTTCATCTCCTGTCGTGGCCTGCGTGGTTGCCTTCGATGGCGTCAGGTGCAAGCACTGTGTGGAACATGTTTGCATGCTCTCATTTCAGACCCGCGGCGGCGGTAGGAGAGCTGCCCGAGCTGGCGACGGGCGAGTTGCAGGTGTCCGGTCTTCGCCGTCCGACAGGGCGGCCCTGACGCCGGCTCAGACGGAGCGGCTGCGCGCCAGTGGCGGGTTGTGCGCGAAGTAGTTGCGGATGCCGCGCATCAGCGCATCGGCCAGTTGCACCTGGTAGGCCGTGCTGCGCAGCCGGGCCTCTTCCTCGGGGTTGCTGATGAAGGCGGTCTCCACCAGCACGCTGGGAATGTCGGGAGCCTTGAGCACGGCAAAGCCGGCCTGTTCCACGCGTGGCTTGTGCAGCTTGGCCATGTTGCCGATCTCGCCGAGCAGGGCCCCGCCGAGCTTCAGGCTGTCCTTGATCTGGGCCGTGGTGCTCATGTCCAGCAGCATGCGCTGTACATGCTGGTCCTGAGAACCCATGTTCAGCCCGCCGACGAGGTCGGACTGGTTTTCCTTGTTGGCCAGCCAACGCGCGGCCGTGCTGGAAGCGCCCTTGTCACTGAGCGCGAACACGCTGGCACCCCGTGCTGCCGGCGTGGTGAAGGCATCGGCGTGGATGCTGATGAACAGGTCGGCCTGCACGCGCCTGGCCTTCTCGACACGCGTGGCCAGCGGCACGAAGAAGTCGGCGTCGCGCGTCATGAAGGCACGCATGGGGCTGCCGCCGATGCGCGTGTCGTTGATGCGTTCGCGCAGCAGATGGGCGATCTTGAGCACCACGTCCTTCTCACGCGTGCCGTTGGGGCCGGTGGCGCCGGGGTCTTCGCCGCCATGGCCCGGGTCCAGCGCCACGATGATGATGCGGTCGGTCTGGCGCGAGGTGGCGATGTTGGGCGCGGCAACGGGCGCGGGGGCTGGAGCGGGTGCCGGCGTCGGCGTGGGGGCCGGCGGGCGGGGTGCAGGAGCGGGCGCCTGCGCGACCACGGCAGGCGGCGCGGGCATCTTGCCGCCCGGGCCGCTGCTGTGCTGGGCGATCAGGTCGCCCAGCGGATCGGCGGCAGGCGCGCTGGGGCCCGAGGGCCGTGGCGCAGGTGGGGGCGCGGATGCCACGGCGGTGTCGTCGCCGGAGGCGTCGCGCAGGCGCTCGCTGATCAGTGCCTCCAGCGGATCGACGGCTTTGGCCGGGTACAGGTCGAACACCAGGCGGTGCCTGTAGGCAGCCACCGGCTGCAGCGTGAAGACCTGGGGCTTGGCCGGCTGCTTGAGGTCGATGACCAGGCGCACCACGCTGGGCGAGTTCTGGCCCACGCGGATGGAGGCGATGTTGGGATCGTCGGGCCGCACCTTGGCGACCAGTTCGCGCAGCGCGGGATTGAGGTCGATCCCCTCGATGTCCACGGCCAGGCGCGGAGGCTGGTCCACGAAGAACTGCTTGGCGGCCAGCGGCCGGTCGGACTCTATGGTCACGCGCGAGTAATCGGGCGCGGGCCAGACGCGCACGGCCACGATGGTGGCGCCATGTGCGATGTGCTGGCGGCCCAGCAGCAGCACGACGGAGCCGGCCTGCAGGAGGCTGCGGCGCGAAAGACCGTAGGGATAGGAGGATTGGGCGTCGCTCATGCCTGGAGTGCTTCGATCACGGCGCGTCCGACGGGTGTGCCGGCCAGCAGGGTGACCTGGCGCTGCGTCTCGTCGATTGCTTCGATATGGATAGCTATATCGGCTGCAGGCGTGAGCGCTGCAGCCTTTTCGGGCCATTCTGCCAGCTTGAGGCCGGGGCTGGCGAAAATATCACGGAATCCTGCATCCTCCCACTCGCGCGGGTCGTCGAAGCGGTAGAAGTCGAAATGCCAGATGGACAGGTCCGGGGCCTCGTGGGGTTCCACCACGGCGTAGGTGGGGCTCTTGATGCGGCCCTGCACGCCCAGGGCGCGCAGCCAGTGGCGCACCAGGGTGGTCTTGCCCGCGCCCAGGTCGCCGTGCAGCGTCACATAGGCGTTGCGCAGGCCAGGCTGCGCGGCCAGTTGCTGCGCGAACCGCTGCGTATCTTCCTCGCCATGCCATGTCCAGCGGTGTCCGGCGAAGCCCGGCTCCCGAGGCTGTCCGTTTCCTACAATCGAGGGAGTATGTTGTGCAGCAGTCAATTGGTTCCTTTGATGCAAGGCTGGGCCCGCGAGCTGGGATTTTCCCAAATTGGCGTGGCTGGAGTGGATTTGTCGTCCGCCGAGCCGGGTTTGATGCAGTGGCTTGCCCAAGGGTTCCATGGCGGGATGGACTATATGCAGGCCCATGGCCTCAAGCGGGCGCGGCCCGTGGAACTGGTTCCGGGCACGGTCAGCGTGATCACGGCGCGCATGGACTATCTGCCAGCCGGCACGCCGCCCGACTGGCAGGCGGTGGAGTGGCGGCGCCTGCAGCGGCCGCAGGAAGCCATCGTCTCCGTCTATGCCCGGGGCCGGGACTACCACAAGGTACTGCGCAACCGGCTCCAGAAGCTGGCCGAGCGCATCGCCCTGGAAATCGGGCCCTTCGGCCATCGCGCCTTCACCGACTCCGCTCCCGTGCTGGAGGCCGAGCTGGCCAGCCGCAGCGGGCAGGGATGGCGCGGCAAGCACACCCTGGTGCTCAGCCGCGAGGCGGGCTCCATGTTCTTCCTGGGTGAGATCTATGTGGACCTGGCGCTGGAGCCCACCGAGCCGGTCACGGCGCACTGCGGCAGCTGCTCGGCCTGCATGACATCCTGTCCGACGGGGGCCATCGTCGCACCCCACCGTGTCGATGCCAGGCGCTGCATCTCCTACCTGACCATCGAGCATGCGGGCTCCATCCCCGAGGAGTTCAGGCCGCTGATGGCCAATCGCATCTATGGCTGCGACGACTGCCAGCTGGCCTGTCCCTGGAACAAGTTCGCCCAGCCCAGCCGTCTGCCCGACTTCGATGCACGCGAGGTGCTGACGGGTGCGCAGCTCGTGCATTTCTTCGCCTGGGACGAGCCCACCTTCCTGCGCCTGACCGAAGGCAGCCCCATCCGCCGCATCGGCCATGCGCGCTGGCTGCGCAACGTGGCCGTGGCGCTGGGCAACGCCTGGCGCGAAAGCGGTGACGCCGCGCTGCGGCAGGCACTGGTCAGCCGGGCGGGGCATCCCGATGCCATCGTGCGCGAGCATGTGGGATGGGCGCTGGCGCAAAGATCGGACTGAGTCCATGCATGCGGCTGGCCTGTGTGTGGAACAATCGTCGCGTCTCCCAGGATGCAGCCCGGCGGGCTGCCGCGGCCACCGACCGCGGGGACGCACGGCCCGTGTGTGACTCAACATGATGCTTGATATGCGCGCAAAAATGCCCCGCAGCCTGTCCCGCTTCCTGTCGGCCGAGTCGCTGAGCCAGACCGCCGTGGCCGTCTGGGCGGGCCTGTGCTGCGTGCTGCTGGCGACGGTGGCCTACTGGACCGTGCTGGTCGACAGCCATCGCACGCAGCGCAGTTTCACCGAGGCACAGACCTGGCTGCGCGTGGGCCAGATGTCGCATGCGATCTCGGTGCAGGTGCAGACCCTGCTGTCGGGGCTGGACTACACCATGCGCGGCCTGGAGTCGGACTATGCCGACGGCGATGGCGTGGGCTTCAGGCGCGCGGTGCAAAGCACGTTCGATGCCTATCCGGCCGGAACCTTCCTGCAGATTGCCGTGGCCGACGAGAACGGGGATATCGTCTACTCCAACCTCCAGCAGCCTTCGGAGACCCAGGCCGCCAAGGTTTCCATACGCGACCGCGAACATTTCAAGGTCCATGCCGACCGGGAGACCATGGGCATGTTCATCGGCCGTCCCGTGCAGGGGCGTGTCTCCCACAAGTGGACCATACAACTGAGCCGGGCGCTGTACCGCCAGGGCCGGTTCTCGGGGGTGCTGGTGCTCTCCCTGTCGCCCGAGTACATCTCGCGCTATTTCCAGTCGATCTTCGATGGTGCCAACGACGTGATCCTGCTGCTGCGCACCGACGGTGCCTACCTGTCGCGCTCACAGGGCCAGGAGACCGTGATGGGGCGCTCCGTGTCGGACGTGCGGGTGTCGCTGTTCGCTCCAGCCCTGGAGCGCGGTACCTACGAGGCCGAATCCGCCGTGGATGGCGTGGAGCGCATGTATGCCTGGAGCCGGGTGGATGGCTATCCGCTGATCGTCAGCGCCGGGCTGGACAAGAAGGCGATCTTCGAGCCGCTGGAGGCATCCCTGCAGCGAGGCCTGCTGCGCAATGGCATCGGCACGGCGGTGCTGCTGCTGGCCGTGCTGTTGACTCTGTGGCTGGCGCGCCAGCGCCAGCTCAGCGAACGGCTGCGGCTGCAGGGCGAAAGGCGCTTTGCACGGTTGGTGCAGGAGGTGCCGGGCGGGCTGTTCCAGTTCTGCATCGGCCCCGATGGCCAGTTCCAGTTCCCGTTCACCAGCCCCGGTTTTTTCGAGCTGCATGGTGCCAGGGCCGGCGCGGACCTGTCCATGGATGGCGAGCTGCTGCAGCGCGTGCATCCCCAGGACCTGCCGGCGCTGACGGCTTCGGTGCAGGCCAGCGTGGGCGACCGGGAGGTCTGGGAGCACAAGTACCGGGTCTTCGGGCCGGATGGCGGCGTGCGCTGGCTCCATGGCCATGCCCGGCCACAGCAGGAGGAGGACGGTTCGCTGCTGTGGCATGGCTATGTGCATGACGTCACCCGGGACCAGGCCATGCAGGAGTCGATCCGCAGCAGCGAGGAGCGCCTGCGCCTGACCGTGGGCGCCGTGCGCGACGGCCTGTGGCAGTGGGACTGCGAAAGCGGTCATGTGCAGTGGGATGCACGCTGCTACCAGATGCTGGGCTTCGATGCCGCGCAGTTTCCCATGAGCTATGACGCCTTTTGCGCCATGGTGCACCCCTCGGACAGGGCCCGTGTGCTGGAGCGGCTGCAGCGGCATCTGGATGACGGCGCCGATTTCCGGGTGGAGATGCGGCTGCGGGCGGCTGCGGACAGCTGGCTGTGGGTGGAGTCGCGCGGTGAGGTCACCCAGCGCGATGCCGAAGGAAGGCCCGTGCGCATGCTGGGCACGCACACCGACATCCAGCAGCGGGTGGAGCAGTCCCGCCTGATCAAGGCCTTGCTGGACCGGGGCAGCGCACTCATCGTGATGGCCGGCCCCCAGCGCGAGATACTCTACGCCAACGAGCGCGCGGTGCAGACCTTCCAGATCGATACCTCACGGCTGCCGGCGGGCGTGTCGTTCCGGGCCCTGCATGTCAGCGACGAGAGCTTCGAACGCTTCGGCCAGCTCTACGGTCAGCTCAACGCGCGGGGCACGGTACGCACCGAGTGGATCCTGCGCATGCCCTCCGGAGCGGGCCACTGGTTCGACATGCAGGGCTCCCTGCTGGACCCCGACGAGGATGATGGCCGCGTCATCTGGACCATGATCGACACCGATGCGCGCCGGCGCGCCGAAACCGCGCTGGCCGAGACCCAGCACCGGCTGGAAGCCATCATCGACCGCTTTCCCGCAGGCATTCTCGTGACCGACGTGCAAGGCCGCAAGGTGGTGGCTGCCAACCGCATGCTGGCGGCCGCGCTGCGGCTGGACAGGCAGCCATCGGACCTGGTGGGGCTGGACATGTCCGAACTGAGCCGGCTGCTGCCTGCTTCCGTGGCCGCCGTGCTCGGCGCGGGGCCGGTGGACCGCCGTTCGCTGCATGCACTGCCCGATGGCCACTACGTGGAGATCGAGGGCATGCAACTGCGCGATGCGGATCACTCCATCGGTTATTGCTGGGTCTTCCATGACACGACCGAGCGGCAGCAGCGCGAGTCCCAGCTCGAGACCCTGGCGCTGACCGATGCGCTGACCGGTATTCCGAACCGCCGGGCCTTCATCGAGCGCCTGGAGATGGAGCTGGTCCACCTGCGCAGCGGCATGGTGGAGCATTCCACGCTGATCATGCTGGACATAGACCACTTCAAGCAGGTGAACGACGGATACGGCCATGCGGTCGGCGACATCGTGCTCAAGGAATTGCTGGTCTCGGTCGTGCAGGAGATGCGCAAGGAAGACATGGTGGGCCGGCTGGGTGGCGAGGAGTTTGCCGTCCTGCTGTCGGACACCGATGCCGAAGTGGGACTGCGGCGTGCGGAAGCACTGCGCCAGGCCATCGCATCGCGTACCGTCGACGCGGGCAAGGCCGGGGAGCTGCGCATCACCATCAGCCTGGGTGTGTATGCGCTGCAATGCAGCGACCTGTCGGCCCAGGCCTGCCTGGAAAGGGCCGATGCCGCGCTGTACTTCTCCAAGCGCCATGGCCGCAACCAGTCCACGTTGTGGAGCGAGCGGTTGCCTGCCATTGCCAGGGTCTAGCGCGTACCGCGCTCCAGGACCTGGACTAGGACTGGTCCTATGCCTCGCTGAATTATCAGAATCTTCTCATGTCCGAATAGGACTGCAATCCCGAGAATCCGGGGATCAAGCTGCCATCCGGCATCCCGTCCCTGCCTTGCCTGGCGAACCCAGGGCGGCGGCGAGCGGTGCATCCGGCAGTCCGTACAGGCAAATGCCGCGCGCTGCGCGCCGGGCGAGGAGTGTATGACGTACAACCGCTGGTCCACGATACATATCGCACACCATCTGCGTGAGCAGTTCTGGTGCGATGCCACCTACGATGCCCAGATGCCATTGAGGCCGCTCATCGCCAGGCCCGAGCACTTCGAGGCCGTGCTGACCTCGCGCGGCGTCGATGCACTGGTGCTCAACCGCATCCAGACGGACATGGACCATGGCATGGAGAGCCTGCATTCGGACACGGCGAGCACCGGTGCGCCCTGCCTGCTGGCCTTGCTGTACCTGAAGGGCCAGGCCCAGGTGTTCGTGCCGGCCGGCCCTGGCAGCACGGGGACCACACGGGACGGGCTGCGGGTGGCACCGGGCCAACTGGTCATGCTCGATGAGCAGCAGGGCTACAGGATCTGGCAGAAAGGGCCTGTGGAGCTGCTGGCGCTGGCGGTACCACTGGCCCTGATCGACACCGGTGGCCATGTGCCGCAGCATCTGCTCGCAAGCCCTGTCCCCGACTGTGCTTCGCTGCGACTGTTCATCCAGCAGATGCAGTTGCTCGACGCCTGGCCATCACAACTGCCGGAGGCAGAGGCCTGCATGCTGTCGGATCTCATCATCGGCACACTGAGGGCCGTGTTGCAGGCCGGCTCCGAGGCCATGCATGCCCAGCCCCGCGTGCCCATGCACATACTGCTCAGGCGGGTGCGCCAGCTGATCGCGCGCCAGTACCCGGATCCGGCGCTGGATCCACGGCGCATCGCCAAGCGGCTGGGCATTTCCGTGCGCACGCTGCAGTCCCAGCTGGCCCGCGAAGGTACCAGTCTCAGTGCCGAGCTCATGGCCTATCGGCTGGAGCGGGCGCATTCCCTGCTGCGTGGCGCGGGACCCGGGAAGCCGAGCATCAAGGAGGTCTCGCAGCGCTGCGGATTCAGCTCGCCGGCCCATTTCTCCCGCCGCTTCAGCGAGCGCTTCGGCAGCACGCCCACAGGCTTGCTGCGAGGCCCGCAAGGCGCATCGTTGCCGGCGGCATACGCCCAGAGGGTCTAGGCCCGCGCCTGCCGGTGCACGCAGATCAGGCTCAGGATCTCGAACATCATCTGGGCGCCCGCGTGGGCGGTGTTGGTGGTGGCGTCATAGGCGGGAGACACCTCGACAAGATCTCCGCCAACGACAGGCAGCCCTGCCAGGCCCCGCAGCATGGCCTGGGCCTCGCGTGCCGTCACACCGCCGATCTCCGGCGTGCCGGTGCCCGGAGCGAAGGCCGGGTCCAGGCAGTCGATGTCGAAGGAGACATAGACCGGGGCATCGCCCACCACTTGCCGCGCGCGGGCGATGACGCCGTCCACGCCCAGGCCGGCAATCTCCTCGGCGTGGATCACGGTCATGCCCGAGGCATGGGAGAACTCCCAGAGATAGCCGGCCGCGCCACGTATGCCTATCTGTATGGTCCGTGTGGGATCCAGCACCCCGTCGAGCACGGCCTGGCGGAAGGGGCCGCCATGGTGGAAGCGGCTGCCATCGAAGGGGCCGCCCGTGTCGCAGTGCGCATCGAAGTGCACCAGGGCCAGCGGCCGGTCGCGGCCCAACGCGCGCAGTATGGGCAGGGTGATGGAATGATCGCCGCCCGCGGCCAGGGGGATCACGCCCGCGGCCTTGATCTTGGTGAAAGCCGCCTCGATGTCCCTGTGGGACTGCTCCAGGCTGTAGCGGCTGGACAGGGGTACGTCGCCGATGTCGGCCACCCGCAGCTCGCGTGTGGGAGTGCACCGGAGCACATGGTTGTAGGGCCCCACGCGCTCGATGGCGCGCAGCGCGCGCGGACCGAAGCGACAGCCGCTGCGGTTGCTGATGCCCAGGTCCATGGGCACGCCGATCAGCGCGGCCTGGAGGTCGCCGAAGTCCGGGCGGCTCCAGTCGATCTGGCGCATGGGTGCATCCAGCAGCGTGGGAACGCCCGCGTAGGGCGCGCTGCGCGTGCCGCTGGCATCGATGATGTTCGCGGCCACGGCACGGAAATGCGGATCGTGGATCACGGCTTCGTTGGCGCCGCCGAAGCGCGCGCGCAGCGTCTCCAGCCTGCCTGCGTCGAATGAGGTCATGGGGTCTCCGTTTCGGGGATGGTGCCGGACAGGCCACGCCGGGGGGCGCGCTGCGCCAGGCTGATGAGAAGAAAGCTGGCCGCGCTCGCGGCCAGGCTGGCATAGATGGGGGTGTTGGCCGCCAGCCCGTCCCTGAGCATGAAGGCGATGGCCGTTGCGCAGCCCAGCAACATGCTGGCGATGGCACCGGCCGTGGTGGCCCGGCGCCAGTAGATGGCACCGATCAGCGGCACCAGCATGCCGCCCACGAGCAGGTTGTAGGCCGTGGTCAGGGCATCGAGCACGTCGTCCACCACGAGGGCGATGCCCAGCACGGCGACGCCCACCAGCAGGGTCAGCAGGCGGTGCCAGCGCACGTCCGTCAGCGGGCGGCCGCGCCGCAGCAGGGGCACCAGGTCTTCGGCCAGCACGGTGGAGCCGGCGAGCATGGCGGCGCTGGCCGTGGACATCATGGCCGCCAGCGCCGCGGCGATGACCAGTCCGCGGATGCCGTCGGGCAGGCTGGCCTGCACGATGGCGGCAAAGGCATTGTTGGCGTTGTCCAGGTCCGGCAGCAGCACCCGCGCCGCCATGCCCACCAGGGCGCCCACCAATCCATAGGCCACGCAGTACAGGCCCGCCAGGCTGCCCGCCACTGCGGCCACCCGCTCGCTGCGCGCCGTGAACACGCGCTGCCAGACATCCTGGCCGATCATGATGCCGAAGAAGTAGATGACGAAGTAGGTGGCAATGGTGTCCCAGCCGATGTGCGTGACGTCGAAGCTGGAGGCCGGCAGCCGTGCCACCAGCTGGTCCCAGCCGCCGACCCGGTACAGGCAGATGGGCAGCAGGACCAGCATCAGGCCCACGGTCTTGATCACGAACTGCACGATGTCCGTCAGCGTCAGCGACCACATGCCGCCCACGGCCGAATAGACGACCACGATGCCGCCGCCCAGGGCGATCGATACCCACAGCGGCAGATCGAACATCACCTGCAACACGGTGCCGATGGCGATCACCGAGGTGGCGGCCAGCATCAGCGCGTAGGCCAGCATCACCAGGGCGCTGGCCTGCTGGGTGCGCGCGCTGTAGCGCCGTTGCAGCACCTGGGTCACGGTGAAGATGCGCAACCTCAAAAGCGGCCTGGCCAGGAACAGGTTCAGCACCAGCAGACCCGCCCCCAGCGCCGCGCACAACCACAGCCCCGAGATGCCGTACACATAGCCCAGGCGCACCGTGCCCACCGTGCTGGCCCCGCCGATCACGGTGGCGGCCATGGTGCCCATGTACAGCCCGGGCCCCAGGTCGCGGCCCGCGACGAGGAAATCCTCCTGCGTCCTGGCACGGCGCATGCCGTACCAGCCCAGCAACAGCATGGCTGCCGCATAGATCAGCACCACCGAGATGTCGAGGATCATGGTCTGTCTCCCTGTGTTCTTTGCCGGGCCGCGCTTGCTGGCGCCACCCGAATCAGCGGTATTCATTGAAGTGAATGCAGTGGATGGAGACCGTTCGCGCCGCCATCCGGCCACGTGCACCGCTGGGTCCAGGGGTGCAACTCCCATGAATGCTAGGCAGATGGCCTGATTGCATCCATTTCAAGTTCCATCTACAAACATCGATTCATATCGATGTTTATTGAGTGGAAACCCCATGCTTCACACCGTTTCCGATCTGGATCTGCGGCTGCTGCGCGTCTTTCTGGCCATCGTCGATGCCGGTGGGGTATCGGCTGCCCAGGCGGCACTGGGCGTGGGACAGTCCACCCTCAGCAGCCAGCTCGCCACGCTGGAGACCCGCCTGGGCTTCGGCCTGTGCGAGCGCGGGCGCGGCGGCTTTCGCCTGACGGCCAAGGGCCGGCGCTTTGCCGACATGGCCAGGGCGGCCCTGCTGGGGCTGGAGGGCTTCAGCGCCCAGGCGCGCAACATGCACCGCCAGCTGGTGGGCAGCCTGGCCATCGGCCTGATCGGCAATGCACCCATGGAGTACCACACGCTGATGGGCCGGGCCATCGAGCGATTTCGCCGGCGCGACGAGGCCGTGCGCCTGTCTCTGCTGGTGCGCGGGCCGCGCGAACTCGAGGAGATGCTGCTGCGCGACGAACTCCAGGTGGCGGTGGGCTATTTCCTGCACCGCTCGCCCATGCTGGAGTACACGGTGCTGTTTCGAGAGCGGCAGGTGGCCTATTGCAGCGCGGCCCATCCGTTCGCCGCGCGCGCGGGCCGCATCGGTGTGCAGGAGGCCGCCGAGGCCGACTGGACCTGGCGCACCTATCCGCTGCCACAGGCGCCACTGACGGGGCGCCCGCGCCATGTCACCTCGGAGGCCGACAACATGGAGGCCGCCGCCATCCTCATCCTGTCAGGCGCCCACCTGGGCTATCTGCCCGAGCACCATGCGGCGCCCTATGTGGCCGCCGGCCTGCTCCATGCGCTGGATGCGTCCACCTTCAGCTATGACGTGGACATCACCATGGTGGCGAGAAAGCACACACGGCTGGACGAGATCACCGCCGCTTTCGTGGACGACATGCGTGCCGTGCTGTAGGGGCCCTGGTGCATCACGATGACAGCAGACTCAGTGCAAAGGGCAGGCTCGCCACGCCCAGCAGCGTGGACAGCGTGACCAGGCCCGCCACGTACGAGCCGTTGTAGCCCATGCGCGCGGCCAGCACGTAGCACGACGATGCCGTGGGCAGGGCCGAGAAGGCCATGAGGATCAGCGCCTGGGCGCCTGTCAGGCCGAAGGCGCGGACCATGGCGTAGGCGATCAGTGGCTGTACCAGGTGCCGCACGGCCAGCAGGGCCACGGCCAGCCGCTTGCCCGCGGCCAGCGCACCGAACTGCATCCCGGCGCCGGCCGACATCAGGCCCAGCGCGATGGAGGCCGCGCCGATGCGCGAGACCGATGGCTCGATCAGCGCCGGCAGCTTCAGTCCCAGCGCGCTGAATACCAGGCCCGACAGCGTGGCCACGATCAGCGGGTTGCGTACCAGCTGGCCCAGGAAATGCTGGTTGCTGCCACGCGCCATGGGCCAGACGGCCGCGATGTTGCACAGTGGAACGCTCACGCCGATCAACACCGAGATGAACAGCAGGCCCTCGGGTCCCGCCAGGCGGCTGGCCAGGGCCAGGCCGATGAAGGAGTTGAAGCGAAAGGCCACCTGCACGGCGCCCGCATGTTCGCGTGCATCGATGCGCCCGCGCAGGCCGGGCCACCAGGGCAGGCTGTAGGCCAGGGCGATGCCGACCAGGGCCGCGCTCACGCCCGCCGCCAGCAGGT
Organism: Delftia tsuruhatensis; assembly: GCF_903815225.1. Classification (NCBI taxonomy): domain Bacteria; kingdom Pseudomonadati; phylum Pseudomonadota; class Betaproteobacteria; order Burkholderiales; family Comamonadaceae; genus Delftia; species Delftia tsuruhatensis. Next base: position 1,687,238 of record NZ_LR813084.1, read on the forward strand.
GGGAGGTGGCACCCCAGTCCACCGGGCTCTTGACGATGGAGTGGAACAGCAACACCGGGAACAAAAGGTAGTACACCAGGGCTTCCACCGCCTGCCAGACCGTGCGGTTGAGCTGTGTGAAACGGCACAGCACATAGCCGAGCACGATGAGGGAGAAGTCGGGAAAGAGCAGCTGGGCGTAGTTCACGGTGGCAAAGCATAAGCGCATACCCTCGATCGCCCGGTTCGTCAGGCGAGTGGACGGGATGGAATAGGGGTAAACACTGGGAAATCAGCGCTGCGACAAAGTGTGTCGCGCAGGTACCGGGCCTTAGCATCGCTGGGTCCACACAGCCGATGCGACAGCGCAGGTCCTGATGACCGTCAAGCGCGCCGAGGGCATAAAGCCCCACCATGGCTGTTCCGTGGCGGTGCCTGCGCTTGCGATTGCGCAGGCCATCCGTCCGCAGGCGTCGCCTTGCGGATGTCCATGAAACCTTTTTCCCGACACGACCCCCAAAAGGAGATCTTGTATGAATCGTCGCAGCTGGATGGGCCTGACCCTGGTCCTCGCAAGCACTGGTGCCCTGGCGCAGGCCTATCCCACCAAGCCGATCAAGCTGGTGGTGCCCTTCGCCCCCGGTGGCACGACCGACATCATCGCCCGCGTGATCGCCGAACCCCTGACCAAGGAACTGGGCCAGCCCGTGGTGGTGGACAACCGCGGCGGTGGCGGCGGCGTCATCGGCGCCATGGAAACCGCGCGCTCGCAGCCCGATGGCTACAGCCTGGGCATCGCCACGGTCTCGACCACGGCGACCAACCCCGCCATCAATCCCAAGATCTCGTACAACACGCTGACCGACTTCACGCCCATCATCAACGTGGCGGCCACGCCCAACGTGATCGCGGTGAATCCCAAGTTCCCCGCCAAGGACTACAAGAGCTTCGAGGCCGAGCTCAAGAAATCCCAGGGCAAGTACTCCTATGCCTCGTCCGGCACGGGCGGCATCCAGCACATGCTGATGGAGCTGTACAAGAGCCTGACGAACACCTTCGTGACCCATATCCCCTACCGCGGCGCGGGCCCGGCCCTGAACGACGTGGTCGCGGGCCAGGTGCCCATGGTGCTGGACAACCTGCCCTCGGCCCTGCCCTTCATCAAGGACAACCGCCTGGTGCCCATCGTGGTGGCCGCTCCCCAGCGCCTGGCCGTGCTGCCCAATGTGCCCACCTTCAAGGAGGTGGGCCTGGAGCCTGTGAACCGCATGGCCTACTACGGCATCCTGGGCCCCAAGAACATGCCCAAGGATGTCGTGGACAAGCTCAACGCCGCCGTGCGCAAGGTGCTGCAGGATCCGGCCGTGCGCAAGCGCATCGAGGACACGGGCTCCCTGGTCGTGGGCAACTCGCCTGAGGAATTCGCCAAGCAGATCAAGGACGAATACGAGACCTACAAGAAGGTGGTGGCTCAGCAGAAATTGACGCTGGAGTAAGTACCGCTTCGAGTGGCCGGCTCAGAACCCGAGGTGCTTGCGGACCTCGGGTTTTTTCGTTGTAGGCTTGGCGGGATGTCCCCAGTGCCTGCAGTTTCCACCGTGTCCCAAACCATTGCCGAAGCCGATCCTGCGTCCTGGCCGGCGCTGCTGCCGGCCAGCCTGGATGCGCTGGATCTGTTCATGGATGCGCTGCTGCTGGAGGACGGGCTGTCGCGCAATACGCTGGCAGCCTATCGCCGTGATATGACGGCCTGGGGGCGGTGGCTGGCGCACCAGCAGCCACCGATGGCGCTGGATGAGGCGGGCGAGGTGGAGTTGCAGGGGTATTTCGCGGTGCGGGTGGACCAGACCAAGGCCAGTTCGTCGAACCGGCGGTTGACGGTGCTGCGCCGCTACTACCACTGGGCGCTGCGCGAGCAGCGCATCGCGGCCGATCCCACGGTGCGCATGCTGGCGGCCCGGCAGCCTGCGCGCGTGCCGCACACCTTGACCCAGGACCAGGTCGAGGCCTTGCTCAAGGCTCCCGACATCGATACGCCGCTGGGGCTGCGCGACCGCGCGATGCTGGAGCTGATGTATGCCAGCGGCCTGCGCGTGAGCGAGCTGGTCGGTCTGCCGCTGCACGGCATCGATCTGCGCGCGGGCGTGCTGCGCGTGACCGGCAAAGGGCAAAAGGAGAGGCTGGTGCCCTTCGGCCAGGAGGCGCAATGGTGGCTGGAGCGCTACCTGGCCACCGCGCGCTCTGCCATCCTGGGTGGCCAGCGCAGCGATGCGGTCTTCGTCACGCAGCGCGGGGCGGCGATGAGCCGCGTGATGTTCTGGGTCATCGTCAAGCGCTGCGCACAGATCGCGGGCGTCACGGCGCCGCTGTCGCCGCACACGTTGCGCCACGCCTTCGCCACCCATCTGCTCAACCATGGCGCGGACCTGCGCGTGGTGCAGATGCTGCTGGGCCATGCGGACATCTCCACGACCACCATCTATACCCATGTGGCGCGCGAGCGGCTCAAGGCATTGCACGCTTTGCATCATCCCCGTGGTTGATTTGATTGGATGATTTCGACGGATTGATTTTTCAGCGCATTGAGTTCGTCGAAGTGGCGAACCCCGCCTTGGGGATTTGCGCTTTGTAGAACAATCGCCGCCGTGTTCGATGTGTTTCTGCGGAGTTTGTGATGACCGATTTCCTGCGCCGGCATGTGCTGGTGACCTCCATGCTGGCCGCGTCCCTGGCCGCTGCTGCCTTGCCGCTGTCGGCGGCGGCTGCCGATGCCGCCTGGCCCGCCCGGCCGATCCGCGTGGTGGTTTCCTATCCGGCCGGTGGCGTCAGCGATGTGGTGGCGCGCGCCCTGGGCGAGAAGCTCGCTGCCCGCCTGGGCCAGCCCGTGGTGGTGGACAACAAGGCGGGTGCCGGTGGCGCCATCGGCCTGGACCTGGTGGCCAAGGCCGCGCCCGATGGCTATACGCTGGGCTTTTCCTCGATCAGCCCGCTGACGCTGAGCCCGCACCTGGGCAAGCCCCTGTTCGATCCGCAGCGCGATCTTGCGCCCGTGAGCAGCGTGATGTATTCGCCCGTGCTGCTGCTGGGTACGGCGCGTTCCACGGCGCCGGACTTCAAGGCCCTGGTCGCCCAGGCCAAGGCCCATCCCGGCGAGGTGCGCTGGGCCACGGCCGGGCTGGCATCGCTGGGCCACATCATGCTGGAGCAGATCATGCATGCCTCGCAGGCGAAGATCACGCACATTCCCTACAAGGGCGGCGGCCAGCAGCTCAACGACGGCCTGAGCGCACAGTTCGAAATCCTTTCCACCAATGCCGGCCCGGCCGTCCTTCAGCACATCAAGGCCGGCAAGTTCAAGGCCCTGGCCGTGGGCGCTCCCAGGCGCCTGGATTCGCTGCCCGGCGTGCCCACGCTGGCCGAACTGGGCTACAAGAGCGCCAACATGACTTCGGTGTTCGGCATCTTCGCGCCCGCCGGCACGCCCGCGCCCGTGCTCCAGAGGCTCAATGCCGAGATCAACCAGGTGCTGTCCCAGCCCGACATGCGCGCCAAGCTGGAGGCCACCGATAACGTGGCCATGGGGGGCAAGGCCGAGGACTTCGCCCGCCAGATCGAGGCCGAGTCCCAGGCCAATGCGCGCATCATCCAGGCGGCGGGCATCCAGCTGAACTGATCGCGCCCAGGACATGCCGCGCAAGTGAAAAGGGCTTGCGGCCTTCATGGCCGCAAGCCCTTTTTTGCAGGCATCCACCGCGCTCAGGCGGGTTCGTCGGCCGTGAGGTTGTCCGCCCAGGCCAGGGCCTGCAGGTGTGCCCAGTTGACCTGGTGGTTGGACAGCTGCAAGGCATTGGCGGCGCGCGCAAAGCCTTCGTCATCGCCGCTCTCGCAGGCACGCGTCAGTTCCAGGAAGGGGGCGAACACCCCCTTGTTGTGCACCAGCGCGTCGATCACGGGCTGGGGCAGGGCGATGGATTCCAGCGCCTTTTCCATGGGCTGGCCCAGCATCACGTCCAGCAGCGAGAACACGCCCACGACAAAGGCGTTGTCGCATTCCTCGGGCGGCAGCAGCTCGGCCGTCAGCAGCTCCATCAGGCGTCCGCGCACCACGGCGGTCTGCCCCACGGCCGGGGGCGTGCCGCCCGCGCGCGAGGTGGTCAGCAGCAGCGCGGCCCAGCGGAACAGCTTCTTGAGTCCGAGGATCATCACCGCGTGGCGGAACGAGGTGATCTCGCAGGACAGGCCGAAGCCCGAGGAGTTGATGAAGCGCAGCAGGTTGAAGGACAGCGTGGGATCCTTCTTGAGCAAGGCCTCGATCTCGTCCGTGCCGGCCTGCTGGCGCACCAGGTTGATCAGTTGGATGATGGTTGCCTGGGTGGGGCGTATGGTGCGGGCCTGGACCAGCTGCGGCTGGGCGAACCAGAAGCCCTGGAACAGCCGCACGCCGAGGTCGCGCATGCGCTCGAACTGCTCGGCCGTCTCGACCTTCTCGGCCACGATCTGGGCATTGGTGTGGGCGCGGGCGAACTTCACCAGCGTCTCCGCGTCCGTCAGCGCGAAGGTCTGCATGTCCAGCTTGATGAACGAGGCCGCAGGCAGCCAGCTGGCATAGGCTCGGCGCAGCAGGTGCTGGTTGAAGGCCAGGCGAAAGCCGCGCTGGCGCAGCGCCTGGAACGTGGGCAGGCGCTCCTCGATATCGGCGGCCGTGGCGCTTTCGCCCAGCGTGGGCACTTCCAGCACCACCTTGTCCGGGTGGATCAGTTCCAGATGGCCGCCGGCCAGGCTGTCATGCGTGCAGTTGATGAAGACGGTCTTCTTGCCCACCAGCGCTTCGGCGCCCGCATACGACAGCGCATTGAACAGCAGCGCCGCATCGGAGGCCGCCGTGTGCGCGTGCTGGGCCGTGGAGCGGTCGAAAAGCTCGTAGCCGAAGACATCGCGCGCTTCGTTGACGATGGCCTGGCGCGCAATGACGGCCACCTGCCCGTCTTCCACCCCTTCTGGCAGGGGGGGCGGCGGAGCGGAGGAGTTGTCGTTGGTAGTCATGGAGATGCGAAATGGAAGGAAGGGGGTGGCTGCGCTGTATTCAGGGTCATGCCAGGACTAGAGCGAGTGGTCCACCAACTGGTCGGTCCAGGCCAGGGCCTGCAGATGGGCCCAGTTGATCTGCTGGCTGCTCAGGCGCAGGGCGCCGGCGCTGCGGTGGAAGGCTTCGTCGTCGCTGGCTTCGCAGGCCTGGGCCAGGATCAGCAGCTCTCCCAGCACGCCTTCGTGGCGCAGCACGGCGGCGGACACGGCGTCCGGCACGGGAATCAGGCCCATGGCCACTTCCTGGGGCAGCTCCAGCATGCTGCCCAGCAGGGAGAAGATGCCGACGACGAAGGCCTGGTCCGCGTCCTCCTCGGTCAGCGATTCCTGGGCCAGCAGCTCCATCAACCGTCCCCGGATCACGGCGGTCTGGCCGATGGACGGCGGCGGACCGCCATTGCGGGATGCCGTCAACAGCATGGCTGCCCAGCGAAACAGCTTCTTGAGGCCCATGAGCATCACGGCCTGGCGGAACGAGGTGATCTCGCGCTGCACGCCGAAGCCCACCGAGTTGATCAGGCGCATCAGGTTGAACGCCAGGCCCGCATCCTTCTTGAGCACGTCCTCGATGGCGTCCGTGCTGGCCTGCTGGCGCACCAGGTTCAGCAGCTGGACGATGCTTTGCTGCGTGGGCGTCAGCAGCTTGGTGCGCACCACCGTGGGTCGCGCGAACCAGAAGCCCTGGAACAGCTGTATGCCCAGACGCCCCACCTGTTCGTGCTGCTGGGCGCTCTCCACCTTTTCCGCGATCAGTTCGGCGCGTGTATGGCGGCCCGCGAAATTGACCAGCACGGCCAGCTGGTCCGGGGCCAGCACCGACAGGTCGAACTTGATGTAGTCGGCCAGCGGCAGCCAGGCCGCATAGGCAGACTCCAGCACCGTGTGGTTGAAGGCCAGGTGAAAGCCGCGTGCACGCAGGTTGCTGAGAATGGGCAGGCGGGCCTGCACCTCCTGCTGGGCAGCCAGGCCCAGCGGGGGGATCTCCAGCACCACCTTGTCGGGATTGAGCAATTCCAGGTGCCCTCCGGCCAGGCTCTCATGCGTGCAATTGACGAACATCAATTTGGTGCCGACCAGATCTTCCTCGCCCGCATGGGAGAGGGCGGTGAATACCAGGGAGACGTCCGAGGCCGCCGTGTGGTCCGGATAGGCGCGCGAGCGATTGAACAGCTCATAGCCGATGATCTGCTGCATTCCGTTGACGATGGCCTGGCGTGCAATCATTCCACGGTCCGTGGGACCAGGGGCGGACACGGGGACATCGTTCAAGGGATGGACTGGCAGTTCGGTCATGGAGTGCAGGGTCGAGGGGACACGGGGGAAAGCAGTTCTGATTGTAGGAATGTTCTGAATAAATAGGCTGATTGGCAGTGTCGGCTGGGAAAAGTCTGATTACAAACTCGGACTCGTCCTAGTTTGTAAACCTTTGTATGAGACGCCGTGCTCCGTCGGTCGGCCTCTCCGATGGTCAGACCTGCTGGAGCCAAGCCAGCTCGGTATCGCTGAAGCCCGCGGCGCGCCGGGCCCGTTCGTTGAAGGGCGGCTTCAGGCGCGGCGCCTCGTAGCGCTGCGTCAGCAGCAGGTAGTGGGACTCGGGCTCCAGTCCTTCGCGTTCGCACAGCCAGCGGTACCAGTGGTTGCCTATGGCCACGTGGCCCACTTCCTCGCGCAGGATGATGTCCAGGATATCCACGGCCGCCAGCGCGTCCGGCGCGCCGGTGTTGCGCAGCTTGTGCTGGATCTGGGGGGTGGCGTCCAGGCCGCGCGCCTCCAGCGTGCGTGGCACCAGGGCCATGCGCGCCACCACGTCATGGGCGGTTTTCTCGCACATGGTCCAGAGGCCCTGGTGGGCCGGGAAGTCGCCGTAGTCATGGCCCAGGTGCTCGCGCAGGTGCGTGCGCAGCAGGCGGAAGTGCCGGGCTTCCTCGGCAGCCACCAGCAGCCAGTCGCGGTAGTACTGCTCGGGCATGCCATCGAAGCGCCAGACCGCGTCCAGCGCCAGGTTGATGGCGTTGAACTCGATGTGGGCGATGGCGTGGATCAGCACGGCGCGGCCTTCGGGCGTGGCCGGCGAGCGCCGGGCCACGGCAGTGTGGTGGCGCAGCTCGGGCCGCTGCGGGCGGCCCGGCAGGTCTGGTGCGGGGCAGGGCAGGGCCGGTGCCTGCGCTGCTATTGAATAAAGAGCCTGCCGTGCATACATGTCCAGCGTGGCGGCAGCCTTTTCCTCGGGATCCGGGAGGCACAAGACCTCAAGGGCGCGGTAGCGTAACTCCATCCCTACAATTCTAGGTTTCCTGCCATAACCAATGATTGACGGAGACAAAACCCCATGGCGATTTACGAACTGGATGGAGTGGCCCCTGAAGTGGCGGCGTCGGCCTGGGTGGCCGACAGCGCCGAGGTGATGGGTAATGTGCGGCTGGCCGAGGACGCCAGCATCTGGTTCGGCGCCGTGGTGCGCGGCGACTGCGAGAGCATCTCCATCGGCGAGGGCAGCAACATCCAGGATGCCAGCGTGCTGCACGCCGACCTGGGCAAGCCGCTGGTCGTGGGGCGCCATGTGACGGTAGGCCATCAGGTCATGCTGCACGGCTGCACCATCGGCGACGAATCGCTGATCGGGATCGGTGCCGTGGTACTCAACGGCGCACGCATCGGCAGGAACTGCCTGGTCGGCGCCGGCGCCCTGGTCACCGAGGGCAAGGAATTTCCCGACGGCTCGATGATCATCGGCAGCCCGGCCAAGGCCGTGCGCCAGCTGACGCCCGAGCAGATCGAGGGGCTGCGCCGCAGCGCCCAACACTATGTCGACAATGCGCGCCGCTTCAAGACCGGCTTGCGCAAGCTGGGCTGAACAAGGCCCGGCATTTTTTACGGAAACCATCAGCGTGTCTGAACTGCACAAATTTATCTTCGAAGGCCAGCCCGTGCGCGGCGCCATCGTCCGTCTCACCGATGCCTGGCAGGAGATCCTGCAGCGGCGCGCCGGCAATGCCGAGACCGGTGCCTATCCGGCCGCCGTGCGTGAGCTGCTCGGGGAGATGGTGGCCGCCGGCGTGCTGATGCAGTCCAACATCAAGTTCAACGGGGCCCTGGTCTTCCAGGTCATGGGTGACGGCCCTGTCAAGCTGGCCGTGGCCGAGGTGCAGTCGGACCTGGGCCTGCGCGCCACGGCCACGCTGGTGGGCGAGGCCGCCGATGGTGCCACGCTGGAGCAGTTGCTCAATGTGCAAGGCGGCGGCCGCTGCGTCATCACGCTGGACCCCAAGGGCCGCCAGCCGGGCCAGCAGCCCTACCAGGGCGTGGTCCCTCTGCAGGACGCGCAGGGCCGGCGCTTCGCCAAGGTGTCGGATGCGCTGCAGCACTACATGCTGCAATCCGAGCAGCTGGACACCGTGCTGGTGCTGGCCGCCGACGATCAGGTGGCCGCGGGCCTGCTGATCCAGCGCATGCCGGTCAAGGGCGAGGCCAACCTGGCCGCCGCCACCGAAAGCGAGCAATCGGGCCAGGACGCCATCGGCCTGAACGAGGACTACAACCGCATCGCGACGCTGGCCGCCAGCCTGACACGCGACGAGTTGCTCACGCTGGACGTGGAGACCATCCTGCGGCGCCTGTTCTGGGAAGAGAAGCTGATGCGCTTCGTGCCCCAGCCCGACGAGGAGCACCCGCGCTTTGCCTGCACCTGCAGCCGCGAGCGCGTGGCCTCCATGCTGGTTTCGCTGGGCTCGGACGAGGTCGAAAGCATCCTGGAGGAGCGCGGCAGCATCGAGGTCGGCTGCGATTTCTGTGGCCAGCAGTACGAGTTCGATCCCATCGACGCAGCCCAGCTGTTCACCGAGGCCGGCAAGCAGCCGCCCACCTCCACGAACGTGCAGTAGAGCGCCCTGCCGGCGTCAGTCTTTCCCGCTGCGCAGCGCGTCGAACAGCCGCCGCTCGCAGTCGGGGTCGCTGCATTGCTCGCAGCCGAAGGGGCGCAGCCGGGCGGCCTGGCGAACAACAGGCTCCTGGGGGAGCCAGGACCAGTCCGCAGCAGGCGCCAGCGACCGCAGTGATTGTGTCAACTGTTGCCATTGCCGTGCCGTGTCTCCATGGAGCACCACATAGTCCCGGGCTTCGGCATGCAGCCGTTCTCGCCAGTGATGATGTTGCGCCGCAGCGTCCAGATCGGTGCAGCGCCAATCCCGCCCCAATAGATAGATGGCCGTGTCTCTGGGCAAGGGTTGTCCTTGCCCAGGTGTGAGGCATTTCCATTCGGATTTTCTTCCATATTGCTGCCAGGCCTGGTGCAGTGCCTCTGCCATGGAGTGGGCCTGCAAGGGCACTGCTCCGACCAGGGCAATGCAGGGTTGAGAGGGGGAGGGGGGCGACAAGTGGATTCCGGATTCTTTTCCAAGGCCATGGCCTGCTGTGTGCAAGCGGCTAGTAGTCTTGGCCGTTGCGTGTGAGTTTGGTGGTCACCATGTCGATGTTTGTGCCATCGCCGCTGCTTTGAATGGTAAAGCCTTTGTATATCCACTCATAGCCTGTGCTGCTGCCGCTGCCAGTCTTGAATTTGCAGGCTGTGACGGTGCGGTTGCCAATGGTCAGGGTGGCATCCTCCAGGTAGCTGGAGTTTCTGGTGAGTGTGTGGGGCGCAATGGTGCCAGGAGGCAACATCCGCAAGGTGCCTGTGACTTCAAGGCGCTGGGTTTGACCAGGCTCCAGCGTCGCGCTCCGGTCTATCACGGGCGGAGAATAGGTATATTGCTGGAGCCTTGGCATGCTGCCGGAGAATGAGGTGATATTGGAGCCGTATTCCGCATAGACAAGTGGCGAGACTGGGGCGAGATAGGTCTCCGTCTCCACATGGCTGGTGGACATCTGGCCGCTCGGCAGAATTTCCCGGCTGACCCTCGTGTGCATGATCAAGTTGTCGTGGCCGTTGAAGCTTTGGGAGTTGTAGTTGTTATAGGTGATGGAATAGTTGCGATTGAAGGCTGGTGAATGGTCCTCCTGCAAAAAACTATTGCCACTCTGGTATTTTTTGTCATCAAAGCAGTGCTCTGCAGTCTGCGTCATTTTATCTCCGCCACCACAGGCGGTGAGCAGCAAGGATATTCCCAGTGTAATGGATGCGGTGGCAATGGTTTGAGTCGATGTCATGGATTTTCCTTATTGATGGGGTGGATGCTGAGTGCAGTGTAACCACATAACCCATGTTGATAAGAGTCCATCCGGACGTTCCAATAGTGCGGAGACAAGGTACTCCAATGCGTCATCTCAAAAACAAAGGGCCGGCGTGAAGCCGGCCCCGAACATCGTTGCAACGCACGGCGGGTTCAGCGCCGCACGATCTGCACGAAGATCTCATTGGGCTTGACCATGCCCAGTTCGCTGCGGGCCTTTTCCTCGACCATGGCCAGGCCGTCCTTGAGGTCGTTGACCTCGGAGGCCAGCCGGTCGTTCTCGGCCTTCTCCAGTGCGTTGGCCACATTCTGGTCATGGATCTGCTGCTGCAGTTCCTTGACATAGGCCACGCTGCCATGGCCCAGCCACAGCTGTGCATGCACGGCAGCGAGCAGGGCGAGCAGGACGAGAGGTACGACGCGATTGACCATGGGAGCGGGCGTGGCTGAAAGGAAAAAGGCTTGCCGGCCAGATGGCTTGCAAGCCTAACGCTTTTTCAGCGCAGGTTGTAGAACGCCTCGCGGCCAGGGTAGTGGGCGATGTCGCCCAGGTCTTCCTCGATGCGCAGCAGCTGGTTGTACTTGGCGATGCGGTCCGAGCGGCTCAGCGAGCCGGTCTTGATCTGGCCGGCATTGGTGCCCACCGAGATGTCGGCGATCGTCGAGTCCTCGGTTTCGCCCGAGCGGTGCGAGATCACGGCCGTGTAGCCGGCGCGCTTGGCCATTTCGATGGCGGCGAAAGTCTCGGTCAGGGTGCCGATCTGGTTGATCTTGATCAGGATGGAGTTGGCGATCTTCTTGTCGATGCCTTCCTTCAGGATCTTGGTGTTGGTGACGAACAGGTCGTCGCCCACCAGCTGGACCTTGGCGGCCAGGCGGTCGGTCAGGATCTTCCAGCCCTCCCAGTCGCCCTCGGCCATGCCGTCCTCGATGGAGATGATGGGGTACTTGTCGCACCAGCCGGCCAGCATGTCGGTCCACTGGGTGGCGGTCAGCGTCAGGTTGCCTTCACCGGCCAGCACGTACATGCCGTCCTTGTAGAACTCGCTGGCAGCGCAGTCCAGGCCCAGGGCGATCTGTTCGCCGGCCTTGTAGCCCGCGTTCTCGATGGCCTGCAGGATCAGCTGGATGGCGGCTTCGTGGTTTTCCACGGAAGGCGCGAAACCGCCTTCGTCGCCCACGGCCGTGCTCATGCCCTTGTCGTGGATGATCTTCTTGAGCGCGTGGAAGACTTCGGCGCCCCAGCGCACGGCTTCGCGGAACGAAGGCGCGCCCACGGGGATGATCATGAATTCCTGCAGGTCCAGGCTGTTGTTGGCGTGCGCGCCACCGTTGATGACGTTCATCATCGGCACGGGCAGCTGCATGCCGCCCATGCCGCCCAGGTAGCGGTACAGCGGCAGGCCGGCTTCCTCGGCGGCGGCACGGGCCACGGCCATGGAGACGGCCAGCATGGCGTTGGCGCCCAGGCGGCCCTTGTTGTCGGTACCGTCCAGGTCGATCAGGGTCTTGTCCAGGAAAGCCTGTTCGGAGGCATCCAGGCCCAGCACGGCTTCGGAGATCTCGGTGTTGATGTGCTCGACGGCCTTGAGCACGCCCTTGCCCAGGTAGCGGCTCTTGTCGCCGTCGCGCAGCTCGATGGCTTCGCGCGAGCCGGTCGAGGCGCCCGAGGGCACGGCGGCGCGGCCCATCACGCCCGACTCCAGCAGCACGTCGCATTCGACGGTGGGGTTGCCGCGGCTGTCCAGCACTTCGCGGCCTACGATGTCAACGATTGCACTCATGGCATTTCCTTTGCGGTTTTTGAAAGCGGTGTGCAGGCGGTTTCCGGTGAGGTTGCGCCCTGGTGCTTGCCGGGCAAGCGGTGTCGGCTCGGGCCAGCATGGCGAGGCGCCGCGCTGGCGGGCACTGCCGTGCTCCGCGGCGCAGTATCTGCGATCGGGCGGCGGCCATTGTGCACAAATTGGGTGGATAGATTTGAATACGCTGCACTCTTGACGCCCGGATCCGTGCTGGCGTCAGACGCCTTCCACGCAGACCATGCGCATGATGGCCGCGCCTTCGCGGGCCTCGCGTGCACGGCGGTACTCGGGGGTGTCATGGAAGGCCTTGGCGGCCTCGAAGCTGGGGAACTTGAGGACCACGGTGCGGCCCGGGTTCCAGTCGCCCTCGAGCACTTCGACCTTGCCGCCGCGCACGCAGACCTCGGCGCCATGCACGCGCATGGCCTCGGTGCTCCACTTGCGGTACTCCTCGTACTGCTCGGGGCGGGTGACGGTAACGGAAGCGATGATGTAGCCGCTGGCCATGGGTCAGACTCCAAAGTCGTTTTCGAGGAAGCCGTTTCGCTTGGTCACGTCGTCGAGCGCGACCAGGGTTTCGAGCAGGGCCTTCATGTGCTTGAGCGGCACGGCGTTGGGGCCGTCGCTGAGCGCGCAGGGCGGGTTGGGATGGGTTTCCATGAACAGGCCGGCCACGCCCACGGCCACGGCTGCGCGCGAGAGCACGGGCACCATCTCGCGCATGCCGCCGCTGCTGGTGCCGTTGCCGCCGGGCAGCTGCACGCTGTGCGTGGCGTCGAACACCACGGGGGCGCCGGTCTCGCGCATGATGGACAGGCTGCGCATGTCGGAGACCAGGTTGTTGTAGCCGAAGCTGGCGCCGCGTTCGCAGGCCATGAAGCTGTCCTCGGGCAGGCCGGCCTCCCGGGCGGCGGCGCGGGCCTTGTCGATGACGTTCTTCATGTCATGCGGTGCGAGGAACTGGCCCTTCTTGATGTTCACCGGCCGGCCCGACTGGGCCACGGCACGGATGAAGTCGGTCTGGCGGCACAGGAAGGCCGGTGTCTGCAGCACATCGACCACCTGGGCCACGGCCGGGATCTCGGACTCGGTGTGCACATCGGTGAGGATGGGCACCTGCAGTTCCTTCTTCACCTTGGCGAGGATCTCCAGGCCCTTGTCCATGCCCGGGCCGCGAAAGCTCGCGCCCGAGCTGCGGTTGGCCTTGTCGTAGCTGCTCTTGAAGATGAAGGGAATGCCCAGGGCCGCCGTGATTTCCTTGAGTTGCCCCGCCACGTCCATCTGCAGTTGCTCGGACTCGACGACGCAGGGGCCTGCAATGAGAAAGAAGCGTCGGTCGAGGCCGACATCGAAGCCGCAGAGTTTCATGGTGGGGATTCCTTGGGAAATGGTGGGCGGCGGCGGGCTCAGGGCTTGCGAGGCGCCTTCTGGCGCTCGATCGCGGCCTTGACGAAGGCGTTGAACAGCGGGTGGCCGCTCCAGGGCGTGGACTTGAACTCGGGGTGGAATTGCACGCCGATGTACCAGGGGTGGACCTGCCTGGGCAGCTCGACGATTTCCGTCAGTTGCTCACGCTGGGTCAGCGCCGAGATCACCAGGCCGGCTTCGCGCAACTGGTCCAGGTACTGGACGTTGGCCTCGTAGCGGTGGCGATGGCGTTCGGTGACCACGTCGCCGTAGATGCCGTGTGCCAGCGTGCCGGGCTGCACGTCCGAGGACTGGGCGCCCAGGCGCATGGTGCCGCCCAGGTCGGAGTTCTCGTCGCGCGTCTTCACGGTGCCGTCGGCGTCCTTCCACTCGGTGATCAGCGCGATCACGGGGTGGGCGGCCTTGGCGTCGAACTCGGTGGAGTTGGCGCCTTCCAGGCCCGCCACGTGGCGGGCGTATTCGATGGTGGCCACCTGCATGCCCAGGCAGATGCCCAGGTAGGGGACCTTGTTCTCGCGGGCGAAGCGCGCCGTGGAGATCTTGCCTTCCACGCCGCGCGAGCCGAAGCCGCCGGGCACGAGGATGGCGTCGTACTGAGAGAGCTTGTCGCGCGCATTGGCGTCGCTGATGGTCTCGGAGTCGACGTGGGTGATCTTCACGCGCACGTGGCTTTGCATGCCGGCGTGCTTGAGCGCTTCGTTGACCGACTTGTAGGCATCCGACAGTTCGACGTACTTGCCGACCATGGCGATCTTGACCTCGCCTTGCGGATGCTCGGTCTCATGGACCAGGTCGTCCCAGCGCTTGAGGTTGGTGGGCGGCGTGTTCAGGCGCAGCTTGTCGCAGATCAGGCCGTCCAGGCCCTGCTCGTGCAGCATGCGCGGCACCTTGTAGATGGTGTCCACGTCCCACATGGAGATCACGCCCCACTCGGGCACGTTGGTGAACAGCGAGATCTTTTCCTTTTCCTCGTCCGGCACGCGGTGCTGGGCGCGGCACAGCAGGGCGTCGGGCTGGATGCCGATCTCGCGCAGCTTCTGCACCGTGTGCTGCGTGGGCTTGGTCTTGAGCTCGCCGGCCGTGGCGATCCAGGGCAGGTAGGTCAGGTGCACGAAGGCCGTGTTGTTGGGGCCTTGCTTGAGGGCCAGCTGGCGCACGGCCTCCAGGAAGGGCAGGGACTCGATGTCGCCCACCGTCCCGCCGACCTCGCAGATGGCCACGTCCACCGCATCGGGCGTGCCGACGCCGGCGCCGCGCTTGATGTATTCCTGGATCTCGTTGGTCACGTGCGGAATCACCTGCACGGTCTTGCCCAGGTAGTCGCCGCGGCGCTCCTTCTCGAGCACGCTCTGGTAGATGCGCCCGGTGGTGAAATTGTTGGACTGCTTCATGCGCGTCTCGATGAAACGCTCATAGTGGCCCAGGTCCAGATCGGTCTCGGCGCCATCGTCGGTCACGAACACTTCGCCGTGCTGGAAGGGCGACATGGTGCCCGGATCTACGTTGATGTAGGGGTCCAGCTTGATGAGGGTGACTTTGAGGCCGCGCGATTCGAGGATCGCAGCAAGGGAGGCTGAGGCGATTCCCTTGCCCAGGGAAGACACCACACCGCCTGTGACGAAGACAAATTTGGTCATGTCTTTTTTTGGTGGTGGTAAAGCAGGATTATAGATGCGCCGCCGAATTCGCCGCGCCGAGCGGGGCTCTGGGATCGCGCGCCGTCTGCTAAATTGCGCGCCATGACTGAAGTGTTCGCAGGCAAACATCTGGTGCTCGGCCTCTCCGGAGGCGTGGCTTGTTACAAATCGGCGCAATTGGTGCGGCTGCTGGTGCAGGCCGGCGCCACGGTCCAGGTGGTGATGACCGAGGCGGCCGAGCAGTTCATCACGCCCGTGACCATGCAGGCCTTGTCCGGGCGCCCGGTCTATGGCTCGCAGTGGGATGCGCGCGAGCCCAACAACATGCCCCACATCAACCTCAGCCGCGAGGCCGATGCCATGCTGATCGCACCGTGCAGCGCGGATTTCATCGCACGCCTGGTGCAGGGGCGCTCCGACGAGCTGCTGAGCCTGATGTGCCTGGCGCGGCCCATGGACCGCGTGCCGCTGCTGCTGGCGCCCGCCATGAACCGCGAGATGTGGGCCCATCCGGCCACGCAGCGCAACCTGGCGCAGGTCGCCGCCGACGGTGCGCAGGTGCTGGGCGTGGGCACGGGCGACCAGGCCTGCGGCGAGACCGGCGACGGCCGCATGCTGGAGCCCGAGGAGATCATGGAGGAATTGGCCGCACTCTTCACCCCCAAGCTGCTGCAGGGCCGCAGGCTGCTGGTCACGGCCGGGCCGACCTTCGAGGCCATCGACCCGGTGCGCGGCATCACCAACCATTCCAGCGGCAAGATGGGCTTTGCCATCGCGCGGGCCGCGCGCGAGGCTGGCGCCCAGGTGACCCTGGTGGCCGGCCCCGTGCATCTGGCCACCCCGCGTGGCGTGCAGCGCATCGACGTGCAGTCGGCGCAGCAGATGTTCGACGCCGTGCAGCAGCAACTGCCCCAGACCGGCGTCTTCGTCGCCACTGCGGCCGTGGCCGACTGGCGTCCGGCCAGCGCGGCCGATCAGAAGATCAAGAAGGACGGCTCGGGCCGGGTGCCCACGCTGGCCTTCGTCGAGAACCCCGACATCCTCGCCGCCGCGGCGCAGTCCGAGCGCGCGCGCAGCGGCCAGCTGTATTGCGTGGGCTTCGCGGCCGAGAGCCATGACCTGCTGCAGCACGCCAGCGCCAAGCGCCAGCGCAAGCAGGTGCCGCTGCTGGTGGGCAACATCGGTCCGGCGACCTTCGGGCGCGATGACAATGCCCTGCTGCTGATCGATGAGGCCGGTACGAAGGAGTTGCCGCACGCCTCCAAGGCGCTGCTGGCGCGCCAGCTCGTCGCCGAGATCGCACGGCGCCTGCCCCCCCTGCGCTGAACCACGGAAAGCCCGCATGCCACAGACCTCCTACGAAGGCCCACGCCACGGCGACTATGTGCGCTATGTGGATGAACTGCTGCGCTCCAGCCCCTTGTACCGCTCGGCAGCCCAGGGCTGGCTGGCCCAGGGACGCAGCGATTTCACCGATGCGGTGGCCACCCCCGGCGCGCAGGCCCGTTCCGTGGCCGAGCGCGTGCGTGAGCAGGTGCAGGCGGCCGCCGAGAAGGCGCGCGCCGCGGCGCAGCAGGCGTCAGGGCAGGCCGCTGCCGACCGGCAGGCGCCTGCCGGGGACCGGCATGGCGGCAAGGCCGATCGTGGCCGCCAGGCGGCGCGTGCCCAGGTCCGGGCAGCGACGACAGCCAAGGCAGGCGGCAAGACGGGCTTCAAGCTGGGGCCGGGCCAATGGCTGGCCCTGGTGATCGGGCTGATCCTCGCTGTGGCGATTCCCGGCATGGGCCCCATCATCTTGCTGCTGACCGTCATCAATGCCCTTTTCAAAGGTTTTCGCGCCGGGCTGCGATCACCCCGTTGATGGCACGGGGCACAATGCGCGCTTTGCTTTTTGCGGGAGCCGCCCTCCGGATCCTCCTGAGGCCCTCCCCAGCCTGTTTTCATGAACGTTGACATCAAGATCCTTGACGCGCGCCTGCGCGAGAACATGCCCGCCTATGCCACGCCGGGCAGCGCGGGCCTGGACCTGCGTGCCTGCATCGATGCGCCGCTGACGCTCGAACCCGGCCAGTGGCAGCTCGTGCCCACGGGCATGGCCATGTATCTGAAGGATCCCGGCTACGCGGCCATGATCCTGCCGCGCTCGGGCCTGGGCCACAAGCACGGCATCGTGCTGGGCAATCTCGTCGGCCTGATCGACAGCGACTACCAGGGCCAGCTCATGGTCAGTGCCTGGAACCGTTCGGCCACGGGCTTCACGCTGCAGCCCATGGACCGTCTGGCCCAGTTGATCATCGTGCCCGTGGTGCAGCCGCGCTTCAACATCGTCGAGGAGTTCGAGGCGGCTTCCGAGCGAGGCGCTGGCGGCTACGGCTCGACCGGCAAGCAGTAACACCAGGCCGGGCCCGTTGCCAGGGGCCCGGCGCGAGGGAGGTCCGCATGGCAAGGCCATCTGCGCGCAGGCGCCGCTCCGCATCGTGGACGCGCGTGCTGCTGACCGAGGAAGACCGCATGCGCCGCCGCCTGCAGCAGCGCCACTGGCTGCGCCTGCACGCAGCGCTGACCGGCGGCCTCAGCCTGGCCGGCATGGCGCTGCTGAGCCTGGCCCTGCTGCATGCGGGCATGCACAGCATGGCGCTGCGCTATGGCGTCGCCCTGGCCAGCGGCTATCTGCTGTATCTGCTGCTGGTGCGCCTGTGGGCCGAGTGCATGCTGCGCCGCGACTGGGACGTGCCGGATGCCACTTCCGGCGGAGGCTCGCCTTCCCGCGGCCCGGAGCCGGGCGGTTTCGAGAGCGGGCAGGGGGGCTCCTATGGTGGCGGCGGGGCCAGCGGCAGTTGGGATGACGCAGGGGCCCTGCCGGAGGTCGCATCCTCCGCATCGCAGGGCATCGACCTGCCGGGAGTGGACCTGCCCGGCATCGACGGGCTCGACGAGGGCGCCGTGGTCCTGGTGCCGGTGCTGCTGGTGTTCGCCGCCTTGCTGGTGGCGGTCACGGGGGCGGGGTCGCTGCTGTGGCTGGTCTTTGGCGCCGATCTGTTCCTGGCCGTGGCGGTGGAGGTGGCCTTTGCGCTGCTGATGGCGCGCACGCTCTATGTGGTGGAGCGCGAGGGCTGGCTGCTGGCCGCGCTGCGCCTGAGCTGGAAGCCGGTGCTGGGTGCGCTGGTGGCGGCCGTGGCGCTCGGGGCCCTGGCCGACTGGCTGTTTCCCCAAGCCGATACGCTGGTGCAGGTCCTGCGTGCCCTGCGCGGGCACTGAGCCGCCGCCAGGCTGCCATCGCGCGCGCCCGCGCCCTCACCCGTCCCTTCTGGCACCCGGCAGGCGCAGCTGCATGCGCAACCCGCCCATCGGCGAGCGGCTGGCCTCGATGCCGCCGCCGTAGGTCTGCACCAGGTCGCGCACGATGTCCAGGCCCAGTCCCGCGCCGGGGCGGCGCTCGTCAAGGCGCTCGCCGCGCTCGAAGATGCGCTGCTGCGCGTCCGGTGCAATGCCGGGGCCGTCGTCGTCCACGGTCAGCAGCAGCTGTGCATCGTGGCCCTGGACATCGAGCCTGACGGCCTGCCCGGCCCATTTGCCTGCGTTGTCCAGCAGGTTGCCCAGCATCTCCATCAGGTCCTGGGCATCGCCCAGGAAGTCCCAGTGCGCGGGTTCTCCCTCCAGCGTGAAGCGGATGCCGCGCCCCGCATGCAGCCGGGCCATGGTGCGCACCAGGGACTCCAGCGGAGTCCGCACCGGAGTGCGCAGGCCCGTGGCCTGGCGCGCAGCCGCGCGCGCACGGGCCAAGTGGTGCTCCACCTGGCGGCCGGCGCTGGCCACCTGCTCGCGCACCAGGTCGGCCAGAGGGCCATCGGCCTGCTCGGCGGCATTGCCCAGGATGGTCAGCGGTGTGTTGACGGCATGGGCCAGGTTGCCGGCCTGGGTGCGCGCGCGCTGCACCATGTCGGCATTGACGCCGAGCACATGGTTGAACTCCTGCACCAGGGGCTGGAGCTCGCGGGGGAAATGGCCTTCCAGCCGCGGCGTGGCGCCCGTGCGCACATCGGACAGGCCCTTGCGCAGCCATTGCAGCGGCCGCAGCGCAAGACGAAGCTGCAGGACCACGGCCAGCGCAAGGCCGGCTGCCAGCGTGCCGAGAGCGGCGATCAGCATGGTGGTGAAGCGCTGCATGGGCTCGGCCAGCAGCACGCTGTCGGCCGCGACGATCAGGCGCAGCGGCGGCGCGTCGGACTCGGGCAGCTGCAGCGGACGCGCCACGGCCACCAGCTGGTGGCCTTGTCCGTCGGGCAGCGTGCCGGTACGCAGGGCCGTGTCTTCGTGGTGCGCGCCGGGGCTGCCGGTGTCGGCTCGGAACTGGCGCCAGTCCAGTGTCTGGTCCCAGAGGGAGCGGGAGCGCAATTGGCCGGCGGCAGCGGTGGTGCCCGCCTCGCCAGCCAGCCGGTCGATCTGCCAGTACAGGCCCGACAGCGGCTGCGACAGGCGGGGATCACCCACCGCCATGCCGACTTCGATGCGTCCGCCGGGCAGGCTGTTGACGGCAGCGCTCAACTGGTCGAGCTGAAGCACCAGTTGGGCCTGCAACTGCTGGGCGATGTGGTCGCGGAACAGTCCGCGCAATCCCCAGCCGGCCACCAGCACGGCTGCCAGCACCCAGGCCAGCGTTCCGGCCAGCAGGCGCAGGCGCAGCGAATCGCCGAGACGCCAGCCCGATGTGCCTGGTCGCGCTGTCATGCCGGGGGGGCGCTGCAATCGACCAGCCGGTAGCCCAGGCCGCGCACGGTCTCTATGCTGCCGGGGGGCAGCTTCTTGCGCAGGCGGCCCACGAAGACCTCGATGGTGTTGGAGTCGCGGTCGCTGTCCTGCGGATAGATGTGCTCGGACAGCTCGGTGCGCGAGATCACCTCGCCCACGCGCTGCATCAGCAGCGCCAGGACCTTGAATTCGTGGCTGGTCAGGCTGAGTGCCTGGCCGGCCACGCTCACGCGGGCCTGGCGCGAATCGAGCACGATGGCCCCGCACTGCCACTGGGCGCTGGCATGCGGGCTGAGCCGGCGCAGCAGGGCGCGCAGCCTTGCCATGAGCTCCTCCATATGGAACGGCTTGGACAGGTAGTCGTCCGCGCCGGCATCCATGCCGGCCACCTTCTCGTGCCAGGCACCGCGCGCAGTGAGGATCATCACGGGCATGCTGCGACCTTGCGCGCGCCAGGCCCGCAGCACGGTCAGTCCGTCGCGCACGGGCAGACCCAGGTCCAGCACGGCGGCGTCGAATGCCTCGACCTCGCCCAGGTATTGGGCCGTTGCGCCGTCGCCGGCGGTCTCCACCGTATGGCCAGCCTCCTGCAGTGCCTGAACGAGCTGGCCGCGGAGCGTGGGTTCATCTTCCACCACGAGTATGCGCATCGCTCTAGTCCTTGCGCTTGAAGCTCAGCACCTTGCCGTCGCGGGCATCGATCTTGAGCTTGGCCACACGGCCGCCGGACTGCAACAGCCGGATCTCGTAGATGAAGCGGCCATCGTCATGCTCGAACTCGACCTTGATGACCTGGCCCTGGTATTCGCGTTCGACCTGGTCGAGCACGGTGCGCAGCGGCAGCACCTGGCCTTGCTGCAAGGCCCGGCGGGCCAGTTCGTGGTCGCTGTCGCCGGCATCGCTGGGCGTGGTCCAGGATGCCAGGGCGGCCGCCATCAGCACGAGCGCGGCGATCACCATCAAGGAGTGTCGGTGGGGAGATGGAGAGGGATTTCTTTGCATGGCCATGGTCTGGGGATGGGGCGCAAGGCCCCGGCAGTCTTTGCAGGACTTATAGCGCAGCGCGGATGAACCGTGCATGAACGGATGCTTCAGCCTGCGTTCATGGCAGGCCCCGAACAATGGCGCCATGCCGTCGCAGATGCCATCCCTCGATGCCGTCGGCGACAGGTGCCCGGGCTGGCTTTCAGCCCTTGTTCATACGCCAAGGAGAACCGCATGACCGCCAAGCAATCCCTCATTTCCCGTATCGCCAGCCATGGCCTGACCGGCCTGGGCATTGCCCTCATCGCCGGCGTCGCCCTCGTGGCCCAGGTGCAGGCCGAGGCCGCCGCAACGGGCGAGCCCTCGGTGACCGCGCAAGCGAGCCAGGCCATGGCCACGACGGCCGCCTCCGTGCGCGGCACTTTCCAGGGGCCCGGCCTGAGCATCCGCGAGATCTCCGAGCGCATGGAAGGGCTGGGCTACCGCAGCCTCAGCGAGATCGAGTGGGAGGGCGGACTCTACGAAGTCAAGGGACTGACCGGCGACGGGCGCTCCGTGAAACTCTACGTCGATGGCAACAACGGCAACGTGCTCAGCGTGCGCGCAAGGCATTGAGGCGGCATGGGAAGGCTGATTATTGTCAGCAAGTGTTCCGTCCGGTCGGCGCAGGCGCGGCCTGTGGCGTTGAAATGGCATGCAGTCGCGGGCGATACCCGTGGCTGCCCTTGATCGATCCACGGACAGTACACAGGAGATTTTCCATGCCTTCCATTCATCGCCTGAGCGCCATCGGTGCCAGCTGCATGGCCGCACTGCTGCTGAGCGCCTGCGCGGGCTATCCGCAACAGGGCGGCTATCCTGCCGGGGGCTACCCCGCCGGGGGCTATCCGACCAGCGGCTATCCCAGCGGTGGTTATCCCGGCAACGGCTATCCCGGTGGGGGGCAAGGCGGCAGCTATGTGCAGCAGGGGCGCGTCTCCAATGTGCAGCTGGTGCAGGTGCAGCAGCCCAGCGGCATCGGAGGATCCGGCATAGGCGCGGGGGCCGTGGTCGGCGGCGTGGTCGGTGGCGTGCTGGGCCGGCAGGTCGGCAAGGGCAGCGGCCGTGACATCGCCACCATCGCGGGCGTGGTCGGAGGTGCCATGGCGGGCAATGCCATCGAAAAGAACACGGGGCCCGGCGACCTGCGCGATGTCTACCGCGTCACCGTGCAACTGAACGACGGCAGCACGCGCGTGTTCGACTACCAGAACAATCCGCAGATGCGCATCGGCGAGGTGGTGCGCGTGGATGGCAACCAGCTGTATCGCTGAGCGTTCGGGATGGACAAAGGGCTCCCGCTGGAGCCCTTTGTCATGGGAGCGCGCGGCTTCATCAATGCAGCGTATCGCTGCCTGGCGCCATGGGCTGCACGCGGAAAA
Organism: Delftia tsuruhatensis; assembly: GCF_903815225.1. NCBI lineage: Bacteria > Pseudomonadati > Pseudomonadota > Betaproteobacteria > Burkholderiales > Comamonadaceae > Delftia > Delftia tsuruhatensis. The sequence continues at coordinate 1,709,491 of NZ_LR813084.1, forward strand.
AGCCCGTGCCGGCCGAGCCGCGGCCGATTTCCTCCTCGGTGGCTTCGCGCACGTGCTCGACCTTCAGGTGCAGGCGCAGCGCGATGCCGGCCAGCGGGTGGTTGCCGTCCAGCACCACGTGCTCGGGATAGATCTCGGTGACGGTGTAGAGCAGGTCGGGCTGCACGGCGCTGCAGCCCTTGGGCAGGGCGCTGGCCTCGAAGCTCATGCCTTCTTCCAGCTCTGCCGGGAACAGGGCGCGCGGCTCCAGGAAGATCAGGCTTTCGTCATAGTCGCCAAAGGCTTCCTCGGGCTCCAGGTGCAGGTCCAGGACCTTGCCCTGGCCGTGGCCCTGCAGGGCCTCCTCGATGCGCTTGAGCAGGTCATCGCCGCCGACCAGGAATTCCACGGGCTCGTCGAGCACGTCCAGTTCCTCGCCCAGGGTGTCCTTGAGGGTCCAGGTCAGTGCGACCACGCATTGTTCGGTGATTTCCATGATGTTCAGGCTTGCGCGGGCACTGCCGCGCCGTGGGGACGGTGAAAAGGCCGCCAGCCCTGCCCGTTGATGGCGGGTCGGTCTGGCGGCCACGTTGCAGCGATTTTCCCATGCCTGCCCGGCGGCGTTGCGGCACCGGCCGGTAGCCCCTGTGCGGGGCGGGTGCTCAGAACGGATAGTGGCGCGGCGTGGTCTGCAGGGTGATCCAGCGCGTCTCGGTGAAGGCGTCGATGCCGGCCTGACCGCCGAAGTGGCCGTAGCCCGAGTTCTTCACGCCGCCGAAGGGCATCTGCGCCTCGTCGTGCACTGTGGGACCGTTGACGTGGCAGATACCGGCCTCGATGCGGGCGGCCACGCGCCAGCCACGCGCCGTGTCGCGGGTGTAGACGGAAGAGGACAGGCCGAACTCGTTGTCGTTCGCCATGGCGATGGCCTGCTCTTCTCCGCGCACGCGCACGATGGCCTTCACGGGGGCGAAGGTTTCCTCGCGGAAGATGTCCATCTCGGGCGTCACGCCGTCGATCAGCGTGGCGGCCATCAGCGTATCGGTGGCCTTGCCGCCGCACAGCAGCTTCGCGCCCTTGGCCAGCGCGTCGTCGATCAGGCGGTTGGCGCGCTCCACGGTGGCCATGTCCACCACGGAGCCCAGTACCACGGGGCCCTTGCGCGGGTCGCCCAGCGGCAGCGTGCTGGCGCGTGCCGTGAGCTTGGCCAGGAACTCTTCGGCGACGGCCTCGTCCACGATGATTCGCTCGGTGGACATGCAGATCTGGCCCGAATTGGCGAAGGCACCGAAGGTGCAGCCGGCCACGGCGGCGTCGATGTCGGCATCGTCCAGCACCACGAAGGGCGCCTTGCCGCCGAGCTCCAGGATGGCGGGCTTGAGGTACCTTGCGCAGGTCTGGCCGATGATGCGGCCCACGCGCGTGGAGCCCGTGAAGTTCACGCGGCGCACGGCCGGGTGGGCCACCATGGCTTCGACCACGGCGCCTGCATCCTCGGGTGCGTTGGTCACGAAGTTGACCACGCCAGGCGGCAGGCCGCCTTCCTGCAGCGCCTCGATGATCAGCCCATGGGTGGCGGGACACAGCTCCGAGCCCTTGAGCACCACGGTGTTGCCGCAGGCCAGCGGCGTGGCGATGGCGCGCACGGCCAGGATGACGGGCGCGTTCCAGGGGGCGATGCCCAGCACCACGCCAGCAGGCTGGCGCACGGCCATGGCAAGGCTGCCGGGCACGTCGGAGGGGATGATCTGGCCGCTGATCTGGGTGGTCAGCGAGGCGGCCTCCAGGAACATGCTGGCGGCCAGGTGCACGTTGAAGCCGGCCCAGATGCCCGATGCACCGGTCTCGGCGGCCATGGCGGCGGCAAAGGCCTCGGTCTTGGCCTCCAGCGCCTGCGAAGCCTTCATCAGCATCTGGCGGCGCTCGGTCGGGCCCAGGGCGGCCCAGGCGGGAAAGGCCTTGTGCGCGGCCTCGACGGCGCGCACGGCGTCCTCGGGCGTGGCGGCCGGGGCGCGCGTGGCCACCGAGCCGTCCAGCGGATTCCTGCGCTCGAAGGTGGCGCCGTTGCCGGCCTGCACAGCCTGGCCGGCGATGAGCATGGTTTGTTCGATCATGTGTGTCTCCTGAAGTGGGAATTCCGTGCGCGGGGCAGTCCATGCATCGTAGGCAGGTGGCCTGCGCGGGGCGCGGCCTCGCGTGCACAAAGCGCATGACGGATCGTGCAGAGGGTTTGGGGTTTTCCCTTGTCCAGTGGGCATGAGGGGAAAGCCTCGGGGCCCGGTGGCGCCGCGCTTTCGATAATCGCTCCATGGCCGCGCGACCCTCCCTGTCCGTGCGCGGCGAAGAGGAGAGAGCGCATATGACCGATGCCATGGTATTGAGCACCGACGGACTGCCGCCCGACGAGGCGGCACCGGCCTGGCATGCCTGGATGGCGCGGCTGTTCGCAGGCCTGCATACGGACCTCTATGGCGACAGCCTGTTTGAAGGCCATGTGCGAGTGGCCAACGCCGGCGACGTGGTGCTGACCAAGCTGGAAGCCGGTCGCCACCGTGTGATCCGCAGCATGCAGGGGCTGCGTGCCCATGAGTCGCCCTACCTGAAGATCGTCGCGCCTTGGGAGGGCGTGGCCAGCGTGCGCCAGCACAGCCGCGAGACCAGCGTGCGCAGCGGCAGCTGGGTGATCTACGACACCGCGCAGGAGTACGAGGTCTCCAATCCCGAGTGGTCCGAGCACCTGATCGTCATGCTGCCACGCCAGGCCATCATCGACCGCGGCATCCGGCTGGAAGGCCTGATGGGGCGCAATGTGGGGGGCAGCTCCGGCATCGCCCGCATCGCGCTGGAGACCATGCGCAGCACCTACCAGGAACTGCCCGGCATGGCGCCGCATCTGGCGCGCCGCGCCGGCGAGCTGCTGCTGGACATGGTGCACCTGTCGCTGCAGGAGCTGGCGGGGCAGGGTACGGCAGGCACGCAGCAGATGGCGTTGCAGGACCGCATCCGCGCGCATGTTGCGGCCCATCTGCGCGATCCCGCGCTGTCCGTGGAGACGGTGGCCGTGGCACTCAACTGCAGCAAGCGCCATCTGCACAATGCCTTCGCCGACAGCCAGACCAGCCTGGGGGCCTTCATCCAGCACAGCCGGCTGGAGCTGTGCATGCGCGAGCTGTTGCTGCCTGCGCACGCGCAGCGCACCATCACCGAGGTGGCCATGGACTGCGGCTTTGGCAGCAGCGCGCATTTCAGCCGTGCCTTCAAGGCCTATACGGGCTTGTCGCCCTCGGATTTCCGTGCCATGCGCGTGCCGGCATGAAGCGATCGGGCGCCTGCTTGCGCTGGCGCCAGGACAGGGCAAGGGGCCGCATAGGACAATGCCGCCCTGTCTCTCTGCTCTTTCCGGACCTTTTCATGGACACGAACACCCCGCTTGCCCTGCTGGGCGGGCTTACCGCTTCTCAATTCATGCGTCGCCACTGGCACAAGAAGCCGCTGCTGGTGCGCCAGGCGATCCCGGGCTTCAAGCCCCTGATCCCGCGCGCGCGCCTGCTGGCCATGGCCGGCGAGGACGGGGTGGAGTCGCGCCTGATCCAGCAGCTCGATGGCGGGGCCTGGAAGCTCAGCCACGGCCCACTGTCGCGGCGCAGCCTGCCTTCGCTGCAAAAGCCCGGCTGGACCGTGCTGGTGCAGGGGGTGGATCTGCACGACGACGGCGTGCACCAGCTCATGCAGCAGTTCCGTTTCGTGCCCGAGGCGCGGCTGGATGACCTGATGATCAGCTTCGCCACCGACCAGGGCGGCGTGGGCCCGCACTTCGACAGTTACGATGTATTCCTGCTGCAGGCCCACGGCCGCCGCCGCTGGCGCATCGGCCGCCAGAAGGACCTGTCGCTGCAACCCGACGTGCCGCTCAAGGTCCTCTCGCATTTCGAGCCCGAGGAGGAGTTCGTGCTCGAGCCCGGCGACATGCTCTACCTGCCGCCCAAGTGGGCCCACGACGGCATTGCCGAAGGCGAGTGCATGACCTACTCCATCGGCTTTCGCTCGCCCGCCCGCGAAGAGCTGGCCCGCGAGCTGCTGCTGCGCATGTCCGACGAGCCGGACGAGCCCGAAGTCCCCGTCGTCTACCGCGATCCCGACCAGCCGGCCGTCGAGGCCCCGGGCGAGATCCCCGCCAGCCTGCATGACTTCGCGCGCAAGGCGCTGGAGCGCGCCCTGGCCGAGCCGCTGGCGCTGGAGCGTGCCCTGGGCGAATACATGACCGAGCCCAAGGCCAACGTCTGGTTCGAGCATGGCGAGGAGAACGGCATGTTCGAGAGCGTGGTGCTCGACCGGCGCACGCGCATGATGTATGACGCCCGGCACGTCTTCATCAACGGCGAAAGCTACCTGGCCGGTGGCCGCGATGCCACGCTGATGCGCAAGCTGGCCGATACCCGCAGCCTGTCCCGCGCCGATCTGGCCAAGGCCAGCGACGATGCGCTGGAGCTGCTGTCCTCCTGGTTCGATGCCGGGTGGGTCCGTGCAGGCAGCCTGTCGTGAACCGGCTGGACGCTGTGGCGCAGGCATGCTAAGTTCGGGCATTCACTGTTGACAGTGTTCTGCTGGCCGGGGGCGGACTCTGATGGATTTGTAAAGAATTGTCTGAAGTCCGTCAGTAATTTGACAGCAACCTGGTTTTGTTACACAGTGGACGCCAAGGCAGCTTGGCTGCTGCCCCATCCGGTTTTGACAAGGGGATTTGTGCGGAATTGTTCATGGGTTGTCAGTTTCAGTCAGCCTCTTGAAAACCTCCCTATAATCCGCTCCAAGTCGAATGAATGTGTTTGACACGGCTTGGCCGTAGCGCGCTGGTTGCTGGCATCCTGCGCGCTCTGGCGGGGCCTGCCCTGTTTACTGTCTTCTAACCTACTCTCTAGGAAACTGTGATGAAGAACTCTCTGATCCTGGCTACCGTGATCGCTGCTGCAGCTCTGGCCGCTTGCGGCAAGAAGGAAGAGGCTCCGGCCCCCGCTCCCGCACCTGCTGCTGAAGCTCCCGCACCGGCCGCTCCCGCTCCCGCAGAAGCCGCTCCTGCCGCTCCCGCCGCCGACGCAGCTGCTCCCGCAGCGCCCGCCGCCGACGCTGCCGCTCCTGCAGCTCCCGCTGCGGATGCCGCCGCCGACGCTGCCAAGGCTGCTGCCGACGCTGCCGCCAAGGAAGCCACCAAGCAGTAATCCGGCCTTCGCCGATGGCAGGGCCCTGGGTTGCCTGCCGCCAAGAACCGCATCTTTCGGATGCGGTTTTTTTTTCGCCTGTGCACGGCGGTCCTGCGTCCATGGACAAGGCGCAAAAAAGCCACCGGCAGCAGGCTGCGCGGTGGCTGCAAGCGAGGGCGGGCGCTGCCGCCACACCCCCCCAAGAGGATGGTCTCGCTTACTTCATGTCGTCGGTGATGACGCGCACGATGCGCTGGGCGTTGGCCGAGGTCTCGGGCTGGCCCTGCGTGTTGAGCACGCTGACCGTGGATTTGCTGCCTTCGCTGCGCACCTGGATCTGGTATTTGACCGGAGGGGCCGCATCGGGCGAGCGGCTGAACAGCTTGCCGAAGAATCCCTTGGGCTCCACCTTGGCATCGGGGGCGACATAGCGCACGAAGTAGATGCCGCGGCTGCGGTCGCGGTCCTCGACGGTGAAGCCCGTGCGGTCCAGCGCCACGCCCACGCGGCGCCATGCGCGGTCGAAGCCTTCATCGATCTGCAGCACGGGCTGTCCATTGACGGTGTCCATGCGTACGCTGCCTGTGGCGGTGGCCGCGGTGGTGTCGGCCTTGGCAACGGCATCGGCCTGCTCCTGGCTGACGCCGAGCTTGACCATCAGGCGGCGCAGGAATTCGGTTTCCAGTTCCGGATCGGAAGGACGCGGCTGCCAGATGGTCTGGTCCTTCTGGGCACTGGTGTAGACCTCCTGCATGCCGCGGTGGGTGATGTAGACCTCCGTCGTGCCATCGGCGCCGCGTTCCAGGCGGGTGCGGAACCTGTCGCGCTCGCTGGTGGAGTACAGGCCGTCGAAGACCTTGCCCAGCGTCTTGCGGATCACGTCCTGCGGGATCTTGGCGCGGTTCTCGGCCCAGTCGGTCTCGATGATGCCGAGCTGGCGGTCCTCGGTGGTGAAGATGAATCCGTTTTCCAGCCAGAAGTCGCGCACGGGCTCCCACAGCTGATCAGCGGGGCGCTTGATCACCAGCCAGCGCTGTTCGCCGTTGCGCTCGATGCGCACGTCGCCCAGCGTGGCTGCGGCCGTGCGGCCCTCAGAAGGCTTTTGCGCCTTGGAGTTGGCCTCCATGGCAGCGGCCGAGACGACGCCGCCGGGCACGGCATAGCGCGAGTCGGTGGACAGCTGGGTCAGGTCCGGCGGGACCTCCAGCGTGGGCGCCTGCTGCTTGCCGGCGCTCTTGTAGTCGATCTTGCTCTCTTGGAACGTGGTCGTGCAGGCGGTCAGGCCGATGGCCAGGCTCAGCAGGCTCAGACGTGCAATGGGCTGTTTCACGCGAATATCCTTGGTGCGTTCGGTCGGTGGGGCTGCAGCCTCACAGAAGACCCGCGGAGCGCAGTGCGGCTTCCACGGTGGCTTCCAGGTTCTTGCTCAGGGGTGTCATGGGCAGGCGCATGGCCGGGCCGCACAGGCCCAGGCGGGCTGCGGCCCACTTGACGGGAATGGGGTTGGCCTCGACGAAGAGGTTCTTGTGCACGGGCATCAGGCGCATCTGCAGATCCATCGCGGTGCGCACGTCACCGGCCAGGGCAGCCTTGCACAGCTCGCTCATCAGGCGCGGCGCCACGTTGGCGGTGACGCTGATGTTGCCATGGCCGCCGCACAGCATCAGCGCGACGGCAGTCGGATCATCGCCGGAATACACGCCGAAGCCCTGGGGCACTTCGCGGATCAGCCACTGGGCGCGCTCGATGTTGCCCGTGGCCTCCTTGATGCCGATGATGGCGGGGATCTGCGCCAGGCGCAGCACGGTGTCATGCTGCATGTCCGCCACGGAGCGGCCGGGCACGTTGTACAGCACGATGGGCAGGTCGCCCACGGCCTCGGCGATGGCCTTGAAGTGCTGGTACTGGCCCTCCTGCGTGGGCTTGTTGTAGTAGGGCACGACCTGCAGCTGGCTGTCGGCGCCGACCTTCTTGGCGTAGCGGGCCAGCTCGATGGCTTCGTGCGTGCTGTTGGCGCCGCAGCCGGCCATGACCGGCACGCGGCCTGCCGCCTGCTCGACGGACACGCGGATGATTTCGCAGTGTTCCTCCACGTTGACGGTGGGGGATTCGCCTGTCGTTCCCACGACGCCGATGCAGTCCGTGCCCTCGGCCACATGCCAGTCGATCAGTTTTCGCAGCGCCGGGTAGTCGACGCTACCGTCCTCGTGCATGGGCGTGATGAGGGCAACGATGCTGCCAGTGAGGGCGACGGAGGAGGATGTCATGTCCGCAAGAAAAAACGGGAAAGGACCATTCTAACGAGTGTCGAAGGCAGGCCCAAGGCGCCTGCCCGTAGGGATTCAGGCGATTGCGGGGTCCGCTGCCTTCTGATGCGCCAACTGCGCCACGGGTTCCCGGCCTCTGCCATCGGGGCGCAGCGCGGCGATGCGCTGGATCATGCGGTCGGGCCCGTGCAGCAGGCCGTGCTCGTAGGCGACGATGTGCCAGCCCGCGCAGGCCTGCAGCAACTCGCCGGGCGCCAGCAGGAAGTCCGGCCGGGACGGCTTGCCGAAGGCTTCGTTGCCCTGTGCAAAGGTTTCATACAGCAGCACGCCGCCAGGCGCCACGCTGTCCAGCAGTCCGGGCCAAAGGGGGCGCCAAAGGTAGTTGGTCACGATCACGGCACCGAACTGCCGGCCGGCCAGGGGCCAGGGGCCGTTCTCGATGTCGGCGCACAGTTGCTCGCCCACGCCCTGCAGGCCCGCGAGGGCCTGGGCATCGCGGTCCACGCCCGTGACGGCATGGCCGCGCGCATGGAACCAGCGCATGTGGCGGCCGGGGCCGCAGGCCACGTCGAGCACGGTCGCTTGCGGCGCCAGCAGGTGGGACCAGCGCTGGATCCAGGAGGAGGGCGGTGTGGCTGCATGCATGTGGAGCAGGGGAAATCAATGGAAGGCGGCGCCATTGTGCCTCCGCCCCGTTGATGCCGCAGCCGCTTCAGAAGCAGGCCCAGAGTTGATCGGCCATGCTCAGCATGAATTGCGGTTGCAGGTAGAGCATGAAGACCAGGCCCAGGGCCGCCAGCACGGCGGCCCACAGCACCAGCCTGCCCAGAAGCCCGGGGCGGTACCTGGTGGCCATCATCTCAGGCCGTGGCGCCGCCCGGGCGCAGCCTGGCCACGGGCGCCTCGCGGATCGGCAGGTTCAGCAGGCCCGCGGCCACGCCCAGGGCGATGGCCAGGTACCAGACCACCTGGTAGCTGCCCGTATGGTCGTAGAGATAGCCGCCCAGCCAGACCCCCAGGAAGCTGCCGACCTGGTGGCTGAAGAACACCATGCCGCTGAGCATGGACAGGTGTTGCACGCCGAAGATCTGGGCCACGGTGGCGTTGGTCAGCGGTACGGTGGACAGCCACAGCAGACCCATGGCGGCCGAGAAGATGTAGACCGACCAGGGTGTCAGCGGCGCCAGCAGGAACAGCACGATGACCACCGAGCGCGTGAAATAGATGGTGGACAGCAGGTAGCGCTTGGGCAGGCGCTGGCCCAGGTTGCCGGCCACGTAGGTGCCGGCGATGTTGAACAGGCCGACCAGCGCCAGCGAGATGCTGGCCACCTGCGGCGCCAGGCCGTAGTCCTTGAGATAGCTGGGCATGTGCACGCCGATGAACATCACCTGGAAGCCGCAGACGAAGTAGCCGGCCGTCAGCAGCACGAAGCTGGGCGTGCGCAGCGCCTCGGCCACGGCCTGGCCTGCGCTCTGGTCGCGAACGGGCTTGCTTGCACCGCCGGAGAATCCCGGCTCGCGCAATCCGAAAGCCAGCGGGATGACCATCAGCGCGCACAGCGACAACAGCAAAAGGGCGTTGGACCAGCCGAAGTGGGCGATCAGGCCTCCCTCCACGGGCACCATGAAGAACTGGCCGAAGGAGCCTGCCGCCGCCGTCACACCCATGGCCCAGCTGCGCCGAGCCACCGGGATCTGGCGGCCCAGCACGCCATAGATGACGGCATAGGTGGTGCCGGCCTGGGCGGCCCCGATCACCACGCCGGCGGTCAGCGCGAACCAGGCGGTCGTGGGTGCGACGGCCATGCCCGCCAGGCCTGCCGCATAGAGCAGGGCTCCGCCAATGAGAACGCGAAAGGCCCCGAAGCGATCGGCGAGCATCCCGCCGAAGATGCCCAGCACGCCCCAGGACAGGTTCTGGATGGCGATGGCCAGGGCGAAGGATTCGCGCGTCCACCCCATCTCCTGGGTGATGGGCTGCAGCCACAGTCCGAAGCCGTGGCGGATTCCCATGGACAGCGTGACGACTGCGCCCCCGCACAGCAGTATCTGCACCATGGACATGGGTTGGTTGTTTTTGTGCATGCGGCAAACTTTAGCGAAACTCCGGGTTTTGCGCTGGACACACCGTCGCCCATGCGCCTGTCGAGCCGGGTACCTCCGCAATTCCTGTCAATAACTGTGAATGCATCCAGCAGTCTGCCGGAGCGCACACTACAATCCGCCCCCATGGCAGTCAAACCATCTTCCACTTCCGCGAGCGACTACTCCGAAGGCTCGATACGCGTGCTCAAGGGTCTGGAGCCCGTCAAGCAGCGCCCCGGCATGTACACGCGCACCGACAATCCTCTGCATGTCCTGCAGGAGGTGATCGACAACGCGGCCGACGAGGCGCTGGCCGGCTTCGGCAAGAAAATCCGCTTCATCCTGCATTCCGACGGCTCCTTCAGCGTCGAGGACGACGGCCGGGGCATTCCCTTCGGCCTGCACCCCGAGGAGAAGGCCCCCGTGGTCGAGCTGGTCTTCACGCGGCTGCACGCGGGCGGCAAGTTCGACAAGGGCAAGGGCGGTGCCTACAGCTTCTCGGGCGGCCTGCACGGCGTGGGCGTCTCGGTCACGAACGCGCTGGCCACGCGGCTGGAGGCCTGCATCCACCGCGACGGCAAGGTCGCGACCATCGCCTTCTCCGGTGGCGATGTGGTCGAGCCCCTGAAGACCCGCGCGCTGGCCGCTGGCGAGCGCAAGCAGGGGACGACCGTGCGTGTCTGGCCTGATGCCCGCTATTTCGAGTCCGCCCAGCTGCCCATGGGCGAACTGATGCACCTGCTGCGCAGCAAGGCCGTGCTCATGCCGGGCGTTTCGGTGACCCTGGTCAATGAAAAGACGCGCGACACCCAGACCTGGCAGTTCAAGGGCGGCCTGCGCGACTACCTGCAGCAAAGCCTGCATGGCGAGCCGGTGATCCCGCTGTTCGAGGGCGAGGGCTTTGCCGACCGCCACCATGACAGCTTCGCCGAAGGCGAGGGTGCCGCCTGGTGCGTGGCCTTCACAGAAGAAGGGGCGCCCCTGCGCGAAAGCTATGTCAACCTGATTCCCACCACGGCTGGCGGCACGCATGACAGCGGCTTGCGCGAGGGATTGTTCCAGGCGGTCAAGGCCTTCATCGAAATGCACTCGTTGCTGCCCAAGGGGGTCAAGCTCATGCCGGACGACGTGTTCGCACGCGCCAGCTACGTGCTCAACGCCAAGGTGCTGGACCCGCAGTTCCAGGGCCAGATCAAGGAGCGCCTGAACTCGCGCGATGCCGTGCGCCTGGTCAGCGGCTACGTGCGCCCCGCGCTGGAGTTGTGGCTCAACGAGCATGTGGAATGGGGCCGCAAGCTGGCCGAGATCGCGATCAAGGCCGCGCAGACCCGCCAGAAGGCCGGCCAGAAGGTCGAAAAGCGCAAGGGCTCGGGCGTGGCCGTGCTGCCCGGCAAGCTCACCGATTGCGAAAGCCGTGACACCAGCCTCAACGAGGTCTTCCTGGTCGAGGGCGACTCGGCCGGCGGCAGTGCCAAGATGGGGCGCGACAAGGAGATCCAGGCCGTGCTGCCGCTGCGCGGCAAGGTGCTCAACACCTGGGAGGTGGACCGCGACCGGCTGTTCGCCAACAACGAGATCCATGACATCTCGGTGGCCATCGGCGTGGACCCGCATGGCCCCCAGGACACGCCCGACCTCTCGGGCCTGCGCTACGGCAAGATCTGCATCCTGTCGGATGCCGACGTGGATGGCTCCCATATCCAGGTGCTGCTGCTGACGCTGTTCTTCCGCCACTTTCCCAAGCTGATCGAGGCCGGCCACATCCATGTGGCGCTGCCGCCGCTGTTCCGCGTCGACGTGCCCGCGCGTGGCAAGAAGCCCGCAGCCAAGCTCTATGCACTGGACGAGGGCGAACTGACGGCCATCCTCGACAAGTGCGCCAAGGACGGCGTGCCGCGCGAAAAATGCCAGATCAGCCGCTTCAAGGGCCTGGGCGAGATGAATGCCGAGCAGCTGTGGGAGACCACGCTGAACCCGGACACGCGCCGCCTGCTGCCCGTGCAGTTCATGAACCTCGACTTCGCGGCGGCCGAGCAGGTCGTCACCAGGCTCATGGGCAAGGGCGAGGCCGCCGCGCGCCGCGAGCTGATGGAGCTGCACGGCGACGCCATCGACGTCGACATCTGAGCCATGCAGCCGTACCGCGCCGCCACGATCCGCCGCCCAGGCGTGCTTGCCGCGCTGGCCGTGGCTGGTGTGCTGTGCGCACTGGGGCGGCCGGCGCATGCCGATCTCTGGGCCTTCGTGGACGAGCGCGGCATCACCCACTTTGCCGCCGAGGCGCTCGATGAGCGCTACCGCCTGTACTTCCGCGGGGCGGTGTATGACAGCAGCGAGCAGGGGCTCAGGCCTCCCATGGTCGCGGCCGAGGCGGCTGCGGACGATGCCGGCAGCGGCGATGCCGGGCGCAGGCTGCAGGCGCATACGCGGCTGCAAAGCTTCTTCGACATCTCGCCGCGCTACAAGAGCGTGCGCGTCCATCTGCGCAAGGCCTCGGAGCATACGGGCGTGGACTACGACCTGCTCAAGGCCGTGATCGCCGTCGAGTCGGGCTTCGACGCCCAGGCCGTCTCGCCCAAGGGTGCGGTGGGCCTGATGCAACTGATGCCGGCCACGGCCCAGCGCTTCGGCGTGGAGGCCAGCCGCCAGCGCAGCGTGCAGCAGCAACTGGCCGACCCTGCCGTCAACGTGCCGGCCGGCGCGCGCTACCTGAACCACCTGATGGGCCTGTTCCCGGGGCGGCTGGACCTCGTGCTGGCCGCCTACAACGCGGGCGAGGGCGCCGTGCGGCGCGCGGGACAGGCCATTCCTCCTTTTCAGGAAACCCGCAACTACGTGAAGGCCGTGCTCGGCATCTACGAGCAGCTGCAGGGCGGCCGTCAGCGCGCCGGCATGGCCGTGCCTGCGGTGGCGGTGCCACCCGGTGCCACGCCCCGGCTGCGCATGACACTGCCCACGGGCTTGCCCACGCCGCAGTAAGCGGCCTTCATTGCATTCTTTTGAGATCACGAATTCCTTCATGAGCGACCAAACCTCCCTGGATCTGGCACAACAGGCGGCCGGCGATGCACTGGACCTGGGCCAGTACGCACAGCGCGCCTATCTCGAGTACGCGTTGTCAGTGGTCAAGGGCCGTGCCCTGCCCGATGTGACCGACGGCCTGAAGCCCGTGCAGCGGCGCATCCTGTACTCCATGGACCGCATGGGTCTGAGCTATGGCGGCACCAACAACAACACGGCCGCCAAGCCTGTCAAGAGCGCGCGCGTGGTCGGCGATGTACTGGGCCGCTTCCATCCGCATGGCGATCAGTCCGCCTATGACGCACTGGTGCGCATGGCGCAGGACTTCAACCAGCGCTATCCGCTGGTCGATGGCCAGGGCAACTTCGGCAGCCGCGACGGCGATGGTGCGGCTGCCATGCGCTATACCGAGGCACGCCTGTCCAGGATCACCGGCCTTTTGCTCGACGAGATCGACATGGGCACGGTGGACTTCGTGCCCAACTACGACGGCAGCACGCAGGAGCCGCAGCAACTGCCCGCGCGCCTGCCGTTCGCCCTGCTCAACGGCGCCAGTGGCATTGCCGTGGGCCTGGCCACGGAGATCCCCAGCCACAACCTGCGCGAGGTGGCCGATGCCTGCGTGGCGCTGATCAAGAAGCCCCAGCTCTCCGACGAGGAACTGTTCCAGATCCTCCCCGGTCCCGACTACCCGGGCGGGGGCCAGATCATCAGCAGTGCGTCCGACATCCACGATGCCTACCGCACGGGGCGCGGCAGCCTCAAGCTGCGCGCACGCTGGAAGATCGAGGAGCTGGCGCGCGGCCAGTGGCAGATGGTGGTCACCGAGCTGCCGCCGGGTGTCTCGTCCCAGAAGGTGCTCGAGGAGATCGAGGACATCACCAACCCCAAGGTCAAGACCGGCAAGAAGGCGCTGAGCCAGGAGCAGACCCAGCTCAAGGCCAGCATGCTGGCCGTGCTCGATGGCGTGCGCGACGAGTCCAGCAAGGACGCGCCCGTGCGCCTGGTGTTCGAGCCCAAGACCGGCAAGGTCCCGCAGCAGGAGCTGATCACCGCCCTGCTGGCCCACACCAGCCTGGAATCTTCCAGCTCGATCAACCTGACCATGATCGGCCTGGATGGCCGCCCGGTGCAGAAAAGCCTGCGCCAGATGCTGCAGGAGTGGATCGCTTTCCGCCAGACCACGGTCACGCGGCGCAGCGAGCACCGCCTGGCCAAGGTGCTGGACCGCATCCATATCCTTGAAGGCCGCCAGGCGGTTCTGCTGAACATCGACAAGGTCATCGCCATCATCCGGGCCAGCGACGAGCCCAAGCAGGCGCTGATCGAGGCCTTCTCGCTGTCCGAGCGCCAGGCCGAGGACATTCTCGAGATCCGCCTGCGCCAGCTCGCGCGCCTGGAGGCCATCAAGATCGAGCAGGAGCTCAAGGAACTGCGTGCCGAACAGGGCAAGCTGGAGGACATCCTGGGCAGCGAAAGCGCCATGCGCCGCCTGATCTGCAAGGAGATCGAGGCCGACGCCAGGCAGTTCGCCGATGCGCGCCGCACGCTGATCCAGGAAGAAAAGAAGGTTGTTGCGGAAGTCAAGGTGGTGGACGAGCCGACCACCGTCATCATTTCCGACAAGGGTTGGGTGCGCACGCGCCAAGGCCATGGCGTCGATGCGGGAACGTTGAGCTTCAAGGCCGGCGACAGCCTCTACGGCACCTTCGAATGCCGCACGGTGGACCAGTTGCTGGCCTTCGGCAGCAACGGCCGTGTCTACTCCGTGCCCGTATCCCAACTGCCCGGCGGGCGGGGCGACGGCCAGCCCGTGACCACGCTGATCGAGCTGGAGGCGGGCACGCAGATTCTCTACTACTTCGCGGGCGCCGAAGGCACGGCGCTGCTGCTGTCCGGCTCCGGCGGCTATGGCTTCGTGGCCATGGTCGGCGACATGGTCTCGCGCCAGAAGGCCGGCAAGGCCTTCGTGGCGCTGGCCGAGGGCGAGACGCTGTGCGCACCCTCCACGGCCTACGGAATCCCCATGGGCGCGCGTGCCGAGCCGCAGGAAGGCGAGCAGGGCGCGGGCCTGCTGGCGCCGGCCACGCATGTGGTCTGCGCTTCCACCGGTGGCCGCATCCTGACCTTCGAGATCGCCAGCCTCAAGCACATGGCCAAGGGCGGCCGCGGCCTGATGCTGCTGGATCTGGAGGACAAGGATACGCTGGCCGGAGCGGCCGCCTATACGCGCAGCATCCGTCTCGACGGTGTGGGCCGTGGCGGCAAGGCACGTAGCGAGACGCTGGAGATCCGCAGCCTGAACAATGCACGCGGCGCGCGTGGGCGCAAGGGCAAGGCGGCGGACCTGGGCTTCAAGCCGCAGAGCGTGACGCGCGTGGAGTAGGCCCGCGCGGGGACTGCCCCAGGTCAGGCCGATTCAGGGGTTTGTCCTGGGGTTTTTCCGGCCTTCAGACCCTTGTCCAGGCCTCAACATGGAGTCTTCCAAATCATGAGGGAGACCGAAGATGCTGCGACTTCGCATGGCCCACAAGCTGTGGCTTGCCGTGGCCGCCATCGTTGTGGCCCTGGTGGCCGTCGTGGGCCTGTCAGGCTACCGCTCGGCACGCGTTCAGGCACAGTCCGATGCCGTGGCCAGGGACATGGATGCGCGCGTGCAGGCTGCCGTGCGCTGGATGGGCTTGACCGAGACCAACGCGGCCCGCACCCAGGCGCTGGTGGTCAGCGGCGATGCGGCCGTGGAGGCCGAGTTCAAGGACGTGATCGCCGCCACCTCGGCCCAGATCACCGAGGTGCAGAAGTCGCTGGAAGCCATGCCGCTGGCTGAGGTCGATCGGGCGCAGATGGCCAGGATCGCTGCGGCCCGCAAGGCCATGACCGAACTGCGCGCCCAGGCGCGCCAGCTCAAGGCCGAGGGCCGGCAGGAACAGGCCGTGGCCCTGGTCAAGCAGTCCTACAACCCTTCCGTGGCGGCCTATCTGCAGACATTGCGGGATTTCGTCCAGATGCAGCAGCAGGCCGCGCGTGCCAGCCAGCAGGAGATGGCCGCCTCGCGCATGCTCACCGTGGGATTCGCGGCGACGGCTGTGGGATTGCTGCTGCTGTGCATCGTCGTGGGGGCCCATTTCCTGATCGCCAGCATCCGGCGGCCACTGGCCCAGGCCAGCGCGCTGGCCGAGCGCATCGCCGCCGGCGACCTGAGCGGGGGTGGGCAGGCGCTGCCGCAGCGCGGCGATGAGTTCGGGGACCTGTTGCGTTCGCTGGGGACGATGGGCGACGCCCTGTCGGGCATGGTGCAGCAGGTGCGCCAGAGTACGGACAGCATCGCCATCGCCAGCGCCGAGATCGCCACGGGCAACCAGGACCTGTCCACCCGCACCGAGCAGACGTCGAGCAATCTGCAGGAGACGGCAGCCGCCATGGAGCAGTTCACCAGCACGCTGGCGCAAAGCGCGGGCAGCGCGCAGGAGGCCAGCCGCCTGGCGGCGGACGCATCCCAGGTGGCGCGGCGCGGGGGCGAGGTCGTGGCCCGCGTGGTGGACACCATGAAGGGCATCAATGACAGCAGTCGCCAGATCGCGGACATCGTGGGCGTCATCGACTCCATCGCCTTCCAGACCAATATCCTCGCCCTGAACGCGGCGGTCGAGGCGGCGCGCGCGGGAGAGCAGGGCCGGGGGTTCGCCGTCGTGGCGAGCGAAGTCCGCACGCTGGCCCAGCGCAGCGCGGCGGCGGCCAGGGAAATCCGCGGGCTCATCGGCGCTTCGGTCGAGCGGGTGGAGGATGGTGCCCGGCTGGTGGCCGACGCGGGCAGCGCCATGGAAGGCATCGTGCAGTCGGTGCAGCGCGTGGCCGACACCATCGGCGAGATCACGGCCGCCTCCACCGAGCAAAGCGCGGGCGTGGCCCAGGTCAACCAGGCCGTGGGGCATCTGGACCAGATGACCCAGCAGAATGCGGCCCTGGTCGAGGAAAGCGCGGCGGCCGCGCAGAGCCTGCGCGAACAGGCCGAGCAGCTGTCGCGCACCGTGGCGGTGTTCAAGGTGGCGCACAACGCAGCTTCGCCGGCCGCCAAGGCAGCGCCGCTGGTGCGCTCGGCCGGCGCGGCGGGCTCGCCCAGGCCGCCTGCAGCTGTGTCCATGCCCCTGGGCAAGCGGCCTGCCGCCTCTGCCAGGGCAGAGGCGGCACCCAGGCTTGCCACGGCTTCCCGGCCCGCCACGCCAGCGGCCGGGGAAGGGCAGTGGGAGAGCTTCTAGGGGCGCGTTGCCCTGCCGCTCAGGCCAGCTCGGCGATGAGCTCGATCTCCACGCAGGAGCCCAACGGAATCTGGGCCACGCCGAAGGCGCTGCGGGCATGCGTGCCGGCATCGCCGAACACCTGGCCCAGCAGTTCGCTGCAGCCGTTGGCCACCAGGTGCTGCTCGGTGTAGTCACCCGTGGAATTGACCAGGCACATCAGCTTGACGATGCGGCGTACGCGGCTCAGGTCGCCGCCTGCGGCGTGCTGCAGCGTGCCCAGCAGGTCGATGGCGATAGCGCGCGCGGCCTGCTGGCCGTCGGCGGTCTGCAGGTCGCGGCCCAGTTGGCCCGCCCAGACCTTGCCGTCCTTGCGCGCGATATGGCCGCTCAGGAACACCAGATTGCCCGTCTGCACATAGGGCACGTAGGCGGCCGCCGGGATGGCAGGCGACGGCAGTTCGATGTTCAGGGCTTTCAGCTGTTCGTAAACGCTCATCGGTGATTCCTTCGAAACAAGAAAAAATCCGGCGCCAGCGCCGGGGTGGCGGACAGTGTGACACAGCGCAGACGGCGCCGTGCCGGCAGGGGTGCGGTGGGCCGCACGCGGCGCGCCGGGGGGAGTCTGATTTTTGTCTGAATCTGCGCTGCCGCATGCAGGCCGTCGCCTGGCCACCCCTAGCATGTGCGGATGCATGCCGCGTCACCAGGCGGGTCTGGCCGCCATCCTCACTCCTGGACGCCCCTGCTGCTCGGGTGTGTGGCGGGTGCGGCCTGGCAGGTCACGCAGCCACAGCTGTGGGCGCTCTGGAGCTACCTGGTCCTGCTGGCCCTGGGAGGGCTGAGCTGTGCCTGGGGACTGCGGATCGGCCGGGGCCGGGGCCGGGGCCGGGCTCAGGGCCTGGCCCCGCAGCTGTGGGGGGCGGCCTGCGCGGCTCTGCTGGTGGCCGGCCTTACCGGCTGGCGTGCACAGGAGTTTTCGGGCCGGGCGCTGGCGCAGCCGCTGGAGGGGCGCGATCTGCGCATCGTGGGTGTCGTGGCCTCGCTGCCCCAGCGCCAGGCCCAGGGGACGCGCTGGCGCATGGCGGTGGAACGCGCCAGTCTGGCAGGCAGCGAAGAAGGCCTGGCCCCTTTTCCCGTGTTGATCGAGCTGTCCTGGTATGCCACCGCAACCGGGGGCCGCAGGGCCGAGGCCTGGGCACAGCCTGCGGACCTGCGCCCAGGCCAGCGCTGGGAAATGACGGTACGACTCAAGCGTCCCCATGGCGCACGCAACCCGCACGGCTTCGACTATGAGCTGTGGCAATGGGAGCAGGGCGTGCAGGCCACGGGCCATGTTCGCGCACAGGCCTCGGCCCGCTTTCTGGGCGAGACCGCATCCTACGGCCTGCAGCGCTGGCGCCAGCAGATGCGCGACGCCATCGTCGGCCCGGACCCGCAGGCCGCGCCTGCCCCGCGATGGCCCGCTGCGGACCCCGGGCAACTGGAGCGCATGCGGGGCGTGGTGGCCGCCCTGGCCATGGGTGACCAGCAGGCCATCGCGCGTGACGACTGGACGCTGTTTCGCCACACGGGTGTGGCCCATCTGATGAGCATCTCCGGCCTGCACATCACCTTGTTCTCCTGGCTGGCGGCCCTGGCGGTGGGGCGCTTGTGGCGTTGCAGCGCCAGGGCCTGCCTCTGGTGCCCGGCGCCCCATGCGGCCCTGGTCGCCGGCGTGCTGCTGGCGGGTGGTTATGCCCTGTTCAGCGGCTGGGGGCTGCCGGCGCAGCGCACGGTCTGCATGCTGGCGGCGGTGGCCACATTGCGTGCAGCGGGCCTGCGCTGGCCCTGGCCCGCCGTGTGGTGCCTGGCACTGGCCGTGGTGGTGGTGATCGATCCCTGGGCCCTGTGGCAGGCCGGCTTCTGGCTGAGCTTCGTGGCCGTCGGTGTGTTGCTGGCCACCGATGCGCGAAGGCGCGACCGGCCGCGGCCTTCGCTGCCCGCGAGGGCCCTGGCATCGTGGGGTGAGCAATGGCGGATTTCGCTGGCGCTGGCGCCGCTGGGCCTGATGCTGTTCGGGCAGTTGTCGCTGGCGGGGCTGGCCGCCAACCTGCTGGCCATCCCCTGGGTCACTTTCGTCATCACGCCGCTGGCCTTGCTGGGTGTGCTGTGGGCCCCGTTGTGGACCGCAGCGGCATGGGCGCTGGCCCCGCTGATGGCCTTTTTGCAATGGCTCCAGCAGTGGGACTGGGCCGTGCTGCAACTGCCCCAGCCCCCACTGTGGGCGGGGCTGGCCGCGCTGGCCGGTGGCCTGGCCCTGGTGGCACCGCTGCCGTCCGGCTGGCGGGCCTGGGGGCTGGCCATGTGCCTACCCGCCCTGTGGTGGCCGTCGCCGGCTCCCGCGCATGGCGAATTCGAGCTCCTGGCCGTGGACATAGGCCAGGGCCACGCGGTGCTGCTGCGTACGGCACGGCACAGCCTGCTCTACGACACAGGGCCGCCGTATGGTCCTGACAGCGATGCCGGCGGCCGGGTGCTGGTGCCACTGCTGCAGTCCCTGGGCCTGCGGCTGGATGCGCTGTGGCTCAGCCACCGCGACAGCGACCATACGGGAGGCGCCTTGTCCGTGCATGCCGCGCAGCCCCAGGCCGGAGTCTGGGGTTCCGATTCCGTGATCCTGGACGAGGCCTTGGCGGGCCTGGGGCCGGTGCACCGATGCCAGGCCGGGCAGCGCTGGGAGTGGGACGGTGTGCAACTGGAGGTCCTGCATCCGCCCGCAACGCGGGTGCCGCCCGCCCAGGAGGCGCTGGCTCGGGCCAATGCCGGCAGCTGCGTGCTGCTGGTGCGGTCGTCCTCCGGCGCGGCGGCCCTGCTGGCGGGCGATATCGAGGCAGCGCAGGAGCGCGTCCTCGCGCAGGCCGGGACGCTGCCGCCGGTGGACTGGCTGCTGGTGCCGCACCACGGCAGCCGCACCTCGTCCAGCACGGCGCTGGTGCAGGCCCTGCTGCCGCGCTGGGCCGTGGTGCAGGCGGGCTATCGCAGCCGCTACGGACATCCTGTCCCCGAAGTGGTGCGGCGCTATGAGTCCGCGGGCTCCACGGTGGTGCAGTCGTCGCGCTGCGGCGCGGCGCATTGGCGTTCCGGGGCCCCGGCAGAGCTGGTCTGCGAGAGGGTGCGCGAACGCCGCTACTGGGACGTGCATGTGGCGGGCGAGCCTGCCTCCGGCACCCGGCCTGCCCCCCGATAGCCGACAAGGACACGCCTCCTTGGCAGTGCCTCCGTGCATTGAGGTTGCCTATCGCTACACTGGTGCGATACGAGGGCTGGCCCGTGGCTTGCTATACCCCGTATACATGCAGCGACAGGAGGTGACGAATGCATCCATTTGACGAGATGTACACGATGACGCCGTTCGACGGCAGCGATGTGCGCCTGCACTACAAGGATTACGCCCAGTGGCTGGCCCGCCAGCCGGAGCAGGCGCTGCGCGCGCGCAGCGCCGAGGCGGAGATCATCTTCCGGCGCGTGGGCATCACTTTCGCCGTCTATGGCGACAAGGACGAGAGCGGTGCCGGCACCGAGCGCCTGATCCCCTTCGACCTGATACCGCGCGTCATCCCGGCCCATGAATGGGAGCGCATGCAGGCCGGGCTGGTGCAGCGCGTGACGGCGCTCAACCGCTTCCTGCACGACGTCTACCATGGCCAGGAGATACTGCGCGCCGGCCTGCTGCCGCGCGAGCTGGTGCTCCATAACAGCCAGTACCGGCCCGAGATGCAGGGCCTGGCCGTGCAGGGCGGCATCTACGCCCACATCGCCGGCATCGACATCGTGCGCGCCGCCAATGCGCAGGGCGAGGGCGTGTACTACGTGCTGGAGGACAACCTGCGCGTGCCTTCGGGCGTGTCATACATGCTGGAGAACCGGCGCATGATGATGCGCCTGTTCCCCGACCTGTTCTCGCGCCATGCCGTGGAGCCCGTGGCCCACTACCCCGACATGCTGCTGGAGACCCTGCGCGCCAGCGCGCCGGCCGGAACGCCCGAGCCCACGGTGGTGGTGCTGACGCCGGGCATGTACAACAGCGCCTACTTCGAGCACGCCTTCCTCGCCCAGCAGATGGGGGTGGAGCTGGTCGAGGGCCAGGACCTGGTGGTGGACAAGGACGTGGTCTACATGCGCACCACGCGCGGCCTGCAGCGCGTGGACGTGATCTACCGCCGCGTGGACGACGACTTCCTCGACCCCGAAGTCTTTCGCCCCGGATCCACGCTGGGCTGCCCCGGCCTCATGCGCGCCTATCGGGCGGGCAATGTGAGCATCTGCAATGCCGCTGGCACGGGCGTCGCCGATGACAAATCGGTCTACCCCTACGTGCCCGAGATGATCCGCTTCTACCTGGGCGAGGAGCCCATCCTGCAGAACGTGCCCACCTGGCTGTGCCGCAAGCCGGACGACCTGCGCTACGTGCTCGACCATCTGGAGGAGCTGGTGGTCAAGGAGGTTCACGGCGCGGGTGGCTACGGCATGCTGATCGGGCCCGCGGCCTCGCGTGCCGAGATCGAGGACTTCCGCCGTGCCCTGATCGCCAACCCGGGCGGCTACATCGCCCAGCCCACGCTGGCGCTGTCCACCTGTCCCACCCTGGTGGAGCAGGGCATCGCGCCACGGCACATCGACCTGCGGCCCTTCGTGCTCAGCGGCAACCAGGTGCGCATGGTCGCCGGCGGGCTCACCCGCGTGGCGCTCAAGGAAGGCTCGCTCGTGGTCAACTCTTCGCAGGGTGGTGGCACCAAGGACACCTGGGTGCTCGAAGCCGGCGCCGCAACCGAGGGAGGTCATTGAATGCTCAGCCGTACCGCCGACCATCTGTACTGGATGTCCCGCTACACCGAGCGTGCGGAAAACACCGCCCGCATGCTCAACGTCTCCTATGACACCTCCATGCTGCCCCAGGCGCCGCAGGCCGCGCGCAAGGCCTGGCAGGGCGTGCTGTCCATCAGCGAGCTGATTCCCGCCTATGCCCACCGCCATGGCGAGATCCAGCGCGAGGCCGTGCTGCACTTCATGGTGCGTGACGAGAGCAACCCCTCGTCCATCGCCTCCTGCCTGCGCGCCGCGCGCGAGAATGCCCGCGCCGTGCGCGGCGCGCTGACCACCGAGGCCTGGGAGACCCAGAACCAGACCTGGCTGGAACTCAAGCGCCTGCTCGCCGAAGGCGACTGGGAGCGTGACCCCGGCCAGTTCTTCGAATGGGTCAAGCACCGCTCGCACCTGTCGCGCGGCGTGACGCTGGGCACCATGCTGCAGGACGAGGCCTTCCACTTCCTGCGCCTGGGCACCTTCATCGAGCGGGCCGACAACACGGCTCGCCTGCTGGATGTGAAGTTTCATGCCCTCGAGCGCGACTACCACGGCAGCACGCGCAACGGCGCGCCATCCAAGGCGGCCACGCCGTTCGACTTCTACCATTGGAGCGCGCTGCTGCGCAGCGTCTCGGCCTTCGAGGTCTACCGCAAGGTCTACCGCGACGTGATCACACCGGAGCGCGTGGCCGAGCTGCTGATGCTGCGCAGCGACATGCCTCGCTCGCTGCTGGCCAGCATGCTGGAGGTGGTGTCCAACCTGGAGAGCGTGGCCAATGCCCAGTCGCGCGAGACGCAGCGCAAGGCCGGGCGCCTGCTGGCCGACCTGCGCTATGCGCGCATCGACGAGATCCTGGCCACGGGCCTGCACGCCTATCTCACGCAGTTCCTGGACCGCGTGCACGACCTGGGCCAGGGCATCAGCCGGGATTTCCTGGTGCCGACCTGAGGGCGCCGGCCGATGCCGCCATGAACAAGGCCGCCCTCGGGCGGCCTTGTTCATGGGAATGCGGCGGATCCGGTCAAAGCTCCAGCGCCACGCCCGAGCCATCGCCGATCGGCAGCACGTCGCAGTTGTCGCCAGGGCCGCCGCGATCGACGACGAGAAAGCGTGCAGGCGCATCCAGGGCGATCAGCGAGTGGTGCCAGACGCCGCGCCGGTAGTTCACACCCTGGCGTCCGTCGGTGACGAAGGCGCGCAGGTCTGCGGCCCGCACCTGTTCGCCGACCGGGGCGACCACCACGATGAAGGGCTGGGCGTCCAGCGGCATGAAGGCCTGGCTGCCCAGCGGATGGCGCTCCATGCTCGACAGCCGCAGGGGCAGGGCATAGGGCCGGGCATGGAACAGGTTGATCAGCGCATGGCCTTCGGCGCCGGTCTCCACGCGGGCCAGCGCGTGGAAGCGCTCGGTCATGCCATCGTTGATCAGCAGTGGTGTGTGGCCCGTGCTGTCGATCACGTCGCCGAATTCGGCAAAGGCCTCGGCGGTCAGGGGCAGGGCGCGCAGGCGCAGCACGGCCGGGGGGGTCTCTTGCAAGGTGGTCACGGAATCTGTGCCTTTTGTTTTCATACTGGTAATACCAGTTTGTGGGCGAACCGGACGTTTGTCAAACCCTTCTTCTTGTGGGAAGGATTGCTTCTTTGCCTGGGGTAAATGCGAGTATGCATGCCAACGATAGGGGGATACCGTTCACGCTGTGATTTAAGACCGGTAATACCAGTTGATTCCCACCTCTCAACCAAGGACTTCCTGATGTCGTCTCTTTCCGCATCCGCCGAGGCCGCCGGCGCGGCACCGGCCCTGGCCAGCGAAACGCCGGCCGAGGCCGCCGTCTACCGCAAGGTGGCCTGGCGCCTGCTGCCCTTCATCATGGCCTGCTATGTCGCCGCCTACCTGGACCGGGTGAACGTAGGCTTCGCCAAGCTGCACATGCTGGCCGACCTGCAGTTCAGCGAGGCCATGTACGGCTTGGGGGCAGGCCTGTTCTTCATCGGCTACTTCTTCTTCGAGGTGCCCAGCAACATGCTGATGCACCGCATCGGGGCCAAGGCCACGATCTCGCGCATCATGATCATGTGGAGTCTGATCTCGGCAGCCATGATGTTCGTGACCACGCCCACGCAGTTCTACGTGCTGCGCTTTCTGCTGGGCGCGGCCGAGGCGGGCTTCTACCCCGGCATGATCCTGTACATGACCTACTGGTTCCCGTCCTACCGGCGCGCCCGCATGGTGGCGCTGTTCATGTGCGCGATACCGGTCTCGGGCATCCTCGGCGGCCCGCTGTCGGGCGGCATCATGGATCTGATGCAGGGCGTGGCGGGCCTGCGCGGCTGGCAATGGCTGTTCCTGATCGAGGCCGTTCCCTCGCTGCTGCTGGGCCTGGCCGTGCTCTGGTACCTGGACAATGGCATCCGCAGCGCACGCTGGCTGACCGAGGCCGAAAAGACCTTGCTGGAGCGCAACATCGCCCGCGAGAACGCGAGCAAGAGCGACAGCCACATGACGCTGCGCGCGTTGTTCTCCGACCCGCGCATCCTCAAGATGGCCCTGATCTGCTTTTGCACCGTCATGGGCCAGTACGGCCTGACCTTCTGGCTGCCCTCGCTGATCCGCCAGTCGGGTGTGGAGGGCGCGTTCCACATCGGGCTGCTGACGGCCGTGCCGTTCACCGTGGCCGTGATCTCCATGAACCTGGTCAGCCGCAGCTCCGACCGCATGCGCGAGCGCCGCTGGCATCTGATCGTGCCGTTTTGCGTGGGTGCGGCGGGGCTGGTGCTGTCGGCCGTGTTCAGCGGCAATGTCTATCTTTCGCTGGCCGCGCTGGCGCTGGCCGCGGGCGGCAGCCTGGCGACATCGCCGCTGTTCTGGAGCCTGCCCACGGCCATCCTGTCGAGCGCGGGCGCGGCGGCGGGCATTGCGCTGATCAATTCCTTCGCCAATCTGGCGGGCTTCATCAGCCCCTACATGATCGGCCTGATCAAGGATGCGACCCAGAGCACCAATGCCGCCATGTTCGTGCTGGCGGGCGTGCTGCTGTTCGGCGCTTTCCTGACCTACACGGTGCCGGCCAGGCTGGTCAACAAGTAGCCAGGCAAGGGGCGAGCGGCCGCGCGCAGTCGCTAAGATCGGCGCAACGCCCCTGACCACGATCCCCGCCCACGCATGGAACCCCGTACCGCCCTCAGTCCCTCCGCCAGCACCGCCGTGGCCGGCAATGCCGCCCGCGTGATCCGCGGTTGGATAGACAGTGGCGTGTATCCCGTGGGCTCGCTGCTGCCTTCACAGCGCGATCTCTCGGAGCAGCTGGGCATCAGCCGGACCTCGCTGCGCGAGGCGCTGTCCACGCTGCAGGGGCTGGGCCTGGTCGTGGCCCGGCCCGGCAAGGGCATGTATGTCACCGAGGCCCCGGAAGCCCCGCCCGCCGGCGAGGCGTGGCGCTTCGCCGACTCGCATGCGCTCACCGATGTGTATCAGCTGCGCTATGCGCTGGAGGGCTTTGCGGCCCGTCTGGCGGCCCTGGTGGTGCAGCCCGAGGATGTGGCGGCGCTCGAGGCCAACCTGCAGACCATGCAGCAGAGCATCGAGCTGGCCGACTTCGCGCAGGCCAGCCGGCTGGACTTCGAGTTCCACCTGCTGATCGCCACCATCTCGGGCAACCATGCGATCGCCGACGTGCTGCGCGGCAGTGGCGAGGTCATGCAGGAAAGCCAGCGCCTGCCGTTCTACAAGCGTGGGGCGCGCCATGCCACCAGCGAAGAGCATGCCGCCATCATCGACGCCCTGTCCCAGGGCCGGCCCGAGCTGGCCCAGCAGGCCATGGCCACCCATATCGTGCAGGCCGCCCAGCGCGCGGGCGTGCACTTTCCCACGGGGTTCTGACGAAAAAAACGGGCGCCCGGGCCCGTTTCTCTTTCGCATGGGCGGCCAGCATGCCGCCTGGCTCCATCAGGACTCTTCGTCCATCTGCGACTGCAGGTAGTTCTGAATGCCGACCTTGTCGATCAGGTCCAGCTGGGTCTCGAGGTAGTCGATGTGCTCCTCGGTATCGTCCAGGATCTTTTGCAGCAGGTCGCGCGAGACATAGTCGCGCACGCTCTCGCAATGGGCGATGCCGTCCTTGATGGTCTGCTGCGCGGTCTTTTCGCTGCGCAGGTCGCAGGCCAGCGCCTCGGGCACGTCCTCGCCGATCTGCAGCTTGCCCAGGTCCTGCAGGTTGGGCAGGCCGTCGAGCACGAAGATGCGGTCCATGAGCCAGTCGGCGTGCTTCATCTCGCCGATGGACTCCTTGTATTCCTTCTTGGCCAGCCTGTCGAAGCCCCAGTGCTTGTACATGCGGTAGTGCAGGAAGTACTGGTTGATGGCTGTCAGCTCGTTCTTGAGCTGGGCTTGCAGCCAGGAAATGACTTGTGCGTCGCCTTGCATGGAGGGCTCCTTCGTTGTGCGTGGGGGTCGCGGGGGACCGCTATGGGGACAGATTGTCTAGGGTTTCTGCGCCAGATCAAGCAAACCCCTGCTGCCGTGCATTGGCTGCTTATGAGGCGCGTTCTCGTTTGCGCCCGCATGACATGCCGGTGGCCCGGCGGGGTTGCTGCATTGCACTGCCTTGTTTCGGCCCAAAATAGACGCTTCAGGCCGGTCATGGGCTGCGCAGTCCATGGGTCTGGAGACAAGGATGCGATATAGCTTTTGGCAATCGAATGAATTCAATCAATTAATTGGATCAATCATTTGCCAAGGCCTAAACTTCGTCCTGTGTTCACTCACCAACCACAAAGGAAACAGCAATGTCCGTGATCAACACCCAAATCAAGCCCTTCAAGACGCAGGCCTTCAAGAACGGCAAGTTCGTCGAAGTCACCGAAAAGGACGTCCTGGGCAAGTGGGCCGTGTTCTTCTTCTACCCCGCTGACTTCACCTTCGTGTGCCCCACCGAGCTGGGCGACGTGGCCGACCACTACGACGAACTGCAAAAGCTGGGCGTGGAGGTCTACTCCGTGTCCACCGACACCCACTTCGTGCACAAGGCATGGCACGACGCCTCCGACACCATCCGCAAGATCAAGTACACGATGCTGGGCGACCCGACCTGGGAAATCAGCAACAACTTCGAAGTCCTGCGTCCCGGCCAGGGCCTGGCTGACCGCGGCACCTTCATCGTCGATCCCGACGGCGTGATCCAGGCCGTGGAAATCACCGCCGAAGGCATCGGCCGCAACGCCGTCGACCTGCTGCGCAAGGTCAAGGCTGCCCAGTACGTGCGCAACCACCCCGGTGAAGTCTGCCCCGCCAAGTGGGAAGAAGGCGCCAAGACCCTGGCTCCTTCGCTGGACCTGGTCGGCAAGATCTAAGCGGTACGCCGCTTCCTGTTCACAGTTGAACTGTTGAAGACGCCCGGGTGCCTGGCGCCCGGGCTTTTTTTTCCGAAAATTCGTATTTCCCTAGGAGTCCGACATGCTTGACAACAACCTGAAAGCCCAATTGCAGGCCTACCTGGAGCGCCTGCAGCGTCCGGTGGAGCTGGTGGCTTCGCTGGATGACAGCCAGGGTGCGCGCGAGCTGAAGGAACTGCTGCTGGAAATCCGCGAGCTGAGCGACAAGATCACCGTCGTCGAGCACAACGACGCCGACGTGCGCAAGCCCTCGTTCCTGATCACCAATCCCGGCGTGGACACCGGCGTGCGTTTCGCAGGTGTCCCCCTGGGCCATGAATTCACCTCCCTGGTGCTGGCCCTGCTGCAGGTCGGCGGCCATCCCTCCAAGGAATCGGCCGAACTGCTGGAGCAGGTGCGCAACATCGACGTGCCGCTGCACTTCGAGACCTATTACTCGCTGTCCTGCCACAACTGCCCGGACGTGGTGCAGGCGCTGAACCTGATGTCCGTGCTCAACCCCAGGATCACGCACACCGCCATCGACGGCGGCCTGTTCCAGAAGGAAGTGGAGCAGCGCGAGGTCATGGGCGTGCCCACGGTCTTCGTCAACGGCGAGCGCTTCGGCCAGGGCCGCATGGAGCTGGCCGAGATCGTCGCCAAGGTCGACACCGGCGCCGCTGCGCGTGAGGCGGCCAGGATCTCCGCCAAGGACGCCTTCGACGTGCTGATCGTCGGTGGCGGCCCGGCCGGCGCGGCAGCGGCCATCTATGCGGCACGCAAGGGCATCCGCACCGGCATCGCCGCCGAGCGTTTCGGCGGCCAGGTGCTGGACACCGTGGACATCGAGAACTTCATCTCCGTGTCCAAGACCGAAGGCCCGCAACTGGCGGCCGCGATGGAGCGCCATGTGCGCGACTACGAGGTCGACATCATGAACCTGCAGACCGCCTCGAAGCTGATTCCGGCCGCCACGGAAGGCGGCCTGATCGAGGTGCAGACCGCCTCGGGCGCCAGCCTCAAGGCCAAGACCGTGATCCTCTCGACCGGCGCGCGCTGGCGCAACATGAACGTGCCCGGCGAGGACAAGTACCGCACCAAGGGCGTGACCTACTGCCCGCACTGCGACGGCCCGCTGTTCAAGGGCAAGGACGTGGCCGTGATCGGCGGCGGCAACTCGGGCGTGGAAGCCGCCATCGATCTGGCCGGCATCGTGCGCAGCGTGACCCTGCTGGAATTCGCCGGCGAGCTCAAGGCCGACGCCGTGCTGCAAAAGAAGCTGCGCAGCCTGCCCAACGTCACGGTCATCCTCAACGCCCAGACCACCGAGGTCAACGGCGATGGCAAGAAGGTCACGGGCCTGACCTACAAGGACCGCACGACCGAGGAAGTCAGGACCGTGGCGCTCGAAGGCATCTTCGTGCAGATCGGCCTGCTGCCCAACACCGACTGGCTCAAGGGCACGGTGGAGCTGACGCGCTTCGGCGAGATCGTGATCGACGCCAAGGGCCATACCAGCGTGCCTGGCGTGTTCGGTGCCGGCGACTGCACGAATGTCCCGTACAAGCAGATCATCATCGCTGCGGGCGCCGGCTCCACGGCTGCACTGTCGGCCTTCGACCACCTGATCCGGCATTGACCCGGCCAGGCGGGAAAAGGGCCCGGATGCTCAGGCATCCGGGCCCTTTTTTCTGGCTTTATCGCCGCTTGTCCCCGCTGGTATCGCACAGGTAGCTGAGCACCATGTCGGCCACATGGGCCAGGCGGCCTTCGATGCGTTCGGGCGCGCCCAGGTCCACGTCCAGCACGTAGGACAGGGTATAGCGGTTGGTGATGAAGTACGAGCCCAGCCCCGAGATCGACACGTAGAGGTTGACCCAGTCGGCATCCTGGCGGAACACACCCTGGTCCTTGCCTTTTTGCAGCACCTCGGCCAGTGCCGTGCGCAGCGGATTGAACATGGCGGGAATCTGCCTGGACTTGCGGATGTGCGATGCCTTGTGCAGGTTCTCCGTGGACAGCAGGTGCAGGAAGTCGGGCTGGTCCAGGAAGTGCCGCGTGGTCTTCATGACCAGCTCGCGCATGTCGGCCACGGGGTCCTCGCCGGTGAGCGCCAGCTCGTTTTGCCGCTCGCGCATGGCGCCGTAGGCCTGCTCCATGACCTCGATGAACAAGGCCTCCTTGCCATCGAAGTAGTGGTAGATCAGGTTCTTGCTGACCTTGCAGCGCGCCACGATGGCGTCGATGCGCGCGCCGTCATAGCCGCGCGCAGCGAACTCCTTGCTCGCGAACTTGAGGATGCGTTCGCGGCTCGCCTGCGCGTTGCGGGGACGTTTCTTCGTTTTGGCCAGGGGCGTTTCTGTCATGGCTGGGGGGTATGGGGTCAAACGGGAAACCGGCGTCGAGTTTACAGACTTCGTGCGCACATCCAGGGAAACCACGGAGGGCGCAATGCGTTGACAGTCCTGCGTTCCGTCTCCTACATTTCATCTTAATGGTACTAGCTAGTTAGTTAGTTGAGTGTCTTGATCGATTCAACGGAGCTGCTGCCAGCCTCGCTCGAACAGTGATGGACGATCCGCCGCAAGGCGCATGAAATGGAGTGACAGATGAATCTGGCAACGCAGGAGCGCAGGGGGGTCCGGGTCGGTTGCGACATCGGCGGAACGTTCACGGACATCGTGCTGGCCATGCCCGATGGCCGGCTGTTCGTGAACAAGACATCGACCACGAGCGATGACCTGGGTCGCGCCATCGTCCAGGGGCTGGGCGCGCTGATCGAGCAGGCCGGCATCGCTGCGGGCGACATCACCGAGATCGTCCACGGCACGACCACGGCGTCCAACACCATCCTGCAAAAGGTGGGTGCGAACACCGGGGTGCTGACCACCGAGGGATTCCGTGATGTGCTGGAGATCGGCCGCATCCGCACGCCGACCATGTTCGACCTGGCCTGGTCCAAGCCGGAGCCGCTGTCGCCGCGCCGCTGGCGACGCGGCATCCGCGAGCGCATCGATGCGCGGGGCCGCATCGTCACCGCGCTGGACGAGGCGCACCTGCTGGCCCAGGCGCGCGAGCTGGTGGACGAGGGAGCGCAGGCCATGGCCGTGTGCTTTCTCAACAGCTACATCAACCCCGTGCACGAGCTGGCCGCCAAGGCGCTGCTGCAGGCGCATTTCCCCGACCTGCTGCTGAGCGTGTCCTGCGAAGTGCTGCCCGAGATCAAGGAGTACGAGCGCACCAGCACCACCGTGGTCAACGCCTACATCCTGCCGGCCATGCGCAGCTATCTGGCCCGCCTGCGCCAGGACCTGCAGCGCATGGGCGTGACGGCCTCGTTGCAGGTCATGGCCTCCAACGGCGGCATGATGGGCATTGCCTCGGCCACCGACAAGCCGGTGTTCGCGGTCGCCTCCGGGCCTGCCGGTGGCGTGGCAGGGGCGGTGCAGATCGGCCAGCTCGGCGGCGACCAGGACCTCATCGTCTTCGACATGGGCGGTACCACGGCCAAGGCCTCGATCATCGCGGGCGGACAGGCCTCGCTGACCAACGAATACGAGTTCCGCGACGGCATCAGCGCGCCCAGCCGCTTTGTCAAGGGCGGGGGCTATGTGCTCAAGGTGCCGGCCATCGACATCGCCGAGGTCGGCGCGGGCGGCGGCTCCATCGCCGGGATCGACGGCGGCGGCCTGCTGTGCGTGGGACCGGAGTCGGCGGGGGCCGTGCCGGGTCCGGCCTGCTATGGCAACGGCAACGAACGGCCCACGGTCACCGATGCCAACATGGTGCTGGGCTACCTCAACCCGCGCGCGCTGGCGGGCGGCAGCCTGCCGGTACGGCCCGAGCTGTCGCAGGCGGCCATCGAGCGCCATGTGGGCGCGCCGCTGGGGCTGGATGCGCTGGCCGCCGCGCACGGCATACGCCAGGTGGCCAACGTCAACATGGCGCGTGCCATCCGCGCCGTCACGGTGGAGCGCGGCCGCGATCCGCGCGACATGTCCATGATCGCCTTCGGCGGCGGCGGCCCGCTGCATGCCGTGTCCGTGGCGCGCCTGCTGGGCATACGCCGCGTGATCGCGCCCATCATGGCCGGCGTCTTCTGCTCGGCCGGCATGCTGTCGGCCGATGCCGAACACCACTTCGTGAAAGCCGTGCTCCGGCCGCTGGCCGACTGCCTGCCCGAGGCGCTGCAGACCATGGCGGCAGAACTGGGTGACCGGGGCCTGGCGGTGCTGGCCTCGGAAGGCTATGGACGCGAGGACGCGAGCACCGTGCTGGCGGCCGACCTGCGCTATCTGGGCCAAAGCTCCGAACTCACGGTGCCGCTGGCATCCGGCGACTTCGGCACCGCAGCCATGGCCGCACTGGTGCGCGACTTCCAGGCCCTGTACCACCAGACCTTCGGCTACCGCAGCGACGAGCCGCTGGAGCTGGTCAACCTGCGCGTCTCGGCGCGCGGGCGCAGCCGGCACCGTCTGGACTTTGCAACCTGCCAGGTCGATGGCACGGCCCTGCAGGGCGGGGAGGGCATGCGCGCCGTGAGCTTCGAGGCCGGCCAGCCGCCGCAGGCGACCCGCGTGATGCCACGCGCCGCACTGGGCCGCGAGCCCGTGCCGGGCCCGCTGGTCATCGAGTCCTACGACACCACCATCGTCGTGCCGCCGCACTGCAGCGTGCGCGCCGACGCGGTGGGCAACATCATCATCGACCTTGAGGAGCAAGCCCCATGAATGCCACCGTCGCCGCCAGCGATACGGCCATCGATCCCATCACCTTCGCCGTCGTCAAGAACGCCATGGATGCCATCGTGGACGAGGTGGCCTACACCGTGCTGCGCACCGCGCGCTCGGAGATCGTCAAGGATGTGATGGACTACTCGGCCGCCCTCTGTGACCGCGAGGGCCGGATGATCGCCCAGGCCAAGACCATCGCGCTGCACCTGGGCGCCATTCCCGAGGCCATGGCGGCGGTGAAGGCGCGCTACGACGGCCGGCTGGCCCCTGGCGACGCGGTCATCGTCAACGACCCCTACCAGGGCGGCATGCACCTGCCGGACATCTTCATGTTCGTGCCCTTCTTCTACCAGGCGCAGCTCGAAGGCTTTTGCGTGGTGATCTGCCACCACACCGATGTGGGCGGGCGCGTGCCGGGCTCCAATGCCAGCGACTCCACCGAGATCTACCAGGAAGGGCTGCGCATCCCCGTGCTCAAGCTCTACGAGGGCGGCGTGGTCAACGACACCATGGAGCGCGTCATCGCCCAGAACGTGCGCGTGCCCGACCGCGTGCTGGGCGACCTGCGCGCCCAGTACGCGGCCTGCCAGGTGGGCGTGCGTGAGTTGACGGGCCTGTTCGACCGCTATGGCCGCGTTTCCACGCGCGCCTACTTCGCCGAGTTGCTGGACTATGCCGAGCGCCTGACGCGCGCCGAGATCCGCCAGTGGCCCAAGGGCACTTTCTTCTTCGAGGATTTCATCGACGACGACGGCCTGTCGCCCGAGCCCATTGCCATCCGCGTGGCGCTGACCGTGCACGAGGACCATGTCAGCGTGGACTACACGGGCTCGTCCCCGCAGGTGCGCGCGGCCATCAACTCGACCTGCTCCTACACCCATTCCTGCACCTACCTCAGCGTGCGCTGTGCGCTCAAGGGTGACGTGCCCAACAATGCGGGCGTGTTCCGCTGCGTGCGCATCCATGTGCCCGAGGGCAGCGTGCTCAACCCGGTGGAGCCGGCGGCCGTGGCGGCACGTGCGCTCACGGGCTACCGCGTGTTCGACGCGATGCTGGGCGCCCTGGCCCAGGTCGTGCCCGACCGCATCCCGGCGGCGGGCGAAGGCGGCAACACCGTGGTCTGCCTGTCGGGCCAGGACGACGCGGGCAAGCCCTACATCATCGTGGACATGATCTGCGGCGCCTGGGGCGCGCGCCCGCATGCCGATGGGGTCGAGGCCATCACCAATGCCTCGCAGAACCTGTCGAACACGCCGGTCGAGACGCTGGAGGCACAGCACCCGGTGCGCGTGGAGGCCTATGAGATGGAGCCCGACTCCTGCGGCGCCGGCCGCTACCGGGGCGGCCTGGGCATACGCCGCAGCTACCGCGTGCTGGCCGACGACGTGCTGCTGCAACTGCGCGCCGACCGCATGAAGTTCAGGCCCTACGGCCTGCAAGGCGGCGGGCCGGCGCGTGCTGCATCGAACACGCTGACCCGCGACGGCGCCGACCAGGCGTTGGCCAGCAAGGTCGGCATGCAGATCGCGCGCGGCGACCGCGTGACGCATGTGCAGCCCGGCGGCGGCGGCTTCGGCGATCCCTTGCTGCGCCCCCTGGCCGAGCTGGAGCACGACGTGTGGAACCACAAGCTCAGCGCCGACTTCGTGCGCGAGCACTACGCGGCCGTGCTCGATCCGCACACCGGCCTGGCCGACCTGGCCGCCACCGAGGTGCTGCGCGCATCGCGCGCCGATTGATATCTCCACGACACCCCACGATCCCCTCGATATCGGAGACATGCCATGAAACGACGCATCCTCAACCAGGGCCTGGCTGCCATGCTGGCCGCGCCCGCCCTGTCGCTGGGTGGCCTGCCGGCCCATGCCCAGGGCGCCGCGCGGTTGCGCGTGCGCCTCGATTTTTCGCCCTGGGGCATGCATGCGGCCATGCACCTGGCGCTGCAAAAAGGCCTGTTCAAGGACCAGGGCCTGGATGTGGAGATACAGGACGGGACGGGCACCATCTCCACCCTGCAGTTGCTGGCGGCCGGCCAGGCCGACATCGGCCAGGTGGCCCTGGGCACCATGGCCGTGGCCAAGGAAAACGGTCTGGACCTGATATCGGTCGCGGGCTTTGCGCGCACCGGCGACCTGGCCGTGCTGGTCGACGAGGCGCAGCAGGTCAGGACGCCCAGGGACCTGGCCGGCAAGAAGCTGGTGTGCTTCACCACCAGCCCCTGGGCGCCGTTCATCGAGCCCTTCCTCAAGGCCAACGGCATGGGCAAGGGCAGCATCCACCTGGCCATGGTGGCGCCCAGCGCCATGATCTCCACCTATGCCTCGGGCAACAGCGACGGATTCCTGTCGCAGGCGCCGTTCGGCCAGCCCATGGTGCGCAAGACGCGCAAGGCCTCGGCGCTGCTGCTGGGCGACAGTGGCATCAGCTTTCCCAGCTACGGCCTGGCCGTGGCGCCCCAGGTGCTGGCGACCCGGCGCGATGCCATCGCGAAGTTCGTGCAGGTGCAGGTGCGTGCCTGGCAGTACATCCACGGCGGCAATGGCCAGGCACACGTGGACGAGGCCGTGGCCGCCATTCTTGCGCAGCGCCCCAATGCCCGCCTGGATGCGGACGTGCTGCGCGGCCAGATCCTGGCCTACCGTCCCTTCCTCGAAAGTCCCAGCGTCCGCCAGTTGCCCTTCGGTCAGCAAAGCGATGCCGACTGGGCCGCTGCCATCCGTTCCCTGGAGCAGACCGGGCAGATCAGGCCCGGCCGCAAGCCATCGGACTACTACAGCAATGCGCTCCTGGCTGCCTGAACCGTCCACAGCAAGGAGTACACCTGTGACCGCCTTCCTCGAAATCGAGCGGCTCGACAAGACCTATGTGTCCGAGCGCCAACCCATCGTGGCGCTGCACCAGATCGACCTGGGCATTGCCGAGGGCGAGTTCGTCTGCATCGTCGGGCCCAGCGGCTGCGGCAAGAGCACGCTGATGCGCTGCATGGCCGGGCTGGAGCCCATCTCCGGCGGCCGCCTGGCGCTGCGTGGCCAGGACATCACGCGGCCGCCCGAGGACATGGGCGTGGTCTTCCAGCGCGACCTGCTGCTGGAGTGGCGCTGCATCCTGGACAACGTGCTCGTGGCGGCCGAATTCCATGGCCGCGACCGGCGCGCCTTCGAGCCGCGGGCGCGCGAGCTGCTGGGCCTGTTCGGCCTGTCGGCCTTCCTGGACCGCTACCCGCGCGAGCTGTCGGGCGGCATGCGCCAGCGCGTGTCCATCTGCCGTGCCCTGCTGCTGGATCCGCAGTTGCTGCTGATGGACGAGCCCTTTGGCGCGCTGGACCCGTTCACGCGCGACGAACTCAATGCCGAGCTGCAGCGCACCTGGCTGGCCACGGGCAAGACGGTGGTCTTCATCACG
Organism: Delftia tsuruhatensis; assembly: GCF_903815225.1. Classification (NCBI taxonomy): domain Bacteria; kingdom Pseudomonadati; phylum Pseudomonadota; class Betaproteobacteria; order Burkholderiales; family Comamonadaceae; genus Delftia; species Delftia tsuruhatensis. Next base: position 1,744,631 of record NZ_LR813084.1, read on the forward strand.
CACTCCATCTCCGAGGCCGTGTTCCTGGGCAGCCGCGTGGTGATGATGGCGCGCGGCCCGGGCCGCGTGGCCGACGTCGTGGACATCGACCTTGAGCGCCCGCGCGGCCTGCAGGTGCGCGAGACCCCGGCGTTTGCCGCCTATGTGGCCCGTATCCGTGAAACTTTCCGCGACCTGGGCGTCTGCAAGGGGTGAATGCATGAAACACATCTGGATCCATACCCGGCGCAGCTGGCAGGCCATCGCCACCCTGGCCGCGCTGCTGGTGTTCTGGGAGGCGGCCGTGCGCGGGCTGGGCATCCGCGAATTCCTGCTGCCTGCGCCATCGCGGATCGCTGCGCAGTTCGCCGCGCAGCCGGGCTACCTGCTGCTGCAAAGCCTGGACACCCTGCGCACCACCTTGCTCGGCTTCGCGCTGGCGCTGGTGCTGGGCGTGGCGGCGGCCATAGGCATCGTCTACTCGCGGCTGCTGGATCGCACGCTGTATTCGCTGCTGGTGGCGCTCAACGCCGTGCCCAAGGTGGCACTGGCGCCACTGTTCGTGATCTGGATGGGAACGGGCGCGGCGCCCAAGGTGGCGATCGCCATGCTCATCGCCATCTTCCCCATCCTCATCGACACGGTGCTGGGCCTGCGTTCCACCGACCCGGACATGCTGGACATGGCCCGTGTCAACCAGGCCTCACGCGCCAGCATGCTCTGGAAGATCCGCTTTCCCAACGCCTTGCCCAGCCTCTTCGCGGGCATGAAGGTCGGCGTGTCGTTCGCGCTGGTGGGCACCATCGTGGGCGAGTTCGTGGCGGGCGAGGCCGGGCTGGGCCATGTCATCCTCGTGGCCCAGGGCAGCTTCGACACCTCGACGGTCTTCGTCGCGCTGGCCCTGCTGTGCCTGCTGGGCGTGGCGCTGTTCAAGGCCATCGAGGCGGCCGAGGCCCGCTGCCTGCGCTGGCATGCCTCGCAGCGCGAGAAGCCTGCCCCGGCAAGCTAGCGGCTGCCCAGCAGCGCCTGCAGCCCGATGGCGATCTCCTCGCCCCAGGCGTAGTAGTCATGGCCGCCCGCGAATTCACGGTAGCTCACGCGGTAGCCCCTGGCCTGCAGCACATTGCGCAGATGGCGGTTGTTGTCCACCAGCCCGCCTTCGCCGCCCACGCCGCGCTCCAGCAGGCCTGCACTGAGGTGCCAGCGCACGGCGCGGGCGGGCGCGGCGGCCACCTGGCGCATGAACCAGTCGCCCTCGGCCCAGCGGTTGCGCGGGCCTGCCGCCTCGGGGGTCCACCAGTACGAGCCTGACAGCGACAGCACGTTGCCGAACACGTCAGGGTGCGCAAAGCCCATCCAGCCCGCCGCCAGGCCGCCATAGCTGGAGCCGGCCACCACCACCTGCGCGGCGTCGCGCGCCAGCTGTGGGTGGCGTTCCCGTATCCAGGGCAGGAGTTCGTGGGCCAGCATGTCGCCGAATGCGTCGCCATTGGGCGGCAGCTCCCGGCCGCGATCGGCCTGCGTGGGGTTGGCGATCAGCAGGGTTGCCAACGGCGGGATGCGGCCCTGGGCAATCCACTGGTCCAGCCGCCGGTCGATCTGCACGCGCGACAGATAGGCTTCGCGGTCGAACAGCACCAGCAGCGGCAGGCTGCCGGGCGCGTGGGTGCCGGGTGGCAGGTACAGCGACAGACTGCGTTCGTCGCCCCGCGCATGGCTGGCAAAGCGCAGATGCTCGATCCGGCCCGCAAGGGGCCGTGTCGCATCGGGCTGGAGCGAGGCCTTGTGGCGCATGCCTTGCGCAGGGATCTCCAGCACCGAGCGGTGGGCGTGGAGTGCTGCCGGGCCGTCGGCCGCAAGGCCGGGCAGGCCCGCGTGCCAGCGGTGCGGGTTGAGGACATCGCGCTGGCTGGCCAGTTGCCGGGCCTTCATGCGCTGCGGGCGCCTGGGCGGACTGTCTGCGCCCGGCCATTGCGGCGTATCCACGACCAGTTGATAGGCCGCGCGCAGGCCGCGTGGCAGCGGCAGGCTCAGGTGCCAGATGTCGGTGCCGGCGAGCCGCTGAAGGGTGAAGCTGTCTTCGGAGCGCATGGCCCATTCGATTTCGATGCGGTGGGCCGCGTCCACGTGGGGCTCGGGCGCACGCCACAGAAAGGTGGCCAGCACTTCGTCCGCCCCCGCAGGCGAGGCTTCCAGCAGCGGCGTGCCCGTGGCCTGCACTTGCTGCCAGAAGCGCTGCAGCAGTCCGGCCCTGCGCTCGGGCGCGGCCTGTGCCAGCTCGGCCTGCAGCTGGCGCAGTCGGGCGCTGAGCGGCCGCTCTGCCTCTGCCGTGGGGCTTGCATCGGCAAGGGCCGGCCCGCTGGCCAGCAACTGCCAGCGCGGCGCGGGCGCGGCATCGAAGAAGGGGTTGCGGGCCAGCAGCCGGTAGCGGCCCGTGGCGGGCGCGACCCAGGCCGGCTCCTGTATCCCGTTGTGCGTGGCGGGCCAGGCGCGCAGCAGGCGGCCGTCGGGGCCCAGCAGCTCGATTTCATGGGCATGTGTGCCGCCGTCCATGCGCCAGGACAGCAACTGGCCTGCCTCGGCATCGACCTGCACCGACCAGGCCTGTTGCTCCTGGGCCTGTGCCGCCACCATGCCGGCGAGCAGGGTGGCGGCCACGAGGCCGCGAATCATGCAAGAAATGCGCATGCTCAAAAGCGCGAGTGCAGCGAGACGTAGAAACGCCGGCCCAGTTCGCTGTAGTCGTTGCCTGCGCTGCGCTCGAACGTGCGGTCGCCGAGGTTGAGAACGCCCGTGCGCAGGCTGGAGTCCTTGCTGAATTGCCAGGCCGCGCTCAGATCCACGATGCCGTAGCCGCCCTTGCGCACCGTGCCCGCCGTGTTCAGCGGCTGCTCGCTTTGCAGGCGCCAGGCCGCGCCCAGGCTCCAGCGCCCGTTCACGCGCCAGTCGGCCGCGACGTGGACGTTGTGGCGCGAGCGGTTGATCAGCCGAGTGGCCTGGGCCTTGCTGGTGTTCTTCGCGTCGAGGTAGGTATAGGCTGTCTTGATGCCGAGGTCGGCCATGGCCTGCCATTTCCAGCTGGCTTCCACACCGCGCGTGCGCGCACTGTTGATGTTCTGGTAGCTGAAGATGGGGCGCCCATCGGGCAGGAAGCCCACGAAGTTGTCGAACTGTGGCGCCAGCAGCGGGTCGCGCGTGCGGCTGTCGATGTCGATCATGTTGCGCAGCCGGGTATCGAACAGCATCAGGCTGGCGCTGTGGGCGCCTCTCGCATACTGCACGCCGATCTCCTTGCTCAGTGCGGTTTCCGGCTTGAGATCGCGGCTGCCGATGATGTAGCAGCCCGTGGTGGCACTGCCGCAGGACACCGATCCCCAGTTCGGACTGTTTTGCACCAGCGTGGGCGTGCGGAAGGCGCGCGAGACGCCGCCCTTGAGGGTCCAGGCATCGTTCAGATGGAATACGCCATAGGCGCGCGGGCTGTGGTGCCCGCCAAAGTTCTGGTGGTGGTCGAAGCGGTTGCCCAGGGTCAGCGCCAGGCGCTCGGTGATGCGGATTTCGTCCTCGATGAAGATGGCGTACTGGTTCACCGAGGTGGACGGTGCGGCCGCGCTGGCCTGTGCGCCCGGCCAGCCGCTGAGGTTGACGGGGTCCCACAGGCGCTCCTTGCGGGCATCGATCCCCATGGTCAGGAACTGGTTGCCGAAGGCCGCGAAGCTGAGCTTGCCGTTGAGCGAATAGGTGTTGGAGTGGTTGGGGTTGACCTGGGCATCCACCATGCCCTTGAGGTTGCGGATTTCGTCCGAGGCCAGCGTCAGCTCGGTGCTGGCCCGACCCCAGCTGCCCTTGTGGCGCAGCGAGAACGCGTCGCGCTCCATGGTGTAGCCGCCATGGTCCTTGCTGCCGAGGTCGGCATCCAGCGTGACGGTCTGGCGCGCATCGGGTCGCCAGGACAACTGGCCGCCCGCGTGGCGGTTCAGGATGCGGCCGAACAGCGGCGTGACCGGGTTGTTCAGCGGGTCCCGCGCATCGCTGGGCGCGCGGTGGTCGTAGTTGCCGTAGAGCTTGAGGCCCAGCCGCTCGTCGATCAGCGGGCCGCTCATGGAAAAGCCCAGCTTCTGGCTGTCGGCCAGGTCGCGGTCTGCGCTGAGAACGGCCTCGGTGGTGACCGATCCCTTCCAGGCCTTTCCGACGGGCCTGGTGATGATGTTGACCACGCCGCCGATGGCATCGGCGCCGTACAGCGAGGACATGGGGCCGCGCACCACCTCCACGCGCTCGATGTCGTCCAGCGGCACCCAGCCCGAGTCGTAGCCCGCGCCGCCACGGAACATGGAGGTGCTGGCGTTGACGCGCTTGCCGTCGATCAGCATCAGCGTGTAGGCCGCGTCAAACCCCCGGATCTGGATGGTCGGCGTGCCGTTGCCCGTGCGGTTGAGCGTCACGCCCTCGATGCCCGTGAGCAGTTCGGACAGTTCATGGGCCGGGCGCGTGCGCAAATCATCGGCCGTGAGCACCGAGATGCTGGCCGGCGCATCCTGGATCTCCTGCGCGTTGCCGCTGGCCGTGACCACGATGGTGGGCAGGGGCGGCTCCTGCTGTCCGGCCTGGGCCATGGCGGCGACCGCCGACAGGCAGGCCAGCGAAAGAGGGCGCAGGGCAAGGCGCAAGACGGGTTTCATGATGGAAGGATCTCCCCGGGAGTTATGTGTTCAAATGAGAATCAATTTTATTTATTGCTTGTTTTTTCCTGGCTTGCGTCCATGGGCACCCTCTCTGTTTTTGCCTCCGGCAGCTCTGCTTTTTCCTCAGAAGAGGGCGGCCTCATCCATGTGCCCGATATCGAGCGCTCGCTGGATCCTCTGGGCCGGGAATACATCGTGGGCGACCGTGGCGTGACCGCGACCACCGACGTGCTGCGCGGGCGCATGCAGGTGCTGGAACCGCAGCCGGGCATGCTGCTGTACCGCACCGAAGTCCAGGACCTGTGCAGCATGCGCACCTCCAACCTGCTGTATCCGGGCGTCAAGATCGTCATCGTGCTGGCCGGGGAGACCGAACTGTCCTATGGAGAGCGGCGCTTTCATCTGCGGGCGCAAGAGGGTGCGTGCCGTGGCGCCATGCTGGCGCTGGCGCGTACCGACCGCTTCATGCGCCAGTGGCGTGCGGGCCGCAGCGAGCGCAAGCTGGTGCTGACGCTGTCGCCCGAATGGCTGACCCGCATGGGCGTGCTGCAGGGGGCGATGGCGCAGTTCGCCGCCCGGCACCTGGCCGTGGCGCCCTGGCAGCCCTCGCCCAAGGCGCTGGCACTGGCCGAGCAACTGCATCGCGGCTGCTCGCTGCCGCCTTCGGCACAGTTGCTGTGGTGTCAGAGCCGCTTCATGGAGATCCTGTCCGAGGCCATCCAGGCCGTGGAAGCGGGGGCGCCAGCGGCGGACAGGCGCCTGCCCGTGCCCGGCGTGCGCCAACTGGCCCGGCTGGTGGCGCTGCGCGATTGGCTGGCCACCGCAGCCGCCGATGGCATGGACCTGGCCGCCATCGCCCGCCACGCGGGCATGAGCCAGGCCCACTTGCAGCGGCATTTCCCCTCCGTGGCCGATGGGCAGAGCCTGGGCCGCTTCGTGCGTGCCCGGCGCCTGGAGCGCGCCCGCCTGGCGCTGGAGCAGGGGCGTGCCAGCGTGGCCCAGGCCGCGCAGATCGCGGGCTATCGCAGCACCACGCATTTCGCTGCGGCATTCCGGGCGCAGTTCGGCATGGTGCCTTCTTTTGCCAAGCCGGGGCTGACCGTTTGAACCGGACGGGGGCATGCGCCTTGCCGGGGTTTGCAGGGCTTGTGATTGGGTTAATGAGAAGCATTCGCATATAATTCACGTATCCAGCCAGCACCGCCAGTGCCGCAGGCAGGCCCCGTGCCCGCCGCCGCCATCGCAAGCCAGCCCTCGGAATTCGCATTCGACACAGAGGGATTCGACATGGCTTCTGGCACCACATCCACCCGACCCGGCACGCCCATGGCGTTGCGCCCACTGGCCCTGGCCTGTCTCCTGCTGTGCGCAGGAGCCGCCATGGCGCAGGACGCAGCAACGCCCGATCCCCTGCTGCTGGCCCAGGCCTCGGGGGCGGGGCTGCGCGCACCCGTGCTCAAGGATGTGGTGATCAGCGCCAGCCGGGAGGAACAGGATCCCGACAGCCTGCCCATGAGCATCGACGTGATCGATGCCCATCGCATGGAGAGCGAGCAGGCCAGCGACATCCGCGAGATGGTCAACCTGCTGCCCAATGTCGATGTGCCGCGCAGCCCGGCGCGCTTCTCCATGGCGGGCTCGTCCACGGGGCGTGACCAGAACGGTGGCTTCAACATCCGGGGCCTCGAAGGCAACCGCGTGCTCATGCTGGTGGACGGCGTGCGTCTGCCGCGCAGCTACAGCTTCAGCGCAAACAGCTTCGGCCGCGACTACCTGGACCTGGGCCTGGTGCAGCGCGTGGAAATCCTGCGCGGCTCCACGCCCGCGCTGTACGGCTCGGACGGCATGGGCGGCCTGGTCAATTTCGTGACCGTGCAGCCCGATGACCTGCTGGGCAAGGACAAGGCCTTCGGCGGGCGCATCGCCACCAGCTATGACGGCTCGGACAACGGCCGCAAGATCGGCGCCACGCTGGCCGGCCGCGCCGGTCCCGAGTGGAGCTGGTTGCTGTCCGCCGGCCTGGGCCGCTCCAGCGCGCTGGAGAACATGGGCACCAACAACGTGCCGGGGGCCGCGCGCACCACGCCCAACCCGGAAAAGGACCGCAGCAGTTCGCTGATGGGTCGCCTGGTCTTCACGCCCAGTGCCGCGCAAAAGCATGTGTTCACGCTGGAGAACGTGGACAAGCGTGCCGACTACCAGCTGCTGTCGGCCCGCACCAGCACGGTGGCCAATTCCGACGCACGCACGAGCATGAAGCGCTGGCGTGCCAGCTGGCAGGGCCAGTGGCAGCAGTTGGGCATGGCGCTGGCCGACGAGCTGCAGCTCATGGCCAGCTACCAGAAGTCCGATGCCCGCGAATTCGCCGACGAGACCCGCATCGGCCTGCCTTACCGTGCACGCGACGTGACCTATGACGAAGGCGCCATGCAGCTGCATGCCCAGGCCAGCCGCCTGCTGCGCTGGAGTCCTTCCGCCAGCGGGAAATTCACCTATGGGGTGGACTTCATGCGCAACAAGGTCGTCAACGAGCAGAACGGTGTCACTCCGCCGGTCGGTGAAAGCTTTCCGCTCAAGCGATTCCCCGACACCACCGAAACCGCAACGGCCCTGTTCGCCCAGGCCGAACTGCACAACGGCCCCTGGAGCGTGACGCCCGGCCTGCGTGCCGAGCACTACAGCATCAAGCCCAGGCAGACGGGCTTTGTGCCGCCGGTGGCCAGCAACTCCGACTCGGCCGTCACGCCCAAGCTGGGCGTGATGCTGCAGGCCAGCCCCGCCTGGTCGGTCTATGGCAACGTGGCGGCGGGATTCCGGGCGCCCAATGCCGGCCAGATCAATGCCTTCTTCGAGAACCCGGTCGCTTTCTACAAGAGCATTCCCAACCCCAATTTGCGGCCCGAGAAAAGCCGGAGCTTCGAGTTGGGCCTGAAGGGGCGCATGGACCGGCTGCGCGTCGACGCCGCGGTGTTCACGGGCCGCTACAAGGACTTCATCGTCGATCAGCAGCAGGTGGCCGGCCAGTTCGGCAATCCCTCCAATCCCGCCGTCTTCCAGTCCGTCAACGTGGGCCGTGCCCGCATCAGCGGCTTCGAACTCAAGGCCGACTACGACTGGGGGCGCTGGGCCGGCGGCAACTGGCAGACGCGGCTGGCCTATGGCCATACCGACGGCAAGGACACGCAGGCCGACAAGCCGCTGGACAGCATCTCCCCGCAGCAACTGGTGCTGGGCGTGCGCTACGAGCATTCGGCCGTGGGCGTGCAGCTCAATGTCTCGCGCTGGAGCGGCAAGAAGGCCGGCGACGTCTCCAATGGCAGCGCCGCCTGGCTCAGTCCCTCGGCCACCGTGGCCGACCTGAGTGCCCAGTGGCGCATCCGTCCCGACCTGCGCCTGAACGCGGGCATCTACAACCTGACCGACAGGAAGTACTGGCGCTGGGCCGACGTGCGCGGCCTGGCGGCCGGCACGGCCATCGCCGATGCCTACAGCCAGCCGGGTCGCCATGTGCGCGTCTCGCTGGTCAAGGATTTCTGAAGCGTGGCGCCGTCTGGCGCCGCGCATGTACAGCGTGCAAGCATGCAATGCAAGGAGAACCGAATGCACCCATCCCACAGTGAGAGCCTTGCACAGGACGAGGAATACCTGCTGGCCGAGAGCGAGGCGGCGCTCGCCGCCACGCTGGCCCTGATGACGGGCTTCGGCCATGGCTGCTGCGAGGCCCACCGGCCGCTGATGGCTGCGCGGGTGGCCGAGCAGCTCGAGAGCCTGGTCTGCACGGGGGGCTTTTCCGACGACATGCGCGCCTTGCTCTCGCGCCTGCGCCAGCGCTGGCAGGCCGTGGCAGACGCAGGCGCCCCCATGCGCTCGCGCCGTGCCGAGCCCACGGTCCAGCCCGTCCCCCCTGTGCTCTGGCACGCCCCTCTGGATACCTTGCAATGAACACCTCCGTCCGAGAGACCGCCCAGGGCGAGCAGTTGATTCCCGTGGATGCTCCCGCAGTTCGCCAGCGCTTCGCCCAGGCGCGCATGGACGGGCTGCGCGCCAAGGAGGCGGCCGAATCGCTGGGACTGCCCGAAGGCGCTGCCATCGCCGCGCATGCGGGGCAGCACGATGGAAACCCCCTGGCCGTGCCGCTGCGGGCCGAATGGCTGGATCTCCTGAAAGCGCTGCAGGACTGCGGTCCTGTCATGGCGCTCACGCGCAACGAATCCACGGTGCATGAGAAGATCGGCGTCTACCAGAAGCTTTCGGCCAACGGCGGCGTGGGCCTGGCCCTGGGTCGCGAGATCGACCTGCGGCTGTTCTTCGCGCAATGGCATGCCGGCTATGCCGTGACCGAGCAGGCCGCCAAGGCCGGCAGGCCTCCCATGCGCAGCCTGCAATTCTTCAATGCCCAGGGCCGGGCCGTACACAAGGTCCATGCGCGCGAGGCCACCGACCTGGAGGCCTGGGACGCGCTGGTGGCGCGCTTCGCCGAACCCAGCGCCTGCTACCTGTTTCGCCGTGCCCTGCCACAGCCCTTGCCTCGTGACGATGCGGACATCGATGTGGCCGGCCTGGCCCAGGCCTGGGACGGCATGCAGGACACGCACGAATTCTTCGATCTGCTGCGCTGCTTCGGCGTCGAGCGCCAACAGGCCCTGCGACTGGTTCCCCGCCACTGTGCGCGCCTGTTGCCCGAGTCCGTGGCCCAACTGCTCGGCGATGCGGCCGTGGATGGCCTGCCCATCATGGTCTTCGTGGGCAGCGGTGGATGCATCCAGATCCATAGCGGCCCCGTGCACAACATCCAGCCCATGGATACGCCGGGTGGCGCGCGGTGGATCAATGTGATGGACCCCGGCTTCAACCTGCACCTGCGCTGCGACATGATTGCCAGTGTCTGGGCCGTGCAAAAGCCCACCGCCGACGGCGTGGTCACGTCGGTCGAAGCCTTCGATGGCCGGGGCGAACTGATGGCCATGTTCTTCGGTGAACGCAAGCCCGGCAATCCCGAGCTGCCGGCGTGGCGCGAACTGGTGGCCGGCCTGCCGCGCCTTGCAGCCGGGGTGCCCGCATGAGGGCGCGCCGCAAGGCCCTGCGATGGCTGGGCGCAGGCGGGGCGGGCGCAGTCCTGATGCCCTGGCCGGTGGCGGCGCAGCCTGCGGCGCGGCGCCTGGTCTCATTGAGCGGGGCGCTGACGGAAATGGTCTATCTGCTGGGCGCACAGGGCCTGCTGGTCGGCACGGACACGACCAGCCTGTTCCCCGAGGCGGCGCAGAAGACGCCCAAGGTAGGCTATGTGCGCCAGCTCTCTGCCGAGGGACTGCTGTCGCTCAGGCCCGATGCCGTGATCGGTACGGACGAGGCGGGGCCGGCCGTGGTGCTGGAGCAGGTTCGCCAGGCTGGCGTGCGTGTTTCGCTGATTCCCGCGCGCCATGACTGGGCCGAGGTGCAGGCCAAGCTGGCACTGGCGGGGCTGGAGACGGGCCGCGCCGAGCAGGCGCATGCGCTTCAGGCCCGGCTGGATGCCGAATGGGCCGCGGTGCGGCAGCAGGTGGACCGGGCCGGGCGCAGGCCGCGCGCGCTGTTCATCCTCTCGCACAGCGGCGCCCCCATGGTTTCCGGGCGCGGCACGGCGGCCGATGCGCTGATCGCCATGGCAGGCGGCAACAATGCCGTGGTCGAGTTCCAGGGCTACCGTCCGCTCACGGCCGAAGCCATGGCCGCCGCCGCGCCCGAGGTGCTGGTCGGCACCACGCAAGGCATCGAGGCGCTGGGCGGAGAGATCGCCTTCTGGCGAAGGCCGGAACTGGCCCTGACGCCGGCTTTTGTGCGCAAGGCACTGGTGGCGCTGGAGGCCAACCAACTGCTGGGCTTCGGCCCCCGCCTCCCCCAGGCCGTGCGCGAACTTCATGTGCGCATGCAGCAGCTGACCAGCCGGGCCCGGCCATGACCGGGCTGGCCAAGAGGCAGGCGCCGGCCTCGCTGCCGGGCGGCTGGGGTCGCCGCCCGGGCGCGGGCCGGCTGGGGCGAGGTCCCGCGCTGGCGCTGGGTGGCCTGATGCTGGTGCTGGCTCTGGTGGCCGGCAGCGCCACGGGCGCCTATGCCATCGCGCCCGGGCGCTTGCCGTCCCTGCTGTGGGAGGCCGCCACGGGCAATGGCGCGGGCGGGCCCGAGCATCTGGTGTTCTTCGGCATCCGCCTGCCACGCCTGCTGCTGGGCGTGGCCACGGGGGCCGGGCTGGGGCTGGCGGGCGCACTGATGCAGGGCCTGTTCCGCAATCCGCTGGCCGATCCGGTGCTGATCGGCGTCAGCAGCGGCGCGGCCCTGGCTGCAGCGCTGTCCATCGTGCTGGGCAGTCGCTGGTTTCCCGCACTGCCCCACGTGATGGGCAGCTGGACGCTGATCGCCATGGCGTTTGCCGGCGGGCTGATGGTGACCTCGCTGGTCTATGCGCTGGGCCAGGCCTCGGGCGGCACACGCATGGGGCTGATGCTGCTGGCGGGCGTGGCGGTCAACGCCCTGGCCGGTGCAGGTCTGGGGTTTCTGAGCTTCATCTCCACGGACGAGCAGTTGCGCAATCTGCAGATGTGGTTGCTGGGCAGCCTGGGGGCGGCGCGATGGAGCGCCGTCGCCCTGGTGGGGGTGGCCGTGGCGGCAAGCCTTGCCATGGGGCTGGCGCTGGCGCGGCCCCTCAATGCCATCGCGCTGGGCGAGGCGCAGGCCAGCCTGCTGGGCGTGGCCGTGGAGCGCACCAAGCGCCGCGCCGTGCTCGTGGCGGCACTGGCCGTGGGCGCCGTGACGGCGACCACCGGCGTGATCGGCTTCATCGGCCTGGTGGCGCCGCACTGGGTGCGGATCGTGGCCGGACCTGACCACCGCGTGGTGCTGCCGGGCTCGGCGCTGCTGGGCGGGTCGCTGGTGGTCACGGCCGATGCCGTGGCGCGTACCGTGGTCAAGCCCGCCGAGCTGCCGCTGGGTGTGCTCACGGCCTTCATCGGCGTGCCGCTGTTCCTGCTGATGCTGCGCCAGTTCCGCAACAAGGTATGAGCGGCATGGAGATCCGGTCTGAACCTGTCGCCATGCTCGAATGCCGGGCCATGGGCGTGGGCGTAGGGCGCGGCCCGCGCCTGGCTACCGTGGATGCGCAACTGCTTGCCGGGCGCCTGACGGCCATCCTGGGGCCCAACGGCGCGGGCAAGTCCACGCTGATGTCCATGCTCGTGGGCCAGCATGTACCCCAGTGCGGCGAAGTCTGGCAGGACGGCCGGCCACTGCGCCGCCATGCGCCCGAGGCGCTGGCCATGCGGCGTGCCGTCATGCCCCAGGATTGCGCGGTGGCGTTCGACTTCTCGGCCCTGGAGGTGGTGGAACTGGGGCGCTATCCGCACCGTGCCCGGCCCGGCTGCAACGAAGCCGGAATCGCCCGCGAGGCGATGGCGCTGACCGGCGTGGCGCATCTGGCCTCGCGCAGCATCAACACCTTGTCCGGTGGCGAGCGCGCCCGCACCCATCTGGCGCGGGCCCTGGCCCAGATCTGGGAGCCGCCGGCCGACGGCAGTGCGCGCTGGCTGCTGCTGGACGAGCCCATGGCTGCGCTGGACCTGGCCCACCAGCACCAGAGCATGGGCTTGCTGCGGCGCTGGGCTGTGGAGCAGGGGGTGGGCGTGGTGGCCGTGATGCACGACCTGAACCTGGCGCTGCGCTATGCCGACGACGTGCTCGTGCTGGGCGCGGGCAGCGTGTCCTGGGGCCCTGCACTGCAGGTGCTGCGACCCGAGCTGGTGCAGCAGGTCTGGGGCATGCGCTGCGATGTGGCCTACAGCAGCGACGGCGCCCGGCAATTCCTGTTCGCCGGCTGATTCAAGGCTGCACGGTGGCCGCCACCAGCTTGCCGACCAGGGGGCGCACCACCATCACGCAGACGAAGGCCACGGGCATGGCCAGCAGATAGGCCTGGAGCACGCGGCGCAGGTAGTCCGCACCCAGGCCGCTGTTGGCGCCGACGATGGCGCAGCACATCAGGAAGGCCATGATGCCCGACATGTAGAAGGCGAAGACGACGGGGGCGAAGCGTCGGTGCAGCTTGCGGCTGCGGCGGGCTGCGGTGGCGGAGGAGGCGAAGGTGGTATCGGGCATGGATGAAGGCAGACCGGTCGGGGCACTGGCGCAATGGCGCTGGAAGGGCCTGACTGTATGCAATGGGCGGTCTGCGCAGTAGGGGTCTCGAGCTTGGTTCACTCGTAAGCTATATTGACGAATCCGTTTTTCATCCATCGTTTTTTGTGCCTAATCTGCGATCCATAGAGACCTTTGTCAAGGCGCTGGAGGGTGGCTCCATCGCCTCGGCTGCCCGCCAACTGGGTATTTCACCGGCTGCGGCGAGCCAGAACATCGCGCGCCTGGAGCGTGAACTGGGCACGCGGCTGATCACGCGCACCACGCGCTCCATGGCATTGACCGAGGCGGGTGAGCGCTACCTGGCGCGCGTGGGGCCGGTGTTGCAGGAGCTGGAGAAGGCGCAGTCCGACCTCTCGCTGCTGCATGGCGAGCTGCAGGGGCGTTTGCGCATCGCCTGCATGGCCGCCTTCGGCCGCCACGTGCTGGCGCCGCTGCTGCCGGCCTTTGCTGCGCAGCACCCGCGGGTGGCGCTGGAACTGCTGATCGTGGACCGCCAGGTGGATGTGCTCAAGGAGGATGTGGACATCAGCGTGCGCTACCGCGACGTGCTGGAGCCCGGCATGGCGGTGCGGCAACTGGCCGCCGTGCCGCGCGTGCTGTGCGCGGCGCCGGCCTACCTTCAGGCCCATGGCTGCCCGCAGACGGCCGAGGACCTGCTGGAGCATGCCTGCCTGATGTACCGCCGCGAGGCCGACGGGCGCTTCATGCGCTGGCCCTTTTCGCGTGATGGCAAGCGCGTGGACCCGCAATTGCGCATCGCCGCCATCGCCAGCGACATCGATGCGCTGACCGAGATGGCCGTGGCTGGCGGGGGCATCGTCTGGATAGGCAGTTTCATCGCCCACCGATACATGCGCGAAGGCCTGCTGCAGCCGCTGTCCCTGCGGCCCACGCGCGGGACGCAGCTGCATTTCGAGGACACCACGCTGGACTTCTTCGCCTGCTTCCGAGATCGGCAGTACGTGCCGACCAAGGTGCGCGCCCTGGTGGACTACCTGGTCGAGACGCTGCCGCAGCAGCCCATGCTCCGCTGGAGCGCCCCGGCCTGAGCGCGCGGGGTCAGTGCCCCAGATGCTGGGGCAGCACTTCCTGGAGGATGGTGGTGGCGATTTCCTCGATGGACTTGGTCGTGCTCGACAGCCACTGGATGCCGCTGCGGCGCATCATGGATTCGGCCTCGGCCACCTCGTAGCGGCAGTTGGCCAGGCTCGCGTACCTGGAGTCGGGCCGGCGCTCGTTGCGGATGCTGGACAGGCGCTGCGGGTCGATGGTCAGGCCGAACAGCTTCTTGCGGTAGGGCACCAGGGCCGGCGGTAGCTGCTTGCGCTCGAAATCCTCGGGGATCAGCGGGTAGTTGGCGACCTTCAGCCCGAACTGCATGGCCAGGTACAGGCTGGTGGGGGTCTTGCCGCTGCGCGAGACGCCGACCAGGATCACGTCGGCGCCCGTCAGGTCCTGGTGGGTCTGGCCGTCGTCGTGGGCCAGCGTGTAGTTGATGGCCTCCATGCGCTCCAGGTATTCCTTGCTTTCGCTGATGTCGGCGAAGCGTCCCACGCGGTGCAGCGACTTCTGGCCCAGCTCCAGTTCCAGCGGGCGCACGAAGGTGCCGAACATGTCGAAGACCTTGCCCTTGCACTGGGTCTCGATCAGGTCGAGCATGTCCTGGTTGACCAGGGTGGTGAAGACGATGGGCTTGTGGCTCTCGGACTCGGCCACGTGGTTGATCTGGCGCACGGCCTGGTGGACCTTGTCCATGGTGTCCACGAAGGGGATGCGCACCAGGCGCGACTTGGTGTCGAACTGGGCCATGATGGCCGTGCCGAACGTCTCCGCGGTGATGCCGGTGCCGTCGGAGATGACGAAGATGGTGTGGGTGTGCATGGTGGTCGGGCTCTGGACGGGGGGCTGCCGTCGGTTCACGGCAAACGCCTACAATGGCGCCCATTATTCCCAATTTCCCATCCATGCTCGCTGCCGGCCTCCAACCAGAACAGCAAAGCCTCGCGCACGCCGGCGTGGGTGGAATGACCGTGCACGGCCCATCTGGCAGTGGCGGCGCGCTACCGTTTTTAACTTCCGGAGCTTTCCCATGTCTCAACTGTTCGAGGCCACCGCCCTCGTCGTTCCCTTCGAAAAACTGAGGATGACGGATGTCGAGTCCGTAGGCGGCAAGAACGCCTCGCTCGGCGAAATGATCTCGCAGCTGCCGCAGGGCGTGCGCGTGCCCACGGGCTTTGCCACCACGGCCCATGCCTTCCGCCAGTTCCTGGCCCATGACGGCCTGGCCGACAAGATCAGCGCCAAGCTGGCCGCGCTCGACGTCGAGGACGTGCGTGCCCTGGCCCAGGTCGGCGCCGAAATTCGCGCCCTGGTCGAGAACCAGCCCTTCCCGGCCGACCTGGAGCAGGCCATCCGCGAGGAATTCGTGCGCCTGCAGGGCGGCAACGAGGCGGCCTCGTTCGCCGTGCGCTCCTCGGCCACGGCCGAGGACCTTCCCGACGCTTCGTTCGCGGGCCAGCAGGAAACCTTCCTGAACGTGGTGGGCATCGAGTCGGTGCTGCACAAGATGAAGGAAGTGTTCGCCTCGCTGTACAACGACCGCGCCATCTCCTACCGCGTGCACAAGGGCTTCGCCCATGACGTGGTGGCCCTGTCCGCGGGCGTGCAGCGCATGGTGCGCTCCGACCTGGGCGCGGCCGGCGTGATGTTCACCATCGACACCGAGTCCGGCTTCGAGGACGTGGTCTTCATCACCTCCAGCTACGGCCTGGGCGAGACCGTGGTGCAGGGCGCCGTCAATCCCGACGAGTTCTACGTGCACAAGCCCATGCTCAAGGCCGGCAAGAAGGCCTTGATCCGCCGCAACCTGGGCTCCAAGCTGATCCAGATGGTCTTCGCCTCGCCCGAGGAAAAGGCTGCCAGCGGCAAGCTGGTCAAGACCACCGACGTGGCCCACGAACTGCGCAACCGCTACTCGCTGTCCGACGAGGACGTGCAGCAGCTGGCCCACTACGCCCTGGTCATCGAGCAGCACTACGGCCGCCCCATGGACATCGAGTGGGGCAAGGACGGCACGGACGGCCAGCTCTACATCCTGCAGGCGCGCCCCGAGACCGTGAAGAGCCAGGCCAAGGGCCAGGCCGAGCAGCGCTACGCCCTCAAGGGCACGGGCAATGTGCTGGCCGAAGGCCGCGCCATCGGCCAGAAGATCGGCACGGGCCCGGTGCGTCTGGTCAATGACATCGCCCACATGGACCAGGTCCAGCCCGGCGACGTGCTGGTGACCGACATGACCGATCCCAACTGGGAGCCGGTGATGAAGCGCGCCTCGGCCATCGTCACCAACCGTGGCGGCCGTACCTGCCACGCGGCCATCATTGCGCGCGAGCTGGGCATTCCGGCCGTGGTCGGCTGCGGCAACGCCACCGACCTGCTCAAGGACGGCACCCTGGTCACCGTCAGCTGCGCCGAAGGCGACACCGGCAAGATCTATGACGGCCTGATCGAGACCGAGGTCACCGAGGTCCAGCGCGGCGAGATGCCCGCCATCAAGACCAAGATCATGATGAACGTGGGCAACCCCCAGCTGGCCTTCGACTTCGCCCAGCTGCCCAACGAGGGCGTGGGCCTGGCGCGCCTGGAGTTCATCATCAACAACAACATCGGCGTGCACCCCAAGGCCATCCTGGACTACCCCGCCGTCGATGCCGACCTCAAGAAGGCCGTGGAGTCCGTGGCGCGTGGCCATGCCTCGCCGCGCGCCTTCTACGTGGACAAGGTCGCCGAAGGCGTGGCGACGATTGCCGCCGCCTTCTGGCCCAAGCCCGTGATCGTGCGCATGTCGGACTTCAAGTCCAACGAGTACCGCAAGCTCATCGGCGGCAGCCGCTACGAGCCCGAGGAAGAAAATCCCATGCTGGGCTTCCGTGGCGCGGCGCGTTACATCTCCGAGGACTTCGGCGAGGCCTTCCGCATGGAGTGCGAGGCGCTGCGCCGCGTGCGCGAGGACATGGGCCTGACCAACGTGCAGATCATGATCCCCTTCGTGCGCACGCTCAAGCAGGCCGAGCGCGTGACCGGGCTGCTGGCGGCCAATGGCCTCAAGCGCGGCGACAACGGCCTCAAGCTCATCATGATGTGCGAGGTGCCCTCCAACGCCATCCTGGCCGACGAGTTCCTCGAGTTCTTCGACGGCTTCTCCATCGGCTCCAACGACCTGACCCAGCTGACGCTGGGCCTGGACCGCGACTCGGGCCTGGAGCTGCTGGCGGCCGACTTCGACGAGCGCGATCCCGCCGTGCGCAAGATGCTGTCGCGCGCCATCAAGGCCTGCCTGGACCAGGGCAAGTACGTGGGCATCTGCGGCCAGGGCCCGTCGGACCATCCCGACTTTGCCCAGTGGCTGGCAGACGAGGGCATCGCCTCGATCTCGCTGAACCCGGACAGCGTGGTCGCGACCTGGCAGCGCCTGGCGCAGTAAGCGGCTGAGCGTCGCCATGCATACGCCGCCCGCGAATTTGCATGACGACGCCGTCGGGGGCGACTCCGAAGGCCAGACCTTCGCCCCCGACCTGCATGATGTCCACCACCTGTGGCTCAAGGCCGTGCTGCTCGCGGTCTGGGTTGCCGTGTCCTTCGGGGCCTGCTACTACGCACGCGAGCTGCAGTCGCTGATGCCCGGCTGGCCGCTGGCCTACTGGTTCGCGGCCCAGGGGGCAGTCCTGATGTTCCTGGCCATCGTCATCGTCTACTGTCTGTCCATGGACCATTTCGAACGCCGCGAGGCCCGGGCCACCGGCCAGGATCCCTGCGCTCCGGCCTCCCATGGCTGAGCGCGTGCCGCTGTCGTCGGCCTACCACTGGCGCCTGCACCGCATCGTGGCCTTGTACATGCTGGGCGTGCTGGGCTTTCTGGCGCTGATGTTCTGGGCAGAGGACCAAGGCCTGTCGCGCCACTGGATCGGCCCCATCTTCCTGTTCTTCACCGTCATGGTCTACGCGGCCATCGGCGTCTATCTGCGCACCAGCGACCCCGACGAGTACTACGTCGCTGGCCGGCGCATCCCGCCGTTCTACAACGGCATGGCGGCCGCGGCGGACTGGGTCAGCGCGGCCTCCTTCATCAGCCTGTCGGGGGCGCTGTACCTGCAGGGCTTTGCCGGCGTGCCGGGCCAGGCCGGCGGGCTGGCCTACCTGCTGGGCTGGACGGGCGGCTTTTGCCTGGTCGCCATGCTGATCGCGCCGCACCTGCGGGCGATGAAGCTCTACACCATTCCCGATTTCTTCCAGCAGCGCTACGGCGGGCGCTGGCCGCGCGTGATCGCGGCGCTGGCGGCCGTGATGTGCTCGTTCACCTATGTGGTGGCGCAGATCTACGGCGTGGGCCTGATCGCATCGCGGCTGACGGGCGTGCAGTTCGAGATCGGCATCATGCTGGGCCTGGGCGGTGTGCTGCTGTGCTCCTTTCTGGGCGGAATGCGTGCCATCACCTGGACCCAGGTCGCGCAGTACGTGGTGATCCTGCTGGCCTTTCTGATCCCCGTGTCCTGGCTGGCCTACCGGCAGATGGGCAATCCCGTGGCGCCCTGGGCCTACACGACGCAGCTCAGCCAGATCGCGCAGATGGAGCAGCGTCTGCTCGATTCGCCGGCAGAGCAGGAGGTGATCGCGGCCTACCGCACGCGCGCCGAGGTGCTGGAAGACAAGCTCAAGGACGTGCCGCGCGTGCTCGCCGCCGAGCGCCAGGCGCTGGCCGAGCGCATCCGCGAACTGCGCACGCGCAGTGGCGACATCGGTGCCATCATGGCCGCCAGCCGCGAACTGGCCGCCATGCCGCGTGACGAGGCCGCGGCACGCGCCCTGTGGACCCGCCAGCTGCAGGAGATGCGGGAGCGCGAGCGACCTCTGGGCGGCATACCGCTGCACAGCCTGCCTTTCGCGGGCGACCCCGGCGGCTCTCCCGAGGAGCAGCAGGCCTACGAGGACAGCCGGCGCAACTTCCTGGCGCTGATGTTCTGCCTGATGGCCGGCACGGCCGGCCTGCCGCACCTGCTCACGCGCTACTACACGGCCCCCTCGGTCTCGGGTGCGCGGGCCTCCGTGGGCTGGACGCTGTTCTTCATCGGCGTTCTCTACATGAGCGCGCCGGCCATGGCCGTGCTGGTCAAGTTCGAGGTCATGAACAACCTCGTCGGCATACGCTTCGACGAACTGCCCAACTGGATGGCCCAGTGGTCCCGGGTGGACACTTCGCTGCTGGCGGTGGAGGATGTCAATGGCGACGGCATCCTGCAGTTCGGCGAGATCCGCATGGGCGCCGACCTCATCATGCTGGCCACGCCCGAGCTGGGCGGCATGCCCTATGTGGTCTCGGGGCTGGTCGCGGCCGGCGGGCTGGCCGCCGCGCTGTCCACGGCCGACGGCCTGCTGCTGACCATCAGCAACGCGCTGGTGCGCGACCTGTACTTCCGTGCACGCCGCCGTCGCGCCTCGCCCGAGCAGCGCGTGATCCTGTCCAAGTTCGCGCTGCTGGTGGTGGCCCTGTCGGCTGCCTTCGTGGCATCGCGCCGCTCCTCGGACATCCTTCCCATGGTCACGGCCTCGTTCTCGCTGGCGGCTTCGGCCTTCGTGCCGGCCATGGTGCTGGGCATCTTCTGGCGCGGCACCACGCGGCGCGGCGCCGTGGCGGGCATGCTGGCAGGGCTGGGCGTCACCGTCTACTACATGGTCTCGCATGTGCCCGCGCTCAAGCCCGTGCTGCCCGAGGCGCTGCACGCCAGCCTGTGGTGGGGCATACAGCCGATCTCATCGGGTGTCTTCGGCGTGCCGGCAGGCCTGCTCATGACCTGGCTGATCAGCTGCCTTGATCCGGGAAGGCGCGGCACTGCCCCCAGACCGGTCGGCGCAGGGCTTTGATCTATATCAGAAGTCGCAGCGGCACCTGCCCAGCTGGCAAAGGTTCCGGCCTTGTTTGGGTATGAAACTCTTTATTCATGAAGAATTCATGCTGCATTTTTTGTAGCGTTCGAGCTGACAAGCCGTCCGCATCGCGCTCAATCCGTGCTGGAAAACCCGCTTTTGGGGCGCGGAGGCTCATGACACTCTGCGAGCCGTGTCCCATCCCTCGCAGAGAATTCCGCCCGCCATGCATCTCGTGAAAACGCCCGCCGGCCAACAGGCCTTCAAGGAGCGCCATGCCGACCTCTCGCCCCGGCTGCGTTCGGCCTTCCTGCTGTTCGATGGGCAACGCAGCCTTGCGCAGGTGCTGGAGGCTGTCGGCGGCATGGGGGTGACGCAGGACGAGATCCTGGCGCTGGTGGAGCGCGAATGGCTGGCGCCGCGTGAGGCGGGCGGGCCGGGCCTGGGCGTGGTCGCCGTTGCCGCGCCGTCGCCGGGAGATGCGGCGGTCCCTCTGCCGTCGGCGCCGTCCGAGCCCTCGCTGGCCGTGCGCTACCGCAATGCCTATCCGCTGGCCGTGGCCATCACGGCAGGGCTGGGGCTCAAGGGCTTTCGCCTGAATCTCGCGGTCGAGGCGGCCATGGGCTATGACCAGCTCGTGGCGCTGGCACCCCGTCTGCGCGAGGCCGCCAGCCCGGCCAGCTATGCGCCGCTGCACGAGGCGCTGTTCGGCACGCCTGCCTGAAAGAAAAAAGGCAGGGCGCGATCGCACCCTGCCTCGAATCTGCGATGGCCGCAGGCCAGGGTCCGTGCATCAGACGGCCAGCAGCTCCACGTCGAACTTGAGCGTGGCATTCGGCGGGATCACGCCGCCAGCACCGCGAGCGCCGTAGCCCAGCTCGGCCGGAATGATCAGCGTGCGCTGGCCACCGACCTTCATGCCTTGCACACCTTCGTCCCAGCCCTTGATCACCATGCCGGCGCCCAGGGGGAAGACGAAGGGGTCGTTGCGGTCCTTGCTGGAGTCGAACTTGGCGCCCTGCACGCCATTGTCGTAGAGCCAGCCGGTGTAGTGCACGGTCACGCTCTTGCCGCGCTGCGCCTCGGCGCCATCGCCCACGACGGTGTCTTCATATTGCAGGCCGGATGCGGTGGTGGTGAAAGCCATGGTGGTATTCCTTGTGAGAGAGAAGGGGGAGTATGAAGGGCCTCGCGGCGATCCGCCGGCCCTTCAAGAGGAGAGGGGCGCCATGGCCGTGCCATGGCCGGCCGGGCGTCACTTCTTGGCGCGCGCCGCCACCCAGCGGTTGGCGAAGGCCTGCACATCGGACAGGCGCTTGAGCAGGTCCTGGCCCGAGAGCGTCACGGTATAGCCATCGGAGCCATGCTCCAGCAGCCCGCATTCACGCAGCTCCTTGATGCGGGTGTTCAGCGTGTTGGGCGTGATGCCCCCCACGCTGTCTTGCAGCAGGCGAAAGGTCTGAGGATGGCCATCGCGCAACGCCCACAGCACGCGCAACGCGTAGCGGCATTCGAGTTTCTCGAACAGCTGGTTGATGGCAGCGTTTTCCTTGGAGCTCATGACGCTTCTCCTTGCGCAATGGTGTGTGTGGGCCGGCGGTGCCTGTGGGGGCAGGCGCGCCGAGCCAAGTCCCGGGGAACTATAGCTCTGGATCCATTTTGCTACAAGTTTGGTAGCTCAAAATCCACAGCGGCAATGCCCCACGCTACAGGAATACGCTGATTTCCGGACCTGTGTTGCAGTCCCGCCACGCGCATCGAGGGCCGCGAACAGCCTCAACTCTTGAGTTTCAGCAGATAGGTCATGACGCTGGCCGTGGTGTGCTCCAGTTCGAGGAAGCCACTGAAGTCGCGGCCGGCCTGCCAGGAGGGCTCCCAACGGTTCTGGCGCAGTGCGCGTTGCCAGATGTCGTGCTGCGTGGCCTGCTCCACCGCGCCCAGCAGGGCCTGGGCGCGTGCCGCGCTCACCTGCTTGCCCGTGAAGACGGCGCGCCAGTTGGCCATGTCGGCGTCCAGGCCTTGTTCGCGGAAGGAGGGCAGGCCGAACAGGCTGCGGCGCGAGGACACGCCGATGGCGCGCAGCTTGCCGCTGGCCAGTGCCTCGCTGAACTCGCTGTAGCCGGAGACACCCATGCGGGCATCACCCTTGAGCAGGGCCTCGACCACCTGGGCGCCGCCGGGAAACGGTTTGTAGACCAGATGCTCGGGCGCGGCCTTCGCCGCGCGTGTGAGCAGGCCGGCGAACATGTGGTCCACGCCGCCGGCGGAGCCGCCTGCGAAGGACTGGCGGGCCAGGTCGGCGCGCAGCGCCGCGACCAGGTCCCTGGCATTGCGGATGGGCGAATCCGCAGGCACGGCGACGACCAGGTAGTCGCTGGTCAGCCGGGCAATCGGCTGTATGTGCGACATGTTGACGGCGGGCTTTTGCAGCGCGACGGCGCCGACCATGACCATGCCGCCGATCAGCAGTGCATCGGGATCATCGCCATGGCGTTCGGCAAACCGGGCCAGGCCGATGGTGCCGCCCTTGCCGCCCACGTTCTCGTACTCCACGCGCTCGGCCGCGCCGCAGGCCACCAGGGCCGCGCCCAGGGCGCGGCCGGTCTGGTCCCAGCCCCCACCGGCATTGGCCGGGATCACGATGCGCAGGCTGGAGGCCACGCGCTGGGCTCCACCGGCAGCGCGCGGCGCATGGGCAGCAGGCGCGGCCGCTGGCGGCGCGGCCTGGGCCAACGGAGAGCACAGCATGGCCAGGGCAGCGCCCTGGGCCAGCATCTGGCGGCGGTTCGGGCGCGGGCCACCGGTGGCGTTGGCGGTGGTTTGCGAAAAGCTCGGAAGGCGCATGCAGTCTCCAATCGGGTTCGCGCGCCATTGTGGGCGCAAATGAATCAGAAAGGCAGATTATGTAAGCATATGCGTCAGCTGCTTGACACAACGCAGTACCGCCCGCCACCGCCAGGTTGCGCGGTCTGCCATAGTGCCACCTCAGTTCCTGAGCTTCAGCAGATAGGTCATGGCGCTGGCCATGGTGTGTTCCTGCTCCAGAAAACTGCTGAAGTCGCGGCCGGCCTGCCAGGAGGGCTCCCAACGGTTGTGGCGCAGCGCGCGCTGCCAGCTGTCGTGCTGCGTGGCCTGCTTCACGGCGTCCAGCAGGGCCTGGACGCGTGCCGCGCCCACCTGCCTGCCCGTGAAGACGGCGCGCCAGTTGGCCATGTCGGCGTCCAGGCCCTGCTTGCGAAAGGAGGGCAGGCCGAACAGTTCGCGGCGCGCGGATACACCGATGGCGCGCAGCCTGCCGCCGGCCAGTGCCTCGCTGAACTCGCTGTAGCCGGAGACACCCATGCGGGCATCGCCCTTGAGCAGGGCCTCGATCACCTGGGCGCCGCCGGGAAACGGCTTGTAGACCAGATGCGCGGGGTCGGCCTTGGCTGCGCGTGCGAGCAGGTAGACAAACATGTGGTCCACGCCGCCGGCCGAGCCGCCTGCGAAGGACTGGCGGGCCGGGTCGGCGCGCAGCGCCGCGACCAGGTCCCTGGCATTGCGGATGGGCGAATCCGCAGGCACGGCGACGACCAGGTAGTCGCTGGTCAGCCGGGCAATCGGCTGTATGTGCGACATGTTGACGGCGGGCTTTTGCAGCGCGACGGCGCCGACCATGACCATGCCGCCGATCAGCAGTGCATCGGGATCATCGCCATGGCGTTCGGCAAACCGGGCCAGGCCGATGGTGCCGCCCTTGCCGCCCACGTTCTCGTACTCCACGCGCTCGGCCGCGCCGCAGGCCACCAGGGCCGCGCCCAGGGCGCGGCCGGTCTGGTCCCAGCCCCCACCGGCATTGGCCGGGATCACGATGCGCAGGCTGGAGGCCACGCGCCGGGCGGCGCCGGTCGCGGGCCGGGCCAGCGGCGAGCACAGGACGGCCAGGGCCGCGCCCTGGGCGAGCAGGCGGCGGCGGGGCGGTGCGGCATCCCGCGCCGCAGGCCCGGCGGACGCTTCGGATGGCGGGTCGGGGGCAAGGCGCATGTTGTCTCCAATCGGTTCGCGGCTGCGGTGCCCAGGGCGGCAGGCGGGGCTGATGGGGCCAGTGAACATGCTCGGATGTCGGCGCGATGTCTGGTGGCACGTCCACCGGGGCGATGGCCCCGGGGATGGCTTCCGTCACACGAATGCGCGGGGCCATGGACCTGCATTCTGGTGCGGGAGTCCTGAGCCACCGCGGGGCTTGTCTGCACACATTGCGCCGGATGGGCGTTGGCCATGCACGACAGCGCAGGGCCCGCATCCTCCTCAGAAGTCGTATCGCATGCTCACGTTGACGCTGCGCGGCGCCCCCCAGGTGTAGTACAGCCCCTGGGCGTTGAAGTTGGTCACGCCCGCGAAGTAGTGCTTGTCCAGCAGGTTGTTGATGTTGGCCGAGACGCTGAGCTGGCGGTTGATCTGGTAGCGCGCCATCAGGTCCAGCACCCAGAAGGCATCCTGGCGCAGCGTGGCCTCGCCCCGGCTCGTGGAGATGGCGCTCTGCCAGCGTGCGGCGCCGCCCACGGTCAGGCCGGACAGCGAGCCCTGCGCGAAGCGGTAGGTGGTGCCCAGCTTGAACTGGTGGCGCGGACTGGTGGAGGCGTTGTCCAGGTTGCTGTTGATGGTCACGTAGCTGCCCTGGGCCTGCCAGCCCCTGGCCAGCTCGCCCGACAGCTCCAGCTCGAAGCCGCGCCTGCGTGCGCCCTGGACGGCGCGGTAGGCCGTGTCGCCGCCGGGCATCAGCCCGTCTTCCACGGCCGTGTTGTCGGTGCGCATCCAGAAGTGGGCGATGCTGGCGTTCAGGCGCTTGTCGAAGAACTCGCCCTTGGCGCCGATCTCGTAGGTCAGGCCTTCCTCGGGCGGCAGGGTGCGCTCCTGCAGGTCCTTGGCGCTTTGTGCCTTGAAGATGCTGGCGTAGCTGCCATAGACCGAGATGTTCGGACTCACGTCATACACCAGGCCGGCGTAGGGCGTGACCACGCCGTGCTCGCGCAGCTGGTAGTTGTACCAGCTGATGTCGGTGACATCCTTCTGGTCGTAGTTGGTAACGCGCAGGCCCGCGATCAGCTTGAGGGGGTCGGCAAGATGGAACCTTGCCGCGCTGTAGAGATAGCTGCGTCGGTTGCTGAACAGGTCGTTGGAGTAGGGAATGTTGTCGGCCGGCGCGGGAATGGCGCCGCCACCCTGGGTGAAATCCACCTCGGGCAGGTTCAGGCCGGGGCGCGCGCCGCGCAGCAGCGTGGTGCGGTTGCGGGCGGCCCCTGCGCCGACCAGCAGTTCGTGCTCGCGCCCGAACAGCGTGAACGGTCCTTGCAGGTCGATGCTGACGTTCTGGTTGCGCGAGTGGATGTCCTTGTAGGCCGCGAACTGGGCCGAGCTTGGCAGGGCATAGCGCAGCAGGCCGATCTGCATGTCCGGCGTCTTTACTGTTTCATGCGACATCTGCAGCCTGGCCTTCCAGCCGCTGGCGAAGCGATGCTCCAGGCGCGCGAAGCCGTTGAGCGATTCCTGCTCGTAGCCCGACCAGGGAGCGGCGATGTTCAGCGAGCGCGGCATCCAGCCGACGAACTGGCCGGTGCCCGTGTAGCCCTGGATCGGCGTGGTGCCGCCCGAGCCGCGCAGCTCGCGCTGGCGGTAGGTGATGCCGGCGCTCAACAGGGTGTCGGGCGTGAGGTCGTACTCCAGCGTGCCGTAGAGCATGGAGCTGTTGCTGTGCTGGTGGTCGCGGAAGCTGTCGCCGCTCTTGCGCGAGGCCACGAGGCGGCCGCGCAGGCTGGCGTCGGCATTGAGCGGGCCCGCGATATCGGCATCGGCGCGGTAGGTGCCCCAACTGCCCGCGCCGGCCATCACGCTGGCCTGGAAGTCGCGCGTGGGGCGCTTGCGGATCAGGTTCACGGTGGCGCCATAGGCGCCGTCGCCGTTGATCAGGCCCGACGAGCCCTTGAGTACCTCGATGCGGTCGATCTCGGCCAGGTCGTCCAGCGAATACATGATGTGGGTGTTCCAGCCCCAGCCGTTGCTGAGCTGGCGGCTGCCGTCGGTCTGCAGGTTGACCGTGGAGCCGCGCACGTTGAAGGTGGTCATGTCGCTTTGGCGCACCACGGCCACGCCGGGTGTCTGCTCCAGCGCATCGGTCAGCGTCTCCAGCTTGAAGTCATCCATGCGCTGGCGTGTCATCACGCTGACGGACTGCGGCGTCTCGCGCAGTGACAGGCCCAGTCCCGTGGCCGTGCTGCTGGGGCCGGTGGCGGTGTAGGCGCCCGTGCCTTCGGTGCTGCTGCCGAGTTCGGCCTTGGCCGTGACGCGCACCTCCGCCAGCGTGGTGGCTCCTGCGGCAGCGCCCTGCGGCGTGACGGCCGGTGGGGAGGTGCGGCGCAGCGTGAAGCTGCCGTTGCCCGTGCTGGCGGCCGACAGGCCCGTGCCCGTGAGCAGCAGGGCCAGTGCCTGGGAGGGCGCATGGCTGCCCTGAAGGCCGGGGCTGTGCAGGTCGCGCACGAGATCCGGCGTATAGGCCAGCAGCACGCCCGAGGCCTTGGCGAAGCGCGTGAGCGCTGCCTCCAGCGGACCGGCCGCAATATCGTAGGACTGGCTG
The DNA here is from genome assembly GCF_903815225.1 of Delftia tsuruhatensis. NCBI lineage: Bacteria > Pseudomonadati > Pseudomonadota > Betaproteobacteria > Burkholderiales > Comamonadaceae > Delftia > Delftia tsuruhatensis. Next base: position 1,770,989 of record NZ_LR813084.1, read on the forward strand.
CGCTCACCCACCGCCTGGGCATGGGCGGGCGCTGGCTGTACGGCCAGGGTGGCCAGCGCGGTGGCCAGCGCCAGGGCCATTGCGGACAGGCCGGCGGCCGGCGCGGATGGAGCCGGACGTGCGCCGGAGCGGGTCGTGCAGGCAGGGCTGCGGTGCGGGTGGTGGAGGTCGGGCATGGTCGTCCGTTCGGTGAAACAAGAGGGAAAGGGCGGTGTTCGGCGGCGCGATGTGGCGCCTCACCCTGCTTGTCACGCGAAACCCGAAAAGGTGCAGGCCCGCGTCACGCCGGGCCGATGCGCACCCAGTAGCGAACGGGTACGTGGACGCGCACGGGCAGTACCTGCACCAGCGACTGCAGGATGCGGTCGGTGTCGTCCAGCGGGAAGACGCCCGACAGGCGCAGTGCGGACACCTCGGGCGACAGCGTGATCAGCCCGGGCCGGTAGCGGCGCAGTTCCGCGACGAAGGCGTCCAGGCGCATGTCCGAGGCGACGATCACGCCCTCATCCCAGCCCGGCCCCTCGCCGGCTGGCCCGTCGGGCCGGACCTGGGTTGCGGTCAGGCGGGCGGCTTCGCCGGCGTTCACGCGCAAGGTGGCGCCCGCATGGCTGCGCGCCTGCACCGCGCCCTCGAAGACGGTGAACCGTGTGTCTCCGGTGTCCGCGCCATGGCGTACCGAAAAGCGCGTTCCCAGCGCGCGAAGGCTGCCCGCCGGCGTCTCCACCAGAAAGGGGCGTGCCGGCGCGGCGGTGTCGTGGGCGGTGGTGACCAGCAGTTCACCGCGCAGCAGCAGCACGCGGCGCTGGCGGTCGTCATAGGCCAGGTCGATGGCCGTGCCGGTGTTGAGGAACAGGCGTGTGCCGTCGGGCAGCTGCATCTGGCGCCGCTCGCCCGTGGCGGTGCTGGCATCGGCGGTCCAGGCCTGCCAGGTCCGGCCGCCGTGCACGCTCCAGGCCAGGGTGCCTGCGCTGGCCAGGCCCGCCATGCCGGCCAGCCATTTGCGGCGCGACTGTGCCGCCCTGCGGCTGCGCGACAGCGTGGCCGAGGCCAGCTCGCCGCTGAGCGGGCCTCTGAGCCGGGCATCCGTGGCCTCGATGCGCTGCCAGGCGCGCTCGTGCAGCGGATGGGCGGCCCGCCAGGCCTGCCACTGCGCCCGTTCGGTGTCGGTGGCCGTTCCCGACCACAGCCGCACCAGCCAGTCCACCGCGCTGTCCACCACTTCGGGTGGTAGCGCGGCATCGGGGCGGGCTGCACTGTCGGCCTGCCTGTGCTGCGTCATGGGGTCCGGTCCGGGAAATAGCAGTGGCGGATGGCGCGCGCCATGTATTGCTTGACCGAGCTGACCGAGACCTGCAGCCGCCGGGCGATCTCGGCATAGGCCATGCCGTCGAGCTGTGCGTGCAGGAAGGCGGCGCGCACCTTGGGCGGCAGGCCGTCGAGCAGGCGGTCCAGCTCGCACAGTGTCTCCAGCACGATGGCGCGTTCTTCCGGCGAGGGGGCCAGCGGTTCGGGCTGGTGTGCCAGCATGTCCAGGTAGGCGCGCTCTATTTCCCTGCGGCGCAGGTGGTTGGCCACCACGCGCTTGGCCACCGTGGTCAGGAAGGCCCGGGGCTCGCGGATCTGCGACAGCTCGGTGCGCGATTCGATCACGCGCACGTAGGTGTCCTGGGCGAAGTCGGCGGCGTCGCCCGCATGGCCCAGGCGGCGCTGCAGCCAGGTGCGCAGCCAGCCATGGTGCTGCTGGTAGAGATGGGTCAGGGCCTGGTGGGGAGTCACGGAGGAGGGGACGGCGTGGCGATGGAGACGGTCGATGAGTGAGATGCAACTGATAAGCATTCTTATTTTAAGCGAGTCATCATGCCGACATGGCGCGACCTCCCATGGCGCTCGGGACGATTGGGCCCGTAAAGCTTGTGTAAATGCGATCAATTCTTATTTGCTGGCTGTAGAATCCCTCGGCCTTTTCCTTTCCATGTGCCCGTGGCCATACCCGTGATGGTTGCCTGCCTGTGGTGCTGCCGCCTTTTCTGTTGCGATGACTTCCCCCAAACCGGACCCTCGGCGCCGTTCCTACTGGCTCAAGACACTGCACGAGTGGCATTGGGTCAGCTCCGCGCTGTGCCTGATCGGCATGCTGCTGTTCGCCGTCACGGGGTTCACGCTCAACCACGCGGGGCAGATCGAGTCCAGGCCGCGCATCGTGCGTGGCGAGGCGTCCATTCCCGACGCGTTGCGCATCCAGCTGGTCGCGCAGCAGGCAGGCCAGTCGGGCGACCGCGCTCCCGTGCCCGCTCCGTTCGCCGACTGGGTGCGCGGCCAATGGGGGCTGGAGGCCGAAGGCCGCGAGGCCGAGTGGACGGCCGACGAGCTCTATGTCTCTCTTCCCCGGCCCGGCGGCGACGCCTGGGTGCGCGTGGCCCTGGCCGATGGCGAGGCCGAATACGAACGCACCGACCGGGGCTGGATCGCCTACCTGAACGACCTGCACAAGGGCCGCAACACGGGCGCGGCCTGGGGCTGGTTCATCGACATCTTCGCCGCAGCCTGCCTGGTGTTCACCATCACGGGCCTGTTCATCCTCAAGATGCACGCGGGCAACCGTCCCTTCACCTGGCCCATGGTCGGCATGGGGCTGGTGATCCCCATGCTGCTGGCCCTCCTGTTGATCCACTGAGAACCGAAAGAGCCTTGCCTATGAATCCGCATCTCTGCCTGCGCTACACCATGGCGCTCGGCGCCTGCCTGGGCGCGGTGCCGGCCTTTGCCGCCGGCCTGAACGTGGGCGTGGAAGTGCCGCGCCTGGACGTTGCCGAATACCACCGCCCCTATGTGGCCGTGTGGATCGAGCGCCCCGATGCGAGCGTCGCCACCACGCTGTCGGTCTGGTACGACGTGAAGATGAAGAATGCCGAGGGCACGAAGTGGCTCAAGGACATGCGCCAGTGGTGGCGCCGCACGGGCCGCGACCTCACCCTGCCCATCGATGGCGTGACCAGCCCCACGCGCCCCGTGGGCAAGCACCAGCTGAGCTTCACCGAAGGCAGCAACCCGCTGGCCAAGCTGCCGCCCGGCGAATACAAACTCGTGGTCGAGGCCGCACGCGAGGTCGGCGGCCGTGAAGTGGTCACCGTGCCCTTCACCTGGCCGGCCGCCAAGGCCGAGAAGCTGGGCGCAAAGGGCAGCAGCGAGCTGGGCGAGATCAGCGTCGAACTCAAGCCTTGAACCCCACCACCAACGAAGAGAGGAAACCTTCATGAAGTCCAAGACCCGCTTCGCCGTCCGCCTGGCCGCCAGCCTGGCCATCGCCTGCGGCGCCTTCCAGGCCGCCCAGGCGCACAACCTGTGGCTGCTGCCCTCGACCACGGTGCTGTCCAAGGCCGAGTGGATCACGGTGGATGCCGCCGTCTCCAACGACCTGTTCTTCTTCAACCACGTGCCGCTGGGCCTGGACAACCTGGTGGTCTCCGCGCCCGACGGCTCGGCCGTGGCGCCCCAGAATGCCCACCGCGGCAAGCTGCGCAGCGTGTTCGACCTGGACCTCCAGCAGTCCGGCACCTACCGCCTGGCCATCGTCAACGACGGCCTGTTCGCCTCCTGGAAGGACAAGGCCACGGGCCAGAACCGGCGCTGGCGCGGTTCCCCCGAGAAGTTCGCGGCCGACGTGCCCGCCGACGCGCAGGACCTGAAGGTGACCCAGTCCGTGGGCCGTATCGAGACCTTCGTGACCGTGGGCAAGCCCAGCGCGGTCAAGCCCTCGGGCAAGGGGCTGGAGCTGGTGGCCGTCACACACCCCAATGACCTGGTCAAGGGCGAGAAGGCCACGTTCGCCTTCCATGTGGACGGCAAGCCCGCCGCCAACCTCGAAGTCGTGCTGGTGCCCGGCGCCACGCGCTACCGCGACAGCAAGGGCGAGATCAAGGCCACCACCGATGCCAAGGGCGAGTTCAGCGTGACCTGGCCCAGCGCCGGCATGTACTGGGTGGACGCCGATGCCCAGGACGACAAGACCTCGCTGCCCCAGGCCAAGGAACGCCGCCTGTCCTACGTCGGCACCTTCGAGGTCCTGCCCTGACCCCGCCGGCCCCGCCCATGCGCGTGCGCTTCGCGCCGGCCCTGCTCCAGGGCGGCGCGGGCCGGGGCCCTGTCGCGCCGGCCCCGGCGGGCGGTGCGGCGTCTTTTGCCTCGGGCGGCTACGGGGCCGGGGTCCTGCGCCGTGCCGACCCGGCCGCGTTGCAGACCCTCGCGGGCGAGGCCATGGGCACGACCTGGAGCGTGCGCCTGCACAACCCCGGTTTCCTGCCGCTGGACGCGGCGCGCCAGGCCATCGAAGACGCGCTGGCCCTGGTCGTGCGCCAGATGAGCAACTGGGAGGAGGACTCCGACCTCTCGCGCTTCAACCGCGCCGAGGCAGGCAGCTGGCATGTGCTGCCCCCTGAATTCTTCGCCGTGCTGACCTGCGCCTGCGACTGGGCCAGTGCCAGCGGCGGCGCCTGGGACCCGACCGTGGGTCCGCTGGTCGACCTGTGGGGGTTCGGTCCGCGCGCGCGGCAGGAGCATGTCGCAGAGATTCCCGATGCGCAGGCACTGCGGCGGGCGCGCGAGCGCGTGGGCTGGCAGCGCATTGCGCTCGACAGGCCCCGGGGCCGCGCGCTGCAGCCCGGAGCGGTCCATGTGGACTTCAGCGGCATCGCCAAGGGCTATGCGGTGGACCTCGTGGCCGAGCGGCTCGCGGCCCTGGGCCATGCGGACTTCCTCGTCGAAGTCGGCGGGGAGTTGCGTGCACGAGGCCGGCGGCCCGGCGGGCAGGCCTGGCGTGTGGCCGTGGCCGGCATGGCCGACCAGGGTGTGCCCATGACGCTGGCCTTGAAGGACATGGCTATCGCCACCTCGGGTGACCACTGGCATGCCTTCGAGCAGGGCGGGCGTCGCTACTCCCACACCATCGATCCGCGCAGCGGCGAACCCGTGGCCCATGCGCTGGCCAGCGTCACCGTGCTGCATGCCGAGTGCATGCAGGCCGATGCCCTGGCCACCGTGCTCACCGTGCTGGGGCCGCGCCAGGGTCTGGACTTCGCCGAACAGCGCGGCGTGGCGGCACTGCTGTGCGAGCGCACGCCGCAGGGTCCGGCTGTGGCGATGACATCGGCCTTTGCCGCGCAGATGCCATGAGCACTGCGTCTTCTTTTTTCGTGCCGTAGATTTCCGGCTTCCGCCATGTCCTTGTCCGAACCCGGGCTGCGTGTTCTTGCAGCCATCGCCCTGGTCTTGCTCTATGCGGCCATGTGCGCCGCCATCTGGTGGCGCCAGCGGTGCCAGCGCGAGCGCGCGCGCCAGGAGGCCGCCGAGCTGGCCTGCGCACGCGAAGGCACCGTGCCTTTGCTGGTGGCCTACGCCAGCCAGACCGGGCAGGCCGAGGAACTGGCGCGCGAGACGGCGCGCCTGCTGCACACGGCCGGCGAAAGCGTGCACCTGTGCGCGCTGGATGCCGTCGATGCCGCGTTGCTGGCACGTACGCAACGTGCGCTGTTCATCGCCAGCACCTATGGCGAGGGGGACCCGCCCGACAACGCGTCGCTCTTCCTGTCACGCATCATGGGCACCGGCCTGGATCTGTCCCATCTGCAATACGGCCTGCTGGCGCTGGGTGACCGCCAGTACGCGCGGTACTGTGGCTTCGGCCGCGCGCTCGATGCCTGGCTGCAGGAGGGTGGCGCGAGGCCCTGGTTCGAGCGCGTCGACATGGACAATGGCGCGCAGGAGGCGCTGACGGCCTGGCAGCACCAGCTGACCCAGGTCAGCAGCCTGGGCGACATGCCGGCCTGGGAGACGCCCGTCTTCGGTGAATGGACGCTGGCCGCGCGCCGCCACATGAACCCCGGCAGCGCGGGCGAGGCCGTCTTCCACATCGAGCTGCAGCCGCCGCCTTCTGCGGAGCCCGCACAGTGGGAGTCTGGTGACCTTGTCCAGGTCTGCCCGCCTTCGGATCCGCAGCACCCGCGTGAATACTCCATCGCCTCCATCGCCGAAGACGGCCGCGTGCACCTGCTGGTGCGCCAGGCGCGGCGCGACGATGGCTCGCCGGGCCTGGCCTCGGGATGGCTGACGCAGGGCGCGCAGGTCGGCCAAGCCGTGTCCATGCGCCTGCGTGCCCACCGCAATTTCCGGCTGGAGGAGAACCGGCGGCGTCCGTTGGTGCTGGTGGGCAACGGCACGGGCCTGGCCGGCCTGCGCAGCCACCTGCGCGCACGCGCGGCCATGGGTGCCGGCCCCAACTGGCTGCTGTTCGGTGAACGCAATGCCGCGCACGACCTGCTGTACGGCGACGAGCTCCAGGCCTGGCAGCAGGGCGGCGTGCTCCAGCGCCTGGACCTGGCTTTCTCCCGCGATGCGGGTGGCCGCGTCTACGTGCAGGACCGGCTGCGCCAGGCGGGCGAGGAACTGCGCCAATGGGTGGTGGGGCAGGGCGCCGCCATCTACGTCTGCGGCAGCCTGCAGGGCATGGCCCAGGGGGTGGACCAGGCCTTGCACGAGTTGCTGGGCGAAGCGCTCATGGAGCAACTGCTGCGCAGCGGCCGCTACCGGCGCGATGTCTATTGATGGCGCCGTGCCGCGGCCACGGTCTCTCCCGCAGGCGTCGCTTTATTGCTACAGAGTCTGCCTATGGCCGGCATGAGAATGAAAATGATTCTCAATGCTTATATAATTTCGTTACATATCCCCTTCGCATCGCATAACCAAACATTTCAAAGCGAGTTGTACGGGCCCCTGGCCCGTTTTCCGTTTCTGGAGTGTCTGCATGTCGAACCGCCCTGTGCACGGAGTTCTTCCGTCGCGTCCTTCCTCTCTTGCCGTTCTTGTCGCCGCCATTTGCGCGGCCGGCGCCGCATCGGCCCAAGCTCAAGCCCAGGCGCAAGGCCAGGCGCAAGGCCATGGTGCATCGGCCACCGAGCTGCGTGAAGTCGTGGTCTCCGCCTCGGGCTTCGAGCAGGACATCAAGGAGGCGCCGGCCTCCATCACCGTCATCCCGCGCGAGGAACTGGCCAAGGGCCGCTTCGGCAGCCTGACCGACGCGCTCGAAAGCGTGGAGGGCATCGACGTGGGCGCTGCGGCCGGCAAGACCGGCGGCCTGAACATCAGCATGCGCGGCATGCCCAGCGACTACACCCTGGTGCTGATCGACGGCCGCCGCCAGAACGCGGCCGGCAATGTCACGCCCAACGGTTTCGGCGAGACCCAGACCAGCTTCATGCCGCCCCTCGGCGCCATCGAGCGCATCGAGGTCATCCGCGGCCCCATGTCCACGCTCTACGGTTCGGACGCCATGGGTGGCGTGATCAACATCATCACGCGCAAGGTCGGCAAGACCTGGAGCGGCAGCGTCAGCGCCGACTACACGCTGCAGCAGGAGTCGGAGTTCGGCGACGTGAAGTCGGGCAAGTTCTACCTGAGCGGCCCGATCAAGGAGGAACTGCTGGGCCTGTCCGTGTGGGGCAGCATGCAGCGCCGCGGCGCCTCCGAGATCTTCATGCCCTCCGGAAACGGCCTGGTCCCGGTCACCATGGGCGGCAACCCCGTCAAGTCCGACGTGGACAGCCTGGGCATGCGCCTGGCGCTGACGCCCAACCGCTATCACGACATCACGCTGGACATCGATGCGGGCCGCCAGACCTATGACAACTCGCGCGGCCAGCTCGGTACGCTGGGCCTGCAGGGAGGCTACGGCCCCGAGCAGAAATACAACCGCGACCAGTTCACGCTGGCCCATACCGGCCGCTACGGCTTCGGAACCTGGGACACCAGCTTCATGGTCAACCGCACCGAGACCCTGGGCCGCACCATCCCTCCGGGAACGCCGGGTGCGACGCCGGGCGCCGCGCGCACGCTGGAAGTGGAAAGCAAGGTGCTGGACAGCAAGCTCGTCCTGCCCTGGGGCAGCCACCTGACCACGCTGGGCGGCCAGTGGTGGGATGCCGAGATGAAGGACGGTGTGGCGCCGAGCAAGTTCGCCTTCACGCAGAAGGCCCTGTTTGCCGAGGACGAATGGAGCCTGACCGATGCCTTCAAGCTCACGCTGGGCGCCCGCTACGACCGCCACAGCCTGTTCGGCGGCAAGCTCAGCCCGCGCATCTACGGCGTCTGGAACGCCGCGCCGCAGTGGACGGTCAAGGGCGGCATCAGCAACGGCTACAAGACGCCGCGCGTGGAGCAGCTGGCGCCCGGCATCAACGGCTTCGGCCAGCAGGGCCGTCTGCCGCTGGTGGGCAGCCCCAATCTCAAGCCCGAGACCAGTCGCACCACCGAGCTGGGCGTGTACTTCGACAGCCCCACGGGCTTTGCGGCCAGCGCCACGGTGTTCAACAACGAGTTCAAGGACAAGATCACCAGCGGGCCTGGCCTGCTCAACTGCGACTTTGCTGCGGCCCCCAATCGCCCTGGCTGCGTGAGCTTCGGCACATGGCCCCTGGTGGATACCTTCGGCCAGTCCATCAACGTGGACGAGGCCGTCACGCGCGGCCTGGAGCTGAGCACGCGCGTGCCGCTGGCCCAGGGCTGGAACGCCACGGCCAACTACACCTTCACCAAGAGCGAGCAAAAGAGCGGCCCCAACCAGGGCCGCCCGCTGACCGACACGCCCAGGCACGCGCTCAACGCCCGCCTGAACTGGGCGCCCGGCGCCCAGTGGAACCTGTGGCTGCGCGCCGAGTATCGCAGCGAGCGTTTCCGCGATCCCGGCACCAGCGCCGGCTCCCAGGCGGCCAAGGCCGTGCTGGGTGACTTCAAGCCCTACACCCAGTTCCACCTGGGCGGCAGCTACCGCGTGAACAAGCAGTTCACCATCAACGCGGCCATCTACAACCTGTTCAACAAGGACTTCCTGGACTACCAGCCGTACACGGTGCCGGGCCAGCGCCCCACCGTGGAATGGCGCAACCGCTACGTCAACAACATGGAAGGCCGCCGTCTCTGGGTTTCGGCCAACTACGAGTTCTGAGATGCAGGGCTGGTCTGTCCGCGTGACGGTGCCAGCCTGACCAGCACCTGCAGCGCACGGTTCAGCGGCGTGGCCACGCCCAGGGCCTCGCCGCGCCGCACCACGTAGCCGTTCAGGTGGTCGATTTCGCTGGGCTTGCCCAGCGCCAGGTCCTGGGCAGTGGACGAGAACTGGCCCGGCATGGTGGCCGGCAGGCCCCGCACGGCAGCGGGCACGTCGCCGGGCAGGGCCACGCCGTCGGCCCTTGCCACGGCCAGGCATTCGGCCACCACGTCGTCCACCACGTCCGCCACGCCGGGCGCCTGCACCAGCGGGCCGTAGGGCAGCTGGCACAGCGCCGACAGCGCGTTGTAGGCGCAGTTGATCACCAGCTTGGCCCACAGCGCGCCGCGTACATCGGGCGATACCTGCACGGCAATGCCCGCCGCGCCAAATTGCAGGGCCACCTGTTCGCTGAGTGCAGACGGCGCGATGACCAGCTCGCCACGCCCGAAGTGGCGCACATGGCCGGGACCGGCCATGGCCGTGGCCACATAGACCACGGCGGCCGCCACGGCCACGGACGAGCCCAGCACGGCGCGCACGCGCTCGTCGTTGTCCACGCCGTTTTGCATGGTCAGCACCAGGGCGCCCGGCGCCAGGTGCGGCTGCATCTCGCGGGCCGCCTCCTCGGTGGCCGTGGACTTGACGCAGAACATCACCACATCGGCATCGCGCACGGCGCTGGCCTCGGTCGATGCCTGCATGGGGACCTGCACGTCCAGCGCCGCCGTCTGCAGCCGCAGGCCATGCTGCTGAACGGCCTGCACATGGGCGGGACGGCCAATCAGCGTGACCTGGTGACCGGCGCGCGCCAGCAGTGCGCCGAAATAGCAGCCCACGGCGCCTGCGCCCATGACGGCGATGCGCAACTGCGGCGCGGTGGTGGCGGTGGCGGAAGAAGAGTCCATGGTGGAGGTCGCATGAGCCTGGAAGGGTGTCCAGTCTAGCCAAGCCTCCATCAAAGGCCCATGCCGTCTTCCCTGTGGGGCCGCCTACCGTGGCTCGTGGCTCATGCCGTCTGCAGGCACAGGTACTTGGTCTCCAGGTATTCCTCGATGCCGTGGCGCGAGCCTTCCCGGCCCAGCCCTGACTGCTTGACGCCGCCGAAGGGCGCGACCTCGTTGGAGATCAGGCCGGTGTTGATGCCCACCATGCCGTATTCGAGCGCTCGGGACACGCGCCAGATGCGGCGATGGTCATTGGTGAACAGATAGGCGGCCAGGCCGTAGATGGTGTCGTTGGCGCGGCGCACCACCTCCTGCTCGTCATGGAAGCGGAACAGCGGCGCCAGCGGGCCGAAGGTCTCTTCCTCGCAGACCAGCATGCTGTCGTCCACGTCGGCCAGCAGCGTGGGCTCGAAGAACAGCTGACCGGGCACGGGGCGCCTGCCGCCGGCCAGCAGGCGTGCGCCCTTGGACAGCGCGTCGGCCACATGGCTTTCCACCTTCTGCACGGCGGCCTCATTGATCAGCGGCCCATGCGTCACGCCGGGCTCCAGCCCGTTGCCGACCTTGAACCCGGCCATGGCCAGCGCCAGGCGGCGCGCGAGTTCGTCGTGGATGCGGTCATGTACATAGATGCGGTTGGCGCAGACGCAGGTCTGGCCCGCGTTGCGGAACTTGGAGGCGACGATGCCGGCCACGGCCTGGTCCAGGTCCGCGTCATCGAAGACGATGAGTGGCGCGTTGCCGCCCAGCTCCAGCGACAGCTTCTTGACCGTGTCGCTGCACTGGCGCATCAGCAGCCGGCCCGTGGCGGTCGAGCCGGTGAAGCTGAGCTTGCGCACGACGGGGCTTTCGGTCAGCGCCTGGCCCACGGCCTGCGGGTGGCCCGTCAGCACCTGGAACACGCCGGCGGGAATGCCGGCCTCCTCGGCCAGCACCGCCAGGGCCAGCGCCGTGAACGGCGTGCTCTCGGCCGGCTTGACCAGCATGGTGCAGCCGGCGGCCAGGGCGGGGCCGGCCTTGCGCGTGATCATGGCGGCCGGGAAGTTCCAGGGCGTGATGGCGGCGCACACGCCGATGGGCTCGCGCAGCGTGAGCAACTGCTGGCCGGCATTGGGGGATTGCAGCAGTTCGCCGTCGACGCGCTTGCCTTCCTCGGCGAACCATTCGATGAAGGAGGCCGCATAGGCGATCTCGCCACGCGACTCGGCCAGGGGCTTGCCCTGCTCCAGCGTCATCAGGCGTGCGAGGTCCTCCTGGTGGGCCAGCATCAGCTCGAACCAGCGGTGCAGCAGGGCGGCGCGCTGCTTGCCCGTCAGGGCGGCCCAGGAGGGCAGGGCGTGCTCGGCTGCGGCGATGGCGGCCGTGGTGTCCTGCTGGGTGAGTGCGGGCACTCGGCCCAGGCGCTCGCCTGTGGCGGGATTGAAGACATCGATGGCCGGGCCGGATCCCACGGGGTGCCAGCCTTCGGCGAGCAGGCAGGCCTGGCGGAACAGATCGGGGCGTTGCAGGGAAAGATTCATGGGGACTCTTGGGACAGGTTTATGCGGCGACTGTCTGGGGGGCGGTGTGGACGATGGCCTGCTCGATGATGTCCAGTGCCTCGTCGAACAGGGCGTCCGCAATCGTGAGCGGGTAGAGGAACCGGATGGCATTGCCGTAGAGGCCGCAGGTCAGCAGCAGCAGGCCCTGCTCCTGCGCGTGCCGGACGATGGCGGACACGCGCTGCGCGTCGGGTGCGCCGGTGCCCGGGTCGCGCAGTTCCACGGCCAGCATCGATCCCAGTCCGCGCACCTCGGCCAGGCCGGCATCCTGCTTCTGGCGGGCATGCAGCCGTGCGCGCAGCCGGTCGCCAAGCACCTGGGCGCGCTGGCACAGCTGCTCTTCGTCGATGACGTCGAGCACGGCATGGGCCGCCGCCACCGCCAGCGGATTGCCCGCATAGGTGCCGCCCAGGCCGCCGGGGGCCGGCGCGTCCATGACGGCGGCACGGCCCACCACGCCCGAGATCGGCAGGCCGCCGCCCAGGCTCTTGGCCATGGTGATCAGGTCGGCCTTGACGCGGTGGTGCTCCATGGCGAACAGCCTGCCCGTGCGCGCGAAGCCGGTTTGCACCTCGTCGGCGATCAGCAGCATGCCGTGCTGGTCGCACAGGGCGCGCAGGCCTTCGAACAAGGCGGCGGGCACGGGATTGAAGCCGCCCTCACCCTGCACGGGTTCCACGATGATGGCGGCCACCCGTTGCGGATCCACCGAGGTCTTGAGCAGCATGGCGATGGCATCCAGCGACTGCTGCACGCTCACGCCGGCCTGCACGCTGGGGAAGGGCGCATGGAAGACCTCGCCCGGCATGGGCCCGAAGCCCTGTTTGTAGGGTGCCACCTTGCCCGTCAGCGCCATGCCCAGCTGGGTGCGGCCGTGGAAAGCGCCCTGGAAGGCGATCACGGCGGAGCGGCCCGTGGCGTTGCGCGCGATCTTGACGGCGTTTTCCACGGCCTCGGCGCCCGTGGTGAAGAAAGCTGTCTTGGCGGGGCCGTCGATGGGGGCCAGCGCGTTGATGCGCTCGGCCAGTGCGATGGCACTTTCGTAGGGGACGATCTGGAATGCCGTGTGCGTGAAGCGTTCGAGCTGCTGCTGCACCGCCTGCACCACGCGCGGGTGGCGGTGGCCGGTGTTGAGCACGGCGATGCCGGCGGCGAAGTCGATGTACTGGCGGCCTTCGGCATCCGTCAGCAGGGCGTTGTCGGCCTGCACGGCATGGAAGCCGCACATCACGCCCACGCCACGGGGCATGGCGGCGATGCGGCGGTTCTGGAGTTGCTGGTTGGTGGACATGAAGGAGTCTCCGGTGTGGCTGGGAAGGCTCCAGTTATAGTGCCGATTGGATCCTCGAATGGGTCCAGTTATCGGAAGAATGATGGGTCCAATCAGGGCTCCATCGGCGCAGGAAAGACACAAGGCAGGCACAAGGCACAGGCATGGCAAAACCCTCCGTATGCACGGACCTCATCCAGCAGATGGGCTGGCGGGACATGGGCGCTGAAGGCGACCCGCTCAATCGCCGGCTCTACCATGCCATCCGCCATGTCATAGACAGCGGTGCGCTGGGGCCGCGCAGCCGTCTGCCCGCGTCGCGGGACCTCGCACGGGAACTGGCGGTCTCGCGCAACACGGTCAACCATGCGTATGAGCAGTTGCAGGTGGAGGGCTATGTCCATGGCCAGGTGGGCAGCGGCACCTATGTGGCGGACATCCTTCCCTCGGCCCTGCTGGCTACCGGTGGACGAAAGCCCTCGGTGCGCGGCACCGGGCCGACCGAACGCCTGGCAGGCCTGTCCCGGCAGGCCGAGGCGCTGCTGGCGCACGCCTCGGCCTCCGACAGGCAGTGGGGCGCCTTCATGCCTGGCGTTCCCGATGTGACCCTGTTCCCGCGCGCCGTCTATGCCCGCATCCATCACCGCCTGCTGCGCCACGCCGGTCCGCAATTGCTGACCTACGGCACGCGTGGCGGCGTGGACCCGCTCAAGCAGGCCTTGAGCGGACATTTGCGGGTGGCGCGCTCGGTGCATTGCGAGGCCGGGCAGATCCTGGTCACCGAGGGGGTGCACCAGGCCATCGATCTGGTGGTGCGCAGCCTGACCAATCCCGGTGACTGTGTCTGGATGGAGGAGCCTGGATATTGGGGCATCGCCAATGTGCTGCGCATGCAGCACGGGCTGGACATGCGCAGCGTGCCCGTGGACGAGGAGGGCATGCAATTGCCCGAAGGCCTGCCCGTGCCCCGGCTGATCTTCGTCACGCCTTCGCACCAATATCCGCTGGGAGCCGTCATGAGCATGGCGCGGCGCCGTGCGCTGATTGCCTATGCGCGCAGGGTGGGTGCCTGGATCGTCGAGGATGACTACGACAGCGAGTTCCGCTTCTCGGGCAGCCCCGTGCCCAGCATGCAGGGCATGGAGGAGGACGCACCGGTGATCTACATCGGAACCTTCAGCAAGACGCTGTACCCGGGCCTGCGCATGGGCTACATGGTGCTGCCGCCCTCCCTGGGGCCGGCGTTGCAGACGCTGCATGCCGAACTGTACCGTGAAGGCCATCAGCTCAGCCAGCACGTGGTGGCCGAACTGATCGGCGAAGGCCATTACGCCGCCCACATCCGCAAGATGCGCCTGCTCTACGGCAAGCGCCGCAGGATGCTGCTGGGCCTGATCGAGCGCTACCTGGGCGCTGCCTACCTGCCCTGGGTGGAAAGCGATGCGGGTCTGCACTTCGTCATGCCGCTGCCGGGCTTGCAGGACGATGTGGCGCTGGCCCGCGACCTTCGGCAGGCCGATGTTCTCGTCAAGCCGCTCTCGCGCTATTACGCAGGGCCTGGCAAGCGGTACGGCCTGCTGCTGGGCTACGCCTGTGTGGCCGAGCATGAAATGGGTACGGCGTTCTTCCGGATGCTGGCGGTGCTGCGTGCAAGCCGGGTGGCGCGTGCCTGACTCCAGGACTTCGTCGCCCTCCGGCGCCGCATAAAACAAAAGCCCCACACGGAAGTGCGGGGCTTTTGCATGGGAGGCTGCTGCCGGTCGGGGCCGGCATGCCAGGCGCTTACAGCGAGTCGATGAAGCTGCGCAGCTTGTCCGAGCGGCTGGGGTGCTTGAGCTTGCGCAGGGCCTTGGCTTCGATCTGGCGGATGCGCTCGCGCGTGACGTCGAACTGCTTGCCCACTTCCTCCAGCGTGTGGTCGGTGGACATCTCGATGCCGAAGCGCATGCGCAGCACCTTGGCTTCGCGCGGGGTCAGGCCGTCGAGGATGTCCTTGACCACGTCGCGCAGGCCGGCCTGCATGGCGGCATCCACGGGCGCGGTGTTGTTGGTGTCCTCGATGAAATCGCCCAGGTGGGAGTCGTCGTCGTCGCCGATCGGTGTCTCCATGGAGATCGGCTCCTTGGCGATCTTCATGATCTTGCGGATCTTGTCCTCGGGGATCTCCATCTTCGCGGCCAGGATGGAGGCGTCGGGCTCGAAGCCGAACTCCTGCAGATGCTGGCGCGAGATGCGGTTCATCTTGTTGATGGTCTCGATCATGTGCACCGGGATGCGGATGGTGCGCGCCTGGTCGGCGATCGAGCGCGTGATGGCCTGGCGGATCCACCACGTGGCGTAGGTCGAGAACTTGTAGCCGCGGCGGTATTCGAACTTGTCCACGGCCTTCATCAGGCCGATGTTGCCCTCCTGGATCAGGTCCAGGAACTGCAGGCCACGGTTCGTGTACTTCTTGGCGATGGAGATCACCAGGCGCAGATTGGCCTCGATCATCTCCTTCTTGGCATCGCGGCTGGCGCGCTCGCCGTCGTTCATGCGCTTGTTGATGCGCTTGAGCTCGTCCAGCGGCACGACCACGCGCGACTGCAGGTCGATCAGGTTCTGCTGCAGCTCCTGCACGGGCGGGATGTTGCGCTCGAGCACGTTGCTCCAGGGCTTGCCGGCCGCGACCTGCTGCACCACCCACTGCAGGTTCAGCAGGTTGGGCGGGAACTGGGCAATGAAGGTTTCCTGCGGCATGCCGCACTTGTCCACGATGATCTTGCGCAGCTCGCGTTCCTTCTTGCGCACGTCGTCCACCTGGGCGCGCACGAGGTCGCAGAGCTTCTCGATGGTCTTGGCCGTGAAGCGGATGGTCATCAGCTCTTCGGTCAGGGCCTTCTGCACCTTCATGTACGTGGGCGTGCCGTAGCCTTCCTTGTCGTACACCTTGTGCATCTTGTCGAAGTTCTCGCGCATGGCGTCGAAGCGGCGCAGCGCCTCGTTCTTGAGTTCCTCGAGCTTCTTGGTCAGCGCCTTGGAGCCGCCCTTGCCGTCGTCATCGTCCTCTTCGTCGTACTCGTCGAAGTCTTCCTCGGCCACATAGTCGTCGTTCTCGTTGGCGTTGACGAAACCGTCCACGATGGTGGAGATGACGACCTTGCCCTCGCGGATCTCCTCGGACATGGCCAGGATCTCGGCGATGGTGGCCGGGGAGGCGGAAATCGCCTCCATCATGTCCATCAGGCCGCCTTCGATGCGCTTGGCGATCTCGATTTCGCCTTCACGCGTGAGCAGCTCCACCGTGCCCATTTCGCGCATGTACATGCGCACGGGGTCGGTGGTGCGGCCGAATTCGGAGTCCACCGTGGACAGGGCCGCCTCGGCTTCTTCCTCGGCTTCCTCTTCGGTGGTGGCGGACTGGCCGGTGTTGTTCAGCAGCAGGGTCTCCGCGTCGGGGGTCTGCTCGTAGACGGCCACGCCCATGTCGTTGAGCATGGAGATCACGACTTCCAGCGTCTCGGCATCGACCAGCTTGTCGGGCAGGTGGTCGTTGATCTCGCTGTGCGTCAGGTAGCCGCGGGTCTTGCCCAGCTTGATCAGCGCCTTCAGGCGCTGGCGGCGGGTGGACATTTCCTCTTCGGTCAGGACGGTCTCGTCCAGGCCGAATTCCTTCATCAAGGCCCGTTCCTTGGCCTTGCTGATCTTCATGCGCAGCGGCTTGACCTTCTCGGCGGGTGTCGAGGAGGACTCGGCCTCCACCTCGATCTCCACCTCGCTCTCGCCTTCGCCGTCGCCTTCGAGGTCGCTGTCGATGTCCGACAGGTCGGCATCGTCCATGTCGTCGTCGGATTCCTTGGCCTTGGGCTTGCGCCCGCGCTTGGCTGGCACCTTGGCGGTGGCAGGGGCGGCTGCCGCCTTGGCGGGGGCCTTCCTGGCGGCTGCGGGCTTCTTCTCGGTCTGTGCGGGGGCGTCGTCGCCTTCGGCGGCCTTCTTGCGGCCGCGCTTGGGGGTCGCGGCGGCGAGCAGCTCGTCGGCCATGGCTTTGAGTTCGGCTTGTGACTTGGTAACCACGTCGGTATCTTTCTTTGCTTTGGCCGCAGATGCGGCGCTCTTCGATCCTGCAGCGGCCTTGGCTGAAGAGGGTGTCGAAGTCTTGGGCTTCGCTGGAGCTTCGGGGGCCTGCTTGGACTTCACGGACTTTGAAACGGGCATGAACACCTCACGGTCAGGAGCGAACACACACAAAACGGAAACTCAAACAAGCGCCGGCGAGGCGCGCGCGGACATGCTGTGCCCGCCAGGGAAGCAGAAAAAATCCAGGCAAGATGTCTGGGCGAACATTTGGTGTGCAGTCCTTGCGGGATATTGGGCCGTGCAGTTGCTGCCAATCACGTGATTTCATCACGGGGCCCGGGCCGGAGGTGCTGCTGTCGCTCTTGCCGATAGCCCTTAATTATATCGGCTTATCTCGATTTCAAGAGGCAGAGCGCATCTGGTTTTCCAGGGCCTGTTGTCGGGCATAGAGGTCGCGCAGGCGCTGGGCGGCGCTGGGGTCGCGCGCCATGTCGCGTACCGCTTCCTCGATCTGGGCCTTGATGTGATCGATGACGATGCGGTTGAGCACGCCGCGCAGTTCGCGGCGCAGCTCCGGCAGCTCGCCCTCCGGATGGGCATGGGGGCCGCTCATGAGCTTGTCGGCCAGGGCCTCATGGGGCAGGCCGCGCAACTGCTCGCGCAGCAGGGCGAAGGGCCGCGGGCCCGATTCCTGGAACAGCGATTCCATCCACCGGAACAAGGCGCCATGGCTGCCCGCGCAGCGGGCCAGCGCCTCGAAGTCCTCGTGGGTGAGCTCCTCCATGAACTCCATGTGGGCCATCAACAGGCGAGCTGCCTGATCGGTGCGCGTGGCAGGGGTGCCGCGCGGGCCGATGGGCGGCGGGTTGAAGTCGCCGCGGCCGCCCTTGTCCCAGGGCTTGCGGCTCCAGGGCTTCCTGCCCCCGCGCCCGGGCTCGCCGCCACGCCAGCCGCCAGCCGCGCCGCCCTGTCCGCTGCGCCCGGGCCAGCCCGATGCATCGCCGTATTCCGCAGGATGGCCCCAGTCGGGAGCGGAAGCGTGGCCCGCCTGGCTCGGATGCTGGGCGGCGGCCACGGAGCCCCGGGCCGGGCCGCCGCGGGCGGCTTCCTGGGACCAGAGGTCGGAGAGGTCGCGTGCGTCCAGTTGCACGAGCCCGGCGATCTCGCCCAGCAGCTGGCGCTTGAGCGCACCGTCGGGCAGGGCCGTCCACAGCGGGCGGGCGTTGTTGGCCATGTGGGCGCGGCCTTCGGCCTGGCCCAGGTCGCAGCCTTCGCTGGCGGCTTCGATGAGAAAGCGGCTCAGCGGCAGCGCATCGCCCACATAGCGGGCAAAGGCCTCGCTGCCGTATTCGCGGATGAAGCTGTCCGGATCATGCTCCGAGGGCAGGAACAGGAATTTGACGCTGCGCGTGTCGCCCGCATAGGGCAGGGCGGCATCCAGCGCCTTGCGTGCCGCGCGCCGGCCGGCCGCGTCGCCGTCGAAGCTGAAGACCACGGCGTCGGTGAAGCGAAACAGCTTGTGCACATGGTCGGGTGTGCAGGCCGTTCCCAGCGTGGCCACGGCATTGGCGAAGCCGAGCTGGGCCAGGGCCACCACGTCCATGTAGCCTTCCGTCACCAGCACGTAGCCCATGTCGCGCAGGGCCGTGCGCGCCTCGAACAGGCCATAGAGCTCGCGGCCCTTGTGAAAGACCGGGGTTTCGGGCGAGTTGAGGTACTTGGGTTTTTCGTCGCCGAAGACACGTCCGCCGAAGCCTATGCATTCGCCCTTGACGTTGCGGATGGGGAACATCAGCCGGTCGCGGAAGCGGTCGTAGCGCTTGTTGTCGTCCTCCCCGACGATGACCAGGCCTGACTCCTCCAGCTGCGGATCGTCGTAGTGGGGGAAGACGCTGGCCAGGGTGCGCCAGCCGGCAGGCGCATAGCCCAGGCCGAAGCGCCGGGCGGTCTCGCCCGAGACGCCCCGGCGCTTGAGATAGTCGATCGCCTGGGGCGAGGCCTTCAGGTGCTTGCGAAAGGCCTCGCCGGCCTTTTCCAGCACATCGGTGAGCGTGGCCTGTTTCTGCTTTTGCGCGGCCTGGCGCTCGCGCTCGGCCGGGCTGATGTCGTCCTGCGGCACCTGCAGGCCGACCTGGCCCGCCAGATCCTGCACGGCCTCGACGAAGCCCATGCCGGCGTGGTCCATCAGAAAGCCGATGGCATTGCCGTTCTTGCCGCAGCCGAAGCAGTGGTAGAACTGCTTGCTGGGGCTCACGGTGAAGGAGGGCGACTTCTCGCTGTGGAAGGGGCACAGGCCCATGAAGTTGGCTCCGCCCTTCTTGAGCTGCACGTAGCGGCCCACGATGTCGACCACGTCGACGCGCGAGAGCAATTCCTGGATGAACGATTGGGGGATGGACACCCGCGTATTGTGCCTGCGCGGGGCTTTCCAGCAGGTCCCGGGGGCACTGCGGGCCGGTCCTCAGCCCAGGCGCTGGAAGGTCAGCGTGAAGGCCACGCCATCGCTGGTATTGCGCACGCCGATGGTGCCGCCCATCTTGGCCATGTAGGTCTTGGCTACGAAGAGGCCCTGGCCCCGGTGCTCGCTGCCGCCCGCAGGCGCCGGCTGGTCGGGGGCGGACACGCCCAGCTCGAAGATGCGGTCCAGGAGCTCTTCGGCAATGGTGGCGCCCTGGTTGTGCAGCGTGGCGCTGGCCGTGGATTCCGAGGCCGACAGCGACAGCGTGATGGGCGTGCCCGCCGGCCGGTAGCTGTCGGCGTTGCGCAGGATGTGGGTCACCACGTCCTCCAGCGCGAACTCGTCGGCCCGCACGATCACGGCACCGGCACCGGTCTGGTAGACGACGTCGGAGATGTCCGCGAAGTGGGCGTTGGCGGCCACATGGGACAGGAAGGCGTCCAGGTCCAGCCGGCCCTGGGGCAGGGTGGCGGCCTGCAGCGCCTCGGCCGGCGAGGCCGTGCCATACAGCACGTGCACGGCCTGCTGCATGCGCCGCACGTAGCGGTGGCCGGGATCGTCGGGCCCATGCAGCACCATCAGCGATTGCAGCGGCGACATGATCTCGTGGCCCACGGCATGCCACATGTCGCGCTCCTGCTGGGCGCGCAGCTGTTCGCGCTGCAGATCGTCCTTGACACGCTGGAGCAGGTCTGCGAGGCCTCCGGCCAGGATGCCCAGCTCATCCGAGCCGCGCAGGTCCGAAACCTCGAGATCGCCCAGGCGGGGGGCGGCCTGGCCATCCTGCACGTTGTAGGACACGGCGGCGGCGCGCCGGGTCAGGGCCATCACGCGGCGGATCAGTCCCAGCTCGATCACCAGCCAGGCAAGCGCGATGGCCGCCAGCATGGCCCCCAGGTACCAGGACAGGCGCGTGGCCACGGCCGCCAGCCCCTGTTCCACGTCCCGGGGATGGCCCTGGAAACTGACGGCATAGTTGCCGGTGGGGGTGTCCAGGATGTCCTGCCCGGTGGGAATGACGGGAGCGGTGGACATGCCTGCCGCGTCCAGCGGCAGCCAGCGGATGAGGCGCAGCAGCCATGGCGCCGAGGGCGCGGCCTGCAGTTCCTGGCCCTTGAGCGTGATGGTGGCGGCTTCGTCGCCGCCCAGCCTGCGGATCTGCACGCGCTCGCCGGGCAGCAGGCTGCGCGAGAGATCGTCCAGCGACGCCGCCAGCTGCGCGCCGGGCGCATTGCTGTCGAACAAGGGGGGCGCGGCCTCGCCAGGCGCCAGCATCTGCACCCGCACACGCATGCTGCCCAGGTCCTCGGGTGGCCAGACCGGGCGCACGTCCCGCCGGAACAGGGCTTCGCGGAACAGCTCGACCGGCAGGCGGATGGAATAGTGCGTGCGGCGCAGGCAGTCCGGCGCGGGCGTGGCGCCTTGCCCTTCGGCGGAGTTGCGGTCCCCGCCGGGCAGGTCGCGGCAGTGGCCGTTCTGCCAGAGCCAGCCACGGAAGTCGCGCACCGGCCTGGCGCGGGCGTCGAGCTGGGGCGTGCCGTTGTCCACGAAGCCCGTGAGCCGGCCATGCACGCCCTGGCCGCCCTTGGGCGGCATGGCCTCGTAGGGGGCGATCCACTGGTAGGTGCTGCCGCGCATGTCCAGCGTGATGTGCGCGCGGTGGGCGTCGGCGGGCAGGCGGGAGCCGCGTTCCCGCGGGACCAGGTCGCCCGCAAAAAAACTGCCCACCAGATAGATGAAGCCGCCTGCGTAGGGGTTGTTGCCGATGGCCGCGCACAGAGCGGCGCCATCGGGGTACTGCACCGAGCAGCCCGCCATCTCCACGGCCTGCTGGGATTTTTGCGGATCGTCGAAGTCGATGGCCGCGTAGGGCAGCAGCAGCGGCGCCAGCGGCGTCACGCCCTGGCCCAGGTGGCCGGCATTGAGCAAGGCCAGCCGCCCCGAGGGATGGCGCAGCCGGGCCATGACCTCGGCCTGGCTGCGCACGAAGCCATGCTGGTAGGCCTGCCAGGCGCGGTCCTTCTCGTCCTTGAGCACGACAACGCTCAGGGCCACCGTGGCCGTGGCCAGAAGCAGGAAGACGCCGCGCACCAGGATGCGGCGGCGGAACGCGGGCAGGCCCAGGCGCGGCACCTCCAGCACGGGGTTGAGCAGCCGCTTCATGCGCGTGGCGGCGTGCCGGCCTGGCCCACCCAGCGAAATCCGCGCATGGGCACGTTCTCTATGCCTTCGAAGCCCGGGTCCACCTCGCGCAGGGCCTCGCGGATGGTGCTCACATGCTTGCGCACGTTGTCGCGGTTGCGGCCGCTCTTGACCACCTCGAACAGCTCGTCGTAGGAGACCACCTCGCCGCTGCGCTGGTGCAGCGTGGCCAGGATGCGCTGGGCCGTGAGCGGCAGGTTGATCCGCTCGCCGCGCCATGTGGGTGTGCGTTGCCACAGCGGATCCAGCACCAGGGCGTCCCCCGCGGGCAGGGCGGCCGCCTGCGCGGCGGCTGGCGCCGTGCGCTGCGTGGTGCGCAGGATGTCCAGGAAGGTCTCGATGAAGTCGGCTTCCTCGAAGGTGGTCTTTTGCAGGTAGTCCCAGGCATCCAGCGCCTTCATGATGCTGCGGTAGATGGCGGCGGGCATGGCCGAAACCACCAGCACCGGCGTGCCCTGGCCGAGCTTGTTGATGGCATTGATCAGGGCCACGCCCGCATGGCGCTCGCGGCCCAGTTCGATGTCCAGGACCACGGCGTCGTAGCGCTCGCGGGCCAGGGCGGCCTCGGCCTCGTCGCGCGTGAACCACTGGTCGATCTCGATGCCGCTGCGCGCGCTGCGTATCCATCCCGCCAACTGGTTGCTGGTGGGCAGGTCGTCTTCGATCACGGCGATACGGGTCATGGGGGCTCGGGGGGAGGTGGGGCAACGGGGGTGTGGTCCGGATTATCCCGAGCCCGCGCCCGCCTGCGTGTGAGTTTTTCTTCCGCGCCCGGAACGACTGCTCCGTCGGCGTGAGTGCATTGGGCCGGGCGCCGCATTGTTGCTTCCGGGGTGGATCCGAACAATCGGTCCTCAATGAGCCACCCATCGGCGGTGGCTCAGAAACAGCCAACAGCCACAACACCGAACCACATCCGAGAGAGAGAGAACGCCATGAAAGCCACCTGGAACCGCATCATGCAGGCCCTGAAAGGTCGCCGCTTTGCCCGCCTGGGCGCGGACGGCGAGAGCATCGCCGAGGCAGCACAGGACGGGGGGGCATCGGCAGGCAGCGCCATCCACCGCACGCCGGTGAACTGGGCCTGCATGCTGCCGTCGGCCCGTACCGTGCGCTGGCTGGCCGCCGGCTCCGTGGTGGCGGTGGCTGGCATGCTGCTGGTGCGCAACCCGCCCGTGCAGCACCTGGCCCAGGGCGAGCTGGGTGTGCGCCTGAACCAGTTCACGGGCGATGTCAGCCTCTGGCGCGATGCCAGCGTGTGGGTGCTGCCCGGCCTGCACACGGTGCGTGTCTTCTCGCTGCGCGACCAGAGCTACCGTCCCGAGGCCATGCGTTCCGCCAACGGCAGCGCCCCGCTGCAATCGGTCGAAGGCCTGTCGCTGGGCCTGGACCTGAATGTGCGCTATGCGCTCGATCCCGCATCGCCTGCCGTGCGGACCGGCAACCTGCCCGCCGACATCGCCGCCGACATCGTGGAGCCCGCCGTGCAGGGCCTGGTCTACAAGGTGTTCGCCCGCTACACCGTGCGCGAGATCTTCTCGTCCAAGCGTGCCGAGATCGCACAGATCATGGAGACTGAATTGCGCGCGCGCCTGGCGGCCGATGGCGTGACGCTGCGCAGCATACAGATCGGCAAGGTGGACCTTCCCGCCGAATACCGCCGCGGCATGGACAGCCTGCTGGCCGAGGAACTGGCCTCGGAGAAGATGCGCTACACGCTGGAGCTCAAGGACAAGCGCGTCAAGGAAACCGAGCTGGACGCCGCGGCCGACAAGGTGCGCCGCGAAGTGGCTGCCGAGGCCGCAGCCCGCGAGCAGGTGATCGCCGCCCGCGCCCAGGAAGAGGCCATGAAGCATGTGCTGCCCTTCAAGCAGCGGCAGATCGAGCAGCGCCAGCTCGAGGCGGAGGCCGAGCGCGTGGCACGCGTGAAGGCGGCCGAGGGCAGTGCCCAGGCCCGGCGCATCGAAGCCAGCGGCGAAGCCGATGCGCGCCAGAAACTGGCCGAGGCCGAGGCCTTCCGCCTGGACCGCCTGGGCAAGGTCAATGCCGAGCAGATGGCGCGCGAAGGCACGCTGGTCACGCGCTACCCGTTGCTCGTGCAGAAGACGCTGGCCGACAAGCTCTCGGACAAGATCCAGGTCATCATCGCGCCCCCGCCGACCAACGGTGACTTCATCGGCGCGGCACTGCTCGGCGGCAGCCGCAATGCGCAGGCGGGCGCGGCCTCCATGGCCGGCGAAGATGCCTCCAGCCAGGAGCAATGAACCATGATCACCGTCTCCACTCTTGCCGTCGCCGCCATGGCGGCCAGCATGGGCAGCGCCATCGTGGTGCAGGACCAGGCCAGCCTGCGCGCGTCGCCGCGCGACGGCGCACAGCAGCAGGCCAGCCTCTGGCAGGGCGAGGTGCTGGAAGTGCGCGGCGAGCGCCTCGACTACCTCCAGGTCTGGGACCACAAGCGCGAGCGCGGCGGCTTCATCCGCGCCAGCGATGTGCGCCGCGTGGATCTGACCGAAGCCGAGGCCCCGGCTTTGCTGGCCGTGCTGCGCTTCATGCAGGAGACGCCGGGCGCCGAGGCGCTGGGCATCGGCCTCGCCGCCGCCTATCTGCAGGCCGCGCCCGCCAAGGCGCTGGCCGGTGCCGAGGGGGTACAGGCCTTCGACGCCCTGGGCGGCTTTGCCGACCGGCTGGCGCGCCGCGCATCGGCGGCGGCACCGGGCAAGGCCTCCGGCGCCACGCTGTCGGCCCATCTGGACGTGGCCCAGGGCTATGGCTTGCGGTTTGCGACCCATGAGGTCGAAGGCCGCATGCAGGTCTGCTACGAAGGCGAGTTCTTCCGCCGCGTGCTGGCGATGCCGTCTGCGGACGCGCCCCAGCGCGCCCGCGCCGCCCTGGCGCTGACCCGGCCCGAATGCGTGAGCCCCGATCTGCCCGTGCACGAGCGCGCCGGGCTGTTGGCCTGGCAGACCGATGTGCTGGAGCGCGTGGATGTGGCCGGCCTGCCGGGCTATCTGCGCAACCGCGTGCAGATGCGCCGCGCCAGCGTATGGAGCGCCATGGCTTTCCAGCAGGCGCGAAAGAATGCCGGCGACCCCGCCGTTGCCACCTCGGCCGCCCGTGCCCTGGCCGAGCTGACCGGCGTGGGCAAGGCCGAGCTGCCCGACGAGGACCAGAGCGAATACAACAACGCGGCCATGCGGGTGAGCGCCGTGCGCTGGGCGCTGGTGCCCACCCCGGCTGCGGCCGCCATGGCTCCGGCGGGCGGCCGTCCCACGCTGCTGACCGAGCCCGGCGCTCCCGGTGAAACCTGTGTCCTGCTGGTGGATGCCCGCCACGACGCGAAGGCCCCGCTGCTGCGCCGCTGCACCTATGGCGTGGTGTGGACCGCGTCCGCCAGCACCAACCGCGAGGGCTCGGCCGTGGCGCTGGCGGTGCAGCCCATGGAGGGCTGGCGCGAGCTGTGGGTGCTGCGCAAGACCGAGGCAGGCTGGCTGGCCGACGTCTTGCCCCCGGCCGCCACCGTGCCCGAGATCGGAGTGGCCGAATGGGCCGGCTGGGTGCCCGGCGGCCAGCGCATGCTCGTGGCGCGCGAGTCCCGCGGCCAGGGCCGCTATCGCAAGGCCTTCGAGGTGCTGATGCTCGACGGCCTGACCACCGAGCGTGTCACGCACGACGTGTCGGCCTTGCCGCTGTTCCAGCGCTGGCAGGACCCCGCCTGGAAGCGGCAGACGCTGAGTCTGCGCTGAATCCGATCCGCAGGCTCCGCAGGCCGCCCGTCCGGGGCGGCCTGCTTTTTTTCGCGGCTCATTGATCGAAGGGCCTGGGACGGGGCGTGGTATCGCTGGACGGCGGCAGGATGGGCAGGACCATGCGCGGCTGCTCGCCGGTCAGGGTCTTGAGGAAGGCCACGATCTTGGCGTTCTCGTCCTCGCTGAACTTGCGGCCCAGCTGTAGCCGGCCCATCACGTCCACGGCCTGGGCCAGGGTGTCGGCAGCGCCGTCGTGGAAGTAGGGGTAGGTCAGCTCCACGTTGCGCAGCGTGGGTACCTTGAAGTTGAAGCGGTCCGCGTCGTTGCCGGTGACGGCCGAGCGGCCCTGCGCATCCACGCTGGCCTTGTAGGGCTCGACGATGCCCATCTTCTGGAAGGAGTTGCCGCCCACGGCCGGGCCGTTGTGGCAGGCCACGCAGCCGCTTTCCTTGAACAGCCTGTAGCCGGCCAGCTCGTCCTGGCTCAGCGCCTTGCGGTTGCCCTTGAGCCACTGGTCGAAGCGCGCATCGGGCGTGACCAGCGTTTCCTCGAAGGCGGCGATGGCGTCCGTGACCTGGTCGATGGTCAGGGGCTCCTTGCGGAAGACCTTCCTGAATTCGGCGCGGTAGGCCGGGATGGAGGCCAGCATGTCCACGGCCAGCTCATGCGTGAAGGCCATCTCGCCGGGGTTGGCGATGGGGCCGCCGGCCTGCTCCTTGAGGTCCTTGGCCCGGCCATCCCAGAACTGGGCCAGGTTCATGCTGGAGTTGAGGACGGTAGGTGAGTTGATGGGCCCCTTTTGCCAGTTGTGGCCGATGGAGGTCTTGAGGTTGTCGCTGCCGCCCATGCTCAGGTTGTGGCAGGAGTTGCAGGAGATGAAGCCCGAGCGGGACAGGCGGGGATCGAAGAACAGTTTCTTGCCCAGCTCCACCATGGCCGGGTTGGCCACCTTGGCAGGCGCGACGGGCTGTATCGGTTCGTTCGGCTGGGCTGCCTGCGCGCCAAGGCAGCAGGCGGCGGCGATCAGGGCCGCCGCCAATGGGCGAACGGAGAAAGGAGTGCGTTGTGTCATGGGGCTCCCGCTGTTTGTTATTGGATGCGGGCCGTGTGCGGGACTGCCTTGGCGGGCTATCGGTTGCACTGCGGCCCGCCTCCAATCTAGGCCAGGCGGGAGCGGTGGCCATTGCGCTGGCTCAAGCAGGCCAGCCGGGCCGCAAGGCCGAGCGGGGCAAAGTAGTGCCCCCACGCTCCCTTTGCTCCGCAAGGTCCGCTGCCCCCATGGGGGCCGCTTTTTGTCTTGGGGCGGTCCGGCGACAAAAAACCCCCACGCTCCCCTTGCTGTGCAAGGTCCGCTGCCCCCCGAGGGGGCCGCCTTTTGTCTTGGGTCGGCCCGGCGACAAAAAAAAGCCTGCACCGGTGGGGTGCAGGCTCGTCTCCAACGATGCCTGGAGCGTTGCCAGGCGACTCCTCTAAGAACTCCTCGGATGCCTGGCAGCGCTGCCGGCAGGCGAATCCATGCGGCGATTCTAAGAGTGAAGCAGAGGGCCCGCGTGCGCATCCTCTGATAAATGATGTCTTATAGATGACTCGAAAAAATCAGTCACTTGCGGGACAGCTTGCAGGGCCTGTGATGATCGACAAGATCATTGATTCATATGGATATTCATGATTTTCATGAAATTCTGAAAACCGTGGAATTCACGAAAGACCATGCACCATGCTTTGGTTATCAGGGCATTGGCGCAGTGGGACCGGCGCTCGCGCATCAAGCTTTTGTAAGCCTGTCTTGCTATATCTTGAGGTTTCGCCAGGTCCGCGCCGCGGGCCTGACCAAGAACCAAGAATCCCTGCGAACCGGAGACCCTGATGACCAGCATGTACGACCAGCACCTGGACCGCAACAGCGCCAACCACGCACCGCTCAGCCCCCTGGGCTTCATTGCCCGCACCGCCGAGGTCTATCCCGAGCGGCTGGCCGTGGTCCACGGCGAGTTGCGCCGCAGTTGGAGCCAGACCTATGCACGCTGCCGCCAACTGGCAAGCAGCCTGCAAAAGGCCGGGATCGGCAAGAACGACACCGTGGCCGTGATGCTGCCCAATACACCGCCCATGGTGGAGGCGCATTTCGGCGTGCCCATGGCCGGCGCCGTGCTCAATACATTGAACACGCGGCTCGATGCCGAGACCATTGCCTTCATGCTGGACCATGGCGAGGCCCGGGCGTTGATCGTGGACCCGGAGTTCGCGGGCGTGGTGGCCAAGGCGCTCCAGCTGCGCCAGCGTACCGCGCCACTGCTGGTGATCCAGGTCGAGGATGCGCTCTACGGCCCGGCTGCCCAGCAGGTGGGCAGCGTGGACTATGACGAGTTCGTGGCGGGCGGTGATGCGGATTTCGACTGGCAGCCCCCGGCCGACGAGTGGGACGCCATCGCGCTGAACTACACCAGCGGAACCACGGGCAACCCCAAGGGCGTGGTCTATCACCACCGGGGCGCGGCCATCAATGCCATCAGCAATGTGCTGGAGTGGGACATGCCCAAGCATGCGGTCTACCTGTGGACCCTGCCCATGTTCCACTGCAATGGCTGGTGCTTTCCCTGGACCGTGGCCGCACGCGCCGGCGTCAATGTCTGCCTGCGCCGCGTGGAGGCCCAGGC
Organism: Delftia tsuruhatensis; assembly: GCF_903815225.1. Taxonomy (NCBI): domain Bacteria; kingdom Pseudomonadati; phylum Pseudomonadota; class Betaproteobacteria; order Burkholderiales; family Comamonadaceae; genus Delftia; species Delftia tsuruhatensis. Next base: position 1,798,903 of record NZ_LR813084.1, read on the forward strand.
CATCTTCGACGCCATCCGCGACCATGGCGTGACCCACTACTGCGGCGCACCCATCGTGCATGGCCTGCTGGTCAACGCGCCGCAGGCCATGAAGGAGGGCGTGCCCGCCGGGGTCAAGGCCATGGTGGCGGGCGCTGCGCCGCCGGCCTCGATGATCGAGGGCATGGAGCAACTGGGTTTCGACATCACCCATGTCTACGGCCTGACCGAGGTCTATGGTCCGGCCACGGTCTGCGCCAGGCATGCGTCCTGGGACGGGCTGGACATCGGCGAGCGTGCTCGCCTGAATTCGCGCCAGGGCGTGCGCTACCACCTGCAGCGCTCGGCCAGCGTGCTGGACCCCGAGACCATGGAGCCCGTGCCCCACGACGGCCAGACCATGGGCGAGATCATGTTCCAGGGCAACATCGCCATGAAGGGCTATCTCAAGAATCCGCAGGCCACCGACGAGGCCTTCCGCGGCGGCTGGTTCCACACGGGCGATCTGGCCGTGCAGCATCCCGACGGCTACATCCAGATCAAGGACCGCAGCAAGGACATCATCATCTCGGGCGGCGAGAACATCTCCTCCATCGAAGTCGAGGACGTGCTCTACCGCCATCCGGCCGTGCTGGCCGCGGCCGTGGTCGCCAAGCCCGATCCCAGGTGGGGGGAGACGCCCTGCGCCTTCATCGAGCTGAAGGCCGGCGCCACCACGACGGCCGAGGACATCGTGGCCCATTGCAAGCAGCACCTGGCCGGCTACAAGGTGCCGCGCGCCGTGGTCTTTGGAGAACTGCCCAAGACCAGCACGGGCAAGATCCAGAAGTTCGAGCTGCGCCGGCAGGCGGGCTCGGCCCGGGCCATCACGGGCTGAGGACCGGGCACGGCCTGGCAGGCGGCGGGCTCAGTGCCCCGCCGTCTTCGAAAACAGCTGGATGACCAGCACGCCGGCCACGATCATGCCCATGCCCAGCAGCGCCGGCCAGTCCAGCGCCTGGCCCTGCCACAGCCAGCCGACCAGCGAGATCAGCACGATGCCCGCGCCCGACCAGATGGCGTAGGCCACGCCCGTGGGCACGGTGCGCAGCGTCAGCGACAGGAAGTAGAAGGCCAGCGCGTAGCCGATGACGGTGACCACGCTGGGCCACAGCCGCGTGAAGCCTTCGGACTGCTTGAGGCAGGAGGTGGCGGCGACTTCGGCGACGATGGCCAGCCCCAGGTAGAGGTAGTTGGAAGCCATGCGCGTTCCGCTCAGATGGGGGCGTAGCTGCCGGTGCCTTCGGGCCAGCGCGTGAGCACGTCGAAGCCGGTCTCGGTCACGGCCACCATGTGTTCCCACTGGGCCGACAGCGACTTGTCGTTGGTGATCACGGTCCAGCCGTCGTTGAGCTCGCGCGTGGCGGCCTTGCCTGCGTTGAGCATGGGCTCGATGGTGAAGATCATGCCGGGCTCCAGCACCATGCCCTGGCCGGGCTGGCCGTAGTGCAGCACCTGCGGATCATCGTGGTAGACCTTGCCGATGCCGTGGCCGCAGTACTCGCGCACCACGCTGAAGCGCTCGCGGTGGGCCACGCTCTGGATGGCATGGCCGATGTCGCCCAGCGTGGCGCCGGGGCGCACGGCGCGGATGCCGGCCAGCAGGGCCTCGTAGGTGGTCTCCACGAGGCGCCTGGCCTGGTTGGAGGGCTGGCCCAGGTAGTACATGCGGCTGGTGTCGCCTATCCAGCCCTCGGGCGTGGTCACGGCCACGTCGACGTTGAGGATGTCGCCCTCGCGCAGGATCTGCCTGGCGTCGGGGATGCCGTGGCAGACCACGTGGTTGGGCGAGGTGCAGACCGCCTTGGGAAAGCCGTGGTAGCCCACATTGGTGGGCACGCAGCGCAGTTCGTCCACGATGAAGTCATGGCACAGCCGGTCCAGGTGCCCGGTGCTGACGCCGGGCTGCACGTGGGGCACCAGCATCTGCAGCACGCGGGCGGCCAGGCCGCCGGCAGTGCGCGATTTCTCGATGTCGGCGGCATCGTGCAGCGGGACGCTGCGCAGTTTCCCGTGCTTCATTGCAGGCCTCCTGCCAGCCGCACGGGCCGTGGCCTGCGCGCCGTCGGATCGGCTGGCTGCAGCGACTGTTCTGCCTGCTTGAGCGTGGCTGCGGCCTCCTGGAGCAGCAGGGCGCAGATGCCCGCGTAGTCGAGATGGGGGTGGTGCTCGGCCAGTTGGCCGACACGCAGCCAGTGCTCGGCCTGGGCGTTGATGGATCGACCCAGGGCCGCGCTGGACAGGCGTATCTGGTCGTGCAGTTGGTCGGAGATTTTGACGATTCCCATGGGATCGCGATCATACGAGGAATATACGTTTCGTATATTGACAATCGCAAATCGCGTGCCTGGATGTGGGAGATTCGCGCGATCCGGCAGGCCTGGTCCGGCGGGTTTGCACGCGCAAACCAACTATTGCTTCGCTATTGATAGCTACAAGGCTTCTCTTGGAGCGCATCTTGGGGAATGCGAAACATTCCTGCGGAGCTGCTCCTGTACAAGACCCAGTGGTCCCACTATGCAGGTCTTCTATCAGATATCTGTTGCAGATCTGGGGCTTACCCCTAGAGCGCCCCCAGCTACCCGAACTGACAAGAATCAAGGCATGGCTGGAGCGATGGCCCGCAAGCCGGCGCGTGGTGCGTGTGGCAGGGCTTTCCGGCGGGGAGCGGCAATGGGCAAGGAACAGGCAGCGGGTTCGGGCGTGGGCGGGGCGCGCATCGTCGTCGTGGGCGGCGGCGTGGCGGGGCTGGAGATCGCCACGGCGCTGGGCAAGCGGCGCGGGGCGGCCATCGGCTCGGTGACGCTGGTGGACAGCGACTCGGCCCATGTCTGGAAGCCCATGCTGCACACCATTGCCGCAGGCACGCGCGATCTGGCCCAGCAGCAGACCACCTACCTGGCCCAGGCCAGCGATGCCAGCTTCGCCTACCAGCCCGGGGAGATGTGCGGCCTGGACCGCGCGTCGCGCGAGGTGCTGCTGGCGCCCATCGAGGCGCCCGATGGCCGCGAGATCGTGCCGGGCCGCCGCATCGCCTATGACCGCCTGGTGATCGCCGTGGGCAGCGGGGCCAACGACTTCGGCACGCCGGGCGTGGGCGAGCACTGCTTCATGATCGATTCGCGCCGCAAGGCCGATGCCTTCAACAGCGAGATCCGCCTGCGCATGGTGCGCTGCATGACCAGCGGCGAGCCATTGCGTGTGGCCATCGTGGGCGGCGGTGCCACCGGTGTGGAGCTGGCGGCCGAACTGGTGCAACTGGCCGAGAGCGCGACCGCCTACGGCGCCCTGGGAGCGGCGGCTCGCTTCGGCATCGTGCTGATCGAGGCCGGGCCGCGGTTGCTGCCCGGCTTCCCCGAAGAAATCTCCGAGGCCACGCGCCTGCGTCTGCAGGCCCTGGGGGTCTCCGTGATCGTCAACGGCCGCGTGCAATCGGCCAGCGAGGAGGGCTTCATGCTGGCCAGCGGCGAATTCGTGGCTGCCGGCCTGCGCGTCTGGGCCGCAGGTGTGAAGGCGCCGGCCTTCCTGGCCCGGCTCGGCCTGGAGACCACGCCGGGCAACCAGCTCCAGGTCAATGGAGGCTTGCAGACCAGCGACCCGGCGATCTACGCCGTGGGGGACTGCGCCAGCTTCACGCTGCCCGGCGCCAGCACGCCGCTGCCGCCCACGGCCCAGGTGGCGCACCAGCAGGCGCGCTATCTGATCGAGACGCTGCCACGCGTGCTGGAGGAGCCGGGCTTTCGGCCCGGCGGCTTTGCCTACCGCGACTTCGGGGCCCTGGTCTCGCTGGCCCACTATGACGCCTATGGCTCGCTGGGCAAGTTCGGCCTGTTCAACGGCGGCGTGATCCGTGGCCGCATGGCCATGCTGAGCCACATCATGCTGTACCGTTCGCACCAGGCGCGGCTGTACGGGTTCTGGCGCGGTGGCCTGCTGTGGCTGGTCGATCTGATGAACTCGCGGCTGCGCCCCTCGATCCGGCTCGATTGAGCCTCAGAGCAGATCCTCGATCGGCAGCCAGCCCAGCACGCGCAGCATCAGGCGCCTGAGCACGCTGCTGCCGGGCTCCGTCGTCGTGGTGACCGGCGCGGGGGGCGACCCGCTTTCGGTCGTCCAGCTCAGACGGTCCTGCGCGTCGAGCTGCACATGGTAGGCGGCCGAGGGCAGGCTCCGGTCCAGCATGCGGCTCATCTGGGCCGCCATTGCGGGGCTGTCGATCAACAGGCCCATCTCGGTGTTCAGGTGGGCCGAGCGGGGGTCGAAGTTGAACGAGCCCACGAAGATGCGCTCGCCATCGACGGCAAAGGTCTTGGCGTGCAGGCTGGAGCCCGAGCTGCCCGGCCGGCTGCCCGAGCCCACGCCCGAGGCGGCGGCCGGCGAGGCCGGGGCCCGTTTCGGCAAGTCTTCGCCGGAGCCGGGGTCCTCCTGTCCGCCGATCTGGCGGCGCAGCTCGTACAGTTGCACGCCATGCTCGATCAGCGGACGGCGGTAGCGGGCATAGCCGGCATGGACCACGGCCACATCCGTGGCTTCCAGGCTGTTGGTGAGCACGCGCACGGCAATGCCCTGTCGGCGCAGGTCGGCCAGCGCGCGCACGCCTGCCTCGGTGGGCACGAAATAGGGCGAGACCAGATCCAGCTGGCGCCGGGGCTGGCCGATGGCGGGTGCCAGCTGGGTGATCAGCAGTCCGTCCCGAGGCGCCTGGCCCAGTACCTTGGCCGGGTCGTCGCTGACCAGGGTGGCGCGGGCCCAGTGCAGCGGCAGCTTGCCGGCCAGCAGCTCGTGCGTGAACGGGCTATGCGCGATGGCGTCCACATAGGCCTGGGCTTCGGGGCGTTGCACTTCGGTGGCCAGGGCCTCATAGGCGCGCGCCACGGCGTATTCGGGCAGATGGGGCAGCAGCCGGTCCACGGGATAGGCCGAGGCACTGGCCCAGTACTGGTCGAAGGAGTGCGAGATGTCCGCCACCACCGGCCCCAGGGCCACCACGTCCAGGTCGGCGAACAGCACGCCGTCCGTGGCCGCGAAGTACTCGTCGCCGATGTTGCGCCCGCCCACGATGCTGGCCTGGCTGTCGGCCGTGAAGCTCTTGTTGTGCATGCGCCGCTGGGTGCGCGAGAAATCGGTCACATAGCCCAGGGCCTTGGGCGTGCGCTGCGCGAAGGGGTTGAACAGCCGAACCTCGATCTGCGGGTGCTGGTCCAGGGCGGCGAGCGGGGTGTCCAGGCCGGCCGTGCCGCCATCGTCCAGCAGCAGGCGCACGCGCACCCCCCGGTCGGCGGCGCGGCGCAGTTCGTCCAGCAGCAGATGGCCCGTGGTGTCGCCACGCCAGATGTAGTACTGCACATCCAGAGTGCGCTGGGCCGCCCGCGCCAGCAGAGCGCGCGCAGCGAAGGCATTGTGCGCGTCGGACAGGGCGTGGATGCCATTGAATCCCGGGTGCTCGGCCAGCAGCGGCGCCAGCGCCTCGCCCAGCAGCGTGGCCTGGGCGGTCTCGGGCGGCAGCGCCGTGGATTCGCTGCGTCCGGCCAGCGGGGGCAGGCTGCAGCCGGCGAGCAGCAGGACGAGGCACAGGGCCTGGGAGGTGGCAAGGGCGCGGCGCAGCAGGGGCATGTCGTTGTGGGTGTTTCCTGTGTCAGTGCAGCCAGCGGATGAACAGCTGGATCACCGTCGCGTTGACGATATCGACGAAAAACGCGCCCACCATGGGCACGATCAGAAAAGCCTTGTGCGAGGGGCCGTACCGGTTGGTGATGGCCTGCATGTTGGCCACGGCCGTGGGCGTGGCACCCATGCCGAAACCGCAATGGCCGGCGGCCAGCACGGCCGCATCATAGTTGCCCCCCATGACGCGGAAGGTCACCAGCGCGGCATACAGGCCCATGACCAAGGTCTGCGCGGCCAGGATCACCATCAGTGGCGCCGCCAGTCCCGCCAGCTCCCAGAGCTTGAGCGACAGCAGGGCCATGGCCAGGTAGATCGACAGAGAGGCATTGCCGAAGACATCGATGGCCCGGTCGAACACCTGGAAGTGAAAGACATAGTCCAGGGCATTGCGGATCACGACCCCGCCGGCCAGTGCCCAGACGAAGGTGGGCAGGGAGAACAGGGTGCCCGCCGTGAACTGCGTCATGAATTCGGCGAAGCCCAGGCAGCCGGCGAACAAGGCCAGTGTCTCTATGGCGGCGCTGGTGGTGATCAGCCGGGTCTGCTCGGGGTTCTCGAAGCCGCCATGCGCGGCGTTCTCGCCCAGCGGCGGCTGACGCTCGGGCGCCACGGCCGGGTCCGCCGGCGCCAGCTTGCGGCGAGTGACCAGGGCCTTGGCCAGCGGCCCGCCGATCAGGCCTCCGATGACCAGCCCGAAGGTGGCGCAGGCGATGCCCAGCGTGACCGCGCCCTGGATGCCGTATTCGCGCTCGAAGACCTGGCCCCAGGCGCCGGCCGTGCCATGCCCGCCCGTCAGGGTGATGGAGCCCGCGATCAGGCCGAAGCGGGGATCCAGGCCCAGCAGCGAGGCCAGGCTCACGCCCACCAGATCCTGCACACAGATGAAGGCGGCCACCACGGCGAGGAAAAGCAGCAGGGCGCGCCCGCCTTCGCGCAGCTTGGCGAAATTGGCGCTCAGGCCGATGGAGGCAAAGAACACCAGCATGAACGCGGTCTGCAACTCGGTGCTGAAGCTGAAGGTGTAGCCCAGGGCCTGGTTGAGCGCGAACAGGGCCGCGGCGACGACCAGTCCGCCCGCCACGGGCTCCGGAATGTTGAACTCGCGCAGCACGCGCAGGCGCTGGACCAGCCATTTGCCCAGCAGCAGGACGAGGGCGGCGAAGATCAGGGTGTAGTAGGCACTGAAGGTCAGGTTCATGGCTTGCAGTTGGAGGCGGTCGAAAAGACTGCTCTTCATACGATGGGCGGCATGTCCGGTGGAGATGCCAGGATAGCCAGTGATGAACCTGTTCGCGGAAAGTGCCCCTGTATCAAGCTGGGTGTCAGCGAGTCGTCAGGCGGCCACCGGGCCGGGTCGTCGGTCTTCCACGGTGAATCGGGCCAGCGTGTAGACGCGGCTGTCGGCACGCAGGGGGTTGGCCACGGCGCGCAGTTCGCTGGTCCAGCGCTCGGGCGTGATGTCGGCCAGACCGTACCCGCGCTCCTCGCAGCGTGCGTAGAGCACCTGCGGGTTGTGGGCGGCGATGGCATCGACCTTGGCCTGCGTGGTTCCGCTGCGTGAGGTGATCGAGGTGCTGCAGAACTCGCTGGCGACGATGGGATTGCCCCGTTCGGGCGCGGCTTCGGGGTCCGCATGCACGTTGCAGACGTAATTCTGGTGCAGGTCGCCGCCCAGCAGCACGCTGTTGCGCGGCACGGGCTGGGCGCCGGGCGTGAGATGGCGCACCAGGCGCTGGCGCGCGGCCGGGTAGCCGTCCCAGCTGTCCGTGGCCTGGGTGCCCGAAGGGGGGCGGTGCGCGGACAGCAGGGTCGGCTGGGCCAGGATGCTCCAGCGCGGGCCGTCATGTGCCTGCTGGCGCGCATCTTCGGCCAGTTGCCTGTACAGCCATTGCTCCTGCGTCCAGCCCAGGAAGCTGCGTGCCGTGTCCGACAGGGCCGCGCATTCTGCCGGTCGCACACTGCCTTTGTCGGCTTCGCCCTCGGTGCGGCAGGCCTGTGCGCTGCGGTACTGGCGGCCATCGAGCAGGTGCAGCCTGGCCAGCCGGCCCCATTGCAGGCTGCGGTAGAGCTGAAGGCCTGCGCCTGCATGGCTGGCGCCCGCAGCCGTCAACGCGTTGGCGCGCAGCGGCATGTTTTCGTAGAAGGCCTGCCAGGCCGCCATGCGCCGGGCCAGGAAACGAGCCATGTCGCCGCGGCCCTGGTCGCCGGCGTAGTTGTTCTCGACCTCATGGTCGTCCCAGCCCACGCACCAGTTGCACAACGCATGGGCGGCCTGCAGCAGCGGATCGCTCTTGTGCAGCGCATATCGGTCGCGGTAGTCCTGCAGGGTCTGGGCGGCGCGCAGGCTGTGGGTGCGCGCCAGGCCCAGCGTCATGGCGGGCGTGGCGTACTCGTAGATGTAGTCGCCCAGGAACAGCACCAGGTCCGGCGCGTCCTGCACCACCTGGCGCCAGGCGGCGTAGTAGCCGTGCTCCCAGCGTTGGCAGGATGCGTAGGCCACGCGCAGCCGCTGGGGCATGCTGCCGGGAGCAGGCGCCGTGCGGCAGCGGCCCGTGGTGCTGGTGGCCTGACCCAGCATGAAGCGGTAGTGGTACCAGCGGTCGGGCGCCAGGCCATTGACCTGCACGTGCACGCCGTGGCCCCATTCGGGCTGGGCCATGGCCTCGCCGCTGCGCACGATCTGACGGAACAGCGGGTCATGGGCCAGTTCCCAGCGGATCCGCAGGGCGGGCATGGCTGCCGTGTCGGCCTCGCCCAGCTGGGACAGCGGCGGCGTCACGCGTGTCCACAGCAGCACGTTGTCGGGTTCGGGATCGCCGCTGGCCACGCCCAGCGTGAAGGGATTGTGCGCCGGCCGCTCGCCCAGCCGGGCCCAGGCGGGCAACTGGCCCAGCGCCGTGGCCAGGCCCGCTCCCACCAGGAATTGGCGCCGCGGTGCAGGGACGGGGGCGCTGAAGGGCAGGGGCATGGCAATTCGGGGCTGGTGGCGCAAGAGACAGGAAGATGCGGGTGGCAGGCTCAGTGGCCGGTGCCCGCGCCTTCGCCTGCCTGCCATTGTGCTCCCGATGCGGTGGCAATGCTGCGCTTGCCGCGCGCCTTGGCCTGGAGCATGGCGGTATCGGCGCGGCGCAGCACGTCCATGCCGTTTTCGTGGCTTTGCAACTGGGCCACGCCTGCGCTGAAGCTCAGGGCGTGTGGCGCGGACTGGCCGGGAGCAGACAGTGGAGCCTGCTCCAGCATTTGCAGCAGACGCAGCAGCGCCTGCACGGCGGCTGCCTCCGGGGTCTGCGGAAGCAGCAGCACGAAGGCCTGGCCCTCATAGCGGCCGAGCACATCTTCCGGGCGCAGGCCCTGGCGCGTCAGCTGGGCCACATGGGCCAGCGCGGCGTCGCCCAGGGCATGGCCCAGTTGCGCATTGAGGGCCTGCATGCCGTCCATGTCCAGCAGGGCGACACTCAGTGGCTGGCCATGGCGCTGTGCGCGTGCGACCTCGCGATCCAGCGCCTCGCTCACGCCCATGCGGTTGAGCTGGCCCGTGAGCACGTCATGGCGCGCCCGTCGCGCGGCTTCGTCCAGTTCCTGCTGCAGGGCTTCGATGCGGGCCTCGCAGGCATCCACGTGGCTGCGCAGCGCCTGCAACTCCTCCTGCGCCACGCGGCTGCCGGCGGCCATGGTCCGCGTGGCCTCCAGCACCTGCTGCAGCAGCGGGGCGGCGTCTTCCAGACGCTGGATGCCATCCAGCTGCCGGGCCGCTTCCTCCATGCGCGCCCCCAGGGTCTCGTTGCTGCGTGTGATCTGCGCCAGGTGCTGGACGAAGCCTCCGAGCATGTCCTTGAGGGCCTGCTGCGCGGCGGCCATGCCGTCCTGCAGCTGCATGCGCCGCAGGATCAGGGTCTGCAGCTCGCGCCGGGCCTCGGCCAGGGGGGCGGCCGACAGCGGCGGGGTGATGGCCTGCTCGATGGCGGTCAGCTGCGGTGCAAGCCAACTGCCGTGCGCGGGGTCCTGGGCCAGATGCTGGACCAGGGTCTGCAGCAGTTCCTGCATCAATTGCAGGACCTGCATCTGGTCGGCGATGGAGAACGACAGCGGGTAGTGCTGGTCATGCAGTCGCCGCGCCAGCTGGACTGCATCCACGGGCGCCGATCGCAGCTGCTCCATGAGTTGCTGGTGCAGCTGCCGTGCCTTGGCATCCTGCGGGTCCAGCAGGGTGGACAGGGCCTCGAAGCGCCGCGCCAGCTGCTGGGCCAGGTCGTCGGGCAGGGCCTGCACGGGCGGTGGCGCCGGCAGCTCCACCGGCCTGGTGTCGGGCGATGGGGGCAGCAGGGCCGCATTGGCATAGGCCGTGATCACCTGCTGGAGACCCAGCCAGTCACTGCGCTCTATGGCGGTGCCCAACTGATCGCGCAGGCGCCTTTGCGCGGGCGTCTGCGCCGGCAGCAACGCATGGACATGGCGCAGCGGCCCCTGGGGAAAGCTGGCCGGGCCCGGCTCTCCTGCCGCCTGCTCATAGAGCCGGGTGTAGTTTTCCGGGGTTGGCGGCAGGCGGTTCAGCGCCAGTTGCCGCAGGGTTTCGCGTGCCAGTTCGGAAGCGGAGCGCTCGGCCATGGGTGGGCAGTTGTTTCGAAATGCAATGCCCTCCAGTGTGGCATGGCCGGCGCCCTTGTCAGACTTCGTTGACCATCACCAGCTTGCCCTGGACCTGCCGCGAGCCCATGCGCGCATAGGCGGCATGCAGTTCGGCCATGGGCATGGTGCGGTCGATGACGGGCTTGATCTTCCCCTGGCCGTACCACTGGGCCAGCTCCTGCATCATGGCGGCATTGGCCTTGGGCTCGCGCCGCGAGAAATCGCCCCAGAAGACGCCGACCAGCGAGGCCCCCTTGAGCAGCGGCAGGTTCAGCGGCAGGGCAGGGATGGGGCCCGCCGCGAAGCCGACGATCAGGTAGCGGCCGCGCCAGGCGATGGAGCGAAACACCGGTTCGGCGAAGTCGCCGCCCACGGGGTCGTAGACCACGTCAGGGCCCTTGCCGCCCGTGGCCTCCTTGATGGCCGCGCGCAGGTCGCCCTGGCTGTAGTTGATGGTGGCGTCGGCGCCCTGGGCCTTGCACAGTGCGCACTTTTCATCGGTGGATGCGGCCGCGATCACGCGCGCGCCGGCCGCCTTGGCGATCTGTATGGCGGCCGTGCCCACGCCGCCGGCCGCGCCCAGCACCAGCACGGTCTCGCCCGCGCGCAACTGGCCCCGGTCGATCAGCGCGTGGTGGGAGGTGGCATAGGTCATGATGAAGGCGGCCGCGTCCACGAAGCTGAAACCGTCGGGCAGCGGCATGCACAGCGCTGCCGGCGCCAGCGTGTGCGTGCCGAAGCCGCCCGTGCCCGACAGGCAGGCCACGCGCTGGCCCACGGCCAGGTGGGTGACTCCCTCGCCCACGGCCTGCACCACGCCCGCGTATTCGGAGCCCGGCACGAAAGGCAGCTCCGGCTTCATCTGGTACTTGTTCTGCACGATCAGCAGATCGGGGAAGTTCAGGCTGGCCGCCTTGACTTCGAGCAGCACCTGCCCGGGGCCCGGCGTGGGCGTGGGCAGCTGTGTCCACTGCAATTGGTCGACGCCCGTGGGCGTGGTGCAAAGCCAAGCGTGCATGTTGTCTCCTGTGTTCGAATGCGCTGCCGATGATAGGAGTGTGGCGGGAAAGCCTCCTGTCCCTCGGGCGACGAGGCGCGCGCCTACAATCCGCAGCAATCCCTGCTGTATCCATGAAGATTCTCATTTGTAACGACGACGGCTATCAGGCGCCCGGCATCCAGGCCTTGCACGAGGCGCTGCGCACGGTGGCCGAGGTCGAGGTGGTGGCGCCGGAGCACAACAACAGCGCCAAATCCAATGCCCTGACGCTCAACGCACCGCTGTACGTGCACCGGGCCCACAACGGTTTCCGCTACGTCAACGGCACGCCGGCCGACTGCGTGCACATCGCGCTGACGGGCCTGCTGGGCTACCGGCCGGACCTGGTGGTCTCGGGCATCAACAACGGCGCCAACATGGGCGACGACACCATCTACTCGGGCACCGTGGGTGCCGCCATGGAGGGATTTCTGTTCGGCATTCCCGCGATCGCCTTCTCCCAGGTCGACAAGGGCTGGGCCGAGATCGAGGCGGCGGCCGCGGCCGCGCGCCAGCTGGTCATGGACATGCAATCGCAGCAGCTGATCGGACTGTCGCCCTGGCTGCTGAACGTGAACATCCCCAACATGCCGCTGTCCGCCCTCAAGCCGCTGAAGCTGTGCCGCCTGGGGCGGCGCCACGCGGCCGAGCGCGTGATCACGCAGGAAAGCCCGCGCGGCGAAACCATGTACTGGATCGGCAGCGCGGGCGCGGCCAAGGACGACTCCGAGGGCACGGATTTCCATGCCACGGCCCATGGCCATATGTCGGTGACGCCGCTCAAGGTGGATCTGACCGACCATGACAACCTGGGCTACTGGGCACAGACCGCAGCCAGGCTGGCGTCGGCCGGCCTGGCTGCGCAGGATGGGGTGGTGCAGCCGTGAGCGAGCGTCGTCCGGGAGTTCCCTCGTGGGTGGCGCGCTCGGCCCAGACCCCGCCGCCCGCATCGCGCGCGGCCCCGGCACGCTCCGCGCTGGCGCCGGCCGGCGCGCGGCCCCCGGTCCAGCCCTCTGGCATAGGGCTGGATTCCGCCGCCGTGCGCGCGCGCATGGTGCAGCGGCTGGCCGCCAGTGGCATACAGTCGCCGGCCGTGCTGGCCGCCATGGGGGCGGTGGAGCGCCACCGTTTCGTGGACAGCGCCCTGGTCAACCAGGCCTACGAGGACACCAGCCTGCCCATAGGCCTGGGCCAGACGATTTCCAAGCCCAGCGTGGTGGCGCGCATGACCGAGCTGCTGCTGGGGGCGGAAGCTGCGAAGTCGAGCCTGGGCCGCGTGCTGGAGATCGGCACGGGCTGCGGCTACCAGGCGGCCGTGCTGGCGCGCGTGGCGCGCGAGGTCTATTCGATAGAGCGTCTGCGCGGCCTGCACGAGAAGGCGCGCAGCAACCTGCGCCCCTGGCGCCTGACCAATGTCCACCTGATCTTCGGCGACGGCATGGAAGGCTATGGCAGCGGTGCGCCCTATGCCGGCATCATCTCGGCCGCCGGCGGCGAGAGCATGCCCTCGGCCTGGTGCGACCAATTGGCGGTGGGCGGACGGCTCGTCGCGCCCATGGTGGTTACGGGCGGTAAGCAGGCACTGCTGGTGATTGACAAGAGTTCACACGGGTTTACGCAGTCGATTTTGGAGGCCGTGAACTTTGTCCCCCTAAAATCGGGCATCGCCTAGAAGGGAATAACTTATGTTGGTATCGCGAAGTCTTGGGGCTTGGGGAACGGTGGTGCTTGCCGGCATGGTTCTGGCCGGCTGCACGTCCCAAGTGAACAGGGCTCCCGTGGAGGACCGTGGAACGTCGACCTCCGGCTCCGCTTCCACTTCCGCTCCGTCCGCAGCCGTCAAGCCGCTGCCCGGCGTCGAGAACGCCGGCAAGCCCGGCTACTACACGATCAAGCCCGGTGACACGCTGATCCGGATCGGCCTGGAAACCGGCCAGAGCTGGAAGGACATCGCGCGCTGGAACAACCTGGAGAACCCCAACCTGATCGAAGTCGGCCAGGTGGTGCGCGTCGTGCCGCCGACCGCCACCTCGGTGGCCAGCTCGGACAGCGGCAGCACGCGGTCCTCGTCCTCCTCTTCGTCCACGCCCAGCGGCTCGCCCGTGGTGGCCACGCCGCTGCCTCCGGCATCCTCGACGGCCACGCCGGCCCCTGCGCCGGCTCCGGCCCCCGCCCCCGCTCCCGCGCCGGCCGCCAAGGGCGCCGACGACGTGGACTTCATCTGGCCTGCCTCGGGCAGCCTGATCGCCGGCTTCGACGAGGCGCGCAACAAGGGCTATGACATTGCAGGCAAGGCCGGGGATGCCGTGGTCGCCGCGGCCGACGGCCGCGTGGTCTATGCGGGCGCCGGCCTGCGGGGCTACGGCAACCTGATCATCCTCAAGCACAACAACACCTACCTGACGGCCTACGCGCACAACCAGACGCTGCTGGTCAAGGAAGACCAGACCGTGCGCAAGGGCCAGAAGATCGCCGAGATGGGCAGCACCGACGCCGACCGCGTCAAGCTGCATTTCGAGGTGCGTCGCCAGGGCAAGCCTGTCGATCCCTCTCGCTACCTGCCTTCGCGCTGATGGCCCGCGTGACCAGGCCAACCGGACAAGCCCCTGCCCCGCAGGGGCTTGTTTCTTCTGCGCCCGGCGAGCAGCCTTGGGTATCCGGCGAGGACGAGGCCGACGGCGGGGAGGTCGAGGCTTCGGCCTCCGAGCTGCGTGAGATCGCCGTCCCGGCGGCCCAGCATGGCCTGCGCGTGGACAAGGTGCTGGCCGAGTGCGTGCCCGAGTTCTCTCGCAGCTACCTCCAGCAGTTGCTGGCGCAGGGGGCGGTCGCGCTCAACGGGCGTGAACTGGGCAAGCCGTCCACCAAGGTCGCAGCCGGCGACCGTCTGGTGCTGGAGATGCGGCCCACGCAGCAGAGCATGGCCTTCCAGCCCGAGGACATGGCGCTGGACGTGGTGTACGAGGACGAGCACCTGCTGGTCGTCAACAAGCCCGCGGGCCTGGTCGTGCACCCGGCGCCCGGCAACTGGACCGGTACCCTGCTCAATGGCTTGCTGGGGCGTGATCCCAGGGCGCGGGAAGTTCCGCGCGCCGGCATCGTGCACCGCCTGGACAAGGACACCAGCGGCCTGATGGTCGTTGCACGCAGCCGTGCCACCATGGATGCGCTGGTGGCCATGATCGCCGCACGCGACGTCAGCCGCCAGTATCTGGCCATGGGCCACAAGGCCTGGGGCCCGCACAGGCACCGCAAGGTCGATGCCCCCATCGGCCGCGATCCGCGCAACCGGCTGCGCATGGCCGTGGTGGACCTGGCCCAGCATGCGGGCAAGACGGCCCGCACGGACTTCGACTGGCTCGATGGCAATGACGAGATCTGTCTCGTCCGCTGCACCCTGCATACCGGGCGCACGCATCAGATCCGGGTGCACATGGCTTCGCTGGGCCATCCCCTGGTGGCGGACGCCGTCTATGGCGGTCGCGAGGCCGGCGGGCTCAGGCGCCAGGCGCTGCATGCATTCCGGCTGGCCTTCAGGCATCCAGCAACGGGGCAGGAGCTGGTGCTGCATGCGCCCCTGCCTGCCGATATGGCGCAGGCACTGAAAAACTGGGGGCTGAGCTACAATCCTGCGCAAAGCCTCTGACCATCACCCGCATGGCATCTGTGGAGCGCTTGCTTCCTCTTCTTTGATCCGGCGCTCCCCGGCTGCCTTCTTTGGCGGCGCATGCGCCTTTGTTCCCGAGACGCTGAGCCATGAATACGGTAGATGCCAAGCGGGTCCTGGAAACTGCATTGATCTGCGCGCCGCAGCCTGTCACGTTGCGGGAGTTGCGCACGCTGTTCGATGACGTGCTGGGCTCCGATACGCTGAAGGACCTGCTGCTGGACCTGCAAAAGGAGTGGGCGCAAAAAGGCGTGGAGCTGGTGCAGGTGGCGTCGGGCTGGCGTTTCCAGAGCCGGCCGGAGATGCGCATCTACCTGGACCGGCTGCACCCCGAGAAGCCGCCCCGCTATACCCGGGCTGCCCTGGAGACGCTGGCCATCATCGCCTATCGCCAGCCGGTGACGCGCGGCGACATCGAGGATATCCGCGGCGTGACGGTCAACAGCCTGATCATCAAGCAGCTGGAGGACCGGGGCTGGGTGGAGGTGATCGGTCACCGGGAAACCGTGGGCCGGCCATCGCTGTTCGCGACGACACGCCAGTTCCTGGACGACCTGGGATTGCAGTCGCTGGACCAGTTGCCCATGCTCGAGGAGCCGGAATCTCAGCAAAGCCTGTTCAAGGCGCTGGAGGAGGCTGGCGGCGACCCGCAGCAGGCCCAGGAGGCAGGTGAGGTCGTCGAGCAGCCACCCGTGCAAGGCTGGGGGCCGGACGAGGTCCCCGCGGTCCATGGCGGGCAGGAGGGCGGACAGGCAGACGGGCCGGGGCTGCTGGAGCAGGTTCCGCTGGATTCGGAAGACGCGCAGGAGTCGGCCGAGGAGTGCGGTCCGCAGGCACCGCCGGCACAGTCGATGGATGTGGTGGATATGCCGGACATGCCGGATGCGGCAGGCGCGGCGGACACGGCGACAGATACAACGGATACGGACGGCGCTGCAATGCAGGCCGATGAAGGAAAGCCATGATGGGTAGTGACATCTCCAATGACCAGGGCGCCAAGCCGGCGTCCGAAGAAACCGGCGCCGAACCCAAGGCCCGGCCTGCGCGTTCCCGCGCTTCCAGGCCCGAGGCCCGGCCTGGTGCCAGGCCTGCGCGCAAGCCACGTCCCGCCGCCGTGTCGCAGGAGGCTGGCGAGGCGCCGGTGGAGGATGAGACACAGGGCGCGCATGAGGTGCCAGCCGCTGCGGTCGAGGGCTACGGTTTCGCCGATGTGGTCTCAGGTGAATTCGATGCCGCCGAGGAGCGCGGCGATACCCCGCCCGCCAAGCGCGTGCTGCTGCCCCAGGTCGATTCGCCCAAGCTGCACAAGGTGCTGGCCCAGGCCGGTCTGGGTTCGCGCCTGGAGATGGAGCAACTGATTCTCGAAGGCCGCATCTCGGTCAACAATGAGCCGGCCCACGTGGGCCAGCGCATCCAGTTCGGCGACCAGATCAAGGTCAACGGCCAGCCCATCCGCTTTCGCATCGAGCCGCCGCCGGCGCGCGTCATCGCCTACCACAAGCCCGTGGGCGAGGTCGTCACGCACGACGATCCGCAAAACCGTCCCACGGTGTTCCGCAAGCTGCCGCGCCTGCAGCATGGCAAATGGCAGTCCGTGGGCCGCCTGGACCTGAATACCGAGGGCCTGCTGCTGTTCACCAGCTCGGGCGAGCTGGCGAACTCGCTCATGCACCCGCGTTTCGGTCTGGAGCGTGAGTATGCGGCCCGCGTGCTGGGGGCACTGAGCAAGGAAGAAAAGCAGCGCCTGACCGATGGCGTGCAGCTGGAGGACGGGGAGGCGGCCTTCGGCTCCATCGAGGACGGCGGCGGCGAGGGGGCCAACTGCTGGTACCGCGTCACGATCTCCGAGGGTCGCAACCGCGAGGTGCGCCGCATGTTCGAGGCCGTGGGCCATGCCGTCAGCCGGCTGATCCGGATCCGCTATGGCGCCATGGTGCTGCCGCGTGGACTCAAGCGGGGCGCATGGGTGGAGCTTGATCAGGCGGACATCCAGGCATTGATGTCTGCCGCTGGCGTCAAGGCGCGTGCACCGGCAGCGCCCAAGGGCGCGAACAACGGCGCCCGCCGTGGCGCGGCGGATCGCAGTGCGCCGCGTCGCGAGGGGGGAGGCCGCTATTTCGACGGCAACCGTCCTGCGCCCAATGCCATGCTCGATGGTCAGCGTCCCAGGCCTGCGGCCAAGGGTGGCAAGCCCGCGGGGCAAGGTGGCCAGGGCGGTCGCGGCGCGGGTGGCCGGGGGCAGGGCGGTGGCCAGCAGCCCGATCCCATGCGCACCTCGGTCGGCTACATCGGCACGGACAGCCTGGTGCGAGCGCGCCAGAATGCCAAGCGCAACCCCGGCGGTGGACGCCGGGGCGGCCGCTGAGGGCGGCTCATCCGGATGTCATCAAGGACTTTGGCGGCACAGCTAGAATCAACGGTTTTGTCTGATTGACAAAAATCCATAGTAACCCTGATTAGGAACCATTCAAATGGCCATCGAACGTACTCTTTCCATCATCAAGCCCGACGCCGTTGCCAAGAACGTGATCGGCCAGATCTACGCACGCTTCGAAGGCGCAGGCCTGAAGGTCATCGCCGCCAAGATGGTGCACCTGTCGCGCGGCGAAGCCGAGCAGTTCTACGCCGTCCACAAGGAGCGTCCCTTCTTCAAGGACCTGGTGGACTTCATGGTCTCCGGCCCCGTGATGATCCAGGCCCTGGAAGGCGAGAACGCCATCCTGAAGAACCGCGAACTGATGGGCGCCACCGACCCCAAGAAGGCCGAGAAGGGCACGATCCGCGCCGACTTCGCCGACAGCATCGACGCCAACGCCGTGCACGGCTCGGACGCTGCTGAAACTGCAGCCGTGGAAGTGGCATTCTTCTTCCCCGGCATGAACGTCTACTCGCGCTGATCCCCGCGTCTTCCGCGGCCGTCATGGCCTGTCCGGTGCAGGCCTGCCTGCCGCGGAAGAGCCGAGAGCGGCGTGGCACAGGCCTGCCGACATGAATACCAATTTGCTAGATTTTGATCTCGACGGACTGGCCGCATATTGCGAGCAGCTCGGCGAGAAGCGTTTCCGCGCAACGCAGCTGTTTCGCTGGATCCACCAGCGTGGCGCCAGCGACTTCGACCAGATGAGCGACCTGGCCAAGTCCCTGCGCGAAAAGCTCAAGGCGCGAGCCCACATCACGGCCTTGCCGGTGCTGACCGAGCATGTGTCCGCCGATGGAACGGTCAAGTGGCTGTTCGACGTGGGCGACGGCAATGCCGTCGAATCCGTTTTCATTCCCGAGGATGATCGTGGCACGCTGTGCGTGTCGTCCCAGGCCGGCTGTGCCGTGGGTTGCCGTTTTTGTTCCACGGGCCACCAGGGTTTCAGCCGCAACCTGGGCACGGGCGAGATCCTGGCCCAGCTCTGGTATGCGGAGCATGCGCTGCGCAAGCGCCTGGGCACGGGCAGCGAGCGCGTCATCTCCAACGTGGTGATGATGGGCATGGGCGAGCCGCTGCAGAACTACACGGCCCTGGTGCCGGCGTTGCGCGTGATGCTGGACGACCATGGCTATGGCCTGTCGCGCCGCCGCGTGACGGTCTCCACCTCGGGCGTGGTGCCCATGATGGACCGGCTGTCCCAGGATTGCGCCGTGGCGCTGGCTGTGTCGCTGCATGCGCCCAATGACGAACTGCGCGATCCACTGGTGCCGCTGAACCGCAAGTATCCGATCCGCGAACTGCTCGATGCCTGCGAGCGATACCTGCAATTCGCGCCGCGTGACTTCATCACGTTCGAATATTGCATGCTCGATGGCGTCAATGACCAGCCCGAGCATGCACGCCAACTGATAGAGTTGGTCCGCGCGCGTGGCGACGGCCGCAGCTGGTGCAAGTTCAACCTGATCCCGTTCAACCCCTTTCCGGCTTCCGGGTTGCTGCGCTCACCCGCGGCACGGGTGACGGAATTCGCCAGCCTGCTGAGCAATGCCGGCATCGTGACCACGGTGCGCAAGACACGCGGCGACGACATCGACGCGGCCTGCGGCCAGCTGGCTGGTGATGTCAAGGACCGTACGCGCGCTGCCGAGCGCATGGCAAGGCAGCGCACCATCGTTCTCAAGCAGATGCCTTGAGAGGACCTGGAGCGTGCAGGGCACGCCCAACGGAACAAAGGACAGTTCATGAAGTCAGTGGCTCGGCAGCTGCGAACGGGGGATGTGGGTGGATACATGCTCTGGGCCGTACCCGTGCTGGTTCTTGCCTTGGCGGGCTGTGCCAGCAAGCAGTCCCAGGTTTCTCCGGCGACTTCGGGTGCCAGCAACGCTTCTTCCGTCTCCAACGCGCCGATGGCCTCGGCCGCAGAGGCCGACCCCCGCCGCCGGGCAGCGATCCGCCTGGAGCTGGCGGCTTCCTACTTTCAGGCCGGCCGCATCGATGTGGCCCTGGAGGAGGTGAACCAGGCGCTGGCCTCGGACCCCGGGTCGGCCGATGGCTATGGCCTGCTGGGACTGATCTACATGCGCAACCAGGATTGGGAGCAGGCGGATGCCAGCCTGCGCAAGGCCGTCGCTCTGCGCCCCCAGGATGGCGATCTGCTGCACAACTACGGCTGGCTGCTGTGCCAGCGCAAGCAGTACGCGGAAGCCCAGCAATGGCTGGACAAGGCCCTGGTCCAGCCCGGCTACCTGGAGCGCCCCAAGACCTGGATGGCCAAGGGCCTGTGCCTGCAGCAGGCCGGCCTGCTGCCCGATGCCCAACAGGCGCTGCTCAAGGGCTACGAGCTCGATCCCGGCAATCCCGTCATCGCCTACCACCTGAGCAATGTGATGCTGCAAGCAGGCGACGCCCGGCGGGCGCAGTTCTACATCCGCCGCCTGAACGGCAGCCCCCAGTCCAATGCGGAAAGCCTGTGGCTGGGTATCAAGATAGAGAGGGCGCTGCAGCAATCTGCGGCGATGCGGCAGCTGGCGGACCAGCTGCACCAGCGCTTCCCGGAGTCCCGCCAATGGCTGGCCTACGAGCGTGGAGCATTCAATGAGTGAGGTGTCGGCGGTGCATGACGAAACAGGTACGCAAGGCGAGAACGCACAAACTTCAGTGACGGCGGGCATGCTGCTGCGCCAGGCGCGCGAGGCGGCGGGCCTGTCTCTGGCAGGTCTGGCGGCCGCGCTCAAGGTCCCGGCTCCCAAGCTGGAGGCGCTGGAGGCGGATGACCATGCCGCATTCCAGGACCATGTCTTCATGCGGGCCCTGGCCCAGAGCATCTGCCGCACCCTGCGCATGGATTCCGCGCAGGTGCTGGCGTTGCTGCCGCGCACCCAGCTCAAGAGTCTGGCCGACGACCGGGGCGGCATCAACGCCACGTTCAAGGAACGCTCCTTCAAGGCGGCCGGTACGCCGCTGGGCCGTGAAAACGGCTCGCGCAAGGTCGCCATCATCGTGCTGCTGCTGCTGGCCGCCGCCGCCGCCGTGTACTTCCTGCCCAAGCAGGAAGGCGATGCCGAGGAGGCGCGCACGGACTCCTCCAATGCCGTGGCCCTCGTGCCGCCGGCGGCTGTCGTATCCGAACCCGCGGCCGCGCAGGAGCCCGTCGCTCCCCAGGCCGCAGCGTCGGCCGAGGCGCCCGCTGCGGCGCCGGAGCTCGCCGCTGTACCGGCGCCGGCGGGGAGCGTGGAGCCGGCTGCCACAGCCGTGCCCGCGCCATCCGCAGAGGTGGCCGCTGCCACGGCCCAAACGCCTGGTGGTGTGCTGGTCATGAAGGCCAGCGCACAATCGTGGGTGCAGGTCAAGGATGCCAATGGCCGCGTGGTGCTGCAAAAGACGCTGGAGGCTGGCGAGACCGTCAGCGCCGATGGGGCGCCGCCGCTGTCGGTCATCGTCGGGAACGCCAGCGGTACCGAAGTGCGCGTGCGTGGCGAACTGCTGGAAGTGGCCAGGACCACCCGCGACAACGTAGCCCGCTTTGAGGTGAAGTGACAGTGCAAGATTTTTCCTCCACGCAGCAGCCGATCGCGATCTCCTCGCCGCTGCCGCGCAAGTCCCGCCAGGCCCGCGTGGTCTGGCGCAACAACGTCGTCACGGTGGGCGGCGATGCGCCCGTGCGCGTGCAGTCCATGACCAACACCGACACGGTGGACGCGGTCGAGACGGCCATCCAGGTGCGCCAGCTGGCCCAGGCCGGCTCGGAGATGGTGCGCATCACCGTCAACACGCCCGAGGCCGCGGCCGCCGTGCCCTACATCCGCGAGCAGCTCGACCGCATGGGCGAGTACGTGCCCCTGGTCGGTGACTTCCACTACAACGGCCACCGCCTGCTGACCGATTACCCGGCCTGCGCCGAGGCATTGTCCAAATACCGCATCAACCCCGGCAACGTCGGCAAGGGCGACAAGAAGGACAGGCAGTTCGGCCAGATGATCGAGGCGGCGGCACGGTATGACAAGGCCGTGCGCATCGGCGTCAACTGGGGCTCGCTGGACCAGGAGCTGATGGCACGCCTCATGGACGAGAACTCGCGCCGTGCCCAGCCCTGGGACACGCGCCAGGTCATGTTCGAGGCATTGATCTCCTCGGCCGTCGACTCCGCGCGGCTGGCCGAATCCATGGGCCTGAACGGAGACAACATCATCCTGTCGTGCAAGGTCAGCGGCGTGCAGGACCTGATCTCGGTCTATCGGGCGCTGGCGCAGCGCTGCGACTATGCGCTGCACCTGGGTCTGACCGAGGCCGGCATGGGTACCAAGGGCACGGTGGCCTCGGCCGCCGCGCTGTCGGTACTGCTGCAGGAGGGCATCGGCGACACCATCCGCGTGTCGCTCACGCCCCAGCCCGGCGAGGCGCGGACCCAGGAAGTGGTGGTCGCCTCCGAGATCCTGCAAGCCCTGGGCCTGCGCATCTTCGTGCCCAGCGTCACGGCTTGCCCGGGCTGCGGGCGCACGACCAGCACCACCTTCCAGGAACTGGCCAAGCAGATCGATGACTACCTGCGTGGTCAGATGCCGCTGTGGCGCATGAAGTATCCAGGGGTGGAGGCCATGAAGGTCGCCGTGATGGGATGCATCGTCAACGGCCCTGGCGAGAGCAAGCACGCCAACATCGGCATCAGCCTGCCCGGCACGGGGGAGGCGCCCGCCGCGCCCGTCTACATCGACGGCGAGAAAGCCATGACGCTGCGCGGCGAGCGCATTGCCGAAGAGTTCCAGGTCCTGGTCGAGGACTATGTGGCGCGCACTTATGGCGCCACCGCCGCGTCCGCCTGAGTGGCGGCGCCGGACATTGCAGTTATTGCAAAATAGATAGCGCACCACGCCGTGTTTCAAAGGTTTTCATGCGGTGTGTGCATTGAAAACCTTGAGCAAAAAAGCGTGTCCGGCGCCTGATTCCGAGCATCCATCGAACGAGAAAAACGTGGCCAAACCCGAAAAACTCTCCGCCGTCAAAGGCATGAACGACATTCTTCCCGCCGAGTCCGCCCGCTGGGAATGGCTGGAAGCGCAGGTGCGCGAATTGATGGCGCGCTTTGCCTACCGCAATGTGCGCACGCCCATCGTCGAGCATACGCAGCTGTTCGTGCGCGGCATCGGCGAGGTGACCGACATCGTCGAAAAGGAGATGTACTCCTTCGAGGACCGGCTCAATGGCGAGCACCTGACGCTGCGCCCCGAGGGCACGGCCAGTCTGGTGCGTGCCACCATCGAGAACAATCTGCTGTACGACGGCGGCAAGCGCATGTGGTACATGGGGCCCATGTTCCGCCATGAGCGCCCGCAGCGCGGCCGCTACCGCCAGTTCCACCAGATCGGCGCCGAGGCCCTGGGTTTCGCCGGCCCCGACGTGGATGCCGAGCTCATCATGCTGGCGATTTCCCTGTGGAAGCAGCTGGGCCTGACCCAGTGGCGCCTGGAGATCAACAGCCTGGGCCAGCCCGAGGAGCGCAAGGCCCACCGCGAGGCCCTGATCGCCTACCTGGAGCAGCACCAGGACGTGATGGACGAGGAGGCCAGGCGCCGCATGTACAGCAACCCGCTGCGCGTGCTGGACACCAAGAACCCCGCCATGCAGGAAATGGTCAACGGCGCGCCGCGCCTGCTGGACTTCCTGGGCGAGGCCTCGCTGGCCCACTTCGACGGACTCAAGGCCATCCTGGACGCCAACGGCGTGCCCTGGACCGTGAACCCGCGCCTGGTGCGCGGCCTGGACTACTACAACCTGACGGTGTTCGAGTTCGTCACCGACCTGCTGGGCTCGCAGGGCACGATCTGCGCGGGCGGCCGCTACGACTATCTGATCGAGCAGGTCGGAGGCAAGAGCGCGCCGGCCGTCGGCTGGGCCCTGGGCGTGGAGCGCGTGCTCGAACTCGTCAAGGAACTGGGCACGGACATCCCCGCGCCCACCTTGCATGCCTACGCCATCGTGCCCGATGCATCGGCCATGCCGGTGGCGCTGCGCACGCTGCAACAGCTGCGTGAAGCCGGCGTGCGGGTACAGATGCACGCCGCCGGTGCAGAAGGCATGGGCAGCATGAAGTCCCAGTTCAAGAAGGCCGATGCCAGCGGCGCGCATTTCGCGCTGATCTTCGGGGCCGACGAACTCCAGCAGGGCCTGGTCACCGTCAAGTCGCTGCGCGATGGCGCAGGCCAGCAGGTGCAGCAAGCCCTGGCCGATGCGGCCCAATGGGCCGCCACCCTACAATCGGCGGCCTGATCCGCGCAGGCAGCTTTCCAAGCCACCGCTTCGGCGACCTCCATACATAAAGCGACACAGACGATCCATGGCAAACCATTTCGATCTCGAAGAACAAGAGCAGATAGAGCAGCTCAAGCATTTCTGGAATACCTGGGGCACGCTGATCACCGGCGTGCTGGTGGTGGTGTTTGTCGGCTTTGCCGGCTGGAATGGCTACCAGTACTGGGAAAAGCGCCAGGCCACGCAGGCCGCTGCCCTGTCGCACGCCGTCGATGTGGCGCTTGCAAGCAAGGACTCGGCCCGTGCGGGCCAGGCCTTTGCCGACCTCAAGGATAAATATGCCGGTACCACGCAGGCGGCCCAGGCCGGGCTGCTGCTGGCCAAGGCGGCCGTGGACGAAGGCAGGCTCGATGACGCCAAGGCTGCCCTGGCCTGGGTGGCCGACAAGGGCGACGATGGCTACAAGGCCCTTGCCAAGCTGCGCCTGAGCGCCGTGCTGGAGCAGCAACATCAGTACGACGAAGCGCTCAAGGCGCTGGAAGGCAGCATGCCCGAATCCTTTGCAGGCATCGTGGCCGACCGCCGTGGCGACATCTACGCGGCCCAGGACAAGCGCGCCGAAGCCGTCGAGCAGTACCAGCGCGCCCATGCGGCCATGGAAAAGGGCGTCGACTACGCGCGCCTGATCGAGTTCAAGCTCAACGCCCTGGGCGCTGAGCCCACCGTGCTGGCGCAGGCCAGGACGTCGACCTCGGAGAAGCAACCTTGAAAACTTCGGCTGATCAACTGATTGCGATCGCCCGCCCGCGTGGCGTGGCGCGCTGGATGGCGCTGGGCCTGCTGGCCGGCGCCCTGGGCGGCTGCTCCACGGTGTCCTCGTGGTTCAGCAGCGACACCAAGCCCAAGCCCCAGGAATTGGGCCCCAACCCGGGCCTGCTGGCCGTGCACCAGGCGTGGACGGCCAAGCTGGGCGCGGAAGTGCCGCTGGCCACCGATATCCACGTCCAGGGCGACACGCTGCTGATCGCAGCCAAGGACGGCAGCATCACTGCCCTGGATGCGCGCAACGGCAGCCAGCTGTCTCGCTTCGTGGTCGGCGAGCCGCTGACCGCAGGCGTGGGCGGCGATGCCCAGCGCCAGGCCGTGCTCACGCGCAGCAACCAGGTCATCGTCTTCGAGCAGGGCAGGCAGCTGTGGAAGCAGCCGCTGCCCGCCGCTGCCTATACGCCGCCGCTGGTGGCCGGTGGTCGCGTCTTCGTGCTGGCGGCCGACCGCTCGCTGGCAGCCTTCGATGCCGCCAATGGCCGCAAGCTGTGGACCACCCAGCGTCCTGGCGAGCCGCTGGTGTTGCGCCAGCCCGGCGTGCTGATGGCCGTGGGCAATACCCTGGTGGCCGGCCTGTCGGGTCGCATGGTCGGGATCGACCCCGACACCGGCGCGGTGCGCTGGGAGGCCCCGCTGGCCAGCCCGCGTGGCACGAATGACGTGGAGCGCCTGGTGGACCTCGTGGGCCGGGTCAGCCGTGTCGGCGACAGCGTGTGCGCAAGGGCCTTCCAGGCCAGCGTGGGCTGCGTGGACACCCAGAATGCATCGGTGCGCTGGACCCAGCCATCCAAGGGGGCGGACGGCATCGATGGCGATGCCGATGCCGTTTTCGGCGCTGAAAGCAATGGCACCGTGCAGGCCTGGCGCCGTGGCGATGGCTCGCGCCTGTGGTCCATCGACCAGCTCCAGCACCGACGCCTGACGGCGCCGCTGATGCTGGGCCGTTCGGTGGTTTTCGGTGATGACTATGGCGTGGTGCACCTGCTGTCCAAGACGGATGGACAGGCGCTGGCGCGTCTGAAGACGGACGACTCCGGCCTGGCCTCGGCCCCGGTGGCGGCCGCCAATACGCTGGTGGTGGTGAGCCGCAGCGGAACTGTGTACGGCTTCCGGCCGGATTGATAGGTATTTTCGGGAATGAAGCCAGTTATTGCCCTGGTAGGGCGACCCAATGTGGGCAAATCGACGCTGTTCAATCGGCTGACCAAGTCGAGGGATGCAATCGTCGCGGATTTCGCGGGCCTCACGCGTGACCGCCACTATGGACAGGGCCGCCAGGGCAAGCACGAGTACATCGTGATCGACACTGGCGGTTTCGAGCCTGACGCGTCCAGCGGCATCTTCAAGGAGATGGCGCGCCAGACCCAGCAGGCCGTGGCCGAGGCCGACGTGGTGGTCTTCGTCGTCGATGCGCGCCTGGGCATGTCCGCCCAGGACCATGACATTGCCAAGTATCTGCGCCGTCTGGGCAAGCCTTGCGTGCTCGTGGCCAACAAGGCCGAGGGCATGAAGGAAGGCGTTCAACTGACCGAGTTCTACGAACTGGGCCTGGGTGACGTCCTGCCCGTATCGGCGGCGCACGGGCAAGGGGTGCGCGGCCTGATCGACCTCGCGCTGGGGCAGCTGAATCTGCCCGAGCCCGAGGAGGACGACCCCTTCGCGGATGTGGGCCAGAAACCCATCCGCCTGACCGTCGCCGGGCGTCCCAACGTGGGCAAGTCCACGCTGATCAACACCTGGCTGGGCGAGGAGCGCCTGGTGGCCTTCGACATGCCTGGCACCACGCGCGATGCGATCTCCGTGCCCTTCGAGCGCGCCGGCCAGAAGTTCGAGCTCATCGACACGGCGGGCCTGCGTCGCAAGGGCAGGGTGTTCGAGGCCATCGAGAAGTTCTCCGTGGTCAAGACGCTGCAGGCGATCGAAAGTGCCAACGTGGTGCTGCTGCTCATCGATGCCACGCAGGGCGTGACCGACCAGGATGCGCACATTGCCGGCTACGTGCTCGAAAGCGGCCGCGCCGTGGTGCTGGCCGTGAACAAATGGGATGCGGTCGACGACTACCAGCGCCAGATGCTGGAGCGCTCGATCGAGACGCGTCTGTCCTTTCTCAAGTTCGCGCCGCTGCATTTCATCTCGGCCGAGAAGCGCCAGGGCCTGGGCCCGCTGTGGAACTCCATCATCCAGGCGCACAAGGCCGCGACCTGCAAGATGCCCACGCCGGTGCTCACGCGCCTGCTGATGGAGGCCGTGCAGTTCCAGACACCCAAGAAGGTCGGCATCTACCGTCCCAAGATGCGCTATGCCCACCAGGGTGGCATGAACCCGCCGGTCATCGTCATACATGGCAACTCGCTCGAGCATGTGACGGAGGCCTACAAGCGCTTCCTCGAAGGGCGTTTCCGAAAGGAATTCAATTTGGTCGGCACGCCGTTGCGGATCGAGTTGAAAACCTCTCATAATCCCTTCGCCGACAAGGACAAGTGACAAGCCATGGTGCTTAGGGGAAAACCCTGTGCAGACAAGGGCCCCAAAACACTGTGGTAAGGTGTCGGTTTACAACAACACTCTTCGAACACGGAGAATATCGTGAGCAACAAAGGCCAACTCCTCCAAGACCCGTTCCTGAACGCGCTGCGCCGCGAACATGTGCCGGTGTCCATCTACCTCGTCAACGGCATCAAGCTGCAAGGCCAGATCGAATCCTTCGACCAGTATGTGGTGCTGCTGCGCAACACCGTGACCCAGATGGTGTACAAGCACGCCATCTCCACCATCGTTCCCGGCCGCGCCGTGAACTTCTCCACGGCCGAAGCTGCCGGCAGCGACGCCAGCGCTTGAGCCCGCGGCGCCCCGACGACTCCCCGCACCGCCGGGGAGCTTCCTCACCCTTCGGGAGAGGCTTTTCTTGAGTTCAGAATCCTTTGACCGGACCACGCCAACGCCAGTTCTGCTGGTGGGCGTGGATTTCGGCTTTCCCCATTTCGATGGCGAGCTCGAAGAGCTGGGCCTTCTGGCTGGAACCGCCGGCCTGCGCCCGGTCGCCCGGCTGACCTGCAAGCGCAAGGTGCCCGATGCGGCGCTGTTCGTGGGCAGCGGCAAGGCCGACGAGATCCGCATGCTGGCCCAGATGCATGGCGCCACCGAGGTGCTGTTCGACCAGGCGCTGAGCCCGGCCCAGCAACGCAACCTGGAACGCCATCTGCAGATGCCGGTCAACGACCGCACGCTGCTGATCCTGGAGATCTTCGCGCAGCGCGCGCGCAGCCATGAGGGCAAGCTGCAGGTGGAGTTGGCGCGGCTGCAATACGTGGCCACGCGCCTCGTACGGCGCTGGACCCACCTGGAGAGGCAGATGGGCGGCATCGGCGGACGCGGCGGTCCCGGTGAAAAGCAGATCGAACTGGACCGCCGCATGATCGACGAGTCGATCAAGCGCACCAAGGAGCGGCTGCAGAAAGTCAAGAAGCAGCGCGCCACGCAGCGGCGCCGGCGCGAGCGCCATGGCATCTTCAACGTCTCCCTGGTCGGCTACACCAACGCGGGCAAGTCCACGCTGTTCAACGCGCTGGTCAAGGCGCGCGCCTATGCGGCCGACCAGCTGTTCGCCACGCTGGACACGACCACGC
Organism: Delftia tsuruhatensis; assembly: GCF_903815225.1. Classification (NCBI taxonomy): domain Bacteria; kingdom Pseudomonadati; phylum Pseudomonadota; class Betaproteobacteria; order Burkholderiales; family Comamonadaceae; genus Delftia; species Delftia tsuruhatensis. The sequence continues at coordinate 1,827,033 of NZ_LR813084.1, forward strand.
GCCAGCTGTACCTGACCGAGGCCCAGCAATCGGTATCCCTGTCTGATACCGTGGGCTTCATCCGCGACCTGCCGCACGGCCTGGTCGATGCATTCCAGGCCACGCTGCAGGAAGCGATCGATGCCGATCTGCTGCTGCACGTGGTCGATGCCTCCAACCCGAATTTCCCGGAACAAATCCAACAAGTCCAGAAAGTTCTGGCGGAAATCGGTGCGCAGGAGGTGCCTCTGGTGCTGGTCTTCAACAAATTGGATGCCGTGGATCCCGAGCGGCGTCCGGCGCAGTTGCAGGATCAGTACGAGCTCGACGGACTGCCTGTTGCACGGGTGTTCGTCAGTGCCCGCTCCGGTGAAGGGCTGCCGCAGCTGCGGCAGTTGCTGGCCGAGCATGCGTTGCGAGCGGCAGCCGAGCATGCCCAGTCACACCCCGGCGGAGGGCAGGGCGAAGAAGAGGTGGATGGCGCGATGCCCCCTGGGCAGGACGCCGAATACTAGGGGCTAGCGCCCTGATTGGGCAAAATGCCGATTGGGTCCCTGTCTTTACCGAAGAAACCGAGACTTCTCGCATGAATCTTTCACAACGCGCCCATCGCTGGGCGATGCTGCCGCAACGCCTTCGCGGGATGTTCAACCTGAATGATCCGCGCTGGGGACGTGGCGACGACAAGAACGACGATGCTCCTCGCCCCGAGGCGGACCGTCCCGCGCCGCCGCCCCCGCCCGCAGAGCCCAGCCGCGACAACCGGCCTTCGTCGTCCGGCAGCGGGCAGCCGCCGGATCTCGATGAGCTGTGGCGCGACCTCAACCGCAAGCTGTCGGGCCTGTTCGGCGGCAAGCCGGGCGGTGGCCGTGGCCAGCCGCCCATCCGCAATGGCGGCGGCAGCCAGCCGCCGGACATGCGCAGCGCGGGCATGGGCGTGGGCCTGATCGCGGGCATCGCCTTCATCATCTGGATGGGCACCGGCATCTTCATCGTCCAGGAAGGCCAGCAGGCTGTCATCACCCAGTTCGGCAGGTACAAGAGCACCGTGGGCGCCGGCATCAACTGGCGCCTGCCGTACCCGATCCAGCGCCATGAGCTGGTGTTCGTGACGCAGATCCGCTCGGCCGACGTGGGACGCGACAACATCATCAAGAGCACGGGCCTGCGCGAGTCGGCCATGCTCACCGAGGACGAGAACATCGTCGAGATCAAGTTCGCCGTCCAGTATCGCCTGAGCGACGCACGCGCCTGGCTGTTCGAGAGCAAGAACCCGTCCGAGGCCGTGGTCCAGGCTGCCGAGACCGCCGTGCGCGAAGTCGTGGGCAAGATGCGCATGGACACGGCGCTGGCCGAGGAGCGCGACCAGATCGCGCCGCGCGTGCGCGACCTGATGCAGACCATCCTGGACCGCTACAAGGTCGGCGTGGAAGTCGTGGGCATCAATTTGCAGCAAGGCGGCGTGCGTCCGCCCGAGCAGGTGCAGGCGGCCTTCGACGACGTGCTTCGCGCGGGCCAGGAGCGCGAGCGTGCCAAGAACGAGGCCCAGGCCTATGCCAATGACGTGGTGCCGCGCGCGGCCGGTTCGGCAGCGCGCCTGCTGGAGGAGGCCAACGGCTACAAGGCCCGCATCGTCGCCCAGGCTCAGGGTGATGCGCAGCGCTTCAGCTCGGTGTTCGCCGAATACCAGAAGGCGCCTCAGGTCACGCGTGACCGCATGTACCTCGAGACCATGCAGCAGATCTACGGCAACGTGACAAAGGTGATGGTCGAGTCGCGTCAGGGCTCCAACCTGCTGTACCTGCCGCTGGACAAGATCATGCAGAGCGTGAGCGCCAATGTGCCGGCCGCCGACGCCTCGGCCGCCGGCACCCAGGCCCCCGCGCCTGCGGTCATTCCCGGCCTTTCGAACGATGCGCGCAGCCGCGACAGCAGTCGCAGCCGTGACCGCGAAGCACGCTGAGGAGCAGCCCAAGTGAACCGAGTCGGATTTTTCATCACCAGCATTCTTCTGGCGCTTGCGCTGCTCAGCTCCATGCTGTTCGTCGTGGACCAGCGCCAGTTCGGCGTGGTCTATGCCCTGGGACAGATCAAGGAAGTGATCACCGAGCCCGGCCTCAACATCAAGATGCCGCCCCCGTTCCAGAACGTGCGCTACATCGACAAACGCCTGCTGACGCTCGACAGCACCGACACCGAGCCCATGCTCACTGCGGAAAAGCAGCGCGTGGTCATCGACTGGTACGTGCGCTGGCGCATCTCCGATCCATCGGAGTACATCCGCAACGTGGGCCTGGATGAATCGGCTGGTGCCATGCAGCTCAACCGCGTGGTGCGCAACGCCTTCCAGGAGGAGATCAACCGCCGCACCGTGCGCGAGCTGCTGTCCAGCAAGCGCGATGCGCTGATGAACGACGTCAAGCGCGAAGTGCTGGAGACCGTGCGCGGTGCCAAGCCCTGGGGTGTGGATGTGGTCGATGTGCGCATCACGCGCGTGGACTACGCCGAGACCATCACGGAATCGGTCTACCGCCGCATGGAGGCGGAGCGCAAGCGCGTGGCCAACGAACTGCGCTCCACCGGCGCTGCCGAGGGCGAGAAGATCCGCGCCGAGGCCGACCGCCAGCGCGAGATCACGGTTGCCAATGCCTACCGCGATGCGCAGAAGGTCAAGGGCGAGGGCGATGCGGAGGCCGCGCGCATCTATGCCGAAGCCTTCGGCAAGGATGCGCAGTTCGCGCAGTTCTACCGAAGCCTGGAAGCCTACAAGGCCAGCTTTGCCAAGAAGAGCGATGTGCTGGTGCTCGATCCTTCGCAGACCGACTTCTTCAAGGCCTACCGCAACGGCGGCAGCAGCGGCAAGTAGCAGGGCCAACTGGGCCCGGGGCCTGAGCGGCAGCACCGCCTGGCCCGCGCACGGCGCCCCGATCCGGGGCGCCGTTTTTTTTGGGGGCGGCCGCTGGTGGCCGCGGCGCCGGTTCGGAATACCGAACGCGCTTCATGGGGCTTGGGTCACCCCCAATTTGGGTGTGCCCGCAACAGCCGGTAGAATCACGTTTTTAACAGCCTCCCCCTTTTTCCATGTCTGCTTGGGTCCTGCCGGATCACATCGCCGATGTCTTGCCTTCCGAGGCCCGGCACATCGAAGAATTGCGTCGAGGCCTGCTCGATACCGCGCGCGGCTACGGCTATGAACTGGTCATGCCGCCGATGCTGGAATACCTCGAATCCCTGCTCACCGGCACAGGGGAGGCGCTGGACCTGCAGACCTGCAAGCTGATCGACCAGCTCACGGGCCGCACCATGGGCCTGCGTGCCGACACCACACAGCAGGTCGCCCGCATCGACGCCCATCTGCTCAACCGCAAGGGGCTCACGCGCCTGTGCTATTGCGGCCCCGTCGTCCATGCCCGCCCCGACCGTCCCCGCGCCACGCGCGAGCCGCTGCAGTTCGGCGCGGAGATCTATGGCCACCAGGGCATGGAGGCTGATCTGGAGGCGCTGCACCTGGCGCTGGACTGCCTGCGCAGCGCGGGCGTCACGGACATCAACGTGGACCTGGCTGACGTGCGCATCGTGCGCAGCCTGCTGGCCGGTGTCATGGTCGACATGCAGGTGCTGCGCGGCGTGCATGCCGCGCTGGCCGCCAAGGACGCCAGCGAGCTCGATCGCCTGACGCGTGACTTCCCCGCGGCCTCGCGCGAGGGCCTGATGGCCCTGCTGCAGCTGTACGGCGGCATCGACGTGCTGGACCGTGCCGAGCAGCTGCTTGCGCGCACGGCCGGCGTGCGCCCGCTGCTGGATCAGCTGCGCTGGCTGGCCCAGCGCCTGGCCGGCGTTAACGTGAGCTTCGATCTGGCCGATCTGCGCGGCTATGCCTATTACAGCGGCACGCGTTTCGCCATCTTCGTGCCCGGTGCCAGCGATGCACTGGTGCGTGGCGGGCGCTACGACGAGGTGGGTGCGGTCTTCGGCCGCAACCGGCCTGCCGCGGGCTTCAGCCTGGATGTCAAGCAGCTCGTGGCCGTGGTGCCCGAGCGTCCGCTCAAGGCCGCCATCCGCGCGCCCTGGGGCGACGATCCGCAGGTCGCTGCCGCCATCGCGGCATTGCGCCGGCAGGGCGAGACCGTGGTCTGCGTGCTGCCCGGGCATGAGAGTGAAGTGGACGAGTTCCACTGCGACCGTGAGCTCATGCAGATCGCAGGGCGGTGGGCCGTGCAGGCCATCTGACGCATTTGTCAATTTCTTCGGATTTCATCGGATTTGAATATGAAAGCTACCAAAGGTCGCAACGTGGTCGTGGTCGGCACCCAGTGGGGTGACGAAGGCAAGGGCAAGCTGGTGGACTGGCTGACCGAAAGCGCCCAGGGCGTGGTCCGCTTCCAGGGCGGCCACAACGCCGGCCACACGCTGGTCATCAACGGCGTCAAGACGGCCCTGCACCTGATTCCCAGCGGCATCATGCGCCCCGGCGTGAAGTGCTACATCGGCAACGGCGTGGTGCTGTCGGCCGCCAAGCTGTTCGAGGAAATCGAAGGCCTGGAGAAGGCCGGCGTGCAGGTGCGCGACCGCCTGCGCGTGTCCGAGGCCTGCCCGCTGATCCTGCCCTTCCACTCGGCGCTGGACGTGGCGCGCGAGGCCGCGCGCGAGCAGGGCGGCACCGAGAAGATCGGCACCACCGGCCGCGGTATCGGCCCTGCCTACGAAGACAAGATCGCCCGCCGCGCGCTGCGCGTGCAGGACCTCAAGTACCCCGAGCGCTTCGCCGCCAAGCTGCGCGAGCTGCTGGCCCTGCACAACCACATCCTGGTCAACGTGCTGGGTTCGAAGAACTTCACGTTCGGTGATGCGCTCAAGCCCTACATCCAGGAGGGTGAAGTCCAGTTCGACGCCGTGTACGAAGAGGCCATGCGCCATGCCGAACTGCTCAAGCCCATGATGGCCGACGTCTCGCGCGAGCTCAACGCCGTGCACGCCGAAGGCGGCAACCTGCTGTTCGAGGGCGCCCAGGGCACGCTGCTGGATGTGGACCACGGCACCTATCCCTATGTCACCTCGTCCAACTGCGTGGCCGGCAATGCGGCTGCAGGTTCGGGCGTGGGCCCCGGCATGCTGCACTACATCCTGGGCATCACCAAGGCCTACTGCACCCGTGTGGGCGGCGGCCCTTTCCCCACCGAACTGGATTGGGAAAAGGAAGGCACGCCAGGCTGGCACATGAGCACCGTGGGCGCCGAGAAGGGCGTGACCACCGGCCGCTCGCGCCGCTGCGGCTGGTTCGACGCCGCACTGCTCAAGCGCAGCGCCCAGGTCAACGGCCTGTCGGGTCTGTGCATCACCAAGCTGGACGTGCTCGACGGCCTGCAGGAGCTGCAGCTGTGCGTGGGCTACGAGCTGGACGGCGAGAAGATCGACCTGCTGCCCATGGGCGCCGACGAGATCGCGCGCTGCAAGCCCATCTACGAGTCCATCCCCGGCTGGACCGAGTCCACCGTGGGCGTGACCGACTATGACAAGCTGCCGGCCAACGCCCGCCGCTATCTGGAGCGCATCGAGGAGGTGACGGGCGTGCCCATCGCCATGGTGTCCACCAGCCCCGACCGGGACCACACCATCCTGATGCAGAACCCCTACGCCGCCCAGTGATCCGCTGGCGGCCGAACCCCAAGATTGAACCAGGAGCCATTCCATGCTGACGGAAGACGGTCAACACCTGTATGTGAGCTACGACGAGTATCACGGACTGATCGAGAAGCTCGCGATCAAAGTGCACCAGTCCGGCTGGGAATTCGACACCATTCTCTGCCTGGCCCGTGGTGGCCTGCGCCCCGGCGACATGCTCAGCCGCATCTTCGACAAGCCGCTGGCCATCATGTCCACCAGCTCCTACCGTGCCGAGGCCGGCACGGTGCAGGGCCATCTGGACATCGCGCGCTTCATCACCACGCCCAAGGGCGAGATCGCGGGCCGCGTGCTGCTGGTCGATGACCTGGCTGATTCGGGCCACACGCTGAACGCCGTGATCGCCATGCTCAAGACCAACTATCCTCCGATCACCGAGTTGCGCAGCGCCGTGATCTGGACCAAGGGCCTGTCGACCTTCACGCCCGACTATTCGGTGGACTTCCTGCCGACCAATCCCTGGATCCACCAGCCCTTCGAGCACTACGACACCATGCGCCCCGAAAAGCTCATGGAAAAGTGGAAGATCTGACGCCACTGCGCGCCAGATGATGGATACCTGCAAAGGGAGCCTTTCGGCTCCCTTTGCCTTTGTACGGCGCATTGGCCGATGCGCCCGGTTGCCTTGATGCAGGTCATGGAATGGCGTGGTTTGCGGTGATATCCCGGTCGAACGTCGTTCAAATGTCGGTTTTTCGCACAGCAGCAAAAGCCGAAGCCCCGCAGCGTTCGAGGGCTGATTGGCGCAGCTAAACTGCGCACATTCTCAGAAGGTGGTGCTTTGTGAAACGTCTTTCCGTCGGGCGCTTGAGCGCGGCTGTGGCTGTGGTTGTGGGCGGCGGTGCGCTGGCCTGGCTGGCCGTGGCCTCCCTGCCCGGATCCAGGTCGGCCCGTGCCGCAGCAGCCACGGCTGCCATGGCTGCGCCGGTATCGGCCGCCCAAGCGGCCGCCAATCCTGCGGCGCCTTCCGTGCCTGCGGCTGCCCCGGCGCGCGTGACGCCGCCCCCCAGGGTCCAGGGGCCGACGCCCGTCTTCGTGCTCAATTCGCTGGACGCCAATATCAGCGTCATCGACCCGGTGACCTGGCAGGAAACCGCGCGCATCCCCACGGGCAAGGAGCCGCACCACCTGTATCTCACGCCCGACGAGAAGTCGCTGGTCGTGGCCAACGCCCTGGGTGACACGCTGACCCTGGTCGATCCGCGCACCGGCGAGGTGCAGCGCGTGATCCGCGACATCATCGACCCCTACCACCTGCGCTTCAGCCCGGACATGAAGTGGTTCATCACGGCGGCCAATCGCCTCAACCACATCGACATCTACCGCTGGGACGGCCAGAACCCGCAACTGGTCAAGCGCGTGCCCACGGGCAAGACTCCCAGCCATCTGTGGATCGACGCCAAGAGCGCCACGGTCTACTCGACCATGCAGGACAGCGACGCTCTGGTCGCCATCGACATCGCCACCCAGACCATCAAGGCGCGCGTGCCAACGGGCGCCATGCCGGCCGACCTCTATGGCAGCCCCGACGGTACCAAGCTGTTCATCGGCCTGACCGGCAGCGACAGCGTGGAGGTGTTCGACATCACCGGTCCCGAGCCGCGCAGCGTGGCGCGCATCAAGACGGCCGCCGGAGCACATGCCATGCGCGCTGCCGGCGACGGCCGTCATCTGTACGTGAGCAATCGCGTGGCCAACACCATCAGCAAGATCGACATGCAGACCAACCAGGTCGTGGACAGCTACCCGGCACCGGGCGGCCCCGACTGCATGGATGTCTCCGCCGATGGCCGCTACCTGCTGGTCAGCTCGCGCTGGGCGCGCAAGCTCTCGGTCATCGACACCGTGGAGAGGAAGGTGGTCCAGCAGGTCAAGGTCGGCAAGTCGCCGCACGGCGTGTGGACCCTGGCCCACGCCCAGCGTTGAGCGCGGACATGGACCGCAGGCTCTTCGCGCAATCGCTGGCCGGCGCAGCCGCCTTCGGCCTGCTGCGCCCCGCGCAGGCGGCGGGGCAGGGCACGGGCTGTGCCAAGGCCGTCTACCTGACCTTCGACACGGGCCATATGGGGATCGCCGACTTCGTGGCCGACGTGCTCAAGCGCCACGGCGTGTCCGTGACCTTCTTCGCGGCCAACGAGGCCACGCAGCAGGGGGATGGGAGCCTGGGCGAGACCTGGGCGCCCTGGTGGCGCGCGCGCGCTGGCGAGGGCCACGAATTCGCCTCGCACACCTACGACCACATGTACTGGCGCGGCGATCTGCGCGACGCAAAGGGCGGACCCGTCACGGGCTTTCGCGTGAGGCCTTCTGCGGGGCCGCGCGCCAACCAGGACTTCACCGTCGATGCCGCCGGCTACTGCGACGAGATCCGCCGATCCGCCCAGCGGCTGCAGCAGATCACCGGGCGCAAGCCCCTGCCGCTGTTCCGCGCACCCGGTGGCAAGACCTCGCCTGCGCTGATCGACGCTGCACGGCAGGGGGGCTACATGCACGTGGGCTGGTCCCGTGCAGGTTTTCTGGGCGATGAGCTGCCCAGCGACCGCTACCCGAATGCGCAATTGCTGGCCCAGGCGCTCAAGAACATCCGCAGCGGCGACATCCTGCTGGCCCATCTGGGCATCTGGTCGCGCAAGGACCCCTGGGCACCGGCCGTGCTGGAACCTTTGATCACGGGCCTGCTCAAGCAGGGGTTCTGTTTCCGCTCGCTGCGGGAACATCCCGACTACCGGGATTGGATAGCAAAATTCGCATGACGTCCGCGCGCAAGGCGTGGCGGGCAAGGGGGGCATGGCGTGGATTGGTGGATTCAGTGGTTCGGTAATGCGCAGCAATTGCTGTACGAAGGCGTGGTCCAGCCCCTGCTGTTCAATCTGGGGCTGGCCAACCTGCTGGAGGACGGCTACACGGCCACGGGCTGGCTGCTGGTGGGCCTGCTGCAGATCTTCATCATGGTGGCGGTGATCGCGCCGCTGCAGTACTGGCGGCCCGTCGAGCCCGTCACCGACCGTCGCGCCATCCACGTGGACATCATCTACACCCTGGTCCACCGGCTGGGCCTGTTTCGTCTGGCGCTGTTCTTCACGCTGGATCCGCTGTGGGACGAGCTCATGGGCCGCCTGCATGTCTGGGGGCTGCCGAGCTTTCACCTCGATGGCGTGTGGCCCGGCGTCACCGACCTGGCCTGGGTCAGCCTGATCATCTACCTGCTGGCCTTTGACTTCCTGGACTACTGGATACACCGTGGCCAGCACAGCATCGGCTGGTGGTGGAAGCTGCACGCGCTGCACCACTCGCAGCGCCAGATGACGGTCTGGAGCGACAACCGCAACCACCTGCTCGATGACGTGATCCGCGACACCATCATCGTCCTGGTGGCCCAATTGATCGGCGTGGCGCCGGGCCAGTTCGTCGCCATCGTGGCCTTCACCCAGCTCAGCGAGAGCTTTCAGCACGCCAACCTGCGTGTCTGGTTCGGCAGCATCGGCGAGCGGCTGTGGATCAGCCCGCGCTTTCACCGCCGCCACCATGCCATCGGCATAGGCCACGAGCCCATGGCTCCCGTGCGCAACAAGCGCGCGCACGGCAACAACTTCGGCGTGCTGCTGCCCTGGTGGGACATGCTTTTCGGCACGGCCAACTTCGAGCTGCGCTTCGATGCCACGGGCGTGCGCGATCAGGTACAGCCCAATGCCCGGGGCCAGTTGCGCGACTATGGGCAGGGCTTCTGGTCCCAGCAATGGCGTGGGATCCTGAGGTTGATGGGTCGCGCTTGAGCGCGGGCTTGGGTATGCTTGCCTCCATGGGCCTGCTACTCGACTCCTTTTGGCGTGCGATGGCGTATTGCCTGCATAGGCGGGTGATCGCGTGGTCGCTGTTTCCCTTGCTGTTCATGGCCCTCTCGGCCTGGCTGCTCGGCTATTTCTTCTGGGCCGATGCCGTGGTCTGGACGGAGGGCCTGCTGCAGGGCGTGGGCTGGCTGGGCACGGTCTGGTCCTGGCTGGGAGTGCCATCGGCACCTGCGCTGGTGGCGCCGGTGCTGGTCGTGCTCTCCGTCACGCCCGTGCTGGTCGTGGTCTCGCTGCTGCTGGTGGCGCTGTTCATGACGCCGGCCCTGGTCGAGCTGGTGGCCCGGCGCCGCTTCCCGGCGCTGGAGCGCCGCCAGGGAGCGACGATGATCGGCAGCCTGCTGTGGTCGGCCGGCTCCTCGCTGATCGCGCTGATCGCGCTGCTGGTATCGGTGCCGCTGTGGTTCGTGCCGCCACTGGTGGTGGTGATCCCGCCGCTGATCTGGGGCTGGCTGACCTACCGCGTCATGGCCTTCGACGCCCTGTCCGCCCACGCCAGCAAGCCCGAACGCCGCAGCCTGTTCCTGCGCCACCGCCTGGCTCTGATGCTCATGGGCGTGGTCTGCGGCTATCTGGGCGCCGCGCCGGCCATCGTCTGGGCTTCGGGCGTGGTCTTCATCGCTGCCTTCTGGGTGCTGATTCCCGTGGCCATCTGGATCTACGCCCTGATCTTCGCTTTCTCCTCGCTGTGGTTCGCCCACTTCTGCCTGGCGGCGCTGGAGCGCATGCGCCAGGAGCAGCCCTCGGTTCCCGACGCGCCCGTCATCCCCTACGCACCGGATGTGGCGCAGGAGGACGGCGGATCGCTCTCCACATCCACCCCGCAAGAAAAGAACCCATGACCCTTCAAGTCGGCGCACTCATCATCGGAGACGAAATCCTGTCGGGCAAGCGTGCCGACAAGCACCTGCCCAAACTGATCGAACTGCTGGGCGCTCGCGGCCTGTCGCTGGGCCACGCCGAGTATGTAGGCGATGACAGGGCGCGCATCACCGACGCGCTGCGCCGCGCCTTTGCCTCGCAGGCCGTGGTCTTCAGCTTCGGGGGCATCGGCGCCACGCCCGACGACCATACGCGCCAATGCGCAGCCGAGGCCCTGGGCGTGCCGCTGGCCCTGCACCCCGAGGCCGTGGCCCTGATCCGTGAACGCATGCGCGACGTGGCCGCCGAGGAGGGCAAGCCCTACGAACCCCAGCGCGCAGACAACCTGCACCGCCTGCAGATGGGCAACTTCCCCGAAGGCGCACGCATCATTCCCAACACCTACAACAAGATCCCGGGCTTTTCGTGCTGCGGCACGGCAGGGACCGTGCACTTCGTGCCAGGCTTTCCGGTCATGGCCTGGCCCATGGTCGAGTGGGTGCTGGAGCAGCGCTACGCCAGGCACTTTCACAGCGCGGTACACCGGGAGCACTCGGTCATCGTCTACGGCGGCATGGAGGCGACGCTGACGCCGCTGATGGTGGCCATCGAACGCGACCACCCCGGCGTCAAGGTGTTCAGCCTGCCCAGCGTCGACGATGCAAAGCATGGGCGCCACATCGAGCTGGGTGTCAAGGGCGAGGCCGGGGCCGTGACCAAGGCCTGGCCCACCCTGCTGGAAGGTCTGCACTCATTTGGTGCAGATCTTGGCCCTGAATTGGTGCGCAATATCTGAGTTACGACGTTGCCGTGGAATCTGCACCGATTTGGTGAAACGATGCCTTCTCCGGCAAAACCGGCTGTCACCGCAATCTCATCCAAAAGTCTGCTTTCCAGCGGCAGAATCACGGGGCTGGCGCGCCAAGCAGGTGCCAGTCTGCGGGTGTGCACCCAATGGATGCAGCCTGGCACGCAAACTGCTTAGAAGTTTTTATCTTTTTTGATCAGCCAGATTGGCAGGAGAGATCTGATGGCAAAGACCGTTGCAGACGTGATGAACATGGTGAAGGAGAACGAGGTCAAATTCGTGGACCTTCGTTTTACGGACACCCGCGGCAAGGAGCAGCACGTCACGGTGCCGGTGTCGCACTTCGACGAAGACAAGTTCACCTCCGGCCATGCCTTCGACGGCTCGTCGGTGGCCGGCTGGAAGGGCATCGAGGCATCGGACATGCAGCTGATGCCCGACCCCAGCACCGCGAACATCGACCCCTTCTTCGAAGAGACCACCCTGTTCCTGCAGTGCGACGTGATCGAGCCCGGCGACGGCAAGGCCTATGACCGCGACCCCCGCTCCGTGGCCAAGCGCGCCGAAGCCTACCTGAAGGCCTCGGGCCTGGGCGATACCGCCTACTTCGGTCCCGAGCCCGAATTCTTCATCTTCGACGGCGTGCGCTGGAACACCGAACCCGGCAGCACCTTCTATGAAATCGAAGAGTACGAGGCTCCCTGGAACTCCGGCGCCAAGTTCGAGTCCGGCAACCGCGGCCACCGTCCGCGCGTCAAGGGCGGCTACTTCCCCGTGCCCCCCGTGGACAGCACCCAGGATCTGCGCGCCGAAATGGTGCTGCTGCTCGAACAGCTGGGCATCCCCGTCGAAGTGTTCCACCACGAAGTGGCGGGCGCCGGCCAGAACGAGATCGGCACGCGCTTCTCGACCCTGGTCGAGCGCGCCGACTGGACCCAGGTCATGAAGTACGTGATCTGGAACGTGGCCAACACCTACGGCAAGACCGCGACCTTCATGCCCAAGCCCTATCCGGGCGACAACGGCTCGGGCATGCACGTGCACCAGTCCGTCTGGAAGGATGGCAAGAACCTGTTCGCCGGTGACGGCTATGCAGGCCTGTCCGACTTCGCGCTGTACTACATCGGCGGCATCATCAAGCACGCCCGTGCCTTGAACGCCATCACCAACCCCGGCACCAACAGCTACAAGCGCCTGGTCCCCGGCTTCGAAGCCCCGGTGAAGCTGGCCTACTCGGCCAAGAACCGCTCGGCATCGATCCGCATCCCCTACGTGGCCAACCCCAAGGCCCGCCGCGTCGAGGCCCGCTTCCCCGATCCGCTGATGAACCCCTACCTGGGCTTCTCGGCCCTGCTGATGGCCGGCCTGGACGGCGTGGAAAACAAGATCCATCCCGGCGAAGCCGCTACCAAGGACCTGTACCACCTGCCGCCCGAAGAGGACAAGCTGGTGCCCACGGTCTGCCACAGCCTGGACCAGGCCCTGGAAGCGCTGGATGCCGACCGCTCGTTCCTGACCAAGGGCGGCGTGTTCTCGGACAGCATGCTCGATGCCTACATCGACCTGAAGATGACCGAAGTCACGCGCTACCGCCAGGCCGTGCACCCGGTCGAGTACGACATGTACTTCTCGCTGTAAGGCGGGCAGGCGAAAAGGCGGCGCAAGCCGCCTTTTTGCTTTCGGAGAGGACCTCGGTATGCTGGGCAGGGAACCAAAAGGGGCTGGCCCGCTCAAGAAATGGCGCCCAGCCCGGAAGATGGAGCGATACTTGCCCGGACAAGCCGGGCCCTTCCGACCTGGCTATCCGAGGGAATGGAATGAAGAAACTGTTTGTGTCACTGCTGCTTCCCCTGCTGTCGGTGGGGGCCTGGTCCCAGGATGTGATCTACCGGTGCGGCAACGAGTACACCAACAATGCCAGCCAGGCCAAGGCCAAGGGCTGCAAGCCGGTGGACGGCGGGCATGTGACCGTGATCCATGGCGGCGGCAAGCCGGCCGCGGCCTCGGGCGGCAGCCAGGCGCCACGCGGCACGGCGGCCCCGGCGGCGGGATCGCCCGCGCCGGCCAAGGTCAACAGCAGCGCCCAGCGGGCCCGTGACTCCGATGCGCGGACCATCCTGGAAAGCGAGCTGGCCCGTGCCCAGGAGAAGCTGACACAGCTGCGTCAGGAGTACAACGATGGCAATCCGCAGCGCACCGCACTGGAGTTGCGCAATCCCCAGGGCTACCAGGAGCGCGTCGAGCAGCTCAAGAGCAGCATCACCCGCCAGGAAGGCGATGTCGCCGGCATCCGGCGTGAACTGGACCGGCTTCCCAAGAACTGACGGCCCCGCGCGGGCCGGGAGCACCTTGTCATGACCGAGGGTCTCAGACCGGCGGCCCCGGCGTCCTACCAGGCCCTTGATCTGCTGTGCACGCTGATGGCCGTGCTCGACGAGCGCGGTGCCGTGCTGTTCGCCAATGCGGCCCTGGAGAATGCGCTGGGCCTGTCGCGCCGCATGCTCGAAGGCAGTGAACTGGCGGCCTGCTTCACCGAACCATCCCTGCTGGACAAGGCCTTGCGCGGCGCGCAGGACAACGACTTCGCGGCGCTGCGCTTCGAGGCCAGCCTGCACCGCGTGGCCGGTGATGCGCTTCCCGTGCATGTCACCGTCTCCCTGGCCGAGCGGCCTGGCCATGTCCTGGTGGAGTTCTGGCCGCTGGAACAGCAGGCCCGGCAGGACCGCGAGGAGCGTCTGCGCGAGCAGGCCCAGGCACACAAGGAACTGATCCGCAACCTGGCCCACGAGATCAAGAACCCCCTGGGCGGCATCCGTGGCGCCGCGCAGCTGCTGCAGATGGATCTGGACGCGCCCGAGCTGCGCGAGTACACCGAAGTCATCATCCATGAAGCCGACCGCCTGCAGGCGCTGGTGGACCGGCTGCTGGCCCCGCACCGCCATCCGCACGAAGTGGGCGATGTCAACATCCACGAAGTCTGCGAGCGCGTGCGATCGCTGGTGCTGGTCGAGCATCCTTCGGGGCTGGCCATCACGCGCGACTACGACATCTCCATCCCCGAGTTCCGCGGCGACAGCGCCCAGCTGATCCAGGCCGTGCTCAACATCGTCCAGAACGCAGCGCAAGCCCTGCACGAGCGCATCGCCGCGGGTGATGCGGAAATCATCTTGCGTACCCGCGTGGCCCGCCAGGTCACTTTCGGCCGCCAACGCTACCGGTTGGCATTGGAATTGCATGTGATCGACAACGGGCCAGGCGTTCCCGATGCCATCAAGGAGCGGATCTTCTATCCGCTGGTATCGGGAAGGGATGGCGGTTCGGGACTGGGGCTGACATTGGCGCAGACCTTCGTGCAGCGCCACCAGGGGCTGATCGAATGTGAAAGCCAGCCGGGCCGCACGGATTTCCGCATCCTCATCCCCCTGCCTTGAGGCCCCCGGAAATCAACATTGCAACAAGGGAAGGACGCACCACCAATGAAACCGATCTGGATCGTGGATGATGACCCTTCCATCCGCTTCGTGCTGGAAAAGGCGCTGGGCCGGGAAGGCTGGGCCACGCGCAGCTTCATCCAGGCCCGCGATGTGCTCACGGCACTGTCCGATGTCGATGCCGGCGACCCGGCGCGCCAGCCCCCCCAGGTGCTGGTCAGCGACATCCGCATGCCCGGTGGCTCGGGGCTGGAGCTGCTCGAGCAGATCCGTGCCCAGCAGCCCGGCCTGCCCGTCATCATCATGACCGCGTACTCCGACCTGGACAGCGCCGTATCGGCCTTCCAGCGCGGAGCCTTCGAATACCTGCCCAAGCCCTTCGACCTGCCCAAGGCCGTGGAACTGATCCGGCGTGCCGTCGAGGAAAGCCTGCGCGAGGATGTGGCCGAGGCCCAGGCCCCGTTGCAGGCCGAGATGCTGGGCCAGGCGCCCGCCATGCAGGACGTGTTTCGCGCCATCGGCCGTCTCAGCCAGAGCCAGGTCACGGTGCTGATCACGGGCGAATCCGGCTCAGGCAAGGAGCTGGTGGCGCGGGCGCTGCACAAGCATTCGCCCGTGGCGGGAGGCCCTTTCGTGGCCATCAACACCGCGGCCATTCCCAAGGACCTGCTCGAATCCGAGCTGTTCGGACATGAGCGAGGTGCCTTCACCGGGGCCCAGACCCAGCGGCGCGGTCGTTTCGAGCAGGCCGAGGGTGGCACGCTGTTTCTCGACGAAATCGGCGACATGCCGTTCGATCTGCAGACGCGGCTGTTGCGCGTGCTGTCGGACGGGCATTTCTACCGCGTGGGTGGCCACCAGGCCGTCAAAGCCCACGTGCGTGTCATCGCTGCCACCCATCAGGACCTGGAGCAGCGTGTGCGCAACGGCGCCTTCCGCGAGGATCTGTTCCACCGGCTCAACGTCATCCGGCTGCGCCTGCCGGCTCTGCGCGAACGCAGCGAGGACGTGCCCATGCTGGCGCGCCACTTCCTGCAGCAAAGCGCGCGGCAGCTCGGTGTCGAGCCCAAGCGCATGGGCGTCGATGCCATGCAGCGGCTGCAGGCTTTCGCGTTTCCCGGCAACGTCCGCCAGCTGGAGAACATCTGCCATTGGCTGACCGTGATGGCGCCGGCCCAGGTGATCTCGCTCAAGGACCTGCCTCCCGAGGTGCTGGGTGAGGCCCCGCACCCGGTGGGCAGTGGCGCAGCGCTCGCGGCCCTGGCAGCCGCGCCTTCGGCGCCGCCCGACGAAGGCGGTCGTGGCGCCATGCCTGGCATGCACCCTCCGGCCCCGGCCCATGATCTGGCGCAGGGTGTTGGCGATGCGGACTGGGTCCACCTGCTGGGCCAGCAGGCGCGCCAGTTGCTGGAGCACACCCAGGTCCACGGGCATGGCGAGGTCTGGGACCAGCTGTCGCGGCGCTTCGAGGCGCAATTGATCCGATCGGCCCTGGCCGTCACCCATGGGCGGCGGGTGGAGGCCGCGCAACGCCTGGGCATAGGGCGCAACACCATCACCCGCAAGCTGCAGGAGCTGGGCATGGACGAGGACGCCTTCGAGTAGGCGGCCCGTCGGCCCCTGCCACGGCAAGGGGCTGGCTCCTACAGGGTCGCGCAGGAGGGGCTGACGATCACGTCTCCAGGGACTCGGGACAATGAGCCATCTTCGTTGGAAGGGCTTGCGTCCCGACCCGCCGTGCCTACAGTTCTCTCTCATTTCTGGCCCAGGAAGGCCAAGCCCGGCCGCCAGGGCGTCCCATTGCCGAGGCCCACGGAACCGGTGGATGCCTACTGGCATGGCCGCTACTTCCTGGAGCCCTATTTCGTTTCCGGCCGGGGCTATGACCAGTACCGGCCCGCCTACGCTCTGGGCAGGGAGGCTGCGCTCAGCAAGCAGTACGCACAGCAGGATTTCGCGGCCGTGGAAGCCCGGCTGGAAGAATGCTGGGAGCGCGTGCGGGGCAGCAGCCTGCTGCACTGGACCCAGGTGCGGGATGCCGTGCAGGCCGCCTGGCTGCAGGCCCGCCAGCAAATCCCGGTACAACCCCTGCCCACGTCCCTGGGCCTTCAGACCACGGCCTTGCTCAATGCCGTGCTGGCACTGGGCCGACAGGCCCATGCCCGGCTAGGCGAGTGCATGGAGCCCATGCCGCAGGGCCTGATAGGCCAGGTGCTGGCGCGCCACTTCAATGCGAGCCAGATCCTCGTCGAAGACCTGGAGCGCGCCATCGGCTCCAGCGGCGGCGCGGTGCTGCCCGCCAGCGAAAGCCGGGCCGCGCTCAAGCGCAACGCCTTCTGGGACGGGCTGCTGGGGCGGCGCGAGGGCGCGGACTATGTGCTGGACCAAGCCGAGATCTGCCAGCAGCAATGGCTCAGTGCCTATGAGGAGGCCGAGAAATCACGCCTGCCCCGGGCATTGAGCGAAACCCTGCATCGCCAATCCCTGATGCTGCGCGGCCACATCGAAGCCATCCACTGGCTGAGGCGCTACATGCTGTAGCCGCGCTGGCGGATGGCGCTCGGGGCGCTCAGGCCAGCGTCACCACCACGGGCGCATGGTCGCTGGGCTGCGGATTCTTGCGTGGCGCACGGTCCACGGAGCAGGCCGTGACGCTGCCGCGCAGGGCTTCGCTGACCAGGATATGGTCGATGCGAAGGCCCCTGTTCTTCTGGAAGCCCAGCATGCGGTAGTCCCACCAGGAGTAGCTTTTGTCCGGCTGCTCGAACATGCGGAAGGCATCGGTCAGTCCCAGTTGCAGCAGCGCCTGGAAATGGGCGCGTTCTTCGACCGTATGGTGGATCGTGTCCTTGAGGCCGACGGGATCGTAGGAGTCTCGGTCCTCGGGCGCCACGTTGAAGTCGCCCACCAGCACCAGGCGCGGGTGGGCCGCCATTTCGCCTCGCACCCAATCCTGCAAGGCCTGCAGCCAGCGCATCTTGTAGGCGAACTTGTCGGTGCCCGGCGCCTGGCCATTGACGAAATAGCCGTTGATCAGGCGCACGGGGCCGAAAGGGGAGTCGGTGGTGGCGCCAATGATGCGCGCCTGATCGTCATCGAGCCCGGGGATGTTGCGTACCACGTCCCGAACCGGTGTGCGCGACAGCCAGGCCACGCCGTTGTAGGTCTTCTGGCCATGGCTGACCGCGTGATAGCCGGCGGCCTCCAGAGCCTGCAGCGGGAACTTGTCGTCAGTCAGCTTGAGTTCCTGCAGGCCCAGCGCATCCACAGGGTTGGCCTCCAGCCAGGCCAGCACCTGGGGCAGGCGCACGGAAAGGGAGTTGACATTCCACGTCGCGATTTTCATATCTGAAATATCCTTTTTAGATCAATTGGTTGTGTGAGGTGTTTTGCTTTTTTGGTTTTAGCTACCCATCTAGCTACCCAAAAAAAAGCACGTCACTCGGTCAACCTCGCGGGCACGGCTCAGGGGCCGGTTGCCTCGCATTGAGAACTCTGCGGAGACTTTCGTCCGTGACTCGCGTAGCTCCCTTGCTGACGCGAATAAGCTCCAGTTGTCCAGCCTTTGCCATCCGGTAGATTGTGGCGCGGGAAATATCCAGTTTGGCGCATGCCGTGCTGATCTTGTGAGCAGGTGGCAACTCGGCTGCGATGGTGTTGGTGGGTTGCGTTCTCATGTTCGTGTCCTTTGGCGCTGGCGCAGCCATGTGAAGTGCGGTGGATCGCCGGCATTGAGGTATTGGGTCCAGAGCGTCTGCCCTTCGGGGCTGCGTCCCTGATGCCCCGGCATTGCGCCAGCGGAGCAGCACGGGGGGCAGGCGAAGTGGTGTGCCTGGTAGGCCTTGTCGGCTGTCTCCCAGGAGTTGACGGGCGCACTCACGGCGCAGGGACGCCATCCCAGGTGCGGCCATCGAGCAGCCGGCCTGTGGCCTTCTTGCCGATGCGTGCCAGTTGCTGGCCGTCAGGGAAGGCGTGCCACTCTGAGTGCGAGGTGAAGGGCGCGGCACCCTCCAGCACCAGGGTCTTGCCAGTGACGCTGCGGCCTTCCTTGGCGGGCAGCCACTCGCCCCATTGCTTGAACAGGAAGGGCACGCCGGCAGCGTTGCACTGGTCGCGCAGGCTGCTGGCCCGGTCTGGATGCATGGGCCGCGCGCCTGGGCCCCAGTTCACGGCCTGGCCATCGCCAAGGCGCGCGTTGCGCGTATCGGCATAGCAGTGGTCGCAGCCAGGCCCGACCTTCTGGCAACCCTCCCAGGGATTCCAGGTGTGGTCTGCCCATTCGATCTTGGTGTTTTCGGCCATGTGGCTCTCCAGAAATGAGAAGCCCCGCTCAAGGGCGGGGCTGGTTGATGGATGCGCGCGGCTGCGTCATGGCAGCCGCCATACATGGCTGGTGTCCGGCCCTGAAGCCATATCGACGCCGATGAGCCAGGTGCCTGATCGCCGAATGGCGTCCACGTCGGCCGCCAGCCGCATTTCTGCGAGATGCCTGGCCGCTGCTGCTTCGATGGTGCTGGCTACGGCCGCTCGGGCCTCGCGCTCTAGGCGCGGGAGGAAGTCCGCGCGTTGGGCCTGCAGAAGGCGCGTGTGCGTGGTGCGCGATTTCCCGGGCATGCTCCTGCGTCTGGCCGTGTCGCTCACCGCCTCCGTCATCGTGGCCGGTGAAAATACGCAGGCCGTATTGCATTCGCTCGATGATGGAGATCTCGCGCGATGGCTTTTATCCGTGGCGCCATTGGTGCGGCGCGTGGCCAGCGTCTGCACCGAGGCATTCGCGCTGGGGCGTGCGGGGCTGTTGAAAGGGTGCCGTGCCATCACGCTGGCCTCGTGAAGCAGTGTCGCAAGGGCCAGCGCCGAACCGCAACGTCCCCCGGCCCTGGACCAGAATACGCCCATGCTCGATCTTCTCCTCACCCACGCCACGCTGCCCGATGGGCGGCAGGACATGTCCATCGCCGTGCAGGGCGAGCGCATCGCCGAGGTCACGCCCGGCCTTGTGGCGCCCGCCCATGTGGTCGTCGATGCGCAGCATCAGCTGGTTGCACCGCCCTTCGTCGATCCGCACTTCCACATGGACGCGACGCTCAGCCACGGCCTGCCGCGCGTCAACCGGAGCGGCACCCTGCTCGAAGGCATTGCGTTGTGGGGCGAACTCAAGCCCCTGCTCACGGCCGAGGCGCTCATCGAGCGTGCGCTGGCCTATTGCGACTGGGCGGTGGCCAAGGGCCTGCTGGCCATACGCAGCCATGTGGACACCAGCGACGCGCGCCTGCTGGCGGTGGACGCGCTGCTGGAGGTCAGGCGCCGGGTCGCGCCCTTCATCGACCTGCAGCTGGTCGCCTTTCCGCAGGACGGCGTGCTGCGAAGCCCGGGCGGCGTCGAGAACCTCAGGCGCGCGCTGGACAAGGGGGTGGATGTGGTCGGTGGCATCCCGCACTTCGAGCGCACCATGGCCGAGGGCGCGGCCAGCGTCCGCCTGCTGTGCGAGCTGGCGGCAGAGCGCGGCCTGCCGGTGGACATGCACTGCGACGAGTCGGATGATCCGCTGTCGCGCCACATCGAGACCCTGGCCTTCGAGGCCCAGCGCCTGGGGCTGCAGGGCCGCGTCAATGGCTCGCACTGCACCTCCATGCACAGCATGGACAACTACTACGTGAGCAAGCTGCTGCCGCTGATCGCCGAGAGCGGCGTCAGTGTGGTGGCCAACCCGCTGATCAACATCACGCTGCAGGGACGCCAGGACAGTTATCCCAGGCGCCGGGGCATGGCGCGTGTGCCCGAGCTGCTGGCCGCCGGCGTCAACGTGGCCTTCGGCCACGACTGCGTGATGGACCCCTGGTACGGCATGGGATCGGGCGACATGCTGGAAGTGGCCCACATGGGCCTGCACGTGGCGCAGATGACGGACCAGGACGGCCTGCGCGACTGCTTCGAGGCCGTGACCACGCGCGCGGCCCGCGTCATGCGCCTTGACGGCTACGGCCTCGCGGCCGGCTGCGAGGCCAGTTTCGTGCTGCTGCAGGCCGGTGACGTGGCCGAGGCGATCCGGCTGCGCGCCACCCGGTTGAAGGTGTTTCGCAAGGGGCGGCTGCTGGCCGAGACGCCGGCCGCGACGGCCACGCTGCATCTGCCCGGGCGTGCGGCGCAGACCGACTGGCGCAGGTGAACATTCAGGCGCCCGCCAGGCTGGCTTCGCGGACGATGGACTGCAATGCGGCGAGGTCCCGGATCACCAGCCCCTGGGGATCCACGCGTATGCAATGGTCACGCTCCATGCGCTTGAGTTCCTGGTTCACGCGCTGGCGCGAGGCGCCCAGCAGCTGGGCCAGCTCCTCCTGAACCAGCTGCAGGCCGATGCGCAACTCGCGCGGATCGTCCAGCGTGTGCGTGCCATAGCTGCGCGACAGGTGCAGCAACTGCTTGGCCAGGCGTGCGCGCAGCGGCAGGGTGTTGAGATCTTCCACCAGGCTGTAGGTCTGGCGGATGCGCCGTGCCTGCAGGCGCAGCAGCGCGTCATAGAACCCGGTATGGGCGGTCAGGAGGGCGTGAAAGCGGTCCTTGTCCAGGCACAGCAGCGTGGTGTCGCCATGGGCGTGGGCGTCGCGGGTGCGTGGCTCGTCCAGGAAGACGGACATGGCGCCGAACCAGGCGCCGGGCTCCACATAGGCCAGGGTGGTCTGTCGCCCCGACAGGCTGGTGGAGCTCATGCGCACGGCCCCCTGGGCGCAGGCATACCAGCGATGCGGCTCATCGCCGCGTGCATAGATCAGCGCCCCGTCCCTGAGCCGCTTCACGGTGGTCTGGCGCAGGATGTCGTGGCGCAGCGAGGGCGAGAGGCTGTTGAACCACGGGCCGGTGTTGATGGCCTCGCGCTCGGCGGGGGTGAGCATGGGCTCTTGGGTAGTGGTTGGCAAAACCGGTTGTCTCCAATCGGTGGCGATTTTAGAGCGTGGATCCATGGTCGGACGCCACATGGCGGCCCCGTGGCACGCTCGCGCCCGTCGCGCCATGTTTCGCGGTAGCCGGCGCGTTCCTCGGCGGTGTTGAAAGCCGTGCACGCAGGGAGGCTGCCAGGGCCTTCCCTGCGCGCGACCGATCCGCTCAGCGGGTCCGACGCTGGCGGAGGCTGCGCATGGCCAGGGCGGTGGCACCCGCCATCAGCACCACCAGCAACCACCGGCCCCACAGGGAGAGCGCGGGAATGGCGGCCGGGGTGCCACCGGCAGCCGCGGCCATCACGGCAACGCCGCCCGGATCGCTGATGAAGGCGTTCACGTCCATGTCGTCGTCACCGTGCTTGCCGTCCTCGATGGTCAGCGTCACGGTGTTGTTGGAGAACTGCGCCCCCATGAAACGGTACCAGTGCGGCGAAGGGTTGTCGGTCGTGGGGCCGTATTTCCAGTACTGGGCGCCGTCAGGTAGCCTGTCCGGATAGGTCAGCGTGACCCTCATGGCCGATCCTGGTGCGCCGTTCATTGCGGTGAAATCGAACAGGCCCAGGGGGAACCGCAAATGTGCGGGGGGGGCATCTGCGGGGGACCTGGCGTGCCCTTGCAGCGCGATGAATCCGGCAGTCTGCGAGGGGCCTGTGCCCGAGGGGGTGAAGACCCAGGGGCTGCCCGTGGCGATCTGTGCGGTGACTGTCACACCCCCTATGGCCCCTTGTACGGTACCGGACGAGTGAGGCGGCAGCTCGATCATGAAGCTCTGATCCACTGGCGCTGCCGCCGCGTACTCGGCGTCGCCGGCCTGGCTGGCTCGCACCGTGCACTGTCCCTGGGCCATCATCCGCAGCGACGACCCGGCCACCACGCAGGTCTGGCTGGTCAGGCTGCTGAAGCTCACCGGCAGTCCGGAGCTGGCCTGGGCGGCACTGGCCAGGGACAGGGCCTGGGGGTGAAGGTAGCGCAGGCTGGAGAAGACAAAGCTGATGCTCTGCGCACTCTTGCCGACCACGATCTGCGTCGAGGCCGTGGCCTCGGCATGGTTGGCATCCGCCGCCTTGGTGGCTGTCACCGTGCAGTTGCCCACCGCCGTGCCCGTGACCGTGGTGCCCGCCAGGGAGCAGCTGCCTGCGCCCGAGGTCAGCGCGTAGGTGACGGCGCCGGTGCCGCTGCCGCCCGAGGCCATGACCGTGCTGGTGGCACCCTTGGTGATGCTGGAAGGCGTGGCCACCACGGACAGCAGGGCCTGGGAAGCCTGCGACACGGTCACCGAGGTGGTGGCGCTGGCCTGTTCGTAGCTGGCGTCCGCGGCCTTGGTGGCCGTGACCGTGCAGGCGCCTACGCCCGTGCCCGTGAGCGTGGTGCCCACGATGCTGCACGGCCCGCTGACGCCGTAGCTCACGCTGCCCGTGCCGGAGCCGCCCGCCGTGCCCAGTTGCGAGCTGCCGCCGAAGGCGATGGCCGCAGGCACGGCCTGCACCGACAGCGTCGCCTGCGCCGCCCTGGTCACGGTGAACAGCATGCTGGCGCTGGTGGCCTGGTGGTTGGCATCGCCGGCCTTGGTGGCCAAGATGGTGCAGGTGCCCACGCCCGTCGCGCTCAACTGGTCTCCCGCCAGGGAGCAGAACGCGGCGCCGTCCGTGACCTGGTAGGAGACGGCGCCGCTGCCCGATCCTCCCGTGGTGCCCAGCGTGGCCGTGCTGCCGTAGGCCACGGTCGATGGCGCGGCCTGCACGCTCAACGGCGACTGGGCGGCGGGCGTCACGGTGACCACGGTGGCCGCGATGGCATCGTGGAAGTTGGCATCACCGAGCCTGGTGGCGGTCACGGTGCAGGAGCCCGTGCCCTGGGCCGTGAGCGTGGTGCCGTTGACCGAGCAGAACGCCGCGCCGTCGGTGATGGCGAAGCCCACGGCGCCGGACCCGGCCCCGCCGGAGGTCGACAACGCCGCCGTGCCGAACACCGGCAACGTGCCAGGCGTGGCCGTGGCCGTCAGCGCGGGCTGCTGGGCCTTGACGACCGAGAGGTCGATGGTGGTGGTGGCGGCCAGGTAGTTGGCATCCCCGGCCTTGGTGACGGTGACGGTGCAGCTACCCACGGCGGTGGCCGTGACGGTGTTGTCCACGATGGCGCAGCTGGCGGCGCCCGCCGTCACCGCATAGCTGACGGCGCCCGTGCCCGAGCCGCCGCTGGCGCCGAGCGTGGTGTTGCCGCCGTAGGGCAGGGTCGGCTGGGCGGCGCTTGCCACCAGCGTGTCCTGCGTGCCCTTGTCATTGGTCAGCGAGAGCGTGGCCTGGGCCGATCCGGCCACGGCGGTCACGGCATAGCTGCCGGCAAACTGGTTGGCCACGGCGGGCAGCGATGCGATGCCGGATGCATTGGTGGTGGCCGTGGCCGTCGTGGCAAACGTGGTGGATGCCCCCGTGGATGCCGGAGCGGTGAAGCTCACCACGATGTTGGACAGCGGCTGGCCGTCGACATCCGTGACCAGTACCGACAGCGGTTGCGCGAAGGGCTGCCGGATGCGGGTGGACTGTGCCGAGCCGGACTGTATGACCATGGCTGCGGGCGGACCGAAGGGGTCGATGCGCAGCACCAGGCCATCGGACAGTCCGGCGGTCGTCGTGGCGCCGCCCACGGACAGGATGGTCCAGCCCTGCACCGTGGCGGCATGCAGGCTGCGCATGGCATCGTTCTCGGACGTGCCCAGGAATCCCGCATAGCTCCAGCTGGCCGGGGTCGCGGCATCGATCCTGGCCAGGAAACCATCCTGCTTGCCCGCCGGGCTGACGGACAGGCCGCTTTGCTGCCGGGTTGGAAATCCGGTGCCGTTGCTGGTGCTGCCCGTGGCATACCATGCCATGCCATCGCTGGCCACGGCCTGCACGCTGTCGTAGCCGCCGCCGCCCAGATAGGTGGCCGCCGGCACCTGGTCACCCCCGGGCCCCAGCCGCAGCAGGAAGCCGTCCATGCCCGCGCCGCGCGTGGTCTGCGGGCCCGCGCCATGGCGTGCGCCGCCATTGTCCGCGGGGAAGGCTTCGGACTCGGTTTCGCCTCCCACCAGCAGCGATCCACCAGGCAGCAGGCTCAGGGCCAGGGCCCTGTCCGCACCGGGGGCGGCGCCGGTCAGCAGCGTGAAGTAGACGAGGGACCTTCCATCCTCGCTGATCCTGGCGGCGAAGCCATCGGAGGCATCCGTGTCGCGTGCATTGGTCTGTGTGCGGAATCCGCCCACGGCCGGCAGGCCGGCCGACGAGTCCGTGGCGCCGACCACATAGGCGCTGCCATTGCCATCCACCGCGATGGCATGGCCGATGTCGGCGCCGCCATCGCCACCCAGATAGCCGGCATACTCCAGGCGGGTGCCAAGGGCATCGACACGGGCCACGAAGGCGTCCAGTCCTTCCGATCCGGCCGGTCCGCCGCCGTGGGTCAGCGAAGGACCGTTGACGGCGGGAAAGCCGTTGCCGGCGGTGAAGCCGGTCACATAGGCACGGCCCTGCCAATCCACGGCCAGGCCGTTGGCCTGGTCATCGCCGCTGCCCCCCACAAGCCCCGAATAGTCGATGCTGGCGCCGTCCGATGCCAGTCGCGCGACAAAGGCATCGCGGTCTTGCGTGCTTTTGCTGCGGCGCAGGCCGCCGTTGCCGTCCGCACCCCGCAGGGGGAAGTCGAGCGATTCCGTGCCGCCCGCCAGCAGGATGCGTCCTGCGAAGTCGATGGCCAGGCCGTTGCAGGCATCGTCTGCGTTTCCTCCCAGATAGGTCACGGCCTGCGGCGTGCCATTGGCTGCGAACCGGACGACAAAGGCATCCTCGTCGCGTCTGATTCCACCTGCATTGGTGCGCGTGACACCGCAGGCATAGGTGTTGCCGTCGCCATCGCGC
This sequence comes from Delftia tsuruhatensis, assembly GCF_903815225.1. Classification (NCBI taxonomy): domain Bacteria; kingdom Pseudomonadati; phylum Pseudomonadota; class Betaproteobacteria; order Burkholderiales; family Comamonadaceae; genus Delftia; species Delftia tsuruhatensis. The sequence goes on from NZ_LR813084.1 coordinate 1,852,470, forward strand.
ACCACGGCGTTGACCTGGTCGGCGGAGTTGCCGCCCACCAGGCCCGAGTAGCCGGTCCAGGCCGGATCGATGACCAGGGGCAGACCCTTGTCATGGCTGCCGAGCGTGAAGCCCACGCGCCAGGTGCTGGCGTCCAGCCGCTCCAGGCGATAGCTGGCCGGCACGTCCACACGGGCCTGTCCCCGCATCTGGTAGACCAGGGGCGCGTCATCGGTGAAATGCCCATCGCCCAGGCTCCACTCCAGCGCGCCAGAAGGCAGGATGCGCGCGTCGGTGGCGCCTTCCACGCGCAACCAGACCTGCGCCGCATCGGCGCCGGGTGCCAGCTCGAACTGGTACTTGAAGCCACCGGGCTCGCCCTGGAAGACGGCATCGATGCCGGGCCAGACGCCGCGGTAGCCCAGCGCGCCGTAGCTTCTGAGGCCCGTGCGCCATTCGGAGGCCTGGCCGACCAGCCAGTGGTAGAGCGTGGCAGAGGGACGCACGCCCTGGGGTGCGGAGGAGGTGCCGCCCTCGAAGCTGTATCGCAATCGGGAAGAGGGCCGTACGCTCAGGCTGCGGGCCGTGGCCGACAGACCGGACGCCTGGCTTTGCACGGCCGTGGCGGCCTGCTCCGGCAGGTCGATGCTCATGCCCTGCGCATCGAAGCGGATGTGCCGGCCCCCTGCCATGGCCCGGAAGCCGGCCCCGGGCATTTCGATGAAGCGGTTGTCGCGTCCGGAGAACTCGCGCTGGACCAGGGGATCGGCCTGGGCCCCCGCGATGAAGGACGACAGGGCCAGGGCCGCGATAGGACTGCGCATGGTGTGCTCAGGGACGCGCAGGGAAGACGCCCTGCAGGGCGATGACGAAGTTCATCGTGAGGTAGGGAGGCAGGTTGTTGTGGGGCTGGCTGCCGCCGGCCACCAGCGGGGGCGCCATGGTGGCCGTGGCCGGCGGCGCGGCATAGGGGCGCGTGGGAGCGGTTCCCAGGCCGGCCGAGGAAGGACTGGCCACGGCAGCGCCGCCGGCGGCGCCTGCGCGCGCGCCGTGGCTGTGCGAGGGGATCTCCGACTCCAGCAGGGTCACCGTCTCGCTGCCGCCTGTCTCGCCCAGGTCGTGCTGGGACAGTCCCGGCCCCTGGCCGGGATGCATGGGGAACTTCCCCTGGATGTCCGGCAGCGCGAAGTTGGATTGGCCATTGCCGCCGTAGGTGGTGCCCAGCAACGAGAACAGGGCCGTGTTCTGGGACAGCGGCAGAAGCTGGCCGTTGCACAGGGCCCAGCCCTTGGGCGCGAAGTTGAAGCCGACGATGCGGATTTCGGCAACGAAGGGGTCTGCCATGGTGTTCAGTTCAGAGAAGGGAAGATGCCGACCAGCGAGATGCAGAAATTCAGCACCAGGAACGGCGGCATGTTCAGGTGCGCCTGGCCGCCGCCCACGCTGGCCAGCGTGGACGAGTGCAGGGTGGCGTCCCCGCTTTGTGCGTAGTGGCCGCGCGATGCAGCCGGCAGGTTGCTGGTGCCCGCAGGCGAGGTGGCCTGCCCGGTGGCGGTGGTGGCCTGGAGGGCGTGCGTGTGGGCAGGCATCTCCGCAAGCGTCAGCGTATGCGCGGCTTCGCCCCCGCTCTGGCCCTGCGTGTAGCCAATGCCCTGGTGCATGGGCATGCGCGCGCGCAGGTCGGGCAGCGCGAAGGTCACCCGGCCATCGCCTCCATAGCTGGTGCCCAGCAGCGAAAACAGGCCCTGGTTCTGGTTGATGGGCAGCAGCTGCCCATTGCAGATGGCCCAGCCCTTGGGTGCGAAGTTGAAGGAGAAGACGCGGATCTCTCCGAGGAAGGGTTCTGCCATCAGTTGGGACTCGGGTAAAGGCCAAACAGCGAAATGATGAAGTTCACGCAGAGGTAGGGCGGCATGTTGGTGTGCGGCTGGGAGCCGCCGGCCGCGCTGACCATGGACAGCTGCATGGGCTGGTCGGGCATGGCGTTCACGAAGGCCTTGTGGTCGCGGTGCTTGGCGAACACGGCGTTCTGCGGCGAGGCCAGGTAGCCCGTGCCCGAGGATGCCGGCACGGGATGGGTGTGCGCGGGCAACTGGTTGACCGTGAGCGTGACTTCTTCCACTCCGCCGGTTTCGGCCAGCGTGTAGCTGTTGCCCATATGCAGGGGAATGCGCCCGCGCAGGTCCGGCAGGGCGAAGGTGCTTTGCCCGTCACCGCCATAGGTCGTGCCGATCAGGTTGAACAGGGCTTGGTTCTCGGAGATGGGCAACTCTTGTCCTTCGCAGAATCGCCAGCCGACGGGCGCGAAGGTGCCGGCGAACATGCGGATTTCCCCAAGGTAGGGTTGAGCCATGGCGAATCGGGGGGAGTGAGTAATCGTTAATAATTGCAAAAGAGTTTAGTATGCGAACCAAGAGTGTGGTGGTTTTTTTGCTGCCGCTGCGCCCCAGGAAAGGGTCAGATGAAGACGGGAAGACGTGCTTTCATGCGGGCTGCGGGCGTGCTGCCCGCGGCCGTGGCCGTGGCCGCGGCCCCCCTGGCGGCCCCGGCCGCCACGGCACAGCAGTTGTGCCGGCGCCACTTTCAACCCTTGCTGGGCCAGGATTTTTCCGTCGAGAAGTCCGGGGTGCGGCTGCGGCTGCTCGCCCTCGAGGATTTGCCGCATGCCCGGGAGGGGGAGCGCTCGTTCAGCGCCGTTTTCGAGCTGGGCGACGGCGTCCCGCCGGCGCAGGACACCTGGGAGATATCCCATCCCGCGCTGGGTCGCCATGCCGTTTTCCTGAGCCCCGGCGACGCCCGGGGGCGGCGAGTGGAGGCCGTCTTCAACCGCGGCTGAGCGCGGGCCTGCGCATGCGCAGGTAAATGCCTTCCTGCCCCTCGTCTGCGAACCCCAGGCGCTCATACATGCGCCGGGCAGGGTTGTCCGCTTCCACGAACAGCTGCATGTCGCGCCGCGTGCCGTCCGCCCAGTCCACCAGCCATCGCATGAGCGCGCCGCCCAGGCCCTGGCCGCGGGCGCTGGCCAGCAGCGAGATATCCATCAGACCCAGGGGGCCGGGCGCATGGTTGAGGTACAGGCGCCCGACGGGTGAGCCGGCGCGCTCGATCACGAAGAATGCCGTGTGCGTGTAGTGCTTGCGGTAGTGCAGGTCCTGCAACGTGAACTGTGCGTCGCAGAAGGCCTGCTTCTGGGCTTCGCTCCAGGGCACGGGCGCCAGCTCCGCCTCCCGCACCTGGCGGTACAGCGCGCGCAGGAAGGGGATGTCCGAGGCCTCGACCAGGCGCAGCCGCACGCCCTCCACCGCCGGTGGCGGCAAGTCAAGCGGCATGGGAGAAGCAGGCCTCGTAGTCGGTATGCGTGGCCGACTGGCCGACGGGCGTGATGAAGATAGCGAAGTCGCCGCGCTGTGCGTGGCGTACCCGGTAGGTGCGCTGGGCCAATTGGGGCGTGCGCGGGCCGCGGAACACCAGCGAGAACTGTCGCACGCCGGGCGTTTCGTGCGCCTTCTGCTCGACCTGCACCAGTTGCATCTCGATGGCCATGCCCTGCTCCGCGCCCGGCACGTGGAAGCTCACGGTCTGCCCGTCCATGGCCCGGGCCTCGTCCCAGTCGAGGATGCGTGCATAGAGCGCGTCGCCAGGTTCCGGTTCCAGGGTGTTCTGCGTATTCATGGGGTTTTCGAGAAGAGCCAGGCAGGGGCGCCAGCATAGCGCAGGCTGTCGAACACTGGCGGCTGCGGCTGACAGGAACTTTCCCGTTCAGGCGATTGTTCAATGGCGCAAGTCGAGGCAGCATCCCATGCCATGGACAACGTTGCCGCTGCTGCCTCTGCTTGTCGCCATGTGCTCGATTTCATGGCCTACAACCGCCCCGTCTTGTCATTGGGTGCGGTGGCATCCTCCATGCTCCTGGCATGGTCGCCGGTGTACGCGCGCCAGCTTGCCCCCATCGATGCCCTGGGCGAAGCACCTGTGGTCATGAGGGCGCAGTCCGAGCGTGCGCAAGCATTGCCCGAGCGCGTCCAGAAGCTCTCGCGCGAAGAGCGCCTGGGCTTGCCCACCTTCGTTCAACTGCGCGCCGATGGGGTGGGGCGGCGGGGAGAGGTCCGAGCGCAGGCGTCGGCCTTGAACGCCGAAGGTGCCGCGCGCCGTGAGCTCAAGGCGCTGGCCGGTCTCTACGGCCTTACCTCCCGGGAAGTCGACGCCGCACCGCTGGGCCATGTGCAGGCCCTGGCCACAGGAGCACATCTAGTGCGGCTGGGCAACCAGCGCGACGGTGTGGAGGTCTTTCGTGAGCAGGCCACGGTGCTGCTGGATGGCCATGCCCAGGCCACGGCCATTGGCGGCTATCTGGGCAGCACGGCGCTGGCCCCGGCGTCGGGAACGGCCCGATTGGGCGCTGCCGAGGCCGTTGCCCGCGCACTTCAGGACTATGGCTTTGCACCCGAGGTGGCCCGTCTGCTGCAGGAGGCCGGCGCTGTGGTCCCTGCTGAAGCCGGCCCCTACCGTTGGCTGGCCTTGCCTGAAGGTGTCCAAGGCTCCGAAGGTGCCGTGCTCCAGGAGCCGGCACGCGTCAAGCCGGTCTGGTTCCGCCTGCCTCAGGGTCTGGTCGCTGCCTTCTACGTGGAATTGCTGGTGCGGGAGCAGGACCAGGAGCATGGCTATGCCTACGTGGTCGCAGCGGACGATGGACGGCTGCTGCTGCGCAGCAACCAGTCGGCACATGCCCATGGCTACCGTGTATGGGCCGATCCTGTCACGGGCGTGCCTCACCCCGGTCCGCAGGGGCGCAACGGCGTGCCCCACCCCACGGGCCAGGCCGATGGCTATGCGCCTCCGCTGGTGGCGCCCGACCTCGTGTCCGGAGGCCGGGCCGCCGACCCCTGGCTGCCCCCCGGCGCCACACTGACAGATGGCAACAACGTGCGGGCTTTTGCCAATCTCGTCGCGCCAGATGGCATGGGGCCCATGGATGCCGAAGAATGCACGGGCCCCTTGGTGTCGGATTTCCGGGCCTGCGCAACGGCACCGGGGGTTTTCGATCATCGCTATGACCTGGCCCGGGGGCCGCTCGCCGACAGGACCCAGGCGGCGGCTTCGGTGGTTCAACTGTTCTATGTGACCAACTGGCTGCATGACTGGTTCTATGGCGCGGGCTTCGACGAGGCCTCAGGCAATGCACAGCATGAGAATTTCGGCCGGGGTGGCCTGGGGGGGGACGCCCTGCTGGCGCAGGCACTGGACTTCGATGGAACGAACAATGCCAATATGCTGACGCGGGCCGATGGCGCGTCGTCCCGTATGCGCATGTACCGCTTCAACAACCGCGGTGTCAGCGCAGCGGTGCTATCGCCGTCTGCGCTGGCGGGTCCGGTGCCCGTCGCTGGCGCGGACTTCGGTCCGGGGCAGTTCAACGTGGCCTCGGACCTGGTGAGCGCCCAGCCGCCGGTGGCATGCTCCGCGCTCTTCAATGCCGCCGAAGTGGCTGGCAGGATCGTGCTGGTGGATGGTGGGTCCTGCAGCTTCGATATCAAGGTGCTCGCGGCGCAGAACGCGGGCGCGGCGGGCGTGGCCGTCATCAACACCGTCGCGGATGCGCCGATCCGGATGGGCTCCGGCAATCCTGCGGGGGTCATCACGATCCCCTCGGTCCATGTCCCACAGTCCGCGGGCAATGCCTGGAAATCACGGCTGGCGGCGGGCGAAGCCGTGCCGCTGCGCCTTGTGGGCCTGAGCACGGAGCGAAGCAGTGCGCTGGACAGCAGCATCGTCGCCCATGAATGGGGGCATTTCATCAGCAATCGGCTGATCGGCAATGCCAGCGGCCTGGTCAGCAGCCACGCGCAGGGCCTGGGCGAGGGCTGGGGGGACTTCCATTCCCTGCTGATGACAGCTACCGACCAGGATCGCAACCACCCGGGCAATGACCGATTCCAGGGGGCATACAGCATTGCGGCCTACTCGATGGGCTTTGTCGAAGGCCCCGGCGGGGCAGACATCGGCAATACGGCGTTATATGGTCTGCGCCGCTATCCATATTCCACGGATCTGGTCAGGAATCCTCTGACATTCAAGCACATACAAAGCGGCACACCGCTGCCTGCCAGCCCAGCTCCCGCCTTTTTCACCGACAACGCTGAAATCCACAACATGGGCGAAGTCTGGGCCAGCATGCTGTGGGAATGCTATGTGGCGTTGCTCAACGCCCATCCGTTCCAGGACGCCCAGGACCGCATGAAGCGCTATCTGGTGACGGGCTACAAGCTCACGCCCGTCAATCCGCTGTTGACGGAGGCTCGCGACGCACTGCTGGCGGCCGCGCAGGCCGAAGACCCAGCCGACTACCAGCGCTTCCTGCGGGCTTTCGCCAAGCGCGGCGCCGGTATCTGGGCACGGTCCATGGCCGACCGCTACTCTGCAACCAACGTGGGTGTGATCGAGAGCTTTTCCGCAGGGGGCGCGCTGGAACTGGACTCCATGGACCTGGACATGTCAGGTGCCGGCAGCCAGCGTTGTGATGCCGATACCATCCTCGACAGCGGTGAAACCGGGGTGCTGCGCCTTGCGTTGCGCAATCGTGGCGCGCAGCAGGTGCCGGTGGCCAGCCTGCAGCTGTCGACCAGCGTGGCGGGCCTGTCATTTCCCGACGGCTCCACGGTCGATGTGCCGGCCATGGAGGCGGGTCAGACCCGGGTGATGGCGGTGCGCATACGGCTCGATGGCCTGTCGTCGCCTGCCAATGCGCGTGTCACGGCCATGCTCAGCCATGCGGAGCAGGAAGCCGGACCGGTTCAGGGGCAGTTGGACCTGCCATTGCACATCGACGCGATACCGGACCGCCTGACGATGGATGATGGGCAGGCTGTTCCCAGTGCCATGCAGCCCGGCAGCAGCCTGCCTGACTATGCGGACAACTGGGGTGTGCGGGCCGACGGTGCGTCCAACCGCCTCTATGGCGGCGGTTCGCCCCATGCTCCGGGATCTCACTGGTTGCGCACACCACCGTTGCAGGTCGCCGCTTCGGGCGACTTCGGAGTGTCGTTCAGGCACCGCTACCGCTTCGAACAGAGTGGCAGCGACTACTACGACGGCGGCCAGCTGATGCTCTCCACCGATGATGGCCTCACCTGGAAGCGCATCATGGCGCCCGGCTATTCGGACACGCTCCATGTGGGCTCCGGCAATCCGGCGCAAGGGCAGCCCGCCTATGTGGGACAGAGCAGGTTCTGGCCCGCCATGGAAGCCGAGGCGCTGAACCTGGGCACGGCCTATGCAGGTCAGCGCGTGCGCCTGGCCTGGGTCATTCATACCGACATGTCCGGAGGCGCGCAAGGATGGGAGGTGGACGACATCGCCATCACGGGCATCACCAATACACCTTTCCCTCAAACCTTCGCGGATGCCCAGACTTGCGCGGCGCCTGGCGTGCTGAGCGTGGCCTCGGGCACACCGCAGTCGGCGCCTGTGGGCTCGGCATTCACGCAGAGGCTGCGCGTGCGCCTGCAGGACGCGGCAGGCACGGCATTGGCCGGGCGTGCCGTGACATTCACCGCGCCGGGCACGGGAGCCTCTGCCCGCTTTGCGGGGGGACTGGCGCAGGTCCTGGTCGGCACGGATACCAACGGCTATGCCGAGACCGTGCTTGCCGCCAACGGCACGGAGGGGGGCTACGTTGTAAACGCTGCAGCGGCTGGCGCCTCGGCCAGCTTCGCCTTGCGCAATACGGCAGCGCCGGTGGGAGCGGGCGGGTTGGCCGGCGGTGCCGGCCCCTTGGCCGTCAGCGGGGCCACGCCCGGTGGATCGGGCTCCGTGGCTGTCTCGGTCCAGTCAGCGGCCCAGGCACTGCCTGCCCATGCCTATTTCTCGCAGGCCGCCTTCAGCGATGCGTCCGCAGCCGGTGTGCCTGCATTGCAAGGGCGCAGTTTCCCGTTCGGCTTGACCAGCTTCGTGCTTGAGAACGTGGGTACAGGCAATACCGTGCGTGTGCGCATCGACTATCCATCCGCCGTGCCGGCCGGGGCGGAGTATTGGAAATATGGCCGCAGCACGCCGGCAGGCGCTGCGCACTGGCATCAGATTCCTGTGACGCCCGTGGGGCCGAATTCGGTGACGATCGACCTCACCGATGGTGGCCAGGGTGACACCGACGGATCGAACGATGGACGGATCACCGACCCGGGTGGCCTGGCCATCCTGAATGCGCCAGCGGTGCCCGCATCCGCTGCGCCCATCCCTGTGCTGTCCCCGTGGGCGACCGGCCTGCTGGCCCTGGGCCTGGCCTGGCTGGGGGGGCGGCGCAGACGGCGATGAGTGGCGATGAGCGGCGGGCCATGGCAAAGGTCCGCCCGCTCCGTACGGCCCCCGCCGGGGCTCATTGGAGCCAGCGCGCCGGCACCATGACCAGGGACGGGAACAGGATGAACAGCAGCAGCAGGGCGACCTGGGCCGCCAGGAAGGGCCATACGCCGCGCGTGACGCGGCCCAGGTCCGTGCGCGCCACGCCGGCCACGACGTTGAGCACCGTGCCCACGGGCGGCGTGAGCAGGCCGATGGCGTTGTTCATGATGAACAGCACGCCGAAGTAGATGGGTTCGATGCCGGCCTGCCGGACCAAGGGCATGAGCACGGGCGTGAGGATGAGCACGGTGGGCATGAAGTCCAGCGCCGTGCCCACGGCGACGACCAGGGCCATCATCATGAACACCAGCAGGATCTGGTTGTCCATGAAGGGCTGCAGCAGGGTGCCGACCTGGGCCGGGATGTCGGCGATGGTGATCAGCCAGGCCGAGACCATGGCGCAGGCCACGAGGAACATGACCACGCTGGAGGTGCGCGCGGCCGACAGCATGAGCTGCGGCAGCATGCGCCAGTGCAGTTGGCGGTAGACGAGCAGGCCCACGGCCAGCGCGTAGACGGCGGCGACCACGGCGGCCTCGGTGGGGGTGAAGACGCCCATCTTCATGCCGCCGATGATGACCACGGGCAGGACCAGGGCCCACACGCCGTCGCGCAGCGCACGCAGCAGTTCGCGCCCGCTGAAGCGCCGCTCCTGCACGGCCGGTGCCTCGCGCCGCGCGCACAGCCACCAGGTGGCCCACAGCGTCAGCCCCATGAGCAGGCCGGGCACGATGCCCGCCAGGAACAGTTTGGTGATGGACACCTGGGCGGCCACGCCGAACACCACGAAGCCGATGGACGGCGGGATCACGGGCGCGATGATGCCGCCGGCGGCGATCAAGCCCGCCGAGCGCGGGATGTCGTAGCCGCCCTGGCGCATCAGCGGGATCAGCACGGCGGCCAGCGCGGCCGTGTCGGCCACGGCCGAGCCCGAGATGCTGGCCATGACCAGGGCGCCGAGGATGGCCACGTAGCCCAGGCCGCCGCGCACATGGCCGACCAGGGCCTGGGCCAGGGCGATGATGCGCTGCGACAGGCCGCCCGCGTTCATCAGCTCGCCGGCCAGCATGAAGAAGGGCACGGCCATCAGCGGGTAGTTGTTGCTGCCCTCCAGCAGGTTCTGCGCCAGGATCTGGGCGTCGAAGTGGCCCAGGTACAGCATCAGGCAGATGCCGCACACCAGCAGCGCGAAGGCAATCGGCATGCCCAGGCCCATGGCGCCCAGCAGCGAGGACAGGAAGACGGCGATGGTCATGGGGCATTCCCTCGGACTTCATTCGACGGCGTCGCCACCGCGCACCAGCTCGCAGGCCGGCATGCGGCCCGTGGCCTGGCGCCACAGGCCGTGCGCCAGCATCAGCGCCATGCCCAGGCTGCACACCAGCAGCGCGGAAAAGACGATGCCCATGGGGATGCCGGTGACGGGCGCGCGCTCGTCCATGGCCAGCACCACCTGCAGCCAGGTGCCCCAGGCCAGCAGGGTGCAGCAGCCCAGCATCGCCAGGTCGCCGATGAAGCGCAGCACGCGCTGCCCGGCCACGGGCAGGGCGGCGACCACGCTGTTCATGCCCAGGTGGCCTCCGTGGTGCAGGGCCAGCAGCGCGCCCAGCAGGGTCAGCCACATGAACAGGAAGCGCGAGACTTCCTCGGAAAACACCCAGCCCGTGTTGAAGCCGTAGCGCAGCACCACGTTGCCGAAGACCAGCACCACCATCAGGCCCAGCAGCGCCACCAGCAGCCATTCGACCGTGCGGATGAAAAGGCGGGCGGCCATGTTCAGCCCGCCCGGCGCGGCACCGGTGGATCGAGCCGCCGCGCGATGTCGCCGCCTGTCCTCGCCAGCGCCTTGGCGGCCAGCAGGAATTGCCCGGAGAAGCTGGCCAGGAGGCACGGGCTGGCCACGCCCGAGTCGATCATGACGTCCAGGCAGCGCCGCTGGCTGGCCAGGTCCGGCGTGCCGCCCGCGTACAAGGTGGTGGGCACGACGGGGAAGATGCCGTGGTGGCGGGGGCGGGAGAGTCCGTGCATGGTGCGGCTCCTTATCCGGTGATGTGGAACTGGTCCAGGTACCCGGTCTTGAGCGACAGGCCCAGGCCGGGCACGTCGTCCCGCAGCTGCACAAAGCCGTTGTCGGCCACGGGCTCGCCGTCGAAGAGGTACCAGAACAGCTCGTTGCCGACTTCCACGTCGAACATGGGGAAGTACTCGGCCATGGGCGAGGCCAGCGTGCTCATGGTCAGGTGGTAGTTGTGCATCTGGCCCGCATGCGGGATGACGGGCACGCTGCAGGCCTCGCACAGCGCATTGATCTTGTGCGCGGCCGTGATGCCGCCCACGCGGTTGGTGTCGTACTGCACGACGCTGACCGCCTTCTTGTCCAGCAGCTGCCGGAAGCCGTGCAGGCTGAACTCGTGCTCGCCGCCCGAGATGGGGATGCTGCCGAGCCGGTTGAGTTCGGCGCAGCCGTCGATGTCGTCGGCGATCACGGGTTCCTCCAGCCAGCGCGGCTCGAACTTTTCGAGCCGGGGCAGCATGCGCCGGGCGTAGTCGAGGTTCCAGCCCATGTAGCACTCCAGCATGAGATCGCAGTCGTAGCCGATGACCTCGCGCACGGCCTCGACGGACTTGAGGTTCTCGCGCACGCCCTCCTGCAGATGGGCCGGGCCGTAGCCGAAGCGCATCTTGAAGGCCTTGAAACCCTGGTCCAGGAAGGTCTGGGCTTCCTGCTGCATGGCCTTCAGGTCGCTGCGGTACAGCTTGCTGTAGTAGCAGGGGATCTTTTCCTTGGTGCGCCCGCCCAGCAGCTTGAACACGGGCTTGCCCACGCTCTTGCCCAGGATGTCCCAGATCGCCAGGTCCACGGCCGAGATGGCGGCCATGGTCACGCCCTTGCGGCCCCAGGCATGGGTGGCGCGGTACATGCGCTGCCACAGATACTCGTAGTCCCAGGGGTCGTGGCCGATGACCAGGGGGGCCAGGTACTCGTCGATGATGGCCTTGGCGATCCGGGGCGCCAGGGCCACGTTGCCCAGGCCGACGATGCCGTCATCGGTCTCGATCTCGACCACGGTCCAGGCGTGGAAGCGGAAGCTGGCCATGGTCTCCTGCGAGGCTGGCAGCAGGTCCATGGCGTTGGCGCAGAAGTGGCCCTGGGGCGGCACGGTCTTGCCCTGCCATTCGTAGACGCGGGCGCGGACGGATTGGATTTTCATGGGAGTGTCGGCCGTTGCGGGAGGATGGGGGATGGCTCACTGTCCGGCGCGCAGCTGCTGCAGTTGCTGGCGCGCCTGGGCGACGAGGCCGGGGCCGATGTCCCGGGTGTAGCGGTCGATGACGGGCTGCAGCCGCTCGCGCATCTTCTGCACCTCGGCAGGGTCCAGCGCCGTGATGGTCATGCCCTGCTGTCTGAGCCCTTCGGTCAGTTCGGCCGTCATGCGGCGGTTCAAGGCCCGCTGCCCGTCGCGCGCCTCGGTGCAGGCCGTGCGCAGGGCCTGGCGCTCGGGGACGGACAGCCGGTCCCACAGGCGTTTGGACAGCAGCACCACATAGGGTGCGTAGGCGTGGTTGGTCAGCGTGACGTATTTCTGGACTTCGTAGAACTTGTTGGCGTGGATGATGGCGATGGGGTTTTCCTCGGCATCGATGGCCCGCGTTTCCATGGCCGTGTACAGCTCGGTGAAGGGCATGGGGATGGCGTTGGCGCCCAGGGCCTTGAAAGCGTCGATGTAGACGGGGTTTTGCATGGTGCGCAGCTTCAGGCCCGACAGGTCGGCCAGCGTGCGCACCTCGCGCCGGCTGTTGGTGACCTGGCGAAAGCCGTTTTCCCAGTAGCACAGGCCCACCATGCCCTTGGGCTGGGCCAACTGCAGCAACTGCGTGCCCACGGGGCCGTCGAGCAGGGCGTCGGCCTCCTGCTCGCTTTGCAGCAGAAAGGGCAGGTCGAACAGCAGGTACTCCTTGATCAGCGTGGCCACGGGCGCCGTGGAGGTGATCACCAGGTCCTGCACGCCGCCGCGCACGGCCGCGACCATCTGGGACTCCGAGCCGAGCTGCGTGGCGGCGTAGACCTTGACGGCGAGCGTGCCGCCCGACTTTTCCTGCACCTTGGCGGCGAACTGCAGCGCGCCCTGGCCCAGCGGATGTTCCTCGGCGATGCCATGGCCCAGGCGCAGCGTGCGGAGCTGGGCCGCTGCCGTGCCGGCGAGCACGGCGGCGGCAATGGCCGCCGTGGCCAGTGTGCGGATGCAGGTGAAGTTCATGGCATGTCTCCCGGTGGTGGTGTCTCAGTGGCTGCCGCCGTGGCGCGCAGCGCCCATGCGGCAGGCGATCAGAAAGGCCTGCCAGGTGGCTTCGGCGCTGGCCTTGCCCTGGCCCGCGATGTCATAGGCCGTGCCGTGGGCCGGCGTGGTGATGGGGACCGGCAGCCCGCCCTGCACGGTCACGCCGCGTGAAAAGCCCAGCAGCTTGATCGCGATCTGGCCCTGGTCGTGGTACATGGTCACGATGGCCTGGTACGCGCCGTCGCGGGCCTTCAGGAAGATGGTGTCGGCCGGGAAGGGGCCGTGGAACGGATCGGGCGTGGGCCAGTCGCGGGCCTGCAGCGCCTGCACGGCGGGCGCGATGATGTCGATCTCCTCGCGCCCGCAGGTGCCGCCGTCGCCGTTGTGGGGGTTCAAGCCCGCGACCGCCACGCGGGGGGCGTGCACGCCGCTGTCCAGCAGGGCGCGGTAGATCAGCTCGGCCGCCTGGGTGATGCGCTCCACGCTCAGATGGCCGGCCACGTCCCTGAGCGGCACATGCGAGGAGATGCGCGCCGTCCACAGATCGCCCAGCGTGTTGAACTCGCAGAAATGGCCGGTCACGCCCAGGGTTTCGGCGAAGTGGTGCAGCTCGTCCTCGTGGCGCAGGCCGCCCAGCTTCATGGCCTGCTTGTTCAGCGGGGCAAAGCAGATGGCGTCGATCGCGCCGGCTTGGGCTGCGGCCATGCACAGGTCCAGCACCTGCAGCACGGAGCGGCCGCCCGGGGCACCGGCCTGGCCCTGGTGCACGGCTTCGGGCGCCACGGTGTCCACGGCAATGAAGGCGGGGCGCGCGGTGTCGGTGCGGCTGCGCACACCGGCCAGGCGGTTGATGGTCTCGGTCTGCACCTGCAGGCCGGCAATGCGCTGGCCCTGCTGCCACAGCCAGCGGTCGCCCACGAGAACGATGTTGGCGTGCTGCGTGGCCTCGGGCCGGGCCAGCAGGCGGGCGATGAGTTCGGCGCCGATGCCGGCGGGGTCGCCCAGGGTCAGGGCGACGACGGGAAGTTCGCTTGCGGGCATGGCGGGCTCAATCGATCTTGATATTGTTTTTGCGGATGATGTCGCCGAAGCGCTGGTACTCGGCGTTGTGGAAGGCGATGAACTCGGCCTGTCCCATGGGCTGCAGCTCGGCGCCCACGGCCTGCAGGCGCGTGCGCGTCTCGGGCAGGGCCAGCACCTTGTTGACCTCGTCGTGTACCCGGGCCTGCACGGCCTTGGGCGTGGCGGCGGGCATGTAGACGCCGTACCAGGCACCGATCTCCACGCCGGGCACGCCGGCCTCGGCCAGCGTCGGCACCTGGGGCAGCTGGGCATTGCGGGCGGGCGAGGTCACGCCCAGGGCACGCAGCTTGCCGGCCTTGATCTGGCCCATCACCGAAGGCATGGTGTCGAAGCTCATCTGCACCTGGCCGCCGACCAGGTCCGCCAGGGCGGCGGCGCTGCCCTTGTAGGGCACATGGGTGATGTCCACGCCGGCGGCGTCCTTGAACAGCTCGGCCGCGATGTGCTGGGTGCTGCCGGTGCCGCTGCTGGCGAAGTGGAGCTTTCCCGGCTCCTTTTTCGCCAGGCCCACCAGGGCCTGGACCGAGGGCGCCGGCAGGCCGCTGCCCACCACCAGCACGTTGGCCACCGTGGCCACGAAGGCCACGGGCACGAGGTCGCGGTTGCTGTCGTAGCCCAGCTTGAGCAGGTGGGGCGCGATGGCATGGGCCGTGACCACGCCCATGACCATGCTGTGGCCGTCGATGGACCTGGCCACCAGGTCCACGGCCAGCGTGTTGGAGGCGCCGGGCCGGTTCTCGACGACCACGGGCTGACCGAGCAGGGGCGCGAGGCGGTCGGCCACGGCCCGTGCCATGGCGTCGGTGCCGCCGCCCGGAGCCGATCCCACCAGCATGCGCACCGGGCGCGTGGGCCATTCGGGCGGGGATTGCGCGAGGGCGAGGCCGGGCAGCAGGGTGGCTGCGGCCAGCAGGGTGCGGCGTTGCATGGCTTGTCTCCGGTGCTTTTGTCGTGGGCCCATGCTAGGCATGGTCATTGATTGCCGTAAACTGAAAGTTGCTGATGAATTGATAACTCAGGGAAATCAATTTCCAGGAACTTTCCTATGGGCTCCATCGACCGCAAGGACGGCACGCCGCAACTGCTCAACCGCCTGCGCATGCGCCAGGTGGCCCTGATGCTGGCCATCGACGAGGAGGGCACGCTGCGCGGCGCGGCCGGCCAGATGGGTCTGAGCCAGCCGGCGGCCACCAAGATGCTGCACGAGCTGGAGAGCGCGCTGGGCCTGCCCTTGTTCGAGCGCGTGGGCCGGGGCTTGCGATCGACGCAGGCTGGCGAGCGCGTGACCGGCTATTTCCGCCATCTGCGTGGCGGGATGGAATCACTGAACCGTGAGTTGCAGGAGCTGCGTGCAGGCAGTGCCGGGCGGCTGGCCGTGGGCAGCATCATGGCGGCCTCGCCGGGGCGTTTGACCCAGGCGCTGCTGGCGCTCAGGCGGCAGTGGCCGCTGCTGGCCATCGAGGTGGCCGTGGACACCAGCGACCGCCTGCTGGCCCAACTGGCCGAAGGCGTGCTCGAGGTGGTGATCGGCCGGCCCCTGGCGCAGGGCGATGGGGCCCATCTGTTCCATCCCGTCGACGACGAGGCCCTGTCCGTCATCGCGGCCAGGGATCACCCGCTGGCCCGGGCCCGCAGCGTCCCGTTTGCCGCGCTGCAGGACCATGGCTGGGTGCTGCAGCCGCCAGGCAGCCCCATGCGCAGCCTGATCGACCAGGAGTTCCAGGCCCATGGCCTGCCACTGCCGCGCGGTTTGATCGAGACCGGATCCATGCTCACCACCATGAACCTGGTGCGCAACTCGGACCTGGTGGCCGTGGTTCCCGAAGCGGTGGCGCGGGACCATGCGCAGCACGGCATGGTGCGCATCCTGCCCTGCCGGCTGCGCCGCAGCCTGCAGGCCTACGGCAGCCTGGTGCGCCGCGACCGGCCACTGAGCGCGCCGGCAGCCCAGTTCCTGGCGCTGCTGCATGGCGGGCCCTAACCGATGTAGCGCACCAGGCCCGGGCTGGTGCGCCGGCAATAGCTCTTGCAGACGCGGCGCAGCACCTGTGCGGCCTCGGTGACGCCGGGCGAGGGGTTCTTGGGGTACCAGGCGGTGATGCGAAAGGACGGCGGCGTGGGCAGGTCCAGTTCGACCAGTTCGCCGCTTTCCAGCTGCGGGGCCACCAGCATGCCGTGCATGATGGCCACGCCCAGCCCTTCGCGCACCAGAGAGACCAGGGCCGCCAGCGAGGGGGAACCCGTGATGCGCAGGTCGCTGGAGGCCAGGCCGTTCTGCGCGGCCAGGTGCTGGGCCATGGCCACGGCCTGCTCATAGGGCACGGTGCCGCGCATCTGCGTGAGCAACTGCTTGCCCAGTACCTTGTGCAGGCCGTCCTTCCGGGGGACCAGGCCGCGCCGGGCGATCCAGTGCACGGGCACTTCGAGCAGGCTTTCGACCACGGCGAACTGCGGATCGACGCTGCTTTCCGTGCGCACGATGAGGTCCAGCTCGCGCCGCATCATCTGTTCGGACAGGTGGGTGCTCAGGTCCACCGTCAGGTCCAGCTCGACATGGGGCAGGCTGGTGCCCATGGCCTTGACGAATTCGGGCAGCACGGTGTGCACCGCCGTCTCCAGCACGCCCACGCGGATGCGGCAGCCCGGGGCCGCGCCCGATCGGGCGGCGCGCTCCAGCGTGCGCGTGGCCTCGATGACGGCCTCCGCGTGGCGCAGCAGCCGGGCACCGTCTTCGGTGATCTGCAAGGCCTTGCGGTCCCAGTGGAACAGGGTCACGCCCAGGTCGGATTCGAGGCCCCGGATGCGCATGGAGACGGCGCCGGGGCTGGCATGGACAAGTTCGGCCACGCGGCGCACGCTGCCGATGCGCGCCAGCAGCACGAAGGTCTCCAGGAAGCGGGTGTTCATGGGGCGGTGGCTGTTCAGTTTTTGTGAGGGAGGGTGCGCACAATTCCTGAATGGACCGGCGGCCTGCTGCTTTTTACATTGGCAGGCATCCCCATTCAATAGAGGCTCTCCCATGACGCATTGGACCCATCCGACCGAATTCCGCCAGCAGGTGCGCAGCGGCCGCTTTCGCGGGCAGACCGCCGGGCAGTGCCCTGGCTACACCCAGGGCAATCTGGCCATCGTGCCGCGCGAATGCAGCGAGGAGTTCCTGCGCTTCGCGCGCCTCAATCCCAAGTCCTGCCCGGTGATCGGCGTGACAGAGCCCGGCAGCAGCCGTGTGCCCGAGCTGGGCGATGTCGATCTGGTGACCGACCTGCCGGCCTACTGGATATTGCGCGACGGCCAGCCTCCCGAGCAGGTGCATGACCTGTCCGGGCTCTGGCGCGATGATCTGGTGGGCTTCGTCATCGGTTGCTCCTACTCCTTCGAAGACGCGCTGCGCGAAGCGGGCGTGCCCGTGCGCCACATCGACGAAGGCCGGGGCGCGCCCATGTTCATCACCAGCATGGCCAACGGACGGGCCGGCCGTTTCGGCGGCCACATGGTGGTGAGCATGCGGCCCATGACGGCGGCCCAGGCCATCCGCGCCATCCAGGTGACTTCGCGCTTTCCCAGCGTGCATGGCGCGCCGGTGCATCTGGGCGACCCCGCGCAGATCGGCATCGCCGATATCGAACGCCCGGACTTCGGCGAACCCATGGCGCTGCGGCCCGGCGAGATCCCGGTGTTCTGGGCCTGTGGCGTGACGCCCCAGCAGGCCATCCGTTCGGCGGCGCTGCCGTTTGCCATCACCCATGCGCCGGGCCACATGCTGGTGACCGACCTGCGCAACAGCCACCTGGCCGCTTTCTGAGGCAGGCACGCGTCCCGCAAGGCCCGCTTCGGCGGGCCTTTTTGCTGTGCGCAATCTGCGATGGAAGGCCCGTATCTGTTCAGTTTTCATGAACAGGCAGGGCGAAAACTTCTCGATGGACTGGCTCCGGGCGCACTTTTAGATTCGATAGCCAGTGATGGAGCAGGGGCCGCGGACCCCGCTGCATTGCAAGGCCTTCCCCGATTTCCCATTCGAGACAAACGATTTCCTGCACCATGCAACAAGCTTCCCCTTCCCCCGACAAGCGCTGGCAATTCTGGATAGACCGTGGCGGCACCTTCACCGATGTGGTGGGCAAGCGGCCGGACGGCAGTCTGGTCACGCACAAGCTGCTGTCCGAGAATCCCGAGCAGTACCGCGATGCGGCGGTGGCCGGCATCCGCCATCTGCTGGACCTCAAGCCCGGCGAGCCGGTCACCCCGGACCGGGTCGAGTGCGTGAAGATGGGCACTACGGTGGCCACCAATGCGCTGCTGGAGCGCAAGGGCGAGCCCACGCTGCTGGTGACTACGCAGGGTTTCCGCGATGCACTGCGCATCGCCTACCAGAATCGGCCGCGCCTGTTCGACCGCCATATCCAGCTGCCCGAGCTGCTGTACCGCGAGGTGGTCGAGGCCCGGGAACGCATGGACGCCCAGGGCCGGATCGTGCAGGCGCTGGACCAGGCCCACCTGCGGGATGCGCTGGCCGCCGCCCATGGACGCGGCCTGCGCAGCGTGGCCATCGTCTTCATGCACGGCTACCGCTACACCGAGCACGAGCAGGTGGCCGCGCGCATTGCCGCCGAAGCGGGCTTCACGCAGGTCAGCACTTCGCACGGGACCAGCCCGCTGATGAAGTTCGTGAGCCGGGGCGATACCACGGTGGTGGATGCCTATCTGTCGCCCATCCTGCGCCGCTATGTGCAGCAGGTGGCCGGCGAGATGCCGGGCGTGAAGCTGTTTTTCATGCAGTCCTCGGGCGGTCTGTCGGATGCCGCGCGCTTTCAGGGCAAGGATGCCATCCTGAGCGGGCCGGCCGGCGGCATCGTGGGCATGGCGCGCACGGCCGGCCTGGCCGGCCATGACAGGGTGATCGGTTTCGACATGGGCGGCACCTCCACCGATGTCAGCCACTACGCGGGCGCCTTCGAGCGCGAGTTCGAGACCCAGGTGGCGGGCGTGCGCATGCGCGCGCCCATGATGAGCATCCACACCGTGGCTGCGGGCGGCGGCTCGGTGCTGGCCTATGACGGCGCGCGCTTTCGCGTGGGACCGCAAAGCGCGGGGGCCAACCCCGGGCCGGTCAGCTACCGCCGTGGCGGCCCGCTGGCCGTGACCGACGCCAACGTGATGGTGGGCAAGATCCAGCCGCTGTATTTCCCCAGCGTCTTCGGCCCGGCCGCCAACGAGCGCCTGGACGCCGATGCGGTGCGCGCGCGCTTTGGCGAGCTGGCGCGGCAGACCGGGCGCCCGCCCGAGGAGGTGGCCGAGGGCTTCATCCGCATCGCCGTGCAGCAGATGGCCAATGCCATCAAGAAGATCAGCGTGGCGCGCGGCTATGACGTGACGCGCTACACGCTGCAGTGCTTTGGCGGCGCAGGCGGCCAGCATGCCTGCCTGGTGGCCGATGCGCTGGGCATGTCGCGCGTGTTCGTGCATCCGCTGGCCGGCGTGCTCAGCGCCTATGGCATGGGTCTGGCGGACCAGACGGTGATTCGTGAACAGGCGATGGAGGTGGCGCTGTCTGTTGCGGCCTTGCCGCTGATCGCGGAATCGCTGGATTCGCTGGGTGACGCTGCCAAGGCAGAGCTTGAGCGCCAGCAGGTAGGTGCCGGCCCCGTGCAGGTACATCACAACGTGCATGTGCGCTATGAGGGCACGGATTCCGCCCTGGCCGTGCCTTTCGGCGGACTGGACGACATTCGGTCGGCCTTCGAGTCGGCCTATCGCCAGCGGTTCGCCTTCCTGATGGCGGGCAAGGGCCTGGTGGTGGAAGCCGTTTCCGTCGAAGCCGTGATTGCGGGCGATGCGCCCAGCGAGCCGGTGCTGCAGGAACATCCGCCGCGCGAGCATCCGCGCCGCGAAACCGTGCGCATGTACTCCGACGGTGCCTGGCATGACGCGGCCCTGGTGGTGCGCGAGGACCTGCGGCCCGGCGACGCCATCCCAGGCCCGGCCATCATCGCCGAGCGCAATGCCACCACGGTGGTCGAGCCCGGCTGGCTGGCGCGGCTCACGGCGCTGGACCATCTGGTGCTGGACCGCGTGGTCGCGCGCAAGGTCGAGTACGCGGCCGGCACCTCGGTGGATCCGGTGCTGCTGGAGGTCTTCAACAACCTGTTCATGAACATCGCCGAGCAGATGGGCCTGCAGCTGCAGAACACGGCCTACTCGGTGAACATCAAGGAGCGGCTGGACTTCAGCTGCGCACTGTTCGATGCCGAGGGCCACCTCATCGCCAACGCGCCGCACATGCCGGTGCACCTGGGCTCCATGGGCGAGAGCATCCAGACGGTGATCCGCAGGAACGCCGGGCGCATGGCGCAGGGCGATGTCTATGTGCTCAACGATCCCTACCAGGGCGGCACCCATCTGCCCGACATCACGGTCATCACGCCCGTGTACGTGGCCGACGAGGCGTCACCCACCTTCTACGTTGGCAGCCGGGGCCACCATGCCGACGTGGGCGGCATCACGCCCGGCTCCATGCCGCCGTTTTCCACGCGCATCGAGGAAGAGGGCGTGCAGATCGACAACTTCAAGCTGGTCGACCGCGGTGTGCTGCGCGAGCGCGAGATGGTCGAGTTGCTGCAAAGCGGCGCATACCCCAGCCGCAATCCGCAGCAGAATCTGGCCGACCTGAAGGCCCAGATCGCGGCCAACGAAAAGGGTGCGCAGGAACTGCGCAAGATGGTGGCGCAGTTCGGCCTGCCCGTGGTGCAGGCCTATATGGGCCATGTGCAGGACAATGCCGAGGAGTCGGTGCGCCGCGTGATCACGCGGCTCAAGGACGGGCAGTTCACCCTGCCCCTGGACAACGGCGCGCGGATCCGCGTGGCCGTGACCGTGGATGCGGCGGACCGCAGCGCGGTCATCGATTTCTCGGGCACCAGCGAGCAGCAGACCCACAACTTCAATGCGCCGCGCGCCGTCTGCATGGCCGCCGTGCTGTATGTGTTCCGCACCCTGGTGGACGATGACATTCCGCTGAACGCGGGCTGCCTGAAGCCGCTCAAGGTCATCATCCCCCAGGGCTCCATGCTCAACCCGGACCCGCCGGCCTCGGTGGTGGCCGGCAACGTCGAGACATCCACCTGCATCACCAATGCGCTGTTCGGCGCGCTGGGCGTGATGGCGGGCAGCCAGCCCACCATGAACAACTTCACCTTCGGCAATGCGCGCCACCAGTACTACGAAACCATCGCGGGCGGCAGCGGCGCGGGCGTGGTACTGGATGCACAGGGCCGGGCGGAGCGGGGCTTCGACGGCACCAGCGTGGTCCAGACGCACATGACCAATTCGCGCCTGACCGATCCCGAGGTGCTGGAGTTCCGCTTTCCCGTGCGACTGGACAGCTATGAGATCCGGGCAGGCTCGGGTGGCGCCGGGCGCTGGCGTGGCGGCGATGGCGGCGTGCGGCGCGTGCGCTTCCTGGAGCCGATGACGGCCAGCATCCTGTCCAACGGCCGCCTGAATCCGGCCTTTGGCATGGCCGGGGGCGCGCCGGGACAGCCCGGCACCAACCGCGTGCTGCGCGCCGATGGCCAGGTGCTGGATCTGGCGCACATCGGCGCCGTGCAGATGCAGCCCGGCGATGTGTTCGAAGTCTCCACCCCGGGTGGTGGCGGCTACGGGGCGGCTCCATAGCCCGCGACCCGGAGAAAAGACCGGGCCCCGGGACAGGGGTCTGGTGCATGCGACGAGATAGCCACGACGATGCTTCGGAGCACCGAAGCGCAAGGAGACATTCGGATGACACGTCCTGACGACACCGCGGCCCTGGCCGCCGATACGCCCCGGGGCCACTGGCTGGGCCAGCTCGATGGCAAGGAAAAACGCGCGCTGGGGGCCTCGTTCGGCGGCTATGCCGTCGATGCCTTCGACTACTACACGCTGCCCCTGGTCACCCCCATCCTGCTGGCGCTGTGGGGCATGAGCAAGACCGAGGTCGGGCTGATAGGCACCTCGACCCTGGTGGCCTCGGCCCTGGGCGGCTGGCTGGCCGGCATCCTGGCGGACCGCTACGGCCGTGTGCGCGTGCTGCAGTGGACGATCGCGGTGTTCGCCCTCTTCACCTTCGCCTGCGGCCTGGCGCAGACGCCGGGCCAGCTGCTGGTGGCGCGCACCTTGCAGGGCCTGGGCTTTGGCGGCGAATGGGCCGTGGGTTCGGTGCTGATCGCGGAGACCATCAGGCCGGCCTTCCGGGGCAAGGCCGTGGGGCTGGTGCAAAGCAGCTGGGCCATAGGCTGGGGCGCGGCCGTGCTGGTGTCCATGGCCCTGTTCTCGCTGCTGCCGCCCGAGATCGCCTGGCGCGCGATGTTCCTGCTGGGCCTGCTGCCGGCGCTGCTGATCCTGTTCATCCGCCGTTCCGTCAAGGATCCCGAGGTCTATCTGAAGACCCGCGCCGCCGTGGGCCGGGGCGAGCGCAGCGGGCACTTCCTGGACATCTTCAAGGGCGGCATGCTCAAGACCACCCTGCTCGCCAGCCTGATGTTCACGGGCATGCAGGGCGGCTACTACGCCATCGCCGTGTGGCTGCCCACCTTCCTGAAGAACGAGCGCCACCTGACCGTGCTGGGCTCGGGCGGCTACCAGTTCATGTTCATCGCCGGGGCCTTCGCGGGCTACCTGTGCGGTGCCTACGCTTCCGACCGGCTGGGCCGGCGCCTGGCCTTCGTGCTGTTCGCCGTCGGCGCCGGCAGCCTGGCCTACGCCTATACGCTGCTGCCCATCACCGATGCCTGGATGCTGGTGCTGGGCTTTCCGCTGGGCTTCTTCATGTCGGGCATCTTCAGCGGCGCGGGGGCCTTCCTGGCCGAGCTGTTTCCCAATGAACTGCGCGGCTCGGGCCAGGGCTTTTGCTACAACTTCGGCCGGGGCATAGGTGCGACCTTCCCGGCGCTGGTGGGGGTGTTCAGCGACCGGCTGGGCCTGTCGCTGGGCACGGCCATCGGCCTCTGCGCCACGGCCGGCTACGCGATGGTGGTGCTGTTCGCCATGTGCCTGCCCGAGACGCGGGGGCGGGACCTGGCGGCGCAGTGAGGCGCCTGCCGAGTCCTCAGCACCGGCTGCCGCGCCGTCAGTAGCTGCCCATGTAGTCGCGCTTGCCCACTTCCACGCCGTTGTGGCGCAGGATGGCATAGGCGGTGGTGACGTGGAAGAAGAACTGCGGCAGGCCGTAGTGCAGCAGGTAGGCGCTGGCCGACAGCTTCTTTTCCTTGGGCGTGCCGGGACGCAGCACGATCTCGCGGCCATCGGCTTGGTCGAAGTGTTCGGGCGCGAACGAGCCCACATGGTCCAGCGCCTTGGCGATCAGCGCCTGCAGGTCGGCAAAGCTGGTCTGCGTGTCGGGCCACGAAGGCACCTCGGCGCCGGCCAGGCGCGAGGCGATGCCCTTGGCGAAGTCCGCAGCAATCTGCACCTGGCGCACCAGCGGGAACATGTCGGGGAACAGGCGGGCCTGTAGCAGGGCATCGGGATCGATGTTCTTGTGCGTGGCGTGTTCCTCGGCCTTCTTCAGCACATCGGACAGGGCGCGCAGCATCTGCTGCAGGACGGGGATGGAGGCGGTGTACAGGGGGCTGGTCATTGCGGGCTCGCTAAGGATTGTGAAGGGCTGGCAATCGCATGCATCTGCATCCATCGCCAGCCGGCACAGGCTAACAGCAACTGCTTTCACTTGCCGCCTGCGCTAGCATGCGCGCCATGCAAATCCCTGAAGCCGCTCCCTCGTTCGCAGGCCTTGGCCAGGCCGGATTCGGCGCCGCCATCTTCGACATGGACGGCCTGCTCATAGACTCCGAGCCCTTCTGGAAGCGTGCCGAGCGCGAGTCCTTTGCCGAGGTCGGCATCGACATCACGGCCGAGATGTCCCGCGTGACGGCGCCCATGACCACGGCGCAGGTTGCCGCGCACTGGTATGCCCACCGGCCCTGGCAGGGGCCCAGTCAGCGCGAGCTGGAGAGCCGCGTGGTCGCGCGCGTGGCGGCCCTGGTCAGCGCGCATGGGCAGGCCCTGCCCGGCGTGCGCGAAACACTGAGCGCCTGCCGCGCCCTGGGCTGGCGCGTGGCGCTGGCCTCGAACTCTCCTTTGTCTTTGTGCCACCACACCCTGGATGCGCTGGGCCTGCGGCCGGCGTTCGACGCCATCGTCTCGGCCGAGCAGGTGGTGCGCGGCAAGCCCGCGCCCGACATCTACCACTTCGCGGCGCAATGCCTGGGCGTGCCGGCCGGGCGCTGCCTGGTGTTCGAGGACTCCGTCTCGGGGACACATGCGGCGCGGCAGGCCGGCATGACCGTCATCGCCGTGCCGTCCGAGGACCAATGCTTCGACGGGGCGCAGCCTGCGCCGCACTGGGTGGTGCCCACGCTGTTGGCGCTGCATGGGGCAACGGGCCGGTAAGGCATCCGCAGCACTCGCATCGCATGGCGCGTGCCGGCTGCAAAGGTGTTGATGAGAACCATTCTCAGTACAATCGCCGCCCGTGCCGTCCTTCTTCGTCCTGTCCGTTTCCCATGCTGGCCTGCCTGCCCGCATCCAGACCGCCGTGCCGGGAGGCTGCCCGTGAGCGTGCGCGTGCCTGGCGCGGACGATGATGCCGCTCCCTCGCTGCTGGCCCGCGTGTATGAGCGCTGGCACCAGCCTCTGCGCCGCCTGCTGGGCCGGCAGATGCGCAACCGCGAGGATGCGGAGGATGCGGTGCAAGAGGTCTTCGTGCGCTATGCAGCCTCGGGCAAGGCCCTGCCGCCCGAGGAGCAGGAGCCCTATCTGCGCGTGATCGCCCGCCATGTATCGCACGATGCCTGGCGCCGTTCGGCGGGCGTGCCGGGGCGCGAATCGGTCTCGCTGGATGAACACATGGAACTGGCGCAGCAACTGCCGGCCGGCGAAGGTTCGGACCCCGTGCAGGCCGCGCACCACCGCGAGCGCCTGGGCCGGCTGGAGCAGGCCATGGCCGAGCTGCCCGAGCGCCGCCGCGAAGCCTTCGTGTTGCACAGCATCGACGGGCTCACGCAGACCGAGGTGGCGCAGCGCATGGGCATCTCGCGCCGCATGGTGCACAACCATGTGACGCTGGCCATGGCCTATTGCGAGCTGCGCGTGCAGTATGGCAGCGCCGAAGACATGCGCCTGATGCAGGGCCTGCTGGCGCAGGCCGCGACGGACGGGGAGGGCCGGGAATGACGCTGACCCCGCAACGCTTGCAATTGCATGCCCGCGCCGCCGACTTCTTCGCCCGCCGCCGCGAAGCCGACTGGACCGGTGCCGACGAGCGCGAACTTGATGCCTGGCTGGCCGCCGACCCGCAGCACCGCAGCATCTTCCAGAGCCTGGGGCGCACGGTGCTGGACCTGCAGCAGCTGCGCCGCCCGCCACTGGCCAGCGATGCGCCTGCGACGCGGCCAGCCAGGGCCGACGGCCCGCGTGCGCAGCCGCAAGGCTCCACCCAGGCGCCGCCACGCCAGCGTACCCGCCACGGCTGGGCGCCTGCCTTGCTGTCGGCGGCCCTGGCCATGCCGCTGGCCGTGGGCGGGGGCTGGTATGCCTGGGACAACCACGCAAGCCATGTGGTCGAGATGGCCACCGGCCCCGGCGAGGTGCGCGAGGCCGAACTGCCCGATGGCACGCGGGTCACGCTGAATTTTTCCTCCAGGCTGCAGGTGCGTTACTACCCGCGCCGCCGCGAAACGGTGCTGGACCAGGGCGAGGCCTTCTTCCAGGTCGCGGCCGACCGGTCACGGCCCTTCACCGTGGACAGCGGCGCCAGCCAGGTCCGCGTGGTGGGCACGGCCTTCAATGTGCGCGCCGGGCCGCCAGCGCTGGTGGTCAAGGTGCTGGAGGGCAAGGTGGAGCTGCGCCCCGATCGCCATTCGCCGGACGACCGGCGCCTGCTGCTGGGCGCGGGCGCAGGCATGTCCGTCGATGCCCGTGACGGCACACGGCAGCCGCTGACCGCGGGCGCGGACACCGTGGGTGACTGGCGCAGCGGCCAGCTGGTGTTCCAGCAGGCACCGCTGACCCAGGTGGCAGCCGATCTGGCCCGCTACCTGGGCCAGCCCGTGCGCGTGGACGGCGATGCGGGGCTGGCCGCGCTGTCCGTGTCCGGTGTGGCGCTGACCGGCAAGCCCGAGGTGTTTCTGCGCTCGCTGCCCCATTTGTTGCCGGTGCGGGTGCAGGGCGATGCGCAAGGCGGCTGGCGGATCTCGGCGCACTGAGTGCTTTCCCTTCTTTTGTAAAAAAATGTAAATAACCCGTTTTCCTGGTCTCGCCACATTCCCACTTTGGCGCGAAGGCGGGTTTTACCTTCATGGAGGGCGGGATTTCTCGCCTCCATGGTTGCCAGCCAGGCCGCTGCCCAGTGCACAGCTCAGCCAACAACCGCGACGGCCGCGCACGTGCGTGGCGGGTGGACGCTCAACTGCCTGCCACCCACCGCGCACACCGCGACAGCGGGCAATGGACACAGTGCAGCAGGAGCAGGGATGCAAGCAGGAAAAGAACAGGGCAGCGCCACCATGGGCGCGGGCATTTGGGGAGGAGAGTTTCAGCACAGGGGCAGGCCATGGCGGCGGGCAAGGATGCCGTCGCTGGTAACCGCCGCCCTGGTTGCGCTGGCGCAGCCTGCGGTGCAGGCGCAGCAGCCATCGTCCGTGCAGGCGGGCCAGGCAGGGGAGCTGGCCTTCAGCATCGCGCCCCAGCCACTGGCCGGCGCGCTGCGCCAGTTCACGCAGCAGGCCCAGCACCAGGTGCTGTTCGATCCGCAGATCGTTGCAGGCCGCACTTCGCCGGCCTTGCAGGGCCGCTTCACGCCGCGCCAGGCGCTGGACCGGCTGCTGGCCGGCACGGGCGTGACCGTGATCGATGCCGTACCGGGCGCCTACACGCTGAAGGCACCGGCCAGGGAGCCGTCGCCGGCAGCCGATGCTGCGCTGGGCACGGTGCTGGTCACGGCCCAGGCACACGCTGGCGATACCACGGAGGGTTCGGGCTCCTATGCGGCCTCGCGCGTGTCGCTGGGCAAGGGGCAGAGCGTGCGAGAGACGCCGCAGTCCATCTCCGTGGTCACGCGCCAGCGCATCGAGGACCAGGGCCTGGTCTCCGTGGGCGACGTGATGCAGCAGACCACGGGCGTGACGGTGGACTACGCGGGCTCGGGTGGCCTGGGCGGCACGGCCAACAGCTTTTACGCGCGGGGCTTCCAGATCAGCAATGTCCAGATCGACGGAGCGGCGGTGGATGCCTTCAGCCAGGGCACCTTCGACCCCAACATGGCCATGTACGACAGCGTGCAGGTGATCCGCGGCGCGGACGGCCTGTACAGCGGCAATGGCGAGCCCGGCGGCTCCATCAACCTGGTGAGAAAGCGCCCCACGGCACAGCCGCAGGTGCTGGCCTCGGCCTCGGTGGGCAGCTGGAACCAGCGCCGGGCCGAACTTGATGTGGCGGGTCCCCTGGCTGCCGATGGCCGGGTGCGCGGCCGCGCCGTGCTGGCGCACAGCGACCGCGAGTTCTTCTATGACTACGCCGATGCGCGCAACACCTTGCTCTACGGCATCGTGGAAGCCGATCTCACGCCTGCGACCAAGCTGACCCTGGGCGGCAGCTACGACAAGTCGGCCAGCCTGCCATGGCGCAGCGGCCTGCCGCGCGCGGCCAATGGCGACGATCTGCACCTGCCGCGCAGCACGGCGCTGATGGCCGGATGGGGCCACTACGACAGAACCAACAAGGAACTGTTTGCGCAGCTGGAGCAACGGCTGCAAGGCGACTGGCGCGTCCGAGCCCATGCCAACTACGTCAAGGTCGACAGCGACAGCCGTCTGGCGGACATGTCCGGGGCGGTGGACCCCTCGACTGGCCTGGGCGCGGCGCTCAGCGGGTTCTCCAACGATTTCTATTCCACCAAGAAGGCGCTGGATGCCAACGTCAGCGGAACGTTCTCCCTGCTGGGGCGCAGGCACCGGCTGCTTTTGGGCGCGGACTGGGTCAAGATCCGCGACACGCAGGACACCTTTCTCTCCGAGGTGGATACGCCGGCAGGGGGGATCAGTGTGTTCGGCTTCGACCCGGGCGCCATTCCCCTGCCCAGCTTCGTCTGGAAGACGCGCAGCTTCGCGGGCTATGGCGCCACGCAGAAAGGCCTGTACGGCCGGCTCAACCTGAGCCTGACGGACCGCCTGACCGCCATCGTCGGCGCGCGCCGCGCCAGCTACGACACGCAGACGCCCTGGCTGCGTTTCGACCGGGCCGGCAATCTCACCAGCCGCATCGTGTCATCCTATGGAGAGAGCGGCATCTTCACGCCCTACGGTGGCCTGGTCTACGACATCGACGACCGCTGGACTGCCTACGGCAGCGTCGCCGAGATCCACAAGTCCCAGGCCAGCAAGCTGGGCGGGCCCTTGCCCGGCACGCCGCTGGACCCCATCAAGGGCCGCAATTTCGAACTGGGTGCCAAGGGCGAGTTCAACGAGGGCCGGCTGATGGCCTCCATGGCCCTGTACCGCATAGAGCGCAATGGCGAGGCCGTGGCCGATCCCTCCTACCCCAACACCGACATCGGCGACGCGGGCCTGAACTGCTGCTCGCTGAGCAAGGGCAAGGTGGTCAGCCAGGGCGTGGAAGGCGAGATCTCGGGCGAGCTGGCGCGCGGCTGGCAGCTCTTTGCCGGCTACACCTTCAACCGCAACCACAACAAGACGCCGGGCATCGAAGGCATCTACCACTCCGTCACGCCCAAGCATCTGTTCAAGCTGTGGAGCACCTACCGCCTGCCCGGCGAGCTGTCGCAATGGACGATTGGCGGTGGCGCCAATATCCAGAGCGCGCATTTCGTGAGCGGTTCGGCCAATGCCTTCAATCCTGACACGGGCAAGTTCGATGGCGCGGCCGTGCCCTTCAAGTTCAGCCAGGGCGGCTATGCCGTGTGGAATGCCAGCGTGCAGTACCGCATCAACCGCAACTGGCAGGCCGTGCTCAACCTGAACAACCTGTTCGACAAGGTCTACTACCGCACGGTGGGCACCAGCGGCGGCAACAACTGGTATGGCGAGCCACGCAATGTGATGCTGACGCTGCGCGGAACGTTCTGAGGCACCCCTTGAGGGGCTGCGCCGCTTCCCCTTCTATTCGGAGGGGGAAGCACACCATCTGAGCGTGGCGCCCAACGCCAGCGACCTGCTGGACAAGTGCTGCTACGTGCCTTCGTACAACACGCTGTCGGGCAACAACTACCACGGCGCACCGCGCTCGCTGCTGCTGACGCTGCGCTAAGCGCCGCGTACCTGGCGCGTGTCATGCGGCAGCGGCCGCCGCAACGCCGAACTCCTCGCTGTGCGCCTGGGCACCGTCGTCGAACACCAGGCGGCGCTCAGGCCAGCGCATGGCGGCAAGCTTGAAACGCTGCTGCGGGTCCTCGCCCGCCAGGCGGGCGTTCCAGCGGCCGCCGACCGAGTAGTCCACGCAAAACACATTGCCGCGTCGGCCGTGCCAGGACAGTGCCCCCGTCTGGCCGAAGAGGTTCTCGGCCTGGGCGCCGTGGAATGACGGGCCGCCGCGATTCAGTCGCCGCCAGTAGTGGCCCACGACCACGGCCTGGGCATCCTCATATTCATTCCACCAGGCCACGCGCTCGACGAAGCGCCACTTGCCGCCCGCATAGAAGGGGTTGCGGCATTCGCGCTCCACGCCCGAGGTCAGCACCTTGAGCGGGTTGACCATGGCCTTGGCCAGTTCGCTCTCGCTGTGCGCAGGCAGGAAGGGTGGCAGCCAGTTGCGGTCCTCGAGGTCGTGGGGCCACTGGCGCCGCTCGGCACGCATGCGTTCGGCCACCTTGCTGACCTGGGCCTGCTGGGCCGCGACGGATTCGTAGTGGTCGTAGGCACTGCGCGCACTGCCCAGGGGCAGCTCCCGGGCCATGGCGATCTGCCGAGGACGCCATGCCGCGTGGACGATGCGCAGGTCTTCGCGTTCCAGTGCGATGGGCAGGCGCCCCAGCAGGCCCAGGGTGGCGGGAATCTCCTTCACAGGCATGCGTGCGAAGGGCGCGTACTTGGGGGTGTCGGAGGCCACGCGGCTGTCGAAGAACCAGCCAGAGCCGTCCTTTGCATCCTCGCGCAGCAGGTTGATCTCGTGATTGCCCAGCACGGCCAGCGCCTGGCCCGAGGCCAGCATGGGCACGACGAGCGCCAGCACGCCGGGACTGTCGGGGCCACGATCGCAGAAGTCGCCCACGAAGACCAGGCGGCGGCCCTCGGGGTGGCGGCCCTGGGCGTCATATCCCAGATGCACCAGCAACTGTTCCAGCGCCGAGGATTCGCCATGGATGTCGCCGACGATGTCGAGCGGACCGGGGGGCAGGGGCTGGACGAGGCTCATGGCGGAAAGATGCAAAAGACGGCGCAGGCTTGGAAAACCGACATTATCTGCACAGACCCGTCGTGCCCGCCAGCCCCGTTTGCGACAGGACTGTGTCAGCGCCGCTGCATGCGCACAAAGCTGTAGGGCAGGCCGTTGGCTGCCACATGGCGGCTGCGCGAGGCTTCCCGCCACTCGGGGCCCAGCGTGGGAGCGAAGGCGTCGCCTTCGTAGTCGCGTTCGATTTCAGTCACCTCGATGCTGTCGGCCAGCGGAAGGGCCTGGGCATAGACCTGGGCGCCGCCCATGACCCAGACGCTGTCGCCGGCCTGATGGCCCATCTCCAGCGCCTGCTCCAGGCTGGCGGCATGCAGCACGCCGGGGGCGGCGGGTTCGGGTGACCAGCCCGCCTGGCGTGTGACGACGATGTTGGTGCGTCCCGGCAGCGGCCGAAAGCGGGCCGGCAGCGAGTCCCAGGTCTTGCGGCCCATGACCACGGCCGAGCCCTGGGTCAGCTGCTTGAAATGGGCCAGGTCCTCGGGCAGGTGCCAGGGCATGGCGTTGTCCTTGCCGATGACGCCGTTGGCCGAGCGTGCGTAGATGAGATGGACGGTCATGCGCGTGCCCCGGGATTCAGACGGCCACGGGCGCCTTGATGGGCGCGTGGTGCTGGTAGCCCACGACCTCGAAGTCCTCGTAGGCGTAGTCGAAGATCGATTCCGGCCGGCGCTTGATGTTCAGCGTCGGGTAGGCGAAAGGCTGGCGCGCCAGCTGGGTCTCGACCTGGGTGAAATGGTTGTTGTAGATGTGGCAGTCGCCGCCGGTCCAGATGAAGTCGCCCACCTGAAGGTCGCATTGCTGGGCCAGCATGTGGGTCAGCAGCGCATAGCTGGCGATGTTGAAGGGCACGCCCAGGAAGATGTCGGCGCTGCGCTGGTAGAGCTGGCAGCTGAGCTTGCCGTCGGCCACGTAGAACTGGAAGAAGGCGTGGCAGGGCATGAGGGCCATCTGCGACAGCTCGGCCACGTTCCAGGCGCTGACGATGATGCGTCGGCTGTCGGGATCGGTCTTGAGTTGCCTGACGACCTCGGCGATCTGGTCGATGTGGCCACCGTCCGGCGTGGGCCAACTGCGCCACTGCACGCCGTAGACCGGGCCCAGGTCGCCGTCCTCGCGCGCCCATTCGTCCCAGATGGTGCAGCCGCGTTCCTGCAGCCAGCGCACATTGCTGTCGCCGCGCAGGAACCACAGCAGTTCCAGGATGATGGACTTGAGGTGGACCTTCTTGGTGGTCACCAGCGGAAAGCCCTCGGACAGGTCGAAGCGCATCTGGTGGCCGAACACGCTGCGCGTTCCCGTGCCGGTACGGTCGGTCTTGGACACGCCGTGCTCATGGACACGGCGCATGAAATCTTCGTACTGG
This sequence comes from Delftia tsuruhatensis, assembly GCF_903815225.1. Taxonomy (NCBI): domain Bacteria; kingdom Pseudomonadati; phylum Pseudomonadota; class Betaproteobacteria; order Burkholderiales; family Comamonadaceae; genus Delftia; species Delftia tsuruhatensis. Next base: position 1,884,012 of record NZ_LR813084.1, read on the forward strand.
GAGCGGGCGGGGCGGGGCGCGGAAGTCATGTTCATGAGCCGGATTATCCCTGGATGAAGATGCGATCTTGTCCGACGGTTTCCATGCCCCTGGAAACATGTCGTTCCGCCACGGGTGAGACAATGCCCGCAGACAGGCGCCGGCGTTCTGCCAAGGCACTTGCCCCGGCGCCACGGATTTTTCTGCATCTGCTTTGACAAGGAGTCCTGCGCATGTCCTCCATGCTCTCCCCCTGGCAGGCCGGTTTCGCGCTGGGTATCGCCATGCTGGCGCTGACGGCCTGCGATCCGCGCTCCCCTTCCGTTCCCACGCCCAAGGCCGAGGCGTCCGCGGCGCAGGACGCGGCGGCCGCCGCGGCGCCCGGCATGGCGCAGGCGGCGACGGTGGAGCCGCCTGCGCCCACCGCCGCCATGGCGCAGACACGCCTGCCCTCGACGGCCAAGGCGGGCGAGCCCGGCCTGGACAGCCTGGCCGAGTACATCGGCAAGTATCCGTACGACGGCATCAACTATCTGGAGCAAAGCGTGCTCGCCGACCGGCTCAAGGCCTTGCTGGGCAGCCGCTACCCCACGCTGCTGAGCAATATGCGCACCGTGGGTCCGCTGACCAGGGAGGGCGACGTCTGGAGCATCGTCGGACTGCGTCCGCACCAGGGCGGGGAGGAGATGGGGGCCATCGTCATCGACCCCGCGCGCAATGCATTGCGCGTATGGCTCCTGACCGATGGCAAGCAGGATGATTTCTCCGACGTGAGCGGCGCCGACATTCCCTGGCCCGATCAGGTGAAGAAGACGCTGGCCAACATCGAGGCCAGGCCGGCCTCCTGACGGGAAAAAGGCGCAGGCCCGCTGTCCGGTCCGTGCCGGGCACGCGGTCCCTGGGCCCGCAAGACCCTATTTCGGCAGGATGCAGCCGGGGTTCATGATGCCCTGCGGGTCCAGCGCGTTCTTGATGGCACGCATCATGGAAAGCGCCACGGGGGACTGGTATTTTTGCAGCTTGTCCACCTTGAGCGCGCCCACGCCGTGCTCGGCCGAGAACGATCCGCCGAACTCGGCCACGGCCTCGTAGACCAAGTGGTTGACCAGGTGCTCGCGCTCATTGAGGAAGGCCTTGGCGTCGCCGCCCACGGGCGCCTGCACGTTGTAGTGCAGGTTGCCGTCGCCCAGGTGGCCGAAGTTGACCAGGCGCACACCCGGGATCTCACGCTGCAGCACCGCATCGGTGTGTTCGACGAAGGCGGGAATGCGCGATGCCGCAATGGAGATGTCGTGCTTGATGTTCAGGCCTTCCTCGGCCTGGGCCAGGGGAATGCTCTCGCGGATATGCCACAGCTCATGGGCCTGGGACAGGCTTTCGGCGACCACGGCGTCGAGCACGCAGCCGTCCTCGAAGGCCAGCTCCAGCAGCGCCTCGAAACGCTCGCGCGCATGCTGCTCGGACTCGCTGTCCGAATTCTCGACCAGCACGTAGTAGGGAGGCGCGCCGTCCAGGCCCGCAAAAGGCACGCGCAGCTGGGGCATGTGCTTGATCACCAGGGACAGTGCGAACTGCCCCATCACCTCGAAGCCCGTCAGGCCCGCGCCCAGGTGCTGGTGCGCCATGCCCAGCAGGCGCACGGCGGCCTCCATGGATGGCACGGCGGCAAAGGCCGTGAGTTGGGCAGCGGGCTGCGGAAACAGCTTCATGGTGGCTGCGGTGATGATGCCCAGCGTGCCCTCGCTGCCGATGAACAGATCGCGCAGGTCGTAGCCGGTGTTGTCCTTGCGCAGGCCCTTGAGGCCGTCCCAGATCTCGCCCTGGGCCGTGACCACTTCCAGGCCCAGGCACAGCTCGCGGGTGTTGCCGTAGCGCACGACCTGGGTGCCGCCCGCGTTCGTGCCCAGGTTGCCACCAATGGTGCAGCTGCCTTCGGCCGCCAGCGACAGGGGAAAGAGCAGGCCTTCCTTCTCGGCCAGCTCCTGCAGGCTTTGCAGGATGCAGCCTGCCTCGACGGTGAAGCTCAGGTTGTCGCGGTCGATGTGGCGCACGGCATTCAGGCGCGTGAGGCTGAGCACGACCTGCGTGCCGCTGTCGTCGGGCGTGGAGCCCACCGACAGCCCGGTGTTGCCGCCCTGGGGGATGATGCTGGTGCCTGCGGCCGCGCATTCGCGCACCACGGCGGCCACCTCGGCCGTGCTGGCCGGGCGCACCACGGCCAGGGACTTGCCGCGCACGCGGCGGCGCCAGTCCTGTTCATAGGCGACGAGGTCGCCCTCGGTGAGTACATGGGCTTCGCCGACGATCTGGCGCAGGCGTTCAAGCAGTGCAGTCATGTTGCAACTTCTTTCAAAGACGTGAAGGCATGAAAACGGGGACTCAGCCGCCGACCGCCTGGGCCGCGCGGCGCGCGCTGCGCTGGCGCCAGCGCACATGCAGGGCGCAGGCGGTGAACAGCATCAGGCACAGGAAAACTTCCATCAGCGCCAGCCAGCGGCCGGGCGCGGGGTCGCTCCAGGCGCGCACGACGCCCTCGGTGAAATAGATCCAGACCAGCAGGCTGACCCAGCGGTAGGTGTACATGCGGTGCTTGAGCAGGCCGACCAGCGGGACCGCCAGCGGCAGGGCCTTGAGCACCAGCCAGGAGCCCCCGGGCCGCATGGGCGCCAGCCACAGTTCCCAGGCCAGGCTCAGCACGATCAGGCCCATGAGGCTGGAGACCGCCAGCCAGCGGGTGGCGGCGACATCGGCGCCGGGGCGGGAAATGGAATCAGTCATCGGGGTGGCATCATATCGGCCATGGTCTTGTCCTTTGAACATGTGATTGCTTGGATGGTCACGCGCGTTCCCGTTTCAGGCACGCGCGTTGCAGCGGAGATATGGCGATGAGCGGCGGCCCCGGGCAGGAGCCTGCCGGTGGCCTGGAGGACGGTGCCGTTGCACTGCCCGCTCCCGAACGGGAGCGCAGCCTTTCTCTGATGGAGCGGCCCGAGCCTGCGGTGCCACCATCCTGGCGCGAACGCCTGCGCTGCTTTCCCTGGCGCAATACCGCGCACACGCTGCGCGAACGCTTTCGCGAGGACCGGCTGGGCGTGACGGCCAGCAGCCTGACCTTCACCACGGTGCTGGCCCTGGTGCCGTTCTTCACGGTGGCGCTGGCGCTGTTCACCGCCTTTCCCATCTTCTCGCGCGTGCAGGTCGTGCTCGAGCGCTGGCTGATCGACAGCCTGATTCCCGAGACCATTGCCCGCCAGGTGCTGGGCTACCTGACGCAGTTCGCCTCCAAGGCCAGCCAGCTGGGCATGGCGGGCTTCTCCATCCTGGTGGTCACGGCCATCGCGCTGATCCTGACCATCGACCGCACGCTCAACAACATCTGGCGCGTGCGCCAGCTGCGGCCGCTGGGCCAGCGCGTGCTGATCTACTGGGCTGCGATCACGCTGGGGCCACTGGTGCTGGGCCTGAGCCTGGTGCTGTCCTCCTATGTGATGTCGGCCTCGCGCGGGCTCGTCAATGCCTTGCCCGAAGGGCTGCGCTTCATCTTCGACTCCATCGAGTTCCTGGCGCTGGCTGCGGGCATGGCGGGCCTGTACCACTATGTGCCGAACACGGCGGTGCGCTGGCGCCATGCCTGGGTGGGGGGACTGTTCGTGGCCACCTGCATGGAGCTGGCCAAGAAGGCGCTGGGGCTGTACCTGGCATCCGTGCCCACGTACTCGGTGATCTACGGCACCTTCGCCACGCTGCCCATCTTGCTGATCTGGATCTACGTGGCCTGGGTCATCGTGCTGCTGGGAGCCGTGGTCACCGCCTACCTGCCCATCGTGATGACCGGCGTGCAGCGCATGCCGGGCCAGCAGGGCTGGCAGTTCGAGATGGCCGTGGAGATACTCCAATACCTGGCGCAGGAGCGCGGGTCGCCAGCCAAGGGCCTGTATGCCAGTGATCTGGCCCGGCGACTGCGCGTGGATTGGCAGCAGATCGACCCGGTGCTGCAGGCGCTGTCCGTCCTGGACTGGGTGGGCACGGTGCAGGCGCCTGGCGCTGCGGTGGCCACCGAGGGGCCCGAGCCGCGCTATGTGCTGCTCGTGGAGCCGCAGCACACCCCGCTCGCGCCCCTGGTCGAGAGGCTGCTGCTGGCGCCTTCGCAGGCGGTGCAGCCGCTGTGGGAGCGGACCGGCCTGGCCGGCATGACGCTGGCCGATCTGCTCGATGGCCGGCAACGGTCGTCATCCGGCGTCACAGAGGGATCCGGCCCGTGAGAAGGTCGCGCCACATGACCCAGTCGCCGCGAAAGCTGTACAGCGGTCGCTTGAAGCTGGCGGGTCGGTTCTTCTCGAAGCCGAAATGGCCGATCCAGGCGAAGCCGTAGCCGAACAGCAGCCCGGCCAGCAGGAACCAGAAGCTGCCCGTCAGGAACAGCGCGAACAGGCACAGCAGCGCCAGCGTGGAACCTGCGAAGTGCAGGCGCCGGCAGGTGCGGTTGCTGTGCTCTTGCAGGTAGAACGGATAGAACTCGGCAAAGCTCTTGAACTGGCGCGGGTCCACGGCCGCTGGGGCGGAGCCGGGCAGGGGGGCGGAAGCTTGGGACATGGCAGGCCTTCGCGTGCATGGGGTGGCACCCGTTATACGCGCCGGCAGGGAGCTTCGCCAGCGGGGGAACCCACGGGCGCCAGCCTCCAAAAACTGCCGCCGTAGATGCAAATGGTGCCGCATCCGGCCCCGCGCGTCGCCATGGCGTCGCCTGCCTGCGGCCTGCGGGCGCATGATGTCCGCCGGACCGGCGCTGACCGGCATGGAGTCTCCGATGCTTTCCTCGTGCATGACCGATCAACCCGAATCCTTGAGCGAAACCCGCGTTGCCACGCCCCAGGGGCGGATCTATGTCAGGCGCTGGCGGGCGCCGTCATCCGGTGATGGGCCCGCGGCGCGTGCGCCCATCGTGCTGTTGCACGATTCCCTGGGGTCGGTGGCGCTGTGGCGTGATTTCCCGCAGCAATTGGCCCAGGCCACGCAGCGCGATGTGCTGGCCTATGACCGGTTGGGCTTCGGCCAGTCGGACCCGTATCCGGGGACGCTGGGCCCGGGCTTCGTGGCCGAGGAAGCGCGCACGGCATTCGCCGCCGTGCACCAGGCGCTGGGCCTGGAGGGGTTCATCGTGCTGGGCCACAGCGTGGGAGGCGGCATGGCCGCCATGGTGGCCGCACGCTTTGGCGGGCAGTGCAAGGCGCTCGTGACGGAGTCCGCACAGGCTTTCGTGGAGGAGCGGACGTTGCAGGGCATACGGGCTGCCCGGGACGACTTCGCCCGGCCCGGCCAGCTTGACCGGTTGCGCAAATACCATGGCGACAAGGCGGCCTGGGTGCTGTCGGCCTGGGTCGACACCTGGCTGTCCGAGCCTTTCGCCGGCTACCGGCTGGACGAGGCGCTGGAGCAGGTGTGCTGCCCGGTGCTGGTCATCCATGGAGAGCGCGACGAGTTCGGCTCCCTGGTGCATCCCGAGCGCATCCGGGACCGGGCACGTGGACCGGTGGAGGTGGAGATCGTCGCGGCAGGCGGCCATGTGCCCCACCGCGAGCAGCCCGAGCGCATCGCCCAGCGCATTGCCCGTTTCCTGGAGCGGGTCTGATCCTGGGCGAACTTCAGCGGCCCGCCTGCGCGGACGCCGAGAGTTCGGGCGGGAACAGCGTCTTCTTGATCACGGCGTGCACGCCCCAGTTGCCGTCCACCACTTGCGTCACGGCGAAGTCCACGGCGACGGAGATCAGCGATACGGCCTCGTCCTCGTCGAGCCCATGGGCCAGCATCAGATAGCGCCTGGTCTTGTGGAAGGCGTCGCGCATGGCTCCTTCCAGCGATGACTTGCGATAGACCTGGGACTGCGCCTGGCTGCCCAGTTCGGCCAGGTGGTCGGTGAAACTGAAGCCCTGTATCACCCATTCGGAGTCGGTCTCCAGGAAAGGGTGGTCCAGTTCCGCGAGGAAACGGTTGTCCAGCGCGGCGCGCTTGTGCACCCGCAGCTCGAAGCTGCCGGTCAGCGAGCATTCGATGGCCGTGCCGCATAGCTCCGAGTCGCCTTGGGAGGCGTGCGGGTCTCCCACCGAAAACAGCGCGCCCGGCACCGATACGGGCAGGTAGAGGGTGGCGCCCTTGCCGGCGCGCCAGTTGTCCAGGTTGCCACCGAAGTAGCTCGGCGGTATGGAGTCGATCAGGCCGGCCTCGCGCGGCGCCACGGCCAGCATGCCGAAATGCGGGCGCAGCGGCACGCGGGCCTTGTCCAGCACGCCGAAGCGCCGGGTGATGCTGGCGGGGTCCACGGGCACGCCCGGGTAGTCGATGGTCGCATGGACCACACCGAAGGGGTCGGTCTGCGGCGTCCAGCGGTAGTTGTAGACAGCGCGGGCCGTCGGCTCCTCGGGCACTGCATGGTCGATTTCGTAGATGGTGACCACTTCGCGCTGGCGCGGCTCCATGATCTGGTCGCGATAGTGAAAGCCCCACCAGGCGGCGGCGTTGCTGCCGAAGACACGGCCGTGGTGGGCGGGGCTGCAGCTGGGGCGCGGCTGCACGTCGAGGATGCGTATCTCCAGCAGGTCGCCGGGCTCGGCCTCATGCACATAGATGGGGCCGGTGCAGATGTGCACGCCGAAGCCCTCGCCCGCGCCGCGGCCGTAGATCGAGGCGTCCATCGGGCCTGCGCCGCGCCGGTCCACGGCCTTCTGGGCTGCGGTCCAGTGGAACACGCTTTCGGCACCCGGGTCTCCTTCGATCATGCGCTCCCAGTCGTCCGAGGCATGCTGGGTCAGCGTCTCCATGGTCACCACGTCGCCCGAGCGCACCGACAGCACGGGCTTGAGCGAGCGGCTCAGGTAGCCCCAGTGCACGGTCTTGTCGGAGACCGGCAGGTAGTAGTGCTGGGCCGACGCACCGCCGCCGTCTGCGTGCGCCGAGCGTTTGGGCACCAGGGCCAGCGCCTGGGCATAGCGTGCATGGTCGCGCAACAGGGCCTGGAAGGGGCTGTGCGCCGAGCGCGCGGTGGCCGGTTCGGCCCCCTGCACGACACTCTCGGCGGGCGAGGGACGCCCGCGCTGGCCGGGCGGCGCATCCTGCTCGCGCGCCGGATGGGTGCGATAGGCCTTGGGGGACAGGCCATAGCGGGCCGTGAAGGCACGGCTGAAGTTGGCGGCATCGCCAAAGCCCCAGCGAAAGCACAGCTCGGCGATGGAGAGATGCTGCAGCGAGCGGTTGCTCAGGTCCATGCGGCAGCGCTCCAGCCGGCGCTCGCGCAGGTAGCTGCTGAAGCTGGTGGCCGCCCCCTTGAACAGCTTTTGCAGATAGCGCGTGGACAGCCCTTCGGCGTCGGCGATGGCATCGATGGACAGCTCGACATCGCCCAGCCGGGTTTCGATGGCACGGCAGATGCGGCGCAAATGGCCAAGCTGCACGGCGCTTGGCGGCTCGGTCGCCTCGGCCTGCCCCTGGTCGGGGCTGCCGGCGCGGGGTGTCAGGCAGGTGACCAGCATGTCGGTGAGCGTGGCCTCCACCGACAGCAGATCGTCCTGCGCCAGGGTGTCGATCTGCTCTGCCAGCGAGGCCGCCATGGCCATGCACATGGCACCCACGCCGCCTGTCCCGCCGATGTGCCTGGCCTCGGGCGGGCACGAGCGCAGCAGGCGCAACAGGAAGCTGGAGGACTCCAGCCGCGCAAGCAGCAGGCGGCCATCGCCGGGCAACCGCAGTTGCCAGTCCCGGTCCGGCTCCAGCAGCAGGGCGGAGCCAGCCTTGAGAGGGAACGCGGCCTCCTCGATCGTCGCCTCGGCGCTGCCCTGCAGCAGGGTGCACAGGAGCAGGCCCGGTCCGCGCAACCGCGTGGCCACGCCCCGCAGTGTCAGCGGCGAGGTGGCCAGCGTGATGAAAACCGATCCCAGCGGCGAGCTGCGCAGGGCCAGATGGGTGGCTGGCGGTGTATGTGCCTCGCCATGGATGCCGGCCCTGGACAGCGCCTCATTGAGCGCAGCCTGTCGCAGGGCATCGGGAAATGCGTGGGTGGAAAAGCGTCTTGGATCGTCGTGCATCAGGGGCGAACTATGAACTTCCCCACGCTGACTGTCCAAGTCCGACGCAGCAGATGGGAGACGCGACAAGTTTTTGTGCGCGCAGGAACAACCGGCCTGGGCCGGCTCGCCTGGACACTGGCGCTGCCGGCACCGATCCACAGCATCAGGAGTATTTTCGATGACCATCCCCCACCAAGAACATATCTGCGGCCCGGGCTGCCAGCACGGCGCTTCGCCAGCCGATGAGAGGCTGATCCGCGAGGAATTCCAGGTCGCGCGCCGCTCTTTCCTGCGCGACGCCATGGTGGTCGGCGGCGGCGCGGTCTCGGCCGGCGCCATCAGCGGCGCGATGGCGCCGTCACGGGCCTTTGCCCAGGGCACGGCTGGCGCCCGGACCGGCCAGGGCATGGCCAGCCACTACTACATTCCCGCCTCTGCCAGCACCGTGCTCTGGGGCTACTTCAGCAGATCGGCCAAGCCGGTGGTCGAAGTCGAATCGGGTGACTACGTGACCATGGAGACGCTGACCCACCATGCCAATGACGATGCCGAACGCATGGTCCGTGGCGACCCTGGCGCCGAGAGCGTGTTCCACTGGGACAGCCAGCGCAAGAGCGTCGATCGCCGGGGCGCCGGTCCCATGGATGCCAAGAACGGCGCCGGCGGCGGCCAGGGCGTGCACATCTGCACGGGGCCGGTGCGCATCAAGGGCGCGCAGCCCGGCGACGTGCTGGAAGTGCGCATCATCGATGTGGTGCCCCGCCCCTCGGGCAACCCGCAGTTCAAGGGCCGGACCTTCGGCAGCAACGCGGCGGCGAACTGGGGCTTTCACTATGGCGATACGCTCACCGAGCCCCGAAAGCGCGAGGTGGTCACCATCTACGAGGTGGATGCGACCGGCGAGCGCAACTGGGCCCGCGCCGTCTACAACTACCGCTGGACGCCGCAGACCGACCCCTTCGGCGTGGTCCACCCGACCATCGACTATCCGGGCGTGCCCGTGGACCACCGCACGATCAGCAAGAACGAAAACGTGCTGCGCAATATCCGCGTTCCCGTGCGCCCGCACTTCGGCACCATCGGCGTGGCGCCGGCCGAGGTGGAGATGGCCAGTTCCATCCCGCCCAACCACACGGGCGGCAACATCGACAACTGGCGCATCGGCAAGGGGGCGACCATGTATTTCCCCGTGGCCGTGCCGGGGGCCAACTTCACCGTGGGCGATCCGCATGCCTCGCAGGGGGACTCCGAGCTGTGCGGCACGGCCATCGAATGCTCGCTGACCGGCACTTTCCAGCTGATCCTGCACAAGAAGGCGGACCTGCCCGGAACGCCGCTGGCCGAGCTGGCCTATCCGCTGCTCGAAACCCAGGACGAATGGCTGCTGCACGGCTTCAGTTACGCCAACTACCTGGCGGAACTGGGACCGGATGCGCAAAACCAGATCTTCAAGAAATCTTCCGTGGACCTGGCGCTGCGCGATGCCTATCACAAGATGCGCCACTTCCTCATGACCACCCAGGGGCTGGGCGAGGACGAGGCCATCTCGCTGATGTCGATCGCCGTGGACTTCGGCATCACCCAGGTGGTGGATGGCAACTGGGGCGTGCACGCGCTCGTGAAGAAGAGCATCTTCCCCGCGCGCGGCACGTGAGTGCCGCCGGGCCCGGCAGGCAAGACCCGGCCGGGGCTCAGCGTGCCAGGAAGTCCCGGATGGCGAACAGCGTCTGGTCGGGCGCCTCGGTCATCTGGTTGTGGCCGCTGGGCAGGTGCACGATGCTGACCTGGCGCTGCGCGGCCCGGGCTGCCTCGATCAGGCCCTTGGCGGCCTTGGGCGGCGTCATCTGGTCCTGTTCGCCCAGCGCGAACAGCACGGGGCATTGCAGGGCCGCCATGGCGGCTTCGCCGCCGGCGTAGCTGTCGCAGGCCTTGAAGCCGGTGTGCAGCAGGTTGGTGCGGTCGTTGCTGGCCAGCACGCGCCGGCCCAGCGCCATGCCGGCGCCGAACACCCAGCTGCCTGCGCCGCTGGGCGGAGCCAGCGTGGCGCGCGAGAACACGTTGACCATGTGGATGGCCTGTTCGGGCGTTTGCAGCGCCGACTCCAGCAGCGCGGGCGAGACTTTCATCGGGAAGGCCGTGCCCACCAGCACCAGGTGGCTGATGCGCGCACCCAGGCGGGCGGCGGCCTCCATGGCGATCAGGCTGCCCCAGCTGTGGCCGACCAGCGCGGCCTGCTCCAGGCCGGCGGCGTCCATCAGTCGGCCGATGAAGTCCGCGGCCGCCTCCACGCTCTCGGGTGCGTCGCCCGCGCTCTTGCAGTGGCCGGGCAGGTCCAGGGCCAGCACGTTCCAGCCATGGTTGGCCAGGTAGCGGCTTTGCAGCGCCCAGACGCTGTGGTCGCACAGCACTCCGTGGATCAGGATGGCCGTGGGCTGTGCCGGATTGAAGGCCTTGCCGCCGGTGTAGGCGTAGATGGAATGGCCCTGTACGTCGATCTTCATTGCAGCTCTCCCGTGTTCTTATGCAGCCTTCTCGGCGGCCTTGAGGGCGCGCTTGAGATCGTCGATCAGGTCATCGGCATCCTCCAGTCCGATGGACAGGCGAATGGTTCCCTGGCTGATGCCCGCGCCGGCCAGCGCCTCGTCGCTCATGCGGAAATGCGTGGTGCTGGCCGGGTGGATGACCAGGCTGCGGCAGTCGCCCACGTTGGCCAGGTGGCTGAAGACCTTGAGCGTCTCGATGAACTTCTTGCCCTGGTTGCGGTTGCCCCGGATGTCGAAGCTGAACACCGAACCGGCACCACGCGGCAGCAGCTTCTGCGCGAGCTGGTGCGAGGGGTGTGAATCGAGAAGGGGATGGCCCACGCGGCTGACCAGCGGGTGGCTGGCCAGGAACTGCACGACCTTCTCCGTATTGCGCATGTGGCGTTCCATGCGCAGCGGCAGGGTCTCGATGCCCTGCAGGATCAGCCAGGCCGTGTGCGGGCTCATGCAGGCGCCGAAGTCGCGCAGGCCTTCGCGGCGCGCGCGCAGCAGGAAGGCGCCGGTGCTGCTTTCCTCGCTGAACACCATGTTGTGGAAGCCGTCGTAGGGCTGGGTCAGCTCGGGGAAGCGCCCGGACTTTTCCCAGTCGAAGCTGCCGCCGTCCACCACGATGCCGCCGACCACGGTGCCGTGGCCCGACAGGAACTTGGTGGCCGAGTGGTAGACGATGTCCGCACCGTGCTCGAAAGGCTTGATCAGCCAGGGCGAGGTCAGCGTGGAGTCCACCAGCAGCGGCACGCCGGCCTCATGGGCGATGGCCGAGACGGTGGGAATGTCCAGCACATCCAGGCCGGGATTGCCCACGGTCTCGCCGAAGAACAGTCGGGTGTTGGGGCGCACGGCGGCGCGCCAGGCGTCGATGTCGCTGGGCTTGACGAAGGTGGTCTCTATGCCGAAGCGCGCCAGCGTGTAGTGCAGCAGGTTCTGCGAGCCGCCGTACAGCGCCGTGCTGGCCACGATGTGGCTGCCCGCGCCCATGAGCGTGGCCACCGACAGGTGCAGCGCCGCCTGGCCGCTGGCCACCGCAATCGCGCCCACGCCGCCTTCCAGGGCCGAGACGCGCTGCTCCAGCACCGCGTTGGTGGGATTGGAGATGCGGCTGTAGACGTGGCCGGGGCGCTCCAGGTTGAACAGCGAGGCCGCATGGTCGCTGGACTCGAAGACGAACGAGGTCGTCAGATGGATGGGCGTGGCGCGCGCGCCGGTGGCGGGGTCGGGCTGGGCGCCCGCGTGCAGCGCCAGGGTGTCAAAGCCGGGGTCCGAGTAGCCGGGCATTCCTGTCTCCATGGTTGTCAAGGCAAGCGGGCATTGTGGGCTATATTTCCTGCCAGACAGCGGCTCATGGAGCGGCTCACCGCCACCACGGTGACACAGACAACTTTGGAGATTGGGCATGAAAGTAAGTGACATCCTGCGCGTCAAGGGCAACACCCTCTACACGGTGTCCCCGGACGAGAGCCTGGCCAGCGCGGTCCAGGTCATGTCGGAGCGCGACATCGGCTCCCTGGTGGTCATGGAGCATGGCGATGTGGTCGGCATGCTGACTTTCCGCGAGGTGATCCAGGGCTTCGTCAAGCACGGCGGCGTGGGCGAGACCCTGGTGCGTTCGGCCATGGACGACGCGCCCATGACCTGCACCATGGAGACCGAGATGGACGAGGTACGCCGCATGATGCTGGACCGCCACGCCCGCTACATGCCCGTGATGGACAAGCGCATGCTGATGGGTGTTATCAGCCTGTACGACGTGGCCAAGGCCGTGGTGGACAGCCAGAACTTCGAGAACCGCATGCTCAAGGCCTACATCCGAGACTGGCCCGAAGGCGAGCGCCAGGGCGCGGACTGAGACCTGCCGGGCGCGCAATCCCTCGCATCCACCGGACAAGGCCCCGGCCGCACCTTGCGGCGGGGCCTTTTTGTCGCCGGGCCGCCCCAAGACAAATAGCGGCCCCCTCGGGGGCAGCGGACCTTGCGGAGCAAGGGGAGCGTGGGGGGTATTTTTGTGTGTTCCCCGCCAGATGTGGCAGGCACAGTCAAGCGAGCTGGCAGGCCGGGGCAGGCAGGGCAGGCGACGGACTTCTACATTGAAGACACCGTCCCATCCTCCAAGGAGTGCCCTTGTCCATCGAATCCCCTTCCCGGTTGCAGCTGCGCGAAGCGGCCATGCAATGCGCGCTGCCCGTGGACAGCGCCTCGCTGGATGCCTATGACCGCCTCGTGCAGCCGCTGGCCGCCTGCTACCGGCTGCTGGATGCCACCCCCTTCGATGTGGCGCCTTCGCCGGGTGCAAGAGATGCCTCGCGGCCCGAGGCGGCGCAGGATCCGCTGAACGCCTGGTACCGCCGCACGGACATCGTCGGTGCGGCGCAGGGCGCGCTGGCCGGGCGCAGCGTGGCGCTCAAGGACAACATCTTCCTGGCCGGCGTGCCCATGATGAACGGCAATGCCGTGATCGATGGCTACGTGCCGTCCTTCGATGCCACCGTGGTCACCCGGCTGCTGGCCGCTGGCGCCCGTATCAAGGGCAAGGCGGTCTGCGAGAACCTGTGCCTGTCGGCCAACAGCTTCACCAGTGCCAGCGGACCCGTGCACAACCCGCACCGGCGAGGCTATTCGGCCGGTGGCTCTTCCTCGGGCTGCGGAGCACTGGTGGGCGCCGGCCAGGTGGACATGGCCATCGGTGGCGACCAGGGAGGCTCCATCCGGCTGCCGGCGGCGCTGTGCGGCATCTACGGCATGAAACCGACCTTCGGCCTGGTGCCCTATACCGGCGCGCTGCCGATGGAGCCCACCATAGACCACCTGGGGCCGATGACGAACTGCGTGGCCGACAACGCGCTGCTGCTGGAGGTGATCGCCGGCGACGATGGCGTGGACCCGCGCCAGCGCAACGTGCGCACGCAGCGCTATACCGAGGCGCTGGGACAACCCATCGCGGGCATGCGCATCGCCGTGGTGGAGGAGGGCTTTGCCATGCCGGGGGCCCATCCCGGGGTCCATCAGCGTGTGCGCCAGGCCGCAGCGCATCTGCAGCGGCTGGGTGCGACCGTGGAGTCCGTCTCGCTGCCCGTGCATGCGCGTGCCGCCGGCGCATGCCGGCCCATTTTGCTGGAAGGTGCCTTGCGAACGCTGTTCGGTGGCGACGGCTTCGGCACCGGGCGCCATGACCGCTATCCCGAGGATCTCATGGTGCGCTTTCGCAAGGGGCATGCCCAGGCGCTGGACACGCTGCCCCTGACCGTGCGGGCCGCGCTGGTGGCGGGCACGCACCTGACCCGCATGAACGGGCACCGCTACTATGCCCGCGCCATCAATTTCGGCCACAGCCTGCGCGCAGGCTACGACGCGCTGCTACAGGGCTTCGATGCGCTGCTGATGCCGACCACGCCGTCGGTGGCCCAGCGCCTGCCGGAAGGGCAGGCCGAGACGCTGGCTTTCGTGGAAGCGACCGCGGGCATGGTGGCCAACACGCTGCCGTTCAACGTGACCGGCCATCCGGCCATGTCCCTGCCTTGCGGATGCATCGACGGCCTGCCGGTGGGCGCCATGCTGGTGGCCCGGCATTTCGCCGAGTCCACCATCTACCGCATCGCCCACGCCCATGAGCAGTCCGTGGACTGGCGTGCCCTGTAGAGCGGCCACCGCGGTCCGTGCTGCCTGCACCGCAGCCCTCGCCATCGATTCCAAGGAGACACGCATGAAAAAGCACCTTGCCGGCGCCATCGTCCTGGCCTTCACCGCATTCCTGGCCCAGGCCCAGGCCCAGGCCCAGGCCCAGGCCCAGGCCCAGGCGGCCGACTATCCACGCCGCAGTATCACCATCATCGACCCCTATCCCGCTGGCGGCAGCACCGACGTGCTGTCCCGCCTGCTGGGGGAGCACATGGGGCGTGCGCTGGGCCAGCCCATCGTGGTGGAGGCGCGGCCGGGCGCGGCGGGTACCATCGGCTCCGCCCAGGTGGCCCGTTCCCGACCGGACGGATACACGCTGCTGGTGGGCAATCCGGGGCCCAATGCCATCGCGGCCAGCGCCTTTTCCAGGCTGCCCTACGATGTGGAAAAGGACTTCGCGCCCATCATGATCGCCGCCACGGCGCCCATGCTGTTTTGCGTGCCCACGGCTTCGCCGCTGAAGACGCCGGCCGACCTGGTCGCGTTGGGCAAATCCGGCAAGCCCGCGAATTTCGGATCTTCGGGGCCTGGTGGCATATCGCACATCCTGGGCGAGCTGTTCAACCGCGATGCGGGCACGCGCTTCAACCACGTCCCCTACAAGGGGGCGGCACCCATGTCGGTCGCCATCATGTCGGGCGAACTGGACTTCGGCATGCTCAGCGGACCGGATGCCATCGCCCACGTGCGCGGTGGCAAGATGCGCTGCATTGCCACCGCGGGTGCCACGCGTTCGCCCCATTTCCCTGACGTACCCACCTGGACCGAGGTGGGGGTGCCCGGTGTCAGGATCGATCTGTGGTTCGGTTACCTGGCCCCCGCGGGAACGCCGGCGGCCGTGATCGACAGGCTGCATGGCGCCATGGCGGCCGCCCTGGCCAGCCCCGCCATCAAGAGCCGGCTCGATGAGCTGAGCATCTCCGTCACCGCCAGCACCCCGCAAGCCTTCGCCCAGCGCATCCGTGCCGACCGCGAGCTGTATGGCGGCATCGTCAAGGCGATCAACCTCAAGCTCGACTGAGCAGGGCGCTGGGGGCCATGCCGTAGGCCTGCCGGAAAGCACGGCTGAAATGCGAAAAACTCGTGAAGCCGCAGGCCAGCGCCGCGTCGGTCACACGCCCGACCTCGCCTTGCGCCAGCAGCCGGTGTGCCTGGGCCAGGCGCTCGCTCCAGAGCCAGCGGCTGGGGGTAGATCCCTCGGCGGCGAACAGGCGCGCGAGACTGCGCGTTGAAAGTCCCAGCGCCTGTGCGACCTGCGCCGGCGTCAGTTCGGCATCATCCAGCCGCGCCTGCATGTACTGCCTGGCGTCGGCCAGGCGATCGCCGGTGATGGGCTCCTGGGCCCACAGCGATGCAGACAGCCCGTGCAGCAGGGCCGAACGCAGATGGCGGGCCGCCTGCGTGCAGCGGGGCTGCGGCAGCGCTGCAATCTGGCGCACCAGGGAGGCCGCCAGGATGCCCAGGGGACTGGAGCCCGCCAGCACCCTGGGGCGCCACCCGTCCGCTCCCGCGATGCGCGTCCAGTTCAGGGGCAGGCGCACGCAGATGCTGGACATGCCGTGCTCATAGCGCCATTCGTGCGGCTGGTCGGCATGCCACACGATGACGTCGCCGACGTTCTGGACGGTGCGGTACCCGCCCGTGTCCAGGACCACCGGTCCCGCACCGAGGACGGAAACGAAGCAGGCATCCACCCGTCCGTGCCGCAGGCTGCGCGCGCTGCGGCCTGGCGGACGGATGAGCTCCAGCAGCAGCAGCCCTGCGATGTCCGCGCTGGCCAGGCGCATGCGACCCTCCGGCTGGCGGGCACGGGTGCTGCGCGCGGCAGGGTACATCAGGCGATCGGTGAGTGCGCTGTAGCTGGCGAAGTTGTCGCGGTCGGCGACACGCGACGAGTCGAAATGGACCTGCATTCGGAAAATCCCCCGCATGGCGCCCGAGGCGCACAGGGCAGTGTTCCCCAGGCTGGCGCCTGCGGCCACACGGATTTTCACCTATCGAATCTGGATGCCTCATAGCTTTCGAGCATAGGGTGCCGTCCATGCAGCCGATGTCCCTGCGCAAGCCCGCCAGCGGCGCGGGCATAATCATCGGCCTATGAGCGGCAACACCTTCGGCACCCTATTCACAGTCACCAACTTCGGCGAATCGCACGGCCCGGCCATAGGCTGCGTGATCGATGGCTGCCCGCCCGGCATGGCGCTGAGCGAAGCGGACATCCAGTTCGACCTGGACCGCCGCCGCCCCGGCACCAGCAAGTTCGTGACCCAGCGCAACGAGCCCGACGCGGTGGAGATACTCTCCGGCGTCTACGAAGGCAAGACGACCGGAACGCCCATCTCGCTGCTCATCCGCAATACCGACCAGCGCAGCAAGGACTACTCCAACATCGCGCAGAGCTTCCGGCCCGGCCATGCCGACTATGCCTACTTCCAGAAGTACGGCATCCGCGATCCGCGCGGCGGCGGCCGTTCCTCGGCGCGCCTGACGGCGCCCACGGTCGCCGCGGGCGCCGTGGCCAAGAAGTGGCTCAAGGAGAGGTTCGGCACCGAGTTCCGCGCCTGCATGACCCAGGTGGGCGAGCTGTCGCTGCCGTTCGAGAGCTGGGAGCATGTGCGCAACAACCCCTTTTTCGCCCCCGTGGCCGATGTCTCCCGCTATGAGGAGTACATGGAGGCACTGCGCAAGTCGGGCGACTCCTGCGGCGCCGCGCTGCGCGTGCAGGCCAGCGGCATGCCGGTGGGCCTGGGCCAGCCCTTGTACGACCGGCTGGACGCCGATATCGCCTACGCGATGATGGGGCTGAACGCCGTGAAGGCCGTGGAAATCGGCGCGGGCTTCGATAGCGTGGCCCAGCGCGGCACCACGCATGGGGATTCCCTCAGTCCCGAGGGTTTTCGCAGCAACAACGCAGGTGGCATCGTCGGCGGCATCAGCACGGGCCAGGACCTGGAGGTGCGCATCGGGATCAAGCCGACCAGCTCCATCATCACGCCGCGCGAATCCATCGACGTGCATGGTCAGAGTACCGAGGTCATCACCAAGGGCCGTCACGATCCCTGCGTGGGCATCCGCGCCGCGCCCATCGCCGAGGCACTGCTGGCACTGGTGGTGATGGACCATGCGCTGCGCCACCGCGCCCAGTGCGGAGACGTGGATTCGGGCCTGGCGCCGATTCCTGCAGCGGCCCCCTGAGGCACCCCAAGAAAAAAGCCGCCCGAGGGCGGCTTTTTCGTCTGCGAGGCCCCGGCCATCAGCCGGGATTGCGCACCTCATCCATGACGTTCTTGAAGTCGTCCACATCCTCGAAGCTGCGGTAGACGCTGGCATAGCGGATGTATCCCACCTTGTCGAGCAGCTTGAGCTCGCGCATCACCATCTCGCCCAGGCGGCTGGACAGCACTTCGCGCTCGCCCATGTTGCGCAGTCGTTCCTCGATGCGTTCGATGGCGGCATCGATCTGTTCGGTGCTCACGGGGCGCTTGCGCAGCGCGATCTTGAACGAGCCCAGCAACTTGTTGCGCTCGTATTCGATGCGCCGCCCGTCCTTCTTGGCGATGGCGGGAAAGCTGACCTCGGGCCGCTCATAGGTCGTGAAGCGCTTGTCGCAGCCGCCGCATTGGCGGCGACGGCGGATGAAGCCCCCATCCTCGGCCTCGCGGGTCTCCACGACCTGGGTGTCCGGATGGCTGCAGAAAGGGCACTTCATGGCGGTTCTCTATGCGCAGCTCAGGCGCCGTAGACCGGAAAGCGCGCCGTCAGCTCGGCCACCTGGGCGCGAACGCGTGCCAGGTTGGCCTCGTCGTTCGGGTTCTCCAGCACGTCGGCCAGCAGGTTGGCCGTCAGGCGGGCTTCCTCTTCCTTGAAGCCGCGCGTGGTCATGGCGGGCGTGCCCACGCGGATGCCGCTGGTGACCATGGGCTTTTCCGGGTCGTTGGGGATGGAGTTCTTGTTGATCGTCATGTGGGCGGCACCCAGCGCGGCTTCGGCTGCCTTGCCCGTGATGCCCTTGGCGCGAAGGTCCACCAGCATGACATGGCTTTCCGTGCGGCCGGAGACGATGCGCAGGCCACGGGCCGTCAGCGTTTCGGCGACGACCTTGGCATTCTTGACGACCTGTTCCTGATAGGCCTTGAATTCGGGCGACAGTGCTTCCTTGAAGGCCACGGCCTTGCCGGCGATGACATGCATCAGCGGGCCGCCTTGCAGGCCGGGGAAGATGGCGCTGTTGATGGCCTTCTCGTGCTCGGCCTTCATCAGGATCACGCCGCCGCGCGGGCCGCGCAGGCTCTTGTGCGTGGTGGTGGTGACCACGTCGGCGTGCGGCACGGGGTTGGGGTAGACGCCTGCGGCGATCAGGCCGGCATAGTGGGCCATGTCCACCCAGAAGATCGCGCCGACTTCCCTTGCGATCTTGGCGAAGCGCTCGAAATCGATGGCCAATGCGTAGGCCGAGGCGCCGGCCACGATGATGCGCGGCTTGTGCTCGCGCGCCAGGGCTTCCATCTTGTCGTAGTCGATGGCTTCCTCGGCGTTCAGGCCATAGGAGACCACGTTGAACCACTTGCCCGACATGTTCAGCGGCATGCCGTGCGTCAGGTGGCCGCCTTCGGCCAGGCTCATGCCCATGATGGTGTCGCCGGGCTTGGCGAAGGCCATCAGCACGGCCTGATTGGCCTGGGAACCGGAGTTGGGCTGCACATTGGCGGCTTCGGCGCCGAACAGCTTCTTGACGCGGTCGATGGCGAGCTGCTCGACCACGTCCACGTTCTCGCAGCCGCCGTAGTAGCGCTTGCCCGGGTAGCCTTCCGCGTACTTGTTGGTGAGCTGGGAGCCCTGGGCTTCCATCACGGCGGGCGAGCAGTAGTTCTCGCTGGCGATCAGTTCGATGTGTTCTTGCTGGCGCAGGTTTTCGGCCTGGATGGCGGCAAAGACTTCGGCGTCGACCTTCTCGACGGTATTGGTGCGTTGAAACATGGCAGTCCTGTGAACTTGAAATTCCCTTGAGGCCAAGGGCTGCCCAGGCGAACGGCGGAACACTCCAAGCCACGTCCGTCTGGACAGGACCCGGGCGGTACGCTCCCCGGTGGTTCACAGAAGGTGGTCCCTGCCGGGCCTTCTGCTGGTTTCCACGTCAGCGGCAGCCTGCATGAAGCGGCTGCGCCTATCGCCAGTTGCGTACCCCGTTAGTGTAGCTGAGCCGGCGCTGCCGCTTGCGCCGCGGTTGCGCCGGTGACGCCGCTTTTGCGTGCGGCGCTTTGCGGTGCGCGCCGTGGCCACCATGAAAAAAGCTGGCCTCGGCCAGCTCCAGTCGTCATCTCGCGGCGGGGCGCGGCTACAGGGCCGGCTCCTGGGTTTGCAGTGCTACCTGCTCGGTGCGCACGGACGGAATACCCGAGCTCACGGGTACCGGTGCCTGTGTGGCGGCGGCCTCGGTGGCCGTGGCTGCTGTGGCGGGTGTGACAGGCTTGGTCACCGCGACCTGGACCGCCGGCTTGGGCTGCTCGATCTTGGCTGTCATCAAGGGCACCGCGCGCATGCCTGCCGCAAGGCGCAGGCGCTGGTGCTCGGCCAGCACCTTGGCGGCGTAGCCACCATCGGTGGGCAGATTGGCCGCGCCCACGTAGTAACGCAGGCCGCCCTCGATGGAGCCGGCGCGCTCTATGCATTCCTTGAGCACGCGCACGCCCACGCGCAGATTGCTCACGGGATCGAACGCAGCGTTCTGGCCACCGAAGTTCTCGTACTTGTCGGTGTGCACCGTGGTCATCACCTGCATCAGACCCTGCGCGCCCACGGCGCTTTGTGCGAACGGGTTGAAGCTCGACTCGATCGCCATGATGGCCAGGATCAGCGTGGGATCCAGGCGGTTGGCCTTGCCCAGGTCGTAGGCCTCGCTGACCAGGGCAGCGATGGGCTCCGGCGCCACGCGGTATTTCTTGCTGAGCCAGAAGGCCACGGCCGCCTGCTCCTTGGGCAGGCTCTTGGGATTGGTCGCCGTCGCGCGCTCGCTGGCGGCGAGCTCGACGGGCATGCCCAGTTCGGCCGTCTGGCGGGCGGTCAGCCAGGAGCGCAACTGGCTCTCTCCGGCATCGCGCAGATCGGGACGGGCGAACAAGGTGATGGCCAGAAAGGCCACAGCCAGGCCCAGCAGGGCGAAGCTGTTGTGGATGATGGCAAGAAAACCGTTGGCCACATCGATGGCGAACGTTCGCGCGGCGGCGAAGAATTTTCCTGACGCTGGCATAGCTTTTTCCTTTCTAGGGGCGCCAGCCCGAAACGGCCTTCGCCGGGAAGCGAAGGCCGTTGAGGCCGGCACCCTGGATTGGGTGCTGCGGATCCGGGAGGCGGGGTGCGCTGGGCACCTTGGCGATGCAGGCCTGCGGGATCTGCTCAGTCGTGAGGCAGCGGAAACAAAAAACGCTCTATTCGAGCGCTGGCGGATTCTAGGAGGTCACTAAATACATGGTCAATACTATGATGTGAATTTCTTAGATCGATGAATTATAAAAAAGCATGGATGCAAACACAGGTTGAAGGGGTTTGAGAGCGGTTGGTGTGCTATCGAAATACACGGCTTCCGAGCTGCACGGGGTGCACGTGAAATTGCAATCAAATGCAAAAGCACTGGCCTGAGGGCTCGGGGCAAATCTATATTGGAGGCGACTGCTCAGGCAGTCGTTCCGCCAAGGCGGAAGACGGGTAAAAGTGGCGTCCGACGGTTCGGGCGCAGTCGTTCAAGTCTTCCTCCGCGGCCTTCCTGGAAGCAATCTCTTGCTTCCAAGCAGCAAGGACCATCCTCTCCTTGACTGCGGAAAACGGCCAGGCCTTGCGCCTGCCGTAAAGCCCGGAAGCCGGTTCAAGGCTTCCGGGCTTTGTCGTTCCAGGGGCGCTGCAACGTCAAGAAATGTGCCGCGACACCGGCCAAGGTGTTGCCGGCGCTTCAATTTCTGGTGCAATGGCAGCCATTGGCCCCTGCCGGCAGCAGAGGCCGTATCCGTTAACGAACCCCATGCAATCTTTTCTTTTCAGGAACCGCTGGCTGCGCAGGCTGGTCATCACTCTTGCAGTCTTTGTCCTGCTGCTGCTGTTGCTGTGGGCGCTGGTGCCTGGCATCGCCAAGAGCCAGCTGGAAAAGCAGGCCTCCGCCAGGCTCGGCCGCGCAGTCACCGTGGGACGTGTGGAATTTTCGCCCTGGTCGCTGGAGCTGACGCTGCGCGATCTCCGTGTGGCTCGGGCGGCTCAGGAAGGGGCGTCGGCGCAGGACGAGCCATCGACATCCCAGTTCCAGGTCGATCGCATCTATGTCAATGCCAGCATCCAGTCCCTGCTGAGGCTGATGCCCGTGCTGGACGCCATCGAGGTCGATGCACCGGTGCTGCGGCTGACCCAGCGCAGCCTGGGGCATTTCGACGTGGACGACGTGCTGGCCAGACTGTCGCAGCCCAGTGATCCCGAGCCGTCCGGACCGGTGGGCTTCGCGCTGTACAACATCGCGCTCAGCGATGGCCGGGTGGAACTGCAAGATGATCTGCAGGAGCGCCAGCACACGCTGGACCAGTTGCAGCTGCGGCTGCCCTTCATCAGCAACCTGGAGTCCAAGCGGGACATCAAGGTCCTGCCGCATCTGTCCTTTGCGCTCAATGGCAGCCGCTTCGAGTCCAGCGCCCAGAGCACGCCTTTCACGGACCAGCGCCGGACCGCGGTCGACCTGAGCTGGCAGGGCGTGGACCTGGCGCCCTATCTTGGCTACGTACCCTCCAGTGCGCCCATCCGGCCGAGTGCCGGCGTGCTGGACACGAACCTGCACATCGCCTTCGAGCAGGATCCCCAGGCCGTGGTGCGTATCAGTGGCGAGATCAGCCTGTCCGGCGCCGAACTGCGCGACCGTGAGGGTGCGCCGCTGCTGCGCTTCGAGCGTCTGGCTGCCGTTCTCAAGAATGTGCAGCCTCTGCAGTCCATTGCGGAGCTGGAATCCGTGCAGTGGAGCGCGCCGGAGGTCTTTGCATCCCGCGATGCCCGTGGCCGGATCAACTGGCTGTCCGCAGCACAAGGGCCTGCGGCGGTGGACGGCGCGGCCGCCGATGCTCCGCAGCAGGCCCCGGACAAGCCCACCGATGCGCGGCAGCCGTGGCAGGTGGCCCTGGGCAGGCTCGTGATCGCCGATGCCACCGTGCATTGGCGTGATGCGGCACCCGACGCCGGGAAGGCTGGCGCGGCCTTGCAGGCGCGGCAACTGTCAGTGCACGCGCGTGACATACGGTGGCCCATGGAGCAGCCGCTGAGCTTCGATGCGGGCCTGCTCTTGCAGGCCGGTGCGGCCGCGCCGGATGCCAAGCCTGCGCAACTGATGCTCAGTGGCGCCTTGACCGACAAGCAGGGCCGACTGGCTATCTCCGCGCGGCAGCTGCCGCTTCAACTGGCGGCGCCCTATCTCTCTGCCCATCTCGCGCCCGAGCTGTCGGGCGTGCTGGAGACGGATGCCGGCCTGGGCTGGAACGGCTCTGCCATGGTGGCGCATGTGGCCCGGCTTGCCGTGGAGCAGTTGAGCCTGAAGGACAGGGTCGCACCGGTGGCCGTCGCACAATTGCAGCTGGACCAGGTGCAGGTCGATCTGGCCCGCCAGCAGGTCGCCGTGGGGCGCGTGGCATTGCAAAAGCCGCAAGTGGCCGTGGCGCGCGACACGCAGGGCCGATGGATGTACGAGCAATGGCTGCCGACCACGGCGCCGGCGCCAGTGCCGCCCGGCCCGGGCAAGGCCGCGTCCAGGCCCTGGGCGCTGAAGTTGCAGGCGGTGGAGGTGGATGGCGGTGCGGTCACGCTGCGCGATGCTGCGCCCATGCGGGGAGCCGATGCACCCCGCAGTGTCTCCCTGGACCTGAGCTCGCTGCGCCTGCGGCTGGGAGCCATCGAACCGCTCGCCGCCAGGCAGGCGACCACGCCGCTGGAGCTGTCCGCCCACGTGGGGTCGGGACGCCGCGTCCAGGCGGGCTCCCTGAGTCTGCGCGGTGACCTGGGGCTGGCGCCGCTGTCGCTTCAGGGCAAGGTGCAGGCGCGCAGCCTGCCATTGCATGCGCTGGAGCCCTATTTCGCCGACCTGCTCAATGTGGAGCTGGTGCGTGCCGATGGCAATTTCACCGGCCAGCTGCGCTTTGCCAGCCTGCCGGTCGGACCCGAGCTGGCCGTGCAGGGCGATGTCGAACTCAGCGAACTGCGCATGCGCTCGGCGTTGGCCTCGCCTGTGCAGGCCGCAGATGCCGCCCCGGCGGCGCCGCGTTCTGCCGCAGGTGCCGTGGCCGCCGTGCTCAGTGAATCCACGGCGGATCGCGCAGCTTCCTCGGGGCTGGGATTGCGTGACGAGCTGCTGGCGTGGAAGACGCTGGCCGTGCGCGGTCTGGATCTGCAGATGCAGCCCGCGCAGCCGCTGCGCCTGAGCGTGCGCGAGACGGCTCTCAGCGATTTCTTTGCGCGTGTCATCGTGCAGCGCAATGGCCGCATCAACCTGCAGGACATCGTCAAGTCGGCCAAGTCAGAGCAGTCGCTGGCGCAGAACGCGGTGCCCGCTGCCGATGGCGCTGGCACGTCGGCGCAGGCCGCGTCTGCTGCCGTTCCTGCGTCGGGTCCGGCCCCCATCGTCAACGTCGGCCCCATCGTTCTGACAGGGGGCAGGGTGCAGTTCTCCGACTACTTCATCCAGCCCAACTACTCGGCCGATCTCAGCGAGCTGGCAGGGCGCCTGAGTGCCTTCTCGTCGCAGCAGACCTCCGGGCAGCAGGGGCCGCAACTGGCGGATGTGGAGTTGCGTGGCCGTGCCCAGGGCACCGCTTTCCTGGAGATCACCGGCCAGGTCAATCCGCTGGCCAAGCCGCTGGCCCTGGACATCCGTGCCCAGATGCGCGATCTGGAGCTGCCGCCTCTGTCTCCCTATTCCATCAAATATGCGGGCCACGGCATCGAGCGCGGCAAGCTCAGCATGGACGTCGACTACAAGATCGAACCCGACGGCCAGCTCACGGCGCGCAACAAGCTGGTGCTGCACCAGCTGACCTTCGGCGAGCCCGTGCAAGGGGCTCCGGCCTCGCTGCCCGTGCGCCTGGCCGTGGCGCTGCTGGCTGACCGCAATGGGGTCATCGACCTGGATCTGCCGGTCAGCGGCTCGCTCAACGACCCACAGTTCCGGCTGGCGCCGGTCATCTTCAAGATCATCGGCAATCTGATCATGAAGGCCGTCACCGCGCCGTTCTCGCTGCTCTCCGGTGCCTTTGGCGGCAGCAGCGAGTCGGGCGTGGTGGCCTTCGCGCCGGGCCGTGCCCAGATCGATGCCAAGGCGCGCGAGAGCCTGGACAAGGTGGTTGCCTCGCTCAAGGAACGTCCCGCGCTCAAGCTCACCGTGATCGGGGAGGCGCGCGAGGCACAGGACCGGGAGGCATGGAAGCAGGCGCAGCTCGATCGCCTGCTGCTGGCGCAAAAGCGCCGCCAGGCCCTGCGCGATGGCAGGTCGGCGGAGTCCGTCACCGAAGTGTCCGAAGCGGAGGTGCCGACACTGACCAAGGCGTTGTACAGCCGATCTGACTTTGCCAAGCCGCGCAATGTCATCGGCATGGCCAAGGATCTGCCCACGGACCAGATGCGCAGCCTCCTGCTTGCCCAGATCAGTG
The DNA here is from genome assembly GCF_903815225.1 of Delftia tsuruhatensis. Lineage (NCBI taxonomy): Bacteria > Pseudomonadati > Pseudomonadota > Betaproteobacteria > Burkholderiales > Comamonadaceae > Delftia > Delftia tsuruhatensis. Next base: position 1,908,921 of record NZ_LR813084.1, read on the forward strand.
TTCCCGACGACGCGATGCGGGAGCTGGCACTGGCGCGCGGCGTTGCTGTGCGAGACTATCTGGCACAGCAGCAGTTGCCGCTGGAGCGGCTGTTCCTGGGAGCTCCCAGGCTGGACTCGCAGGACCAGGAGTGGAGTCCGCGCGCCCAGCTCAGCCTGTCCACGCAGTAGCCCGGTTTTGGCTGTGCTCCAAATAACGGCGAGAATATGGTTTTCCCGGTCCGGCTAGCATGCCCGCATGCAGCCCGGCCGGCCCGCGTCTGGCAGCCCGTGGCTGGCAGGCATTCAACGATTGATTCATGTCTTCTCTTTCCCCCCGCAGCACCATGTCCGATGCACCTGAAGTGAGCCCTGCTTCTGCCAAGAATCCTGAACAACACCCCTTGGACGTGCTCACGGGCGGCGCCTTCTCCGCTGAAACCTCGGGTGACCGGGCCGCGCGCATCCGCGACTGGCTGGCCACCCAGCCCACGGTCGATCAGCTGCAGGACGTACTCAAGGAACTGAGTGCGCGCGACAAGGGCGCAGCCCGCGCGGTGCGTGAGCGCCTGGACGAGATCCGCCGTACCAAGGACCAGGAAAAGATCGCCGTGGAATGGGCCGAAAAGGCCCAGGCGCTGCTGGTCGCATCGCCCTTCAACGCGGCCGAGGCCGCTGCCTGGCAGCGTGACGCCGCCAAGGCGGGTGCGCCGCTGTCGCGCGAGCCGCTGTCCCAGTTCAAGGCCCGGCTGGCCGAGCGTGTCAAGGCCATCGAGGAGCTGCAGCACCGTGTCCAGGTGCAGCGCGAGGTGGCTGTCTTGCTGGCCCAGCGCATCGAAGTCCTGTCCACCAAGCCCTGGCGCGACGCCCAGGCCGTGCTGGACAACCTGCGCACCGACGTGGCCCGCTGGCAGGAACAGGCCGGTGAACTGACCGGCGACGGGAACTGGGCCAGTGTGGATGGCCGCTTCCCGCCGCAGCTGGAGGCTGCCAGCGCGCAGTTGATCCTGGTCTGGGATGCCTTCCAGTCGGCCCTGGCGCAGACCGAGGCGGCAGCCGCCGATGAATCCGCACCGTTGCCGACCGTGCCCGTCTGGGCGGATGAGCTGCGCGTGGCGCGCGGCCTGCCTCCTGAAGCCGTGGCCACCGAGCCTGCCAAGGCACCGGCCGCTGCCCGTGGCCCGGCCCAGCCCAAGGGCAAGGCATCTGCAGAGCAGGTGGCGGCAGCTGCCGCGGCCCTGACCCAGGCGCTGGAGCAACTGCAGGCCCAGACGGCCGCTGGCCAGGGCCAGGCGGGTTCTGCCGCCGTACTGGCTGTGCGTGCCGCCATCAAGGCCCATGGCCGCCTGGTGGACGATGCCCTGGTCACCCAGGTGCACGAGGCGCTGCTGGCGGCTGGTGAGTCCGAGGGCTGGCCGCGCCAGAACGCCGACAAGCTGCGCGAGGAACTGGTGGCCAAGGCGGAGGCTTTGCTGAACCGGCCTGAAGGGCAGGCACTGGGTGGCCGCAAGATCCAGGAATCGCTGCGCAACCTGCGTGAGCAATGGAAGCTGGCCGATCAGGGCAGCGCAGCCAACCATGCGTTGTGGAAGAAGTTCGACGAGGCCTGCAACGCAGCGCACAAGGTGGTGGAGGCCTGGCACGAGAAGCTGCGCACCGAGACCACCCAGTCCAAGGCGCAGCGTCTTGCGCTGATCGAAGAGGTCAAGGCCTGGGCCGCGCAGCATGCGAACGGTGAAGACCTGAAGGGCGCGGCACGTGCGCTCAGGCAGTTCGCCGAGCGCTGGCGTGAAAGCGGCCATATCGGCGAGAAGCTGTTTGCCGAGCTGCAGCCCCAGTTCAAGCAGGCCATGGCGCTGGCCGAGGCTCCGCTGCATGCCGCGCAGAAGGACAGCCTGCAGCGCCGTCATGCCATGATCGACGAGGCCACGGCCCTGGGCGCGGCGCCCAGCCTGCGCATCGATGCCGTCAAGGCGCTGCAGCAGCGCTGGCAGGCCGAGGCGCAGGCTGTGCCCCTGGATCGCAAGCACGAGCAAAAGCTCTGGGATGCCTTCCGCAAGCCGTTGGACGAAGCCTTCAATCGCAAGGGCAGCGAGCGTGGTGCCCGTGCCACCTCGGTGGCTCTCAGCGACCATGATCGCCGTGTGCTGGAGGCATCGCAGGCGGTGGAAGCTGCCAATGCATCGGGCGATGTACAGCAGATCCGTGCCGCTGTGGAGGTCTTGGAGGAGGCGCTGCGCGGCCGCGCCGATGCATCCGTCCAGGCTGCTGCGGCCTCGGTGCCTGCGGCGGCGAATGGTGCTGAAGAAGCGGCAGCCAGGCCGGTGACGGTGCGCCCCGTGGTCGCCGTGCGTGGCGATGACCGCCCGGGCATGAAGAAGGAAGACAGTGGTGCCGCGCGCACCGGTCGTCCTGGCGACCGCCGCGATGGCGGACGTGGTCGTGATGGCCGTGACAGCCGCGAGGGGGGCGGACGCTTCGGGCGTGAAGGGCGCGAGCCTCGCGAGGATCGCGGTCCCCGCCTGGCGGATCCGGCTTTCCGCGCCCAGCGTGAAGCCATGGAACATGCCCAGGAAGCGCTGCGCAAGCTCGCGGCACAGGCCCATGGCGAAGCGCTGACCCAGCTGCTGGCGGCCTGGCAGGCGCGTGATGCGGCCCAACTGCCTGCGGCCCAGCAACTGGGTGGCCGTGTCTCGCCCCAGGTCCGCAGCGCCTGGTCTCAGGCCCTGGGCCAGGCGCCTCAGGGCGATGCGGGTGACGCGCTGCTGCGCCTGGAGATAGCAGCCGACGTTCCCACGCCGGCCGAGCACCTGACCGCGCGCCGCGCGCTGCAGCTGCAGTTGCTGACGCGCCGCAACGATCCTTCTCCCCAGGAGACCTGGGGCCGCGATGCGGCTCGCGTGCTGGCCTCCGCCCGTGACGAGGGTAATGCCCGTCGCCTGCAGAATGTGCTCAGGCAGCTGCTGCGCAAGTGACGATGGCGGGCCTGGTCCCGCCCACTTGAAGAAAAAGGAGCCAAGGGCTCCTTTTTCTTGTGCGTGAAAGAAGGATGGCCCGAGGTGCGAGGCCGGTGGTGTCAAAGAAAAAGGCCGTTGCTTGCGCAACGGCCTTGTCAATTTTGGTGCCCAGGAGAGGACTCGAACCTCCACGGAGTTACCCGCTAGTACCTGAAACTAGTGCGTCTACCAATTCCGCCACCTGGGCATTTCAGAGTATGTGCAAATTATATAGCGTGAAATCTCTGCCCCAGGCCAGTTTGCAAAGTTTTTTTATCCATCCGCCGACCGGGTGCGGGTCATGCTGTCGTGCGGGCGGAGCGGGCAAAGAAAAAGGCCGCTGCTTGCGCAACGGCCTTGTCATGTTTGGTGCCCAGGAGAGGACTCGAACCTCCACGGAGTTACCCGCTAGTACCTGAAACTAGTGCGTCTACCAATTCCGCCACCTGGGCATTTCAGAGTATCCGTGGATTATATGGCGTGAAAACCGTGCTCCAGGGAAGGTTGCAAAATTTTTTCGAAGCCTGGGTGGGGCAGTCTTGCAGGTCAATAGAAAAAGGCCGTTGCTTGCGCAACGGCCTTTTCATATTTGGTGCCCAGGAGAGGACTCGAACCTCCACGGAGTTACCCGCTAGTACCTGAAACTAGTGCGTCTACCAATTCCGCCACCTGGGCTTGCTGAAGCTGGGATTCTACTGCATTTTCTGCATCAGGATCCTGATCTTCAATTTTTCTTGAGACTGTCGTTGACCAAGGCATGAAGCAGGGGAGCTGTCTTCTGTTGAAGATAGTTCCTCAGTTCATCGCAACCTCTGCAGGTTGTCGTTAAACTTGGTGCCCAGGAGAGGACTCGAACCTCCACGGAGTTACCCGCTAGTACCTGAAACTAGTGCGTCTACCAATTCCGCCACCTGGGCATCTCAGGAAAGATTTAGATTGTACACCAAAAAAATGAACCCTCGCGCAAAAAGTGCCGACGTGAACGAAGAGATCTGGGGCAGTGTGCAGGGGCACCGAGACGGGCACGGTTTCGTCATCCGCGATGACGGCGAAAGCGACATCTTCCTGCCTCCCAACGAAATGCGTGCGGTGCTGCACAAGGACCGGGTCAAGGTCCGCATCGTGCGCCAGGATCGGCGCGGCCGTCCCGAAGGGCGGGTGGTAGAGATCGTCGAGCGTCCCGCTCACAACATCATCGGGCGCTTCCTGCAGGAAAGCGGCGTCTGGCTCGTGGCTCCCGAGGACAAGCGCTACGGCCAGGACATCCTGATCCCCGCCAATGCCACGGGTTCCGCCAAGATCGGCCAGGTGGTCGTGGTCGAGTTGACCGAGGCGCCTGCGCTGTTCGGTCAGCCCGTGGGCCGCATCATCGAAGTGCTGGGCGAGGTCGATGATCCTGGCATGGAGATCGAGATCGCCGTGCGCAAATACGGGGTGCCCCATGTGTTCTCCGACGCCTGCCTGGCCCAGGCCAAGGCGCTGCCCGACAAGGTGCGGCCGGCGGACCGCAAGAAGCGCATCGATCTGACTGATGTGCCGCTGGTGACCATTGACGGCGAGGATGCGCGCGACTTCGACGACGCCGTCTATTGCGAACCCGCCAAGGTCGGGCGCAGCAAAGGCTGGCGCCTGCTGGTGGCCATTGCCGATGTGAGCCACTATGTGACCACCGGCAGCGCCATCGATGTCGATGCCTATGACCGCGCCACCAGTGTCTACTTCCCGCGCCGCGTGATCCCCATGCTGCCCGAGAAGCTGAGCAACGGCCTGTGCTCACTGAATCCCGACGTTGATAGGCTGTGCATGGTCTGCGACATGCTGGTCACCGCCAAGGGGGAGGTCCATGCCTACCAGTTCTACCCGGCGGTGATGCACAGCCATGCGCGTTTCACCTATACCGAGGTGGCGGCCATCCTGGCCAATACCCGTGGCCCCGAGGCGGCACGGCGCAGCGAGCGCGTGGGCGATCTGCTGAATCTGCACGGCGTCTACCAGGCGCTGCTCAAGGCGCGCGAGGCGCGTGGTGCCGTGGACTTCGAAACCACGGAAACGCAGATCGTCTGCGACGAGAACGGCCGCATCGAGAAGATCGTGCCCCGCACGCGCAACGAGGCCCACAAGCTGATCGAGGAGGCCATGCTGGCGGCCAACGTGTGCAGCGCGGACTTCATCGAGCAAAGCGGCCGTGTCGGCCTGTTCCGCGTGCACGACAAGCCTTCTCTGGAAAAGCAGGACATCCTGCGCAACTATCTCAAGGCCATGGGGGTGGGGGTGTCGATCGGCGACAACCCCGCCACCTCGGACTTCCAGGCCATCGCCAACGCGACCAAGGACCGGCCTGATGCGCAGCAGATCCACACCATGCTGCTGCGCTCCATGATGCAGGCCTTCTACACGCCCGAGAATTCGGGCCACTTCGGGCTGGCGTTCGATGCCTATACCCACTTCACCAGCCCGATCCGCCGCTATCCGGACCTGCTGGTGCATCGCGTGATCAAGGCCGAGCTCGAAGGCACGCATTACCACCTGCCCGAGCTGCCCACGCCCGGGGAGGCGGAAGCCAAGCTGGCCAAGCGCCTGGCCTCGCGTGTCAGCGAACCCCGGCAAAAGCCGCGCAAGCGTGCTGCGGCTGCCGAGGTGCAGGCCTGGGAGGCGGCAGGCCTGCACTGCAGTGCCAACGAGCGCCGTGCCGACGAGGCCAGCCGCGATGTGGAGGCATGGCTCAAGTGCAAGTACATGCGCGAGCATCTGGGCGAGGAGTTCGCGGGCACGGTATCGGCCGTGACCACCTTCGGCATTTTCGTCACGCTCGATGCCATGTACGTGGAGGGTCTGGTCCACATCACCGAGCTGGGTGGCGATTACTTCCGCTTTGATGAGGCGCGCCAGGAATTGCGTGGCGAACGCTCGGGCATACGCTATGGCATAGGCACGCGGTTGCGTGTGCAGGTCAGCCGGGTGGATCTCGATGGCCGCCGCATCGACTTCCGGCTGGTGCGTGAAGGTGAGGAGCAGGCGCCCACGACCCGCAGCGGGCGGCCTGCCGCACGCGAGGAGGGCTACGGCAGCGACAAGTGGGGGCGCCGCGACGCCCGGGACAAACGTGCCCAGCGCAATGCGCCGGCCAAACCTTTCTCCGACAGTGCGGCGGCGGCCGGCAACAAGGGCCGCAAGGCGTCACGCAAGGCCATGGTCAAGGGCGTGAACCTGGCGGCGCTGGAGGCCGAGTACGCACAACAGGCGCGTACGGATGCTCCCGCGCAGCACGAGCCTCCTGCCCAGGCTTCCGGGGTGGCGCAGCGCAAGGGCAGGAAGAGCGCAAGGCGCGGCAGCGATGCGCCTGCCGATGCCGTCTATACCGCCGAGACCGCTGCCGGCAGGCCGTTGCCGCAACTGCCGCCGCCGTCGCCGGTCCAGGCGCTGCGAGCCCTGGGCAAGAAGGTGCTGGGCGCCGTCAAGACCAAGGCCGGCACCGTCGGCAAGCCCGCCAAGTCCCGGCGCAAGGCCTGATCAGGTGCGGGGAGGGGGATAGGCCCTTCTCAGCCCTGTCCCAGGTGCACGGCCAGTGCGCTGGCGCTGAAGGGCCGCGTGCGAGGCCATTGCTCGGCCACGCTGCCGTGCCGGTGGGCCGCCAGCGCGGCGGCCTCGGGTGCCGTGCGGCCCTGGGCCCAGAGGGCAGCGATCAATCCGGCCAGGACATCGCCGGTGCCTCCTGTGGCCAGCCTGGCGTTGCCCGTGGGGTTGATCCAGCAGGTGGGGCGCACGCCCTGCGCCAGCCCTGTGCGCGAGGCAATCACCGTCCCCGAGCCCTTTAGCAGGGCCGTGCACTGGAAGCGCTGTGCCAGTTCCCTGGCGGCGTCCAGCCTGCGGGACTGCACATCGGCGGTGCTGCAACCCAGCAGGCGGGCAGCTTCCAGCGGATGCGGTGTCAGCACGGTCTGCAAACCCTGTTGCTCGCGGCTGCCGAGCATCCGGCCCAGCGCGGGATCGTCGGCCACGGCATTGAGGCCGTCGGCATCGAGCACCAGACGGGGTGCCTGCTCCAGGACCTGGGCCATCCAGGGTCGCACTGCCAGCCCACCGCCGCAGCCGCAGACCACGGTGGCAGTGCGCCAGTCCTGGGCTTCGGGGCTGCGCAGCATGATCTCGGGCCAGGCGGGGCCGGTCTGGCCGGGCGGGGCGTTTTCATCGAGCAGGGAGAGCATCACGCGGCCGGCCCCTGCGTGCAGTGCGGCCAGTGCGGCCAGCCAGGCCGCGCCCACCATGGACATGCCGCGCAGCGCCAGGCCTTCGCCACCCAGGACGGCCACGTCGCCAAAGCTGCCCTTGTGGCTGGCATGGGGACGCTCCTGTCCCTCATCCGGCGGGGGCGTGAAGAGATGGGCGCAGGCCGTCGGACCGGCCGGATCGACGCCTTGCTGCAGGCCGCAGCCCAGGTCATCCCACCAGATCTGCCCACAGGCATCGCGGCCGGCTCCCGTGAACAGTCCGGGCTGCAATGTCAGCAAGGCCAGCGTATGCCTTGCTGCGCGGGCTCCGTGCCTTGGCGTGAACTGGGGCAGGAACTGTCCGCTGTCGGCGTCCAGGCCCGAAGCGATGTCCACGCAGAGTACGGGGCAGGGACTGGCTTGCAGTGCCTGCATCAGCGCCAGCAGGCGCGGATCGGGCCGGGCCTGGCTGCTGCGGCTTTGCAGGCCGATGCCCAGCAGAGCATCCAGGCAGAGATCCTGTGCTCCCATGTCCTCGGGCATGGTGTCGGTCCACTGCACGCCGGCCTGGGTGGCGGCATCCCAGGCCGACTGTGCGTCGGCGGGCATGTGTCCGCGCTCGCGCGTGCACGTCACGAGGACGCGGCAGGCCATGGGGCCTGGCTGTGCCGCATGCCATCGGGCAAGCCAGGCGGCGGCCTGCAGGCCGTCGCCACCATTGTTGCCGGGGCCGCAGGCAATCCAGACCGTGCGCGCGTGCGGTGCCAGGGCCAGGGCCAGCCGGGCCAGGGCTTGGCCGGCGCGCTGCATCAGCGTCGGCTCGCAGCCTGTGGCAGCCAGGCGCCGCTCCAGCGTGCGCGTGGCCTGTGTGTCGAACAGGGGCCAGCCGACCTGGGATGCAAGGGTGGCGGCCTGTGGTCGGTGTGCCAGGGCAGGGATGTACAGCATCCACCGAGCATAGCGGCAGCAGCGATGCGACGCCGCGGGGACTGCGCTGGCACAATCCGATGGACAGGCCATGTGCGGCAAGATATAAGAAACGGTGGATAAGTGACATTCGTGTCTTGGGCAGAGTCACCCATCCAGGGAAAATAGTGCATGAAGATCCCCACCAGGGCCGCATTGGCGTGCATGGACTCCCGCTGGTCAGCGGTGCTGGGTGCCATGGCCGTCGTTTTCTGTGTCGTCTTTGCCGCCTCGATATTCGGCATCCTGACGCGGCCCCTGGGTTTTCTGGCAGCGTTCTGGCCTGCCAATGCTGTCTTGCTCGGGTTGTTCCTGCGCTTTCCCGCTCTGGCGACGCGTTATGGCTGGATGGCCGCCACTGCCGGCTACCTGGCGGCGGATTTCTCCACCGGCGGCGACCTGGCGCTCACCCTGTGGCTTACGGCGTCCAATCTCTCGGGGGTGGCGACAGGCTGCCTGCTTTTCGGTCGCCATGCCGGCGATCACCGTGACCTGCGCCAGCCCCGCGCCATGTTCTTCCTGTTCGTGGTCTGCGTCGCGGCCGCTGCTGCCTCCATGGTGGTGGGGGCGGGCATTGCACCAGTCTTCTATGGCCGCGAACTGGTTGCTGGCATGGCCTATTGGTTCACCACCGAGCTGGCCAACAGCATCATCGTGCTGCCGGTGATGCTGTCTCTGCCAGCCGTGACGCCGGGGGCGGGTGCTGCGCGGCATTCACGCTCGTTGCGCTCCGGTGCCTGGCGACGCGGTCTGGTGCACGCCTTGCCGATTCTTTCCCTGGTGGTCAGCGTTTTCGCGGCAGTGGTGATCGGCGGCCCCGGGGCGCTGGCCTTTCCCGTGCCGGCTTTGGTCTGGTGCGCGCTGAGCTATGACGTGTTCGGCACAGCGCTCATCACGATGACGGTCTGCGTCTGGAAGATGACGGCGGTGGCCGAGGGCTGGGTGGCGCTGCCCAATCTGGATCACTTCATGAGCGCCACGGTCTCGTTGCGCCTGGGCATCACGCTGCTGGCCATGGCGCCCCTGGTGGTGGTCAGCCTGAATTCCTCGCGCGATGAGGCCATGCGCCGGCTCGACGCTGCCGCCAACCACGACAGCCTCACCGGCGCGTTGAGCCGGCTTGCCTTCACGCAGCGGGCCCAGCAGATGCTGGAGCGCCAGCGTGCCGCGCAGGCGTCGCTGTCCATGCTGATGATGGATCTGGATCATTTCAAGCGCATCAACGATGTGCATGGTCACCTGGTGGGCGACAGGGTGCTGCACGAGGTCGGGCGCAGTGTCCTGGTGGCGCTGCGTGAAGCCGATCTGTTCGGCCGCCTGGGGGGCGAGGAGTTCGCGGTCCTGCTGCCCGGCCTCTCGCAGCCGCAGGCCATGGCGGTGGCCGAGCGGCTGCGTGCGGCGATCGATGCCATAGCCCTGCCGCTGGAGGATGGCGCCAACTTGCGGGTGACGGCCAGTCTGGGGCTTGCGCAGTCCGGCCCTGCGGGGTGGGATGCCTCGCTGGAGCAGTTTCTGCAGGTGGCGGATGCCACGCTCTATGCGGCCAAGTCCGGGGGGCGCAATGGCGTGGTGGCTGCCTGCGTCCTCTGATGCGTGCGATTCTTGCCGCCCGGGCGAGGGTCAGCCGAAACGGCGCGGGTCCAGCAGGGAGGTGTCCATGAAAACGGGGCGCTGGCCGATCAGGTCGGCCAGCAGGCTGGCGCATCCCTGTGCAATGGCGGCCCCGCAGCTGCCGTGGCCCAGGTTCAGCCAGATCCCGGGCAGGCCGCTGGCGCCCAGCAAGGGCAGGCCATCGCTGGTGCACATGCGCGTACCCTGCCAGATCTGCACGCCGGATGCCAGCACGGCGCTGCCCGGAAACAGCATGTTGAGCCGGTGGTACATGCGCTGCAGCGTGGCTTCGTGCATGGGGCCGCGCCGTCCCAGTTCGGCGCCTGCCACGATGCGCATGCGCTGGCCCAGGCGCACCAGGTTCATCTGTTCGCTCCAGTCGACGATGGCGTGGCGGGGGGCGTAGCTGAGCTCGCGCAGAGGGGCGCTGACGCCGTAGCCATGCAGTGGGGTCAGGGGCAGACGGATGCCCTGAGTGGCCAGCAGGCCGGGGGCATCGGCGCCCGCGCACAACACGATGGCCTCGTGTGTGCGCGGCTGCTCCTCGTCTTGCAGCAACAGCCGGGCCGTGCGTCCTCCGCCCCCGGGCAGCAGTTGCCTGACTGTGCGCTGTGTCTCGAACCGTGCACCACCGGTCTGTGCGACCTGGCGCTGCATGAGCGTGGCAAGTCGTCCGTTGGCCGCGCCTGCCTGAGGAAAATAGAGGGCGCCCGCGATCTGTGCATCCTCTCCCAGCGAGGGCTCGCGCAGGCGGGTCTGGGCGGCATCCAGGAGTTCGCAGCGGGTGCCGGCCTCGGCCAGCGCGGCCAGCGCGGGCTTGAGGAGTTCGTGTTCTGCTTCGCTGCCCAGTAGGACCAGGCTGCCCGCGATGTACTCGGGATCGAACTCCCACTGGCGCCATAGCGATTGCTGCAGTTGCTGGCTGTGCTGGGTCAGCGCTTCCAGCGCCGCCATGGCCGGCGTGGGCTGGCCATTGCGAAGCAGGCCGCGGCGTGCCTGGCGCCATTGCCAGAGCCAGCCCAGCTGGGATGCAAGGCCGCCCGAGCCCAGTCGTGGCAGGGCCTGGCGGCCGGGCAGGGTGGGTGAGCGCCGGGGGGTCGAGGTGCCAGGCAGGCTCCAGGGCTGCAAAAGGCTGGGGCCCAGCCAGCCGGCATGACCGAAACTGGCCTCTTCGGCGGCCGTGCCGTGGCGCTCATAGACGGTGACCTCGTGGCCGGCCTGGGCCAGTGCGTGGGCTGTCGCAACGCCGATGCTGCCGGCGCCCACAATCGCGATGTTCATTTTGGGTGGAATCTGCTGAAGTGCCTGGATTATCAAGCGGATGAAGCTATCACTACAGGAGTGGCCGCAGATGTTGCGGCCACTGCCTCGACGGCAGGCGCAGGCGCTCGCAGGTGAGATGCGAGCGGCGAGGTGTCTTTGCAGTGTGCTAGAATCTTGCGGCTTTGCTAAGGGTTGACCCTGATCTTTTTGGGCTGCCGGAGGTGGTCGGGGTGTTGTCGGTGCGGTGGGCTGTTCAAGGCTGCCTGCAATGACCATGGGGCCCATGGCAAAGTCAATCGCAAACCAGTCCCTTCAAGGTGTTGCGGCTCTCGCACGTGCCGCAATTGTCGGGCTGGATTTTAGACCCAACCTTTGAGGTATTCATATGTCCGTCACTATGCGCGAGATGCTGGAAGCTGGCGTCCACTTCGGTCACCAGACCCGCTTCTGGAACCCCAAGATGGCTCCGTTCATCTTCGGCCACCGCAACAAGATCCACATCATCAACCTGGAAAAGTCGCTGCCGATGTTCCAGGACGCTCAGAAGTTCGTCAAGCAGCTGGCGTCCAATGGCGGCACCATCCTGATGGTCGGCACCAAGCGCCAGGCCCGCGAGCTGGTGGCTGCCGAAGCCCAGCGCGCTGGCGTGCCCTACGTCGACCAGCGTTGGCTGGGCGGCATGCTGACCAACTTCAAGACCGTCAAGACGTCGATCAAGCGCCTGAAGGAAATGAAGGCCCAGCAGGAAGCCGGCCTGGAGTCCATGAGCAAGAAGGAACAGCTGATGTTCGTTCGCGAGCTGGAAAAGCTGGAAAAGGACATCGGTGGCATCCAGGACATGAACAGCCTGCCCGACGCCATCTTCGTGATCGACGTGGGCTTCCACAAGATTGCCGTGGCCGAAGCCAGGAAGCTGGGCATTCCGCTGGTCGGCGTGGTGGACTCCAACCACAACCCCGAAGGCATCGACTACGTCATCCCCGGTAACGACGACTCCGCGAAGGCCGTGCAACTGTACGCCCAGGGCATCGCCGATGCGATCCTGGAAGGCCGTGCCGCTGCCCTGACCGATGTGGTGAAGGCCGCTTCCGGCGAGAACGGCGACGAGTTCGTGGAAGTGGAAGAATCCGCTGCCTGATCGCACTTGTCCGGCTGAGCGACCTCGTCGCTGAAAGGAAAGCGGGGCTCTGGGTAGCCCCGTTTTTTTAAGCCGAAATCCTGTAACGAATCGAACTGACACTGGAGAAATACGATGGCTGCAATTACCGCAAGCATGGTGGCTGAACTGCGCGCAAAGACCGACGCGCCGATGATGGAATGCAAGAAGGCCCTGACCGAAGCCGAGGGCGACCTGGCCAAGGCGGAAGAGCTGCTGCGCGTCAAGCTCGGCACCAAGGCCGGCAAGGCTGCCTCGCGCGTGACCGCCGAGGGCGTGATCGCTGCCTTCATCGACGGCACCAAGGGCGCCATGATCGAAGTCAACAGCGAAACCGACTTCGTGTCCAAGAACGACAGCTTCGTCGCCATGGCCAACGCCGCCGCCAAGCTGATCGCCGAGCACAACCCCGCCGACGTGGCTGCCCTGGGCGCCCTGGCCTATGAGCAGGACGGCTTCGGCCCCACGCTGGAAGACGTGCGCAAGGGCCTGATCGGCAAGATCGGCGAGAACATGTCTTTCCGCCGTTTCAAGCGTTTCGACGGCACCAGCCTGGCTTCCTACCTGCACGGCTCGCGCATCGGCGTGGTCGTCGAGTTCGACGGTGATGCCACTGCTGCCAAGGACGTCGCCATGCACGTGGCCGCCATGAAGCCCGTGTCCGTGACCAGCGCCGACGTGCCCGCCGAGCTGATCGAGAAGGAGCGCACCGTCGCCGCAGCCAAGGCCGCCGAATCCGGCAAGCCCGCCGACATCGTCGCCAAGATGGTCGAGGGCTCGGTGCAGAAGTACCTCAAGGAAGTCTCGCTGGCCGACCAGGTCTTCGTGAAGGCCGCCGACGGCAAGCAGACCGTGGCCCAGATGCTCAAGGCCGCCAACACCAACGTCAAGGGCTTCACCCTGTATGTGGTCGGCGAAGGCATCGAGAAGAAGGTCGACGACTTCGCTGCCGAAGTGGCTGCCCAGGTGGCCGCTGCCAAGGCAGGCGCCTGATCCGCCTCGGCGCCTGAACCGTTCCCTTCACCATTCATCACCACCCACCATTTCGGAGAAACACCATGTCCAACGCCACACCGGCCCACAAGCGCATCCTGCTCAAGCTGTCCGGTGAGGCGCTCATGGGCGACGACGCCTTCGGCATCAACCGCGCGACCATCGAGCGCATGGTGTCCGAGATCGCGGAAGTCACCAAGGTCGGTGTCCAGGTGGCGGTGGTGATCGGTGGGGGGAACATCTTCCGTGGCGTGGCGGGCGGCTCGGTCGGAATGGACCGCGCCACCGCCGACTACATGGGCATGCTGGCCACGGTGATGAATGCGCTGGCCCTGGCCGACGCCATGGACAAGCAGGGCCTGACGGCCCGGGTGATGTCGGCCATTGCCATCGAGCAGGTCGTCGAGCCCTATGTGCGCCCCAAGGCGCTGCAATACCTTGAAGAAGGCAAGGTGGTGGTCTTCGCGGCCGGCACCGGCAATCCTTTCTTCACCACGGACACCGCTGCCGCGCTGCGCGGTGCCGAGATCGGCGCCGAAGTGGTGCTCAAGGCCACCAAGGTCGACGGCGTCTATACCGACGATCCCATGAAGAATCCCTCTGCGACCCGCTATACCAAGCTGGCGTTCGATGAGGCCATATCGCGCAATCTGGGCATCATGGACGCCACTGCCTTTGCGCTGTGCCGCGACCAGAAGCTGCCCATCCGAGTGTTCTCCATCGTCAAGCCCGGCGCACTCAAGCGCGTGGTGATGGGCGATGACGAGGGCACGCTGGTGTACGCTTGAGTGTTTTGATACCGCGTTGCACCGCCCTTCAAGGAACAAGAACATGACGATTGCTGACATCCGGAAAACCACCGAGACCAAGATGGGCCAGTCCATCGAGGCGCTCAAGAACAACCTCGCGCGCGTGCGCACCGGCCGTGCCAACCCGTCGCTGCTGGACTCCATCCATGTGGAGTACTACGGCTCCATGGTGCCCCTGTCCCAGGTGGCCAATGTGACGCTGCTGGACGCGCGCACCATCAGCGTGCAGCCCTGGGAAAAGAGCATGTCCGCCAAGGTGGAGAAGGCCATCCGCGAAAGCGACCTGGGCCTGAATCCCGCCTCGCTGGGGGACCTGATCCGCGTGCCCATGCCTCCCATGAGCGAGGAACGCCGCAAGGAAATGACCAAGCTGGCGCGCAACGAAGGCGAGGCATCCAAGGTGGCCGTGCGCAACCTGCGCCGCGATGCCAATGAAGCCGTCAAGAAGCTGGTCAAGGACAAGGAAGCGTCGGAAGACGATCAAAAGCGTTCCGAAGCCGATATCCAGAAGCTGACCGACAAGCACATCGCCGAGATCGATGCGCTGGTGGCCGCCAAGGAACAAGACATCATGGCGGTTTGAGGCGGGCTGCCTCGACTCCCTCAGGGCCTGCTCCTTTGACATACCAAGACTCCGGCGCAGTGCCGCGCCATATTGCCGTCATCATGGATGGCAATGGTCGCTGGGCCAGTCGCCGCTTTCTGCCGCGTCTGGCGGGGCACAAGCAGGGCGTGGAATCGCTGCGCCGCTGCGCGCGTGCCTGCGTCCAGCGCGGCGTGCAGGTTCTTACGGTCTTTGCCTTCTCCTCCGAGAACTGGAACCGCCCCGAGGAGGAGGTCTCCGGGCTCATGAGCCTGCTGGCCAATGCCCTGGCCAAGGAAGTGCAGCAACTGAGCCGCGACGGCGTGCGCCTGCACTTCGTCGGGGACCGCAGCGGCCTGGGGGACAAGGTCTGCGCAGGCCTTGCGCAGGCCGAGCAGGCCACGGCACACAACAGCCGCCTGGTGCTCAATGTCTGTTTCAACTATGGTGGACGCTGGGACATCGCACAGGCGGCGGCCCGCCTCGCAGAGCAGGGACGGCCCATCACCGCGCAAAACCTGGACCGGGCACTGGCGCTGGCCCATGTGCCGGATCCGGACCTGCTGATCCGCACCGGAGGCGAGATGCGCATCAGCAATTTCCTGCTGTGGCAGGCGGCTTATTCCGAGCTTTTCTTCAGCGCCAGTCTCTGGCCCGATTTCGACGAGGCCTGCCTGGACGAGGCCATCGCCGCCTTTGGTTCGCGCGAGCGGCGTTTCGGCCAGACCTCCGCGCAAGTACAACAGTCACAACAGTCGTCGCCAGATCAGAAGACGACCTGAACAAGGGGGAGCCATGCTCAAGCAGCGAGTCATCACCGCCCTGATCCTGCTGGCCATCCTGCTGCCTGCGCTCTTCTACCCGACGGGGATTCCGTTCGCCGTGGTGGTACTGGTGCTCATGGCCGCGGGCGCCTGGGAATGGGGGCGGATCAACGGCTTTGGCTCCGCAGGTGCCATCGGCATAGGCGCTGTCTGCACGGCGATGTGCCTGGCCACATGGGCCGCAGGCTGGCTGGAGCGGCCCCTGACGGCGCTATGGCTGGTTGCGGGTGCTGCGTGGGTGTTGGGCGGCGCGGCTTTGTTGCGCGCAGGCGTGGCCGGTTGGCCGCGCATCGCAGCCCCTGTGCGTCTGGCGGGAGGTGTGGTGGCGCTATGGCTGGCCTGGGTGGCTGTGGTTCAGGCGCGCATGATGGGCATCAACTTCCTGCTGTCGGTGCTGGTGCTGGTCTGGGTGGCGGACATCTTCGCCTATTTCGCGGGGCGCGCCCTGGGCTTGAAATTCACCAGGAACAAGCTGGCTCCATCGATCAGCCCTGGCAAGAGCTGGGAGGGCGTCTGGGGTGGGGTGGCTGGCGTCATGGTGCTGGCCATGGTCTGGGCATGGGCTGACCGGCACTACGCGGTGGCCGTGCCCAGTTTCTATTCGCTGCTGCTGGTGCACGGGGCCTGGTTCCTGCTGCTGGCGGCTTTGTTCATGGCCGCGATGAGCGTGGTCGGCGACCTGGTCGAGTCCCTGGTCAAGCGCAGCGTGGGTATCAAGGACAGCAGCGGACTGTTGCCCGGCCACGGCGGCGTGCTCGATCGCGTCGATGCCCTGCTGCCGACCCTGCCGCTGGCCATGATGCTTTCCTCTTTCGCGCATTCATGAAGCAGAAAATCACCGTCCTGGGGTCCACCGGCTCCATCGGTACCAATACGCTGGACGTGGTGGCGCGCCACCGCGACCAATACGAAGTCTTTGCGCTCAGCGCGGCCACGCAGGTCGATCTGATGCTGCGTCAGTGTGCCGAGTTCAAGCCGGCTTACGCTGTCATGGCCAGCATCCCCCATGCTCGACGGCTGGCCGAGCAATTGCGGGCCAACGGGCTTGCCACCGTGGTGCTGCAATCTGCGGATGCGCTGGAGCAGATCGCTGCCCATCCCGAGGTGGATGCCGTCATGGCGGCCATCGTCGGCGCTGCCGGACTGGCGCCTTGCCTTGCCGCCGCACGGGCGGGCAAGCGCCTGCTGCTGGCCAACAAGGAGGCTCTGGTCGTGGGTGGTGCGCTGTTCATGGAGACGGTCCGGCGCCATGGCGCGACCCTGCTGCCCATAGACAGCGAGCATTCGGCCATCTTCCAGTGCCTGCCCGAGGATCGGGACAGCTGGCCCGAACGCGTGGACAGCCTGTTGCTCACCGCATCGGGCGGACCCTTTCGCCAGCGCGATCCCTCCACGCTGTCAGAGATCACGCCCGAGCAGGCTTGTGCGCATCCGAACTTCTCCATGGGGCGCAAGATCTCCGTGGATTCGGCCACCATGATGAACAAGGCGCTGGAGGTGATCGAGGCGCGCTGGCTGTTCGACATGGCCCCCGAGAGAATCAAGGTCGTCATCCATCCGCAGCAGATCGTGCACTCCATGGTGCAGTTCAAGGATGCCTCGGTGCTGGCGCAGCTGGGCACGCCTGACATGCGCGTGCCCATTGCCTGCGGTCTGGCCTGGCCGCGGCGCATTGCCAGCGGCGCTGCGCCACTGGATTTCGCCCGGCTGGCCGCACTGACCTTCGAGGATGCGGATGCCGTACGCTTCCCGGGGCTGCACCTGTCCTGGCAGGCCCTGCGCGCCAGCGAGGGAACCACGGCCGTGCTCAATGCCTCCAACGAAGTCGCGGTGGCCGCCTTCCTCGAGAGGCGCCTGTCGTTTGATCGTATTCATGCTGTGAATATGCATACGCTGGAATCGCTGGTGCCGCCTACACTGGGCAGCCTGCAGGACCTGCTGGCACTCGATGCGCACGCCCGCGAGGTCGCTCAATCGGTGGTGCGCAAGTGGTCCCTGTGATGCCCGGCGCGCGGCCCTGCTGACTTCGCGGTACGCTGGCCGAGGCCCGCAGGGCCGCGGTGGATTCAAAGGAGTATCAATTGTTGCTGACCGTAGTCGCATTCGTGGTCGCGCTGGGCGTGCTGATCGCCGTTCACGAATGGGGGCACTACCGCGTCGCCGTGGCCTGCGGCGTGAAGGTGCTGCGTTTTTCCGTGGGCTTCGGCCGGCCGCTCCTGCGGTGGCGGCGCAAGGGTTCGGAGACGGAGTTCGTCATCGGCGCACTGCCGCTGGGCGGCTACGTGCGCATGCTCGACGAGCGCGAGGGCGAGGTGCCCGCCGACCAGCGCCACCTGGCGTTCAACACCCAGCCGCTGGGCGCGCGTGCCGCCATCGTGGCTGCCGGTCCCGTGGCCAATCTGGTGCTCGCCGTCGCGCTGCTGGCCATCGTCAACTGGGTCGGCATGCAGGAGCCCGTGGCGCGCCTGGCGGCGCCACCGGCCGGCACGTTGCTTCAGGTGGCGGGCGTGCAGGGGGGCGACCGCGTATTGCGTGCGGCCCAGGGCGATCAGGCATGGGAGGACGTGCGCTCGCTCAACGATCTGCGCTGGTTGCTGACCCGTGCCGCACTGGATGACGAATCCGTGCGTCTGGAGGTCCAGCAGGCTCGCCGCACGGCGCCTTCCGAGCTGCGTCTGCCACTGGCCGGCCAGGTGCAGGGTGAGCCGGATGCAGCCTTCTTCGAGCGCCTGGGGCTGCTGGGGCCCTGGACGGCGCCAGTCCTGGACAAGGTCATGGCGGGGGGCGCAGCCGAAAGAGCGGGGCTGCGCCAGGGCGATCTGGTGCTGCGTGTGGGGTCCGTCGCCGTGGAGGATGGCACGCAGCTGCGCAATCTCATCCGCCGCCTGGGTGCCTCGGGCCGCGTCGAACAGCAGCTGTGGCTGGTCGAGCGCGATGGCCAGTCGCTGCAGATTCCGGTGTTGCCGGACCTGGAGCGCTCGGAAGATGGCAAGGAGAGCATTGCGCGCATCAGCGCCTATATCGGCAGCGCGCCAGAGATGGCGCTGGTTCAGCGCGGTCCGCTGGAAGGCCTGTGGGCTGGCGTGCAGCGGACCTGGGAGCTATCGTCGCTGACGCTGCGCATGATGGGGCGCATGGTGATAGGTGAGGCCTCGCTCAAGAACATCAGCGGCCCACTGACCATCGCCGACTACGCGGGCCGCTCGGCCAGCATGGGGCTGGTGCAATACCTGTCGTTCCTGGCGCTGATCAGCATCAGCCTGGGGGTTCTCAACTTGCTCCCCCTGCCGGTGCTCGATGGCGGGCACCTGATGTATTATCTTTGGGAGGGCGTGACTGGCCGCAGCGTGTCGGAAGTCTGGGCCGGACGCTTGCAGCGTGCAGGCGTGGCGGTTTTGCTGATGATGATGTCCGTCGCCTTTTTCAACGATATCAACCGGCTTTGGGGCTAACTTTTCAGCCGATTTCGGCAAGCCGCTGCAGCGGCCAATCCACTCATGACTAAACGTATCAATCGCCTGGGCGTGCGCGCAGCGTCGACCCTGGCCGCCATGGTTTTGGCTGCCAATGCAGCCTGGGCGCTGGAGCCCTTCAGGGTACAGGACATCCGCATCGAAGGCCTGCAGCGCGTGGAGCCGGGCACGGTCTTCGCTTCCATCCCGCTGCGCGTGGGCGACCAGTATGACGACGACAAGGGGGCCGCCGCCATCCGCTCGCTGTTCGCCCTGGGCCTGTTCAAGGATATCCGCCTGGAGGCCAATGGCAATGTGCTCGTCGTCGTCGTCGAGGAGCGACCCACCATCGCCGAGGTGAACTTCGCCGGCACCAAGGAATTCGACAAGGAAACCCTGCAAAAGGCCATGCGTGACGTGGGTCTGGCCGAGGGTCGCCCCTTCGACAAGGCACTGGCCGACCGCGCCGAGCAGGAGCTCAAGCGCCAGTACATCAATCGCAGCCTCTACGGTGCCGAAGTCGTGACCACGGTCACGCCCATCGAGCGCAACCGCGTCAACCTGACCTTCACGGTGACCGAGGGGGAGCCCGCCCGCATCAACGAAATCCATATCGTCGGCAACAAGGCCTTCAGTGAGTCCACGCTCAAGGACCTGTTCGATCAGGACACCGGCAACTGGATGAGCTGGTACACCAAGTCGGACCGCTATGCGCGCAACAAGCTCAACGCCGACCTGGAAACGCTGCGCTCCTACTACCTGCAGCGGGGCTATCTGGAGTTCCGGGTGGACTCCACCCAGGTGGCCATCTCGCCCGACAAGCAGACCATCTCGCTGACCGTGAACATCCACGAAGGTGAGCGCTTCGTGGTCTCCGGCGTCAAGCTGGAGGGCAACTACCTGGACCGTGACGACGAATTCAAGTCCCTGGTCAAGATCAAGCCCGGCGAGCCCTACAACGCCGATCAGGTGACAGCGACGACCAAGGCTTTCACCGAGCATTTCGGCAACTTCGGCTTTGCGTTCGCGCGTGTCGAAGCCGTGCCGGACATCGATCGCACCACCAACCGCGTGGCGCTGACTCTGCATGCCGAGCCTTCGCGCCGGGCCTATGTGCGTCGCATCAACGTCAGTGGCAACAACCGCACGCGCGATGAAGTGATCCGTCGCGAGTTCCGCCAGTACGAGGCCTCCTGGTATGACGGTGACAAGATCCGCCTGTCGCGTGACCGTGTGGACCGCCTCGGCTTCTTCACCGAAGTCAATGTCGAGACCCAGGAAGTGGCCGGCTCTCCCGACCAGGTGGACCTGGTGATCTCCGTGGCCGAAAAGCCCACGGGGTCGCTGCAGCTGGGCGCGGGCTTCTCCAGCGCCGAGAAGGTCTCGCTGTCCTTCGGTATCAAGCAGGAGAACGTGTTCGGTTCGGGCAACTACCTGGGCGTGGACGTGAACACCAGCAAGTACCGCCGTACCATGGTGCTGTCGACCACCGATCCGTATTTCACGGACACGGGCATCTCGCGCACCTATGACCTGTACTACCGCACGGACCGTCCCTACTATGACGATGCGGCCTACAAGATCGTCACATCGGGCGGCAGCGTGCGCTTCGGCGTTCCGTTCAGCGAGGTCGATACCGTGTACTTCGGCGGCGGCGTGGAGCGCTCGGAGATCAAGCCCGGCACCTATCTGCCCCAGGCCTACAAGGACTATGCGGACAAGTACGGCTATGCCAACACCGGCATCCCGCTGACCCTGGGCTGGTCGCGTGACAATCGTGACAGCGCGCTGGCGCCCAACTCGGGCATGTACCAGCGCCTGAACACCGAATGGTCGGTGGGAGGGGAAGCGCGCTATGTGCGTGCCAACTACCAGATCCAGCAGTACATCCCGTTGAACAAGAAGTACACGATCGCACTGAACGGTGAGCTGGGCTATGGCAAGGGCCTCAACGGCCGCCCGTTCCCGTTGTTCAAGAACTTCTTCTCGGGCGGCCTCGGTTCGGTCCGAGGCTTCGAGCAGGGCTCGCTGGGGCCGCGTGATACCAAGGAAAATCTCGCCCTGGGCGGCTCCAAGAAGGTGACGCTGAACGCCGAGTTCATGGTCCCCTTCCCAGGTGCAGGCAATGACAGGACTTTGCGACTTTTTACATTCCTGGACGTGGGCAATGTCTACGGTGCCGACCAGAACTTCGATCTCGGTGAGCTGCGGGCTTCCACCGGCCTCGGCATCAGCTGGATTTCCCCGCTGGGCCCGCTGCGTCTGGCCTTTGCTCAACCCATCCGCAAGCAGACCGGGGATAGAATCCAGCGACTGCAATTCCAAATCGGAACCTCTTTCTAATGAAATCTCTATCTAGCCATTTTTCCCTGGCTGTGCTGCTTGGCGCCATGGCCGTTTCCGCACATGCCCAGGAGTTCAAGGCCGGCTTTGTGAACACGGACCGTATCTTCCGTGAGGCATCGACCGCCAAGGCTGCGCAGTCCAAGCTGGAGCAGGAGTTCTCCAAGCGCGAGAAGGAACTGGTCGACCAGGGCAACGCACTCAAGAGCGCATCGGAGAAATTCGAACGCGAAGCGCCCACCATGGCCGAGAGCCAGCGCGTCTCGCGCCAGCGCCAGCTGGTGGACCAGGACCGCGAGTTCCAGCGCAAGCGCCGTGAGTTCCAGGAAGACCTGAACTCCCGCAAGAACGAGGAGCTGGCCCAGGTGCTGGACCGTGCCAACAAGGTGGTCAAGCAGGTGGCCGAGGCCGAGAAGTACGATGTCATCCTTCAGGAAGCCGTCTATATCAACCCCAAGTACGACATCACTGACAAAGTGATCAAGGCGCTGAACGGCGGCGGCAAGTAAGCCGGCGTCGAAGGCTGCAAGCCGTGAGCGTATTGTTGGGCCGGATCCTCGATGCACTCGGAGGTGAACTGGTCGGTGGCGACAGGGAGGTGTCCATCTCCCGCATCGCGCCGCTGGATTCCGCCGGGGCCGGGGATCTCAGCTTTCTGAGCAATCCCCGCTATCGCCAGCAACTGGCCGCCTCCGAGGCGGCCTGCGTTATTGTGGCGCCTGCCATGCGCGAGCTCGCAGAGCAGCGTGGGCCTTGCATCGTGGTCCCCGACCCTTATGCCTATTTCGCGCGCGCCACCCAGTGGTGGCGGCGCAACTGCCTGCCCGTGATGCCCGCGGGCATCCATCCGAGCGCCGTGGTCCACGAGAGCGCGGTGATCGATGCCTCGGCCACCATCGGGCCGTTGTGTGTCGTGGAGGCTGGCGCCCGCATCGGTGCCGGGACGGTGCTCAAGTCGCGCGTCACCGTTGGCGAGAACTGCCAGGTGGGGGCACGCTGCCTGCTGCATTCCGGGGTGGTGCTGGGGGCTGACGGCTTCGGCTTCGCACCGGAGAATGGCGCCTGGGTGAAGATCGAGCAGCTGGGCAGCGTGCGGGTGGGCGATGACGTGGAGATCGGGGCCAATACCTGCATAGACCGGGGGGCGCTGGACGACACGGTGATCGAGGACGGCGTCAAGCTCGACAACCTGATCCAGATCGGGCACAACGTGCATGTCGGCAGGCACACGGCGATGGCCGGGTGCGTGGGAGTCGCCGGCAGCGCGCGCATCGGAGCGCATTGCACCGTGGGGGGCGGCGCCATCGTGCTGGGCCATCTGCAACTGGCCGACCGGGTGCATATTTCGGCGGCGACGGTGGTGACCCGTTCGCTGACACAATCAGGTGTTTACACGGGCATGTTTCCCGTGGATGAAAACGCCAAATGGGAAAAAAATGCTGCGACGCTGAAGCAGCTGCACTCCATGCGTGAACGCATCAAGGCCCTGGAGCGGCAACTGCAGCAATCGGCGGATCAAGGCCATAACGGAACGCAATGATGGATATTCACGCAATTCTCAAGCAACTGCCCCACCGCTACCCCTTCCTGCTGGTGGACAAGGTCACGGAGCTTGAGCGCAATACACGCATCAGGGCGATCAAGAACGTCACGTTCAACGAGCCCTATTTCATGGGCCACTTCCCGGGGCGTCCTGTCATGCCCGGCGTGCTGATCCTGGAGGCGCTGGCGCAGGCCGCGGGCCTGCTGGCCTTCGACGCCATGGGCCAGGTTCCGGACGAGAACAACATCTACTACTTCGTGGGCATCGACGGTGCGCGTTTCAAGCGCCCCGTGGAGCCGGGCGACCAGCTGGTGCTGGAGATCACCATCGACCGCGTGCGCGGCGGCATCTGGAAGTTCAAGGGCGTGGCCAGGGTCGAGGACGAGGTTGCCTGCGAAGCCGAGCTGATGTGCACCATGCGCAACGTGGGCTGAGGGGCACATGGCTGGCATGGAACGCATCCACCCCACGGCACTGGTCGATTCCGCTGCCCAGCTGGATTCGACAGTGTCGGTCGGCCCCTATGCCGTCATCGGGCCGCATGTGGAGATCGGCGCCGGTACATCGATCGGCGCCCACTGCGTGATCGAAGGCCGCACCAGCCTCGGTCGCGACAATCGGATCTTCCAGTTCGCGTCCCTGGGGGCGCAGCCCCAGGACAAGAAATATGCAGGCGAGCCCACGCGCCTGGTGATCGGGGACCGCAACACGGTGCGCGAGTTCTGCACCTTCAACACGGGAACCGTGCAGGACCAGGGCGTCACCTGCATCGGCAGCGACAACTGGATCATGGCCTACGTGCATGTGGCCCACGATTGCGTCGTGGGCAGCCACACCATCCTGGCCAACAATGCCACGCTGGCGGGTCATGTGCACGTGGGCGACCATGTGATCCTGGGTGGGCTGACGGGCGTGCACCAGTTCACCAAGGTGGGGGCCCATGCCATGGCCGGCTTTGCCAGTCATATCTCTCAGGACGTGCCGCCCTTCATGATGGTGGATGGCAATCCGCTGGCAGTGCGGGGTTTCAACATCGAAGGCCTGCGTCGGCGCGGCTTCGGGCCGCAGCGCATCCAGGCCGTCAAGCAGATGCACCGGCTGCTGTATCGCCAGGGTCTGACGCTGGACGCTGCCCGCGAGGCCATCGCACAGCTTTGCGGCGAGATGCCGGAAGCTTCCGAAGATGTGTCGCTGATGCTGGATTTTCTGGCAGCCTCGACCCGGGGCATTGCGCGCTGACCCGGCGCGCGAAAGGATGGCATGACCGAGAATGCGGCGCCTGCGAGGTGCCTGGGCCCGTCGATCGCCATGGTCGCAGGGGAAACCTCGGGCGATCTGCTGGCCTCCCTGCTCATGGACGGCCTGCTGGCCCGCTGGCCGCAGGCATCGGCGTTCGGCATCGGCGGGCCACAGATGCAGCAGCGCGGCTTCGAGGCCTGGTGGTCCAGCGAGCGCCTGGCCGTGCACGGCTACAGCTGGGAGGTGTTTCGCCGGCTGGCTGAAATCCTGGGTATCCGCAGGCAATTGCGGCAACGGTTGCTCAGGCAGCCTCCGGCGGTGTTCGTGGGCATCGATGCGCCGGACTTCAACCTGGGTCTGGAGGCCGATCTGCGTGCCGCAGGCGTCAAGACCGTGCATTTCGTCTGTCCGTCGATCTGGGCCTGGCGTGCCGACCGGGTCGAGAAGATCCGCAATGCGGCCGACCATGTGCTGTGCGTCTTTCCATTCGAGCCTGAGCTGCTTGCGCGCCATGGCATAGAGGCCACCTATGTCGGCCATCCGCTGGCCAGCGTGATTCCGCTGCATCCCGATCGCGCGGCGGCACGCCGCAGGCTGGGCCTTGACGAGCAGGGGCTGGTGCTTGCCGTGCTGCCCGGCAGCCGCCGCTCCGAGATCCGTTACCTGGCCGCGCGTTTTTTTCATGCGGCCGCTTTGGTTCGCAAGGCTTTGCCAGCTATTAAAATAATAGTGCCTGCGGTGCCTGCGCAGCTGGACGAGTTGCGTCGCGTCGCTGAAGAGACCGGCATGGCGGCGTCGCTGCACATCGTGCGAGGCCAGTCCCATGATGCCTTGGCGGCCTGTGACGTGACGCTCATCGCCAGTGGCACGGCCACGCTGGAGGCTGCCCTGTACAAGCGTCCCATGGTGATCGGCTACAACATGCACCCCTGGAGCTGGCGCCTGATGCGCGGCAAGCAGCTGCAGCCCTGGGTGGGCCTGCCCAACATCCTGTGCGGCGACTTTGTCGTGCCTGAGTTGATCCAGGATGCGGCCACGCCCCTGGCGTTGAGTCAGGCCGTGCTGCAATGGCTGCAGGCCTGCGAGCATTCCCCTTCAACCGTCGAGGCGCTGGTGCAGCGCTTCACAGCGCTGCACCATGAGTTGCGGCGCGATACTGCCGAACTGGCTGCCCATGCGATCGAGAAAATCATTGCCCCCACTGTCGCCTGAACAGGCGCGCCTGCCCTGGCATGCGCCGGGGCTGGTTGCGGGCGTGGACGAGGCGGGTCGCGGCCCGCTGGCCGGCCCCGTGGTGGCCGCCGCCGTCATCCTCGATGACCTCAATCCCATCGACGGGCTCAATGACTCCAAGAAGCTCACGGCTGCACGCCGCGAGGTTCTCTATGATGAGATACGCGCCAAGGCGTTGTGCTGCAGCATCGCCGAGGCTTCGGTCGAGGAGATCGACCGCCTCAACATCCTGCAGGCCACGCTGCTGGCCATGCGCCGGGCCGTGATGGGCCTGCGGCTGAAGCCCGTGCTGGTGCTGGTCGATGGCAATCAACTGCCCGTGCTGGATGTGCAGGCCGAAGCCATCGTCAAGGGGGATTCCCTGGTGCAGGCCATCTCGGCTGCCTCCATTCTCGCCAAGGTCACGCGCGATCGGTGGTGCGAGCGCCTGCACGAGCAGCATCCGCAGTACGGCTTCGACGGCCACAAGGGCTATGGCACGGCAGCGCATCTGGCGGCGCTGCGCCAGTACGGTGCCTGCGGCGAGCACAGGCGCTCATTCGCACCAGTGGCCCATGTCGTGAATATCGCCAAGATGGCCGAGCCGCTGGCCGCCGCCCGTGTGGCGGCTGCATCGCAGAGCGCGCAGGCCTTGCTGCTGTCCGCCTGAGCGGCATCCACTCCGGCGCCGGTGGCGTCTTCGTTCCCCTTGCTCCGAAAGCCTTGCCATGAGCCGACAACCCGCTGCCACCTTGATCCAGTCCCGTGACAACGCCCTGGTCAAGGATTTGCGCAGGCTGTCGCAGGACAGTGGGGCCTATCGCAAGCAGGGGCGCGTCTGGCTGGAGGGCGATCACCTGTGCCGCGCGGCGCTGGCCCGCGGCGTGCAGCCTGCGATGGCCGTCGTGGCCGAATCCTTCTGGCCCCAGGTGCCGCTGCAATGGGTGCAGGGGGCCGGCAAGTGCGTGGTGTTGGCCGATGCACTGTTCTCCGAAGTCAGCGGGCTGGAGTCTCCGGCGCGCATCGGCTTTCTGATGGAGTGGCAGGCCACGGCGGCCTTGCGTGCAGGTGTGGCCACGGTGGTGCTGGACCGCGTCCAGGATGCCG
This sequence comes from Delftia tsuruhatensis, assembly GCF_903815225.1. Taxonomy (NCBI): domain Bacteria; kingdom Pseudomonadati; phylum Pseudomonadota; class Betaproteobacteria; order Burkholderiales; family Comamonadaceae; genus Delftia; species Delftia tsuruhatensis. The sequence goes on from NZ_LR813084.1 coordinate 1,935,204, forward strand.
GCAACGTGGGCTCCATCCTGCGCAGTGCCGCGGCCTTCGGCTTTGGCCAGGTCGTGGCCCTCAAGGGCACTGCGGCCCTGTGGAGCCAGAAGGTGCTGCGCGCCGGCATGGGGGCGCACTTCGGCTTGCACCTGGTCGAGTCGGTCTCGGCGGACGATCTGGTCGACCTGAACCTGCCGTTGATCGTGACCAGTTCCCACCAGGGGGAACTGATCCAGCAGGCGCCCTTGCCCTGGCCTTGTGCCTGGGCCATGGGACATGAAGGGCAGGGCGTGGGCGAGGCCTTGATGCGGCAGGCGGCCCTGCATGTGCGCATAGGCCAGCCCGGTGGCGAGGAGTCCTTGAACGTCGCTGCGGCAGCGGCCATATGCCTGCATGCGAGCAGCGTGAGTGCCGGCTCACGTCAAGGGTAATCCCGGTCCCTGTCGGGAGGCTGAAGCGCTGGCAGCCTATAATGGGCGGCTTTCAAGCATTCCACACTACGCCTAGCGACGCTTCCTCGCCACCCCTTGCAGACAAGCTGAACCCGACCGGATCCGTCCGTGCGGCTCGCTGGGCGTAACCGTAATTAGAACCGGAGAACCCAGTGCTTTTGTCTCTCAAGGGAGCATTCCCATCCGCCATCCTGGCGCTCGCAGACGGCACGGTCTTTGTTGGCAACTCGATCGGTGCGCAAGGCACCACGGTTGGTGAAGTCGTTTTCAACACGGCGATCACCGGCTACCAGGAAATCCTCACCGACCCCAGCTACTGCCAGCAGATCGTGACGCTCACGTATCCGCACATCGGCAACTATGGCGTCAATGTGGAGGACGTCGAGGCCGGCAAGGTCCATGCAGCGGGCCTGATCATTAAGAACCTGCCGCTGCTGGCGAGCAACTTCCGCCAAGCCGAGACCCTGCCCGACTATCTCGCACGCAGCGGCACGGTGGCGATCGCCAACATCGATACGCGCAAGCTCACGCGCCTGCTGCGCGACAAGGGCGCTCAAAATGGCGCCATCGTCGGTCTGGCAGCCGGCGAGGAGGTGACCCAGGCGCGCATCGACGAGGCAGTGGCCGCCGCCAAGGCCGCCCCCAGCATGAAGGGCCTGGATCTGGCGCAGGTGGTGACCACCACCAGGCCCTACGAGTGGACCGAGACCGAATGGAAGCTGGGCGAAGGCTACGGCAAGCAGGAGGCGCCGCGCTTTCACGTGGTGGCCTATGACTTCGGCGTGAAGTTCAACATCCTGCGCATGCTGGCCGAGCGCGGCTGCAAGCTGACCGTGGTGCCGGCCAGGACGCCCGCCAAGGATGTGCTGGCGCTCAACCCCGATGGTGTGTTCCTGTCCAACGGCCCTGGCGACCCGGAGCCTTGCGACTACGCCATTGCTGCGACCAGGGAGCTGGTGGACTCCGGCAAGCCCGTGTTCGGCATCTGCCTGGGCCACCAGATCATGGCCCTGGCCGCCGGCGCCAGGACCTTCAAGATGGCCAACAGCCACCACGGAGCCAACCACCCCGTCAAGGACCTGGACAACGGCCGCGTGAGCATCACCAGCCAGAACCACGGTTTCGCCGTGGAGCTGGACTCGCTGCCCGAGACCCTGCGCCCCACGCACGTCAGCCTGTTCGACGGCACGCTGCAGGGCCTGGAGCACAAGGACAAGCCCGCGTTCTGCTTCCAGGGCCACCCCGAGGCTTCGCCCGGCCCGCACGATATCGCCTACCTGTTTGACCGCTTCACGGCGCTGATGGAGAAACACAAAAATGCCTAAGCGCACCGACCTCAAAAGCATTCTGATCATTGGCGCCGGCCCCATCGTCATCGGCCAAGCCTGCGAATTCGACTACTCCGGCGTGCAGGCCTGCAAGGCGCTGCGCGAGGAGGGCTACAAGGTCATCCTGATCAACAGCAACCCCGCCACGATCATGACCGACCCGGCCACGGCCGACGTCACCTACATCGAGCCCATCACCTGGCAGACGGTCGAGAAGATCATCGCCAAGGAGCGTCCCGACGCCATCCTGCCGACCATGGGCGGCCAGACGGCGCTCAATTGCGCCCTGGACCTGTGGCGCAACGGCGTGCTGCACAAGTACAAGGTCGAGCTGATCGGCGCCACGCCCGAGGCCATCGACAAGGCCGAGGACCGCCTCAAGTTCAAGGATGCGATGACGCGCATCGGCCTGGGTTCGGCGCGTTCGGGCATCGCGCATTCCATGGACGAAGCCTGGGCCGTGCAAAAGAACGTGGGCTTTCCCACCGTCATCCGCCCCAGCTTCACGCTGGGCGGCACGGGCGGCGGCATCGCCTACAACCCGGAAGAGTTCGAGACCATCTGCAAGCGTGGCCTGGAAGCCTCGCCCACCAACGAGCTGCTGATCGAGGAATCGCTGCTGGGCTGGAAGGAGTACGAGATGGAAGTGGTCCGCGACAAGGCGGACAACTGCATCATCATCTGCTCCATCGAGAACCTGGACCCCATGGGCGTGCACACCGGCGACTCGATCACCGTGGCCCCCGCGCAGACCCTGACCGACAAGGAGTACCAGATCATGCGCAACGCCTCGCTGGCGGTGCTGCGCGAGATCGGCGTGGACACGGGTGGTTCCAACGTGCAGTTCTCGGTGAATCCCAAGGACGGCCGCATGATCGTCATCGAGATGAATCCGCGCGTGTCGCGTTCCTCGGCGCTGGCGTCCAAGGCCACGGGCTTTCCCATCGCCAAGGTTGCCGCCAAGCTGGCCGTGGGCTATACGCTGGACGAACTCAAGAACGACATCACGGGCGGCAAGACGCCGGCCTCGTTCGAGCCCTCGATCGACTACGTGGTCACCAAGATCCCGCGTTTCGCCTTCGAGAAGTTCCCTGCCGCCGACAACCGCCTGACCACGCAGATGAAGTCCGTGGGCGAGGTCATGGCCATCGGCCGTACCTTCCAGGAGTCCTTCCAGAAGGCGCTGCGCGGCCTGGAAGTCGGCGTGGACGGCATGAACGAGAAGACCCAGGACCGCGAGATCCTCGAGAAGGAACTCGGCGAGCCCGGTCCCGACCGCATCTGGTACGTGGGCGATGCCTTCGCGGCCGGCTGGACGCTGGATGAAGTCCACCACATCACCAAGATCGACAAGTGGTTCCTGGTGCAGATCGAGGAGATCGTCAAGATCGAGCTCGAGCTGGACAAGGTCTACGAGGAAAAGGGCGACGCAGCCCTGGCGGCCCTGGACGCCGCGACGCTGCGCACGCTCAAGCAAAAAGGCTTCTCCGACCGCCGCCTGGCCAAGCTGCTGCACACCAGCGACAAGGCCGTGCGCGAGGCGCGCAAGGCCCTGGGCGTGCGCCCCGTGTTCAAGCGCGTGGACACCTGCGCCGCCGAGTTCGCGACCAATACCGCCTACATGTACTCGACCTATGACGAGGAGTGCGAGGCCGCGCCTTCGGACAAGAAGAAGATCATGGTGCTGGGCGGCGGTCCAAACCGCATCGGCCAGGGCATCGAGTTCGACTACTGCTGCGTGCACGCCGCGCTCGCCATGCGCGAGGACGGCTACGAGACCATCATGGTCAACTGCAACCCCGAGACCGTGTCCACCGACTACGACACCTCGGACCGCTTGTACTTCGAGCCGCTCACCCTGGAGGATGTGCTCGAGGTCGTGGCCGTCGAAAAGCCGGCCGGCGTCATCGTGCAGTACGGTGGCCAGACACCGCTGAAGCTGGCGCTGGGCCTGGAAAAGGAAGGCGTTCCCATCATCGGCACCACGCCCGACATGATCGACGCTGCCGAAGACCGCGAGCGCTTCCAGAAGCTGCTCAACGAACTGGGCCTGCGCCAGCCCCCCAACGCCACGGCGCGCACCGAGGCAGAGGCGCTGGAGAAGGCCGCCGGCCTGGGCTATCCCCTGGTCGTGCGCCCCAGCTACGTGCTGGGCGGCCGCGCCATGGAGATCGTGCATGAGCAGCGCGACCTGGAGCGCTACATGCGCGAGGCCGTCAAGGTCAGCAATGACTCGCCCGTGCTGCTGGACCACTTCCTGTCCAATGCCATCGAGTGCGACGTGGACTGCGTGCGCGACCGCGAAGGCGCCGTCTTCATCGGCGGCGTGATGGAGCACATCGAGCAGGCCGGCGTGCACTCGGGCGACTCCGCCTGCTCGCTGCCGCCGTACTACCTCAAGCCCGAGACCGTGGCCGAGATCAAGCGCCAGACCGCCGCCATGGCCAATGCGCTGAACGTGGTGGGCCTCATGAACGTGCAGTTCGCCATCAAGGAAACGGCCGAAGGCGACGTGATCTACGTGCTGGAAGTCAACCCGCGCGCCTCGCGCACCGTGCCCTTCGTCTCCAAGGCCACGGGCATCCAGCTGGCCAAGGTGGCTGCGCGCTGCATGGCCGGCGACACGCTGGCACAGCAAGGCATCACCAAGGAAGTCACGCCGCCGTACTTCAGCGTCAAGGAAGCGGTCTTCCCGTTCGTGAAGTTCCCCGGCGTGGACACCATCCTCGGCCCCGAGATGAAGTCCACCGGCGAAGTCATGGGCGTGGGCAAGACCTTCGGCGAGGCCTTCGTCAAGAGCCAGCTGGGTGCCGGCGTGACGCTGCCCACCTCGGGCAAAGTCTTCCTGACCGTGAAGAACGCCGACAAGCCGCGCGCCGTGGCCGTGGCCAGGGAGCTGGCCGCCATGGGCTTTGCCCTGTGCGCCACGCGCGGCACGGCTGCGGCCATCGCCGAGGCCGGCATCGAGGTGCAGGTGGTCAACAAGGTCACCGAGGGCCGCCCCCACATCGTGGACATGATCAAGAACGGCGAGATCGTCATGGTCATCAACACGGTGGAAGAGCGCCGCAACGCCATTGCCGACTCGCGTGCCATCCGTACCAGTGCCCTGCTGGCGCGCGTGACCACCTTCACCACCATCTTCGGCGCGGAAGCGGCCGTCGAAGGCATGAAGTCCATGGGCCACATGGACGTGCATTCGGTGCAGGAGCTGCACGCCCAGCTGCAGGCCGCCTGATCGGGGGACGGCGCCGCCCCGGTTTTCGACGGGGCGCAGCCTGGGCAACTGTCCGACAGTGCCGTTGGGTTTTCCCGCCACTTCAGGCGGGTAAACGCGGCATAATGGACCGGACGACCTGATGAAAACCGCCGCGCGGCAACGTGCGGCGGTTTGCTTTTGGGGTACAGGCCCTGCCGCTGCAACGCGGACCCGCCGTACCGAGGAAGCCGCGCAGCGCGCGGCGTTTGCTGAACATGGAGACTTTTCAATGGCCACCATCCCCATCACCAAGCGCGGAGCCGAAAAGCTCAAGGACGAGCTGCACCGCCTGAAGACCGTGGAGCGTCCCGCCGTGATCCAGGCCATCGCCGAGGCGCGTGCCCAGGGTGATCTGAGCGAGAACGCCGAGTACGAAGCTGCCAAGGACCGCCAGGGCTTCATCGAAGGCCGCATCGCCGAAGTCGAGAGCAAGCTGTCCGCCGCCCAGATCATCGATCCGGCGGCCGTGGATGCCGGCGGCCGCGTGGTCTTCGGCGCCACGGTCGAGCTCGAGGATGAGGACAGCGGCGACATGGTCAAGTACCAGATCGTGGGCGAGGACGAGGCCGATCTCAAGCTGGGCCTGATCAATGTCTCCAGCCCCATCGCACGCGCGCTGATCGGCAAGGAAGAGGGCGACACCGCCGTCGTGCAGGCGCCCGGTGGCGAGCGCCGCTATGAAGTGGTATCGGTGCGCTATCTCTGATGCGGGCCAAGGCGTGACGCTGTGAATACCCTGCATGAGCGCATTCCCCTGCTGGCCGCCGCCTTGTGGTGGGGCAGCCTGTCGTCCATAGGCTTCATGGCCGTGCCGATGCTGTTCGCCCATCTGCCCACGCCAGCCGTGGCGGGCTTCATGGCGGCGCAGTTGTTTGCCGCGCAGACCTGGGTGTCCGTCGCCTGCGCTGCCGTGCTGCTTGTGCTGTCACGGCGTCGCCAGGAGCGGGCCTTGCAGCCCTGGGCCCAGGGCTGCCTGGGCTTTGTGATCGGCGGCATGCTGCTGGCGCTTCTGGTCCAGTACGGCGTGTCGCCGCGCATCGTTGCGCGCGACAACCTCAAGCTGTGGCACAGCGTGGGCACGGTGATGTATGCGCTCCAGTGGCTGTGCGCGCTGGTGGTGCTCTGGCGCGTGGCCGCGCCTGGGCGCAGCAGTGCTGCCCGCTGAATCTCGCCGTGACCATGAAAAATGCCCGCATCTGCGGGCATTTTTCATTGCCGGGCCGCCCACACGGCGGCGGCCTACTCGTGCCAGTGATCGGCCACCCAGGTGGCGGGGCGGATGTAGCGAAAGCGCCGGTTGCGCCGGCCCGCCAGCGCATCGGGCGGGTTGCACTCGCCGTGGAAGATGATCACGCGGGCGCCTTCCGGCACAAAGGGGGGCGCCCAGTAGTTGGTCGGCCAGGTGGGGATGCAGTGGTACTTGAAGCTGGGGCACCAGGCCGCAGGCCAGTAGCGCAGCTTGCCCTGCTTGTGCAGCATGTCCGACAGGTAGGCCTGCTCGTTGCGGAAGTTGTTGCGGATCTCTTCGAAATGGGTGCGGAAGTAATCCAGCACCTCGGGGTGAGCGCCCAGCTCGAAGCGGTAGACCGACGAGTTGCCCGTGATGCGCCAGGGGCGCTTGTAGTCATGGATGATCAGGAACTCGCCGGGCTCGGTGAAGAAGTCGTCCAGCGGCCCGGTGATGACTACATCCACGTCAAGGAACAAGGCTGTTCCACGCAGGCCGAACAGATCGGCGCTGAAGGTGGCCAGCTTGTTCCAGCCGCGTTCGGGGATGCCGGCAGGCAGGTTCAGCGGGGGAATCGGCAGGCACTCGACCTCGCCGCGAATCCCTACGCCGTCATCGGTCAGGCAGACAAAGCGAAAATCGCCCTTCAGATGCCGGCGCACCATGGCGTAGAGCCTGTTGACATACTCCGGGCCATACTTCTTGCCCCACTTCATGCAGATCACGAAGCGCTGCTGGGCGGGAGCGGCCGGGCTGGCGGAGATCGGTTGCGAGGCCTCGGCCCCGCTGGCGGCAAGGGATGCTGCGGTCATCGGCACGGGCAATCAGTCTGCCTGGCGCTTCTTGACCGACTTCTGCTTGGGCTTGGCGCGCTTGACCTGGCCACCGGCCGTCAGGCGCTGATTGCCCAGCACGCGGATCTGCTTGACCTCGGGCTTCTGGCCGCCGCGCTTGCTGAACTTGAGCACCTTGACGTCGCGTGGACCGGGCATGCGGTCCTCGTCGACGGTCTTTTCCTTTTCCGGCATCGGGCGCCACAGCACCAGCAGCTTGCCGATGTGCTGGATGGGGGCGGCGCCGAGCTCGTCGCACAGTTGCAGGTACATCTGCTCGCGTGCGGCGCGGTCATCGTTGAAGACACGGACCTTGATCAGGCCATGTGCATTGAGGGCGGCGTTGACCTCCTTTTGCACGGCGGCCGTCAGGCCGTCACCCCCGATGAGGACCACGGGGTCCAGGTGGTGTGCGTTGGCGCGGTGTTCCCGGCGCTGGGCGGGAGTCAATTGAATTTGGGGCATGGCCGTATTATCGAGGCTGAAAGAATCCAGCATGAAAGTCCAAACAAAAAGCAAGAAGGTCAACAAGGCCTGGCTCAACAGCCACGTCAACGACCCCTATGTCAAGGCCGCCCAGAAGGACGGCTACCGCGCGCGCGCGGCCTACAAGCTCAAGGAGATAGACGAGCAGTTCAAGCTCATCCGGCCCGGTGCCACCGTGGTGGATCTGGGTTGCGCGCCCGGGGCATGGAGCCAGTATGTGCGCCGCCGCCTGTCTCCCGAGGGTGCGGCCGTCGGCCAGCTCAATGGCCGCATCATCTCGCTGGACCTGCTGCCCATGGAGCCCATCGAGGGCGTGCAGTACATCCAGGGCGATTTCCGCGAGGCACCGGTGCTTGCGCAACTGCAGGATGCGATGCAGGGCGGCAAGGCCGACGTGGTGGTCTCGGACATGGCGCCCAACCTGTCGGGCAACGGCACGACCGACGCGGCGCGCATCGCCCTGCTGGTCGAGCTCGCGGTTGATTTTTCGATCCATCATATGAAATCCGAGGGGGCTCTGGTCGTGAAGCTTTTCCACGGAGGGGCCTATGACGAACTGGTCGCGCTGTTCCGCCAGACCTTCAAGGTGGTCAAGCCCGTCAAGCCCAAGTCCTCGCGCGACAAGTCTTCCGAGACGTTTCTGGTCGGCATGGGCCTGAAGTAGGCCGGGGCCCGTCCCGTGGGCGTGCTTGATGCGGGTCAAGACCGCTTTCAAGCTATGGCTGCTATAGAGGGATATAGGCGACCAGCCAGCTTGAAACACCTAAAATGGACCGCAGATAGGCTTCGAGCACGCTGCAAGCCCTTTTCTCTGTATTCCCATTGGAGCCCCGCTTGAACAATCAGTGGTTTTCAAAAATTGCCGTCTGGCTGGTCATCGCCATGGTGCTGTTTACGGTGTTCAAACAGTTTGACACCCGCGGCGGCGCTGGCGCGTCCCATCTCGGCTACTCCGAGTTCCTGGAGGAGGTGCGGAGCAATCGCATCAAGAGCGCCACCATCCAGGAAGGCCCCGGCGGTACCGAGATCGTGGCCACGACCAACGACGACCGCAAGGTGCGCACCACGGCCACCTATCTGGATCGCGGCCTGGTGGGCGACCTGATCAACAACAACGTCAAGTTCGACGTCAAGCCGCGCGAGGAGGGCTCGGTGCTGATGACGCTGCTCGTCAGTTGGGGCCCCATGCTGCTGTTGATCGGCGTGTGGGTCTACTTCATGCGTCAGATGCAGGGTGGCGGCAAGGGCGGTGCCTTCAGCTTCGGCAAGAGCAAGGCGCGCATGCTCGACGAGAACAACAACACCGTGACCTTCGCCGATGTCGCCGGATGCGACGAAGCCAAGGAGGAGGTCAAGGAGGTCGTGGACTTCCTCAAGGACCCCAACAAGTTTCAGAAGCTGGGCGGTCGCATTCCGCGCGGCCTGTTGCTGGTCGGTCCTCCTGGCACTGGCAAGACGCTGCTGGCCAAGTCCATTGCCGGCGAGGCCAAGGTGCCGTTCTTCAGCATCTCGGGCTCGGACTTCGTGGAAATGTTCGTCGGCGTGGGCGCCGCCCGTGTGCGCGACATGTTCGAGAATGCCAAGAAGAACGCTCCCTGCATCATCTTCATCGATGAAATCGATGCCGTGGGGCGCCAGCGTGGCGCGGGCCTGGGCGGCGGCAATGATGAGCGCGAGCAGACTTTGAACCAGATGCTGGTGGAGATGGATGGCTTCGAGACCAACCTCGGCGTGATCGTCGTGGCGGCGACCAACCGCCCCGACATCCTGGATGCGGCCCTGCTGCGCCCTGGACGCTTCGACCGCCAAGTGTATGTCACGTTGCCCGATATCCGTGGCCGCGAGCAGATTCTCAATGTCCACATGCGCAAGATCCCCGTGGGCCAGGACGTGAACGCCGCCATCATCGCGCGTGGCACGCCCGGCATGTCGGGGGCCGATCTTGCCAACCTCTGCAACGAGGCGGCCCTGATGGCTGCACGCCGCAATGCGCGCACCGTGGAGATGCAGGACTTCGAGAAGGCCAAGGACAAGATCATCATGGGCCCCGAGCGCAAGACCATGGTCATGCCCGAGGAGGAGCGCCGCAACACGGCCTACCATGAGGCCGGCCACGCGCTGATCGGCAAGCTGCTGCCCAAGTGCGACCCCGTGCACAAGGTCACCATCATCCCGCGCGGTCGTGCCCTGGGCGTGACCATGAGCCTGCCCGAGAAGGACCGCTACTCCTATGACAAGGAGTTCATGCTCAACCAGATCGCCATGTTGTTCGGTGGCCGCATCGCCGAAGAAGTGTTCATGAACCAGATGACCACGGGCGCGAGCAACGACTTCGAGCGCGCCACGCAGATCGCGCGCGACATGGTCACCCGTTATGGCATGACCGATGCGCTGGGCCCCATGGTCTATGCGGAGCAGGAAGGCGAGCCTTTCCTGGGTCGCTCCATGACGAAGACCAACAACGTCAGCGAGCAGACCATGCAGAAGGTTGACCAGGAAGTGCGCCGCATCATCGACGAGCAGTACGCGCTGGCGCGCAAGCTGATCGAGGACAACTCGGACAAGATGCACGCCATGGCCAAGGCCATGCTCGACTGGGAAACCATCGATGCAGAGCAGCTTGACGACATCATGGCCGGTCGCGAGCCGCGTCCGCCCAAGGACTGGGTGCCGCGCAATCCGCCGTCCTCCTCCGATGGTGGCAACTCTTCCGGCGGAACGCCCGCAGTGGACGCCGATCCCGCGCCCACCACGGCCTGATCCGCTTGCCGCAGGGACGGGCAGTCCCGCACGAAGGGCCCTGAGGGGCCCTTTTGCTTTCGACAAACCATTCAATCGCGCGCGCCGGTGCGTGCTGTACCCGGGCCGCGTGGGCGCAGATTTCCAGGAGATTCCATGCCGCATCAATGGCAGACTTCCCGCTTTGTTCTGGACCTGGCGCGTCCTTTGGTCATGGGCATCGTCAACGTGACGCCTGATTCGTTCTCCGATGGCGGGCGGCACGCGACTGCGCAACAGGCCCTGCGCCATGCCGAGCAACTGGTCGGCGAAGGTGCCCATATCCTGGACATCGGCGGCGAATCCACCCGGCCCGGGTCGCCCGCCGTGCCGCTGGATGAGGAGTTGCGGCGCGTGCTGCCCGTGGTGCGCGGCGCCGTGCAACTGGGCGTTGCGGTCTCGGTCGATACCTACAAGCCCGAAGTCATGCAGGCCGTGCTTGATCTGGGTGCCGACATCGTCAACGACATCTGGGCGCTGCGCCAGCCGGGTGCGCAGCAGGTGGTGGCCGCGCATCCGAACTGCGGCATCTGCCTGATGCACATGCATGGCACGCCGCAGGACATGCAGGCCAGTCCCATGCGGGGCGACGCCGTGCCTGTCGTGCGCGATTTCCTGCAAGGCCGCAGCGATGCACTGCTGGCCCTGGGCGTGGCACGCGAGCGCATCGTCTGGGACTATGGCATCGGCTTCGGCAAGAGCGTGGCACAGAATTTTTCGCTGCTTGCACGCCAGCTGGAACTGCTGGGCCTAGACTTCCCGCTGCTGGCCGGCTGGTCGCGCAAGGGTTCTCTGGGCCAGGTCAGCGGCCTGCCGCAGGGGCAGCGCATGGTGCCCAGCGTGGCCGCGGCACTGCTGGCCGTAGAGCGCGGCGCGCGCGTGGTGCGTGTGCACGACGTGGCCGATACGGTGGCAGCATTGGCGGTCTGGCAGACCATGCAGGACAACGCATAGAAGACACGACAAGGAGCACTATGGCACGCACATACTTCGGCACCGACGGCATTCGCGGCCTGGTCGGCCGTTCGCCCATCACCCCAGACTTCGCGCTGCGCCTGGCGCATGCCGTGGGCCGTGTGCTGCGGCGCAAGGAAAGCCGCCCCCTGGTGCTGATCGGCAAGGACACGCGGATCTCAGGCTACATGCTGGAGAGCGCGCTGGAGTCCGGGTTCAATTCGGCCGGAGTGGATGTGATGCTGCTGGGCCCCCTGCCCACGCCGGGCGTGGCCTATCTGACGCGGGCCCAGCGTGCCAGCCTGGGCGTGGTCATCAGCGCCAGCCACAACCCCTACTACGACAACGGCATCAAGTTCTTCAGCGCCCAGGGCACCAAGCTGCCCGACGCCTGGGAGGAGGAGGTCGAGCATGCACTGGCCGAGGACCCCGTGTGGGCGGACTCCGCCGCGCTGGGCAAGGCGCGGCGCCTGGACGATGCTGCGGGTCGCTATATCGAGTTCTGCAAGAGCACCTTCGACCATGCACTCACGCTCAAGGGGGTGAAGATCGTGGTCGATGCGGCCCATGGCGCGGCCTACCAGATTGCGCCCAAGGTCTTCCATGAGCTGGGGGCCGACGTGGTGGCCATAGGCTGCACGCCCGACGGCCTGAACATCAATGAAGGGGTGGGTGCCACCCATCCCGAGGCACTGGTCATGGCGGTACGCGCCAACCGTGCCGATTTCGGCGTGGCGCTCGATGGCGATGCCGACCGGCTGCTGCTGGTGGATGCGGCAGGGCGTCTCTACAACGGCGATGAGCTGCTGTATCTGATGGTGGCCGACCGGCTTGCGCGCGGAGAAGCGGTTGCCGGTGCCGTGGGCACGCTGATGACCAACATGGCGGTGGAGGTGGCACTGAAATCCCAGGGCGTTGGCTTTGTGCGTGCCAAGGTCGGCGACCGCTATGTGCTGGAGGAGCTTCACCGCCAGGGCTGGACGTTGGGCGGGGAGGGCTCCGGCCATCTGCTGGCGCTGGACAAGCACACCACGGGCGATGGCCTGGTCAGCGCGCTGCAGGTGCTGCAGGCCTGTGTGCGTTCGGGCAAGGGCCTTGCGCAGTGGCTGTCATCGGTGCAATTGTTTCCTCAGGTGCTGCTCAATGTGCGGCTGCAACCCGGGCAGGACTGGAAGCGCAACGCATCGCTGCAACAGGCCACGCAGGCGGTCGAGGCCGAGCTGGGCGATGCGGGCCGCGTGCTGATCCGTGCCAGCGGCACGGAGCCGCTGCTGCGTGTGATGGTGGAAGCGCGCGATGGCGACCAGGCCAGCCGCTGTGCCGAACGGCTGGCCAGCGTGGCGAAGAATTCCCCGGTGGTGGCCTGAGGCGGAAAAGCGCCTCTGGCTCAGGCCTGGCTGCGCAGGAACGCCTCCAGCGCATCGGGGGCCAGGGGGCGGCTGAAGTGGTAGCCCTGGGCCTCGTCGCAGCCCTGCTCACGCAGGAATTGCAACTGGGCCTCGGTTTCCACGCCCTCGGCCGTGGTCTGCATGCCCAGGGCCTGGGCCATGCGGATGATGGCGCTGACGATGGCGCGGTCGTTGCTGTCGTGGTCCAGGTCCTGGATGAAGGACTGGTCGATCTTGAGCTTGTAGATCTGGAAGCGCTTGAGCTGGCTCAGGGAGGAGTAGCCGGTGCCGAAGTCATCCATGGCCAGGCGCACGCCGTGCTCGCGCAGCCGGTCCATGGTGGCCGTGGCCTGGTGCGGATCGTGGATGGCGACTCCCTCGGTGAGCTCCAGCTCCAGCGAATCGGCAGGCAGGTCGCTGTCCAGCAGGATGCGATTGATGATCTCGGGAAGTTGCTGCTGGTGAAACTGTATGGCTGAAAGATTCACGGCGACCTTGAGGTCGTGCAGGCCTGCGTTGCGCCATGCCTGCAACTGCTTCATGGCGCTGCGAAGCACCCATTCGCCGATCTGCAGGATCTGGCCGCTGTCCTCGGCCACCGGGATGAACTCGGCGGGCGAGACGGAGCCGAGTTCGGGGTGCTCCCAGCGCAGCAGGGCCTCCACGCTGCGCACGCGTCCCGTGCTCAGCGTGATCTGTGGCTGGTAGTGCAGGTACAGCTGATTGCGTTCCAGTGCGCGGCGCAGCGCGTTTTCCAGTTGCAGGGCCCGCAGCGACTGGGCCTGCATCTGGGGGGTGAAGAAGCGGTAGGTGTTGCGGCCTGCCTGCTTGGCGTGGTACATGGCCGCGTCCGCGGCCTGCGTCAGCGAATCGATGTCATGGCCGTCGCGCGGGTACAGGGCAATGCCCATGGACGGGGCAATGGTCAGCTCATGGCGGTCGATCTGGTAGGCCTGGCGCGAGGCCTCCTGCAACTTGCCGGCCACACGGGCCGCGCCCTGGGCGTTGGCTCCGGGCAGCAACAGCACGAACTCGTCGCCGCCGATGCGTGCCACGGTATCGCGGTCGCGCACCACGGCGCGCAGGCGGCGTGCGATCTCCACCAGCAGGGCGTCACCCACGCGATGGCCCAGCGAGTCATTGACATGCTTGAAGTGGTCCAGGTCCAGGAACATCACGGCCAGCGGCGTGTCGTTGGCCTTGGCCAGTTCGATCGCGCGCGCACTGCGCTCGGCCAGCAGCGTGCGGTTGGGCAGGCCGGTGAGCGCGTCGTAGTGCGCCATCCAGTAGATGCGCTCCTGGTCCAGCTTGCGGTCGGCGATCTCCCGGTGCAGGTTCTCCACCGTGGCGCTGAGTTCGCGCGTGCGGTCGCGCACCTGCTGCTCGAGCAGTTCGTGGGCCTGGCTCAGGGCCTGTTGGGCGCGCAGGCGCTCATCGATGTCGCTGACGATCCAGATGGAGCCCTCGCGCGCATCTGCGGGATTGATGAGGCGTCCCGTGAGCTCGCCCCAGAACAGGCTGCCGTCCCTGCGGCGCAGGCGGCGCTGGGTGCGGAAGGACAGGCCTGCGCTCAGTGTCCGGTAGGCCTCCCGGCCCAGGCTGCGCAATTCGTCGCGGCTGGGGTGCAGGTGCTCGCTGTTCATTCCGACCAGCGCGTGTTCCCCGGGATACCCGAAGATGTCGGCATAGCATTGGTTGCAGCGGACGATGACGCGCTGGCGGATGAAGACGATGCCGACGCCGGCGTTGTCGAGCAGGGCCTGCTGTTCGCGCAGGCTGCGCTGCAGGGACGCCGCCATCATCGAAGACGGACGTTCGAGCACAGAGTCGTACGCAATCGTCGGCGAGGACATGGCGAAACGGTGGACGGTGGTGAAGGAAAAGGAAGAAAAACTTACAAAGTGTAGCACTCGACGAAAAATGCCCTTTGGGCGTTTGCCCGGTGGGCGCAAGCCCATGGGGCATCAGGCGCCGGCAGGGTTCTTGCGGATGCTTGCTTCCTGGCTGGGGCTCCTGGCCTGGATGTCCAGCCGCTGCGCCAGTTCATAGAGCACGCCATGGCGCAAGGCGCCGTGCGTCACACGCATGCGCTCTATGCCCAGGCAGGAGAAGATGGCGCGCATCACGCTCACTCCGCCGCCGATCATGGGCCGCAACTCTTCCTTGAGGCCGTCCATGTTCACCCGGTCGACATGGCCCGCGCGCAGCAGCTGCGCGTGCAGCCAGTCCAGGCCTTCCCGCGTGATCCAGCCCGTAGCCGCATTCGGCGCATGGGCCAGCACCTTGACGATGGCGCCGGCCGTTCCAGAGGAACCATAGGCGTGGTCCCACTGGCTGGCGGCGAACAGCAGGGCCTGGGGGGCGAGCATCTGTGCCACGGCAGACTCGGCTTGCGCCATGGCCTGGGCCGACAGCTCTCCACTGGCGAAGTGCCGCATCGCCCAGGTCACGCTGCCGAATGCGAAGGAGCGTGCCTGGAGCACCTGCCGCTGCTGCCCCAGGCACAGCTCCGTCGAGCGACCGCCGATGTCCACGACCAGGCGCCGTTGCTGTCTGCTGGGCAGTGTCTGGGCAACACCCCGGTAGATCAGGCGTGCCTCCTCTTCTCCATCGATGACTTCGATGGCACATCCCAGGATGTGCTGCCCCCGGACCAGGAAGATCTGGCGGTTCGCCGCCTCCCTCAACGTCTGGGTGGCCACGGCGCGTACCCGATGGCGCGGCAGATCGCCCAACACCTGCGCATAGCGCTCCAGGCATGCCCAGCCCCGCTGCATGGCTTCCAGGCTCAACATCCCTTCGGCATCCAGGGCGCTTCCCAGACGTATGGCCTCCTTGCGGTGGCTGAGCAGTTGCACCCGCGTGCCATCACTGCGGGCCATGGCCAGCAGGCAGCTGTTGGAGCCGATATCGATGGCGGCCAGGCGATTGTCGGAGGGGGAGAGAGGAGGCATGCGCAAACGAGGAATGCCGCGGCGGCGGTGGCAGGCTTGCCGCCGCCCACGGTATCCGTGGCAGGAGGGCAAGCTTAGCACCCTGGCAAGACAGCCTGAAGTGTTTCGGCGGGTTTCCCGCAGGACCGGACCAGCGAGAATGTGAAGAAAGCGTGTCGATTGCATGACCGACTCCCTGGTTCCGAGGCGAAGCTGCAGCCACAGCCATGTGACGGCTGTCATGGAGAGGAAGGCTTGATGTCATGAACATGTCACAAACAGGCGTCAGACTGCCTGCACCCGCGGTTCGCGGGGTGATTACCGGGTCCGGTGCAGGCCGGGCTCCAGCCTCCATGCCTCAGACATTCACGCCGAATCCCGGTGGCGACCCCCAAGCGGCCGCCGGTCCAGAACAAGAACCGCGCCGGGCGCCTGGAGGTCCTGCTTCGCTGGGCATGGCCCGGGAGGCAGCAACGCCTGCTTCCCAGGATGCTCCCCTGATACCGCTGGGCAAGAGCCTGTCCGCTGCCTTGCAGGAGCTGCATGCGCAGGCCACGGCGGGGCCTGGGGCCGTGCTGCCCGCGCATGCGCTGGCTGCGGCATACACTGGCCTGGGCGCCACAGCGGAAAGCGATGACGTGCAGCAGCAGTTTCTTGACCGTGACCATTGCATTCTGGCCTTCAACGAAAGGGTGCTGGACTGGGCCGTGCGCGAGGACGTCCCCTTGCTGGAGCGGCTGCGCTTCCTTTGCATCGTCTCGTCCAACCTCGATGAGTGGTTCGAGGTACGTTGCGCCCCGCATGTGACGGCGGCCAAGGCGGGTGACGCCAAGGGGCCGTACACGCTCCAGAGCTTTCGCTCCCTGATGGACAAAGCCCACGGACTGGTGGCCCGCCAGTATGCGCTGTACAACCAGTCGCTGATGCCCGCCTTTGCCGGCCAGGGCATCCGCGTGGTCTCCCATGGCGAGCGCAGCGCAGCCCAGCGCAAATGGGTCCGCGAGTATTTCCTGCGCGAAGTCCAGCCCCTGTTGATGCCCGTCGGGCTGGATCCGTCCCATCCGTTTCCCCAGGTGGCCAACAAGGCGCTGAATTTCATCGTTCGCCTCAAGGGGGTCGATGCCTTCGGGCGCGCCAACGAGGTGGCCATCGTCAAGGTGCCGCGCGCCTTGCCGCGCCTGGTGCGTCTGCCAGAGAAGATCGCGGGCAGGCAGCGCCTGTTCGTGAGCATCTCCAGCATCGTGCGCGCCCATCTGGCCGAGCTGTTTCCGGGGCGCGAGGTGGCGGAGTTCGCGCAGTTCCGTGTCACGCGGCATTCGGACCTGGCGGTGGACGAAGACGATGTCAGCGACCTGCGCATGGCCTTGCGCCAGGGGCTGCACCACCGCCACTATGGCCAGGCCGTGCGGCTGGAGGTCTCCTTTGCCTGCTCGCCCATGCTCTCCGACCTGCTGCTGGGGCAGTTCGGCTTGCCGGCCGAGGCGCTGTTCCGTGTCAAGGGCCCCGTGAATCTGGTGCGCCAATCCCAGTTGGTGGATCTGGTGGATGACCCTGCGCTGCTGTTTCCGCCGTGGCGCCCCGCCTGGCCGCACCAGTTGCAGGCGGGTCGCTCGGTGATGGCCCAGATGCGCAAGCGCGACGTGCTGATCCACCAGCCCTTCGAGAGCTTCGATGGTGTGCTGGAGCTGCTGCGCGAAGCCGTCAACGACCCCGAGGTGCTGGCCATCAAGCAGACCATCTATCGCACGGGATCGGACTCCGAGATCATGCAACTGCTGGCCGAGGCCGTGCGCCGGGGCAAGGAGGTGCTGGCCGTGCTGGAGCTCAAGGCGCGCTTCGACGAGGAGGCCAACATCAATTCCGCCGAGAAGCTGGAGGCGCTGGGTGCGCAGGTGGTCTATGGCGTGCTGGGCCTCAAGACGCACGCCAAGATGCTGCTCATCACGCGCCGGGAAAAGCGCAGCGGCCAGCTCAAGCGCTACGGACATCTTTCCACGGGCAACTACAACGTGCGCACGGCGCGCCTGTACACGGACATCAGCCAACTGACCTGCGATGCGCAGATCACGGCGGACATGGATGCCGTGTTCAGCCATCTGTCCAGCCACAACCGTCTGCCCAGGCTGCACCAGTTGGTG
Source organism: Delftia tsuruhatensis (assembly GCF_903815225.1). Lineage (NCBI taxonomy): Bacteria > Pseudomonadati > Pseudomonadota > Betaproteobacteria > Burkholderiales > Comamonadaceae > Delftia > Delftia tsuruhatensis. Next base: position 1,952,963 of record NZ_LR813084.1, read on the forward strand.
ATCGCGCCGTTCCAGTTGCACGATCGCCTGCTGGCGCTGATCGCCCGGGTGGGCGAGGCGGCGGCGCGGGGCGAGGAGGCGCGTATCGTGCTGAAGATGAACGCACTGACCGATGAGCAGTTGATGCAGGCCCTGGTGCGGGCAGGCCAGCAGGGGGCGCGCATCGACCTCATCGTGCGCAGCGCCTGCATGCTGCCGCCCCAGCGCAGGGGCTGGACCGACAATATCCGCGTGCGCTCGGTGATCGGCCGTTTTCTCGAGCACTCGCGCGTCTTCTACTTCGCCTGGGGCAGGCAGCAGGAACTGCTGCTGTCCAGTGCCGACTGGATGAACCGCAACATGATGCGCCGCGTGGAGCTGGCTTGGCCCGTGCGTGATCCGGCATTGCGCCAGCAGGTGATCGACGAGTGCCTGGTCGCCTATCTGCATGACAACCGGGATGCCTGGACGCTGGAAGCCGATGGCGCCTACCATCGAGCGCCGTTGCCGACCTCCGGCCTGGGTGCGCAGCGTGCCCTGATGGAGCGCTACGGGCCGAGGGCCTGAGCCACCGGGTGCACTGCTGGCGCCCGGGCGACGAGGCGATGGGCGAAGGCCCTGCTGGTGAATGTGCGGACAGGGCCTTTCGGCTGGACTGGGTGCGAGGTCAGTGCAGGTGCAGTTGCAGGCTCCAGGGCGTCTTCTGCCAGGCCACGGCCTCGGTGCGCAGCAGTTGTGCCGATTGCGGGTAGCTGCCGGCCCAGCCCTTCGGCGCGGTCAGGTGAAAGACGGCGTCCGAGCGGTGCAGGCGCATGCCCTGCAGGTCGGGCAGGCGTCGGGCATGGCACAGCTGCACGGCCAGGCGCAGTGCCAGCAGGGGCCAGGCCACGGCGGGATCCTCGATGGCGTCCTCGAGCTTGCGCAGCTTGCCCTGGTGGCCCAGCACCAGCTGGGTGATGCGCGTGCGCAGCTCCAGCGGCCAGGTGGCCGTGCTGCAGTGCTCGGTGATGTAGGCCCCGTGGCGGTGATAGCCGCTCAAGGAGATGCGCATGCCGATTTCGTGGAGGCTTGCCGCCGTATCCAGGGCATGGGTGGCCAGGGCGTCGGGCGTCGACCCGATCTGGAGGGACTGCCATGCCCAGTGCGCGACCTCGCGCACGCGTTGGGCATGGGCCGTGTCGATGCCGAAGTCCAACTGCAGTGCGGCAATTTCCGTGGCCTCCCGGTCGGCGGGCGGTTCATGCTCCAGCAGGTCGTGCAGGGCTCCCTGGCGCAGGGCGCCCTGCGCCACTTCGAGTTCGCTGATCCCCAGCAGGCCCAGGGCGGCGATCAGTATGCTCAGGCCGCCTGCGATGACGGCGCGGCGGTCTTCCTTGAGGCCGGCCAGGCGGATGCGGTCCACATGTCCGGCCTCCATCAGTTGCTCGTGCAGCCAGCGCAGGCTGCCGGGAGTGATCATCCGGGCTGAATGCCCGTTGGCGGCCAGGATGTCGCCGACGGCATTGGCCGTGCCGGACGAGGCATAGGCGCAGTCCCAGGCGGTACCGGGGTAGGCCGACACGGTCTGGGCCAGCGCGGCCTGGGCGGCCTTGATGGCGGCCGAGAAGTGCGCGCGCGACAGCACGCCGTCGGCAAAGAACTGCGTGCTCCAGGCCACGCTGCCGATGGGATAGGAGGCCACCTGGCGTGCCTCGCCATGGTGGCCGATGATGACCTCGGTGGAGCGTCCGCCGATGTCCACCACCAGCCGGCGCTGGGGCGAAGGCGGCAGCAGGCTGGAGACGCCACGGTAGATCAGCCGCGCCTCTTCTTCGCCCGAGATGACTTCGATGGGAAAGCCCAGCAGGGTGTTGCCGCGGGCAATGAAGATGTCTCGGTTGCGTGCCTCGCGCAGGGTCTGCGTGGCCACGGCTCGCACCTGCTCGGGCGAGAAGCCGGCCAGGCGCTCCCCGAAGCGGGCCAGGCAGTCCCAGCCGCGCTGCATGGCCTCCTGGGTCAGTTCATTGTGCTCGTTGAGTCCGTTGCCTTGGCGCACCGTCTCCTTGAGGTACTCCACGCGCTCTATGCGCTGGTGGCTGCCGACACGCCCGATTTCGAGGCGAAAGCTGTTGGATCCGAGGTCAACGGCGGCGAGCAGGGATTCTGGTGCCATGAAAGAAACGCCAATCAAGATTCGTCGAGCGGGAGTGTGCATGCCCGCCATCGGCAGGGGTGCACCCGTCTGGTGCCGGCTCGTGCGACGCACAAGACTAAGACGAAATTGTGACACTGCAATGACTGGGGTCTTACAGTCGACGCAACGCCGTTTGTGACGTAATTTTTCGATGTCACATCCGTGTCATAAAGCCTTCTTACAGTCCAGCCATCGCATCTTTCAACCCCAAGAGGTCTGTACATGAAGTTGTCTGTGATTCACATTCTGGTGGCTGGTGCCCTGTCGGCTGGCGGCCTGGGCCAGGCCCTGGCACAGCAGGAAGCCACGGGCGCAGGCGCCAGCTTCCCGGCGCCCCTGTACTCCAAGTGGGCCGCCGACTACCACAAGGCCACGGGCGTGAAGATCAACTACCAGTCCGTGGGCTCCAGCGCCGGCATCAAGCAGATCGAAGCCAAGACCGTGGACTTCGGTGCCTCCGATGAGCCGCTCAAGGACGACGAGCTGGCCAAGAAGGGCCTGGTGCAATTCCCCACCGTGATCGGCGGCATCGTGCCCGTGGTCAACATCAAGGGTATCCAGCCCGGCCAGCTGAAGCTGACCGGTCAGGTCCTGGGCGACATCTACCTGGGCAAGATCACCAAGTGGAATGACGCTGCCATCAAGGCCCTGAACCCCGGCGTGGAGCTGCCTGACGCCACCATCGCCCCCGTGCGCCGGGCCGACGGCTCGGGCACGACCTTCGGCTTCACCAACTACCTGTCCAAGGTCAATGCCGAGTGGAAGGAAAAGGTGGGCGAAGGCAAGGCCGTGAACTGGCCCACGGGCGCCGGCGGCAAGGGCAACGAGGGCGTGGCCGCCTTCGTGGGTCGTCTGCCCAACTCGATCGGCTATGTCGAGTACGCCTACGTCAAGCAGAACAAGCTGACCTACACCCAGCTGCAGACCGCTGGCGGCGCCTTCGTCTCGCCTGACGACGCCACCTTCAAGGCAGCGGCTGCCGGCGCCGACTGGTCCAAGAGCTTCTACCAGATCCTGACCAACCAGCCTGGCAAGGATGCATGGCCCATCACCTCGGCCACCTTCATCATCATGCACAAGGCCCAGGACAAGCCCGCCCAGGCAGCGGCTTCCCTGAAGTTCTTCGAGTGGGCGTACAAGTCCGGCGACAAGACCGCCGCCGACCTGGACTACGTGCCCATGCCCGACGCCGTCAAGAACGTGATCTTCCAATCCTGGGGCCAGATCAAGGACGGCTCCGGCACCACGATCTCCCTGAAGTAAACCCTGAACAAGGGCCATGGCGCGCCGCCGGCAGGTGCATCATGGCCCTTCCCGCTCCCTAAACCCGCGAATAAAGGCGCTCCACGTGTCCACAACGTCGCCCCCGAACCCGCTGAACGCCTCCGCTGCACAGGTGCCTCAGCGACGCACACCCTCTCCGCTACGCCCTCCGATGCTGTCGGGGCGCGTGGCGGATCGCCTGTTTGGAATCCTGGCCCGCCTGGCCGCGTTGCTGACCCTGGGCCTGCTGCTGGCCATCATGGGTTCGCTGCTGGTGGGCGCCTGGCCTGCCATCCATGAGTACGGCCTGAGTTTCCTGGGCCGCAGCGTCTGGGACCCCGTGCAGAACGAATTCGGCGGCCTGGTCATGATCTACGGCACGCTGGCCACCTCGGCCATTGCATTGCTGATCGCGGTGCCCGTGAGCTTCGGGATCGCGCTGTTCCTCACCGAACTGTCCCCGGCCTGGCTCAAGCGCCCGCTGGGCACGGCCGTGGAACTGCTGGCCGCCGTGCCTTCCATCGTCTACGGCATGTGGGGCCTGATGGTCTTCGGCCCCGTGCTTTCCACCTATGTGCAGCAGCCGCTGCAATCGCTGTTCAAGGGCGTGCCCTATCTGGAGGCCTTCGTTTCCGGCCCTCCGGTGGGCATCGGCATCCTGTCGGCCGGCATCATCCTGGCCATCATGATCATTCCGTTCATCGCTTCCGTGATGCGCGACGTGTTCGAAGTGACGCCGGCCCTGCTCAAGGAGTCGGCCTACGGCCTGGGCTCCACGACCTGGGAGGTCGTCTGGAAGGTCGTTCTGCCCTATACCAAGACCGGCGTGCTCGGCGGCGTGATGCTGGGACTGGGCCGTGCGCTGGGCGAGACCATGGCCGTGACCTTCGTGATCGGCAACATGAACCAGCTCAACTCGCTGTCGGTCTTCGAGGCTGCCAACAGCATCACTTCCGCATTGGCCAACGAATTCGCCGAAGCGGGCGAGGGCCTGCACCAGGCATCCCTGATCTATCTGGGCCTGGTGCTGTTCTTCATCACCTTCGTGGTGCTGGCCTGCTCCAAGGTGCTGCTCAACCGGCTGCAAAAGAATGAAGGGGCACGTTCGTGAGCACCACCACTTCCGCAAAGATGATCGGCGCGGCCGAGCTGGCGCGTGTGCGCCAGGCCAAGTACGCCCGACGCAAGCGTCTCAACCAGGTGGCGCTGACCCTGTCCCTGATGGCCATGGCCTTCGGCGTGTTCTGGCTGATCTGGATCCTCTGGGAAACCATCACGCTGGGCATCGGCGGCATGAGCCTGGCGCTGTTCAGCGAGATGACGCCGCCGCCCAATGAGGCTGGCGGCATCGCCAACGCCATCTTCGGCTCGCTGATCATGGTGGCCCTGGCCACCTTCGTGGGCACGCCCATCGGCGTGATGGCCGGTGTCTATCTGGCCGAGTACGACGCGCGCGGCTGGCTTGCCAACACCACGCGCTTCGTCAACGACATCCTGCTGTCCGCGCCCTCCATCGTGATCGGCCTGTTCGTCTACACCGTGGTCGTGGCGCGCTTCAAGAGCTTCTCGGGTTACGCGGGCGTGGTGGCGCTGGCGCTGATCGTGATTCCCGTCGTCATCCGTACCACCGAGAACATGCTGGTGCTGGTGCCGGCCAGCCTGCGCGAGGCCGCCTATGCCCTGGGAACCCCGAAGTGGAAGGTCATCAGCCTGGTGACGCTGCGCGCGGCGCGCGCGGGCGTGATCACCGGCGTGCTGCTGGCCGTGGCCCGCATCGCCGGCGAGACTGCTCCGCTGCTGTTCACCGCGCTGAACAACCAGTTCTGGAACGCCGACCTGTCCAAGCCCATGGCCAGCCTGCCGGTGACCATCTTCAAGTTCGCGATGAGTCCCTACGAAAACTGGCAGCAGCTGGCCTGGGCCGGCGTGTTCCTGATCACCGTGGCGGTGCTCGGCCTCAACATCCTGGCGCGTTTCCTGACCCGCCAGAAGTAATGCAGCAAAAGACAAACCCAAGGATCACGCAATGACTGCGACTTCCTCTCCCGTGTCGACCTCCGCCAAGCTGGCCGTGCGCGACCTGAACTTCTACTACGGCAAGTTCCACGCCCTCAAGGGCATCAACCTCGACATCCCCGAGAAGAAGGTCACGGCCTTCATCGGCCCGTCGGGCTGCGGCAAGTCCACGCTGCTGCGCACCTTCAACCGCATGTTCGAGCTGTACCCCGAGCAGCGCGCGGAGGGCCAGATCATGCTGGACGGCGAGAACCTGCTGACCAGCAAGCAGGACGTGGCCCTGATCCGCGCCAAGGTCGGCATGGTGTTCCAGAAGCCCACGCCGTTTCCCATGTCCATCTACGACAACATCGCCTTCGGCGTGAAGCTGTTCGAGAACCTCAGCGCCTCCGATATGGACGACCGCGTCGAGTGGGCGCTGCGCAAGGCCGCGCTGTGGGGCGAGGTCAAGGACAAGCTGCAGCAAAGCGGCTCGGGTCTGTCCGGTGGCCAGCAGCAGCGCCTGTGCATCGCGCGCGGCATCGCCATCAAGCCCGAAGTGCTGCTGCTCGACGAGCCTTGCTCGGCCCTGGACCCGATCTCCACGGCCAAGATCGAGGAGCTGATCGCCGAGCTCAAGAACGACTACACCGTCGTCATCGTGACGCACAACATGCAGCAGGCGGCACGCTGCAGCGACTACACGGCCTACATGTACCTGGGCGACCTCGTGGAGTTCGGAGACACCGAGCAGATGTTCTTCAAGCCCCAGCGCAAGGAAACCGAGGACTACATCACCGGCCGCTTCGGCTAAGGAGCAAGCGATGACAGAAAAACACCTTTCCAGCCAGTTCGACAGCGAACTGAACCGCGTCTCGGCGCGCGTCATGGAGCTCGGCGGCCTTGTCGAGTCCCAGATCCGCCAGGCCGTCTATGCGCTGTCGCGCTTCAGCATCGAGGCCGTCGAGCAGGTCGATGCCGCGGAAAAGCGCGTCAATGCCATGGAGGTGGAGATAGACCACGAACTGTCCTCCATCATCGCCCGGCGCCAGCCCACGGCGCGCGATCTGCGCCTGCTGATCGCCTTTTCCAAGGCCACGGCCAATCTGGAGCGCATGGGCGACGAGGCCCACAAGATGGCGCGCATGGTCAAGTCCATCATCGAAAGTGGGGCCGCTCGCTCCCTGCCCACGGGCGACCTGCGCACGGCGGCCGAGATGGCCTCGGGCCTGCTGCGCAAGACGCTGGACGCCTTCGCGCGCCTGGATACCAAGGCCGCCGTGGCCATCCTCAAGGAGGATGACCTGATCGACCAGGAGTTCGACGGCTTCGTGCGCAAGCTCATCACCTACATGATGGAAGATCCGCGCACCATCTCGGCCAGCCTGGACCTGCTGTTCCTGGCCAAGGCCATCGAGCGCATCGGCGACCATTCCAAGAACGTGGCCGAACTGATCATCTACCTGGTGGAAGGCAAGGATGTGCGCCACCAGACGATGGATGCCATCGAATCGGCAGTGCTCTAAGCAGGAGGCTCACACCGGATGAAGAAGATGCCCATGGTCCTCATCGTCGAGGACGAGCCCGCCATCGCCGAGCTGATCGCCGTCAACCTGCGCCACAACGGCTTTCAGCCCGTCTGGGCCGAGGATGGCGTGACGGCGCAGCGCGAGCTCGATGCCGTGCTGCCCGACGTGATCCTGCTCGACTGGATGCTGCCTGGCGCCAGCGGCCTGTCGCTGGCGCGCAAATGGCGCGCCGACAGCCGCACCAAGGCCGTGCCCATCCTGATGCTCACGGCGCGCGGCGACGAGCCGGACAAGGTGGCGGGGCTCGACGCGGGGGCCGATGACTACATCACCAAGCCGTTCTCCACCCAGGAGTTGCTGGCGCGCATCCGCGCCGTGCTGCGCAGGCGCGCGCCAGAGCAGATCCAGGACAAGGTCAACATCGGCGAACTGGTGCTCGATGCCGCCGCGCACCGCGTGAGCTGGCAGGGTGACATGCTCAAGGTCGGTCCCACCGAGTTCAAGCTGCTGCACTACCTCATGAAGCATCCCGAGCGGGTGCACAGCCGGGCACAGTTGCTGGACAAGGTCTGGGGCGACCATGTGTTCATCGAGGAGCGCACGGTGGACGTGCACGTCAAGCGGCTGCGCGAGGCGCTGGGCATGGCGGGTGCCTTGATCGAGACGGTGCGGGGTGCCGGCTACCGGCTCAGCGCGCAGGCGCTGGCCTGAGGCGGGCTCCATCCGCATGAATCCACGCATGGTCCTCGCGGGCCATGCCAGGGCGCCGCTGTCCAGGGCAGCGAATACAACAACGCAAAGAAGGCGCAAGTATGGGTTGGCGAGGTTTTCGCTTGTTGGCGTCCCAGATCGCGGGCGCATTGCTGGGGTGGTGGCTGTGGAATGCCTTGGCGGCTTCAGGCCCCGGCGTGGCGGCACAGGCCGTTGCGGCCCTGGCGGGGGCTTTTGTCGCCGGCTGGATATGGTGGCTGGTGGACAGCTGGAATGCCATGCGCCTGCTGTCCTGGCTGCGCCAGTCGGAGCTGACGGAAGCGCCCGAGCTTGCGGGCATCTGGGGCGAGGCCAGTGTGCGCATGCGCCGCTGGCTGCGCCAAAGCGTGCAGCAGGTGCAGCAGGGCGACCAGCGGCTCAACGACATCCTCTCGGCCCTGCAGGCCAGTCCCAATGGCGTGGTCCTGCTCGATGCCGAGGGACGCATCGAATGGTGCAACCAGATTGCGGCGCGGCAGTTCGGTTTCGATGCCGAACGCGACCTGCTGCAAAGCATAGGCAACCTGGTGCGCGATCCCGAGTTCAGCGCCTACTTCGCCACCCAGGATTTCTCGCGCGACCTGGTGATGCAAGGGCGTGAAAGCACGGCCTCGCGACCGGTCAAGCTGTCGGTGCAACTGTACGGCTATGGCGAGGGACGCAAGCTGCTGCTGGCGCGCGACGTCACGGCGCTGGAGCAGGCCGAGGCCATGCGCCGCGACTTCGTGGCCAACGTCTCGCACGAGATCCGCACGCCCCTGACCGTGCTCGTCGGCTTCGTCGAGACGCTGCAGAACCTTCCGTTGGAGCCCGACGAGCGCAATCGCTACCTGGGCCTGATGGCCCAGCAGGCCGAGCGCATGCAGCACCTGGTCGAGGATCTGCTGGCCCTGTCCCGACTGGAGGGAAGCCCGCTGCCCGGCAACAACGAATGGGTGCCCGTGGCACAGCTCATGCAGCGCTGCGAGAACGAGGCGCGCGGACTGTCGGCCATGCTCACGCGCAAGCAGTCCATGCCGCACGACCTGAGCTTTCCTTCGGCACAACTGCTGGCCGAAGCGGGCGAGGTGGCCGGGGCCAGCGCCGAGCTGCAAAGCGCCTTCTCCAACCTGTTGGCCAATGCCATGCGCTACACGCCCGCAGGCGGGCGCATCGAAGTGCGCTGGGAGACACTGCCCGACGGCTCGGCACGCTTTGCGGTGCAGGATTCGGGGCCGGGCATCGAGCCCAAGCATCTGGCGCGGCTGACCGAGCGCTTCTACCGTGTGGACCGCAGCCGCTCGCGTGATACGGGTGGTACGGGACTGGGGCTGGCCATCGTCAAGCATGTGCTGCAGCGGCATGGTGCCAAGCTGGGTATCACCAGTACACCGGGGCAGGGGTCGGAATTCTCGGTGACCTTTCCGTCCAGCCGTGTGCGCCCTGCCGCGCCTGCAGCACGCGAAAGCCGCGCCGCATAGTGCCTGTCCCTGTTCCTGTCCCTGTCCCGGCACCGCTCAGCGGCCGGTGACCTTGCGCACGATGGCGCTGAACACCAGGGCCGTCACCAGCAAGGCGCAGGCGCTGCTGGCCCAGAAAGGGGCCGGAGTGCCAGGGTGCAGCCAGGTGGGCAGCGCCAGTTCCGCACCATAGGCCAGCCAGTACCCGCCTGCCAGCCCGCCACCCCACAGCAGCAGGCAGTAGATCACCAGGGGTGCCACCGTGATGCGGTAGCAGCGCAGCACGAAGATGCAGAAGGTCTGTATCGCATCGGCCACGTGATAGGCCGCGACCCAGGCCAGCAGGCTGGCGGTAATGGCCACCACCTCGGGATTGCTGCTGTAGATGCGGGCCAGGCCCGCGCGCGACAGGAACAGCAATGAAGCCAGCAGCACCCCTGCCAGGGCCGCGAGCCGCCAGCCCATGGTCACCAGGCGTCGTGCCATGACTTCGTCGCCAGCGCCGCGCCAGTAGCTGACACGTGCACTGGTGGCGATGGCCAGCGACAGCGGCACCATGTAGCACAGGGCGGCCAGGTTGGCGGCGATCTGGTGGCTGGCCGAGGCCAGGGTTCCCTGGCGGGCCACGAACAGGGCCATCAGCGTGAAGGAGGTCACCTCGACCAGGATGGCCAGGCCTGCGGGCACGCCCAGGCGGGCGAACTGGGCAAGCTGGCGCCAGTCCGGCGCCTCCATGCGCCGCCACAGCGCCAGTGGCGCGTACAGCGCCTTGCCGCGCACCAAGGCCATGGCCAGGGCCACCATGGCGTAGTTCACCACCAGCGTGGCCCAGGCGCAGCCTTCAGCCCCCAGGGCGGGCAGGCCGGCGCCGCCGAAGGCCAGCCAGATCGACAGCGGAATCTTCAGCAGCAGCGACAGCATCTGCAGCCAGGTCACCAGCAGGGGATGGCCCAGCGCCTGGTTCAAGGTGCTGTAGATGCGAAACAGCAAGGCGGCCGGCAGGCTCCAGGCCAGCACGTACAGATAGGCACGCACTTCGATCTGCAGGTCTGGCGGCACGTCGGCCCAGTGCAGCAGTGCACCTGGACACAACAGCACCCCCATGCCCGGCACGCAGACGGTGGCCAGCAGATACATGGACTGGCGCAGGGTGCGGCCGATGGCCTGCGGCTGCCCCGCGCCACGCTGCTCGGCCCACAGCGGAAGCAGGGCCTGGAAGATGCCCATCAGCGACACATAGACGCTCACGAAGATGGCCGATCCCACGGACAGCGCGGCCAGCGCGCCCTCGGAGTAGCGGCCCGCCACGATGGTGTCGGTCACGCCGAAGGCCATCACGGCCAGTTGCCCCGCCAGCACGGTCAGTGCGTGCTGGGCAATCGTGCGACTCTCCCCCGGCTGCGCGTGCGCGGGCTGGCTCATGGCCTGCCCTGGACGCCGTTCGCTTCGGGCTTGCGTTTGAGAATCAGCAGGAAATCCTTGCGATCGGTGGGGCGTACCACCCGGTCCGTGATCTCCCATTCATCCCGCAGGCGTGCGCTGTGCGGGTCCAGCCAGGTTTCTTCCTCGGCCACCATCCAGTCGCAGCGCGCGGCCCCTGCCATGCTCAGGCGCTGCGTGTCGAGGTTGCCGTAGTAGCGCAGCGCCGCGATGTGGGCACGTGGCAGGCCGTAGGTCTGCACGCAATCGTCGTCCTTGGGCAGCTTGAGCAGCACCTGGCGGATCTGCGGCTCGAAGCTGCGCGCATGGTCCAGCAGCGGCAACCACAGCGTCATCAGCAGCAGCCAGGCCAGTGTGGTGCCGCTGGCCGGCAACACCAGGCTTTTCCAGATGGCAGCGCGGTTGCGCGAGGTGCGCCAGGCCACGAGCACGCACCAGGCGGCAGTGGCCGCCACGGCGATCAGAAAGGCCGTCAGCGAGAACTCGTGGACGAACTGGGGCGCCAGCCGCGCCACGTTGGCGGCCGGCTTGGCGGGCAAGCCGGTCTGCATCGACACCCAGATCACCCAGATGCCGATGGCGGCGGCGCTGAAGAACAGCAGTGTGAACCAATCGATCAACGCGCTGATGCTGCGGCGCAGCGTGGGCAGGGCGAAGGCCGCCAGCGTGGCAACGGCCGGCAGGCCCAGCAGCAGGGCGCGGTCCGCGGGCAGGGTGCTCAGGGAGGCTGCCACTGGGATGGCGGCAAACCACAGCGGCAGGGCCAGATGGGGGTATTGCCGGGGTTTGGCGATCTGCCGGCGCCAGACCCACAGCGTCCACAGGGCCAGCGGCCAGGCGGGCCAGATGAACCACAGCTGCAACCGGACCAGGCTTTGCCACTCCTTGGCCGTGCCGCTGTCCACCAGGCGCCAGGCCCACTGGTCCAGCCACCAGCACAACAAGGCCGCCAGTGCCGCCGTGGCCAGCCACAGGGCCGTCCAGGTGCGCGCGGCCCGGGGTTGCGGCGCGGGTTCGTCACCCCAGGTGCGAGAAAAACATGCCATGGCCGCGCCGCCCAGGCCGAACAGCGTGGCCACGGTGGGGGCGCCGCTCAAGGCCAGGCCGGGCAGGCCCAGCAGCAAGGCCAGGACAGCGGTGCGGCCGTGATAGGGCATGGCGGCTGCGGCAAAGAACAGCAGGGCCGCGCAGCCCAGCTGTGTCACATAGCTGGTGGTCTCGTGCGACAGCTGGGCCAGGCCCAGGCAGGCCACCAGGGCCAGCAGGCCGCCATCGGCCATGGCACGTGCATAGTCCGTGGGCTGTGCCTCTCCGCCAAACGCAAAGGCGACCGGGCGCGCGCCAGGGGTGCGCGCCAGGTAGTACACCCCCCACCAGGTGGCCATCAAGGTGATCACCAGCATGGCCGCGAAAGGCAGGCGCACCGCCATCTCGGGGTGCAACCAGGAGGGGGCGCCCTGCAGCGCCAGCGCGCCCAGCCAGTACGACAGCAGGCCTTCGGACTCCGGCAGCAGACCTGCCATGCGTGGCGCCAGCCACGAGGTGTGGCCCAGGGCGAGCTCCCGCATATAGCCAAAGGCCTCCATGTCGGCCATGCGCCAGGGGCTGCGCCCGACGTAGCCGGGCACGACATAGGCCAGGCACAGCAGCAGCAGCGACCAGCGCGGCAGGCGGCGCACGGCGCTTTGGGCAACGATGGCGGGAGTGGGTTGGTTCACGCGGAAGAACTTTCGGCCAGGGACCGCGCAAGAATACGCGAAGCAAGGCCCCTGAAAAGCCTGGAGAGCGACGGGCCGGCATGGATTGGCCGGGGCGGACAAGACACGAACAAAACACAAAGGGCAGCCCGGTTGCCCGGGCTGCCCTCTGGTCGGGAGAAGCTGGATTTACTTCTTGCCGAAACGGTTGCGGAAGCGCTCGACGCGGCCGCCCATGTTGTCCACCGACTTTTGCGTGCCGGTGTAGAAGGGGTGCGACTCGGACGAGGTGTCCAGCTTGAACAGGGGGTATTCCTTGCCTTCGAAGGTCTCGGTTTCCTTCGTGTTCACGCAGGAGCGGGTCACGAACTTGAAGCCGTTGGACAGGTCCACGAACAGAACTTCGCGGTAGTTGGGGTGGATGCCTTCTTTCATGATCTTTCCTTCTGATGCAAGTGCGGTAGCCGTGCCTGACCCGCTGCAACCCTTGTAGCGGTTCAAATCAAGCGTACTTTCCGCAAGAAAAAGCTCTGCATTATCGCATGACGATCACTTCCGTGCCAAGCGAGCGGGCCTGGGACCGGTGTAGGCGGCACGTGGTCGGATGATCTGCCGCGTGGCGCGCTGCTCCTGTGCCTGGGCCAGCCAGCCGGCGCAGCGGCCCAGCGCGAACAGTCCGAAGGCACTGCCCGGCGGCAGCCGCAGGTGCCTGCGCACGGCCACCAGTGCGAAATCCACCGAGGGCGCCTGCCCTGTCAATGTCATCACCTGAGCGGCCAGGGCTGCTGCCGTGCTGTGCCCTGGCAGCATGTCGAGCAGCAGCGCCGCGCGCACGTCGCCTTCGAGGTAGAGGTCGTGGCCGAAGCCGGGCAGGGATTCTCCACGCGCCAGACGCTGGTGCAGCCGTGCCGGAGTGTCCACCTCGCCCAATTCGTCGCAGAGTGCCTCGACGCGTGCGGTGGTGCCGCCATGGCGCCCGCCTGTCAACGCGGCCAGTCCGCCCACCACGGCGGCGCGCAGGCTTGCTCCTGTGGATGCCACGCAGCGCGCGGTAAAGCCGGAGGCATTGAGTTCATGGTCCGCGCACAGCACCAGGGCCGCTCGCACCAGGTCGGCTCCCCGCGCATCCAGCCCCCAGGTGCGTGCGCACTGCAGATGGATCGGGGCCGGGTCTGGCGCCGTGCCCAGCAGGCACGCGGCGAGCAGGCGCAAAAGCGCGCCGCAGCCGGCCGCCAGCCGCTCGGGCGACTGCTGCCAGGCGGCCGTGGCCGTGTCGTCGCTGGCCATGGTGAACAGCGGCAGCAGCGTCTGCTCGCAACTCTGGCCTGCCATTCGGGCCTGCATCTCGGCCAGCAGGGCGGGGGACTCGACGCCGGTTGCGGCGAAGGCCGTTTCGACGGGACATTGCCAGAGCAGGGCGGCCGTTTCTTCCAGCGTGTGCGAGCGGGCCCAGTCCGCGGCGTCCTCCCCGCGGTAGTACAGGCGGCCTTGCTCGATGAGCGTGATCGAGGACTCCAGTACCGGCAGGCCCCAGCTGAGCGCGGCCTGCGCGACATCGCGCGGCTTGCGCCCCTGGCCGCGCTGGCGCGCCAGCTGCTCTACCTCGTCGCGCAGATAACGGCTTTCGCGAGGGGAGTCAGCGGCGTGGGCATGGAGCAGTCCGCGGCTGACATAGGCATACAGCGTGGCACGGCTCACGCCCAGCAACGCCGTGGCTTGGGACGAGTTCAGGTAGTCAGGCATGGAGGAATCATAGGTATGTTGATTAATTGAATCAATATTGACAATATTTTTGGCATATCTAAGGTGCAGGTCTTCGTTCGCTGTTTTTCGTCTTCAGGAGTGCCGTATGTCTGCTCGTCCAACCCTTCATGCCTTCGATCGCTTCGCCGCACAGATATGGGAGTCGCTCCAGGGGGCTCCGGATGCGTGCCAGCGCTTGCGGATGCAGGGACGGGGTTCTCTGCACTCGGTGTTTGCCGTGTCCGATCTGGCGGGCGCCAGCATGGGGGCGGCCGGCCTGGCCATGTCCGAATTGATCGGCCTGCTGGGCGTGGCCGCGCCTTCGGTCGCAGTGGATCGCCGCCTGGCGTCCCTGTGGTTTGGCACCACGCTGCGCCCGCAGGGCTGGGAGCTGCCTGGGCTGTGGGATGCCGTGGCGGGCGACTACCGCGCGGCCGACGGCTGGATCCGGCTGCATACCAATGCACCCCACCACCGCGCGGCGGCGCTGGCCGTGCTGGATGTGCCGGCCGAGCGCGCGGCAGTGGCCTCGGCCGTGGAGCGCTGGAGCGCGCAGGCGCTGGAGTCGGCCGTGGTGGCGCAGGGTGGGTGTGCCGCTGCCATGCGTGGGCTCGATGCCTGGGCCGTGCATCCCCAGGGCCGGGCGGTGCATCAGGAGCCTTTGCTGGCATGGCAGACGCATCCGCTGTCGGCAGTCGCATCGGACGGACGGGGCGCGGCATGGCAGCCTTCGGTGCAACGGCCGCTTCAGGGGCTGCGTGTGCTGGACCTGACCCGCATCCTGGCCGGCCCCGCGGCCACGCGGTGGCTGGCTGGGCACGGTGCCGAGGTGCTGCGTATCGATCCTCCCGGCTGGGAGGAGCCCGGCACCGTCCCCGAGGTCACGCTGGGCAAACGATGCGCGCGCCTGGACCTGCATGCGAACGCGGACCGCGCCGTGTTCGAGGCTCTGCTGGCGCAGGCCGATGTACTGGTACACGGTTATCGCGACGGCGCGCTGGACGCGTTGGGATTCGGTGCGGCATGGCGCCGTGGGCTGAACCCCTTGCTGGTCGATGTATCGCTCAACGCCTATGGCTGGAGTGGTCCCTGGCGGCAGCGGCGCGGCTTTGACAGCCTGGTGCAGATGAGTGCCGGCATCGCCGATGCCGGCATGCGTGCGCTGGGCCGCGATCGGCCCACGCCCTTGCCACTGCAGGCCCTGGACCATGCGACCGGCTACCTGATGGCGGCGGCCGTGACGATGGGGCTGGTGCATCGCCTGAGGGGGCAAGGAGGCAGCACGGTGCGTGCTTCCCTGGCGCGCACGGCCCACCTGCTGGCTGGCGGTGGCGTTGGCGATCCCGATGGCTGTGAGTTGGAGCCGGTGGATGCTGTTGCGGATTTCGCCGCGCAGGAGGAGGCCACCTCCTGGGGGCCTGCACTGCGCATGAGGCCTGCCGTGGACATCGCCGGAGCTGCCATGCGCTGGGATCGTGCGGCCTGTGCCCTGGGTACGGCAGCCGCTGCGTGGTGAGGCGCGGTTCCGTGGGCTGCATGCGGTCCTGAAAGCACGACGCCCCGCATTGGCGGGGCGTCTGTTCGTCGAGGATGGCGCAGGCGGTGGATCAGCCGCCGCGGCGCATCATGTCGAAGAAGTCCACATTGCTCTTGGTGGCGCGCATGTTCTTGATCATCAGCTCCATGGCTTCGATCTCGTCCATGTTGTACATGAACTGGCGCAGGATGCGGGTCTTTTGCAGGATCTCGGGCGCCAGCAGCAGTTCCTCGCGGCGCGTGCCGCTCTTGTTGAGCTCGATGGCCGGGAACACGCGCTTTTCGTAGAGGCGGCGGTTCAGGGCCAGCTCGCTGTTGCCCGTGCCCTTGAATTCTTCGAAGATCACTTCGTCCATGCGGCTGCCGGTGTCGACCAGGGCCGTGGCGATGATGGTCAGCGAGCCGCCTTCCTCCACATTGCGCGCCGCGCCGAAGAAGCGCTTGGGGCGCTGCAGGGCGTTGGAGTCCACGCCGCCGGACAGCACCTTGCCCGACGAGGGCACGACGTTGTTGTAGGCGCGGGCCAGGCGGGTGATGGAGTCCAGCAGGATGACCACATCTTTCTTCAGCTCGACCAGGCGCTTGGCGCGCTCGATCACCATCTCGGCCACGTGCACGTGGCGCGTGGCGGGCTCGTCGAAGGTGGAGGCGATGATCTCGCCCTTCACCGAGCGCTGCATTTCGGTCACTTCCTCGGGGCGCTCATCGACCAGCAGCACCATCAGGTGCACGTCGGGATGGTTGGCCGTGATGGCGTGGGCGATGCTTTGCATCATCATGGTCTTGCCGCTCTTGGGCGGCGCCACGATCAGCGCGCGCTGGCCGCGGCCGATGGGGGCGATGATGTCGATGATGCGGCCGGTGATGTTCTCCTCGCCCTTGATCTCGCGCTCCAGGCGCAGTTGCTGGGTGGGGAACAGGGGCGTCAGGTTCTCGAACAGCACCTTGTGCTTGTTCTGCTCGGGCGGGCCGCCGTTGACGGAGTCGAGCTTGGTCAGCGCGAAGTAGCGCTCGCCGTCCTTGGGCGTGCGCACTTCGCCTTCGATCATGTCGCCGGTGTGCAGGTTGAAGCGACGGACCTGGCTGGGCGAGATGTAGATGTCGTCAGTGCTGGCCGTGTAGCTGGTGTCGGGGCTGCGCAGAAAGCCGAACCCGTCCGGCAGGATCTCCAGCACGCCGTCGGCGAACACTTGTTCGCCGGCCTTGGCGCGCTTTTTGATGATGGCGAACATCAACTCTTGCTTGCGCATGCGACCGACGTTTTCGATCTCAAGCGCTTCGGCCTGCTTCAGGACTTCAGACACGTGCAGTGCCTTGAGTTCATTAAGGTGCATGGAGTGACTCCAGAGCGGAGTGGAAAGAAACCAGGGGGAGGCGTTGAGCCAAGCGAAACACTGCAGAAGTGGGCTGGCTTGCCTGAGGGTCTCAGCGCGGCCTTCGATGCATGAGGCCGGTGATGAAGGGCATTATGACAGGAAAAAATCCACAGGTCACAGGGAAATTTGCGCTGGCGCATGGATTGCGCGCCAGGCCCTGCGCCGCAGGCCGTGTCTTGCGCCGCCCCGCGTGTGGGGCAGCGCGCGGGAACTCAGGCCAGATGCTGGTCCAGGAAGGCCGACAGTTGGGCTTTGTTCAGGGCGCCCACCTTGGTGGCTGCCAGCTGGCCGTCCTTGAACAGCATCAGTGTGGGAATGCCGCGGATGCCGAACTTGGCGGGAATCTCGCGGTTCTCGTCCACGTTCATCTTGGCGATGGACAGCTTTTCCTTGTAGGTCTGGGCTGCTTCGTCGAGGATGGGGGCGATCTGCTTGCAAGGACCGCACCATTCGGCCCAGTAGTCGACCAGCACCGCGGTGCCGGGCTGCAAGACTTCGGCTTCAAAGCTCGCGTCGGAGATATGTTTGATCAGTTCGCTGGCCATGGGTGGAGTCCTTGATTTTTCGCAATGAGGAAGGCGCAGGAAAATCCGCACCACGAATTGATTGTGACAGAAACCTATCACCTGCTGCACGGTGTGGGTGGTAGCCGGATGCTATGACTGTCATAGCTGTTTTCGTGGGTGCGACAGGGGTGCCGGCCCTCGGGGATTTGCCTCGCCACGGCACGGACCGGTCCTGGGCGGGGTATCCTGCGCGCCCGCGCTGCCGGCTCGGCCTGCCTGAGGCGCAATGTTGTATGTGAGCATGGAATGGAAACTGAAGTGATGGACTCTGCGGAGCATGGCGCGACGGCGCGCACGATGGACTGCGATGTGGCGGTGATCGGCGCGGGGCCGGCTGGCCTGATGGCGGCCGAAGGGCTGGCCGGCAAGGGGCTGGCGGTCCATGTGTTCGAGGCCAAGTCCTCCGCCGGGCGCAAGTTCCTCATGGCGGGCAAGGGTGGACTCAACCTGACCCATTCCGAGGCTTTGCCGGCCTTCGTGTCGCGCTATGGCGAGCACAGCGCCGAGGTGTCGCGCTGGCTGGACCTGCTGTCGCCGGACCGTTTGCGGGCCTGGGCCCGCGACCTGGGCGTGGAAACCTTCGTGGGGAGCTCGGGCCGTGTGTTCCCGCAGGACATGAAGGCGGCGCCGCTGTTGCGGGCCTGGCTGGTGCGGCTGCGGGCCCAGGGGGTGGTCTTGCACATGCGCCACCGATGGCTGGGCTGGCAGGGCGGCGAGGTGCTGGAGTTTCAGGCGCCCGAAGGGCGGTTGCAGGTGCGCGCACGTGCCGTGGTGCTGGCGCTGGGGGGGGGCAGCTGGGCGCGCCTGGGCTCGGATGGACAGTGGGTGCCCTGGCTGGAGCAGCGCGGCATCGAAGTTGCGCCCCTCAAGCCTGCCAACTGCGGCTTCGATGTAGGGCTGGGAACGGTGCAGGCCGGGGCAGGAATCGACCGCCGCGAATTCATGGCTGAACTGCTGGGAGCGAGTCGCCAGCCGGTACGGGGCTGGAGTCCCTACTTCTGCGAGCGTTTCGCGGGGCAGCCCTTCAAGTCGGTGGCGCTGTCCTTCGATGATGGGCAGGGCGGTGCTTTCTCGCGCAAGGGCGAGTTCGTTGCGACCGCCACGGGGGTGGAGGGCAGCCTGGTCTATGCCGTCTCGGCCGCGTTGCGCGAGGCCATCGCGCGGGACGGGCAGGCCACCATACATATCGATCTGCTGCCTCAGCGGACACCCGAGGATGTGCTGGCGCAGGTGCGGCATCCGCGCGGCTCGCGCAGTCTGGCCAGCCATCTGAAGGGGCGGCTGGGACTGGAGGGCATCAAGGCTGCCGTGCTGCATGAAGTGCTGGGCAAGGAGGGAATGGCCGATGCCGCGCGGCTGGCGCATGCCATCAAGGCCTTGCCGCTCACCCTGGTGGCTCCCCGTCCCATCGATGAGGCCATCAGCACTGCCGGCGGCGTGCGCCTGCAGGCGCTCGATGCCCGCGGCATGTGCGTGGCCGCGCCCGGCGTTTTCTGTGCGGGGGAGATGCTGGACTGGGAGGCGCCGACCGGCGGCTACCTGCTGACGGCCTGCATGGCCAGCGGCGTGCAGGCCGCACAGGGCGTGGAACGCTACCTGGAGGTAGATGGCCAGGTCGACTGAAAAAAAGGGGGATGCCGCTGTGGGCCGGAGGTGGCGGCGCCCGCAGGCCCTGCCTTGAATGGAGGTGACGAGCCTTGCCCTCGGCACTGGTTTCACGGTTAGGGCTGCTTGGTTCCCCACCTGACCCGGTTGGCCGCTTCCCCATGCGAGGAGGCCCGTCATCCTCGATTATAGGGGCAAACGCGGGGCTGGCCGGGCGGGCGGGGCCTTGCAAACCCGGGGACGGGTGGGGCGGGGCGTTCAGCCCCGTAGAATCGCGGCATGTCTTATCTTGTGCTGGCCCGCAAATACCGTCCCCGCAATTTCTCGGAAATGGTGGGGCAGGAGCATGTCGTCCAGGCGCTCACCAATGCCCTGACGCAGCAGCGCCTGCACCATGCCTATCTGTTCACCGGCACGCGCGGCGTGGGCAAGACCACGGTCTCGCGCATCCTGGCCAAGTCGCTGAACTGCCAGGGGATTGATGGCCAGGGAGGTATCACGGCGACGCCCTGCGGTGTCTGCGCGGCCTGTACCGAAATCGACAGCGGCCGCTTTCCTGACTACACCGAGCTGGATGCTGCCTCCAACCGCGGCGTGGACGAGGTGCAGAGCCTGCTGGAGCAGGCGGTCTACAAGCCGGTGCAGGGGCGCTTCAAGGTCTTCATGATCGACGAAGTGCACATGCTCACGAACACGGCCTTCAACGCCATGCTCAAGACGCTGGAGGAGCCGCCCGAATACCTGAAGTTCGTGCTGGCCACCACCGATCCGCAGAAGGTGCCTGTGACCGTGCTCAGCCGTTGCCTGCAGTTCAACCTGCGGCCCATGGCGCCCGAGACGGTGCTGGAGCATCTGGGCCGGGTGCTGGGCCAGGAGGGCGTGGCGTCCGAGCCCCAGGCCCTGCGCCTGCTGTCGCGTGCTGCGCGTGGCTCCATGCGCGATGCCTTGTCGCTGACCGACCAGGCCATTGCGTTCGGCAGCGGGCAATTGCAGGAGGCCATGGTGCGCCAGATGCTGGGCAGCGTGGACCGCAGCCATGTCTTCAGGCTGATCGAGGCGCTGGCCCGGGCCGATGGCCAGGTGGTGGTGGAAACCTCCGAGGCCCTGCGCCGCAACGGCCTGTCGGCCGCTTCCACGCTGGAGGAGATGTGTGCCGTGCTGCAGCGCATGGCCGTGGCGCAGGCGGTGCCGCAGATGACGGCCGATCCCAGCGATCCCGAGGCCGCGGAAATCGCGCGCCTGGCACAGCTGATGCCCCGCGATGAGACTCAGCTGCTCTACAGCATCTGCCTGCATGGCCGGGCCGAGCTGGGCCTGGCTCCCGACGAATATGCGGCGCTGACCATGGCGCTGCTGAGACTGCTGGCTTTCAAGCCGCAGCCTGCAGAGCCCGCTGCGGGCGAGGCTGAAAAAAAAACTCCAGCGCTGACCTCGACGACGGCCAGGGCCAGGACTGAGCCGCTGGCGCCCGTGGCGCAGCCGGAGGCGGCGCGTACGGAACAGGCTGTCGCTGTACCCGCGGCGGTCCCTGCCGCACCTCCTGCCGTGGCGACTCCCATGGCAGCATCCGTTCCTGCACCTGCACCTGCACCGCCGCCGTCCTCGCCTGTGACGGTGCGGCGCGAAGAGCCTGTTCTCGCCCCGGCGGGGGAAGACCGGTCCATCCTCGGGGCCGAGCCGCGCCAGCCCGCGGCCATGGCTCGCGAGGAGCTGTCCGACTCCCCCGAGGAGGACATGCGGGAGTCTGACGACGCCGACGACGATGCCCCGCCCGTGCAGGACGCGGATGCTCCCGACGAGGGTGCCTGGGCTGGCATGCCCGATGAAGGCTGGGCCGACGAGGGCCGATGGGCCGATGACGCGAACCTGGTCGTGGAGCCTCCCCTCGCCACGATGGCCCTTGCGGCCCAGGCGGAGGAGTTCGAATTCGCCGCCGGGCGCGGACGCCAGCCCATGGATGCGCCGCCGGCTCCTACCGTGGAGCGCACGCCCGATGGCGATGTCTGGCACGCCACGGTCCAGCAGCTGGTACAGGCCGAGGCCGTCACGGCGCTGGCGCGCCAGCTGGCCCTGCAGTCGCAGTTGGTGGCGCGCGATGGGGATGCCTGGACATTGCGTGTCGAAAGCAGCTCGCTGAACCAGCCTGCCACGCGCGAACGCCTGCGCGCGGCGCTGGAGGCGGCAGGCGTGGCCCGGCAGTTGCAGGTTGAACAAGGCCCCGTGACCGACAGTCCCGCGCGGCGCAATGCGGTCGCCAGCCACGAGCGTCAGCGCATCGCGGAGGATATCGTGATGAACCATTCGCTGGTGCAGACCCTGATGCGCAGCCACGGCGCGAAAATCGTGCCCGGCAGCATCAGGCCCGTATCCATTGAGCCGTAAGGCGTTTCGTTTTTACCCTACAGAAGAAGGAACTCACATGTTCAACAAAGGACAACTGGCCGGCCTGATGAAGCAGGCACAGGCCATGCAGGACAACCTCAAGAAGGCCCAGGAAGAGCTCGGCACCATCGAAGTGGAAGGCGAGTCCGGCGCGGGCCTGGTGAAGGTGGTCATGACCTGCAAGCACGACGTCAAGCGCATCACCATCGATCCCAGCCTGCTGGCCGAGGACAAGGATATGCTCGAGGACCTCGTGGCCGCTGCCTTCAATGCGGCCGTGCGCAAGGCGGAGGAAACCTCCAACGAGAAGATGGGCAAGCTCACGGCAGGCATGCCCGGCCTGCCCGGCGGCATGAAGTTCCCGTTCTGAGGCCCCGCCTGCCGCAAGTCCATCCTGGATGGATGGTGGCGGTGGCAGGTACTGCACCGCCGTCCGCGCGCGAGCGATCTGCCCATGCAGGTCGCTTTTTTTCTGAGAACCTTCATTGAAAGGATGCCGCCATGTCGGACGTGCAATCGCTCGATGCGCTGGTCGAGGCCCTGCGCAGGCTGCCGGGCGTGGGCATCAAGTCGGCCCAGCGCATGGCCTTCCATCTGCTGCAGCGCGATCAGGATGGCGCGCGGCAACTGGCCCGGGCCCTGGATACGGCCATTGAGTCCGTGGGCCATTGCGAACGTTGCCATACCTTCACCGAAGGCCGCGTCTGCTCCATCTGCCAGGACGAGGGGCGCGATGCCGCTCGGCTGTGCGTGGTGGAGGCGCCGGCCGACATGGCGGCGATGGAACGGACCGGGGCCTATCAAGGCTATTACTACGTGCTGATGGGGCGGCTGTCGCCACTCGATGGCATCGGTCCGCGGGACCTGGGGCTGTCCAGCTTGCTGGAACGGGCCGGCGACGGCAGGGTGCAGGAGGTGATCCTGGCCACCAGCTTCACGGCGGAAGGCGAGGCCACGGCCCATGCGATCAGCGAGGCGTTGAAGGCCCGCGGCATCCATGTGACGCGGCTGGCGCGTGGCGTGCCCATCGGCAGCGAACTCGAGTACGTGGACCTGGGTACGATTGCCCATGCTCTGGTGGATCGCCGGTAGGTCCGGGTCCTTCCAATCCTCAAGGGAGCCTGTATGCCCACCTCCGTGATCCTGCCGCCTGGCGGCTTTTCCATCGCCCATTGGTGCCTGCTGGTGGCGGCCCTGCTGCCGCTGGTCTGCGCCTATGTCGCCAAGGCCCCCGGCATGAGGCGCCGGTCGGGACAGGAGGGGTTCGACAACCATGATCCGCGGGCCTGGCTGGCGCGGCAGACCGGCTACCAGGCGCGGGCCAATGCGGCGCAGGCCAACAGCTTCGAATGCCTTCCATTCTTCATCGGTGCCTTGGTGGTGGCCTGGCAGCTGGGCGTGCCGGTAGCCCGGGTCGATGCCCTGGCCATGGCCTTCATTGTGTTGCGTGTGGCCTACATCGGCTTCTACCTCATGGACCTTGCCAGCCTGCGAAGCGCCTCCTGGGCCCTGGCCTGGCTGGTGAATCTGCTGCTGTTCCTCGCGGGCTGGCGCTGAGACGCACCCGGATGCGCAGGCCCTGTGCGAAGGCCTACGGTGTTTCACATACGGGCAAGCACCGATGCTGGGCATGGGGCCTCTGGGCATGATCTTGTTGCACTGCAACAAAATACATGCCATGTCTTCCCCTGCGCTTGATCGTCGAACCCTGCTGAGCCTCCTGGGACTGGGTCCTCTCTGGTCGCTGCCGGCCCGCAGTGCCGCAGAGCCGTTGACGATCGCCGTGGGCGGCCAGGGCCTGCTGTACTACCTGCCGCTGGTGATCGCGCAGCAACTGGGCTATTTCGAGGCCGAGGGCCTGATGGTGCGGATAGACGACTACCCGGGCGGATCGCAGTCCTTGCAGGCGCTGGAATCGGGGGCGGCCGATGTCTGCGCGGGCGCTTACGAGAACACGCTGCTGGCGCAACGGCGCGGCAGCCTGCTGCGCGCCTTCGTCGTGCAGGGGCGAGCGCCGCAGATCGCCCTGGGGGTGGCCTCGCGCTGGATGCCTCGCTACCAGACGCTGGCCGATCTGCGTGGTCGGCGCGTGGGCGTTTCATCGCTGGGGGCCTCCACCGCGCGGGCCGTGCAACTGATGCTGCTGGGCGAGGGGCTGGGGCCGGATCTGGTAGAGCTGGTGGGCGTGGGGTCGGGGCCGGAAGCCATGGAGGCCTTGCGCACGGGGCGCGTGCATGCACTGTGCCATGCGGATCCGCTGATGAGCGTGCTGGAGGACAAGGGGGCCGTGCGCATCGTGCGCGACCTGCGCGATCTGCGCAGCAGTGCCCAGCTGTACGGGGGCTCCATGCCTTCGGGCACACTGTATGCGCCCCAGGACTTTCTGCGCCGGCACCCCGCCAAGGCACAGGCCCTGAGCAATGCCATGGTGCGTTCCCTCAAGTGGTTGCAGACGGCGGCTCCCATGGATGTGCTGCGCGCCGTGCCCGCGGCCTATCTGCTGGGGTCGCGGCGCGCCTATCTGTCGGCTTTCGAACACATGCGCACCACGATCTCGCCCGACGGGATGATGCCCGTCGATGGGCCGGCGACTGCGCTGCGCGCCCTGGCCCGGCTCGACCCCGGGCTGGCGCATGGCGGCATCGATCTGGAGCGCTCCTACACCAATGAATTCGTGCGCCAGTCCAGGCAGCGTTTCCACACCTGAACTGCAGGGATGAAAAAAGCCCGCTGCTGCGGGCCGGGGCGGGTGATGGCTTGCGCCTTCAGCGCTTTTTCACCTTGGAGGGCTTGCCGCCGCGCGGCGCTGCCGTGACGGCCACCTTGGCATTGCGGTTTTGCGGCTGTACGGCCACCTTGCGTGCCGTGCCTGCCGCTGCCGGGGTGCGGCTGGAGGGCCGGGCCGTGCCCCCTGCGCTGGTGCGTACCGGCAGATAGGCCACCAGCGACTGGCCGGCGCGCAGCGTGGCGGTGGACTTGAGGTCGTTCCAGTCCGCGAGGTTGGAGACGCTGACGCCATAGCGGTTGGCCACGCTGATCAGCGTGTCGCGCTTGCGTGCCTTGATGGTGGTGCGGCGCGTGATCACCTCGGGCGCAAAGCTGATCTGGCCGTTGTCGGCGATGTGGCCCGCCACATCGGCATGCACGTTGGCTCCGCGCGGCACCATCAGCGCCGAGCCCGCCTTGATCAGCATCCGGGGCGGGATGTTGTTGAGGGCACGCAGGTCGGACTCGCCCAGGCCCACGCGCTGGGCGGCCTCGGCGACGCTGATGGTGGAGGGCACGGTCCACACTGTCCAGCTCGCGTACTGGCCTTCGTCGAAGGCCTGCATGTTGCGTCGGAACACCTTGGCATTGTCCCAGGGCAGCAGGATCTCCGGCGTGCCTGCGGCGAAGATCACGGGCTTGCGAAAACTCGGGTTCAGGGCCTTGAAGTCCTCGGTCGAGACGTCCGCCAGCTTGGCCACCAACTCCACGTCGATATCGCGCGTGATGGTGACGCTCTGGAAGTAGGGGTGGTTCTCGATTAGCGGCAACTCGGTGTTGAACGCTTCGGGATTGGCCACGATGTTCTTGACGGCCTGCAGCTTGGGGACGTACATGCGCGTTTCGGCCGGCATCTGCAGGTCGGTGTAGCCGGTGGGCAGGCCCAGCTTCTCGTTGCGCTTGATGGCGCGGCCCACGCTGCCCTCGCCCCAGTTGTAGGCGGCCAGCGCCAGGTGCCAGTCGCCGAACATGTCGTAGAGCTTTTGCAGATAGTCCAGCGCCGCGCGCGTGGAGGCCAGCACGTCGCGGCGGTCGTCGCGGAATGCGTTCTGCTTGAGGTCGAAATAGGTGCCGGTGGCGGGCATGAACTGCCACATGCCTGCCGCCTTGGCGGTAGAGACGGCCTGCGGGTTGAAGGCGCTTTCGATATACGGCAGCAGCGCCAGCTCGGTGGGCATGTTGCGCCGCTCCAGCTCCTCCACGATGTGAAAGAGGTACTTGCTCGAGCGCTCGGTCATGCGCTGGATGTAGTCGGGCCGGCTCGCATACCACTGCTCGCGGTCCTTGACCAGATCCTGCTCCAGGTCCGGCATGGCGAAGCCCTGTCGTATGCGTACCCACAGATCGCCGGTGGTCTCTAGCGAGGCCACATCGCCGTTGCCCGCCTTGCCGGTCCCCAGGGGACTCAGCGGTCCCTTGGGATACATCGGGGAATGGGGAGCCGAACCGGGGGCCGCAGCCGTGCCGGCCAGGTCCGGGCTGCTGGTGGTGGCGCAGCCCGTGAGGACCAGCAGGCTGCCCAGCAGCAGGGTATGTAGCAGTTTCATCAGAAATTGTTTTTCCATTGGCGCAGGCCCGCCAGCACACTGGCCGGATCCTGCTGTCTCACCTGGGCGTCGAAGCCTGCGGCCGCTGCGGCCACGGCGGCTTGCCGCGTGCGAAGAAAGGGGTTGATGGCGCGCTCGGTCTCCAGCACCGAAGGCAGTGTGGGCTTTCCGGCCTCGCGCAGCGTCTGGCAATGTCGCTGATAGTGCGACAGGGCCTGATTGTCGGGCTCCACCGCCTGCGCGAAGCGCAGGTTGGACAGTGTGTACTCATGAGCGCAGCACACCAGGGTGCTGTCCGGCAGCGCCGCCAGGGCATCCAGGGAGTGCTGCATCTGCTGCGGCGTGCCTTCAAACAGCCGACCGCAGCCGCCCGAGAACAGCGTATCGCCGCAAAACAGCACGGGTTGGGTCTGGGCCTGCGTGCTGTAGAAAGCGATATGTCCGCTGGTGTGCCCGGGGACGTCGATGACCTGCCAGGGCCCGCCCAGCGTGTGCACGGCGTCGCCGCCGTGCACACGCTGAACGGGCTCGGGCAGCTGTTCGTAGGCGGGTCCCCAGACCTGGGCACCCGTGGCCTGGCGCAACTGCGCCACGCCGCCGACATGATCGGCATGGTGGTGGGTGACTAAAATGCCCTGCAACTGCAAGTCCAGCTGGCGCAAGGCTGCCAGCACGGGCACTGCATCACCGGGATCGACGACCAGGGCATGGGCCGAGTCGTGCAGCATCCAGATGTAGTTGTCGGAAAAGGCAGGAATGGGCAACAGGTTCATGAGCAGCAAAATTATAGAGATGCATCACTGGACACAATCTGCCCTCGGCCACTACCTGCTGGAATGGGAACAGCAGCGCTGTGATGAGGCGGTGGCCGATATCTTCGGCTACCACAGCCTGCAACTGGGGATGCCCATGCTCCAGGGGTTGCGTGCCAACCGCATGCCGCACCGCTGGCTGGCGCTGGACGGCGATGAGGATCCGGCGCCTGTCGAGGGCGCGCCTGCGCTGGACGTGCCGGTGGCGCTGCTGGCCGATCCGGCGGCACTGCCGTTCTCCGAGGCCAGTCTAGATCTCGTCGTGATGCCCCATACGCTGGAGACTTCGCCGGATCCGCATGCGGTGCTGCGCGAGGCGGCCCGGGTGCTGATGCCTGAAGGCCGCATCGTGGTGTGCGGACTCAATCCTGCCAGTTTGCTGGGTGTGCAGCGGCGTGCCGAGCGTGGCGTGTACCTGCCCGATGTGGGCTGGGGTGTGGGGTATTGGCGGCTGCGCGACTGGCTGCGATTGCTGGCCTTCGAGATCGAGGCCGTGCAATTCGGCTGTTATCGTCCCGCCGTGCAGACGGATCGCTGGCTGCGCCGTTGGCAGTTCATGGACCGCGTGGGACGGCTGGGCTGGCCCATGCTGGGCGGTGTGTACTGCGTGGTGGCCGTCAAGCGTGTGCCGGGCGCACGCATGCTGGAGCCTGCCTGGCGCGGTCGCGCGGTCGTGTCGGGCGCCACGGTGCCGGTTGCCCGTCGCATGCCGGCACAGGCCGGGCCGGACGGTGATCTGCATTCCAACCGGCCTGACGGCCGGGCCATTCATATCAAGGATTTTTTTTGAATCAAGTTGTTATCTATACGGACGGTGCCTGCAAGGGCAATCCGGGTCCTGGCGGCTGGGGCGTGGTGCTGGAGGCCGGCAGCGCCAGGAAGGAGCTGTTCGGCGGCGAGCTGAACACCACCAACAATCGCATGGAGATGATGGCCGTGATCGAGGCGCTGTCTGCGCTCAGGCGGCCCTGCGACGTGGTGCTCTACATCGACAGCCAGTACGTGCTCAAGGGCATCACCGAGTGGATCCACGGCTGGAAGGCCAAGGGCTGGAAGACGGCCTCCAAGGAGCCCGTCAAGAACGTGGAGCTGTGGCAGCGGCTGGACGCCCTGGTGCAGGGGGGCGGACACCGCATCGACTGGCGCTGGGTCAAGGGCCATGCGGGCGATCCCGGCAACGAGCGCGCCGACGCGCTGGCCAACATGGGCGTGGATCAGGCGCTGGGACGCTGAACGCCTTGTGCGGGACAGGTGCAATGCCTGTCCCTTGCTCCTCTTCCCGAGGACTAACTCAAACGCGGTAGATGAAAACCCCAGACACAGGATTCGATGGGTGCAGCTAATATTTCCATAAGTGGAAATTAATGTGCTCCCTGCCAGGCATCTTCCGTGGCGTGGTGTTTGAAATTGCCACTTGTGGAATTTTTAAACCATCTCACGATGAAAGAGCCTTGCGATGAAATACAAAGCAATTGCTGCATTGGCGATGCTGGGCAGCACGGGAGCGGTGCTGGCCCAGAGTTCGGTGACGCTGTATGGCAGCATGGACCTGACCATGCCCTGGATCAGCGATGTGCGAGGGAGCCGGCTCACGCGCATGGATTCGGCCATCTCCCAGCCTGACCTTTGGGGCCTGCGCGGCTCCGAGGACCTGGGGGGCGGCCTGAAGGCCTCGTTCCAACTGGAAAATGGATTCCTCACGGACATCGGCTCGCCGATCTCGCCTACCAGCTACTTCAACCGGGCTTCCTGGGTGGGCCTGGACAGTGCTTCGCTGGGCACGCTGCGGCTGGGGCGCCAGGTCGATTTCACGGCCGGCACGCTGAGCCAGTGGGGCAACGGCTACCAGCTCTACAACTTCTATCTGTACCACCCGGGCAACCTGGACGGCCTGTCCAGCCAGTTCCCCGTGGACAACTCCGTGGTCTACCTGACGCCGCGCATGGGCGGGATGCAGTTCGGCGCGCAGTATGGATTTGGCGAGGTGCCGGGCCGCTCGCAGGCCAACCGTACCTACAGCGTCATGGGCAGCTATTCCAGTGCCAAGCTCAATCTGGCCGTGGCCTACACCGATGCGCGTGGCCGTGCCTTCGATATCGCCGGGCGCACGGGCCTGGCGAACGCGCTGGGCCAGGACCTGGTGGCGGGCCGGCCGCTGGTGCTCGATACCTTCCAGGTGCTGGGCATCGGCGGCGGCTACCAGCTCGATGCGCTTCCGGTCCGCCTCAACGCGCTGCTCACGCGCTCCACGCTCAAGTACGGCGCAGCCTCCAGCCACATGAGCGCGCTCGACCTGGGCCTTGCCTGGCAGACCAGCCAGGCGGTGACTATCAACACCGGCTACTCCTTCAGCCGTTTCGAGCAGACGAAGTGGAACCAGGTCCACCTGGGCGCGCGCTACGCCTTCTCCAAGCGCACGCAGCTGCATGCCTCGGTCACGCACCAGCGCGCCTCCGAGGGCGTGGCGGCGATGAATTCCGTGGGCGTTGCCAGCGGGCGCACGCAGACCGTGATTGCGGCAGGCATACACCACTCGTTCTGAGAGGCATGAGACATGCAGCCCGGTCGATGCGGGCGCATTGGAGACCCCACGATGAAATTCACCCTCAATTCCCGAAGAGTGGCCTTTGACGGCGACGGGCAGACCCCGTTGCTGTGGGTGCTGCGCGACCACTTCAAGCTGCCGGGCACCAAGTTCGGCTGCGGCATCAGCATGTGCGGGGCCTGCACGGTGCATGTCGATGGCGAGCCGGTGCGCTCCTGCGTGCTGCCCGTCTCGACGGTGGGCGGCAAGGCGGTCACGACCATCGAAGGACTGTCCAGCAATCGTTCCCACCCCATCCAGAAGGCCTGGATGGACAAGGACGTGCCGCAGTGCGGCTACTGCCAGTCCGGCATGGTCATGGCCGCTGCCGCGCTGCTCAAGACCCATCCACAGCCCACCGATGCGCAGATCGACGAGGCCATGACCAATCTGTGCCGCTGCGCCACCTACCATCGCATCCGGGAGGCCATCCATGCCGCAGCGTCCAAGCAATGAACGGGGCCGCACGGCCGGCTCTGCCATCTCGCTGCGGCGCAGGCATCTGCTCCAGAGCGCTGCCGCGCTGCTGGTGGCGCCTGCTGCCGGCAGCCTGCTGATTCCGCTGGCGCAGGCCGCGCCAGCGGAGGCGGGTGCAGCGGCAGCAACGGCCTCCTCCATCGGCGACTGGGTCTGGATCGAGCCTTCGGGCCAGGTGGTGATCGGCGTGTCGCAGTGCGAGGTGGGCCAGGGCATCTACACGGGCCTGCCCCAGGTGCTGGCCGACGAGCTTGATGCCGACTGGGCCAGCGTGACCGTGCGCTTCGTCACGGGTCGCGACGCCTATCGCAACGATGCGGGCGAGATGCCGTTCCAGCAGTTCGTGGGTGCGTCGATGTCGATGAACTATTTCTACGAGCGCATGCGCCTGGCCGGCGCCCAGGCGCGCGATGTGCTGCTGCGCGCCGGCGCAAGCCGCCTGGGTGTGCGTGCGTCCCAGTGCATGACGCGTGCCGGCCGCGTGCTGCACCCCGCGACGGGCCGCAGCGTGGGCTATGGCGAGATCGTGGCCGATGCCTCCAGTCTGCCCCTGGCCGCGCGGCCGCGCATGAAGTCGGCTTCCGAGCAGGGCCTGATCGGCCGCAACCTGCGCCGTGTGGATACGCCTTCCAAGGTCGACGGCAGCGCGGTGTTCGGCATCGATGTCGAGGTGCCCGGCATGCTGATCGGCGCCGTGCGCATGGCGCCCAGCGTGACGGGGCGCATCGTGCGCATCCGCAACGAGGCAGAGGTGCGCGCGCGCCCCGGCGTGCATGCCGTCGTGCGCACCACGCAGTGGCCCGACCCCGAGCCCAGCACCGTGGTCGTGGTGGCCGATTCGTACTGGATTGCCAAGCAGGCTGTCGATGCGCTGGACATCGAATTCGACGCCGGCGCGGCGGCAGCCGTGGACAGCGAGCGCATCCATGCGCAGTTCGTCGCAGGCTTGTCGAACGACAAGGCCGTCGTGGCCCGCAGCCTGGGCAAGCCGCGTGAAGTGCTGGCGGCGGGCAAGACCATCACGGCCGACTACCACTCGCCCTACATCACGCACGCCACCATGGAGCCGCTGGCCGCCACCGTGCATGTGCGCGACGGCGAGGTCGAGACCTGGGGGCCCTACCAGGGCCAGGACTTCCTGCGCGGCGAACTCGGCAAGGCCTGCGGCGTGCCTGCAGACAAGGTGATCGTGCACACCACGTTCCTGGGCGGCAGCTTCGGGCGCAAGTACATGCCCGACTTCGCCCTGCATGCGGCGGCGGCGTCCAAGGCCGTGGGCCGGCCCGTCAAGGTCATCCGCTCGCGCGAGGACGACATACGGCATTCCTACTACCGGCCCGGCGCATCGGGGCGCTTGAGCGCCGTGCTCGGCGCCGACGGCATGCCGGCCGCGCTGCATGCGCGCATCTCGGGACAGTCGCTGTACGGGGCCATCAACCCCAAGAAGATGGCCGATGCAGGCGGCTGGGACGAGACCATGGTCGAGTCCATCTACGACCTGATCTACGGCGTGCCCAACCTGCTGGTGGATGCCGTGGACGTGCAGCAGCCCATACCGCTGAGCTACCTGCGCAGCGTGGGCACCACGTCCAGCGTGTTCTTCCTGGAGAGCTTCATCAGCGAACTCGCCCACACCGCAGGCGTGGACGACTACCAGTACCGGCGCCGCCTGCTGGCCGGCCAGCCGCTGGCGCTGGGCGTGCTGGATGCGGCGGCGCAGGCCGCGCGCTGGGAGCAGCCCGCGCCGGCAGGCCTGCACCGCGCCATGACCTTCAACGTCTACACGGGGCGGGGCGAGAGCTTCCAGACCTTCGTCGCGCTGGTCATGGAATTGCGTGCTGTAGAAGGCCGCGTGCGGCTGGAGCGCGCCATCTGCGCCATCGACGCGGGCCGCGTGGTCAACCCGGGCCTGGTCAAGGCCAATGTCGAGGGCGGCATCGGCTTTGCGCTGACCAACACCTTCAAGAGCCGGCTGGTCTTTGACAAGGGCGTGGTGCAGCAAAGCAATTTCCACGACTACCCGCTGCTGCAACTGTCCGAGATGCCCCGCGTGGAGGTGGTCCTGGTCGAAAGCGACAGGCCGCCCCAGGGCTGCGGCGAAGTGGCCCTGGGCCCCACGGCGCCTGCCGTGGCCACGGCCCTGTTCCATGCCACGGGCCGCCGGTTTCGCTCCATGCCGCTGCCGCAGGACATCGCGTCCACCTGATCACCACCCCAACCCCGTTTTTTTCGAGAAAAGGAATTTCATGCAAGTCGAACACATCACCCCGTGCATAGGATCGGAGATATACGGCATCGATCTCTCGGACCCGGCGCAGGTGCATGACCATGCGGACGCGCTGCGCAAGCTGCTGGCCGAGCGCCAGGTCATCTTCTTCCGCGACCAGACGCTGGACCCTGCGCAGCAGGTGCGCGTGGCCCAGGTGTTCGGCAAGGTCGAGCCCGTGTCCTCCACCTTTCCCTCGCACCCGGACGATCCCCATGTCGAGCTGCTGATCAGCCAGGGCACGCGCACCGGCACCGACATCTGGCATGCCGACCTGACCTGGCAGGCCCAGCCGCCCGCAGGCGCCTGCCTCTATGCGGTGGACGTGCCGCCCACGGGCGGCGACACCATGTGGGCCAGCATGACCACGGCCTTTGCTTCGCTGGCGCCCGAGCTGCAGGCCTATCTGCGCAAGCTGCGCGCCACCCACAACTGGGAGGCGCCGGCCCTGAGGCAAAGCCTGATGCGCCGCGATCCCTCGGGCGAGGCCTATCGGGCCACGCGCCTCAAGCATCCGCCGCTGGAGCAGCCCGTGGTCCTGGTGCACCCGGTCACCGGCCTGCCCGTGGCCTTTGTGAACTCGCTCTACACCACGCACATCGAGGGCGTCACCAGCGACGAGAGCGCGGCGCTGATCGCCATGCTCAGCGGCCTGGCCAAGGTGCCTGAATGGCAGGTGCGCTTTCGCTGGCGCAAGGGCTCGGTGGCCATCTGGGACAACCTGGCCACCCAGCATTACGCGGTCAACGACTACCACCCCGCAGCGCGGCGCATGCACCGCGTGGCGATACGCCAGGCGTGAACCCGGCCCCGGCCTTTGCTGAAAATGACAAAACCCACGATGAAAGCCCACCCCATGAAAGCGAAACGCAAAACGCTTGCCCTAGGCATGGCCCTGGCCATGGCCCTGCTGGCCGGTTCTGCCCAGGCGCAGGCCTATCCCCACAAGCCCGTCACCATCGTCGTGGCCTATCCCGCAGGCGGTGACACCGATGCGCTGGCGCGCCTGCTGGGCGAGAAGCTGTCGGCCCGCATCGGACAGTCGGTGCTTGTGGACAACCGCGCAGGCGCCAGCGGCACCATCGGCAGCAGCTATGTGGCCAAGGCGCCGGCCGATGGCTATACGCTGCTGCTGGCGCCCAATACCTTTGCCATGGCCCAGCTGGTGCTCAAGCTGGGCGCAGGCCACGGATATGACGTGCTCAACGGATTCACGCCCGTGATCGAGGTCGGCTCCACATCGCTGTTCCTTGTCGCCGGGCCCGGCGCGGGCGTGCGCACGCTCAAGGAGGCCGTTTCCGCGAGCCAGGGCCGTTCGCTGGGCTACGCCACCCCGGGCAATGGCTCGCCCATGCACTTTCTGGGCGAGATGGTCCGGCGCGCCACGGGCGCCCGCTTCGAGTCCATCCCCTACAAGGGCGTGGCGCCTGCGGTCACGGACGTGGTGGGCGGCCATGTGCCCTTCACCTACAGCACGCTGGGCTCCATCGCGCCCTACCTGCCCGGCGGCAAGCTGGTGGCGCTGGCCGTGGCCGACGCCCAACGCTCGCCGCTTGCGCCCGACGTGCCCACGCTGGCCGAGCTGGGCTACAAGGACGTGGAGCTGACCGCCTGGTATGGCCTGTTCGGCCCCCGGAACATGCCTGCCGACGTGGTCAGGCTGCTGAATACGCACCTCAACGAGGTCCTCAAGATGCCCGACGTGGTGGCACGCATGGCCACGCTGGGAACTGTCCCTGTGGGCGGCCCGCCGCAGCGCCTGGGCAAGACCAATGCCAGCGACTTCGAGCGCTTCGGGCGGCTGGTCAAGGAGCTGGGCATACAGTCCGACTGAGGGCGGCGCACCGGACGAAAGGAGGGAGCAGCGGGCGCCGGCGCAAGTCAATCCGGGTGGTGGCCCGGGTGTGGTGGGTGGTCTTGCGCCGGCGCATCCTGCCTGATGCGCTCGGCCAGCAGGTGGGACATGAAGCGCAGATAGTGCTCGACCTGCTGGTCTGCCTGCGGCCCTTCCCCGAACAGTTCGGCCAGCAGCGGCCGTGCCGTGGGCAGGAAGGCCGAAATGCTGAGGATGGCCAGGTGGATGAAGCGCGGGTCCACCTGTGCCGGGTGGCTGGCCTGCGCTCCGTCCATCAGCATGGTCGAGGTCAGCTCCAGCCCGCGCCGCGTGATGCGCTGCAGCGGCGTGCCCGAGGGCGGAGGCTCTTCTTCGCTTTCATAGTGGTAGATCTCGGACAGCGCCAGCCGCTCGAACTGCGGGTGCTCGCGCATGAAATCCAGCCGCAGCAGCAGGCGCTGGTAGACGCGCTCTTCCACCGTGCCCTGCGTCCTGAGCGCCACTTCCATGCGGTTTTGCAGCTCCTGCATCAGGGACTCCGTCACTTCCTGCAGCAGTCCCTTGAGGCTGCTGAAGTAGTAGCGCACCAGCGCCCGCGTGACGCCGGCCGCTGCCGCGATTTCCAGAATGCTCAGTTGCTCCGGCGTGCGGGTCTTGAGCAGGTTGACCGTGGTCTGCAGGATGATGTCCCGGCCGACGGCATCGTCGGCCAGCGGGCGGCCGCTGTTGCGGCGGGGCTTCTTGGGCGCGGAATCGGCAGGCTTCTTTTGGGGCGGCATGCGGGCCATTGTCGGCGATACACAGGCAGCGGCTGCTTCGCAAGTGTCAGGGCTGGGCGGTGATGCGGGCCAGCGCGTCCTCGATCTCGCGGGCCTGCTGGGGCCGCACCAGCCTTTGCACCTCCTGCCCGTCACGCAGAAAAACCAGGGTGGGCCAGAGCTTGACGCGGTAGCTGCGTCCCAGGGCCCTGCCGGGGCCGTCTTCCACCTTGATGTGGGCCACCTGCGGGGCGGCATCCAGCGCCTGGGCAATCAGCGGTTGCGCGCGCTGGCAGTGGCCGCACCAGGCGGTGCCGAACTCCAGCAAGGTAGCGCCGGGCAGCGTATCGACGGTGCTGCGAT
Organism: Delftia tsuruhatensis; assembly: GCF_903815225.1. Taxonomy (NCBI): domain Bacteria; kingdom Pseudomonadati; phylum Pseudomonadota; class Betaproteobacteria; order Burkholderiales; family Comamonadaceae; genus Delftia; species Delftia tsuruhatensis. Next base: position 1,987,843 of record NZ_LR813084.1, read on the forward strand.
CGGGGGCGTCGGTCAGGTGCTTGGACTGGAAGGGCATGGGCAATCTCCTGTCAGGGAAAGGCCTGCAGCGGCAGGATGGACACGGTTTCGCCGGCTTGCACGGCAGCGCGCTCATGTTCGAGCACGATGAGGCAGTCGGCCTCGGCCATGGAACTGAGTACGCCCGAGCCCTGCGGCCCCGTGGTGCGCACCATGCAGCGGCCATCGGCGCCCTTGGACAGAATGCCGCGCTGGTACTCGGTGCGGCCGGGCCGCTTGGACAGGGCCTGCGCAGCCACAGCCTGGGGCAGGGCGGCCGGTTCACCGTCCACGGCGGCGGCGCCCATGAGCTGCAGCAGCGCCGGCCGTACAAAGACCAGAAAGCTCACCATGGCAGCCACGGGATTGCCGGGCAGGCCGATCAGTACCGTGGTGCGTGCCGGTGGCCGGCTGGCGGCAAATGGCGTGCCCGCATCGGGCTGCAACAGGCCCACGGCCAGCGGCCGGCCCGGCCGCATGGCCAGGCGCCAGAAATGCACGCTGCCCATGCGTTGCAGCATGGCGCGCGTATGGTCGGCCTCGCCCGCGCTGATGCCGCCGCTGGTCAGCACCACGTCGGCCAGGGAGGCGGCTTCGCGCAGGCGCTCCTGCAAGGCTTCGGGCTGGTCGGCCACCACGCCCAGGTCCAGCACCTTGACGCCCATGCGCTGCAGCAGGCCGATGAGGCTGAAGCGGTTGCTGTCGTAGACCGCCCCTTCGCGCAGCGCCGTGCCGGGGTGCAGGATTTCATCGCCCGTGGAGAAATAGGCCACGCGCAGCCGCCTGCGAACATGCACCTGAGACTGGCCCAGGCTGGCGATCAGGCCCAGGGCCGCCGGATGCAGGCGCTGGCCCGCCGCCAGCGCCACGCAGCCCTGGCTCAGATCCTCGCCGCGCCTGCGGCGGTTGTCTCCGGTGCGCACGCTGCCGGCGGGAATGCGTACATGGTCGGGCGAGGTCGCATCGGCGGGTTCGGTGCGTTCGTGCGCGATCACCGTGTCCAGACCGGCCGGCAGCACGGCGCCCGTCATGATCTTGATGCACTCGCCCGCCCGCACCGTGCCATGCCAGGGCTTGCCGGCCAGGGCCTGGCCGACCACGCGCAGCACCAGCGGGGCGCCGGCCTGCAGCTGGCTGCCGTCGAAGGCATAGCCATCCATGGCGGCATTGTCATGCGCGGGCACGTCGATGGGGGAGACGATGTCTTCAGCCAGCATCCGGTCCAGCGCGTCGGCCAGCGCCAGCGTTTCCACGTCCACCACCGGGCCCAGGGGCTGCAGCAGGCTGGCCAGCTGGGACAGTGCCTGATCAACGCTCAGGTCCTGGGCGGAGGCGGTGGGGGCGGAGGCGGGCTGGAAGGTGGCGGTCATCAGAACGGAATCCGGTGGGGCAAGGCCGGTCACGGCGGCGTCACGGGCACACAGGCCGCGGCCTGCGCCAGGGCCTGCAGCTCCTGCTGCGTGTTGGCGTTGGCAAAGGCCAGCGGGCTGTCGTCCGCGCGATCGAACAGGGCGGTGGCGCAGCGGTGCCGGCCCGTCCAGGCATCGATCTTGCGGCCGCCCGAACGTATGAAGGACTGCAGGCTATCACGCAGCGATGACCGCATCAGGCAGAACACGGGCTGGGCCCGCAGCCTGGATTGATCTGTATCAGGCGAGCGTTCCCAGCCATGGGCGACGACGAGGTCGGCCCCAGGCTGCTGCGCCAGCGCAGCCTGCGCGAGCCGCTGCACAAGGTCCTGGGGGAACAGCGGCGTGTCGCAGGGAACGCAGACCAGCCAGGGTGTCGGGCAATGGGTGAGGCCGCTCAGGAAGCCGGCCAGCGGGCCGGGGTAGTCGGGTTCGGCATCGGGCCAGACCGGGGCGCCATAGGGTGCGCCCAGTTGCGCATAGGCCTCGGCATGGCGATTGGCGTTGAGCATCAGATGCCCGACCTGGGGCGCAAGGCGGCTGAGCGCGTGGGCCACCAGCGGCTGGCCCAGAAAGGGCTGCAGGCCCTTGTCGATGCCGCCCATGCGCATGCCGCGCCCGCCTGCCAGCACGCAGCCCGTGATGTCGCTCATGGGCAGGGTGTCGGGCAGGGAGGAAATGGGCATGTGTGGCCTGTGATGGAGGAACCGAGGGGAAAGGGAAAGGGAGACCCGCGCGCCGCGCGGGCTCAGCCGCCGATGTAGCTCATCTCTATGCGCCTGCGCTGCGTGTCCGTGCTGGACGGCAGGCTGGCGCGCAGTTCGGAATAGCGGTCGGTGCGCTGCTGCCAGATGGGGGCCAGCGCGGCTGCCACTTCCTCGTCGCTGGCGCCGCTGCGCAGCAGGCTGCGCAGATCCCAGCCTTCGGAGGCGAACAGGCACAGGTACAGCCGGCCCTCGGTGGACAGGCGCGCACGGTTGCAGTCGCCGCAAAAGGCGTGGGTGACGCTGCTGATCACACCGACCTCGCCCAGCGAGGGATCGTGCAGGCCCTGCGCATCGGCATATCCCCAGCGCACGGCGGTCTCGCCCAGGCTGCTGGCCTGCAGCGGCACCAGGGGCAGTTCGGCACGCAGCCGGGCGATGACTTCGTCGGAGGGCAGGACCTCGTTCATGCGCCAGCCGTTGGTCGCGCCCACGTCCATGTACTCGATGAAGCGCAAGGTCACGCCCGTGCCCTGGAAGTGGCGCGCCATGGGCAGGATCTGGTCCTCGTTGGTGCCGCGCTTGACCACCATGTTGACCTTGATGTTGCCCAGGCCTGCCGCCTGGGCCGCCTCGATGCCGGCCAGCACGTCGGAGACCGGAAAGTCCACGTCGTTCATGCTGCGGAACACCGCGTCGTCCAGCCCGTCCAGGCTGACGGTGACGCGGTTCAGACCTGCCGCCTTGAGCGCACGGGCCTTGCGCGCCAGCAGCGAGCCATTGGTGGTCAGCGTCAGGTCCAGCGGCTGGCCGTCGGGCGTGCGCAGGGTGGCCAGCTGTTCCACCAGTGTCTCCATGTTCTTGCGCAGCAGGGGCTCACCGCCCGTCAGCCGGATCTTGCGCACGCCATGCTGCACGAACAGGCGTGCCGTGCGTGTGATCTCCTCGAAGCTCAGCAGCGAGCCGTGCGGCAGGTAGCGGTAGTGCTTGTCGAAGACTTCCTTGGGCATGCAGTAGCTGCAGCGGAAGTTGCAGCGGTCGGTGACGCTGATGCGCAGGTCGCGCAAAGGCCGGCCAAGCCGGTCGCGCAGATCGCCGGTGGGCGCCTGCAGCAGGCTTGGCACGGTGGCCGGGCGTGTGGGGGCGCGCTCGTCGACCAGGGGGATCACTCGTTCTGCCATGTCCCCGATTTTGCCCGAATGCCCAAATCCAGGCACCGCGAAGGTCCAGGCTCCCTGATCTGCGCCTAGACGCAGCGTGCCCCGTCCACCTCGATGCAGGTTCCACTGACGAAGGCGGCCTCGTCGCTGGCCAGGTACAGCGCCGCGTTCGCCACATCCATCGCCGTGGAGAAGCGGCCCAGCGGTATCGTTGCGAGAAAGCGTGCGCGGCGTGCACCGTCCACCGGGCCTCCCGCGAACTCGGCGGCCAGGCCGGTGTCGGGGTTGAACACGGGGTTGATGCAGTTGACGCGGATGTTCTCCGGACCCAGCTCGGCCGCCATGGATTTGCTGGTGGTGATGACGGCCCCCTTGGAGCCGTTGTACCAGGTCAGGCCCGGGCGTGGCCGCAGGCCGGCCGTGGAGGCGATGTTGATGAAGCTGCCGCCTGCCGGCAGGCCGCCGGCCAGCGGCGGATTGGCGCGCATGGCCGGCACGCCGTGCAAGGCCGAGAGGTAGATGCTTTTGACATTGACGGCGTAGACCCTGTCGAACTCCTCCTCGCTCACTTCGAGCATGGGCCGGTTGCGGTGGGTCCAGCCTGCGTTGTTGACGAAGACGTCCAGCCGGCCGTGCGCCCTCAGCGTGGCAGCGACCAGGGCCCGGACCTGGTCGCTGCGGGTCATGTCGGCCTCCTCGAACCGCGCCTGCCCGCCTTGCTCGGTGATGGAGCGTGCCATCCGCGTGCCTGCGGCGCAATCGATGTCATTGACGATGATGCGCGCCCCCTCGGCGGCCAGCCGCGTGGCGATGCCCGCGCCTATCCCGCTGCCGGCACCCGTGACGATGATGGATTTGCCCTGAACGCGCATCGATGTCTCCTTGTCGTGGTTGGCGTTGTGCGGCGGCCGGTGGCCGGGGCCTCACGTCGCGTGGTGCTCTGGCGCATTGGCAGGTTCCGCCTGCCGGAGTTGCCAGCCCGCGAACTGCGGGAAATAGCGTGCCACGCCGGGCCCGTTGAAGTCCCAGCCCAGGCACTGGCCCAGATGGCGTGGCGGCTGGCTGGTGTCGGCATCGGCAAAGACACCGGGCACGGACTGGAAGGCGGCCGTGGCCATGTTGAACAGCAGCTCGCGCAGATGCGTGCAACTGGCCACGCCGCCCAGGTTTTCGTTGATGGCCTTGCGCCAGCCGCGTGCCATGCCGCAGCCCACCATCTTCTGCATGGCGCGGGTGGCCTCGGGGCAGTGGCCCAGGGGGTGTGAGTCCATCACGACGTCGATGGCCTGCACCACCAGGCGCGCATCGACGGTGGTGCGTATCCACATATGGTGTATGGCCGTGCCGGCCGGCACCTGGCGGCCGCCGCTGAGTTCGAGATCATGGGTCTTGCTGTCGCGCAACTCGCCTTCGATGTCCCAGAGGCCATCGGCGCGGGCATAGCTGCGGTAACGCACGTCGCGTTCATGCTGGGGCGTGCGGTCGGGAATGGGAGGCAGGGGCATGGGATGCTGTTCTTTCAGTCACGGTGCCCCGGCAGTGGCCGGGCACCGTGCGATTTTCCGCCATGCGCGGAAATCAGCCATGCCGTATGGCGACGGTCTTCAGCGTGGTGAAGCCGTAGAGCGCCTCGAAGCCCTTTTCGCGGCCGTGTCCGCTGAACTTCACGCCGCCGAAGGGCAGCTCCACGCCACCGCCCGCGCCGTAGTTGTTGACGAACACCTGGCCGCAACGCAGGCGCCGGGCCAGGCGCAGCTGGCGTGCACCGTCGCGCGTCCACAGGCCGGCCACCAGGCCGTAGGCCGTGCCGTTGGCCAGTTGCACGGCATGGTCCTCGTCGTGGAACGGCATGGCGCAGAGCACGGGGCCGAAGATTTCCTGCTGTGCCAGGCGGTGCGTGGGCGGCACATCGCGCAGCAGCGTGGGTGCCTGATAGAAGCCGCTGTCAGGAGCCTCCTCGACGATCTGGCCCTGCGCCACCACGGGAACACCGGCCACCTGGGCGTCGGACAGGAAATCCCAGACGCGCTGCTGCTGGCTGGCGCGGATCAGGGGGCCCATGTCCAGGTCCATCGCTGCGGGCCCCACGCGCAGCGCCTCGAAGGCCTGGCCCAGGCGTTCGAGCAGCGGCTCGTAGATCAGCGAGTCGATGAGCACGCGCGAGCCTGCCGAGCAGGTCTGGCCCGCGTTCTGCACGATGGCATTGACGATGGCGGGAACGGCCGCGTCCAGGTCGGCATCGGCGAACACGATCTGGGGGCTCTTGCCTCCCAGCTCCAGCGTCACGGGGCAATGGCGCTCGGCCGCAGCCTGCTGGATCAGCGTGCCCACGCCGGGGCTGCCCGTGAAGCTCAGGTGGTCCACGCCGGGGTGGCGGGCCAGCGCGTCGCCCACTTCATGGCCCAGGCCGGTGATCACGTTGAAGGCCCCGGCCGGGAAGCCGGCCTCGGTGGCCAGGCGCGCCACGCGCAGCACGGACAGGCAGGCGTCTTCCGAGGGCTTGACCACGCAGGTGTTGCCGGCGGCCAGCGCCGCGCCCACGCTGCGGCCCAGGATCTGCATGGGATAGTTCCAGGGGACGATGTGGCCGGTCACGCCGTGGGGCTCCCGCCAGGTCAGTGCGCTGTAGCCCTGCTGGTAGGGAAGGGTTTCGCCATGCAGCTTGTCGCAGGCGCCCGCGTAGAACTCGAAATAGCGCGCCAGCGCCAGCGCGTCGGCGCGGGCCTGGCGCGTGGGCTTGCCGCAGTCGCGCTGCTCGATGGCGGTCAGCTCGTCGGCATGCTGCAGCACCTGGTCGGACAGGCGCATCAGAAGCCGCCCGCGCTCGGCGGCCGAGAGCTTGCTCCAGACGCTGTCCTGGCATTCGCGCGCCGAGCGCACGGCCAGGTCGATGTCCTGGGCCGAGCCGCGTTGCAGTTCGTCGAAGGCCTGGCCGTCCGATGGGTCCAGCACGGGGATCGTGCGCCCCGATTCCGTGGGCACGGACGCATTGCCGATGTAGTGGTGTTGCATGGGGCCCCATTGTGGGGGGGCTGCGCCACTTGTCCAGTCCCGCGCGGCGCAGCCGCCCCCCGGCCGGCGCTCCGGGGTCAGTCGGTGATCCAGCCTGCGTCACGCAGCCCCTGCCGGTCCAGCACTTCCAGCTTGCCGCGGCGCAGTTGCAGGCAGCCGGCCTGCTGCAACTCCTGGAGGATCTGGTTGGTGGTCTGGCGCGACAGGCCCAGCATGCGGGCAAGCTGCTCCTGCGAGACATCAAGCTCGCGTCGCCAGCGCTGGCGGCCCTGGCCGTCGGGCTGCCACTGGTCGAAGCCCTCGGCCATGCGCACCAGGCGCCGTGCCAGGCGCTGGGGCGCGGGCAGCAGGGTCTGCTCCTCCAGTGCCTCCAGGCAGATGCGCAGCTTGTCGGTCAGCAGCAGGGCCAGCGGCTGCCAGTGCGCGGGGTGAGCCGCCAGCCAGTCGCGCAGCGGCGCCTGGGGCACGTGCAGCACGATGCTGGCCGTGGCCGCCTGGGCGTCGTGCGTGCGCTGCGCGCCATCGAGCAGGGCGATCTCGCCCAGCCACATCGGCGGCTCCACCAGGGCCAGCAATGCCGTGCGTGCCTGCTCGCCGCAGGCCGCCGTCCCCGAGATGCTCAGGGCGCCGCGCGCCACCGCATACAGGCCGCATGCGGGATCGCCGCGCCGAAAGAGCCAGTCGCCCGCACCCAGCGCGCGCGGCTGGGCCAGTGCCTTGAGCTGTCCGGCCAGCTCCGCAGGGAGGGCATGGAACCAGCGGCCCGCCTCGATGGTTGCCCACAGGTCGGCCATGCCTGGAGGGCTGGCGTTCGTGCGGCGCCGTGTGCTGCGCGGCAGGGCAGGTACGGAGGCTGGCGCGGGTTCGGGTATGCCCGGGGTATGTGATGAGGCTTGTGTCGGATTCATGACAGACGCCAATCCTTGGTGACACCACCATGGTTGCGCAACATCCACTGCCGGTGCAGCCTATGAAAACCCTCATCGACCAACTGTCCCAGTACGCGGACTATCACCGTGATCCGCGCAACATCCTCACGCACTTCGTCGGCGTACCGCTGATCATGTGGGCCGTGGTGATCCTGCTGGCACGCCTGCAATGGGCGGTGCCGCTGGCGGAAGGCCTGCCGGCCCTGCCCCTGAGCCTTGCCCTGCTGGCGGCGCTGGCCGCGGGCCTGTATTACTGCCTGCTGGACCTGCGTTATGGCATGGCCATGGCCCTGGTGCTGGCCCTGATGCTGGCGCTGGCCCAGCCCATCGCCCTGCTGCCCATGGGGGCATGGCTGGGCTGGGGCCTGGGCATATTTGCCGTGGGCTGGGTGATCCAGTTCGTGGGCCACTACTACGAAGGCCGCAAGCCGGCGTTCCTCGACGACATCGTGGGCCTGGTGATCGGGCCGCTGTTCGTGCTGGCGGAGCTTGGCTTCGCCCTGGGCCTGCGCCGCGAGGTGCAGCAGGCCGTGGAGCAGCGCAGCGGACCCGTGCGGCGGCACACGGGTGGCGCGCACGCTTGAAGCGGGGCCCGCGCACTGCAAGCTTGGCGCAGGCTTGGGGCCTTAGCATGGCAACTGTTCCCGCGGGCCGTCCGCGGGCTCGCGTGCCTGCGCCTAGAATCACGCTGCAACCCCTGCGGGGGCTTTTCTGTTTCAACTTTCCTCATTCATCATGTCTTTCGACAAAGTCACCCCGGGCAAGAACGCTCCTGAAGCCTTCAACGTCGTCATCGAGATCTCGGCCAATTCCGATCCGATCAAGTATGAAGTGGACAAGGAAAGCGGTGCCGTCTTCGTGGATCGCTTCATGGGCACGGCCATGCACTACCCCACCAACTACGGCTATGTGCCCCAGACCCTGTCAGGCGACGGCGACCCGGTGGACGTGCTGGTGATGACACCCTTCCCCCTGCCCCCGGGCGTGGTCGTGGCCTGCCGCGCCATCGGCATCCTGCAGATGGAAGACGAGTCCGGCGTGGACGGCAAGGTGCTGGCCGTGCCCACGCAGAAACTGCTGCCCGCCTACGACAAGATCAACTCGCTGGAAGACATCCACGAGATCACGCTCAAGCAGATCCAGCATTTCTTCGAGCATTACAAGGACCTGGAAAAGGGCAAGTGGGTCAAGGTCCTGGGCTGGAAGGGCGTGGAGGAGGCCAAGAAGGAAGTGGTCGACGGCATCGCCAACTACAAGGGCTGATCCAGCAACGGATCCCAAGGGCTCCCGTCGCGGGAGTCTCAACCGCGCTGAGGTAAATGCCCGCTTCGCTGTTGATACAATTTGAAACGCACCCGGTGGCTACCCCCGGGTGCGTTTTTTGTTTTGTGGTGGATCAGGTTTTGTGCAGATCAACGGGCGCTGATGGAGCCATCAGGCCAGGAGCGGAGCAAATGAAGTTGGCAGATTGGCGCATGGGCACGAAGCTGGGCATGGGGTTCCTGGTCATGGTGCTGTTCTCGGCCATCCTGGGGGCTGTGGCCTGGCTGCAGCTGGCGCAGATGCATCGCAATGCGCTGCACCTGTCGGATGTGGCCCTGCCCAGCATGTTCCATGCGGGTGCCATGCGTTCGGAATACAACCGTCTGCGTCGGCATGAGGCCGGCATCGCCTCGGCGCGCAGCCTGGCCGAGGTCGACGGATTTGCCAGGCAGGTGCAGGACAGGCTCAAGACCATCGGCGAGCATGAGGCGGCCCTGCAGGCGCTGATCGACCAGGCCGACCTGCGCAAGGCCTTCGACGACTATCTCGGATTCAAGCAGCAGTTCCTGGCCATGCACGCGCGGTTGCTGGAGCGTGCGCGCGCTGGCAATTATTCGACCACCGAGGAGCAGGCCTTCATGGCCGACGAGATGGGGCTGATGTTCGCCGGAGAGTCGGAGGCGCAGTTCGGCAAGCTTGCCGAAAGCGCCGGCCGGTTGCTGGCCTTGCAGCGCGAGGCTGGCGAGCTGGCGCGCCAGCAGGCGCAGTCCGGTTTCGATCTTGCGCGCATCTGGGTGCTGGGCACGCTGGCGGCGGTGGTGCTTATCGCCGCCCTGGTGGGCTGGACCATCACCCGTGCCGTCACGAGGCCGGTGGCGCAGGCCGTGGAAGTGGCGCGCAGCGTGGCGGCCGGCCACCTGGAAAAGCCGGTCACCAGCCGCCGCCGCGATGAGATGGGCCAGTTGCTCAACGCGCAGGAGGACATGCGCCGCAAGCTGGCTGAACTGGTGGGAGAGGTGCGCGGCAACGCGCACGGCGTGGCCCTGGCCGCTGGCGAGATCGCCCAGGGCAATGCCGATCTGTCGGCCCGCACGGAAAGCCAGGCCAGCGCCCTCGAGGAAACCGCAGCCTCCATGGAGCAACTGGGCGCCACCGTGCGCCAGAACGCCGACAACGCGCGCCAGGCCAACCAGCTGGCCGCCTCTGCCTCGGGGATTGCCGCGCGAGGGGGCGAGGTTGTGGCCCAGGTCGTGGACACCATGAAGGACATCAACGACAGCAGCCGCCAGATCTCGGACATCATTGGCGTGATCGACTCCATTGCCTTCCAGACCAATATCCTGGCGCTCAACGCGGCCGTGGAGGCGGCACGTGCCGGCGAGCAGGGCCGGGGTTTCGCCGTGGTGGCCGGCGAGGTGCGCACGCTGGCGCAACGCAGCGCCGAAGCCGCCAAGGAGATCAAATCCCTGATCCTGGCCAGCGAGCAGCGCGTGGAGCAGGGCACGCAACTGGTGGACAAGGCTGGTGTCACCATGTCCGAGATCGTCGCTGCCATCCGCCGCGTGACGGACATCATGGGCGAGATCAGCGCGGCCAGCAGCGAACAGAGCGCGGGTGTGGCCCAGGTAGGCGATGCCATCACGCAGATGGACCAGGCCACGCAGCAAAATGCCGCCCTGGTCGAGCAGAGCGCGGCGGCGGCCCAGTCGTTGCAGCAGCAGGCCCAGGCCATGGTGGCGTCGGTCGCGGTGTTCCGCACCTCGGCAGGCGACCCGGTTGCGCAGGAGACGGCCGTGCGCACGGGCGCTGCCATGGCAGCGCCGCGTGTGACCGTGGCCGCTGCTGCTGTCGTCCGGTCCGCAAGGCCCGCGCTGGCGCCGGTCCAGGCCAGGGCGGCCTCCCGCGTGGATGACGAGGAGTGGGCTTCGTTCTGAGGCGCTTGCCTAGGAACCGGCCTGCAACCGAAAACGGCCCCATGCCAGGCATGGGGCCGTTTTTTCATCGCCGGGCCGTCCCCGGGGCCGAAGCGGGCGCGGCAGGCTCCAGACCTTGGCATTCGCGGAAAGACGGTGGTCGGAATTCTGCCGGCAGGTTCGGGCCTACTGCATCTGCCTGAACTTTTCCTGAACAATGGAGGAATGCTGGCAGAATGCAACTGGATGTAGTCAATTTCTGACAGAGCGCGGGGCGTTTCCGGTGTCGTTCCCCCGCCAGCAAGAGGTGTCCACATGATGACCTTGTTCCTGCCGCTGGCCAGCTGGCTCATGGCAGTCCGTCTGCCACCGGAACCCCATCGGCCCGCACGCCGGCTGTTCGGTGCCTCGCAGGGGAGGCCGCCTCCGCCCCTGACATACCACGTCCCCGCCCCGCCTGCACCAGCTCCGAGCCGGTCCTTTCTGCCCCCGTGGGGCAGCCCCTGGCGGCAGGGCGACAACTGACACGAATGCCAGAACCCAGACAACAAGAGAAACCACTGTGAAAAATCTCAAGATATCGACGCGCATGCTGGGCACTTTCGGCTTGCTGGTGGTGCTGCTGCTGGCCGTGGTCGCCGCAGCACTCGTGCAACTGCGCTCCATGCGGGACAGCATGGAGGTCATCACCGGCAATGCCATGCCCAGCGTGGAGGTGATCAACCAGATCGGCACCGACGTCGTGCGTACCCGCCTGCTCGAGGTGCGCCATGTCAACAACGAGGATGCAGCCTACAAGGCGGATTCGGAAAAACAGCTGGAGCAGTTGCAGCGCCACCTGGCCGAGCGCAAGAAGATCTACGAGCCGTTGCTGGCCTCGGATGAGGAGCGCCGCCTTTACACCCAGCTGATCCAGGAGCGCGATCGCTACCAGGAACTGAGCCGGCAGGTGCTGGCCTTGTCGCGTCAGGGGGACAAGGCCCGGGCTCAGGAACTGCTGGGTGGGGAGTCACTGAAGCTCTACAACGATTCGTCCAGGACGCTGGAGCAACTGATCAAGCTCAACAGCGATGCTGCCCGGCAGGAAGGGCTCAATGCGCAGATGGTCTACACCCGCTCCGTGGTCGTGCTGACCGTGGCCGCGCTGGCCGCCGTGCTGCTGGCGGTGCTGGCCGGCCTGTGGCTGACGCGCTCCATCCGCGTTCCGCTGGCCCAGGCGGTCGATGCCGCGGACCGGGTGGCCGGCGGCGATCTGGGCGCGACCATCCGCGTGGACCGCCAGGACGAGACAGGGCTGCTGCTCGGCGCACTGCAGCGCATGCAGGCCAGCCTTGCGCAGACCGTGCGTGTCGTGCGCCAGAATGCCGAAGGCGTGGCCTCGGCCAGCGCGCAGATCGCCTCGGGCAACGCCGACCTGTCCAGCCGTACCGAAGAGCAGGCCAGCGCGCTGGAGCAGACCGCGGCTTCCATGGAGCAACTGGGCTCGACCGTACGCCAGAACGCCGACAACGCCCGCCAGGCCAACCAACTGGCGCTCAACGCCTCCAGCGTTGCGCGCCGCGGCGGCGAGGTGGTGGCCCAGGCCGTGGAGACCATGAAGGGCATCAATGACAGCAGCCGGCGCATCGGAGACATCATCGGCGTCATCGACGGTATCGCCTTCCAGACCAACATCCTCGCGCTCAATGCGGCTGTCGAAGCGGCGCGTGCCGGCGAGCAGGGCCGGGGTTTTGCCGTGGTGGCCGGCGAGGTGCGTTCGCTGGCCCAGCGCAGCGCCGAAGCCGCCAAGGAGATCAAGGCGCTGATCACCGCCAGCGTGGAGCGTGTGGAGCAGGGCTCGGAACTGGTGGACCGCGCAGGCACGACCATGACCGAGGTGGTGGCCGCCATCGGCCGGGTGACCGACATCATGGGCGAGATCAGCTCGGCCAGCACCGAGCAGAGTTCCGGCGTGGCGCAGGTCAGCGAGGCCGTCACGCAGATGGACCAGACCACCCAGCAAAATGCCGCGCTGGTCGAGGAAAGCGCGGCGGCCGCCGCGTCCTTGCGCAAGCAGGCACAGGACCTGGTCGAGGCCGTGGCCGTGTTCCAGCTGCCGCGCGGTGTGGCGCAGGAGGCGGAGGGCGCTGCCAACAGGCCGGCCGCCGTGGCGGCGCCTCGCCCGACGGTGCAGCCTGCGTCCCCGTCACGGCCTGCGCAACCGTCGTCCCTGGGTGCGGGCACGCGTACGGGTGGCCAGGCCCTGGCAAGGCAACTGGAACGCAATGCGGTTCCGCCCATCCAGCCACGTCCAGGGACTGCCGCCGGCAAGCCGGCACCCCGCCAGCCCGGCCAGGGCGACGATGACTGGGAAACGTTCTGAGCTTCAGCCCCGGCGTAGCGGGCTGTGCGCCTGAAGCTCCTGCACATACCCTGCCATTCCTTGCCCTTCGCGGTCAAGAAAGCGTGCAATGGCGTCGGCAAAGGCGGGGTGGGCGATCCAATGGGCGCTGGGCGTCACCACGGGAAGCAGGGCGCGCGCCATCTTGTGTTCGCCCTGGGCGCCACCTTCGAAGTGGGCGATGCCCCGCTCTATGCACCAGGCGATGGGCTGGTAGTAGCAGGCCTCGAAGTGCAGGCAGTCCACTCGCTCCAGCGCTCCCCAGTAGCGGCCATAGGCCGTGCCGCCGGGGGGGAGACCCGATTCGCCGGGAAAGCCCGCCGCGCGCCGGGCCGCGACGGCGTCCAGTGCGATCAGGCTGCACGCGATGGGCTGGCCATTCCGCTGCGCGACGAACATCAGCCACGCCTCGGGCATCTGCCGCGCCATGGCCTCGAAGAAGGCGGGCGCGAGATAGGGCGCATTGCCATGCTCCAGATAGGTGCGCTCATGGCAGCGGTAGAAAAACGCCCAGTCCTCGGCCCTCATCTGCGGCCCGTGCAGGGCTTGAAAGTGCACGCCGGCTTCCCGTACCTTGCGCCGCTCCTGGCGGATCTTCTTGCGCTTTTCCTGGTTCAGGGTCGCCAGGAAAGCCTCGAAATCCCGGTGTCCCGCACCTTCGCTGCCCTGGTTGCTCCAGTGAAACTGCACGGTGCTGCGCCGCATCCAGCCATCGGCATCGCAGGCGGCCAGATCCTGGGCATCGCTGAACAGCAGGTGCAGCGATGACAACTGCCGTTCCTGTGCCCAGCCGCGCACGGCGCGCACCAGCGCGGCCCGCAGTGCGGGCGTGCGCGCCAGTAGCCGGCTGCCGGGCACGGGCGTGAAGGGCACGGCCAGCACGCCCTTGGGGTAGTAGTCCAGGCCGTGCTGGGCATAGGCCCGCGCCCAGGCCCAGTCGAAGACATACTCCCCATAGGAGTGGGCTTTCGCATAGACGGGGCAGGCCGCGACCAGTTCGCCATCCTGCCAGAGGGTGACCACTCTAGCGGTCCAGCCGGTTTGTGGCGCGGCGCTGCCACTGGATTCGAGCGCGCTCAGGTACTCGTGTCGCATGAAGGGCGTGGGCGCGGCCTGCGATGCCAGCAGTGCGTTCCAGGCCGTGGAATCCAGCTCCTGCACGCTGTCCAGCACGCGGGTGATAATCGTGGTTTCAGCCATGCCACTCCTTGCTGGCCGGTGTGACACGCGCTGCCGCCTGTCGCTGGGGGGTGGCCCTGCCGGCCCTGTCGGATCCATTGCATTCCATGACGTTCTCCATCTGCACTGCCCAGCTCAACTTTGTCGTGGGTGATCTGCCCGGCAATGTCCAGAAAATCATCGCCGCGGCCCGTGAAGCTTATGCCAACGGAGCACGGCTGCTGCTGACGCCCGAACTGGCACTGTGCGGCTACGCGGCCGAAGACCTCTATCTGCGCCCGGCCTTCCTGGATGCCTGCGATCAGGCCGTGCAGCAACTGGCGCGGGAGACAGCGCAGTGGCCCGGGCTGGCACTGGTGCTGGGCCATCCCTGGCGCGATGGCGCCGCAGGCGGCGTGCTGCGCAATGGTGCGAGCGTGCTGGGCGACGGGCAGGTGCAGTGCCGCCATGCCAAGCAATGTCTGCCCAACTACGGTGTATTCGACGAGCAGCGCTACTTCGAGGCTGGCCGGTCCTGCTGCGTGTTCGAGGTGCAGGGTGTGCGCGTGGGTCTGCTGATCTGCGAGGACGCCTGGCATGCCGCACCGGCACGCGCCGCAGCCGACGCTGGCGCCCAGTTGCTGGTGGTGCTCAATGCCTCTCCCTTCCATGCGGGCAAGCAGGCCGAGCGCGAGGCCATGCTGGCCACGCGCGCGCGGGAGACGGGCCTGCCCCTGGTCTATGCCCATCTGGTCGGCGGCCAGGACGAAATCGTCTTTGATGGCGCCTCATTTGCCATCCAGGCCGATGGCGGCATCGCTGCACGCGCGCAGGCCTTCGTCGAGGCCCTGCCGCTGGTGCAGGTCCGCACGGGTGCACAGGGGCTGCTGCTGGAGGGGGAGGTCATCCCGCAGGTCCAGCACCTGCCCGCGCTGTGGTCCGCCCTGGTGCTGGCCGTGCGCGACTACGTGGGAAAGAACCGCTTTCCCGGCGCGCTGCTGGGCCTGTCGGGCGGCATTGACTCGGCCCTGGTGCTGGCGATCGCCGTCGATGCGCTGGGCGCCGACAAGGTGCACACGGTGATGATGCCCTCGCCCTACACGGCCGACATCAGCTGGATCGATGCGCGTGACATGGCCGAACGCCTGGGCGTGCGCCATGACGAGATGTCGATCGCTCCCCAGTTCGAAGCATTCAGGTCCGCGCTGGCACCGGCGTTCACCGGCCGTGCCGAGGACACGACCGAGGAGAACCTGCAGGCGCGCATCCGCGGCACCTTGCTGATGGCGCTGTCCAACAAGTTCGGCTCCGTGGTCCTGACCACGGGCAACAAGAGCGAGATGTCCACCGGCTACTGCACGCTCTATGGCGACATGGCAGGAGGTTTTGCGGTGATCAAGGACGTGCTCAAGACCGAGGTCTTTGCGCTGGCTCGCTGGCGCAATGCCAATGATCCGTTCGGCACGGGGCTCGATCCCATTCCCGAGCGCATCATCACGCGCCCCCCCAGCGCTGAGCTGCGCCCGGACCAGAAAGACCAGGACAGCCTGCCTGCCTATGAAGTGCTCGATGCCATCGTGCGCCGTTACATGGAAAATGACGAAAGCATCGCCTCCATCGTGGCCGATGGCCATGCCCAGGCCGATGTGGAGCGCGTGACGCGCCTGATCCAGATCAACGAGTACAAGCGCCGCCAGGCGCCGGTGGGGCCGCGCATGACGCGCCGCAGCTTCGGCAAGGATTGGCGCTACCCGATCACCAACCGCTTCCGCGCCTGAACAACCGCAGGGCGCAGCGGCCGGCTGCCCTGCAACGCATTGCATGTACTGAGGAGTTCCCCATGAAAATGATCACCGCCATCATCAAGCCTTTCAAGCTCGAGGAAGTGCGCGAGGCCCTGGCCGACTGCGGCGTGAACGGCCTGACTGTCACCGAGGTCAAGGGCTTTGGCCGCCAGAAGGGCCATACCGAGCTGTACCGGGGCGCGGAATACGTGGTTGATTTCCTGCCCAAGGTGAAGATCGAGGTCGTGGTGCGCAGCGAGGACGTGGACCGCTGCGTGGATGCCATCGTCAACGTGGCGCGCACCGGCAAGATCGGCGACGGCAAGATCTTCGTCACGGCCGTGGAGCGCGTGGTCCGCATCCGCACGGGCGAGCTCGACGACGGCGCGATCTGAATCCTGCGGGCGCGCCTGGCGCGCCGGACAGGCGGCCACCCCGGGAGGGCTGGCCGACCGTGCTTCAGATCACCGCGCGCAGCGGGGCTGTCTCCAGGCCCGTGCCGGCGTTCTGCACCAGCGATTGCAGCAGGGCCGGGATGTCGCTGCCGCTCTCCATCAATCCCATCTGCCACTCGCCCATGAAGCCGTGGCCCACGCAGGACTGCAGGAACTGCAGCATGCTGTCGTAGTAGCCATCCACGTTGAGCAGTCCGATGGGCTTGTCGTGGTAGCGCAGCTGGCGCCAGGTCCAGACTTCGAACAATTCCTCGAAGGTGCCGATGCCGCCCGGCAGGGCGATGAAGGCATCGCTGCGCTCGGCCATCATGGCCTTGCGCTCGTGCATGGTCTGGACGATGTGCAGTTCGTCGCAGGCGTGATTGGCCAGCTCCTTGTCCACCAGGGCCTGGGGGATCACGCCGACGACGCGGCCGCCGGCCTGGCGCGTGGCTTCGGCCACCTCGCCCATCAGCCCGCTGCGGCCGCCGCCATAGACCAACTGGCCGCCATGCTCGCCTATCCAGCGGCCGGTGGCGCGGGCGGCCTCGATGAATCCGGGCTGGTCGCCGGGGCGAGAGCCGCAGTACACGCAAAGTGAAAACGTGGGTGTAGTCATGCAATGAACCGTTGATGAAGGGCCGCAAGCCAGACGCCGGCGCACAACAGCAACGCCAGCAACACGGCGGCGCTGCCCATGTCCTTGGCCTGCTTGGACAGCGCATGCCACTCGGGACCGATGCGATCGACCACGGCCTCGATACCGCTGTTGAGCAGTTCCACGATCAGCACCAGCCAAACCGTGCCGGCCAGCAACGCCACTTCCATCCAGCCGTGTCCCAGCCAGAAGGCGGCAGGTACGAGCACCACGGCGGCCAGTGCTTCCTGGCGGAAGGCCTTTTCGTTCCAGCCGGCCCGAAGGCCGGCGAGTGAATAGCCGGCCGCATGCCAGATGCGTGTCAGGCCGGTGCGGCTTTTCTGGGGGTTGACGCAGGTGCTGTCGCTCGGGTCGGGGGAAGAGGCGGGCATGCTGGCGAGTGTAGAAGATGCGATGCTGTCGCCGCGGCAGGCGGCTCCGGGTGTTCAGCGCCTTTTCCGGGTTGGGGGTGTCTGATGGACAAGCTGGGTACCGGCCCAGGCATCGTGCCAGAACTGATGCCGGGGATGAAAGTGGCTGAGCAGGGCCCAGAGCGCAACCCACATGGTCAGCAGCAGCAAGGTGGTCAGCGCCGGCACGCCGGTTGCGTAGGCCGCCAGCGGGGGCAGCAGCCAGATCCAGCTCAGCACATAGCGCAACAGCGCGCGTGGCTGGCTCACGGGGCGGCCCGCCAGGTCCACCAGGCGGATGTGCCAGGTCTTCATCGCCAGGGTCTGGCCCTTGGACCAGAACCACACGAAGTAGATCCCCAGCACGACGAACATGAAGGCCTGCAGCGCATGCCGGTTGTCCATGGCGTTGCGCGTCTGCGACAACGTGCCGAACAGGTAGCCGGCGATGAAGACCACGCCGAACAGCAGCATGCCCTCGTAAAGCCAGCATGCCATGCGTCTTGCCAGCCGGGGAGCGGACTGGAGGCTGGCGGCGGGCGAGGAGGCGGAGGGTGTGGCAGTGGTCATGGGGCGGGTCAGGGCGCAGCATGGGCGGGGCGGCCTCGCCGTGCGACGCGGATGAGGCGTCTGCTCCCTCATGCAACTCCATGGGAGGCAAGGCCATGGGGGTCGCGGATGGCACGTCCACCGGAGCCGTCTCCACCAGTGCCGGCGCACGCACGGGATGGGTCTCCACGGTGGCGGACTGGGGTGCGGGCGGGACGGGGGGCGGCGGGTTGTAGATGGTCGCCGGCGGAATCTTGGGCGGATTGGGAATGGTCGCGGGGCTACCGAGGCCGCCGGAATGCGCGCTAGCCGCTTGGGCGCGACGGGCTGGATGGCGGTTGCCGCGCCCTTGGCCTTGGGAGTGGCACGTGCGGCCAGCAGGCGCTTTTCCTCGTCGCTGAGTGCCTGGTAGGCCTCCCACTGCGCGCGTTTGTCCGTTGCCAGGCGATTGGACAGGGCAAAGTTCAACCGGGCCTGGCTGCGCTGCTGCGCGCTGAGGCTGGACCAGGCCTGCATGCGGTCGCGCAGTTTCTCCTGCTCCTTCTCGCTGAGCTTGTCCCAGCCTTCGGCCAGGGCGATCCAGCGGCGTTTTTGCAGCGCGTCCATCATGGACCAGCGCTCGGCAAGCGGCTCCAGCACCTGGCTCTGGGCCGGTGTCAGCTCGGCCCAGCGAGGCCCCGATGCCAGGGCCGTGGCGCGCTGGCGCGTGGCGGCATCCCCGTGCAGCGTCCTGGATGCGGCGATGGTGGCGGGCGAGACGGTACTGGGAGCCAGTCGCACCTGTTGCACGACGCGCCAGCCCGTCCAGGCCAGCGCCATCAACAGCACCGCCGCCAGGATGGCGGCGGCAGAGCAGTGGAACGCGGCTTGGCGTGAATCAGTGGGCATGCAGGCGGGCAAGGCAGGGATCAGCGTTCCGTGTTGGTGGTGGCAGAAGTCTTGAGGTACTGGATGAAGCCCGGATCGGCGTAGGCCGCCGGTGGCAGGTCATCGGTCAGCAGGGCGGTGTCCACCTCGGCGACTTCGGTCAGTCCGATCTGATCGGTCTGGACGTTGACGACGACCAGGCCGACGATCAGAGCCAGTACCGGCACGGCCGAGATCAGGGCACGCCACCAGGTGCCGCCCTCGTCGCCCGAGCCCAGGGTCAGCGTGCCGCCCTGCGCCTGGGTGGCGCTGGCGGCCTGCACCGGGGAGACGCGCAGTTCGCGGCGGCGCTCGGACAGTGCGCGTTCGCGCGCGGCGCGCAGGCGCTCGGTGATGTCGTATGGCAGCAACGCCTCGCCTTCGCCCAGGCGCGCCGTGATCCGGCGTGCGATGCGGTCTGCCGCCATTTCGCTGTAGAGAGTGGGCGCGGTCTTCATAGCTCGATTCCTTTGGCCTTCAGTGCCTTGCTCAATGTCTGGATGGCTCGGAAACAATGTGTTTTTACACTTCCTTCGGAACACCCCATCGCGGCAGCGGTCTCCGCAACGTCCATCTCTTCCCAGTAACGCATCAGGAATGCTTCCCGTTGACGCGCAGGAAGCTCCTGGATCTCTTTTTCAATGCTTTGCAAAATCTGGGCCCGCTCGGTCAGATCCTCGGCGCTGCGGGCCGTTTCACCGTTCTGGCCGGAATCCGCATAGGTTTCGAGCCAGTCGAAGTCCACATCGTCGCCTGCGGAGGCCTCCAGGTCGCTCATGCGCGTGAACAGGGCGTTCTGGGTCTTTTGCCGGCGAAACCAGTCGAGCGTGCTGTTGGACAGGATGCGCTGGAACAGCATGGGCAGTTCGGCAATGGGCTTGTCCCCGTAGTGCTGCGCCAGCTTGAGCATGCTGTCCTGCACGATGTCCAGCGCCGCCTCCTCATCCCGGACGTGGAAAAGGCTGCGCTTGAAGGCACGCTTTTCTACGCTTTTGAGGAAGTCGGATAGTTCTTGCTCGGTTGCCAAAAGGAAGGCAGGCCCGGGTCAGGGGCTCGTTGAGGGTTGGGCCGGATGGATGCGGGGCCCGATTATCGCACCGGAGTGTCAATTTTTTCGGCAGGATGGCGCAGGAGCTTGTTGCAGTGCGATAATGTGCGCTGCAATTCAAAAAGGCAAACGGGTCACGGTCCGGCGTTTACTCCCTCGCCCATGGCTGTTGGTCCTAAGTCCCGCACCGGCCTCACAAGGGCTTCAGGCAAGGGGCACCCAAGGTTTTTCGTTAGAGAAATTCACAAAGGTTGATCATGGAAATTTCCAAAGCCGAGTACTCCAGCGCGGCCGCAGCGGCGTCGCAGTCCCACGCATCGCAGGAGCTGATGGGCTCCGAGATCCTCGTCAAGTCCCTGCAGGCCGAAGGTGTCAAGCAGCTTTGGGGCTATCCGGGCGGTGCCGTTCTCTACATCTACGACGCCCTCTACAAGCAAGACTCCATACAGCATGTGCTGGTGCGCCACGAACAGGCCGCCGTGCATGCCGCCGACGGCTTTGCACGCGCCACCGGCGAGGTGGGGGTCGCCCTCGTGACCTCCGGCCCGGGCCTGACCAATGCCGTGACCGGCATCGCCACCGCCTATACCGATTCCATCCCCCTGGTCGTGATCAGCGGCCAGACGTCGACGGCCTACATCGGCACCGACGCCTTCCAGGAGTGCGACACCGTCGGCATCACGCGCCCCATCGTCAAGCACAACTTCCTGGTCAAGGACGTGCGCGAGCTGGCGGACACCATGAAGAAGGCGTTCCACATCGCCCGCACCGGTCGTCCCGGTCCCGTGGTGGTGGACATCCCCAAGGATGTGTCCTTCAAGAAGGCGCTGTACACCGGCTACCCCGACAAGGTGGAGATGCGCTCCTACAACCCGGTGCGCAAGGGCCACGCCGGCCAGATCCGCAAGGCGCTGCAGCTGCTGCTGGCCGCCAAGCGTCCCTACATCTACACCGGTGGCGGCGTGCTGCTGGGCAACGCCTGCAACGAGCTGCGCACCCTGGTGGACATGCTGGGCTACCCGGTCACGCACACGCTGCTGGGCCTGGGCGCCTATCCGGCCAGCGACCGCAAGTTCCTGGGCATGCTGGGCATGCACGGCACCATCGAGGCCAACAACGCCATGCAGAACTGCGATGTGCTGCTGGCCGTGGGTGCACGCTTCGATGACCGCGTGATCGGCAATCCCAAGCATTTCATGTCGGTGGAGCGCAAGATCATCCACATCGACATCGATCCCTCTTCCATCTCCAAGCGCGTGAAGGTGGATGTGCCCATCGTGGGTGATGTCAAGGAGGTGCTGGGCGAGTTGATCTCCATGATCCGCGAGGCGAGCGCCCGTCCCGACGCCGCGGCCCTGGGTCAGTGGTGGGAGACCATCGAAGGCTGGCGCAGCCGCGACTGCCTCAAGTACGACCGTGGCGATGGTTCGGTCATCAAGCCGCAGTACGTGGTCGAGACCCTGTGGAACATGACCCGGGACGCCGATGCCTACATCACGTCCGATGTGGGCCAGCACCAGATGTGGGCCGCGCAGTACTACCGCTTCGACGAGCCGCGCCGCTGGATCAACTCCGGTGGCCTGGGCACCATGGGCGTGGGCCTGCCCTATGCCATGGGCATCAAGCTGGCCAAGCCCCAGTCCGAGGTGTTCTGCATCACGGGCGAAGGCTCGATCCAGATGAACATCCAGGAGCTGGCCACCTGCCTGCAGTACAACACGCCTGTCAAGGTGGTGTCGCTGAACAACCGCTACCTGGGCATGGTGCGCCAGTGGCAGGAAATCGAATACTCGGGTCGCTACAGCAGCAGCTACATGGATTCGCTGCCCAACTTCGTCAAGCTGGCCGAGGCCTATGGCCACGTGGGCATGCTCATCGAGCGCCCCGAGGACGTGGAGCCGGCCCTGCGCGAGGCGCGCAAGCTCAAGGACCGCACGGTGTTCATGGACTTCCGCACCGATCCCTCCGAGAATGTGTTCCCCATGGTGCAGGCCGGCCGTGGGATCACCGAGATGCTGCTGGGGGCTGACGACCTCTGAGCCGCTGCGCCTGCGCAGCGGCCGGGGCCTGATCCTGCCGCATCATCCACTTCAATGGCCGCCCTTGCGGCGGCCACTCCCCTGACGAATCTATTGCCTGCCAAGCCCGACGCTTACCGGCGCCGGGGGAGGGCAGCGAAAAGAGGAATCTTTCTGTCATGAAACACATCATTGCCGTGCTGCTCGAAAACGAGCCGGGAGCCTTGTCGCGCGTCGTGGGCCTGTTCTCGGCCCGAGGCTACAACATCGAGTCGCTGACCGTGGCGCCGACGGAAGACGCATCGCTGTCTCGCATGACCATTCAGACGAATGGCTCCGAAGACGTGATCGAGCAGATCACCAAGCATCTGAACCGCCTGATCGAGGTCGTCAAGGTCGTGGACCTGACGGAAGGCTCGTACACCGAGCGCGAACTCATGATGGTCAAGGTCCGCGCCGTGGGCAAGGAGCGCGAGGAGATGAAGCGCATGGCCGACATCTTCCGTGGCCGCATCATCGACGTGACCGAAAAGAGCTACACGGTCGAGCTGACCGGTGACCAGTCCAAGAACGATGCCTTCCTGCAGGCCCTGGACCGCACGGCCATCCTGGAGACCGTGCGAACCGGCTCCTGCGGCATCGGCCGTGGCGAACGCATCCTGCGCGTGTAACAACGCTGATACGCTGAACCCCCCTACCTTTCCAACCCCTAGACACACGAGACCTGGAGCCAACATGAAAGTTTTCTACGACAAGGACTGTGACCTGAGCCTGATCAAGGGCAAGACCGTTGCCATCATCGGCTACGGCAGCCAGGGCCACGCACATGCCCAGAACCTGAACGAGAGCGGCGTGAAGGTCGTGGTCGGCCTGCGCAAGGGCGGCGCTTCCTGGGACAAGGTGGCCAAGGCCGGCCTGACCGTGATGGAAGTCGACGATGCCGTGAAGGCCGCCGATCTGGTCATGATCCTGCTGCCTGACGAGAACATCCCCGAGGTCTACACCAACAACGTGGCCCCGAACATCAAGCAGGGCGCGACGCTGGCCTTCGCCCACGGCTTCAACGTGCACTACAACCAGGTCGTGCCCCGCGCCGACCTGGATGTGATCATGGTCGCCCCCAAGGGCCCTGGCCACACCGTGCGCTCCGAATACCTCAAGGGCGGCGGCGTGCCTTCCCTGATCGCCGTCTACCAGGACAAGTCCGGCAAGGCACGCGACCTGGCCCTGTCCTATGCCATGGCCAACGGTGGTGGCAAGGGTGGCATCATCGAGACCAACTTCAAGGAAGAAACCGAGACCGACCTGTTCGGCGAGCAGGCCGTGCTGTGCGGCGGCGCGGTGGAACTGGTGAAGATGGGCTTCGAGACCCTGACGGAAGCCGGCTATGCTCCCGAGATGGCCTACTTCGAGTGCCTGCACGAACTCAAGCTGATCGTGGACCTCATGTACGAAGGCGGCATCGCTAACATGAACTACTCGATCTCGAACAACGCCGAATACGGCGAGTACGTGACCGGTACAGAGGTCATCAACGACAAGTCGCGCGAAGCCATGCGTGCTGCCCTGAAGCGCATCCAGACCGGTGAATACGCCAAGATGTTCATCCAGGAAGGCCGTACCAACTACCCGAGCATGACGGCCCGCCGCCGCATGAACGCCGACCACGCCATCGAGAAGGTCGGTGGCCAGTTGCGCGCCATGATGCCCTGGATCTCCAAGAACAAGCTGGTCGACCAGACCCGCAACTGATCTTGCATTCATCGCCTTCCCCGGGTTGCGCCTGCAGCCCATGGAGGCTGCAGGACAAGGCCACCCCCACGGGTGGCCTTTTTCGTGCAGGAGCGCGGTGTGACACGCGGGTACACTGACCTTTTATGCGTGCGAAGGTGTCGTACCCTTGGAATACTATTGTTTTAATAGCTGCCTGCGATCGCAGGCGCTGCTCTGGAGGTTGGATTGATGCAAAACCACAATGAGTCCACAGACGTCGAGGGCGTGGTGGTTCGCAAGCGCCGCAAGGGCATCTACATCCTGCCCAACCTGTTCACCCTTGCCGCGCTGTTCGGTGGCTTCTATGCCATCGTCATGGCCATGAACGGGCGCTTCGAACTGGCGGCCGCCGGCGTGTTCTGTGCCATGGTGCTCGACAGCCTTGATGGGCGTGTGGCGCGCATGACCAATACGCAGAGCGCCTTCGGCGAGCAGATGGATTCGCTGTCCGACATGGTGTCCTTCGGTGCGGCACCGGCGCTGATCGCCTATGAATGGGCACTCAAGGGCATCGGCCGCTGGGGCTGGATTGCAGCCTTCGTGTACTGCGCCTGCGCTGCGCTGCGTCTGGCCCGTTTCAACGTGAATACGGGGGTCGTGGACAAGCGCTGGTTCCAGGGGTTGCCGTCTCCCGCCGCTGCAGCCCTGGTCACGGGCTTCATCTGGCTGCTGGACGAGGCGGGCCTGCTGCGTGGCCAGGACGCCTGGCTGAGCTGGCCCCAGATCACCTGGATCATGTTCTTCCTGACCCTGTATGCGGGCCTGACCATGGTCACCAACGTGCCCTTCTACAGCTTCAAGGACGTGCATTTCAAGAAGAGCGTGCCGTTCGCGGCCATCGTGCTGATCGCGCTGGGTATCGCCATCATCAACATCCATCCGCCCATCGTGCTGTTCGGCGTGTTCCTGCTCTATGGCTTCTCGGGCTATGGTGTCTATGCATGGCGCAAGGCCAAGGGCCAGCGCACGAGCGTCATCAGCACATCGACCGATGAACCCGAAGAGCGCGGTCTGCACAAGTGATGCCGTGCAGCATCTTCACAGTATCCATGAACCTGTGCTAAAGTGCCCTGCATGAATTACCTGTCGCTAGCCCTACTACTGATGTCCAACGGGCAGAGACGGTAGCGCGCGCGTACATTCCTACTATCACGGCCCGTTTGCACCAGCGACGGGCCGTTTTGCGTTTGTGGGGTCGCTGGAGCCGGCGGGTCTTGTTTTTACCTAGACGATAGAAAGCTCTTCAGCCATGCTGCAAAACCCTTCGACCAAGTACCGTCCCTTCGCTCCCGTGCGCCTCAAAGACCGCACCTGGCCCGATGCGGTGATCACCAAGCCCCCGGTCTGGTGCAGCGTGGACCTGCGCGACGGCAATCAGGCGCTGATCGAGCCCATGGACATCGATCGCAAGATGCGCATGTTCGAGCAACTGGTGAAGATCGGCTTCAAGGAGATCGAGGTCGGCTTTCCCTCCGCATCCCAGGTCGAATTCGACTTCATGCGCAAGCTCATCGAGGAAAACCGCATTCCTGATGACGTCACCATCCAGGTGTTGACCCAGGCGCGCGAGCACCTGATCCGCCGCACCTTCGAGGCCCTCGAGGGCGTGCCACGTGCCATCGTCCACCTCTACAACGCCACGGCGCCGGTGATGCGCCGCGTGGTGCTGAACATGAGCGAGGACGAGATCGTCGAGCTGGCCGCCAGCAACGCGCGGATGTTCACCGAGATCGCCGCCAACTACCCGCAGACGCAATGGACGTTCCAGTATTCGCCCGAGATGTACTCGGACACCGAACTGGAGTTTTCCAAGCGCGTCATCGATGCCGTGACCGATGTCTGGCAGCCTACGCCCGAGAACAAGTGCATCATCAACCTGCCCACCACGGTCGAGCATTCCACGCCCAACATCTTCGCCGACATGGTCGAGTGGACGCATCGCAACATCAAGCGCCGCGACTCCATCGTGCTGTGCGTGCACCCGCACAACGACCGTGGCACCGGCACGGCCACGGCCGAGCTGGCCTTGATGGCGGGTGCCGACCGCCTCGAAGGCTGCCTGTTCGGCAATGGGGAGCGCACCGGCAACCTCGATGTGGTCAACGTGGCATTGAACATGTACATCCAGGGCGTGTCCCCGGGGTTGGACTTCTCCGACATCGACGGCATCCGCAGCACGGTCGAGCACTGCAACCAGCTGCCCGTGCATCCGCGCCACCCCTATGTGGGAGACCTGGTCTATACCTCGTTCTCGGGCTCGCACCAGGATGCGATCAAGAAGGCATTCTCGGACCGCAAGGAAGGCGACATCTGGGACATGCCCTATCTGCCCATCGATCCCAAGGACCTGGGCCGCAGCTACGAGGCCGTGATCCGTGTCAACAGCCAGTCGGGCAAGGGCGGCATCGCCTACCTGCTCGAAAGCGAGTATGGCCTTCAGCTGCCGCGCCGCCTGCAGATCGAGTTCAGCCAGGTCGTGCAGCGCGAGATGGATGCCAGCGGCAAGGAGCTGGCGGCCGCTGACCTGTGGAGCCTGTTCCAGCGCGAGTACGGCCTGCAATCCGTGCAGGCACCGCAGTACCGCCTCAGCGAGTCCGATGGCGTGGTCAGCCTGTCTGCCGACCTGGCCGTCGAAGGCGGCAGGCGCACGGTGCAGGCCCAGGGGACGGGGCCCATCGATGCGTTCGTGCAGGCCCTGGGCGAGCACAGCGGACGTGCCGTGCGCGTGCTCGACTACATCGAGCATGCCATCGGCGAGGGCGCCAATGCCAAGGCCATCGCCTACGTGGAGCTGCGTGTGGACGAGTCGCATGTGTGCTTTGGCGTCGGGGTTGATGCGAATATCGTTTCCGCGTCCTTCCGGGCCATCATCTCGGGCTTGCAGCGCGTGCCTGCCGCCGAAAATGCCGTGGCGCAGGAGGCGGTCGCCGCCTGACGCCACCTTCACGAGCCGGTGCAGCCACGAGCGCACCGGCTTTTTTCATCGCCTGCCCCGCAGGCGTTCGCATCCACAAGAAAGACGAGACTCCCCATGACCGATCAACTGATCATTTTCGATACCACCTTGCGCGACGGCGAACAGTCGCCTGGCGCCTCCATGACCCGCGACGAAAAGCTGCGCATCGCGCGCCAGCTCGAGCGGCTGAGGGTCGATGTGATCGAGGCCGGTTTCGCGGCGAGCTCCAACGGCGACTTCGAGTCGGTGCAGGCGATCGCGCGCGCCATCAAGGACTCGACCATCTGCTCGCTGGCGCGAGCCAACGACCGCGACATCGCGCGCGCCGCCGAGGCGCTCAAGGACGCCAACCGCGCACGCATCCACACCTTCATCGCGACCAGTGCGCTGCACATGGAAAAGAAGCTGCGCATGACGCCCGAGCAGGTGCTGGAGCAGGCGCGCCAGTCCGTGCGTTTCGCGCGCAACCTGATTGCCGACATCGAGTTCAGCCCCGAGGATGGCTACCGCAGTGACCCGGATTTCCTCTGTCGCGTCATCGAGACCGTGATCGCCGAAGGCGCGACCACGATCAATGTGCCCGATACCGTGGGCTACGCCATCCCCGAGCTCTACGGCGCCTTCATCAAAAATCTGCGCGAGCGCGTGCCCAACAGCGACAAGGCCGTCTGGAGCGTGCATTGCCACAACGACCTGGGCATGGCGGTGGCCAATTCGCTGGCCGGCGTCAAGCTCGGTGGCGCGCGCCAGATCGAGTGCACCATCAACGGCCTGGGTGAGCGCGCGGGCAACTGCTCGCTCGAGGAGGTGGTGATGGCCGTCAAGACGCGCAGGGACTACTTCGGCCTGGACGTCAACATCGATGCCCAGCACATCGTGGCCGCCAGCCGCATGGTCAGCCAGACCACGGGCTTCGTTGTGCAGCCCAACAAGGCCGTGGTGGGGGCCAACGCATTCGCCCATGCATCGGGCATCCATCAGGATGGTGTGCTCAAGGCGCGCGACACCTACGAGATCATGCGCGCCGAGGATGTGGGCTGGAGCGCCAACAAGATCGTGCTGGGCAAGCTCAGCGGCCGCAATGCCTTCAAGCAGCGCCTGCAGGAGCTGGGTGTGGAACTCGACAGCGAGGCTGCGATCAATACGGCTTTCGCGGCCTTCAAGGAACTGGCCGACCGCAAGAGCGAGATCTTCGATGAGGACATCCTGGCCCTGGTCACCGAGCAGGGTGCCCATCAGCAGGCCGATCCCTTTCAGTTCATCTCGCTGGCCCAGCAAAGCGAGACGGGTGAGCGACCGCACGCTTCGGTGGTCTTCAGTCGCGAGGGCCGGGAGATCAAGGCGCAGTCCGACGGCAACGGCCCGGTCGATGCCTCCTTCAAGGCCATCGAGTCCGAGGTGCGAAGCGGTGCCGAGATGCTGCTGTATTCGGTGAATGCCATCAGCGGCTCCACGGAGAGCCAGGGGGAAGTGACCGTTCGCCTCCAGCGCAGCGGCCGTGTGGTCAACGGGGTTGGGGCAGACCCTGACATCGTCGTGGCCTCTGCCAAGGCCTATCTGAGCGCGCTCAACAAATTACACAGCAATGCGGAGGTCGTGGCTGCGCAGGGGTGAGCACTCGCCTTATAATTTCACTTAAATTATCGAAAAGTCGCACAAGTTATTGTCACGGTGCGACTTTTTCGATTAATGTAAGGCCTAGTCACAATTTCTTGCTGCTTGGAGCATCCCCATGCCCACCCTACGCCGTGCCCGTCTCGGTCGATTTGCTCAGGTGCTGTCCCTTCTGGCACTGAGTTGTGCTCTCACCGCCCCCGGCGCGCATGCCGCACCGGCCAAGAAAGTTGTCAAGAAGCAGGTGGCTGTCGCCCCCGCCAAGAAAAAGGCTGTGAAGGAGCGCGCCACGGCGGCACCTCAGGGCAAGCGCGTGGCCAAGAGCGCGCGTCAGCCCAGCCGTGTGGCGGCGCGCAGTGCCGCCAGTCCGATCCGTGCCGTGGCCTACGAGCCGCGACTGTCCTTCGGCCAGATGGCCGGCCTGCACGCCGTGGCCGATCCGCTGGACCTCAAGAGCAGCGTGGCCCTGGTGCTGGACCAGGATACGCATGAGGTGCTGCTGAGCAAGAACGACCATGCCGTGCTGCCCATTGCCTCGCTGACCAAGCTGATGACCGGTCTGCTGATCTCGCAGGCACGCCTGCCGATGGATGAGGCCATCACCATCACGCAGGACGATGTGGATACCGAGAAGGGCAGCAGTTCGCGTCTGGCCGTGGGCACCACGCTCACGCGCGCCGAGATGCTGCACCTGGCCCTGATGTCCAGCGAGAACCGCGCCGCCCATGCGCTGGGCCGCACGTTCCCTGGCGGGCTGGATGCCTTCGTCCAGCAGATGAATGCCAAGGCGCGCCTGCTGGGCATGACCGACACCCGTTACGTGGAGCCCACGGGCCTGTCCAGTCGCAACCAGTCCAGCGCCCGCGATCTGGCGGTGCTGGTCAACGTGGCGCACAGCGATCCGCTGGTGCGCGAGTACACGACCTCGCCGGGCTATGAGGTGGCCGTGGGTCGCCGCACGCTGCAGTACAACAACACCAATCGCCTGGTGCTCAGCCCGACCTGGGACATCGGTCTGCAAAAGACGGGCTATATCTCCGAGGCGGGTCGCTGTCTTGTCATGCAGGCCCAGGTGGCCGGTCGCAAGCTCATCATGGTCTTTCTGGACTCCGCGGGCAAATTCAGCCGCCTGGGCGACGCCGAACGCGTGCGCCACTGGGTGGAATCCATGGGGCAGGTGGCTGGTGATTCCATGATCCACAAGGTCAAGGGCTGAGCCTGTCCGGCGGCGGTCCTCCTGCAATAACAAAGGCGCCTTCGGGCGCCTTTGTTATTGCAGGAGGGGTTGCCACGGCTCAGTGGCTGCGGGTGTAGGGGCCGGGCGTGGGGGGAGGGGGTGCTGGCCTTGCCGCATGGAAGCCCAGTGCCCCGGAGATTTCCTGGGCCGTGGCCTGGAGCTTGGACATCCAGCTCTCGTCCAGCCGGTCGGCGGGGGCGGAGATCGACAGTCCGGCCACCAGCTTGCCCTGATCGTCGTAGATGCCGGCGGCCATGCAGCGCACGCCCAGCTCCAGCTCCTCGTTGTCGCGGGCCACGCCGTGATGGCGGGCCTTGTCCAGTTCATTTTCCAGGTCGGCGAGCCGGGTGATGCTGAAATGCGTCTTGCCGGGCAGGCCGGTGCGTGTGGCATAGGCGCGTACCTGCTGCGCATCGTCTGCGGCAAGGAAGAGCTTGCCGTTGGAGGTCAGGTGCAATGGTGCATGGCCGCCGATGGCTCGCACCACCTGCATGCCCGAGCGCTCGCTGTATGCGCGTTCCACATAGACGATCTCGTCACCCTGGCGCACGCTGAGGCTGACCGGCTGCTGGATCTGCTTGTGCAACTGGCGCATGGGAATGAGGGCGGCCTCGCGCACGTTCAGGCGGGCCTTCACCAGGTTGCCCAGCTCCAGAAAGCGCATGCCCAGGCGGTAGCTGCCCGATTCCGGCCGGTCCACGAAGCGGCCGGTGGCCAGATCATTGAGGATGCGGTGCGTGGTCGAGGGGTGCAGGCCGGTGCGTTCGCTGATCTCCTTGAGCGATACCGCTTCCTCGCGCGAGGCCAACACGTCGATCAACGTGAACATGCGTTCCAGGACCTGGACGCTGGGCTTTAAGGAGGCCGCGTTATCGTCTTTTTTCATGGGGCGGAGAGGGATTTCGGGATTGGGCCATTCTAGTGCCGTGGCGGTATGAATGCGGTCGGCAAAAGAATGCCGTGCATATAAGAAATGTCGCCGTGGCGCGCAGGGCCTTGCAGTGTCAGCGCGACAGCGAATCCACACGCTGCCAGCGTTCATCCATGCGCACCTCGTGGGGCAGGAAGCGCGCCTTGTAGTTCATCTTCTGGCTGTCGGCGATCCAGTAGCCCAGGTAGACATAGGGCAGGCTCATGGCGCGGGCCTGGTCGATCTGCCACAGGACGTTGAAGGTGCCGTAGCTGGCGTGGTCACCAGGTTCGTAGAAGGTGTATACGGCGGACAGGCCATCCTCCAGCACATCGAGGATGGACACCATCTTCAGCGTGCCTGCGCCGCCGTCGGCGGCGGGAGCGCGAAACTCCACCAGGCGCGAGTTGACACGGCTTTGCAGCAGGAATTGCGTGTACTGGTCCACGCTGTCGTGGTCCATGCCGCCTCCACTGTGCCGGCTTTGCTGGTAGCGCAGGTACAGCTGGTAGTGCTCGTTCGAGTAGTGCAGCCGCTGGATCGAGGCCGTGAGGTCGCAGTGGCGCGCTGCGGCGCGGCGCTGGCTGCGGTCGGGGCGGAAGTCATGTACCAGGATGCGCATCGGCACACAGGCGCGGCAGCCATCGCAATAGGGCCGGTAGGTGAACATGCCGCTGCGGCGAAAGCCCAGTGAGACAAGCTCCGAGTAGGCGCTGTTCTGTATCAGGTGGCTGGGCGTGGCCACCTGCGAGCGCGCCAGCCTGCCTTCCAGGTAACTGCATGGATAGGCGGCTGTGGCGTAGAACTGCAGGGCCTGCAGCGGAAGGTCGTTCGGGTGCGTCATGGTGTGCTGGCGGCAGCCGGTGGTGTGCTGCCGGCGTCCGGGGAGGGTGCCAGCAGCGCGTCCCAGTATACGTTTTCGAACCGCCATTGCATGGGGGGCAGCTGGCTTTGCTCGGCGACGGTCTGCAGGAACCGCGCGCGCGGCATCTCGCGCGCGCCCAATGACGCCAGGTGCTGGGTGGCCTGCTGGCAGTCGATCTGGACGGCTCCCTGGCTGCGGCACAGGGCGACCAGGGCGGATAGAGCGATCTTGGAGGCATCGGTGGCATGCGCGAACATGGATTCGCCGAACACTGCGCGGCCCAGGGCCACGCAGTACAGGCCACCCACCAGCCGCCCCTGGATCCAGGTCTCCACGCTGTGTGCTGCACCCTGGTGGTGCAGCTCCGTGTAGGCGTCGATGATCTCCTGCACGATCCAGGTGCCATCCTGGTCCGGTCGCACCGTCTGGGCGCAATGGCGCATCACGGTGCCGAAGGCGCTATCGATGCGAATCTCGCAGCCCGGTGTGGCGCGAAAGCGCTGCAGTGTCTTGCGCAGGCTGCGGTGCAGGCGAAACTGCGCCGTCTGCAGCACCATGCGGGGATCGGGTGACCACCATAGTGTGGGCTGCCCTTCGCTGAACCACGGGAAAATGCCCTGGCTGTAGGCGATGCGCAGATGGGCTGCATCCAGAGTGCCTCCAGCTGCCAGCAGCCCGGGAATGGGGTCGTTGGGTCCCCAGGCGGTTTCCACGGGAGGAAAGGCCTGGTGAGGGATGAGCCAGGGAAGAGGGTGGGACATGATGGAAGACTGCTGCAAAGTGGGGTCGGGCTGGCGCTTGCTGAGCAGCAGTCTTGCACAAACCGCGCTGGCGAGGGTTGCGTGGATGCGAGAGGGCTGGCTTGCCGGGGTAAGTGAAACTCCTACGCCGCCTCGTCGCGCAAGGGGACAGCGCCAGGCTGTTGCCTTGGCTATGCTGGCCGTGTCTTCTCGCGGATGCCTGCTTTCGCTGCGAAGACATCGAAGGAGGATGAGCGATGTTTTTCAGCAAACTCTTTGGTGCAAGCCTTGCCGAGCCACGCTATATCCGTCGCACGCGTGCCTACCTGCAAGAGGCCCGCATGGCGATGCTGGAGCACACCATTGCCGCAGAGTACTACCAGTCCTCGGCGGACATGTATGCCGAGCGTGCTGCCAGGCTGGAGGAGGAGCTGCGGGCCTGGGAAGAGGGTGTGCAGCAGTCCAGGGCTGCCCACGGCGCACGCCGCGGCCATGCCAGGCATCCCAAGCCGGCGACGGTGGAGCCCGCCACGGCTCCTGCAGCGCCCAGCGCACCCACGGTAGGGATGGTGAGGGCGGCCTGAGCAAAGAAAAAAGCCTGCATGCGGTGGCATGCAGGCTTTTCATCTGGCTCCTCAACCTGGGCTCGAACCAGGGACCTACGGATTAACAGTCCGGCGCTCTACCGACTGAGCTATTGAGGAATATGTCGGTGTCGAGCCCTGTACGATTGCAGGGCTGCTGAATTTTGGCTCCTCAACCTGGGCTCGAACCAGGGACCTACGGATTAACAGTCCGGCGCTCTACCGACTGAGCTATTGAGGAATGTGTCGGCTGACAGGATCCTGTGCGATTGCAGGATCTGAAAAATTCTTTGGCTCCTCAACCTGGGCTCGAACCAGGGACCTACGGATTAACAGTCCGGCGCTCTACCAACTGAGCTATTGAGGAACAAGACCTAGATTATATGACGTAAAAAACCTGTCGCAGAAAAGTCGGGTCAATTTTTTCAGAAATGCCTTGCACACCGCCTAGCGTACCGCGTCGCGCGCGTCAGGGTTCGGGCCTGAACCACAGCCAAACCAGCACGCAGCCCATGCAGGTCAGGGCCACCCCTTGTACCCAGGCGGGCGGGCGCGTCCACAACAGCACCACGGCGCACAGGCCCATCATGGCGGTGGCGCTCCATTTGGCGCGCCGGCTCACGCAGCCGCCACGGGCCCAGTTGCGCAGCATGGGGCCGAACAGGCGGTGGCGCCACAGCCAGGTGTGCATGCGCTGGGAGCTGCGCGCGGCTGCCCAGCCCGCCATGAGGACGAAGACCGTGGTGGGCAGGCCCGGGATGAAGATGCCGGCAATGCCCGTGGCCAGGCTCAGGCACGCGAACAGGTGTAGTGCCCAGCGCAGCGGTGCGGCCGGCATTCGATGCAGGGGCGGTGGATCGTCATCCTGAGGCGGGGTGGGCTGGGGCGGCTGCGGGGTGGCTGGCGATTGCTGCGCACCGGATTCACGGTCCTCGGGGGGCGTGGTGGAGGACTCTTTGGCGGTGCTGGGCATGCTGCGATTGTGCCAGCGCGGTGTTGCCATTGCGCCTGAGAGGATGCATGCAACCGCTGGTGCATGGCAGGCTCTATGCTTGCAATCACATTCCTGCCGTTGTTTGCATTGCCATGACCGTCCGCACCATCTTGAAGATGGGCGATCCGCGCCTGCTGCGCGTCGCCCGGCCCGTGACCGAGTTCGATACCGATGCGCTGCATCTGCTGCTCAGCGATCTGCTGGACACCATGCATGCGGCCAACGGCGCGGGACTGGCCGCGCCCCAGATCGGGGTGGACCTGCAGATGGTGGTCTTCGGATCCGGCATGCCCAATCCACGCTATCCCGAAGCGCCGGTGGTGCCTCGCACCGTGCTCATCAATCCATCCCTCACGCCTCTCGGGAATGATGAGGAGACGGACTGGGAAGGCTGTCTGTCCGTTCCCGGCATGCGCGGCAAGGTGCCGCGCTGGAGTCGTATCCGCTACACGGGCTTCGATGTCTTCGGCGATGCCATCGACCGCACGGTGGAGGGCTTTCATGCGCGCGTGGTCCAGCATGAGTGCGACCACCTCTGGGGAAAGCTCTATCCCATGCGCATGCGCGACTTCAGCCAGTTCGGCTTCACCGACGTGCTGTTCCCGGGGATCAGCGCGGCCGAAGACGATTGAGCCAACGCGCAACCTCCATATTTGGCGGTCTCCGGTCAGTTCTTTGTATACAAATCGGTAGACAATTTTTCCGCACCGGCGCCGTACAGTGGCGCTTCCCGCCCAGGCGGGGATTGTGTGCGTGCGCCCGCCAAGAGCTGCCCAGCAGCCATGGGGTGCCGCGATGCGGGGTGCTGGAGTGCTCGGTTTGCCAGGCGGTCGGCAGTGGTACGCGGGGGCGTGCTCGTCCGCGCCGCATGGCCCGTCGCTTTCCAGCGTCCTGCGAACAAGAGGACAAGGAGACTGCGATGGAAAAGACTTCCGGCAATGCGCCGGCCATGGGTGCCCAGGCGCGCCCCGAGGACGAGCAATTGGGCCTGGCGGCCAATACCCTGTATGGCCTCCAGCATGTGCTGACCATGTATGGCGGTATCGTGGCCGTGCCCCTGGTCATGGCCAATGCGGCCGGCATGTCGGCCTCGGATACGGGCCTGCTGATCACGGCCTGCCTGTTCATGGGCGGCCTGGCGACGCTGTTGCAGACGCTGGGCATCCCGTTCTTCGGCTCGCGCCTGCCGCTGGTGCAGGGCGTGTCCTTCTCGGGCGTGGCCACCATGGTCAGCATCCTGCACACGGGGGGCGGCATGCAGGGCGTGCTGGGTGCCGTGCTCTTCGCCTCGCTGTTCGGGCTGGTCATCGCGCCCGTGTTCTCCAAGCTCACGCGCTTCTTCCCGCCGTTGGTCAATGGTTGCGTGATCACCATCATCGGCCTGTCGCTGATGCCGGTGGCGGCCCACTGGGCCATGGGCGGCAACGCCCAGGCGTCCGACTATGGCAGCGTTGGCAACATCGGTCTGGCGGGGCTGTCCCTGGTGGTGGTACTTGCGCTGAGCAAGCTGGGCAATGCCATGATCTCGCGCCTGTCCATTTTGCTGGCCATCGTCATCGGCACGGCCGTGGCCGCGATGATCGGCAAGTCCGACTTCTCCGAAGTGGGCAGCGGCGCCTGGTTCGCCGTACCCATGCCGCTGCACTTCGGCTGGCCGACCTTCAGCCTGGCGGCGACGGTGTCCATGTCCATCGTGATCCTTGTCACGCTGGTGGAGACCTCGGCCGACATCCTGGCCGTGGGCGACATCGTGGGCACGCGCGTGGACTCGCGGCGCCTGGCCGACGGCCTGCGCGCCGACATGCTGTCCAGCGTGGTCGCGCCCTTCTTCGGCTCGTTCACGCAAAGCGCGTTTGCCCAGAACGTGGGTCTGGTCGCGGTCACGGGCATCAAGAGCCGCTACGTGGTGGCCTTCAGCGGCCTGATCCTGATCGCCTTCGGGCTGCTACCGATCATGGGGCGCATCGTGGCCTGCGTGCCGCCCTCGGTGCTGGGCGGCGCGGGCCTGGTGCTGTTCGGCACCGTGGCGGCCAGCGGCATACGCACGCTGGCCAAGGTGGACTACCACAACAACATGAACCTGATCATCGTGGCGGCCTCCATCGGCATGGGGGTGCTTCCCATGGTCAAGCCCGACTTCTATCACCACTTCCCGGACTGGTTCGCCACCATGTTCCATTCGGGCATCAGCTCCACGGCCGTGACCGTGTTGCTGCTGAACCTGGTCTTCAACCACTTCAAGCAAGGCAACCCCGAGGAGCCTTCCGTCTTCGGCGCCGGCTCCGAGCGTGTGCTCAGCGAGGCCGTGCTGTCCGCGCTGGCCGAGGGCGACCGTGTGGTGGACGGCAAGCTCTATGACCGCGACGGCAAGGAAGTGGCCACGGTGCCGCAGGCCGCGGCGGCCATGCACTGAGGCCTGCGTCCGAAAGTCGAAGGCCGGTCCCCATTGCGGGGCCGGCCTTTTTTGCTGGCGCCGGGCGTTCAGACCGCCAGGGCCTGGAGCAGCTCGGTTTCTATGCGCAGCTGGCGCTGATTGTCCTGCAGCTCGGCGCCCTCGATCAGAAAGCTGTCTTCCACGCGCTCGCCCAGGGTGCTGACCTTGGCCAGCTGCACGCTCAGGCGGTGCTGGGCCAGGATGCGGGCCACGGTGTAGAGCAGGCCGGCGCGGTCGGTGGCCGAGATGGACAGCAGCCAGTGCTGGGCCTTTTCGTCGGGCTGCAGCGTGACGCGCGGGGCGAAGGGAAAGCTCTTGACACGGCGCGACAGGCGCCGGTGCGATGGCTCGGGCAGCGCGCCTTGCTGCATCAGGGCCACGACGAGGTCGTTCTCGACCATGTGCATGAGCTCGCGGTACTGCTCCTGCATGGCCGGCGCCACGACCTGGAAGGTATCCAGCGCATAGCTGTTGTGGGCCGTGTGCACGCGGGCATCGAGGATGGAGAAGGCCGCGCGGTCGAAGTAGCCGCAGATGCGCGCGAACAGGTCGGGCTGGTCGGGTGCGTAGACCAGTACCTGCAGGCCTTCGCCGGCCAGGGAGCGGCGCGCGCGCACCACGGGATGGGTGGTGCCCACGTGGCGCGAAAGGTGGCGTGTGTGCCAGGCGATGTCGGCTGCCTCGTGGCGCATGAAGTAGTCCACGCCCAGCGTGTCCCAGAGCTTCTTGTGCGACTCGAAGGGCTGGGCCGTGAGCGCCAGCTGCACCAGGGCTTCGCGCTTGCGCGCCTCGATCTCGGCGGCCGCGTCGGGTGCGCGCCCGCCCAGGACGCGCAGCGTCAGGCGGTAGGTGTCCTCCAGCAGCTTGCCCTTCCAGGCGCTCCAGACCTTGGGGCTGGTGCCGCGGATATCGGCCACGGTGAGCAGGTACAACGCGGTGAGGTTGCGCTCGTTGCCCACGCGCTCGGCGAAGGCCTGGATGACATCCGGATCGGAGAGGTCCTGCTTCTGTGCCACCTGGCTCATGGTCAGGTGCTCGCGCACCAGGAATTCGATCAGCTCGGCATCCGTGCGCGCGATGCCGTGGGCGCGGCAGAACCGCTTGGCCTCCACGGCGCCGATGATGGAGTGGTCGCCGCCCCGGCCCTTGCCGATGTCGTGGAACAGCGCGGCCAGGTACAGCAGCCAGGGCTTGTCCCAGCCGCTGGCCAGTTGGGAGCAGAACGGATATTCGTGCGCATGCTCTGCCATGAAGAAGCGCCGCACGTTGCGCAGCACCATGAGGATGTGCTGGTCCACGGTGTAGACATGGAACAGGTCGTGCTGCATCTGGCCCACGATGCGCCGGAACGGCCACAGGTAGCGTCCCAGCACCGAGGTCTGGTTCATCAGCCGCATGGCGTGCGTGATGCCGCTGGGCTGCTGCAGGATCTTCATGAAGGTGGCGCGGTTGACCGGGTCGCGCCGGAAGGCCGCGTCCATCAGGTCGCGCGCGCTGTACAGCGCGCGCAGCGTGCGCGCCGACAGATCGGTCAGGCCCACATGGGTCTCGTACATCAGGAAGGTTTCGAGGATGGCATGCGGCTCGCGTTCGTAGAGGTCGTCGCTGGCGACCTCGATGGTGCCGGCCTTCTCGTAGAAGCGCGAATTGAGACGGATGCGTGGCGTGGGGCGCGGGTTCAGGCGCTCCTCGATGTTCAGTCGCAGGATCTGGCACAGTTGGGTCACAGCCTTGGCGGCCCAGTAGTAGTGGCGCATCAGCGTCTCGCTGGCGCGCATGGCCAGCTTGCGGCCCTCGGCCGAGGTGGAGCGGTAGCCGAAGGCCTCGGCCACGGCCGTCTGCTGGTCGAATACGAGCCGGTCCTCGTGCCGGCCCGCCACGGCATGCAGGCGCGCGCGGATCAGGCTGAGCAGGGACTCGTTGTCTTCCAGCTGCTGGCGCTCGAAGTCGGTGATCAGTCCTTTGTCGGCCAGCGCCTGCCAGCTGCTGCCCAGGCCCGCGGCGCGCGACAGCCAGAGCATGGTGTGCAGGTCGCGCAGGCCGCCGGGCGATTCCTTGCAGTTGGGCTCCAGTGCGTAGGGCGTGTTCTCGTACTTGCCGTGACGCTGGCGCATCTCCAGCAACTTGCCGGACAGGAAGGCGCGTGCATTCATCTGTGCCTGGTAGCGCTGCTGGAATGCATCGAACAGCGGCTCGCTGCCGCAGATGCGGCGCGCCTCCAGCAAGGCTGTCTGCACGGTCAGGTCGCGCGCGGACTCCTCCAGGCATTCGGCCAGGGTGCGCACGCTGGAGCCGATCTCCAGGCCCGCGTCCCAGCAACTGCCGATGAACTTCTCGATGCGGGCGGTCAGTTCAGGGTTGCCGATGGCGTCTTCGGGCAGCAGCACCAGCACGTCGATGTCCGAGCAGGGGAAAAGCTGGGCACGGCCGAAGCCGCCCACGGCTGCCAGGCATGCGTCAGCCGGCATGTCCGCCCGCTGCCACAGCGCGTACAGCTGCGTGTCGGCCAGGTCGCTCAGGTGCTGGAGTACCAGGCGCACGCCGCGCCGCCCCATGGTGGGGGCCAGCAGCGAGCTGATCCAGCGCCCACGGTCCCGGGTGTACTGCGCGCGCAGCTGTTCCAGGGAGTCCGGGGTCGCGGGCGCGGCGTGGGAGGGGCGGTGGTCAGTGGTCTGTTTCATGCGCGGCTAGGGCTGTGAGGGCTCCCGGCGGGCAGATCCCGGGTGCCATGCGATTGTGCCGGGGCTTCACGCAAGAAACATGCCTTGCCTCAGCAACTGGTGGCGGTGACGAAGGGCGGCAGCGCAGGAGAGCCTGCCGACAGCGTCATGACCTCGTAGCCGGTGCGGGTCACGACCAGGGTATGTTCCCACTGCGCCGAAAGGCTGTGGTCCTTGGTGACGATGGTCCAGCCATCCTTGCCCAGTTCCTTGATCTCGCGCTTGCCCAGGTTGAGCATGGGCTCGATGGTGAAGACCATGCCTTCCTCCAGCACCGTCCCCGTGCCGGGGCGGCCGTAGTGCAGGATCTGGGGCTCTTCATGGAACTTCTGGCCGATGCCGTGGCCGCAGAACTCGCGCACCACCGACAGGCCGTGGCCTTCGGCGAAGGTCTGGATGGCGTGGCCGATATCGCCCAGCGTGGCGCCGGGCCTGACCTGCTGGATGCCCAGCCACATGGCATCGAAGGTCAGCGCCGACAGGCGCCTGGCCGCGATGGAGCACTCGCCGATCA
This sequence comes from Delftia tsuruhatensis, assembly GCF_903815225.1. NCBI lineage: Bacteria > Pseudomonadati > Pseudomonadota > Betaproteobacteria > Burkholderiales > Comamonadaceae > Delftia > Delftia tsuruhatensis. The sequence continues at coordinate 2,026,916 of NZ_LR813084.1, forward strand.
GGAACATGCGGCTGTTGTCGCCGTACCAGCCGTCCTTGGTGATCACGGTCACATCCACGTTGACGATGTCGCCCTTCTTGAGCGGCTTGTCGTTGGGGATGCCGTGGCAGACCACGTGATTGACCGAGGTGCACAGGTGGCCGGGGTAAGGCGGATAGCCGGGCGGCTGGTAACCGATGGTGGCCGATACCGTGCCCTGTTGCGCCATGCATTCGGCGCCCAGGCGGTCGATCTCCGCCGTGGTGATGCCGGGCTTGATGTGGGGGGTGATGTAGTCCAGCACTTCCGAAGCCAGGCGGCAGGCCACGCGCATGGCCGCGATGTCTTCGGCGCTCTTGATGGTGATGCTCATGGCCTCGATTATCCCATTGCGCCTCCCGACGTGCAGGGGTAAGGGGCGGCTGTCGCCACCGGGACGCCCCGGCCCGGTAAAATGGCGGTCTCACCGATTCAGCGCCTTGCGGCCTGCCCGTGCCGGGCGGGGCCGCAGGGCGCTTTTCACAAGCCTCCTCACCCAACAGGCCGCCACGTGACCTTGCATCTGACACAGTTTGAGGGTGGAAACGCCCTGAGCTCGTTCCGCGCCCAGCAGCTTCTGACCGACCTGGTCTCCATCCATCCCAAAATCACCGGCATCTCCGCGCGCTTCGTGCACCTGGTGGCCACGGACGCCGCACCCACGCCCGCACTGCAAGAGCGCCTTCAGGCGCTCTTGACCTATGGAGACCCCTATGAAGGCCCGGCCGACGGCACGGTCCTGGTGGTCACGCCGCGCCTGGGCACGATCTCGCCCTGGGCTTCCAAGGCCACCGACATCGCACGCAACTGCGGCCTGGCGGTCTTCCGCGTGGAGCGCATCACCGAGTACCGCATCGCCCTGAAGACGGGCCTGCTCGGCGGTACTCCCGAACTGACGACCGAGCAGACCGCGCGCATCGCCGCTCTGCTCCACGACCGCATGACCGAATCGGTCTTCGCCACGCGCGCCGAGGCCGAGCAGCTGTTCTCCGCCCTCAGCGCCGCGCCCATGGAGTTCGTCGATGTGCTGGGCGGCGGCCGCGCGGCGCTGGAAGCCGCCAACCGCCAATGGGGCCTGGCCCTGGCAGACGACGAGATCGACTATCTGGTCGATGCCTTCAAGGGCCTCGGGCGCAACCCCACGGACGTGGAACTGATGATGTTCGCGCAGGCCAACAGCGAGCACTGCCGCCACAAGATCTTCAACGCCCAGTTCACCATCGACGGCGTGGCCCAGGACAAGAGCCTGTTCGGCATGATCCGTCACACGCACCAGGTCTCGCCCCAGCACACCGTGGTGGCCTACTCGGACAACGCCTCCATCATGGAAGGCCACGAGGTCGAGCGCTTCGTCGCCGCCTTCGAGGCTGCCAAGGACAAGATCAAGGCCCCCAGCTACCAGAAGAAGCAGGCCGTCAACCACGTCCTGATGAAGGTGGAGACGCACAACCATCCCACGGCCATCTCTCCCTTCCCCGGCGCCTCCACGGGCGCGGGCGGCGAGATCCGCGACGAGGGCGCCACGGGCCGCGGCTCCAAGCCCAAGGCCGGCCTGACGGGCTTCACGGTCTCCAAGCTGTGGGGCAGCGAAGTGGGCAAGCCCGAGCACATCGCCAGCCCGCTGCAGATCATGATCGAGGGCCCGCTGGGAGGCGCGGCCTTCAACAACGAGTTCGGCCGTCCCAACCTGACCGGCTACTTCCGCGAGTACGAGCAGCAGGTCGGCGACATCACGCGCGGCTACCACAAGCCCATCATGATCGCGGGCGGCCTGGGCGTGATCGACTCCGAGCTCACGAAGAAAATCGAATTTCCCGCCGGCACCCTGCTGATCCAGCTGGGTGGCCCCGGCATGCGCATCGGCATGGGCGGCGGCGCGGCCAGCTCCATGGCCAGCGGCACGAACGCGGCCGAGCTGGACTTCGACTCCGTGCAGCGCGGCAACCCCGAGATCGAGCGCCGCGCCCAGGAAGTCATCAACCATTGCTGGGCCCAGGGCGACAGGAACCCCATCCTGGCCATCCATGACGTGGGTGCCGGCGGCCTGTCCAACGCCTTCCCCGAACTGACCAATGACGCGGGCCGTGGCGCGCGCTTCGACCTGCGTGCCGTCAACCTCGAGGAATCGGGCCTGGCGCCCAAGGAAATCTGGTCCAACGAAAGCCAGGAACGCTACGTGCTGGCGATTGCTCCCGAGTCGCTGGCCGAGTTCACGGCCTTCTGCGAGCGCGAGCGCTGCCCCTTCGCCGTGATCGGCACGGCCACCGAAGAGCGCCAACTGGTGCTGGAAGATACGGCCGTGGCCGCTGGCGACCAGAAGTTCCCCGTGGACATGCCCATGGACGTGCTGCTGGGCAAGCCGCCCAAGATGCACCGCGACGTGGCCACCGTGCAGCGCGAGCTGCCCCCCATCGACCTGACCGGCGTGCCGCTGGAAAAGGCGGTGATCGACGTGCTGGCCCACCCCACCGTGGCCTCCAAGCGCTTCCTGATCACCATCGGCGACCGCGCCGTGGGCGGCCTGACCCACCGCGACCAGATGGTCGGCCCCTGGCAGGTGCCCGTGGCCGACGTGGCCGTGACCCTGGCGGACTTCAAGGGCTTCAAGGGCGAGGCCATGGCCATGGGCGAGCGCACGCCGCTGGCCGCCATCAACGCCCCGGCTTCGGGCCGCATGGCCGTGGCCGAGGCCATCACCAACATGCTGGCAGCGCCTATCGAACTGTCCAGGGTCAAGATGTCGGCCAACTGGATGGCCGCCTGCGGCGAGCCTGGCGAGGATGCGGCCCTGTACGCCACCGTCAAGGCCGTGGGCATGGAACTGTGCCCGCAGCTTGACATCTCCATTCCCGTGGGCAAGGACAGCCTGTCCATGCGCACGCAGTGGAACGAGGGCGGCCAGGTCAGGAAGGTGACTTCGCCCGTCAGCCTGATCATCACGGGCTTTGCCTCCATCGACGACGTGCGCGGCACGCTCACGCCCCAACTGGACGCCACGGAAGACGACAGCACCCTGGTGCTCGTGGACCTGGGGCGCGGCAAGATGCGCATGGGCGGCTCCATCCTGGGCCAGGTCCTGGGCCAGTCCGGCAACGAGACGCCGGATCTCGACGACGCCAAGGACCTGGTCGCCCTGGTCAACGCCGTCAACGACCTGCGTGCCAAGGGCCAGATCCTGGCCTACCACGACAAGGGCGACGGCGGCCTGCTGGCCACCGTGGCCGAGATGGCCTTCGCAGGCCACGTGGGCGTGGCGCTGAACGTGGACATGCTGGTCACCGAAGGCGACGGCATCAGCGACAGCCGCATGGACTCGGGCGAGGGCAAGAACTGGGCCGCCCAGGTCAGCGGCCGCCGCGACGACATGACGCTGCGCGCGCTGTTCAACGAGGAACTGGGCGCCGTGCTGCAGATCCGCACGGCCGACCGCGCCGCCGTCATGCAGACCCTGCGCGAACACGGCCTGGCCACCTGTAGCCATATCGTGGGCAAGACGCGCCCTGCCTCCTCCAAGGTCGATGCGGGCAAGGGCGAACTGCAGGTCTGGCGCGACGCCAAGTCCGTCTTCGGCGCCTCGCTCAGCGACCTGCACCAGGTCTGGGATGCCGTGAGCTGGAAGATCGCCCAGCAGCGCGACAACCCGGCCTGCGCCGACAGCGAACACGCCGCCGCCGGCGAGCCTGCCGACCCCGGCATGCACCTGCACCTGACGTTCGACCCGGCCGAGAACCCCGCCGCGCCCTTCCTGTCCCTGGGCGCCCAACCCCGCGTGGCCGTGCTGCGCGAGCAGGGCGTGAACTCCCATGTGGAGATGGCCTATGCCTTCACCGAGGCCGGCTTCGAGGCGGTGGACGTGCACATGACCGACCTGCAGACCGGCCGCGCACAGCTGCAGGACTTCGCGGGCGTGGTCGCCTGCGGGGGATTCAGCTATGGCGATACGCTGGGCGCCGGCATCGGCTGGGCTCGCTCGATCACCTTCAATGACCGCCTGTCCGAGCAGTTCCAGCAGTTCTTCGGCCGCACCGACACCTTCGGCCTGGGCGTGTGCAACGGCTGCCAGATGTTTGCCGAGCTGGCCGACATCATTCCCGGTGCCCAGGACTGGCCGCGTTTCACGCAGAATCAGAGCAACCGCTTCGAGGCGCGCCTGTCCATGGTGGAAGTGCTGGAGTCGCCCAGCCTCTTCCTGCAGGGCATGGCCGGCAGCCGCCTGCCCATCGCGGTCGCCCATGGCGAGGGCTATGCCAACTTCCGCTTCCGCGGCAACGCGGCCAAGGCCATCGCAGCCATGCGCTACGTGGACAACCGTGGCCAGGCCACCGAGCAGTACCCGTTCAACCCGAACGGCTCGGCCGGCGGCCTGACGGCGGTGACCACGGCCGACGGCCGTTTCACGGCCATGATGCCCCACCCCGAGCGCGTGTTCCGCAACGTGCAGATGAGCTGGACCAATGGCGACAAGTCCGAGTTCAGCCCCTGGATGCGTGTGTGGCGCAACGCGCGCAAGTGGCTGGGCTGATGCCCTGGCTCCGTTAAAGCAAAAGGCCCTTCGGGGCCTTTTGCTTTTGCTGCTTGCGCTACGGCTCCAGCATCTGCCCCGTGCGCGCCCGTGCCTGTTGCACCAGGGTGGAGATCAGCACCGTCTCGGGGAGGTTCTTCCAATAGCGGCGTGGCATCTCGCGCAGCATGGCCTGTTCCTTGAGGCGGGCGGGGTTGAAGGTGCTGGCGTAGTAGGTCAGCCACAGGGCCTCGCCCGCGTCGGGGGGCGGGGCGTCGCTGCGCCGGGCGCCGAGGCCGAAGCGCAGGCCGTGTCCGTCCCAGTGCGCGCTGCAGCCGGGTGTCAGGATGGCCCAGTGCATGTTGGCGAAGCGGTCCCGGAAAAAGGGCGCTGCCGCGCGCAGCGTGTGGTGCTCGGGCTCGAACCAGGCGATGTGCAGGTCCGGCGCGTCCGGGCGCTGCGTGGTCCGAAAGCGCACGAAGGCATGGATCTTGTGGATCTCGCGGGAGACGGGCCTGGCCAGCGACTCCAGGCTGCGCCAGTCCGTATCCAGTGCGTCCAGCCGCAGCGCGGGCCTGGCCTGCACGCGTGCCAGCCAGCGGTGGCACAGCTCGAAGCGGCCGGGGGCGCGGTGCATGCAGGCATGGCGCAGCGTGGACAGTTGGGCCTCGGAAAGCGCCAGGCCTGCATCGCCGGGGCGCGCCACGGCGGCCAGCACCGCCGCGGGCATGGCGGGGCCGGGGCTACCGGAAAACAGGTCTGCGCCCGAGTCCTGTGCGGATGCGGCCTGTCGTGCATCGGGCCAGCGCCAGCGCACGGCGCAGGGATCGGCACCATGGGCCAGCAGGGCGCGACAGGCCGCGCGAAAGCCGGCCCAATCGTCGGGCGCGTCGAGTTCGATGACCAGGCCGTGGCCGTGCATGACACGCTCTAGAACAGGCTGGCCTGCACCGGATCGGCCCGGCGCATGCCGCTGTGCCGCACCTGTGCCGGGCCTTCCTTTGACTGCTGGATCAACCGGCTGCGCAGCGTGGCCGAATCCATCTCGCCGAGCAAGGGCCTGTGCCCATCGACCAGTACAAAAGGCAGGGCCTTGCGGATGGGCCCGCGCAGCCGCAGCAGGTCATCCAGCCGCAGCCGCCGCACGCGCCGCGCGGCCAGCAGCCGCTCCACGGTCTGCGAGCCCAGGCCCGGCACGCGCAGCAGCAGGCTGCGCGGCGCGCGGTTGAGGTCCACGGGGAACTGCTGGCGGTGGGCCAGCGCCCAGGCCAGCTTGGGGTCGATCTCCAGGTCCAGCATGCCGTGCAGGCTGGCCGCCGCGATCTCGCCGGCCTCGTAGCCGTAAAAGCGCATCAGCCAGTCGGCCTGGTACAGGCGGTGCTCGCGCATCAGCGGCGGTGCCTGGGGCGGCAGGTCCCGCGAGGCATAGGGAATGGGGCTGAAGGCCGAGTAGTACACGCGCCTGAGGCCATAGCCTGCGTACAGCCTGTGGCTGGCGTCCAGGATGTCGGCGTCCGTGGCCTGGTCCGCACCCACGATCATCTGTGTGCTCTGCCCGCCGGGGGCGAAGCGGGGAACGGCGGCGCGCCGTGCCGGTGCGCCGGGCAGGGCCTGCACCTGGCGCTGCTCGCGCGTGGCCGCGCGCCATGCCCGCACCTGCTCGTCCACGCCGTGCATGGCCTGGCGGATGCGCCGGCCGTCCTTTTCAGGCGCGAACCGGGCCAGTCCGTCATCCGTGGGCAGCTCCACATTGATGCTCAGCCGGTCGGCGTAGCGGCCCGCCAGCGCGAGCAATCGCGGCTCCGCGTCGGGAATGGTCTTGAGGTGGATATAGCCGCGGAAGTCATGCTCCTCGCGCAGCCGGCGGGCGACTTCGACCAGTTGCTCCATGGTGTAGTCGCTGGAGCGGATGATGCCGCTGGACAGGAAAAGCCCCTCGATGCAATTGCGCCGGTAGAAGTCCAGCGTCAGGCGCACCACCTCGTCGACGGAAAAGCGCGCGCGCTGCACGTTGGAGCTCTTGCGGTTGATGCAATAGCGGCAATCGAAGAGGCAGAAGTTCGTCAGCAGGATCTTGAGCAGGGAAATGCAGCGTCCGTCTGGTGCATAGCTATGGCAGATGCCCATGCCCGTGGTCGAACCCATGCCTGTGCCGTCCAGCGAGTCACGGCCCCGGGACCCGCTGGAGGCGCAGCTGGCGTCGTACTTGGCCGCGTCGGCGAGGATGAAGAGTTTGCGTTGCAGATCCATGGCTGTATGAATATACAGTATCATGGAAGAGCCTGCTTGCAGCCTGACCTGCGAGACCGGGCGGTGCCGGGATCATTCCAATGAATGAGCGCTTGCTTTCGCGGGTTCGCAGCGGCCTTGCCATTCAATGGGGCAATGCGCCTGCATATGCGGATTGCGAATGCCATTCCGGCAGAAACGGCGCTGTTGTGATTTGTTTCAAATCGGCGAGACCTATTGCTGATAGGCTTTCGGCCTTGCCGTGTGCGGCCATCCGCAATCCGCCTGGCGACCACAAACACTTGGAGAGGGAGCTTCGGTGTCGCGCGTATTAGGAACTGAGAGCGAAGTGCTGGCGCTGTCGCCGGACGCCTCATCGAGCAAGGCCGCCAAAGGGCTGCAATCGCCCGCCAAATGGCCGTCGATGGGGTGCAATGAAAGTGCGGTCTGGGGAGAATGCCAGGGCAGTGGCAGCAAGCCCTATCAGACCCAGGTCGACCTGTCGGGGCCGTCCTTCAAATGCTCCTGCCCCAGCCGCAAGTTCCCCTGCAAGCATGGCCTGGCGCTGATGCTGATGCGGGCCGGTGGCCAGGTGCCCGAAGGCGTGGACCCGCCTGCCTGGGTACAGTCGTGGCTGGACAGCCGGCAGGAGAAGGCCGAGAAGAAAGAGGCCAAGGCTGCCGCCGCGGCGGCGGCGCCACCCCCCGACCCCGAAGTCGCCGCCAGGCAGCAGGCCCGGCGCGAGGACAAGCGCTGGGACAAGGTGGAAGCCGGCCTGCAGGAGCTGTCGCTGTGGATGCAGGACATGGTGCGCGCCGGGCTGGCCAACCAGGCCGGCGACACCCAGATGCGCCAGCGCTGGAACACCATGGCCGCGCGCATGGTCGATGCCCAGGCCACGGGCATGGCGGCACGCATCAAGGATTGCCGGGACCTGGTGGACAGCCATCGCGACTGGCCGCGCGACATGCTGGTGCAACTGGGCCACTGGCAGCTCATCATCGATGCGGTGCGCCGCCGCGAATCGCTGAGCCCCGAGGTCAAGGCCGATGTCATGGCCGCGCTGGGCTGGCCCATGGACAAGGCCGAGGTACAGACCAGGGGCCGGCAGGTCGAGGACGAATGGCTGGTCGTCGGCCTGCGCATGATCGAGCTGGAAGGCCGGCTCATGGAGCGCCGCGTCTGGCTCCAGGGCCGGCGCACCGGCAGCATGGCATTGGTGCTGGACTATGCCCAGGGCGGGCGTGGCTTCGAGTCGGCCTGGGTGCCCGGCCATCGTTATGGTTGTGCGCTGACCTTCTACCCGGGTCATGCGCCGCTGCGCGCCATCGCCGCCCAGGGCAACGGCCCGGCTCTGGCGGCGGACGGCGCCAGCCCGATGTCCTCGTCGGCCGTGGAGGCGGTCCTGCCGCAACTGGGCCGGCGTGTCGCGGCCAATCCGTTGCAGGCCACGCAGCCGCTGTGCCAGGACGGCCTGCGGCTGGTGCCGGTGCAGGGCCAATGGTTCGCGGCCTGGCCCGAGACTCCGGGCGGGGCCGCCGTACAGCCCGTGCCCGTGGCCATCGATGATGGCGAGGCCTGGCGCCTGCTGGCACTGACCGGTGGCGAACCCATGCAGCTGTTTGGCGAATGGGAGAGCGGCCCGGCCGTGGGCCGCTGGCGCCTGTTGAGCGCCTGGCAGGCGCGCGCGGGCGGGGGTGATGGCGGAAAGGCCGTCCCGCAATCTCAATGTGTCTGGCACACCCAGGGTGATCCCATATGAGCAACGCACAACTGTGGGCTGCGCTGCAGCAATCGGCCATGGTGGGTTCGGACCGGCTGGCCGTGCCGCCCGTGCTGGCCTCGGGCGTGGATCCGTCGGCGCCGCTGTCGCAGCAGGCCGTGCAGGCGGCGCTGCTGCCCCGCGCGGACCTGCCCGGCGACTCGGCCGCGCAGCAGCTGCTGCGTGCCAGTGCCGTCGCCGCCGTGTTCGAGCGCGCCGGCTGGCAGCCCGGCGCGCAGGTCCGTCTGGCAGCGCCGCTGGCTCCCCCCGCGGCGGCGCCGGCGGAATCACGTCCCGCGCCAGGCGATGCGCGCCTGCAGGCCCTCATGGGGGATGTGCTCAGGGACGGGCCTTTCGATGTGCAGGCCTCCATGCTGCGCACCCTGGACCAGGCCGGGCAGCGCCTGCCCCACGAACTGCTGGTGCCTGCGCTGGAGCAGGGCCGCCAGTCCGCGGGCCTGCGCCCATGGCTGGCGCCCGTGCTGGGTGAGCGCGGACGCTGGCTGGGCTCGCTCAACCCGCAGTGGGGCTATGCCAGCGGCGTCGAGGAAACCGCCGATCCGGAGCTGGTCTGGCAGGAAGGCTCGGTGGAGCAGCGCGTGGCCCTGCTGCGCGCCGAACGAGGCACCGATGCCGCCAGGGCGCGCCTGCGCCTGGAAGGCAGCCTCAAGGAGCTGGGCGCCAAGGAGCGCCTGCCCATGGTCCAGGCCCTGGCCGTGGGGCTGGGCCTGGAAGACGAACCGTTGCTGGAGAAGCTGCTGTCCGACCGCAGCAAGGAAATCCGCGACAACGCGGCGCAACTGCTGTCGTGCCTGCCGGACAGCGCGCACAGCCGGCGCATCATGGGCTGGATGCAGTCCATGCTTGTGCAGGACGCCAAGGGCCAGTGGTCCGTGGAGCCGCCCGAGGAAGGTCCCAAGGAATGGGAGCGCGACGGCATCGCGCTCAAGCCCGATGCATACCACCGCGGCGGCAAGAAGTCCTGGCTGCTGGAGCAGATGGTCCGGCTCACCCCCTTGTCCTTCTGGAGCCGTACCCCGGGCATGGCGCCCGCGGAACTGATGGAGTGGAGCCGGCGCAGCGACTGGAAATCCTCGCTGCGCCAGGGCTGGCTGCAGGCCCTGCAATACCAGCAGGATGTGGCCTGGCTGGACGCCGTGCAGATGATGGGCCGCGACATGCGCCACGACACGCTGATGCCGGCGCTGCTGGCACGCCTGTCCCCGCAGGAACGCGAGGCCCGCTGGCTCGCGCAGTTCGAGCGCGATCGCCACAAGCTCCTCGATGCCATCGAAAGCATGTCCCAGTCCCTGGCGGGCGCCGAGCAGCTGTCAGCCGACATGTCGGCGCGCCTGGCCGAGTCATTGCACCAGACGCTGGGCAACCGGCAGGTGACCGGCAACTGGAACAGCTACCGCGCCGACCAGGCCCTGCTGGCCTGCGCGCGCATGCTGGACGTGTCCGCCTTGGCGCGCTTTGCCGACCTGTGGCGCCAGCCGGCGCAGGCGCCGCTGTCCGATGCACAGCCCTAGACGCCAGCCGATGCCGGCCAGGCCGCCACAACTGCCGCACCTCTCACGGCCGAGCAGCAGGCCCGGCTCGACCGCAGCCGCCAGCGTCCCTGGGACGAAGAGCGCATGCGCGACCAGCTGGAGCGCATCGTCGATCTGCGCCTGGGCCTGCACCAGGCCTTTCTCGCCCTCAAGGGCCAGGCCTGAGCCGGGCCCGTCCTGTGCCTGGCACCGTACCGAAACCAACCCCCATCCCTTCCCGGAAGCACACCATGAGCCAAGTCCTGCGACAGCATGCCGAACAGCAATTCGCCGAAGAACTCGAAGCCCTGCGCAAGGTGGATGACCGTCCGCGCCCGCCCAACTGGAAGCTGTCGCCCTGGGCCGTGCTCCAGTACCTGATGGGCGGCAAGCTGGACAACGGCTTCGAGCTCAGCGCCAAGTACATCGGCAATGCGCGCCTCATGGAGATCGCCGTCTCCACCCTGGCCACCGACCGCGCCCTGCTGCTGTACGGCGTGCCGGGCACGGCCAAGTCCTGGGTGTCCGAGCACCTGTCGGCGGCCGTCAGCGGCGACTCCACCATGCTGGTGCAGGGCACGGCCGGCACCAGCGAGGAGCAACTGCGCTACGGCTGGAACTATGCCCAGCTGCTGGCCCATGGCCCCTCCGAGAAGGCGCTGATCCCCAGCCCGCTGGTCAACGCCATGAAGCTGGGCAAGATCGCCCGCATCGAGGAACTGACCCGCATTCCCGCCGACGTGCAGGACACGCTGATCACCGTGCTCTCCGAAAAGACGCTGCCCGTGCCCGAGCTGGGCACCGAGGTGCAGGCCGTGCAGGGCTTCTCGGTCATCGCCACCGCCAACAACCGCGACAAGGGCGTGAACGAGCTGTCCAGCGCGCTCAAGCGCCGCTTCAACACCGTGGTCCTGCCCGTGCCCGCCTCGCAGGACGAGGAAGTGCAGATCGTCACCAAGCGCGTGGCCGAGCAGGGCCGCGCGCTGGCCCTGCCCGCCGAGCCGCCCGCGCTGCAGGAAGTGCGCCGCGTGGTGCAGATCTTTCGCGAGCTGCGCAACGGCCAGACCGAGGACGGCAAGACCGTGCGCGTCAAGTCGCCCAGCAGCACGCTGTCCACGGCCGAGGCCATCTCGGTGATCAACAGCGGCATGGCGCTGGCCGGCCATTTCGGCGACGGCGTGCTGCGCGCGGGCGATGTGGCCTCGGGCCTGCTGGGCGCCGTGGTCAAGGACCCGGTGCAGGACACCGTGGTCTGGAAGGAGTACCTGGAGACCGTCGTCAAGGAGCGAAGCGACTGGAAGGACCTGTACCGCGCCTGCCGCGAGCAGCTCTGACACATTCCGACGCAAGGCGCCAAGGCACATGTCCGACAACGCGGAACTCCCGGCTTCGCAGGCCTTCAGCCCCGACAGCATCCCTGCGGCATTGCAGACCACGCAGGTGCATCTGGACGGGCTGTTCGACGTCCTGGCCAAGCACCTGTACTCCACCCCCGTGGTGGCCATACGCGAGCTGATCCAGAACGCGCACGACTCCATCTCGCGCCGGCGGCTGGAAGACCCCGACTTCACCGGCCCGGGCCGCATCGATGTGCTGGCCGACCCGGCCGCGCAGACCATCATCATCCGCGACAACGGCTCCGGGCTGACCGAGCAGGAACTGCACCGCTATCTGGCCACGCTGGGCAATGGCTATACGCGCCAGCTTCGCTCCAGCGACCGCGAGGGCACGGACGCGCTGATCGGCCTGTTCGGCCTGGGCTTTCTCTCGGCCTTCGTGGTGGCCGAGCAGGTGCTGGTCAACACCACCTCCTACCAGACGCCCGGCGAAGGCTGGCGCTACCGTTCCTCGGACGGGCGCCGCTACGCGGTGCAGGCCGTGCAGGCGCGGCCCGTGGGGACGGAAATCCATCTGGCCATGCGCAGCGATTTCAGCCACCTGTGCTCCAGCGGCGTGCTCAAGCGCGTGCTGGGGCGCTACTGCGCCTTGCTGCGCGAGCCGCTGTGGTTCGACGAGGAGTGCGTCAATGCCGAGCCACCGCCCTGGCGTGCCACCGAGGCCGGCGTGGCCGTGCACCCGGCCGTGCTGCAACGCCAGCGCATGGCTTTCGCGGCGCGCATGGAGCAGCATTTCGAGCCCATCTGCGTCATCCCGGTGGAGCCCGAAGGCCTCAGCGATGCGCGCGGCCTGCTGTGGGTGCAGGATGGCGCCACCTATGGCACCAGCGACAACCGCCACCTCAGCGTCTACGTGCGCGGCATGCTGCTGGATGACGAGGCGCGCGACCTGCTGCCCGTGTGGGCGGGCTTCATCGGCGGGGTCATCGAGTCCAACGCCCTCACTCCCACGGCCAGCCGCGAAGACCTGCAGCGCGACGATGCCTACCAGGCGACACGCCAGCATCTGCGCCAGACGCTGATCCAGGGGCTGGCCCATCTGGCCCAGACGCAGGCGCCGGCCTGGGCGCGGCTGCTGACGCGTCACAACGAGGCCCTGCTGGGCGCGGCGCTGTGCGAGGAAGACCTGTTCACCGTGCTGGCCGATGCGGTGCGCCTGCCCACCAGCCAGGGGGATCTGCCCGTGCGCAGCCTGGTGCGCGAGGGGCGCATTCACCTGAGCCTGGGGCAGAGCGGCGGCTTCGAGGACGTGCTGTTCCGCGTGCTGCAGATTCCCGTGGCGCGCGGTGACCGCTATGCGGTGGCCGGCTTCCTGCGCCAATGGGTGCGGGACCGTGGCGTGCTGCTGATCGAGGTCGGAACGGCCGCCGGCAACGCCCGCATGTTCCGCGAGGACGACCTGCCCCCGACCGAGCTGGCGTGGCTGCGCGAGCAACTGGCCTGGGGCGAACTGGTGGTGCCCGTGCGCTTCGGCTCGGGGGAGCTGCCGCTGATCGTCGTGCCCGACCGCGAGGCCCAGCTCAAGGCCCGGCTGGAGGCCGACGACGCCAGCAAGCGCATGGCCGGCGCCGCGCTGGGCCTGGCGCGGGCCTTCACCCGGCGCGTCGACGCCTCTGTGCCCGCGCGCCTGTACGTGAACCTGGACAACCGCGCCATCCAGGCCCTGTTGCAAGGCCATCGCGAGGGGCGTCAGCCGCCCTCGCACGCCGTGGCGCTGCTGCGCAGCTTCAAGGCCATCATGGCGCCCGCGGGCGAGGAGCTGCCGGGCCAGCCGCCGCTGGTGCAGCTGTTCCATGATTTCAGCGAGGCGGTGGCCGCGCTGTGCCTGCCCGGTGAAGGCCGCTGAGCCGCACCGAATGCCATCGGAAGGAGATTGTCGCAAATGGATAACTTTGCCTGGGTCAACGAACTCGCGGACCGCCTCGAAGAGCAGGGCCAGCAACGCCTGGCCCATCTGATCCATGATGTGCCCTACCAGAAATACCTGGGCAACCATGCACTCGTGGAAGCGCTGACCCCCGAGGCCCTGGCCGCGGCGCGCAGCCTGGAGATTCCCTGGCTGGAGGTGTACTTCAAGCATTGGCTGTGCGCTTCGCGCATTGCCCGCCACCAGGGCGAGCAACTGCTGGGCGAAGTGGTCGAGGCCTACGAAGGCGCGCACCAGGACAAGACCCAGGGCTGCCCGCAAAGCGTGTGCGTCACCCAGGATCTGGTGGGCACCTATGCCAATGTCGACGGGCCGGGCTGGGCCCGCGAGCGCCTGGCCGCCTGCGACGAGACCCTCTCGCGCATCGATACCAGCTGGAACTGCTTCGGCTGCCTGACCATCGAGCGCGCCAACGCCATGGGCGACCTGGGCCAGCGCCGCGAGGCACTGGCCTATCTGCGCAGCCAGCGCGACGCGCAGGCCAGGGATGGCGAGGAGCCGGGCACGCTGTACGTGACCACCGAAGTCGAGCAATGGCTGTCGCTGGGCGACGCGCACAAGGCCCTGGCCTTGCTGGACGAAACACAGGAAGACAGCGACCAGGACGACCCCGAGGAGCAGTCCACTCGCCTGTTGCAGCGCTGCCGGGCCCTGGCCATGACCGGGCAGGCGCAGGCCGCCTGGGAGCAACTGCCGGACTTCGCCGACATCGAAGTCGCTGCCTACGTGCACTGGGCACGCGCCGCCGTCGCCGCGGCTGGCGCGCTGCCCGAACTCAACACCCCGGCGCTGGGCCATGCGCTGTGGGTGGTCACCGAGCACTTGCACGCCGCTGGCAGCCACCGCCTGCTGATCGAGCTGGCCCTGGCCCAGAGCGGGCTGGCGCTGGCACGGCAAGTGCCGTGGCTGGCCGAACAGGCCCTGGCGCGCGCGCTGGAGCATGTACCGCAGCTGCGCGAGGACCTGGGCGCGGGCGCCAGCGTGCAGCAGGCGCGCCAGGTGCTTGCCTCGGCCAGCGCGCCGGCGCTGCCTTGCGCGGCGCAGGAACTGGCGCAGTGGCTGGGCTCGGATGCCGCCGATGGCCTGGCCAGCGAAACCGTCATCCAGTGGCTGGAGCAGGTGCACGGCCAGTGGCCGCAGGACCAGGCCATCGCCATGCGGCTGGCTGGCGCGCTGGCCGGCTTCGGCCTGGGGGCGCTGGCCCGCAGCCGGGTGCAGGCCATGGTGCAGGCGGCGCCGGATTCGGTGGAGCTGCAAAACCATTGGTTCAGCCTGTGCTTCGATGCCGACGATCTGGCGGCCATCGAGGAGCAGGCACGCCGCATCGAGCCCCACCTGCCCGCGATGGCCGCCTGGTACCGGGCCAAGGTGGCCTACCGCGAAGGGCGCCATGCGCAGGTCGGCCCCCTGATCGAGCAGGTGCTGCGGCACGACCCCGAAGCCGCGCCCACGCGCCGGCTGTGGGCCGATGCGGCCATGCAGCTCAAGGACTTCGACACCGCCGTGCAGCAGCGCCGCCTGGTCCTGCAGTCCGAGCCGGAGCCGGAGCCGGGGCGGCGCTGGGAGCTGCTGATCGCCGCCACGGCCGCCGGGCAGTGGGCCGAGGTCCGCAGCCAGGCCAGGGCCCTGGGCATGGAGCTGGAGGAGTGCGCAGACGAAGACAGCGTGGTGGAGGAGGACTGGGGCCTGATCTACCTGCGCATCGGCGAGGAGGGCCGCACGCGCGACGTCCTCGCACGCCGCACGGGCCCGGCCACGGCACGCATCGTGCAGCCGTCGCCCCGGGGATTTGCGCAGCGTGTCGGCGACTGGGTGGTCTTCCCGCCGCAACTGGCCGAGCAGCCGCCCGAGGACGAGCAGGAACTGGAGCACTATCTGCGCGTCTTCGTGGAGCCGCTGCATGTGCTCGAAGGCGGCGGCCATGGCCCCAGCTACATGATCGACGGGCAGCACCCGGGCGAGGAACTGCTCACCGCCTGGCGCGACCAGCTCGAGGAAGACGGCTGGAAGACCTGGCAGTACAGCAATGACAGCTACCGCATCACCGACCCCCAGGCCGGGGATGGCGGGGATGAGGATGAGGACGACGGGGATGGCGAAGGCGGACTGCCCGGCCTGTACCTCGCCGTCAGCGCGCCGGCGCATGTGCCGGCGCAGCAGATCGAGCGGCGCATTGCCGCCCTGTGCCATGGCCACCCGCTGTGCTGGCTGGAGCTGGCCCGTGCCGCCGGCCAGCCCACCGAATGGCATGAAGCCATGCAAGAACGATACGGCCTGTGAACACCATGGACTCTGCCCTGCATTTTTTTGGTATCCGCCACCACGGCCCGGGCTGTGCGCGCAGCCTGCTGCAGGCCCTGGAACAGCTGCAGCCCGACTGCCTGCTGGTCGAAGGCCCGCCCGAGGGCGAAGCCCTGCTGCCCATGCTGGGCCACGCCGACCTGCGTCCGCCCGTGGCCATGCTGGTCTATGTGCAGGACAGTCCTGCCCATGCGGCCTTCTATCCCTATGCCGAGTTCTCGCCCGAATGGCAGGCCCTGCAATGGGCGGCGCGCCAGGGCGTGGCCACGCGCTTCATCGACCTGCCGCAGACGCACCGCATGGCGCTGGACATGGCCGAACAGGAGCGGCGCAAGGCCGAAGCGGCGGCCTCCCAGGCACGCGAGCAGGGTGATGGCGGCGAAGAAGCCGAGGAGGCCGAAGAGACAGACGCCCCGCAAGGCACGGCTCGCCAAGGCGGCGCCGCCGCCCTGGACCGTGACGACACCACGCCGCAGGCCGTGCCGGGCGCCGAGCCTGGTACGCCTCAGGATGAGTCCCCTGCCGCGCGGCCGGGGCAGGACTGGCGCGACCCGTTGGACCTGCTGGCCGAGGCGGCCGGCTACCCCGACGGGGAAAGCTGGTGGAACCGGCTGGTCGAGGAGCGCGGCGACGGCGCCACCCTGTTCGAGGGCATCGCCGAAGCCATGGCCGTGGTGCGTGCCGAACTGCCCAACGAAGTGCGTGGCGAGCGCCATGCCCGACGCGAGGCGCTGCGCGAGGCCTGGATGCGCCAGTGCATGCGCGAGGCCGTCAAGGCCGGCCACCAGCGCATCGCCGTCGTCTGCGGCGCCTGGCACGTGCCCGCGCTGCAGGCCCAGGTCACGGCCAAGGCCGATGCCGCCACGCTCAAGGGACTGCCCAAGGCCAAGGTCCAGGCCACCTGGGCGCCCTGGACCTACCGCAACCTGTGCTCCTCCAGCGGCTACGGCGCGGGCGTGGACTCCCCGGGCTGGTACGAGCACCTGTGGCGCTGCTCCGAGCCCGCCCAAGGCGGCGGGCATGCGCATGCACAGGGCGCCACGGCGCGGACGGTCGGCTGGCTGGCGCGCGTGGCCCATCTGCTGCGCTCCAAGGACCTGGACTGCTCCAGCGCCCACATCATCGAGGCCGCGCGCCTGGCCGAAAGCCTGGCGGCCCTGCGCGGCCATGCCAACCCGGGACTGCCCGAGCTGGACGAGGCCATCGTCACCGTCATCAGCATGGGCGAGCGCGCACCGCTGCGCCTGATCGAGCGCGAACTCAGCGTGGGCGATCGCATCGGCGGCGTGCCCGCCGACGTGCCCCAGGTGCCGCTGCAGCGCGACATCGAGCAGCAGCAGAAAAGCCTGCGCCTCAAGCCCGAGGCGGCCGCCAAGGTCCTGGCCCTGGACCTGCGCAAGGACACGGACCGCGACCGCAGCCACTTCCTGCACCGCCTGCGCCTGCTGGGCATCGAATGGGGCAGCGTCACCACCGACCAGCAACGCAACCGCGGCACCTTCCGCGAAAGCTGGCAGCTGCAGTGGGAGCCCGAACTGGCCGTGCGCATCATCGAGGCCAGCCGCTACGGCGGCACCCTGGTGCAGGCCGCGGCCGCCAAGGTGCGCCAGGCACTGACACCCGAGACCCCGCTGCCCGAGCTGGCCAGGACCATCGACGACGCGCTGCTGGCCGACCTGCCGCACCTGGTCGACGCCCTCATGCAGGACCTGGTCGACCGCTCGGCCAGCACCGGCGACGTCTCCCAGCTCATGCAGGCACTGCCGCCGCTGGCCAACGTGCTGCGCTACGGCAGCGTGCGCCAGACCGACACCCAGGCGCTGGCCACGGTCATCGACAGCATGGCGCTGCGCGCCGCCATCGGCCTGCCCCTGGCCTGCATGGCGCTGGACGAGGACGCCGCCCGGCGCATGCAGGCCACCGTGCTGCAGGCGCACGAGGCCCTGCGCCTGCGCGATGCCGAAGCGCCGCGCGAGGCCTGGTTTGGCGCGCTGCGCAGCATCGCGCTGGGCGATGCGGGCGCGGCCTTGCTGCGCGGCGCCGCCTGTCGCCTGCTGCTCGATGCCCACCGGCTGGACAGCGAGGCCGTGGCCACGCAACTGGGTCGCAATCTCTCGCTGGGCGTGCCACCGCTGGATGCCGCCGCCTGGCTCGATGGCTTTCTCAACCGCCAGGCCCTGGTCCTGCTGCACGACGACGCCATCTGGGGCGCCGTCGATGCCTGGCTGGCCCAGCTGGGCGAGACCCAGTTCACCCAGATCCTGCCGCTGGTGCGCCGCAGCTTCTCTGCCTTCTCCAACCATGACCGCCAGAGCCTGGGCGAAAAGGCCCGGCGCGGCCAGGGCAGCGCCGCCGTGGCGGTCGCGCCGGGATCCGCGGGCGGTGGCGCGGGCGACGGTGCCTGGGACGAGGCCCGCGCCGTGCTCGCCATTCCCGTACTCGATCAGTTGCTGGGCCTGAACCTGCCCGCGCAACTGCCGTCCAGCCTGCAAGAGGCCCAGCCATGAACACCGCCGCCACCGTGAACGACGCATCCACCGACGACACTGCAGCCCCGGCTCCCGAGCGGCCTCCCACCACCCGGTTGCAGCGCTGGCGCCTGGTGCTGGGCCAACCGGCCGAGGCCAGCTGCGGCGGTGTGGGAGGGGCGGGTGGCGCCCTGGAGGAGATGGACAAGGCCCTGACCGCGCTCTACGAGGAGGACAGCCCGCTGTCGCGCCGGGGCGGGCGCGGCAACTCCTCGCCGGGCGTGGCCCGCTGGCTGGGCGACATCCGCAAGTACTTTCCCAGCCAGGTCGTGCAGGTCATGCAGCATGACGCCATGGAGCGCCTGAACCTGCGCGAACTCATGCTCCAGCCCGAGATGCTCGAGCACGTGCAACCCGACGTGCACATGGTCGCCGACCTCATCTCCCTGGGCTCCGTCATCCCGCAAAGCACCAAGGAGACCGCCCGCATGGTCGTGCGCAAGGTCGTGGACGACCTCATGCGCCGCCTGGAGGAGCCCATGCGCAGCGCGGTGTCCGGCGCGCTGGACCGCAGCCAGCGCAACCGCCGCCCGCGCCATGCCGAGATCGACTGGAATCGCACCATCCGCGCCAACCTGCGGCACTGGCAGCCCGAGTACCGCACCATCGTCCCCGAGACCCTGGTCGGCTACGGCCGCAAGGCCCGCCGCCCGCAGCGCGAAGTCATCCTGTGCATAGACCAGAGCGGCTCCATGGCCAACTCCGTCGTCTACTCCAGCATCTTCGGCGCGGTCATGGCCAGCCTGCCGGCCGTCGCGACACGCCTGGTGGTCTTCGACACCGCGGTCGTGGACCTGACCGACAAGCTCTCCGATCCCGTGGACGTGCTGTTCGGCGTGCAACTGGGTGGTGGCACCGACATCAACCGCGCCGTCGGCTACTGCCAGAGCCTGATCACCGAGCCGCGCAACGCCATCGTCGTGCTCATCTCCGACCTCTACGAGGGCGGCGTGGAAAGCGGCCTGCTGCGGCGCGCATCGGAACTGGTGGAGTCGGGCGTGCAATTCATCACGCTGCTGGCACTCAGCGACGAAGGGGCGCCCGCCTATGATGCGCAGCTGGCCGCCAAGCTCGCCGCGCTGGGCGTGCCCTCGTTCGCCTGCACGCCGGACGCCTTTCCGCAGCTCATGGCCGCCGCCATCCGCCGCGACGACGTGGCCGCCTGGGCGGCGGGGCAGGGCTTCAAGACCAGCAAATAGCGGGCAGGGGCCGGACATGCTCCGGCCCCATGATGGATCCCTGGCCGAAAGACACTGAACAACTCACTGGAGAAAATGCGATGGCTGGTGCTGGTTTGCTGATGCTGCTGGACGATATCGCGGCAATTCTCGACGACGTGGCGCTCATGACCAAGGTCGCGGCCCGCAAGAGCGTGGCCATGGCCGACGACGTCTCCGTCATGACCAAGGTGGCCGCGCAGAAGACGGCCGGCGTGCTGGGTGACGACCTGGCGCTCAACGCCCAGCAGGTCACGGGCGTGCGCGCCGAGCGCGAGATCCCCGTGGTCTGGGCCGTGGCCAAGGGCTCGCTCATCAACAAGGCCATCCTGGTGCCGGCCGCGCTGCTCATCAGCGCCTTCGCGCCCTGGGCCGTCACGCCGCTGCTCATGGTGGGCGGTGCCTTCCTGTGCTTTGAAGGCTGCGAGAAGCTGGCCCACAAACTCCTGCACTCCCCCGAGGAAGATGCCACCGAGCGCGAGCGGCTCACGCGCGCCAACGCGGACGAGAAGGTGGATCTCGTGGCCATGGAAAAGGACAAGATCAAGGGCGCCGTGCGCACCGACTTCATCCTCTCGGCCGAGATCATCGCCATCACGCTGGGTACCGTGGCCTCGGCCCCCTTCGGGCAGCAGGTCGCCGTGCTCGCGGGAATCGCCGTGATCATGACCGTGGGCGTCTATGGCCTGGTGGCCGGCATCGTCAAGCTTGACGACCTGGGCCTGTGGCTGGGCCAGCGCGCCAGCGCGGCGGCCCGCGCACTGGGACGCGGCATCGTCGCCGCCGCGCCCTGGCTCATGAAAGGCCTGTCCGTGGCGGGCACTGCGGCCATGTTCCTCGTGGGTGGCGGCATCCTCGTGCACGGCGTGCCTGCACTGCACCATGCCGTGGAAGGCCTGGGCGAGGCCGTGGCCCAGGGCGCGCTGGGCGGCCTGTGGCGCGTGCTGGCCGTCAACCTGCTCAATGCGCTGGCCGGCATCGTGGCCGGTGCCGTCGTGCTGGTGGCGGTCGAAGGCATCAAGCGCCTGCGCGCGCGCTGAACCCGTAGCGCCCCGGCCAGGCCGCACTCCGGCCACTGCCAGGGCCGCACTTGACTGTGGGCGCAAGCATGCGCCCCTCCCGAGGAACTCCATCCCGCCGGATGCCATCCTGCCCAGGGTGGGCGCCCCAGGCCCAGGCAGGGGCATGGACGGCGTCCTGGACTTCCATCAGGGGGGATTGCGTGATTTCCAACCTTACCAAGGCCCGCATCCTGCGGTCCATCATCGCGGGCATGACGCTCGCTCAGGCCGCCGCGGCGCAGAACATCTCTGCGGCGCGTGCGCGCATGGCCGTGGCCCGCATGTGCGAGCAGCTCCAGCTGTGCAGCGACATCGCCCTCATCCACGCACAGCCGGGCATCTACCTGGATGCGCTGGAGCTGTTCGAGCAATCGCCACAGTTCGAATTGCGCATGCCCCTGGTGGAGAAGCTCGAAAAATTGCTGGCACTGCACTCCTGCTGGCAGCTGACGCCCCTGTCTCTGGCCCATGTCACGGCATCGCGGCTCATCAATGCGGGCCTGTCGGTCACGGCCATCGCCGATATCCAGGAGTGGCTGCTCAAGCACGAGCTGTCCCTGCGGCCGTGTCCGCCGCAGACGGTGCTCGATTTCCGGGAGGCGAAGAAGGCACTCGCCCTGCTCGACGCCTATGGCTTCGACACCGAAGCGCTGGAATGGCGGATGCACGAGCTCCTGCGCAAGCGCAGGGCCGGCCCCGGAGGCTGAGGTGCAACCCCACTCCTGCATGGCGCCTGCTGCATGCGCCGCAGCGCACAGCACCACGCCACGCGCTGGCGGCTTCCATCGGTGCACCGGGGATTTCTGCCCTGTGGGTAGTTGCCTGTTTCGCACGGCAGATATAGGACTGGTCCTAAAAACAAAAAAATACAAATACATCCATTCAAGGGTGTTAGTTGCGTCAAAAGCACTGTTCCTGCCTGTAATTCGCGCGCATCGCAAGGAAAAAAGTATCTTCTGAATCAGACAATTCTTAGAAAAATGGGAGTGATTCGACCATTATTCCTAGGACGTCCATGAAGTCATCGGGGAAAAGGCTATTCGTTTTCTGTTGAATATCTAGACTGGTGCCCATTTCTGACAACCCATCTGGATTTGAGCCTGGCAATGAAATTCAATGCAAAAGACTTTTTCCTGCACGCCAACGCCTCGGGCCCGCCGCTGCAAGAGGCGCTGGCCGGCGATGGAACGGCCTTGTCCGCCATTCCCGAGGACTACAGCATCGTGCGGACGAGAATGACCACGCTGAACGGCAGGCAGCTCGATCTGTGGACGGTGAACGTGCGGCGGCGGGGCAGGCTGGTCTCGCGCCACTTCTTCGACAATGCCTACGGCGGCAGAGAATCGGCCAACCGGATGGCGCAGGCCTACCGTGATGCGGTCATGCGGCTGTTTCCTCCCCACACACTGCTGACCCTCAACACCAAGCCGCGCACCACTAATACATCGGGTGTACCGGGTGTCCGCGGGATTTGTCGGAACGGCAAACTGGTCGCCTGGCTCGCAGCGATCGAAAGCGGCGGGCAGAAGTATTTCAAGCGCTTTCCCATCAGGCAGTACGGTGATGAACGGGCCAAGGCACTGGCCATTGCCGCACGTCAGGAGTTCCTCGCCAGCTACAGCGACCGCTTCACCACGGTAAGCCCCGAGGCCACGGCGGACGCCATGCGCAGATTCCGCCCCCTGCTGGGCCGGCAGATCCATGGGGTCGACACGCCAGTCACATTGAGCGATGCGCAGCTGGACCGGCGCAAGAAGCTGCTCAATGCCTGGTTTGATGCCTTGCAACCCTCCGTGGTCCACGTACGGCTTTGCGTCTATCACATCAAGAAAAGAAACCACGATGCATTGTTCATCGTCGTGGGCCACGGGAAGCGGCTGCAGCGCCGCAACTTGTCGATGAAATACCGCAGCTATGCCGAATGCCTGCCCCTGGCCTGGTCCCAGGTGGAGGTGGTGCTGACACAGCAACTGGGCATGGCCTGCTGGCAGGATTTCCAGCAGCGCCACCGCAGTGCCTTCTTTGAAAGCGCGCAGGCACGGCATCTTTTCATCCAATACCTGTATGAGCCGCCCGGCGGCAATCCGCTGCGCAACACTCCGCCCGCTGAACTGCTGCCCATGCTCCAGGGGCTTCATATCCCCTTGCTGTCGCCGGCCTGATCCCGGGCATCGGCTTTCAAGGCACAGGTCACGCAAGAAGAAACGACCGGTTCTTCATTTCATTCAACCATGCCATGGCGCATACCCCATTCATGCAGAGGGAGGGGAGATTCGTGTCCGATCGTACTTTCACAGTCCACAGCCCATTGGGCGTGCAATTGCAATTCCGGTCCCTGTCCGGAGAGGAAGGCATCTCCCGCCTCTTCGAATTCCGCATACGCCTGATCAGTGAAACCCCTCCATCTCCGCCAAGGAACTGCTGGGCAAGGACATGAGCGTGGAGATCGACCTGACCACCGAACGCCATGGCGGCGGCAAGCGATTTCTGTCGGGGCAGGTGACGCAGTTCACCTACGCCGGGAAAGATGGAAATTTCAGTGACCTGCCCCTCATAGCCGTACCAGTTGAATGGAAGTGAGGTCCGCCAACCTGGAGAATGACGGACATGAGGACGAGTCGATTTACCGAACAGCAGATCATTGGGTTCCTGAAGCAGGCCGAGTCTGGCCTGGCGGTCAAGGAGGTCTGCCGCCAAGGCGGATTCAGCGAACCCACGTTCTACAAGTGGCGTGCCAAGTACGGCGGCATGGAAGCCGACGAGGCCCGGCGCCTGAAGGACCTTGAAGTCGAGAACGCCCGGCTCAAGAAACTGCTGGCCGAAGCGCACCTGGACCTGGAGGCACTCAAGGTCGGGTTCGGGGTAAAGCGCTAGCCCCGCAAGACAAACGCAAAGCCATCGCCAAGATGCTGGAACACACCCAGATCTCTGAGCGGCAGGCTTGTCGTCTTGTGGGGCTGTCCCGAGATGCCTGGCGGCATCCACCGCAACCCGATGTAGACACAGTGCGCCTGGCTGAACGCATCCAGGCTGTCGCCATGGAGCGGTGGCGCTTTGGGTATCGCCGCGTGCACGACATGCTGCAGGGCAAGTTTCCTGGCATCAACCACAAGAAGGTGCTTCGCCTTTACCGCGAGCAAGGCTTGGCCCTGCGCAAGCGCAACAAGGGCAAGAAGTACCGTGGCGAGCGCACACCGCTGGTGGCTGCGACACGGGTCAATCAAACATGGAGCCTGGACTTTGTCAGTGATTCATTGAGCAACGGCAGGCGCATCAAGTGCTTGACCATTGCCGATGACTTCAGCCACGAGTGCGTGGACATCGCGGTAGATTTGTCGATGCCCGGCACATACGTCACCAGAATCCTTGAGCGAGCTGCCCGCTTCAGGGGCTACCCAGAGGCCATCAGGACGGACAACGGGCCAGAGTTCACCTGCAGGGCCTTCATGGCGTGGATGCAGGCACGAGGCGTTCAGCACATCCTGATTCAACCGGGCAAGCCAACTCAGAACGCCTACATCGAAAGCTTCAACGGCAAATTCCGGGATGAATGCCTCAATGAGGACTGGTTCGAGTCATTGGCTCAAGCGCGAGAGGCCATCGCCATCTTGCGTCAGGATTACAACGAGGTTCGACCACATGGGAGCATTGGACGGATCCCACCAGCCGCGTTTGCAGCCAAACACCGAGCCCAAACCTATCAACCACCGACGCAGGATCAGTTAACCTGCCAACCCTTGGACCTCTCTACGAATGATTGGTAAGGCGGGGGGGGCAGGGCAGGGGGGCAGGGGGCAGGTTACCCCTACCGCGAGGGAGCTACACGATCGGAGGGGCATTCAGACATAGAACAGCAGGTGTCGCAACTAGACGTCTTACGCCAGCTCCAGAAAATAATATGCACGGACGTGCAGGATTTCTTATTCATGGAGACAACGCAACCGGTACAGCCTCGGAGGGATGCATCGTTATGCCTCGTATTATAAGGGATAGTCTTAATGATGGAGATTCTTTGGAGGTCATTCGATGAAAATATTAAAGATTATTTCCATATTGATCTTATTTAATTTGCCGTCTATTGCAGTGAGTGATGTTGCGTGTCTTAAGGAGGTATTGGATTCCAAGAATTTTCCATCTGATGATAAATCGAGCATTGTTGCATGGAAGTGCTTGGACGGACTTGCGGAGAAGATAATAAATGGTGACTTGGGTGCAATTGATAGTGGTGTGGAGTTGTTGCGACATACCGATGCCGGATATACATCGGGTGTTAAAATATCACTAGGATTTGCTTTGGAAAAAGAGGCTAGGCATGTGATGAAAAGGTTGAAAGGTAATGAATTGACATTAATCTATGTTTGCGGCTTAAATTCATTGAGCCGGAGATTGAATTTGTAAGAAAATACTATAAGACAGTGAGATTTGAGATGGAAAAAATAAAAGATGAAGATTTAATTCGTGAAAAAACCATTTGCATTGAAAGTCTGGATGCATCTTACAAGATATTTTTTGCAAGTGAAAATAAATTTATCAATTGATATGGGCGATTGATTCTAATTATTCCCCTTGGCCGAAAAACAAGTCTGTCCGACCTTTGGAGAAGGGACAGCGGTCAGAGCATCGATATGCAGCAGCGGAACATGCTGAGCCAAGTGCAAAAGCAGATATTGGCTGGCCCCAGCGCCCCAGTGCGGCAATCACTGGCTGAATCGGCCTGGACGCTGATGCGCTGCGGGGAAAATTGCTGCCACCGGCCGCAGCCATCACGCACATCCACCTGTACCACTGCGACCACCTGGGCACGCCGCAGGCGCTGGTCGACCCGCTGGGGCAGGTGGACTGGCAGATAGAGCTGGACCCCTGGGGCAATACACGCAAGGAATACAACCGGCTGAACCTGCACCAGCCGATGCGCATGCAGGGGCAGCATCTGGATGAGGGGACGGGGCTGTTCTAAACCGGTATCGGTATTACGACCCGGGGCTGGGGAGGTATATAAGCACGGATCCGATAGGTTTAACGGCATGATGGAAATCGCATCTGCCGTCGCAAGGCATGGCGCATCACACCGTCCACGGCTATGCTCACCACCTTTCCCATTGCGCAGCCGGTGCCCTCCGGCCCTCCAACGGCTCTTGCCTGTCCAGGATCTCCCATGCACATCGAACCCGGCGTCGTCAGCCCCGAAAAAATCGCCCTCAGTTACGCCACCGCCGCAGCGGCTTTCGGCCTGACTGCCGCCCTGGCACGGCAAAGCCTGCGCGACAACGGCGGCTGGCCCGCGCTGCTGGCCCGCAGCGTCATCACCACCGCGCTGGTGTTCAGTTTCTTCGAGGTGTTTCCGCACGAGCCGGTCGGCGTGTCCGAAGTCCACCTGATCCTGGGATCGACCCTGCTGCTGATGTTCGGCGCGGGCGCCGCGGCCATTGGCCTGGCGTGCGGCCTGCTGGTCCAGGGTCTGTTCTTCGCCCCCTTCGACCTGCCGCAGTACGGCATGAACGTCACAACCTTGCTGGTTCCGCTGTATGCGGTGAACCAGCTGGCGCGCCGACTGATTCCCGCTGGCACGGCCTATGTGGACATCAGCTACAGGCAGGCCCTGGCCCTGTCCACCACCTACCAGGGGGGCATCGTCCTGTGGGTCGCCTTCTGGGCCATCTACGGCCACGGCGCCAGCTCGGCGACCCTGGCCGAGGTGGCAAGCTTCGGTGCCGCCTACATGTGCGTCGTGCTGGTCGAGCCCCTGGTGGACCTGGCGGTGCTGTGGCTGGCCAAGCGCCTGGCGGCCTTCACCCGTGGTCCGCTTTTCAATACCCGACTGCACGCAGCCGCGCTCTGACATTCCGCTTCACCGAGGGCCGTTCGCGGCCTGCCAGGAAGAATGAACCTGCTTGATGTGAAAGTTCGGCGCCGTCCGTCTGGGAGTTTCAGGTGCTTGACAAGAAAACTCATACAGCGTCCGGCGCCGGAGCGCTGGCGCAGGCACTGCGCGAGAGCCGCGATGCCCGGGTGTTTGGCCGGGCCACCTTCGGGATGGCAGAGGCGGACACGATCTTGCCCCTGCGGTCTGGCGCTGTGATTCGCATGGCGGCCGGTCGACTCGAATCCCCGAATGGCTTTTCATGGGCATCCAAGGGGGTCGGCCGGACGTGCTTCTACCCGGGAACGACTTGACCTACTGGACCGTTCGTTGAGTTGCCAGATGACAAGGAATTGGCTGCGGTGTTGATGGCTATCGGTGAACGCAGCGGCAATGATTCCAGCGCCCGGCACCGGGCAGCTGGCTCCAGGTGATGGCGCAGTCCCGCCAGAAACGGATGCTCGGGCAAGCCACGCAGTTCAAGGGTCGGGCCATCGCCACCGGGGAATTCGAGGATCTCTGGCATGCATACGCGTGACGGGTGAAGGACCCCGATGCCCAAGACAGAAAAGCGATGGTGATTGAATGCAGCGGCCTTCTGCCAGGTCCCGGCCGCATAGGTGGTATCCGCCTGCGCGGCCGTGGCCGTTCCGCGATTTCCTCGCGGTCAAGGCTTCAGTGCGAAGTCCACCGCCGCCTGCGCATGCAAAGCGGTGGTGTCCAGCACAGGCACGGGGCAATGCTGCTGCTGCACCAGCAGGCTGATTTCCGTGCAGCCCAGTACCATGGCCTGCGCACCCCGCTCGGCCAGCTGTGCCATGACGCGCTGATAGATACGCCGCGACGCATCATGTATCCGGCCTGTGCACAGCTCGTCGTAGATGATGCGGTGCACTTCGGCGCGGTCTGCCTCATCCGGCACCAGAACCTCCAGCCCTTGTTGGTGCAGCCGTTCGCGCATGAAGGGTTCTTCCATGGTGAAGCGGGTGCCCAGCAGCCCCAGCTTGCGATGGCCGCCGGTCCTGGCCGCCGCGGCCACCGGATCGGCAATGTGCATGAAAGGTATCCGTACTGCCGCCGCGATGCGGTCGGCAAGCTTGTGCATGGTGTTGGTACACAGCAGCACCACATCCGCACCGCCATCCTGCAGCCGGCGCGCGGCATCCTCCAGCAAGGCGGCCGCGTCATCCCAGCGGCCTTCCTGCTGGGCCAGCTCGATCGGGCCGAAGTCCACGCTGTACATCAGCAGTCTTGCGGAGCGCAGCGGGCCCAGCCTGTCGCGCACGCCCTGATTGATGAGCCGGTAGTACTCGGCGCTGGACTCCCAGCTCATGCCTGCGATGAGGCCGATGACGCGTTGAATTTCCGTGTGGTTCGAGTTCATGCTTGCAGTGTGAGCAGGGCCCGGCTTCTCGTCTATCATGAAATTTCACTTGGGACACGCAACGCACCACCGTGATGAAAGACCACAAGCTGCCGGGGTTCGAGGTGCATCTGCTGGGCCGCACGGCCTACAGCAGCCATGACCCGACCCGTCTTCATTCGCTGGGCATCGCGCTGGAGCGCCAGCAGGGCGTGCATGCCATCGCCAGCGACCGCCGCGTCGACTTCGATACCTGGCCCGGGACGGTGGCGCGCACACCCCCCGGCGTCGATGTGTTTTCCGAATCGGCCACGGGCGGCGAATATCTGGTGGTTCGCTGTACCCAGGCGCACTGGGAAGAATGGTTCGACGACGCAGCCAGCGCCTTCGAAGGCCGGCGTGTCGCCGCCCCTGGCCAGCGCCGCGCCCTGCTGCTTGCCCACCAGTTGCGGCGGCTGCTGCTTTGCACCGAGACGGATGCCCTGGCCATCGAGCAGGCCGCACTGGATTTCATGGGCCAGCAAGGCCCCATGCCCATCCCTCGCATCGAGGCATTGCGCCCGATGTACCTCCCCGTTCTGGAGCGCATGGCCGCCGAGCTGGACCAGCCCCTGGGCATCGCACCGCTGGCCCGGATGATCCACCGGGCGCCGCTGCGTTTCCTGCGTGAATTCTCCCAGCTGCTTGGCATGACGCCACATGCCTATCTCGTGCAGGCACGGGTACAGGCCGCCCGCGCCATGATGCGCGCGGATGACCGTTCGCTGGCCTGCATCGCGCACGACTGCGGCTTCAGCCACCAATCCCATATGGGGGCTGCGTTTCGCAAGCATCTGGGGTTGACGCCCGGCCAGTACCAGGCCCGCATCCGCCGCGCGGGCAAGGCCGTCAGCCTGCATTTCGCCCGGCCGCTGCCATCGTGACCAGGCGCCGCGCGGCGCAGTTGGGGGGCCCTTGGCGCCGTGCGGCCGGCGAAAGCACCTGCGTTCCAGGTGCTCCCGGCGGCGTGCAAGGCCTCAGCCCTGCAGGGCACCCCTGACGGCCGCGCGCTCTGCCATCCTCTTGGAGTGCGCATGCACCTTGGGGAAGCCGGCGATGTCCACGCCGTCGCCTTCCAGCCAGCCGGCGATGGTGAACAGGTAGGCATCGGCCACGGAGTAGTCGGCGCCCAGCACCCAGGGGCCGTCGCCCAGGTAGTGGCGCTCGATCACACCGAAGCATTCGGCCATGTTGGCTGCCACCTTGCGCTGCATCGCGGCGATGGCCTGTTCATCGTCGGCCCAGCGCCCGGCACGGCGGCCGTGGGCGTGTGCGACATGGACGGTGGAGGACAGGTAGCCGTGGAATTCCTGCATGTGCGCGAAGGCGTACGCATCGTCCAGCGGCGCGAGCCGGGCTTCGGGGAAGCGGCGCGCGATGTAGGCCAGCAGGGCCGGGGTCTCGCTGATCACGCCGCGTTCGGTGACCAGCGCGGGAACACGGCCCTTGGGGTTGATGGCCAGGTACTCGGGGCTGCGCTGCTCGCCCTTGCCGAAGTCGAGCTTGACGACTTCATGGGGGGCATTCGCTTCGATCAGTGCAATGCGGGTGGCCAGGGCGCAGGTGCCGGGAGCGTAGTAGAGCTTGAGGAGGGTCATGGAAGGCAGGAGGGAATGCATGCGGTTTCTGTGGTCGGCGCCGTTCGCCGGACCGGCCCCAACTTAGTGCGGATACGGCCCGCGCGCAAGCAGTGCTTTTGCGTTTTCTTTCATTTCGGGGCAGGGCATGGCGGGTCCCTCCCGGCGGGGCCGGGTGTCTCCAACCCGAGGCAGAAGGGGCCGAGGCCATCGGCGTTGCATCCAACCAACGCGAGCCGGCCATGCGGTCGCGCGCACCTTCCGGTTTGAGCTAGGACAAGACCGCCTGCGCCCGCCCCTGCTGCAATACAGCTACGGGATTTGCCCCGGGTACTCCAAGACTCTCCATCATGAAAAGAACTCTGCTGGCGGTTGCCGCCGTTTGTGCCCTGTCTTCCGGCGCTGCCTTCGCGCAGCAGGCCGAAGGTCCGTGGATGGTGCGTGTGCGCGCCGTGCATCTGGACAGCGCCAACAAGGACAGCACGGGGCTGGGCCTGTCGATCAACGACAAGTGGATGCCCGAACTGGACGTGTCCTACTTCTTCACGCCCAACATCGCTGCCGAGCTGGTGCTGACCTACCCGCAAAAGCATGACCTGCGTGCCAACGGCCTGGGCCAGATCGGCAGCCTCAAGCACCTGCCGCCCACGCTGCTGGCGCAATACCACTTCACCAATTTCGGCGCATTCAAGCCCTATGTGGGCGCCGGTATCAACTTCACGCGCTTTTCCAGCGTGAACTTCGATCCCGCCGTGCAGGCCGCGCTGAACCCCTCGATCAAGAAGAACAGCTTCGGTGGCGCGCTGCAGATCGGCTTCGACTATGCGCTGGACAAGAACTGGTCGCTGAATTTCGACGTCAAGAAAGTCTTCATCGAAACGGACGTGCGCGCTGGCGGCACCAAGGTGGGCACCTTCAAGGTGAACCCGGTGCTGGTCGGCGTTGGACTGGGCTATCGCTTCTGATCTCCGGATCATGAGCGAGGCACGCGCTGTTTCATCCGACAGCGCGTAGTGAGGCAAGGATGGGTACTTGGTCCGATATGCCGTTCGCGGCATATCGGATTTTTTTCGTCCAGCCGGTCCCGGTAAGGATGCTGCGCCGCAGCACCCTGTGGGTCACGAAAAAATCATGCCTGGGGGAATCTGTCCTACCCGCATGGCGGGGGTGGGCGCCTAGGCTGGGGCCTTGCCCGTGAGTGCGCTGCGGCGTATCCATGGGCTCCATCATGGCTGTCCGCCCCTTGGCGGGCCGTGGCCCGCCAGGGGGCGCGGCTTGCGAGGACACGCGGCGGGCGGCGCACCCCAGCGAGGCCCCACCATGCTATCTGCCCACGAAGCGTCCGCGCTTTCTCCTGCGTCTTCCCTGCATTCCCGCCGCGTGCCCCTGCCCCTGCCGGCAGCGCCCTGTCCCGAGGCGGCCGAGGGCCGCAGCCGCAAGGCCGGCGCGGGGATGCCGGCCCTGGCTCTGCGCACGGCCCGCGCCGAGCTGCAACGCGGGCTGATGCAGCCCCAGGCCGAAGTCTCGCCCAAGTACCTCTATGATGCCCGCGGCTGCGAGCTGTTCGAGCAGATCACGCGCCTGCCCGAGTACTACCCTACGCGCACCGAGGCCGCGATTCTCGAAGGCTCGGGGCCTGCCATGACCGAGGCGCTGCATGGCACCGAGGTGCTGATCGAGCTGGGCGCCGGAAATTGCGAGAAGGTCCGCGGCCTGTGCCGCAGCCTGCGGCCACGGCACTTCGTGGGGGTGGACATTGCCGGCGCCTTCCTGCGGCAGTCCGTGCGCCGGCTGGCCGAGGATTTCCCCGGGCTCCGGGCCCATGCCGTCACCGCCGACATCACCGAGCCGTTGGCCCTGCCGCCTCACATTCCGCAGACCGGCCGGCTGCTGTTCTATCCGGGCTCGTCCATCGGCAACTTCGACCCGCCGCAGGCACGGCGCATGCTGGGCCAGATGCGCGCCCTGCTGCAGGACGACGGCGGGCTGCTCATCGGCATAGACCTGCCCAAGCCCACGCAGTGGCTGGAGCCGGCCTACGACGACGCTCAGGGCGTGACGGCGCGCTTCAACCTCAATGTGCTCAGCCACGTCAACAGCCTGCTGGGCAGCGATTTCGACGAGGCCGACTGGGAGCATGTGGCTTTCTTCAATGCGCAGCATTCACGCATCGAGATGCACCTGCGCGCGCGCCGCTCGCTGATCGTGGGCTGGCCCCAGGGGCTGCGGCATTTTTCGGCCGGCGAAACCATCCACACGGAGAACAGCTACAAATACCCGCTGCCCGAATTCCTGGGCATGCTGGCTGGCGCGGGCTTCGGGCCCTGCCAGGTCTGGAGCGACGAGCGGCAGTGGTTCGCGGTGATCCATGCCCATGCGTGAGATGTCCGCCGCCCTGCGCTGGGTGCAGCGCTACGAGTCCGTGCGCCAGTCCTCCGTGCTGCTGGCGGCACCGCTGTCGGCCGAGGATGCCTGCGTGCAATCCATGCCCGATGCGAGCCCCGCCAAATGGCACCTGGCCCATACGACCTGGTTTTTCGAGACTTTCGTGCTGGCCCGGCATGCCCCGCACGATCCCGACTTCGATCCCGACTTCCGCGTCCTGTTCAACTCCTACTACCAGCAGGTGGGCGCCCGCCATCCGCGCGCGCAACGCGGGCTGCTGACGCGGCCCTTGCTGGCGCGCGTGCTGGCCTACCGGGACGCCGTGGACCGGCGCATGCTGTGCATGCTCGAGTCCTGGGGCGCGCAGCCGCCGGCCCGCCTGACCGCACTGCTGGAGCTGGGCCTGCAGCATGAGCAGCAGCACCAGGAGCTTTTGCTGACCGACATCAAGCACCTGCTGTCCTGCCATCCGCTGTGGCCCGCCTACCGCGCTTCCGACGGGGACGACGAGTCCGGGCCGGCGCCGCAGCAGGACATGCCGCCCGCGATCGAGTGGCGCATGGTGCCGCGCGGCATGCATGCCGTGGGCCACGCGGGCCGGGGCTTTGCCTTCGACAACGAGCTGCCGCGCCATGAGGTGTTCCTGCCAGGCTGCGAGATCGCCAGCCGGCCCGTGGCCAATGCCGAGTTCCTGCGCTTCGTGGAGGAGGGCGGCTACGCCCAGCCGCAGTGGTGGCTGGCCGAGGGCTGGGACTGGCGCTGTGCGCAGCAATTGGAACATCCCTGGTACTGGCGCCGGGACGGGGTGGGGGGCTGGCAGGAATTCAGCCTGCATGGCGCGCTGGCGCTCGATGGCCGTCGGCCCGTGGCCCATGTGTCCTACTTCGAGGCCGATGCCTACGCGCGCTGGGCCGGCGCGCGGCTGCCCACCGAGGCGGAGTGGGAGACCGCCTTCGCGCAGCCGATGGCGCAGCGGCCTGCGGGCGAGGGGCCGCCGGGACCCGTGCATCCGCGTGCCATGCAGGCGGGCTGTGCGTCGCTGGGCGAGGTCTGGGAGTGGACGCAGTCCTCCTATGCACCGTATCCCGGCTTTCGCGTGGCCGAGGGCGCGGTGGGCGAATACAACGGCAAGTTCATGGTCAACCAGTACGTGCTGCGCGGTGGTTCCTGCCTGACGCCGCCGGGCCATGCGCGCGCCAGCTACCGAAATTTCTTTCCCACGCAGGCGCGCTGGCAGATGACAGGCCTGCGGCTGGCCAGGGATTGCGGCTGAACCCCGCACGAGTCGGCATCGCGCCGAACGCCGGGCGCATGCAGTAGCATCGTCGGCCTCAACGATCCGAGGGAGTTCCATGTTCTTGCGTTCGCTTGCTCTCGCCATGCCGCTGTCCCTGGTCCTTGCGGGCTGTGGCTCCACGCCGCCCCAGGCGCAGGTCCCCAGCCAGCCCCGGGACCAGCCGAGACCCGAGGCCCCTGCCAGGGCGGTATCGGAGGCGCCCCGCGCCGACCCCGAAGTCGCCAATCTCACGCCCCTGCCCAGCCTGCTGCTGATCGGCGAGGACCAGGCCGGGCGCTACTACTCCATGGTGGCCAAGGCCACTTTCACCATCGAGGCCGATGGCCGGCTGCGCCTGGCCGACCAGGGCGCCGGACAGGGTGGCGAGCCCATGGCGCCCGAGGCCGACATGCAGGACGAGAACATGTCCACGCAATGCAAGCCCTATGGTGCGGTGGCCAACCAGCGCACGACCTGGTTCCCGTACACGGGCGTGTTCGTGCACGGCGGCGCGCTGGCGGGCGTCAGGGCCGGCAATCAGGCCCTGGGGACCAAGGTGCTCACGGAGCATGAGGGCGCGCAGATGCTCTATGCCGGCAAGGATGCGGACGCGACCGAGTACTACTACGCACCCTGCGTGGGCGCGCAGCGGGTGTCCAGGGGCTGGCGGCTGGACCGCTACCTGCCCGACGGCGGACAGTTGCGCGTGCGGGCGGACAACGGCCGCATCCTGAACCTGCAGGTGCCCAAGCCTTTCGCGCCCTTCGTGCTGGTGCGCTACCAGTCGGGCGCCATGATCCCCGTGCCCATGCGCGCCGTGCTGGCCACGGTGGACCTGGCCGAGCGCCGCGTGGTGCTGCAGTTCCAGGGCACCTATGCCGTGGAGCCGGCCATCCGCAAGATGGAACTGCGCCTGATCGTGCCCGGCAGCCGACCCTCCGAAGGCGAGACGGCCGCGCGCCACGCCGAGCGCACGCAGGCGCAGCTGCGCGATCTGGCCGCCTGCGCGCCGCCGCGCGGCCACGCCATCGAGCCTTGCGCCGATGCGCGGCGCACGCCCGATCCGCTGATCTTCTACTCCTCGCAGGAGCTGCGCCAGCGCGCGCCTCGTCGCTGAGCTCCGGGCCAGGCGCTGGCGTGGATCAGACCTTGCCCAGAGCCTGTTCCAGGTCGGCGAGCAGGTCGCTGATGTGCTCGATGCCCACGGACAGGCGCACCATGCCCTCGGTCACGCCGGCCTTGGCCAGCTCCTCGGCGTCGAGCTGGCGGTGCGTGGTCGAGGCCGGGTGCGTGGCCAGGGACTTGGCATCGCCGATGTTGACCAGGCGCGTGAACAGCTGCAGCGCATCGAGAAAGCGCGCGCCGGCCGCTCGCGGATCGGTGTCATCGGCCTTCAGGCTGAAGGACAGGATGCCCGAGGCACGTCCGCCCAGCTGCTTTTGCACGATGGCATGGTCGGGGTGGCCCTCCAGCCCTGCGTAGCGCACCCATTCGACCTTGGGGTGCCTTTGCAGCGTCTCGGCGATCTTCTGGGTGTTCTCGCAGATGCGGTCCATGCGCAGGGCCAGCGTCTCGATGCCCTGCAGGATCAGGAAGGCGTTGTGCGGCGAGATGGCTGCGCCGGTATTGCGCAGCGGCACCACGCGCACGCGGCCGATGTAGGCGGCCTCGCCCAGGGCCTCGGTGTAGACCACGCCGTGGTAGCTGACGTCGGGCTCGTTCAGGCGCCTGAAGCGGGCCTTGTGCTCCGCCCAGGGGAACTTGCCGCTGTCCACGATGGCGCCGCCCACGCTGTTGCCGTGGCCGCCCAGGTACTTGGTCAGCGAGTGCACGACGATGTCGGCGCCATGCTCGATGGGGCGCAGCAGGTAGGGGCTGGGCACGGTGTTGTCCACGATCAGCGGCACGCCGTGGGCATGGGCCACGTCGGCCAGGGCACGGATGTCGGTGACGTTGCCCAGCGGGTTGCCGATGGACTCGATGAAGATGGCCTTGGTCTTTTCGTCGATGTGCTGTGCGAAGCTGGCCGGGTCGCGCGGGTCGGCGAAGCGCACGGTGATGCCTTGCTGCGGGAAGGTATGGGCGAACAGGTTGTAGGTGCCGCCATACAGCGTGCTGGCCGAGACGATGTTGTCGCCGGCCTCGGCGATGGCCTGGATGGCGTAGGTGATGGCCGCCATGCCGGAGGCCACGGCCACGGCGGCGATGCCGCCTTCCAGTGCCGCGACGCGCTTTTCGAGCACGTCGGTGGTGGGGTTCATGATGCGCGTGTAGATGTTGCCTGCCACCTTGAGGTCGAACAGATCGGCGCCGTGCTGGGCGCTGTCGAAGGCATAGGCCACGGTCTGGTAGATGGGGACGGCCACGGCCTTGGTCGTGGGGTCGGGCGAGTAGCCGGCATGGACGGCCAGGGTTTCTAAGCGCATGGAGGACTGCCTTTCTGTTTTGACAAGCGGAGGACGGCATGCATTGTGGCGTGCATGCCGCCCGTGCCCAACGATGCGTTGGTTACGAACATATGCGGGCGGCCGGTGGGTGCGAGCGGGTCCGCCTTTCCCAAGTCGGGAAGGAATTCCGTGATTGTGTATTTTTGTTAGATGTGTGTTGTAACGTGACCTGATCGCTAGACTCCCTTCGGGAGTTCGTGGTGACGTTGACGGCAAGACATCTTCTGGCGCTGGCGGTGCCTTTGTGCACCTTGTTGCTGGCAGGCTGTTTTCATGTCTGCTGGCTGCATCTGCGTGCCCGCCGCGAGCTGCGTTGCATGTCCTTCGCCTTCGCGGGCTTCAGCCTGGCGCAGCTGGCACAGATACTGGGCCTGCCGGCGGCCATGCCGCTCAATGTGCTGGTCACGGCCGCGCTGCAACTGGGCGCGGCATGGTTCATCACCCAGGCCATCGCCATGCGCCACAGCGTGCAGCCCGACGGGCGACTGGCGGCAGGACTGGGCGGCGCGGTGCTGGCGGTGCTGGGCTACTACGCCTGGATGCAGCCCGATGTCCATGCCCGTCAGCATGTGCTGGATTTCGGCCTGGGCCTGCAGCTGGCGCTGCCGCTGTGGCGCTTGCCGCG
This sequence comes from Delftia tsuruhatensis, assembly GCF_903815225.1. Classification (NCBI taxonomy): domain Bacteria; kingdom Pseudomonadati; phylum Pseudomonadota; class Betaproteobacteria; order Burkholderiales; family Comamonadaceae; genus Delftia; species Delftia tsuruhatensis. The sequence goes on from NZ_LR813084.1 coordinate 2,062,961, forward strand.
CGAGCGCCCGGTCGGGGGCTGTGACCGGCTGCTGCTGTGGGTGTTCGTGGTCTTCGCCCTGAGCTTTCTCGTGCGCACACTGATGGTTGTGCCGCGCGCCGTGCCAGCGGCCGAGGCGGGGCCGGCGGGCGGCGAATGGCTGGGTGCTTCTTCCTCCTGGATGGCACTGCAGCTGAGCCTGCTGGTGTTCGGGCTGCTGTTCGCCACGCTGTTCCTGGCGCTGGCGGTGCGCGACACCGTGCAGGCGCTGCACGAGGAGCGCGATCGCGATCCGCTCACGGGACTGCTCAACCGCCGCGCCTTCAGAGAGGCCGTGCAGCGGCTGCGCGCCGAGCAGCCGGGGCTGTCGGCCGCCCTGCTGGTCTGCGATGTCGACCATTTCAAGCGCGTCAACGACGGATGGGGCCATGCGGCGGGCGACGAGGTGCTGCAGCGCTTTGCTCGCCTGCTGCTGCGCAGCACGCGCCAGCAGGATCTGGTGGCGCGCTTTGGCGGCGAGGAGTTCGTGGCCCTGTTGCCGGGGGCCGATCCCCGCGCGGCGCAATCGGTGACCCGGCGCATGCGCAACCAGCTGCGCCTGACGGGCTTCAGCGCCCTGCCCGACGATCAGCGCATCACGGCCAGCTTCGGCGTCGCCTGGCTGGAGCCCGGGCAGCCGCTGGAGCAGGCACTGGCCCGTGCCGATGCGATGCTCTACGAGGCCAAGCGCGCCGGCCGGGACCGGGTGCGGCTGGCGCGCGAGGTGCCGCAGGGCTAGGCCTGTGCCGCACGAGGGCGCCGCGCAGGCCGTTGCGGCTGCGCCGGCTGGCGCCGCTCCCAGGCCGGCAGGGCGGCATGCACCATGGCGGCGCCGTGGGCATCGTTGGCCGCGTAGTGGCGCTGGGCCGTGCTCAACTGCTGCGCGGCCCAGTTGGAGGTGGAGATCTTCTTGGACTTGTGGAAATTCCGGCCCAGCACCAGGGCCACGGCCGCGCGCACGCCCACCGAGCTGGCATAGCCATGGCCCTTGAAGACGCGGTCCAGGTCAATGACGTTGTGCAGCGCCACGCCCAGTCGCGCCGGCAGGGCGCGGCGGTCATGGTCCAGTCCGAAGCCGGCCTTGCGGATCGCCTCGCTGGCCAGCACGTCGGCGGCCAGCTGGCGGGCCTGTGCATGGTGCAGTTGCAGCAGCCAGGCCTCGCCGCAGGTGGCCAGTTGCACCAGATGGGGGCCGGTGTCGGTCTGCTGGGCATGGAACAGGGGCTTGCTCTCGGTATCGAAGCCCAGCACGGGTGCCGCCATCAGCGCGGCACGCGCGGCCGCGAACTCGGCATCGGTGGCCGGCACGTGGATGCAGCGCTCGGGCAGGGCGGGGAAGGCGGGCAGCAGGCGGCTGTCCTCCTTGCTGGGAGCGTGCAGGCGTGGCATGGGGAAAGAGAGGGGGCGGGGGGAGCGGGCCGTCAAGTGTGCCTGCATTGCCAAGCCCCTCGGAGCCCGGGTTTTTATCCCCGATGCATGTGGACGGAGTTGTGGAAAAGTCCGGGTGTAACTTGCTGGATCCGCGCCCTGCAAGGCTTTCCACGGAATGCCTAAAAAATCAGCGCAGTGGTGAAAGGACGTCGACCAAGGGTAATCACGGATGGCTGTTCCGGTCTCCGAGTCGGGGTCCGGAGGTTGTTTCAAGAGGTTTCTAAAGGCCTTGGTCGCTGAATGCTGCGGCCCGCTTTTCCAGCCCCGCGCGCACGGCTTCGGCCTGGTTGGGGCTGCCCAGCAGTGCCTGTTGCTCGCGCGCCTCGGCCAGCAGGATGTCGGCGGGCGAGGCGGTCTCGCTGAGCTGCATCAGGCGCTTGGCCGCGCGGATGGCGTCGGGGCTGCTGCCCGCGATCTGGCGCGCCAGGTGGCGGGCCTCTTCCAGGGGGGCTGCGCTGACGCGCGTGGCCAGGCCCAGTGACACGGCCTCGGGACCGGGCACGACGCGGCCGGTGTAGACCAGCTCGCGCAGCACGTCGCCACGCACCAGGGAGGCGGCCAGCGCGCAGCCGGCCATGTCGGGCACCAGGCCCCACTTGATCTCCATGATGGACAGGCGCGCATCTTCGGCGACCAGGCGGATGTCCGCGCCCAGCGCCAGCTGGAGGCCTCCGCCATAGGCCACGCCCTGCACGGCGGCGACGACGGGTACGGGCAGTTCGCGCCAACCCCAGCAGATCTGCTGGAAGCGGTTGGCCAGGCCATGCGTGCGCTGCGCCAGATCGGCCATGTCGGGCGTCTGCTGCCCTGCTGCGATGCTGGCCATGCTGCCCATGTCCAGCCCCGCGCAAAAGGCCTTGCCCTCGCCATGCAGCACCACGGCGCGCAGGCCAGGCGTGGCCTGGAGCCGGTCCAGCGCATCGAGCAGCGCATCGAACATGGCGGGGTCCAGCGCGTTCATCTTGTCGGCCCGTGTCAGGGCCACGTCGGCCACGCCGTGGTCCAGGGTGATGCGCACGCGTTCTTGGCTCATGGCTTGTCTCCTTGCGTTGTCAGGTGGTTCTGAGCTGGCGGTCGGCCGCGTTGCGCGATTCGATGGCGTCGCGCGCATGGGCCCAGTCCTGGTCCGTCCAGCTGGACAGGGCGGCGAAGTTGCCGCCCGTGGCCTGGTATTGTCCGCCGTCGATGGCGATCGTCTGTCCCGTGAGGTACTCGGCCTGGGCGCTCATGAGGAAGACGGCCAGGTTGGCCAGCTCGGGCATGCGGCCGTTGCGGCCCATGGGGTTGTCCTTGCGCACATGCTCGCCACCCTGGGGATTCAGGCGCGCGCTCATGCCTTCGGTGGGAAACAGGCCGGGCGCGATGGCGTTGAAGCGGATGCCGCGGTTGCCCCACTCCACGGCCAGCGACTGCGTCATGGCATGCACGCCGGACTTGGCCATGGCCGAGGGCACGGTGAAGGCCGAGCCGTTCCAGACCCAGGTGGTCAGGATGGACAGCACGCTGGCTCGGCGCCCCTCGGCCAGCCAGCGCCGGCCGCAATCGAGCACCATGTTGAAGCTGCCGCGCATGACGATGTTGGCGATGGCGTCGAAGCCGCGCATGGACAGGTCCTCGGTGCGGCTGACGAAGTTGCCGGCCGCGTTGTTGACCAGTCCGGTCAGCGCGCCGTGCCGGCTCCAGATGCCGTCCAGCATGTGCTCGATGGCGTCGGGCTGGCGCACGTCGCAGGCATGGCCCACGGCCAGGCCGCCGTGCTGCTGCATCAACTCCTGCGCGGTCTGCTCGACCACGCAGCCGCGCCGGCCGCAGAGGTGGACTTCGGCGCCCAGCATCAGAAAGGCCTCGGCCATGACGCGGCCCAGGCCGGTGCCGCCGCCGGTGACGAGGATGCGCTGGCCTTGCAGCAGGCCGGGTCTGTACATGAGATCGTCGAGGGTCATGGCCGTGGCTTTCCTTGGGGTATTCGGGAAGTGGGTGGGGAGAGGAACGGGCGCCGCTGCGCCGCCGTCACAGCGCGCGGGCGATCACTTCCTTCATGATCTCGCTGGTGCCGCCGTAGATGCGCTGCACGCGGGCGTCGGCATACATGCGCGTGACCATGTATTCGTTCATGAAGCCGTAGCCGCCGTGCAGTTGCACCAGCTCGTCGAGCACGCGGCCCTGGGCTTCCGAGCACCAGAGCTTGGCCATGGAGGCCGTGGCCGTGTCCAGCGTGCCGGCCACGAGCTGCTCCACGCAGCGGTCGATGAAGGCGCGGCCCACGGTGATGGTGGTGGCCACCTCGGCCAGCTTGAAGCGGGTGTTCTGCATGTCGGCGATGGCCTGGCCGAAGGCGCGGCGCTCGCGCACGTAGGCCAGGGTGGCCTCGTATGCGCCCTCCATGCAGGCCAGTGCCGTCAGGCCGATGATGAGGCGCTCGTAGGGCAGGTCGCTCATGAGCTGGTAGAAGCCCTGGCCCTCGCGCCCGCCCAGCAAGGCGTCCTGCGGCACGGCCACATCGTCGAAGAACAGTTCGGAGGTGTCCTGGGCCTTCATGCCCATCTTGTCGAGCACGCGCCCCACGCGAAAGCCCGCGCAGTCCCGGGTCTCGACGAGGAGGATGGAGGTGCCGCGCGCGCCCTGGCCGGGGTCGGTCTTGCAGACCACGAGGACCAGGCCGGCCAGGAATCCGTTCGTGATGAAGGTCTTGCTGCCGTTGATGCGGTAGTGGTCGCCCCGGCGTTCGGCGCGCGTGCGCACGCCCTGCAGGTCCGAGCCCGCGCCGGGCTCGGTCATGGCGATGGCGCCGACCAGCTCGCCGCGCGCCATGGCTGGCAGGTAGCGGCGCTTTTGCGCCTCGGTGCCGTGGTTGAGCAGGTAATGGGCCACGATGGAATGCACGGAGTTGCCCATGCCGGTCAGGCCCCGGCGCGCCATCTCCTCGTGGATCACGGCCTCGTGGCGGAAGTCGCCGCCGCCTCCGCCGTATTCCTCGGGAATGTCGGTGCACAGCAGGCCCAGCTCGCCCGCCCGGCGCCAGATCGCGTGGCCGACGTGGCCCTGCTTGCGGGCGGCCTCGTCCTGCGGCTGCATTTCGGATTCGATGAAGCGCACGGCGGTGGCGCGCAGGCTGTCCAGGTCGGGGTCGCTCCAGGAGCGCGTGAAGGTCAGGGGCATGGCGAGGCCTTTTCTAGCGCGAGGCTGTGGCAGTCCGGGCATTCCAGGCGGCCAGCGCTTCTTCGAGGCTGGCGGCGCGCGGCGGACGGGGGTGCTCGGGCGCGCTGCGCGAAAAGCGCGGCGCGGGCGCGGGCTGGAGCACGCCGCCGGCCTCGGTGAAGGTGGCGCGTGCGCGGTTGTGGGCATGGCGCGGCGCCTCGTCCCAGTCGAGCACGGGCGCGAAGCAGGCGTCGCTGCCTTCGAGCAGCTCGCACCACTGGTCGCGCGTGCGGGTGCGGAACACGTCGGCCAGGCGCAGCTTGAGCAAGGGCCAGCGCGCGGCATCCATCTGGCCATCGAACAGCGGGTCCTGGATGCCGCAGCGCTGGCGCAGCTCGGCATAGAACTGGGGCTCGATGGCGCCGATGGCGATGTACTTGCCGTCGGCACAGGCATAGGTGTCGTAGAAAGGGGCGCCGCCATCGAGCAGGTTCTCGCCGCGCTGGTTGCTCCACTGGCCCTTGGCCTTGAAGCCGTACATGAAGGCCGACAGCAGGGCCGTGCCGTCGGTCATGGCTGCGTCGATGACCTGGCCCCGGCCGCTGCGCCCGGCCTCGTGCAGGGCGGCCAGCAGGCCCACGGCCAGCAGCATGCCGCCGCCGCCGAAGTCGCCCACGTAGTTGAGCGGCGGCACGGGCGCCTCGCCCGCGCGGCCGATGGCGTGCAGCGCGCCGGAGAGGGCGATGTAGTTGATGTCGTGCCCCGCCGCATGCGCCAGCGGGCCATGCTGGCCCCAGCCCGTCATGCGGCCGTAGACCAGGCGCGGGTTGCGTTCCAGGCAGGGCCCGGGCCCCAGGCCCAGGCGCTCCATGACGCCGGGCCGAAAGCCCTCGACCAGCAGGTCGGCACGCGCGATCAGGGCCATGGCGGCGGCCTGGCCTTCCTCGCCGCGCAGGTCGATCCCGACCTGGCAGCGGCTGCGCGTGGTGATGTCCTGTGCATCGACCGGCGTGCCGGGCCGCGCGATGCGCAGCACTTCGGCACCCAGGTCGGCCAGCAGCATGGCGCAGAACGGCCCCGGGCCCAGGCCCGCGAACTCGACCACGCGAACGCCTTCAAGCGGTCCTGCCATGGAGGTCTCCTTTGTTCTCTTTTCTTCAATGAACCATAGAGCAGAGCGCTATGGAGCTGGCGTTGTCCAAGCGAGAGACACCGAGGAAGGGCCTAAGCCGGCCGCGCCGCCCCGCACCGAAGGTGTCGTCCCCGTTGGGGGAAAGCCGCTCAGCGGCTCAGGGGGTAATTCCTGTACTCCTCGCGCAGCTTTGTCTTGAGCAGCTTGCCGGTGGCCGTATGCGGCAGCTCGGCCACCTGCACCACGTCGTCGGGCAGCCACCATTTGGCAATGCGCGTGGACAGGAAGTTGCGCATGGAGTCGCGTGTCACGGTCTGCCCGGGGCGCGCCACGACCAGCAGCAGCGGGCGCTCCTGCCACTTGGGGTGGGGGACGCCGATGATGGCGGCCTCGGCCACGGCGGGGTGGCCCATGGCGGCGTTCTCCACGTCGATGGAGGAGATCCATTCGCCGCCCGACTTGATCACGTCCTTGGCGCGGTCCACGAGCTGCAGGAAGCCGTCGGGATCGATGGTGGCCACGTCGCCCGTGGCGAAGAAGCCTTGCTCGTCCATGGGCGAGCCGCCCTCGCCCTTGAAGTAGCCGTTGGCGATCCAGGGGCCGCGCACGCGCAGGTGGCCATAGGCCTTGCCGTCCCAGGGCTGGGGCCGGCCGTCGTCATCCACGATCTTCAGGTCCACGCCCCAGACGCCGCGCCCCTGCTTGAGCTTGACCTGGATGAGTTCCTCGGCCGGCAGGGTCTCGTGCTTGACCAGCAGCTTGCTGACCACGCCGATGGGGCTGGTCTCGGTCATGCCCCAGCCCTGCACGACCTGGGCGCCGAACTGGTTCTCGAAGCGCTCCAGCATGGCGCGCGGCACGGCCGCGCCGCCGATGCCGATGCTCTTGACGCCCAGGGTGCGCGGGTCGATCTCGGGATGGGCATCCAGGTACTGGAACAGCATCAGCCACACGGTGGGCACGCCTTGCGAGAAGGTGACTTTCTCATCGCGCATGAGTTCGTAGACGCTTTGCCCGTCCAGGTGCGGGCCGGGCAGCACCAGCCGGGCCCCTGCCATGGCCGCCGCATAGGGCGTGCCCCAGGCGTTGGCGTGGAACATGGGCACGATGAGCATGACGGTCTCGCGCGAGTTCAGTCCGAAGGTGTCGGGCGCCAGTTCCATCAGCGAATGCAGCACGGTGGAACGGTGCGAGTACAGCACGCCCTTGGGGTTGCCCGTGGTGCCCGAGGTGTAGCACAGCGAGGAGGCCGTGCGCTCGTCGAACTCGGGCCATTCGAAGTCCTCGCTCTGGTCGCCGACCAGCTCGTCCCAGCAGCGCAGGTCGGGCAGGTCCAGGGCCGGCATGTGCTCGCGTGCGCTCATGCAGACATAGGTGGTGACGGTCTTCAGATGGGGGGCGAGCTTCTCGACCAGCGGGGCGAAGGTGACGTCGAAGAACAGCACCCGGTCCTCGGCATGGTTGGCGATGTAGGCGATCTGCTCGGGAAACAGGCGCGGGTTGATGGTGTGCAGCACCGCGCCGCTGCCCGAGACACCGAAGTACAGCGCCAGGTGGCGCCAGCTGTTCCAGGCCAGCGTGCCCACGCGCTCGCCGGGCTGCACCCCCAGCGCGGCGAGCGCGCGGGCCACCTGGCAGGACGCGCGGCGGATGCCGGCCCAGTCGGTGCGGTGCAGGCCCCCTTCGGGCATGCGCGAGACGATCTCGGTACGGGGGTGAAAGCGCGCCGCGTGCTCTATCAGCGACGAGATCATGAGCGGGCGGTCCTGCATCAATCCTTGCATGGCGGGCATGGGTCGTGTCTCCTTGCGTTGTTGTTGTCGTTGCCGGGCCCGGGGCGCGCTTCAGCCGGGCCGGCGTGGCGCGAACGCGGGCTCGCGCTTTTGCAGGAAGGCCTGCACGCCTTCCACGAAGTCGGGGCCGCCCACCAGCTCGCGCTGGCGACCGGCTTCGTAGCACAACTGCTGCTCCAGCGTGTGGGTGGCGGCCGCGTCCAGGGCGCGGCGCGCTTCCAGCGCGGCACCGGCCGGCAGGCGGGCCAGGCGACGCGCGGCGGACAGGGCCGCGTCGCGCAGTGCGGCATCGTCCACGCAGTCCCAGACCAGGCCCCAGTCGGCGGCCTGCCGGGCACCGAGCCTTTCCCCCATCAGCGCCAGGCCCATGGCACGGGCACGGCCCAGGCGGCGTTCGATGAACCAGGTCGTGCCCAGGTCGGGAACGATGCCCAGGCGCGGCAGGAACGGAAGATAGAAGTAGGCCGAGCGCGCGACCAGCGTCAGGTCGGCCGCCAGGGCCAGCCCCACGCCCGCGCCAGCCGCCGCGCCGTTGACGGCGCAGACCACAGGCACGGGCAGTTGCTGCAGATCCAGGATCAGCCGGTTGGACAGCTGTTCCATGCGTTCGGCCGTGTACTCGCCCAGCGTGCGGCCATCGGCGGGTGCGCCGCCCATGGCCGTCAGGTCGGCGCCCGCACAAAAGCCCCGGCCCTCGGCCGTGAGCACCAGGGCGCGGATGCCCGTGTCGGCGCGCACCTGGGCCAGCAGGTCGCGCAGCTGGTGCTGGAATGGCAGGCCCAGCGGATTCATCCGGGCACTGTCGTGGTGGACGATGACGGCGATGTCGCCGTCGCGTTCCAGACGGACAACGGTTGTGTCTTGCATGCGTGCCTCCCGCTTCAGAGCCGCTCGACGATGGTGACGTTGGCCATGCCCCCGCCCTCGCACATGGTCTGCAGGCCGAAACGGCCGCCGCGCGCGTGCAGGGCATGGATCAGCGTGGCCATGAGCTTGGTGCCCGAGGCGCCCAGCGGATGGCCCAGCGCGATGGCGCCGCCGTGCACGTTCAGCCGCGCCGGATCGGCGCCCGTGGCCTGCAGCCAGGCCAGCGGCACCGGGGCGAAGGCTTCATTGACCTCGAACAGGTCGATGTCGGAGATGCGCATGCCGGCCTTCTTCAGCGCGGCCTGCGTGGCGGGGATGGGGGCCTCCAGCATGATCACCGGGTCATGGCCCAGCAGGCTCATGTGATGGATGCGCGCCAGCGGCTGCACGCCCAGGGCCTTGAGGCCGCGCTCGCTGACCACCATGACGCCGCTGGCGCCGTCGCAGATCTGGCTGGCCGTGGCGGCCGTCACGCGCCCGCCCTCGCGAATGGTCTTGACACCGGCGATGCCCTCCAGCGTGGCGTTGAAGCGTATGCCTTCGTCCACCGTGTGGGGCTGACCCTCGCCTTCGCCACCGCCTTCGGCGCTGCGCACCGGCACGGCCAGGATCTCGCGGTCGAAGCGGCCCTCGCGTGCGGCCTGCACGGCGCGCTCATGGCTTTGCAGCGCGTAGGCATCGAGATGGTCCTTGGTCAGCCCGTACTTTTCCGCCATCATCTCGGCGCCCATGAACTGGCTGAATTCCACGCCCGGGTAGCGTTGCTGCATGGCCGGGCTCATGTACACGCCCAGGCCGGCCTTGGCGGGCAGGGCGTTGGGCGTGCCCATGGGCACGCGCGACATGCTCTCCACGCCGGCGGCGATCACCATGTCCATGCTGCCCGACATCACGGCCTGGGCCGCGAAGTGCAGCGCCTGCTGGGAGGAGCCGCATTGCCGGTCCACCGTGGTGCCCGGCACGGACTCGGGCAGGGAGGAGGCCAGCACCGCGTTGCGCGCCACGTTGGTGGCCTGCTGGCCGACCTGGCTGACGCAGCCCATGATCACGTCCTCGACCTGGGCCGGGTCGGCCTGGGTGCGCCGCACCAGCTCGTCCAGCACCTGGGCCGCGAGATCGGCCGGATGCCAGCCCGAGAGCCTGCCCCCGCGCTTGCCGCCCGCCGTGCGCGTGGCGGCGACGATGTATGCCTGTGCCATCGATGTCTCCTTGGATGTCCGGGTCGATGGTGGCTCATCGGGAGCAGGGCCGCCATCGTCGGAAGCGATGAGTTGAGGGAAGAAGCGCCGCCGGGCTGTCCCTCAGCGCGGCGCCATGCGTATCGCGCCGTCCAGGCGCACGCACTCGCCGTTGAAGTAGCCGTTGGTGAGCATGGTCTCGGCCAGGTGGGCGTATTCGTCGGGCTGGCCCAGGCGCCTGGGGAAGGGCACGGAGGCGGCCAGCGCGGCCTTCACGTTGTCGGGCGCGCCCTGCAGCAGCGGGGTGTCGAAGATGCCGGGCAGGATGGTATTCACGCGGATGCCCTCGCCCATGAGGTCGCGCGCAATGGGCAGGGTCATGCCTGTGATGCCGGCCTTGCTGGCCGAGTAGCTGGCCTGGCCCATCTGGCCGTCCTGCGCCGCCACCGAGGCCGTGTTCACGATGGCGCCGCGCTCGCCGTCGGCCAGCGGCTCCAGCGTGAGCATGCCCGCGGCCGACTTGGCGATGCAGCGGAAGGTGCCCACCAGGTTGATCTGGATGATGCGGTCGAAATTGGCCACGGGCAGGTGCCGGATCTCGCCCGTGGCCTTGTCGCGGCTGGCCGTCTTGACGGCATTGCCCGTGCCCGCGCAGTTGACCAGGATGCGCTCCTGCCCATGGGCCGCGCGGGCCTGGGCGAAGCCGGCGTCCACGCCGGCCTCGTCGGTCACGTCCACGCGGCAGAACAGGCCGCCGATCTCGCGCGCCAGCGCCTGGCCCGCGGCCTCGTTGAGGTCGAAGAGTGCCACGCGCACTCCCCTGGCGGCCAGGCGGCGCGCGGTGGCGGCACCCAGGCCCGAAGCGCCGCCCGTGACGACGGCGCTGATGCTTGCATCCAGCTGCATGGAAAGGTCTCCTTGAAGTCGCATCCACTGCGCATCGGGGTTGTCGCCTTGGAGGGCGACAGCTGCGGATGCGCCACCTATGATCTGCCTTCGAGTCTAGGAATCGCCCCGTCTTGCCGCCATCGTCGAAACCGACGAAAGTGTCCGGTGCCTCACCCCTTCACCGAGTCCTTTCCTGCATGCAGCCCCCTGTGCCCTTTGTTGCCGCCGGATCTGGCGCCGGATCTGGCGCCGGTTCCGGCCACGTTCCGCAAGCCAAGTTGAGCCCGCCGCGCGCGGCTGCCGCGCAGGTGTTGCGTTCGGCGGTGGCGGCGCACTGGCCCGAGGCCTTGCGTGCGCGCGTGGTGCTGGTGCGCGCGCCGGCCGGCTTCGGCAAGACCACGGCCATGCGCCAGATGCGCGAGCGCCTGCAGGCCGAGGGCCAGGCCACGGCCTGGCTGACGCTGGATGCGGCGGACAACGATGTCTCGCGCTTCTTGCAGTGCCTGGGCGAGGCCGTGCGCGGCCTGGGCGGCGCGGCGGACCAGGCGCTGGATGCGCTGTCCCGGGCGCTTCAGGCGCTGGCCGGCGAGGGGCGGCCGTTCGCGCTGTTCATCGATGACTTCGAGGTGCTGCACAACGATGCCGTGCTGGGCCTGGTGCGCCAGCTCATGGAGCAGCTGCCCGAGCGCGGCCGGCTGGTCATCGGCTCGCGCGCATTGCCGGCCCTGGGCCTGGGGCGGCTGCGCACCAGCGGCCAGTTGCTGGAGATCGATGCGGCCCTGCTGCGCTTTTCCCAGTCGGAGGCCGAGGAGTTCTTCCGCCTGCGCGGCTGCCCGCTGGCGCGCGAGGCCGTGGCGCGGCTGCTGGACAAGACCGAGGGCTGGATAGGCGCGCTGTGGCTGGCCTCGCTGGCGCTGGAGCGCCATGGCCCGCGCAGCGATTTCATCGAACGTTTCTCGGGCTCGGAGCGCGCCGTGGCCGACTACCTGGCCGAGGACGTGCTGGCCCAGCAGAGCGCGCCCGTGCGTGACTTCCTGTTGCGCACCAGCATCCTGCGCACGCTGGATGCCCGGGTCTGCCAGGCCCTGGTGCCGCGTGCCGATGGCACGGCCATGCTGGAGGCGCTGGAGCAGGCCCATCTCTTTCTCGTGCCGCTGGACGATGGGAGGTACGACAGCGGCCACAGCTGGCGCTACCACAGCATGTTCGCCGACTTCCTGCGCGCCCGGCTGCTGCGCGAGCATCCCGGCGAGGTGGCTCGCCTGCACCTGGCGGCCAGCGGCTGGTACGAGTCCCGGGGGCGGCCCGTGCCCGCCATCGAGCATGCGCTGGAGGGCGGCGACCTGCCCCATGCCCTGGCCCTGCTCAGGCGCCATGCCGAGACGCTGATGGAGCAGGGCCGCATGCGCCTGCTGTCGCGCTGGTTCTCCGCCATGCCCGCGCCGCTGCTGGCGCATGAGCCGTTGCTGCTGGCCGTGGCCGCCTATGCCGACTGCTTCACGCGGGGGCCGGTGCTGGCCCGGCAATGGCTCGACGCGATGGAGCCGGGCGCGGACAGCGCCGCCCAGGCATTGGTCACGGCCCTGCGGCCTCTGCTGCTGGCCATGATGGACCGCGTGGAAGAGGCGGCTCCGCTGGGCCGCCAGGCGCTGGCCTGCCTGCCCAGCTGCCGGCCTTTCGCGGACAGTTCGCTGACCAATGCCATGGCCTATGTGGTGTCGGTGCTGGGCGATGCCGACGAGGCCCGCCGTCTGCTGGATGCGGCACGCAGCACCCAGGCCGGCAGCCTGTTCAGCCGCATGTACACCGAGGCCATGGAGGGGGTGCTGGATCTCTCGGGTGGCCGTCTTCGCCAGGCGGCGGCCCGCTTTCGCGTGGCCCTGGCGGCCACGCCGCGCACTGCCTCCTACAGCCCCACGAACGGCAATGCCTGGGCCGGCGTGCTGCACGCGGGCGTGCTCTACGAGACCAATGACCTGGACGGCGCCGACCACTTGCTCAACGTCTACCTGCCGCTGGCGCGCGACGTGGGCCTGCCCGACCATGTGATCGCCAGCTACCGCATGCGTGCGCGCATCGCCTTCCTGCGCGGCGACGTGGATGCGGCCTTCGGCCTGCTCACTGAACTAGAGTACCTGGGCCACGAGCGCCAGCTGGCGCGCGTGACGGCCAGCGCACGGCTCGAACACGCGCGCATCTTCGTGCTGCAGGGCAACCGCGGCGCGGCGTCGGAGGCGCTGGCGCGGGCCGACGATCCCTCGGTCTGGCCGCGTGTGGAACGCCTGCGCCTGCCGCCCCACGAGGTCGAGGACATGGCCATCGCGCGGCTGCGCTGGAGCCTGCGCTTCGGCGACTGTGGCGCCGTGCGCGAGGCGAGCGCGCCCCTGCTGGCCGACGCCCGACAGCACGGGCGCCGCCACCGCAGCCTGCGCCTGCTGGTGCTGCGCGCGCTGGCCGAGGCCGGCTGCGGCGACATGGAACAGGCCGCCGTCACGCTGGCCGAGCCGCTGCGCCACGGCGCCAGCGAGGGTTTCGTGCGGCTGTTGCTTGACGAGGGGCCGGCCCTGGTCCCGGTGCTCAGGCAGGTGCTGGCCCTGCCCTCGCGCATGCAGGCGGTCGGCGGGGAAGCCCTGGTTCACGCGCAGCGCCTGCTGGCCGCGCTGGGCGAGCCGGCCGAGCCCGATATGGGCGATGCGGACCACCCCATCACCGGTCCAGGCACGCCACCGGGCCTGGTCGAGCCCTTGACCCGCAAGGAACTGCGCGTGCTGGAGCTGCTGGCCTCGGGCTATTCCAACGCGGCCATGGCCGAGAAGCTGTTCGTCTCCGACAGCACGGTGCGCACCCATCTGCGCAGCATCAACCTCAAGCTGGGCGCGCGCAGTCGCACCCAGGCCGTGGCGCTGGCGCGGGAGCTGCGGGTTTTGCGCTGATGCCTTTTCTGAATCTCTCCATTTGGAGATGTGATTTGACCTGGATCATGGACAGGCGGAACACTCCCGTCCCATGTCCGAACAAAAGATCGAGTTCTACAAGGGGGCCGCTGGCGGCTGGGGCGCATTGCGCAGCGTGAGCCAGGCCCTGATGCGCCAGGATATCGCCGTCAAGGGGGCCAAGACCCTGCTGTCGGCCAACCAGCCCGATGGCTTCGACTGCCCGGGCTGTGCCTGGCCCGACCGCAACCACCATTCCACCTTCGAGTTCTGCGAGAACGGCGCCAAGGCCGTGGCGGCCGAGGCCACGGCGCGGCGCGTCACGCCCGGGTTCTTCGCGCGGCACACGGTGGCCGAGCTCATGGCGCAAAGCGACTTCTGGCTGGAGGACCAGGGCCGGCTGACCGAGCCCATGGTCTATGACGCGGCCAGCGACCGCTACCGGCCCATCGCCTGGGACGATGCCTTCGCACTGATGGCCAGCCACCTGAACGCGCTGCCCGATCCGAACCAGGCCATCTTCTACACCTCGGGCCGTGCCAGCAACGAGGCGGCCTTCCTCTACCAGCTGTTCGTGCGCGCCTACGGCACCAACAATTTCCCCGACTGCTCCAACATGTGCCACGAGCCCAGCGGCAGCGGCATGAAGCCGCAGATCGGCGTGGGCAAGGGCACGGTGCAACTGGCCGACTTCGAGCAGGCCGAGGCCATCTTCATCTTCGGCCAGAACCCCGGCACCAACCACCCGCGCATGCTGGGCGAGCTGCGCGCGGCCCACAAGCGCGGCGCGAGGATCCTGAGCTTCAATCCGCTGCGCGAGCGCGGGCTGGAGCGCTTCCAGGACCCGCAAAGCAAGATCGAGATGGCCACGCTGGGCGCCACGCCCATCAGCACGCACTACTTCCAGCTGCGCGTGGGCGGCGATATCGCGGCCGTCAAGGGCATCATGAAGCATGTGATCGCGCAGGAGGATGCGCGCGGTGGCGTGCTGGACCACGCCTTCATCGCCGAGCACACCACGGGTTTCGAGGCCCTGGCCGACGACCTGCGCGCCGAGGACTGGAACCTGCTGGAGGCCGAGTCGGGCCTGAGCCGCGCGCAGATGCAGACGGCGGCCGAGGTCTACATCGCGGCCAGGAGCACCATCGTCTGCTGGGGCATGGGTATCACCCAGCACATGCATTCGGTGGCGGCCGTGCAGATGCTGGTCAACCTGCTGCTGCTGCGCGGCAACATCGGGCGGCCCGGCGCCGGTGCCTGCCCGGTGCGCGGCCACAGCAACGTGCAGGGCGACCGCAGCATGGGCATCTGGGAAAAGCCGCCGGCCGCGCTGCTGGACCGGCTGCGGCAGGTCTTCGGCTTCGAGCCGCCGCGCGCCCACGGCGTGGACGTGGTCGAGTCCATTCGCCTCATGCTCGAAGGCAGGGGCAAGGTGTTCTTCGCGCTGGGCGGCAACTTCGCCGCGGCCACGCCCGACACGCATACCACCTGGCAGGCGCTGCGCAACTGCGATCTGACCGTGCACGTGACCACCAAGCTCAACCGCAGCCACCTGGTGCACGGGCGCGAGGCGCTGATCCTGCCCTGCCTGGGCCGCACCGAGATCGACATGCAGGCCGGCGGCCCGCAGGGCGTGACGGTGGAGGACTCCATGGGCATGGTGCATATCTCCAGCGGCATCAACCCGCCCGCGTCCGAACACCTGCTCAGCGAGATCGCCATCGTCGCGCGCCTGGCCGCCGCCACGCTGGGCGCGCAGCGGCCCGTGCCCTGGCTGGAGCTGGGCGGTGACTACGCGCGTATCCGTGACCTGATCGCGCAGGTCTTCGACGATTTCCACGACTTCAACGCGCGCGTGGCCGTGCCGGGCGGCTTCAAGCTGCGCAATCCGGCGAGCGAGCGCATCTGGGAGACGCCCCGGGGCAAGGCCGGCTTCTTCGTGCACGCCGTGCCGCGCGACACGCCCGTGCACCGCGCGCGCGCCGCGCGCAGCCCCGGCGCATCGCCGGTGTTCACGCTGTTCACCACGCGTTCGCACGACCAGTACAACACCACCATCTATGGCATGGACGACCGCTACCGTGGCGTCTTCGGCCAGCGCCGCGTGGTCTTCATCCATGCCGAGGACATCCGTGCCCTGGGCATGAAGGATGGCGACTGGGTGGACCTGCAGACCCTGTGGGACGACGGGCAGGCGCGGCGTGCGTCGCGCTTCAGGCTCGTGGCCTACGACATCCCGCGCGGCTGCATCGCGGCCTACTACCCCGAGACCAACCCGCTGGTGCCGCTGTCGGCCACGGCCATCGTGGCGGGCACGCCCAGCTCCAAGTCCATCCCCGTGCAAGTGCTGGCGCACCGGGTGGAGGGGGGCGAATCATCCGTTGCGCAGGAAGCGGTGGCCGCCTGAGATGGCCGCAGACCTCGAAGAACTGGCCGCCGCCATCCTGTGCGAACTGGCGGCCGAGTCCCGCCCCATGTCCTTGCCTCGCCTCGGCAAGCGCCTGGGGCAGGGCGCCAGCGTGCTGATGCGCTGCCTGGCGCTGATGGGTGACGCATCCATCGCGGGCGTGCCGGGGCCGGGGTGGGTGAGGCTGGCGCAGGACGGGCTCTGGGTCGTGGAGCTGACCGAGGCGGGGCGGGAGCAGGCGCGCAGCCTGTGCCGGCCCACGCCTGGCGATCCTCAGGCCGATGCCGAGGGCACGGGCCGCGTGCGGTAGAACTGCATCGGGAATTCCTGCATTTCCTTGGCGTGCTGGTTGATCACCGAGCGCTTCATCTTGCCCACCACGTGCATCTCGCAGGGCTTGCAGTCGAAGCGCAGCGTGAGCTTTTCCTTGCCGTTGATCAGCTGCAGCGGCTCGGCCTTGATCGTGCCCTTGACGCCGATCACGCCCTTGGCCTGCTTGGGGCACAGGCTCATGGAAAAGCGCACGCAGTGCTTGGTGATCATCAGGCTGACTTCGCCTTCCTCTTCCTTGCTCTCGTAGGCCGCATCGATGACCTTGACGCCGTGCTTGACGTAGAAGTCATGCGCCTTCTGGTTGAAGACGTTGGCCAGGTAGGTCAGCGTGTCCTCGGGGAAGGGCACGGGCGGCTGCACGGGCAGGGCGCGCGGCAGGCGCACGAAGCCGGCCTCGCGCGCGGCCTCCAGGGCCGCCACGGCATCGCGGCGCAGCTGGTTCAGGGCCGAGGCGGGCACGAACCAGGGCTGGCTCAGCTGCAGGCTGATGTCGTGCACGGCGAAGACGGTGGCGCCGAAGCGGCCCAGTTGCTCGCGCAGCGTGGCCTCGGCGCGTGCCGCGTCGGTGGCGGCCTGGTGTTCCTGCGCAATGGCGGCGCTGGCGGTGAAGCCGTCCTCGTCGGTCAACGTCAGAGAGAAGCCTTGCGGGGTTTCCTTGAACTCGGCCCACAGGGCCATGCGGCGGTCGCTGGATTTCTTGTCCAGCGTGCGCACCCAGTCCATGTCGCGGTTGCGGTTGATCTCCAGGCCCTTGCGCAGGTCCTTGAAGCCGGCGACCGGGTCCTTGGGGAAGACGCGCCACAGCGATTTCTTCGCATCCACGGACTCGGCGCGGTTGATCTGCATGCCCACCAGTTCCTTTTGCAGGTCGTAGTAGCACAGGCCGTCGCCGTTGTGCAGCACGGTATCGCGGCTGGACAGTTCGAGCTCGACGAAGTTCTCGCCGACCTTGGTCACCCAGCCGATGGCGCGGCCCGGCGTCTTGGGCGTGTCGAAGGCGCCGATGTCGTCCTGGCGGCCATTGACGAAGTAGTCGGTGAACTCGCGGTTGAAGTTCTGGTCCGGGTCGGGCGTGAAGCTGAACGTGGTGCTGCCCGAGGACGAGCGCGCCAGCGGGGCATCGGAGAATTCGCGCTCCTCGATGATCTCGTCGAGCAGCTTGCGGTAGTGGGCCGTGATGTTCTTCACGTAGCCCATGTCCTTGTAGCGGCCCTCGATCTTGAAGCTGCGCACGCCGGCGTCGATCAGGGCACGCAGGTTGTCGCTCTGGTTGTTGTCCTTCATGGACAGCACATGCTTTTCGTGGGCGATGATGCGGCCGTTCGCGTCCAGCACCTCGTAGGGCAGGCGGCAGGCCTGGTTGCAGTCGCCGCGGTTGGCGCTGCGGCCCGTATGGGCGTGGGTGATGTAGCACTGGCCCGAGTAGGCCACGCACAGCGCGCCGTGCACGAAGAATTCGATGGTGGTGCGGGCGGGGTCGGTGGCGGCGCGCACGGCGGCGATCTGCCCCAGGTCCAGTTCGCGGGCGACCACGATCTGCGACAGGCCGGCATCCTGCAGGAAGCGCGCCTTCTCGGGCGTGCGGATATCGGTCTGCGTGCTGGCGTGCAGCTGGATGGGGGGCAGGTCCAGCTCCAGCAGGCCCATGTCCTGGATGATCAGTGCATCGGCGCCGGCCTCGTAGATCTGCCAGGCCATCTTGCGTGCGGCTTCGAGTTCATCGTCGCGCAGGATGGTGTTGAGCGTGATGAAGATGCGGCTGTTGAAGCGGTGGGCGTGGCGGATCAGGCGCTCCAGATCGCGCAGGTCGTTGCCTGCCGTGGCGCGGGCGCCGAAGGCCGGGCCGCCGATGTAGACGGCGTCGGCACCGTGGTTGACGGCCTCGATGCCGATGTCCGCATCGCGCGCGGGAGACAGGAGTTCGAGCTGGTGGGGCAGGAGGGACATGGGGCTGGTGGTGTTCTGTGGTCGTACCCGCGCCGGACGGGGGCGCCGGAGTCGGGTGCAATGCGGGGGAACTGGCCTGGCAATGCCTCGCAGCCCGCTTGCGTCGTGGGGCAGCATTATCGCCGCTGCCCCGCGAACAGGTGTGTCAGGGGGTATGGCCCCGATGCCCCGGCTTGCCGCGCCGGCATTTGCCTATCCATTAGGATGCGCACTGCATGGGCCATGCCGCCACGCCGGCCCCCCGGCCCGTGCCTGTGTCCGCCTTCTGCCCGGCACGCGCTTGGCGCCGGGCCGGCGCTCCGGTCGCGGCAAGGCCGCGCCACGCGGGCCACGCAAGCCGCAGCGCCTGTTTCATTGAATGATCATTTTTCTGGGAGTTGCCATGCACGCCTTGATTCGCCATTTCCCGTGGGCCGGTCCGGCCCTGCTGTGCGCCATGCTGGGCAGCGGCCCCGCCGGGGCGCAGCCGGGAAGCGGCCAGGCGAGCGGCCCCGCCAGCGCACCGGCGGCTGCTGCGGCGAACGCGCCAGCGCACGTCCCGAACGGCCAAAGTGGCCCGAATGGCCCGGCCGATGCGCCGCTCGTGGTGCGCATCGCCCACGCGGGCCCGGTCTCCGGCCCCATCGCCATCCTGGGCAAGGATGAGGAGAACGGCGTGCGCATGGCCCTGGATGAGCTCAATGCCCGGGGGCTGGAGATCGGCGGGCGCAAGCTGCGCTGGAAGCTGGAAGCCGGCGACGACGGTGGCGATCCCGGCCAGGCGGTGGCGCTGGCCCGGCGCCTGTGCGACAAGAAGGTCGCGGCCGTGGTCGGCCACCTTCAATCGGGCACCACCCTGCCTGCGATCCCCATCTACCATGAATGCGGCACCGTCGTGGTCACGCCCGCCGCCAGCAATCCCGCCATCACCCAGTCGGGCTATGACACCACCTACCGCGTGATCGCCGACGACCGCGCCATGGTCGATGCGCTGGTCGCGCATGCGGTGGGAAAGCTGGGCGTCAAGCGCGCGGCCATCATCGACGACCGCACTGCCTATGGCCAGGGTGTCGTGGCGCTGTTCGAGGCGGCAGCCCGCGAGCAGGGCATCGAGATCGTGGACAAGCAATACACCAGCGACAAGGCCACCGATTTCGTTCCCATCCTCACGGCCATCAAGGGCAAGAAGCCCGATGCCGTCTTCTTCGGGGGCCTGGATGCCCAGGCCGGGCCCATGCTGCGCCAGATGGCGCAACTGGCCATGGACAAAGTGCGTTTCCTGGGCGGCGACGGCCAGTGCACGCCGCGCCTGCCCGAACAGGCCGGCAACGCGCCCACCCTGCGCAACGTGACCTGTGCCGTGGGCGGCAGCCCGCTGGAGCGCATGCCGGGCGGCGTGGCGTGGAAGCAGCGCTATGACCAGCGCTTTCCGGGCCAGTACCAGGTCTTCAGCCCCTATGCCTATGACGCCACCATGGTGCTGGCCCAGGCCATGGTGCGCGCCGAGTCCATCCGGCCCGACGCCTACATCCCCTATCTGCGCCAGATCCAGCACGAGGGCGTGACGGCGGCCATCTCCTTCACGCCCCAGGGGGAGTTGCAGGCACCTGCCGTCACGCTCTTCCACTATGAGCAAGGCGTGCGCAAGCCGCTGCCGTGATCCGCGCATCCGCCCCCCGCCCGCAGGCCGAGGACGAGGCCTGGATGCGCGTGGCCCTGGAGCTGGCGCAGGCGGCCGCCGAGGCGGGCGAGGTGCCCGTGGGCGCCATCGTCGTCAAGGATGGGGCCATCGTCGGCCGGGGCCGCAATGCCCCCGTGGCCCAGGGCGACCCCACGGCCCATGCCGAGGTACTGGCGCTGCGTGACGCGGCCGCGCGGCTGGGCAACTACCGGCTGGACGATTGCACGCTCTATGTGACCCTGGAGCCCTGCACCATGTGCAGTGGCGCCATGCTGCACGCGCGCCTGGGCCGCGTGGTCTACGGCGCGGCCGAGCCGCGCACGGGGGCTGCCGGCTCGGTGCTGGATGTATTCGGCCTGCCGCAGATCAACCACCACACCCGCGTGACGCATGGTGTGCTGGGTGACGAATGCGCGGCCCTGATGTCGGGCTTCTTCCGCGCCCGGCGTGGCGAGCAGCGCGCCGCCCAGCCCCATCCACTCAAGGACACGGCGCTGCGCCACCCTGATGCGTCCTTCCAGGACTTTGCCGCGCCGCACTGGCGCAGTGACCTGCCGGCGCTGGCGGGCCTGCGCATGGCCGTGGTCGATGAAGGCCCGCGCGACGCGCCGCTGGCCTGGCTGTGCCTGCACGGCAGCCCCTCGTGGAGCCGGCTGTTCCAGCCCATGCTGGCGGGCTGGCTGGCGGCGGGGCACCGCGTGGTCGCACCCGACCTGCCGGGCTTCGGTCGCAGCGACCAGCCCAAGAAGGAGAGGGCGCACAGCGCGCCCTGGCATGTGCAGCTGCTGTGTGAACTGGTGCAGGCGCTGGATGTGCAGCGCATCGTGCTGGTGGGCCATGACGATGGCGCGCACCTGGGCCTGGCGGTGGCGCAGGCCCTGCCCGAGCGCTTCGTCGGTGCCTGGCTCATGAATGCCTGGCCTGGCGGTCCTGTGCCGTGGCCATATGCCCAATGGTTTGCGCAGGCTGCGCGCAAGCCGTCCTGGCCCGTGGCGCGGGCCATGTGCGAGGCTGGCGCCGAGGCAGCGCCGCAGGCACGGGCCTGGGACCTGCCGTTTTCGCGGCCCGGCCACCGCGCGGCGCTCCAGGCCTGGCCCCGCGTGCAGGCCGGGCTGCCGCCGCTGCCCACCGCGCTGCTGGCGCACTGGAGCGACCACCATCGCCTGTGGGTGCAGGGGGGCGGACATGACCCGCTGCTGCCCGCCGATGCATGGCGCCAGGCCTGGCAACAGGCACTGCCGTCATTGAAGGAAGGGCAGCTGCGGCTATCCCCGTGCGGCCATTGGGTTCCACCGCAGGCGGCGGGCATGGTGGCCGGCGCTGTGGAATACTTCCGACCGTAGGCCTGCACCGCATGACCCTTGCAGGGGGTGCGCCAGCCAGGCCCTGTCTTCACTCCCTTTGCAATACGGAGCATGCTGGCGGTCGCCGGCATGGAACCCTCTTGGCCCCATCGCGTACATCCCGCAAACCGGCAGCAGTGGCTGCCGCCCCCGCATCGACAGACCAGGCGCATGGACATGTGCATGCCGCTGACGGCAACTGCTGCGCGCATGGCCATGAAGGCCAGGCCCACGATCACGACCATGGTCACGGTCATGGATCCGACCATGTGCACGCTGCCGATGGCAGCTGCTGCGGCCATTCGCATGACCAGGGTCCGCGCCACATCTACATCTACTCGCCCGCAGGGGCCGTGCGTGACAAGGCCGGCTTCAGGCGCGCCGTGCGCCGCCTGGAGGCCATGGGCCACCAGGTCGAGATCGACGCCGACGCCTTGAGCAGCCACCAGCGCTTCGCGGGCGACGACGCCACGCGCCTGGCGGCCATCCACCGCGCGGCGGCCAGCGGTGCCGATCTGGCACTGCCCACGCGCGGCGGCTACGGGCTCACGCGCATCCTGCCGCAGATCAGGTACGAGGCCGTGGCCAAGGCCGTCGGGGGTGGCACGCGCTTCGTGGGCCTGAGCGACTTCACGGCCTTCTCGCTGGCCCTGCTGGCCAAGACCGGCGCCACCACCTGGGCCGGCCCGCTGCTGGTCCACGACTTCGGCCGCGCCGACGCCGAGGGCGGCGTGGACGACATCATGCTGGACTGCTTCAACGACCTGCTCAGCGGCCAGGGCGAGGGCGCGGGCTGGCAGATGCCCAGGATCGGCCTGCTGCCGGACGGCAAGCCCGCGGTCAAGGACTTCTACATCAGCGGCGGCGCCACGCTGTGGGGGGGCAACCTGGCCGTGCTGGTCTCGCTGCTGGGCACCCCCTATTTTCCGCAGATCGAGGGCGGCATCCTGTTCCTGGAGGACGTGGGCGAGCATCCCTACCGCATCGAGCGCATGCTGACCCAGCTGCTGCACGCCGGCGTGCTGGCCCGGCAAAAGGCCATCATCTTCGGCCAGTTCAGCGAGTTCAAGCTCAGCTCCCACGACAAGGGCTTCAAGCTGCAGACCGTCATCGACTGGCTGCGCGGCCAGGTCAAGGCGCCCGTGCTGCAGGGCCTGCCCTATGGCCATGTGCCGACCAAGGTGGTGCTGCCCGTGGGCGCGCCCGTGTCGCTGTCGGTCGAGGGCCGCGACGCGCTGATCTACTGGGGCCACGTGCACTGAGGCCGGGGGAACGCAGGACATGTGGGAGTTCGCGGCCTATCCGCTGCTGGCGCTGATGTTCGTGGGCATCTTCACGCGCGAGGTGATCGCACCGGCCTCGCGCAACCACTGCGACCGGCGCTGGCTGCTCCTGTCCACGCTGCTGGGCCTGGGCACCCTGGCCACCACCTTGGCTGTCGGCCACCTGTTCTCCGACACCATACGCCGCCATGCCCTGTTCGACGTGGGCGGGCGCTGGCCCGCCTGGGCCGTGGGCGGACTGAGCTTCCTGCTGACCAGCTTCGTCTTCTACTGGTGGCACCGCGCCACGCACCGCTCCGACACGCTGTGGCGCATGTTCCACCAGTTGCACCACAGCGCGCCGCGCGTGGAGGCGCTCACGGCCTTCTTCGCCCATCCCATGGACACGGCGGCGGCCGTGCTGCTGAGCGCGCTGTCCAGCTACTGGGTCCTGGGCGCCAGCCCGCTGGCGGCGGCCTTCGCCATCGGCCTGACGGGCGCCTTCGACCTGTTCCTGCATGCCGACATCCGTACGCCGCGCTGGGTGGGCTGGATCATCCAGCGGCCCGAGATGCACACCGTGCACCATCAGTACGGCCACCATGCGCAGAACTATGGATTGCCCATCTGGGACCTGCTGTTCGGCACCTGGGCCAATCCTGCCGAGCGCGTGCAGCGGCTGGGCTTTGACGACGACAAGGCCGAGCGCGTGACCGACATGCTGCGCTGGCAGGATGTGCATAAACAGAACTCCCCCTGAGGCGCTGCGCGCCTTCCCCCTCTCTACTTGCTTCGCAAGGGAGGGGGACGACGCCCTCGCCGCGAGGCGGCTCTTGCTCGGCGTCCCTGATTTTAGGGTGCGCCGGTTTTGGGTGCTGTGCCCTGTGCCTGCGGGGCGTTGTCCGGCTTGCTGGCGCTATTCGAGATAGCGGCCGTTTTCCTTGCGGCGGGCGCGCATGCCGGTGCGCAGGAAGAGCACGGTGCCGCCTTGTTCGGCCAGGGGCGCGCGCATGTCGCCGGACAGGTGGGTGTCCAGGCGCCGAGGCAGGTGCTCCAGCAGGGACTGGATGGCGGCCAGGTCGGCGTCGGCCGCTTCAGGGTGGTCGTGCACGAAGCCTTCCAGATAGGCGCGCGCGTCGGCTTCCAGTTGCTCGCGCGTGGTGGCAAGGGAGACATAGCTGACACCGGCCTGGCCCGGTGCCTCGGTTCCCAGCAGGTAGCAGCCGATGTAGTCACCGCGGGGCTGGCCCACGGGCGGGTCCTGGCTGAGCTTTTTCAAGAGGCTGAAAGGCCACATTCCTCGTTCTTCCGGTCTGGTGCCCTGCATCCATTTGCGCGGGGCGGGGGCTGATTGTCGCCGCAAGCCGCAGCGTGAGGAATGTGAGCGGTGGCCCCGCGCATATGCTACAAACTGCAACACAACGAACAAGCAATGCAGAGGGCGGGGAAAAGAATGGGAATCATGCGAATCCTGAACTCGCGGTGGTGGACCGTGGCAGCCGTCGGCGCCGTCGGCACGGCCTTGCTGGCTGGCAGTGCGCTGGCCATCTATGCCGTGCGCGTGCAGCCGGCGCTGGATGGGCAACTGACGCTGGCGGGCCTGGAGCAACCCGTGCGCGTGCGGCGCGACGACGCCGACATCACCCATATCAGCGCCTATTCGCCGCAGGACCTGTGGCGTGCCCTGGGCCATGTGCATGCGCAGGAGCGCGGCTGGCAACTGGAATTCAACCGCCGCCTGATGCACGGCACGCTGTCCGAGATCCTCGGGCCCGCCACGCTGGATACCGACAAGCTCATGCGTGCGCTGGACATCCGTGGCGCGGCCCGGCGCCAGTACGCCTCGCTGTCGGCCAGCGCGCGCGAGGCACTGCAGGCCTACAGCGAAGGCATTGCCGCCTTCTATGCCGCGCTGCCCATGCGCCACCATCCGCTGGGCCCCGAGTTCATGCTGCTCGATACCGTGCCGGGTGGGGGTGACAACTCGGCCTGGGCGCCCGAGGACAGCGTGGGCTGGGCGCTGATGATGGCCCTGGACCTGGGTGGAAACTGGGGCAACGAGTTCGCGCGGCTGGCCATGCTGTCGCGGCTGGACACGCAGCAGCTGTGGCAACTCATGCCAGCCTATCCCGGGGAGGCGCCGGCCACGGCCACCGACCTGGCGGCGCTCTACCGGGGCCTGGGCGTGTACCGCAAGGACGCGCAGGCACAGGCCGCTTCCGGCATGCCCGTGCAGGCCATGGCCGCCGCGGATGATCTGGACGATGCCTGGTCCCGCTGGTCCCGCGACATGGTGCGCGATGCGGGCACCAATGATGGCAAGGGCAGCAACAACTGGGTGCTGTCGGGCAGCCGCACGGCCAGCGGCAAGCCCTTGCTGGCCAACGATCCCCACCTGGGCCTGAGCGCGCCCGCCATCTGGTACTACGCACGCCTGCAATCGCCCGCGGGCCAGGCGCAGGATGGAACACCGCTGTCGCCCATCGATGTGGTGGGCGCCACCCTGCCGGGCCTGCCCTTCGTGGTGCTGGGGCGCACGCGCGAAGTGGCCTGGGGCTTCACCAACACCAATCCCGATGTGCAGGACCTGTACCTGGAGCAGATCGACCCTGCCGACGCGGGACGCTATCGCACGCCCGAGGGCTGGCAGGCCTTCGCCGTGCGCAGCGAGCGCATCAAGGTCAAGGGCCGGCCCGATGTGCAGCTCACGCTGCGCAGCACGCGCCACGGTCCGGTGATCAGCGACGTGCAGCCGCAATACGAGTCCGTGCTGGACAAGCGCCGCTACGCGGTGGCGTTGCGCTGGGCGGCCCTGGACACCGACAACCTCACCGTGCAGGCCGGCCTGCGCGCCAACGAGGCGCGTACCGTGGCCCAGCTGTTCGAGGCCTTTGCCGACTACCACTCGCCCATGCAGAGCATCGTCGCCGCCGACGTGCACGGCGCCATGGGTTTCAAGGCCGCGGGCCGGGTGCCGCTGCGTGCGGCGGACAACGACCTGCGCGGCGTGGCGCCGGCCCCTGGCTGGGATGCGCGCTACGACTGGCAGGGTTGGTTGCCCTACGACCAGACACCCCAGGACGACGGTGCGGCGCGGGGATTCGTGGCCACGGCCAACCAGCGTGTCACCGCGCCGGACTATGCCCACTTTCTCACCCAGGACTGGAGCCTGCCCTACCGCCACCAGCGCATCACGGACCTGATCGAGGCCAGGCCGCGCCATGACGTGGCCAGCATGGCCGCGATACAGAATGACCAGACGTCACTGGCCGCCCGCGCCCTGCTGGTGCCCTTGCTCAAGGCCCTGGATGAGGCCCCGGCCTCGCATCCCCTGGCCGCCCAGGCGCGCCAGGTGCTGGCCCGGTTCGACGGCCACATGCACGCCGGGCAGGCCGCGCCGCTGATCTTCGCGGCCTGGGTGGATGAACTCACGCGCGGCCTGGTGATCCCCCGCATCGGCACGCAAGTCTTTGCCGCCACCTATGGCAAGCGGGACTACCGCGCGGGCATCGAAGGCATCCTGGAGCGCCGCGACGCATGGTGGTGTGCGCCCCAGGGCTGTGCGGCGCAGGTCGGCCAGGCGATGGACCGGGCGCTGGCGCGCCTGCAGGCCGGGCAGGGCGGTGACATGGGGCGCTGGGCCTGGGGCCGGGCGCATCCGGCGCTCAGCAGCCACCGGCCGCTGGGCGCGGTGGCACTGCTGTCGGGCGTGTTCAATGTCAGCGTGCCCTCGGGAGGGGACAGCTACACGGTCAACGTCGGCCAGTACCTGCCGGGCGATGCCGCCGCGCCTTTCGCCAACCGCCATGCGGCCTCGCTGCGCGCCATCTACGACCTGGCCGATCCCGAGCGCTCGCTGTTCATCTACCAGACCGGCCAGAGCGGCCTGGCGCTGTCCAGCCGCTATGCGGACATGTCGGCCGAATGGGCAGGCGGCCGCTACCGGCCGCTGCAGATGGCGCCGGCGCGCTGGCGCCATTCGATGATGCTGCGCCCGCAGTGAGGGCCCGCGCCGGCGGCTCCAGACTGCCTGTCGATACCGGTCAGACCGTGAGAAAACCTTCGATCAGCCCGGCCACGGCGGCCGGCTGATCGTGGTGCAGCATGTGGCCCGCATCCTGGACCACGGCGGTGCGGCAGTCGGGGATCTGGCGGATGCGCTCATGGTATTCGGCCAGCGTATAGCGCTCCTTCCACCACATGCCCAGGCTGTCGTCGCTGGCCTCCACGGCCAGCACGGGCGCCGTGATGGCGGCGTACAGGGCCAGCATCTCGTCCACGCGGAACAGCTGGGCGCTGACCAGCTTGTGCGCCGTGTCGCCCAGGATCTCCCAGCGGCCTTCGGCGTTGGGCGCCGCCCAGTGGTGGGCCAGCCACAGGGCCTTGTCCCGAGGCAGGCGGCGGTTGGTCTTCATGAGCCGCTGGGCCACTTCCTGCACGCCGGCATAGCTCTTGAGCGTCAGTTCGCCGCTGCGCAGCTGGCGCAGCTCATCCATCCACTGCGCATAGCGCCTGGGCGCCTGCGCGGGCCGGGTGGCAGGCATGCCGAAGCCTTCGAGGTTGACCAGTCGGCGTATGCGCTGCGGTCGTGCTCCCGCATACATCATGGCCACATTGCCGCCCATGCTGTGACCCACCAGGTCCACGGGCGTGTCCCCGACCAGGGTGTCCAGCAGATGGTCCAGGTCACCCAGGTAGTCGGCGAAGTCGTGGCGGTCGCAGGGCCCCGCAGGACGGCTCAGCCCGAAGCCGCGCCAGTCGGCCGCGATGATCCGCCGGCCCGCCATGAAGGCGTCGCCAAAGGCATCGACCACGAACTGATAGGAGGCCGCGACATCCATCCAGCCATGGGCCAGCACCAGCGGCGCCAGCGTCGGGTCGCCATCGACGGGACCCCATTCGCGCACGTGGTACTCCAGGGTCCGCACGGGCACCATGCGTGAACGCCAGGGGCGGATGGGGACATAGATGGGCGCTTCGTCGGCGGCCGCGGCAGAAGAGGCAGTGCGAGATGGGGAGGAAGAGGGGGCTTGCAGCATGCCGTCGATTATTCCGTTTTGCTGCTGTGCAGCAGTCAGGGGCGGGACAGCGGCGGGCGCGGGATTTCCCTGTGGATGCGGACCCGGACGGGTTAACCCGCCCACCGCCACCGCTGATGCGCGGCATCAGAAACAATGATTGGCGCGCCTGCCACCGGCTGCCTACAGTGGACTCGCACGACAACGACCCAAGGAGACAGCAATGCAGCAAGGCAGATGGCTGGGCGCCGCGATGGCGGCGGGATTGTGGGGCGCCGCGCTGGCGGCCCAGGCCGGCACGGTGACGGTGCTGACCTCGTTTCCCAAGGAGCTGACCACGGCCTACCAGAAGGCCTTCGAGGCGGCCAACCCGGGCGTGAAGGTCGAGATCCTGAACAAGAACACCACGGCTGCCGTGGCCTATGTGCGCGAGCTGCCCGAGGGCCAGCGGCCCGACATCATGTGGGCCAGCGCGCCCGATGCCTTCGAGGTGCTGGCGCGCAACAAGCTGCTGGCGGCGGCGCCGGAGACGCGCAATCCGGCCGCACCCGCCAGGATCGGCAACTACCCGCTCAACGACCCGCAAGGCCTGTACTACGGCCAGGCGCTGGCCGGCTACGGCATCATGTGGAACACGCGCTACCTGAAGGCGCACAAGCTGGCCGCGCCCAGGGAGTGGAGCGACCTGACGCGGCCCGAGTACTTCGGCCACATCGCCATTTCCTCGCCGTCGCGATCGGGCACCACGCAGCTGACGGTGGAGACCATCCTGCAGGGCGAGGGCTGGGACAAGGGCTGGCGCCAGCTGCTGTCCATGATGGGCAATGCCGCCGCCGTGACGGACCGCAGCTTCGCCGTTCCCGACGGCGTGAACAACGGCCAGTACGGCATCGGCATCGTGATCGACTTCTTCGGGCTGGCGGGCAAGTACTCGGGCTTTCCCGTGGACTTCGCCTACCCGGCGATGACGGCCGTGGTGCCGGCCAACATCGCGCTGATCGCGGGCGCCAGGAACGCCGACGAAGCGAAGAAGTTCATGGCCTTCACCATGTCGGTGCCGGGCCAGCAGCTGCTGTTCGATCCCAAGATCAGCCGCCTGCCCATCCTGCCCTACAGCCAGCTCAAGGCGCCGGCCGGCTACCCGGTGCCGCAGGAGGTGGCGCAGCGCGCCAAGGTGCAGTTCGACGCCAATCTGTCGGAGTCGCGCTATGCGGTGGTGATCAGCCTGTTCGACCAGATGGTGACCTTCCGCCTCAAGGAGCTGCAGGCGGCCACGCGCGCCATCCAGGAGGCCCAGAAAGCCTTGCAGGCCAAACCCCATGCCAGGGGGCAGGAACTGCTGGCCCAGGCGCGCGACATCGCCTATTCGCCGCTGGTGGGCGAGGCCAATGTCCGGGACGAACAGTTCCTGGAGCTGTTCCGCAAGAGCCGCCGCGACGTGGCCGTGTCCAAGGAACTGACGGGCCTGGAGCAGATGTGGGCCGACAAGGCGCGCGCCAACTATGAGCGCGCGGGCAAGCTGGCCGCCGAGGCGCGCGCACTGGCCAAGTAGGCGCAGCCGGTCGGCGGAGCGGGGCGTGTTCCCGGCTTCGCTGCACCCTTTCCTTCATCGCGGAGCTTTTGCATGACCACCACATCCCTGGAGGCGGGGCAGGCCGCTGCCCGGCCCCTGCCGCCCGCGCGCGGCCGCCTGGCCCTGGCGGGCTGGGGGCCCTGGACGGCCTTCCTGCTGATCCTGGCCTTCCTGCTGGCCTTTCTCATCGTGCCCGTGGGCATGGTGATCTACACGGCCTTCGTCAACGAGGCCGGCGGGCTCACGCTGGGCCACTTCGGCAACTTCTTCGGCCAGAGCGTGTTTCGCGAGTCCTTCTTCAACAGCCTGGGCGTGTCTGTGGCCAGCGTGTTCTTCGCCAGCCTGATTGCCGTGCCGCTGGCCTACCTGACCGTGCGCTTCGAGTTCCGGGGCGCGCTGCTGATCCAGACGCTGGGCGTGCTGCCGCTGATCATGCCGCCCTTCGTGGGCGCGGTGGCGCTGCAGCTGATCTTCGGGCGCAGCGGCTCGGTCAACCTGCTGCTGGATGACTGGTTCGGTGTCACCGTCCCCATCATGGAAGGGCTGACTGGCGTGATCTTCGTGGAGAGCATCCACTACTTCCCGTTCATCCTGCTGAACCTGGTGGCGGCCATGCGCAACATCGACGGCGCCATGGAGGAGTCGGCGCTGAACCTGGGCTCGCGCGGTTTCCGGCTGTTCCGCCGCGTGATCTTCCCGCTGGCCATGCCGGGCTACCTGGCGGGCGCCGCCCTGGTGTTCGTGAAGGTGTTCGACGACCTGGGCACGCCGCTGGTGATGGGGGTGACCAACATGCTGGCGCCCCAGGCCTATCTGCGCATCACCTCGGTGGGGCTCGATGACCCGCTGGGCTACGTGATCAGCGTGATCATGATCGCGTTCTCCATCGTCGCGCTGTGGCTGGCTGCGCGCGTGATGAAGGGCAAGGACTACGCCACGCTGCAAAAGGGCGGCAGCGCGCTGCAAAAGCGCCGGCTGTCGGCCTGGGAGGCGCTGCTGGCCCATGGCTGGATCGCCCTGGTGCTGCTGGTGGTGCTGGCGCCGCACATCGGCATCCTGCTGATGTCGTTCTCCAAGGTCTGGAGCTTCTCGGTGCTGCCCGACAGCTACACGCTGGAGCACTACGCCACGGTGTTCACCGACTCGGGCTACATGATTGGCAACACGCTGCTGTACTGCGTGCTGGCGGCGGGGCTGGACGTGGTGATCGGCACGGCCATCGCCTACCTGATCCTGCGCACCCGGCTGCCCGCGCGCCAGTGGCTGGACTACCTGGCCTCGGTGGCGCTGGCGATCCCGGGTCTGGTGCTGGCCATCGGCTATCTGCGCATGTTCAAGGGCGCGGACCTGCCGTTCACCGATACGCCCATCGTCACCACCTGGGTGCTGATCATGCTGGCCTACGCGGTGCGGCGCCTGCCGTATGCGCTGCGCTCGTGCATGGCGGCCCTGCAGCAGGTCCACATCTCGCTGGAGGAGGCCGCGCAAAGCCTGGGCGCCAGCCGCATCGGCGTGATCCGCCGCGTGATGGTGCCGCTGATGGCCGGCGGCATCCTGGCCGGCTTCGTGACCAGCTTCATCACGGCGGCCGTGGAGCTGTCGGCCACCATCATGCTGGCCTCGGCCCAGAGCCAGGCGCCCATGAGCTACGGCATCTACCTGTACATGCAGAGCATCTCCGGGCGCGGTCCGGGCGCGGCGCTGGGCGTGCTGGCCGTGGTCGTGGTCGGCCTGGGCACGTATTTCTCGCACCGCTTCGTGGAGCGCTCGCGCGCCACGGTGCAATCGACTTCGGAGTGAACCGCCATGCACCTGGATCCTGTTTCCCTCGAATGCCGGCACATCAGCCTGAGCTACGGCAGCAACGAAGTGCTGCGCGACGTCAACCTCAAGATCGAGCCCGGCGAGTTTTTCGCGCTGCTGGGGCCCTCGGGCTCGGGCAAGTCCACGCTGCTGCGGCTGATCGCTGGCTTCAACCGGCACCAGCGCGGCGAGCTGCTGGTGGGCGGGCAGGACATCACTGGCGTGCCGCCGCATGCGCGCAACATCGGCATGGTGTTCCAGAACTATGCGCTGTGGCCGCACATGACGGTGTTCGACAACGTGGCCTTCGGCCTGGTCGAGCGCCGCGAAAGCCACGACACCATCCGCCGCAAGGTGGGCGAGGTGCTGGAGCTGGTGGGCCTGTCGCAATACGCGCAGCGCCGGCCCGGCCAGCTGTCGGGCGGCCAGCAGCAGCGCGTGGCGCTGGCGCGCACCGTGGTCATCGCGCCCAAGCTACTGCTGCTGGACGAGCCGCTGTCCAACCTGGACAAGCAGTTGCGCGTGCAGATGCGCGAAGAGCTGAAGAACCTCCAGCGCAAGCTGGGCCTGACCACCATCTTCGTGACCCATGACCAGGAGGAGGCCATGACCACGGCCGACCGCATGGCCGTGCTGGACAAGGGCGTGCTGCAGCAGGTGGGCTCGGCCGCGGGCCTGTACGACTATCCGGTCAACCGCTTCGTCGCCGGCTTCGTCGGCACCGCCAATGTGCTGGAGGGCGAGGTGCTGGCGGCCGGTGGCGAGACGCTGTCCTTCCAGGTGCCCGGCCTGGGCACCTTGAGCCTGCCGCGCCCGGCCCAGCCGCCCGCGCCGGGCCGGGCGGCCCTGGCCTTTCGGCCGCACCAGGTGCAGATCGCGGTCAGCGACGATGCCGGCGATGCCTCGCGCGTGTGGGTGCAGGGACAGATCGAGAGCGCCGAATTCCTGGGCGAGTTCTCGCGCTACCGCGTGCGCGTGGGCGAGGTGGCCGTGGTGGCCGACCAGGCGCACTATGCGGGCATCGCCATGTTCCCCACGGGCACGCCCGTGCGCCTGGGCATCGAGCCTTCGCAACTGCGTTATCTCGATGCTTGAAATGCTAGGGGTGTTCCCTGGGATGCGGGCCTGCCCGGTCCTGGGCAGGTGGCCGCTGCGCTAGTCTGGCCCGCCATGGAGATGTACCAGTTGCGCGCCTACGTCACGGCGGCCACGCTGGGCAGCGTCACGCGCACGGCCGAGGCCCTGCATGTGACCCAGCCCGCCATCACGGCCCAGATCAAGGCGCTGGAGGAAGAGTTGGGCGTGGCCCTGTTCGACCGTCGCCCGGGGCGCATCAGCCTCACGCGCGCGGGTGAGGCGCTGCTGGAGTCCGCGCAGCAGGTGCTGTCTGCGGCGGGCCGGCTGCAGGGCAAGGCCCGTGAACTGCAAGGCGAGATCACGGGCCAGCTGCTGCTGGGCACGGTGGCCGAGCCCGATGCACTGCGCCTGGGCTCGCTGCTGCGCGCCCTGGTCCAGGCGCTGCCGCTGCTGGACATCCGCACCCGCCATGGCTGCGCCGAGGAACTGCGCGAGCAGGTGGCGGCTGGTGCCCTGCAGGGTGCCTTCTACATCGGAGCCCACATGCCGCGCGATCTCGCAGCGCTGGTGCTGCAGACGCTGCACTACCGCATCGTGGCCCCCACCGTGCTGGGCGAGCGCATCCTGCAGTCGGGCTGGCAGGGACTGGCGCAACTGCCTTGGATAGGCGCACCCGCGCGCCACCATGAACAGACGCTGCTGCAGGCGCTGTTCGCGCGCCAGGGACTGGCGCCCAACCAGGTGGTGGAAAGCGATGCCATGGCCGCGCCCGAAAGCCTGGTGCGCGCGGGCCTGGGCCTGGCGCTGCTGAGAGAGGATGTGGCGGTAGCCGCTGCCGAGCATGGCGGCCTGGTGATCTGGCCCCATGCGCGCGTGCCGGCGCAACTGGGCTTCATCCATGCACCAGCGGCCGCGCACGACCCGGCCCTGGTGGCCACGCTGTCGCAGTTGCGCCAGGTCTGGGGGCTGGGCGAGTCTTAGTGCATCACACGCTCTGGAGCGTGGTTCTAGTCTGCGGCGTGCCCGGCAGGGCGCGCCCGCGGCGTGCCCGCATCGACGATGGCCTCGACCAGGGCCGAGAACGCGCACTGGCGCTCGTCCTGCTCCACCGAGAACAGCTCCAGCACGCCCGCGCCGCGCAGCGTGGCGAAGGCCATGGCGGCCACGCCCTGGGGGTGGGGGTGGTGTGCGCGGACCTCGGGGAAGACATCGAGAAAGCGTGCGTAGAACATGCTGTCCACATGGACCCGGCGCGCGTCCACACGGCCGAACAGCGTGGGCGAGGCCTTGCAGCCGAAGAACATGCTCCAGGCGGCCTGGTAGTTGGCCGCGCCGAAGATGTTGTCCCAGGCCAGCACGACGAAGGCCTGGGCGCGCTCGCGCAGGGGCAGGGCCTTGTCGGGCCAGACCGTGCCCTGGTCGCTCAGAGGCTCCATGACCTCGATGACCAGGCGTTCCATCAGCGCGTCGCGGCTCTCGAAATGGTGCTGCAGGGCGCCCAGGGACACATCGGCACCGCGTGCGATGGCCTGCAGCGTGGCGCTCTTGAAGCCGCCCTCGCGCAGCAGCGCCAGGGCGGAGTCGATGATCTTGCGTTGCGTTGTCTCCACACGCTCGGTCTGCGGCGTGCGCGCGCGCCGCTGCGTGGCGGACGTCGTCATGTTCTGGGCTCCGGAGGGCAAAAAAATAATAGTAGATTGTTTTTGTTTGTTGCGGGCGTTCAACCGTTGCCGGAGTGCGGCATGGCGCACGGCAATCCGGCGATGGCATGCATCGCTGGCACGCATTACTCCTTCCGATGGTGCTTGTCCATAGGGATAAATTACAAGAAATAATAATTTATTGTTTTTTATAGTTGATGCCCATCAACAAGGGGCGCACAAGGCCCTGCATTCCAACAGGCACCCCACGAGGAGACACTGCCGTGAAGACCGCCAAGCCCTTCCACCCCCTGCGCTGCCCTGCCGTGCGCTGAGAGCCCCGGAACACCCAAGATGCACAGCACTTCTTCCCAGGGGCACCTGGAGCGCAGGCTCAAGAACCGCCACATCCAGCTCATCGCGCTGGGCGGCACCATCGGCACGGGCCTGTTCCTGGGCTCGGCAGGCATCATCGAGCTGGCCGGTCCCTCGCTGCTGCTGGGCTATGCCATCGGCGGCCTGATCATCTTCTGCATCATGCGCTTCCTGGGCGAGATGCTGGTGGAGGAGCCCAACGCGGGCTCCTTCAGCTATTTCGCCAACCGCTACATGGGGCGCTTCGCGGGCTTTCTGGCGGGCTGGAACTGCGTAGCCCTGTATGTGCTCGTGGGGATGCTGGAGCTGACGGCCGCGGGCAAGTTCATCCAGTTCTGGTGGCCCGGCATCCCGACCTGGGTGACGGCGGCGGTGTTCTTCGTGCTGATCAACGGCGTGAATTTCATCAACGTCAAGGCCTATGGCGAGTTCGAGTTCTGGTTCGCGCTGATCAAGATCGTGGCCGTCATCGGCATGATAGGCGCGGGCCTGTACCTGCTGGTTGGCGCCGACCGGCCCGAGCAGACCGTGCGCAACCTGTGGACGCACGGTGGCTTCTTTCCCAATGGACTGTCGGGCCTGGTGATGGCCTTCGCCTTCATCATGTTCGCCTTCGGCGGCGTGGAGATGCTGGGCTTTGCCGCAGCCGAGACCGACCAGCCGCGCACCGTCATCCCCAAGGCCGTGAACCAGCTGATCTACCGCGTGCTGGTGTTCTACATCGGCTCCATGGCGGTGCTGATGTCGCTGATGCCCTGGACCGATCTGCTGGGCCAGCTCAAGGCCGGCGGCGACACCTACAGCAGCAGCCCCTTCGTGCTGGTGTTCTCGGGCCTGGGCGAGAACGTGGCGGCCCACCTGCTGAACTTCGTGATCCTCACGGCCACGCTGTCGGTCTACAACAGCATGGTCTACAGCAACAGCCGCCTGCTGTACGGCATGGCCAGCGAGGGCAACGCGCCACGCTCGCTGATGCAGGTCAACCGCCGCGGCGTGCCGGTGCGCGCCATCGTCTACCCGGCCATCTTCACGGCGCTGGCCATCGTGCTGAACTACGTGGCGCCGGCCGGCGTGCTCGAGCTGCTGATGTCGCTGATCGTCGCGGCCCTGGTGATCACCTGGACCATCATCATCGTGGCGCACTGGCGCTTTCGCCGGGCCCATGTGGCACGCGGCACCGCGCTGGGCTTTGCCGCGCCGCTGGCGCCGCTGTCCAACCTGGTCTGCCTGGCGGCCATGGCGCTGGTGGTGGGCGTGATGCTGCTGACGCCCTCCATCCGAGGCTCGGCACTGGCCATTCCCGTGTGGGTGTTGCTGGTCTACGGCGCCTATCGCATCATCGTCGGGCAGCGCCCCCGCAACGCCTCTGAAACCGTGACGGAGCCAGCGCTGGCTGCCGCACACCACCCCCTCTGAAACCAAGTCAGGAGAATGAACATGGCAGACCTTTTCGACAATCCCATGGGCCTGATGGGCTTTGAATTCGTGGAATTCGCATCGCCCACGGCCGGCGTGCTCGAACCCCTGTTCGAGAAGCTGGGCTTCACCCTGGTGGCCAAACACCGTTCCAAGAACGTGCTGCTGTACCGCCAGGGCGGCATCAACTTCATCATCAACAACGAACCGGGCCAGGCCGGCTATTTCGCGGCCGAGCATGGTCCCTCGGCCTGCGGCCTGGCCTTCCGCGTCAAGGACGCGCACCTGGCCTACAAGCGCGCGCTGGAGCTGGGCGCCCAGCCCGTGGAGATTCCCACGGGTCCGATGGAGCTGCGCCTGCCGGCCATCAAGGGCATCGGCGGCGCGCCGCTGTACCTGATCGACCGCTTCGAGGAAGGCAAGTCCATCTACGACATCGACTTCGAGTTCCTGCCGGGTGTGGACCGCAATCCCAAGGGCCACGGCTTCCAGGTGGTGGACCACCTGACGCACAACGTCTACCGTGGCCGCATGACCTACTGGGCGGACTTCTACGGCAAGCTGTTCAACTTCCGCGAGATCCGCTACTTCGACATCTCGGGCGAGTACACGGGCCTGGCCTCCAAGGCCATGACGGCGCCCGACGGCCTGATCCGCATTCCGCTGAACGAGGAATCGCGCCAGGGCGGTGGCCAGATCGAGGAATTCCTCATGCAGTTCAACGGCGAGGGCATCCAGCACATCGCGCTGCTGACGGACAACCTGCTGGACTCCATCGACCAGCTGCAGATGGCCGGCATTCCGCTGCTGACGGCGCCCAACGACATCTACTACCAGAACCTGGAAGGCCGCCTGCCCGGCCACGGCCAGCCCGTGGGCGAGCTGCAGGCACGCGGCATCCTGCTGGACGGCACGACCGAAGGAGGCCAGCCGCGCCTGCTGCTGCAGATCTTCTCCGAACCCATGCTGGGCCCCGTGTTCTTCGAGTTCATCGAGCGCAAGGGCAACTACCGCGAAGGCTTTGGCGAAGGCAACTTCAAGGCGCTGTTCGAATCCATGGAGCGCGACCAGATCAACCGCGGCGTGCTGCAGGTCGAGACGCCCCAGGGCGCCTGAGCCCCGGTTGTCGCGCCCGCCCGGCCTGGTGCGGGTGGGCGTGTCTTTCTCAGGGTAAACACGGGCGGCCCTACACTCGGAGCCCATGACTTCCCCTTCGATGCAACCGGTGGCGCTCGGTCAAAGCGCATTGCAGGTCAGCCCCATCTGCCTGGGCACCATGACGTTCGGCGAGCAGGTGGATGAGGCCCAGGCCTTCGCCATCATGGACCGCGCCCTGGAGCGCGGCGTGGACTTCTTCGACACGGCCGAGATGTATGCCGTGCCCGCGCGCGCCGAGACCTGCGGCGCGACGGAGACCATCATCGGCCGCTGGTTTGCCCGGCGTCCCGGCGCGCGCGCCAAGGTGGTGCTGGCCACCAAGGTGGCCGGCCCGTCGCGCGGCATGCCCTGGGTGCGCGAAGGCAAGGGCATGACGGCGGCCGACATCGCCGCGTCCTGCGAGGGCAGCCTGCGCCGCCTGGGCACGGACGTGATCGACCTCTACCAGATCCACTGGCCCGAGCGCAATGTGCCGGCCTTCGGCCAGCTCTACTACGATCCCTCCAGGGAAAGCTCGCAGACCGGCATCCACGAGCAGCTGGAGGCGCTGGGCCGCCTGGTGCGTGACGGCAAGGTGCGCCACATCGGCCTGTCCAACGAGACGCCCTGGGGCGTGCACGAGTTCGTGCGCCTGGCCGAGCAGCACGGGCTGCCGCGCGTGGCCTCGGTGCAGAATGCCTACTGCCTGCTCAACCGCAGCTGGGAAAACGCCATGGACGAGAGCTGCCACCGCCTGGGCGTGTCGCTGCTCGCCTACTCGCCGCTGGCCTTCGGCCTGCTCACGGGCAAGTTCGACCAGCATGCGCCCGCCGATCCGGCGGCGCCGCAGGCCGCACGCATCGCGCGCTACGAGTCGGTGCGCAAGCAGCGCTGGGGCCGGCCCGAAGCCCTGGCCGCCGCGCGCCGCTACAACGCGCTGGCACGCGCGCACGGCCTCACGCCCACGCAGCTGGCACTGGCCTTTTGCTATACCAAATGGCAGGTGGCCAGCACCATCATCGGCGTGACCTCGGTGGCCCAGCTCGATGAGGACCTGGACGCCTGGGGCACGCAGCTGTCGCCCGAGCTGCTGGCGGCCATCGATGCCATCCGCTGGGAAGTGCGCGACCCGGCGCAATAGGCGCCGGGGCCGTCGTGCCGCCTCAGCGGCTGCATTCGCCCTTGATCGCGGCGGCCGCCAGCATGGGCAGGCTCAGCAGGCCCATGCCCCCGCCCTTGAACTCGCCCTTCATGCAGTCGCCATGCGCTGCCTGCTGCAGGCCGCTGGCCAGAGGGTCCTCGTGTGGCGCCTGGATCCGGGGCCGCGCAGCGTCCTGCCGGGCAGCAGACCGGACGGCCTCGCGGCCTGCGGTGGAGTCCAGCAGCCTGCCCATGGCCCGCGCACCGCGATGGGCATCCGCCGCATCTGCCTGCGCAGCAGCAGTGGCCGGCAATGCGGGCTCGGGAGCTGTTGCGGCCGGCACCGGCACGGACACCGCCGAATCGGCGGGACCCGTGGGTGGTGCAAGGGCGTTGCGCTCGCGCGGCCGCCCGGCAGTGGGCCGAGGCGCGTGCGCAGCGGTGGATGTGGCGGATGGGGCGGTTGCCGGCGCTTTCGCGGCAAGCCGTGGTTGCGGAGCCTCCACCCAGACCACCTGAAGGCGCGGCAGTTCCATGTCCTTGGCGGGCGAGCCGGCGTCGGGCGCCAGTGCCCGCCACAGCAGCAGGCCGTGCAGCAGCAGCGACAGCAGCAGGCCGGTGGCCAGCCGCCGGCGCGGTCCGCTCATGCCTGGGGTCCGGGGGACCATTCCAGCAGGTCGCCGGGCTGGCACTGCAGTGCCTCGCAGATGCGCTCCAGCGTATCGAAGCGCACGCCGCGCACCTTGCCGCTCTTGAGCAGCGAAATGTTCTGCTCGGTGATGCCGACGAGCTCGGCCAGTTCGCGCGAACGCATCTTGCGCCGCGCCAGCATCACATCGAGGTGGACGATGATGGGCATGGATCAGGCTCCCGTCCGGACGCGGCGGCCTTCGCGCAGGGCCGAGGCCAGGGCCAGCAGGCCCATGCCGA
The DNA here is from genome assembly GCF_903815225.1 of Delftia tsuruhatensis. Classification (NCBI taxonomy): domain Bacteria; kingdom Pseudomonadati; phylum Pseudomonadota; class Betaproteobacteria; order Burkholderiales; family Comamonadaceae; genus Delftia; species Delftia tsuruhatensis. The sequence goes on from NZ_LR813084.1 coordinate 2,101,400, forward strand.
GCACCACTGCGGCGAGCTCATGCAGATGCAGAGTGATCGGGCGCTGACCCGGCAGCACGACGAGGTGCAGGACGCAGGGCAGCCAGCTCACACGAACCCCGCGTTCTCTTCGGCCAGGCGGCGGGCCTGCAGCATCACGTGGGCAATGGACACCAGCACCAGGCCCAGCAACACCAGCAGACCGTCATGCCAGTACAGGCCCAGCGAAACGAATCGCTGGCCCGGCGGGTTGCCCATGCTCGCGGCCACGGACATCAGGGCGCGTGCGAAGGGCAGGGCCAGCGAGCCGGCCAGCACGGTCCAGGCAAAGCGCATCAGGGCCCGCTGGGCTCCCAGGCCGAAGACATCTCCGTGCAGGTACTCGCCGAACAGCGTCCACAGCTGGCGCAGCGCATACAGTCCGCAGCCGACGGGCAGCAGGCTGACTACGGCCGTGCGCCAGCGCGCCGCCATGTCCAGCGGCTGGCCCGGCGGCATGCCCAGCAGGCTTTCGGCCTGGCCATCGAGATTGGCCGGTGCGAGCAGGGCGCCCAACGGAAGTGCCAGCAGCGCGATGGCCGCGATGGCGACCAGGACCCGGGCCACGCGTGCGTGTCGCCTCAATGCCGGTCCCGCAAGGTCGAGCGTATAGTTCATGGCGTTGTTTGATCTTTGTCAGTCGATAAAAATTTATTGTAAAACGATAAAAACTTCATGTCCAAGAAAAACTCTCATGTCAGCGAGACACCCGCGACCCAGCTGTTGCGCGCCCACAAGGTGGAGTTCACCGAGCATCCCTACGAATACGTCGAGCACGGCGGCACCGAACACAGCGCGGCCAGCCTGGGCCTGGACGAGCACACGGTGGTCAAGACCCTGGTGATGCAGGACCAGGACGCCAGGCCGCTGATCGTGCTCATGCACGGCGACTGCAAGGTCTCGACCAAGAACCTCGCGCGCCAGATCGGCGCCAAGAGCGTGGAGCCCTGCAAGCCCGAGGTGGCCAACCGCCACAGCGGCTACCTGGTCGGCGGCACCTCGCCCTTCGGCACGCGCCGAGCCATGCCGGTCTACATCGAGGAAAGCATCCTCGCGCTGCCGCGCATCGCCATCAATGGCGGGCGGCGCGGCTTTCTCGTGCAGCTGGACCCCCAGGTCTGCGTGCGGCTGCTCGATGCCCGGCCCGTGCATTGCGCGCTGGCAGAATAGGCGCCTGACAACATGAAAGACATGCGTCGACGAGCAGGGAGGGCGGGCCGCATCGGCCGGCCGGGCTGCGCGTCGCCGCAACCGGCCAAGGACCCGAATTGAACGCGCTCTATCCTCTTCTTGCCACCGTGGCGGCCTATCTGATCGGCTCGCTGTCGTTCGCCGTCATCGTCAGCCGGGCCATGGGCCTGAATGATCCGCGCACCTATGGCAGCGGCAACCCGGGTGCCACCAATGTGCTGCGCTCGGGCAGCAAGGCGGCCGCGGCCGTGACGCTGCTGCTCGATGCGGCCAAGGGCTGGCTGCCCGTGGCCCTGGTGCAGTGGTTCGGTGGGCGCTTCGGCCTGGGCGACGGCACGCTGGCCCTGGTGGCGCTGGCCGCCTTCCTGGGCCACCTGTACCCGGTGTTCTTCCGCTTCAAGGGCGGCAAGGGCGTGGCCACGGCCCTGGGCGTGCTGCTGGGCATCAGCGGCTGGCTGGGCCTGGCGGTGGCCCTGACCTGGCTGATCATCGCCGTGTTCTTCCGCTATTCCTCGCTGGCCGCCCTGGTGGCCTCGGTCTTCGCACCCGTGTACTACCTGCTGTGCAGCGGCGTGGTCTGGTATGCGGAGACGCCCATCGCCGCAGCCATCGTCGCCATGGCGGCGCTGCTGATCTGGCGCCACCGCGAGAATATCCAGCGCCTCATGGCCGGCAAGGAGTCCCGGCTGGGCAGCAGGAAGGCCGATGCCGCGGCTTCGGCCAAGTCCGGCACGGGCAAGGGCAAGTCTCATTGAGCACGGCGCGCCTTCCGCGCCTGCCTGGCCCGGAAGGCGCACAGCACGCGGCCGCCGCCTGCCGACCGCGCTCCAGGCCTTCTTTCTTCTGACGAACTTCATCCATGGCATCGAGTCCATCGCAGCGCGTCTACCGCGCACCTTGCCCCGGCTGTGGCGCGCCCGTCGAGTTCGCCAGCGCCCAGGCCAGCTACGCCGTTTGCGAGTTCTGCCGCAGCACCGTGGTGCGCCAGGGCGATGTGCTGCAGCGCCGTGGCTCCATGGCCGAGGTCTTCCAGGACTACAGCCCCATGCGCATCGGCGTCACGGGGCAGATGCTGCGCAACGGCAAGCCGGAGCATTTCACCCTGGTCGGCCGGCTGCAGCTCAAGAGCGAAGCCGGCGCCTGGAGCGAGTGGGTGGCCGCCTTCAGCGACGGCGCATTGGGCTTTCTGAGCGAGGACAACGGGCAGTTCGTCTGGTCCTGGCCCTGGCAGGCCGAGGCCGTGCGCAACGGGCCCTTCAAGGCCGCCGAATGGCTGCTGGGCTCGCAGCGCGTGCTTGGCGGCAAGACCTTTACGGTCAGCAGCGTGCAAAAGGCCGGCCTGGTCTCGGCCCAGGGCGAGCTGGCGCAGTTGCCCGAGCCCGGCAAGCCTTACTGGCTGGTGGAGCTGCGCAGCGAAGAAGGCCAGGTGCTGTCCGTGGATTTCTCGGCCCAGCCACCGGCGCTCAGCCTGGGCGAGCGCGTGGTGCTGGACGACCTCAAGATGCAGGGCCTGCGCGATGGCGCTTCGCTCAAGGGCGAGCAGGGCCGGCATTTCAACTGTCCCAAGTGCGGCGCCGTGGTGCCCGTGCGCTTTTCCACCACCAAGAGCCTGAGCTGTCCCAGCTGTGGTTCGCTGGTGGATCTGAGCCAGGGCATCGGCAAGGACCTGGCCTACGCCGAACAGCACGAACCCGTACGCCCTGCCATTCCGCTGGGCAGCAAGGGCATGCTCGAAGGCCTGCAATGGCAGGTGGTGGGCTTTCAGCACCGCATGGGCCAGGAGGCCGGCGATGACGAGAGCTTTGGCTGGGAGGAGTACCTGCTGTTCAATCAGAAGGCCGGCTTCGCCTTCCTGGTCGACTCCTCCGACGGCTGGAGCATGGCCCGCGTGACCACGGGCGTGCCCAAGCTGTCCAACAGCCGCAGCACGGCCAAGTACATGCGCCGCCAGTACCAGCTCGAATCGCGCTACAGGGCGGAGACCACCTATGCGCTGGGCGAGTTCTACTGGCCCGTGCTGCGCGGCCAGACCACCAGCAATGCGGACTACGTGAGCGCGGGCGCGCAGAACAAGGCCTTCCTGGCCAGCGAGACCGAAAACGGCGAGACGACCTGGACCCACGGCAGCTCCATCGCGGCCACCACGCTGGCCATGGCCTTCGGCCTCAAGCAGTTGCGCGACCGCTCCCAGGTCGGGGTGATGTCGGGCAGCCGCTTCGGGCTGTGGGCCATCATCATCGGGCTGGTCATCCTGTGGCTGGTGTTCGTCACCCTGCGTGGCTGCGCCTCCCGGCCCGGTTGCGACCCGAACACCGATCCCAACTGCAACAGCTACACCCGCAGCAGCGGCGGCTCCTGGGGGGGATACACCTCCGGCGGCAGCCACAAGTAAACAACGGAGAAACTGAACATGAACTTCGACTGGTTCAACCCCGCGTCCTTCTTCGGCTCGATCCTCTATGCGCTGGTGGGCGTGGTGGTGTTCTGGCTGTGCTTCATCATCATCGACAAGATCACGCCCGTGGACATGTGGGCCGAAATCGTGGAGAAGCACAACAAGGCACTGGCCATGGTCGTGGCGGCCATGTGCCTGGGCATCAGCATCATCGTCGCGGCCGCCATCCACTGAGCCGGGCCAGTCGACCCTGCGTACTTCGCATGGCTCCCGCAGAGACGACCTGTCCTGCGCAGGCGGGGTAGTGCGCGCGCCGGGCGTTGCTGCATGGCAACAATTTCCTTGCTGATGATGAGTTTGCAAATGATATTCGTTTGCATTCTCAATAGAATCGCGCCCTTATTCCGAAGAGGGAGCTTTCATGACAGATCATCAGTTCGCGCGCCGGGCGCGGATGTCAGCAGGTGTGACCGCTGGCGTCCTTGCCACGGCCCTGGCGGGCACGGCCCAGGCCCAGGACGCCCAGCAAGTCGAAGCCCAGGCCCACGCAACCCACACCCTGCCCACGCTGCAGGTCACGGGCACCCAGTACGACCCCGATGACGTGCGGCCCGAGGGGGTGACCACGGCGACCAAGACCTATCTGGCGCCCAAGGACATTCCCCAGACCATCGATACGCTGGAGGTCAACAAGTACAAGAGCTATGGCATCAATGATCTGGCGACGATGCTGGACGGCGTGCCGGGCGTGAACACTTCCTATGACATGCGCGGCGAGGGCGTGTACATCCGTGGCTTCAAGGCCGACGAGAGCGACATCTACCGCGATGGCGTGCGCGAAAGCGGGCAGGTGCGCCGCAGCACGGCCAATGTGGAGCGCATCGAGATCCTCAAGGGACCGGCCTCGGTGCTCTACGGGCGCAGCGCGGGCGGCGGCGTGGTGAACATGGTGAGCAAGCAGGCGCGTTTCGATGCGAGGAGCAGCATCACGCTGCGCGGCGGCTCCTGGGACAACGTGGGCGGCACCATCGACATCAACCGCGTGCTCAACGAGCATGTGGCAGTGCGCCTGACGGCCGACCGCGAGCAGGCCCACAGCTTCCGCGAAGGCATACGCAACCGCAACGAGATGGTCTCGCCCAGCATCCTGGTGGACACGCGCACGGGCTTGCGCTGGACCGGCCAGTACACCTATGACAACGTGTGGCGCGTGCCCGACCGCGGCCCCGCCTACGACCAGTTGCCGGCCGGCGTGTCCATCCGCAAGGGCTTCGCGGCCCCGGGCGATTACGTGGAAGACCGCCTGCGTGTGCTGCGCTCCGATCTGTCCTATGACTTCAACAACCGCTGGAGCCTGCGCTGGGTGGCCAGCAAGCGCGAGTCCAGCCAGGATTTCGACCACTACTTCATGGGTACCTACCGGCCCGCGACCGGCAAGATCACGCCCAACTATGCCTGGCAACAGACCCGCAACACGACGCTGTCCAACACGCTGGACCTGACGGGCAAGTTCAGCACGGGCCGCATCAAGCACGATCTGCTGGTGGGCCTGGAGGCCAGCGAGGAAGAGCGCGCGCCGCGCATCGGCCAGCCTGGCAGCACTTTCTCCTACGACCCGTTCCAGCCCATCGTCTGGCCCTCGCGGCCGGCGCCGGGCAATCCCACCCAGGACAACTTCCACCGTGGCAAGGGCCAGGCACTGTACATGCAGGACCTGGTCAGCCTGACCGAGCAGTGGAAGCTGCTGCTGGGTCTGCGCTACGACAGCTACGACTTCCAGAGCACCAACAATCTCACCAGGCTGACGCGCAAGACCGACGGCAACGGCTTCAGCCCGCGCGTGGGCGTGGTCTGGCAGCCGGTGCGCGAGCACAGCTTCTATGCCTCGTGGAACAGGAGCTACTCTCCCTATGGCGGGCGCGGCATCCTGTCCGTGGATACCGGCGTGGGCGCGGTGCTGGACGAGGAGCCGCAGTACTCGCGCCAGTCGGAAGTCGGCGTCAAGAGCGACTGGCTGGGCGGTGCGCTGTCCACCCAGGTCGCTGTCTACCAGCTGGAAAAATACAACATCCGCTACCGTCCCGATCCCGACAACGACCCCTTCACCTGGGCCATCCGGGGCAAGGAGCGTTCGCGCGGCATCGAGTTCAGCGCGGCCGGCCGCGTGGCCCAGTCCTGGTATGTGCGTGGCGGCGTGGCCTTCATGAGCGCCAAGGTGGTCGAGGATGTGCAGAACCCCGCCAACGTAGGCCTGTACCTGCGTGACACGGCCAGGCGCAACGGCAACCTGTTCCTGCGCTATGCGCCCAAGGGCCCCTGGTATGGCGAAGTCGGCGTGACCTATACGGGCAGCCGTTTCACCAACGCCGCCAACACGGCCATCCTGCCCGGCTATACCCGCTGGGACGCCCTGGTGGGCTGGCGCCAGGACGCCTGGACCGTGACCGTGGCGCTGTCCAACCTGTTCGACAAGCAGTACTGGCGCGCCGCGGCGATGCCGGGCACGCCGCGCAGCGTACTGGTGAGCGCCAATTACCAGTTCTGACGGCAGCCGCCCAGGCGCGGTGCACCGGGTCGCACGGTGCGCCTGGGCGTGTCGGTCGCGGGCACGGGCGCATCGCGCACAATACCGGCCGTGCCCTCTTCCGCCTCTTCCCACGGCGCGCAGCCGCCGCGCTCCATCGACATCGCCCTGCTGGTCAGCGTCTTCGTGATCGCGGCCTGCGGACTGCTCTATGAGCTGGCCGCGGGGGCGCTGGCCTCCTATCTGCTGGGCGACTCGGTCCTGCAGTTCTCCACCATCATCGGCAGCTACCTGTTCGCCATGGGCATAGGTTCATGGCTGTCGCGCTTCTTCGAGGACCATCTGCCCGCGCATTTCCTGCGCATCGAGCTGATGGTGGCGCTGGTCGGCGGCGCCTTGCCGGCCACGCTGTTCATCGCCAATGCCTATGCGCCCGGGGCATTCCGTGTCCTGCTGTACGGCATGGTGCTGGTGGTGGGCACGCTGGTGGGGCTGGAGATCCCGCTGGTGATGCGCATCCTCAAGCGCAATGTGACGCTCAAGGATCTGGTCTCCCAGGTGCTGACCTTCGACTATCTGGGCGCCCTGGCCGTGTCACTGGCGTTTCCGCTGCTGCTGGTGCCCAAGCTGGGACTGGTGCGCACGGGCCTGCTGTTCGGTTTCATGAACGCGGCCGTGGCGGTGTGGGCGCTGCTGCTGTTTCGCCATGAACTGCGCCGCCCGCGTGCCCATGCCCTGGCCTGTGCGGCCGTGCTGGCACTGCTGGGCACGGGCATCTGGGGTGCCGACCACCTGACGCGCCTGGCCGACGACCATTTCTACCAGGACCGCATCGTGCTCTCCAGCAGCTCGCCCTACCAGCGCATCGTGGTCACGCAGGGGCGCCAGGGTGCGCGTCTGTACCTCAACGGCAATCTGCAGTTCGCACAAAGCGACGAGTACCGCTACCACGAGGCCCTGGTCCACCCGGTGATGGCCGCGCATGGCGCGCCCAGGCGGGTGGCCGTGCTGGGCGGGGGCGACGGCATGGCGGTGCGCGAGGTGCTCAGGTACCCGACGGTGGAGTCGGTCACGCTGGTGGAGCTGGACCCGGCCATGACCGACCTGTTCAAGGACAACGCCATGCTGCGTCGGCTCAATGGCGAGGCCTTGGGCGATGCGCGCGTGCGCATCGTCAACACCGATGCCTTCCACTGGCTGCAGCAGGAGGGTGAGACTTTCGACGTGGTCATCGTCGATTTTCCCGATCCCACCAATTTCGCCATCGGCAAGCTGTTCACCAACAGCTTCTATGCCTTGCTGGACAAGCGGCTGGCGGCCAGCGGCTATGCCGTGGTGCAGACCACCTCGCCGCTGATCGCGCGCAAGAGCTACTGGACCGTGGTGCAGACCATCGAGTCCATCGGCCTGCAAGCCACGCCCTACCACGCCCATGTGCCCAGCTTCGGCGAATGGGGCTTCGTCATCGCCAGCCACCGACCCTGGCGCGAGCCCGAGGCGCTGCCTGCGGGCCTGCGCTTTCTGAGCGCGCAGACCATGGCGCTGATGTTCGACTTCCCGCTGGACATGGCGCGCGTGCCGGCCGAGGTCAACCGCCTGTCCAACCAGGTGCTGGTCAACACCTACGAGCGCGAATGGGGCAGGGTGGAGCGTTGAGCACCGGTCTCCCGCCTTTGTGGGGCAGGCGCCAATGGCTGAAAGGCCTGGCGGGCGGCGCGGCCCTGGGCCTGGGCCTGCCCGGCTGCATGCCACCGCCGCCGCGGCTTGAAGACCTGCCCGGCGGATTCAGCGGCGTGGCGCTGGAGCGCGGCCATGCCTTGCGCGCGTTCTGGCAGCGCCTGGCCCAGGGCCTGGCGCTGCCGGCACCGGCCGTGGTGCACCGCGCCAAGGTGGTGATTGCCGGCGGCGGCATGGCAGGCCTGGCCGCCGCGCGGGCGCTGGAGCTGGCGGGTGTGCAGGGCGTGGCCCTGCTGGACACGCAGCAGGCCATGGGTGGCAACAGCCAGGGCGGCAGCATCGCGGGCCTGCCCTGTCCGCTGGGTGCCCACTATCTGCCCCTGCCCGGCGACGATGCGGCCGAGGTGCAGGACTGGCTGGAGACCCTGGGCCTGCGCCAGCGCCGCGCGGGCCGCTGGCAGTACGACGAGCGCCATCTGTGCCACAGCCCGCAGGAGCGCCTGTTCTGGCAGGGCGCCTGGCATGAAGGCCTGCTGCCCGTCGATGGCGTGGCGCCGCGCACGCTGGAGCAGTACGAGCGCTTTGCGCGCAGCGTGGCCCAGGAGATGGAGAGGGCGGCCTTTGCCATGCCGTCCATCCGTGTCTGGCAGCGCGAAGGCCGGCTGCCCGCCGCCCATGCCGCGCTGGATGGCCAGACCATGCAGGCCTGGCTGACCAGCCAGGGCATCGACGATGCGCAGTTGCTCTGGTATCTGGAGTACTGCTGCCGCGACGACTTTGGCGCGGGCCTGGCGCGCGTATCGGCCTGGGCAGGCATTCACTATTTCGCCAGCCGCCATGGCTTCTCGGCCCCGCGCCGCCAAGACGAGCGCACGGCCGAAGAGGCAGGCGACGCCGTGCTGACCTGGCCCCAGGGCAATGGCTGGCTGTCACAGCAGCTGGTGGCAGGACTGGGCTCCACCAACGTGCAGACGGATTGCAGCGTGCTATCCATCGCCGAAGGTGCCGACGGTGTGGAGATCGACGTCTACCACCACGGCCGCCAGCAGCATGAGCGCTGGCTGGCCGCGCGCTGCGTCGTGGCCCTGCCCAGCTTCATCGCGGCACGCGTGGTGCGCGATGCGCCGGATTTCCTGCGCGCGGTGGCGGGTCGTCTGGACTGGGCGCCCTGGCTGGTGGCCAATATCCATCTGCAGCAGCCGCTGGCCGACCGGCCCGGTGCCGATCCGGCCTGGGACAACGTGCTCTTTGCCGATCCGAATGCAGGCGGCCTGGGCTACGTGGACGCGGGCCACCAGGGCCTGGACCGGCTCACGCCCCGGCCCAAGGTGCTGAGCTACTACCAGGCGCTGGGCGACTGGCCCGACGGGCGCGCGCAACTGCTGGGCCAGCCCTTCGGCATCTGGCGGGACCGCATCGTCGGCAGCCTGCTCGTGCCCCATCCCGACCTGCTTTACAAGGCCACGCGCATGGAAATCACGCGCTACGGCCATGCCATGGCCATTCCCCGGCCTGGCGACCAGCAACTGCTCAGCCAGGTGGCGCTGCAGTCGCGCCACCGGGGCCGCAGCGCGCAGTGCGCTGGCGAGCGCGTGGCCCTGCTGCCCACGCCGGGCACGCGCCGCCTGTGGTTCGCGCATTCCGACTGGGCTGGCTACTCGGTGCTGGAAGAGGCCTTCACGCGCGGCCACCATGCGGGCCTGTGGGCCGGCGCCTGATCCCTTCACCGACCCCTTCCGTGGATTCCTGATCGCCGGCCAGGCTGCCGCCGGTTCGTCGCTGGCCGCGTCCGCCAGCGGGTTTGCCCCTGTCCGTGTGCCGCAGATGCCTGGCTATAGTTCTATTTTATGGATATTTATTCTGTCAGATAGAACTATGAAAGAAGGCACGCAACGCACATGGGCAACTATCTACCGGTGAGGCCGGATTGGCTGGGCCTGCATGAGGAGGAGATCCTTGAGCCATCGCTGGCCATCGTCGATGCCCACCACCATTTCTACGATCGACCGGGCTGGCGCTACATGGCGGATGAATACCTGGCCGACGCGGGCTCGGGCCACAGGGTCCGGGCCTCGGTCTACATGCAGGCGCTGACGCACTACCGCACTGCCAGCCCGCAGGCGATGCAGCCGGTGGGCGAGACCGAGTTCGTGGTGCAGGCGGCGCAGGGCGTGCAGGATGTGCAAGAGCACAGGCAAGGCCATGCGGCCTGCGCCCTGGCGCAGGGCATCGTCGGATATGCGGACCTGCGCGCCGGTGCGGCGGTGCGCGAAGTGCTGCTGGCCCATCTGGAGGCCGGCAAGGGGCGCTTTCGCGGCATCCGGCACCTGGCGACCTGGGACGCGGACAGTTCCCTGGTCAATCCCCTGACCGCCGCGCCCCAGGGCCTGCTGCTGGACCCGGCCTACCGGCGGGGCGTGGCGCAGTTGGCGCCACTGGGGCTTTCCTTCGACGCCTGGCTGCTCTTTCCGCAACTGCCGGAGCTGCTGGACCTGGCACTGGCCTTTCCGCAGACGGCCGTGATCATCAACCACTGCGGGGGCGTGGCCCGCATCGGCGCCTATGAAGGCCGGCATGCCGAGGTGTTCGAGCGCTGGAAGACCTCCATGCAGGCCCTGGCCCGGCTGCCCAATGTGTACGTGAAGCTCGGCGGGCTGGGCATGCGCATCAACGGATTCGGCTTCGAGAAGGCGGACAGGCCTGCGGCCTCGGAGCAACTGGCTGCGGCCTGGAGGCCATGGATGGAGACCTGCATCGAGGCATTCGGCGCCGACCGCTGCATGTTCGAGAGCAATTTTCCGGTGGACAAGGGCTCCTTCAGCTACGCCACCTGCTGGAACGCCTTCAAGCGGCTGGCGGCGGGCGCAAGCGTCGCCGAGCGCCAGGCCCTTTTCGAAGGAACGGCAAGCCGCGTGTACCGGCTGGGCCAGGCGCAGCCCGAATGACGCTGCATCACCGGGGTCCTCTGCCTCGCTTGCCCCATCGACCTCTTTCCATTTGCCCCGCTCATCATTCCAAGGAGACCGCCATGCCATCCCTCATCTCTCGCCGTGCCGTGCTGGCCCTGGCCGGCACAGCCTGCCTCGCCCCCACCTGGGCGGCTGCCCAGGGCAAGCCCGTGACCATCATCGTGCCGTATGCGCCGGGCGGCAGCGCCGATCTGGTGACGCGCGTGATCGCGCAGTTCGCCGCGCCGGGCCTGGGCTCTGCCTTGGTGGTGGACAACCGCACCGGCGGTGGTGGCGTGGTGGGCTGGAGCGCGGCCGCTCGTGCCGCGCCGGACGGCCAGACGCTGCTGACCGTGGAGCTGTCCTATGCCATTGCCGCCGGACTGATGCCCAACCTGCCCTTCGATCCGCGCAAGGCTTTCACCCAGGTCACCACGGCGGTGAAGGTGCCCCATGTGCTGGTGGTCAACCCCCAGGTGCAGGCGCGCAGCGTGGGTGAGTTCATCGCGCTGGCCAAGGCCCAGCCCGGCAAGCTCAACTACGGCTCGGGCGGCAATGGCACCAACACCCACCTGGCCGGCGAGCTGTTCAAGAGCGCAACGGGCGCCGACCTGGTCCATGTGCCGTACAAGGGCGCGGGCGCCGTGCTGGCCGACCTGATGGGCAACCAGGTGCAGGCCTTGATCACCTCGGTCCCCACGGCGCTGCCCTACATCCGAAGCGGCAAGCTCAGGGCCCTGATGGTGACGGGCCCGGAGCGCAATGCAACGCTGCCTGATGTGCCTTGTGCCAAAGAGGCCGGCATCCCCGCCATGGACATCGACTACTGGATTGGCATAGGCGCCCCGGCCGGCACGCCTGCGGCCGCCGTCGCCCGGTTGAACAAGGAATTCAACGCGGCACTGGCCCAGCCGCAGGCCAGCCGGAAGATGGCGGAAATGGGGCTGTCCGTGGTGGCGAACACGCCCGAGCAGGCCACGCAATGGGTGCAGGGCGAGATACAGCGCTGGAGTGCCGTGATCCGGCAGGCGGGCATCAAGGCCGATTGATGACCGATGAACGGCCTATTGATGGCCTATTGATGGCCGGCAGGACGCGCTACAGCGGACCCGGCACCTGCACCATGCGGTACAGCGACTGGCTGCCGCGTGCGGCCAGCACACCCAGCCGCGCCAGCGTGCGCGGGTCCAGTTCCAGCGTGATGGCGGCGCGCGCCAGTGCCGAGCGGATGCGGGGTCCGTCCTCGCCTTCATGGATGACGGGTGGGTAGAGGCTGGCGCCATCGGCGCCGATCACGCTGGCCACCAGGGGCGGGTGCGGCGGCTCGCCCCTGCGCAGCACCACGGCGATGTCCCCGTTGTCCAGTCGCACGTAGGTGCCCGGCGGGCACAGGCCGACGGCGCGCACCAGGGCGAAACCGACTTCATCGGAGTAGCGCGGTTGCTGGGTCAGCATGCGCAGCGACTCTGCCGTGCTGCGGCCCTCGCGCGACTTGCGCGGGCTGATCAGGGCGGCATAGCGGTCCACGGTTCCCAGCACGCGCACCAGGCGCAGCACGGATGGCAGCGTCGCCAGCGGCTGCTGGGGGACGGCCTCGTGGTGGCGCGCCACCAGCTCCAGCCACAGCGCATCGTTGACGAACAGCCGGGCCAGCAGGGCCTGGCTTTGCAGCGGGTGGCGCTGGACGGCCTGCTGCTGCGCCGTCGTCAGCGGCTCGCGCTGCAGCGCCAGCTCGTCTTGCAGCGCATTCATGCCGATGTTCATGGTCAGCGCCCCCCGCACCAGGGTCTGGTGCTCCGTGGCATCCAGCCGCAGCTCGCGCGCCAGTACGTGGCACAGGCAGGCGCAGACCAGGGCATGGGAGGCGCTGTAGCCCACGGTGGAGGAGCAGGCCCGCTGGAACATCAGGTACAGCGCCGCATCGCTGTCATGGGCGATCAGCTCCTGCAGCCAGTGGTCGATCTGCTGGAGCTTGACGAGAAAGCCCTGCACCTGGAGCGGCGCCGAAAGCAGCACGGACAGCGCGGCCTCCAGGTCGGACCACAGGCCCAGCAGGTCTTCGTAGGAGTCGTCGGGGCGTTGGCTCATCGGTGGGGGAACAGGGCCGCAGGGGCGCGCACAGGCCGCATCAGCGCCGCTCCAGCACCATCTCGCTGCCCTGGCGGGTCATCTGGAAGTGCGCGAGAAAGCTGTTGCCCAGCAGCACATAGGGCATGGCAAGAGGAGCGACCACGGCATCCACGCCAAAGACCTCGACATCGCCCACGCGCACCGAGTCCAGCCGCAGGCGCCAGCCCTGGGCGTCGCCGTTGGCGGTGCGCATCACCACGGGTTGGCCCTGGAGAAAGGGCAGGCCCATGCGTTCGGCGTCGGAGCGGCCTATGGCGACCGAACTGGCGCCCGTGTCCACCATGTAGACCATGGTCTTGCCATTGATCTGGCCGCGTTCGATGAAGTGGCCCCGGCTGTCGGCCTTGAGCACCACGCGCCGCCCGAGCGCGGGATCGCCCGCTGCCGCGCCCCGGCCGCCCAGGTTGATGGGCGCTTCGCCCAGGCGCAATGTCTGGCGGCGGCCCTTGATTTCCACCTCGGCCGTGTCGCCTGCCACCCGCAGCACGCGCACGTCCTGCAGGCTGTCGCCAGCCGCCAGCGCGCGCGGCGCTCCACCGTCGATGACCAGCAAGGCCTTGCTGCCCAGCACGCCGCTGAGCGCCACGGACTGCGCTGTCGCCAGCGGCGGAAGCAGAGCGGCCACGCCTGCCAGGCTCAGAATTAGGGCACGCAGGTGGCGCATGGGGCTTGTGGTGGAAGGACGGATGTCGGGCGATCAGTCGCGAAAGTTGTTGAACGACAGCGGGTGGTCGGCCAGGTCCTTGCGGATCAGGGCCATCGCCGCCTGCAGGTCGTCGCGCTTGGCACCCGTGACGCGCACACTGTCGCCCTGGATGGCGGCCTGCACCTTGAGCTTGCTGTCCTTGATCAGCTTTTGCAGCTTCTTGGCCAGTTCCGCCTCGATGCCGTTCTTGACCTTGATGGTCTGCTTGAGCTTGTCGCCGCCGATCTTCTGGGCCTTCTGGATGTCCAGGAAGCGCACGTCCACGCTGCGCTTGGTCAGCTTGTTGCGCAGGATGTCCTCGACCTGCTGCAGCTGGAAGTCGGCATCGCCGAACAGCGTGATTTCCTTGTCCTTGAGTTCGATGGCGGCCGAGGTGCCCTTGAAGTCGAAGCGGGTGCCGATTTCCTTGGCGGTGTTCTCCACGGCGTTCTTCACTTCGACGAAGTCGGCTTCGCACACGGTGTCAAAAGAAGGCATGGCAAATATTTCCTGTAAATGTTCTGAAAAAGTATCGCAGCGCTGGACCGGGCGATGCGGGCACGGTGCCGGAGGCGTGGTGACGCGGTGCGACAATCCGGCTGATGTTAGTCGAGAAAAATGTTCCGCTGCAGCATTGCAACAGCTTCGGCATCGCCGCCCGCGCCCACACCCTGGTGCGTGTGCGCAGCGACGAGGATGTGCGCCATTTCCTGGCCGATCCGCTGTGGGGCCGCCAGCCCGTGTTCGTGCTGGGCGGCGGCAGCAACGTGGTGATCACGGGCGATGTCGATCCCGTGGTCCTCAAGATGGAGATAGCGGGCATGCGCCTGCTGCGCGAAACCGATCGCCACTGGATCGTCGAGGCCGGTGCCGGAGAGCGCTGGCACGACCTGGTGGCCTGGACGCTGGCCCAGGGCTATGCGGGCCTGGAGAACATGGCGTTGATCCCCGGCACCGTGGGTGCGGCGCCCGTGCAGAACATCGGCGCCTACGGACTGGAGTTGCAGGACCGCTTCGAATCGCTGGACGCCATGGACCTGGCCACGGGCGAGTCCTTCACGCTGGATTCCGCGCAATGCGCCTTCGGCTACCGCGACTCGGTGTTCAAGCATGCGCCCGCAGAGCCCACCCCCGTGGCGCGGGCACGCATGCAGGGCCTGCCGCCGCGTGGCATGGGACTGAAGGGCCGTGCGGTGATCACGCGCGTGCGCCTGGCCCTGCCCAAGGAGTGGCGGCCCGATCTCGGCTACCTGGACTTGCAGCGCCGCCAGGCCGAGGCCGGCGTCGCCGAGCCCACGGCGCGCCAGATCTTCGACTGGGTCTGCGAGATCCGCCGGGCCAAGCTGCCCGATCCGCAGCAGATCGGCAATGCCGGCAGTTTCTTCAAGAACCCCACCGTGACGCCGGAGCAGTGCGCCGACATCATCGCGCGCGAGCCCAAGATCGTGCATTACCCCATGGACGACGGCTCCATCAAGCTGGCTGCCGGCTGGCTGATCGACGCCTGTGGCTGGAAGGGCAAGTCCATGGGCCGCGCCGGCGTGTACGACAAGCAGGCCCTGGTGCTGGTCAACCGGGGTGATCGCCACAGCGTCGATGGCAGCGTCACGGGTGGCGAGGTCATGACGCTGGCCGGCGCCATACAGACCAGCGTCTACGAGCGCTTCGGCATCCGCCTGGAGCCCGAGCCCGTGGTGGTCTGAGCCATTGCCGCCTGGAAAAGCGAAGGCCCGCGTGCAATGCCTGCGCGCGGGCCTTCGCGGTTTACCGCATCAGTGGGCGGAGCGGCTGCGCCAGCTCATGTAGTCCTTGTCGGTGATCAGCACCCACAGTGCGAGTCCCAGCACCACGATGCCCGACACCACGGCATTGCGCATGGCGTCCATCTGGCCGGAAAAACCCAGTACCCAGGGGGAGATGACCATCCACAGTCCCAGCAGGCCTTCGGTCCATTCCTCCCATGCCCGTGGCATGAAGATGGCCCCCAGCGCCGCCGCGATCAGCGCCAGGCCGATGACCACGCCGTTGGTCGTGGGCGTCATCTGGTCCTGGAATCCCAGTATCCAGGGCGAGACGGCCAACCAGACTCCCAGCAGGACGTTGAGCGGGTCCTGCCAATGCTTCATGTATTTCATGGCTGCACCTCCTGCCGCCACGGACAAGGGGGGCGGCAGCAGGTTGGATTGCGAACGCCGTTTCACAGTTCCATCAATGATTTATGGAAAGTGTGCGCTCGCAATTGATGGGCCTGATCACCAGGGGGTCACCAGGGCATTTCGCCCTTGTTGACCTTGGCACCGATGTCCAGCGACAGCGCCATGCCGGCCTGCGGGTAGGCCTGCTTCATGGCTTCGATCAGCTCGCCGCTGTTGCGGGCCGAGGCGGCGGCCGCATCAAAGCGCTGCAGGTAGCTCCGGGTATAGGCGATGGCGCTGGCATCCATGGCCGTGCCGGCCTGCATGTGGCCCGGAACGACGACGGAGGGCTTGAGGGCCTGCATCTCGTCGAGCTGGGCCAGCCAGGCCTGGCGCTCGGCCGGCTTTTGGGTATCAGCCGTCCAGACGTGGAGGTTGCCGAACACGCCCACGTTGCCCACGATGGCCCGCAGCGAAGGCACCCAGACGTATGGGCGGTGCGCCAGCGCTCCAGTGGTGCCGCGCAGTTCCAGCGTCTGGCCGTCCACGGTCAGGGTGCTGGCGGTCAGCGGCTCGGGCAGCACGGGGTGGCTGGGCGCGTTGGCGCCCATCTTGGGGCCCCAGAAGGCCAGCTTGCCTTGCAGCTTGGCCTCGATCTTTTCGCGCACGGCAGGCGTGGCCACGACCTTGGCCTGCGGGAAAAGGTTCTTGAGCACTTCGGCGCCGAAGTAGTAGTCGGGATCGGCATTGCTCACGAGGATGGTGGTCAACTGCTTGCCGCTGTCGAGTACGTTGGCGGCGATGCGCAGGCCGTCGGCGCGCGTGAAGCCGGTGTCCACGACCACCGCCTCCCTGGGGCCGGTGATCAGCGTGGAGGTCACGGCGAAGCTGTGCTCGTCGGCCTGGTAGACCTTCATCTGCAGCGGCGCGGCCGTTTGCGCCTGGGACAGTCCGGCCGACAGGGCCAGGGTGAGCGAAAGCAGGGTGGTACGAAGCATGTCGGTTTCCTTGGAATGAAGAAGGTGGCGGCGCCGTGCCGCCATGTCCCGTACTTTAGTTTTTGAAATCGAGCAGATAAACCGCAGAATATGCGCTTGTTTGTTGCATGAATCGAGCAGATCAATGGACCGACTCTTTGCGATGCAGGTGTTTGCCACGGTGGCCGAGTGCGGCAGCTTCACGGCGGCGGCCGAGCGCCTGGATCTGTCGCGGGCCATGGCCACGCGCCATGTCGAATCGCTGGAGCAGTGGCTGGGTGCACGCCTGTTGCACCGCACCACGCGCCGTGTTTCCCTGACGGACGCCGGTGCGCAATGCCTGCGCTACAGCCAGCAGATGCTGGCCCTGGCCGACGAGGTGCAAGGCGAGATGCGCCCCGGCGGCAACCAGCTGCGCGGCCTGCTGCGCGTGACCTGCAGCATGTCCTTCGGCCATGCGCAGATGGCACCGGCCATCGCGCAGTTCATGCGGCTGCACCCCCACCTGAAGATCGACCTGCTGGTGGATGACGGGGCGCTGGACCTGGTGGAGCAGCGCATCGACCTGGCCATCCGCATCAGTGCCGACCCTGGCGCCGCGCTGATCGGCCGAGCGCTGGCCGTGTGCGAATCCGTGCTGGTGGCCTCGCCTGCCTACCTGGACGGCGCGGGGCGCCCCACGGCGCCGGCCCAGTTGCAGGCGCACCGCTGCCTGGGCCACATGCGCGTGGGCCGCAATGTCTGGCACCTGACAAGGCTCGAGGATGAAAGCGATGAGCAGCGGATCGCCGTCACGACCTGGTTCAACGCCAACGAGGCCACGGTGCTGGCCGCCGCGGCCGTGGAGGGCGCGGGCATCGCCATGCAGCCCACCTACCTGGTGCAGCCGCTGCTGGCGTCGGGGGCCCTGGAGCAGGTGCTGCCGGCCTGGCGTCCGCAGCCGCTGGATGTGTATGCGCTGTACAGTTCGCGCCGCCACCTGCCCGAGGCCGTTCGCGCGCTGCTGGACTTCCTTGCGCAGCGCTTCGAGGGCGCGCGCTGGTAGGCAAAGCGTGGTACAGGCATAAAAAAGCCGCCTTGCGGCGGCTTGCGGCCTGAGCGGCGCAGCCGCTCGAGGGTGTCAGTCCTTCTTGCCCAGCTGGGGCAGGGCGCCGCTGGTGCCCAGCAACAGCAGGCCGGCCTTGGAATAGATGGCCAGCTTGTCGCGCGTGTCCATCAGGTCCAGGTTGCGCATGGTCAGCTGGCCGATGCGGTCGGCGGGGCTGAAAGGCGCGTCCTCGACCTTTTCCATCGACAGGCGCTCGGGCGCGTAGGTCAGGTTGGGCGATTCGGTGTTGAGGATGGAGTAGTCGTTGCCGCGGCGCAGCTCCAGCGTCACGGTGCCGGTCACGGCGCGGGCGACCCAGCGCTGGGCGGCTTCGCGCAGCATGATGGCCTGGGGGTCGAACCAGCGGCCCTGGTACAGCAGGCGGCCCAGCTTCATGCCGTTCATGCGGTACTGCTCGATGGTGTCCTCGTTGTGGATGCCGGTCACCAGGCGCTCGTAGGCGATGTGCAGCAGGGCCATGCCGGGGGCTTCGTAGATGCCGCGGCTCTTGGCCTCGATGATGCGGTTCTCGATCTGGTCGCTCATGCCCAGGCCGTGGCGGCCACCGATGCGGTTGGCTTCCAGGAACAGCTCCACGGGGTCGGCGATCTCCTTGCCATTGAGGGCCACGGGACGGCCTTCCTCGAAGGTCACCGAGACTTCCTCGGCCTTGACCTCGACTTCGGGCTTCCAGAACGCCACGCCCATGATGGGGTTGACGATGCGGATGCCGCTGTTGAGGAACTCCAGATCCTTGGCCTCGTGCGTGGCGCCCAGCATGTTGCTGTCGGTCGAGTAGGCCTTCTCGGCGCTCATCTTGTAGCCGAAGCCTTCCTTGGTCATGAAGGCCGACATCTCGGCGCGGCCACCGAGTTCGTCGATGAAGGTCTGGTCCAGCCAGGGCTTGTAGATCTTCAGCGCGGGGTTGGTCAGCAGGCCATAGCGGTAGAAGCGCTCGATGTCGTTGCCCTTGAAGGTCGAGCCGTCGCCCCAGATGTGGACATCGTCTTCCTTCATGGCGGCCACCAGCATGGTGCCGGTCACGGCGCGGCCCAGCGGCGTGGTGTTGAAGTAGGTGATGCCGCCCGTGGAGACGTGGAAGGCGCCGGCCTGGATGGCGGCGATGCCTTCGCCGGCCAGCTGCGTGCGGCAGTCGATCAGGCGGGCCTTCTCTGCGCCGTACTCCATGGCCTTGCGGGGGATCTCATCGTAGTCGGCCTCGTCGGGCTGGCCCAGGTTGGCGGTGTAGGCGTAGGGCAGGGCGCCCTTGTTCTTCATCCAGCGCAGGGCGGCGCTGGTGTCCAGGCCGCCCGAGAAGGCGATGCCGACCTTCTGGCCGACGGGAACGTTTTGCAGGATGGTTTCCATACGATGTATCTCTTAAGAACGATGGCTGCGGGCGCGCTGGGCGCGGCTGCCGGAAAACTGGGAGGGCGCCGCAGCGCCGTCAGGTCGGATGCGAGGGGCTGCCCGGCCGCTCAGGCGTAGTGGCAGATGTAGTGGTAGGACTCGGTCACGCGGATGTCGAACTTGGAGTTCGCAGGCACCTGGAAGGACTCGCCGGCCTTGGAGGTCAGCCACTGGTCCGTGCCGTCGAGCTTGTATTCGCACGAGCCGGCCACGCATTCCATGATCTCGGCGGCGGCCGTGCCGAACGTCAGCTGGCTGGGCAGCACCACGCCTGCCGACTTCTTCGTGCCATCGGCCAGCGTGAAGCCGTGGCTGATGCATTTGCCGTCGAAATAGACATTGGCCTTGGTGGTCAGGGTGACGCCGGAGATGGTTTCGGTGGTCATGGAGGCTGGGCTGAGGTTGGACTAAACCATCCATTTTAGGGCAGCACCCGGCCGATGCCCGTACGTGCTGGCCGCCGCCATGCAAAAAGCCCCTTGGCGGGGCTTTTCGGGCAGGCACATGGCTGGCTCAACGGCGCCAGCCGTGACGGTAGTGGCCGCCGCGCCAGCCGTGATAGCTGGGGCGCGAGGCGTAGTAGACGCCAGCGGCCAGAGCCGCCCCAATGACCACGGGAGCCACATAGTCGGCCCCCGAGTACACCGGCTGGGGCGGGGGAGCGTAGTAGCCGCCGCCATCGTAATAGTTGTTCTGGTAGACCACGGGCGGCGCCACGGGCGTGGTCGCGTAGGCGGCCTGCGGCGGCTGGGTACTGCTGTAGTAGCCGTTGCTGCCGTAGGCGCCGCTGTTGGCCGCAGGCTGCACGCTCAGCGCGATCCAGTCGCCGGGAGGCGTGGCGGTTCGCGTGGTGTAGTTGCGGCCCGCATACTCATAGACCACGTCGTAGGCCACGGCGCGGTTCTGGTAGAAGGTCTGCGTCGTGCAGTTGCGCACGGTCTGGTACTGGGGTTGACCGGAGGCTTCGGCCGAGTTGCCCAGCATGGCGCCGCCGATCACGCCGGCCGCCGTGGCTGCCGCGCGGCCACCGCCATGGCCGATGGCGTTGCCAACCACGCCACCCGCCAGTGCGCCCAGCACGGCGCCCGCGCCCGAGGTGCGCTGGCCGGTGTAGACGTTCTCATCGCGGCAGACCTGCTGGGGCACGGCCACCTGCTGGGTCACCGGGGTCACGGACAGCACCCGGCCTTGCTCCTGGGCCAGGGCCACGGTGGCAGTGGTGGCCGCCAGCGTCAAAAGAACCAGGGATTTCATGATTGCACTCCTGTTGCTCGCGCAGTACTTCCTGCCGAGCCTGGTGCCAGTGTATTCCTCGGCCGGGAAAAGCACTTTGCGGCGGCGTAAATCCGCGTAAGAAGCTGTTCCATGGCAGCCCGGGGTGTCAGTGCTTGCACGCCTGCGCGTACTCGGCCCAGGCGTCGGCGGAAAAGCCCACGGTGATGCGGCCGTGGGGCCATTCCACGACGGGGCGCTTGATCACGCTGGACTGCTGCTGCATCAACGTGGCGGCGCCTGTCGCGTCCTGGGCGCCGGCCTGGGTGTCGGCGTCGAGCTTGCGCCAGGTCGTGCCCTGGCGGTTGAGCAGCTTTTCCCAGCCGACGGCCTGCATCCAGGCGGGCAGCCTCTCGGCCGGCACGCCCTGCTTCTTGAAATCATGGAATTCGTGTGCGATGCCCCGGCCGGTGAGCCAGGCACGGGCTTTCTTGACCGTGTCGCAGTTGGGAATGCCGTAGACGATGGGGATGGCGGCAATTGTCATAAATGCTTGCAGTTGAGGGGGTGGGGGATGGCGGCGGGACCGCAAGGGCACTGGCCCTGGGTAACAATAGCGCGCAGTATGCACACCTCATTTCCCACATTGGATGCATGGCTCGCGTATTGCGAGCGCCTGCACCCCAAGAACATTGCCCTGGGCCTGGATCGCGTGCGTGAAGTCGCCCAGCGCCTGGATCTGCGTTTCGAATGCCCTGTGATCACGGTGGCGGGCACCAATGGCAAGGGATCGACCTGCGCCATGCTGGAGGCCGTGGCCCTGCAGTCGGGTTTCCGACCCGGTGTCTACACCTCGCCCCACCTGGTGCATTTCGAGGAGCGCTGCCGCGTGGGCGGCGAGATCGTGAAGGCGGCCGAGCTGCTACCGCATTTCGAGGCCGTGGAGCAGGCGCGCGTACAGGGTTCGGAGGTGGCGCTCACCTATTTCGAGTTCACCACGCTGGCCATCCTGCGGCTGATGAGCCAGTCCAGGCTGGATGTGGCCATTCTGGAGGTCGGCCTGGGCGGCCGGCTCGATGCGACCAATGTGATCGACACCGACTGCGCGGTCATCACCAGCATCGACATCGACCATGTGGAATTCCTGGGCCCGGACCGCGAGAGCATCGGCCGCGAGAAAGCCGGCATCATGCGCGCCGGCCGGCCCGTGGTGGTCAGCGATCCCATGCCGCCGCAAAGCGTGCTGGACCATGCCCGAGCCATCGGCGCCGACCTCTGGCGCTTCGGGCAGGATTTCAACTTCTCGGGCGACAAGCAGCAGTGGGGCTGGGCCGGGCGCGGGCGCCGCTACGCCGGGCTGGCCTATCCCGCGCTGCGCGGTGCCAACCAGCTGGTCAATGCCTCGGGCGCGCTGGCGGCGCTGGAGGCCATCCGCGACCGCCTGCCGGTCACGGCCCAGGCCGTGCGCACGGGGCTGGCCATGGTCGAGCTGCCGGGGCGCTTCCAGATCATCCCGGGCCAGCCCACGCTGGTGCTGGACGTTGCGCACAACCCGCATTCGGTGGCCGCGCTGACGGCCAACCTCGACGCCATGGGCTATTTCCCGTGTACGCACGCGGTCTTCGGCGCCATGCACGACAAGGACCTGGAGCCCATGCTTGCCCGCATCGCCCCCTTGATCGACCGCTGGTACCTGACCGAGCTGCCGACACCGCGCGCCGAGACTGCCGAGGTGCTGCGCGGGAAGATCGAAGCCCTGCCACCCGCACCGGGCGTGCCCCGCCAGATCGCCATCGACAGCTTCGCAAGCCCTCAGCTGGCGCTGGATGCGGCCGTCAAGGCGGCAGGTCCCACTGATAGAATCGTGGTCTTTGGCTCGTTCTTCACGGTGGGCGGTGTGCTGCAGGACGGCCCGCCCCGGCTGAACGCCAAGCATCTGGGCACCTGAATCCAGTGATCCGCACCGCGGGCGGCCATCGTGGCTGCCTGGGGTGACCGATCAGAACGAGTCCGCATTCCATGGCACTTTTCAATTTTCGTTGGCCCGGCAAAAAAGACGACGGCGATTCGTCGTCCGGATCAAGGCGGCCCACGCGACTGGGACAGGCGGAAAGCGTCGATGTCATGCGCCGCCGCGCGCGCCATCGCCTGATCGGCGCGGCCGTGCTGGTCCTGGCGGGTGTGGTGGGCTTTCCCCTGCTGTTCGACACCCAGCCGCGTCCCATCCCCGTGGACATTCCTATCGAGATCCCCGACCGCGACAAGGTCGCTCCCCTGGTCGTGCCCGGCGCCAATGCCGTGGATGCCCACTCCCATCAGGGCGGGACGGGGCCGGGAGGCCGTGTGCCGGCCCAGGCTTCGCTGGGTGCCGATGAGGAAGAGGTGCCCGTGGCCCGGCCTTCCGTGCCCGTGGTCCCGCCCGTGTCCTCGGCCACCCAGGCCAGGCCTGAAGCCCGGCCCGAGCCGAAACCGGATCCCAAGCCTGCCGTCAAGCCCGAGCCCAAACCCGAGCCCAAGCCGGAACCCCGGCCCAAGCCTGAGCCGGCCAAGCCCGAGCACAAGCCGGAACCCAAGCCCGAGCCGAAACCCGAGCCCAAGCCAAAGCCCGAACCCAAGCCCGAACCGTCCAGGAGCGACGAGGCGGCCCGTGCCCGGGCCCTGCTGGAGGGGCGCAGCGCGCCTGCGGCATCGGCAGCGGCGGCGGACGAGCGCTTCATCGTGCAGGTCGGCGCCTTCGCCGAGGCCAGCAAGGCCCAGGAGATCCGCGCCAAGCTGGAACTGGCGGGCCTCAAGACATTCACGCAGGTGGTGGATACCAAGGACGGCAAGCGCACGCGGGTGCGCGTCGGTCCCTTCAACAACCGGGCCGATGCCGACAAGGCGGCGGCGCGTGTGAAGGGCCAGGGCCTGCCGGCATCGGTGCTCAAGCTCTGAGCGGTGGCGCAGATCTTGCAAAGCGGCATGGGCACACAGACATAGCGTATGTCCACGGTGGACTGGATCTTGCTGGCCGGCGTGCTGGCCTCGATGCTGCTGGGCGCCTGGCGCGGACTGGTGTATGAGGTCCTGTCGCTGGTGGGTTGGCTGGTGGCCTTCGCCGTGGCTCGCATCTGGGCGGCCGACGTGGCGCTGTGGCTGCCCATGCAGGACTGGGACATGCAGTTGCGCTATGCCGCGGGCTTCGTGCTGCTGTTCATCGCGGCGTTGTTCGCCTGGGGCCTGGTGTCCTGGCTGTCGCGCCGGCTGATCGAGGCGGTGGGCCTGAGGCCCGTGGACCGGTCGCTGGGCGCGCTGTTCGGGGTGCTGCGCGGTGCGCTGCTGGCCCTGCTGGCGACGATGGTGATCAGCTACACCCCGCTGCACCAGGGGCAGTGGTGGCAGGATTCGGCCTTGGCGCCGTGGCTGACGCAGGTGCTGGCCAGGGTGCTGCCCCAGTTGCCGCAGGAGTGGGGACGCTATCTGCCGGCCGCATGACAAGGCGCTGCAGCGCAGGAGTCGGCTGGCTGAAACAGTTTGGAAAGAGAATCGGGCGCAGGCGTGGCCAATGGGTGGCTGCTACGGCCCAGTCAGCGAAGGGCGACCTTCGCAAACGGATGGAACGCAACTATGTGTGGAATCGTTGGTGTGGTCAGCACCGCACCCGTGAATCAACTGATCTATGACGCCCTGTTGCTGCTGCAGCACCGTGGCCAGGATGCCGCCGGCATCGTGACCCAGCAGGAGCGCAAGTTCTTCATGCACAAGGCCAAGGGCATGGTCCGCGACGTGTTCCGCACCCGCAACATGCGCGCGCTGCCGGGCACGGTGGGCCTGGGCCAGGTGCGCTACCCGACGGCCGGCAACGCGACCAGCGAGGAAGAGGCCCAGCCCTTCTACGTGAACGCGCCCTTCGGCATCGTCATGGTGCACAACGGCAACCTGACCAACGCCAAGCAGCTGCGCCAGGAGCTGTCCGACACGGACCACCGCCATACCAACACAGAGAGCGACTCCGAAGTGCTGCTCAACGTGCTGGCCCACGAGCTGGCGCGCGCCAGCAGCGGCGCCCCGCTCAAGAGCGAGGACGTGTTCAAGGCCGTCAGCGCCGTGCACAGGCGTATCAAGGGCTCCTACGCCGTGATCGCCCTCATCGCGGGCTACGGCCTGCTGGCCTTCCGTGATCCCTTCGGCATCCGTCCCCTGTGCATGGGCCGGGGTGCCGATGGCACCGTGATGCTGGCCAGCGAGTCCGTGGCGCTGGAAGGCACGCTGCACCAGCTCGAGCGCGACATCGCTCCGGGCGAGGCCGTGTTCATCCACAACGACGGCCAGGTCGAGACCCGCCAGTGCGCCGACAGGAGCGAGCTGCACCCCTGCGTGTTCGAGTACGTGTACCTGGCGCGCCCCGATTCGGTGATGGACGGCATCTCGGTCTACCAGGCCCGCCTGAACATGGGCGAGACACTGGCCAAGCGCGTGGTCTCCACCGTGCCGCCGAGCGAGATCGATGCCATCATCCCCATCCCGGAATCCAGCCGTCCCAGCGCCATGCAGCTGGCCCAGCTGCTGGGCATTCCCTACCGCGAAGGCTTCGTCAAGAACCGCTACGTGGGCCGTACCTTCATCATGCCGGGCCAGGCCTCGCGCAAGAAGTCCGTGCGCCAGAAGCTCAATGCCATCGGCAGCGAGTTCAAGGGACGCAAGGTGCTGCTGGTCGATGACTCCATCGTGCGCGGAACCACCTCCAAGGAAATCGTGCAGATGGCGCGCGACGCCGGTGCCGTCAAGGTCTACCTGGCTTCGGCCGCGCCGCCGGTGCGCCATCCCAACGTTTATGGCATCGACATGCCCACGCGTGCCGAACTGGTGGCCCATGGCCGCTCTGTCGAGGAAATCCGCCAGGTCATCGGCGCCGATGCGCTGATCTACCAGGACGTGGCCGCCATGAAGCAGGCCGTGGGCAAGATCAATCCGCAGGTGCAGGGCTTCGAGGCCTCGTGCTTCGACGGCGTCTACATCACGGGCGACATCTCCGAGGACGAGGTGACCGCGCTCAACGAGGGCCGCAACCGTGGCGGCGAGGAAGAGGCCGGCGACGCCTCCCGCCTGTCCCTGCCCAATGCCCAGGAAGCCTGAGCGGGCGGGCATTCAGTGACAATACCGGGCGGGCCTGTGGCCCGCCTTTTTTGACAGATGAGCTAAAAGCGCTGGTGCTGGGGGGCCATGCCGCCAGGTGCAAGCGCTTCTAGCTCCTTTTTTCCGGGTGCCGCCAGCACGGTGGCCCGTGCCCGATCCCTAGGACCATCAACGTGACGAACAAGACACTTCCCGAAGGCCTGCATCCCGATACGCTGGCCCTGCGCGTGGCCGTGGAAAGAAGCCAGTGGGGCGAGCACAGCGAAGCCCTGTACATGACCAGCAGCTTCGTGCAGCCCGACTGTGCCACGGCAGCGCGCCGCTTTGCCAACGAAGAGTTCGGCTACACCTACAGCCGGACCTCCAATCCCACGGTGACCAGCTTCGAGCAGCGCCTGGCGGCCATGGAAGGCACGGAATGCGCCGTGGCCACGTCCACCGGCATGTCGGCCATCCTGCTGGTGGCGCTGACCACGCTCAAGGCGGGTGACCATGTGATCTGCTCGCAGTCCATGTTCGGCTCGACCATCAAACTGCTGGGCGGCGAGATGTCGCGCTTCGGCATCGAGACCAGCTTCGTCTCGCAGACCGATGTGCGGGCCTGGAAGGCCGCCATCCGCCCCAACACCCGGCTGTTGTTCGCCGAGACGCCGACCAATCCGCTGACCGACCTGTGCGACATCGCCGCGCTGGCCGAGCTGGCCCACGCCCATGGCGCGCTGCTGGCGGTGGACAACAGCTTCGCGTCGCCCGTGCTGCAGCAGCCCGCCAGATTCGGTGCCGACCTGGTCGTGCATTCGGGCACCAAGCTGCTGGACGGCCAGGGTCGCGTCATGGCGGGCGCCGTCTGCGGAACGACGGCGCTGGTGGACAAGGTCATGGGCACCTTCCTGCGCAGCGGTGGCCTGAACCTGGCGCCGTTCAACGCCTGGGTGGTGCTCAAGGGGCTTGAGACGCTGTCGCTGCGCGTCAAGGCTCAAAGCGCCGCCGCGCTGGAGCTGGCCACCTGGCTGCAGGCGCATCCCAAGGTCGCGCGCGTCTACTACCCGGGCCTTGCCAGCCACCCGCAGCACGAACTGGCCATGCGTCAGCAAAACGGCATGGGCGGCGGCGTGCTGTCCTTCGATGTGGTGGGCGAGGGCGCCGGGCAACTGCGCGCCAATGCCTTCCATGTGGCTGACAGCACCCTGGTGTGCTCGATCACGGCCAACCTGGGCGACGTCAAGACCACCATCACCCACCCGGCCAGCACCTCGCATGGCCGCCTGAGCGAGGAGCAGCGCCAGGCCGCCGGCATCGGCCAGGGCCTGCTGCGCGTCTCCGTCGGACTCGAACACCTGGGCGACATCAAGAACGATCTCTCCCGCGGACTGGACACCCTGCAATGACCCAAAAAGTACGTACCCGTTTCGCCCCGTCCCCGACGGGCTTCATCCACCTGGGCAACATCCGCTCGGCCCTGTATCCCTGGGCCTTCGCGCGCGCCACGGGCGGCGACTTCATCCTGCGCATCGAGGACACCGACGTGGAGCGCTCCACCCAGGCCTCGGTGGATGTGATCCTCGAAGGCATGGCCTGGCTGCAGCTGGACCATGACGAGGGCCCGTTCTACCAGATGCAGCGCATGGACCGCTACAAGCAGGTGCTGGCCGGCCTTCAGGCCTCGGGCCATGTCTATCCCTGCTACATGAGCGTGGAGGAGCTCGACGCCCTGCGCGAGCGCCAGATGGCCAACAAGGAAAAGCCGCGCTACGACGGTACCTGGCGCCCTGAAGAAGGCAAGGTGCTGCCGCCCGTGCCCGAAGGCGTGCAACCCGTGCTGCGCTTCAAGACGCCCAAGGACGGCGTCGTGGCCTGGGAGGACAAGTGCAAGGGCCGCATCGAGTTCCAGAACAGCGAGCTGGATGACCTGGTGATCGCGCGCCCCGATGGCACGCCCACCTACAACTTCTGCGTCTGCGTGGACGACATGGACATGGGCATCACCCATGTGATCCGTGGCGATGACCACGTCAACAATACGCCGCGCCAGATCCACATCTTCGAGGCCCTGGGCGCCAGCGTGCCGGTGTTCGCTCACCTGCCCACCGTGCTCAACGAGCAGGGCGAGAAGATGAGCAAGCGCAATGGCGCCAAGGCTGTCACCCAGTACCGTGACGAGGGCTACCTGCCCGACGCCATGGTCAACTATCTGGCGCGCCTGGGCTGGAGCCACGGTGACGATGAAATCTTCAGCCGCGCCCAGTTCCTGGAGTGGTTCAACCTCGACCACCTGGGTCGCAGTGCTGGCCAGTTCGACGAGGCCAAGCTGCGCTGGGTCAACGCCCAGCACCTGAAGGCGCTGGACGACGCGGCCCTGGCGGCCCTGGTGCGCCCCTTCGTGCTCCAGGCCGGCGTGGACGCGGCCCTGCTCGATGCCGACGACCGCCTGCCGCGCATCTGCGCGCTGTTCAAGGACCGCTGCGAAACCCTGGTCGACCTGGCCGGCTGGGCGCGTCTGTTCTATGTGGACGGATTCGAGCGCAACGCCGAGGACCTGGCCAAGCATGTGACCGAGGCCGTGGCGCCCGCCCTGGACGCCTTCGCCGAAGGCATCGCCTCGGTGGAGTGGAGCAAGGAAGCCATTGCAGCCCTGATCAAGGAAGTGCTCAAGGCCCAGGGCCTGAAGATGCCACAGCTGGCCATGCCCGTGCGCGTGCTGACGCTGGGCACGGCGCACACGCCTTCCGTGGACGCGGTGCTGGAGTTGCTGGGTCGTGAAAAAATTCTGGCCCGTTTGAAAAACCGCTAAAAACCTGTCTATAATTCGAGTCTCTGATGCAAACGCAGCAACTGAAAAGAAGCAGCGATTGCAGCATGAAGGGGGTATAGCTCAGCTGGGAGAGCGCTTGCATGGCATGCAAGAGGTCATCGGTTCGATCCCGTTTACCTCCACCAAAATTGAGACTTGGGTTTTACGCAAGTTCTAGGATTGACCCTATCGTCTAGAGGCCTAGGACATCACCCTTTCACGGTGAGTACCGGGGTTCGAATCCCCGTAGGGTCGCCAAGTTTGCAGCACTTGGCTCGCAAGAGCGCAAAAGCTGTCTGCCAGGAGTGGTAGTTCAGTTGGTTAGAATACCGGCCTGTCACGCCGGGGGTCGCGGGTTCGAGTCCCGTCCACTCCGCCACAATCTGTCGCTTGGTATGTAAGCGCCTTTCCCAGCATGAAGGCGCTTTTTTATCGGCAAAATCCAGGTTTTGACCCTATCGTCTAGAGGCCTAGGACATCACCCTTTCACGGTGAGTACCGGGGTTCGAATCCCCGTAGGGTCGCCAAGTTTGCAGCACTTGGCTCGCAAGAGCGTAAAAGCTGTCTGCCAGGAGTGGTAGTTCAGTTGGTTAGAATACCGGCCTGTCACGCCGGGGGTCGCGGGTTCGAGTCCCGTCCACTCCGCCAGTATCGGATTTTTGGGGGTATAGCTCAGCTGGGAGAGCGCTTGCATGGCATGCAAGAGGTCATCGGTTCGATCCCGTTTACCTCCACCAAAACAAGAACGAAAGTTCTAGGATTGACCCTATCGTCTAGAGGCCTAGGACATCACCCTTTCACGGTGAGTACCGGGGTTCGAATCCCCGTAGGGTCGCCAAGTTTGCAGCACTTGGCTCGCAAGAGCGCAAAAGCTGTCTGCCAGGAGTGGTAGTTCAGTTGGTTAGAATACCGGCCTGTCACGCCGGGGGTCGCGGGTTCGAGTCCCGTCCACTCCGCCAGATTCCTTGCGTGGGCCCGGGTCCATGCAGTAAGAAAAGCCACCGCAAGGTGGCTTTTTTGTTGCTGCCTGCAGCCCGCCTGCCGTACGCCTCCTCGCGGCTCGGCAAGCCCTTGTGCTCGAAATGCGACTTTGGGCACAGGTTTTTTAGGGATAAACCCGGAACTTTGGCTCAACATTCGTAACAATAGATGGTGTCCTGTTCCCGGGGCATCCATTTTGACTGTCCCCGCCTTCTTCGCCCCATGCGCCTTGCGCCTTCGTTCCTGTTTTCCCTGCTGATGCTGCTGTCCATCGTCTGGGGACAGGTGGCGGCTTCGGCATCGCCCGACGGGCTGGAGAACGATGGCCTGCTGGCGCACCATCCCATCGTTGCCATCGATGAGGCATTCCTTGACGAACTCGAGGAAGAGGACGAGACGGAATTTGCCGAGCTGACGGCCCACGGTGGCAATACCCGGCAACTGCTGGCCTTGCCGGCCTGCGGCGAGGATCGCTCCTCGGAAATGTACTGGCCCCCCGAGCCCATCGCCGTCCAGGTGGTGTCGCTGTGGGCGCCGCCCGCGTCATATCCCCAGTCGCACCTGTCGCCCGTACCAGGCCAGTTGCTGCGTCCGCCCAAACCTTCCTTGATCGGCTGACCGCCTGTGCGGCGCAGGCATGCCCTGCGCCCCTTTCGGCTGAATCCCGTACCTGCCTGACGGCTGCTCGCGCCCGCCCCTGCGGCGTGCCTGCCATGCCTTCGCCCGCGTGCTGACCGCGCCCGGCGCGGCCCTGCCTGTTCCTGCGTGTTCCGCCTGGGAAGGCCCATTTCTTACTCAACCCCTCGACTGCCGCTGTGCGGCAGATGCATGCCATGGTGAATCCAACGGTATTGGCGGGAATGGCCCCCGCCCGTTTTCCCTCTTTTTCGCGCAAGGCCCTGCAAGGCGCGATCTGCGGCCTTGCGCTGGGCTGGAGCGCCGGCGCGTCGGCGCAGGCCGCGCCTGCCGAGGCGCCGGCCGGCGCGGCCGTGTCCGCTTTGGTGAATGCGCAGAGCCTGCCCCGGCTGAGCCTGAACGAGGTTGTCCGCGCCGTGCTGGAGCACAACCCCGACCTGCGCGCCGTGGAGCAGTCGCGGACCACGGCGCGTGCAGGTGTGCTGAGTGCATCGGCCCTGCCCAATCCCAGGCTCGAGTGGAACCAGGGCCGCAACAGTGCCCGGGTACCGGGTGCTGCCGCCGGCACGGTGCAGGGGTGGGCCGTGGCCCTGCCCATCGAAAACCCGGCGGTGCGTGGCGCGCGTGTCGAGGCGGCCAAGGCGGGGGAGGAAGGCTCGGTCCATTTCGTGGCCACCACGCGCAACGCGCTGGTGGCCCAGGTACGCCTGCGTGCCTACGAGATGGTGCTGCGCGAGGCCGAGGTCGAGGCCGCGAGGGACGCCGTGCGCCTGCTGGAGCAGGCGCATGAGCGGGTTCGCGTGCGTGTGGACAGTGGCGAGGCGGCGCGCTACGAAATCATCAAGGCCGATGCCGAGATCATCCAGGCACGCCAGCTGGAGCAGACCGCGCGCCTGCGCGCCGAGCAGGCGCAGCTGACGCTGGGTCGCCTGGCCGCCGGCCAGTTGCCCGTGCGCTTTAGCCTCGATGTCTCGCTGGAGGACCCGCTGCGCATCGAGGACATGGGTGAGATCGACCCCATGGCGCATCCCGAATTGCGCCAGCTCAAGGCCGAGGTCGAGCGTGCCCAGGCCCGCCTGGATGGCGCCAAGGCGGCGCGCTGGCCGGGCGTGGAACTGCGCTACGGGCAGACGCGCGAGCCCGACGTGCGGCTCAACACCGTGGGGGTGAGCATCCAGATTCCCTTGCTGGACCAGCAGCGAGGCCCCATCGACGAGGCGGCCTCCGAGCTGGAGCGCGCAAGACTGCAGCTGGAGGGGCGCCAGATCGAGCTGCGCCAGCAGACGCTGCAGGCCTGGAAGGAGCTGGAGATGGCGCGCCTGCGCACCCAGGCGCTGAGCCAGGGCTCGGTGCGCGAGGCCGAATCGGCGCTGCGTGTGGCCGAGGCCGCCTACCGCTTCGGCGAGCGCGGCATCCTGGACGTGCTCGATGCGCAGCGCGTGCTGCGCTCCATCCGCGCCGACCTGCTCGATGCGCGCTACCAGCTGCAGGCCGCGCGCATCCAGCTCGAATACCTCGCGGGCCGCTACGACGACCCGGCCGCGCTGTGAAGCGCGCCCACCCTGCCTCACCTCCGAACTCAGAAACAAACATGTCCTTGACTATGCAATCGAAGAACATTGCCACAGGCGCCCGCAGCAGCACGCTGCTGCACTCGATGGCCCTGGCCGGCCTGCTGGCCGCGACCCTGGCGCTGAGCGCCTGCGGCAAGAACGAGGAAGCTGCCGCGACGGCTGCGCCTGCTTCAGCCACGGCCCAGGAGCAGGATCCGCTGGAGGTGCGAGTCACCGCCGAGATGGCGCCCAACTTCGCGGCCAGTCCCGTGGCCAAGGCGCAGATAGCGCCACTGCAGGAGGTGTCCGGCCGCATCGAGGCCAATGAGCGCCAGGTGGCCCGCATCGGCGCGGCGGTCACGGGCCGCGTGGCTGAGGTGCTGGTCGAGGTGGGCGATCGCGTGCGTCCCGGCCAGGTGCTGGCCCGCGTGGCCAGCCCCGAGCTGACCACGGCCCAGCTCGCCTACCTGCGCGCGCACTCTGCAGCCATGCTGGCCGAGCGCGGCGTGGAACGGGCGCGCCAGCTGATCGCCGCCGACGTCATCGGCTCGGCCGAGCTGCTGCGCCGTGAATCCGAGCTGGCCATCGCGCGTGCCGAGCAGCGTGCGGCCGGCGACCAGTTGCGCCTGATCGGTATTCCCGACAGCGCCATTGCCCAGCTGCGCGACAAAGGCACGTTGCAATCGCATGCGGCCGTGCTGTCCACGGGGGCCGGCGTGGTGATCGAGCGCAAGGTCAGCGCAGGGCAGGTGGCGCAGCCCGGTGATCCGCTGTTCACCGTGGCCGACCTGGCCACCGTCTGGGTGGTGGGCGCCATCCCCGAGCAGATGGCCAGCGGCGTGCGCGCCGGCCAGTCGGTGGAGATCGCGGTACCTGCGCTGGGCGAGCGCACCCTGTCCGGCCAGATCATCCATGTCGGCGACACCGTGACGCCCGAGACGCGCACGGTGACCATCCGCACCCAGGTGGACAACCCCGAGCGTGACCTCAAGCCCCAGATGCTGGCCACCATGCGCATCCAGGGCGAGTCGCGCGAACTGCTGGCCGTGCCCGCCGATGCCGTGGTGCGCGAAAACGACCGCGACCATGTCTTCGTCCGCAAGGGCGAGAACCACTACCGCCTCACGCCCGTGGAACTGGGCGCCGCCAGCGGCGGCATGCGTCCCGTGAACAAGGGCCTGGCCGAGGGCGCGGTCATCGTCACCACCGGTGCCTTCCACCTGAACAACGAGCGCAAGCGCGCCGAGCTGGAGTAAGCCCATGATCTCTTCCATGATCCGGGCCGCCCTGAGCCAGCGACTCATCGTGATCGTTCTCTCGCTCGTGCTGTGCGGATTCGGCCTGCGCGCGGCGATGCATCTGTCGGTCGACGCCTTCCCCGACGTCACCAATGTCCAGGTCCAGGTGGCTACCGAGGCGCCGGGCCGCTCGCCCGAGGAGATCGAGCGTTTCGTGACCGTGCCGCTGGAAATCGCCATGACCGGCATGCCGGGCCTGGTGGAGATGCGCTCGCTCAACAAGAGCGGCCTGTCCATCATCACCCTGGTCTTCACCGATGCCACCGACGTGTACTTCGCGCGCCAGCTCGTCACCGAGCGGCTGATGGAGGTCACCCCGCGCATGCCCGAGGGCATCATCCCCGTGCTGGGGCCGGTGTCCACGGGCCTGGGTGAGGTCTACCAGTACACGCTGGAACACCCCGACGACGGCAAGCGCGCCCTCACCCCCGAGGAGCTGACCGAGCGCCGCACCATCCAGGACTGGGTGGCGCGACCGCTGCTGCGCTCCATCCCCGGCGTGGCCGAGATCAACTCCCAGGGCGGCTACGTCAAACAGTACCAGGTGGAGGTCGATCCGGGCCGGCTGCGCCACTACGGCCTGTCGGTGCGCCAGGTGGTCCAGGCCATCGCCGACAACAATGCCAACGCCAGCGGCGGCATCCTGCCCCAGGTCACCGAGCAGTACCTGATCCGCGCCGTGGGCCTGATACAGACGCTGGACGACATCGCCAACATCGTGCTCAAGGAGCAAGGCGGTGTGCCGGTCTTCGTGCGCGACGTGGCCGAGGTCCGGCTGGGTGCCGAAGTGCGGCAGGGCGCCATCATCAAGGGCGGCTACACCGAAGGTGTCTCAGGCATCGTGCTGATGATGCGCGGCGGCAACGCCAAGGAAGTGGTCACGCGCGTGAAGGAGCGCGTGAGCGAGATCAACGCCAAGGGCATGCTGCCCGGCGGCCTGCAGATCGTTCCCTACTATGACCGTACCGACCTGGTCGATTCGGCGCTGTGGACCGTGGGCAAGGTGCTGATCGAAGGCATCCTGCTGGTGGTCGTGGTGCTGTTCATCTTCCTGGGCGACGTGCGCTCCAGCCTGATCGTGGTGGCCACGCTGATCATCACGCCGCTGACCACCTTCATCATGATGAACCGCTGGGGCATCTCGGCCAACCTGATGTCGCTGGGAGGGCTCGCCATCGCCATCGGCCTCATGGTGGATGCCACGGTGGTGGTGGTGGAGAACGTGTTCCACAAGCTCGGCCAGGCCGGCGACAGCATGGGCGCCCGCGTGCGCACCGTGCTGTCGGCCACCACCGAGGTGGCCACGCCTACCATCTTCGGCATCGCCATCATCATCCTGGTGTTCCTGCCGCTGATGACGCTGCAGGGCATCGAGGGCAAGATGTTCGGCCCGCTGGCGCTGACGATCGCCATCTCGCTGGCCGTGTCGCTGGCGGTGTCGCTGTTCCTGTCGCCGGTGCTGTGCTCGTACTTCCTCAAGGGCGGCGCCGACCACGACACACGGCTGATCGCCTTCCTCAAGCGCCACTACCTGCGCCTGCTGGACCTGGCCACCGCGCGCAACCGGGCCACGCTGGCCGTGGCCGTGGCCCTGCTGTTGGGCTCGCTGGGCCTGTTCCCGCTGCTGGGCAAGTCCTTCATGCCGACCATGAAGGAGGGCGCCCTGACGCCGCAGATCAACCGCGTGCCCAGCATCTCGCTGGACGAGTCCATCCGCATGGAAATGGCGGCGATGAAGGCCGTGGCCGAAGTGCCTGGCGTGCTCAGCGTGGTCTCCAAGCTGGGGCGTGGCGAATCGCCGGCCGACCCCGCAGGCCCCAACGAGTCCGATCCCATCGTGCTGCTGGACCCCGAGTCTGACCGCACCCAGGACGAGATCGACGAGGACATCCGCCAGCGCCTGTCCACCATTCCCGGCGTGCAGATCGTGCTGTCCCAGCCGATCTCCGAACGTGTGGACGAGATGGTCACGGGCGTGCGCTCGCAGGTGGCGATCAAGGTCTTCGGCGACGAACTCACCGAGCTGCGCGACGTCTCCGAGCAGGTCGCCCGCATCCTGAAAAGCGTGCCGGGCAGCGCCGACATCCGCGTCGAGCGCCTCTCGGGCCAGCAGGCGCTCACGGTGGACATCGACCGCAAGGCCATCGCCCGCCATGGCCTGAACGTCACCGATGTGCAGGGCGTGATCGAGTCGGCCATCGGCGGCAAGGAAGTCACCACGGTCTACGAGGGCGAGCGCCGCTACAACGTGGTCGTGCGCTTCCCAGAGCCTTTCCGCGGCTCGCCGGCGGCCATCGGCGCCACCTTGCTGACCACCAGCACCGGCGCCCAGGTGCCTCTGAGCAGCGTGGCCCGCATCGAACTCGTGGACGGCCCGGCCCAGATCAGCCGCGAAAGCGGCAAACGCCGCGTGGTGGTGGGCGCCAACGTGGAAGGGCGCGACCTGGGCGGCTTCGTCGCCGAGGTGCAGCAGCGCATCGACCGCGAGGTGCAATTGCCCGATGGCTACTACTTCATCTATGGCGGCCAGTTCGAGAACATGGAGCGCGCCATGGGCACGCTGCAGGTTATCGTGCCGTTGACCATCGTTGCCATCTTCTTCCTGCTGTTCCTGCTGTTCAACTCGGTCAAGCTGGCCGGGCTGATCATCCTGGTGCTGCCGTTCGCATCCATCGGCGGGTTGATCGGCCTGTTCGTCACGGGCGAGTACGTGAGCGTGCCGGCCTCGGTGGGCTTCATCGCGCTGTGGGGCATCGCCGTGCTCAACGGCGTGGTGCTGGTCACCTGCATCCGCAAGCTGCGCGAGGACGGCATGGACGTAGCCCAGGCCGTGCGCGAGGGCTGCGTGCAGCGATTCCGCCCCGTGATGATGACGGCCACCGTGGCCCTGCTGGGCCTGGTGCCCTTCCTGTTCGCCACCGGGCCCGGCTCGGAGGTGCAGCGCCCGCTGGCCATCGTGGTGATCGGCGGCCTGATCTCGTCCACCCTGCTGACGCTGGTGGTGTTGCCCACCCTGTACCGCTGGTTTGATGAAAAACCGCTGGAAGCCTGATCCAAGGAGGTGAATCCATGACGATGAAGGAAATCCGCGCCATCGTGCGTCCCAGCCGCCTGGAGCGCCTGCGCGATGCGCTGCGCGCCATTCCCAACTTCCCGGGCGTGACGCTGTTCCGCGCCGAGGGCTTCACGGCCCCTGCCGCCATCGACAAGCGCAGTGTCAAGGAGGAGTTGACCGACTTCTCCGACAAGATCATGGTCTGCGTGCTGGCCGAAGCAGCCATGGTCGAGCCCATCCGCGCTGCCATCACCTCGGCCTGTCACTCGGGACAGGTCGGTGACGGCCTGGTCTGGGTGGTGGATATCGCCGAGATCCACCGCATCCGCGACGGGCAGAGCCTGCCCTGAAGGGCTGCTGGCACCGGAATGCAGGGCGACATAAAAAAGTCATGCATTCCGGTTTTGAGCCCAAAACGCTGTGCTACAATTTTTGAATCGCAGCAACGAAGCAGTGCAACGTTGCAGCAAAGGGGGTATAGCTCAGCTGGGAGAGCGCTTGCATGGCATGCAAGAGGTCATCGGTTCGATCCCGTTTACCTCCACCAAAATTGAGACTTGGGTTTTACGCAAGTTCTAGGATTGACCCTATCGTCTAGAGGCCTAGGACATCACCCTTTCACGGTGAGTACCGGGGTTCGAATCCCCGTAGGGTCGCCAAGTTTGCAGCACTTGGCTCGCAAGAGCGCAAAAGCTGTCTGCCAGGAGTGGTAGTTCAGTTGGTTAGAATACCGGCCTGTCACGCCGGGGGTCGCGGGTTCGAGTCCCGTCCACTCCGCCAGATTTCCTGCATGGCCATGTTCACATGCAGCAAAAAAAGCCACCGCAAGGTGGCTTTTTGCGTTGGCCGGGTGCCGCAGGCCGTGGCAGGCAAGGTCGCATCCAGTGCGCCCGCCTGGGGCAGGCCGGCGCAGGGCTGGCTCAGCGCGGCGCCAGGCGGATGGCACCGTCCAGGCGGATCACCTCGCCATTGAGCATGTCGTTGTCCAGGATGTGGCGCACCAGCTTGGCATAGTCCTGGGGCGTGCCCAGGCGGCTGGGGAAGGGCACGCCGGCGGCCAGCGCATCCTGCACTTCCTGGGGCATGCCGAACAGCATGGGCGTGCCGAAGATGCCGGGCGCGATGGTCATGTTGCGGATGCCGTTGCGTGCCAGGTCGCGCGCGATGGGCAGCGTCATGCCGACCACGCCACCCTTGGAGGCGGCGTAGGCGGCCTGGCCGATCTGCCCATCGTAGGCTGCCACGCTGGCCGTGGAGATCAGCACGCCGCGCTCGCCCGTGTTTTCGGGCTCGTTGGCCGACATGGCGGCGGCGGCTAGGCGGATCATGTTGAAGCTGCCGATGAGGTTGACCGTGATGGTCTTGGAGAACAACGCCAGATTGTGCGCTCCACTCTTGCCCACGGTCTTTTCGGCCGGAGCGATGCCCGCGCAGTTGACCAGGCCGGCCAGCTTGCCCAGGCCCACGGACTTGTCCACCACGGCCTGGCCGTCGGCTTCCTGGCTTACATCGCATTTCACGAAGACGCCACCGATCTCGCGGGCCACGGCCTCGCCCTTGTCCGCCTGCATGTCGGCGATCACGACCTTGCCGCCTTCGGCCGCCAGCATGCGTGCCGTGCCTTCGCCCAGGCCCGAAGCGCCGCCGGTGACGATGAATACCCTGTCCTTGATCTGCATGGAATGTCTCCTTGGTTGTCTGACGTTGACGTAAACGTAAATTCCAAATTATGCATGCAGCCTGGCCGCCACCATGTCGCGCCCAAGAAAAAGCCCGGCCGAAACGGGCCGGGCTTGCAGGGGCGGCGCAGAAGCGGGTGGCCCCTCGGGCGTGCCTGCCTATTGGAACCCTGCGCGATCCAGCATCTGCTGGACCTTGGTCATGTTCTTGCCCACGGCCGTGATCGGGATGGTCTCGCTCTTGAAGGGCTTGCCGCCCGTCATCTCCTTGAGCGCGGGGTTGTCCAGCTCCACGCCCTTGGCGGCCGGCCATTCGTTGTTGCCGTTGGCGAAATAGTTCTGGGCCGCCGGGCTGGCCAGGTATTCGAGGAACTTGACGGCGTTGTCCTTGTTCTTGGCATGGCGGGCGATGGCGCCACCGGCGATGTTCAGATGGGTACCCCAGCTCGACTGGTTGGGGAAGACCACGCCGATCTTGCCGACCACGGCCTGGTCCTCGGGCTTGCCGGAGCGCATCATGCGTGCCAGGTAGTAGCTGTTGGTCACGCCGATGGTGCATTCACCCGAGGCCACGGCCTTGATCTGGTCGGTGTCGCCACCCTTGGGCGGACGGGCCAGGTTGGCCTTCATGCCCTGGATCCACGCCTCGGCCTTCTGATCACCCATGTGCTCGACCACGGTGCCGAACAGGCTGAGGTTGTAGGGGTGCGAGCCCGAGCGGATGCACAACTGGCCCTTGAACCTGGGGTCGGCCAGCGATTCGTAGTTCTGCACGTCGGTCGGCTGGACCTTGGCCTTGTTGTAGACGATGACGCGGGCGCGCGTGGACAGGCCGAACCAGCTGATGCCGTCGGCCGTGGGCTGGGCGCGCAGATTGGAGGGGATGGCATCTTCCAGCACCTTGGAGTGGATGGGCTGGAACAGGCCATCGACTTCGCCGCGGTACAGGCGGGCGGCATCGACGAGCAGGATGACGTCGGCCGGAGATGCCTGGCCCTCGGCCTTCAGGCGCGCGATGATGCCGGCGTCGTCGCCATCCACGCGGTTGATCTTGATGCCGGT
Source organism: Delftia tsuruhatensis (assembly GCF_903815225.1). NCBI lineage: Bacteria > Pseudomonadati > Pseudomonadota > Betaproteobacteria > Burkholderiales > Comamonadaceae > Delftia > Delftia tsuruhatensis. Next base: position 2,139,959 of record NZ_LR813084.1, read on the forward strand.
GGCCTTGGTGAAGCCGTTGTACAGCTCCTCGTCCGTGGAGTAGTGGCGCGCGGAGTAGAGGTTGACGACCTGGGTGTCGGCAAGGGCTGTGCCGGCGGCCACCAGGGCGCATGCGGTGAACAGGGCTTTCAGGGATTTCGACATGAAGACGGGCCTCTCTTTTGATGGCAAAGCGCGATGATAGGCCAGACGCGAATCGTTCTTAATAAAGGAGAGGGCGCCAAAGGGCCTATGCATCGCCGGTGAATTCGGGCGAAAAAAAACCCAGTCCTCGGACTGGGTTTGAAAGGATCCAGAAACGGGGGTTTCGAGAGGATCCAAGGAGACAACTGGTCAGGTCTTGCGACCCGGGATGCATGCAATTATGCGGGTAATCACTGATTCTTGCACACGGCGCCGTTGTAAGACGGAGGGCTCAACGCTTGCGCGTCTGGGCCGACTGGACGGCTTCGCTGGCGGTGTTGGTCACGGCCGTGAAATTGGCTTCCGCCAGATCCGATGCCTGCTTGACGGCCTTTTGCACCGACTCGAAGGCATTGTTGGCGGCCGACACGGCGCTCTTCATCACGGCGACGGCGGTTTCGGAGCCTGCGGGTGCATTCTTGGCGGTGTTCTCCACCAGGGCGCCAAAGTTCTTTTGCAGTTCGGAAGCCTGGCTTTCGAAGGTCTTGGCGAACTCGGCGCCCGTGCCACTGGCGATGTCGTACAGATGGCGGCTGTAGGCGGCGGTCTTTTCGGCCAGGGGCTGGAAGAGGTTGGCTTGCAGCGACAGCAGCTCCTGCGCATCCTTGGCGCTCAGGACGGCCTGGGTGTGCTGGGCGGCCTCGGTCAGTGCGGCGCGCGAGGCGGTCACGTTCAGTTCCACCAGCTTTTCCACGCCTTCGAAGGCCTTGGAGGTCAGGCCGAACAGGGTTTCCAGGTTGGCCTTTTGTGCGCTCAGGATTTGGTCAGGGGTCAAGCTCATGTCAGTCTCCAGAAAAACGGACCACCAGGGTCTCGGGTTACGGGGAATGCCTGCGCTGACTTGACCTGAATGTCATGTTGCAGTGCAGCATGGGTCTTATTGTAGGGATTGCAAAAAAGGAATCAAGGGGTTGATGCTGCGGTGCAGCAAAAAAATCCGGGAAGCTGTGGCTTTTTTGTAAGTGTTTGATTTTGAAGTGATTTTGTGTCGGTTTTGCGACATTTTTGGTGAGCATGCTTATCGGCGTGCCGGCCTGGAAAATGCCGGGCGTCCTGATGGCGACAGCCAGGGAATGCGGGGTGCATGGCAGGGATTGCACAATGGCCACCATGAATGAATCGCCACCCAGCCGTCCCGCACCACAGCCTCGTTCGGCCTATGCGGCATTTCGCAGCATCAGCACGCGCTGGTCGGACAACGATGTCTATGGCCATGTGAACAATGTCGTCTACTACAGCTGGTTCGACACGGCCGTGAATGCCCACCTGATCGAGCAGGGCGCGCTGGACATCCACGCGGGCGAGACGATAGGACTGGTCATCGAGACGCAATGCAACTACTTTGCGCCGCTGGCCTTTCCCCAGACCGTGGAGGCCGGCATCCGCGTGGCCCGCATCGGCGGCTCCAGCGTGCGCTACGAGGTGGGCCTGTTCGCGCAGGGCGATCCGCTGACGGCCGCGGCCGGGCATTTCGTCCATGTCTACGTGGACCGGCATACGCGCCGGCCGGCGCAGATTCCACAGGGGCTTCGCCAGGTGCTGAAACCGTTGCTGCGCGGCTGAGGCCCGTTGCCTGCGGTAACGGGCCTCAACGCAGGGAGCCAGGCGCTGCATGGCGCCGTGTGGATCGCCTACACTCGAAAGCTGTCTGCCATCTGACCGCTTGGGTGCTTGCCCCGGCTCCGTTCATGATCATCACCAGCCTGCTCGACACCGACCTGTACAAATTCACGATGATGCAGGTAGTGCTGCACCAGTTTCCAGGGGCGCAGGTCGAGTACCGCTTCAAGTGCCGCAACCCTGGTGTGCAGCTTGCGCCCTATGTCAATGAGATCAGGGCGGAGATCCGCTCCCTGTGCAGCCTGCGCTTTCAGGACGCGGAGCTGGCCTACCTGAGTTCGCTGCGCTTCATCAAGAGCGACTTTGTCGATTTCCTGGGGCTGTTCCAGCTCAACGAGAAGTACATCACGGTACAGGCGCTGCCCAGCGGCGAGATCGATATCACCATCCGCGGACCCTGGCTGCACACCATCCTGTTCGAGATTCCGGTGCTGGCCATCGTCAACGAGGTGTACTTCCGCAACACCCAGCCCGTACCCGATTTTCCCGAAGGCCGGCGCCGCCTGGATGCCAAGATCGCCTTGCTCCAGCAGCCGGGCCTGGAGCAGCTCAGGATTGCCGACTACGGCACGCGCCGGCGCTTTTCGCGCGCCTGGCATGAGGAGGTGCTGCGCGTGCTGTGCGCGCGCCTGGGCCGTCCCGGTTCTGCGCAGTCCGAAGGGCAGTTCGCCGGCACCAGCAACGTGCTGTATGCGATGAAGCTCGGGGTGCGGCCGCTGGGCACGCTGGCCCATGAGTATCTGCAGGCCTGCCAGTCGCTGGGCCCGCGCCTGCGTGACAGCCAGATCTTCGGCTTCGAGTCCTGGGCGCGCGAGTACCGTGGCGACCTGGGCATCGCGCTGTCGGATGTCTACGGCATGTCGGCCTTTCTGCGCGACTTCGACCTGTATTTCTGCAAGCTGTTCGATGGTGCGCGCCACGACAGCGGCGACCCCTTCGAGTGGGGCGAGCGGCTGCTGGCCCACTACCGTGCCAACCGCATCGATCCGCGGACCAAGACGCTGATCTTCAGCGACGGCTTGACGGTGCCGCGCACCATCGAGCTGTTCCAGCGCTTTCATGGCCGCTGCCAGCTGGCCTTCGGCATAGGCACGAACCTGACCAACGACCTGGGCGATCCGCCTGCCCATGTGCCATTGCAGATCGTCATCAAGATGACGCGCTGCAATGGCCAGCCCGTGGCCAAGCTCTCGGACACGCCGGGCAAGAGCATGTGCGATGACGAAAAGTACCTGGCCTATCTGCGCCAGGTGTTCGATATCGCTGCGCCGGCCTGATACCGGGCGTTGGGGCGGGCACGGATGTGGATGCTGATGGAAGAAAAGAACAGGGAGACGGGACGATGAAAGTGTTGCGGAGATGGCTGGCATTGCTGGTTGCGGGCATGCCCTCCTGGGCCCTGGCTGCGGAGATCGACGGTAGCCGGCTGCCGGTGCTGTGGGGCATTCCCTTCGCGGGAATGCTGTTGTCCATCGCACTGGTGCCGCTGGCGGCCCCCCACTTCTGGCACCGGCATTTCGGCAAGGTGACGGCAGTCTGGGCCCTGGCCTTTCTGCTGCCGTTCGCGGCGGTGTTCGGCCCGGCGGCGGCCTGGGCCAACCTGGTGCACGCACTGCTGTCCGAGTACCTGCCGTTCGTGATCCTGCTGACCGCCTTGTACACCGTCTCCGGCGGCATCTATGTGCGCGGCAACCTGAAGGGATCGCCCGGGTTGAACACCGCCATCCTCGGGCTGGGCGCCGTGCTGGCCAGCTTCATGGGGACGACCGGTGCCTCCATGCTGCTGATCCGGCCCCTGCTGCGCGCCAATGACAATCGCAGACACCAGGCGCATGTGGTGGTGTTCTTCATCTTCATCGTCTCCAATGCCGGCGGCTCGCTGACCCCCCTGGGTGATCCACCGCTGTTTCTGGGCTTTCTCAAGGGCGTTGATTTTTTCTGGACGGTTCGCCACATCCTCACCGAGACCCTGTTCCTGATCGGGGTGCTGCTGGCGCTGTTCTACGCGATCGACGTCTGGCTGCTGCGCCAGGCGGGCGAGGCGGATCTGCCCGATCCGACCCCCAGCATCGATGCCTCGGGCCGCGCCAGTCGCCTGGGTTTCGATGGCGGCGTGAACTTCGTGCTGTTGCTGGCCGTGGTGGGCCTGGTGCTGATGAGCGGGCTGTGGCGTACCGAGGCAGGACTGGTACTGGCCGGTACCCATGTCGGCCTGCCGGGCCTGGCGCGTGATGCGGGCCTGATCGTGGTGACCCTGCTGTCGCTGCGGCTCACGCCGCGTGCCGTGCACCAGGCCAACGAGTTCGGCTGGGGACCGATGCAGGAGGTGGCCAAGCTGTTCGCGGGCATCTTCCTGACCATCATTCCCGTGATCGCCATGCTCAAGGCCGGCACGGCCGGCCCCTTCGGCGCCATCGTCGCTGCCGTGACGCGCGGCGACGGCACGCCCGACCCCCTGATGTACTTCTGGGCCACGGGACTGCTGTCCTCGTTCCTGGACAACGCGCCGACCTATCTGGTGTTCTTCAATACGGCAGGCGGCGATGCCGCGCAGCTGATGACCGCGATGGCACCGACTCTGGCTGCCATCTCGGCCGGCGCGGTGTTCATGGGCGCCAACACCTACATAGGCAACGCGCCCAATCTGATGGTCAAGGCCATCGCCGAGGAGCGCGGTGTGAGGATGCCCAGCTTCTTCGGCTACATGGCCTGGTCCATGGCCATCCTGGTGCCGTTGTTCGCATTGATGGGTTTCATCTGGTTCCGCTGAGGACCGCCTCCCGCAAGACAAGGAAAGAGACAGACATGGCAAGCAAGCCCCGCATCCTGATCGCCCGCGCCATTCCGCCCGAAGTGGTGCGCACGCTGGAGCAGCATTTCGAGGTCGAGTCCAACCAGGACGATGTGGTCTGGAGCCCGCAGGAGCTGGCCATGCACCTGCAGGACAAGGACGGCGTGCTCACCACCGGCTCGCAGTCCATCGATGCCGCGCTGCTGGCCGCCTGCCCGCGCCTGAGGATCGTGGCCAACATGGCCGTGGGCTACAACAACTTCGACGTGCCCGCGATGACGGCAGCGGGCGTGCAGGGCACGAACGCGCCCGACGTGCTGACCGAGACCACGGCCGACTTCGGCTTCGCGCTGCTGATGGCCACGGCGCGCCGCGTGACCGAGAGCGAGCACTACCTGCGTGCCGGCCGGTGGAACTCCTGGCGCTACGACCTGTTCGCCGGCGCGGAGGTGCATGGCAGCACGCTGGGCATCATCGGCATGGGCCGCATCGGGCAGGGCATCGCCAGGCGCGGCGCGCATGGCTTCGGCATGAAGGTCGTCTATCACAACCGCTCGCGCCTGTCGCCCGGGCTGGAGGCCGAATGCAAGGCCAGCTACGTGGGCAAGGACGAGCTGCTGGCCATGGCCGACCACGTGGTGCTGGTGCTTCCCTACACCCAGGAAAACCACCACACCATCGGCGCGGCCGAGATCGCGAAGATGAAGCCCACGGCCACGCTGATCAACATCGCTCGCGGGGGCATCGTCGATGATGCGGCGCTGGCCAGGGCGCTGCGCGACAGGACCATCGCCGCCGCCGGCCTGGATGTGTTCGAGGGCGAGCCCTCGGTCCATCCGGACCTGCTGACCGTGCCGAATGTGGTGCTCACGCCGCACATCGCCAGCGCCACCATGGGCACGCGCAGTGCCATGGCCCGGCTGGCGGCCGACAACCTGATCGATTTCCTGTCCGGCAAGGGGCCGCGCACACCCGTCAACCAGCCCGAGGCGATGGCGGCCGCAGCCCGGGCCTGAGCGCGGGTACCTGAAGATGCATGACACGCTGTAGAGCAGGATCTTGATGCAGATATCCGGACTGTGGTGGGCGGCATGGGCCGTGCTGCTGCTGGGGCAGGCGACCGTGCTGTGGCTGCTGTTCAGGCGCTCGGCGCAGCATGGCGACGAAGCGCAGGCCCAGCACCTGCAGCAGGTCTTGCAGATGCTTGATCTGCGATTGCAGCAGCTCGAACGCGGCACCCAGGCCACGCAGATGGCGGTGGCCAAGAGCGACGGCGGGCTGGACCGCGTGTCGCAGCAATTGCAGGCCCATCTGGCCCAGGCACAGCTGGATGCACAGGCGGCGCGGCGCGAGCAGGGCGAGGCGCTGGCGGCCTTTCGCATGGAGCTGGGGCGGCTCACGGCGCGCCTGGCCGCCGACAGTGCCCAGGCGCGCGAGGCCCAGGGCGAGAGCACGCAGCGCTTCAATGCCCATGTGCAGGAGCGCTTCGAGGCCCTGGCCCAGTCCACGCGCGGCACACTGGATTCGCTCAAGACCGACATACAGCAGCAGCTGGGCGCGCTGGCGCAATCCAGCCAGATCCACGCCGAGCAACTGCGCGGCACGCTCAATGAACGCCTGGCCACCATCCAGACGGACAATGCGGCCCGGCTGGAGGAGATGCGCCGCACGGTGGACGAGAAGCTGCACGCCACGCTGGAGCAGCGTCTGGGTGAGTCGTTCAAGCTGGTCAGCGACCGGCTGGAGCAGGTGCACAAGGGCCTGGGCGAGATGCAGACGCTGGCAGGCAGCGTGGGCGACCTCAAGCGCGTGATGACCAATGTGAAGACGCGCGGCACCTGGGGCGAGCTGCAACTGGGCGCGATCATCGAGAACGTGCTCACGCCTGAGCAGTACGCGCGCAATGTCAAGACCGTGCCGGGCAGCGAGGAGATGGTGGAGTTCGCCATCCGCCTGCCGGGGCGCAGCGACGAAGCGCCGGTCTGGCTGCCCATCGATGCCAAGTACCCGGTCGAGCCGTACCAGCGCCTGCTCGACGCCCAGGATGCGGCTGACAAGGCGGCCATCCTGTCGGCCGGCAATGCCTTCGAGGCCTCGATCAAGCTGGAGGCGCGCAAGATCCACGGCAAGTATGTGAGCCCGCCGCACACCACGGACTTTGCCGTGCTGTACCTGCCCACCGAAGGCCTGTTCGCCGAGGTCATGCGTCGCCCCGGCCTGGTCGAGGCCGTGCAGAACGGCTGCCGTGTGATGGTCACGGGACCGGCCAATCTCGCGGCCATGCTCAGCAGCCTGCAGATGGGCTTCAAGACGCTGGCCATCGAAAAGCGCTCGTCCGAAGTCTGGGCGGTGCTGGGTCAGGTCAAGACCGAGTTCGCCAAGTTCGGCGAGGTGGTCGATGCCACGCGCAAATCCATAGACGCCGCAGCCAAGCGCTTCGAGCAGGTGGGTGTGCGCACGCGGGCCATCCAGCGCCGGCTGCGCGACGTGCAGGAGCTGCCGTCCCCGGGTCCGGAGGCATCGCCACCGGGACTGTCGGACGGTACGGGGGCAGGTGCGCCAGCAGGATCGGAGCAGGACTGAGATGAATCTGGCGCTGTTCAAGGTCATCATGGCCCAGGTCAGCGTGCATGCCACCATGGCCGGCATGCGCCTGGCCGCACCCCTGCTGGCGCTGCAGCAGGGCTACAGCGCGGCGGCCGTGGGCCTCTTGCTTGCGCTGTTCGCGCTGACCCAGGTGTTCCTGGCGCTGCCGGCGGGTCGCTTTGCCGACAAGCACGGTTTTCGCAAGCCGTTTTTCCTGTCCATGCTGGCCGCCAGCGGCGGCTGTGCGCTGGCCCTGGCCTTTCCGCTGTATCCCGTTCTGTGCCTGGCGGCGCTGCTGACGGGCGGTGCCAGCGGTGCGGTGGTGATCGCCGTGCAGCGCCATGCGGGTCGCGTCACCCACGACGCCGTGGCGCTCAAGAAGGTGTTCAGCTGGCTGGCCATCGGCCCAGCGATCTCCAACTTCATCGGCCCTTTCACGACGGGGTTGCTGATCGATCATGCGAACTTCGCGGGCGAGGGCAGCACCATGGGCTACCGCGTTGCCTTCGCGCTGCTGGCGCTGGTGCCGGTGCTGGCCTGGAGCTGGGTGCGCCACACGCAGGAGCTGCCACCGGTACGCGCGCCCGTCGGCGGGCCCAGGCAGCATGCCTGGGATCTGCTGCGCGAGCGCAACTTCCGCAATCTGCTGCTGGTCAACTGGCTGCAGTCGGCGTGCTGGGATGTGCATACCTTCGTGCTGCCGCTGCTGGGCCATGAGAAGGGGCTGAGCGCCTCGGTCATCGGTACGCTGCTGGGCATCTTCGCCGTGGCGGCGGCCGCCATCCGGCTGGCCATGCCGCTGGTGGCCGAGCGCCTGCGGGAGGGGGCCGTGATTGCGGGCGCCATGGCGGTGACGGCGGTCGTCTTCGGGCTGTATCCCTTCATGGATTCCGCCCTGACCATGGGCATGTGCTCGGTCATGCTGGGCTTTTCGCTGGGCTCGGTGCAGCCCATGGTCATGAGCATGCTGCACCAGATCACGCCCGAGCACCGCCATGGCGAGGCCCTGGGCCTGCGCCTCATGGCGATCAACGCCTCCAGCGTGGCCATGCCCGTGCTGTTCGGCTCGGCCGGGGCGTTGATCGGGGTCTCGGCGCTGTTCTGGATCGTGGGGGCGGGCGTCGCATCGGGCATCCGCACCGCCTGGTTCATGGGGCTGGCACCGCGCGCCCCAAAGTAGAAAGACAAAGGCGATCCGCGCACTGGTGCGCGGATCGCCTGGGGGTCCATGCGCCTTGCGGCGCCGCAGCTTACCAGCCGCCGTTGTGGAATTGCTTGATGAGTGCCCAGGCCTCGGCCGGGTCATCCGTGTAGCGGAACAGTTGCAGATCCTTGGGCGAGATCGTGCCTTCCTCGATCAACAGATCGACATTGAGCAGGCGTTTCCAGAAATCCGTGCCGAACAGGATCACGGGCACGGAATGGGTCTTGCCCGTCTGCACCAGGGTCAGCACCTCGAACAGCTCGTCCAGCGTGCCGAAGCCGCCAGGGAAGGCCACCAGCGCCTTGGCCCGCATCATGAAATGCATCTTGCGCAGGGCGAAGTAGTGGAACTTGAAGCTCAGGTCCGGCGAGATGAATCGGTTGCCGTTTTGCTCGTGCGGCAACTCGATGTTCAGGCCGATGCTGGGCGCACCCACGTCATGGGCGCCACGGTTGGCTGCTTCCATGATGCCGGGGCCACCGCCGGTGCAGATGTACAGGCGCTCTTCGGGCGGCTGGTTCAGGCTGTCGGCGGCCACCAGGCGCGTGAAGGTGCGCGCCTGCTCGTAGCGGTGGGCGTTGCGCACGGCGCGCTCGGCCAGCGCGATGCGCTGTGCATCGCCACTGCCCTGGGCGTCGGCCAGTTGCTGCTCGGCCTGTTCCATGTCCACGAAGCGTGCGCTGCCATAGACCACCACCGTGTTCTCTATGCCGCGCTCGATCTGGGCCAGATCGGGCTTGAGCAACTCCAGCTGCATGCGGATGCCCCGGGTTTCGCGGCGGAACATGAATTCCGGGTCCGCGAAGGCGAGGCGATTGGAGTTCTGCTGCAAGGCCATGCCGTTGTGCGCCTGATTGTGAAGGGCTGACCAGCCATTGGCCAGATCGGTATCGGTCAGGGGGGAAGAGATTTGCATGAACCCTCGTACGAAGAAAACCAGGGCGGCCACGCCAGGCGGCCGTTCCATCAAATGCGCTGGCAGCGCAGATGATGACTGCACTATACGCTCACAAACTCATAGCCGCAGGCCTCGCCCGTCGGGTGCTTTGCGCATTGACGGCAAAGCCAATGGCTTCTTATGCTGGATAGTTGGGGGCAGATGTTGCCCGCAAGCGGACGGCCCCGGCTTCGGATCGATCTGTACGCGGGGCCCCGCGCCGTCAGGCTTCCGTATGGTCCACAGGTTCGTTGCGCACGACGCCGCTCAGCGGCGGAGGCACATCCTGGCCTGCACGGCGGGCACGGAACAGGGCCGCCCGCATCAGGAAGATGGTGGTGATAGGGACGGTCACGGCAATGAACACGGCGATGAGCAGCGCATGCACGGCCAGGCTGTGTCCGCTCACGGAAAAGTAGATCCAGGTGGCATGCATGATCAGCCAGCAGCCCATGGTGGCAATGATGGAGGGGGCATGAACGCGCTCGAAATAGCTGCCCAGCCGCCACAGCCCCATGGAGCCCAGGAAGGCGATGATGGCGCCGCCCAGTGCGAGTGCGGCGACCAGGATCTGGCACCACAGCGGCAGAGTGGTCTCCGGCGTCATTCGATCACCTCGCCACGCAGCAGGAACTTGGCCATGGCCGTGGAGCCCACGCAGCCGAACAGCGCAATCAGCAGGGCTGCCTCGAAGTAGCTGGTGCTGTCGTAGATGATGCCCATCAACAGCATGGCCAGCATGCCGTTGAGGTACATGCAGTCCAGCGCCAGTACGCGGTCCTGGGCGTGCGGCCCCTTGAGCAGGCGCAGCACGGCGCAGCCCATGGCGGCGACCAGCAGGCACAGCGCGAGCATCAAGATCCAGTGGAACCAGGGCATCATTCGAAAATCTCCATCAGGGGGCGCTCGTAGCGCCGCTTGACATGCTCGATCACTTCCTCGGGATCACCGACTTCGAGCACGTGCAGCATCAGCATCGAGCGGTCGCGCGATATCTCGGCCCAGGATGTGCCCGGGGTGATGCAGACGATCATGGCCAGCACGGCCAGGCCGTTGGGGTCGCGCAGCTCCAGCGGAATGCGCACGAAGCCCGCAGGATGCTTGCGGTGGGCCGGAAGCATCAGGAAGCGCACGACGTTGAAGTTGGACACCGAGGTGTCCCAGACCACGTGCAGCGCCAGGCGCAGGATGGTCAGCGGATGGCGCACACGGACGGGCAACGGGCGCAGCCCGCGCAGCAGCAGCGGCAGCAGCAGGCCCAGCAATGCGCCCAGCAGCACCTGCCCGCTGCTGAACGAGCGGTTGAGCAGCAGCCACAGCAGGAACAGCGCCACCGACAGCAGCGGCGCGGGCAGCAGGCTTTTCATCATCGGACATCCTCCTTGCCGGCCGGGGTGGCCGCATCGCCGATGCCCGCGGGCATCGGCGCTCCGCTGGCCTGTGCCGCGGCGCGCGCGGCGCCTTCGGGGCCGGCTTCCTGGCGGGCCTTCTTTTCCGCGGGGTTTGGCTCGGGCTGGGTGCCCATGACCGAGCGCACATAGACATCGGGCGCCAACAGTGCGTCGGCCGCGCGCTGCGTGTAGCCCATCAGCTCGCCACCGCGCACCGTGAGCGCCACGCAACAGGCCAGCAGCACGGCGATGGGCAGCCCTTCGGCCACGCGCAGCGAAGGCGAGTTCTGTTCCTCGCTGGCCCAGAAATGCCGTATGCCGGCGCGCACCAGTGCCAGCAGGGCCAGCAGGCCGGTGCCTATCATCAGCGCCACCAGTGCCCAGCCGGCCCAGCCGGCCTGGAAGCCGCTGGAGTTGCCCAGTCCCAGCGGGTTGAGCAATGCCGAGAGCATGGCGAACTTGCCCACGAAGCCCGACAGCGGCGGCAGGCCGGTGACCACCAGCGTGGCCAGCATGAAGCTCAGGCCGATGAAGGCGGCTGCGGCGGGAATGGCGCGGCCGATCAGCACTTCCTCGGATTCGTCAAGGTTGAAACCTTCGGTGGGCAGCAGCTCCGCATTCAGGAAGGGGGCTTCGTCGTCCTCGTAGGGCTCGCCCGCATCGTCGTCCACGCGCCAGCGGTCCACCACATCGGCGATGAGGAACAGCGCGCTCACCGCCATGGTGGAACTGGGCAGGTAGTACAGCAGGCCGGCGGTCAATGCGTTCTGTCCGAAGCCCGAGGCCGCCAGCAGCGTACCCGACGACAGGATGGCAGCGAAACCGGCGATATGGGTCAGGCGTTGCGATCCCAGCATGCCCAGGCCCCCGAACGCCATGGTCAGCATGCCGCCGACGATCAGCCAGGTGCTGCCGAACAGGGCCGATGCGCCGGCTTCCGAGCTGAACAGCAGCGTCCACAGCCGCAGCACCACGTATACGCCCACCTTGGTCATGAGCGCGAATACCGCGCCCACGGGCGCCGTGGCCGCGCTGTAGGCCGGCACCAGCCAGAAGTTCAGCGGCCACATGGCGGCCTTGATCAGAAAGGCCGTGCCCAGGATGGCCGCGGCCGAATGCAGCAGCCCGCGGTCGGCGCTGCCGACCTGGGGGATCGCACGCGCCAGGTCGGCCATGTTCAAGGTGCCGGTCAGGCCATAGAGCATGGACACGCCGATCAGGAACAGCGAGGAAGCCGCCAGGTTGATGGCGATGTAGTGCAGGCCCGCCTGGATGCGGGTGCGTCCGGAGCCGTGCAGCACCAGGCCATAGGAGGCGGCCAGCATGATCTCGAAGAAGACGAACAGGTTGAACAGGTCCGCCGTGAGGAAGGCGCCGCTCAGCCCCATCAGCTGGAACTGGAACAGCGAGTGAAAGTGCATCCCCGCCCTGTGCCAGCGTGCACTGGAGAAGATGAGGGAGGCCAGGGCCACGGTGTAGGTGAGCACCAGCATCATGCCGGTCAACCGGTCCAGCGCCAGGGAGATGCCGAAGGGCATGGGCCAGTTGCCGGGCATGTAGACGCCCAGGTTGACGGGCGCGCCGGCCTGGTCGGTCCACAGCATCAGCATCACGGCCACGCACAGTCCCAGCAGCGTGGACACCAGTCCGAGCGCGAACTTCATGCGCTGGCGTTCCTCGCGCAGAAGCAGCATCAGTGCCGCCGACAGCATGGGCAGCACGATGGGGGCCAGCATCAAATGCGGCATGAGCAGGGCGGTCAGCTCGTTCATGGCATCTCCTGCTCGGTGCGCGAATGGGCTCCGTCCACGTGGTCGGTGGCGGTAGTGCCGCGAGAGGCCAGCAGCACGACCAGGAACAGCGCCGTCATGGCAAAGCCGATCACGATGGCCGTGAGCACCAGTGCCTGGGGCATGGGATCGGCGTAGTGGGCCAGATCCTGGGGGACGCCTGCGCGCAGCACGGGCTCCTTGTCGATGGCCAGCCCCTGGCGGCCCATGCTGAAGATGAACAGGTTGACCGCATAGGACAGCAGGGCCAGCCCCATGATGACCTGGTAGGTGCGTGGGCGCAGCAGCAGCCAGACGCCGGAGCCGGTCAGCACGCCGATGGCGACGGCAAGCACGATTTCCATTACAGGCCTCCTCGCGCCAGGGCGGCAGCGGTGGCTTGCTGCACGGCGGCTTCGGCCTCTTCGGCCTTTTGCTGCTGCTCCTCCAGGAGGCGGGCGTGGTATCGGTGGCTGCGCACCGACTGGTGGGCAATGGCCGTCAGGATGAGCATGGTCGAGCCCACCACCAGCGAAAACACGCCGATGTCGAAGAACAGGGCGCTGGCGAGATGCACGTCGCCGACGACAGGCAGGGTCATATGGAAGGTGTGGCTGGTAAGAAACGGGTAGCCGGCCACGATGGAGCCCATGCCGGTGGCCAGCGCGAACAGCAGGCCGACACCGATCCATCGGCGCGGGAAGATGGGCAGATGGGCCTCGACCCACTGCGTGCCGGAGATGATGTACTGCATCAGCAAGGCCACCGAGAACACCAGGCCGGCCACGAAGCCGCCGCCGGGCTCGTTGTGGCCGCGCATGAAGATGTACATCGAGACCAGGGCGGCGAAGGGCAGCAGCAGGCGCACCAGCACGGCGGGCACCATCAGGTAGCCGACAGCCGTGTCGGCCGCGTTGCGCGGGTTGAACAGATCGGTCTGCAGGTCACCGGGCATGTAGCGCTGCTGCTCGGGCAGGTCCAGCGTCTCGCGCGCCGGGCGGAATCGCCTCAGCAGTGCATACACCACCAGGGCCACGATGCCCAGCACCACGATTTCGCCGAAGGTGTCGAAGCCCCGGAAGTCCACCAGCATGACGTTGACGACATTGGTGCCGCCGCCACCGCTGAGCGCGTGCTCGAGGAAGAAGGTGGAGGCACCGTCGTAGAAGGGGCGGCTCATCATGGCGAAGGCCAGCCACGCCATGCCGCCGCCGGCGATCAGCGACAGCAGCAGGTCGCGCATGCGGCGCGAGCGGGCCCGCAGGTCGGCGGAGAGCACGGGAATGTGCAGGCTTTTGTCGCGCTTGGGCATCCAGCGCAGGCCCAGCAGCATCAGCACGGTGGTGACGACCTCCACGACCAGCTGGGTCAGCGCCAGGTCCGGCGCCGAGAACCACAGGAAGGTCAGGCAGGTGCACAGCCCTGCACCGCCGAGCATGATCAGGGCCGTGAGCCGGTGGTACTTGGCCTTCCAGGCCGTGCCCAGTGCGCAGAGGATGCCCACGGCCCACAACAGCACGAAGGCGGGCGACAGTGGCAATGTCCCCCGGTCGCCGAGCTTCATGCCCTGCAGCCACAGGGGCAGTACGCCGGCCAGCACGGCCGTGCAGATGAGCCACAGCATCTGCCACTGCAGGCGCATGGTGGACAGGCGCCTGCGCGACCAGCGGCCCATCAGGGTGATGCGGGCCAGCAGGTTCTCGAACGCACGCTGGCCGCTGAGTGCACCGACCAGGGGGGCGGCATCGATGTGGCCCGCCTGGCGCTGCCAGCGCAACAGCATGTACAGCAGGATGCCGCCGATCAGGGCCACCAGGCTCATGATCAAGGGCATGTTCCAGCCATGCCAGATGGCCAGGCTGTACTCGGGCAGTTCGCCGCCGACCACGGGCGCCGCAGCCGCGGCGAGGAAGCTGCCCACCGCCCAGGCGGGCAGCATGCCCACGACCAGGCAGGCCAGCACCAGCAACTCCACAGGCACGCGCATCCAGTGCGGAGGCTCATGCGGCTCGTGCGGCAGATCGGTGGCCTTGGGGCCGAAGAAGACGTCGATGGTGAAGCGCAGCGAATAGGCCACGCTGAACATGCCGGCCACCGTGGCCGCCACGGGCAGGGCCGTGCGCACCCAGGGCGCGGCATCCAGGAAGACAGTCTCCGCGAAGAACATCTCCTTGGAGAGAAAACCGTTGAGCAGCGGCACGCCGGCCATGGCTGCGCTGGCCACACAGGCCAGCGTGGCGGTGATCGGCATCATGTGGCGCAGGCCGGACAGGCGGCGTATGTCGCGCGTTCCGCTTTCATGGTCGACGATGCCGGCAGCCATGAACAGCGAGGCCTTGAAGGTCGCGTGGTTCATGATGTGGAACACGGCCGCGACGGCCGCGAGCTTGCTGTTGAGACCCAGCAGCAGCGTGATCAGGCCCAGGTGCGAAATGGTCGAATAGGCCAGCAATCCCTTGAGATCGTGCTGGAACATGGCCAGATAGCCGCCGATGAGCAGCGTGGCGGTGCCGGCACCACCCACCAGCCAGAACCAGGCATCGGTGTCGCCCAGCACCGGCCACATGCGCGCCAGCAGGAAGACTCCGGCCTTGACCATGGTGGCCGAGTGCAGGTAGGCAGACACTGGCGTGGGGGCCGCCATGGCGTGCGGCAGCCAGAAGTGGAAGGGAAACTGGGCGCTCTTGGTCAGCGCCCCCAGCAAGATGAGCACCAGGGCCAGCAGGTACAGCTGGTGATCGCGTACCTGCTGGCCGGCCACGAGCACGTTGTCCAGGTCGTAGCTGCCCACGATGTGCCCCAGCACCAGCATGCCGGCCAGCATGGCCAGGCCGCCCGTGCCCGTCACCGTCAGCGCCATGCGGGCGCCGCGCCGCGCATCCTTGCGATGGTGCCAGTAACCGATCAGAAGAAAGGAAAAGAGACTGGTCAGCTCCCAGAAGAAGGCGATCTGGATGATGTTGCCCGAGAGCACCACGCCGGCCATCGCACCCATGAAGGCCAGGAAGAACGAGAAAAAGCGCGGCACGGGATCGGCCGGCGACATGTAGTAGCGCGCATAGAGCACCACCAGCGAACCTATGCCCAGCACCAGCATGCAGAACATCCAGGCAAAGCCGTCCATGCGGATCACCAGGTTCAGTCCCAATGCGGGCAGCCACTCTATCTCCTGGCGCAATACCTCTCCGTCAGCGATCTGGGGGAACAGCAATGCGGTCTGAATGGCGCAGCCCAGGGCAATCACGCCAGCCAGCGTCGATTCCGTATTGCGCGCATTGGCAGGCAGCATGGCGGCGATCAGGCTGCCGACGAAGGGTAGGAGGATGAGGGTGATCAGGGGCATGGGCGGTTCATTTTACGGGCAAGGTTTTTTTCTGCGCTATGAAAACCTGAGCATGTTTCAGGCTATGGCTGCGCGTACCCCGGGGAAAGCGGCCACAAAAAACCCGCCGAGGCGGGTGGGTGCGAAGTGCAGGCGGCATTCAGGAGGCGTTGCCGGACTTGGCCGGCGCGGCGGGCTTGGCGGCCTGCTCCTTGGCCGGCGGGACACTCCTGGCGTCCTTCGCATCCTTGGCCGCCGGCTTGCCGGCCTTGTTCTTGTAGCCGCTGCCATTGACCGTCAGGCCCTCGGCCGAAAACTTGGTGGCAGTCGATTCACCCACGCCCTTGACGCGTTCTATGAAGTCGGGCCAGTCCTTGAAGCTGCTGGACTTGCGTTCCGCCAGTATGCGGGCAGACATCGCCGGGCCGATGCCTTTGATGGTCGTGAGTTCGGCCTCGGTGGCCTTGTTGACATCCACGGCGGCGAACGCCAGTGCGGACAGCAGCAGCGCAAACAGACCAGTCACCAGATTCCTGAACATAGAACACTCCTGATTCCAAAGGTGGTTGCGGGCCGCAGGGATTGCAGCCCTGGCGCATCTTATGCAGGCCCTCCTGGCGCGGCTAGGTGCCAGGAGAGCGCGAAGCCCGTCCGCAGGGCTCCGGAAAATGCCCAAACCCAATGGGCATGCGGTCTCCAGGCCCATTCCTAGGAAAGATCTGAAAATACACTGCACCCCCTGCGGCTGCCAATCGGGGACGATGCCAGGGGCGCCGGGGACGGCTTGCGGCCTTCCCCACGCCTTTGCGTCACAGCTCCTCGACGCGCCTGGCAGGGTAGCTGTCCCAGCTCTGGCAGCCGGGGCAGTGCCAGAAATGCTGGCGTGCCTCGAAGCCGCAGGCAGCACAGCGGTAGCGGGTCAGGGGCTTTGCGGCGTGGTCCAGCGCACGTTGCACGGCTGGGTGGTATTGCTCTTCGGTCAGCTTTTCCCCTGCCAGCCACTGCGCGGCGGCGACCAGCGAGGGCTCCCTGTCCAGGTGCTGGACCAGGCGGGCGCGCCCGGGCGCAGGCGTTCCATCGCCTTGCGTGCCTTGCTGGGAGTCCAGCGCAACCAGCGCCTGCAGCAGGTCCAGCGAGGGGGCCTGGGCATACTGCTGGCTCAGCAACTGGTGGATGCGGGGGTGCTGGCCCGTGGCGGTCGCGATCTCCACGAGCAGGTTGGCCGCCAGCGGCAGGGTGGCCGGTGACTGTTCCGCCAGGCTCTCCAGGGTGTGCAGCGCCTGGGTCGACTGTCCCATCCGATGCTGCAACTGCGCGTGCTCCAGCAGGGGGCGCGCGGCCTGGGGGGCGGTCGTGATGGCTTGCCGCAGCCGCTGCAGGGCTTCGGCTTGCTGGCCCTGGGTCAGAAGAGCCTGGGCGTCTTCGCACAGATAGTGGGCCAGTCGCCCGCTGAAATCACCCTGGTTGGCCTCCTGCATGCGGCGGGCGATGGCCGCGGCCTGCGTCCAGTCGCGCGAGCGTTCATAGATGGCCAGCAGTGCCAGACGGGACTCGGCCTCGAAGGCGGTTCCTTCCAGGCGGCGCAGCGCATCCTCGGCGCGGTCCAGCAGGCCGGCCTTGAGAAAGTCCTGCGCCAGCGCGTGCTGGGCGCGGTCCCGGTCTGTGCGGTTGAGGTCACCGCGCGACAGCAGATGCTCGTGCACGCGCACGGCGCGGTTGTACTCGCCCCGGCGGCGAAAGAGGTTGCCCAGGGCAAAGTGCAGCTCGGAGGTGTCGGGGTCGTTCTGCACCGCCTCGATGAAGGCGTCGATGGCTTTGTCCTGCTGTTCATTGAGCAGGAAATTGAGCCCCTTGAAGTAGGCCTTGGGGGCCTGGCGGTTTTCGGCGCGTATCTGGCGCAGGTCCCAGCGCGAGGCCAGCCAGCCCAGCACGAAGGCGACGGGCAGGCCGAGCAATATCCAGTTCAGATCAAATTCCATGCACGTCGCCTGGCAGGATGGGGGAGGTCGCGGCCGGCTTGGCCGCGGTCACCGACGTGGACGCCGCCGCGCCGGCTGGCGCGGCGGCCTGGGCCGAGCGGGCGGCGTTGCGGTGCTTGAGCCATCGCGGCACCATGCCCAGCACGCCCACGATCAGGCCCAGGGCGAAAGCGGTCAGGACCACCAGTACCAGTGGCGCGGTCCAGGAGGTGCCGAAGAAGAAGTGCACCGTCGCATCCTGCTGGTTGTTCAGCGCGAAGGCGAACAGCGTAAAAAAAATGGCCGCCTTGAGCAGCCACAGGAAGTACTTCATGGGTTCCCTTGTGTGACGGGAACGATTCTAGAGCCTGCCGGTGACGGCGGTCGCACGGCGTGCGGACGGAGCGGCAGGCAGGTGTTCAGGAGGTGGCGCCGTCGGTCGGCGATCCCGGGCGCAGGTCCACTGCTTCACGCAAGGCCTTGCCGGGCTTAAAGTGCGGCACGCGCTTGGAGGGGATGTGCACGGCCTCGCCGCTGCGGGGGTTGCGGCCCATGCGGGGCGGACGATGGTTGACCGAGAAGCTGCCAAAGCCGCGGATTTCGATGCGATGGCCTCGCACCAGGGCATCGCTGACGGCGTCAAGAATCGTCTTGACGGCCTGCTCGGCGTCGCGCTGGCTCAATTGGCCGAATCGGGCGGCGAGTTCTTCGACGAGATCGGATCGGGTCATCAAGGGTAGGAGTCAGGGGTTGAAATGGCGACGGGCGCCCGGAGGCGCCCGTCGCATCCGACCTTCAGAGGTCAGCAGACTGGCTGCTGATTACTTGTCGGAGTTGTCCAGCTTGGCGCGCAGCAGAGCGCCCAGGCTGGTCGTGCCGGCGTTCTCCTTGGCCGACTGGGCGGACAGGGAGGCCATGGCCTCTTGCTGGTCCGCCTGGTCCTTGGCCTTGATCGACAGCTGGATGTTGCGGGTCTTGCGATCCACGTTGACCACCACGGCGGTGATCTCGTCACCTTCCTTCAGCACCGAACGGGCATCTTCGACGCGGTCCGCAGCGATTTCCGAAGCACGCAGGTAGCCCACGATGTCTTCGCCCAGGTCGATCTCGGCACCGCGTGCGTCCACCGACTTGACCTTGCCCGACACGATCTGGCCCTTGTCGTTCACGGTCACGAACGTGGTGAAGGGATCGCTGTCCAGCTGCTTGATGCCCAGGGAGATGCGCTCGCGCTCGACGTCCACGGCCAGCACGATGGCTTCGACTTCCTGGCCCTTCTTGTAGTTGCGCACGGCGGCTTCGCCGGGCTCATTCCAGGACAGGTCGGACAGGTGCACCAGACCGTCGATGCCGGCAGCCAGACCCACGAACACGCCGAAGTCGGTGATGGACTTGATCGGGCCCTTGACGCGGTCGCCGCGCTTGGTGTTTTGCGCGAATTCCTGCCAGGGGTTGGCCTTGCACTGCTTCATGCCCAGCGAGATGCGACGCTTGTCTTCGTCGATCTCCAGCACCATGACTTCCACTTCGTCGCCCAGTGCAACCAGCTTGGTCGGAGCAATGTTCTTGTTGGTCCAGTCCATTTCGGAGACGTGCACCAGGCCTTCGATGCCGGGCTCCAGCTCGACGAACGCGCCGTAGTCGGCGATGTTCGTGACCTTGCCGAACAGACGGGTGCCCGAGGGGTAGCGGCGCGAAACGCCCATCCAGGGGTCGTCGCCCATCTGCTTCAGACCCAGCGAGACACGGTTCTTCTCGGTGTCGAACTTGAGGATCTTGGCCGTGATTTCCTGGCCAGCCTGCACGACTTCCGAAGGGTGACGCACGCGGCGCCATGCCATGTCGGTGATGTGCAGCAGGCCGTCGATGCCGCCAAGGTCCACGAACGCACCGTACTCCGTGATGTTCTTGACCACGCCTTGAACGATGGCGCCTTCCTTCAGCGTTTCCATCAGCTTGGCGCGCTCTTCGCCCATCGAGGCTTCGACCACGGCGCGGCGGCTCAGCACCACGTTGTTGCGCTTGCGGTCCAGCTTGATGACCTTGAACTCCATCGTCTTGTTTTCGTACGGAGTCAGGTCCTTGATCGGACGGGTGTCGATCAGCGAGCCGGGCAGGAAGGCGCGGATGCCGTTGACCAGCACCGTCAGGCCGCCCTTGACCTTGCCGGAGGTCGTGCCGGTCACGAATTCGCCCGATTCCAGGGCCTTTTCGAGAGCCAGCCACGAAGCCAGGCGCTTGGCGGTATCGCGCGACAGGATGGTGTCGCCGTAGCCGTTTTCGATCGAGCCGATGGCGACCGACACAAAGTCGCCCACCTGGACTTCGATTTCACCCTGGTCGTTCTTGAATTCGTCGATCGGCACGTAGGCTTCCGACTTCAGGCCAGCGTTCACGACGACGAAGTTGTGCTCGACGCGCACGACTTCGGCAGTGATGACCTCGCCAGGACGCATTTCGGTGCGTTGCAGCGATTCTTCAAACAGGGAGGCAAAAGATTCAGACATGTATTTCCTTGCCCGCAGACAGGTTTCCGCTGGCACCATTGCCAAGCGTTTCTAGGACTGTGTGCGGAGGTTTTGTGGGTTCAACCACGGGTTTTGAGCCAATGAACCTCGGGCCGTGCACGGGGCTGTACCGCCATGCCTGGGCCCGGAGGGCGATTTGCCGGCCCGGCGGCGCAATCGAAAGAATCAGTTGCGGCCGAAGGGCTGGCGTTCCTGCCACCACGACAGCACCTGGGCCGCCACCTCTTCGATGGAAAGCTCGGAACTGTCAAGCAGCATGGAATCCGGGGCGGGCTTCAGCGGCGCCACGCTGCGGTTCATGTCCCGCGCATCGCGTGCCTCAAGGTCTGCCCGAAGGGCGCTTATATTAGCGGCAATTCCTTTGGAAATCAACTGCTTATGCCGGCGCTCGGCGCGGCAGGCGGCGGAGGCCGACAAATAGACCTTCAGGGGCGCGTGGGGAAAGACGACCGTGCCCATGTCGCGCCCGTCGGCCACCAGTCCAGGCAATTGCTGGAACGACAGTTGCAGGTCCATGAGGGCGTCGCGCACGGCCGGCAGGGCCGAGACGCGCGAGGCGTTCATGCCTGCCTCTTCGCTGCGCAGGGCCAGCGTGACATCCTCGTCGCCCAGCCAGATGCGCTGCTCAGCGTCGAAGCGTACGGGCAGCTCGCGCGCCAGTGCGGCGATCTGCGCGGCATGGGGCTCATCCAGCGCCATGCCGGCGCGCGAGGCCGCCAGTCCCGTCAGTCGGTAGAGCGCGCCCGAGTCCAGCAGGTGGTAGCCCAGGGCCTGGGCCACTTCGGCGGCGATGGTGCCCTTGCCCGAGGCCGTGGGGCCGTCGATGCAGATCACGGGAATGCGCTCGCGCGGCGTGCTGCACACGGAGAACAGGGCCTCGAAATAATCGGGGAAGGTCTTGGCCACGCACTTGGGGTCTTCGATGCGCACCGCCACGGCGGCCGGGTTGAAGGCGGCCAGCGAAAAGCACATGGCCACGCGGTGGTCGTCGTAGGTGTGGATGCTGGCCGCGCGCCAATCGGTTGCAGCCGGTGGCGTGACACGGATGTAGTCCGCGCCTTCCTCGACGCCGGCACCCAGCTTGCGCAGTTCCTGGGCCATGGCCGCGATGCGGTCGGTCTCCTTGACGCGCCAGCTGGCGATGTTGCGCAAGGTGGTCGTGCCGTCGGCGTAGAGTGCCATGACGGCCAGCGTCATCGCGGCGTCGGGGATGTGGTTGCAGTCCAGGTCGATCGCCTTGAGCGGCCAGGCACCACGGCGGATGCGCAGCCAGTTGGAGCCGCCTTCGACATCGGCGCCCATGGCGCGGGCGGCTTCGACGAAGCGGATGTCTCCCTGGATGGAGTCCTGTCCCACGCCCAGGATACGCACGCCATCGGCATGCGCCGAGGCAATGGCGCCCAGTGCGATGAAATAGCTGGCCGAGGAGGCATCGGCCTCGACATGGATCTCGCCCGGTGAGCGGTAGCGGCTGCCGGCGGGGATGGTGAAGCGCTGCCAGTCGTCGTTGCGCACGGCGATGCCGAAGCGCTCCAGCAATTGCAGCGTGATGTGGATGTACGGCTTGGAGATCAGCTCGCCCACCACGTCGATGGTGATGTCGCGCGTGGTGGCCAGCAGCGGCAGCGCCATCAGCAGCGAGGTCAGGAACTGGCTGGAGACATCGCCGCGCACCTGGATGGACGCTTGCGGCAGTTGAGAGAAATCGGGCTGGCCGATGTGCAGCGGGGGAAAGCCCGGGTTGCCCAGGTAGTCGATGCGGCAGCCCAGCTGGCGCAGTGCATCGACCAAGTCGCCGATGGGGCGCTCATGCATGCGGGGCACGCCACTGAGTCGGAAGTCGCCGCCCAGCACCGACAGGGCGGCAGTCAGCGGCCGCATCGCCGTACCGGCATTGCCCATGAACAATTCGGCGCTGGCGCCCGCCGGCAACGCCCCACCCAGCCCGGTGACGCGCACGGGCTGGCCCGCGACGATGGCGGCGGGCTCCACCCGGCACCCCAACTGGCCCAGGGCCTTGAGCATCACGCGCGTGTCATCCGAGTCGAGCAGGTCGTGGACCACGGTCGTGCCCTGGCTCAGTGCGGCCAGCAGCAGCACGCGGTTCGAGATGCTCTTGGAGCCGGGCAGGTTCACCGTGCCTTGTGCGTGGGCGAGTGCGGGAAGATCGAGGAAGGCGGTGCTGAACATGGCGATTGGGGGAGGACAGGCGTTCTGGAGGGCATTGCGGGTGCGTGCCGCAATGCGCAAAGGTGCGCTCAGCGGCGTTCGGAGCCGAGGCGCCAGTGGGCGCGGGCGGCACTGGCCAGCGTCAGTCGGTCTTCCAGGCCCTGGCCATCGCCGGCCTGGATCAGGGATTCGAGCTGTTGCAGCGCCTGCTGGAACTGGCGCGACTGGGCCAGAACCTGCTCGCTGTTGGCCAGCAGCACGTCGCGCCACATTTTCGCGTCGCCCGCGGCAATGCGCGTGAAGTCGCGAAATCCCGGGCCGGCCAGGGAGAGGACTTCGTCGGCGCCGGGCTGGGAGATCACGCTTTGCATCATGGCGAAGGCCAGCAGGTGCGGAAGATGGCTGACCGTGGCGAAGGCGCCGTCATGCGCCTCGGGCGACATGGAGCGTACCCGGCAGCCGAGCAGCTCCCACAGCGTGCGTGCTTTGTGCAGGTGCCCGGTCAGCGTGCGCTCCGTGGGTGTCAGGATCACCTGGGCGCCCTTGTACAGCTGGGCGTCGGAGTGCTCGACACCCGAGACCTCCTTGCCCGCGATCGGATGGGCCGGGACGAAGGATCCGAGCTGATCGCGCAGTGCCGAACGGGCCGCATGCACCACATCGACCTTGGTCGAGCCCACATCCATGATCATCATCTCGGGCGTGACCAGGTGCTTGATGGACTTGAGCGTGGCCTCGGTGGCCGCCACGGGCACGGCCAGCAGCACCAGGTCGGCGCCTGCCGCCGCCAGCAGCGCGGACGGGGCTTCCACGTCGATGACGCCCAACTGGCGGGCACGTTCGGTGGTGGAGGGCGATTTGCTGTAGCCGACGACGCGCTTGACGAGGCCTGCCTGCTTGAGTGCCAGGGCGAACGAGCCGCCCATGAGGCCGCAGCCGATCAGGCCCAGTTGTTCGAAAGGCTGCATCACTTGGACACCGGGTAGGTGCCCAGCACCTTGTAGAACGCGCACAGGCCGCGCAACTCTTCGAGCGCGCTGGCCACGTTGGGCTGGGCGGGGTGACCTTCGAGGTCGATGTAGAAGTAGTACTCCCACTGTCCGGTTCGCGCGGGGCGCGACTCGAACCGCGTCATCGAGACGCCATGCTTCTTCAGGGGGACCAGCAGATCATGCACGGCGCCGGGACGGTTGGGCACGGAGATGATGATGCTGGTGCAGTCCTGGCCGCTGGGCGAGGGCGTTGCCAACGTGTGCGGCAGGCAGATGACGGCAAAGCGCGTGCGGTTGTAGGCATCGTCCTGGATGGCGTGGGCCACCACGTGCAGGCCGAACTGCTGGGCCGCGCGTTCGCTGGCCAGGCCGGCGACCTCCGGGTCCAGGGCGGCAAGGCGGGCGCCTTCGGCATTGCTGGAGACCGGGCGGCGCTCGGCATGGGGCAGGTGCTTGGACAGCCAGCCCTGGCACTGCGCCAGGGCTTGCGGATGGGCGGCGACGACCTTGATCCCGTCCGTGGTGTTGCTGCTGCGCAGCAGGTTGTGGCGCACCAGCAGGCTGACCTCGCCCACCACGTGGCAGGGCGTGTGCAGGAACATGTCCAGCGAACGCGTGACCACGCCTTCGTTGGAGTTTTCCACGCCCACCACGCCATACTGGGCGCTGCCAGCGGCCGTGGCATGGAAGACTTCGTCGAAGCTGTTGCAGTACATCAGGTCGGCGGCGCCGCCGAAGTACTGAATGGCGGCTTCCTCGCAGAAGGTGCCCGCCGGGCCGAGCACGGCCACGCGCTGGGGCGACTCCAGCGCCAGGCAGGCCGACATGATCTCGCGCCAGATGGCCGAGACATGGGCATTCTTGAGCGGGCCGGGATTGGCGGACTCGATCTTCTGGATCACCTGGGCCACGCGGTCCGGGCGGAAGAAGGGTGTGCCTTCGCGCTTCTTGACTTCGCCTACCTGTTCGGCCACGCGGGCGCGCCGGTTCAGCAGGTCCAGCAATTGCTGGTCGATGTCGTCGATCTGCACGCGCAGGTGTGCGAGATCGGGGGAGGCTTGGGGTGTGGTGCTCATGGGCAGGGTGGGGTCGGTCAGGCGTTGCGCTGTTCAAAGTCGCGCATGTAGTCCACCAGCGCCTGCACGCCAGCGATGGGCATGGCGTTGTAGATGCTGGCACGCATGCCGCCTACGGACTTGTGGCCCTTGAGCTGCAGCAGGCCGCGTTCCCGGGCTCCGGCCAGGAAGGCGTCATTGCGCGATTCATCGCGCAGGAAGAAGGGAATGTTCATGCGCGAGCGGCAGTTGGCGGCCACTTTGTTCACGTAGAACGAGGACTGGTCCACGTACCGGTAGAAAAGGTCGGCCTTGGCGATGTTGCGCGCCTGCAGTGCCGCCACGCCGCTCAGGGCGCCTTCCGTCTGGCGCTTGATCCACTGGAAGGTCAGGCCCGCGATATAGATGCCCCAGGTGGGAGGCGTGTTGAACATGGACTGGTTGTCGGCCACGGTCTTGTAGTCGAAGGCCGAGGGACATGCGGGCAGGGCGTGGCCCAGGAGATCTTCGCGCACGATCACGAGGGTCAGGCCGGCCGGGCCCAGGTTCTTCTGCGCGCCACCGAAGGCCAGACCCACGCGGCTCCAGTCCACCGGGCGCGAGGCCACATGCGAGGAAAAATCGATGACCAGGGGCGCGTCGCAGCCCAGTGCCTTGAGGTCGGGCAGTTCCTGGAACTCGATGCCGTGGATGGTTTCGTTGCTGCAGATGTGGACGTAGCTGGCGCCTCGGCTCAGCTGCCAGGTCTCGGGCGCGGGCAGGGTGGTGAACCTGCTGTCTTCGCCGCTGGCGGCAATATGCGCTTCGGCCACGTACTTGCGCGCTTCCTTGGCCGATTTCTGGCTCCAGCTGCCGGTCAGCACGAAGTCCACGGTGCCGGCGCGCGACAGGTTCAGCGGCACGATGGCGTTTTCGGCCAGGCCGCCGCCCTGCATGAACAGGATCTTGAACTCGGGCGGCACGGCCAGCAGCTCGCGCAGGTCGGCTTCCGCCTGTTCGTAGATGGAGATGAACTCCTTGCCGCGATGGCTCATCTCCATCACGCTCATGCCGGATCCGTGCCAGTCGAGCATTTCGGCGGCAGCCTGCTGCAGCACTTCGGCGGGAATGGCGGCGGGGCCGGCGGAGAAGTTGTATGGGCGGTTCATGGAGTTCACTGTCAAGTCACGCGCAGATGCCGTGTCGAACGGTGCCTGCGACTGTCAAAAATCTGGACCACCGCCTCGGCGGTTCCCCTGCGGGAGACTGCCGAAACGGTGGCGGCGGCATCAGGCAGGCTCGCCCGTGCCTTCGGCGGCTGCGCCGCCGTCCGGTGCTTCCTCGCCCGTGGATTCGCCCTCGGCTTCGTTGGCATCGTTTTCGACGATGCGCTGCAGGCCCCCGAGCTTGGCGCCTTCGTCCAGCGAGATCAGCGTCACGCCCTGCGTGGCACGGCCCAGTTCACGAATTTCCGAGACCCGGGTGCGCACCAGCACGCCAGTGTCGGTGATCAGCATGATTTCGTCATCGGCATGGACCAGGGTGGCGGCAACGACCTTGCCGTTGCGCTCCGATTGCTGGATGGCGATCATGCCCTTGGTGCCACGGCCGTGGCGGGTGTACTCGACGATGGAGGTGCGCTTGCCGTAGCCGTTTTCGGTGGCTGTGAGCACGCTTTGCGATTCGTCCTCGGCGACCAGCATGGCGATCACGCTCTGTCCGTCCTCCAGGGTCATGCCCTTGACCCCGCGGGCGTTGCGACCCATGGGGCGTACATCGTTCTCGTCGAAGCGCACAGCCTTGCCGCCATCGCTGAACAGCATCACGTCATGCTTGCCATCGGTCAGCGCCGCGCCGATCAGGAAGTCGCCCTCATCCAGGCCCACGGCGATGATGCCGGCCTTGCGCGGGTTGGAGAACTCGTCCAGCGCCGTCTTCTTCACGGTGCCCATGCTGGTGGACATGAACACATAGTGGTCTTCCGGGAAGCTGCGGTATTCGCCGGTCAGGGGCAGCACCACGTTGATCTTCTCGCCGTCCTGCAGCGGGAACATGTTGACGATGGGTCGGCCGCGCGATCCGCGCGATCCCGCCGGCACCTCCCATACCTTGAGCCAGTAGAGGCGGCCCCGGTTGGAGAAGCACAGCAGGTAGTCATGCGTGTTGGCGATGAACAGCTGGTCGATCCAGTCGTCTTCCTTGGTCGCCGTGGCCTGCTTGCCGCGCCCGCCGCGCTTTTGCGAACGGTACTCGGACAGCGGCTGGCTCTTGATGTAGCCCGTGTGGCTGAGCGTGACCACCATGTCGGTGGGCGTGATCAGGTCCTCGGTGGACAGGTCCTGGGCGCTGTACTCGACCGTGCTGCGGCGTGCGCCCATCTTGTTCTGGCCGAACTCGGCCTTGATCTGCTTGAGCTCGTCGCCAATGATGACCGACACGCGCTCGGGCTTGGCCAGGATGTCCAGCAGGTCCTCGATGACGGACATGACGTCCTTGTATTCGGCGACTATCTTGTCCTGCTCCAGACCCGTCAGGCGCTGCAGGCGCATCTGCAGGATTTCCTGGGCCTGCGTCTCGGACAGGCGGTACAGGCCATCGGCCTGCATGCCGAACTCGCGCTCCAGCCCTTCGGGACGGTAGTCGTCGGCATTGACCACGCCGCCGTCGGTGCGGGTGCGGGTCAGCATCTCGCGCACCAGCTTGCTGTCCCAGTTGCGGGCCATCAGCTCGGCCTTGGCGACCGGCGGTGTCGGTGCATTGCGGATGATGGCGATGAAGTCGTCGATGTTGGCCAGGGCGACTGCCAGGCCTTCCAGCACATGGCCGCGCTCGCGCGCCTTGCGCAGCTCGAACACCGTGCGGCGTGTCACCACTTCGCGGCGGTGCTGCAGGAAGACCTCGACCAGGTCCTTGAGATTGCACAGCTTGGGCTGGCCATCGACCAGCGCCACCATGTTCATGCCGAAGGTGTCTTGCAGCTGGGTCAGCTTGTAGAGGTTGTTGAGAACGACCTCGGGCACCTCGCCGCGCTTGAGCTCGATCACCAGGCGCATGCCGGACTTGTCCGACTCGTCCTGGATGTGGCTGATGCCCTCGATCTTCTTTTCGTGTACCAGCTCGGCCATGCGCTCCTGCAGCGTCTTCTTGTTGACCTGGTAGGGCAGCTCATCGACGATGATGGCCTGGCGCTGGCCGCGGTCGATGTCCTCGAAATGGCACTTGGCTCGCATGACCACGCGCCCGCGCCCTGTGCGATAGCCTTCCTTGACGCCGTTGATGCCGTAGATGATGCCGGCCGTCGGGAAGTCCGGGGCAGGAATGATTTCCATCAGCTCATCGATGCTGGCCTGGGGTGTCTGCAGCAGGTGCAGGCAGGCATCGACCACCTCGTTGAGGTTGTGCGGCGGAATGTTGGTGGCCATGCCCACCGCGATGCCCGAGGAGCCATTGACCAGCAGGTTGGGCAGCCGCGAAGGCAGCACCAGCGGTTCGCGCTCGCTGCCGTCGTAGTTAGGGCCGAAATCCACCGTTTCCTTGTCGATGTCGCCCAGCATCTCGTGGGCGATCTTGGACAGGCGGATTTCGGTGTAGCGCATCGCCGCGGCGCTGTCACCGTCCACCGAGCCGAAGTTGCCCTGCCCATCGACCAGCATGTGGCGCAGCGAGAAGTCCTGCGCCATGCGCACGATGGTGTCGTACACCGCGCTGTCGCCGTGCGGGTGGTACTTGCCGATCACATCGCCGACGATACGCGCCGACTTCTTGTAGGGGCGGTTCCAGTCGTTGTTCAGCTCGTGCATGGCGTACAGCACGCGCCGATGCACGGGCTTGAGGCCATCTCGCGCATCGGGCAGGGCCCGGCCCACGATCACGCTCATCGCGTAATCGAGATAGCTGCGACGCATCTCCTCTTCGAGGCTGATGGGCAGGGTTTCTTTAGCAAACTGGGTCATGTGTGGCGATACTCAGACGGCGGGAAAAGGCCCATTTTAGGTCGAATGACGTGTAGCAGCCGAGCAACATAACCCTGGAATTCCGCCGCTGTCCTACTTGTTGGCACCCCCTTGGAGGTCCTTCCGCATGTGACGTATGGCACAATCAATTCAACGTTTTTGGTGATGGTCACTGATGACGTCCACAGATTCGCAGCCCAGCTGCGGCTTTTTCCCCAAGAGGAGAACCATGAAGAAACTGAACAAAGTGGCGATGTTGTTTGCCTCTGCTGCCCTCGCAACGGCCGCTGGTGCACAAGTGAAGGCTGCTGACGGTGGCAAGACCATCGACAACTGGCAGAACGGCACCAGCGAACTGGTGTGGAAGAACGGCACGAACGAACTGTGCTGGCGCGATGCCAACTGGACGCCCGCCACTGCAGCCGCTGACTGCGACGGCGCCCTGAAGCCTGCAGCCGCCGCTGTGGCACCTGCCGCAACGCCCGCTCCGGCTGCTCCGGCACCCGCACCCGCACCCGCACCGGCTGTGGCTTCCAAGGTGACCTACTCCGCCGACGCTTTCTTCGACTTCGACAAGTCGGTTCTGAAGCCCGAAGGCAAGGCCAAGCTGGACGACCTGGCCTCCAAGGTCAAGGGCATCAACCTGGAAGTGGTGATCGCCGTGGGTCACACCGACTCCGTCGGCTCCGACGCCTACAACCAGAAGCTGTCGGTTCGCCGCGCTGAGGCCGTGAAGGCTTACCTGGTGTCCAAGGGCATCGAAAAGAACCGCGTCTACACCGAAGGCAAGGGCGAAAAGCAGCCTATCGCCGACAACAAGACCAAGGAAGGCCGCGCGAAGAACCGCCGCGTGGAAATCGAAGTGGTCGGCACCCGCGCCGCCCAGTAATCTTTCGATTGCATCCCGAAAGAGCCCCGGTGACGGGGCTTTTTTTATGGCCGGATGGCCTCTGCAATCGCCGACAATCGAGCCATGAGCAACGCAATCAACCTCAACGCCGACCCGGCGGAGTTGGAAAAATTCTCCAGCCTGGCCCATCGCTGGTGGGATCCGGAAAGTGAGTTCAAACCCCTGCATCAGATCAATCCGCTGCGCCTGGAGTGGATCGATGGCCTGGCGGCGCTGAAGGGGCGAAGGGTACTGGATGTGGGCTGCGGTGGCGGCATCCTGGCCGATTCCATGGCCCGCAAGGGGGCGGGGGAGGTGGTCGGCATCGATCTGGCTACCAAGGCGTTGCGGGTGGCCCAACTGCATGCGCTGGAGACCGGAACGCCCAACATCCATTACCACGAAGTCAGCGTGGAGCGCCTGGCACAGGAGCAGCCGGCTTCCTTCGATGTGGTGACCTGCATGGAAATGCTGGAGCATGTTCCCGACCCCGGCTCCGTGGTGGCGGCCTGCGCCGAGCTGGTCAAACCCGGTGGCTGGGTTTTCTTTTCCACCATCAACCGCAGCGTCAAGGCCTTCGGGCTTGCGATTGTCGCGGCCGAGTACCTGCTGGGAATGATTCCCAAGGGTACGCACGAGTACGCCAAGCTCATCCAGCCCAGCGAACTGGCCATGTTTGCCCGCCAGGCCGGCCTCGATCTGCAGGCCAGCAAGGGCCTGCAGCACAACCCCATCACCGGGCGCTACTGGCTCAGTGCCGACACCGCCGTGAACTACATGCTGGCCACGCGGCGGGCCGGGGAGTGAGCGCGATGTGGCAGAACGTTCAAGCCGTGCTGTTCGACCTGGATGGCACGCTGATCGACAGCGCGCCGGACCTGGGAGCGGCTGCCGACAAGATGCGCATCGACCGAGGTCTGCAATCGCTGCCTTACGAGCGGTATCGTCCCATGGCGGGCGCGGGGGGGCGCGGGGAATGCTGGGGTGGGGTTCGGGCTCACCCCGGAGTCCCCGAGTTTCCCGCCATGCGCGAGGAGTTCTTTCGCAACTACGAGCAGTGCATGACCAAGCGCACCTACGCCTTCGATGGCGTGGCGGAACTCATCGACCGCCTGTGTGCCGTGGCCATGCCGTGGGGAGTGGTCACGAACAAGTCCATGCGCTTCACCGATCCGCTGACGCAGCAGATGCCGCTGTTCGCCAGTGCCGCAGCCATCATCAGCGGAGACACCACGCCACATCCCAAACCCCATCCCGCACCGCTGCTGGAGGCAGCCACCCGCATCGGATTGCCACCACAGTGCTGCATCTATGTGGGGGATGATGAGCGCGACATCATCGCAGGCAAGGCCGCCGGCATGAGGACCGTGGCAGCCTGCTATGGCTACCTTGGCTCCGCCAGCGACACGCACCTCTGGCAGGCCGATGCGCAAATCAATTCTCCCCTGGAGCTCTTGAAACTGCTCGAAAGGAGCTAAAATACCGTCCATGGGGCTGTCCTGGTTTCGACGTGGGTTCGGGACCGGCGCGGTGCATGTCGAGCTTGAGTGACGCTCGTAAATCTCCATTCAAAAAACTAACTGCAAACGACGAACGTTTCGCACTCGCCGCTTAAATCCGGTGAGCCTTGCAACAGCACGCTGATGGGCTGGGCAAGGGGGTAGCAATACCTCCCGGCTGCAAGGGAATTCACATCAGCTGGCTACATGCTGGGCTTCTTAGTACGTGGCGAGATCCAAGGAAGCTGGCATCCCGGGTAGCGTGCGCCTGCGCGACTCGGGAGGCGAGATTCAAAACAGAACGCTAAACATGTAGATCTGCCCGGCGAAGGCTTGCGGACGCGGGTTCAATTCCCGCCAGCTCCACCATCCAGGACACCGCCACACGCTGAAAACCTCAGCGTGTGGCGGTTTTTTCTTGCCTTGAAGTGTCCTGCGGTGTCGTCAGAATCGCACGCGATTCGCACGGACTGCGACCCACTGACGAGCCGCAGCTCAGCCTTCGGCTTCTGATAGTTTTCCCCGATGAACTTGCCTAGGTCCGGAAAACCATCTCCGCATCCTCGTGCCCAAGCTGTTGGGCCACGTACCAGGGGTTGGCGCCTGCGGTCAGCAGCGTGGACATATGGGGTGCCGGATCTGGTACGGGTTCCGGTACCCGATCCCGGCTCGCTCCACTACCGGCAGCCAGAGCGTTTCCGGATTTGGGTGTCCGTGGCCCACGGCTTCAAGGTGCGCGGATTCAGCCAGGCTCTGACGCCTCAGGCTTGGCTGACCGCGCGCGGCTGGCGCCATGGTGGCGCCAGCCGCGGGCACCCGTAGTGGTTCATTCCGACCAGGGCTGGCAATTCACTGGTCACGAGTGGCAGCTCTTCCTGCGCGACCACAATCTGAACAGCAGCATGAGCCGACGCGGTAACTGCCACGACAACGCCGTGGTCGACAGCTCAAGAGCATCGGTGTCGGCATCGTGCAGGGCGGTGGCATGGCCGGGGCCCTGCACGGTGCTGATGAATTGGGGGCGCAGTCCGGTGTCCGCCCCGCGCATGCAGGGTACGCAGGCGGTAGTCCGCAGTTGACGTGTCAGGCGCTACGCTTGGCGCGGATTGCGTTGCGCGCGGCGCGCAGTAGCTGCAGCTGCAGCCAGGATGCGGCGAGCAGGGCTGCCAGAACGAGGAGCCAGTGATGCAAGGCAAACCCTGGCTGGTGAAAGCGCACCGGCAGATCGACGGCTTCCACCAGCACGCCGATTTCGATGAACGCAAGCAGGCCTGCCATGGGGGCAAGCCAGCCGGGTTCGCGCTGCGATGGGCAGGCCTGGGACCGTTTTCGGCGTCCTGCCAGTCTGAAGAAAATGCCCAGGGCGATGGTGCCCAGAATCAGGGCCAGGACCAGCTTGCCAAGCAAGCTGGCAGCCGCCGCGCCGCCCAGGGTCAGGCTCAAGCCCACGATCTCGGCCACGACTTCGAACCGCGCCGCAAGGGCCTTACGGATGCGCAATAACATGGCAGTCTTCCTTCAGCGTCTGTGCGCTTCAGAAGGCTGCGCGCCGCAGCATGGTGATTTCCTGAACTTTCCCATCCCGTCCCCCTGGCCCTGATTGCATGATCCGGCGAGCGTATCAAAACTTGTCGGGAGGCCGGAAGCGGTCGAGCCGCTTTGCGGGCTCCGCCCATGCTGAGGTTGCGCTCCGTGATGACCTTTGTGCAGCGCAAGGACTCGGCCTGCAGTTGCCTGGGATGCCGCGGCCTTTGCGGCACGCTTGTCCAACAGGTCGGCCAGTGTGCGCAGAGCGTTGGCCGGCTCCTCTGCAACGGCAGGAGAGGCCCCATAGCTCCTGCGCTTGCCGCTGTCCTTGCCCTCGCCGAAGCTCATCTGGATCAGGGTGGGGGACACCAGGGCGCGGCAGCCGCCTGCCTCCGTTGCGATGGTGCTGATCGGCCGGTCCAGCGGTTCGATCTTCCCACCATGGGCCATGTTCACGATGAACGGCCGGGGAGCGTTCAGAACGAGCTTCTTCAGGCCGTGCGCGATTCACCGCATGGTGGCGGGCCCCAGATTCTTCTTGCGCCTGAAGATGCCCTGCCCGGGGAAGGCTCCCGTCGATTCACTCGGCTGCCTGGCTGAATGGCTTCTGGCCCGCCCTGGGATTCTTGAAGTGCGTCTGCCCCAGCCACACTGAATTGAATCCAGGACATGTAATGGCGTTGGGTATCGTGATCCATGATTGCCGGCTATAGTCAGATGGCTTTATGTAGCTCAAATATCAGTGGAGTCGTTATGAGTCGCTTTGTCCGTAGTGTTGTGTTCTCTGCATTCGCCTCTTGCCTGGCTGCCCCAGCAATGTCGGCCCTGCCGGATTCGGGCATGTGGGCGATTGATGGAGAGCTGAACGGCAAGCCAGGGCGCGGAATTCAGATCGACAGACAAAGCGGGCTGAACGTCATCGTCACCTACTACGGCTACAGGACCGATGGATCGGCGCTCTTCCTGCAAGCGGTGGGCCAGCTGAAGGACGAGAAGATCTTCGAAGGCGAGCTTGCTGAATACCGAGGTGGTCGCGTGCTTGGCGGTCCGGCGCAAAGCGGCGAGGTCATGCAAGTCGTGGGCCCTGTCCGCATCGTCTTCGACACTGAGACATCTGCTTCCATCACGCTGCCTGGTGAAGCTACTCGACTGATGAAGAGATTTCGTTTTGAAGACCACTTGAGCCGCCTTCACACAAAATCTTTCATGTACTCCACCGCTGGGCAAATGGTCAGAAAGGTGACCCCTGGGACGATCCGCATCTACGCAAAGGATGGCATCTTTCGGATGGAAGAAGAGCTGGCCAATGGCGGCTCATGCTTCTACGAAGGTGGGCTCGAAGTCTCGGGGCAGTCTGTCAACTCCGCTGGGTCCGTGACCTGCAAGGACCCGTCTTCTCGACCGAATGTTCACTCCTACAAGGTTGAGAACCTGAAAGTGGACGAGTATGGGGTCCTGACCGGGCGGTTCAACTGGTCCGGATGGGACACTGCGGGAAATACTCTGAGCAATACGAGCACCGTGGTCGGCATCTGCCGCTCCGATTGGGAGCTGCTTGGCGCAAACCCCTGTCTTGAAAATGGTCACAGCTTCTACGCGAAGCCGAATTAACGCGATTCCTTGATTCCAGGCCCTCGAGCGCTGTGCTGCAAGGAAAGGCCCCTGGCGAGCGCACACCCAGGGGGCTTGAGGTGCCGCCTAGACTTGGCGCGCACTTCCTTGCTTGGTGTATCGGCAACCCGTCGCCAAACTTTTGGCTGCTTCGATCAGGAACTGTTCCCGGTCCTTGCCCTTGATCCAGTTCGGCGACGTGCCCCGGCCGGTCCATGTCGCGCCGGTGGCAGGGGCGCGGTACTTCGGGGCGCCCACCTTGCTCTTGGCCTTGCCCTGGGGCAGATCACGGCAAGGGGAACAGATTCATTGGCTGTACCATGCCAACGTTTCGTGCGGGGTTGAAATTGGATTGACGGATTTTCGGGGGACTATTTGCCTTGATCTGGGGCTTG
Source organism: Delftia tsuruhatensis (assembly GCF_903815225.1). Classification (NCBI taxonomy): domain Bacteria; kingdom Pseudomonadati; phylum Pseudomonadota; class Betaproteobacteria; order Burkholderiales; family Comamonadaceae; genus Delftia; species Delftia tsuruhatensis. The sequence continues at coordinate 2,174,317 of NZ_LR813084.1, forward strand.
AATGCCAGTGCTCTGGCGGCCCTCAATCCTCCGGCATGGGGGACAGAGGTTGCTGCGACAGTTCCTGGATCAAGGTGAGGCGGAAATGCGCCAATGCCTTGGCACCCTGTTGTATGTGGTGCAGATCCGCCACGCCACCTATGCCGGAGACCAATAGCTCGGGCCTGGTGGACAGAATGACTTCGATGAAGTGGTCGGCCAGTTCGGCGGCCAGTTCGGTCCCAGCGACCTGTCTGCTCATGCGTGTCTCCCCACGGTGGTGAAGAGTACATGTTAGGACATCTGATGCGGTCCGTGCCTGCGTGCTCAGAGGGCAAAGGCCGCGCGATCCTTGCCTTCGATCCACTTTGGCGGTTTGCCGCGCCCGGTCCAGGTGGCGCCGGTTTCCGGATTGCGGAATCGGGGCTCTCCCACGCTGTGCTTGCCCTTGATGGATGGGAAAACGTCGCTCTGTGTCAGCCCATAGTGCCGGATCAGGGTTTGCGCCTGGGCTATGGCATCGCCCTTTGCCTCCTTGAGCAGTGCATTGATCTTCTCTTCGAGTGCCGCTTTTTGCTGCAGAAGGGCTTTGTATTCAGAAGTCATGTTGAGAAAAGGAATTCAGTAAAAGATGGGCATGTATAGCACAGTCGGTGGTTCGTTGTAAGAAAATGGTAAGAAAAAGTAAGTCGAAGAGCACCAAATGCCTGACTTGGCCGCAAGCCAGCGGCAGTTCGGTTGGTGATTCGAGGGCGGAGAAAAAAGGCCAGCGCGGGGCTGGCCTTGGGAGAAAGAGCCGGTGCTTGTGCAGCTGCCTGGGGGAATGAGAGGGAGGGAGGAGGAGACGCCCCGGGCCCGGCAATGAACCGTGACGGAAATTGAGGGTCATCGTGCCTGCTCCTGTCCTGCTGGTGCATGGGCGGGTGGCGAGTCCGCATGTAGGACGAGGGAGCGTGTCGAGAGAATTCCGTGGAAGACACGCTGGTTTGCCGAGGCACATGCGCGATGAATTGTGGGGGGGCTGGTCACAGGCTGGTCATGCCGGTACGCCATAAATCGGAGGTTGCGCAACCATGGGAGGGGGCGCATTGTTTTGAACCGCGCACCTATGTCCATCGTTGCCAACCTGTTCTCTTTCACATTCCAATCCACCAATCCGCCGGACCCGTCCGTGGGTCGCCACCGCTGGAAGCTGCATGGTGCAGGCTTGTTGCTGTCTGCCTGCACCGGAGCCTGGGGGCAGGTTTCCTTCACGGGGAACTATGCGCAGGATTTCGATGGCCTGGCGGCCACCGGAACATCCGCAGTCTGGGCGAACAATGCGACATTGCCGGGTTGGTTTCTCTACAACGCAAGCCAGGCTGCCATCACAACCTATGTCGTGGGCAGTGGTGCATCCAATACGGGCAGCTTCTACAGCCTGGGCTTGAATGCCGATCGTGCTCTGGGTGGCGTGGCATCGGGTGGAGCCTATTTTGGAGGCCCGGCACAGGGGGCGGTCGCGGGCTGGATTGCACTGGCGGTGCGCAATGACACGGGCGGCCTGGTGGATGGCATCAGCTTGCGGTTCAATGGCGAGCAATGGCGCAATGGCGGCAACACCAGCCAGCAGACCATGGCGCTGGAGTACGGCTTCGGGCCCACGTTTGCCGAGGTGCCCGAGTGGATTCAACCGAAGGGGACTTTCGACTGGAAATCTCCCGTTGCCACGGCGGCGGCAGGCTCCGTGGATGGCAATGTGGCCGGGCGGGTGAGCGGCGTGGGTGGTGATCTGCGCGGCCTGGCCTGGGCGCCGGAAGGCATCCTGTGGCTGCGCTGGGCGGAGGTCAACGATGTGGGGAACGATCACGGCCTGGCCATTGACGATCTCTCGCTGGCCCTGGCATTGCCGGATACCACGGACCCGGTGCTGCTGGCTTCGGCGCCGGCCGAGGCGGCGACAGGCGTGCCGCTCAATCCGGACATCCAGTTGAGTTTCGACGAGCCGGTGAGGGCCGGCAGCGGCAGCTTCGAATTGCGCCAGGGGGCAGATGTGGTGGCGACCCTGCTGGCTGCCAATGCCGGGCAGGTTCAGTTCAGTGGATCGCGCATCACGCTCAAGGCGGGCGTGCGGCTGGCTGCCGATAAGGCCTATAGCCTGGTGCCTGTGGGTGTGCCTGTGGTTGATGCATCGGGCAACCCCTGGGCCGGGGCGGCGCTGAACTTCACCACGGGTGGAGAGCCTGTGGCCACAAGAATCTCGGCTGTCCAGGGCTCTGGCGCCAGATCGCCCATGGAGGGCGCAAAGGTGACGGTGGACGCCGTGGTGACGGCCTATATGCCCGGGCTGAGTGGTTTTTTTCTGCAGGAGGAGTCTGCCGACTCCGATGGCGACGATGCCACATCGGAAGGTCTCTTCGTCTACTATGGCAATGCCAACCCCGGGGTGGATGACGGTACCGTGGGGCAGCGGGTGCAGGTTTCCGGCACGGTGAGCGAGTTTCGCGACCAGACCCAGCTTGGCTATCTCACGGACTTCGTACTCCGTGGTCCATCCGAGATGCCGGTCCCTGTGCGTATCTCGTTGCCGGTTGGCGACATGGCGCAATGGGAGCGCCTGGAAGGCATGCGTGTGGAGGTGGTGTCCTCCACGGGCGGTAATCTGGTGGTGACCGATAACCGCACGCTGGGGCGCTACGGCAATGTCACCCTGTCCGCCGATGCGCCGCTGGCGCAGTACACCGAGGTGAATCCGCCCAGCCGCTCCGGATATGCGGCCTATGTGCAAAAGCTGCAACGCAGCCAGATCATCCTCGACGACCGCTCCAGTGCCCAGAATCCCGCCACGGTGCCGGGGAGGGGCGGGCTTGCGCTGTCGGCCGCCAATACGCTGCGTGCGGGTGATGGAGTGGACCGCATCATCGGTGTGCTCGACCAGCTCTACGACGCAGCCTCCGATCAGCCCTACCTGACCAATTACCGTGTCCAGCCCACGCAGGCCGTCCGTTTCACGGGGCCGCAGCGCCCTACGGCGGCCGAGCTGCATCAGGCCGTTGGCGCCTCCACGGTCAAGATCGCCTCGTCCAATGTCCTGAACTTTTTCAACCTGACGGGAGCCACCAGCGGCTCATCCCAGGTGATGTTCACCACACCGCTGGGCAATCAGCAAGGTATTCGCGGGGCCAACAGCGCGCTAGAGCTGGAGCGCCAGCGTGCCAAGGTTGTCTCGAATCTGGCCGGTCTGGGGGCAGACGTATATGGCCTGATGGAGGTGCAGAACAATGGCTTCGGTCCAGGCAGCGCCATCCAGGACCTGGCTGATGCATTGAATGCCAGTGCGGACAAGCCGGCAGGTGCCGTGTATGCGGTGGTCAAGGCGCCTTTCAGTGAAGCCTCCGCGACTGTGGCTGGCGCGGGCACCGATGCCATCACCGTCGCCATTCTCTATCGCAGCGACCGTGTCGCCCCGGTGGGAACTGCGGCTGTGCCCAATGTCGCCACCTATGACGCCTTCAATGGCAGCATCGGTGGAGCGCGCGTGCCGATCGCGCAGACCTTCGCGATCGCCGGCCGCCCCGAGCAGTTCACCCTGGTGGTGAACCATTTCAAGTCCAAGGGCAGTGTGCTGGGTGGCACGGGCAACGCCGATGCGGCCGATGGCCAGGGGGCCAACAACGCGGCGCGTGTGAAGACTGCTCAGCAACTGAGCGCGTGGCTGGCGACCCGGCCGACAGGGACGAGCAGCCCGCATGTGGTACTGGTGGGGGACTTCAACGCCTATGCCAAGGAAGATCCGATCACGACTCTGGAAGGCGGCGGTTACGTCAAGGTGTCCCAAGGCCATTCCTACGCCTTCGATGGCATGTGGGGTTCGCTGGACCATGTGTTCGTGAGCCGCAGCCTGGAGCCGAGCGCCGGCCCGGCGGTGAAGTGGGCGATCAATGCCCAGGAGCCGGAAGTTCTGGACTACAACACCGAGTACAAGTCTCCCGAGCAGCAGGCGGGCTTCTATGCGCCCACGGCCTACCGATCCAGTGATCACAATCCCATTTTGCTGGGATTGAACTTTGGCGGCCAGGCGCCGTCCCTGGGCGGGCTGCCTGTCAGCGCGCAGACCGTGACCGTCGGTCAGGCAGCCGATCTGGCTGATGTGCTGGTTGCCGACGCCGACAGCCCTGTGGTGACTCTGTCCGTTGCCGCCAGCGGCGGCCGGGTGCTTGGCCTGGAGGATGCCGATGCTTCCTTGCCCGGGATACAGCTGCGCGGCAGCCCTTCCCAGGTCTCGGCGCAGTTCCGTGGCGCCCTCTACCTGGCGACCGAGGCCGGTCCGGTCAGCCTGACACTGAGCGTCAGCGATGGCGTCCATGCACCTGTCTCCGCCAGTTATCCGTTGACCGCGGTCGCGGCGGCGGCCGTTGATCCTGCCAATCGTTTCAGCGTCACCGGGGCTGGCCAGGCAGCCGTGGCGGGTGAAATCGTGGGCGGTGGCGCCAGTTGCCGATTGGCCCAGCCTCCACAGGTTGTAGCGGCACCGACAGCCCCGCGCCCTGGAGTCGCGGTGCCGCACGGGCTGCTGAAGCTGAGCACCGATGGCTGTGATGCGGGAGCCCTCGTGACCGTCAGATTGACCTATCCCGTGGATCTGCCCGGCGGCGCGGAATACTGGAAATGGGGGCGCACCAGCGACAACGTCACGCCGCACTGGTATCGCATTCCTGCCAGCCTGCAAGGCCGCGTCGTCTCCTTCGTGCTGCGGGATGGAGGCCTGGGTGATGACGACCTGACGGCCAATGGCCGCGTGGAAGATCCCTCTGCCCTGGTCGTTCCTGCGGCTGCGGTCGCAGCGACGGCCGCGCCGATTCCTTCGCTCGGCGCATGGGCCACGGCGCTGCTGTCCCTGCTGGTGGCATTCTGTACTGCCTGCCAGCGCCGCCGCGGCTACTGAAGCAAAAAAGCATAGGCCCGGCCCTGCATAGGATGCAGACCGGGTCTTTTCCATGGGCGGTTGCTTGCCCTGCGGTTGATCAGGGCGATGGCGCCCGAGGAGCTCAGGAATCGATCATGCTTGAAAAAGCGCCTGGCTAACCGGCATACCGCTGGCTGGCAAAAACGACTGCAGGCTGAATCGGCCTGGCGAGTCGCCCCACGATGAAACTGAACTGTTGCAAGCATCTGCAATGCTGCAGCACAGGTCGAATGATATTCGAAAATAAGAATCATTCTCAAATATGCCTACACTTTCTCCGGAATTGAGAAAAAGCTTGCACCGGGTGTTTTTTCAGGCCAAGCCGGTGTCCGGCGAACCTCTCTCCAGGAAAAAACGCCCCGGCCGCGCAAGCGACCGGGGCATTGAATGGAGCGTTCCTGCGATCAATCCAGGAAGGGACACATGCTAGGGATTTGAAATGGGGGCGCCGGCGTCAGCTCCCCTGGTCCTTCCTGGTTGTCAAGTGTAAATTGAAACAAGGTGCTCAAGGGCCTCAAGGAATGTGAAGTTGCGTGTTCGCGCGCCTGCAAGGCGTTCCCGATCTGCTTTTCCGGGTGGGGCAGGGGCTGGATGCACGTGACCGTGCCATGTGTCAGGCGCCACTTTCTGGAACGGTGTCCGGGAAAGGAAAAGCCCGCTGGAAAGCGGGCTTTGCAATTGGACGATGGCTCTTACGCGGCCATCGTTTTACGGCAGAACGTCTCTGCAGCTGTCACCGTTGTTTTTTTCGTCGTAGTGCACGACGCGCCGGCGTGAGATACAGCATTGCCTGCGCAGACAACGGGCGAGATTATACCTCGGATGCTGCGTTGCAGCAACGTTCGGATCCAGGGGCTGTTCGTGTGGGCTGCCGGCGTGAATTGCTGGTACAAGGAGGTCCGACCCGATGTGGATGGATGGCGAGAGATGAATGAAATGACCCAAAGGCTGGAGGCCTTGCTGGCATCAGGCAAGGATTCGGCCATGCTGCGCTGTACGCTCGGCAAGACGTATCTGGAGGCGGATTCACCCGAAGTGGCGCGGGCTCATCTGGCGAAGGCCACTGCGCTGGATCCTGGTTATTCCGTGGCCTGGAAGCTGCTCGGCAAGGCCTGCCTGCAAATGGGTGACCAGGCGGCGGCGCGCGAGGCCTGGACGGCCGGACTGGATTGCGCCCAGGGCAAGGGCGATGCCCAGGTCGTCAAGGAGCTGGGTGTGTTCCTGCGGCGCCTGGAGCGCTCAGACGGCTGAGCCGTCCTGCGCGCGTCCGAAGGCGGCTCTGGCCAGCAGATCCGCTTCGGTGTTGCGGTGCCTGGGCACCCATCGCAACTGGACCTGCTCGAACCCTTGCAGCATGGTTCTGGCCTCTTCGAACAGTGCGGCCAGCCTGAGGATGGGGCGGGGCGTGCGGCGTACGGAGGCCAGTTGTTCGACCAGGATGCTGCTGTCCGTGGAGATCGACACCCTTGCCGCATGCAGTCCGCGCAATCTGCGCAGCACTGCGATCAGGGCCCTGAGTTCGGCCTCGTTGTTGCATCCCTGGGCGTGCAAGGCCTGCGACAGCACATGGCGACTGCCGTCGGGTGCCAGGATGACTGCGCCGATGGCCATGGCACCGGGATTGGGCAGGGAGCTGCCGTCGATGGAGGCCGTCCACAGTCCGGTATCGGCGAAGGAGGGCAGTGTGTCGTTCGGGACTGGCGGCATATGCGTTATGGTCGATGCTGTCGGCAGGAGTGGCCGCAGGCATGCGCCAGTACTTTGCCAGGGGCAGCTAGCAACGGCAATGAAGCAATGATCACGATTCTGGGAAAGTCATCTTCCATCAATGTGCGCAAGGTCTTGTGGCTGTGCGCGGAGCTCGACCTTGCCCATGCGCATGAGCAATGGGGCTCAGGGCACCGAAGTACCCAGGAGGCGCAATTCCTGGCGCTCAATCCCAACGCGATGGTGCCCGTGTTGCTCGATGACGGCTTCGTCCTGTGGGAGTCCAACAGCATCTGCCGCTATCTCGCTACCCGGCAGCGGCGTGTGGACCTGTTGCCTGCCGAGCCCCGTGCCAGGGCGCTGGTGGAGCAGTGGATGGACTGGCAGGCGACCGAGCTCAACAACGCATGGCGCTATGCCTTCATGGGTCTGGTGCGCAACAGCGCGGAACACCAGGATGCGGTGCTGCTGGTTCGCGGTATCGAGGGCTGGAATCGCCACATGGCCATCCTGGAGCGGCAGTTGCTTGCAACGCAGGCCTACGCCGCAGGTGCGCAATTCACGCTGGCGGACATCGTGCTGGGGCTATCCGTGCAGCGATGGATGGCCGCGCCGCTGGAGCGCTTCGGTGGCCGGCCCGAATTGCCTGCCGTGCGGGCCTACCACGCACGGCTGTGCCAGCGCGCAGGTTTTCTGCGGCACGGGGCCAATGGCATGCCCTGATCGGGCGTGGGCAACGGGCCTTGGGCAGACAAAAGCCCTTAGAGCGTGTTATGAACTTCTCGTCGAGGCCAATATCTGAGCCGCAGCTGGCAGCATGGGAACGGCAAAGACCAGAAAGTGCAAGCCACTCAACACCTGAGGCAGCCGCTCATAGTCTCGCGACAGACGGCGGAATCTCGCCAACCAGCCAAGCTGCGCTCCACCACCCACCTCTTGGGCAGCAGCACGAAGCCCTCCTTCGCTTCGGGCAGCTTCACTATCTGTAGATCAATCCCGTTGTCCTGGGCTGCCTGGCGCGCATCTGCCCAGGCCAGATCCACCGAGTGGCCTGTGGCTTGCTGCACTTGCTCGCACAGCGTTCGTACTTGGGCCCGCTCTTGTTCGTCGGCTGGCGTGACATGCACGGCAAGCAGATGGCCCAAGGTATCCACGGCCATCTGGACCTTGCTTCCACTCTCGCAACTGGACTGCAATGTGTGCGCCCATCCGTCACTATGGCACTGGGCTGGCCTTGGCGCCCCTGCGCAACACGGATGATGGAGCGCAGGTCAGATGCCATGGCCTCGAAGCAACCCGCATCCAGCCAGTGCCGGCTTTGTTGGTAGACCGCCTCCCACGGCGGCAAGTCATTGGGCAGCAGCCGCCAAAGCGCACCTGCTCGAACCAGCCAGCGCAGAGCATTGAAGACCTCGCGCAAATCGTGCTCGCGCTGTGGTGCGAGTGAGATTGCCATATGGTGGTACTGGTGGAGGGGTGGGCGGTGATCCCCGCGCTCTACACCCATGCGGCCGCCGCCGCCCTTGCGGCGTTCCTGGCCTGGAGCTACCAGGGCGCGCGGCTGGGCGCCGAACTGGCCGATGTCCGGCTGGAGGCCGCCACGGAACGGCTGGCCGCCAGCACCGCCCAGCGCGCGGCCGACGCCCGCGTGCGCTTGGCCGAGCAGGCCATCAACACCAAGTACCAAGGAGCCCTCAATGCCGCCCGTGACCGCGAGGCGCTGCTGCGCCGTGATCGTGACCATCTACTCGCTGTCTCTGACGGCCGCGCGAGCAATCCGCAGATGCTGCCCTCCGACTTGCCAGCGCTTCCCCCGCCGCCGTCCTTGAGTACGCCACTGCCGTCAACGCCGTCAACGCCGTCAACGCCGTCAACGCCGTCAACGCCGTCAACGCCGTCAACGCCGTCAACGCCGTATACGACGACTGCTGCGCAGCGTATGGGGACATGGCAGCAAAGGCTGAAGGGCACGCAGCTGATGTCCAGACCCTCGGCGCAGCCTGGCCCGTGATCCCGATCCGGTAGCGCCATGATTCGGGGCGTGTTTCTGTTACGTTTCAGGTAGCAGGCTGGAAGCAGCCACTTGATCGTGCGCAGCAGTGATGCAGAATGGCGTTCATGAAAAACTTCTTTGAAAGTCCATTTAAGGGAAAACTGTTGAGCGAGCAGATTACTAACCCCAACATCGAAGTCGGGAGATTCAGTTACTACTCAGGCTATTACCATGGACACAGCTTTGATGACTGTGCGCGCTATCTCCTGGCAGACCGTTCCGATGTTGACCGGCTAATCATTGGCAGCTTTTGTTCAATAGGGTCTGGCGCATCCTTCATCATGGCCGGAAATCAAGGGCACAGATCAGACTGGGTGTCTTCCTACCCGTTTTTCTACATGCAGCAAGAGTCAGCTTTTGCCGCTGCTAGCGATGCATTCATGCCGGCTGGAAATACGGTCATCGGAAATGATGTCTGGATTGGATCCGAAGCGATGATCATGCCCGGTATCTCAGTCGGGGATGGGGCTGTCATTGGCAGCAGAGCAGTGATCACCAGGGATGTCGAGCCCTATGCTATTGTTGGGGGAAACCCTGCAAAGGTAATTCGAATGCGATTTCCAGTGGAGCAAGTGCAGATGTTGCTCGAGATGCGCTGGTGGGACTGGCCTATGCCAGCGATTGAAGCTGCTATGCCCTTGCTGTGCTCAGGAGACATTCAAAAGCTTTATCGCTATTGGACTTCACTGCGTGAGTAACTATGTTGTGGGAGAAATATTTATGAAGCTGGTCCTGCAATAATTAGCGCTTTTTAATGCGCTCCTGGGTATGCGTAAGGCGTTTGTTGTCAACGCCGTATACGACGACTGCCGCGCAGCGTATGGCGACATCGCAGCAAAAGCTGCAGGGCACGCAGCTGAGGTCCAGACCCTGACTGCCGCTTGACCGAGGTTTCCTTGAGGCAGGCCGTGGCGCTTCAATTTGGCCGCTCCGGCGTTGCCTACGTTCTTGCTTGCCTATGCCGGCACAGCGTTCCAGCGGACGACGCGAGCGGCCAAGTCGATCTCTACGGCATGTCGGCTGCCATCGTGCAGCAGCAGGTCCAGCTGTCCATCCTGTCCGTCCACGAAGGCGATACCGTGGACCATGGGAGCATCAGTCAGGTCGTTGCAGTCCAATGTAATCCAGTCGTCGGCCTTCAGGTCCAGCAGGCGCAGGGTGGGGAAGTCGGGGTCTTCGCCATATTCGAGACAGGCCACCATGCCCCAGGGGTGGCACCAGGCCGCCGCTACGACCGAGCGGTCGTTGCCATGATCTTGATACAGGCGCTTTTCTGCGGCATCGAGCAGCGCGGGCAGGTCATCCAGCAGGTGCGCATAAGGTGAGTCTGGGGCAATGGTGCTGGCAGTGGTGACCTTGCTCCTTGTCGGCACTGGCTGCTTGGTTCCGCGCTTGGGCCCCGCCGGCGCCAGATGCTCAATCTTGCCGCCCGCAATGCCAACGAAGATGCCGTGCTCGCCCACGCTCAGATGTTTGAAATTGAGGCTGCTGCACGCCATTTCCCAGCGCAGTTCACCGCTGGCGGGGTCCACGGCTGCAAGGTATGTGCGTTCCCGCCCCTCTTCCTGGCGGTCCTGGATTCCGTAGAGTGCTCCGTCGTGGTGCTGAGGGGCGCGGACATACCCGGGCGACAGGCGTGGCCCGAAGCGGTTGTTGCGAATGTCATAGCCGTACATGCCATGGTTCGGAATACAGAAATAGACGGTACCGTCGTGAAGGCCCACCCGCTGGGTCAGAACTTGCTGCCTGCCATCCTCAGGGAGAACCGGTGGCGTGATCACCTGCACCTGCCCGCTGGCAGGGTGGATACGCAGCCAGGGCGCATCGATGCTGACGCTGTCGCGGCTGCCAGGGCCAACCACAGCCCAGCCGTCCGCCGCGCTGGGCGAGTACAGATCGCGCGGGCTGTCCACCCACAGCACATGTTCGGTGCGGCCGTCCTCCTCATACCAACGCCGCAGTTCCAGGCGCACGGCCGGGCGCTCTCCTTTCAACGCAGGCACTGGATGTTCGATCCAGCCATAGACAGCATCCTCCAGCACAAAGGCGTGCCCCAGGCCCAGTGTCAGCGTGCGACCCTTCCAAGTGCGTCGGTCCAGCAGCAGGTAGCGGCCTTCACCATTGCCTTCATTCGCCTCAATGAGCCAGCGGTGCGGGTCCAGCGCCACTGGAACGGGCCAATGCTTGGATTCCATGCCCGGAACGGTGCAAAAATCGAACAGGCACTCCCCTGTGCGGGCATTGAGAATCTGGTCGCATAGCATCAGATGGCCGCCGTCCACGGTCCAGCCCCATCCTTCGGTATCGCGCATGCGATGCTCCCAGAGCACTTCACCGGAGATGAGGTCGACGGCGCGAAGGAAAGACATGCTGCTCTCCCCCTTGCGACAGTACTCGTAGTAGAGACGACCATCCGCGACGCTCATTGCCGTGTCGACGATGAAGATATTCTTGCCGCCGATGATCTTCGGCTTACCGTACTGCATGAAAGCCTCTCAGGCTCTAGAGGTGAATGGGCGCTGTATGGCAGCAAAGCTCTATCGGGGCCGGTTGACGCTATGCGCCGCCATAGGCCCGGCTCTCGGAGGGTGCTGGCCGCGCTGATGGCGTGCGCACAGGTGCTGGCAGCCTAAAGTACGACCAACAGTCAACAGACCTGAATCCACGTTTGTGATCAGTCGTCGAATTGCCACTCTAGTATCGGCAATTGCCGAGGCTCACCACATACGGGGCGCGATACAGCGCGCACATACTTTGCTCCTAGTCGCTCATAGAAGGGGCGAGCTGAAGGATCCGATTCCACCAGCAGAGTGCTCGCTCCAAGCCCGCGTGCTACAGCCAGGGCATGCTCCACAAGGCGCCGTCCGTGACCGCGCCCCATGGCCAAGGGATCTACCCAGCAATGTTCAATTTGCCAGCCGCTCTCGTCGTGCTCCAGCCCATAGAAGCCCAGTGGTGCCCCATCTGGCGAGACCAGCACGGCGTAATGTCCGTTCAGTTGCGTCGGGGTGATCGTAAGTGCGGATTCCCAAGCCACTAACCAAGCCTCTTGGTAACCCCAGTGTGCTTTGCTATTCCTAGCCAAAGCACTCAGCGCCACGGCATCCGCATTACGGCAAGGACGCAGGGTGGGAGTGTCATCCGCCAACAGTGCCAAAGCCCTCGGGTCAGTTGAAAGCAGGCTGTACTGGTGCAGGCTAAGGAAGCGCCCATCCTTGTACTCCACATCGCGCAGGGTTCCCTCCAGCACGAAACCAGACCGATCCAGCAAGCGAACGCTGGCGTGGTTCTCGGGCTCAACATCCGCATGGATCCGATGAACGCCGAGGACCCTCAGGGCGAATCGGAGGATGACGGGAAGGCAGGCCTGCATCAGCCCCTTCCCCCAGTGTTCTGGCATCAGCCAGTAGCCCATATCCACCCGGCGATCAGTGTGGGACCAGTCATTGAAGCCACAGGCCCCGATCAGTTCATCCCTTCCTGGCAATGCGATGCCCCACCATATGCCTTGGCGATTTTCCAGCAATGCGTCGTACCAGCACATCTGCTCGCGCGTTGCCTCGATGCTGTCGTAACGCACGCCGTAGTGGGCTACCACCCGGGGGTGGGAAAGCCCCGCGAAAATCGCATCAACATCACGAAGGCGGATCCGGCGCAGCGTGCAGCGAGGCAGAAAGAACTCTGGAAACTCGACACGAAGGTCAATCATGCTCTGCTTCCCGGACTGAGTTCAGCAGAAGAATGGTTGCTGCAAGGGGGCTGGAGCATCCAGGAGAGACTGCGACTGATCATGTTCGGCATTGTGCCGTGCTCAGTCCTCGGGGCATTGCTCCATGGCCATTTCCGGCGCCGCCTCGGCGTCTGCCCACAACCCCACGCGCTTGGCCTTGGCTTCCTGCTCGGCGAATTCGTACTGCCCACGCTCCTGGGGAGATTGCTCGCGGGCGTATGCCCTGTACCACCAGGCCATGCCCTGCGTGAGCATCGCCATACCGGCATCGATCGTCCGCGGCCCGTCTGGCGTTGAAGCTGGCGCGACCCAGACCGAGCACACATGGCGCTTGTGCCTGTCGATCTTGTTGCAGCGCAGCTCAGCGGTCTTGCCGAAAGTGATATCGCTCAGGGCCTGCTTTGCCCGAGCGCCGAAAGGCTGCCGGCTCTCCGGCGCGTCGATACCGCCCAGGCGGACTTTGACCTGCTGGTACTCGCCCGGCTGGCCGCAGCGGGCGGTGATGGTGTCGCCATCGGAGACGCCGACAACGAGGCAAAGGAGGGTAGCTGCGAGCATGCCTCAGTTTAGCGAGCCAAGAACGCAAAAAAGCCCCTTCGGCAGCCATCACGGCACCGAGGGGGCTTTGTCTTTTTGCGGCTTCTGGTTAGAAGACCATGAATTTGGTTAGAAGAAAGGGGCTAGCCCTTTCGAGCTAACCCCTTGATTCTATGGTCGGAGCGGCGGGATTCGAACTCGCGACCCTCTGCTCCCAAAGCAGATGCGCTACCAGGCTGCGCTACGCTCCGACTAGAACGCTATTGTAGCGTCAAAAATATGGGTATTTCCTCAATCGGTCGATATTTGATCAGCGCGAGCCGGGCGCCGGGCCGCGGTTGGCCAAGTGGCGGAAGGTGATGCGGCCCTTGGTCAGGTCGTAGGGCGACATCTCCAGCGACACCTTGTCGCCGGCCAGGATACGGATGTGGTGCTTGCGCATCTTGCCGCCGGTGTAGGCGATCAGCTGGTGTCCGTTGTCCAGCGTCACACGGAAGCGCGAGTCAGGCAGGACTTCCGTGACGGAGCCTTGCATTTCAATCAGTTCTTCTTTGGCCATGTGTTCAATCTCTCAGGTCTAGGTCAGTTGCGGCGCTCATTCGTCGGAACCACGAAAGCCTTGCCTGGCCACTGGACATGGTGCGTGGGCCGAGGCGTGAAAGGGCGGGGTGGGTGCACTGCGCAAGAGGCGCAGACCGAACAGAAGGCCGGATCACAACGGTGCGGCAAGGACAAAGTCCGGCAACACCTTAACCTGAGGATTGTACCGCGTCGGCTCCAATTGCGTGAAGTTCAAGGCCTGAACACCGCAGTCAACAGCGCCGCCGACCCGATGATTGCGTCCTTGATGCGCATTTTCGGCTACCCGGAGCGTGGCCGGGGATGCCGTGCCGTCGTGTTGGCTAGAATCCGCCCACAGCTTCTATTACTTTTATAGCAAACCCCGTGTCTGATCGATTTGCCGTTCTCTCCCAGTACCTCCTGCCCAAGCAGGCGCTGACTGCCGTCATGGGGCGCCTGGCCCAGGCGCGGGCGGGCGGCCTGACCACGGCGGTGATCCGGCGCTTCATCGCGCGCTATGGTGTGGACATGTCCGAGGCAGCGCAGCCCGATCCCGCCGCCTATGCCAGCTTCAACGAGTTCTTCACGCGGGCACTCAAGCCCGATGCGCGGCCGCTGGCCTCGGCCGAATGGGTCTGTCCCGTGGATGGGGCCATCAGCCAGATCGGTGCCATCCAGGGCGAGCAGATCTTCCAGGCCAAGGGGCACAGCTACAGCGCCACGGCACTGGTCGGAGGCGATGCGCAGTTGGCGCGGCAATTCGACAACGGGCATTTCGCCACCATCTATCTCAGCCCGCGCGACTACCACCGTATCCATATGCCGTGCGCGGGCCGGCTGCGGCGCATGATCCATGTGCCGGGTGAACTGTTCTCGGTCAATCCTGCGACCGCGCGTGGCGTTCCGGGCCTGTTTGCGCGCAACGAGCGCGTGGTCTGCGTCTTCGATACGGACCATGGGCCGATGGTGCTGGTGCTCGTCGGAGCGACGATTGTCGGCAGCATGGGGACCGTGTGGCACGGGATTGTCAATCCTCCCCGGCCCGGCCGCATCCAGGACTGGCGCTATGACGATCAATCCATCGTGATCGGGCAGGGCGAGGAAATGGGGCGCTTCCAGCTGGGCTCCACCGTCGTCATGCTGTTTCCCGCATCGGCCGGGCTGCGTTTCAACGAGCAATGGGCGCATGCGGCGCCCGTGCGCCTGGGCCAGATGATGGCCCGGAGCGGCATGGCCTGAATTCCGAGGGCACCGGGCCTTGGCCCGGCTCCGGTCAGAGGATCCAGTTCAGTGCTTCGGCGCGTCGCTGCGTCGTGAACAGGGTGGGCGCCAGGCTGAGGCGCTCTGGCTTGACGGGATCTTCGTGGCCGACCAGGTAGACCATGAGTTCACGGCGGCGCAGGATGACGTGGCTGACCTTTTCGGCCTTGCCGTTCTGCGTGACCTGTGTGCCAGGCCGGAACAGCGGCATCTGGAAGGTGAAGCTGCGCGGATCGGCCTGCGGCGCGACGGCGGTGCTCGGAGGGGCTTCTAAGGTGGCAACCATAGGCTTGATGTGCAGGAGTGGACGCTACCCGCTCTATCGGCAGGGCCCTGCCAAACTGTAGGAATCTTTGGCGTCGTGCGGCCCCGCTGGCGCAACTCAGGTATCTGGATGCGAAACGCCCAGGATCGCATGCAGTCTGGCGCTGGTCGTCGTGTATTGCAGCAGCGGCTTTTCGCCTTGCAGGTATTCGGCGGCGGCAAAGGCAGCCATGGTGGCTTCGTGGAAGCCGCACAGGATCAGCTTGCGTTTGCCCGGGTAGGTCACGATGTCGCCCACGGCATAGATGCCGGGCGCATCGGTGGCCAGGGTGGCCGGATCCACCTGAAGCTGCTTGCGCTCCATGGCCAGGCCCCATTCGGCGACCGGGCCCAGGCGTGGCGAGATGCCCAGGCAGACCACCAGTTGCTGCGCGGCCAGTTCGTGTTCCAGGCCCTCGCCATCCATCCATTGCACGGCACGCAGCCGGCCCGCATCGGATTGCAGTTGCGTGATCTGGCCGATCACCACGTGGATGGCCCCGCTGTCGCGCAGTGCTCTGAGGCGCTCCAGCAGCAGGGGCGAGGCCTGGAAGGCATCCCGGCGGTGCAGCAGGCAGGTGGTCTGGGCCAAGTCCGCCGCCGCCAGGGCCGCAGCCACGGCCTCTTCGTCGCCGCCGTGCACGATGACGGTCTTGCCGCGTGCCATTTCGAGGCTGGCCGGGTGATAGTGGAGCTGGCCAGGGAGCAGCGACTCCACGCCCGGCACCTTCAGTGCCTTGGGCACGAATGCGCCCACACCCGCCGCGATGAAGACGCTGCGCGCATGCAGCCGCAGGCCTTCGGTGGTCTCGGCCTGCCAGCGACCGTCATCGAGCCGCAGCAACCGGGCGACCTGCTGTGACAGGTGCAGCCGTGCCTCCATCGGTGCGATCTGCCGCTGCAGCATCCCGACCAGTTCATGGCCGGTGCAGACGGGAATGCCGGGAATGTCGTAGATGGGCTTGTCGCCGTACAGCTGCGCGCATTGCCCACCCACATGGGGCAGGGCATCGACGACATGGCAGCGTATGCCCTGCAGCCCCAGCTGGAACACCTGGAACAGGCCGGCCGGGCCTGCGCCGATGACGAGCGCGTCGGTTTCGATCGGGTGCTTGTCGGTGGCGTCGTGCATGGGACTCGGCATGGGTGATGCGGCTTCAGCGTTCGAGCAGGCCGATCTTGTCCGGCTTGCCGTTCCACTCGTCGGCGTCGGGCAGCGAGGCCTTGCGCTTGGTGATGCTCTTCCAGCCTTTTTCCAGCGACAGCTCGGCATTGAGCTTGATGAAGGCCAGCTGGTCGGCGGGAACGTCTTCCTCGGCAAAGATGGCGTTGGCCGGGCATTCGGGAATGCACACGGCGCAGTCGATGCACTCGTCAGGATCGATCACGAGGAAGTTGGGGCCTTCGCGGAAGCAGTCCACGGGGCAGACATCCACACAATCGGTGTATTTGCACTTGATGCAGTTTTCGGTGACGACGTGAGTCATGGGAGTCTTTTATTGCGGTGTGAATGTCGGTATCAACCCGGGATTCTAGAATTTTTCAGGAGTCAGTCCTGCACATGGCAAGGATTCTGACGCGGTCTGCTGCGGTTTTCCCCAAAGCCCACGAGCCGGCATGTGCCGGCTCGCGAAGCGGGATACCTCAGTTGCTCAATCCAGCAGGGCGGCTCCCGCCGTGGCGTGGCTGGCGGTGTCCACGAGGATCAGCGCACCGAGCTGGCGTGCCCGTGCGAAGGGCGCTGCGGGGATGCTTTCCTGCAGCAGCAATTCCACACTGCCGATGGCATTGGGCTCCAGCTGCGCGGACTCTTCCCGGGCCAGCGTGTGGATGTTGAGGCGGTGCACGACGCGGCGGGCCTTGGCCTTGATCCAGCGGTGGCCGTGCAGGGCCAGATAGGTGCGTCCCGGCACCAGCGGCTGCTCGTCCATCCAGGCCACGGTGGCCGTCAGTTCGCGCCGGCTGGGCCAGGCGGGCTGTACCTCGGGCGTGTCGAAGTCATCCTCCGCGGCTGCAGCGGCCGTGACAGGCGCCGCCACGATCCAGTCGCCGCGCGAGACGTCGACCTCGCGGTCCAGCGTGATGCCGGCCGACAGGCCCGCGGCGATGGGGCCGGCCACGCGGGCGTGGTCCAGCACCTGTGCAATCACGGCCTGCTGTCCGCTGGGCAGGATCTGCACGGCATCGCCGACGCGCGCGCCGCCGGCGGCCACGCGGCCCCAGAACACGCGACGTCCCTGGCTGGTATCGGCCGAGGAGGAGAATTTCTCGACCCATTGCACGGGAAAGGCCAGCGGCAGGTCCTTGTCGGCCGGCGTGTTGGGCAGCTTTTCCAGCAGCTGCAGCAGGCTGGGGCCGTCATAGCCGGCCCAGCCGGGCTCGGCATTGACCACGTTGAAGCCCTTGAGCGCCGAGACGGGCACGGTGGCGGCCGAGGCGATGCCGGCCTCGGCCGTGAAACGCTCCAGCGCGCCCCGGATGTGGGCGAAGGCCCGCTGCGGGTCCTCGACGGCATCGAGCTTGTTTACGGCGAACACCAGCGAGTGCACGCGCAGCAGGTGGGCCAGCAGGCTGTGGCGGCGCGTCTGGGGCAGCAGGGCGAGCTGCGGGTTCTTCCAGTCGAGCTTGGTGGCGTCGACCAGCACCACGGCGGCGTCGGCGCTGCTGGCGGCCGTGACCATGTTGCGCGTGTACTGCTCATGGCCGGGCGCGTCGCCGATGATGAACTTGCGGCTTTCGGTGGCAAAGTAGCGGTAGGCCACGTCGATGGTGATGCCTTGCTCGCGCTCGGCGGACAGGCCGTCGGTCAGCAGCGCCAGGTCGGTCTCGCCGCTCTTGGTGACGCCTGCCAGCTGGTCCTGGAGCACGGCACGCGTGTCCACGAGCAGGCGGCCGATCAGTGTGCTCTTGCCGTCATCGACGGAGCCGCAGGTGATGAAGCGCAGGGCCGAGGCATGGGCCGCGTCGGCGGCGGTCTGGGGTGCGGCGGTGGCGGTGGTTGCGGTGGTCATCAGAAATATCCGTCCTTCTTGCGCTTTTCCATGGAGGCTTCGCTGGTCTTGTCGTCCATGCGCGTGGCGCCGCGCTCGCTCACGTCGGCGGCCAGGGTTTCGAGCACGATGTCGGCCGCCGTGGCCGCATCGCTTTCCACGGGGCAGGTGCAGGTGATGTCGCCCACGGTGCGAAAGCGCACGTCGCGCACCACGACCTGTTCGCCATCGCGCGGCGGGGTCAGTTCGGTCACGGGCACCAGCAGGCCGCGGCGCTCCACCACCTCGCGCTTGTGGGTGTAGTAGATGCTGGGCAGGGCGATCTGCTCGCGCTCGATGTATTGCCAGACGTCCAGCTCGGTCCAGTTGCTGATGGGGAACACGCGGAAGTGCTCGCCGGGGGCCAGGCGGGTGTTGAACAGGGTCCACAGCTCGGGGCGCTGGGCCTTGGGCTGCCATTGGCCGAAGCTGTCGCGGTGGCTGAAGATGCGCTCCTTGGCGCGGGCCTTTTCCTCGTCGCGGCGTGCGCCGCCGATCAGGGCGTCGAAGCGGAATTCATCGATGGCTTCGAGCAGCGTCACCGACTGGTGGACATTGCGGCTCTCGCCCGGATGGGCCAGGCGCACGGTGCCGCGCGCCATGGAATCCTCGACGCTGCGCACGATGAGTTCGGCACCGAGTTCCTTGGCGCGCAGGTCGCGGAAGTCGGTGACCTCCGGGAAGTTGTGGCCGGTGTCGATCATCAGCAGCGGATAGGGGATGCGGCCCTTGCCGAAGGCCTTTTCGGCGCAGCGCAGCATGACCAGCGAATCCTTGCCGCCCGAAAACAGCAGGGCCGGGCGCTCGAAGGCGGCGGCCACTTCGCGCAGCACGAAGATGGTTTCCTCTTCGAGGGCGTCGAGGTGGCGGTTGCTGAGATGGCTCAGCACGGAGGTGTCCACACGGGCGTTCATTTCTTGGTTTCCAATCAGATTCTTGTCAAACCCTGTCGGCTTCACTTCTTGACATGCAAGCCGCATTCCTTGGCATCCTCGCTTTCCCACCACCAGCGGCCGGCGCGGAAATCCTCGCCGAGGCTGACGGCGCGCGTGCAGGGTGCGCAGCCGATGCTGGGGTAGAACTGGTCGTGCAGCGGGTTGTAGTCCACACCCTGGGTGGCGATGTAGTGCCAGACGTCGCCCTGGGTCCAGTCGGTCAGCGGGTTGTACTTGGTCAGGCCCTTGGTCTCGACCTCGCTGCGGTCCACGGCAGGCACGTCGGCGCGGGCATTGGACTGCTCGCGGCGCAGGCCCGTGATCCAGGCGCTCTTGCCGGCCAGGGCGCGCGCCAGCGGCTCCATCTTGCGCACGCCGCAGCAGGCCTTGCGCAGCTCGATGCTGCGGTACATGGCGTCCTGGCCGTTGTCGCGGATGAAGTGGATCACCGATTCGAGCCGCGGGCGGTAGACCTTGACGCTCAGGCCCGGCAGCGACTGGGTGCGTTCCAGCAGGGCCAGGGTCTCGGTGTGCAGCGCGCCCGTATCGAGCACGAAGACGGGGATGTCCAGGCCCAGGCGATGGATGATGTCGGTGATGACCACATCCTCCGCGCCCAGGCTCGATGCCTGGGTCACGGCGTCGGCGCCCAGGGCGGCGGCTTCGCGCAGCAGGGCCTCGGTGGCGGCCAGCTTGTCGGCATACCCGCTGCTGGCGCGGCCGTTGACTTCGGTGGCCTTGGCCGAGGCCTGCCGCGACAAAAAGCTCTGCGCGCCCATGTCAGGCTGCCTTCACGAAGTGGGGTTCGCGGTGCACGGCATCGCCCTGGTAGAAGCCGTGGAACCGGTCGAGCTGGCGCTGGGCGTCGGCGATGTCCACGCCTTCGCGCAGCACGGCCACGTCGAAGCCGCAGCGCTGCATCTGCACCAGCTGGTCGATCAGCACGTCGCCCGTGGCGCGCAGTTCGCCCTGGAAGCCCAGTCGCGTGCGCAGCAGGCGGGCCTGGCTGAAGGCGCGGCCGTCGGTGAACTTGGGAAAGTGCAGGTCGATGCGCTCGATGCCTGCCAGCTCTGCGGCGAAGGGGTCGGCGTCATTGGCCAGCGCGAGGATGCGGGTATCGCCTTCTGCGGGGCCTTGGTGTTCTTGGGCGGCAATGATTTTCATGGGGTGCTCCTGCGGCTCTGACCTGGCTCAGGCGGCCGCTTCCTCGGTGTGCTTGGCGGGGTGGCGGGCGGCATTGCCGGCGGCCTTGAAGGGCTCGATGCCCACGCGGCGCACGGTGGCGATGAAGGTCTCGAAACGGCCGCCTTCGCTCTGGCGCTGCGCGCGGTAGGTGTCCAGCAGGGCCTCGATCACGCCGGGCACTTCAGCCGCGCTGAACGAGGGGCCGATGATCTTGCCGGGCGTGGCCGGGCCGGACAGGTGGGAGCCGTCGGCGCCGCCCAGCGTGATCTGGTACCACTCCTTGCCGTCCTTGTCCACGCCCAGGATGCCGATATGGCCGCTGTGGTGGTGGCCGCAGCTGTTGATGCAGCCGCTGATGTGCAGGTCGATCTCGCCCAGGTCCCACAGCTCGTCCAGGTCCTGGTAGCGCTCGGTGATGGCTTCGGCGATGGGCAGCGAGCGGGCGTTGGCCAGCGAGCAGAAGTCGCCACCCGGGCAGGCGATCATGTCGGTCAGCAGGCCGATGTTGGGCTTGGCCAGGCCCAGGGCCTTGGCCGCCTTGTACAGCTGGGGCAACTGGTCGCGGCGCACCCAGGGCAGCAGCAGGTTCTGCTCGTGCGTGACGCGCATCTCGCCAGCCGAGAACTGGTCGGCCAGGTCGGCGGCGGCATCCATCTGGTCGCCCGTGGCGTCGCCGGGCGCATAGCCCGGGCGCTTGAACGACAGCAGCACGGCGCGCAGCTGCGGGTGGCGGTGCGGACGCACGTTGCTGGTCAGCCAGCGGCCGAAGTCCTTGTCCTCCTCGGCGGCGGCACGCAGCAGGGCCAGGGTCTCGGCTTCGGCGTTGGCGGGCGACAGGTCCAGTTCGGGCTCGCGGAAGTTGGCGGCCACGCGGTCGTACTCGGCCTGGGTGATGGTGTGGGGGCCGCCCTCGACCTCGACGATCTGGCGGAATTCCTCATCGACCTGGTCGACGTAGTTCTGGCCCTCGGACTTCACGAGGATCTTGATGCGCGCCTTCCAGGCGTTGTCGCGGCGGCCGTAGCGGTTGTAGACGCGGATCACGGCTTCCAGGTAGTTCATCAGCTGGTTCCAGGGCAGGAACTCGCGCAGCACGGGGCTGATGGTGGGCGTGCGGCCCATGCCGCCACCCACGCGCACCTTGAAGCCCAGCTCGCCGGCCTCGTTCTTGAGCAGTTGCAGGCCCACGTCATACCAGCCCAGGGCGGCGCGGTCTTCCTCGGCGCCGCTGATCGAGACCTTGAACTTGCGCGGCAGGAAGCTGAACTCGGGGTGCAGCGTGCTCCACTGGCGCAGGATTTCGGTGAAGGGGCGCGGATCGGCGATCTCGTCGACGGCGATGCCGGCCAGCGCATCGCTGTTGATGTTGCGGATGCAGTTGCCGCTGGTCTGGATGCCGTGCAGGTTCACGGTGGCCAGCAGGTCCATCACGTCGGCGGCCTTGGACAGCGGAATCCAGTTGTACTGGACGTTGGTGCGCGTGGTGAAGTGGCCGTAGCCGTACTTGAGGTCGGAGCCGATGCGGCGGCCGTCGTGCAGCGGGATGTCGCCCAGCTTGTCCTGGGTGGCGCGGGCCTCGGCCAGCAGGGCGGCATCGGGCTGGTCGTATTCGCGGGCGATGCGGGCCAGCACGCGCAACTGGGCGCTGGACAGCTCACCGTAGGGCACGGCCACGCGCAGCATGGGTGCGTAGCGCTGCACGTACCAGCCGTTTTGCAGGCGCAGGGGCTTGAACTCATCTTCCGAGAGCTTGCCGGCCTGCCAGCGCTCGAGCTGGTCGCGGAACTGCTCGGCACGCAGGCGGATGAACTGTTTGTCGAATTCGGTGTATTGGTACATGGCGCTTCGCAGGTGGGGTCTTCGACGGCCGCTGGTGGCGGCAGTGCATGAGTCCTTGTG
Source organism: Delftia tsuruhatensis (assembly GCF_903815225.1). Classification (NCBI taxonomy): domain Bacteria; kingdom Pseudomonadati; phylum Pseudomonadota; class Betaproteobacteria; order Burkholderiales; family Comamonadaceae; genus Delftia; species Delftia tsuruhatensis. The sequence continues at coordinate 2,196,440 of NZ_LR813084.1, forward strand.
CGGCACCGGACCGGCGTTGGCCCCGGAACCCCGGCAGGCACGCGCAGAACTCTGCATGCACGGGAATGTAAGCAATGGCCTTATAGAAGCAAACGATTGTTTTGTCCTGCAAGTATGTGGATATGGATATAAGTCAAAGGCAGCAGGCGTTGTGGGGATGAACGGGCCAGACGCAGGACGGGCCGATATGCTGGCCGGCCACAGGGAGGATTCCAGAATGCGAAACCGTTGCGCCGCCATCGGGCTGGCCTGGGCGTTGACCACCGCTGTCCAGGCAGAGGTCCAGAGCCCGGCCCCATCTCCGTTGTCCGAGACGCACACATCCGGCGCGCCTGAATCCGACGAATCCGCACAGGAATCGGCCTGGGATGCGTATCTGTATCGCGTGGCTGCGCAGTTGGCCCGTTCCGGCACCGGGCGCGACCTGGCCTTTGCCGCCATCCTCATCGATTTGTCGCCCCGCGGCAAAAGCGCCGCCGGCCAGGCCCAGGGCTGGCGCCGGGCCGCGCTGGAGCGGGCCGGGCCGGATGCGCTGGCCTATCAGCTGCTGGCCTTCAAGACGCCTGAGGACGAAGGCGCGCAGCGGGCCGAGGCTGCGCGCGGCTGGCTGGCGCTGGAGCCCCACAATTTCTCCGCGTTGATGCAGCAGGCGCTGGGGCCTGAGGCGCTGCTGGTGGCCGCACGCGAAAGCCGCTATGCGGACATGCACATGTATGAGGGCGTGCGCTGGATGCAGTCCGCGATCTTGCGCCATCTGCCCACGGCCCAGGAGCGACAGGCCCTCGGCGGCCCGCCACACCGCGCCGAGGAAGGCGCGGCCACCACGGCGACAGGCATCTGGGCGGCCTTTGCGCTGCCGGGCTACAAGACGTTGCTCGATGCCTGCAGGCCCGAGACGCTGGGCGATGCTCCGACGCGCGAAGCCGACTGCCGGCATGTGGCGCATCTGCTGGTGGAGCGCTCGTCGACCGTGCTGGACCAGGGGGTCGGACTGGCCGTGCAGCGTCGGCTCGCCAGAACCCCGGCCGGGCGGGCCGAAGCCCTGGCCCGGCGCCGGCAGCTGGACTGGCTGATGCGCGAGTCCGCTCCGCTCGCCATGCAGGACGGTGGCGCCCCGTTTGTACGGCTGCTGGCCGACCCGTCCATCCACAGCGAGCAGCAATTGCTGGAGCGCTTGCTCAAGGAGGCAGGCCGGCCCCTGGCGCCACCGGCGGGCTGGAAGTGGCGCATGCCCAGGGCCTATGCACGTTGATGTGGGGGGGCGCGCTGCCCGGCAGCCGTGCCGCCACAGCGGCTTCGCTGACTCCGTACAGAGCCGCCAGGGCAGCCGGCGTCGCCACCTCGGCAGCCGCCCCGCAGGCCTGCAACCGGCCCCGGCCCAGCAGGGCGATGCGGTCGGCCACCTGCAGCGCATGCTCGGGCTGGTGGGTGGACAGCAGCACGGCCATGCCCTGTGCGCGCAGTGCGGCGATCTGCTCCAGCACGCGGATCTGGTTGCCGAAGTCCAGGCTGGCCGTGGGCTCGTCCATCACCAGCAGGGCGGGCTCCTGGGCCAGGGCGCGGGCGACCAGCACCAGCTGGCGTTCACCGCCGCTCAATTCGGTGTAGGGGCGCGATGCCAGGTGGGTGATGCCCAGTTGCTCCATGCAGGCCAGCGCCAGCGCGTGATCGGCGACCGAGGGGCGCGCCAGTGCCGGCAGCCGCGCGGCGCGGCCCATGAGCACCATGTCCAGCGCCTCGAAGCCGAAGACCCCTGCCTGGGCCTGGGGCACGTAGCCCACGCGGCGCGCAAATTCGGTGCGCGGCCAGCTCTGCACGGGCTGGCCCTGCACGCGCACTTCACCGGCCAGTGCCGGCAGCAGCCCCAGCACGGTGCGGAACAAGGTGGTCTTGCCGCAGCCATTGGGGCCCAGCAGGCACAGCACCTCGCCCTGGGCGATGGCCAGGTCCAGCCCCTCGCTGACACGGCGCCGGCCATGGCCCGTGGACAGGGCCAGTGTCTGCAGCACGGGTGGATGTCGCAACTCAGTCATTGCGGCCCGTGCGGGAGAGCAGGTAGAGGAAGAAGGGCGCGCCCACCAGGGCCGTGAGAATGCCCAGCGGCAGTTCGATGCGTGCGGCGCTGCGCGCCAGCGTGTCGGCCGCCACCACGAAGCCCGCGCCCAGCACGGCCGAGGCCGGCAGCAGGCGCACGAAGTTGGGGCCGACCAGCAGCCGTGCCACATGGGGCACGACCAGGCCCACCCAGCCGATGATGCCGGCCAGCGACACGGCCGCCGCCGTGCCCAGCGTGGCGCAGGCCACCAGCAGCAGGCGCAGGCGCGCCACGGGCACGCCCAGGGCCAGGGCCTCCTCATCGGGCAGGCCCAGCAGGTTGATGCGCCAGCGCAGCAGCAGCAGTGGCGACAGCGCGGCCAGCATCACGGGCGCCGTGGCGGCCAGCTCGGGCAGGGTCACGGCGCTCAGGCCGCCCATCAGCCAGAAGGTGATGGACGGCAGTTGCGTGTGGGGGTCAGCCAGCGTCTTGACCAGCGCGATGCCCGCGCCCAGCAGCGCGCCCAGCGCGATGCCGGCCAGCACCAGGACCAGCACCGGGTCATGCCGGCGCACGCTGGCGCTGAGGGCCACCACCACGGCCACGGCGGCCAGCCCGCCGCCGAAGGCCAGGGCCTGTACGGCCGCCATGGACCAGCCCAGGAAGATGCCAAGCACCGCGCCCAGCCCGGCGCCGGCCGAGACGCCGAGGATGTCGGGCGAGACCAGGGGGTTGCGGAACATGCCCTGGTAGGCCGCACCGGCGGCCGCCAGCGTGGCGCCCACGGCCAGGGCGGCCGCGATGCGCGGCAGGCGGATGCTCCAGAGCACGGTCTCGGCACTGGTGGGCAGGGGCGAGGCGCTGCCCGTGGCGCGCGCCAGCATGGATTGCCACAGCTGCTCCGGTGTGATCGCGAACTGGCCTGCCGCCAGCGCCCATAGCAGCACGGTGGCCAGCATGCTCAGGGATGTCAGCCAGCCCAGGTGTCGAGGAATCAACGCGCAGTCTCCATCAGCCTTTGCAGCAAGGCAGGCGACAGATCTGCGCCGTAGAACAGCCGGTAGAAGTCGCGCACCTCGCGCTCCAGGGGCGGCAGGCCTTGCATCGCCGGAGCCTGGGGGTGGAGCTTTTCCAGCAGCCAGCGCACGCCGATCAGGCGGTTCACGCCAGGCGGTCCGTCCAGCCAGCCGAAGGGCCAGACCGGGGCGCAGTGCACGCGGCCCGTGCGGATGGCCGACACGCCACGCCACAGCGGATCCTGGCGCGCGCGCTCGGCAAAGCCGGGCTCCTGGGTGATGACGACCTGCGGATCCCAGGCCAGGATCTGCTCCATGGACACGCGCGTGAGGCCGCCGCGCCCGGCATCGGCGGCTGCATTGCGGCCCCCCGCATATTCCGCGGCTTCCACATTGATGGAGCCTGCCAGGCCGGTCTCCAGGCCGTTGGCGCTGCGTCCGAAGTACACGCGCGGGCGCTGGGTGGGAGCCAGGTCCTGGGTCACACGCCGGGCCAGCGTGGCGACGGCATCGGCATGGCGTGCCAGCATCTCGCCGCGCGCGGCCTCGCCCAGCAGAGTGCCGACCTCGCGCAGCTGGCGTGCATGGTCGGCCAGCGAGCCCTGGACCAGCACGCAGGGCAGGCCGGTCTGGCGGGAGAGCCGTTCGGTGGCCGAGACGTAGGTGGCATCGGCCGTGCCCGCGTCCAGCACCAGGTCGGGCTCCAGCTTGAGCAGTGCCTCCAGCGGCATGGTGCTGCCACGTCCCGACAGCCGGCCCAGATGGGGCAGGGACTGCAACGGGCCGCCCAGGTAGGCGCGCGAGGTATCGTCGAGCTGCTGGGGCCAGCCCAGCAGCTTGTGCGGTGCCAGCGCCGCCACCAGCACGCCGGCGGGCGGGCCGGCTGCGAACACGCGGCGCAGCCGCGCGGGATCGGGCATCAGGCCCATGCGTGCGGCCAGTGCCGAGGATTGGGCGTGCACGGGAAGCAGGGCGGACGAGGCCAGTCCCGCCAGCGCCTGGCCCAGCCAGCGACGGCGGGTGGCAAGGGCGGGGTGGCGGGTGCGGTCATGGGAGCTTGCCATGCGTTGGGTATCTGCGCGGTGGCGGGGCGGGGTTGTGCCCCTGCTGCCGGGCGGGCATTGAAGCGCTGCATGGGCTCAGAAGCGATAGCCGAGATTGACGTACCAGCTGCGGCCCGGCATGGGCAGGCCGTCATCGAACTGGTACCACTTGTCGCCGAGGTTGGCTACGCCGAAGTCCACGGTGATGTCGTTGCGCGGCTTGTAGCGTGCACGCAGGTTGGCGATGCCGTAACCCGAGAGCTTGAGCGCCTGCAACTGGCCGCTGCCCGACAGCGGCACGTAGCGGCCCTTCTCGGTCTCGACCTCGGCATTGAGCTCCCATTGCGCGTGCGGGCGCCACTGCACGCCGGCCAGCAGGCGGTGGCGCGGCGTGTGGGTCAGCATGATGCTGGAGTCGCTGGTGTTGCGCCGGTTCAGATAGGTGTAGCTGGCGTTCACGCCCCATTGCGCCGCCAGCTGCTGCGCCATCGACAGCTCCATGCCGATGTTGCGCGTGCGGCCCACGTTCTGCGCCTGGTTGCAGGTGGTGCCACCGCAGGCGTTCGAGGTGACGACCACGGTCTGGATCTGGTTGCGCACGCGGCTGTAGAACAGCGCCGCCTGGCCCTGGCCGCCCTGCCAGGGCACGCCGCTGATGCCCAGCTCCAGGTGGTTGGCGGTCTCGGGCTGCAGGTCGGGGTTGGCCAGGGCCGTGCCCATGCGCGCCGAGTAGCGGTCCTTGATGGTGGGAAAGCGGGTCTTGTGCGAGGCGATGAAATAGGCCTCGCCGCCGGCTCCCAGCGCATAGGCGAGCCTGGCCACCCCGTTGGTGGCGCTGGTCGAGCCTGTGGGCCACTGGTAGACCTCGCGCGCATCGCGCTGGTCGTGGCTCAGCGCCAGGTTCAGGCTCCAGCGTTCGGCCAGCGCCATCGTGTCCTCGATCACCAGCGAGCGCGTCACGTCGCGGTAGTGCTTGCTGGGATCCCTGGCCGAGGCGGCATCGGTGTGCTCGTCGATCTTGTAGTGCGCGCCCAGGCGCAGCGCATGGCCCTTGAGGCTGTAGTTGGCCCATTCCAGGCTGGCGCCCTGGCTCACGTCCTTGTAGCTGCTGGTCGGGTCATGGCGCGTGTAGCTCGCGTCCGCGTACATGTCCAGGCCGTTTTGGTAGGTGTCGTGGTAGATGCGTGTCTTGAGCAGGTTGTCGGCGTTGATGCGCGTGGTGCTCAGGAAGTAGACGCTGTCCTTGTCCCAGTAGGGCCAGCGCCAGTAGCGGATCACATTCTTGCCGGTGGCACTGCCCGTGTACACCGGATTGCCCTTTGCGCCCTCCTGGCGCACATAGCCCAGCGCGTACTCGTCGGTGGCATTGGGGGTCAGGCCCAGCTTGAACGACAGGCGCTTGTCCGTGCGGTAGGCGTTCTCGCGGTAGTTGCCGGTGTCGGTGGGCTGCTTCTTGAAATCCCTGAAGCCCTTGGGCAGGGGAAAGCTGTCCGCATCCAGGTAGGAGGCGCCGATCTGGTAGTACCAGCTGCCCTGGTTGCCACCCAGGTTGACGGCGGCCTTGCGCTCGCCGCCCACACCCGCACCGATGCGTGCATCGCCTTCGAAAGGCTTGACGGGCTTGCGCGTGACCAGGTTGATCGCTCCGCCCAGCGTGTTGGGGCCGTACATCAGCGAGGCACCGGCCTTGGCCACGCGGATCTCGGACAGGTCGAAGGTGGTGAAACGGCCGAAGTCCACATAGCCGTCATAGGGCACATACAGCGGAACGCCATCCACGAACACCGGGACCTGGCGCGGATCGAAGCCGCGCAGGTAGATCATTTCCTCGTTGCGGTTGTTGCGCGACAGCGTGGCGCCGGGCAGCAGGCGCACGGCGTCGGAGACGGTATCGGCATTGCGCTGGCGCATCTCGGTGGCACCCATCCGCTGTTCATCGCCGGGTACGGCGTCGCGGGCATCGCGCACATCGACCGTGCCCAGCTGGAAAGTCTGCGAAGCCTCGTCGGCTGGCGTGCCGGACTGGGCGGCGGCATGGGTGCTGGTGGCCAGGCCTGCCAGCAGCAGGGCATGCAGCAGCGAGGAGCGCAGGCGGAAGGCGGTTGCGTGGGATGCGCGGGCGGAGTGCGGAGCGGTCACGGTTCTTCTGTGTGTGCGGGTGTGGATGCGGGGCCTGCGGTTGTTTCCTTCTGAAAACAGGTTCCGGATTCTATCGATGTGTATAAATGGATATAGCGATTGGCAAAAAAACCGGCTGGGGGAAGACTCGGGTTTTCTTTCAGGCCATTGTGTGGATGGCCCGCCGTCCAGGCGCTCAGCGCCTGCGGTCCATGCGTTCGCTGGCCAGGGCCGCCGCCAGCCGGGCATCCACCGGCAGCGGTTCGCCGTGCAGGCGTGCCGCCAGCAGTTCGCCGCACAGCAGCGACAGCGTGAGCCCGCGCGATCCCATGGCTGTCAGCGCCCACAGGCCCGGGGCCTGATCGGACACCGGGCCGACCACGGGCAGGCGGTCGGGCGCGGCTACGCGCACCGCGCCCCAGGTCGGGCGCGGCGGTGCGTCGAAGAAGCCATGCAGGCCTTGGTAGGTGCGAGGCAGCAGCCGCGCCAGCTTGGCGCCATTGGCCGCGTGGGCTGCGGCCTGGTCCAAGGGGCTGGGCGGCAGATCCGTCCGGTCGCGTTCGAAGGTCGAGCCCATGACCCATCCCGGCCGCAACGCATCGCCAGGCAGCGGCATGGCGGGCACCAGGTTGCCGTGGCCGTTGACGGGAAATGGCGGCATGGCCTGCCGGCTGGCGGGTGTGTGGACATCCCAGCTCACCTGGCCGCGTATGGGCTGCAGGGGCCAGCATGCCTGGGCTCCCAGGCTGTGCTCCAGCAGGGCGTTCGTGGCGGGGCCCAGGGCCAGGACGACGAGCTCCGCTTCGGCCAGCAGTGCGCCGGCGTCGTCGTAGGCCTGCCAGACCTGCGAGGCCTGGGCGGTGTCCGGGCGTGCAAGACGTGCCACGCAGGCGCTGGCCTGCCAGTGCACGCCGGGCAGTGCCAGCTGTGCCTGCACCAGCCGCGCGGGGCGCACCCATCCGGCCTGCACATGCCAGCAGGCCGGTGCGTCGCCGGGCAGGCCGGCCGCCGCCAACTGCCCGGGGCTGGCAGGCAGGCTCCAATGATCACCCGGTCCGGGGGACTGCCATTCGCGCGGCAGGCGGGGCGGAGCCTCGACGCCATGCTCCAGTACACCGCTGGCTTCCCAATCCGTGCCGGGCCGCAGCAGGCCCTGCTGCGAGAGCATGCGCAGCTGGCCCAGCGCCATGCGCGCACCATCGCGGCTCAGGCGCGACAGCAGGCTGTCGTCGGGCGAGACATGGGGGCAGAACAGGCCTGCGGGCAGGGCCGAGGCGCCGGCGGCCGGGGCCTCGGCGGCATCGAGCACGGTGACCTGCCAGCCCCGGCGTGACAGGCTGGCGGCGGCCGCCGCACCGGCGATGCCCGCGCCCAGCACCAGGCAGCGCTGTGGCGCGATGGCCTCCTGGGCCTGCGCACGCGGCCCGCGAGGCTGCCAGGCCGGGTCGTACACGGCATGCAGGTTGTGCCGCTTGGGAGGCACGCCAGCCACCTTGCGCACCTGGAAGCCGTGCTGGGCCAGCGCATCGCGCACCGTGCGCGCCACGCACCAGGTGGACAGCTGCGTGCCACGCCGGCAATGGCGCGCCAGCGCGCGCACGGTGTCGGCGCTCCAGAGATCGGGGTTGAGCGCAGGGGTGAAACCGTCCAGGTAGATGCTGTCGGCCGTGATCTGCTGGCGTCGCAGCATGGCCTGGGCATCGCCTATGTACAGCGTCAGCAGCACGCGGCCTTGCTCGAAGCACAGCCGGTGCACGCCGGGCAGCAGGCCCTGGAACTGCGCCGCCAATTCTTCGGCCAGCGCACGCAGGCCGGGGTCCCGGGGCATGGCCTGGCGCATGGCGTCGGCGCTGACGGGAAAGGCCTCGGCGGAGACGAAGTGCAGCAGCCGTGGACGCTGGGGATCGGCCTTCCAGGCGTGCCATGCCACGAGGAAATTCAGGCCGAAGCCGAAGCCCGTCTCCAGGATGCGCCACTGCGGCGCGCCGGCCCAGGCCTGAGGCAGCCCGCAGCCGCCGAGGAAGACATGGCGGGCCTGGTCCAGCCCTCCCAGTTCGCTGTGGTAGCGGTCGCCGAAGCGCGGGCTGTAGGGCGTGCCGTCGGGCAGCCAGTCGATGGGTTCGGACATGGGGAAAAGGCGGAACTACTCCTCCCAGCGCTGCTGGTAGGAGAAAACGGGCAGGCGCCACTTGAAGCGGATGGCGGCCAGGCGCAGCGTCAGGCCCGCCGCGAAGCAAACGGCCGTGCTGGTGTTGCTGCCCACATCCAGCGAGCGAAGCCCCAGGAACAGCAGGCAGACGGCCAGCGAGACGCTGGCATACAGCTCGCGCCGGAACACCACGGGCACCTGGTTGCACAGCACGTCGCGCAGGATGCCGCCGCTGATTCCGGTCAGCATGCCCGACATCACCACCACCACGGGCGGATAGCCCAGCTCCAGCGCCACGTTGCAGCCGATCAGCGAAAAGGCGATCAGGCCCATGGCGTCCAGCAGCAGGAAGACCTGCTTGAGATGGTGCATGTGGCGCGCCACGAAGATGGTCAGCAGGCCCGCCGAGATCACCAGGTAGACATATTCGGGATGCTGGGTCCAGCCGATGGGGTAGTGGCCCAGCACCATGTCGCGGATGGTGCCGCCGCCCAGGGCGGTGACGAAGGCGATCACCGCCACGCCGAAGATGTCCATGTTGCGCCGGCCCGCGGCCAGCGCGCCCGACATGGCCTCGGCCGTGATGGCCACGAGGTAGATCACCAGCATGACGGTGAACTGCGATGCCTGGAAGGATTCCAGCAGGGAAACGGATGGAAGCACGGGAAACCTCTGGTGAAAACCGGCCCGCAGAGCGAGGCGCGCATTGTAGGCGGTATCGCGGCGGCAGCCGTTTGCGGTGCCGCAAATGCAACCGCCCCCGGCGCAGTGCGGCGGGGGCGGCAAAAGGGGGCGAGGGCTGCTTACGCCGAAGGGGGCACGTAGCCTGCGGCCGCGTCGGCGCCGCCGCCGAAGAAGTGGTTCTCCATCTGGCGGGCCAGGTATTGGCGGGCGCGCGCGTCTGCCAGGTTCAGGCGGTTCTCGTTGACCAGCATGGTCTGGTGCTTGAGCCAGTCGGCCCAGGCCTGCTTGCTCACGCTCTCGAAAATGCGCTTGCCCAGTTCGCCGGGATAGGGCGGAAAGTCCAGGCCTTCAGCGTCGACGCCGAGCTTGATGCAGTGAACGGTACGTGCCATGGGGAGTTGGATCCTTTGTCTGTTCTGTGCAGATTCAGATGTTTTGGGAATAACAAACTGAAATCTTATTGGTTTGTGTTTTAAGCGTCCGCTTTGAGAATGCATTTCAACGGCACGAAGACCGTTGCTTCCACCCTCAACCGACACTCCAATGAAAATTCGCCGCCACTTTATCAAGTTTCCTGTCGCCGCCGGCCTGATCGCGGGCTTGACCCTGTCGGCGCTGCCGGCGTTGGCCCAGACGGTGCAGCTGCTCAACGTCTCCTACGACCCGACGCGCGAGCTGTATGTGGAATACAACCAGGCTTTCGCCAGGCACTGGAAGGCCAAGAGCGGCCAGGACGTGAGCATCAAGCAGTCGCACGGCGGATCGGGCAAGCAGGCGCGCTCCATCATCGACGGCATCGATGCCGACGTGGCCACGCTGGCGCTGGCGGGCGACATCGACGCCCTGGTCAAGAACGGCAACCTGCTCAAGGCCGACTGGCAAAAGCGCCTGCCGCACAACTCGGCGCCCTACAGCTCGACCATCGTCTTCCTCGTGAAGAAGGGCAACCCGAAGAATCTCAAGGACTGGGACGACCTGGTCAAGCCCGGCGTGCAGGTGATCACGCCCAATCCCAAGACCAGCGGCGGCGCGCGCTGGAACTACCTGGCCGCCTGGGAGTTTGCCAAGCGCAAGTACGGCGGTGATGCGCAGGCCAAGGATTTCATCGGCAAGCTGTTCAAGAACGTGCCCGTGCTGGACACCGGCGCACGCGGTGCCACCATCACCTTCGTGCAGCGCGGTGTGGGTGATGTGCTGCTGGCCTGGGAGAACGAGGCCTTCCTGGCGCTCAAGGAGTTCGGGCCCGAGAAATTCCAGATCGTCGTGCCCTCGATCTCCATCCTGGCCGAACCTTCGGTGGCCGTGGTCGACAAGGTCGTGGACAAGAAGGGGACGCGCGCCGTGGCCGAGGAGTACCTGAAGTACCTGTACTCCGAGGAAGGCCAGCGCATCGCCGGCCGCAACTACTACCGTCCCACCGATGCCAAGGTGAAGGCCGAGTTCGCCGACAAGTTCCCCAAGCTGGAGCTGTTCACCATCGACCAGGCCTTCGGCGGCTGGGCCAAGGCCGACAAGGACCACTTTGCCGATGGCGGCAGCTTCGACCAGATCTACACCAAGAAGTGAGTGCGGCGCGCCGGCCCGGCCGGCGCCCACCGCCTGACCTCCCTCAACCACCACGATCCGCCATGTCCATCTTCCTGATCTCCAGCCACTCTTTGCAGGCTTCGCGCCGCACGGCGCAGGCAGGCGCGCGGATGCGCAAGACAGGCGTGGTGGCATCCACCTCTTTTCTTCGCCTCGAGACCGTGGCCTTCACCAGCCGGCGATGTAGCGCCTGACGACTCTGTGCGGTGTGTCTGCAGGCCCGGCCCTGCAGGCGACCGCCCCTTGCTCCGCCTTCCCTTTTTTGTTTTCTGGCTGCATGCCGCGCGCATGCATGGGCAGCGCTTTGCCTGCGCCACGCGCCACTCTTCCAAGGATGTCCGTCATGGTCTCGTTCGATTCTTTCCCCCAACACACAGCCAACTGGCGCCGACGCCAGCTGCTGGGCGCGGGCCTTGCCGCAGCAGTCGCCGCGGTGGGCGGCCCGGCCCTGGCCCAGGACAAGGCGGGTGACCGCGTCCTGCGCGTGGGCCACCAGAAGGGCTGGCTGTCCATCCTGAAGAACCGGGGCACGCTGGAAAAGCGGCTGGCGCCACTGGGCGTGTCGGTGCGCTGGATCGAGTTCAACGCCGGCCCCGTGCAGCTGGAGGCGCTGAACGTGGGCTCCATCGACTTTGGCGATGTGGGCGAGGCCCCACCCATCTTTGCGCAGGCCGCAGGCGCACCCCTGGTCTATGCGGGCGCCACCGTGCCGCGCCCCGGGCTGGAGGCGTTGATCGTGCCCAAGGACTCGCCCATCCGCAGCGTGCAGGACCTCAAGGGCAAGCGCGTGGCCTACAACAAGGGCTCGAACGTGCAGTACTTCCTGGTCAAGCTGCTGGAAAAGCACGGCCTGAAGTACGGCGATGTGCAGTCTGTCTTCCTGGCGCCGGCCGATGCGCGCGCCGCCTTCGAGCGCGGCTCCGTCGATGCCTGGCTGATCTGGGACCCCTTCCTGGCTGCCGCGCAAAAGACGCTGGACGCCCGCCTGCTGGCCGACGCCACCGGCGTGGTCAACAACCGCGCCTACTACTTCACCTCGCGCGACTACGCCACGCGCAATGCCGATGTGCTGCGCATCGCCATCGAAGAGGTCGATGGCATTGACCGCTGGGCCTCTAAGAACCAGGCGGCGGCCGCCGCCGAGCTGTCCACCATCCTGGGCCTGGACAAGTCCATCACCGAGCTGTACCTGAGCCGCGCACGCTTCGGCACCTCGTCCGTGACGCGCGAGATCCTGGCCGAGCAGCAGCAGATCGCCGACACCTTCTTCGAGCTCAAGCTCATCCCCCGCAAGCTCAACCTGCTGCATGCCGCGCCCGTGGACCTGATCGCATCGCGTCCCTGAGCCCACTGCAAGGAGTCCGCACCATGAACGCCATTTCCAAGAAGCCCCGCCTGGACCGCGTGCGCCGCCAGGCCCTGCAACTGCTGGGCACCACCGCCTTCAGCTGGAGTCTGGCCGGCCAGTACGCACGCGCCGAGACAGCGGCCGCCGTGGCCGGGCCGGAGCAACTGCGCATCGGCTACCAGAAGTCGGCCGTCAACCTGGTCATCCTCAAGCAGCAGGGCGTGCTGGAAAAGCGCTTTGCAGGCACCAAGGTCAGCTGGCTGGAGTTTCCGGCCGGTCCCCAACTGCTGGAGGCCCTGGCCGCAGGCAGCCTGGATTTCGGCTTGACCGGCGATTCACCCCCGGTCTTTGCCCAGGCCGCGGGCCGGGACTTGCTGTACGTGGGCGCCGAGCCGCCCAAGCCCGAAAGCTCGGCCATCCTCGTGCCGACGGACTCGCCGCTGCGCACCCTGGCCGACCTCAAGGGCCGGCGCGTGGCGCTGCAAAAAGGCTCCAGTGCCCATTACCTGCTGGTGCGTGCGCTGGACAAGGCGGGCCTTGCCTGGAACGAGATCCAGCCCGTGTACCTGGCCCCGGCCGATGCGCGCGCCGCCTTCGAGCGCAAGAGCGTGGACGCCTGGGCCATCTGGGACCCGTTCTACGCGGCCACCGAGCTGGCGATTCGCCCGCGCGTGCTCGCCAATGGCGAAGGCCTGTCGGGCAACGCCTCGTTCTACCTGGCCGCGCGCGGACTGGTGGAGCGCCATCCGCAGGTGCTGCGCGCGCTGTTCGACGAGCTCACGCGCGCCGATCGCCTGGCCCAGAGCGCACGCCAGGAGGCCGTGGCCCTGGTGGCCGGCTTCAGCGGCCTGGATGCGGCGGTGGTCAGCCGCTTCATTGCGCGCCGGCCCAGCTCCCCGGTGGGCCTGCTGGCTGCGCAGACCGTGGTGGACCAGCAGCGCGTGGCCGATGCATTTTTTCGGCTGGGCCTGATTCCGCGCCAGGTACAGGTGGCCGACATCGTCTGGCGGCCCTCGGCGGCCGAGTACGCGCGGCTGGCCGAGCCTGCGGCGGCACGCCCTTCTTCCGCCCTTTGATTTCCTTCCTCGATTTCGTCCCCTGACTGGAGCAGCGCATGCAGGTTTTCTGGTTCATTCCCACCCACGGCGACAGCCGCTACCTCGGCACGGCCGAGGGCGCCCGCCCGCTCAGCCACGACTATGTCAAGCAGGTCGCCATCGCGGCCGACAGCCTGGGCTACGAGGGCGTGCTGATTCCCACGGGCCGCTCCTGCGAGGACCCCTGGGTCGTCGCCTCCAGCCTGATTCCGGTCACCAAGCGCCTGAAGTTCCTGGTCGCCGTGCGTCCCGGACTGCACCAGCCCAGCCTGGCGGCGCGCATGGCGGCCTCGTTCGACCGCCTGTCGGGCGGGCGGCTGCTGATCAACCTGGTCACGGGCGGCGACCGCGCCGAGCTGGAGGGCGACGGCGTCTTCCTGGACCATGCGCAGCGCTACGAGCAATCGGCCGAGTTCATCCGCATCTGGCGCGAGATCCTTGAGCGCAGCCATGAGGGCGGCACGCTCGACTACGAAGGTGAACACCTCTCGGTCAAGGGCGCCAAGCTGTTGTTCCCGCCGCTGCAAAAGCCGTATCCGCCCGTGTACTTCGGCGGTTCGTCCGAGGCCGCGCACGACCTGGCCGCCGAGCAGGTCGATGCCTACCTGACCTGGGGCGAGCCCCCGGCCGAGGTGGCCAAGAAGATTGCCGATGTGCGCGAGAAGGCGGCGCGCCATGGCCGCAGCGTGAAGTTCGGCATCCGCCTGCACGTCATCGTGCGCGAGACCGAGAAAGAGGCCTGGGCCGATGCCGATCGCCTGATCAGTCGCCTCAAGGACGAGACCGTGGTCCAGGCCCAGGCCGCCTTCGCGCGCATGGACTCGGAAGGCCAGCGCCGCATGGCAGCCCTGCATGCCGGTGGCAGCCGCCGCACGCGCGCCGAGTTGGAGATCAGCCCCAACCTCTGGGCCGGCGTGGGCCTGGTGCGCGGGGGCGCGGGAACGGCCCTGGTGGGGGATGCGCAGACCGTGGCCGACCGCATCAAGGAGTACGCGGACCTGGGCATAGACACCTTTGTGCTGTCCGGCTATCCGCACCTGGAAGAGGCCTACCGCTTTGCCGAACTGGTCTTCCCGCTGCTGCCGCTGTCCGTGCGCGACAGGCTGGCTGGCAGCGTGGGCGGGCCCCTGGGCGAGACCGTTGCCAACCTGTACTCGCCGCGCGCGTCGCAAAGCTGAAGGAGTGCTCATGTCCGATGCACGTACCGTTACTGCGCTGCCGGCCGCCTCGGCCCCTCCGGCTGGCGATTCCTGGTCGCCGCTGCTGCGCTTTGCGGCCGGCGTGGGCCGCCGCCTGGTGCCCTGGCTGGTGCCGCTGGCGCTGATCGCCGTCTGGCAGGCCGCCTCGGCCTGGGGCTGGCTGTCCACGCGGGTGCTGCCTGCGCCGCTGGACGTGCTGCGTGCCGCACAGGCGCTGGCCGCGTCCGGGGAACTGTTCAAGCATGTGCAGGTCAGCGCGGGCCGCGCGCTCAGCGGCCTGGCCATCGGCGGCGGTCTGGGGCTGGCGCTGGGCCTGCTCACGGGCTCGCTGCGCTGGGCCGAAACGCTGCTGGACTCCACCATCCAGATGGTGCGCAACATCCCCGCGCTGGCGCTGATTCCGCTGGTCATCCTGTGGTTCGGCATCGACGAGAGCGCCAAGCTGTTCCTGATCAGCGTCTCGGTGTTCTTTCCCATCTACCTCAACACTTTCCACGGCATCCGCAACGTGGACCCGGCGCTGATCGAGATGGGGCGCAGCTATGGCCTCACGTGCTGGCAGCTGTACCGCGAGGTCATCCTGCCGGGCGCGCTGTCCTCCATCCTGGTGGGCCTGCGTTTTTCGCTGGGCCTGATGTGGGTGATCCTCATCGTGGCCGAGACCATCTCGGCGCAGTCGGGCATCGGCTATCTGACCATGAACGCCCGCGAGTTCCTGCAGACCGACGTGGTGCTGGTCGGCATCCTGCTGTACGCCCTGCTGGGCAAGCTGGCCGACTGGTTTGCACGCGGGCTGGAGCAATGGTGGCTGCGCTGGCATCCGGGCTACCAATCCAAGTGATGAATTCGGCAAAGGAGCAGACCATGAGCAGATGGACCCGCATGAAGACGACGCTGGCGCAGGCCGTGGAGCTGAACACCACGGCACCGGCCATGGCCTGGGAGGCCTCGTTCGATGCCCAGGGGCTGGACGTCAGCGACCGCCTGGCACAGAACGACGATGCGCTGGAGCGTGCATCCGCCGTGCCCGTGCAGCGCAGCGGCACCCGCCTGCAGGCGCGTGCGCTGAGCAAGCGCTACGGCCAGCGCGAGGTACTGCACGAGGTGCAGTTGCAGGTGGAGCCCGGCGAATTCGTCGCCATCGTGGGCCGCAGCGGCTGCGGCAAGAGCACCTTGCTGCGCCTGGTCGCAGGCCTGGAGCAGGCCACGGCCGGTACCCTGCTGCTGGACGGCGAACCGGCCCGCGCCGTGCAGGGCGCACAGGGCGGCACGCGCATCATGTTCCAGGACGCGCGCCTGCTGCCCTGGCGGCGCGTGCTGGCCAATGTCACGCTGGGCCTGCCGGCCTCGGCGCAGGAGCGCGGCCGCGAGGTGCTGGCCCAGGTGGGTCTGGCCGACCGCGAGGGCGAATGGCCGGCACGCCTGTCCGGCGGCCAGCGCCAGCGCGTGGCCCTGGCGCGTGCCCTGGTGCATCGGCCCCAACTGCTGCTGCTGGACGAACCGCTGGGCGCGCTGGATGCGCTCACCCGCATAGAGATGCACCGCCTGATCGAAGGCCTGTGGCAGCGCCATGGCTTCACCGCGCTGCTGGTCACGCACGACGTGCAGGAGGCCGTGGCCCTGGCCGACCGCGTGGTGCTGATCGAGGACGGCCGCATCGCGCTGGATGAACGCATCGCGCTGCCCCGGCCCCGCGCGCACGGCAGCGCGGCGCTGGCCGCCATCGAGCAGCGCATCCTCGACCGCGTGCTGCAAAAGCCCGCGACCGAGCCCGAATCCAACCCCTTGACCGACACCACGGCATGGCCCGGCGTGCCGGCCCATGGCCTGCGCTGGGCCGTCTAGCCCCCGGGCCTTGCCCTGTTCCTTTGTTTCCGCCTTCCCTTTTTTGATCCCAGGAGAAAACCATGTCCATCCAAGCCATCAACGTGCGCAACCAGTTCAAGGGCCAGGTGCGCGAAATCATCCGCGGCGACGTCGTCTCCGAAGTCGATGTGCAGACGCCCTGGGGCGTGGTCACGTCGGTCATCACCACGCGCTCGGTGGATGAGCTGGGCCTGGTGGTGGGCTCCGATGTCGTGGCGCTGGTCAAGTCCACCGAGGTGTCCATCGCCAAGCTGTGAGGCTGCCAGGCCGGCCTGCGTCCGGGCCTCAGCCCCAGAGCGCGGGCTTGTTGACCATCAGGTAGTAGGTCACGGCCATGGCGATGAAGGCCGGGTAGCCCAGCGCCTCCCAGCGGCGCGCATAGGCGGCATAAAGCGCAGGCAGGGCCGACTGCCGCGCATCGGCATCCTGGGCCATGCGTGCCATGCGCATCTGCAGCCAGACCACGGGCAGCCAGCAGGCACCGGCCAGCAGGTACAGGCCCAGCGACAGGGCCAGCCAGGGCGTGGTCAGCGGCCAGCCGGCCATATGGGCCATGGCGATCCCGCTCAGGGGCTGTATCACCACGCAGGGCGTGGTGAACCACCAGTCGGCGCGCACCACGAGGCGGCTGACCACGGCCTGGGCCGCGACGCTGCCGCTGCGGTTGGCGAAGAACATGTAGAAGGCCGAGCCCAGGCCCGTCCCCACCAGCAGCACGCTGGAGGCGATGTGCAGGGTCTTGAGCAGCAGATAGAGGTTCATGCGGTCTCCTTCGGCAGGGTGTTGGCCGACATGAGGTGCAGCAGCATGGCTGCGATCGGCAGGTTCTTGAGCAGGGGGCCCAGCGGATGCAGCCATAGCGAGGGCTGCATGACCGTGGCGACCACGGTCATGGCCGCCATCAGAAGCAGGGCAGCCCGGTAGCTGGCACGGCCGGGCCGCAGCCACAGCGCCAGGCCCACGGCCAGGTCGGCCAGCAGGCCGCTCCAGATCAGCAGGGCCTGCCAGCGCGCATCGTGGATGCCGGCGTCGGCCAGCACCTGCACGCTCAGGCCCCGGTGCTCCAGCGCACTGACCAGGGCCGTGCCCAGCCAGACGGCGATCAGGCTGGCGTGCATGGCGCGCAGCGGCGCGGGGACGGTATGGATGGCAGGTTCAGCCATGGTGCAGCGTGGCCAGCAACCGGGACGGCGCAATGCCGGGACGGCCCAGCAGGGCTTCGAGGCCGGCGGGGTCGGTGACGTTGTCGCTGGCCAGCAGTGCCAGGGTCTCGCTGCACCAGGGCGAGACGCTGATCCAGTCGCCGGCGCGTGCGCTGGCACGGCTGAGCCAGCCGGGCAGGGTGGCCACCCGGGCCGGGGAGCGGCCCATCTGCGCGCGCAGGCTGGCGATCAGCGCGGCCAGCGGCAATGGCAGGGGGCCGCCGATCTCGGTCAGTCCCATGGGCCCGGCCTGGGTGGCCAGACGGGCCACGGCCTCGGCCAGGTCGCGCACGGCCACGGGCTGCACGCGCGCCTGCTGCACGGGGCGCGGCAGCAGCAGCGCCGGCAGCCGCGCCATGGCCAGGAACATCTCGCTGCTGGCGCCGCCCGCGCCGAACACCACGCTGGGGCGCACCACGCTGCCTTGCAGCCGGCCGGCCGCAGTCAGCGCCAGCAGGTGCTCGTCGGCGGCACGCTTGGTACTCGCATAGCGTGTCGCGCTGCCCTCGACGCCCAGGGCCGAGATCTGCACCACGCGCCGTACGCCGGCCGCGGCGCACGCATCGAACAGGGCCACGGGCGCAAGGGTGTGCATGGCGTCGATGGGCCGGGAAGCACTGTCGCGCAGCACGCCCACGGCATTGACCACCGCGTCGATGCCGGCCAGGTGGGGCAGCCAGGCCTCGGGGGTGGTGGCCTTGGCATAGTCCAGCACCGGCATGGAATGGCGGCTGCGCGCCACGGGGTCATGGCCTGACAGGGCCAGGAGATTGACGACATGGCGGCCGATGAAGCCGGAACCGCCGCAGACCAGGATGCGCATGTTGATCTCCAGTTTCTCTTTGGACGGAAATTTCAGGTCCGGCGCCTGCGTTGGCCACCGGCACCGGACTCTGCCCGGACGAAACGTTGCACGCTCGCGCCCAGCCGCAGCAGCTTGTCCAGCGTGGAGGGCGACAGGCGCAGCATCTCGTCGGTCCAGATGCCCAGGGACTCCATGAGGCGCAGCGTCTCGTGCACGCGGTCCTGGGTGTCGGGGGATTCGTCCTCGAAGCCGGGTTCGGCGATCAGGGCGCGCAGCATCTCGGAGGTCGGGTCGAACTCGCGCTGCTTGCGCTCGCGCACGATGGTGCGCAGCAGTTCCCAGACGTCGGAGGAGGTCTCGAAGTAGTCACGGCGGTCGCCGGGCCTGCGGCTGGCGCGGATCAGCTCCCAGCCGAGCAGCTCCTTGAGGCTGTTGCTGACGTTGGAGCGCGCGGCGCCCAGGGTGTCGGCGATCTCCTCGGCGTTGAGCGGGCGGCCATGGAAGAACAGCAGGGCATGGATCTGGGCGACCGTGCGGTTCACCCCCCAGCTGCTGCCCATGTCGCCCCAGTGGTGGATGAAGCGGTATGCGATGGGACTCAGTTGCATGGAGCCAGTGTCCGCAGGTCTAAAATTTCTGTCAAGAGAGAAATTTCAAGAAGAACCGAAATCCTGTTGCCTTGGGACCGTGGCGCATGGGGTCGGCAAGGCCGGCGTGCGGCCTGCTTCATAATGCTGGCAGCCCGGCCCGCAATCCAGTACACACACAGGCGGGCCGCCGTTTTGAGGGGAACACCATGACTGCTGTACAAAACCTGCGTGCCGCCGCCGTGCTGGCCGCCTGCGCGTTGGCGCAGGCCGCGTCCGCTGCCTGCTTTTCCATCTACACGCCGGAGCAGGAGCTGATCTACCGCTCCAACCGCCCTCCGGTGGACCTGACCTTGCCGCTGCACCAGACCGTGGACAAGATCGAGCGTGGCGCGACCATGGTGTTCACGCTGGACGAATTCAACTGCATCACCGAAGTCAATCTGCTGGCCGAGCGCGAGCAACTGGCCCGCGCCCGCCAGGAGCGCCAGCAGGTGCTGGTGCGGGAGCAGCGTTCCTGAGGCCTGGGGCTTTTCGGGGCATCGGCCGGCGCGACACCCGGCGAGCCTGAGACAATCGGGCCACCATGAGTGAATCCCGCGACGACAAGATCCCCGACAACCTTCCTGAAGCCGACACCGATGCGCCCGCGCTGCCCGATGGCTGGCTGCGCGTGCTGTCCATGGACATGGATGCCCAGGGCGTGGCCCGCAAGAGCGATGGCAAGGTGGTGTTCATCGACGGCGCCCTGCCCACCGAGCTGGTCAGCGCCAACACCCACCGCAAGAAAAACAACTGGGAAGCGGCCAGCCTGACGGCCATTCACCGCGAATCCTCCCAGCGCGTGCGCCCTGGCTGCCCTAACTTCGGGCTGCATGCCGGTGCCTGCGGCGGCTGCAAGATGCAGCATCTGCATGTGGGCGCCCAGGTCGCGATCAAGCAGCGTGTGCTGGAGGACAATCTCTGGCACCTGGCCAAGGTCAGGCCCGGGATGCTGCTGCGCCCCATCGAGGGGCCTTCCTGGGGCTATCGCTTCCGCTCGCGCCTGTCGGTGCGCTACGTGGCCAAGAAGGGCAAGGTGCTGGTGGGCTTTCACGAGCGCAAGAGCCGCTACATCGCCGACATGGAGACTTGCAGGATCCTGCCACCCCATGTGGATGCCATGCTGCTGCCCATGCGTGCGCTGATCGCCTCCCTGGACGCGCGCGAAACCTGCCCTCAGATCGAGGTGGCCTGCGGTGATGCCGTCACCGCCCTGGTGCTGCGCCACCTGGAACCGCTGTCACCGGAGGACAAGGCCAGGCTCACGGCCTTCGCGGCCGAGCACAATGTGCAGTGGTGGCTGCAGCCCAAGGGGCCGGACACGGTGCACCGGATGGAGCAGGGCGGCGCGCAGCTCGACTATGGTCTTCCCGATTTCGGCATCACCATGCCGTTCAAGCCCACGGATTTCACCCAGGTCAACCCCCACATCAACCGCGTCATGGTCTCGCGGGCGCTTCGCCTGCTGGATGCGCAAAGGAGCGATCGGGTGATCGACTGGTTCTGCGGCCTGGGCAACTTCACGCTGCCCATCGCCACGCAGGCGCGCGAGGTGCTGGGTATCGAAGGCAGCGATGCCCTGGTGCAGCGCTCCCACGAAAACTATGCGGCCAACAATGCGCAGCGGCCGGCCAGTGACAAGCTGGCGCCGACCTCCTTTGTCGCGCGCAATCTTTTCGAGATGACGCCCGAGATGCTGATTGCCGACGGCGTGGCCGACAAGTGGCTGGTCGATCCTCCACGCGAGGGCGCATTCGCCTTGTCCAAGGCGCTGGCCGATATCCACCAGGGGCGCACCGGTGCCGAGGATGCGCCTGCCTTGCCGGCGGGGCACGAGTCCTGGTCCTTCCCGCAGCGCATCGTGTATGTGAGCTGCAATCCGGCCACGCTGGCGCGCGACGCCGGCCTGCTGGTCCACCAGGCCGGCTACCGCTGCGTTTCGGCCGGTGTGATCAACATGTTCCCGCACACGGCCCACGTGGAAAGCATGGCGGTCTTCGAGCGCTGCGGGGACTGATCCCGGCACGGCACCCATGAAAAAGCCGTGGCCGCCTTATCGGGGCGCCACGGCTTTTCTGTGAGTCGGTGGGAATGGATCAACTGCGGTTGCGACCCGACAAGGGCTCGGCCTGGGGCTCATCCCTGTCGCCACGGCGGCGATCGCTTTGGCCCAGCACCGAGGGAGTGCCTTCGATCTTGTTGGCGCGCATGTACTCGTCCATGTCCTTCCAGCCCGCGAACACCAGGGCCTTGGGCGACTTGGGATTGAGCGTGTAGCAGTCTTCCAGGCCACGCAGGGCATGGCGGCAGGCGCCACCAATGGCCTTGGCCTCGGCCTCCTTGGCGACGGTGCGGGGATCCGGCCCCAGACCCGGAATATCGTCCAGCTTGCAGCCGGCGAGCAGCACGGGCAGCAACAGGATGGCGAAGGTACGGGGAAGATTAGGCATGGTCATCTTGAGGGGATTATCGGCAGGGTCCGGAAAAAGTTGAGCCTGCCTTGCACGAATTCATGATCGCGGACATGAAAAAGGCCTCCCGCAGGAGGCCTTGGCTGTTCGGCATGGGAGATTTCCCCAGGCGGCTGCGTGTCAGTCGCGCTCGCCACCCATGATGCCCAGCAGGGCCAGCAGGCTCTGGAACACGTTGAACAGGTCCAGGTACAGGGCCAGCGTGGCGCTGATGTAGTTGGTCTCGCCGCCGTCGATGATCTGCTTGAGGTCATACAGCATGTAGGCGCTGAAGATGCCGATGGCTGCCACCGAGATCGCCATCATGCCGGCCGTGGAGCCGATGAAGACGTTGATGATGGAGCCCACGAACAGCACCAGCACACCGACGAACAGGAACTTGCCCATGCCCGACAGGTCGCGCTTGATCACCGTCGCCAGGGAGGCCATGACCAGGAAGACGCCGGCCGTGCCTGCAAAGGCGGTCATGATCAGCTCGGAGCCGTTCTTGAAGCCCAGGATCATGCCGATCATGCGCGACAGCATCAGGCCCATGAAGAACGTGAAGCCCAGCAGGACTGGCACGCCGGCCGCGGAGTTCTTGGTCTTCTCGATGGCGAACATGAAGCCGAAGGCGCCGCCCAGGAAGACGATCAGCCCCAACCCGCCGGTCAGCGAGCGCGTGATGCTTGTGGCCACGCCCAGCCAAGCGCCCAGCACGGTGGGGAGAAGACTCAGGGCCAGCAGCCAGTAGGTGTTGCGCAATACGCGATTGCGCTCTTGCTGCGAGACACCGTAGCCCGCAGAGCCCAGTGTGGTGACTTGATCATTCATGTGGCCAGTCCTCCGAAGGAGTGTTGTTGCGACAGGTCCATTCTAGGTGGGGCCCAACCCGCAGCCTGCAATACCCGGACCCCATGCCATGGTTTGGTTTCGAATGTTTTGTGCTGGGCATGCATTGTCAGTCCTCATACGATTGCTATGCTTATAGGACATTTGTGATGGAATGGATAACTGCAATCTTATGAAGACCAAGCATGAACTCGAACTTGCCGATGTGAAGGCCATTGCCGCGGCCGCCGAAGCCGAGGCGTTGAAGAACAAATGGGCCGTGACCATCGCCATCGTCGATGATGGCGGCCATCTGCTGTGGCTGCAGCGCCTGGATGGCGCCGCAGCGGTCTCGGCCCACATCGCTCCGTCCAAGGCCCGTTCGGCCGCCCTGGGCCGCCGCGATACCAAGGGCTACGAAGACATGATCAACAACGGCCGCACGGCCTTCCTGAGCGCCCCCACCGTGGATGGCCTGCTTGAAGGCGGCGTTGCCATCATGAAGGACGGCCAGTGCCTGGGCGCCGTGGGTGTCAGTGGCGTCAAGGCCAATGAAGATGCGCAGGTGGCCAGCGCCGGCATTGCCGCCCTGGGCCTGTGATGGATTGCTGATACCTGGCCCGTCCTTCGGGCCAAGGCCTGCGAAAAAGCCCCTGCATGCAGATGCAGGGGCTTTTTTTCTTCAGGTCATTTCACGCTGTTGTCCGGGGGGAAAAAGTGCTTGGCTACGCAAAACCCGGGAGGTTCTGTTGGCTGGCTAATCGACTCTCGGGCCCCATGGCCTCAAGGTCGCCCCACGATGAAACACAGGGCCCCGGCGTCCGACGCGGGCTGCCGGTGGCTTGAAAGAGTCATTTGGTCAGGATGAGCTTGCCCAGTTTGGTGGCCTGCAGGCGGTAGGGTGTGCCGTTGTGCACGATGGTCACGGCCTTCTGTCCGTTGAGCAGCAAGGTGCTGTCCAGTCCGCTGGCGGCACCACTCAAGGCGGCGGATGCTGCGGCCTGCAGCGCTGCAAAGGCCTGGGCGCTGGAGTTGCCGGACAGATGCGAGGTGGCGGCGGAGGTGGCAGACATGCAGGGAATTCCTCAAAAATTGGAAAGTTTTGTGAATGATAACAATTCTCAATTGAAAAGCAAGTGAGACTTACTCTCATTGTGGTTTCTGAGGGTCTGCAAGCCTGGCTGCATGCGGTCCTGGCCTCGTCGGAAAGCGTGGAACCCCGGGTCCATGAGCGCGAAACGGCCCCGCAGGGCCGGTTCGCTGGCTGGCCGCAGGGCCCCGGGCCTACTTGGCCGGGTCGGTCACGAAGCCGATCTTGCGCACGCCTGCACGCTGGGCCGCAGCCATGGCCTGGGCCACGCGCTCATAGCGCACTTCCTTGTCACCCTGGATGTGCAGGTCGGGCTGAGGTTCCTTGGCGGCCTCGGTCTTGAGGTTTTCCTCGAACTGCGCATCGCTCACGGCCACGCCGTTCCAGTGGTACTGGCCGTCGGAGGACACGGCCAGGCGCACGGTGGCGGGCTTGACGTCCTCGGGCTGGTTGGTGGCACGCGGCAGGTCCACGTTCACCGAATGCTTCATCACCGGCACGGTGATGATGAAGATGATGAGCAGCACGAGCATGACGTCGACCAGCGGCGTCATGTTGATCTCGTTCATGACATCCTCGGCGTCATCGTCCATCGTTCCGAAAGCCATGCTCAGGCGCCTTTCTTCAGCGGCAGCACATTGCCGGATTCCTTGCCGTCGATGGACACGCGGGCGCCGGTCACGAAGTAGGCGTGCATGTCATGGGCGAAGCTGTTGAGGCTGTTGAGGATGGACTTGTTGCCGCGCACCAGGGCGTTGTAGCCGAGCACGGCTGGAATCGCCACTGCCAGGCCCAGCGCCGTCATGATCAGCGCCTCGCCGATGGGACCGGCCACCTTGTCGATGGAGGACTGTCCGGACAGGCCGATGGCCACCAGGGCGTGATAGATGCCCCAGACGGTGCCGAACAGGCCGATGAAGGGGGCGGTGGAGCCCACGGAAGCCAGGATGGCCAGGCCAGACTGCAGGCGTGCCGTGAACTCGCTGATGCCGTTGCGCATGCAGCGGGTCACCCAGTCGCTGATGTCCAGTGTGTCGTGCAGGTGGGCGCTGGTCTTGCGATGGTGGGCGGTGGCTTCACGGCCCTCCAGCACCAGGTAGCGGAAGGGGTTGGCCTTGTCGTCGCCCAGCTTCTCCAGGCCGCTGGCCAGGTCGGGGCTGTGCCAGAAGTCCTGGGCGTTGCGCGCGAACTTCTTGAACTTCACGATGTCCAGGGCCTTGACGATGATCACCAGCCAGGAAGCCACGGACATGGCCAGCAAGATGATGGCGACGGCCCGGGTGACGAAGTCCCCCTGCGTCCAGACGTGGGCAATGCCGAATTGGGAATCCATGGATACTCCTGAGAATCAATTGAGAGTGAATTTGACCGGAACGGTGACAGACATCGGGACGGGGACACCGTTGCTCTTGCCGGGAACGAATTTCCAGTTCTTGACGCCGTCGACGGCCTGCTGGTCCAGGCGCTCGTAGCCGCTGGATTTGCTGACCTCGATCTTCTGGGGCAGGCCATGCTCATCCACGAAGATGCGCAGCATCACGGTGCCCTGCTCTCCCATGCGTCTGCTGATGGCCGGGTAGCTGGGCGCAGGATTGTTCAGATAGGCCGCGTTGCTCGACGGCAATTCGATCTTGGGTGGAGCCGGTGGTGCGGGGGGCGCGGGAGGCGCGGGTGGTGCCGGGGGGGGGCAGGCGGAGCCGGTGGGGCTTCCACGACGGGTTTGGGCTCTTCTTCCAGTGTTCCTCGTGGCGCCGCCGGCGCCGGTTTGGGGTCGGCGATGGCCTTGGGCAAGGGCGGTGCCTTCTTCACGACCGGCTGGGGCTTGGGCGGTGGTGGAGGCGGCGGAGGCTTGGGGACTTCCGGCTCGGGTGCGGGTGGCGAAATGAATTCCGCGATCACCTGGACTGGCACGATGACCTCTTCAGGGGCTCGCTGCAGCAGGCCATGCTGCATCGCCCAGAGGGTTGCCGCATGCAAGGCCACGACCGAACCTGCAATGGCCATGTTGCGGCCAAGACCCCCCGAGGGGCCAAAACGTTCAGACTGGGACATAGAGACAGAAGGAGCGGCGGGCGGATGGATGCCATGTGCCGTCGCTCGAAGGACGGAGTATCAGCTGCGCAGGATCCACCAGGTGCATGTAACGACGAGGATCAGGCTGCCGACAAGTGCTGAGAGGAGGACCATGCTTTGCTCTCCAGGATGTTGTTGGCAAGCTGGACGGTCTGGGCCGCGGTCTCATTGTGTATGGCGGCCACAGGCTGGGTTGCGCAGCATTGCGCTACCACGTCCCGGGCACAGCTCTCGCACCGACCGCACTGCATGGCGATACCCAATTCGAATTGGATCTCGTCAAAGCTCATGCCCGCATGAGCGTGGCGTGCGATCTCACGGTCGGAAACCCGGCGGCAAACACAGACGATCATGGCTGCAGGCAGTAGTGGCTGGCTATTGATGGGATGAAAAATTATAAATGAGAATTCATCGCATTTGCAATGCTTGGTTGGCTGTAGGGCTGTAGCGACCTCAGGCCTGCCCGGGATCCAGCAGTGCGGGCGTGGCCTGATCCAGTGTGGCGCAGCCCGTGAGCGCCATGGCGATCTCCAGTTCGTCCCTCAGCAGCCGCAGCACATGGGCGACTCCCGCAGCCCCTGCGTTGGCCAGGCCCCAGAGTACGGGCCGGCCCACGAGCACGGCCGTCGCTCCCAGGGCAATGGCCTTGAGCACATCGGTGCCGCGCCGTATGCCGCCATCGGCCAGCAGGGGCAAGTCCAGTCCCGCCGCCCGCAACGCGCGGCTCACGTGGCCCAGCGCGATGGCCGTTGCTGGCGCTGTGTCCAGCGTGCGCCCGCCATGGTTGGAGACGATGAGACCGGCCACCCCCAACTGGGCGGCCTGGATGGCATCCGCGGGGTGCAGCACACCCTTGAGCACAATCGGCAGCCGCGTCTGCTGCTGCAGCCATGCGATGTCCTCCCAGGTGGGGGCCTGTTGCAGCAGCCCGTCGAAAAGTGCGCTCTGTCCTGGCGCCAGTTGCATGGCGGCGGGAGGCTCCAGCCCCCGCAGGTTCACAGCGGAAATGCCGGCAGGAAGGCGAAAGTTCGCTCGCCGTTCCCGGTCCCGGACGCCGCTGGTCGGAGCGTCCACGGTCAGCACCAGTGCCTCGTAGCCGGCGGCTTCGGCGCGATCCAGCAAATGCCGGGTGAATCCCCGGTCATGCTGCAGGTAGAGCTGAAACCACAGAGGTCCGCGACCGGGCGTGGATTGCGCGGCCCGTGCCACCGTCTCCAGCGGCAAGCTGGCCTGTGTGCTGAGCACCATGCCCGAGCCCAGCGCCGCCGCAGCGTAGGTGGTGGCCAGCTCCCCGTCGGCATGCGCCATGCGCTGCAGTGCCATGGGGGCGACAAGCAGCGGGCATGCCAGCTCTTGGCCCAGCAATCGCACCCGTGTGTGTCCGCCTGCCAGAGGTCTGAGCACGCGCGGCCACAGTGCCAGCGCATCCCAGGCAAGGCGATTGGCGGCCAGGCTGTGCTCGTCGGCCGCGCCGCCCGAGAAATAGGCCCAGGCGTTGTCATCGAGCCGCTGCCGCGCGTGCAGTTCGTGGTCGGCCAGGTTGACGATGCCGTCGGGAACGGCGTGAAGGGCAGGCACGTTGCTCATGGCATGCGAAGGTGGTCGGTGTGCGGCGTCGTCCGGGATGGTACGGGAGACGCGCAAAAAAAGAAAAGCCGGCCCGAGGGGCCGGCTTTCATCCGCGGGCGAAGCCCTGGAATTACTTGACGTGCTTGCCGATCAGGCCAGCCATCTCGAACATCGAGACCTGGGGCTTGCCGAACACTTCCTTGAGCTTCGCGTCGGCGTTGATCATGCGCTTGTTGGTGGCGTCCTGCAGCTTGTTGGCCTTGATGTAGACCCACAGCTTGCTGATGATCTCGGTGCGGGGCAGGGGAGTGGAACCCACCACGGCAGCCAGGGCGGGGCTGGGGGTGAGGGGTTTCATGAAGGCGGCGTTGGGTGTGCGCTTCTTTGCGGGAGCTGCCGGAGCAGCTGTTGCCTTCTTTGCAGTTGCCATGTTGCTTGTTCCTAATAGGGAGTGGATTCTGTACCAGCGAAGAACCGTCGCTATCCACTGGCAGGCTGATGCTAATGGGAAAAAAACGCTCTTCCAAGCTCGGTCGTCAAATTTTTGCCTCGATTTGTTGCTGTAGCGCTGTTTTTTGAGGAGTTTTTGCATTCCAGGGCGCTTTCCTGGGGCTGTGCTGCTGGTGGCTGCTGGCTTTGCAGGCCTATGGCGGGCTGGCCTTGCTGGTTGCGAGGGGAGGAGCCGGCTGCTTCCTGGTGGGCCAGGTGGCCACAAGAATGCCCAGCAGGGCAATCGCAAAGGCCAGCGCCTGCATGGAGGAGACCTGCTCGCCCAGGGCGCACATGCCGACAACGGCGGCACTGATCGGCAGCAAGACGGTGAACGTGCCGGCCTGAGAGGCCGGCACGCTGCGCAATCCCGTCATCCACAGCCAGACGGTCCAGACGCAGGCGGCCAGTGCATAGAACAGCAGCAGGCCCCAGGTGCCGGCGGTGACGGCCCCGAAGTCGAACCGCCATGCGAGATACAGCCCGAACGGGGTTGACAGTACGAATCCCCAGAGGTTGACGATGGAAGTGATGCGCTTGGGGCCCAGCGCTGTGGTGAGGCGCTTGCCGATGACGGCATAGAAAGCCTCGCAGAGCACGGCGCCGATGAGCAGGACCTGTCCCAGCCATGCCTGCGGCGATGTCGTGGTGGGCAAGGAACCGTCGGCTTCGGGTCGCGACAATGCATGGAGGCCGATGCCGGTCACGGCCAGCGCGATGGCCAGCCAGGTGCGCGCTGCCACGCGCTCGCGCAAGAACAGCCAGCTCATCAAGGCCACGGCCGCCGGTATCGCCGCCATGGTCACGCCGGCGGTGACGGCGCTGGTCAGGCTCACGCCGGTGACCATGCAGAGCGTGAAAAGAAAGTTGCCGAACAGCGACTCCAGAAACAGCAGTCCCTGTGTGCGCCGTGACAACGGTGCCTCGTCCGCAGGCTTGCGCAGCCAGCGCAGCATGGCGATGGCACCGATGCCAAAGCGCAGCCAAGCCAGCAGGAGCACGGGAAATATCGCTGCCAGGGGCTTGGACAGGGCGACATAGCTGCCCACCAGGGACATGCTCAGCGCCAGGCATGCGTAGGCTGAGGTGCGATGAGAGGCGTTCACGGCAAGGATGTGGTGCAGGGGGGGCGTGCCGCAGCAAGGCAGCCGCCCGATCGCGCGATGTTACCTGTGCGGTGTGCATTGACAGGCTGGAGCGCCCGTCACGCGCCTGCCGCACACAGGTGCCATGCTGGCAGGGTTTTCATTGCGTGGATTCTTGTTTTCGCATGATGAAAAATTGAAATGTTGCATTGCGCCAATTTTTCTCAATACGAGAAATTGCATTTCATATTGAGGAAATGAAAAATAACTCTTTGTTTTTAAAAGAAAAAAATTTAGTCTTGTATAAGATACAAGATGCTTTCCTTGTCTTCTATAAGACTTAAATTTGATCCCAAGGCCGACGCAAGAAAGCCGCTTGTTTCAACAACCTCCCAGGAGAGCAACATGCCCCAATCCCTGACCCAGCAACTGAGCCGTGAACAGCAGATTTCCGCCCTCGAGAAGGACTGGGCCCAGAACCCCCGCTGGAAGAGCGTCAAGCGCGGCTACAGCGCCGCCGACGTGGTGCGCCTGCGCGGCAGCCTGCAGCCCGAGTACACGCTGGCACAGCGCGGTGCGGAAGTGCTCTGGGACAAGATCAACGGCAGCGCCAGGAAGGGCTATGTGAACGCCTTCGGCGCCATCTCCGCCGGCCAGGCCATGCAGCAGGCCAAGGCCGGCCTGGAAGCGGTGTATCTGTCGGGCTGGCAGGTGGCCGCCGACGGCAACACCAGCGAAACCATGTATCCCGACCAGTCGCTGTACGCCTATGACTCGGTGCCCACCATGGTGCGCCGCATCAACAACACCTTCAAGCGTGCCGACGAGATCCAGTGGGGCCGCGGCATCAACCCCGGCGACAAGGAGTTCATCGACTACTTCCTGCCCATCGTGGCCGATGCGGAAGCCGGTTTCGGCGGCGTGCTCAATGCCTTCGAGCTGATGAAGAACATGATTGCCGCAGGCGCGGCCGGCGTG
The DNA here is from genome assembly GCF_903815225.1 of Delftia tsuruhatensis. NCBI lineage: Bacteria > Pseudomonadati > Pseudomonadota > Betaproteobacteria > Burkholderiales > Comamonadaceae > Delftia > Delftia tsuruhatensis. The sequence continues at coordinate 2,225,783 of NZ_LR813084.1, forward strand.
CACTTCGAAGACCAGCTGGCCGCCGTGAAGAAGTGTGGTCACATGGGTGGCAAGGTGCTGGTGCCCACGCAGGAAGCCGTCGAGAAGCTGATCGCCGCACGCTTTGCCGCCGACGTGCTGGGCGTGCCCACCATCGTGCTGGCCCGCACCGACGCTGAAGCCGCCAACCTGATCACCTCCGACCATGATGCGAACGACAAGCCGTTCCTGACCGGCGAGCGCACGCAGGAGGGCTTCTACCGTGTCAGGAACGGCCTGGAGCAGGCCATCAGCCGTGGCGTGGCCTATGCGCCCTACGCCGATCTGGTGTGGTGCGAGACCGGCGTGCCCGACATCGGCTTTGCCCGCGAGTTTGCCCAGGCCGTGCATGCCGCCTGCCCGGGCAAGCTGCTGAGCTACAACTGCTCGCCCTCGTTCAACTGGAAGAAGAACCTCAACGACAGCCAGATCGCTTCCTTCCAGGAAGACCTGTCGGCTCTCGGCTACAAGTTCCAGTTCATCACGCTGGCCGGCATTCACGTCAACTGGTTCAACACCTTCAAGTTTGCCCACGCCTACGCCAACGGCGAAGGCATGAAGCACTACGTGAACATGGTGCAGGAGCCCGAATTCGCAGCCCGCGAACAAGGCTACACCTTCGTGTCGCACCAGCAGGAAGTGGGTGCAGGCTACTTCGACGATGTGACCACGGTGATCCAGGGCGGCTCGTCCAGCGTCAAGGCACTGACCGGCTCCACGGAAGAGGAGCAATTCCACTGAAGCGCGGCTTTGGTGAGTGCAACTTCAGGTAGATAGGGGTGAGAAAGCGTCCGGGGCCTTGTGCTTCGGGCGCTTTTTCTTTGCTGGGTTGTGCAGATGGCTGCTGGTCGGGTTGGTCAAGACCGGCTGCATTCGGCCAGGAGCTGCCTTCGGAGGCGTTCCCACAGGCGGCGGCTTCATGCTGCCTGCGGTCACTCGGCGGAAATCCTGCCCGCTGCATTGAATCCCGAAAGCTGCCATTAAAGGTCACAGCCCCATCGCAGCTCGCGCGTCAAAACCTCGAAGCCCGCCGGTGAACTGCGTAGTCAAAATCTTCAAAACTCGTCCTGCGATCCAATGTCAAGGTTGCAGGAAGGTTGCTGGTTTTCCGTCAAGGCCTGTTACGGGTAGAGCACATGAGCTGGCCGGTCACCAAGATGCCGCCTACTGTCATCGAGCTGCGTAGTGTTCAGTGCATAGGTTCGCAACAACCATCGTGAGTGCCCGCCGATGTCAACACCCACTTCTGCTCGACCATGCAGGCACAGCCGATTGTTCACGAGCAGCACGTCTCCCGGCTCGATGGCCACAGGCTTTGCAATCTCGCCGCAAGCCTTTGTGAAATTCTCGGCGGCTACTTCTGCTGCCCCACCGGGTTCGGTTGGGGACACATTGGAGTGACTGAAACGAACCATTGTGCCGATGGCCGCGTCCTTGAGCACTGGTTCATCGATCGCGACGTGAACTTCCCCGAGGATGTCCTGCATCCCGTCTAGGAAGGTCGTCTGGGCTCCGATGGAAAACTGTCCTAGCTTCAACTCGTGCACATCCTCCGGCGACAGCTTCGCCAGGGCTTCGCCTAACACCATCACTGTAGTTGGTACCGCATTCGGATTCCGCAGGCCAACCAAAGTCACCAAGTCGGGGGACGGCGCGATTCGGGCGTTCGAGGCATCGCTGTCCCCATTGAACGGGAAGCTCACCGCATCGGTGTGCCCTCGAAGCCCACCCTGCGATTTGCGCGCAAACTTACCCTCGCCGGGAATCGCCGTCAGACTGACAAACAGCTCACCGCTGTTCTCGGAGCCGTAAGAGATGGTCTCTAAGCCAAGAAATGCATGAGCAGCGATAGCCGCAGCGCGGCCCATCTGCGTTCCACTAACGTCCGGAACAGGTGTAAACCAATCCGGAGTGTCGGGCAGTTCGCCAGGTTCAAAAACTCCGGCAAGAAGAACGAATGGGGCTGCAACGGCGTGCTGCCGCATGGCGGCTAGGTCCTCGCCTGCGCTCTCAAGCTTCTTCGCCACCGCACTGCCAAGGGTCATTCCGAGTTCGTCAGGAGAAGCCAGAGCAGTCGTTCGTTGGTCTAAGGTAGTCGCCTGCTTCCAGTCGTCGACAGCAGACCTGACGGCCACAGCCAGCTTTGACGCAGTCATAAATTCTCCATTGGTTGATACATTATTGATATACTTCTACACAGGCTTCAAGGGGGCACGCTCACGCCCCTGCTGCCATGGAGGGCGTTTATGCGAACCGTGCTGGACCAAGCAGACTTGGCTCAAGGGCAAATGCTCTTGTCTCGACTCCCGGACACATTTTCCAACATTCTTCGGACAGCCAAATTGCATCCGGAGCCCGAAGGTCGCGTTTCCGTTTCCTATGAAGTGGCCGGTGCTGGAAGGCGCATAGTTGCCGCGACATCCTCCAAAGAGGCCATCCGGCTAGTCCTTGAGGAGATCGCATCTTTGCTCACAGCTTCCGCAGCATCATTCGAGACCGTTCAAATGAGCTCAAGCGAGACTGAGTCAACATTGAGGAAAGAGTACTCCTCACCCGAACGAGCGTTGTCGAAAGCGAGGCAACAGACGCTTGGGGCCTCGTTGCCTTTGCGTTTGAAGGAGCATCTAGATTCGGTCGCTGCTGAAGAGGCGACGAGTTTTGCGGAGGTCTGCCGCCGATTTGTGATCTTCGGGTTTGAAGACCTCGTCGCACAGTCGCTTTATGCGAGCCCAACGTCGCTCTTCGAGTTGATTGGAAACGAGTTCCAGGAATGGGAAAGCTCGACATCCGAGCAGGTCATGGTTCGTTTGGATCCAGGGCACGCCGTTCGCCTTCGGTCCATTGCGAAGGAGTACCAGAAGTCGGTCTCCGAACTGACAGTTCTGTGCACCGCTCATGGCATTTCATTGCAGAGGACATTGGCGTCACTCGAGACTAAAGTTTCTAGTTGCAAGGGAGCTTCGATTCGAAAGCTAGTGGTGAAGCTTGGACTTCAGCCCGCAGCAACTCCGCTCGTTTCCAGCATCCTTGCAGGAAACGTGAAGGCTCCGAGAAAGTTGCTCGCACGACTTGCGTCGGCCTTCGAGGCTCCCGAATCGCTGCTGGTGACCTTGTTCAGGGGTAGTTTCGACCGGCGGCTAGTGCCTGCGTTCAAGGCGGAAGGGGTGAAGCCTCGGCTTTCGACGGCACCCACAACATGGACTTCCGCAGTGAAGTCATTAAGTCTCTCGGCCGACGACACCAAGGCGCTTCTTGATCTGGGAGTTTGAAACCTATGAACCCATTCCAGCGTGCTCGAAGTGAAGCGCATGCGACCCGGCTCCTGCTGGAGCCAGTGCTCGCGCATAGGCCAATTGCAGCAAAGGACCTTCTTCACAAGATCGAATCCGTCCTGAACATTGCGATTGAGCCAGTCCCGCCGTCCTATACCGACCTCGGCGGTGGGACCGCCGTACTACAGCGAGAGCAGATGTTCATCTATGTGAGCTCGGAAGTTGAGGAATGGGGCGCCGACTTTTGCGGCCTGGTTGCGCACGAGTTGGGCCACTACTTCCTGGATGCGACGAAGCCGGCGATCACAGTTGCACATCTAGAGACGCTGCTTGGCAGCGCGGGGAGTCCCGCAGTTCTCAAAGTTGAGGCTTATGGAGCGAGAGAGAGACAGGAGCTTCAGGCAAATGTGTTCGCCCGCGAGCTTTTGTTGCCGCGAGCTGTCGCTCGTCAACTTGCATCGGCTGGAAAGGGGCCTGCGGAGATCGCAACAGAACTGGGCATCCCGTTGGAGTTCGTTCGACAGCAGATGCTGGACGGGCTGCTCCTTCCCGAAGCTCCCGAGACAACGAGCGTCCTGAGTGCGCCGAGTCCTGACCAGTTCGCCGCAGCCAGCGCCCAGGAACGTGCCGCGAATGTGGTTGCAGGGCCGGGTACCGGTAAGACGACGACGCTCATCCATCGAGTCAAGTACCTAGTGGATGAGAAGCATGTACATCCGAGCAAGATTCTGGTTCTAACATTCACGAACAAGGCAGCGTTGGAACTGGTCGAGCGATTGCGCAGTGCCGGAATTCCTAACGCTTCCGACATATGGGCCGGCACTTTCCACTCCTTCGGACTGGAGTTTCTTCGGAAGTATCACCAACATTTCCAACTCGACTCGAACCTGCATGTCTCTGATCTGATGGGCTCGATGAGCAATCTGGTCAAGGCACTCCCTCGCGTCGAACTTCAGTACTTCCTACGTGTCGAAGACCCGTACGAATGGCTTGGCACCGTTGTTGACGGCATCACAAGGCTTAAGGAGGAACTGGTCTCCCCCGCCGCCTATAGGGGCTTTGTCGAGAGCGATGAAGTCGAAGACGCCGAGCTTCTGCAAAAGAGGTTCGACGTGGCCACGCTTTTCGAGCTGCATGAGACGCTGCTCAAGGAGCATCGCACCGTCGACTTCGTTGACCTCATCTCGAAGCCAGCGATTGCCCTAAAAGATGACAGGGCACCCTTCGTTGAGTTGGTCGACCGCTTCCAGTACGTTCTGGTCGATGAGTACCAGGACGTCACACAGGCCATGGTCGAGATGCTTCGCCAGCTGGCGTACAAGAAGCATATCTGGGTGGTCGGCGATGTTCGGCAAGCAATTCACCATTGGCGCGGCGCTTCGCTGAAAAGCCTCCAGAAGTTCGATGTCGAGTTCAAGGTGCACGCCGCTGGAACTTCAATCCAACGGTATCCCTTGACGTTCAATCGTCGGAGCTCGCAGGAGATCGTCGACCTCACGCAGCATGTTGGACGTAACCACGTTCTTGAGAGCTCGCTGAAACTCGATGAGGTCATCGCCACCAAGGGTTTATCGGGCTCAAAGCCGGTTGTTGTCACTTGCCGAGATGGCGATGCTCTCCTCGGCGCGATTGCTGAAGTCATTCGCGAACTGCAGGCCGGCGGGGTACCTTTCGGACGCCAGGCAGTGCTTTGCCGCAAGTCGAGCGACGTAGAGCGGTCCGCCGAGCTATTGGAGCAGGCAGGGCTTCCCATCATTTACATCGGTGACCTGACCGCACGAGCCGAGGTCAAGCGCATCCTCTGTCTCATCCAGCTCTTGGTTGAGCGTCGGCCAAAGGCGTTAGTCGGCCTAGCAGGGATTTCGTCCCTCAACATGTCGTTGGGAGACGTAGGCGTGCTGCTGAAGGCCTCAGAGAGCGATGTGGCCTTCCAGAGAGGTCGTTGGATTCATGCACCACCGCCAGGGCTTAGCGCTCACGGACTGGCGGTAACGGCCTCCATCCGAGAGCTCATCGGGCGTTTCCATCACGGCTCGAATCCATGGTCCTTCATCTGCCATCTATTGCTGGATAAGCGCTTCGGCCTACCGCCTGCCGCTGACAACAGCGTACGAGCTTGGGTGAGCCGTGTTGCGCTCTGGCAGTTCGCCTATAGCGTGCGTAACGGCGACGGTGAAATGAAAGAGGCGAGGCTGTCGCGGTATTTGCTGCGACAACGGCTGCGGCAGCGGATCGGCGATAGCCAAGGGCAGCGCGAGCTTCCGCCGGAGGCTGCTGTGCTCGACGGCGTGCGCGTGATGACTGTTCATGGCAGCAAAGGACTGGAGTTCGAGGCTGTTCACGTCGGCTACGTGAGCGCCGACAGCTACGGAAGCCGAGAGCCCAGTTGGCAGCCTGATGGAATTCTCGACATCGTGCCGCCTGAAGCACTGGGCAGCACGATGGAAGAATACAAGTTTGAGGAATCGGTAGAGCGAAACAACCTGCTTTATGTGGCTGTCTCAAGAGCGAAGCGGCACTTGTACCTTTATCAGGATGTCAAGTTCAGGAAATCGATCGCTCCGCAATTGGAGCGCCACCCCGGGAAGTACCTAGAAAGGCAATACAGCGGACCCTCGCTGACCGCGGTGAAGTCCTCTTCGACAGCAGCGTTTTCTTCACCTAAGGCGATTCCTTTCGAAGACTTCTACAGCTACGCAATGTGCTCGTTGCGCTACTGGTACAGATGCGTTCTGGAGATGCAGAGCGAATCCGACATTGACGTTTCGCTACGTGCCCGATGGGCGTTGATGGACGCGCTTAAGGCATTCTCAAGCGGCGCGTCGAGCTCGGCACAACTCGCGCTTGATGATGCCTGGGCCGTCCGAAAATTGCCCAGCGCTAAAGAAGACCCCTCGCTTTGGGCTGACGCGCTCTATGCGCTCGACAGGGGTACGAGGCAGGTGCAGGCCTTGAAGGGACGAGGAGGGAGGTTCGAAGAAACCACGGCAACTATAGCTGGATTAACGCTGCATATGCCATGGGGTTTTCGAATCGAGGGAGCCTACGGCGGTACCGAGTATGCAATTCTGCGCTTTTCTCGCCGTGGTGTAAGTGACTACAAGACCATCATGAATCCGGTGCTGCGCGGATTATGTTTTCCCGGTCCTACCACGATGTCACTGCACCACGTGCTGTCCGAGAAGATCGACAAGGTCGAAGGCTCGAAGGCTATAGAAATGACGAAGGCTTACAAAGCTGCTGAGCGTTTCTCCACGGGCGACAACACGCCTGCCGTCGGCCATCATTGCGGCCGCTGTGACTTCTCGACGATCTGCCCTTCAGCGCCGCTATAGTGCTCCGTTTTGCAAGGTTGGAAGCTCATCCTGCATCAGGTTGGTTGCGGCTGCTCGCCAAGGAAGCCGCAATATTTGATTAAAGGCACTGCATTAGCGGGATGCTTGTTGAAGTGTTATGCATACGCGAGTGAGTGCAGATACAATATACTATTGCACTAGAGGAGAAAACAGAACGATGAATAGAAAATATTTAACGGAATTTGCTCTCAACTATTGTAGCAGCAGTCATTACCTATTTCCAGTTTCCCATATAGGTAAAAAATTCAATGGCGACAAAGAATTGGAAAAAGACATAAACGAGTGTCACATTTATTTAATTACAGAAAGGCCGAGAATAAGTTTTGTTGAAGACAGTATTTTTTATGCAAATGGCAAGCTGACTGGGAAAGCCAGCTACAAAATTGAAGGTAAAGAGTGCATATTTGATTTTGAAATAGATTTCCCTTTGCACGATGGCGCCAACTCTGTAAGACTTGGAAAATATCCTCATCGTGAAATTGAGACTTTTAATACTCAGAATCCCGAGGAAACAATTAGAATATTTCCATCATTTCTATTGGCATCAAATTATACTCATCAAGATGTGAAAATATTTAAAAAATTAAATGTTCTTTACATTGGTCAAGCATACGCTAACGGGAATAGATCGGCTCTCCAGCGGCTTGAGAGCCACTCAACACTTCAAAAAATACTTGCTCAATTACCAGAAAAATATCCCGACTCTGAAATAATAATTGCTTTATTCAAATACAATATTGGAAACCCGATTGCACAAATTTCAATGTCGCCGCACTTCAAAAATGCAATTGGTGGAGAGGAGGATCTCGATCGATTTACAAAAATAACTCAAAAGCCTATATCGGAAAAGCAAGCGGTAACCATTATTGAGGCTGGATTAATTAGATATTTTCAACCAGAATACAACGAGATATTTAAAATAAAATTTCCAAGCACGAAACATAAGACGCTAAAAAGTTGTATGGATCTTGATTTTACTGCTTTATGTGTTGAAATAAATACAGAAGATTCTCATCACATGCTCGCTTCTAAGACAAGAAATCCCTCTCAACATCATATATCTCAGTTTGATTTGGTTAGTACTCAAAATCGAGCATCATTTTTTCAAGTTTTTCCAAATCAAGAATTAGATCCAAATATTATAGGTTGATATGAGGATTGATTTTCTAAAAACATATGGAGAGAATCATCCGGTATTTGACCGATTTTGCGGCCCCGTGGTTGACCTCTTGAAAGCTACTGGGTCTGGCGATGGCGTGAGATAGCCCCTGATTCCCCGACCCGTCCTATCGCTTATCTTTGGATATAGGAGCAGGACTGTGCATATGACTAGGCATACGGAGTCAATAGAGATAGTCGTGAAGGATCAGCGCCGCAGGCGCTGGTCCCTCGCAGAGAAGGCGGCATTGGTGCGCCGAACATACGAATCAGGCATGAGCGGGTCATTGGTTGCTCGGTAGGAAGGCGTTTCGGCTGGACTGCTGTTCCAGTGGCGCAAGTTCGAACGCCAGGGTGCTTTGACCGCCGTCTCCGCTGTCGAGGCCGTCGTGCCCGCATCCGAGCTGGCGGCTGCCCTCGCGGAAATCGACAAGCTGGAGCGCGTGCTTGGCAAGAAGACCTTGGAGAACGAAATCCTCAAGGAAGCCGTGGAGTACACCGGAGAAAAAAAGTGGATTGCGCGCTCGCCCTTGTTGCCCGGGGACGACCAGTGAAGACGGTCTGCCGGACGAAGGGGCTGGCGCGCTCGCATGTGCGCGACCTGCTTGGGCGCGGTGAAGGCTGGGCCGATGGCCGCAGCCATCGCACCTCCAGCGATGATGCCGGGCTGCTCGCCGAACTGCGCCAGGAAATTGCCGACTTGCCCAGCTATGGCTACCGACGTGCCTGTGCCTTGGTGAACCGCCAGCGTGCGGCACGGGGCGCCCCGAGGGTCAACGCCAAACGCGTCTATCGCGTCATGGCTCAAGCCGCTTGGCTGCTGCCCAAGGCGCCTCGCCGGCGCCAGTCTGCACGCACGCATGAGGGCCGTGTTGCGGTCTCGCGCAGCGACCTTCGATGGTGCTCCGATGGTCTGGAAATCAAGTGCGATTCGGGCCAGACCGTGACGGCAACCTTTGCCAAGGACTGCTGCGACCGTGAGGTGATGGCTTGGCGCGCGTGGGAGGGCAAAGGGCTGCCAGATGAGCCGGTGCGCGAGATGCTCATCGAGGCCGTCGAACGCCGCTTCGGCTCGGTCGAAGCGGTCCCGCAGGGCCAGGAGTTGGAGTTCCTCAGTGACAACGGCGGTGCCTATATCGCCGCTGAAACGAGGGCATTGGCACGCGCGCTGGGCTTGAAGCCCATCAATACGCCCGTCTGCAGCCCACAGAGCAACGGCATGGCCGAGAGCTTCGTCAACACCTTCAAGCGCGACTATGTGGCGCGCATGGACCTGCGTGACGCACAGACGGTACTGGCGCAACTGCCAGCGGCCTTCGAGCACTTCAACGAGGTGCATCCGCATTCCTCGCTGAAAATGCGGTCGCCTCGGGAGTTCAGGCGGCAACAGGCTGCAGGGGCTGACCAAGCGCTTTATTGCGAATAGGGCGGGGTCGGGAATAGGGGCGCAACATCACTCCTGAGCAACAGCTTCGTGCGATACAGCGGCTTCAGCGACCGCAAGCCGGCACTTATTACTCGCTTTTCGTTTGGGTAGCGACGGTGGCGGCAATCGCTGCAAAGCGGGCGCCGGCCGGCGACCTTTCGGACAGCTACCATGGGGCGCTACCAGCGGCGGTCGCGGACCGGCCAGGAGCAGACGGTGGCTGCGAGAAAAATCGGACGCTCAACGTTTGAAGTAAGGGGCCGCAGGAGTTGCGCAGCAGCGTAGGTCACTGCAAGCGCAGCTTGCAGCGGTCGCTTGACTGAGGTGTTAGCCTACAGCGCCTCATAGTAGCCAACCAATCCTTTGCAGAACTCTTTTCCAGCAGGAGTCGCTCCGAAGGCACCAAGTTGCTTCTTGAAAACGATGGCTCGTTCGCTCGGATGCAGGTCGTGACGTAGGCTAGGAAATAGTCGATGGTAGAAAACCAATGATTGATATTCGCCGATATGGAACTGATGGAGATGAACATCAATCGACTTGACTAACTTCCACACGACCATTTGTAAGGCTAGAAGTGTATTTCGCGAGAGCTTATCAATTGGAAGTGTTTTGACTTGCTGGCGATCACGCGACGCCTCGATGTCGCGACCAAACGAGTGTGCGACGTTGTTTCGTAAAACCCGAATTTTTTCTAGTGCGGAGATGTTCGATGAGAAGTATTTTGGTGACCTGCCAAAATAACTCTCATAAGCAGCGAGTCGGCTCGACCAGTTACCTTTTGTGCAGGCGATTACTTGCTCTTCAAAGTTGAACGCTTTTGAGTGCCCGTGCTTGAGAATTTGAACGCCATCAATTCTACGAGGCGTTCCGTAAAGAACCCCGACGTCTGACGACAATGCAAGCGGAACCACTGTCGCCAAATAGGTTTCCAAATTCGAGCTTATGGCGACCAAGGTGTTCAAATTTATCCAATTTTCCAAATCGTTATAGCCTTCCGACCAGTCCCGCATGTCATTGAACTGCTCGTACCAAAGTGGTCGGACGAACGGGAAATGCTTGGTTGGCTGATCACTCCAGTTCGCGACCTTCCCGAGGTTCGCATATGTGAATCTTCGGGATGTCTCGAATGCTGTGTACATCCGCAGAAGCTCAACGTTGTGTTTTTTAAAAACACGAAAAACCCAAGTCGATTTCTCTCTTGGCTTCCAACGGTCAAATTGATACGTACTACGCGGCATTGTTCTTGCAGGCTAATGTTTGACGTAAGCGGCGTGCCGTAGGCGCTACCGCTTAAAGGAATGGTTAGGCGCTAGGCAGCCAACCGTCATTTTCTTCACACCAATCGTGGAAGATGATTATTTGCTCAATATCGTAGAGTGCGCGAAACAAATCACCATGGATTTTTCGTTCGCTGAAGTTGGCTATTGAGTGGGCGATCTCGGTGTTGACGAGAAACTCGTGTGCCATATTGTTCCGGTGATCGACGATGCGTTCCAGGAACCCAATGAAATCAGGCCGAAGTCCTCTCTGCCGAAGCTCGTTCTTGGTTTTTCCAAGTGTCCAGAGCTCCATTTCTTCAAGTGGGACGTTGAACTTGCGGGCGAGCAATCCTTTGAGCCCAAACTCCAGGATTTGAGCCTTGCCCATGAATATTGCGTACTGCTCCAACGCGCTCCGATCCTTGTATTGGTCAAGCTTCGCGAAGACCTCTTTCTTGATCTGCTCTGTAGATAGTGCAGCGACTTCAGTCATGTTGCTTTTTCCGTAGCATCAGTAGGTGCCTAACTGTTGAGTTCAGCCGCCGTCGCAGGGGGGCGGCTGCAACGAAATGTTAGGCCAGTTTGATACGCCACATTCCACGATAGCCTTCTTCCAGCCAACTCCCCTCCAAAATAAGTGAACCAGGAAACATGTGGAGGGAAGCCTTCCCCTGAAATCCGACGCCGTGCAACTCAAAATGGCCTTCTCCGTTCGTTGCTCCTTCGTACTGCAACCATCTCTTATACTCGTATTCAACGAGGATTCGATCATCTCCCAGCTTGACTACACACGGATAATTCTCCGATGGATCGTTAGAGTGATAAAGTGTTGTCATGATGCAATTGTTGTAGATCTTCATTAATCCTCCTTTTTGATGGCCTAACTTAATGTAGGCATGGAACATGCCGCAGACCATATCTGGCGCTTGCGGTCTAAATTGGCGCGAAAAGAACGCGGGAAGGAGCTTGTAGCCAAGCTCTTCGGTATTTGTGCTGTTTGAAAATACAGCACTAAATTTAGCCATGAAACCCGCCGCCCCTCCTGTGTTGCGCGCCACACGGTTGCTGGATCAGGTCCGTGAGCGAATTCGTTACAACACTATAGCCTGTGCACCGAACGGGCCTATGTGCAGTGGGTGCGCGTGTTTGTGAAATGGCATGGTTTTCGGCATCGCGCGACGTGGGGTTGCAGTAGGCCGAGGTGTTTCAGGCCATGCAGGCTAATGAGTGACGGCTTTCGGACTTTTAGCTGGATGGCGGCTCAGGGTTGTGAATCAACCGGTCGATGCAACACAATGACTGCACTTGGCGCAAGGAGTGCTGGCCATGAAGCAACGACCACGGATCTACTACACCGAAGCACAGAAGGCGATGATGTGGGATCGCTGGAGCAAGGGCGATACCTTGACCCAGATCGGCAAGCTGTTCGATCGGCCACATACCTCCATTCAGAACATCCTGGCTGCAACCGGCGGCATCCGCCCGCCGGCGCGTCATCGGTCCCGATTGGCCCTGACCCTCGCTGAGCGCGAGGAGATCTCGCGAGCTCTGGCAGCGGGCGAATCCATCCACTGCGTGGCTGCACGCCTGGGACGAGCCGCATCCACCGTCAGCCGTGAGCTTCACGGCAACGGTGGCAAGAGTTGCTACAGGGCGGCTCGGGCCGACGAAGCTGCCTGGGAGCGTGCACACCGTCCCAAGCCTTGCAAGCTGGCGAGCAATCCAGCCCTGGCGCAGATCGTGGCGGGCAAACTGCAGCATCAATGGTCGCTGGAACAGATCGCAGGATGGCTTAAACGGACTTACCCGGGGGAAAGGGACTTGCAGGTGTCGCACGAAGCCATCTATCGCACGCTCTTTGTCCAGACGCGGGGCGCCTTGAAGAAGGAGCTTCTCGAGCATCTGCGGCGCACCAGAGGCATGCGTCGTTCACGGCACTACACGCAGAAGACCAGCATTCATGGCCGAATCGTCGATGCCGTTCCCATTGCTGAACGCCCAGCCTGTATTGAGGACCGAGCCGTGCCGGGGCACTGGGAAGGAGGCCTTCTGTTTGGCGATGCTCACAGCCAGATTGCGATCCTGGTGGAGCGACACACGCGCTACGTGATGCTGGTCAAACTGGTGGACAAAGACTCGTACACCGTGGCTGCAGCATTGGCCAGGCATGCAAGAAGCCTGCCGCAAGAGCTCTATCGCTTCCTGACCTGGGACCGCGGCTCGGAAATGGCAGGACACAAGCGCTTCACCTTGGCAACCGACATCCAGGTCCACTTCTGTGACCCGCACCATCCATGGCAGCGGGGCACCAACGAGAACACGAACGGGTTGCTCAGGCAGTACCTTCCCAAAGGACTTGACCTGTCGGGCTACTCACAAGCGGGTCTGGATGCGATTGCAAGGCAATTGAACCAGCGTCCCAGGAAGACGCTGGGGTTCAGAACACCTGCTGAAATGTTTAATGAGTATGTTGCGTTGACCGGTTGAATCCACCGTCGGAAAGCGTCAGTCGTGCGCCGCTCGGTAGCAGCTGTTCGTACGAGTGCCCATCATGTCAGTGATACGACAGTTAGGCATTCGAGGTTTCTTTCAGCTGGCTAAACCAAGAGGCGATTGTTCGATGGCGAGCTGAAGGACTAAGCATTCTCAGTGCCAAGAGAAGCTCAGCTACCTCGTCATCTTCACAATATAGATAGGCGAGTGGAACACCTAGTACTTCTGCAATCAGCCGCGCTGTCTTCACAGGCGGCTCATGTGTCCCTAACTCATACCTGCTGATGCGGGCACGGCTTGATGACTCATCAATGCCGATTAGCACTCCTATTTTTTCTTGAGGCCACTGCAGGGCTTCACGCCGAGCACGCATGCGGCGTCCTACGACGTTAGATAGCTCCAAGGGTACAGACTTCATGTAGCGAGTTTCGTTACACTGTGGTAGTCTGTCGTCACGAAAAACGTTACATATATAAGTGATTTATTATTTAATATTTTTGAAATTGGTTGGATATATTTTTATTTTCTTAATGATATTTTATGAAAATAAATTTTGGTATTTAAGAATTTGCTTGTGGCTATTTTTATTTTAACATGGAGGATTAGATGGAGTACGAATACAAGGTAATTGACGTGGCCGATGGAGCGATCAGTTCGCTTTTGCTCGGAGAGGGTCGAATCGAAACAGAAGTTTTGGAGGCCTATATCAATGCCATGGCGTCTGAAGGATGGCGCTTGGTGTTCATGGAAAAGGTCATGCAAAGGCATCTCGTCGCTGCAGATAGAGAAACCTTGATGGTCACTTTTGAAAGGAGAGTTCCGGAATCCGAGCGCGTCGCAAGAGCCGCGAGGTGTATTGACGATGTGATTCGTGCAGAAGATGCAGCCAAGCGCAAGGGGCGTGGAGCTGCCGCCGGGGCAGCGGGCATGGTTGCCGCAGGAGCGGTATTGAGCAATCTACTGAGTGAGGAATAAATTGGATCTGAACCAAAAAATTGCCGAGAGAAGGGCGCAATTGCAAAAGGAAGAAGCAGCCCAGGAGGCACGCAAGCGGCAGGAGGTGCTTGAACAGTGGCAAAGGGAGCAAGCCCAAGAGAGGGCGATCAAGGAGTCTGCCGAGAAGGAGGCGGCGCAGAAGATTCAGGAGATCGAGGCCCAACTGCATGGCACCAAGGAGCAAGTATCAACTGATGCAGCTCCCGTGCTGGATGAGCGAGTAAGCCAGGAGGCCAAGAAGAAGGTAGATGCACATATCAGCACACTTGCCAACAAAAGATTCACCAAAGGAGAAAACTGGGCATTTGGTCTCCTAATGCTGGGTACCGTCCTTGGGTTCTTTATTGCGTGGTGGTTTGGCCTGGGAATGCTGATTTGGACTTGCTACTACGTCACCAAGGTCAGCAATCGTCACGAAGCCGAGATCAGGGCCGAGTTGGCACAAGTTAAAGAAGGGAGCAACGAATGAAGAGGGTTTCAACCGCGATCATGCTTGTGGGCATCGTCATGCTCATCCTCGCCTTAGGCAGCGATGTTGCTGTTGATGGTATGGGCGGCAGAAGGATCACAAACAACGGCTTGATGCATGACCGCTTGGTCAACATCATTCTGGGCGTGACCTTGATCCTGGGCGGTCTGCTGCTGAAGCTGTTCGGGGAGAAGCTGTCAGGGCCCTATCTGCAGGCCATTGACCAGTTGCCAGCGAGTGAGTACTTCGCCCGTTGGGCCACGGCCATCCTGTCCTCTGCCTGTGTGTGGGTGCTGTTGCTCATGTATCTCTGGCCCACGACGAGCGTGGCGGCTGCGCTGTTCGCTGCTATGGCTTGGTGTTCGTTCCTTCCGCCGGCGACCTATAAGGTGCTCAAGCGGGTCTGGATGGGCACATTGTTGCTGGCGGTGGGAATGGCGGCCTGGCACTTGATCGCCTTGTTCAGCACAGGTGTCAACGCGTTAACGCTGGGGTTGATATCGGAGGGGGTCTCTCTGATAGGAACGGGACGGTTGCTGCCTTTATTTGCCGTAATGCTCGGAGTGCCTTTGCTGGTGTCAATCGGAGGTGTCACTTTGTCTGCAATCAAGTCAAAGAGAAATTGATTGGCCATGTTTCTTGTGCTAACCATTCGAAGGGGATTTGCTGACTGAATAAGAGTAGCTGTTTAGTTGTTTCCTTGTTGGCCCACCCTGGAGAAATCCTCGGCGGGCTTTATTTTTCTAACAGAAAGGAGTTTTATGCGCGTTTATGCGGATTCCCTATCTATTCATGAAGCCTGCGGCCAAGCCCGGTGCACCGAGCTGGATAACTTGATCAGCCTGCGTATTAAAGAGTTGGCCGAATATGAGGTGGATGACCTGTCCAGTCTCATCAAAATCCTGGTTCTGGCGCCCAGCGACGCATTGACTACTGTTGATGCGGAACTGGGTTTTTCACTTCTTGGTCGCCATTGCGATGTCGCCGAAAGCCATCGGGAATGGTTCGAGCTGACTCTGGTGCTCAGTGATGACGGCTTCGGTGTCGTGATCTACGTGCCCAAACATGCGGATCTTGATCCCCTGCTCACGGCCTATTGCGCCAGCCAAGTGAGGGCCAGATTGACCTGCCCGGTTTCTCCGAGACATTGATTTCTAGGAAGATGGCTCCCGCCCGGAGAGGAGCCGATGAAGAAGAGTCGATTTTCAGAAGAGCAAATGGTCACGATCCTGCGCGAAGCAGATCGAACGACGGTGGCCGAGGCCGCCAAGAAGCACAAGGTCAGCGAAGCCACCATCTATGCCTGGCGCAAACACTTCGGCCAGATGGAAGCGGCCGACGTCAAGCGTCTGAAGGCCCTGGAGCTTGAGAACAGCCGGCTGAAGAAGCTTCTTGCCGAGCGAGATCTGGACCTCGAGATTCTCAAGGAGATCAACGCAAAAAAATGGTGAGCCCGTTGGCTCGGCGCGAGCAACTGGCCTTCGTGCGCGCACGTGGCTTGAGTCTGCGCCGCGCCTGCGGGCTCATCGGCATGTCACGCGCCACGCCCAGTTACGAGTTGCGCTTGCCCGCCAAGGATGCGCCGGTGCTTGCGGCGATGAAGGAACTGTCGGCCATGTATCCGCGCTACGGCTATCGCCGCATTCGCGTATTCCTGCGTCGCAAGGGCTTCGAGCTGAGTTGGTCTCGCACGCACAGGCTGTGGCGTCAGGCGGGCCTGCTGGTGCCCCGGAAACGGCCGCGCAAGCGCATCGCATCGCTGCGCCCGCGCATCCACACGCCGTTCAAGGCCAACATGGTCTGGGCCTATGACTTCGTCTTCGACACCACGGCCAGCGGTCAGCAGATCAAGTGCCTGACCGTGGTGGACGAATACACCCGGGAGTGCCTGGCCATCGACGTGGCTGGGGCCATCCGTTCCAAGCGCGTGATCGAGGTGCTTTCGCGGCTGGTCAGCCTGCACGGGGCGCCGCTGTTCATGCGCTCGGACAATGGCCCCGAGTTCGTCAGCCAGGCGATCCTGGAGTGGATCTCAGCCTCGGGCATTGCCACCGTGCTCAACGATCCCGGCAAGCCCTGGCAGAACGGCACCGACGAAAGCTTCAACGGCAAGTTCCGCGACGAGTGTCTGTCCATCGAGTGGTTCCGTTCGCGCCGCGAAGCCGCTGCCCTGATCGAAGCCTGGCGCAATCACTACAACGAGGTACGTCCCCACAGCAGCCTGCAATACTTGACCCC
Organism: Delftia tsuruhatensis; assembly: GCF_903815225.1. Classification (NCBI taxonomy): domain Bacteria; kingdom Pseudomonadati; phylum Pseudomonadota; class Betaproteobacteria; order Burkholderiales; family Comamonadaceae; genus Delftia; species Delftia tsuruhatensis. Next base: position 2,242,468 of record NZ_LR813084.1, read on the forward strand.
GGCAGAGTTCAAACTCGAACTCCGCAAAGAACCGCAACCCGCCGTCTTCTAGGAAAAACTGTCTCGACTAAACCGAGCAGGTCAGCGGCTCGTCCAGCGTCAAGGCACTGACCGGCTCGACGGAAGAGGAGCAGTTCCACTGAAGCGCGGCTGCAGTGAGTCGAACTTCAGGTAGATAGGGGTGAGAAAGCGTCCGGAGCCTTGTGCTTCGGGCGCTTTTTCTTTGCTGGGGTTAAAATGGCGCGAGTTTTCAACTGACAAGGGCGAGAAAGGCAATGCTGGTTATGACACCGCGAACTACATCGGAGATGTACACCGGCCGCTAGCGGCTGGCGGTTCGCGCCTGCACGAGACTGACTCGACCTTCAAAAAGCGCGGACCCGGCTCCGCGCTTTTTTGCTTTTTGGGGGATGGCGCGCCCCCTCGAAATATCTTAGGAATCCCATGATCCACATTACGCTTCCCGATGGTTCGCAACGCGAGTACCCCGGCCCGGTCACCGTGGCCGAGGTGGCCGCATCGATCGGCTCCGGCCTGGCCAAGGCTGCGCTGGCCGGCAAGGTCGGCACGGGCGACGAGGCCAAGGTGGTGGACACCAGCTACGTTCTCGACAAGGACCAGCCCCTGTCCATCGTGACGGCCAAGGATGCCGACGGCCTGGAAGTCATCCGCCATTCGACGGCCCACCTGCTGGCCTATGCGGTCAAGGAGCTGTTTCCCGACGCCCAGGTCACGATCGGCCCGGTGATCGAGAACGGCTTCTACTACGACTTCTCGTACAAGCGTCCCTTCACGCCCGAGGATCTGGTCGCCATCGAAAAGCGCATGGCCGAACTGGCCGCCAAGGACGAGCCCGTGGTGCGCCGCGTGCTGCCGCGCGATGAGGCCGTGGCCTACTTCAAGGGCATCGGCGAGAATTACAAGGCCGAGATCATCGCCAGCATCCCCTCGAACGAAGACGTGAGCCTGTACCGCGAGGGCAGCTTCGAGGACCTGTGCCGCGGCCCCCACGTGCCCAGCACGGGCAAGCTCAGGTTCTTCAAGCTCATGAAGGTGGCGGGCGCCTACTGGCGCGGTGACCATCGCAACGAGATGCTGCAGCGTGTTTACGGCACGGCCTGGGCGACCAAGGACGACCTCCAGCAGTACCTGCACATGCTGGAGGAGGCGGAAAAGCGCGACCACCGCAAGCTGGGACGCGAACTGGACCTGTTCCACATCGACGAGCACTCGCCCGGCACCGTGTTCTGGCATCCCAAGGGCTGGTCGCTGTGGCAGGAGGTCGAGCAGTACATGCGCCGTGTGTACCGCGACAACGGCTACCAGGAGGTCAAGGGCCCGCAGATCCTGGACAAGACGCTGTGGGAGAAGACCGGCCACTGGGACAAGTACCGTGAGAACATGTTCGTCACGGAATCGGAAAAGCGCGACTACGCGCTCAAGCCGATGAACTGTCCCGGCCACATCCTCATCTTCAAGCAGGGCATCAAGAGCTATCGCGACCTGCCGCTGCGCTATGGCGAATTCGGCCAGTGCCACCGCAACGAGCCCACGGGGGGGCTGCACGGCATCATGCGCGTGCGCGGCTTCACGCAGGATGATGGTCACGTCTTCTGCACGGAAGACCAGATCCAGCCCGAAGTGCTGGCCTTCACCACGCTGCTGCAAAAGGTCTACAAGGACTTCGGCTTTACCGACATCATCTACAAGGTCGCGACCCGGCCCGAGGCACGCATCGGCTCCGACGAGATCTGGGACAAGGCCGAGGCCGCGCTGATCAACAGCCTGGAGGCTTCGGGCTGCGAATACGTGATCTCCCCCGGTGACGGTGCGTTCTATGGCCCCAAGATCGAGTACACGCTCAAAGACGCCATCGGTCGTCAGTGGCAGTGCGGCACGATCCAGGTGGATTTCTCCATGCCCGAGCGTCTCGATGCGGAATACGTGGGCGAGGATGGCGAGCGCCATCGTCCCGTGATGCTGCACCGTGCCATCGTCGGCAGCCTGGAGCGCTTCATCGGCATCCTGATCGAGCAGCACGCCGGTGCCATGCCCCTGTGGCTGGCTCCCGTGCAGGTCGCGGTGCTCAATATCACCGACGCCCAGGCGGACTATGTGCGCGAAGTGGCGCAAAAGCTGCAAAAAGCATTGCCGAATCAAGGCCTTAGGGTGGTGACTGATCTGCGCAACGAAAAGATTACGTATAAAATACGGGAGCATTCGTTGCAAAAGCTGCCTTACATCCTCGTCGCCGGCGACAAGGAGAAGGCGGCCGGAGCAGTGGCAGTGCGCGCACGGGGCAACAAGGACCTGGGCGTGATGTCCGTGGACGAGTTCGTACAGCTCGTCAGCGCCGACATCGCGGCCAAGGCCTGAGGGCCCTGATCGCAGGCGTGGATCGCTTGCGTGCGCGGCACGCAAGCGGCTACGCTGTTGTAGCAACTAATTTCCAAGGGTGAGAACCATAGCTACTGAATTTCGTGATCGGCGCCACCGTGAAGAGCGCAAGCATCGCCTCAACCGTGAAATCATGGCGCCTGAAGTGCGTCTGTCTGGCCCTGACAACGAGCCGCTGGGTATCGTCCCCCTGCAGGAAGCCCTGCGCATGGCGGGCGAACTGGACGTGGACCTGGTGGAAATCGCCGCCACGGCAACCCCGCCTGTCTGCCGCCTGATGGACTACGGCAAGTTCAAGTACCTTGAGCAGAAGAAGGCTGCCGAAGCCAAGGCCAAGCAGACCGTCATCGAAATCAAGGAAGTGAAATTCCGCCCCGGTACCGACGACGGGGACTACAACATCAAGCTGCGCAACATCCGCCGTTTCCTGGCCGATGGCGACAAGTGCAAGATCACGCTGCGTTTCCGCGGCCGTGAAATCACGCACCAGCAGCTGGGTCTGGACCTGCTCAATCGTCTGCGTGACGATCTGGCGGACTCCATCCAGGTGGAGCAGTTCCCCAAGCTGGAAGGCCGCCAGATGGTGATGATGATCGCCCCGGCCCGCAAGAAGCCCGCAGCGGGCGGCAAGCCGGCAGAGGTTTCTGCTGCACCTGCGGCGGCCGATAAGGCATAATCTCGGTTTCGCCCCTTTGCGGGGGGGTGATGAAATCTGCGCTGCCAGGACGAGTCGATCTTCCTGGTGGAGCAATGCAAGGGACATGGTTGCCATGTCCCTTGTTCTTGCCGGCCCTGGTGCCGGCTCAGAAGTGTCTCGGGGCCAGCAAGTGCGCGCAGTGTTGCGAGCCGCCTCACGAGCACAAACAACAGGAGCATTCACATGCCCAAAATGAAGACCAAGAGCAGCGCGAAGAAGCGTTTTCGCGTTCGTCCCGGTGGCACCGTCAAGCGCGGTCAAGCCTTCAAGCGTCACATCCTGACCAAGAAGACCACCAAGAACAAGCGTCACCTGCGTGGTGCAGTGGCTGTGCATGAGACCAACATGGGTCACATTGCTCAGATGCTGCCGATGGCTGGCCTGTAATTCACTGACGAACAAGGAGAAAACACATGCCTCGCGTCAAACGTGGTGTAACGGCCCGCGCCCGTCACAAGAAAGTTCTGGCCCTGTCCAAGGGTTTCCGCGGTCGCCGCGGCAATGTCTTCCGCATCGCCAAGCAGGCGGTGATGAAGGCCGGGCAATATGCCTACCGTGACCGCCGTGCCAAGAAGCGCGTGTTCCGCCGTCTGTGGATCGCCCGTATCAACGCCGCTGCACGTGAACTGGGCCTGACCTACAGCCAGTTCGCCAACGGCCTGAAGAAGGCAGCCATCGAGATCGACCGCAAGATGCTGGCCGATATCGCGGTGCACGACAAGGCTGCTTTCAGCAGCATCGTTGATCAAGTCAAGGCCAAGCTGGCTGCTTGAGATAACGGTCTGCGGTCATCCTCGTGATGGCTTGCAGCGCAAACAGCAAGGGCTAGGGCTTGAAAAGGCTGCTAGCCCTTGTTTCTTTTCACAGTCGATAAAGAGTCGATATGAACGAGTTGGATTCTCTGGTCGAGAGCGCGCAGCAGCTGTTCGCGCAGGCACAAACCCCCGCCGATCTGGAAAACGCCAAGGCGCAGTTTCTGGGCAAGTCGGGCAAGGTGACCGAGCTCATGAAGGGCATGGCGCAGCTTTCCGTCGAAGAGAAGAAATCGCGCGGTGCTGCCATCAACGTGGCAAAGCAGGGGATCGAGGCCGCACTGACGGCACGCCGCAAGGCCCTGGCCGACGCAGAGCTGCAGGCCCACCTCAAGGCCGAGGTGCTGGATGTGACGCTGCCGGGCCGTCGCCGCGGGCAGGGCGGTCTGCATCCCGTATCGCTGACGCTGGAGCGCATCGAAGGCATCTTCGGCTCCATGGGCTTCGATGTGGCCGAAGGCCCCGAGATCGAGTCCGACTGGTTCAATTTCACGGCGCTGAACACGCCGGAGGACCACCCCGCCCGCTCCATGCACGACACCTTCTATGTGGAAGGCGGCACGCAGCAGGCCCCCAATCTGCTGCGCACGCACACCAGCCCGATGCAGGTGCGCCATGCCGTGCAGCATGTCAAGAAATACCGTGAGCGCCTCGATGCCGGCCAGGACATGCCCGAGATCCGCGTGATCGCGCCGGGCCGTACCTACCGCGTGGACAGCGATGCCACCCACTCCCCGATGTTCCACCAGTGCGAAGGCCTGTGGATCGGCGAGAACGTCAGCTTCAAGGACCTGAAGGTCGTCTTCACGGATTTCTGCAAGACCTTCTTCGAGAGCGACGACCTGGTGCTGCGCTTTCGCCCCAGCTTCTTCCCCTTCACCGAGCCCAGCGCCGAGATCGACATCCAGTTCCAGAGCGGCCCGCTGGCCGGCCGCTGGCTGGAAGTGGCCGGTTCGGGCCAGGTGCACCCCAACGTGGTGCGCAACATGGGTCTGGATCCTGAAAAGTACATCGGCTTCGCCTTTGGCATGGGCCCCGACCGCCTGACCATGCTGCGCTACGGCGTCAATGACCTGCGCCTGTTCTTCGACGGCGACATCCGCTTTCTGTCGCAATTCCGTTGATCCGGCTGCAAGCCTTCGCCAAAGGGTCCGCCGGCGCCACGGCGCGCGGACCGAACCAACGCCAAAGAGTCTGATATGCAATTTCCCGAATCCTGGCTGCGCGAGTTCTGCAATCCGCCGCTGACCACCCAAGAGCTGGCCGACACCCTGACCATGGCCGGTCTGGAGGTGGAGGAACTGGAGCCCGTGGCACCGCCGTTCACCAAGATCGTCGTCGGCGAGATCAAGGCCGCCCAGCAGCATCCCGATGCCGACCGCCTGCGTGTCTGCCAGGTCGACGTCGGTGGCCCCGAGCTGCTGACCATCGTCTGCGGCGCGCCCAACGCGCGCGTGGGCATCCGCGTGCCCTGCGCCATGGTGGGGGCCGAGCTGCCTCCCGGTGAGGACGGCAAGCCTTTCCTGATCAAGGTCGGCAAGCTGCGCGGGGTGGAGAGCTTCGGCATGCTGTGCTCGGCACGCGAGCTCAAGCTGTCCGAGGACCACGGCGGCCTGATGGAGCTGCCGCCGGACGCGCCCCTGGGTCGGAACATCCGCGAGTACCTGAACCTGGACGACACGCTGTTCACGCTCAAGCTCACGCCCAACCTGGCGCATTGCCTGAGCGTCTATGGCGTGGCACGCGAATTGGCTGCGCTGACCGGCGCGCCGCTCAAGCCCCAGTCGTTCACGCCTGTCGCCGTGGGCGTGCAGGACAGGCTGGCCGTGAGGATCGAGGCGCCCGACCTGTGCGGCCGCTTTTCGGGCCGCGTGGTGCGCAACGTCAACACCCAGGCGAAAACGCCGCAGTGGATGGTCGATCGCCTGGCGCGCTGCGGCCAGCGCAGCGTGGCGCCGCTGGTGGACATCTCCAACTATGTGATGTTCGAGCTGGGCCGTCCCTCCCACATCTTCGATCTGGACAAGATCCACGGCGGCCTGCAGGTGCGCTGGGGTAAGGAAGGCGAGCAGCTCAAGCTGCTCAACGGCAACACCGTCACCGTGGATGGACAGGTGGGCGTGATCGCCGATGACCGCGAAGTCGAGTCGCTGGCCGGCATCATGGGCGGCGATGCCACTGCCGTGTCCGACGACACGCGCCACATCTACATCGAGGCCGCGTTCTGGTGGCCCAAGTCCATCGCCGGCCGTTCGCGCCGCTTCAATTTCTCCACCGATGCGGGCCACCGCTTCGAGCGCGGCGTGGATCCCGAGCTCACGGTCGAGCACATCGAACGCATCACCGAGCTGGTGCTGCAGATCTGCGGCACCTCCGAGACCGTCTGCGGTCCCGTCGACGACCAGAAGGCCGACATGCCCGTGGCCAGGCCCGTCACGCTGCGCGTCGCGCGCGCAGCCAAGGTCATCGGCATGCCGCTGACGCAGCAGCAATGCCATGACGCGCTGGCCGGCCTGGGCCTGCCGGTGGAGCCGGGCGACGGCGTGCTGACCGTCACGCCGCCGAGCTTCCGCTTCGACCTGAACATCGAGGAAGACCTGATCGAGGAAGTGGCGCGCATGGTGGGCTATGAAAAGCTGCCCACCACCAAGCCGCTGGCGCCCATCGCGCCCAAGCTGCGCGCGGAGAATCGCCGCAGCCAGTTCGCCGTGCGCCGTGCGCTGGCCGATCTGGGTTACCAGGAAACCATCAACTTCAGCTTCGTGGAAGCCGCATGGGAGAAGGACCTGGCCGGCAACGCGGATCCGATTCAGCTGCTCAATCCGATTGCCAGCCAGCTCAGCGTCATGCGCTCCAGCCTCATCGGCTCGCTGATGCAGGTGCTCAAGTTCAATGCCGACCGCAAGGCCGAGCGCGTGCGCGTGTTCGAGCTGGGCCGTGTCTTCCTGAAGGACGAAAGCGTCGTGGACAGTGACACCACGGTCAAGGGCTTTCGCCAGCCCATGCGCGTGGCGGGCCTGGCCTGGGGTGCTGCCGAGCAACTGCAATGGGGCCGCGGCGAGGCCCGCGTCGACTTCTACGACGTCAAGGGCGATGTCGAGGCGCTGCTGGCGCCGCGCAAGCCCGTGTTCGAACCGGCCGAGCATCCGGCCATGCACCCGGGCCGCTGCGCGCGCGTGCTGCTCGATGGCCAGTCCATCGGCTTCATCGGCGAGCTGCATCCCCAGTGGCGCCAGCAATGGGACCTGGCCCAGGCGCCCGTGCTGTTCGAGCTGGAACTGGACGCCGTGCTGGCACGCGAAGTGCCGGTGTTCAAGCCTGTGGCCAAGCACCAGGCCGTGGAGCGTGACATCGCCGTGGTCGTGAACGAGAAAACCACGCATGCCCAACTGATGCAGGCCATCGAGGCGGCCCGGATCGGCGGTCTGCTGCGCTCCGCCGTGCTGTTCGATGTCTTCCGCCCCAAGGCGCTCAAGGCTGGAGAAACCGCAGCGCCCGGTGCGCTGGCCCAGGACGAAAAGAGCCTGGCCGTGCGCCTGACGCTGGGCAGCGACGACAGCTCGCTGACCGATGTGCAGATCGAGCAGGCCGTGCAGGCCGTGATCGAGCAGTTGACGCAGCGCCTGGGCGCACGCCTGCGCGCATGATGGAAGGACCGTGCCGTGAAAGGAGATCCTGTGATGGAACTGACGGTGGAAAGTCTTGATTCGCCCGCGCTCACCAAGGCGCAACTGGCCGATCTGCTGTTCGACGAGATCGGCCTGAACAAGCGCGAGTCCAAGGAGATGGTGGATGCCTTCTTCGAACTGATCTCGCAAAGCCTGGTCGAGGGCGAGGATGTGAAGCTGTCGGGTTTCGGCAATTTCCAGATCCGCACCAAGGCGCCCCGCCCGGGGCGCAATCCGCGCACGGGGGAGGCGATTCCCATCGAGGCACGCCGTGTTGTCACCTTCCATGCCAGCAGCAAGCTCAAGGAGCAGATCCAGGAAGGGACGGCGGGTCCGCAGGCCTGAGCCGGGTCCGGCGCAGCTGTCACCAGCCTGTCTGCCTTGCCGCGGATGGGCTGTTTTTACGACAGGGCACTGGCCTGACGGCGGGCTGTGCAGTAGGCTCGGCCTTCTCCCTGGATCGGCGGCCACGTGCCGCAGGCGCCGCCTGTCCTGACCTCATCCGCATTTGCCATGGCTTCACCTTTGCCCCAGATTCCCGCCAAGCGCTACTTCACCATCGGTGAGGTGGCGGATCTGTGCGACGTCAAGCCGCACGTGCTGCGCTACTGGGAGCAGGAATTCACGCAGCTGCGGCCCATGAAGCGCCGGGGCAACCGCCGCTATTACCAGCACCACGAAGTGCTGATGATCCGGCGCATACGGGAGCTGCTCTATGAACAGGGCTTCACCATCAACGGTGCGCGCAACCGGCTGCGCGAGACGTCGGCGGCGGTGGCAGTGCCTGCGCTGCAGGCGGGTGCCGTGGCGGTGGAGCCTGCCATGCCGTCGCTGCTGGCGGGCGATGGCGCAGCCTGTGCCACGCTGGGTCCTGAAGCCGTTCGTGAAGAGCTTTTGCAGATTCGTTCGCTGCTTTCTATTTGAGAGCAGAAAACTGTATATAATCTAAGTCTTCGGCGTGTAGCGCAGCCTGGTAGCGCACTTGCATGGGGTGCAAGGGGTCGCGAGTTCGAATCCCGCCACGCCGACCACGATAGACGACGGACCACAGCTTCTGGCTGTGGTCCGTTTTTCTTTGTCCTGGCAGCAGCCGCGTCAGTCCTTGTGCCTCAACAGTGCGCCGAAGCGATCGATGCTGCGCGTGATGATGGCCTGCGCACCGGGCGACCAGCGGCCCATGTCGAAGAAGCCATGGATCATCCCGGGCCCCTCGATCAGTTCGGCATGGCTGCCCGCTGCGCGCAGTGCCTCGGCGTAGGCCGCTCCCTGGTCGCGCAGCGGATCGAACTCGGCGGTCACGACCACGGCCGGGGGCAGGTTCGCCAGGCTTGGGGATTGCAGCGGCGCCAGGCGCGGATCCATCGGGTCCGCCCAGGTGCCCGCGTAATGGTTGTAGAACCAGGCCATGGTCTCGGCTTCGAGGAAGTAGCCCGTGGCGTTCTGCTCGGCGCTGGGATATGTGGCGGCCGCGTGGTCCACCGCAGGATAGATCAGGAACTGCGCGGCCAGCGGTGTGTCCGTGTCGCGCAGCTGTTGCGCCACCACGGCGCAGAAGTTGCCTCCCGCGCTGTCGCCCGCCACGGCCACGGTGGCGGTGCCTCCCAGCTCATGGGAATGGGCTGCGATCCACCGCGTGGCGGCCACGGCGTCTTCGATGCCTGCCGGAAAGGGGTGTTCGGGTGCGAGGCGGTAGTCCACGGACACCACCACGACCTGCGCGCCGCGGCAGATCTCGCGGCACATGTTGTCGTGCGTGTCCAGGCTGCCGAGGACGTAGCCGCCCCCGTGGAAGTAGGCCACGGTGGGCAAGGGGCCCGCGCCTTCGGGCCGGTAGATGCGCGCCGGGACAGGACCCTGCGCGCCGGGCACGGTGGTGTCCTGCACGCTGGCAACGGCGATGCGCTGCCCGGGCGCCAGCGAGCCTGCGGTCAGCGCCAGATAGCCTGCACGCCCTTCTTCGGGAGTGCCATCTGCGGTGGGCTTATGGTTGGCGGCGGCCAGCATTTGCAGCACGCCGGCGAGATGCGGGTCCAGAGGCATGGGTGAAGTCTCCTGAGGGGGATGAAGGGGGTCAGCGGTAGGCCAGTGCCTCGTCCTGCGGGGACGCGGCAGGCAGGGCGACGCGTTCTTCGGCATGTTCCAGGTCGTGCCTCCAGGGGTGGCGGTCGCCCTGGCCATACATGGCCGCTTGCGCGCGCATCACATAGCCTGCGTTGAAGTTGTCTCCGTCGACCCACGGCAGGCGCTGCATGCCGGCGTCGGCGCCGGGCACGGTGGGTTGCACCACCCTGTGGCCTTGCTCGCGCATATGTGCGATCAGGCGACACACCCAGTCGCACACGAGGTCGCTGCGCAGGGTCCAGCTGGAGCGGAAGTAGCCCTGCGTGTAGGCCATGTTGGGGATGCCCTCGATCATCATGCCGCGGTAGGTGACGCGCTCGCGCCAATCCACCGGTGCGCCATCCACACTGAACGGAATGCCGCCGAACAGCTTCATGTGAAAGCCCGTGGCCGTGACGATGATGTCGGCATCCAGCCGCTCACCGCCGGTCAGCTGGATGCCGTGTTCGTCGAAGCGCTCGATGGTGTCCGTCACCACCGAGGCCTTGCCGCTGCGGATGGCCTGGAACAGGTCGCCATCGGGCACGTTGGCGATGCGCTGCTGCCAGGGGCGGTAGCGCGGGTTGAAGTGCCTGTCCACGTCGAACCCTTCGGGCAGCCGCGCCCGGGCTTCACCGATGAGCAAGGCCCGCAGTTCCTCGGGATACGAGAAGGACATGCGCACCACCGCGTCGGTCTTGGCGATGAAGGCACGGCGCAGGATTTCGTGGAACCACTCCTCGGGCAGGTCCAGTGGCCGCAACTGGGCCTCCAGCGGGTGCTCCCAGGGCTCGGTCGCGAAAAAGGTGGGCGAGCGCTGCAGCATGGTCACGTGCGCCACGCCATCCGCCAGGCTGGGGATCAGCGTGGCGGCCGTGGCCCCGGAACCGATGACCACGACACGCTTGCCCGCGCAGTCCAGGTCCTGTGGCCAGTGCTGCGGATGTACCACCTGCCCGCGGAAGTCCTTGAGGGTGGGCCAGGCGGGCGTATAGCCCTGGCCGTGGTCGTAGTAGCCTGCGCACAGCCAGAGGAAGCTGGTGGTGAAGGTCTGCACCTCCTGCGAGCCGGCACGGCTGACTTGCAGCGTCCAGCACCTGTCTTCGTTCGACCAGTGCGCGGCCTGCACCTTGTGGCCATGGCGGATCAGCGGTGCCAGCCCGTTTTCCTCGACCACTTGCTCCAGGTAGTCGCGAATCTCGCCGGCGGTGGCGATGGCGCGGCCGCGCCAGGGCTTGAAACCATAGCCGTAGGTGAACAGGTCGCTGTCCGAACGTGCGCCCGGGTAGCGGTGCGTCCACCACGTGCCGCCGACGCCCTCCATGGCCTCCAGGACAGCGAGGCTGGCGTCCGCGAAGCGCTGACGCAGGTGGCTGGCGGCGCCGATGCCGGAAATACCGGCACCGACGATGAGGAAGTCGAAATGCTCTGCCATGGGCTTGTCTCCTGGCTGTGGATGTGCGTCCCATGCTAGGCCTAACCCTCTGGCGATACTTGTGTTTGCGCGACAGTATTTTGATCTTGTGCGACACACAGGAAATACCCCGATGACCGTGGATCCTCCCGCCGTGAACCTTGTCCGCGCCGCCTCTCTGGCCGGCTTCGTGGAGCTGGTTCAGGCGCAGGGGGGGGATGCCGTCGCCATCCTGGGCAGTTGCGGTCTGGGCATGGATGATCTCGGCGACCCCGAGCGCTACCTGCCTGGCCATGCCGTGGCCCAGGCGATCGAGGAGGCCGCCCGGGCCCTGGACATGCGCGACTTCGGCCTGCGCCTGTGCGCGCGGCAGGGCGTCGAGACGCTGGGTCTGCTGGGCCTCGTCATCCAGTCTGCCTCCACCGTGCGCGACGGGATGATCCAGGGGGGTAAGTACGTCCACTTCCACAACCCCACGCTGGGCTACCGCACCTTCATGACACCGGACGGGCGGAGGGAATGCGTGGAGGTGTTCCAGCGATCGGCATCCATGCCCAGCCTGCCTCAGGTGACCGAGTTGTGCGTGGCCTACATGTGCCGCCTGGTCGATGTGCTTTCCGGGGGCAGCATTCGCCCTGCGGGCATCCATCTGCGCCATGCGCCCGTCGGCAGCGGCGCGCAGTACAGGCGGCACCTGGGGATGCTGCCGGTGTTCCATGCCCCGTTCGACGGCATCTCCATCGAGCCTCTGGCCTGGCGTCAACCCATGCCGGGCCACAACCGGCTGCTGCAGCAGTTCTTGGAGCGTTTCCTGCTGGGGACGTCCGGCGGGCCTGGTGCCGATACCGGCGAGCAGGTGCAGAGCCTTCTGGACAACCTGGTCCGCGCAGGCATGGCCGATCTGGGCACGGTGGCCCGGATGCTGGGCCTGCACACACGGACCTTGCAGCGGCGCTTGCAGGCGCAAGGCATCGTTTTCGAAGCACTGCGGGACGGCGCACGCAGGGCCTGGGCCGGCCAGTTGCTGGCGCAGCCCGGCCTGAGCCTGGGGCAGATCGCCCAGTTGCTGGGGTATGCGGACCAGTCCGTGCTGACACGCGCCTGCCAGCGCTGGTTCGGTCGCGCACCACGGCAGTTACGCAGCGGCGGCACGCCATGAGAGAGGCGGTGCGTCCGCCCCGTTGGCGATAGGCATGGGCGCATGCGGCCGCCGGTCAATGGGTCGCACAAATCTCCAAAAGCCACTGCCTGAAGGCGGCCAGGGCGGGCAGGGTGCTGTTTCTCTGCGGATAGACCAGGTAGTAGCTGCGCTGGCTGGCGATGGCATCGCCCACCACGCTCAACTCGCCGCGTGCGATCTCGTCCTCCACCAGCACGCGGGGCACCAGGCCGACGCCCATGCCGGCGAGCACGGCCTGTATGAGGTGGGAGGTGAGCTCGAAGCTCGGCCCCACCCGCATCTGCCGGTGGTCGAGGCGGTAGTGGGTGAACCATTCGCTCCAGGCCTGGCGGTTGCTGGCCACGGTCAGCAGGACTTGCCGGGTGGCCCACTGCGGCGAGGCGGGCTGCTGCGGCTCGTGTGCCTGCGGGCTGGCGACGGCGACCAGGAACTCGTGGTAGAGGCGGTGGACGACCAGTTCGGGCCAGTCTCCCGCGCCGACGGTGATCGCGGCATCGATCTCTGCCGTATCGAAGTTGATCTCGCCGATCCTGGAATGGATGTGCATGGTGACGCCGGGATGGGCTTGGTAGAAGCCATGCAGATGGGGTAGCAGCCACTTGGAGCCGAAGGTGGGCAGTGTGGCCAGGTTGAGCGTGCCTGCGCTGGTCTGGTGGGACATGACCTGCAAGGTGGCGCTGCGTATGCGCCCCAGTGCGGCACCCAGGTCGACGGAGTAGCGGCGGCCCGCGTCGGTCAGCCGCACGGTGCGGCCTTCGCGGCGGAACAGCGCAATGCCCAGCTGCGCCTCCAGCGTCTGGACCTGGCGGCTGATGGCACTCTGGCTGAGCGACAGTTCCTCGGCGGCGCGCGCATAGCTCTCATGGCGGGCTGCAGCCTCGAAGACCAGCAGCAAGGACATGGAAGGGGTCAGGCGGCGGTAATTCATGAGTTTTTTGCAGTATCTGCGGCCGGTTTTTTCGTTTGTTTTCAGAGGAGAGAGCGAGGATACTTCCTTGTCAATGGATGCGAAAACATGTGTTGTATTCATGAGTTAGCGCCAGCCATCCCTTTTCCAGAAATCCTCCGGATCCCACCCCATGTCGATTGCCGTCCTGTCTCCGGCCAGTGCCACGCTGGCCGAACCCACCCTTGATTTTCTTGCCGCCCTGCGGGACGCCGGGTTCGAGGGGGAGATCGGCACGGCCTACGCCAGTCGCACCGTGCTGTCCACGGACAACTCCATCTACCAGCGCCTGCCGCAGGCGGTTCTCTATCCCCTGCATTCCAGGGACGTGGAACGCGTGGCCACCGTGCTGGAGCAGCCCGCATTCCGTGGCGTGGCCCTGGCTGCGCGCGGAGGCGGCACGGGCACGAATGGACAATCGCTCACGGATGGCGTGGTCCTGGACCTGTCGCGGCACATGAACCGCATCCTGGAAATCAATGCCGAGGAGCGCTGGGTGCGCGTGGAGGCGGGCGTGGTCAAGGACCAGCTCAATGCCGCGCTGCGCCCGCACGGCCTGTTCTTCGCGCCCGAGCTGTCCACCTCCAACCGCGCCACCATCGGCGGCATGATCAACACCGATGCCAGCGGCCAGGGCAGTTGCACCTATGGCAAGACCCGCGACCATGTGCTGGCGCTGGACTTCGTGCTGCTCGGAGGAGAGCGGCTGCACAGTGCGCCCGTGGATGCCGAGGCGCTGGAGCGCATGTGTGCCCAGCCAGGGCGTGCCGGCAAGGTGTATCGGACGGCGCGGCAGATCTGCGAGGACCAGGCCGAGCTGATCGAGGCCCGGTTTCCCAGGCTCAACCGCTGCCTGACCGGCTACGACCTGGCCCATCTGCGCGAGGCGGACGGGCGCTTCAACCTCAACAGCGTGCTGTGCGGTGCCGAAGGCTCGCTGGGCTTCGTCGTCGAGGCCCGGCTCAACGTGCTGCCGATTCCCCGCTATTCGGTGCTGGTCAACGTGCGCTATGCGGGCTTCATGGATGCGCTGCGCGACGCGCGCGCGCTGATGGCGCACCGGCCCCTGTCCATAGAGACGGTGGACTCCAAGGTGCTGATGCTGGCCATGCAGGACATCGTCTGGAACAGCGTGGGCGAGTACTTCCCGCAGGACGAGGCCGGCCCTGCGCTGGGCATCAACCTGGTGGAGTTCAGCGGCGACGACCCCCAGGAGGTCGATGGCCGCGTGCGGGCCTTCGTCGATCACCTGGGAGTGGATGCTTGCGTGCCGCGGCTGGGGCATACGCTGGCGGCCGGCAACGCCGCCGTCCAGCGCGTCTATGCCATGCGCAAGCGTGCGGTGGGGCTGCTGGGCAACGTGGCGGGCGAGGCACGGCCCCAGCCCTTCGTGGAGGACACGGCCGTGCCGCCCGAGAACCTGCCCGAGTTCATTGCCGAGTTCCGTGCACTGCTGGACGGTCATGGGCTGCAATACGGCATGTTCGGCCATGTCGATGCGGGGGTGCTGCATGTGCGTCCCATCCTGGACATGAAGAACCCGGCCGATGCCGCCCTGGTACGCCCCATCTCCGATGCGGTGGCCGCGCTGACGCAGCGCCATGGAGGCCTGCTGTGGGGCGAGCACGGCAAGGGCGTGCGCTCCGAGTACGCGCCGGCCTTCTTCGGCGAGCTGTACCCCTCGCTGCAGCGCCTCAAGGCGGCCTTCGACCCGCACAACCAGCTCAACCCGGGCAAGATCGCCACGCCGCCGGCGAGCAAGACCCTGTTGCTCAAGGTGGACGGGGTTCCCACGCGCGGGGAACTGGACCGGCAGATCGACGAGCGTGTATGGCAAAGCCATGGCGCCGCCATGCACTGCAACGGCAACGGCGCCTGCTACAACTTCGACCCCGATGACGCCATGTGCCCCTCCTGGAAGGCCACGCGCGAGCGTGTGCACTCGCCCAAGGGCCGGGCCTCCCTGATGCGGGAATGGCTGCGCCTTCAGGGCCGGGCGGGGGTGGACGTGCTGCAGCTGGCGCAACAGCCCCAGCCCTTCCTGTCCGGTCTGGCGGCGCGCTGGCGCAACAGCCGGGCGGCGCGCAGGGGCGAGGCCGACTTCTCGCACGAGGTCTATGACGCCATGGCCGGCTGCCTGGCCTGCAAATCCTGCGCGGGCCAGTGCCCGGTCAAGGTCAACGTGCCCGAATTCCGTTCGCGCTTCCTGGAGCTGTACCACCGCCGCTACCTGCGGCCCGTGCGCGACTATCTGATCGGTTCGCTGGAATTCACCATGCCCTGGCTGGCCCGCACGCCTGCGCTGTACAACGCCGTGATGGGCTCGAGCTGGGTGCGCCATGTGCTGAGCCGGCGCATCGGCATGGTCGACGCGCCGTTGCTGAGCACGCAGGACCTGGCATCGACCCTGCGCCAATGGAAGGTCCGCGCGGCCGATGCAGGTGCTCTGGCCGCGCTGACGCCCGAGGAGCGCGCGCGCAGCGTCGTCATCGTGCAGGACAGCTTCACGCGCTATTTCGAGACCCGGCAACTGCAGGTGCTGATCGAGCTGGCGGCGCGCCTGGGCCTGCATGTCTGGCTGGCGCCGTTGCTGCCCAATGGCAAGCCCCTGCATGTCCAAGGCTTCCTGGGGGCCTTCGCCAAGGTGGCGATCCGCAACGCTGGCCAACTGGCACGGCTGGCGCAATCGGGTGTGCCGCTGGTGGGGCTGGACCCCGCCATGACGCTGGCCTACCGGCAGGAATACCTCAAGGTGCCGGGCATGGGCGAAGTGCCGCGCGTGGCCTTGCCCCAGGAATGGCTGCTGCAGGTGCTGCCGCAGGCCGATGCCGGCGGGGGAGCAGGCGGGGGCGAGGACGGCGAGGTCGATGGGCCGGCCTACCGGCTGCTGCCGCACTGCACGGAAAAGACCAATGCGCCCGACAGCGCCAGGCAGTGGGTGCAGCTGTTCGAGCGCCGCGGACTGCGCCTGAAGGTGGAGGCCACCGGCTGCTGCGGCATGTCGGGCACCTATGGGCATGAGGCGCGCAACCTGGAAACCTCCAGGATCATCTATGCGCAGTCCTGGGCGGCACGGGTCGAGGCCAAGGCGCAGCAGGGCGAGGCGCTGGCTACCGGCTACTCCTGCCGCAGCCAGGCCAGTCGCCTGTCGCAGCGCCAGTTGCGGCATCCGTTGCAGGTGCTGCTGGACCATGTGCGGGCTGCTCGCGAGGGGTGAAAGCGGCCGGCCGCGAAGAGGCCGTGCCAGGAATATGCAGGAAATTTTGAAAATTCCGCGCGTTTTACCTGGAGGCCCGTTTTTAGTGCCTATAATTCAAGTCTTCGGCGTGTAGCGCAGCCTGGTAGCGCACTTGCATGGGGTGCAAGGGGTCGCGAGTTCGAATCCCGCCACGCCGACCATAACGCAAAGCTCCTGACGGAAACGTCAGGAGCTTTTTGCTTTTCCAGGCCGTCGTAAGCCCCCATTTTGCCGCACGATCGGCAGGGCGTGCACGCCCGGCCAGCGCCCGGCCCGGCAGGGTCCTCGCGGATGCAGAGGGTAGCCTGCGTGAAAAAGGCCAGGGCGAGCAAGGATGCGCATCAGGGCATGCAGGTGTAATACCTGCACCTACAATGGCGTCTTTTGTAACTGACGATTTCTTCCTGGTCTCGCACATGATGGATGGACTGATTACCGGCAGACTCACCGGTACGCCCGAACACCGCAGCGACCGCAACCGTCGCCCCTTCATGGTGGCCCGCGTGCGCTCCGAGGCATCCGATGGCACATCCATCCCGGTCAATGTGGTGGCGTTCGATGCCCAGGCCTGCGAGGTGCTGCGCAGCCTGGTCGAGGGCGATGCCGTGGCGTTGCGCGGCAGCTTCACGCCCAAGGTCTGGATAGACCGCCAGGAGCAGCCGCATCCGGTGCTCGATGTGGTGGCGCACCAGGTGCTGGCGGCGCCCGAATTCCAGGACCGCTGAGGCGGCCGCGCCGGGGAGCAACGGTGCCCGGCTCCGAGCCCGGGTTCTGAGCTACTGAGAAAACTGTCTAGCAAACTCCACGCATGCAGGCCTGAGGCGGTGCACGATGGCGCTACAGTGTGCGCCTGTGTTTTGACAGGTTACAAGGAACCGCATCCATGCCCACCAAGCGCCATTTCCTCCGCCACACGTTCACGGCCGCCGTTGCCAGCGCCGCCATGACATTGCTGGCCATGCCCGCGCAGGCGCAGGACAAGCCCATCAAGGTCGGCGTCACTGCCGGCCCGCACGCCCAGATCATGGAGCAGGTCAAGAAGGTCGCCGAAAAGAACGGCCTGAAGATCCAGATCGTGGAGTTCGGCGATTACGTGCAGCCCAATGCGGCGCTGTCGGCTGGCGATCTCGACGCCAACAGCTATCAGCACCGTCCCTATCTGGACGCCCAGGTGCGTGACCGCGGCTACAAGATCGGCTGGGTGGCCGACACGGTGAATTTCCCCATCGGCATCTACTCCAGGAAGATCAAGCAGCTGGCCGACCTTCCCCAGGGCGCCAGGTTCGGCATTCCCAACGACCCGACCAACGGCGGCCGCGTGCTGCTGCTGCTGCAGGCGCAAGGCCTCATCAAGATCAAGGAAAGCGCGGGCCTGAAGGCCACGCCGCTGGACATTGTCTCCAACCCCAAGAAGCTGCGCTTCGTGGAACTGGACGCGGCCCAGCTGCCGCGTTCGCTGGACGACCTCGACGCTTCGGCCATCAACACCAACTTCGCGATCTCGGCGGGCCTGAACCCCAAGACCGATGCCATCGCACAGGAAAGCGCCAAGAATCCCTATGTCAACATTCTGGTCGCGCGCGATGCCGACAAGAACAAGCCCTGGGTGGCACAGCTGGTCAAGGCCTATCACTCCGATGAGGTGCGCCAGTTCATCGACGTCCAGTTCAAGGGCTCCGTGATCCCGGCGTTCTGAAGAACGCACCCCCTGAGTCGCTTCGCGCCTTCCCCCTCTCTCTTCGGGAGGAAGACGACGCCCTCACTGCGGGGCGGCCCTTGCCGGGGCGGCCCTTGCCGGGGCGGCCCTTGCTCGGCGTCCCTGAGCTGGGCCTTGGCGGTTCCAGCCACCGTGCACGATGCGAATGGAGGCTGAATTTGCAAAAGCTGCCAATGGCAGCTTTTTTCATTCGCCCAGCACCCTGAAATATTCGTCCAGGGGCGCGCGCGTGGTCTGGGTGCGGTTGACGGGGGCGGCCTCGTCGGGCCAGCCCAGGGCCAGTCCGCAGACGATGTGCTCGGCGGGCGGCAGGTCGAGTACGCGGCGCACGGTGTCGGGGTAGGAGGCCAGCGCGCCGATGGCGCAACTGCCCAGGCCCTGCGCGGCGGCGGCCAGCTGCAGGCCGTACAGGGCCATGCCCAGGTCCATGTAGCCGCCCGCGCCAAAGCGTGCATCGATGGTCACGACCAGGGCCATGGGCGCATCGAAGAAGCGGTAGTTGCGTCCGAATTGCGCATCGCGCCCGGCACGGTCTTCGCGCGCAACACCCAGGGCGCCATACAGGGCCTGGGCCGAGGCCGCCTGGCGCTTGCGCAGCGCCATGGGCATGGGGCGCGGAAAGTAGCCGTAGTCCTCGCGCTCGGGGGTGCCCGCCTGCCAGTCTGCCAGCAGCGCCTGTGTCAGTGTGTCGCGCAGCTTGCCACGCACCAGGGTGAACTGTCCGGGCTGAAGATTGCCGCCGCTGGGTGCCTGGCGCGCGGACGCCAGCAGTTGCCGCAGCAGGAGGTCGGGGACGGGATCGGGCCGGTAGGCGCGTACCGAGCGGCGCGCGTGCACGAGCGCCTCATGGGGGATGGCGCCGGGACTGGCTTCGGCTGGAGGATGGGTGGACATGCGGCAGTGAGGAGATGGGCGGGCAGGGGGTCACAAGGACTGGACGAGGCAGGCCGCGCCGATGCCGCCTGCGCCGGCGATCGCGGCCATGCCCAGGGCCTGCGGCGGCGCGTGCCCCAGTTGGCCGAGCAGGCGCACGAGCGCGACCGCGCCCGACGCACCGATGGGGTGGCCTCGCGCAAGCCCGCCGCCACCGGTATTCAGGCGTTGCAGCGGCAGGCCCAGCGCTGAGGCAAAGTCCAGCGCCTGCACGGCGAAGGCGTCATGCAATTCCACGGCCTGCAGGTCCACCGCAGCGAGTGACGGCAGCGACAGTGCGGTGGCTGCGCGCTCCAGCGCCTGTCGCGCGGCCAGTGCGGCGGCGACCAGGGGCGTCTCGGGCGCATGGCCCAGCGAGGCGCTGGCGATCCAGCGGGCGCGCGCCTGCAGGCCGTGGCGTGCGCAGGCCTGGGGCGTGGCCAGCAGCACCAGGGCCGCTCCGTCGGCCTTGGGCGAGACGGTCGGCGTGCTGAGCGCATGCAGGCGGCGCGCCTCGGCACTACAGGGGGCACCGGCCTCGGCGACCACGGGCATGCGGGCGGCCCGGGCTGCAGTCAGGGTGCGCGGATGGGCGTCGTGGTCCAGGCCCGCCATGGGGACGATTTCGGTGGCCGCCCGATCGCGCCGGGCCAGCGCGCAGGCGTGGCTGTGGATGGCGTGGGCTTCCTGCTGCGCGCGTGTGAAGCCGTGGGCCAGCGCGTGGTCGGCGGCCGACTGCAGCAGGTCCGGGTCGCGCGCGGGATCGGGGGCAAAGGCGGGGCGCTCGTAGGGCATGGGCAGCTCACCCGCATGGCGTGGCCGGGTCTGGCGGATGGGGGCGCGGCTCCAGGCCTCGGCGCCGCCAGCCACCACGATCTCGGCCTGCCCGGACATCAGCAGGCCCACCGCGAGGGCCACGCTGTCCAGGCCCGAGCAGCACTGGGTGTCCAGGCTGTGCGTGGCGCAGCGTTCGGGCAGCCCGGCCGCCAGTGCCAGCATGCGGGCCGGGTTGCCGCCCGCACCCAGGGCATTGCCCAGGACCACGGCATCCACGGCCTGGCCGGGCAGGTCGGCGCGTGCCAGCAGGGCCTGGAGCACGGGTGCCGCCAGCTCGTGGACGGCAAGGTCGTGCAAGGCACCGCCCACGGGGGCCACGGGGCTGCGTGCCCAGGACAGGATGACGGGGCCGGTCTGCGCGTTCATGGCAGGGGCCACAGTGCAGGGCCATCGACCAGGGGCTGGCCGGCGGCCGTGGCCGCCAGGGCGCGCGCCAGCCGTGCATGGTCGGTCTTGCCGCTGGCGGTCTGGGGCCAGTCGGCGCAGGTCCACCATTGGCGCGGCAACTTGTACGCCTCGATCCGCTCGCGCAGCCATGCCGACAAGGCCTGTGCGCAACCGCCCGGAGCGCTCTCTTTCCATTGCACGACGACATGCACCTGCATGCCGCGCAGTGTATCGGGCAGGCCCTGGAGAGACACCTGGGTCACGCCGGGGTGCTCGGCCAGCAGGGCCTCGACCTCCTCGGGGAACAGGTTCTTGCCCTGGGTGACGAGCATGCGGCTCTGGCGTCCGGCCAGGCACAGGCGGCCGCCGGCATCGATATGGCCCATGTCGCGCACAGAAAGCCAGTCCCCATCGCGCAGCGCGGCCGTGCCGTCGCGCGCCTCGCCCACGTAGTCCATGAACAGCATGGGGCTGCGCATGTAGATCAGCCCGTCGCCGCCCGCAAGGGCCGGGTCCCCAGGCTGGCCGCTGGCCGGACGGATCTCCAGCTGCACGTTGCTGAAGGGGCGTCCCACGGCCTGGGCGGGTGCCTGTTCGTCGGCGTCCATCCAGGCGATGAAGCTGGCTTCCGAGGCGCCGTAGAACTCGATGATGCGCGCGCGCGGGAACAGCGCGCGCAGGGCCGGCGTCTGGGCGCGCATCCAGCGCGCGCCGCTGATCATGATCAGTTCCACCCCGGTGATGGGCTCCAGCGCGCGGTGCGCGGCCCACTGCAGCATCAGCAGCAGCTGGCTGGGCACGGCCACCAGGCAGGGCGCTTCGCCACGGGCCAGCGAGGCCAGGCAGCGCGCCGCGGAAAACTTCTCCTGGACCACGGCGCCCGCGCCGCACCACAGGCCTTGCATCACCCCGAAGAGGAACAGCGAGTGCGAGAGGCGACCGGGTGCCATGGTGCGCTGCGCGGCCACGCAGCCGAAGTCCTGCAGGCAGACGCGGAAGCTCTCGGTCCAGGATTGGTGGTGGCGCATGAAGCCCTTGGGCAGGCCCGTGCTGCCCGAGGTGAAGCCGGTGTAGAAAGCGGCGGTGGGCCAGGCCTGGGCCAGCGTGCCGGGCTCGTCGGGCAGCCAGCCCTCGATGCGCTGGCGCACGGCCTCGGGCCAGTCGGGGTCGGCCACGGCCGCGCAGCGGCCGCTGTGGATGATGGCCAGGAATTCGACGATGGCATCGAGCGTGCTCCTGCCCTGGCCCGTGTCCAGCATTCGCATGGCGGGCGCCTGCGCCGAGACCAGCGCGGCGCTGCGCTGGCGCACGGCCTCATGCAGCGCCGCGAAACTCCATTGGCCGGCCTCGCTTTGCAGGGCGATCGCCTCGGGGCGTTCGCGGGCCCAATGCTCCAGCGGGCCGTGGACCAGTGTCCAGGGATGCTGCAGCGGCGCGGCCAGCGGGTGGGGCAGGGGGTGCGAGGAGGGCGACTCAACCATGCCGGCGGCCTCCGAACGGCCAGTCGGGCATGCCGCGCGCCACGGCGTGGACGATGAGGGCGCACAGCACGCACTTGATCAGATCGCCGGGCACGAAGACCAGGGTGGCCATGAAGGCCTGGGACAGGCTGAGCTTGGCCATCAGCATCAGGCCCAGCACGCCGAAGGCGTGCAGGGCGGCCAGCCCCCCCAGCACCGAGGCCGCGAAGGCGCTCAAGGCCGTGCGCCGTGGCGTGCCCTGCGGCAGCGCGCGCATGACCAGGCCCGCGATGCAGGCGGCCAGAGGATAGCCGATGAGATAGCCGGCGGAAGGCGCCATGAAGACGGCGATGCCGCCGCGTCCGCCCGACAGCAAGGGCAGGCCCACGGCCACGGCGGCAAGGAACAGCAGCATGGCCTGCATGCCACGCCATGGGCCGAGCATCACGCCGGCCAGCATCACGCCCAGCGACTGTATGGTGATGGGCACGCCCAGCGGCAGGTCGATCTTGGGAATCAGTCCCATGACGGCCATCAGCGCCGCGAACAGCGAGACCTGGGCCATGGAGCGCGCCGAGGCGCGTGAGACGGTGGTGGGTGCGGTCATGGAAAGCTTTCGCTGGGCAACGGGTGAAAAGGGCAAATCCTCAGCGGCCCAGGCGCGCCCACAGCGCGTCGGCGACGCGGCGTGTGGCCTGCAGCATGTGGATGGTCAGCGGTGCGATCAGGCGCAGGCCGCCCGCGCGGCCCGTGCGCAGGCGGTGGGCATCGTCCAGGCGCTTCCACTGCACGAAGAAATGTTCCGTGAAACGCAGCATCAATGCCAGTTGCAGGGCCACGTGCTCAGGGGAGATGCCGATGTGCGACAGCGGGGCCAGCAGCCGCTCCAGCACCTCGACCAGGTCGCTGGGGCGCGTGCTCACGGTCAGTGCCACACCCAGCGTGGAGGCGCAGGCCAGGCGCAGCGCGCTGGCCGCTGCCAGCGCGTAGTGCTGCATCCAGGCATGGAAACCCGCCACCAGCAACGCCGCCACGATGACTGACAGCATCAGCCGGCGCGCACCTTCGGTGGCGCGGCCCAGCGACAGCCACAGCAGGGCACAACCCGCGCCGGCCAGCCCCAGCAGCCAGGGTGAATCGACGAGGAACAGCCCCGTGCCCAGCAGCGCCATGAGCAGCAGCTTGCGCCCCGCGCTCCAGGCATGGAGCCAGCTGCCGTATTCGCTGTACAGGCTTCCCATGGCTGGCTCCCTGGTCAGTCCGGTGCGCGCAGGCGCCGGGCCACGTCGGCTTCATAGGCCGCGCAGACTTCACGGCCCGGCCCGTCTTCACGCACCTGGCCACGCTCCAGCCAGAGCACGCGGCCGAAATCGCGCACATGGTCGAGCAC
Organism: Delftia tsuruhatensis; assembly: GCF_903815225.1. Taxonomy (NCBI): domain Bacteria; kingdom Pseudomonadati; phylum Pseudomonadota; class Betaproteobacteria; order Burkholderiales; family Comamonadaceae; genus Delftia; species Delftia tsuruhatensis. The sequence continues at coordinate 2,265,623 of NZ_LR813084.1, forward strand.
ATGGGTGGAGACCAGCACCTGCTGGCCGGCGGCGGCAATGTCCCGGGCCAGCCGTGCCTGGCCGGGCAGGTCCAGGCTGGCGAAGGGCTCGTCCAGCAGCAGCACGCGCGGGGCCGCGATCAGCAGGGCCAGCCAGCACACCTGCTGGCGCTGGCCCTGGCTCAGCCCGGCCACGGCGCGAGGGGCCCAGTCGGCCAGGCCGCGCGCGGCCAGCAACTCGCGCGCGCGCTCCATGGCTTCGCGCCTGGTCAGGCCAGAGGGACGCAGGCCCAGGGCCAGCTCCTCCTCGACCGTGGGAAAGATGATCTGGTCGTCGGGGTTCTGGAACATCAGCCCGACCTGGCCGGGGCGCTGTGCGCGGGCCTCATGCAATTCGACGCCATCCAGCAGCACACGGCCGGCCTCGGGCGTGTCCAGTCCGCACAGCAGCCGGAACAGGCTGGTCTTGCCGGCGCCGTTGTCACCGATCAGGCCGATGCGCGGCGCATCCAGCCGCAGCTCCAGCCCGTCGAACACCGTGGTGATGCCGCGCCGCAGGCGCACGCCCTCCACGCGCAGGCTGGCTGGGCTGGTGGGGCAATCAGTGAGACGGGACGGTTCGGACATGGAAAAAGAAAGCGGGCACTCACCTGTCAGGCTGCGAGGCGCAAGGGGTCTTGCGACTGGACGGGGAGTGTCGGGGGCGGATTCTAGCAACGCGGCGAAGGTCGTACATCAAGGCTTCAAAGATGGCAATCGATATAAGCACCGTATTTTTTATTCTTTGGTGTGAACAACGTTTTGCAACACACTCGTTAGAACACTAATGACGTCAGATCCTGCGGTTTGCCCGGGGCTTGTTGGCGACTGCCGGCAACCTGCGCGGATCGGTACGCAACTGCCGCCAACGGCTTGGCCTTTGCCGCGGAAATTGCACGTCATTCACTGAAAAAGGCGGCAGGAAAGCCGCCGTTGCCGACCTCGGGCTTGATTCCATCGCCGAAACCAGACTCCATGACCGCTCAGAACGCCCCCCTGGCCCCGGAAAACGCGCTGATCCGCCTGCGCGACCTGCAAAAGAAATTTGTAACAGCCGATGGCAAGCACTTCGACGCCGTGCGCTCGGTGTCGCTGGACATCTCCCAGGGCACGGTATTCGGCCTGATCGGCAAGAGCGGCGCGGGCAAGTCCACGCTGCTGCGCCTGATCAACCTGCTGGAGCGTCCGGACAGTGGCGAGGTGGTGGTCTCCGGCCAGCGCCTGACCGACCTGGGCCGGCGCGCACTGCGGCAGGCGCGCCAGAACATCGGCATGATCTTCCAGCAGTTCAACCTGCTGCAAAACGCCAGCGTCTTCGAGAACGTGGCGTTTCCGCTGCGCATCCACGGCGGGCATTCGCGTGCCCAGATCGAGCAGCGCGTGCGCGAATGCCTGGACATCGTGGGACTGGCGGACAAGGCCGGCAGCTATCCGGCACAGCTGTCGGGCGGCCAGAAGCAGCGCGTGGCCATTGCGCGCGCCCTGGCGCCCCGTCCGCAGGTGCTGCTGTGCGATGAGCCGACCTCGGCACTGGACAGCGAGACCACGCGCTCCATCCTGGCCACGCTGGCCGACATCAACCGCCGCCTGGGCGTGACCATCGTCATCGTCACGCATGAGCTGGGCGTGGTGGACACGTTGTGCAGCGAAGTGGCCATCATCGAGCAGGGCCAGGTGGCCGAGCAGTTCGCGCTGGCGCCGTTGGCGGCGGGCCGCCCCTATGAGGCCGTGCCGCGTGCCACGGCCCTGGGCAGCGAACTGGAAGCCCTGCGCGTGGAGCGCGCCGACAAGGCCCTGCGCGAGCGCGGCGGATCACGCCCCGTGGTGCTGCGCGCCGTCGGTGGCACCGAACATTGATCCCGTCGCTTCCCGTTTCCCCTTTCTTCCGATTGCGTATCCCCATGTCTGAAAACATCGTCGAGATCCTGCCCGAACTCTGGGTGGCCATGGGCCAGACCCTGCTCATGCTGGGCATAGGCCTGTCGGCCGCCGTGCTGGTGGGCGGCCCGCTGGGCGTGCTGCTGTTCCTGCTCGGGCCGGGCCAGTCGCTGGACAACCGCCCGGCCTTCCTGGTGCTGAACTGGATCGTCAACACCGTGCGCTCCTTCCCCTTCATCATCCTGCTGGTGGCCCTGGTGCCGTTCACGCGCTGGCTGGCCGGCACCTCCATCGGCCCGCTGGCGGCGGCCGTGCCGCTGTCCGTGGCCGCCATCCCCTACCTGGCGCGCCTGGTGGACCAGTGCCTGCGCGATGTGCCGCGCGGCGTGATCGAGGCCGCGCACGCCATGGGAGCGTCCGAGCTGCAGATCGTCTGGCGCGTGCTGGTGCTGGAGGCTCGCTCCGGCCTGGTGCTGGCGCTGACCGTGCTGGCCGTGAGCTTTCTGTCGTACTCGGCGATCGCCGGCGTGGTGGGCGGCGGCGGCATCGGCGACCTGGCCATCCGCTACGGCTACTACCGCTTCCAGACCGATGTGATGGTGCTCACAGTGACCATCCTCGTGGTCATGGTCCAGATCATCCAGTTCGCGGGCAATACGGCCGCGCGGCGCCTGGACAAGCGCTGAACCGAACCCCTTGCCGTGCATCCCCTTTCCTCTTCTCCCAGAACCCCAAAGGACACCCAAATGACCGCAATCTTCACCACCGCGCGCCGCCAGCTGCTGGCCGCCGCCGCTGCCTTCGTCGCCGCCGGCGTGCTGGCGCTGCCCGCCCATGCGCAGGCCGACAAGAAGCAGCTCGTGATCGGCGGCACGGCCGGCTCCAACATCGACCAGCTCAAGCAGGGCATCGTGCCGCTGCTGCAAAAGAAGGGCTACCAGGTCAAGCTGGTCGAATTCAACGACTACGTGCAGCCCAACCTGGCGCTGGCCCAGGGATCACTGGACGCCAACTTCTTCCAGCACCGCGTCTATCTGCAGAAGTTCGCGGCCGACCAGAAGCTGGATCTTGTGGAGCTGGTGCAGGGCCCGATCGCTCCGCTGGGCGTGTACTCCAAGACCCGCAAGACCCTGGCCGAGGCCAGGGAAGGCGACCGCGTGACCCTCCCCAACGATCCCAGCAACCTCGCGCGCGCCCTGGTGCTGCTGGAGCAGGCCGGCCTGGTCAAGGCCAAGCCCGGCATCGATCCGCTGCGCGTGTCCGAGAAGGACCTGGCCGAGAACCCGCGCAAGCTCAAGTTCATCCCGCTGGAGGCGGCGCAGCTGCCGCGTTCGCTGGGTGACACCGAGTACGCCATCATCAACGGCAATTTCGCCATCTCCTCGGGCCTGAAGCTGACCGAGGCCGTCTCGCTGGAGAAGACCCCCGACCACTACCTGAACGTGGTCGCCATCAAGAAGAAGGACCAGGGCACGGCCTGGGCCAAGGACCTGGCCGAGGTTTATCGCTCGGCGGAGTTCAAGGCCGTGGTGGACAGCAAGTTCCAGGGCTACGCCAAGCCTGCCTTCCTGCAATAAGCTGCGTTCATAATGGTCCGGTTCCGCAACGTGGCCGTGCCGCGTTGCGGGCCTTTTTTCCCGTCACCTCGCTAGGAGCAATGCATGAGCCAGATCAAGGTCGCTGTCATCGTGGGCAGCCTGCGCAAGGATTCCTTCAACCGCAAGTTCGCCGACGCCATCGCGCGCCTGGCGCCCGAGGGCCTGGTCTTCGAGCAGGTCGCCATCGACGCCCTGCCGCTGTACAACCAGGACCATGACGGCAACGAGGTCGACGTGGTCAGGCAGTTTCGCGCGCAGATCCAGTCGGCCCAGGCCGTGCTGTTCCTGACGCCCGAGTACAACCGCTCGATTCCCGGCGTGCTCAAGAACGCGCTGGACCAGGGCTCGCGTCCCTATGGCAAGAGCGTCTGGGCGGGCAAGCCGGCCGCCGTGGCCGGCGTCTCGGTGGGTGCCATCGGCACGGCGCTGGCGCAGCAGCACCTGCGCAATGTGCTGGCCTACCTGGACATGCCCACGCTGGCCCAGCCCGAGATCTTCATCCAGGCCAAGGACGGCCTGTTCGCCGAGGACGGCTCCATTGGGGCCGGCAGCCGCGACTTCGTCAACGGCTTCGTGCAGAAGTTCGCTGCCTGGGTGCGCAAGCACCAGTGACCGGCAAGGCATTTCGCCCGACAGCAAAAAGCCCGGCAATGCCGGGCTTTTTGCATGGTGCGCGGGCAGCGGGTGCCTACGATGCCGGAGCCGATGGCGCGATTGCCGCGGCGGGGCGCGGCGCGGCGGATGCCTTTTCGCGCGCCTGGGCCTGGTCGATGGCATCGATGATCACCACGCCCGTGGACTTGACGCCGGGCATGGAAAAGCCGGCACCCGGTGTCACGCCCGGGTGGGCCAGCAGCTTGCGCGTCATCTCCTGGTTCAACTGGAGCTGGCTGGGTCCGGGCGTGGGCGTCGCCTGCGGTGGGGGCTCTTGCGGCGCAGGAGTTTCATCGGTGTGGCGCACATAGCTGCGGTACACGCGGGAGTTGGCCTGCTCCTGGTCCTGCTCGCGCTGGTACTGCATGAACTGGTAGATGCCTATGCCCAGCACCGTGATGGCCAGCAGGGAGACGGCGATCACGGTGATCACCAGGTTTTCATCGGAAGGCGGGCGGCTGTGGACCGCTGCGCGCGGGCGGATATGGGGGCGGGGACTGGTGGCTGGCATGGGCGAAATGCGGGGAATGCAGAAAAGCTGCATGCGTATCGGCAGGCCCGTGCTGTTTCTGAAATGCAGAAAAAACATGTCGGACAATGCCGCAGGAAAGGCAGCGACAGCCCAGCCTATCAGCTTCGCGTGTCGTCCAAGGACTGGACGGCATTGGAATTTTCAAAGAAGCCGGGACTGCGGATACCTCTTTTGTTCGTATCGGTCCATCAGGTCCTTCCATGGTCTGCCGTGCCCCGGTCCATCTTCGTTGTCCACGAATGCCAATGCCCGGCAAACCCGGGCATGGGTACTGCCGGCCGCCGTGGGGCGGCCAGGCAGGGGTACGAGGACCTCAGGCGGCCAGCGCGGCTTCCTGGTTGGCGGCCGGGGCCTTCAGGCCCGCGATGTCGCTGCGGGCCGATTCCAGGGCCTTGGCCTTGGCTTCGTCGCCCATGGCCACGCCTTCTGCGCGCACGATGCTGACATCGGTGATGCCCAGGAAGCCGAAGACGGTCTTCAGGTAGCTTTCCTGGTGCTCCAGTGCCTGGCCCATCTCGCTGGTCGAGTACACGCCGCCGCGCGAGGAGGCAATGATCACCTTCTTGCCCTTGGCCAGGCCTTCGGGGCCGGCTGCGGTATAGCGGAAGGTGCGGCCGCCTTGGGCGATGCGGTCGATCCAGGCCTTGAGCTGGCTGGGGATGGTGAAGTTGTAGAAGGGGGCGCCCACCACGACCACGTCGGCGGCCAGGAACTGGGTCACCAGCGCTTCGGAGATCGCATTCTGTGCGCGTTCGGCTTCCGTGGTGGCGGCCTGTCCGGTGCGAAAGCCCATGGACACGGCGTTCAGGTGCTCGGGTGCGTTCACGGCCAGGTCCAGATACTCGACCTTGGCGCCAGGGTTGGCTGCCACCAGGGCCGCCACGGTCTGGGCGGTCAGTTGGCGGGACACCGAAGCGGCGCCGGTGATGGAAGAGTCGATGTGCAGCACTTGCATGGAATTTGCTCCAGGGTTGTTCGGGTGATCGGGGCCGCTCTCCGCAAAGCTGGAAGGGCTGACCATGGGATAAATTGTGAATTTGGATGGAGTCTTTGATAAGCCATCGAAATTGCGATAGATTGTCCTGAATTTGAATGCAATGAGCCTGAGGGGAGGCAGCAACATGATGGATCTCAACGACATGCTGTACTTCGCGGAAGTGGTGGAGCGCGGTGGCTTCGCGTCGGCGGGGCGCGCGCTGGGCATTCCCAAGTCGCGGCTGTCGCGGCGCGTGGCCGAGCTGGAGGCCCGGCTGGGCGTGCGCCTGCTGCAACGCACCACACGCAAGCTGTCGCTGACCCAGGTGGGGGAGGCCTATCTGCGCCACTGCCAGGCCATGCGCGATGCGGCGCTGGCCGCGGCCGATACCGTGGCCGAGGTGCAGACCGAGCCGCGTGGCACCCTCCGGGTGAGTTGCCCTGTGACGCTGGCCCAGACGGTGCTGGGCGAGCTGATGCCGCAGTTCCTTGAGCGCTGCCCTCTGGTGCATGTGGAGATGCAGGTCACGAACCGGCCCGTGAACCTGGTGGAGGAGGGCATCGACGTGGCCCTGCGCGTGCGGCCCAGCCTGGAGGACAGCGGCTCCATGGTGGTCAAGCGGCTCGATGCCTCGCGCCAGATCCTGGTCGCCAGCCCCGGCCTGCTGGAACGTCAGGGCACGCCGCGCGTCCTGGCCGATCTGCAGCATCTGGACAGCATGGCGATGTCCGCCGTGGACGGCCAGTCCAGCCTGCTGCTGGTCGGCCCCGAAGGTCGCGAGCACCGCCTGCAGTTGCAGCCACGCTATGTGGTGGACGATCTGCTGACGCTGAAGTTCGCCGCGCTGGCCGGCAGCGGCATGTGCTGGCTGCCCGACTACATGTGCCATGAGGAACTGGCTGATGGCCGGCTCGTGCACCTGATGCCGGGCTGGGAGCCGCCGCAGGGCATCGTGCATGCCGTGTTTCCCTCGCGGCGCGGGCTGGCGCCGGCCGTGCGGCATTTCCTGGATTTCCTGGGAGATAGCATGCCGGGGCGCAACAGCCTGGCGGAGCGCACGGCGATGTTCATGTCGGCCCGCCGCGGCGGGCGCGAGGGGCCATAAGAAAACAACAAATCGTTCGTTGGGTTTGGGGGCTGCCCTGATCACAATCCCGGTCAATGTCCAGTATTGGACAACCAGGAGCAGCCATGAATCCCCACCGCATCGTCATCGTGCCAGGCTGGCGCAACTCGGGCCCCGACCACTGGCAGAGCCTTTGGGCCGGCCAACTGCCCCATGCCGAACGTGTGGAGCAGGACGACTGGCTGGTGCCCCACCGCGATCCCTGGGTGGCGGCGCTGGAGGCCCAGGTGCTGTCGCGGCCGGATCCCGTGGTGATCGTCGCCCACAGCCTGGGTTGCATCACGACCGTCCATATGGGGCCCGAGGCCAGTGCCCGCGTCAAGGGCGCGCTGCTGGTGGCCCCTGCCGATCCCGAACGCCGTGCCCAGCTGGCCGATTTCGCGCCCGTGCCCTATGCGCCGCTGCCCTACCGCAGCGTACTGGTGGCCAGCAGCAACGATCCCTACTGTCCGATCCGCCGTGCCGGCGCCTATGCACGGGCCTGGGGCAGCGAGTTCGTGCGGCTGCAGAACGCCGGCCACATCAATGTGGAAGCGGGTTTCGGCGACTGGCCCCTGGGCCTGGCCCTGCTGCAGTCGCTGCTGGCCGAAGATCTGTGGCAGCCGGCCCTCCCTGTTGCCCGGGAGCGGCGCTCCTCCAGCCGCCGGGTGGCTGCACCCCTGTCACCACGCGCCGCCACGGCACTCGTGGCCTAGCGTGCATGCCGCCGCGCGTCGTCCTTATATTTGAATAGGGCATAACAAACAAAAATACAGTCTTTTGAGTTTTAAGAACGTTTTCGCACAATGTGACTGTCTGTGAACCACCGCAGCACAACTCCACTAATAAAAGGCAGCGAACATGCATTCTTTGAAGCTCAAGACTTTGTTGGCCACCCTGGCGCTGGCCGCCGCCGGAACCGTATCGGCACAGAACCAGCTGCTCAACGTCTCCTACGACGTGGCACGCGAGTTCTACAAGGACTACAACGCAGCCTTCGTCGCCCACTACAAGAAGACCAAGGGCCTGGATATCAAGGTGGACCAGTCGCACGGAGGCTCCAGCGCCCAGGCGCGCGCCGTCAATGACGGCCTGGCCGCCGATGTGGTGACCTTCAACACCACCACCGACGTGCAGTTCCTGGCCGACAGCGGCGTGGTCGCCAAGGACTGGGCCAGGAAATTCCCCAATGACGCATCGCCCACCACCTCGACCATGCTGTTCCTGGTGCGCAACGGCAATCCCAAGAACATCAAGGACTGGAGCGACCTTATCCGTCCCGACGTGAAGGTCGTGGTGGTCAACCCCAAGACCGGCGGCAATGGCCGCTATGCCTATCTGGCCGCCTGGGGCTCGGTGCGCGAGAAGGGCGGCACCGACGCGCAGGCCGCCGAGTTCGTGCAGCAGCTCTACAAGAACGTGCCCGTGCTGGGCAAGGGCGGGCGCGATGCGACCAGCATCTTCCTGCAGCGCAACATCGGCGATGTGCTGATCACCTTCGAATCGGAAGTGATCTCCGTGGACCGCGAGTTCGGCAAGGGCAAGGTCGACGCCATCCATCCCTCGGTGTCCATCGTGGCCGAGAACCCGGTGGCCGTGGTCGAGCGCACCGTGGCCAAGAAGGGCACGGGCCAGCTGGCGCAGGACTACCTGGCGTGGTTGTACTCGGACGAGGCGCAGGAGATCGCGGCCCAGCACGCGCTGCGCCCGCGCTCCGAGGCTGTTCTCAAGAAGCACGCCGACCTGTTCAAGCCGATCAAGCTGTTCACGGTCTCCAAGTACTTCGGCTCCCTGTCCGAAGCCCAGAAGGTGCACTTCAACGACGGCGGCCAGTTCGACAAGATCTACGTCCCTGGCAAGTAAGCACGCAAGCATGCCTCACGGCGGCAGCGCCCGCCTGAGGCCCCGTCCCCACACTGGCTGATTTGGAATCCAACATGGTGTCTGCCGTTCCGACCAGCCCAAGGCCTGGCGCCGACGCTCCCGCGCCCGCACCCTCCGGTGCGGCGCGCCGGGGGCGCGGCGCCAAGCGCGTTCTGCCCGGCTTCGGGCTGACCTTGGGCTATACGCTGTTTTACCTGAGCCTCATCGTGCTGATCCCGCTGTCGGCGCTGCTGCTCAAGACCTTCTCCCTGACCTGGGCCCAGTTCTGGGACGCCGTGGCCGCGCCGCGCGTGCTGGCCTCCTACCGGCTGACCTTCGGTGCCTCGTTTGCCGCGGCCTGCGTGAACCTGGTGTTCGGCCTGCTGATCGCCTGGGTGCTGGTGCGCTACCAGTTTCCAGGCAAGAAGATCGTCGACGCCCTGGTCGATCTGCCCTTCGCGCTGCCCACGGCTGTGGCCGGCATCTCGCTGACGGCGCTGCTGGCGGGCAACGGCTGGGTCGGGCAGTACCTGGAGCCGCACGGCATCCAGCTGGCCTTCAATCCCAACGGCGTGGTCATCGCGCTGATCTTCATCGGCCTTCCCTTCGTGGTGCGCACGGTGCAGCCCGTGCTCGAAGACTCCGAAAAGGAACTGGAGGAGGCCGCGACCAGCCTGGGCGCATCGCGCTGGCAGATCTTCTACAAGGTCATCCTGCCGGCCATCACGCCGGCCCTGCTGACGGGTTTTGCCATGGCCTTCGCGCGCGCCATCGGCGAGTACGGGTCGGTGATCTTCATCGCGGGCAACATGCCCATGATCTCGGAGATCACGCCGCTGATCATCATCGGCAAGCTGGAGCAGTACGACTACGCGGGCGCCACGGCCGTGGCCGTGGTGATGCTGCTGTTCTCCTTCGTGATGCTGCTGGTCATCAACGCGCTGCAGGCATGGCAGCGCAAGCATTCGGGAGGCGCATGATGGAGTTGTCGCAACAGGAAGCCCTGCTGCTGAAGATCATCGGCGCGGTGCTGGTGGCGGTGGTGGTGCTCTACAGGCTCACGGCGCCCAAGGCGGGCCGGCGCGAGAAGCTGTCCACCACCGAGCCGCGCGCCGTGCGCTGGATCCTCACGGGCATCGCCCTGACCTTCATCGGGCTGTTCCTCGTGCTGCCGCTGGCCGCCGTCTTCACCGAGGCGCTGCGCAAGGGCTGGGATGCCTATGTCGCCGGCCTGCAGGAACCCGATGCCTGGTCGGCCATCCAGCTGACGCTGATCACGGCGCTGATCGCCGTGCCGCTGAACCTGGTGTTCGGCGTGGCGGCGGCCTGGTGCATCGCCAAGTTCGAGTTCCGTGGCAAGGCCTTCCTGATCACGCTGATCGACCTGCCGTTCTCGATCTCGCCCGTGGTGGCGGGCCTGATGTACGTGCTGGTGTTCGGTGCCCAGGGCTGGCTCGGCCCCTGGCTGTCCGAGCATGACATCAAGATCATCTTCGCCGTGCCCGGCATCGTGCTGGCCACCGTGTTCGTGACCTTCCCCTTCATCGCGCGCGAGCTGATCCCGCTGATGCAGGCCCAGGGCAGTGACGAGGAGCAGGCCGCCATCGTGCTGGGCGCCACGGGCTGGCAGACCTTCTGGAAGGTGACCGTGCCCAATATCAAGTGGGGCCTGCTGTACGGCGTGATCCTGTGCAATGCGCGTGCCATGGGCGAGTTCGGTGCCGTGTCCGTGGTCTCGGGCCATATCCGGGGCCAGACCAACACGATTCCGCTGCACGTCGAGATCCTCTACAACGAGTACCAGTCGGTCGCCGCCTTCGCCGCCGCCTCGCTGCTGGCCCTGCTGGCCCTGGTGACCCTGGTCATCAAGTCCGTGGCCGAATGGCGCGCCGAGCAGCAGGCCAAGGCCGCCGCCGACCTGCCTCCCGAGCGTCCCCCGCAGGTATCGCAGGCTTCCTGAGCCCGAGGCCCCGACCAAAAAAGAGCAACACCATGAGTATTGAAATACGCAACGTCAGCAAGCAGTTCGGCGATTTCCAGGCCCTGCGCGATGTGAGCCTGGACATCAAGTCCGGCGAACTCATCGCCTTGCTCGGCCCCTCGGGCTGCGGCAAGACCACGCTGCTGCGCATCATCGCGGGCCTGGAGACGCCCGACGTGGGCAGCATCCACTTCAGCGGCGAAGACACGACCGACGTTCATGTGCGCGAGCGCAACGTGGGCTTCGTGTTCCAGCACTATGCGCTGTTCCGCCACATGACGGTGTTCGAGAACGTGGCCTTCGGCCTGCGCGTGAAGCCGCGCGGCCAGCGTCCCAGCGAAGCCCAGATCCGCGAGAAGGTGATGAGCCTGCTCAAGCTGGTGCAGCTGGACTGGATCGCCGAGCGCTTTCCCTCGCAACTGTCGGGCGGCCAGCGCCAGCGCATCGCGCTGGCCCGGGCGCTGGCGGTCGAGCCCAAGGTGCTGCTGCTGGACGAGCCCTTCGGCGCGCTGGACGCCAAGGTGCGCAAGGAACTGCGCCGCTGGCTGCGCCACCTGCATGACGAGCTGCATGTGACCTCGATCTTCGTGACCCACGACCAGGAAGAGGCGCTGGAAGTGGCCGACCGCGTGGTCGTCATCAACCAGGGACGCATCGAGCAGGAGGGCACGCCCCAGCAGGTCTGGGACAACCCGGCCACGCCCTTCGTCTATGGCTTCCTGGGCGATGTCAACCTGTTCAAGGGCCGGGCCAGCGATGGCCGGGTCTACCTGGACGAGGGCATGCAACTGGACAGCCACGACGCCCATGGCGCCAGCGACAGCAAGGCCTTCGCCTATGTGCGCCCGCACGATCTGGAGGTGGAGCGCTACTCCCCTGGCCAGAACCTGGACGTGCAGGGACGGCCCACGGGCATCGTCGTGCAACTGGCCCGCGCCATCGTCGTGGGGCCCATCGCGCGGCTGGAACTTATTCCCTCGGAGAGCACCGAAAGCACGGACAATGCCGAAGAGGGCAGCCTGATCGAGGCGCAGATTCCTGCGCAGCAGTTCAAGGACATGGGCTTGCGCGAAGGGGAGACCCTGGTGGTGACACCGCGCCGCGCCAAGGTGTTCCTGGACGCGGCGGCTGGCATCTGACGGCGCGGCAACGGCTTTCGCACCCGCATCAGGGCTGTGGCGCCGGGCTGGCGCCACAGCCCTGATTTCATTCAACCGGGTGACGAAAGACAAGAATGCTTCAATGGTTTGACAACGCTCCGCGCCGCATCCTGGCGCTCATCAGCCTGGCCTGCGTGGCCATGCTGGCCTTCGGCATGTACCTGCAGCACGTGGTGGGGCTGGAGCCCTGCCCGATGTGCATCGTGCAGCGCTACGCGCTGATCGGCGTGGCCATCTTCACGGGCCTGGGGGCGGCGCGCGGCTCGCGTGGCTGGCTCATGGGCTGGGGCATCCTGGCGCTGCTGTCCTCGGGCTTCGGTGCCTTCGTCGCCGCACGCCAGAGCTGGCTGCAGTGGTATCCGCCCGAGTTCGCGACCTGCGGCCGCGACTTCTACGGCATGATCGAGAACTACCCCATCAGCCGCTCCCTGCCCATGATCTTCCGTGGCTCCGGAGACTGTGCCGCCGTGGACTGGAGCTTTCTGGGCGGCTCCATCGCCAACTGGTCCTTCATCTGCTTCGTGGTCTTCAGCGTGGTTGTGCTGATCCTGCTGGCCAGGCGGGCCGGCGGCGCCCGCCGCGCCTGAGCGGCCCTCATCCCAGCTGGCGCCTGAGCGAGCAGGCCATGGTGCTCAGGATCAGCCAGCAGGAGGTGGCCCCCGCATCGAGCACACCCACCGAGCGCGGCCCCAGGCGGGCCGAGCGGCCGATGCGGGCCTGCATGTTCCTGGTGGATTCCTTGCCGGCCTCGGCGGCGGAGGCCATGGCCTGCAGCGCCTCGGAAAAGCCGGCGTCGGCCTGCAAGGCCAGGTCATAGGCACGGCAGGCGGGGGCCAGCGTGTCGACCAGGGTCTTGTCTCCCACGCGGGCGCCGCCCAGCGCCTGCACGTTCGCTAGGGCCCGGGCCAGGGCCTGGCCGAACAAGGCGGCATCGAGTTGCTCCTGAGGTGCAAGCACTTCGGCGAACCCTCGGAAGAACCCTCCGTACAGCGGCCCCATCGAGCCCCCGATATCGTCCATCAGCGCCTGGAACAGTTGCTCCAGCGCCGTCGGCAGATGGGCCGCCCGGTGCTCGCCCATGACATCCAGCCGCGCCGCGCATTGCGAAAAGCCCTTGGCCATGTTGACGCCGTGGTCGCCGTCGCCGATGAGGCCGTCGATCTCGCTGAGGAACTGCCGGTGGCTGACGATGGTGGCGATCAACTCCCTGACCAGGCTGCCTGCTTCATTCAGCGCGACGCAGGGGCCTTCAGGGTCGCGCCGCACAGTGGTGGATGGCTCCCTGGAGGGCGGCGGTGCCGCGACCGGCATGTCTGCCCGCTGCTCCTGTGTCGGAGCGGGATCCGTGGCGGGCGCCGGGCCGGCGATCGACAGGGCGACGCCGTGGCAGGGGGCCTTCAGGCAGGCCTCCAGCTCGTCATCGAGCTTCATCAGCGTGAGCGTGACGCCCATCATCTCCAGCGAGGTGAACAGGTTGCCTATCCGCTGAAAGGCCACCGTGATGCCGTTTTCCTTCAGGCGCCGGGCCACTTCCGCGTAGAGGATGTACTGCTCCATCAGCGGCGTGGCGCCCAGGCCGGACAGCAGCACGGCCACGCGGTCCCCGCGGGCGAAGGGCAGGTCGGCGAGGAGGGTGTCCAGCATGAGTTCGGCCATCTGTGCCGCGGTGGCCGTGGGCCGCACGGACACGCCCGGCTCGCCGTGGTGGCCAATGCCCACTTCCATGGTGCCGGGTGCTATGTGGAAGTTGGCCTTGCCCACGGCAGGGATCACGCAGGCCGACAGGCCCAGCCCCATGCTGCGCGTGCAGGCCATGGCACGCCGCGCCACGGCGACGACCTCGTCCAGGCTGGCCCCCATGGCGGCCTTGGCGCCGGCCGCCTTCCACATCAGGATCTCGCCGGCCACGCCGCGGCGGCGCTCCTCCTCGCCACGGGGTGCGGAGGGTACGTCGTCATTGGCCACCACGGCCTGGACCACGATGCCGTCGCGCGCCGCCATCTGCATGGCCATGCCCACGTTCATGTTGTCGCCCGCGTAGTTGCCGTACAGGCAGGCCACGCCGGCACCGCCGTCGGCGGCGCGCATGGCGTCGTGGAAGCTGCGGGCCGTGGGCGATGAAAAGACCTCGCCGATGGCCACGGCATCGCACAGGCCTTCGCCGATGTAGCCCAGAAAGGCCGGCTCGTGGCCCGAGCCGCCGCCCGTCACGATGCCCACCTTGCCCTGGCGTGGCTCGGCCCTGCGCCGCACCACCCGTGCATTGCCTTCGCTGGCGCACAGCGTGTCGGCATGGGCGGACAGCCATCCCTGGAGCATGTCTTCCACCACCCGGTCTGGGTGGTTGATCACGCGATTCGTCGAACTCATGCGGACGTTTTCCTCCATGTGCGTTGTCTCCCTGAGGTGGCGATTGAGTTGGTCAGATGCTCATTTGATGGTCATTCTTTGTTTTGATGAAAGCCGATGTCAACCGGATTTCATGCGGGATTCATAAGGGAAATCGATAGGTTTTTTGATTTGACAGGCAAATATCGATTGTGGGATCGTAGGAAAAAGGATGATCTTTTGATCATTTGATGATCTTTTGAAAGAGGAGTCGCCGTGAACCTTGCCATCGGCTGCGACGAAGCCGCCTGCGATCTCAGGGACACTGTCAGGCAGCACCTGCTTGCACAGGGCCATGCGGTGACCGACTTCGGCACGCACGATGGCGCGCCGGTGCTGTATCCCGACGTGGCGATCGCCGTGGCGCAGGCCATCGTGCAGGGGCGCCATGAGCGCGGCATCCTGCTGTGCGGCACGGGCATCGGCATGGCGATCGCCGCCAACAAGGTGGCGGGCATCCGCGCTGCGCAGGCCCACGACACCTATTCGGCCGAGCGCGCCAGCCGCAGCAACGATGCGCAGATCATCACGCTGGGCTCGCGCGTGATCGGCGCGGAACTGGCCAAGGCCATCGTGGACCGCTTCCTGGCCTCGACCTTCGACGGGGGCGGCTCCGCGCAGAAGGTCGATGCCATCACCGGCTTCGAGCGCGCGCAGGCCGCATCGGCGCGTGGCGAGGAGGGTGGGCCATGAATGCCGCGCTGCTCCAGGCCCGCGGGGTGGCCAAGAGCTTCGGCGGCGTGCCCGCGCTGCGCGACGGCTGCCTGGAGCTGCACCGCGGCAGCGTGCATGCCCTGTGCGGCGGCAACGGCGCGGGCAAGTCGACCTTGCTGAACATCGTGATGGGCATACTGCGGCGCGATGCGGGCGAGATCCTGCTCAAGGGCCGTCCGGTGGACTTCGCTACGCCGCACGAGGCGCTGTCGCACCGCATCTCCATCATCACGCAGGAGCTGTCGCCCATCCCGGGCATGAGCGTGGCCGAGAACATCTTCCTGGGCCGCGAGCCGACCCGGGCCGGCCTGGTGGTCGACTACCGCAGGCTGTTCGAGGCGGCGCAGGCGCTGCTGGCGCAGCTGGGCTTTGCCATCGATGCGCGCACGCCGATGGGCCGGCTCAGCCTGGCGCAGACCCAGCTGGTGGAGATCGCCAAGGCCTTCAGCAGGCAAAGCGAGCTCATCATCATGGACGAGCCCACCTCGGCCCTGGGCGAGAGCGAGACGGCCATCCTCTTCGATGCGATCCGGCGCGTGACCGCGCGAGGGGCCGGCATTCTCTATGTATCGCACCGCCTGACCGAGATCTTCACCATCGCAGACCGCTATACCGTGCTGCGCGATGGCGGATTCGTGCAGTCCGGCCGGATGGCGGACATCGACCGGCGCGGGCTGGTGAAGCTCATCGTGGGACGGGAGGTGGGGCTGGCGGACAGGGCTCGCAAGCCGTCGGTCCGGGGCGAGCCGCTGCTGTCGGTGCAGGGGCTTGCGCGCCAGGGCGAATTCGAGGACATCGACCTGCAGGTCGCGCCTGGCGAGGTGCTGGGCATCTACGGCCTCATGGGGTCGGGGCGCAGCGAGTTTCTCAATTGCCTGTATGGACTCACGCGGGCGGACCGCGGCCAGGCCCGGCTTCGCGGCAAGGCCTTGCCCGAGGGAGACCCCCGGGCATCGATCCGGGCGGGACTGGCCCTGGTGACCGAGGACCGCAAGGCCACGGGGCTGGTCCTGAGCGCCTCGGTCGGCTTCAACGCCAGCCTGTCCGCGCTGCCGCGCCTGCAGCATGCCCGGGTGATCGACCTCCCGGCCGAACGCTCGCTGGTCGGCCATCTGCTGCGGCGCCTGCGTGTCAAGCTGGCCAGCCCCGCCATGCCGGTCTCGGGCCTGAGCGGCGGCAACCAGCAGAAGGTGGTGCTGGCGCGCTGCGTGGCGACCGAGCCCGTCTGCCTGCTGTGCGATGAGCCCACGCGCGGCATCGACGAAGGAGCCAAGCGCGAGGTCCATGCCTTTCTGGCCGAGTTCGCCGCGCAGGGCCATGCCGTGGTCGTGGTGTCGTCCGAGGCGCCCGAGCTCCTGGAGGTGAGCGACCGCATCGCCATCTTCCGCAAGGGACGCATCGCCGAAGTGATTCCGGGCCACGGCGCGACGCAGGAGGAGCTGCTGCACCTCGCGTCCTGACGGTTTTTCCCCGCTTCTTTTCACACTCACAGGAGACAGACCATGCCATGGAGCCGATTCATCGCCACGCTCGCCAGCGTGCTCGCCCTTGCCGCTGCGCTGCCGGCGCAGGCGCAGGCCCAGACTTCTTCCAGGCCCTACCGGATCGGCGCGGCCGTCTACGGGCTCAAGGGCGAGTTCATGCAGATGTGGACCAGGGAGCTGAAGTCGCACCCGGCCGTGCTGGACGGCACGGTGCAGGTCACCGTGTTCGATGGCAACTACGACGCGCTGACGCAGAGCAACCAGTTCGACACCATGATCACGCAGAAGTACGACGGCATTCTCTTCGTGCCCATCGACCTCAAGGCAGGCGCCGCGCCCGTGCAAAAGGCCATCAAGGCGGGCATTCCCGTGGTGGGTTCGAACACGCGCGTGCAGGGCGATGTGCTGACCTCCTACGTGGGCAACGACGATGTGGTGGCGGGCCGCATGCAGGCCGAGGCGCTGATGAAGGCCATCGGCGGCAAGGGCCGCATCGTCGTGATCGAGGGGCCCATAGGCCAGTCGGCGCAGATCGAGCGCGCGCGTGGCAACGACGAGGTGCTGGCGCGCCACAAGGAGGTGAAGGTACTGGCGCGCAAGACGGCCAACTGGTCGCGCGCCGAGTCCATGGCGCTGATGGAGAACTGGCTGACCGCGTTTCCCGGCCAGATCCAGGGCGTGATCGCCCAGAACGACGACGAGGCCCTGGGCGCCGTGCAGGCCATCAAGACCAAGGGCATCGACATCAGGACCATCCCGGTGGTGGGCGTGGATGGCGTGGCCGCCGCCATCAACGCCGTCAAGCGCGGCGAGATGACCACGAATTTCCAGGATGCGCAGGCCCAGGCGCAGGGCGCGCTGGATGTGCTGCTGCGCCATCTCGCCGGCCCGTCCTACCAGCCACGCTCGACGGTGTGGAAGGAGTACGCCCAGGCCATGCCCTGGGGCGACGGCACGGCCAGGTCGTATGAGGTGCCCTGGACCGCCATCGTGCCCGCCAACGCCGATGCCTTTCTCCAGAAGGTCCGCAAATGAAGGGCGCGGGCACGGCCGTGGATTTCGAGGGGCGCACCGCCCTGGTCACTGGCGGGGCGGGCGGCATCGGCCTGGCGATTGCGCGGCAGCTTGCCGGGCAGGGTGCGCGGGTCGCCTTGCTGGACCTGGATGCCGAGGCGGTGGCCTCGGCCGTGGCCACGCTGGCGGGGCCGGCGCACCCGGCGCGTCACATGGCGCTGGCGGTGGACGTGACCGGGCAGGCGGCCGTTGCGCAGGCCGTGGCAGGCGTGCTGGAGGCCACGGGCCGCATCGACATCCTGGTCAACAGCGCAGGCGTGGCGCTGCTGGAGCCTGCTGGCGAGGTCAGCGAGGCCGCATGGCAGCGCACGCTGGCCGTGAACCTCACGGCGCCGCTGCTGCTGGCCCAGGCCGTGGCGCCTGCCATGCGCCGCCAGCGCCACGGCCGCATCGTCAACCTGGCCTCGCAGGCCAGCGTGATCGCGCTCAGGCGCCATGCCGCCTACTGCGCCAGCAAGGCCGGCCTGGTCGGGCTGACGCGCGTGCTGGCGCTGGAATGGGCGCCGGACGGCATCACCGTCAACGCCATCTCGCCCACCGTGGTGGACACGCCGCTGGGCCGCCAGGCCTGGGCGGGTGCGGTGGGGGAGGCGATGCGCGCGCTCATCCCCACGGGCCGCTTTGCACAGCCCGATGAGATCGCGCGGCTGGCCGTCTTCCTGGCCGGAGAGCACGCCGGCATGCTGACCGGCGAGAACATCGTCATCGACGGGGGCTACTCCATCCAGTGAGCGCCCGGCGCGCCTTTGCCAACAGCCATCAGAGGACCCCCCATGACCAAGCTTCAAGCCTCCGCCGCGCCGCCGTCCATGGCCCGGCCGAATCTGGACCTGCGCAACCTGCGCGAGCGCTATGGCGTGGCCATCGCGCTGCTGGCGCTGTGTTTCGCGCTGGCGCTGGCCAACCCCCATTTCTTGACCTGGGGCAACTGGGTCGACATCCTGCGCCAGACCTCGATCAACGGCATCCTGGCCGTGGGCATGACCTGCGTGGTGCTGACGGCGGGGATCGATCTGTCGGTGAGCGCCATCCTGGCGTTCGCCGGCATGGTGACTGCCTGGCTGGCCGCCGATGGCCACGGGCTGGCGCTGAGCGTGGGTGCGGGGCTGGGCGTGGGCATGCTGCTGGGCGGCGTCAATGGGCTGCTGGTCGCCTGGCTGGCCGTGCCTCCCTTCGTGGCCACGCTGGGCATGCTCAGCGCGGCGCGCGGGCTGACCTATATCTACAACGACGGCATGCCGGTCTCGGAGCTTCCCGATGGCCTGCTGGCGGTTGGCTCCGGCCAGTTGGGGCCCGTGCCCATGCCCATCGTGATCTTCGCCGCCGTCGTCGCGGTGTTCGCCTTCGTGCTGCGCTATACCGTGTACGGCCGCTATATCTACGCCGTGGGCGGCAACCTGCGCAGCGCCAAGACCAGCGGCGTCAACACCCGCGCCATCCTGCTGCTGGTCTATGTGGCCAGTGGCCTGCTGGCGGGCCTGGCCGGGATCCTGCTGGCGGCACGCACCACGGCGGCGCTGCCGCAGGCGGGCGTGTCGTATGAGCTGGACGCCATCGCCGCCGTGGTCATCGGTGGCACCAGCCTGTCGGGCGGCACGGGCCGCCTGGGTGGAACCGTCGTTGGCGCGCTGCTCATCGGCGTGATCAACAACGGCCTGAACCTGCTGGGCGTGTCCTCGTACTACCAGCAGGTGATCAAGGGCGTGATCATCGTCGGCGCCGTGCTGCTGGACAGCTCCCGCCGCAGGGAATGACGCGCCGCCAGGTCCCATCCCATTGCCGACCACCCAGGAGAACACCATGCACAGCGACCTGACCGATGCCACCGATACGCACATGCTCGCCGTGGTCTGCCACGGCCCCCGGGACTACCGGCTGGAGCGCGTTGCGCGCCCGCGCGCCGGGCCGCGCGAGCTGGTCATCCGCGTGGCCTCCTGCGGCATCTGCGCGGGCGACTGCAAGTGCTGGGCCGGCGCGCCGCGTTTCTGGGGCGACCCTGACAAGGGGCGGCCGGCCTACGTGCGCCCGCCGGTCATCGCGGGCCACGAGTTCTGGGGTCATGTGGTGGAGGCGGGCGAGGGCGCCGAGGCGCACCACGGCGTGCAGGTCGGCGACCGCGTCATCGCCGAGCAGATCGTGCCCTGCCATGCCTGCCGCTACTGCCGCACCGGCTTTCGCTGGATGTGCGAGGTGCACGATGTCTACGGCTTCCAGCGCGCAGTGGCCGATGGCGGCATGGCCGAGTACATGCGCCTGTCGGCGCGCGCCGTGGTGCACCGCATTCCCGAGAGCGTGGCCTTCGAGGACGCGGCCATCACCGAGCCCCTGTCCTGCGCCATCCATGCGGTCAACCGGGGCGATATCCAGCTGGATGACGTGGTGGTGATTGCCGGTGCCGGCACGCTGGGCCTGCTCATGGCCCAGGTGGCGCGCCTGAAGACGCCGCGCAGGCTGGTGGTGATGGACCTGTCGGACGAGCGCCTGGCGCTGGCACGCCGCTGCGGCGCCGATGCGACCATCAACCCCGGGCGCGAGGACGCCAGGGCCATCGTGCACGCGCTGACCGACGGCTATGGCTGCGATGTGTACATCGAGACCACGGGCGCGCCCTCGGGCGTGACCCAGGGCCTCGATCTCGTGCGCAAGCTCGGGCGCTTCGTGGAGTTCAGCGTGTTCGGCCGCGACACCACGGTGGACTGGTCCATCATTGGCGAGGAAAAGGAGCTGGATCTGCGTGGCGCCCATCTGAGCGCGCATTGCTACCCCATCGCCATCGACCTGCTGGCGCGCGGCCTGGTCACCTCCGAGGGCATCGTCACCCACCGCCTTGCGCTGTCCGAATGGGAGACGGCGATCCGGGTGGCCGATTCCATGGACTCGGTGAAAGTGCTGCTGCTGCCCCACGGTAGCCAGCCCCGGTGAGCGGCGCTACACTGCGCGGCTTGCCCGCCCCCAACCATGGAGAACCGTCTTGACCGAAGCCGACCTGACGCGACTTGCGACGCTGTACTACGTGGACGGATGGACGCAGGAACAACTGTCCAGGGAGTTCGGCATCTCGCGTGCCACGGTCGGGCGGATGCTGCGCCGGGCCCAGGAAGAGGGTGTCGTCGAGATCCGCGTGCGCCAGCATGCGGTGGTGTCCACGGACCTGGAGCGGCAGTTGACCGAGCGATTCCACATCAAGCGCGCGCTGATCGCGGTAGACCATCAGGATGCCGACAAGCAGCGTGCGCTGCTGGCCGGCCTGGTGGCCAGCGAGCTGGAGCGCATCCTGGTCGATGGCGCCATTGTCGCCGTGGGCATGGGCCGCAATGTGTCCGCGGTCTCCGAGCACGCGCTGTCCGCCACGCGGCGCGAATGCCAGTTCGTGAGCGCCATCGGCGGCTCCTACCGGGGTGGCGAGGCCATGAATGCCGACCACATCGCGCGCCGGCTGGCCGCGCGCTTCGGGGGCAAGTCCGAATCGCTGTATGCACCCGCCCTGGTCGGCGATCCGCAGCTGCGCCAGGCGCTGCTGGACAACGACACGGTCCGGCATACGCTGGACAAGGCGCGGCGCGCCGACATCGCCCTCATCGGCGTGGGCGATGTCAGCGTGGACAGCAACATGGCCCGCATGGGGTGGTTCTCGGCACAGGAAATCTCGGATGCCCGGCGTGCCGGCACGGTGGGCGACATGATGGGCTACGACTTCATCGACATCCACGGCCAGCCGGCGGCAACGCCCATGCAGGACCGCGTCATCGGCCTGAGCCGCGAGGATCTGCAGCGCATTCCCAATGTCATCGCCGTGGCGGCCGAGGCCAGCAAGGTCACGGCCATTCTGGGCGCGCTGCGCACGGGCGTCATCGACACCCTGGCCACCACCACCGGCAACGCGGCGGCCGTGCTGCAGCTGGACGAGGCCATGGCGGCGCCGCGCTAACGGGCTCTAGTTCGACGCCCGGCGATAAAAGGCCAGCGAGCCGGCCAGCGCCAGCAGCATGCCGCCGCACAGGCGGTCCAGCCACAGCACGGCGCGTCCGCGCAGCAGCCGCGCGGCACGCGAGCCCGCGAAGGCGTAGGCCAGCATGACCAGGAAATCGATCAGCGCGAACACCAGGGCAATGGCGATGTACTGCGGCGCCTGGGCGGCGGCCGGGTCGATGAACTGGGGCAGCAGGGCCGAGCAGAACAGGTAGCCCTTGGGATTGGTCACCGCCACCAGGAAGGACTTGAAGAGGACGGTGCGGGCGCTGTAGCCGTCCACACCGCCGTCACCCTCGGGCGCCGACAGCGAGCCGCCCTGGCTGCGCAGCATGCGCAGGCCCAGCCAGGCCAGGTAGGCCGCGCCCGCCCACTTGACCACCGAGAACCAGAAGTCCGAGGCCGCGAGCAGGGCTCCCAGGCCCAGCGCGACCGCCCCCACCAGCACGAAGTCCGACAGCACGGCGCCCAGCATGCCTGGCAGGGCGCGGCGCACGCCGTGGCGCGAGCCATTGGCCAGGGCCAGCAGCACGGTGGGGCCGGGGGTGATGATCGCGATCAGTGCGACCAGGGAGAAGACGAGCAGGGTGGCGAGGGTCATGTCAGCAAAGTGGGGTGCGATGGCAACAGCCTGCCACTGTGCCAGCTTTCCCCACGCGATGCAGCCCCCTGCCGGTCGCTGCGGGGGATTCAGTCGCTGCCCACGCCATCGGCGCCGAACACCGGGCCGCGCGTGCCGGGCACCCAGCCCGGATAGGTTTCCATCACTTCGGCGAACAGGGCCGAGTCGATCCAGCGCTGCAGCCAGGCCTGCAGATGCGGCCAGGGCTGCTCGTTCCATTGGGCTTCGTCGATGCGCGCGTACTGGCGCACGAAGGGGCGCAGCGCCATGTCGGCCAGGCCGGGGTTCTGCCCGAACAGGTAGCCCGAGGCCTCGAGTCGGTCATCGAGTCCGGCCAGCCAGGTCAGGGCGTCGGCCTGGGCCTGGTTGACCTCTTCGGCCGTGTAGCGCTCGGGGTATTTGCAGCGGTCCAGGGCCTGCTTGAAGAAGCCGTCGTTGCGCTCGACCAGGGCCAGCATGTCGTCCAGCGCGCCGCTGGTGGGGGCCAGCCAGCCATCGGGATCATTGGCGCGCAGTGCGTGCAGCATGATCTCCAGGCTCTGCTCGATCACGCGCCCGTCCTCCAGCACCAGCACGGGCACCGTGGCCTTGGGCGAGGCGTCGAGCAGCGCCTGCGGCTTGTTGCGCAGATTGACTTCGCGCAGTTCGCAGGCGAGGCCTGCATGGGCCAGCGCCAGGCGTGCGCGGATGGCATAGGGGCAGCGGCGGAACGAGTAGAGAACCGGCAGGGTCTGGGTCATGGGCGAGTGGGAAGCGGAGGTGGCGTGCCAGGGCGAAAGCGCCAGATAATAGCGCTGGCCACGAAAAGCCGTGGTCCCGGCCTCTAGGAACCCAGCTGCGCCAGCAGCCATTGCCGGAAAGTCCCGAGCGCCGCGCTGGGCGCGCGCGAGCGCAGGTGGGTCAGCCAGTAGGCGCCCGTGTCCACCTCCTGCGCGAAGGGCCGCACCAGCCGGCCCTGCTGGAGCAGGTGCTGGAACATGCGCGCCGGCAGCAGGGCCACGCCCGCGCCCTGGGCGGCCGCCTCGGCCAGCGTCAGGGAGGAGTCGAACATGGCACCGCGTGCCGGCGGGGCGTCCTGGTCCAGCGTGGCGAACCAGCTTTCCCATTCCTGCAACCGGTAGGAGCGCAGCAGCGTCTGTCCGGCCAGGTCGGCGGGCTGGCGCAGGCGCCGGGCCAGCGCCGGGGTGCACATGGGCGTCAGTGGTGCGCGCAGCAGCATCTCGGCCCGCGTGCCCTGCCATGCGCCATCACCGAAGCGCACGGCCGCATCCAGCCCTTCGCCGGCCAGGTCCACGCGGTTGTTGTGCGTGAGCAGGCGCAGGTCGATGTAGGGGTGCTGCTGCTGGAACTGCTCCAGCCGGGGAATCAGCCAGCCGATGGCGAAGGTTCCGACCACGCCTACGGTGAGGATCTCGCGCGGGCGCGGCTCGGCCACCTGCTGCAGCGACTGCTCCAGGCGCGCGAAGCTCTCGGCCACGGACGGCCACAGGGCGTGGCCTTCGTCGGTCAGCGCCAGCCCCCGAGGCAGGCGCCGGAACAGCGGCTTGCCCAGGCGCTCCTCGAGCTTGCGGATGTGCTGGCTGACGGCGGCCTGGGTCACGCACAGCTCGTCGGCTGCCCGCGTGAAATTGAGGTGGCGCGCGGCGGCATCGAACATGCGCAGGGCGTTGAGGGGCAGTTGCATGGCGGAGCCTATAGTTTTTCTAGGGGATGCCGCCAATTATTCACGCTGGTGGGCCTGGCGGCGCGGCGCTATCGTTGCGTTCGTCATCTGCAAGGGAAAAGGAAGAACAATGCAAAGACGTGATTTTCTGAGGGCTGGCACCGTGACGGCCGGCGCTCTGGGCGGGCTCGCGGGCTGCGCTGCGCCATCAGGAAAACAGGGGGCTGCCGACCGGGCTTTCGCGCAGGAGCTGGCACGTATCGAACAGGGCGTCGGCGGGCGCCTGGGGGTGGCGGTACTGGACGCTGGCACCGGTGCCAGCGTCGATCACCGTGGCGACGAGCGCTTTGCCATGTGCAGCACCTTCAAGCTGCTGCTGGCCGCCCAGGTGCTGCACCGCGTGCAGCAGGGCGACGAACGCCTGTCACGCCGGGTGCACTATGCCCGCTCCCGGCTGGTTCCCTACTCGCCGGCCAGCGGACCGCGTTCCGGCGACGGCGGCGGCATGACCATCGCCGAGATGTGCGAGGCGGCGGTGGTGCTCAGCGACAACACGGCGGCCAACCTGCTGCTGGATGCCAGTGGCGGACCGCAGGCGCTGACGCAGTGGCTGCGGGCCAGCGGCGATCCGACCACCCGCCTGGACCGCATGGAGCCTGAGCTCAATGAAGGCCTGCCCGGCGACGAGCGCGACACCACCACGCCCTTGGCCATGGCCCGGGGCATGCAGCGGCTGTTGCTGGGCTCGGTGCTGGAGGGCCATGGCCGCGCGCTGCTGCAGCAATGGCTGGAGGCCAGCCGCACGGGCGACAAGCGCCTGCGCGCGGGCATGCCCGCCACATGGCGAGTCGGCGGCAAGACGGGGACGGGCGAGCGCGGCACCGCCAACGATGCCGTCATCGCCTGGCCCACGCCCCAAAGCGCACCGCTGCTGGTGACCGGCTACCTCACCGAATGCCCGGCCGACGCGCCGCAGCGCGATGCGGCGCTGGCAGCGGCCGGCAAGGCGGCTGCGCGCTGGCAGGCAGCGGTGAAAGGCTGATCAGAGCTTCTTGACCAGGACCTGACTTTTACGGTCCCAGTTGTACTTGGCCTTGCGCGCCTCGGGCAGCCAGTCCGGGTCCACGGGCTGGAAGCCGCGCTTGATGAACCAGTGCATGGTGCGCGTGGTCAGCACGAACAGGCTGTCCAGGCCCTGGGCCTTGGCGCGCTGCTCGATGCGCTTGAGCAGCTTCTCGCCATCGCCCGTGCCCTGGCTCTTGGGCGAGACCGTGACGGCCGCCATCTCGGCGGTCTTGGCACTGGGGTAGGGATAGAGCGCGGCGCAGCCGAAGATCACGCCGTCGTGCTCGATGATGGTGTAGTGATTGATGTCGCGCTCGATCTCGGTGCGGCTGCGCTTGACCAGTGTGCCGTCCCTCTCGAAGGGCTCGATCAGCTGGATGATGCCGGCCACGTCGTCGGGCGTGGCCTCGCGCAGCTCCTCGAGCTTCTCGTCAATGACCATGGTGCCGATGCCATCGTGCACATAGATCTCCAGCAGCAGGGCGCCGTCGATGGCGAAGGGCAGGATGTGGCTGCGCTCCACGCCATGCTCGCAGGCATGCACGCAGTGCTGCAGGTAAAAGCCCGTGTCCGTGGGTTGCTCTGGCGTGGGCAGCTCGGCCAGCATGCGGCGGGCCGTGGCCAGGGGCAGCTCGGTGTCGATGGGGTTGGTCTCGTCGGCCGGGCCTGCGGGGTCCAGGCGGATGCCGGGCACCTCGGTCAGGAAGATCAGCTTGTCGGCCTTGAGCTCGATGGCCACGCGCGTGGCCACCTCTTCCATGCTCAGATTGAAGGCCTCGCCCGTGGGCGAGAAGCCGAAGGGCGACATCAGCACCATGGCGTCCATGTCCAGCGCGCTGCGGATGCCGGCCACGTCGACCTTGCGCACCAGGCCCGAATGCTTGAAGTCCACCCCGTCCACGATGCCCACGGGCCGCGCGGTCAGGAAGTTGCCCGAGATGACGCGCACGCGCGCGCCGGCCATGGGTGTGTTGGGCAGGCCCTGGCTGAAGGCGGCCTCGATCTCGTAGCGCAGCTGGCCCGCGGCCTCCTGGGCACAGTCCAGCGCTACCGAATCGGTGATGCGCACGCCACGAGAGTACCGGGCTTCATGGCCCTTGGCGGCCAGCTGTTCGTTGACCTGGGGGCGAAAGCCATGCACGAGCACGATCTTCACGCCCATGGCCTGGATCATGGCCAGGTCCTGGACGATGGAGCCGAGCTTGCCCGATGCGATGGCCTCGCCCGTCAGCCCCACCACAAAGGTCTGGTGTCGGAACTTGTGGATATAGGGAGCCACGGACCGGAACCAGGGGACGAAGGTGAAGTTGAAGACGGTGGACATGGTGATCAGTGGGAGCATCGGGCCGATGCCGGGCAGAAAAAAAGGCCTGCGGTCGGTCCCCATCACGGGCGCGCTCGCGCAGGCAGGCGCCAGTGTAGCGGCACGGGACGGTGCCTGCGCCAAGAAACAGCAGCGACTGCGGCATGAATGGCACATCGCGCTACCCCGGCGGCCCTGCACAGGTGCTTGTCCGACGAGGCAGGGGCAGCAAGCCCATGTAAGCTTCGCCACCATTGGTGAACACCGCAAGGCGTCCAACCCTTCATGACATCGAGCGCTTCCCCGTTCTTCCCATTGCGCGCATCGCCCGCGCACCTGTCGCCATGGCTGGCGGCGCTGGGTCTGGCCTGTGGTCTGGCCCAGGCGCAGCCCCCATCGCAGCCGCAGCCGGCCACGATGAGCTTCGTGCAGGCCCGCCAGTCCCTGCTGGAGCGATCCGACCAGCTGGCCGCGTCCGCGAAGGCCGTGGAAAGCGCCCGGCTGCGGCGCCTGGGCACCGAGGGCCTGGGCGGCCCTTCCGTCGCCATCACGGGCCTGGGCTATCGCTATTCGGCCAATGCCGACATCGACCTCGATCCCGCGCGGCGCACGCTCGATGGCGTGCTCGGCCAGTTGCCGCCGTCCGTGGGGCCGGCCATTCCGTCGCTGCCGCAGCTGCCCACCTCCTATGCGCTGCAGCGCAAGGCCAGCAATGCCTCGGCCAGCCTGTCCCTGGTCTGGCCCTTGTACCTGGGCGGCCTGTCCGATGCCGTGCGCAGCGGCCTGGATGCGGCCACCGACGAGGCCCTGGCCGATGCCGCCAGCAGCAGCCAGGCCCTGCATTCGCTGCTGGTGCAGCGCTACTTCGGTGCCCAGCTGGCCGAGCGCGCCGCCCGACTGCGCGAACGCGCGCTCGAAGGCGTGCGATCGCATGACGCGGCGGCGCAAAGCATGCTCAAGGCCGGCGTGATCTCCCAGCTCGAACGGTTGCAGGCCAGGGCGGCACTGGCCGATGCCGAGCAGCAGGCGCGCAAGTCGCGCGACGATGCCGAGCTGGCCGCGGCCGCGCTGGCGCGGACCATCAAGGCCCGGCGGCAGGTGCTGCCCAGCACGCCGCTGTTCGTCAGCAGCCAGCCGCTGCCGCCGCTGGACGGCTTCATCGCCACCGCGCAGGCGCGCCATCCGGGCCTGGACAAGGTTCAGGCCAAGAAGCGCCAGGCCGAGTCGCTGCACGATGCCCAGGAGGCGCTGCGCCGTCCCCAGGTGCTGGCCTTCGGCTCGCGCGAGGTCAACACCGGCGGCAAGCCCAACTGGGTGGCCGGCGTGGCCGTGCGCTGGACGCTGTGGGACAGCCTGGACCGCGACGCGCTGGCCGCGTCCTCGCAGCGCAAGATCGAGCAGGCCGAGCTGACCCAGACCCAGGCGCTCAGCGACATCGCGCTGCTGGTGGAAAAGAACTGGCTGGGCGTGGAGCAGGCGCGACGCCAGTACCAGTCCCGGCAGGCCCAGGAGGACCTGGCGCGCGAGCTGCTGCGGCTGCGCGAGGCCGGGCTCAGGGAAGGCACGAGCACCACGCTGGACCTGATCGATGCGCGCCTGAATCTCGCCAAGGTCCAGACCCAGCGCGCCGAGGTGGCCAACCAGTACGTGCAGGCCCTGGCCGCCTTGCTGGAGAGCACCGGCCAGAGCGAAGAGTTCGACCGATTCATGGCCCAGGCCGACATACAGATCCCCTCCGACGCACCATGAGCACCGCCACACCCGACACTTCCCGCCATGCCCCCGACGGGCCGCCCGCCGCCGGGCCGGCGCGCAGGCGCCCCTGGCTGGCCATCGCCATCGTGCTGGCCGTGCTGCTGCTCGTGGCCTGGGGCTTCTGGCGCGCGGCCCAGCCCGCCCCACTGTATTTCCAGGGCCAGATGGAAGCGCGCGAGACCGATGTCGCGCCCAAGGTCACGGCGCGTATCGCCAAGGTGCTGGTCACCGAGGGCCAGAAGATCCAGGTCGGCGATCTGCTCATCGAGATGGACAGCCCCGAAGTGCGCGCCAAGCTGGCCCAGGCCGAGGCCGCGCGCGATGCCGCCCAGGCCCAGGCCGACAAGGCACAGGCCGGCGCCCGACCCGAGGAAGTGCGCATGGCGCAACTGAACTGGCAGCGTGCCCAGACGGCGGCCGACCTGGCGCAGACCTCGCTGCGTCGCGTGCAAAGCCTGTATGACCAGGGCCTGGTCGCCGCCCAGAAGCGCGACGAGGCCGATGCCAACTGGCGCGCCTCGCGCGACCAGGCACTGGCGGCGCGCGCCCAGTACGAGATGGCTGCCTCGGGCGCGCGCCAGGAGGACCGCAGCGCGGCCCAGGCCCAGGCGCGCCAGGTGCAGGGCGTGGTCGCCGAGGTCGAGGCCGCGCGCGCCGAGACCGCGCTGCGCAGCCCCGTGGCCGGCGAGGTCGTCCAGGTGCTGGCCCGTCAAGGGGAGCTGTCGCCCCAGGGCGTGGCCGTGGTCACCGTGGTCGATCTGGCCGACCAGTGGGTGGTGCTCAATGTGCGTGAAGACCAGCTTGCCAGCTTCGCCCAGGGCAGCCGCTTCACGGGCCGTCTGCCCGCGCTGGACAACCGGACGGCCGCCTTCGAGGTCTATTACCTGGGCGTTCTGCCCGACTTCGCCACCTGGCGCGCCACGCGTGCGGGCCAGGGCTTCGATGCGCGCACCTTCGAAGTGCGGGCGCGGCCGGCCGAGCCCATCGCGGGCGCGCGGCCCGGCATGAGCGTGGTCGTCGAAGGCGGCCGCTGAGGCAACGGCCACCGTGAGCGTGCAGCGCCCCTCCACGCCGTTTTCGGCCAGCCTGCGGCGCGAAGTGCGGCTGCTGCGCGCACGGCCCTGGGACCTGGCCATGGTCAGCTGGGTGCCGCTGCTGGCGCTGCTGCTCATGGTCTGGATCTTCTCGGCAGGGCTGGTGCAGCGCCTGCCGATCGCTGTCTGGGACCAGGACCACAGCAGCCTGTCGCGCCAGCTGGTGCGCATGCTGGACGCCACGCCGGGACTGGCCGTGCAGTCCCAGGCCCTCAACGCCTCCGAGGCGCAGTGGGCGCTGCAGTCCATGGGCGCCTACGCCGTGGTCCAGATCCCGCCGGACTTCGCGCGCGACGTCAAGCAGGGGCGCGGCGCGGACGTGGTGCTGCTGCACAACGCCCAGCTGGCCACGCATTCCAGCCTGATCCAGCGCGACCTGCGCCAGGTCGTGGGCACGCTGTCGGCCGGTGTGGAGATGCAGGCCCGCGCCAGGCGCGGCGACCCGGCCCAGGCGCTGCGTGTGCGCATGGAGCCGATACGCACCAATCTCGTCTCGCTGTTCAACATCTCCACCAACTACGAGCAATTCCTCGCGGCTGCGCTGATTCCGGCGCTGCTGCATATCCTGGGCATGACGGCCGGCGCCTGGTCCGTGGGGCGCGAGCTGCGCGACCGCACGCTGGGACAGTGGCTGGCCGAGGCCACGGGCCAGGAGCGCGCCGGCTGGAGCGCCATCGCGGGCGCGTTGGCGGGCAAGCTGGCCTGCGCCTGGGCCAGCCTGGGCCTGGGCGGGGCGCTGGCCCTGCTGTGGATGACGGCCGGGCGCGGCTGGCACCCGGGCCAGGGCGCGGCCAGCCTGGCCTGGGTGGGGCTGGCCCTGCTGCTGCTGATCGCCGTGAGCCTGGCGGCGGGCGCGCTGCTGGCCGCGCTGACGCTGTCGCTGCGCACGGCGCTGTCGGGCGCCGGGCTGCTGTCGGCGCCGGCCTTTGCGTTCAGCGGCGTGGGCTTTCCGCTGCTGGCCATGCCCGATTCGGCGCGCGCCTGGGCGCTGTCCATGCCCTACACCCACTATGCGCGGCTGCAGATCGAGCAGCTCCAGATGGGCGCGCCCATCGTGCAGAGCCTGCCGATCGTGGCGGGATTGCTGCTGGCCACGCTGGCGCTGGTGCTGCTGGCGACGGCCGGATTGAAGCGCGGCCTGTCCCGCCCCGACAAATGGGGAGGGCGCTGAAATGACCAGGGGCTTCGCGCAGGATTTCCTGGCCGCGCTGCGTGCCGTGTTCGGCGACGTGGGCGTGCTCATGCTGCTGGTGGGCGCACCTGTGCTCTACGGCTTCTTCTACCCCTGGTTCTACGGCCAGGAGGTGGTGCAGCGCGTGCCCGTGGCCGTGGTGCAGCACGACGGCAGCGCTCTGGCGCGCCAGATGCTGCGCTTTGCCCAGGCCAGCCCCCGCATCGAGGTGGCCCTGGTCACGGGCGACGAGGGCCAGGCGCAGCAGGCCCTGCTGGACGGCCGCGTCATGGGCTATGCGCTGCTGCCGCGCGATCTCAAGCGCCGCGTGGTGCGCAGCGAAGAGGCCGTGGTCCCCGTCTACGCCAACGGTGCCTATCCGCTGGCCGCCAAGCAGGTGCAGTACGGCTTTGCCGAGGCCTTCGGCACGGTGTCCGCCGGCGTGGAGCTGCGGCGCCTGACGGCCGGCGGGCAAAGCAGCTTGCAGGCCCAGGCCAGCCGCTCGCCCGTCAACCTGCAGATGCAGGCGCTGTTCAACCCGACGGAGGGCTATGGCAGCTTCGTGGTGGCGGCCGTGGCCCTGATCATCCTGCAGCAGACGCTGCTCATGGGCGGCGCCCTGCTGGTCGGCACCTGGCGCGAACGGGGGCAGGACCGGGCACCTGCGCGCACCTGGCTTGCGCGCCTGCTGGCGCTGTGCACGCTGGGTTGGCTGTCGGGCCTGTACTACTTCGGCTGGATCTTCGTCTGGCACGACTATCCGCGCGGCGGCAACCCCTGGGGCGCGCTGGCGCTGCTGGCGGTCTTCGTGCCCGCCGTGGCGGGGCTGGCGGCCCTGCTGGGCTGGTGGCTGGCCAACCGCGAGCGCGCCATGCAGGTGGTGCTGTTCACCTCCATCCCGCTGGCCTTCGTGGGCGGCTTCAGCTGGCCGGCCGAGGCACTGCCGCAGCTGCTGCAGGCGCTGCGCTGGCTGTCGCCCAGCACGGCGGCCATCCAGGCCTCGCTGCGGCTGAACCAGGCAGGCGCGCCGCTGCAGGCGGTGCTGTGGCACCTGTCCTTGCTGCTGGCCCTGGCGCTGGTGGCCTGGGTGGCCGTGCTCTGGTTGGGCAGCCGCCGGCTTCCTGCCACGCGCTGATCACGCCGGCGCACCGGCGCCGCGTCCCTGCACGGCCAGCATCAGCAGCACCACGCCCACGATGGGCAGCATCCAGGTGTTGATGCCGTCCCATCCCGCCGTGTGCAGCATCTGGCCCGAACCGAACGAGGCCACGGCCACCACGCCGAAGACCAGGAAGTCGTTGAGCGCCTGCACCTTGGCGCGCTCGGCGGGGCGGTAGCAGTCGGTGACCATGGCCGTGGCGCCGATGAAGCCGAAGTTCCAGCCCACGCCCAGCAGCACCAGCGAACCCCAGAAGTGCAGCAGCTCCAGGCCCATCAGCGCCATCACGGCTGAGGCGGCGATCATGGCCAGCCCCAGCGCCGTGATGCGGCGCTTGCCGAAGCGCGCGATCAGCCGGCCCGTGAAGAAGCTGGGCGCGAACATGGCCAGCACATGCCACTGGATGCCCAGCGCCGCCTGGCCCACGCTGTGGCCGCAGCCCACCATGGCCATGGGCGCGGCCGTCATCAGAAAGGCCATCAGCCCGTAGCTGACCACGCCGGCCGAGGCGGCCACGATGAACTGCGGCGTGCGCGCGATCTCGGACAGCGGCCGCGCCTCGCCGGCCACGGCGCGCGCCTGGGGCGGCGGCAGCTTCAGGCCCAGCAGCAGGGGCAGGGCCAGCAGGGCCAGCACGGCCTGGCTGTAGAAGCTGCCCGCGAACGGCGTCATGGGCAGGGCGTCGCGCGTCCAGATCACCACCTGCGGGCCGATGATGGCCGCGACCAGCCCGCCGATCATCACGCGCGAGATGGCACGCGCCTGCTGGGCGGGGTCGGTCATGGCGTCGGTGGCCGCGAAGCGGTAGCTTTGCACGCAGGCAGCGTAAAAGCCCGCCAGCGCCGTGCCGATGCAAAAGGTCACGAAGTCCGAATGCGCGATACCCTGGGCCGCGATCACGCCCGAGACCACCCCCAGCACCGCGCCCAGCACATAGGCCGCGCGCCGCCCCAGGCGCTGCATCAGCCAGGCGGCCGGCAGCGTGGACAGCGCCAGCCCCAGCTGGTAGATGCTGACCGGCAGCGTGGTGGCCGTGGGGTTGGTGGACAACTGCTGCCCGACCAGTCCTCCCAGCGAGATGATGATGGGCGGCGAGGCGCCTCCCAGCGACTGGGCGGCCACGAGCAGGCCGAGGTTGCGGCGCTGCTGCGCTGGTGTGTGTTCTTGTGCGGTCATGGCTTGGGCATCGGAAAGACCGCATCTTCACAGAAAAGCATGAGGGCCGCGTTAAGTGCTGCCAGTGCGCTGCTGCAGCCGCGATTTGGTGTACGCATCCTGGAAGATCTGGTGGATCAGCTCGCGGAACCAGCGGTGCCCCGCGTCGTGCTCGTTGCGCGGATGCCAGACGGCGTCAATGGACAGCGCCATCTCGGGCAGCGGCATGGGATGGGCCACGCAGTCGGAGCCGGACAGCACGCTGTGCATCCAGTGCGCGGGCATGGCCGCGACCAGATCGGTGGATTCGATGACGGGCACCATGCCCAGCCAGGTCGGCACCTGGAACATCACGCGGCGCGCCAGCCCGCGCTCGGCCAGGATCTCGTCCACGATGCTGCTGCCCACACCGGTGACCTTCAGGTGGCCCTGATCCAGGTACTTCTCCAGCGTGAACGGGGCGGCCGCGGCCGGATGGTCCCTGCGCATCAGCACCATCCACTGGTCGTCCAGCAGGCGGCGGGAAGCCGAGCGCACCGAGTGACCGCGTGAGACGGACAGCCGAATCTCCACGCCTTCGTATTCCACGCGGTCCGAGGGCTGGCGCCCGTCGAAGGACTGCACGGTCAGGCTGATGCCGGGCGCCACCGAGCGCAGGTGGATGCACAGCTGGGGCAGCAGCTGCACGCCCACATAGTCGGAAAGCCTCAGGAAGAAGTTGCGCCGCGCCGTGGCGGGGTCGAAGCCGCCGCCGACCTCGATGGCACTCTCGATCTCGCTGAAGGCCTTGCGAAAGCAGCGCGCCAGGCGCACGGCCTCGGGCGTGGGCGACATGCCCTCGGCCGTGCGCAGCATCAGCGGGTCGTTGAACTGCGTGCGCAGGCGCTTGAGCGCATGGCTGACGGCCGAGGCGGTCAGTCCCAGCCGCGCGGCGGCCTTGCCCACGCTGCGTTCCTCGACCAGGGCCTCGAAGATCACCAGCAGGTTCAGGTCGATGCTGCGCAGGTTGACGGGCGTGCGCTGCGTGCCGTCCGCATGTTGAATCTGGTTCATTTTGAAGATGACAAAGATGAGCTTGACCGAATTTTAGGCGCTTCATGACAATGAAAAAACTTGTCGAGATCGCTGATGAAACCCACCTTCCTTCACCCACCCGCTGATTTTTCCGGCCAGGAGTCACTGGCCGGCATGGCGCGAATCTTTCCCGCCGGCTCCTGCGATACGCATTTCCATGTTTTCGGAGATCCTTCGGAATATCCATTGATTCAGGAGCGCTCCTATACCCCGGCTGCGGCGTCGATCGGCGATTATCGAAAGGCATTCCGTCCCGTGGGTGTGGACAAATGCATTCTGGTCCAGCCCAGCGTATATGGCCGCGATCACAGCCTGCTCAAGAACACTTTGCGCAATGCGTCGCAGGGCACCCTGCGCGGCGTGGCGGTCATTTATGAGGATACGGCGGACAGTGACATCGAGGCGCTGCATGTGCTGGGCGTCAGGGGCGCGCGCTGCAACGCGCTGTTCCAGGGCGGGGTATCGGCGTCTCGCCTGAAGGCCGTGGCCGATCGCATCAAGGGTCTGGGCTGGCATATCCAGCTGCTGGTCAACGTCGATGATGACCCGGGCCTGGTGCAGCGCGTGGCCGGGATGGGGGTGGATGTGGTCGTTGACCATTTCGGCCACCCCCATGCCCGCTCGGGCGCTGGCGGCCCGGGGCTGGCCAATCTGCGTGCCCTGATGAAAGAGGGGCGGGCCTGGGTCAAGTTCTCCGGCGCCTACCGGATTTCGGAAACGGCATCAGCGGCCGATACGGCCATCTACCCGATTGCGCAGGCATTGCTGCAAGCCAATCCGGACAGGGTTGTCTGGGGCTCCGATTGGCCCCATCCGGGAATCCAGGCGCGAGAGCATTCCAGCCTGGAACTGGCCCGTGCACTGCTTCAATGGGTACCCATGGAAATGCTGCACAGGATATTGGTGGACAACCCCGCCCATCTTTACTGGGGCCGTTGAATCAGGCCATTGGATATTCACAAAGGAGACATGCATGTACGAGAACCCAAGAAGCCGCCGGGGCTTCATCCAGGCGGCGGTTTCGATGGCCGCACTCGCCGCTGCCGGCAGTGCGCGGGCACGCGCCTATCCCGCCAAGCCCCTCACCCTGGTCGTGCCCTTCGCACCCGGGGGCAATGTGGATATCGTGGCCCGTACCCTGGGCATCCCGCTGGCCCGGCATGCATCGCAGTCGGTCGTGGTCGACAACCGGGCCGGGGGCGGCGGCTCCGTGGGCTCGGGCTGGGTCGCCCGGGCCGAGGCCGACGGACACACGCTGCTGGTGGCCACGCCCGGGCAACTGGGCACCTTGCCGGAAATGATCAAGCTGCCCTACCGCGCCGACAGCTTTGCGCCCATCGCCGTGGTCAGCCGCACGCCCGTGGTCGTGGTGGTGCGTGCCAACGATGCGCGCTTCAGGACCGCCGAGGATTTCATCAAGGCCATGAAAGCCAAGGCCGGCAATGTGGCCGTGGGCCATGCCGGTCCTGGCTCTCCCAACCACCTGGCCCTGCTGCAATTGGAGGACGTGGTGAAGTCCGGCGCCAACGCCGTGCCCTACAAGGGCTCGGGCCCGGCCCTGGTCGATCTGATCGGCGGGCAGATCGATGCGGTCGTCGACCAGATCACCAGCTCCACGCCGCATATCAAGAGCGGCGCCTTGCGCCCGCTGCTCGTGCTGGGGCCGCGCGCCGCCGGCGCCCTGGCCGGTGTGCCCAATCTGGCCCAGCTCGGCCTGCCGGTCTTCGACGCCACCACGTTCGTGGGCGTGTTCGCTCCCAAGGCAACGCCCGCAGCGCCCATCGCCAGTCTCCACGGCTGGATTTCGCAGTCGGTGGGCGAGCCGGAATTCACCCGCGTGATCCGCGAGCTGGGCAGCGAGCCGTTCCTGGACAGCGCCTCCGCCCTGCAACGCCTGGTCAGCGACGAGGCCGTGCTGGCGGCACGCCTGACACGGCAGGGGCGGCTGAAGGCCGAATAGCTCTGAAAAGGCAGGCCCCCCGGCTATGCCGGGAGGATGGTTGCTGCAAGCGATGGAGACCAAGGCAGCGTTTCATTCACCGAATGCGTCTCGCCATCACATGCCATCAGGACACACACGGTCGTTTAGGCTCTTCAGCGCAATAGCCACCACGCCCTTTTCATCGTCATTCCGAATGCAGAACTTTGTTGTATAGAATGTCCTGTTGAATTTGTACTGAGACTGTGTTGTCCTGACAAGCACTTCATAAACCTCCCCGGGCCTCAATTCATACGGAGTACCAGCCGTTTCAGAAGCAAGTGTCCCATATGGCATGCAGAAATCAACTGCCAGACTCATCCTCTCATAGTCCCTCTCTCTATAACGTCCAATATCTTGCTTGCCATGGCTCACCGTTATCGAGGAAATCTTTGTTTTATCTGGATCGGAAATGTCGCTGCGCTGAATACCGAAGCAAGGCTCCTTCCCGGTGGAATCTATCAAGGCATCACCAAACCAGGGATCTTCATACCAGAAGCATCCTGTCATCGCCAAATTCAGTGAGATGGCAAATAATATCCTGGCTGCCCCTTGTATTTCAAAAAAAGTCATGATGGTGGTCCGCCACCGGCTTAACTGATGAATTTTTCCTAAAAATTGGATCAGTGTATTTCGTCTACATCGGGGCAAATTCTTTTCTGTGAATCCTTGACCTCGAAGACAACAACCCGGCCTTCAGCGTCGTACCGCAAGCAAAACTCGGATACGTAGAACATTCTATTGAACTTATTCTGCGACTGCCTTGTTCTAACAAGAACGTCATAGATTACCCCCGGCTTCAGCCCATATTCCGCCTTTGAATTGATGGAGTCGGGCTTCGCATCCAAAAAAACTGCCCCATATGATATGCAGGAATTAAAAGCAAGTTCCATTTTTTCGTAGTTATCCTCGCTATACCTCCATAGACTACGCCCACCCTGGCTTACCGATACTGATGATATTCTTGTTTTCTCAGCATCGGAGATTTCACCCTTCGGAATTCCGAAGCAAGGGAATCCTCCCAGTTCAACGACAGATGCATCACCAAACCAAGGTTCTTCATACCAAAAACACCCACTCAACAGTGCAGCAGAAATTATACTAAGGAAGATTTTTGCTATTTTTGGGGTCATCGAAAAAATCTGCAAGTATCTTTTCATATAGAGGCATCCATTTTTCATTGAAATACCTTTCATTTCTCATTGCATTAATATCTTTCAAAAATTTTAACGAATAATAATCAGCAATAATATTCCCTTGAGCCTCCATATTATAATCTGACAATTTTTTATCTACAGATAATTCATAGTCATAATCCAGCCCTAACCTGATAGCTCCTCTTGCCATCACAGGATAGCCTTGCTGGTATTGCCAGATATGCGTCATTTCATGAATAAAAATTGATCTTTTCCAAGATTTTTCCTCGACCGAATAATCTTCAGAAAACAATGGTGTAGGAAAAAATATATCCCCCGCAGGTGCCATGGCCGTATGGCTTGGCTGAAATGGAATGAACCGGCCCCTGTAGATTCTGACCATGGAGCAGTCCACCGAGTCGCCGAAGATCTGCCGGACGATGTGCCGCTCTCCAAAGGTCAGAGGCCGGCTGCCATTCCTGGGCGTGGTTTTATGGATGGCGGCGGGGTCGTACCTGGGGTTCCACTGGTCACCCACATACATGGGTTCGGAGTCCTCGATGCCACGGCCGCCCTGGGACGGTGGCTGGCTGCATGAAGAACCGTTGGTCCCCGCATCCACGGGCCTGCCACCGTTGGAGCCGCATACGGGTCCTGGTCGATAGAATAAAATCATTGAAATCCAATATCGATTGAAAATTACTTTGCCAGTATGGCGTCGCAAAATTCAATCCTCCAGGTGACCTGACCAAGGCGTTGCGTGAATGCGCTGTGGCTCGTGTCCGCTCGCGCAGCAACAACCGGCCACCTTTTTCGGAGACCAGTCCGCAGCGGACCATCAAGGCCCCGGAGCAATGCCTTCACCGGGTCATGGACTGCCATGGCCGCCCGGCTGCGGCCAGGCTCGATCATCCCCTGCACGTTCTTGCAGGGCAGGGCGGCGTTCACCAGCAGGGCGTTGCCCAATGGGTCAGGCTCACCGAGCAGGGGCGCGCGCTGGTGCCTGTCGCCACCCAGTGGGTGGCGCGCTGCACGTGGTCCCGGGCAAGTCCAATCGTCTGACCGCCCTGGCGTAGCTGCACGCCGCCGGGCGGGCCGACCTGGGCCGCGACTCAGGCGTACTGCGCCAGCCCGTGGCCCATGGACCAGTTTTCCTTCTCGACCTCGACCAGGTTGATGAACACGTCCTCGGGCCGCAGGCCCGGGCTTTGGACCAGCCGTTCGGTGATGCGCCGGTACAGCGCCTTCTTCTGCTCCAGGCTGCGGGTGTTGCTGACCGTGAGCTGGATCAGCACCAGATCGTCGCTGCGTGCCACGCCCAGGTAGCTGGCGCCGTAGCGGAAGTTGTCGCCGTCATGTTCGGTCAGGGCCATGAACTGGTCGTCCTCCGGCACATTGAAGGTTTCGCGCATGGCCTGGTAGATGCCGTCGAAGAGGGCCTGGCGGTAGGCCGGTGACTTGCCTGCGCGCATGTGGATGCGGGTCATGGGCATGGTGTGCTCCTTTGCGTTGGGGAGCCTCGAAGGTAGGCGTTGCCAGTCATTTTGAAAAGCTATGGCTGCTGATATCAGTAATAATGGGTTGAAATGGTTCAACGACCTCTCGACCTGGATGCCGTCCTGGGCTTCGTGCGCATCGCGGAGCTGGGCAGCTTCACGCGCGCGGCTGAAGCCATGCAGACCACGCAGGCCGCCGTCAGCCTCAAGCTCAAGCGGCTGGAGCAGCGGCTGGGCTGCCGGCTGGTCGAGCGCACGCCGCGCCATGTGCAGCTGTCGGCCCGGGGCGCCGATTTCCTGCCGCATGCCCGCGAGCTGCTGCAGGCCCACGAGCGCGCGCTGGCGCTGACCGCCAGCACCCGCCAGCGGTTGACCATCGGCATCAGCGACCATGTGGCGGGGCCCGAACTGCCGGCACTGATCGCACGCATGAATGCCCAGGACCCGCAGCTGCTGATCGACATCCGCATCGCCTCTTCCGGACCGCTGCTGCAGGGTTTCGAGCGGCGCGAGTACGACACGGTGATCGTTCGCACGCATGCGGAGCCGGGCGATGGCGAACTGCTGGCCGAGGAGACGTTCGGCTGGTTCGCCGC
The DNA here is from genome assembly GCF_903815225.1 of Delftia tsuruhatensis. Classification (NCBI taxonomy): domain Bacteria; kingdom Pseudomonadati; phylum Pseudomonadota; class Betaproteobacteria; order Burkholderiales; family Comamonadaceae; genus Delftia; species Delftia tsuruhatensis. The sequence continues at coordinate 2,304,284 of NZ_LR813084.1, forward strand.
GCCCGGCTGGCAGCACCGCGCGGATGAGCCCCTGCCGCTGGCCACGCTGGCCGAGCCTTGCGGCGTGCGCGCCCTGGCCGCGCAACGGCTGCAGGCGGCAGGCATGCCCTGGTCCGAGGTCTTCGTGGGCGGTGGCGTGGCCGCCGTGGTGGCGGCCGTCATGGCTGGACTGGGGGTGGCCGCGCTGGCGCCGCGCATGCTGCCGCTGGGGGCGGTGGAAGTGGGCGAACGGCTGGGCCTGCCCGCGCTGCCGCCTCTGCCCGTGGTGTTGCACACCCGCCTTCGGGAAGGCCGCCAGCGCCAGGCGCTCGACGCCCTGGGGGCCGCGTTCAGGAGCGCGGTGCGTGGCTAGCAGCCAACACTGGGCGGTCTGCCGCGCACTGGCCCTTGTGTCCCCACGGAATCGGGCGATAGACTCGCACCCCTTCCATCCACCCTCACCCTTTCGAGGTGCACCATGCCCCGCCGCACAGCTTCCTGCTGATCGACTTCGTCACACGCTGATCCTGGCCTTGCCACGGATGTCTTTCGCGTGTGCGCTGCGGTGCGTGGCCTTTTGAGGGTTTGCGGCTGACCGTCCAGGGTTCGGACGGCTGCGCAGCCCCGCCATCTTCCCCTTCGACAGCCTGCCGGCCCGGCCAGCACGGGCCAGGCCGCGCTGTCGCTGCATCCCATTGCATTGCGGCGCCTGGCGTCGTCGTCGGCTTTTCCCGCTCCATGGCATGACGCCATGGAGTGCCGCCACGTTTTCGGAAAGCACGACATGACCCCATCCAACCCTTCAACCGCTCATGCTCTGTCGAGCATCGAGATCCTCAAGTACCCGCGCACGCTCCATCTGCGCGGCTCGCGCCTGCAGTGCGGCGACCAGAACGACGCCGTGCCCTATGAGCGGCTGGCCGGCCGGCACATCGTGGTCGAGGAAAAGCTCGACGGCGCCAACGCCGCCTTGCGCTTCGCCGACGATGGCCGACTGCTGCTGCAGTCGCGCGGCCACTACCTGGACTGCACGCGCCCCGGAGGGCGCGAACGCCAGTTCAACCTGTTCAAGCAATGGGCCCAGGCCCATGAGGGCGCGCTGCTGTCCCTGCTGGACGACCGCTACCAGGTGTTCGGCGAGTGGATGTACGCCAAGCATTCCCTGTTCTACGACGCGCTGCCGCACTGGTTCTGCGAGTTCGACATCTGGGACCGATCCGCCGCCTGCTTCCTCGATACGCCACGCCGCCATGCGCTGCTGGCCGGCGTGCCCGTGGTCTCGGTGCCCGTGCTCTACAGCGGCACGGCGCCCCGGCGCATGCAGGACCTGCTGGCGCTGCTGGCGCCTTCGCTGGGGCGCGGGGCACGCTGGCGCCAGGCTTTCGAGCAGGCGGTGGCCCGCCAGAAGCTGGACCTGCCGCTGTGCTGGCGCCAGACCGACGGATCCGACCTGGCAGAGGGCCTGTACCTCAAGGTCGAGGAAGGCGGGGAGACGCTGGCGCGCTACAAGTTCGTGCGCAGCGACTTCGTGCAGGTGATCCTCGATTCGGGCTCGCACCACAGCGAACGTCCCATCATCCCCAACGGCCTGCGCGAAGGCGTGGACATCTTCGCGGCCCATGTTTCAAAAAGCTGGTGAGGCCTGCAGCGCAGGCCCACCACGAGGAGATTTCCATGACGAACTGGAAACAGATCCAGTCCCTGGTGCCGCAGCCCGGCGCCGACCCTGACTTCGCCGCCTGCCTGGCTGCCTTCCCCCAGCTGGAGCAGGCCAAGACCACGCCCCAGGACCCCGTCTACCATGCCGAAGGCGATGTCTGGACGCACACCCAGATGGTGGTGCGCGCACTGCTGGCCGACGCGGACTATGCCCCGCTGGCGCCCGCCGAGCGCGAGACCGTGTTCCTGGCCGCGCTGCTGCACGACGTGGCCAAGTGCTCGACCACGGTGATCGGCGAGGACGGCCGCATCGGCCAGCCCGGCCATTCGCGCCGGGGAGCGCTCGATGCGCGGCTCATGCTCTGGGAGGCGGGCGCTCCCGTGGAGCAGCGCGAGGCCATCTGCCGCCTGATCGCCGTGCACCAGGTGCCGTTCTTCGCGTTCGCCGACTCGCGCCGGGGCCTCTCGCCCGAGTTCATCGTGCGCGAACTTTCCTGGCAGGCCGACCTGCACCTGCTGACCCTGCTGGCGCGGGCCGACATGCGTGGGCGCATCTGCCCCGACATCGCGTCCGTGCTGGTCCACATCGAGCTGGTGCGCGAGTTCGCGCTGGAAGAAGGCTGCCTGCGCACGCCACGCCGCTTTGCCTCGGCCGAGACGGCGGTGCGCTACTTCCGGGGCGCGCAACTGCACCCCGACTACGCGCTGCACGCGCAGCCGGGCTCGCGTGTCATCGTCATGTGCGGCCTGCCTGCCAGCGGCAAGAACACCTGGGTAGCCGCCCACCATGGCGATCTGCCCGTGGTCTCCTTCGACGATGCGCGCTCCGAACTGGGCCTGCGCCACGGCCGCAACGAGGGTGCGGCCGCCCACCATGCCGTGGACAAGGCCAAGGCCCTGCTGCGCGCGGGCGCGCCCTTCGTCTGGAACGCCACCCACCTGTCGCGCCAGATGCGCGGCAAGACCGTGGACCTGTGCCTGGACTATGGTGCCCGCGTGGAACTGGTGCACCTGGAAGCCAGCCGCCAGACCCTGCTGGCCCGCAACCGTGCACGCGACACCACGCTGGGCAACGCGGCCCTGATCAAGATGCTGCGCCGCTGGGAAGTGCCGGTGCCGACCGAGGCGCATGCGCTGTCGTTGCAGGTGAACGAGGGGTGACGGCCGACGGCCTGGCATGCGCGCTACGCGATCGTGCGAAGGCGATGGCGGTACATGCCGGGCGTCATCCCCAACTGCTGGCGAAAGACGCGGTGCAGCGCCTCGGATGTGCCCAGTCCGCTGTGTTGCGCGACGCGCTCCATCGGCCACGAGGTCTGCTCCAGATGGCGGCATGCATGGTCCAGGCGCATCTCCAGGACATAGCGCGCGGGTGTCTTGCCGGTTTCGCGCAGAAAGCGTCTTGCGAAGTTGCGGGGACTCATGGCGGCCCGTTCCGCCAGGGCGGGCACCCGCAGGTCTTCCTGCGGATGGTCCAGCATCCAGACCAGCAGCTGATCGAACAGGCCGGTGCCGGCTGCCTGGGCCCTCAGTGTGGAACTGACCTGTCTCTGCTCCCCGCAACGGTGCACAAAGACAACCAGGTCGCGTGCAATGTCGTTGGCGACGGTGCGTCCCAGGTCGGCCTGGACAAGGGCCAGGGCGAGGTCGATGCCCGTGGTCACGCCCGCCGAGGTCCACAGGCGGCCATCGGTGCGATAGAGCGCATCCGTATCCACCGCAGCCTTGGGAAAGTAGCTTTGCAGTGCCTCGGTGGCGGCCCAATGGGTGGTCACCTGGCGGCCGTCGAGCAGGCCCGCCGCGCCCAGGATGAAGGCGCCGGTGCAGATGCTGCATACGCGGCGCGCCCGGGGGGCACATTCCCTGAGCCAGCGCACGAGGCCCTCGTCGTATGCGGCACGGCGTATGGCCTGCTCCTCCCCGCCGACCACCACCAGCGTGTCTATGTCCCCCGTGACTTCGGACAGCGGCTGCACGCCGCACAGCCAGAGCGGCGAGCTGGTGCGCAGGGGCAGGCCCTGGGTCGATGCCACGAGGATGTCATAGCTGCCCGGGCGTTGGCGCTCTGCCCGTGTGAACACCCCCAGAGGGCCGGTCAGGTCCAGGGGGTCCGCCCCTTCGAACGCAACGAACACCAGCCTGCGGGCGGATGAGCGGGCCGCCTGGTGTGGCAGAAAATCCGAGTCCTCTGTCATTGTGCTCGCGGCATGCCGGACCTACGCTGACCGCATCTTGAAAATGATGTTGGAGTGGTATGCATAGAAGGGTTTTTCTGAAGGAGGCGGTGGCAGGTTTCGCCACGGCTTCACTGATCACGGTAACGCCCCATGCCAGCGCCCATGCGCCGGCACCTGGTTGGCAGTCCCCGGCGATGGTGCCCACGGATTTTGCCGCTGAACTGAGGCCCGCGAAAAGAGCCAGGCCGCTGGTGGCCATCGTGGCGGACAACCGCGGAACCGAACTCACTGACTGCCTTGTTCCGCAGGCGGTACTGTCCCGCTCCCATGTGGCCGATGTCGTGCTTGTGGCTCCCGCGGAGGGTGGGATAGCGCTGATGCCGGCCCTTTCGGTCAAGGCCCAGCAGACGCTTGCGAGTTTCGATGGATGCCATCCCGAGGGCGCCGACCATGTCATCGTGCCGGCGATGCACCATGATGAGCATTCAGGCCCCATCGTGGAGTGGCTCAGGCGCCAGGCTGCCTTGGGTGCCACCATTTTCGGCGTCTGCGAGGGCGCAAGGGTTCTGGGGCGCGCGGGGCTTCTCGATGGGCGGCGTGCCACGTCGCACTGGTATGCGCTGCCTGCCCTGCGCTCCCGCCACCCGTCCATGCAATGGGTGCCGGACCGGCGCTATGTGGCTGACCGAGGGGTCGTCACCACCACCGGCGTCACGGCGTCGCTGCCGGTTTCCCTGGCCCTGGTCGAGGCGATCGCCGGTGCTGCGGTGGCCGGGAATCTGGCGCGAGAGCTGGGTGCCGCAGGCTACGGCAGCGCGCATGACAGTGCGCGCTATCGCCTGGACGTTTCCAGCGTATGGCGGGTCGCTGCCAACAGCCTTGCGCTGTGGCGCCATGAAACCGTGGGAATCGCGGTATCCGACGGCGTCGATGGCATTGCCTTGGCATTCACCGCCGACGCCTGGGCAAGAACCTACCGTTCCAAGGCCGTCGCGGTGTCCGACGCTGCACGTGTCGCAACCTCGGATGGCGTGGAAATTCTGGGATGCCGGGGCCACGAGGTGCCCGACGTGCTGATGCACCTGGACCGAGCCATGGGCCCGGCGCCGCACCTGGACAAGGCGCTCGCGGACATTGCCCGCCGCTACGGAGAGGACACGGCCCGGCTGGTGGCTCTGCAACTGGAGTACGCGGGGTGACCGGAGGGGCTTCTTGCCGGTCATTGCCGGCCAGGGGCGGCGGCCGCGCCGTCCCGCCTCGGCATTGCTGCGCGGCGATGCTATCGTTTGCTTCCTCGAGGCAATGGCGGACGCGCCGATGAGCGCCGACAGCCATGTTCCCGCAGGCCTACGACCGACCCTTGAAGCGAGCCATCCATGACCCTGTCCTCCCAACTGCTGTCCACCCTCGCGCCGCTCGGGCGCATTCGCGCCTGCATCAACACCGGCAACCCCATCCTCGCGCGGCTGGATGCCGAGGGACGGCCCGTGGGCGTGTCCATCGACCTGGCCCGGCGCCTGGCGCAGCAACTGGGCCTGGAACTGGAACTGGTGGTCTTCGACACGGCCGCCGGATCGGTGGACGCCGTCACCCGGGAGCAGGCCGACTTCGGCTTCTTCGCGGTGGACCCCGTGCGCGGCGCGGGCATAGGCTTTACCGCGCCCTATGTGCTGATCGAGGGCAGCTACCTGGTGCGCCAGGATTCGCCGCTGACCGACAACGCACAGGTGGATCGGGCCGGCCACACGGTCGTGGTCGGCAAGGGCAGCGCCTATGACCTGTACCTGAGCCGCGAGCTCAAGCACGCGCAGATCGAGCGCGCCGTGTCCTCGCCTGCCGTGGTGCAGACCTTCGTGGAATCGACCGCCGACGTGGCGGCCGGCGTCAGGCAGCAGCTCGAAGCCGATGCCGCCCGCCTGCCCGGCCTGCGCCTGCTGCCGGGCCGATTCATGGTCATCCAGCAGGCCATGGGCCTGCCCAAGGGGCGCGGCGAGCAGGCCCTGCGCGTGCTGGCCGACTTCGTGGAAGAGGCCAAGGCCTCGGGCTTTGTGGCCGAGGCGCTGCAGCGCCATGGCATCCAGGGCGCAGCGGTTGCGCCTGCGGCCTGAAACTCAGGCCCCGCGCAGCAACAGCAGATCGATGCTGGCCGGCACGCCCAGGCGCACGGCGAAGCCGGCCCACAGGCCTGCGCCGGCGCTGACGAAGAGCCTCATGGCGCCGACCTCGTACTCGCCGCGCACAAAGCCGTCGTTGGCGGGCGCCACCAGCCATTGGTCCATGCCCCGGATCAGGCCTCCGTGCGTATGGCCCGACAGCTGCAGGCCCACGCCGCGCGGCGCATTGTCGCGGGCGGTCTTGGGCTGGTGGGCCAGCAGCAGGTGGTATTGCGCGCCGGCCTCTTTGGCCTGGCGGGCCACGGTGTCGATGTCGGGCGGCACGCCTTCGGGCACGGACGGGTCGGTGTTCTGGCGCGACAGGCGGCCATAGGCCGGATCGCCGATGCCCGACAGCGCCAGGCGCGCGCCCTGCACATCGATCAGCTGCATGCGGTTTTCCAGCAGGTTCAGGCCCAGGCGGCGGAATTCGGCCATCCAGGCGTCGTAGCCGCTGTAGTACTCATGGTTGCCGGGCGCCGCCCAGACGCCGTAGCGTGCCTTGAGCCGGGCCAGCGGCGCGACGTTGGCGCGGCCGCTGTCCACGTCGCCGTCCACCAGGTCGCCGGGCAGCACGATGAGGTCGGGCCGCGCGGCCAGCGTGCGCTCCACGATGGTCTGCACGTAGCGTGCGTCGTTGATGGGGCTGGCGTGGATGTCGGCCAGCACGGCCACACGCAGGCCGTCCAGGCCGGCAGGCAGCCCCGCCAGGCGCAGCGTGCGCTCCTGCACCTCGGGCGGGCGCAGCGCGTTGGCCACGCCCCAGGCCGACACCGCACCCGCCAGTGCCAGGGCACCGGCCGTCAGCAGCGGCGTGTGCAGGCGCCGTTTCCAATCCTCGCGCCGAACCAGGGCGGCCAGTGCCCACAGGCCGTCGCGCAGCACGATGAACAGCGCCAGCATCAGCAGCACGGCCAGCACCCAGCCGCCCGGCACCTGCAGGTAGGCCAGCGTGCGGTACGCGACCGCGCCCTCGCGCAGCAGCACCAGCAGCAGGGCGGGCGTGCAACCCAGGACTGCCGTGACGAGGGTGGCCAGCAGGCGTGTGCGCCGCGACAGCGAATGCACGGGCCACCACAGCCACAGGGCCAGCAGCGGAATGATCAGGGCGGCGAGAGAAACCATGGAGGGGAGGAAAGCGGAGAAGGCGGCCAGCGCCAGAACGGCAGGAACGGCGAGCGCCGATTGTGCGCAATGCCCCGTGCGTGGCTGGGCTGGCCCGGCGAAGGCCCTGGGGCGCGGAGGTTTTCATGGCGGTGGCACAGGCCTCGGGCATGGAAATCCACGCCCGCGTGGCGCGCAGGGCATGGCCCGGGGATAATCCAGCCCCTTATGCCCTTGAAGATCAGCTTTCCCGAATCCCTGCCCGTATCCGCCCGCCGTGAAGAGATCATGGAGGCCATGGACCGCCACCAGGTCATCATCGTCTGCGGCGAGACGGGCTCGGGCAAGACCACGCAGCTGCCCAAGATCGCGCTGGCGCTGGGGCGTGGCAAGGTCAACGCCGCGCCCGATGCCAAGGACGCCAAGGGGCAGGTGCGCGGCCACCTCATCGGCCACACGCAGCCGCGCCGCATCGCGGCCAGCTCCGTGGCCAAGCGCATTGCCGAGGAACTGAACACGCCGCTGGGCGACGTGGTGGGCTACAAGGTGCGCTTCCAGGACCGGCTGTCCAAGGATGCCTCGGTCAAGCTGATGACGGACGGCATCCTGCTGGCCGAGACGCAGACCGATCCCTTGCTCAAGGCCTATGACACCCTGATCATCGACGAGGCCCACGAACGCAGCCTGAATATCGACTTCCTGCTGGGCTACATCAAGCAGATCCTGCCGCGCCGTCCCGACCTCAAGGTGGTCGTGACCTCGGCCACCATCGATGCCGAGCGCTTCGCCAGGCACTTCGAGGGGCCCCAGGGACCGGCTCCCGTGATCATGGTCTCGGGCCGCACCTATCCCGTGGAGATGCGCTGGCGCCCCTTCGAGGAAAAGCGCGACCATGACCTCAACGACGCCATCGCCGAGGGCGTGGACGAGCTGTGGGCGGGCGGTGCCGCAGGCGACATCCTGGTCTTCCTGCCCGGCGAGCGCGAGATCCGCGAGGCTGCCGACCACCTGCGCAAGCACCTGGCCCAGCAGCCCGTGCTGCGCCATGCCGAGGTGCTGCCGCTGTTCTCGCGCCTGTCCCAGGCCGAGCAGGACCGCATCTTCGACAGCCACACGGGACGGCGCATCGTGCTGGCCACCAACGTGGCCGAGACCTCGCTGACCGTGCCCGGCATCCGCTATGTGATCGACGCGGGCACGGCGCGCGTCAAGCGCTATTCCTTCCGCAGCAAGGTCGAGCAGCTGCTGGTCGAGCCCATCAGCCAGGCGGCGGCCAACCAGCGCGCGGGCCGCTGCGGCCGCGTGGCCAACGGCATCTGCATCCGCCTGTACGACGAGGCCGACTTCGGCACGCGCGCGCGCTTCACCGATCCCGAGATCCTGCGCTCCTCGCTGGCCGGTGTCATCCTGCGCATGAAGTCGCTGGGGCTGGGCGACGTGGTGAACTTCCCCTTCCTCGAGGCGCCCTCGGGCCGCGCCATCGCCGACGGCTACCAGCTGCTGGGCGAACTGGGCGCGGTGGACGAGCGCGGCGAACTGCTGCCCATGGGCCGCGAGCTGTCGCGCCTGCCGCTGGACCCGCGCGTGGGCCGCATGATCCTCGAGGCACGCACGCGCGGCGCCGTGGCCGAGGTGCTGGTCATCGCCTCGGCCCTGTCGGTGCAGGATGTGCGCGACCGGCCGCTGGAGGCCCAGCAGCAGGCCGACCAGCAGCACGCCAAGTTCGACGACGAGAAAAGCGAGTTCAGCGGCTACCTGCGCCTGTGGAAATGGCTGCAGGATGCGCGCGGCGGCCGGGTCGTGGCCAAGAGCCGAAGGGAGATGGCGGCACAGGCGCCCGCGCCCAAGGCACCCGCCCGCAACGCGGCCTTCCTGCCCGTGGCCCAGCGCAGTGGCGGGCAGAGCGCCGCCGCGCCCGCCGAGCAGGCGCTGCCCGCCTTCCACCCGCAGGACACCGGCCCCGGCACGGACGACGAGCCCACGCACAAGCTCAGCAACCGCCAGTGGGAACAGCTGCTGCGCCAGAACTTCATCAACATCCGCCGCGTGCGCGAATGGCGCGACATCCACTCCCAGCTGCTGACCGTGGTCAACGAGCACAAGTGGAAGATCAACACCGAGCCGGCCGGCTACGACGCCGTGCACCTGTCCATGCTTTCGGGCCTGCTGGGCAACATCGGCTACAAGGGCGACGAAAGCGACGCCTACCTGGGCGCGCGCGGCATCCGTTTCCATCCCCACCCGGGTGCGCATCTTTCCAAGAAGCCCGGCCGCTGGATCGTGGCGGCCGAGCTGGTGGAGACCTCGCGCCTGTACGGGCGGGGCATCGCCGCCATCGACCCGCAGTGGCTGGAGGAGGTCGGCGCCCACCTGCTCAAGAAGCAGCTGCTCGATCCGCACTGGTCCAAGACCCAGGCCGACGTGGTGGCGCTGGAGCGCGCCACGCTCTACGGCCTGGTGGTCTACAACGGCCGGCGCATGAGCTATGGCCGCATCGACCCCCAGTCCGCGCGCGAGATCTTCATCCGCCAGGCGCTGGTGGAGGGACAGTGGGACACGCGCTGGCACTTCCTGCCCGCCAACCTCAAGCTGGTGCGCAAGGTCGAGGAACTGGAGCACAAGAGCCGCCGCCAGGACGTGCTGGTCGATGACGAGCTGATCTACGCCTTCTACGACCAGCAGATCCCCCGGGACGTCTTCAGCGGCGCCACCTTCGACCACTGGTTCCGCGAGGCCGCCAAGGAAAACGCCGACCTGCTGCGCCTGTCGCGCGACGAGCTGATGCGCCACGAGGCGGCCGGCATCACCACCCAGGCCTTCCCCAAGGTGGTCAAGCTCGGCGGCGTGGACTGCACGGCCGCCTACCTGCACAGCCCTGGCGATGCGCGCGACGGCATCACCGTCACCGTGCCGCTGTTCGTGCTCAACCAGGTCAGCGAGGAGCGCGCCGAATGGCTGGTGCCCGGCATGCTCAAGGACAAGATCCAGGCCCTGCTCAAAAGCCTGCCCCAGCGCCCGCGCAGCCGCTTCGTGCCCCTGCCCGAAAGCGCCCAGCGCCTGGCCGAGCTGTTCACCACGCCCGAGCGCTGGGCCCAGGGTGGATTGATCGACGCCCTGCTCAAGCAGGTGCGCGACGAGACCTCGCTGGATGTCAAGCGGGCCGACTTCAAGCTGGACATGCTCAGCCAGCACCTGTTCATGAACTTGCGCATCACGGACGAGCATGGACGCCAGCTGGGCCAGGGCCGCAACCTGGGCGCGCTCAAGGCCGAGCTGGGCGCCAAGGCGCGCGGCGCCTTCCAGGCGCTGGCCGCGCTGAAGGTGGCACCCACCGGCGAGCCGCCGCAGGCGCAACCGGAGAAAAAGGCCGCGCCGCCCGCCCAGGGCCAGCCTGCGGCCAGGAAGGCCGAGCAGGCCCAGGCCAGGCCGGCCCAGCCGGCGGAGGCGCGCTACAAGGAATGGAGCTTCGGCGAACTGCCCGAGCTGATGGAGATCGGCAAGGGTGGCCAGACCCTGATCGGCTTTCCGGCCCTGATCGACCATGGCGAATCCGTGGGCATCGAGGTCTTCGACGAGCCCGAGGCCGCGGCCGCGCGCCACCGCGTGGGCCTGCGCCGCCTGTTCGCGCTGCAGATCCGCGATGCGCTGAAGTACCTGGAAAAGAACATCCCGGACCTGCAGAAGATGGCGGTGGCCTACATGCCCCTGGGCACGCAGGAAGAGCTGCGCGAGCAGATCATCGACGTGGCCATCGACCGCGCCTTCCTGCAGGAGCCGCTGCCCACCAACGACGCGCAGTTCAAGCAGCGCGTGCAGGACGGGCGCGGGCGGCTGACGCTGATCGCCAATGAGGTCGCGCGCATGGCGGCCGGCATCCTTGCCGAATACGCGGCGGCCCAGCGCAAGATCAAGGACACCAAGAACGCGGCAGACGCCACGGCCGACACGGCCCAGCAGTTGCAGCGCCTGATGCCCCGGAACTTCATCGCCGCCGCGCCGTGGACGCAGCTGCAGCACTATGGCCGCTACCTCAAGGCCATCACCAGCCGGCTGGACAAGTACCGCGCCGACCCCGCACGCGATGCCACGCGCCTGGCCGAACTGCGCCCGCTGGAGCAGCGCTACTGGCGCCTGGTGGCCGAGCGCAAGGGCCAGGTCGATGCGCGCATGCAGGAGTACCGCTGGATGCTGGAAGAGCTGCGCGTGAGCTTCTTCGCCCAGGAGCTGCGCACACCGTACCCGGTCAGCATCAAGCGGCTGGACAAGGTCTGGCAGCAACTGAGCCAATGAACGGGCAAGGGGCAAGGGTGGCGGCGGCGCCTGAAGGGCGCCTGCCGCCTGTCGGCCAGGGGCTTGTCGTCATGTAGTGGGCAGCACGCTGCAATGGCGCAGGGCTCCAGGCTGCTTATGCTGGACCCTGCCGCCGCTGTGCGTCGGCCTTCTCTTGCCATTCGCGGGGCATCGAATGCCCGAACCTGTTTCCTGCGCATGCCCGCCATGCCGTGGCGCGAGTGGCCTCATCCGCCATTTTCTGAAGGAAACTGCCCCATGCCCACCCGTTCGCACGCCATCCGCACCGCTACCGGCCTTGCCGCATCGGTGACTGCCGGCCTGCTGTCCATGGCACCCGCTGCCCAGGCCGAGCCATCGCCGGCGCTGGACCGCATCAGCATCTCGGCCGGGGCCTTTCGTGCCGATCCGCGCTTCAATGCTTCGCTGGAAGGCGATGCCGGCAGGGTGGAGACGGGCGACATCAAGACCGGCAAGGTGACCATGCCGCGCGTGAGCGCCGATGTGCTGCTGGGCGACAGCCACGGCATCTCCTTCGACTACTACCGCTTTCGCCGGGGCTATGACGCACAGGCCGGCAACGGCAACCTGAGCGGAGATGCGCGCATGGACCTGGGCCTGGACTTCGCCAAGCTGGGCTACAAGTGGTGGCTGGGTTCGGGCAACACCGTGATGGGCCTGGGCGCGGGCGTGGCCTACTACCGCATCGACCTCGAAGGCCGGGCGGCCGTCAGCGGCGGCGGGCAAAGTGCCTCCTACCGTGGCAGCGGCACCGAGGACGCCTTCGCCCCCATGCTGGAAATCGGCCTGCGCCATGCCATCAACCCCGACCTGCGGCTGTTCGCCGACGCCTCGGGCGTCTGGAAGAACGGCGGCAAGCTGCACGGCAACATCTACAACGCCGCCCTGGGCGTGGAGTGGTTCCCGGTCAAGAACCTGGGCGTGGTGCTGTCCTATGGCGTGACCAACATCGACCTCACGCGCGATGGCGGCGCGACGGCGCGCCTGAAGACGCGCCTGCAGGGGCCTTCGGCCTTCGTCAAGCTGCGGTTCTGAGGCAAGTCCTGCCATCGGTGCCGAGCGGGCCGGTGACGCTGCGCAGCAGCGTGTACCCTCATGGCCAGTCATCAAGTCGAGGGGCGTCAAGCCGTGGGATTCTGGAGCAGGGCGCTGACAGCGCAGGAGCAGGCCTTTGTGCACTGCCATTTCGGCGCCTCGCTGGATGCGCTGCTGCCGCGCATGCGCCTGCATCTGCGTCGCCTGGGCGATACGCGCCGGGCGCTGTCCATGAACGGTGGGCGCATCTTCCTGCCGCGTGGTTTCTTCCAGCAGGGGGACCCGCGCCAGCCGCTGCGCCTGGACCAGCCGCAGATCGCCGGCGTCTTTGCCCATGAGCTGCTGCACCAGTGGCAGCGCCTGCAAGGCATGCCGGTCACGCGCCAGGCCGCCTGGCTGCATCTCAAGGCCTGGTGCACGCGCGGCGACCCCTATGCCTGCGAGCGCAGCAGCGATCCCGAACGCATGCTGCAGTGCTTCGTCCACGCCCAGGTGGAGCAGCAGGGCCAGATCTGGGAAGACCATGTGCGCGACTGCGTGGCGGGCCAGGGCGGGGCGGCGGGGGCGTTGATCGCCGCCCATGTGCGCGGTGGCGGCAAGCCGCCGGCCTGAATCAGTCCTGCCCGGTGCCCAGCGCCTCGACCAAGTCATACGCCGACACATCGCGCGCCGCCCCGAAGCCCGCCACATGGCGGGCCACCGTGGGCGTGATGCAGACGAAGCGGAAGTCGCCCAGCTCGGTCATGGGCTCGGCCTCGGGAAAGCGTTGCAGGTAGGCCTGGCGCGCGCCCTGGCCCAGCACGCTGTCGGGCGGCGGCGTCGAGGCCACGCCCTGGATGGCGATGCGCTCCAGCGCGTGCACGGCTTCACCTTCGTTTTCGGGGGCGCAGACCAGCAGGCTGACGGCGGGGTGGCGTTCCATGGCCCGCGTATGGGCGGCCAGGCCGCTGACATGGAGGACGAAGCAGGCGAACTGCGCATCCCAGGCCCAGGGCACCATGGACAGCTGGGGCGCGGGCAGGGCGTCGTCCATGCCCAGGTCGGTGGGCTGGGTGGCCAGGGCGGCGCAGCGGCGGCGGGACAGCAGCTCGCGCAGCGACAGTTGCAGGCGGGACAGATGGGGCATGGTGGCGCCATCGTAAACCTGTGCGTGGCCAGCGGGCGGATGCCGGCCTCCAGCGTCACTTTGGCGACGATTCACTGGGGCCTTCCCCAATGCCGGGAACGGGGTCAGCGCCTAGCCTCGCTGGCGGGGCGGATTGCCGCCATCCACTTCTCTCACCGACACTTCAAGGCCCATCAGTCCATGCCGTCCACGCCTGCGCACCACGCCTTCTGGCCCAGCCGCCTGCCCCACTCCATCACCGTGCCCGCCACCAGCGTCTGGGAGAACCTGGCCGTCAATGCGCGCCGCTATCCGGACAAGCCGGCCATCCGTTACTTCGGCAGCACGCTGACCTACCGCGAACTGTGCGAAGGCACTGAACGCATGGCCGCCTACCTGCACCGGCTGGGCGTGCAGCGCGGCGATCGCGTCATTTTGCTGATGCAGAACACGCCCCAGCTGATCCTTGCGCACTACGCCATCTTCCGCGCCAATGCGGTGGTGGTGCCGGTCAATCCGATGAACATGGCCGAGGAGCTCAAGCACTACATCACCGACGCCGATGCCAAGGTGGCCATCACCACGGCCGACCTGGCCCCCGAGCTGGCCAAGGCCAGCAATGCGCTGGAGCCCGGCCAGCGCCTGGAGCACATGGTCGTGACGCAGTTCACCGATGCCTTCGATCCCGGCGTGCAGGGCGACGATGCGCCACCGCCGCAGTGGCACGACTGGCTGCTGTCACCGCGCCCGGCCGCGCAGCTGGATGGCGGCAGCGTGCATGCCTGGAAGGATGCGCTGGCCTGCACGGCGGCTGCGCCCGCGCATGTGGTGGGGCGTGACGACATGGCCGTGCTGCCCTACACCAGTGGCACCACGGGCCAGCCCAAGGGCTGCATGCATCCGCACCGCTCCATCAACCACAACGCCGTGGCCGGCAGCTACTGGGGCAGCGGCACCAGCGAGGCGGTGATCCTGGCCGTCGTGCCCATGTTCCACATCACGGGCATGGTCTCCGTGCTGCACACGGCCATCTTCATGGGGGCCACCGTGGTCGTCATGCCGCGCTGGGACCGCGAGCTGGCCGGGCGGCTGATCTCGCGCTACCAGGTCACCAGCTGGACCAACATCCCCACCATGGTCATCGACCTGCTGGGCAGCCCCAACTTCGCACAGTTCGACCTCAGCAGCCTCAAGTACATCGGCGGTGGCGGTGCGGCCATGCCCCAGGCCGTGGCCCAGCGCCTGCTGGAGCAGTACGGCCTGCGGTTCTGCGAGGGCTACGGCCTGACCGAGACCGCCGCTCCCACGCACAGCAACCCGTCCGAGCATCCCAAGCAGCAGTGCCTGGGCATTCCCTTCATGAGCACCGAGGCTCGTGTCATCGACCCCGACACCGGCGCCGAAGTCCCCCAGGGTGAGCAAGGGGAGATCGTGGTCCATGGCCCCGAGATCTTCGACGGCTACTGGAAGCGGCCCGACGCCACGGCCCAGGTCTTCATGGAGATCGACGGCAAGCGTTTTTTCCGCACCGGCGACCTGGGCCGTGTGGACGAGGACGGCTACTACTTCATCACCGACCGCCTCAAGCGCATGATCAATGCCAGCGGCTTCAAGGTCTGGCCGGCCGAGGTCGAATCGCTGATGTTCCGTCACCCCGCCATCCAGGAGGCCTGCGTGATCTCCACGCGCGATGCCTATCGCGGCGAGTCGGTCAAGGCCGTGGTGGTGCTGCGCACCGGCAAGGAGGACACCACGGCCGAGGACATCATCCAGTGGTGCCGAGAGAACATGGCCGTCTACAAGGCGCCCAAGGTGGTGGAATTCGTCAAGGCCCTGCCCAAGAGCGGCAGCGGCAAGGTGATGTGGCGGCAGTTGCAGGAGGCCCAGGCACAGGCATAGGGGCGAGGGGGCGGGATGCGCTGCCCAAGGGGGCTGCTGGGCATGGCGGTTTTGCGCAGCCGCCGGGCGTATATCATCGCGCGCCAGCATCCATGAAACATCGATCCATGCCCCGATTCCTGCCCCTGGCTGCCGCAGTGGCAGTTGCGGCTTTCTTCTGCATTCCAGCCAGCGCACGCGAGCTGTGCACCATCGTCGCCGATGCCGACACGGGCGAGTCCCTGGTGCGCAGCGGCCCGGCTTGCGGCGAACGCGTCACGCCGGCTTCCACTTTCAAGATTGCCATCAGCCTGATGGGGTATGACGCAGGCATCCTGCAGGACGCGGACCGGCCCGCATGGCCCTACCAGCCGCAATACCCGGATTGGGGTGGCGATGCCTGGCAGCGCGAGGTCACGCCCCGGGCCTGGATGAGGGACTCGGTGTTCTGGTACTCGCAGCAGGTGGTCAGGCAGCTGGGCCAGGCGCGCTTTGGCGCCTACGTGAAGGCCTTGCAGTATGGCAACGAGGACATCTCTGCCGTGGAGGTGGCCAACCCCGGCCACAACGGCGCATGGGTGGTGTCCTCCCTGCGCATTTCCGCCATCGAGCAGGTGGCCTTCATGCGCAAGATCGTGCGCCGCGAATTGCCGGTGAGCCCGCAGGCGCTGGACATGACCGCACGCATCACCCTGCATCCTGCGGATGTGGACGGCTGGACCGTGCATGGCAAGACCGGCACTGGTTCGCCGGGCAGCGACAACCGCTACGATGCCAGCAGGGCCTATGGCTGGTATGTGGGCTGGGCCACCAAAGGCGAGCGCAGGCTGGTATGGGCGACGCTGATCCAGGATGAACAGGCGCAAAAGCCCAACGCCGGCCTGCGCGCACGCGATGCCCTGCTGCAGAGGCTGCCTGCCCTGGCACGCTGACAATGCATGGGCCTTTTTCCTTGCACCTCCCGCACACGAGCGACAGACCGACCCCTGATGAAGACCATTGACGAAATGCTGAACCTGGACCTGCTGACCCCCGAACAGCACCTTGAGATCAGCGACTGGATAGCCCGCTCGAAATCGCCCGAGGAAATACTGAAGATGCCGGCGCCCCTGTGGCAGGCCGTGGAGCGCGCCAGCGAGGCCATGGGCGTCAATGCCGACCTCCTGCGGCCGCCGGCACTGGATGCGGGCAACGCCTTTTTCGGATAGACCTGCGCAGCAGGGGATGGGCCGGCCCCACCAGGCACCGGCCCACCTGCGCACTCACCGGTGCCTGGGCCTGCCGGCTCAGGACTCGCTGGTGAATCCGATCTGCCTGACCAGCGAACTCCAGCGCTCGAACTCCGCCTGCTGGTCGGCTGCCATTTCCTGCTGCGTGCTGCCGCGCGCCAGCAGGCCCAGGGCCGCCAGTCCGTCGATGACGGCCTTGTCCTTGAGCGCGGCGGTGATGGCCGCATTGGCATGGGCGAGGGTGGCGGCCGGTGTCCTGGCGGGGGCGTAGAAGCCGAACCATTCCTCCACCGTGACGTCGGGAAAGCCCAGTTCGGTGAAGGTGGGTACATCGGGAAGGAAGGGGGAGCGCTTCCTGCCCGAGGTGGCCAGCACGCGCAGGCGGCCGGCCTTCAGGTACTGCAGGTAGTCGCCGCTGGGATTGACGGTGGCCGCGATCTGGCCGCCCACCAGGTCGGTGATGCTGGGCACCGTGCCGCGGTAGGGGGCGTGCTTGAGCTCCACCCCCGAGCGCAGGCCCAGCAACGCACCCAGCAGGTGCGGCATGGAGCCCGCGCCCGGCGAGCCGAAGCTGGCCCGGTCGGGGTGGGCCTTGGCCCAGGCCAGGAAGTCCTGCAGCGTCTTCACTTCGGCCGGCACGGCCGGCCCTACGGCCAGGCCGTGGTAGATGACGGCGCCGATGGACACGGGCGTGACGTCTTCCGGCCTGTAGGCCAGTCTGGGATAGATATGGGGGTAGACCGAGAAGGCCGATACGGGCGCCAGCGCAAGAACCGAACCATTGGGAGGCGAGTTCTTCAGCGCCTCCACGGCGATGCGCCCGCCCGCGCCGGGCTTGTTCTCCACGATGCCCTGCCCCTTGCTGTATGCCGTGCCGGCCAGCCGCTCGGCCACGCGGCGCGCCACGCTGTCGCCGGAACTGCCGGCGGGAAAGCCATACATGATCTTGACCTGTTCCAGTGCCTGGGCCAGGGCCTGCAGCGGGGACAGTGACCCCAGGGCGGCGGCGCTGCCCAGGGCATGGATGAAGTGACGGCGTTGGATGGACATGGTTTTCTCCTGGTGAAGCGGCAACCCTGGTTCAGAAGCTGTGGCGGATGCCGACGTTGATGCCCGTCTGCGAACGGCCCGGCGCGGTGTTGCTGCCCGGGGCGCCGCCGCTGACCGAGACGGTGGCCAGGCGGTCGTTGCGGATGTGGCCGAGCTGCGTGTAGACGGCGGTGCGCTTGGACAGGTGGTAGATGGCGCGCGCCACCAGCAGGGCTGAGTCGTGGTCCGACACGCCGCGGTAGCGCAGCGTCAGCCACTGGCCTTCGAGCACCAGGGCCTCGGTGACCGGGTACGAGGCGCCCAGGTACCAGAGGTTGCTGCGCGGCTTGACGGTGTCACCGTCGTTGTCGCGGCGCAGCAGGCCGCCGGCGATCTTCACGCCGGACATCCTGAAGTAGCCGCCCAGGTGCAGGCGCTCGTCATGCCTGGCGCTGGAGGTCATGCCGCCGAACACCGGATCGGTGGCCGAGGCCGGCGTGCGGCCGTTCTGCTGCTCGTAGCCCAGGGCCACGCCCCAGGCAGGCGCGTCGTACTTGGCGTACAGCGACCACTGGCGGCAGGCCTGTGTGTCCGAGCCGCTCTCGCCCGGGCAGTTGGTACCGGCCGGGCTGGGACCGGCGTTGACGGCATCGCGCCCGAAGCTGTAGCCCGCGCCCAGGGCCAGGCCTCCGAAATTGCCGCGCCAGGCCAGCATGTTGTCGGCGCGGGAGTTGGGAAGGTAGGCGTCGAGCGAGCCCATGGCGAACACGGACGGGCCGATGATGTCGGAGTCCAGCAGTGACCAGAAGAGCATGGAGTTCTGGCGGCCCAGCGTCAGGCTGCCCCAGCTGCCTCCCAGCCCCACCCAGCTTTGGCGCCCGAATCCGCGTCCGCCCTGGTTGAAGGTGCCCTGGTCGGGCGCGAAGCCCGACTCCAGCGTGTAGATGGCCTTGAGGCCGCCGCCCAGGTCCTCGCTGCCGCGCAGGCCCCAGCGCGAGGGAATCAGGCTGGTGGTGGATGGCATGCGGCTGAGGCTGCCGCCGGCCGCCACGTTGTTCAGGTGCTCCACGCCGACATCGACGATGCCGTAGAGCGTGACGCTCGAAGTGCCTTGCGCGAAGGCGCTGGAGCCGGCCAGGGCCAGCACGGCGGCGGCCGCCACGGTCAGCGGGGAAGGGGTGTTCTTCATGATGATGTCTCCTCTGGTTTGAAAAATCGTTGCCGTCTTGGCGTGGGTGTTTGCATGCCTTTGTTCAGGCGCAGCGGGGCCCAGCCCCGCCGGGGCAGGGGCTGCGGACAGGGGAATGGGTGGGGCGGGACGGTGGCGGCCGCTCTGGGGGGTCTCCAGCAGCCGCCCGCCGTCAGGACAGGGTCAGCGGCAGGTGAAGCTGGCAGCGCTTTCCATGTCGCCACTGCCGTTGTAGTGGGCAGCCAGCGGATGGGGGCACAGTGGCCGTGTGCGCGTGGGCGACCAGGTGGCAGGCAGATCGGCGTTGGCGCCGCCTGCATTGCCGGCGCCGCGTGCGCTGGCGACGACACGGTCGGGCGCCTGGCCCTTCTCCACCCAGGCGACCAGCGGGGTGAGCATGTCGAACTGGTCGGTGGCGGGGCCGCCGCTGCAATGGTTCATGCCGGGCACCAGATACAGGCGCGCGAAGTCGGCGGCGTCGCCATGGGTGCGGCGCAACTGCTCGTACCACTGCACGGAGTCGTCGCTGGAGAAGATGGGGTCGGCCGTGCCGTGGTAGACCATGAGCTTGGCGCCCCGGTTGCGCAGCACGGGCAGCTTGCCGTAGTCGGGCGGCATCATCAGGGACAGGCCGCTTTCCGTGAAGCGGCTGCTGGTTGCCTGGACCTTGGCCAGCATGCTGTCCACACTGCCATTGAGGGCGAACTGCGCATCGTCGAAGCCGGCAGCGCTTTCGGGCGGGGTCTGCCAGATGAAGGCCACGGCGCCCGCGTCGCGGCTCATGGGGTTGGAGAACTTCCAGCCGGCCCAGCCGGCCGTGTCCAGACCCGCGTCATAGGGAAAGCTGCTGTAGATGCGCCTGCCGTCGCTGGTGGTCGCGCCCTTGAACAGGCCTGTGATGGTGGTCTTTTGCTCGGCGCTCAGGCAACTGCCGTCGCGTGCGCCGGCACAGGTGGGGACGTCGCGCGCCAGATCGAAGCGGGCCTGGCAGGCCGCGTTGGCCTGGACCATGCCGTCCGTGGCGCCGTCCAGCACATCGCACTTGTCCAGCACGGCCTGGGACACGAGGCGGCGCTCGGCCTGGGTGAAGCCCGTGCCCAGGTCGCCGGCCGTGGTGGCCAGCCTGGCGTAGCCCTGGGCACCAGCGATGTTGGCGATGGCCGCCAGCGGCAGGCGCGTGCCCGGGTTGCCGGCGATGATGCCGTCGTACTGGTCGGCATGGCGCGAAGCCGCCACCATGGCATGGCGCCCGCCGTTGGAGCAGCCGCCCAGGTACGAGCGGTCCGGTGCCTTGCCATAGGCCGTCCGGATGGCGCTGCGCGCCATGGGCGTGAGCTTGCCCACGGCCTGGTAGCCATAGTCCAGCCGGGCCTGCGGGTCCAGGCCGAACAAGGGACCCAGGCTGCCCGCATGGCCGGCATCGGAGCTGAGCACGGCAAAGCCCTGTTGCAGTGCATGGCCCAAAGGCCCGCCTCCCAGGGCGCCCACGGCCGTGCCGACCACGCCGTCCAGTCCACCGTTGGCCTGGTAGAAGAAGCGTCCGTTCCAGTCGCGCGGCAGCCGCATCTCGAAGCCGATGGCGTAGCTCTGGCCGTCCACGGGGCTGACGCGCTCCAGCATGCGGCCCGTCACGCGGCAGTGCCCTGCGACGGGCTTGCCTGCCACGGTGATCGCGCCTGCGGCCACGTCCTCGGCGGCCGTGATGCGGGTGTCGGGAAACGAGATCCTGGCCGCAAGGTCGGTACAGGACAGCAGGCTGGCAGGCCTGGCTTCGCCAAGCCTTGCAAGGCCATCGTCCGAGCCGCCGCAGGCGGCCAGCAGCAGGGCGGCAAGGGCGGCTGCCGGTGCCGCCGGTGGCGTGGCGCGCAGGGCGCGGCCAGGGGTCTGACGGATCTTGGTGTCCATGGTTGTCTCCTCGCGAAGTTTTGTAGGTCCTCGGCACGAGGCATTCCGGGGGCGGTGATGCGTCGCTTTCCGATGGTCGCGATTTTGGTTATATTTAATAACCAATTCAAGCGCGCTTTCCAAAATTCTTATTGGGACTTCCCCTTGATTGCGGGGCAGTCGGCAGGCCGCGCAGGAGACCGCCATGGACCACGAGAGACTGATTGCCATCGACATCCACACGCATGCCGAGGTGAGTTGCTGGAACCCGTTCGACAACTACGGCGAGGAATACGACCGCGCCGCCGACCGCTACTTCGGCAACGGCCGCCGTCCCACCATCGCCGAGACCGTGGCCTACTACCGCGCGCAGAACATGGGTTTGGTGATGTTCACGGTGGACAGCGAGTCGCAGCTGGGCCGGCGCCGCATTCCCAACGAGGAGATCGCCGAGGCCGCGCGGGCCAACAGCGACATGATGGTGGCCTTCGCCAGCATCGATCCGCACAAGGGGCGCATGGGTGCGCGCGAGGCGCGCCGGCTGATCGAGGAGGAGGGCGTCAGGGGCTTCAAGTTCCACCCCACGGTGCAGGGCTACCACCCCTATGACCGCATGGCCTGGCCGCTGTACGAGGTGATCGCCGGGCACGGCCTGCCGGCCATCTTCCACACGGGCCACAGTGGCATAGGCAGCGGCATGCGCTGCGGTGGGGGGCTGCGGCTCGCATACAGCAACCCCATGCACCTGGACGATGTGGCCATCGACTTCCCGGACATGCAGATCGTCATGGCCCACCCCAGCTTCCCCTGGCAGGACGAGGCCCTGTCCGTGGCCCTGCACAAGCCCAATGTCTGGATCGACCTGTCGGGCTGGAGTCCCAGGTACTTTCCCCGCCAGCTCGTGCAGTACGCCAACACGCTGCTCAAGGACCGCGTGCTGTTCGGCAGCGACTATCCGCTGATCACGCCCGAGCGCTGGATGAAGGATTTCCAGGAAGCCGGCTTCAGGCCCGAGGTCATGCCCGGCATCCTCAAGGGCAATGCGGTGCGGCTGCTGGGGCTGGACGGCAAGGCCGCCTGAGCGGCGCTCAGGTGTGGATCTTCTGCAGCAGCCGGATCAGCGTCCTGCGTTCCGCGTCGGTGAGGCGGTAGGTGGCATCCAGCTCCAGCTGGGTGGCGGTCTGCTCCGCTGCCGTGGTGAGTTCGGCGCCGGCCGGCGTCAGGTGCACGCCCACGGCGCGCCGGTCGGTGGGATGGGGCCGCCGCTCGATCAGCTGGCGGCGCTCCAGCGCCGCGATCAGGCCCACGAGGTTGGGCGGCATCACGTCCAGCGCCGCGCACAGCTGGCGCGAGGTGATGCCGGGGTTGTGGGACACCAGAGACAGCACGGAGAATTCCACCATCTTGAGATCGTGCGCGGCCATGCGCTCCACGAAGACCTCGATGATGGACATCGATGCGCGCCGCGCGTTGTAGCCCACCAGGGTATGCAGGAAGGAGATGTCGATGGCGTCCGGCCCCGTGCCTGAAGGCGGTGGCGACTCAACGGCAGAGGTCTTGGCGGTGCGGGCGCGGGGCATGGGTGGGAGGGACTTCGAAAAACCACATCATAGTGGCGGCCTGCCCGACAGATGCACCGCAGGCCGCCTGCGGCCGTGTTCCCGCCTAGAAATCGAAGAGGTCGGAAAGAAAGCCTTCGCGCTTCTTGCGGCGGTATCCGTCGTGGCCGGAATGCTCGCGCTGGGCCTGGTAGGGCTGCGGTGCGGGCGCTGCGCGGCGGTCCTGGTCCCGTGGATCGCGCGCGGGCGCCGCCGGCGCAAGGGCGGCCGAGCGCTCGATGATCTTGTCGAGCTCTCCACGATCCAGCCACACGCCCCGGCATTGCGGGCAGTAGTCGATCTCTATGTTCTGGCGCTCGGAGATGATGAGCGTGGAATCCTTGCAGGCGGGACATTGCATAACGGGTTCACCTTTGCCTGTGCAGGCAGTGGCTCCATCGGGCCGATGGAGGATGGGCCGGGCTGTTATGCGTTGAGGTTTCCAGCGAGGGCGGTTGGATGCACCGCCTGATGGATAGTTCCGTCGCCTACAGCGGCATCACCATTTCGTGCCAGGCCATGCCGCCGTGGTCCGAATCCGAGGGCCTGACATAGCGGTAGCCCATGCGCTCGTACAGCGGTACGTGCCGGCTCTTGCACATCAGGTGGATGCTTTGCTTGCCGCGCTGCCTCATCTGGCTGACAAAGGCCCGCATCATCCGCGTGGAATGGCCCCGGCCCTGGTGGGCCGGGGCCACCACCACGGACATGATCACCACGTTGGGGGCGGCGGCGTCATGGCCCGCCAGCTCCTTGAAGGACTTGTCGGACATGACGACCTGGTGGGCGCAGCCGCTGTTGATGAAGCCGATCACTGTGCCGTCCTGCTCCAGCACGAGAAAGCCTTGCGGGTAACGGGCAATCCGGGTGGCGATCTTCTCGCGTGTGGCGGCTTCGTCACCCTCGTAGGCGGTGTGTTCGATCTGGTGGCAGCGGTCGATGTCGGCCGGCGTGGCCTGGCGCAGGAGGGGAGTGCTCATGGCTGGAAATGCGGGTGCAGGTAAGACAGGGCCGCATGGTAGATCGGTCATGGCATGTGCATGCTGCATTCTTGTCAATGCATACTGCATGCCATGCATGATCTTCTGTTGCGCATCGACCTGAACCTGCTGCTGGTCTTCGACGCCCTGTACCGCCACCGCAGCGTGGTGTTGGCCGCCGAGGAGCTGTGCCTGAGCCCTTCGGCCGCCAGTCATGCGCTGTCACGGCTGCGCGCCGCGCTGTCGGACGAGCTGTTCACGCGCCAGGGCAGCGGCATGCAGCCCACGGCCCGGGCCGCACAGATGGCCGATGGCGTGCGCGCGGCGTTGCAGGCGCTGTCGGCCAGCCTTGAAGGCTCGGCTCCGTTCGTGCCCTCGCGCAGCCGGCAGACCTTTGTGTTCGCCGCCACGGATTTCACGGCCTTCGCGGTGTTGCCGGGGCTGGTGGCGGCTTTGGAGCGGCAGGCGCCGCAACTGCGGATCAAGGTCGTGTACTCCAGCCACGGCGACTCGCTGCAGGAGCTGGCGTCGGGGCGCATCCACTTCGCGCTGGGCTTTTCAGACGAGCACCAGGCGGTACAGCCCGTGCCGGACCTGCAGGCGCTGCAGTGCTTCACCGACGGCTATGTGGTCGCCGTGCGCCAGGGCCATGCGCGCATCGGCGACCGCCTTGGCCTGGAGGCCTACCTGGCCGAGCGCCATGTGGCCGTGCTGCCCTGGAACGGCGTGGGCAGCGTCATCGATGCATCGCTGCTCAGGCTGGGGCACAGGCGTGACGTGGCCGTGCAGTTGCCCAGCGTGCTGGCCGCGCCCTTCATCGTGGCGCATTCGGACATGCTGCTGACGCTGCCGCGCCGGGTGGCGCTGGAACTGGCGCGCATGCTGCCCGTGTCCCTGCATCCGGCGCCTTTCGAAGCGCCTGCCTATACCTTGCAGGTGCTCTTTCACGCGCGCCATGCGCAGATGCCGGGACATCGCTGGATGCGGGAGCTGCTGCTGTCCGTGCTGACATAGCCGGGGCCGTGGGCCGGCTGTCGCCAGGGCCGGCCACGGACTGACTTCAGCCCCCATTCAGCGGCCCTTCAGCGGCCCTTCAGCCTGCATGCACGGATGGCGCAGGGACGGTCCTACATTGCCGGCGTGCCCATTTGCGGGCATGTCTGCATCAGCAACAAGGAGGACCATCCATGAAGCCATTTTTCCACCCTCGCGCATGGCCTGTCGCGGCCGGCATGGCCGCCGTCACCGCCATCACCGCCGTGGCCTTCGGCCTGGCGGCCTGCGGCGGGGGCTCTTCGGGCAGCACCCGTCCCGGCGCGCGCATCTGGGGCTATATCCAGCTGCCCGACGGCAACAAGATGCGCTACTCGGTCGTCTTTCCCGAAGGACCGGGGCCGTTTCCCGTGCTGATGGAATACGACGGCTATGCCTCGGGCTCGCTCATCCCGAAGGATACGCAGAGCTGGACCCGGGAAGGCTATGCGGTGATGGGCCTGAACGTGCCGGGCACGGGCTGCTCCACCGGAGAGGACCAGTGGGCCGACGAGTCGGTGGGCGCGGCCGGGGCGCATGCGGTGGAGTGGGCCGCGCGCCAGCCCTGGTCCACGGGCAAGGTGGGCATGGTGGGCTACTCGTACTCGGGCTACGACCAGCTGTGGGTGGCGGCCCAGCGCCCGCCCAGCCTCAAGGCGATAGCGCCCGGCAAGAACGTGGCCGATCCCTACCGCGACGTGGCCTATCCCGGTGGCATCCAGAACATCGGTTTTCCTGCGAACTGGTGGCGCCAGTTCCCAGAGATCTGGCGAGCGGCAGCCGAGCAGGCGCGCGAGCTCGACGGCGATACCGCCTGCGCCAGGGTGGTCGAGGAGAACATCCGCAAGATCCAGCGCCCCGAGCTGGACATGGCACGCTGGCTGGAAGAGGACCGATTCTTCGGTGCCCGCTACGCCGCCAAGAGCGCCATGTACTCCACCCACCGCATCGACATCCCCACGCTGGGTACCCAGTCCTGGCAGGACGAGCAGGTGGGGCCGCGCATGGGCTATTACGAAGACACCATCGCGCCCGACAGGATGTGGCTGATCAGCTCCAACGGCGACCACCACACCGACAACGCTCCCGTCATCCGCGAGACCATGAAGCGCTTCTATGCCCGCTTCCTCAAGGGCGAGAACAACGGCTTCGAGAAGACGCCGCGCGTGCTGCTGGCGCAGGAGATGCAGTGGACGCAGGCGCCGCAGCCGCAGGCGCTCGACTATGGGCAGCTCAGGCCCTCGGCTGTGGCCAGTTTCGACCGGCTGCCCGTGCGCGTCACGCCCATGTCGCTGTGGCTGCAGCCGGGCGGCAGGCTGGGCGATGCGCCGCCCCAGGCGCAGCGTCAGTCCGCCAGCTATTCCTACCCCCTGCCGGCCTCCGAGGTCAACGAGCCCAAGGAGGATGGGACCATGGGCGAATGGACGGCCAGCCCCGCCCGGGACGGCCTGCTGCGCTTCACCACGGCCCCGCTGCCGCGCACGCTGGGCTTTTATGGCGAGGCCTCGCTGGACCTGTGGCTCAGCGCCACGGCCAACGATACCGATGTGCAGGTCACTCTGTCCGAGGTGCGGCCCGACGGCCAGGAGATGTTCGTGCAGCGCGGCTGGCTGCGCGCCTCCATGCGGGCTCTGGACGGAAAGCGCTCCACCGCGTTGCGGCCCTGGGGTGATTTCACCGAGGCGGCCGTGCGGCCGCTGACGCCTGGCGAGCCCGTGCTGATGCGCGTGGAGATCCAGAAGTTCGCCCATGTGTTCCGTGCCGGCTCCAGCCTGCGCGTGACCCTGGACACGCCTTCGCAGACCGGCTACTGGGCCTTCGGGAACCTGGCCGTGCCGTCGATCAACACCGTCTGGATGGACCGCAGCCGGCCGTCGAAGATCGTGCTGGGCCATATCGCCTATGCGCATGCGCCGGCTTGGCCGGACTGCCGGCGCATGCTGCGCCAGCCCTGCAGGGCCAATGAGGAGCCGGTACCTGACGGCGTGGGGCCCATGCCGCCGTTGTGATGCCCGGCCATGCCCCGGTATTGACTATGAATGAACGTCCGTTCATTATTCGGGGCATGAAGAAGAAGGAAGACATCATCGAACGGCGTGCCGCCATCGTGCAGGCGGCGCTCCAGTGCTTCGTGGACAGGGGCTTTCACTGCACCAGCATGCGCGACATCGCGCAGGCGGCGTCGGTGAGCCTGGGCAACCTGTACAACCATTTCCTCAACAAGGAGGCGCTGATCGCCGAGGTCGCCACGCAGGAGCAGTCCGAACTGCGGCCCCTGCTGGAGGCGCTGGAGCAGGCCGATGCGCCGTCCCTGGAAGGCGTGGCGCGGTTCCTGTCCGCCTGCCAGGCACTGTGCCGGCAACGGGAGTGGGCCGTGCTCAGCGCCGAATGCCTGGCCGAGATCGCCCGCACGCCCGCGCTGGCGCCGGCCTTCGAGGCCAACCGCAGGCGCATGCTCGACGCGCTGGCCGGCTTCATCGAGCGTGGTGTGGGGCGGGGCTGCTTCAAGCCCCCCGTTGCGGCGCGCCTGGTCGCACAACTGCTGCTCGATGCGGTCGAGAGCGATGCCTTGCGCGTCGCGCTGGCCGTGACCCCGCCAGCGGACGCCGCATCCCAGCCGGCCGTGGATGTGCTGGACCCCGCCTTGCTGCGCTGCCTGCTGGGAGTGGCGGCATGATCCACGGCGCCAAAGGCATCGCCGGTCACAAAAGCCGTTCCCGCCTGGCGGGGCTGGACCTGGCGCGCTACTTCGCGCTGGCCGGGATGGTGTTCGTCAATTTCAGGCAGGCCATGCATCCGGCATCGGAGGCGCCGGGCTGGCTGCTGGCGCTGTTCCATTTCCTGGAAGGCAAGGCCTCGGCCACCTTCGTGGTGCTGGCGGGCCTGGGCCTGGTGCTGGCCACGCGCTCGCAGGAGCGAGCCACGGCGCGCATCTGGACGCTGCGCCGCGCGCTGTTCCTGCTGGTGGCGGGGGGGCTGAACCTGCTGATCTTCCCGGCCGACATCATCCATTACTACGCGGTCTACTTCGTGCTGGCCATCGCCTGGCTGCAGACCGGACCCCGTGCGCTGCTGGCCGGCATCCTGGGCGTGGCCCTGGCCTCCACATGGGCTTTGCTGCACCTGGACTACAGCCAGGGCTGGGACTGGGCCTCCCTGTCCTACGAGGGGCTGTGGGAGCCCGCAGGCTTTGCGCGCAACCTGCTGTTCAACGGATTCCACCCCGTGCTGCCGTGGTTCGCCTTCTTCCTGTACGGCATGCTGCTGGCACGCCTGCCGCTGGCAAAGGCGTCGGTGCAAGGGGCACTGGTGGCCGCAGGCGCAGCCATGTCGGGACTGGCCTGCGCCCTGGCGTGGCTGGGGGGCGATGGTCCATGGGCGCCCTGGCTGGCCACCAGCCCCATGCCACCGGGGCCTGCCTACCTGCTGATGGGCCTGGGCTGCGCCAGCATCGCCATCGGTGCCTGCCTGCGGCTGGCCGAGCGCTGGCCCGAGGGCCCGTGGCGCGGCCTGCTGCCTGCGGGGCGCATGACGCTCACCCTCTACCTGGCCCATATCCTCATCGGCATGGGCATCCTGGAGGCCATGGGCGCGCTGGACGGCACGCGCGGCCTTGGCGATGTGGCATGGGCCGCCACGCTGTACCTGCTCATGGCCACCGTGGCCGCATGGGCCTGGGGCCGCAAGGTGGCCCAGGGCCCGGTGGAGTGGGTGATGCGGCGGCTGACGGCAGTGGGTTAGCCCCTGGCAGGGGGCATGCCTTCGGCCTGCGCCTTTGGCGGCCCTGCGGTAAGATAGCCCTCCGCTCCGGGGTGCACGCCAGTGCTGAGATCCACACCCGAGAACTTGAACCGGGTCATTCCGGCGGAAGAAGAGCTTGCACCCCCGCATGGCCTGCCATGGGCCAGGAGCCATGGGCGGGGGAGCCTTCGGAGCATCACGTCCCAGCTCTCGAAGGAATTCCATGGACAAGGCCCGGCCCCAGGCGGCTTCTCTGGTCGCAGACCTGCTCGCATTCATCGCCATGGATGGCTGCACCGACGAGCAGTTCGATGCACTTGCGCTGCGGCTGTTCGCCCACCAGTACGAATTCAATGCACCGTTTCGCAGCTTCTGCCAGCGGCGGGGCGCCACGCTGCGCAATGTGAAGACCTGGAGCGACATCCCGGCCGTCCCCATCGACGCCTTCAAGGCCATGGAGCTGCGCAGCGAGCCGGCCTCGCCCACGGAGCGCGTGTTCATGACCAGCGGTACCACGGGCCAGGCCAAGGGCATGTCTGCGCGCGGACGGCATTTCCATCCCGCGCTCGATGTCTATGACCTGTCCATGAAGCGCCACTTCGCGCAGCGCTTCATGGCAGGACAGGAGCGCATGCCCATGGGCATCCTCTTTCCGGACGAGCAGGCCATGCCCCACTCCTCGCTGGCCCACTACCTGGCGCTGGCCAGGTCGGAATTCGGCACCGAGGACAGCCGCTACTTCCTGACCCCCGAGGGCCTGGACATGGCGGGCCTGTGCGCCGTGCTGGAGGCGTCCGAGCGCAGCGGCCGGCCCCATGCGCTGCTGGGTGCCAGCTTCAGCCTGGTACATGTGATGGACGCCTTGCGCGCGCAGGGACGCAGTTTCCGGCTGCCGGCAGGCAGCCGCATCCTGGACACGGGTGGCTACAAGGGACAGTCGCGCGAACTGCCGCTGGAGGATTTCTATGCCGGCCTGACGCAGTTGCTGGGCGTGCCGCGCAGCCACTGCATCA
Organism: Delftia tsuruhatensis; assembly: GCF_903815225.1. Classification (NCBI taxonomy): domain Bacteria; kingdom Pseudomonadati; phylum Pseudomonadota; class Betaproteobacteria; order Burkholderiales; family Comamonadaceae; genus Delftia; species Delftia tsuruhatensis. Next base: position 2,333,380 of record NZ_LR813084.1, read on the forward strand.
ACATGTACGGCATGACCGAGCTGAGCACGCAGTTCTATGACGACGGCAATGCCACGCTGCCCTCGGTCAAGTCGGGGCCGCACTGGATACGCTCGCGCCTGGTCGAGCCCGTCACGGGCCGTAGCGTGGCGCCCGGCGAGCGCGGCATCCTCGTGCACTGCGATCTGGCCAACTACAACGCGGTCACCACCATCCTCACGGAAGACGTGGGCCTGTGGGCAGGCCATGGCCAAGCGGGTGGCTTCCTGTTGTTGGGCCGTGCCGAGGGCGCGGCCGCCAAGGGCTGCTCGCTGGCGGTCGAGGAATTCGTGAAAGCCGCCGCCGCATGAGGGTGGAACGGATCACGGCCGGCTACCTGCCCGAACTGCCTGGTCTACGCGAGGCCGAGCTGCAGTGGCAGGTGCTGCCCTTCGAGCGCGATGGCGTGCGGCTGGAAGTGGCCGTGCCCGTGCTGACGGGCCCGCAGATGCAGGCGCTCGCCGACCGGGTTCGCCAGGCGGCCGACCGCCACTTGAGGTGCATGCCGGTGGCCGAGATCATCGGGGCCATCGACCGTGCCATCGCCCGCCTGCTGGACAGGCATGACCCCTGGCGCCGCCAGGCCGACGCCTGGCTGCCCGTGGTTACCGGCTATGACGCGGACATGGTGCGGCTGGGGTTGACGGGCTTTTTCAAGACGTTCCGCGCGCCGCAGCTGCGGCGTTTCGTGGCCGAGGACTTCGCCAACCCGGCCGTGCTCGACGGCTTTGAGCCCGCGCCCAAGGGCGGCGCGGTGCGCGCCTTCGGACCTGACCTGCTGGTGCACAGCTGGGCCGGCAATGTGCCCGCGCTGTCGCTGTGGAGCCTGGTCTGCGGCCTGCTGGTCAAGGCGCCGGCCATTGGCAAGCTGGCCAGCGCCGAGCCCTTGTTCGCGGGCTGGTTCGCGCGGCTGCTGGCCGAGGTCCATCCGCCGCTGGCCGATTGCCTGGCCGTGGTGTGGTGGAGCGGCGCGGGCGGCGAGACGGGGCAGGGCGCCGAGGGCGCGGCCGCGCTCTACGCCCGTGCCGATACGGTGCTGGCCTATGGAGGCAACCAGACGCTGGATGCGCTGCGGCGGCGCCTGCCCGTGACCACGCGCTTCTTGCCCCATGGCCACAAGCTGGGCTTCGGCATGGTCGGGGCGGCGGCGCTGGACACTCTCAAGGCACCGGCCGTTGCGCGGCTGGCGGCCTGGGATGTGATGCGCTATGACCAGCAGGGCTGCTACTCACCCCATGTCTTCTATGTGGAGCGTGGCGGACCTGTGCCGCCGCGCGCCTTTGCCGACCATCTGGCCGCCGAGCTGGCCAACCTGCAGCGGCGCTTTGCACGCCGGCCCCTGTTGCTGGAGGAAGGCACGGCCGTGGCCCGCTGGCAGCAGTCCGTGGAATGGGCGGGCGACGGGCAGCAGTTGCTGGGGCCGGTGGAGGCTCCCTGGAGCGTGGCCTACAGCGACAGCCTGCAGCCGCTGGCGCCCACGGCCCTGTACCGGACCATCGCCGTGGTGGGGGTGGACCGGCTGGACGATGCTGTCCCCGTGGTCGCCGCGCAGCGCGAATACCTTCAGACGGCCGGCCTTGCCGCCACACCCGAGGAGCTGTACCGGCTGGCCGGCCTGCTGGGGGCGGCCGGCGTCACGCGCATCAGTGCCATCGGCGCGATGAGCATGCCCGAGGCGGGCTGGCACCATGACGGGCGCTTCAACCTCCTGGATCTGGTGCGCATGACCGAGATCGAGCCATCGGCCGAGGCCTCGGCCCAGCCCTTTGCCCCCTATTCGGATTGAGGCGATGGCGTTCCTCGAGATCGAACAGGTGGTGTTCACCTATCCGGGGCGGCCGCCCGTCGTGGACGGTGTGGACTGGCATGTGCAGGCCGGCGAAGTCCACTGCCTGCTGGGCCGCAGCGGCTGCGGCAAGACCACCTTGCTCAAGCTGGCGGCGGGGCTGCTCAGGCCGCGGTCGGGCCGCATCCTGCTGCGCGGCCGCGAGCTGGCGGAACCCGGCCCGCAACTGGGCTTCATGTTCCAGGCCCCCACGCTGCTGGAGTGGCACACGGCGCTGGCCAATGTGCTGCTGCCCGTGTCGCTGCAGCGTCGGCCCACGTCGCAGGACGAGCAGCGCGCGCTGGCGCTGCTGGAGCAGTTGGGCCTGGCCTCGCACGCGCACCACCATCCGCGCCAGCTCTCGGGCGGCCAGCAAAGCCGTGTGGCGCTGGCGCGCGCGCTGATCCTGGAGCCGCCGCTGCTGCTGCTGGACGAGCCCTTCGCCGCGCTCGATGCCATCACGCGCGCCGAGCTGCAGGACGACCTGCTGCGCACCTGCCGCGAGCGGGGCACCACGGTGCTCTTCGTCACCCACGACATCAACGAGGCCGTCTACCTGGGCGATCAGATCGCCCTCATGCACGGCGGGCGCATCGTGGACGGCGTGGCCGTGCAGCTGCCCGCGCCGCGCAGCCAGGCCATGCGCCACGGCCCGGCCTTCAACGAATACTGCGCCCGCGTGCGCGCCTGCATGGACAGGGCGGCCACATGAGCGCATCGCTGTGGACGCCCCGCATGCGCGAGCGCCTGCTGGCCGCCGTGCTGGCGCTGCTCCTGGTGGGCCTTTGGGAGCTGCTGGTGCGGCGCTGGGGCCTGTCCGCCCTGGTGCTGCCCGCGCCCTCCGCCGTGGCGGTGTCGCTGTGGACGGGCCTGGCCTCCGGCTATTTCTGGCCCCACATCGCCGCCACCTTGCAGGCGCTGCTGCTGGGTCTGGCGGCCGGCAGCCTGGTCGGCCTGCTGGCGGGCATGGCGCTGGCCGAATCCGAATTCCTGGAGCGCGTGCTCAGGCCCTATGTGGTGGTCAGCCAGGTGGTGCCCAAGCTGGCGCTGGCGCCGCTGTTCGTGCTGTGGTTCGGCTTCGGCATGCTGCCCACGGTGCTGATCACCGCGCTGATCTGCTTTTTCCCGCTGATGGAGAACACGCTGACCGGCCTGCGCCAGGTCGATGCCCAGCGGCTGCAGCTGTTTCGCATGCTGGGTGCCACGCGGCTGCAGACGCTGCTGCACCTGAAGCTGCCCACGGGGCTGCCGGCCATTCTCGCGGGCCTGCGCGTGGCCGTGGTCCTGGCCCTGGTCGGCGCCGTGGTGGCCGAGTTCATGGGCGCCAGCCGGGGCCTGGGCGCCGTGGTCATCGCCGCCCAGGGCATGATGGACACCACCCTCATGTTCGCGGCCCTGGTGCTCATCGCCGCCATGGGACTGCTGTTGTACCAGGCCTGCCTGCTGCTGGAGCGCAGGCTTTTGCGTCCCCACAACGGCTCCCATACCTTCTGATCTCCACGGTCCATGCCATGCCTGCGGGCGCGCTGGCCGAACCCTTGCTCCTCACCGCCATGAACACATCGCACACAGCCTCCTTCCTCTCTCGCCGCGGCCTGCTGGGCGCCACGGCGGGCCTTGCCGGCCTGGCGCTGGCCGGCACTTCCACGGCCGCACCCGCCCAGGGCAAGATCCGCCTGGCCGGCTGGAGCAAGCCCATCAGCGAGATCACCAACATCCTGGCCGAGCCCGACAAGGGTTTCTTCAAGGCCCAGGGCGTGGAGCTGGCCTACCTGCCGGGCGCGGGCGGCGGCGACGCCATCCGCAACATGCTCAGCGGCCAGGCCGACGTGGCCTTCACCGACCCCGGCTCCTTCTTCATGGCGCTGGACAAGGGCGAGAAGCTGGTCGCCATCTACGACATCTACCCGCAGAACGTGTTCAACGTGGTCTCGCTCAAGTCCTCTGGCATTCGCAAGCCGGCCGACCTCAAGGGCAAGAAGATCGGCGTGTACAGCCTGGCCAGCGGCACGCGCCAGAACCTGCTGGTGATGCTGCACCAGGTGGGGCTGAAGGAGTCGGACGTGAGCATCGTCGTCACCGGCCTGCTCAACTTCGCACCGCTGATGCAGGGCCAGGTCGATGCCACGGCCGCCACCGACACCGGCCTGGCCGTGGGCCTGCGCAAGGGCATGGGCGAGGTGGACGTGATGCAGGTGCGCGACCACCTGAACATCTCCAGCGACATGTTCGTGGTGCGCGAGGACACGCTGCGCGAGAAGAAGGACCTGCTCAAGGCCTTCCTGCGCGGTTACCGCGACAGCGCGGCCTGGATGATCGCCCACCCCGAGGAAGCGGCCACGCTGGCCGGCAGGCACGCCATCGATGGCACGCAGCGTGACATCAACCTGGACGTGATCCGCCTGCGCAATGCGTCCTCGCAGCCGGTGCAGGCAGGCAAGCCCCTGGGCAGCTTCGATCTCGCGGCCCTGCAAAAGGGCGCCGACGCCTACCGCGCGCTGGGCATGGTGCAAAGGCAGATCAAGGTGTCGGACGTGGTCGATACCACGCTGCTGCCGGGGGCCTGACATGGCGCAGCCGTCTTCACTGGGCCTGCGGGGCAAGGTCGTCCTGGTCACGGGGGCCAGCCGTGGCATAGGCGCGGCCATCGCCGTGGCCTTTGCGCGCGAAGGCGCCGCGGTGGCGATCAACCACCTGTCCAACGACGCGGCGGCCGCCCGGACCGTCGCTGCCTGCCAGGCGGCCGGCAAGGCGATGGGCGGAGACGCCTGGGCCGCCAAGGCCGACGTGGGCTCGCGGCCTGCCGTGCAGGAGATGGCGCATGCCATCGCCCGTGAGGCCGGGGGCATCGACATCGTGGTCAACAACGCCTTCAGACCCTATGCCTTCGATCCCGAGCGGCGCAGCCGTTTCGACGATCTGGACTGGAGCGACTACCAGGCCCAGTTCGACGGTGCCGTGGGCACGGCCTTCAATGTCTGTGCTGCGGTTCTGCCGCAGATGCGCCAGCGTGCGCGCGGCAGCATCGTCAACATTGCAAGCAACCTGGTGGAGCACCCCGTCGTGCCCTATCACGACTACACCACGGCCAAGGCCTCGCTGGTGGCCTTCAGCCGCAACCTGGCCGGCGAGCTGGGCCCCGTGGGCATCCGCGTCAACTGCGTGGCCCCGGGCCTGGTCCATCCCACCCAGGGTACGCAGGACACGCGGGAATCGTTCCGCGAATCGCTGATGGCGGCCACGCCGCTGCGGCGCCTGGCACGGCCCGAGGACGTGGCCGGGCCGGTGCTGTTCCTGGCCTCGGAGCTGAGCGGCTTCATGACGGGACAGGTGCTGTTCGTCGATGGCGGGCTGGTGATGCGCTGAGCCCCCGTCGCCCCCGTAGGAGGGCGGGCGTCGCCTAGAACTGCTCCCATTCGTCGGTCACCTCGACGGTGGTGGTCCGGCGCGATGCCTTGCTCCTGTCGGCCAGCGCGACAGGCGCTTTCTTGCTGGAGGATGCAGCGCTGGAGGGTGCGCAAGGCGTGGCCATGACCATGGTTTTGGCCGCGCCGGCCGCAGGGCTTGCCGGCCTGGCGGGCTTCGCGGCGGCAGGCGCCAGGGCGGGCGCCGGAACGGCCTGCGGCGCGACGGGTGCCAGGGCCGGTGCCGGCGGCCGGGACTGGGCTGCCTCCAGGCGGAACACGCTGACCAGTTGCACCAGCTGCGCGGCCTGCCGGTTGAGGCTGTCGGCCGCGGCAGCGGACTCCTCCACCAGCGAGGCGTTCTGCTGCGTCACCTGGTCGAGCTGCTGCACCGCGTCGCTGACCTGGGTCACGCCCTGGGACTGTTCCTGCGTGGCGGCGCCGATGTCAGAGATCAGTCCGGCCACGCGGCGCGTCTGCGAGACGATGTCGCTCATGGTCGAGCCCGCCTCGGCCACCTGCCGGGAGCCCGCCGCCACCTTGCCCACACTTTCGTTGATCAGACCCTTGATCTCCTTGGCCGCGTTGGCGCAGCGCCGGGCCAGCGAGCGCACCTCGGCCGCCACCACGGCGAAGCCTTTGCCCTGTTCGCCCGCGCGCGCGGCCTCCACGGCGGCATTGAGCGCGAGGATGTTGGTCTGGAAGGCGATGGCATCGATCACGCCGATGATTTCCTCGATCTTGCGCGAGCTGTGCGTGATGTCCTGCATGGTGCTGACCACGCCATGCACCACCTCGCCGCCGTGCACGGCCGTGGTGCTGGCCGACTGGGCCAGGTCCGAGGCGCTGCGCACCGTCTCCACGTTCTGGCTGATGGTGGCACTCATCTGCTCCATGGAGGCGGCCGTTTCCTCCAGGTTGGCGGCCTGCTCTTCCGTGCGTGCGCTCAGGTCGGTGTTGCCCGCCGCGATCTGGCTGGCGCCCGTGGCGATGGATTCGCTGCTGTGGCGCACCTGGCTGACGATGCCGGCCAGGCTGGCGCGCATGGCGTCCAGGCTGGCCAGCAGGCTGGTGGTATCGCCGCGGCGCAGTCGCACGGCCACGGCCAGATTGCCCTTGGCGACTTCCTGCGTCACCTGGGCGGCATAGGCGGGCTCGCCCCCCAGCAGGCCCTTGATGCAGCGCGTGATGGCCCAGCCCACCAGCGCACCCAGCACCAGCGAGGCCAGCGCCAGGGATAGCATCAGCCGCCCGGCGGCCAGCGATTTCTCCTCGGTGGCCTGGGCCGTTTCCGTGGCCCGCTGCTGCTGGTGGACCAGCATCTCGCTGATGGCGGTGAAGAAGGCATCCTGGCTCTGGCGGAATTGCCCATTGCTGCCCAGCATGGCGGAGACGCTGGGCAGGTCATGGCGCGCAGCCGCCGCCATGAACTGGTCCAGCAGCGGCAGATAGGCCTGGCGTGCCTCTTTCATGCGCTCATACAGCGCAATGCCCTGGGGGGTGCTCAGGCCTTCGCGGAACTGCTCCATCAACTGGCCGATCTTCTGGCGCTGCGCATCCAGCGAGGCCCTGGCCAGATCCTTTTCCGCCGGATCTTCCATCAGCGCCATGCTGCGCACGCCACGGAAGATGAACTCCACCGAGCCCTTGATCTCCACCAGTCGCAGCAGGCTCGTGAACCGTGTGTCCGCCAGGTAGGAGACATCATCCGAAGCCTCGATCAGCCGGGCCCGGCCATACAGCGCAATCGACAGTGCGATGACGATGAGGATCGAGAATCCCATCCCCAGCATGGAGCCCGTCTTCATGTTCTTGAGGTATTTCATGCATCTTCCTTTGTATATTCAAGATGGCCCTGACCCAGGCCGCAGCCATGGATCACGGAAATTGAAGGCTTACGCTGACCGGTGGTGTCTAATCCAGAGAGATGGCGGTACTCCGTAATGGCCGGAAAAATCCCTGGAAAATGCCGACAGTGATGAATAGCCAAGCCGCGAGGAAATCTGTCCTATGCTCTGGTCTGTCGTCAGTAGCGATTCGGCGGCCAGATGGATGCGGCTTTGCCTTATATATTCACCAATGCTGCACGAGCGGCTGTTGCGGAAAGAGACTTCCAGAGTGCGGCGGCTGACACGGCAATGGTCCGCAATGGCCTGGACCCGCAGTTTCTTGTCCAGGTTGTCTTCAATGTATTGAAGGGCACGCCTGACATAGGCGGGCTCCAGATCATGCAGCCGGGGGTCATCCAAGGCCGTGCATCTCGATTTCTCCAGATACGGGCTGATGGCCATGCTCTTGAGCCGCATGATGTTCAGGGCCTTCAGCGTGGACAGCGCGCCGGCGAAGTCGCCCTGGGTTTCCTGCAGGTGGTACTCATAGACCAGCGCGTTGCGGTGCAGCCCCTCGAGCTGGTAGGTCCGGGCGGTGGACTTGGCCAGCATGGCGGCCTGCAGCGCCAGCGCATGCTGGCGCTTGCTGCAGTGCACCAGCGCGCAGCTGAGCCAGGCCCAGCCGGCCACGGGCGGATTCCTGGCCTGGTGGCGGATGCCTATCCGTTCGATCGCGCGTACCACGGCGGCGGCCTCGCGCCGGCCGGACTCCAGCCCCTCCAGCGACAGCCGCAGCAGCTCGCTGTAAGGCCAGGCGATGCCTGGCGGCAACTGGCGACCCACCCTGTCCAGCAAGGCGTACAGGCTGGCGCTGTCGGGGGCGGCGCCACCAGGCCGGACCAGGCCTGAATCGGGCGGCGGACCGCACCACAGGTCCTGGTGGTTCCGGTAGAGAAAGACCTTCCACAGGACCTGGGCCCTGACCCAGGCCACGAGGGCGGGCAGCCAGGAGCCGTCGCCCGGTGCCATTTGCGCCAACTCCTGCTCCTTGCCCTCGATGAGCTGGAGCGCGGTATCGAGTTCACCGAGCCGGCTGTGCGCCAGTGCCCGCACATAGAGGGCACGGGCCAGGGCCTCGGGTGGCAGCAGCGCAGGGTTGGCCATCGCGACCGTGGCCAGGGAGATCGCATTGCGTTCCTCGCCTAGCTGGCAGTGGATGAAGGCCGCTGCAATGTGGCAGGACACCACGCGGTCCGACATGCGGTGCCGCTCGAAAATGGCCTGCGCTTCGTGCAGGCACCGAAGAACCAGCGATGGGTAAATGGGAGGTTCAGGCCATTTGCAGGCCAGCAGCAATTGCTCGGCCCTGCTGATCTTGCTGCATCCGGAATCATGATCAAGATGATGCTCGGATATTATTCTCCATAATCTGGATGCGCTCTCATCTAGGTGGCCGTGGATGTTTTGCGTCAAAAGATCGATTGGGTAAGATAGGGATGAAAAAATCAATGACCAGGTGTGATTGATGCATTTTTGCGATGAATTGGCCGACGAGAAGGTGCAGGCCAATCTCCTGGGGAAACACTGATTGACTGCAAGAATCTTACAGGCTGCCTAAACAATTGTTTACATTTGAATTCTATTTTTCTTGGCAGATCACGCAGGTGGTTGGCGTTTTGCGAAGCTTTCGCGTGAGCATTGCCTGATTTTTCTGATTGGAAATCCCTTCGTCTGATGCGGGATGTTCCATCCGAATGCATGTGGTGCTCTGGCGCGTGGTGAAGTGGCACCTGCTGAGCGGGGTTGGGCAAGCTCTGCCAGCCTCGCGCGCCTTGGATGCCATGGTCTGCCAACGCCAACGCCAACGCCAACGCCGGTTCTGCCCATGGTCACCTGGCCGGATGGCAGCCGGAATGTCGCAATCCCCTGTGCCACCGGACGGGCGGGTCCCGGGTGGAGCCCGCTCGACAAGCCGGTGATGGATTGGCCGGATTGCAATGGATCCAGGTCATTCCACGCCTTGCGGGCCCCGTCAGACAATGTTGGATGCTCGCCTTTGGCAAGGCCGGTCAGAAATGGAAATGCATTGCAGGAGGAATGGATCCGGAATCCGGCATGCCTGTCTCTTTTGGATGTCTCTTTCAGACCAGTCCTATGGACGCAGGGTGAAATTCGATGTTATGCTGCGGCACAAAAAATTACCGATGAAACTGTTTGTATGAATTCCGGGGCCTCGTGGTACCTGGATGCAGTGCTTTGGAAGGCCTTTGTGCGCCAATCATGAATCGCAAGAAACCGTGCATGCCGGGAGGGAGGGCAGCACGGTGTCGCCACGCAGCGGCAGCCAGACAAAGAGGCTGTGAGTGGCTTCCTTCGGTGTTTTCCTGATGCCGTGGCTCACGGGATGTGTGGCCATGGGCGCTCTTTTCGGCAGTCGTCGGAAATCCTATTGAAAGATGGCCTGGCCATTGATTGGCGAGCTAACGAATAACCATGGCATCGAGGGAGGAGAGGATGAAAGGGACCGGCAGGCGCTTTGCGGCCAAATTCGTGTGTGCAATGCTGTGGAGTGGATTGGGCAGACGCCTGCCTGTGGCATTGGCTGTTCTGGCGTGTGCCATGCCATTGGCGTCGCCAGCACAGACGCATCGCAATGAGGCCGTCGGCACAGACTCCGATCGCTGGCGCTGGGCAACGGTGGACCAGGATGAATTGCGTGTGGTCGCGCTGGATGAGAGACGACAGCAGGTGGTCGTCAAGCTGGGGCAGGGCGAACTGACGCCACTGCGGCGCGGTGGCCGGATTCCCCATCTATCCGTGTCACTGGAGGCCGTCTCCGGCAGGATGGCCGTGTTCCAGCCCTTGAATCTGCCCGGGAGGGAGGCCGTCGAGCGCATAGAGATCACGGCGTCCCATGGCCGGCAGGTGACCAGAAAAGTCCAATCGATGGCCCCTGCCCAATCGACAGCCAGCGGGTGGACGGTCGCAGCGCCATGATGTGTGCGAGGGTGAAGGGTATGCTCTGCGGCCTTTGCGAAGGCGCAGGCCGGACGACTCTTTCGGAAAGCCCAGGCATCGTGGCAAGGACGTGGCATGGCCCGTGGACGGTGCAACGGCTGTGGATGGCCATTGCCGTCTTCCTTCTCGCGCTCTTGCCGGGCCTCGGGCACCAGGCGAGCGCATCGTCGCAGCACCGTCATGTTCCGGCTTCCGTGCAGGGATCCTCCGCCGATGCCCCTGGCGTCGCCCGCTTCATCCGTGACGAAAAGGGCCTCAGCATCATTGAATTCTCCGGTGACTACGGCATCGATCTGGTGGCTCCGGCGCAGACGGTGGGCAAGGAATTCTTTCGCACCCATGCCGATGTCTACGACTTTCTGGTGGTGTTTTCGAGCTTCGAATTTCCGACCGCCTCTGCACAGGGGGAGAACGCGCTGGCGTTTCATCGAGGCGTTCGCAACGACACGGCAGGCATAGGTCTCCAGCAATTCGACAACTCGCAGGCCTATGGCAGCAAGGGCGTGCTGCAAAGCTACATCGACATGGCGGCCGCCTCCCGCTGGAGCAGCGCGACATCGAGCGCAGACTACGAATCCCTGCTGTCCACCTTCGCCCACGAGTTGCAGCATCGCTGGGCAAGCCATGTGCGGTTTCGCGACTGGAATGGGCAGGTCAGCTCGGCGCTACTCGGCAAGGACGGCTCCCATTGGAGCTATCTGCTCGATAGCCAGGGCTCGGTCCTCTATGGCGCGAGCTGGCGTGACAACGGTGACGGCTCCTTCACCGCTACGCAAACCCAGAGCACCTACAGCCCGCTGGACCTGTACCTTGCCGGGTTGATCGACAAGACGAAGGTTCCACCCTTCTTCCTCATCGAGGCCCCCGACCTGGATGCCAGCGCATTGCCTCCCCCGGTGGGAACCACCATCCGGGGCACCAGGCGCACCGTCACGATAGACGACATCATCGCGGCCGAAGGGCCGCGTGTTCCGTCCGCAGATGTCTCGCAAAAGACGTTCCGGTTCGGCTTCATCTACCTGGTGAGGCCTGGTGAAACCATCGATCCGGCGGACCTGGACGTGGTGGCGCAGGCGCGCAGGCAGGTCGGCCTGCGGTACAACGCGCTGACCCATGGCCTGGGCACGGCCAATGTCTTCGCCGAACCGCCGCAGACCACGGCTCCGGGGCTGCCCGGCACCACATTGCCCCCCGACCGTCCCGGGGCGACTCCTGCCGGCAACAACGCGGCCGGCCTTGCCTGGCTGAAAGCCCGGCAACGCGCCGACGGGTCCTTCATGGATGCCGCCGGACTGGCCCCGCGCGATACGCTGCTGGCCCGCTCGTACCTGCGCGCCGCAGATCCCACCCATGGCGGCCTGGGAGCGGCATGGGCCTGGGCAACGGCCCGGCAACCAGGCAATACCGATTTTCTGGCCCGCAGGCTGATCGAGAGCACGGCAGGCGAGCGCAGGGCCGAGGATGCCTCAGCCCTGCTCGCGTCGCGCAACCGCGATGGCGGATGGGGCCTGGGCGAAGGCCTGCGCAGCAATCCGCTGGACACCGCGCTGGCCTTGCAGGCCTTGCGGCTGGTCAACGCGGACGAGGCGGTGCTCGGGCCGGCAGTGGGGCTTTTGCTGGCATGGCAGAACCCTGACGGTGGCTGGGGCAATGCTGCCGCCAGCCCCAGCCGCGTCCATGTTTCGGCGCAGGCGCTCAGGGCGCTGACCGGTCGGGCCGATGCACAGGCATCGCTCGCGAAGGTCCGGCCGTTTCTCGGAAGCCGGCAAAACAGCGATGGCGGCTTCGGCGATGGCGCCAGCTCCATCCACGACACCGCCCACGCGACCATGGCGATGGTCGCTGGCGGATTCGGCGCCGAGATCAACCAGGCAGCCGCCCAGCGATTCGTCGCAGAGAGCCAGCGAATGGATGGAAGCTGGCAGGGCAGTGTCTACAGCACGGCGCTGGCGCTGCAGATGTTGCGCACGGCGGCCTCCTCCAATCTGGCCATCGCGGGCCTGCAGGTTTCTCCGCTTCCTGTGTTCGACGGACAGAGGGCGACCCTGTCCGCCCGGGTCGTCAATGCGGGCTCCCTCCAATCCCAGGCCACTACGGTCCGCTTCTTCGATGGGGATCCCGCCGCGGGCGGGGTGGCCATTGGCGGCCCCATTCCCATTGCGGCGCTGGTGGGGGGCGACTCCATCACGGTACAGACCACCTGGAACACGACATCGCGTGCCGGCCAGCGCACCGTGTTCGCTGTCGTGGATTTCGAGCAGGCGACGGCCGACCTGAGCCGCCAGGACAACACGACCTCCCTGTCCCTGGTGGTGCAAGGCGCCAATCCGCTGGCGGATCTGCTGCTGGGCGATGGCGACGTGCTGGCCACGCCTTCGACGGTGACCACGTTGCCCGCTTCCATCCAGATCGATGCGCTCGTCAGCAATGCCGGCATGGCGGCCGTACGCCAGGCCAAGGCGGTGCTTTGGAGCGGTGCCGCAGCCACGCGCGTGCGGGTTGCCGAGACTTCCTTCGACCTGGCTGCACGCGCCACGACGGCCTTGCAGTTCAAGCCCACGCTGTCCGAGCCGGGCACGACGGTCTACACCGTGGAACTGGACCCCGAAGGCCAGGTCCGGGAAGCCACGCGCACCAACAACAGCAGCTCCGTCACGGTCAGGACGGCCGGCGGCGTCTCCCTGGCTGTGAGCAAGGCCGATGTCTCGTTGAACCCGGCCGCGCCACGGCCCGGCGCCGACGTCATGTTCACCGTGCGCCTGCGCAATACCGGCACGCTGGACTCGTCGTCCTTCAATGTGCGCTACAGCATCAGATCCGGTGCCGGGACCACGGTGCTGATGAACAACGCGGTTCAGATCGCGGCCGGCGCCAGCGTGGAGCAGCAAATCCCCTGGCGCGCCGGGCCGGGGGGCGACTACAGCTTCATCGTCGAGATGGACCCCGAGAGGAAAAGCGGTGACAGCGACACCTCGGACAATGCCGCATCGCGGGACTTCCAGGTGGCCGCGAAGGCGGGCCTGAATCTGGCGGTCAGCTACAGGGATCTGGTGTTCTCTCCCAGCCCGGCGCTGGAGGGCTCGGTCATGGCCTTCAGCGCGGTGGTTCGCAATGTGGGGGACGTGGACGCCACGGGATTCGATGTGGAGTTCTTCGCGGGAGACCCCTCGGCCGGAGGTTCATCGATCGGTGCCACGCGCGTGGCTTCGCTGGCGGCTGGCGCCAGCGCCACGGTGGCAGTCGAGTGGGAAGTGCCCACGGCCGGCGAACGACTGATGTTTGTCGTGGTCGATCCCGGGCATTCGCAGGCCGGGGAAATCACGCGCGAAGACAACGTGGCGTTCGCATCCCTGAAGGCCTTGACGCTGCCGGACTTCGCGGTTTCACAGGGAGCGCTCATCCTTGAGCCTGCATTGCCCAAACCGGGTGAGGCCACCGTGCTTGCCGTCACGGTCTCCAATCTGGGTGATCAGGGAGCCCGCGACCTGGTGGTAAGCGCGTTCAATGGCGATCCAGCCAATGGTATCCGTCTGGCACCCGACGCCGTCGTGCCCGCATTGGAGGGAAAGGCGGGGGCCACCGTGCGCTTCGCGTTCGATGCACCCGCCGCTCAAGGCCTTGCATCCATCACGGTGGTGGTGAATCCTGGCGCGGCCATCAAGGAGCGCCTGCGGGACAACAACACGGCGACCATTTCCCTGGGCACCCAGGTCGGCAACTATGCGCTGTCGGAGGCCTTCATCTCTCCCGACGGCGATGGTGTCAAGGACAGCACGGTGCTGACCTACCGCCTGCCGGGCGCCATGCCCGTGACGGTGCAGGTGTCGGATGAACAGGGCCGCGTGCTGCGTACAGGAAGGCCCGCCGGCTCCGAAGCCCTGGGATCCTGGCGTTGGAATGGACTGGATGAGGATGGGCGCCTGGTGCGCGACGGCAGATATGAATTGGCGGTGCGCAATGCCGATGGCGTGGTTCTGGGTGGTGCGACCGTGGAGGTGGATACCAATCGCAGTCCCTTGCTGGCGGCCATTGGATCGCCATCGGGAGCGTCTGCCGGCCTGACTTGCAACCTGCCCAGAGGGACGCAGGTCAAGTCGATCCGCGATGGGGCGGGCTTTTATCTGAACATCCCGACCGCGCAGGATCCGGGAGCGGACCTGCCAGCCGGCATCTACAGGCAGGACGAGTGGGGCCGGGGATTGCGAAGTGTTCTCGAAGGTCTGGTGCCGGATGGCTCCCAGAATCCAATTCCCATGCAATGGGAAATCTTTGTCGCCAATGAACAGGGGACAAGGGTGGTTGCTTACAACCCGTCTTTGAAGAAACTGATTTCCGCAGGCGGGGAGGGCGAGGGAAAGAAGTCCATTTACTCGGGAGAGATCAGCGACATTGTCGGCCTGTCCGGTGATGAGCGTGAGGTGATCATCCGGTTGCCGAGCATGGTTCTGAATGCCGTGGACCTCGGCACGGGTGCCCTGAGGGAGCTGGGCACGGGGAGAGCATTCAATGTGAGATTGTCTCCCAGGAAGAACCGGATGATCTTCGAGGCGGAGGAGGGCGGAACCATCTGGTTCGACCTGATGCAGGGCAGCTCCGCATCGCTGCCTCCCGCGAGTGAATATTATTGGTCGCCCAATGGGGTGTTTCTGGTAGGCAGGGCGTCGAATATTCTGCGCATATTTGATGAAAATGGCAACGTATTCAATGAAATGGAGGTCAATGGGATAAGTGGCGTGGAGGTCTGGGCGGAGGATTCATCCGAAGTGTATGTTCCCTTCGGCTCTGAATGCATTGCCGCCGAGGACGGTAAATCCAAGAGTTGTACTGTTGCCATCCGTCGATTCGATATGGTTTCCGGACAATGGTCCGATATCGGCTCATTCACGGAGCAGGTGGTGGTGGACGGAGTATTTGGCGGAAAGCTGTCTGCCCAATTGGCGACGGTGCCGGGGCGCCACGAGCTGCTTGTCCACCTGTATAGCGGTGGTGGCGTCAGCAGATCGTTGCGCTCGCAGGCTGGGATGAATGCAAGGGTCGGGCTGTCCGGGCAAGAAGAGCAAGACTATCGGCTGATCGATCTTCGCCCCCCCCATGCTGTCTCGATCGTCAGGTTTGGCGAGACACCGCCACCTGTGCAGACCAGTGGAGAGACATCTGGCTACAACGCCAGAAGCCATTTCATCGAGTATGGCCGTGCACTGCAGTACATCTCCAGGGAGGACTGGGCAGGCACGCCGTCCTGCCCGCCAGGGGGGGATGGCATGGCTGCCACGTCCTATGTATTCCGTACGCTGGCGAATTTGCAGACGGATCTGGTCCTGTCGCGTCTGCCCGATGGCGTCTCCGTCAAGATACATGGGGGTGCGGCGGACAGGAATTTTCATCGGTATTGGCTTGAATATTCCCATGATGAATCCCCCGATACGTGGCATCCCGTCATTCCGGCCAGTGCCGAACAGGTCTGGCGCAAAGACCTTGCGATCTGGGTGCCGCCTGGTGTCGGGCGCTATACCGTTCGCCTGACCGCCGAGGATCTGGCTGGAAACAAGAGGCAGAAACTGCGCCGGATGAATATTGCGCAGGCAGGGCCTGCGATTACCAACGTGGTGCGTGAGCCGGCCCATTTCTCGCCAAATGGGGATGGCAGCAAGGACATCGTGACTCTCAGCTACCGGGTGCTGGAGCCTGTCAACCTGGAGTTCCGGATTCTCAACAGGGCAGGCGCCTTGATCCGTTCCATCTCTCGCAACCATCCCGTGGCTGGGCTGGATTCGGAAATCGTATGGGATGGCCGTGACAACAACGGCGAAGTGGTGGTGGATGGGGAGTACAGAATCAATGTGGTCGGCTTCGATTTCTTTGTCAATCTCGACAACACTGTGCCTGTCATCCGTAAATTGACAAATGGTCATCCATTCGCCGGTTGCCTATCCGGTTCGTGCAGAACGACGGAATTGGAATGGGATGTTTTCGATGCGGGTTTTGACTCGGTGCAGCTGGAAGTCGGCGATGGGGTCGCTCCTGCCCGTTGGAGGCCATATTCTCTGGAGAAATCTGAAGCCATCAAGGCGGAGGGTATTCTGTATCTGCCATTGTCGGAATATTCTGGAAAGCGGTATCGATTGACGGCCAAGGACCTGGCCGGCAACCGGACGGTCATGCAGTTCGATGCGCACCAGCAGGCCGTGAAGCTGCTGTCGGTCGGCCAGATCCTCCCCAATGACCTGCGACCTGGCGAAATCCCTCCATCACCTGCCGTCCACATGGGCATGAGCAACCAGCAGAGGGTGGAGCTGAGGCCCTCCGCGGGGGTGGCCATGCTGCTTGCCGAGACGCTGGATGAACCTGTCGTCTCGGTCTCCCTGCTGTTCAACGAAGACCGGCTTGCGGCCAAGGGGGAGTGGATCGAACAGCCCAATGTACAGGTGTCTCCGATTCAGGAGGGAGAGTTGATCTGGGCCCGAAGGAAGGTGGATCGATTCGAGCGTGACGATGCTTGGACGACAAGAGATCGCTCATCTCTGGATGATGGCTCCGCCATACCGCAGCATTACGGGGTGGTGGGATTCTTCAGCGGGGGGATGGCCGCAGACAACGGGATACGTCTGAAGCTCAAGCTCATCGGAAAAAGCGGAGCCCAATACATTACCAATGATGTGGTCGTCCAGGATTCGAACAGGCTGGAATTGCAGAATTCCTATGTCGATGACTCCAGGCTGGCCGCAGAGGTTTATTTGGAGACAGCTCGGGTTGCGAGGAAGCTGGAGGTCTTCGTCTCAAGCAAGGCGGATCCATATTTTGCAATTGGCCGTCGTGTCCTTCATCAGGAACTGAACTCGCTGGTTCCTGCGGGAAGCCGTTTCCAATTTTCGCTTGATGGCAGGTTTGTTTCCTGTGCGGATTATGAGGTGCGCGCAGTCGTGAGCTTCGACAATGGGCGTTCTATGGAAACCTCCGTGCCAGTCGGCTACTGCGGAGGTGTCAATTTCCGGATTCGCCCTGAATTTGGAGCATGTGATGCGGGCGCGCCGTACCAGTTGCACGGTGTGGCGCGGCCGGACCAAGGCACTGGCGACAAGGTGCCCCTGCTTTCTCTGGAGGTCTATGCAGAGTCCGCCGCAGGAGCGCGGCAGCTGATATTCAACGTGGTCAATCCAGAGTATCGGGACTATGCGTTCACCTTTGATCACGCCACCTGGCCGGAAGGCATGGTTGCTTTCCATGGCGTGACCGTGGATAGAGATGGCGTGAAGCGCAGCAGCCGTATTGACGCTCCGATTGACCATACGCCGGTGGCGCTGCGGATTTCCTATCCCCAGGAAAACCAGCGTGTCTGTGCCGTTCGCGAACTGCATGGCAAAGGATATGGCCGAGGTGGCTCTATATCCAATGCTCTGCGTCTTGTTGCTGAATTGGACGATGCAGCGGGATTTGATTATCTTCAGGAATTCCGCATCGGTGATGACGACAATGCATCATGGCAGCCAGTACTCGGTGATCTGCCGAGTTTGAATACTCCAGATCCCAGAACTGATCCGGACCCTAAAATTTACTTGACTGATCGCGACTACACTCTGGGTGAGTTCTATCCATCACGCCGTCGTCCATATATGACAGGCAGAAGAATTGCCGGCGAATTGGGCCCCATTGTCGATACGTCGGGCCATGTCACCGCGCGTGTGACGGCCTTCGACTGGTCTGGATCACGGGTATGCCGGCAGGTCAGTTTCTTCCTGGATGGTTCGGTGCAAGCAGGGCGGGAATCCGTGGACCGGCGACTGTTTTCACCCGGAACCACCAGCAGTCTGGACAGCGCAAGACTGTCCATCCATCCGCTGGAGCCCCTGACACTGACGGTGGTCGTTCGTCGTGTAGAGGGGGGCACCCTGGTGCCTGTGGCGGAGGGTGGTGCGGTGCGTCATCTCGCAACCCGGTTGGCGGTGCTGGCCGGGCCGCAGGATCTGGTCTGGGATGGGCGCAACGACGCGGGCCAGTACGTGGCCGACGGCAAGTACACCTTCGATATCACCTATGAAGATGGTTGCGGCAATCTCAGGGCTCCCCCCCTCGATGATGGAGGGAGCCAGCTCCGCACGGAACTGGAAGTCACGGTGGACAGGACCGCGCCCCTGCTGGCCATGGACGCGCCGCAGGGCGGGCCGGTCACCAGCTCGTTCCTGGACATTGTCGGCGGCATCAAGGATGTTCACCTGCGGCAATGGGTTCTGGAGTACAGCCCGGATGGCGGCGCCGCCGGCTGGATCGTGCTGGCATCGGGCACCAAGAGCATCGATTCGCGCAGGCTGGCTGTCCTGGACGCAAGCCAGCTGCAAGGCATGGTCACCTTGCGCTTGCGGGCGACCGACCAGGTGGAGCTGGTCTCGGAGATCCAGCGGGAACTGCGGCTGAAGGCTCCCACGATGGTGATCCGCAAGTTCTCCGCCTCTCCCAGTCCGTTCTCTCCCAATGGAGACGGCCGCCTGGATGCCTTGCAGATCGCCTTCGATGTGCTGCAGCCGGCCGAGGTGGACCTGGCGGTCAAGCGTGGCAACGCCGTGGTGCGCCAGCTCCTGTCCAAGGCCTTGGTGGCACCGGGTGAGCGCATCGTTGCCTGGGATGGCCGCAGCGATGCATCGGACCCGGTTGCCGACGGCGAATACACCGTGGAAATCCGGGCCGCATCCAGCGCCGACAAGACCAATGCGCAGATGGAGGAAAGCACGGTCGTGCTGGACGCCACGCCACCATTGTTCACGCTGGATTCGGCGCTGAACCCGTTCATGTCCGGCAAGGCGGCGTTCGTCGGCACCCTGGCGGACAGGACCTTGAACAGCTACCAGGTCCATGTCGAAGGGCCGTTGCCGCTGGCCCGCCGCGTGCTGCTGGCCGAGGGCTCGGAAGTCTTCGCCAGATTCCCGCTGGGAACCCTGGGCCGTCTGGAACTCGATGATGCCCGCTATCGCATCCGGGTGCTCGCCAGCGACGATGCTGGAAACGCCTCCAGCTTCCAGTCGCCGGAGTTCGAACTGGACACCACGGCGCCGGCGGCATCATTTTCCAACCCGGCACCGGAGACCTTTGTCAGCCGGGTGCGTCCTGCCGACATCGCCGGCGTGCTGGATGACCACAATCTGCTCAGCGCCGAGCTGAGGATCAACGGGCAGGGGGTTTTCGCGCCGGCCGTCGTTTCCTCGTCGACGGCCCTGTCCTTCACCTTCGATGGGGCGGGCGTGCCGGATGGGCGCTATGCCACCGAGCTGCTGGGCACGGACAAGGCCGGCAACGTGGGCCGGGCCCATGGCAGCATCCATGTCGACAACACCCCGCCTGTCGCGGTGATCGACTCCCCTGCCGCCAACGCCGCCATCGGCACCAGGGTGCCGGTGGTGGGTACCGCCAGCGATGCCAATATGGAGTTCTGGACGCTGGAGCTGGGCAGTGGCGTGGGGCCGGACCTGGGTAACCTGACCGTCATCGGCAGGGGCACAGGCACGGTGGTCGGCGCCGAACTGGCCAAGCTGGTGGGACTGCCCCCGGACGGGCCCGCCACGTTGCGCCTCACGGTGGTGGACAAGGGGGGCAATGCCTCCATGTCCGATGTGCCTTTGCAGATCGATGCAACCCCTCCGGGGGCGCCCGTGCTGCAAGGGCGGCGTGAACAGCGCAGCGCCGTGCGCCTGGGCTGGAGGTTCACCAGCGACGCATCGCGGCTTGCGGGCTACAACATCTACCGCAACGGCAAGAAGCTCAACGCATCGCCGGTAGCGGCCCTGGAGTACCTGGATGACGGACTGAGCGATGGCAGCTACACCTACACGGTGACCGCTCTTTCACACAGCGGTGTGGAGAGCGCCGGCTCCAATGCGGTCCGGATCGTGATCAAGGCGTCAGGGCCCGTCGCGAACATCGGCAAGCCCGCCAATGATGTGGCCGTCGGCGGCCTGGTGTCCATCGAGGGCAGTGCGTACGCATTGACCAACTTCCACTCATACCAGGTGTCGGTCGGAGAGGGCGCATCGCCTTCCACCTGGAAGGAGTTGCGCACCTCCTCGCTGCCGGTGCAAGGCGATGTGCTGGCGACCTGGGACACCACGGGCCTGCCGGAGGATGCCATCCATACGATCCGCCTGCTGGCGCAGGATACGGAAGGCGGCGTCTCGCTCGCGCAGGCGCGGGTGAGCATTGATAATCGTGCCCCGGCAAAGCCCCTGGGCCTGAGCGCGCAGCTTTCCGGCCTCAACGATGTGAGCCTGAGCTGGACCGCCAACACGGAGGCGGATCTTGCCGGCTACCTGCTGTATCGCAATGGACGGCTGGCAAACCAGACCGACCCGGGCGACAACGCCATCAGGCCCTATCTGATCGGTGGCAGCGCGTACCTGGACAAGGCGCTGCCGGACGGCAGCTTCGTCTACACCGTGGTGGCGGTGGACAAGGCCGACAACCTGAGCGGCCACTCCAATCCGGCCAGCGTGGTGGTGGACAACCGCCCGCCCCAGGCCCTCATCGTGCAGCCTGCCAACAACGCGGATATCGATGGCGTGGTCTATGTTCAGGCGGACAGCCCCGACACCGACATCGCTTCGGTCCGGTTCGAGTTCAAGTCCGGCGCCGAGAGCACCTGGACCGCCATCGGGAGTGCCGCGGCGAAGCTGCCATACAGCGTGAACTGGGACACCGGGAAGCTGCCCCATGGCAGCTACCAGTTGCGCGCCGTGGCCACCGACGTGGGCGGGCGCACCGATCCGGCACCCGCCGCAATCACGGTCAGGCGCAAGAACATGCAAAGGCCCCAGGCCCCTGCCGGACTGGTGGCGCTGGTGGACGGCGCCGATGTGGCGCTGCGCTGGACCGCCAGTGCCGGCAGCGACGTGCGTGGCTACCACGTCCAGCGCATCGATGGTGAAGGTGGCATCACCAGGCTGACCACGGACGCCGTGGCGCAGACCTCCTTCGTCGACAGGGACCGGCCCGATGCAAGCCACAGGTACCAGGTGCTGGCCGTGAACGGCGATGGCAACGCGTCGGATCCCACGCCCGTGGTGACGGCGGTGGTCTACACCACGGGACTCAGGCAGCCCTACACGCCCGTGGTGTCGGCCGCATCGCCGCTGCAAGGCCGGAGCCCGAATGCCGTGGACGCCGTGACGGTGGCGAACGCAGCGGACAGCGGTGCGTCCGGCAGCCTGCTGCTGCAACCCGATGCCGACGGAAAGTTCCGCGCCGATGCCGTGCCGCTGGTCATGGGCGTCAACCTCATTTCCGCACGCCAGACCGACGATGCGGGCAACCGCAGCAGGGCCGGCCGGGTGCGCGTGGCCCGGGGCGAGTTTCCGGCGGCGCCCGCCAGCGTCCAGGCCGTGGCGTCCGGCAACGTATACAAGGCGCAGTGGGCCGCCAGTACCAGCGCCGATGTGGCCGGCTATGTGGTCAGCATGGATGGCAAACCCGGTACCCGACCCGTCGGATTTGTCAGCGCGACGGCCAGCTCGGCGGCCGGCAGCTATGCCAATGCGGAGCGCGCCATCGATGCGTACGACTACACGGCGTGGGAGCCCGACGACAAGGATCCTCACCCGAGCATCGAGGTGGTGGCCTCGCGCAGGGAGCTCGTCAGCGAGCTGTCCATCGTGTGGAGCACCTACATGGCGCCTCCGGCCAGCTACGCCATCGAGGCCTGGGACGGCTACGTCTGGGTGCCCCTCAAGGAGCAGGCCGCGAACGCCGAGCCGGATGTGCGGCTCAGGCTGGAGCCGCCCTATTTCACGGATCGCCTGCGCATCTCCCTGGGCGCGGGAACGGACGCAGGCAGAGCGGGCCAGGTCAGCGATGTGCAGGCCACCGCACTGGCCGTGGTGAGCCAGACCATGGCCGATGTGCCTGCATCCGACGGCAGGCACACCGTGTCCGTGCAGACACTGAGCACACTGGGCCTGCTGGGGGCTGCCGCCAGCGCCGATCCCGGCGGGATTGGCGACTTCACGCCGCCACCGCCAGTGCAGACCCGCATCAGCGTGGACGCCGCCATGGTGACTGTCCGCTGGAGCGAAAGCGCCGCATCGGACCTGGCCAGGTACGAGGTTCTGCGAGACGGTCGCCTGATCGCCAGCGTGGCCGCGGGTGATCCGTTGCTGCACCTGGACGGCCCGTTGGCCAAGGGCCGCTATGCCTATGCCGTGCGTCCGGTCGACCAGGCGGGCAACGTGGGCGATCTCTCCAACGAGGCCGTGGCGGAGATCACCTGCGCATGCCCGGGGACGCCCCTGCAACTGCGCTTGAACGCGCCCGAGGGCGGCGGTGAACTGGGCCTTGCCTGGCAGGCCCCGGCTTCCGGGGGAGGTGTCGCTGCCTACGCGGTGTACCGGGCAGATGCCGCGGGTGGCCCTTATCGCCTCCTGGCCACGACGCCACCGCACACCCTGGCGTACACCGATGCCACGGTTGTCAACGGATCCCGCTATTTCTACCGGGTCCGTGCCCGCGACACGGCCGGCAACGAGGGAGATCCCTCCAACGAGGTCGACGGCGTGGCGATGGACCGCCAAGGCCCCGCGGCGCCCGTGATCTTCCATCCGACGGACAGCGCGCACCCCATTGCAACCCGGCAGGGCAGCACGGCCGTGCGCGCCTTCAGCGAGCCCGCCGCCAGGGTCGCGCTGAGCCGCAATGGCGTGGCGCTGGCCTCGGTCACCGCGACGGCCGCGCTGCGCACCACCACCGTGGCGGGCCCCGGACAGGTCCTGGCGATCGCGCCGCGGGCGGATCTGGTGGCCATGGTGGCCAACGACACGCTGACCATCCGCCGTGTCTCGCACGCGCTGGACGGCAGCACCTCTTCGGAGGTCGTGCGGACGGTCGATGGCGTCGGCTACCGGACGCTGCCCGCCTGGTCGCCCGATGCCTCGCAGCTCGTGCTGGCAGGCAACAATGGTCCTGTACAGGTCATCCAGGTGGCCGATGGCAGCATCTCCGAGCATGACCTTGGCGCGTCGGCCCGCATGGTGATCTGGCATCCCGACGGGACACGCTGGATTGCCGCCACGAACGGGGGGCGGGAACTGGTGGAGGTACAGGTCGGCACGGGTGCCAGCCGCGCCATTGCGGCGGCATCCCATCGATTCACCAGCCTTGCCATTTCACCGGATGGCAGAAGCCTTGGTGCCGTGGATGGCGGCCAGCTGGTGCTGCTATCGCTATCCGACGGGCAAGCCACTGTCGTGGCGCCCGACGGAGTGCTGGACTACGCGCCGCTGGCATGGTCGTCCGATGCGCAGTCCCTCTATTTCCTGGCTCGGGACGGCAGTGGATCCGCCGACCAGGTCCACCGCCAGCGGATGGGGCAGGGCTCGCCCGTCGCGGTCACGGCCCAGGCCCAGGGGGTGGACCACTTCTCGCTGTCGCCCACCGACGCACTCACTTTCATCAGCGGTGGCCAGTTGCATGCCATGGGCGGGATGCTCGCCTCCGCACTGGAGATCGGGGTGCAGGCACAAAGCATGGAGTGGGCCAGATCGGGGTTGCTGCTGATCGCGGACCCCACGGGCGTCAAGTCGCTCGTGTTGCCCGGCACCGCGCTGTTCCCTCCCGTCACGCTCAAGCCAGGAGAAAACCTGCTGGCGGCGCAAGCCACCGATGCGGCCGGAAATGCCGGCGTGCCTTCCGCCGCCATCCGCGTGACCTATGCGGTGGAGCCGGCCCGCATGCCTGATTTCTCTGTGGCCGCTGCGGATGTGTCCGTCCTTCCCCAGGTGCCCCAGGCAGGCGTTGCCAGCCGCGTCACTCTGGTCGTGCGCAATGCCGGCACGGGCGCCGCGCCGGGCGCGGCCCTGCGCATGCTGGCCATCTCTCCATCCGGGGGGCATGTGCAGTTGCTGAACACCCGGACCCCGGCCCTGGCGGCAGGCGACAGCCAGGTCCTGTGGGCCGATGCCGTCTTCGACACGGCGGGCGATTGGCAACTGAGCATTGCGGTCGATGCCGACAACGAAGTGCAGGAGGTCTCCGAGGACAACAATGTGCTGGTCCTGCCCCTGCGCGTGGTCGGCGCGGCCGCCGCGCGCTCCGCGGTGGTCCGCGTGTCCCAGCCCGCCTATGCCGTGGGCTCCACCCTCAGCGGCAGCGTGGAACTCTTCAATGGACAGGCCGGCATCGCCGGGCAGCTTCGCCTGGGCATCGAAGATGCGCAGGGCAACGCCGTTGCCGCGCTGCCCGTGCAGGACCAGCCCCTGCTGGCCTACGGACAAAGCCGGAGCGTGGCGTTCGAATGGAGGGTTGCGGCCATCTTCGACGGCGCGTACCGGGTGCGCGCGTCCTGGGTGGACGGCAAGGGTCTTCTGGCACAGTCCACGGCGGCTTTCCAGGTGCTGCCCCATGTGCAGATCGAAGCCCGGGTGCGCAGCGACAGCGCCTCCTATGTGCCTGGCTCGGTGGCGCGCATCGTGGCACAGATCGATCCGGCCGGGTCCTCGCCCAGCCTTGGCATGGCGCGGGCCTTCATCCGCGTGCTCGACCCCGCCGGCAAGGCCGTGCTGGAGACGTCCGACGAGGTCGGCCTGGTGTCGGCCGCGCAACGGGTCAAGACGCTGGATACCTCCGGTCTGGCCCTGGGGACCTACGCGGTGCAGTTGCAGGTCGTGTTCGAGGGGCGGGAAGTGGCCCGTGCCAGCGGCGCGTTCGATGTGGCGGCCGCCACGGATCCGGTCGCCGCCCTCACCGGCGATATCGTGCTGGACCGTGCAAGCCTGCCCTACACGGGCCGCATTGCCGGAACGGCCATCCTGGCGAACAGCGGGTCACTGGCCCTGGACGGCCTGCAGTACGAGGTGGTTGTCCTGGAGCCCCGCTCCAGCACGGTGCTGGCGCGCTCGGCACAGGGCACCGTCTCGCTGCCGCCTGGCGCCGAAACGCGTTCCACCTTCAGCTTCGCGGCCCAGGGCATGCCCATCGGTCCTCTGTGGGTCCAGTTGCGCACCTCGCAGGCAGGCCGGCGGACAGCGGCCACCGGTGCCCTCCAGCCCCATCTGCTCAGGCAGCGCGAGGTCGCGCTGTTCGAGCTGGAGCCGCCGACGGTGGTGATCAGGCAGCCGCTGCAAGGCGCCCATCTGCGGGCCGCGCAATCCGTGCAGGTGGCGGCGACGGACCTCTTGTCCGGTGTGCGCACGGTCGAGTTCCAGCTCAACGGCGGTGCCTGGCAGGGGACGACCCTGTCCGATCCGGTCAGCTCCAGCTTCGTGGGGGTCCTGCCGCCCCTGGCCGACGGCATGCACCAGATCATGGCGCGTGCCACCGACCACTCGGGCAACGTCTCGCAGCCCGTGCAACGCAGCTTCGTCGTGGACAGCCTGCCGCCGGTCATCACCATCTCCGGCGTCACGCAAACCGCCTATGCCGCACCGGTGGCGCCCACCATCGAGGTGACCGACCCGAACCTGTCCGACACGCAGATCCGGCTCGATGGCGCGCCCCATGTCTCGGGCACCCGGATCTCCGGTGCGGGATCGCATGTACTGCAGGTGGATGCCATCGACCTGGCCGGCAACACCGCCAGCCAGACCGTGCGCTTCAGCATCCAGTCCAACGCTGGCGACACCACGCCCCCCGTGATCGATATCAGGACCCCGCTGGCTGGCGCCTACCTGCGCCGCGCCGCCACGGGCCTGACCGCCGCCATCGTGGATGCGCAATCCACCGTGGCCGAGGCGTGGTTCAGCATCGACGGTGGTGCCTTCGTGCCCCTGGCCGTCGATGCCGGGCAGAACGACGCCAGCCTGTACGCGGCCTCCCTGGATGGGCTGGCCGACGGCGTGCACAGCCTCGTGGTCCGCGCGCGTGACACGCAGGGCAACGAAGCCAGCACCGAGGCACGCAGCTTCACCGTGGACAACACGCCCCCCGTGATCACCATCTCCGGCGTGGCGGCGGGGCAGTATGCGGCGGCCGTGACGCCCGTGATCAGCGTGACCGACCTGGCCTTGCACACCAGCTCCATCACACTCAACGGCGCCACCCATGCCAGCGGCACCCCGGTTGCCGCCAATGGCGACTACACCTTGAGCGTGGAGGCCGTGGACAGGGCGGGCAACAGCGCCACGGCCACCCTGCAGTTCTCCATCCGCCTGCCCGTGACCGACACCACTGCGCCCGCCGTCTTCATCGAGCAGCCGGCCGAGGGCGCGCATGTGCGCAGCGCAGCCGAGCTGAGCGTCGCGGCCACGGACAGCGGGTCCGGCGTGTCCTCGGTGGAACACCGGTTCGATGCGCAGCCGCAATGGAGCGGTCTGCGCCTGTCGCCCACCACCGGCAAGTACACGCTGGACCTGGGCGGCCTGGCCGATGGCGCATACGCCGTATCGGTGCGTGCCAGCGACAACGCCGGCAATGTCTCGGCTGCGCAATTGCGCCGCTTCACCGTGGACAACACGGCACCCCGGGTCATGGTCACCGGGGTTGCCGAAGATGGCCGGTATCCCGGTACCGCAAGCGCCACCATCGTGATCAGCGACACGCATCTGGCAGGCAGCTCCGTCATGCTCAATGGGCAGCCCTATGCCTCCGGCCGGTCCATAGACCAGCCGGGTGCCTATGCATTGGTCGCCGCTGCGCGCGATATCGCGGGCAATGAAACCGTCGTGTCGATCAAGTTCGAGGTGACCGCGGGCAACACGGGGGCTCCCGTCGTCACCATCACCGCACCGGCGGCCCATGCCGTGGTCAAGTCCGGCGTGCTCCTGACGGCGACGGTGCAGCCCGCCGCCAACGTCAGCCGCCTGGAGATGTCCGGCGATGCGGGCGCCTCCTACGCCGCGATGGTGCCGGGTGGTGCCGGTGCATATGAGGCGTCCATTGCCCAACTGGCCGACGGGCCCGCCACCTTGCGCGTGCGCGCGGTGGACAGCCAGGGCACCCGCCATCCCGACGTGCTCCACACGGTGACCGTGGACAACACGCCACCGGCCATCGCACACCTGAGCGTGGCCGATGGCGGCAGCTATCCCGGAGGCCACGCGATCTCATTCACGGTCAGCGACCTCCACCTGGAAAGCGTGGCCAGCTCGCTCGACGGCCAGCCGTTCAGCCAGGGCCAGCGCGTGGACAGCCCGGGGCGGCATGTGCTGCTGATCACCGCCCGCGACCGGGCCGGCAATCAGACGCAGCGAACCGTCGCCTTCACGACCATCGGAGCGGCGGTGCGCAAGCCCGTGCCGGTGCCCGTGGGTCCCCCGGATGGGGTCCTGCTCGCCCTGATGTATCTGGCCATGGCATTCGCTGCCCGCCGTGCTCTCGGAACAACACGAAAAAAATGATGTCTTCAGCTTCCATCCGCACCCATGTCAGGATCCCGGCCCGGTTGGGCCATTTGCTGGCTGCCGTGGTGCTGGCCGTCTTGCTCGTCCAGAAGGCTCCGGCCCTGGCGGCGCAGCCGGCGGCACCGGCGCCGGTGACGCAGGCCGATGTGATCAGCGCCATCGCTGCAGGCCGCGATGCCTCGGCCCTGTTGCGCAGCGTGGACCGTTCCGCAGGTGGTGGCATCGCCACGCGCAACACCACGGGCAAGCAACTGGCCCTGGCCCTGGAGGCCTTGTCCGACGCCGTCGTCACGGGGGATGCCGCCCGCGTACGGCAGGCCCATGAGCGCGTGCTTGCCAGCGCCATGCTGGCACGGGACGACAGCGTGGAGCTCAAGGACCGGCTTGCCGGTGCTTCGCTGCCCGCCACCTTTGAAGCGCGCCGGGCCACCGTACAGGCGCAGATCGATCAGCTGCTGCTGAAACTGTCCGCTGCCATGCAGGGCCTGGATGGCGATGCCCGGCAAAAGGCGCAGGCCATGGCGGCCCTGGGCGAGGCGCTGGCAACCACCCGCCAGGCACGGAACGATGTCCCGGTGCTGCGCGCCGCGCTGCTGCCCGTGCGCCCTCTGGGACTGGCGATGCGCGCTCCGGCGAGCGCCCCGGCCATCCTGCCCAGCTACGAGGCGGGGCGGGAGAGCGCCGCCACGCCCGAGGATGTGGCCGACGCGCCGGAGGCCGCGCTGGGCCAGGAAATCCTCGCCAAGGCCAAGGAGCTGGACTACGACTACGTGCGCATCTACGAGTACGTGCGCAACGGCATCCGCAGCGAGTGGTACCCCGCAAGCACCAAGGGCGCCCTGGGCACCTTGCGCACGGGCGCGGGCAATGCGGTGGACCAGGCCTCGCTGCTCATCGCCCTGCTGCGCGCCGCGGGCGCGCCGGCACGCTATGTGCAGGGCGTGGCGGAGATCGGCGTGGACAGCATCGCCAGCGCGGCCGGCCTGGGTGATCCCGGCCTGGTGCCGGGGATGCTGGCCAAGGCGGGGATCGCGTACACCCCGGTCGTGCAGGGCGGGCGCGTCACCATGGTCCGCATCGAGCACACCTGGGTGGCGGTGCAGGTTCCCTACACCAACTATCGCGGCATCGTGCTCGATGCCACCGGCAAGACCTGGCTGCCCCTGGATGTGTTCTACAAGACCTTGCAACCCCGGCCCGCAGGCGCGAGCCTGGCCAGCCTGGGGCTGGTCCTGCAAGACCTCGCCACCCGATACCGCGCCGGCGTGCAGGCGACGGACTTCGGCAGCTACCTGCGCGAGCGCGTGGACGCGGCCTTGCAATCGCGCTCGTCCAGCTACGACGCCGCCGTGGAACCCGCCCCGATCAAGCCCCAGGCGCTGGGGCTGCTGCCCAACACCCTGGCCTTTGCCGTCGTGGCGGCCACGGCGGAGTCGCCGGCGCTGCCGGACGCCGTGCGCTCCACCGCCCGCCTGCGCCTGTTCAATGACGCCGCGGGCACCGGGCAGGCGGGCCTGGACATCAGCCTGCCCGTGCACGAGCTGTTCAACCAGCGGGCCACCATCAACTACATCCCGGCGGGGCTGGAAGATCACCGGGCCATCCTGCTCGCGGGCGGCCTGGACCTGGCACCGCTGTATCTCTTCCAGCTGCGTCCGGAACTGCGCCTTGACGGCTTTCAGCGCAGCGTGGGCCTTGCTCCCCTGACTGGAGGCAGCCGGGTCAGGTTCCGGCTGGACATCCAGACACCGGCGGACACGCAGACCGTCGAGCAGAGTTTTCTCGTGGGCGCTTACCATGCCATCGGCGTGGGGCAGTCGGGCCTGGCGCGCAGCCCCACGCCTTCGGCCCGTGATGGCGAGTACGACGCCGCCCGCCTGCTGGACGGCATCGTCCAGCGCTACGAAGCGCAATGGAGTGCCTTCGAAGCAGGTGCCGCCGCGCTGAGCGGCGCCGCCATCGTGCACCCCGCGCCTTCGGTGACCATCGTCAGCAATGCCCTGAATGCCTACAGCGTCAATGGCGTGCCGTACACCCTGGAGTGGAAGGGCGTCACCATCGACGCGGCAGCGCGCGCCACCGAAGTGATCGCCACCGACGCGGCCGGTGCGCGCGGGCTGCTGGCGGCCACAGGCCTGGCCGGCTCCTCGCTGGAGCACGCCGTCTTCCAGTCGCAATTCGGGGTCGAGTCCGTGTCCGCCGACAAGCTCATGGCGCTGGCGCGGGCCGCCAACATCACCGTGCTCACGCTCACCTCGCCCAACGCCCCCGAACTGGCCACGCTGCCGGTCGCTCAGGCCACGAGGGCCGAATTGCGCTCCTGGCTTCAGGCGGGCCACAGCGTCGAGATACCGGTGCAGGGCATTGCCCATGGCGCATGGAGCGGCATGGCATGGATCGTCAGCGACCCCTCCACGGGCGCCAGCGGCTACTACCTCGCGGGCGGCATTGCAGGCGGGGCGACGGCACAGAATCCCTGGACCCTGCAGTTCCTGGCCGATGCCCTCGCGGGCGCCCACACGGACGCGGCCAACAATGACCCGTCCTCGGGCACCAGCGTCGAACTGCTGAACGCAGGGACGGATCCGGACGGCATAGCGGGGCAGGCATTGCCCGGCCAGGCGCTGAGCGTGCGCGTGCGTGACCGCGACGGGCGGCCCGTCAAGGGCGCCAGCGTCAGCTTCGTGGCCGTGCGCGGGGGCGGGCGGGTCAGTCCGGCCACGGCCACGACGAATGCCCTGGGTGTCGCCAGCGCCACCGTCACCCTGGGCCAGTCCACCTCCGCGTCGCCGGTGTATGTGCAGGCCAAGGCCACCGACAAGCATGTCACGCAGGCAGGACTGAACATCTTTGATGCCTCGGTGGCCTCGGCGGCAGGAACGCTCAAGCCTGCGCAGCCGCTGCGCGCGCTGGCATTGCCCGACGTGCCGGCCACCCTCAAGGCCAAGCAGATCGGCAAAGGCGATGCGTTGCCGGGACATTCCACCTGGGAGAGCAGCTACTCCATCGAAGTGCTGGACAAGTTCGCCAATCCCGTCGCCAACGTCCGTGTCACGGGCACCGGGCTGGCCGCCACGGCGAATTGCGATCCCGCGGTCAGGCCCACGCCCGCATCGGTGGACGGGCCTCACGACACCAACACCTATGGCGTGGCAACCCTGTCGATCACGCCTGGGCCCACCAATGCCACCGTATCGCCTGTGCAGGTGACGGCAGGCGGCCTGTCCACCAAGGTCGAGGTCCGCGTGGACGCCAGCTGCTCCGCGTGGCCCAGATTGATCGTCCTGACATGGACCTACCTGGACAAGGACGGCCGCCCCAGTGCCGCCACAGGGATCGGCAAGCGTTTCGGCAAGCCCTTCGGCGTGAAAGTCTTGCAGGAGCGCGCCAGCGTCAGCACCGATTCCAGCCGCCGCTGCGTCTTCGGCGCCACGCGCACCTTCGAGCCAGCGGCCATGGTCACGGCATCCCTGCAGGTCTCCGCTGGCGGCAGGGCGGTGAACCTGACGCAGGTGGGCGCGGGCGAGTGGGAGAGCCATGTGGTCACGGGCCCCGGTCCCGCCATCAACGAGCTGGTCTGGAATCTGGGG
This sequence comes from Delftia tsuruhatensis, assembly GCF_903815225.1. Taxonomy (NCBI): domain Bacteria; kingdom Pseudomonadati; phylum Pseudomonadota; class Betaproteobacteria; order Burkholderiales; family Comamonadaceae; genus Delftia; species Delftia tsuruhatensis. Next base: position 2,364,370 of record NZ_LR813084.1, read on the forward strand.
GGAAGCTACACCCTCGATGCCATGGGGCCCGGCTGCAAGGCCCTTCCCGTGGATGATCGGCTGGAAAAGGCCTCCTCGGGAGGCGCCGTCTTCGGCGTGCGCGCCAGCGTCGGCGCCATCACGTCCGTGGACACCACCGACGGCGTGGATCCCGGCCGCCTGTACCTGTCGGATGCAGGCCTGAACGCCTATCCCATCCAGGTTCCCTTCCGATTGGAGCCTGAGGACTACGTGGCCCCGGCCGTCCAGGTGCGCGTTTTCGAGGACGGGCAGCTCGTCGCCGTGCGGCCTTCGGACAGCCGGCAAAAGCAGGGCACCGCCCAGATAGAGCGCGGCAACCGCTTCGACATCGTCAGGACCTACGAAGCCGACGCCTACATCGACGACGACATCATCTCCGAGAAGGTGGAGCTGCCCTTCAGGCAGCGCATCGTCACCAGCTATGACCGCGTGCTGCGCCTGATGCGCGACGTGGACATCGCCAACGACCGCTTCTGCGCGCAGGGCAGCGCGCTGAACTTCATCCTGAGCCAGAACGCGAGGATCACGCTGGACGCGACCCGCCTCAGCGACGATGACAACCCGGTGCCCACGGGAAGCCCCGTGCGCCTGGTCGATGGCCAGGCCTTCGCAATGGGCGCCAACAGCATCACCCTGGCGCCCGACGCGCTGCTGCCGACCAGGAACGGCTACGCCTTCACCCTCACGGCCGTCAGCGACAAGGACGGCTCGGTCGAGCCCAACCAGGGCCTGGTCATCTCCAAGCTGATGCTCAACGACGCGCTGCCCGTCGGGAACATCCTCATCCAGGGCGTCAACGTCAAGTCCGGCCGCATCACCCTGTCCGGCATGGGCCTGGGCGTGGCCGCGCGCGGGCCGCAACTGGCACTGCGCCCGTCCTACTCCTCCGGAGGTTCGGGCAGCGTCGGCGTGCTGGGCGTGAACTGGGGGCACAACTTCGATGCCTCCCTGTCCACCACGGCCTGCGGCGACATCCTGGTCAACGCCGGGGATGGCGGCTTCGTGCGCTTCCTGCCCCAGGGCGACGGCACGCTCGTGCCCGCCAGGGGCTACCACGGCACGCTGATCGCCAACAAGGGCGACCGCAGCTACGACTTCTATTCCAAGGACGGCACGCGCTACCACTTCGGCTTCATCGGCGGCAAGCGCCAGTGGGCCCTGCAGTCCATCACCGACACCAACAGCAATGCGCTGACGATGACCTACGACATCGGCGTGGACGCACCCCTGCTCCTGGTGAGCAACGCCCATGGTCAGTCCCTGCAGTTTGCCTACCAGACCCGTGCCTTCGTGGGATCGGGCGCCGCGGTCAACGTGCTGCAAGGCGTGCAAGGGCCGGAAGGCATGGGCCTGGCGTTCGAGTACGACGCCGCCGGCAACCTCGTCAAGATCACGCGCACCGATGCGCCCGAGGCCACCGAAAGCTACAGCTACAGCGACCACACCGGCCCGCTGGGCATGTCCAACCTGCTGCTCAGCCACACCAACGCGCTGGGCCAGACCACGCAATTCAAGTACCACTCCGGCCCCGTCCTGCGTCAGTTCGGCAATGGCCGGATTCCCTCGTTCGAATCCACGGTGATCGGCGTCACGGCTGCCGACGGAGCCATCACCGGCTTCGCCTACAACGCCAGGCCCGAGGCGCCGGCCACGGAGGTCACCGATGCCCGTGGCAAGGTGACCCGCTATGCCTTCAACAAGTACGGCAACCCGCTCACCATCGCCGGCCCCTCGGGCACCACGTCCATGACCTGGGCCACGGACGACGTGCTCATGCTCGACAAGACCGATGCCAATGGCGTCGTCACCCGCTACACCTATGATGCCAACGGCAACCAGACCAGTGAACAGGTGGGCGCAGCGGGGGGCGCGGCCAGCGCCACCACCTCGCAGACCTGGCTGGCGCAGACGGTGCCGCCCTTCATCAAGAACCGGCGCCTGAGCTTTACGGACCGCCGCGGGCTGACCACTACCGCCAGCTATGACGCGCGCGGCAACCTGACCGGCGAGCAAATGCCCGACGGCAGCCGCATCAGCCACAGCGTGGCCGCCAATGGTGATCGCCAAAGCAGCACCGATGCGCGCGGCAATACCACCCACATGCGCTATGACGCGCGCGGCATGCGCAGCGCCGTCATCGACGCACTGGGCGGCACCACCACCTTGCGCCACGACAACCGGGGCCGGCAGGTCGCCGTGGTCGATGCCGAAGGCCGCACCAGTGAAATGCAGTACAACACCCTGGACCAGCTGACGCAGATCACGCTGGCCGCAGGCACGACGGACGCGGGGCAGCGCACGCAGACCTGGGATGCGCTGGGCAACAGGCTCAGCGAAACCGACGAGGAAGGCCGCACCACCAGCTACCAGTACGACGCCATGAACCGCGTGGTGCGCAAGAGCCTGCCTGCAGGCGCCATCGCCACCACCTATGACCTGCTGGGCAACAAGACCAGCGAAACCAATCTGCGCGGCGACAAGACCACCTATGCGTACGACGACGCCAACCGCCTGGTCCTGCGCACCGAACCCGCCACCCCGCCCAAGACCACCGGCTACGCCTATGACGGCGTGGGCAACATCACCACGCAGACCGATGCGCTGGGCCGCCAGACCACCCATACCTACAACGCGCTGAACCAGCGCACCGCCTCCAGGCTGCCGGACGGCTCCACCAGCACCACCACCTATGACGGCAACGGCAACAAGACCAGCGAAACCGATGCGCTGGGCCGCGTCACCACCTATGTCCATGACGCGCTGAACCGTCTGCTCAGCCAGACCATCGCCGGGCAAAGCAAGCGCAGCATGGCCTATGACGCGGGTGGCAACCTCGTCGGCCGCACGGATGCCAACGGCAACACCACCACCTTCGCCTACGACGCCCTCAACCGCATCGTCGCGGAAACCGATGCCCTGGGCCGCGTCACCCAGACCGACTACGACAAGGTCGGCAACAAGCTCCAGGTCACCAACCCCCTGCGCCAGGCGCAGAAATGGCAGTACAACGCGCGCAACTGGGTGGTGGCGCAGCAAGATGGCGAAGGCCACCAGATCCGCTACAGCCATGACAAGGTCGGCAACCGGAGGACCGAAACCTGGCCCAACGGCAACATCATCCGCTTCGAGTACGACGCCCTCAACCGGCTCACGCGCAGCGAAGACACCCTGGGCCTGCTCAGCGCCACCACCTATGACGCCGACGGCCACATCACCAGCCAGAGCGATGCACGCGGCAACGCCACCACCTTCACCTGGGATGCAGTGGGGCGGCAACTGAGCCGCAGCCAGCCCACGGCCGCGGGCAATGCCGTCACCACCACCGGCCATGACGCCGCCGGCAACATCGTCAGCGTGACCACGCCGGGCGGCAACGTCATCACCACCAAGTACGACAGCCGCGACCGCCCCATCGAGGTCAGCGACAGCCTGGGCCGCGTCAGCGCCACCACGTATGACGCCGTCGGCAACCCCCTGACCCAGACCGACGGCCGGGGCAGGGTGCTCACCCACCAGTACAACGACTTCAACCTGCGCACGGCCAGCAGCGACGGCCTGGGCCAGGTCAGCACGGTCGAGTACGACCTGCACGGCAACAAGACCCGCGAAACCGACGCCAACGGCCACGCCACCAGCTACCAGTACGACGTGCTCAACCGCGTCGTCGGCACCACCCGAGCCGGCATACAGCTGCAAAAGACCGAATACGACGAAGCCGGCCGCATCCAGTTCGAGACCGACGCGCGCGGCAACAAGGTCGGCTACGAGTACGACAAGCGCGGCCTGCTGGTCAAGACCAACCGCAGCCTGGGCGCCATAGACCTGCTCCAGCGCGACGCCATGGGCGACGTCACCCTGGCCACCGACCCCGAAGGCCGCACCACGACCACCGGCTACGACGCGCGTCGGCGCGCCATCAGCGTGGCCGATGGCCTGGGCCACACCACCAGCAGCAGCTACGACCTGGCGGGCAACCTCACCGAAACCAAGGCCCCCAACGGCGCCACCGTCCGCTATGGCTACGAGCAGGCCAACCGCCTGGCCTCCATCACCCAGGTACTGGACAGCGGTCAGGCCCAGGCCAGCAGGACCTACGACACCAGCGGCAACCTGATCGAGCAAAGCGATCTCAACGGCCACCGCACCGCCTATGCCTATGACGCGCGCAACCGCCTGGTCCGCAAGACCCTGCCCGGCACCCCGGCCGGGGAAGCCCAGGAAACCAATGGCTACGACAACGCCGACGGCCTGACCGAACACACCGACGCCAACGGCAACCGCTTCGTCCACACCCTGGATGCCAGAGGGCGGCGCATCCAGACCGTGACCACGGCCAGCCAGGACAACGGCCCGGGCAGCGTGCTGCAAACCACCTTCGGCTACGACGCGGGCGGCAACCTCACCAGCACGGCCCAGACCGACGACAGCCAGGCCACGCGCACCGAAACCACCACCTACGACGCCTTCAACCGCCCCGTCAGGGTCACGGATGCCTGGGGCAACAGCCTCACCCATGGCTACGATGCCCAGGGCAACCGTGTCAGCACCACCGCCGCCGTCGCCTCCGTCCCGGGCGGCAGCGCCACCACCATCGAGTACGACGCCCTGAACCGGCGCACCAGCCAGGGCGGCGCGGGCGGCACCACCCGCATCAGCTACGACAAATCCGGCCGCGTCATCCAGTTGCTGCACCCTGACGGCAGCAGCACCCGCACCCGCTACGACAAGGCCGGGCGTGTCGCCGCAGAGACCAGCAGCACCCAGCCCACGGCGGGCGCCGGCAACACCCTCCTGGACACGGTCTACACCTACGACGTCAACGGCAACCGCATCGGCAGCAGCAGAACGGAATCCCTCTCTGCCGCCCACCGCAGCGCCAGCCTCAGCGCCACCCTGCCTGGAGGCAAGAACAGCGCCAGCCACAGCCGCACCCGTGTGGAAAGCTGGACCTACGACGCCCAGGACCGCCTGACCGGTCACACCACGCCCGAACGGCGCACCACCTGGCAACTGGACGCCGGGGGCCGGCGCATCCAGCAGAACGTGGTGGCCACGGTGGGCGCCACGGGCCCGCCCGCAGGCGCCAACGCCCTGGAAACCAGTGCGGCCGAGCCCGTCGGCACGCTGACCTACACCTACGACAGCCGCGACCAGCTCACCCGGATCAGCGGTGCCACCAGCACCAGCTACACCTACGACGCCAACGGCAACCGCCTCACGCAGACACATTCCCGGGGCGCAGGCACCACCACGACGCGCTACCACTGGAACGCCCAGGACCAGCTCGTCAGCGTGGCGCAGGACAGCGGCAGCGGCCCCGAGATCCTGGCGCGCTACCGCTACAACGCAGCCAACCTGCGCGCAGAAAAACTCCTCGGCAACGCAGGCCTGAGCGCGGCCACGCAAGGCAGCGCGGGGCATACAGCCCGCTGGCCTATGAACGCATCCAGTGGGATGGCCTGCACGCCAGGCGCAGCTTCGAGATCACGGGCACGGACAAGCGCCAGACCCTGCGCAGCGACACGGACGCAGCCGTCCAAAGCGGAAACACAGCCCCTGGCTGTTCAACCGCACGCAATACGCCAACGGCCTGGGCAGCGCCAGCAGCACCACGCAGCTGCATGCCGACAGCAACGGCAACCTGGTGGCCACCGTCACCAGCGAGGGCGGTGCAGCCAAGGCGGACAGCCTGCTGCTGTACAGCGCCTACGGAGCCATAGACAGCGAAGCCAGCGGCAACGCGGGCACTGCCATCCAAAGCAACGGCAACGGCTTCGGCAGCTACTACGCAGACCCGGAGACGGGCCTGCTGTACGCCAGGGCGCGCTACTACGACCCGGCCAGCGGGCAGTTCATCAGCCGGGACCCGGTGGAGGGGATGCGAGGCTGCCGATCACCTGGGGGGGCGTATCAGTACGGGAGGTACAACCCGTATCGGTATGTGGATCCGAATGGAAAATTCAGTACACCGGGCAGCATGTGCAGTACTCCGGAGGAGTGTGCCGGCATTGGTGACGTCGCCATCGGGATAGGACGCTCTTTGTGGAAGGGGTCAAAGATGCAGCAGGGCTGGCATGGGCCTTGGCCCAAAGCTCAGCCGACGCTGAATTGGCAGTGTACGGGGATAGCGACGCTCAAAAGAGGCTGGATAGAAGTGCTGAAGTACTGAATCAGGTCGTTCGTAATATACCGAACCTGCCTTCGCAAGCCTTGCAGCAGCAAAAGGTTGTATCGGCACAAATAGAACAGCTGAGAAAAAATGGAGAGGACCATGCCGCTAATCAATTGACGGCAGAGAATGCCGCTGATATTGCACAGTGGGGCGTAGCGGGCTATGGAGTGGGTAAATCTGCCATAGGACTGGTCAACAGACGAAGAATCGCGGCGGCTGTAGGGAATACGGTTTCGAGAGTGGTAGAGGCGAAAACACCAAGCGCGGTTTTCGTGCCGGTAGTGCCTCAAGTGAGCGACGTAACGCCCATTTTGGTAGCCGAAGGGTCGGGGCTCCGAGCCGCAGGAAAAGGGCAGTCGGCCACCGGAACAGCGAAGGCTGCGGCAAGGGAAGGACCCTGCTGCTTTGCACCGGGCACCTTGGTCTCCACAGAGGAGGGAGATCGCCCTATCGAATCCATCCAGGTAGGCGACCGTGTCTGGACGCGCATGGAGGACGGTTCGGGCGAAGCCTTTCTGGCGCCCGTAACGGCCACGCATATCCGTGATGACCGTCCGATCCTGCGTCTGACAGTAGAGCTTGCTCTGCCGGGCGAGGAGGCCGCACAGCCTCGCACGGAAGATCTTCTGGTCACTCCGGGCCATCCCTTCCATGTTCCAGGACGCGGCTTCGTGAGCGTGGAAGAACTGCAGGTTGGGGATGAACTGGTATCCCTCGACACGCAAACCCGCTTGCGCATGCGTGCGCTGCGTCTGGAGTCGCCTCAGGGGACGACATACAACCTGACGGTTGAGACGGGGCACACGTTCTTCGTGGGAGGGCTGGGGACCTGGGTGCACAACGTGGGGCCATGCAATACTTGTGCAGATGGGGTCTGTGTCAGCTCTGCTGCTGAATTTTCTGACAAGGTAGCCGATACTTCGGCATTGGCCAAAAGGTTATGGATATTCGATCTGGATTGCCGTCAGGATTGCGTCGTAGCGGCAATGTGGCTGTCGCAGAGATAGATATTCCAGGAGTTTCTGGTGAAATGGCCGCCCATAGTCAGGTCTCTGTGACGGGTAAAGGGCTTGTTGGATCCGGTAGTGGTAATTTTATGGCGCAGCTTGTTCCAAATAAAGCCGGAAATATGGTCTATCGTGGGATAGATACAGAATATAAAATTATGGATAATATCGCTGATCAATTGGGTAGTAATTTTTCTGCAAAAGGTGTTGTAAATATTTTCACGGAAAAACCGGCATGTGCCAGCTGCTTAGGTGTGGCTGAACAATTTAAAGAAAAATACCCCAATGTCATGGTTAATATTTATGACAATGGAGGCGTTATGCTTCGTCCACCAAGCGGGAGTAAATAATGACAGAGTGTTTGAATTATGGTGCGAAAGAAAGATTAAGTTACGGAGAAATGCGAAATTATTTTTTAAGTTGCTATTACGAGTATTGTAGGCTGAAGCTTCGTGATTGCAATGAATGGGTTGCTGGAGAGTCCGAGGCGGGTTATGCTTATGGCGAGTTTGAGAATTCTTTTGAAATTCCAATTGAGAAATTGATGCTGGAGGTGTTGGCTCTTATTATGCTGGCTGGTAGATCTTCGGAAGAAATTAAAATTTTCATTTAAACTCTATAGCTAATATTCTGAAGAGTATGGATCTTGCATCTGTCCTTCAAGAATTGCCGGCCGATGAAAAGGATGAGCTGGTGACTGATCTTAAGATTCTTGGTTTATTTTGATCTATATATACTATGGTGCTGGTGTTTTTTAAGATTTTGGATTAAGTGTATTTGCTGAATTGCCAATTCGATTTGTATAGAAAAGATGTGTTGTTGTATGAATTGATTTCTTCTAATTGATGGAGGTGACCTGCGCCCTCATAGCCGTACCAGTTGAATGGAAGTGAGGTCCGCCAACCTGGAGAATGACGGACATGAGGACGAGTCGATTTACCGAACAGCAGATCATTGGGTTCTTGAAGCAGGCCGAGTCTGGCCTGGCGGTCAAGGAGGTCTGCCGCCAAGGCGGATTCAGCGAACCCACGTTCTACAAGTGGCGTGCCAAGTACGGCGGCATGGAAGCCGACGAGGCCCGGCGCCTGAAGGACCTTGAAGTCGAGAACGCCCGGCTCAAGAAACTGCTGGCCGAAGCGCACCTGGACCTGGAGGCGCTCAAGGTCGGGTTCGGGGTAAAGCGCTAGCCCCGCAAGACAAACGCAAAGCCATCGCGAAGATGCTGGAACACACCCAGATCTCTGAGCGGCAGGCTTGTCGTCTTGTGGGGCTGTCCCGAGATGCCTGGCGGCATCCACCGCAACCCGATGTAGACACAGTGCGCCTGGCTGAACGCATCCAGGCTGTCGCCATGGAGCGGTGGCGCTTTGGGTATCGCCGCGTGCACGACATGCTGCAGGGCGAGTTTCCTGGCATCAACCACAAGAAGGTGCTTCGCCTTTACCGCGAGCAAGGCTTGGCCCTGCGCAAGCGCAACAAGGGCAAGAAGTACCGTGGCGAGCGCACACCGCTGGTGGCTGCGACACGGATCAATCAAACATGGAGCCTGGACTTTGTCAGTGATTCATTGAGCAACGGCAGGCGCATCAAGTGCGTGACCATTGCCGATGACTTCAGCCACGAGTGCGTGGACATCGCGGTAGATTTGTCGATGCCCGGCACATACGTCACCAGAATCCTTGAGCGAGCTGCCCGCTTCAGGGGCTACCCAGAGGCCATCAGGACGGACAACGGGCCAGAATTCACCTGCTGGACCTTCATGGCGTGGATGCAGGCACGAGGCGTTCAGCACATCCTGATTCAACCGGGCAAGCCAACTCAGAACGTCTACATCGAAAGCTTCAACGGCAAATTCCGGGATGAATGCCTCAACGAGAAGTGGTTCGAGTCATTGGCTCAAGCGCGAGAGGCCATCGCCATCTTGCGTCAGGATTACAACGAGGTTCGACCACATGGGAGCATTGGACGGATCCCACCAGCCGCGTTTGCAGCCAAACACCGAGCCCAAACCTATCAAACCACCGACGCAGGAACAGTTAACCTGCCAACCCTTGGACCTTTCTACGAATGATTGGTAAGGCGGCAGGGGCAGGTCAGCTGCGCGGCAACTATGCGAGTGAAATAGGGCTGGCCATTGCCGCCTTGCCGCAAGCGGCGCGGAGTGCGGTGAGTACGGCGGAAAAGAGCTTGGCCATGGTTGGCAGCGAGACGGCCAAGCAGAGGGTGGTGGCCAGGGCGCTGGCGCAGGAGTTGCAGGCGGCAGAGCCGGTGTTGGCGGCGAAGGCGCCCGAGGCACCGCAAGTTCACACCGTCGATGTGCCAAAGGGCATGACGCGCTGGCTGTTGGACGATGGGGATAAGCTTGAAACAGCGGGAAAGAGGCAGCCGGATAGTAAGACTGCACCACCTGTTGATGGGGCGACGGGAGAGAGTAGTGGTGGATTATTCGATAAAATTTCGAATGAAACTGCTGCTCTTAGATCCATTGCATCTAATAATACTAGCGATGCCTCAAAAATATTACATCAGAGAATTAACCTAAAGGGTGCAGTTTTGAATGAATATTCGCGACTAAAACAGGGATTGAGTAATGGAGAAATAAGAAATGAAATTGGGCCTGTTTTGGCAGGCGTGATGGACGCGCGGACTGGAAATGTATATTTTGGAACTAATAAACGTGGTGGTGAACTTCCAAGTAACTTTGTCCCAGAAATTGCTGAGCGTATGCCAGAAGCAATGGCGAATCCTTATTTCAAAACGCATGGGGCGGGGAGTCATGCGGAAATTCATGCACTAAATGATGCTTTTCATGCGCGACCATCTGCTGTCATGTCTGATTTTCACTTGTACACAATAAATTCCGGACAAAAGAAGGGTGGTGTAAAAAAAAATGGGGCATGCCTGTGCCAAGATGTCCGCATTGTGAGATTCTGACGAACGGTGTTGGCTACTTCCTTCTGTAATGAGATATGAGAAATGAAAGATTTCAATAAAAATCGTGTTAATGAAGATGCTCTTGAAGCGGATGATGATGTGGTTATATATAATGGAGTTCCGTTTAATGGAGTTGGATTCGATAATTTTGCGGATGGCTCGGTAATAGAATATGAAACCGAGTACAAAAAATGGATTTCCGCATGGAATGAAAAAAAAAAAAGTGGTATAAGAATGGTGAATTGGCTTACTCTATTTCTTATTTTAATGGTCTAAAGCATGGAGAGGAAAATCATTGGTATCCTTCCGGGCAGAGCAAATTGTTTGCAGTATATGAGTATGGAGTAAAGTAAATTCCATTTTATGGAATGAAAATGGTGAGGTGGTGGAGAGGTTCTCTATCTCTCAAGATTCGATAAATTTTACGATTCTTCAGAAAAGACGATTGCTGGGTTGGGATCATGACTGGATTACTTGATTTTGAGCAATTTTAAGTTGACTGAGTGAAGTTGATTTGGGGAATTTGTATTGATATTTATTTGCTATTTATTAGACTTTGAACAATACTATTAGAAATTCTGGTTGTTTCTGGGAGTCGATATTTCTTACACAAGCTCAATATTGTTTTGCTGGCCATGCATAAGGATACTCTATGCCCTATGGAAATATATAGAGGCTTGACATTGTCTCGTGTTCTTAAGGCATTGGCAATAATTTCTCCATTGTCAAAACTGGCGAATAGTCTCCTTTTATTTTTCCGACTTCATCATGAGTTCCCAGGAGAAGATTCTTTCCGCAGCCAATGGTGGGAATATCAAAAGTTACGCCAACATGGCAAGCAAGGCCGAAACGTCTTGGGTGAGCTATTCCTTGGCCATCGCAAATTATTAGATCTGGCTTTATCTGTAGTGACTCCAAGGATTTTGTAATTACCGGTAATTCTCTAAATGAGAAAAGCCCAGGGATGTACGGGAACTGCACGGTATCTTCAACGACAACTTTTTTGTATGACGTTTAGTGAATTAAAATCGATAACTACGGCAGCGGCAATCAATTTGTTGCTATGTTTAGCATAGGCAGCATCAACACCCGCCACAGTTTTGATATCTCCTATACGATCATCACGTTCCACAAAATTCGCTAATCTTCTCTGCAAATCTATTGCTTCTTCTTCATTGATATTCCAAGGGTGGGTGATTATTGGTTTCATATTTGAAATTTGAACTTCTTTAAAGAATGGTTTGCGATTTTATCTGCTTTTAAATTTTTGTATGGTTCTTGCCGGGGTCGGGGTTCTTAGAATACGCAAGATCTAGAGTTTTGACATCAAATATTTGATTTTAATTTGGCGGAAAATCATTTATGTAAGGGGCCAGGGTGTGCCGACGCTTGGCATATCGTGGTTGCCACGATATCCAATGGCTCGTGCAGCTCAGCGGCGCCACCAGCACCAGCTACACCTACGACGCCAACGGCAACCGCCTCACGCAGACACAGACCCGGGGCGCAGGCACCACCACGACGCGCTACCACTGGAACGCCCAGGACCAGCTCGTCAGCGTGGCGCAGGACAGCGGCAGCGGCCCCGAGATCCTGGCGCGCTACCGCTACAACGCAGCCAACCTGCGCGCAGAAAAAACTCCTCGGCAACGCAGGCCTGAGCGCGGCCACGCAAGGCAGCGCGGGGGCATACAGCCCGCTGGCCTATGAACGCATCCAGTGGGACGGCCTGCACGCCAGGCGCAGCTTCGAGATCACGGGCACGGACAAGCGCCAGACCCTGCGCAGCGACACGGACGCAGCCGTCCAAAGCGGAAACACAGCCCCTGGCTGTTCAACCGCACGCAATACGCCAACGGCCTGGCCGGGGAGGGCTTCACAGGCTTGTGAGATCACTCCGGCGCAAGCGCCGCGTCGAGAGGTGGCTGGTCTTGGCGCAGCAGGTCCTGGGAATTCATTTGCCAGGCGGCTGTTGGATGAGGCGTTCTTGAAGTGCTTCGGATACCGGATTTCAGGGATGTACGCCGGCCAGGCAATCCTCTAGAGTCTGCGCTTGTCAAAGAAGCTGTGTTCTGTAACACACCCAGGGTCGGCGGGGAGGATGTTCTTCGCCTGTTCCGCATATCTCTTTCCGGCAGGACCCATGCTGCACCGATTCCATACCACCTCGCGTCGCGGCGCCTGCATGAGGTCGGTTGCCGCGCTGGCTGCGGTGGCGCCCATGCCCGCGGCCCAGGCCCAGAGCATCACCGTGGCGCCGTTGGCGGCGCTGGCGCCGGCCGCCATTCCCGTGAACCATCCTCTGGCACTGGTGCTGCTCGCGCTGGCATTTGCCGCCTGCCTTGCCTGGGGAGTGAGAACGGGCCGCATCCGCCTGGGCTCCCTGCGCGCCTGGGCCATGGGCGGTGGCGTGCTCATGGCCGGCTCCCTGGTGGTCTGGGGTGACAAGGTCCAGGCCCAGTTGCAAGAGTTGCAGGAAGCCTTCAGCCAGGCGGCGGGAGAGACACGCACCGTGCCGGTGCAGACCACGGCCCTGGCCGCCGATGGCACGCCGCTGGGATTTCTGCCGGTGGTCTACCGCAACCAGGCGCCGGTCAGGTTGCGGATCACCGGCATCACGCAGCCTGCCTGGAACACCTGTTTTCCGCTGGGCGTGCCTGACAGCCTTCCCACGACGGCGCCGCGCCCGGGCAGTGCCTGCGCGGTGAACGCGGTGCTGGAAGCCGGGGGCTCGTGCTGGCTGGATGTGGCCCAGCTGTGCGCCGATGCCGCAGCCGCCGTGCGCGGCAGCCACGCCAGCGTGCTCGTGCCTGACGGCGTGAAGGTGGACACGGCCGGCCAGGCCACGGGCAATGTGCTGGCCAACGATTCCGATGCCGATGGGGCGCTGGTCGTCGCCAGTTTCACGTATGAGGGTCAGCGCCTGGCGGCCGGTACCTCCCGCACCGTGGCGGGGCGCGGGACGTTCGCGCTGCAGTCCGATGGCGGCTTCAGCTTCCAGGCGGATGCGAACTACGGTGGCAGTTATCCGCTGGCCATCGGCTATACCGTGCAGACCGGCACTTCCAGCACGCTGAATGTCTCCGTGAACCGGGCGCCCGTGGCCGGCAATGACGCAGCCACCACCAGCGAGAGCACTGCCGTCACCATCGCCGTGCGCGGCAATGACAGCGATGCCGATGGGGACCGCCTGGCCGTCACCGGCGTCACCCAGGGCACCAACGGTTCCGTGGTCGTGGATGCCGTCACGGGCAATCCGATCTACACGCCGAATGCGGGTTTTACCGGGAATGACGGCTTCACCTACACCGTCGGCGATGGCAGAGGCGGCATTGCCACGGCCAACGTCACCGTGACGGTGAACGCCGTCGGCCCCGGCAACCGGCCGCCGGTGTCTGTCGCGGACGCAATCTCCCTGAACGAGGGTGCCGTGGCCACCACGCTCCTGGGCGGGGCCACCAGCTTGCTGGCCAACGACACGGACCCCGAGAACGACCCGCTGGTCGCCGTGCTCGTGACCGGTCCTTCCCATGGGACGCTGACCTTGAATTCCAATGGCACTTTCTACTATAGCCACGACGGCAGCGAGACGGAGGCGGACAGCTTCACCTACCGCAGCCACGACGGCCAGGCCAGTGGCAACATCGCCACCGTCGCCATCACGGTGGTGCCGGTCAATGACGCGCCGGTGGCCGGGCCCGACAGTTTCACCATGGCCATCAATGGCTCCTTGGAGATCACGCCCGCGCAGCTGCTGGCCAACGACGTCGATGCGGAAGGCGACAGCCTGGCAATCTCATCGGTGCAGTCGGCCGTCCAGGGCAGCGTGTCCCTGGTCGGCGGCAAGGTGGTGTTCACTCCCGCTGCCGGGTATGAAGGGCCGGCGGGCTTTACCTATACCGTCGGCGACGGGCATGGCGGATCCAGCACGGCCACCGTCAGTGTCTCGGTCGGCTCCGCGACCAGTCCCTCCATCGTGCTGCTCAAATCCCTGCTGGCCATCGCCCACGGCACGGGCGGAACCAGCGTGGGGTTCCCGGTCAACTCCCGGCCGGTGGACACGGACGGATCGGAATCACTGTCGATCAAGATCGGCAACGTGCCCCACGGGGTCGTCCTTCAATGCGGGCACCAACCTGGGCGGCGGTGTGTGGCAGTTCACGACAGCCGATCTGCCCCTGCTCACGCTGAACCTGCCCGGCAGCTACACCACGAATGCCACCCAGCTGACGGTGCAGGTGACGGCCACCGAGATGCACGGCGGCGCCACCGCCTCCACGTCCGGCGTGGTCACGCTCAAGGCGTCTTACACGACCGTGGACATCACCACCACGCAGAGCGGCAGCTACACGGGCAGCTCGGCCAATGAATACATCCAGGGAGGAGACGGCAACAACACCATCAATGCCGCGAACGGCAACAACATCGTCCTGGGGGGGCGATGGCGATGACACGCTGTCGTCGGGCTCCGGCTCCGACATGCTCTCGGGTGGCAGCGGCAACGACGTCCTCAACGCGGGCTCCGGCACCGACTGGCTTTGGGGCGGCTCCGGCAACGACAGGCTCATCGGCGGCGATGCCGGTGAGAATTTCGTGGATGTGTTCGTCTGGCGCCTTGGCGATCAGGGGCGGCTGGCACGCCGGCGGTGGACCACATCCAGAACTTCGCGACGGCCGCGGCGGGCACCAATGCCACCGGAGGCGATGTGCTGGATCTGCGCGATCTGCTCCTGGGGAGTCGGTGGGGCCCTCCAATGGCGCAGGCAACCTGGCCGACTACCTGCACTTCGAGGTATCCGGCAGCGACACCGTGGTGCACGTCAGCCACACGGGAGGGTTCGCCGCGGATGCGCATGCGGTGGGTGCCGGCTACACCGCAGCGCAGGAGACGCAGCAGATCATCCTGGAGGGCGTCAACCTGCAATCGCTGTACTCCGGCGCCACGACGGACCAGCAGCTCATCACCCAGCTGCTGAACAACAACAAGCTGATCGTGGATTGAGCGCGGCCGGCGGCTGTTCCGGCCACCTGCTTCGCCTACATGAAATTGCGCGTATGCAGTGATGCCAGCCGTTCGGCATGCCCGCGCTCGAAGCCCAGGCGCAGGAGCTTGGAAAAGCGCCCGTCGGCCATGTCGCGCATGAGCTGCTGCACGCGGGCGGCGCCGCGGCCCAGGGCTTCGGGGGGGTGAGGGTGCCGGCCGCGATGAGGATGAGGGCGTCGAAGACTTCCTCGTTCAGGCCCGAGGTGCCGGCCAGGGCGTCGAAGCGCTGCTCCACGGCCTGGGCCAGCTGGTGCTGGAAGCCCGGTTCCTGCTGGAGGCGGTACAGCAGGTGGGACATGCCCAGGGCCACGTGGCGGGCCTCGTCGCGCGCGGCCAGGCGGCAGATCTGGCGGGTCAGGGGTCGGGTGCCTCGGTCTGCAGGAATTGCAGCAGGTGCACGAAGGTGCCTTCGCCGAGCACGGACAGCAAAAGCCCGCCACGGAAAAAAATCCGTCTCGTCCAGCAGGCTCTTGAGCGAGGCCTGGCCGCCCGCCGTGGACAGTGCGGGCTCGCGGCCATGGCGGCGGATGCGGCGCGTGAAGACGTCGATGTGGCGCGCCTCGTCGGCCACCTGGATGGCCAGCGCGGCCTGCAGTTCGCGGTAGTGCGGGTGCAACTGCCCCAGGAAGCGCGCGGGCACCAGCAGGGCGGCGTTCTCGTTCTCGACCATGTAGGTCATGAGCTGGACGATGGCATCTTCCACGGGTGCGGGCAGCACGGGGCATCGTTCCAGTCGATGTCGGTATCGGCGTTCCACTGCGCGGCCACGGCCTGGGCGTAGAGGTCGGCGGCGCTGTCGGTCCAGACATGCAGCTTGTCGCTGAGCCGGAATTGGAAGGCCGGCGCGCCGGCCTCCACGCGTGCGCCGCGCGCGGCCAGGCCCCAGAAGGGCCGGGCCTGTGCGGCCACGGCATCGGCGCCGTCGCGCGGGTCGCTGCGGCCGGTATCGGCCGCGCCGCGCCAGCGCCCGGCCTGGGCGCCGCCGCGCACCACGATGCAGTGGCCGGCATCGGCCCCTGCCCCGGGTGCACCCCATGGCCCTGGTCGCGGCACCAGCCGGACAGCTGGGCCTGCCAGCCCGGGGAGCTGCCCGTCACGCGCAGCTGACCGCCCACGGGCAGGCCGGACAGCGCGTGCTTGACCAGCAGGTGGGCACCGGCATCGAAGCCCAGGCCCTGGAGGTCGACCACGGCGGGCTGTGCATGCGCGGCCGGGGCTTGGGAGGCAGGGGGGAGGTCAGGGGTGGGCATGGTGCGCATCGGGTCCGGCGGCTCAGTAGCGGTAGTCCTGCACGGTGATGCGGCCTTCGGTGTCGTAGAAGGCTTCGTCCGTCACCGCGCGCTCCAGCAGGCCGTAGCCCGTGCCCCGGCCCGGGTGCCAGACCTTCAGGCCTTCGAGTTCCAGCAGCGGGCGCACGGCCGCGTCGTCCCAGGACATGGCCAGCAGGATGTCGCGGAAGGCGGCGGCGCGCTCGGCGTCGATGTGCGGGCCGGCGGTCATGTTGCAGTGGTCGAAAGCGCCCGAGGTGGCCAGCACGCGCGTGCCGCCCGCGGGCAGCGTGCCTTCGCGCGCAAAGGCCTGGTAGTTCTTGCCCACCATCCATGAGGCCTGGATCTCGCCGGCCACCATGGCCGCGGCCGCCAGGCGCTCGCCGCCGATGTGGTCGCCATGCTTGCCGCCCAGTACGTCGAAGCGGCGCGCCGTGTAGTCGCGCCCGGCCACCAGGCCCTCCTGGCGCAGGTGGTCCAGCGGGATCAGCGTGGCCTGGGGCGAGTCCACCGCACCGAATCCCACGGTCTTGCCGCGCAGGTCCTGCACGCTCTGGATGGGGCTGCCGGCGGGCACGACCAGCAGCGAATGCAAGTCCAGGTCGGTGTCGCGCATGGCGATGGACTCCACGCGCTGGCCGCGCGCGCGGGCCATGCGATCGGCGCGAACGAAGGCCAGGGGCGAGTTCCAGGCCAGGTGCACGTCGCCTGCGATCAGTGCCTCGGTCAGCGACTCGTAGTTGGAATAGAGCACGTAGTCGAAGTAGTAGCCGCGCTCGATGAAGTAGGCCTTGAAGCCTTCCCAGATGGTGATGACCTTGGGGGCGTAGGCTACAGCGCCGAGCTTGATCACGGGGGCGGTTGTCGTCATGTGGAAGTCCTTTGGAGGTGGGGTGTCGGGGGATGGGGCAGGGCGGCTCAGGCCGCGGCGTCGCACATGCCTTTGCCCAGCATGTCGTAGATCACGTCGGTGGTGGGTGCCATCACGGAGGCGGCGCGCGCATCACGGAACAGGCGCTCGATGCCCAGCTCCTTGCGGAAGGCAGCGCCGCCGCACACGCGCATGGCGATATCGGTGACTTCCAGCGCGGCCTCGGCGGCGGCGGCCTTGGTCTGCAGCAGGCGCGTGCGCGCATCGGGGCGGGCGGCCTGCACGGCGGCCACGGTGTCGTCGCGCAGCAGGCGGGCCTGCTCCAGGCGCAGCTGGGCGCGGGCCAGGTAGGCACGGATGGTGGGCAGGTCGGCCAGCGAGCTGCCGCTTTCCGCGAAGCGCGTGCCCGCCACATGGGCCACGGCGCGGCGCAGCGCGCCCTGCATGAGGCCGATGGAGGTGGTGGCGATCAGCGTGGGGAAGAAGGGCATCAGATGGCGGCCCTTGACGGCCTCGCCCTCGCCATCGGCCCCCAGCATGCGGGCGCGGGGCACGCTCACATCGCGCGCCTCGATGGGCGACGATGCATTGCCGCGCAGCCCCATGCCATTGAAGCGCCCGGGGATGGACAGGCCCGGCAGCCGGCTGTCCACCAGCCACAGCGTATTGCCCTCGCCCTGCGTGGCGCGCGAGATCCAGACATAGGAGTCGGCCTCGCCCGCCGAGGTGATCATGCTCTTGAGCGCGTTCAGGTGGACGACGTCGTCGGCCGCGGCGTCGGCGGCCGTGGCCGTGCCCGTGGGTGCCCAGATGTGGCTGCGCGAGCCGGCCTCGGACACGGCCAGCGTGGTGACGTGGCGCCCGGCCGCGATCGCGCGGCGCACTTCGTCATCGGCAAAGGGCTCGATCAGCGCCACGCCGCAGTAGTGCATGGTCAGCACCATGGCCGTGCAGGGGCAGTCCTGGGCGATGCGCTCCACGACCTGCACCGCCTCGGCCAGGCCCTTGCCCCGGCCGCCCACGTCGCTGGCGCTGATCAGGCCCAGCAGGCCGGCACCGGCCAGCGCATCCAGCGCGGCACGCGGGTAGAGCGCCTGCTCGTCGATCTGCGCGGCGTGGGGCGCGATGATCTCGCGCATGAGGGGTTCGAGTTGTTGCAAAACTTCCATCAGGGATCACCATAGGCATGCCCGTGGCCGCCTGCCGAAAGGCGTTTTGCTGGAAGTCCGGGGTGATGCTGGAGCGCAGCGATGTCCGCTGGACGCGCTTGCCGCATGCAGACCTGCAATGGCGGATGGGCTGGGAAAGGATGGGGGATTATGCGCCGGGCCGGGGGCGGCGGACACAAGCACCCTGCGTCGCATCATGGCGTTCGCCCACGCCAGCGTCGGTCGCCGGCCGCCCTCTGGCGGTTTTCCGCGCCAGAATGTACGCTCACCGGGCGTCGCTCCCGCGATGCCGCGACCTGCACCATGCACCTCTTGACATGCGCATGCTTGAACTCCGCATCCCGCCCCTGGTCCTGGTCGCCCTCTTCTCGGCGGCCATGGCCGCAATCGCCCGGGCCGTACCGGCGCCCCTCGCCTTTGCGGGCAGGTGGGCCGTTGCCGGCGCTTTCGTCTGCGCTGGCGTTGCGGTCGCCTGGGCGGGCGTGATGGCCTTTCGGCGCCAAAGGACCACCGTCAATCCACTCGCGCCGCAGCAGGCCTCCTCGCTGGTGGACACCGGCATCTACCGTTTCACCCGCAACCCCATGTACCTCGGCTTCGTGCTGGCGCTGCTGGGCTGGGGCGTCGGCCTGGGCAACTGGGCCTGCCTGCTGCTGCTGCCGGTGTTCGTCGGCTACATGAACCGGTTCCAGATCCAGCCCGAGGAGCGCGCGCTGGCCCGGCTGTTCGGAGCGCGGTTCACGGCGTATACCCGCGCGGTCCGCCGCTGGCTGTAGACGGCGCGTACCATGGGCGGACAGGAATGCCAGGGCGAGTCGCCCATTTTTCCGAAGCCGGAGACAATACCGGATTGCGGGTTCTTATGGCTTGACATAAATCAATGTCATGGTGATGGCGCTCGGGTCTGTACAAGTGTTCGGGCTGGCGCGGCAGGGCTCACGGATCGAACGGCGGCGTGACCGCCGAGATGGCGCAGGTGGATGTGATGGAGAGGGATCGATGGAAAACGGGCTGGCCCGGCAGCGGCCGACCCATCAAGCGCGACGCCCGCCTCGTGGCCTGGCTGCTGGCCGTGGTCTTCGTGTCGGTATCGGCCGCCACGGCCTGGCAGCTGGGGGTGGCGCGCCAGCGCACGCTGGCCGAGGTGGATACCGTCAACCGCAACCTGGCGCAGACCCTGAACACCTATGCCGAAGGCGTGATCACCCAGAGCGCCATGCTGTTGCTGGGCATCGCCGAACGGTTGGAAATGGAGGGGGCCAGCACCGTGCACCTCGAGCGCCTGCAGCATCTGGTCAACCGTCAGGAGCATCTGCTCAACCAGCTCGACGAGCTGCTGATCGTGGATGCGCAGGGCCGTTGGCTGATGTCGTCCAGGGGCGCCTTCCCGGAGGGCTCCGACAGCGCGGACCGGGACTACTTCACCCACCACCGGGACGACGCTTCTTCGGGCATCTTCATCGGGCCGCCCATTCGCAGCCGCCCCTCGGGAAAATGGGTGATCACCATCAGCCGGCGCTATAACGACGGACAGGGCCGGTTCGCGGGGGTCGTGGTGGTGGCACTGGGCATAGAGAACTTCCTGCGGCTGTTCGGCAAGATCGACATCGGCGAGCGGGGCGCCATCGCGCTGAGCACGCCCGGCGGCAGGCTGCTGGTGCGCCATCCGTTCCGGGAGCAGGATCTGGGGTGGGATTTCTCGCAGTCGCCCAATTTCCTGCGCCACTATGCGGGGGCGATGTCGGGCACGGCTTCGTTTCGCTCCGGACTGGACGGCACGGAAAGAATCTATGCCTTTCTGCGCAGCGAGCGCTATCCGTTGATGACCACGGTGGCCCTGGGGCGCGACGAGGCATTGGCCACATGGCGGCGCCAGGCGCTGCTGACGCTGGCGGTGGTGCTGGGGCTGTTCCTGGCGATCGCGCTGATCGGCTGGCGGCTGGCGGCGGCGATGCGGCTGCGCTCGCGGGCTGAATGCTCCCTGGTCAGTGCGCGCGAGGAGCTGCTGGACGCCAATCGCCGCCTGGAGGTGCTGGCCACGCAGGACCAGCTCACGGGCCTGGCCAACCGCCGCCGCTTCGACGAGGTGCTGGAGCGCGAGGCCCGCCGCGCGGCGCGCGAGGGCACGCCGCTGTCGCTGCTGCTGATCGACCTGGACCATTTCAAGGGCTACAACGACGCCTATGGCCATGTGGCGGGCGACGCCTGCCTGCAGGCCGTGGGCGGTGCGCTGGCCCAGGCCATGCAGCGGCCCGGCGACATGGCGGCGCGCTATGGCGGGGAGGAGCTGGCCGTGGTCCTGCCCAATACCGACGGGGCCGGCGCGTTGCAGGTGGCCGAGCGGCTGCGCGCGCGCATCGAGGGCCTGGGCCTGCCGCACCGTGGGAGCCGTTTCGGCCATGTGACGGCCAGCATCGGCGTGGCCACCATGGCCGTGGATGAGCGATGCCCAGGCGCCGCAGCGCCGGGCGCCGGCGCGTCGGGCACGGCCCTGGCCCTGGTGGAAGCGGCGGACCGCGCACTCTACCGCGCCAAGGCCGCGGGCCGCAACTGCGTGCAGCGTTGAGTGACCGCGGTGTCAGGCGCCGCCGCCCGGCTCGGCGTGTCCCATGGAGGGGCGTCGCATCACTCGTGGTACTGCGGCTCCACGATCAGCTCCGCACGCAGCGGCCGGATGCGTTCGTCCTGGTAGTAGCCGCCGTATTCCGTGTACCGCAGGAACAGGCCTGCGCAGTTCCGGCAGCGCCACAGCGTGCTCTGGTTGTAGGGATGCCAGCCCACGGCGATGGGGGCGTCTGGCGACCACAGGTGGGTGGCCTGCGGATGGAACTCGGCCAGGCGGTGGGCCATGTCGGGTGTGCCCAGGGGACCGACGGGGTCGAGCTGGGCGATGGCGGTGGCACCCGAGACCGATTCCCATGCGGGCCGCGACAGCGCGGTGCAATCGGCGCAGCGCGGTTGGGCGGCGGCCTGTTCGGCGAGGGTGCGCAATTGCGCGGCGGTCAGGGGCGTGGAATCTGTCATGGCGAGGCTGTGCGGGGCGTGAGCCCGTTGCGCATATCGGTGGTGCTGCATTGTCACCCCGGGCAGGGCTGCCGCGAGGCAGTTTCAGGGGCGGGCGCGGCCGCCTTGCTCAATCCAAGGGCGCGCGGCTGGCCACCACCTGCTGCTTGAGCTCGCCCAGGGCGCGGTACAAGGCATTGCGGCTGGCCTCGGGCATGTCGCCGAACATGCCCATGATCCAGGCCTCATGCGCCTTGGCCATGCGCGCGAACGTCTTGCGGCCCAGCGGCGTGAGCTGCAGCACCGAACTGCGCCGGTCGGACTCGACCTTGGCGCGCACCACCAGGCCTTCCTTCTCGAGCTGGTCGGCAATGCCGGTGATGTTGCCGTTGGTGACCATCATGTGGCGCGACAACTCCCCCATCTTCATGCCCTCGGGCGCGCGCTGCAACTGGGCCATGAGGTCGAAGCGGGGCAGGGTGGTGTCGAATTCGGTGCGCAGACGGTTGCGGATCTCGCCCTCTATGAGGGTGGTGCATGTCAGCAGCCGCAGCCACAGGCGCAGGGCCTGGTGGTCGTCGGGCGCGGCGCGGGATTCGAGGTCGGGGGCGTCGGTCATTGCGGGCTCTGCGGTGGGCAAGCGGGCTGCGCCATGGACTGCAGGTCCATTTGCGCGAGGATGGCGCGCGTCAGCGGGCTGGAAGGATCGTTGAGCGTGAGCACGATGTCGAAATGGTTGGTTCCCGGCATGGCCACATACTGTCCCGGGTAGCCGTGTGCGCGCCAGGCGGCCAGGTAGTCATCGCTTTGGCGCTTGAATTCGTCGGTCTCGCTGGCCCCGTAGCTCACGATCAGCGGGCAGCCCGCGCCCGGCGGCAGCAGGGCGGGGCTGTTGCGCAGCGCGTCCTGCGCATCCATGCGCATCCATTCGTTGATGTGGGTGTGCACCAGGGGGCGCAGATCGAACAGGCCCGACAATGGCGCGGCGCCGCGTACCACATCCTCGGGCACGCCATAGGCCGCATGCCATCCGCCGGCCAGCAGCATGCCGGCCAGGTGGCCGCCCGCCGAACTGCCGCAGATGTGGATGCGGCGCGGATCGCCGCCGTAACGTGCGATGTGGGCATGCGCCCAGGCCAGGGCGCGGCGGGTCTGGTCCACGATGCGGTCCAGCGTCACGGCAGGGGCCAGCGAGTAATTGAAGGCCACGACCACGGCGCCGGCGCGCGTGAAGGCGGGCGCCATGCTGCTGGAGTCGTCCTTGGACAGCAGCCGCCAGTAGCCGCCGTGGATGAAGACGAAGACCGGCGCGCCCGTGGCCGGCGCCGTGCCTTCGGCGGCGGGGAAGATGTCCAGCAATTCGTCGGCATGCGGGCCGTAGGGCACGTCCAGCGCGCAGGGCAGGCTGTGGCGCGCGGCGCGGCTCTCGTCGGCATAGGCCTGGATGATGGGCGTGATGTCGGGCACCGTCGCACGGGCGTTGTACTGGACATCGAGTCCGGCGCGGTCATATTGGCGGTAGAGTGCGGGCATGGATTCTCTGGTGCGGCAGGCATTGGTACAAGTCCTAGACTTGTTCCGCAAAATACTTTAAACCTAAACTATGCCGCACGCCATCCCCTCCCGCCTCCGGCGCGGGATGCCTTCCCGGCACACCTTCATCGATTGCCATCCGCGCGGCCCGCGCAAGGAGCACTGCAGCATGCGTTTCGTCACCACCCTCGTGGCCGCCGCCGTCCTGTCGCCGGCATTTGCCACGGCCGACACCATCAAGGTCGGCATCGCCAACGACATCTCGGGCCCGTTCTCGGCGCTGGGGGCCGAGGCCCGCGACGGCTTCAACCTCGCCATCAAGCAGCTCGGCGGCAAGCTGGGCGGCCAGCCGGCCGAGTTCCTGCAGACCGACATGGGCGGCAATCCCGACCAGGCGCGCCAGCTGGTCACGCGCTACATCCAGCGCGACAAGGTCGATTTCTTCACGGGGCCCATCGGCTCCAACGTGGCCCTGGCCGTGGGGCCGGCACTGTTCGGCGCCAAGGTGCCGTACCTGTCGAACAACCCCGGCCCCAGCCAGTTCGCGGGCGCGCAGTGCAATGCGTTCTGGTTCGGCACCTCCTACCAGAACGATGCCTTCCACGAGGCGGCCGGCAAGCTGGCGGCCGATCGCGGCTTCAAGAAGATGTTCATCATGGCGCCCGACTATCCGGCCGGCAAGGATGCGCTGACCGGCTTCAAGCGCGGCTACAAGACCGCGCCCGGCGAGGAGGTCTACACCAAGCTGGGCCAGATCGACTACGCGGCCGAGCTGGCCCAGATCCGCGCGGCCAGGCCCGATGCGGTCTACATCTTCCTGCCGGGCGGCATGGGCATCAACTTCGTCAAGCAGTTCGTGTCCACGGGCCTGTCGCAAAGCGTCAAGCTGATCGGCCCGGGCTTTTCGGCCGACGAGGACGTGATCCAGGCCGTGGGCGAGCCCATGCTGGGCATGGTCAACACGGCGCAGTGGGCGCATGACCTGGACGTGCCGCAGAACAAGGCCTTCGTCGAGGCCTTCCGCAAGGAGTACAAGGGCCGCAACCCCTCGGTCTACGCGGCCCAGGCCTATGACGTGATCATGGCCATGGACGCGGCCGTCAAGCAGGCCGGCGGCAAGGCCTCGGACCGCCAGGCCATCGTCCGTGCGCTGGAAAAAGCCGACTACGCCTCGGTGCGCGGCCCCTTCACCTACGGCAAGAACCACTATCCCATCCAGGCCTACTACCAGCGCGTGATCGAGAAGGACGCCAGCGGCCGCATCACCAACAAGCTGGTGGGCAAGGTCTTCGACAAGTACCAGGACGTCTACGTCAACGACTGCAAGATGTGACGCAGGCCGCTGCGCCCGGGCGGGCGCGGCGGGCCTGGTGCGTGATTTTCCAAGCCGGATGATTGGTTGACCGCGCGCGGGCCACTGCGCCTGCGGCAGGGAGGCGTGTGGATGACGTGGACGCTGCTCTTGGAGCAATTGCTCAACGGCCTGCAGTTCGGGCTGATGCTGTTTCTGATCGCCGCCGGGCTGACCCTGGTGTTCGGCATCATGGACATCATGAACCTGGCCCATGGCTCGCTGTACATGGCGGGCGCCTATGTGGCGGCCGAGACCCTGCAGCGCACGGGCTCGTTCACGGCGGCCGTGCTGGTGGCGGCCGTGGCCACGGGCGTGGCGGGCGTGGTGCTGGAGTGGGTGCTGATCCGGCGGCTGGCCGTGCGCGACCACCTGGCCCAGGTGCTGGGCAGCTATGCCGTGATCCTGATCGCCAATGACCTGGTCAAGATGGTCTGGGGGCCGGCGCCCGTGATGCTGAACATGCCGGCCGCGCTGTCCGGGCCCGTGCAGCTGCTGCCCGATCTCATGTACCCGGCCTACCGGCTGATGATCATCGTCTTCGGCCTGGCCGCCGCGCTGGGCCTGTACCTGTTCGTCACGCGCACCCGGGCTGGCGTGCTGGTGCGGGCCGGCGCCTCCAACCGCCAGATGGCCACGCTGATGGGCGTGCGCGTGCCGCTGCTGTTCCTGGGCGTGTTCACGCTGGGGGCCATGCTGGCGGCGGTGGCGGGAGCGCTGCTGGGGCCCATCACCTCGGTGCAGGTGGGCATGGGCGAGGACATCCTCATCCTCGTGCTGGTGTGCATCGTGATCGGCGGCATCGGCTCCATCCGTGGCGCCCTGGTCGGCGCCCTGCTGGTGGGCATGGTGGACACGGCGGGGCGGGCCTTCCTGCCCATGCTGCTGCGCCAGGTGTTCTCGCCGGCCGTGGCCTCCAGCGTGGGGCCTACGCTGGCGGCGATCTCCATCTACGTGCTGATGGCGGCGGTGCTGGTGTACCGTCCTTCGGGCCTTTTCCCCGCGCGAGGCTGAGATGGTGCGACGCAATCTTCTCTGGAGCGCGCTCGCGCTGCTGGCCCTGGCCCTGTTCCCCCTGGTCGCACCGGCGCTGGGGCTGGATTTCTACATCTCCTTCGTGCGCCGCGTGCTGATCTATGCGCTGGCCGCCACCAGCCTGAACCTGATCCTGGGCTATGGCGGCATGGTGGCGCTGGGGCATGCGGCCTTCTTCGGCGCGGGCGCCTATGCCGTGGGCATCCTGGCCATGCACGGCGTGACCTCGGCCCTGGTGGCCTGGCCGGCCGCCGCGCTGCTGGCCGGGCTGCTGGCGGCCGTCACGGGCGCCATTTCGCTGCGCACGCGCGGCGTGTACTTCATCATGATCACGCTGGCCTTCGCGCAGATGCTGTTCTACATCTTCATCTCCCTGCGCCAGTACGGCGGCGAGGACGGGCTGAACCTGCCCGGCCATTCCGTGCTGCCGGGGCTGGACCTGGGCCATGACGCCACGTTCTACTACGTGGTGCTGGCGCTGTTCGCCGTGCTGATGGCCCTGTTCGGGCGGCTGGTCCAGTCGCGCTTCGGCAAGGCGCTGCAGGGCGTGCGCGAGAATGAATCGCGCATGGAGTCCATGGGCTACCCGGTCTACCGGCTCAAGCTCGTGGCCCTCATGCTCGGCGGCGCCGTGGCGGGGCTGGCCGGTGCGCTGCTGGCCAACCACAACCTGTTCATCTCGCCCAGCCTCATGCACTGGACCCAGTCGGCCAACCTGCTGATCATGGTGCTGGTGGGCGGCATCGGCCTGCGCTGGGGCGGCGTGGCCGGCGCGGTGGTGATGCTGGTGCTGGAGGAGGTGCTGCGCATGTGGACCGAGTACTGGCACCTGCCGCTGGGCCTGCTGCTGCTGTGCGTGGTGTTCGGCGCGCCGCGCGGCCTGGTGGGGCTGTGGCCCGCGCGCGGGAGGCAGGCATGAGCGGGGCAGCACCCTTCACGCCGGCCCTGGAGGCCAGGGGGCTGGTGAGGCGCTTCGGGGCGCTGCTGGCCACGGACCATGTCTCGCTGTCGCTGGCGCCCGGCGAGATCCATGCGCTGATCGGCCCCAATGGCGCGGGCAAGTCCACGCTGATCCACCTGCTGTCGGGCACGCTGGCGGCCGATGCGGGCACGCTGGCGCTGTCGGGTCGCGACGTGACGGCGCTCAGCGCCCACCAGCGCGTGGCAGCCGGCCTGTCGCGGTCCTTCCAGATCACCAACATCTTCAAGCAGTCCAGCGTGCTGGACAACCTGGTGCTGGCCGTGCAGGCGCATGCGGGCAGCAGTTTCCACTTCTGGCGGCCGCGCGCGGCCGAGACCGCGCTGTACGAGCAGGCCCGCGCGCTGGCGTGCGAATGCGCCATCGATGCCGGCCTGCTGGAGCGCCCGGCCGGCACGCTGCCGCACGGCGAGCAGCGCAAGCTGGAGTTCGCGCTGGCCCTGGCCGCGCGGCCCGGCGTGCTGCTGCTGGACGAGCCCATGGCCGGCATGGGGCCGGACGAGACGCTGCGCCTGACCGAGCTGATCGAGTCGCTGCGCGGGCGCGCGGCCATGCTGCTGGTGGAACACGACATGCAGGCCGTGTTCCGCCTGGCCGACCGTATCTCGGTGCTGGTCTACGGCCGCATCATCGCCACGGGCACGCCCGACGAGATACGCGCCAATGCCGAGGTGCGCCAGGCCTACCTGGGTGATGAAGAGGAGGGCGCGTGATGCTGCAATTGAAGGCGGTGCAAAGCGGCTACGGACCCAGCCAGGTGCTGTTCGGCGTGGACCTGGAGATAGCGGCCGGCCAGGTCGTCACCCTGCTGGGGCGCAATGGCATGGGCAAGACCACGCTGCTGCGCACGCTGCTGGGCCAGTTGCCGCTGCGCGGCGGCAGCATGGTGTTTGCAGGGCAGGACATTGCAGGCTGGGAGACAGACCGCATCGCCCGCGCGGGCATGGCCATCGTGCCCGAAGGGCGCCAGTGCTTTCCCAACCTCACGGTGCGCGAGCACCTGACGGCCTTCGTGGCCCGGCGCAACCCGGGCATGGGCGAGCCCTGGACGCCGGAGCGCGTGTTCGCGCTGTTCCCGCGCCTGGGCGAGCGTGCCGGCAACATGGGCAACCAGCTGTCGGGCGGAGAGCAGCAGATGCTGGCCATCGGCCGCGCGCTGGTCACCAACCCGCGCCTGCTGATCCTGGATGAGGCCACCGAGGGCCTGGCCCCGCGCATCCGCGAGGAGATCTGGTCCTGCCTGGCCCGGCTGCGCGCGGCGGGGCAGACCATCCTGGTCATCGACAAGTACGTGGAACGCCTGCTGGGCCTGGCCGACCGCCACATCATCCTGGAGCGCGGCAAGGCCGTGTGGAGCGGCGACTCGGCCGCGCTGGATGCGGACCGAGGGCTGTGGGAGCGGTACCTGGGCGTCTGAGCCCGGCGGGCTTCAGGGGATCTCGAAGATCTCCCGGTCCGACGCGGCGGCGCTCTCGTGGTAGATGTCGTACAGGTACTGCGCCAGCTCGGCGTGGCCGATATCGGCGGGGATGGCCAGCAGGGCCGGGGCGCGCTTGCCGTCGGCGCCCACGTTGAAGCAGCGCCACTGGCTGTCCGCACGCTCGATGGCGATGATGCGGCCGAAGACATTGAAGCGGTATTTTTCCAAGGCGACTCTCCTGGCGATCCGGCATCCTACCGTTTGTCGGGGGCATATGCGTGTTCTCCCTAGGTCATGGGAGGCGCTTCCCCTATATATTTGAAGTCTAAACTATTCAGGCTTAAAGAGATTGGCCTGGATCCTGGACCTGGGGCGCCATCCGCCCCCCCGAGACAAGGGTTTGCGGTATGAAGATCGTTTGCATAGGCGGCGGCCCCGCCGGCCTGTATTTCGGCCTGCTGATGAAGCTGCAGGATCCTGCCAACGAGGTCACGGTGGTGGAACGCAACCGCCCCTACGACACCTTCGGCTGGGGCGTGGTGTTCTCCGACGCCACCATGGACAACCTGCGCGAGGCCGATCCGGTCTCGGCCCGCACCATCGGCGATGCCTTCAACCACTGGGACGACATAGCCATCCATTTCAAGGGCCGCAGCCTGCGCAGCAGCGGCCACGGCTTCATCGGCATCGGCCGCAAGAAGCTGCTCAACATCCTGCAGGCGCGCTGCGAGGACGTGGGCGTGAAGCTGGTGTTCGAGAACTTCGTGCAGGACGACCAGGCGATTGCGCGCGAGTACGGCGCCGACCTGGTGATCGCCTCGGACGGCATCAACAGCCAGGTGCGCACCCGCTATGCCGATACCTTCCGCCCCGACATCGACCAGCGCCGCTGCCGCTTCGTGTGGCTGGGCACGACCAAGGTCTTCGATGCCTTCACCTTCGCCTTCGTGCAGACCGAGCACGGCTGGTTCCAGGCCCATGCCTACCGCTACGAGGACGGCATGTCCACCTTCATCGTGGAGACGCCCGAGGAGACCTGGCAGGCGGCCGGCATAGAGCAGATGAGCCAGGAAGAGGGCATCGCCTACTGCGAGAGGCTGTTCGCGCCCTGGCTGGACGGCCATGCCCTGGTCAGCAATGCCTCGCACTTGCGCGGCTCGGCCATCTGGATCCGGTTTCCGCGCGTGATCTGCAATACCTGGGTGCACTGGAACCGGATCGAATCGGCCCAGGGCGCACGCAGCGTGCCTGTGGTGCTGATGGGCGATGCGGCGCACACGGCGCATTTCTCCATCGGCTCGGGCACCAAGCTGGCGCTGGAGGATGCCATCGAGCTGGCGCGCAGCCTGAAAGCCACGCAGGGCATCGAAGCCGGCCTGCAGCACTATGAGCAGGTGCGCAGCGTCGAGGTGCTCAAGATCCAGAACGCCGCGCGCAATTCCACGGAGTGGTTCGAGAACGTGCGGCGCTACGCGGGGCTGGAGCCCGAGCAGTTCGCCTATTCGCTGCTGACGCGTTCGCAGCGCATCTCGCACGAGAACCTGCGTCTGCGCGATGCGCACTGGCTCGAAGGCTTCGAGCGCTGGATCGCGGAGCACGCGGGCCGCAGCGTGCCCGCGGGCGAGCGGCCGCCGCTGCCCATGCTCACGCCCTACCAGGCGCGCGGCGTGCGGCTCAAGAACCGCATCATGGTCTCGCCCATGGCCATGTATTCCTGCACCGACGGCGTGCCGGGCGACTTCCACCTGGTGCACCTGGGCGCGCGCGCCATGGGCGGTGCGGGGCTGGTGATGGTGGAGATGACCTGCGTGTCGCCCGAGGGCCGCATCACGCCCGGCTGCCCCGGGCTGTGGGACGATGCCCAGGGCCGGGCATTCCAGCGCATCGTGGATTTCGTGCACGGCCACAGCGATGCGCGCATCGGCGTGCAGCTGGGCCATGCGGGGCGCAAGGGCTCGACCCAGCTGGGCTGGCAGAAGATCGACCATCCGCTGGAGCAGGGCAACTGGCCGCTGCTGTCGGCCTCGGCACTGCCCTACATCGACGGTCTGTCCCAGGTGCCCCATGCCATGACCCGCGCCGACATGGACACGGTGCGCGAGCAGTTCGTGGCGGCCACGCGCCGTGCCGTGGCGGCGGGCTTCGACTGGCTGGAGCTGCACTGCGCCCACGGCTACCTGCTGTCCAGCTTCATCTCGCCGCTGACCAACCAGCGCGAAGACGAATACGGCGGCAGCCTGGACAATCGCCTGCGCTTTCCGCTGGAGGTGTTCCATGCCGTGCGCGCGGCATGGCCCGAGGACCAGCCCATGTCGGTGCGCATCTCGGCCCATGACTGGGTGGAAGGCGGCATCACGCCCGACGACGCGGTGGAGATCGCGCGCCGCTTCAAGGCGGCCGGCGCGGACATGATCGACTGCTCCTCGGGCCAGGTCAGCAAGCAGGAAAAGCCGGTCTACGGCCGCATGTTCCAGACCCCGTTCGCCGACCGCGTGCGCAACGAGGCCGGCATACCGACGATTGCCGTGGGTGCCATCTTCGAGGCCGACCACGCCAACGCCATCATCGCCTCGGGCCGCGCCGACCTGTGCGCGCTGGCCCGTCCCCACCTGGCCGACGCGGCCTGGACGCTGCGCGAGGCCGCCCGCGTCGGGGCCCGCGACGTGGGCTGGCCGCGCCAGTACCTGGCCGGCAAGCGCCAGCTGGAGACCAATTTCGAACGTGCCGCAGCCATGGCACAACTGGACGCCAAATGAACCTGCCCACCCAACCTCTGGACGGTCGCCACGCCCTGGTGACGGGCGGCGCGCGCGGCATCGGCCTGGCCTGCGCGCGGGCGCTGCTGGCGCGCGGCGCGCGGGTCACGCTGCTGGGCCGCGATGGCGCGGCGCTGGAAGCTGCCGTGGCGGAGCTGGGCGGCACGGTGCAGTCCGTGCAGGCCGACATCGCCGACGAAGCCTCGGTGCGCCAGGCCTTCGCGCAGGCCGAGGCGGGCTTCGGCCCGGTGCAGGTGCTGGTCAACAACGCGGGCCAGGCCAGCAGCCAGAAGTTCGAGCGCACCGACGCCGCGCTGTGGCAGTCCATGCTGGCCGTCAACCTCACGGGCACATTCCACTGCATGCAGGCCGCGCTGCCGGGCATGCAGGCCGCCGGCTGGGGCCGCATCATCAACGTGGCCAGCACGGCGGGGCTGATCGGCTATGCCTATGTCAGCGCCTACTGCGCGGCCAAGCATGGCGTGATCGGCCTGACGCGCGCGCTGGCGCTGGAGATGGCGGGCAAGGGCATCACCGTCAACGCGGTCTGCCCCGGCTATACCGAGACCGACATCGTGCGCGGCGCCGTGGCCAACATCGTGGACAAGACCGGCATGACGGCCGAAGAGGCCCGCGCCAAGCTGGCCGAACGCAATCCCCAGGGCCGCCTGGTCCAGCCCGGGGAGGTCGCCGAGACCGTGGCCTGGCTGGCGCTGCCGGCCTCGGCCTCGGTCAACGGCCAGGCCATTGCCGTCGACGGCGGCGAAGTCATGACGGGCTGAGCCCCAACCCTTTTGAATGGAGACGACACCATGAGCACCCCGCCCGAAGAGCACAGCATGCAGCACCACAAGCGGCCCCTGGCCGGCTACCAGGCCCGGACCTTCCTGTGGCAGGTCTCGGCCGATGGCAAGGTCGCCACCATCACGCTGAACCGGCCCGAGCGCAAGAACCCGCTGACCTTCGGCTCCTATGCCGAGCTGCGCGACCTGTTCCGCGCCCTGGTCTATGCCACCGACATCAAGGCCGTGGTGGTCACGGGTGCGGGCGGCAATTTCTGCTCGGGCGGCGATGTGCACGAGATCATCGGGCCGCTCACGAAGATGAGCATGCCCGAGCTGCTGGACTTCACGCGCATGACGGGCGACCTCGTCAAGGCCATGCGCGCCTGCCCCCAGCCCATCGTGGCCGCCGTGGACGGCATCTGCGCGGGCGCGGGCGCCATGGTGGCGCTGGCCGCCGACATGCGCCTGGGCACGGCCGCCGCGCGCACGGCCTTCCTGTTCACCCGCGTGGGCCTGGCCGGCGCCGACATGGGCGCCTGCACGCTGCTGCCGCGCATGATCGGCCAGGGCCGCGCCTCCGAGCTGCTGTACACGGGCCGCGCCATGACGGGCGAGGAGGGCGCCGCCTGGGGCTTCTTCAACGCCCTGCACAGCCCGGAGCAGGTCGTCGATGCCGCCCACACGCTGGCCGCGCAGCTGGCCGCCGGCCCCACCTTCGCCCATGGCGTGACCAAGAAGCTGCTGCACCAGGAATGGAACATGGGCGTGGACGAGGCCATCGAGGCCGAGGCCGAGGCCCAGGCCATCTGCATGCAGACGCGCGACTTCCACCGCGCCTACGAGGCCTTCGTGGCGAAGCAGAAACCCGTGTTCGAGGGGAATTGACATGCGTGATTCCACCTGGCTGGACTGGCCCTTCTTCGACGACGCCCACCGCACGCTGGCCCATGAGGCCGATGCCTGGTGCGCGCAATCCCTGGGCGACGTGGACCACCACGATGCCGATGCGGCCTGCCGCCAACTGGTCAAGGCCCTGGGCCAGGCAGGCTGGCTGCGCTATGCCGTGCCTGCGGGCCCGGATGGCTCCTGGGGCGGGGCGCTGCCCGAGGTGGATTCGCGCGCCCTCTGCATCCTGCGCGAGACCCTGGCCCGCCACGAGGGCCTGGCCGACTTCGCCTTCGCCATGCAGGGCCTGGGCAGCGGCGCCATCTCGCTGATGGGGTCGGACGCGCTGCGCCAGCGCTACCTGCCGCGCGTGGCGCGCGGCGAGGCCATCGCGGCCTTCGCGCTGTCCGAACCCGATGCCGGCTCCGACGTGGCCGCCATGGCCTGCGAGGCGCGGCTGGAGGGCGACCATTACGTGCTCGACGGCAGCAAGACCTGGATCTCCAACGGCGGCATCGCCGACTTCTACTGCGTGTTCGCCCGCACGGGCGAGGCGCCGGGCGCGCGCGGCATCAGCGCCTTCGTGGTCGATGCCGACACGCCGGGCTTTTCCATCGGCGAGCGCATCGCCCTCATCGCGCCGCATCCGCTGGCCACCCTCCGCTTCGAGCAGTGCCGGATTCCCGTGTCGCAGCGCCTGGGCGAGCCGGGCCAGGGCTTCAAGCTGGCCATGATGACGCTGGACATCTTCCGCGCCTCGGTGGCCGCCGCCGCGCTGGGCTTCGCGCGCCGCGCGCTGGACGAGGGCCTGGCGCGGGCGAAGTCGCGCCGCATGTTCGGCCAGACCCTGGGCGACCTGCAGCTGACCCAGGCCGCGCTGGGCGACATGGACACGGCCATCGACGCCTCGGCCCTGCTGACCTACCGCGCCGCCTGGATGCGCGACGTAAAGAAGACGCGCACCACGCGCGAGGCGGCCATGGCCAAGATGACGGCCACCGAATCGGCCCAGGCCGTGATCGACCGCGCGCTGCAGATGTTCGGCGGCGCGGGCGTGGTTTCGGGCATGCCCGTGGAGACGCTGTACCGCGAGATCCGCGCGCTGCGCATCTACGAAGGCGCCACCGAGGTGCAGAAACTCATCATCGCGCGCGAGCTGCTCAAGGCCTGAAGCAGCGCACCCCTCAACGCCAGAACCGGGACCTTCGCATGCACGCCTCCGCCCACATCGATACCTTCGCGCGGGACAACCTGCCGCCGCCCGAGCAATGGCCCGAGTTCCTGCTGGACGGGCCGGACGTGGCCTACCCCGAACGCCTGAACTGCGCGGCCGAGCTGGTCGATGCCATGGTGGCGCGCGGCCACGGCCGGCGCGTGGCCCTGCGCTGGCGCGATGGCCAGCGGCAGGCCGCCATGACCTATGGCGAACTGCAGGCGCTGACCAACCGCATTGCCCATGTCCTGGCCGAGGACCTGGGCCTGGTGCCCGGCAACCGCGTGCTGCTGCGCGGCCCCAACAACCCCATGATGGCGGCGTCCTGGCTGGCGGCCATCAAGGCAGGGCTGGTGACGGTGCCCACCATGCCGCTGCTGCGCGCCAAGGAACTGCGCCAGATCATCGACAAGGCCCGGGTCCAGGCCGTGCTGTGCGATGCGCGCCTCGGCGACGAAGTGCAGCTGTGCCTGCAGCCGGGCCACGAGCACCACTGCCCGGAGCTTTCGCGCGTGCTGTACTTCAACGACACGGCGCCCGATGCGCTGGATGCCCTGGCCGCCGCCAAGCCTGACCGCTTCGACTGCTGCGACACCGCGGCCGACGACGTCTGCCTGATCGCCTTCACCAGCGGCACCACGGGTGCACCCAAGGGCTGCATGCATTTCCACCGCGACGTGCTGGCCATGTGCGACCTGTTCCCGCGCCATGTGATCCGGCCGGGGCCGGACGACATCTTCTGCGGCACGCCGCCGCTGGCCTTCACCTTCGGCCTGGGCGGGCTGCTGTGCTTTCCGCTGCGCGTGGGCGCCAGCACCGTGCTGGCCGAAAAGCTCACGCCAGAAGGCCTGCTGCAACTGGTCCAGGATTTCCACGCCACCATCGTGTTCACGGCGCCCACCTTCTACCGCCAGATGGCGGCACTGACCGGGCGCTTTGATCTGTCGTCGCTCCAGAAAAGCGTGTCGGCCGGCGAAGCCCTGCCCGATGCCACGCGCCAGCTGTGGAAGCAGGCCACGGGCATCGAGATGATCGACGGCATCGGCGGCACGGAGCTGATCCATGTCTTCGTGTCCAGCCCGCCCGAGCAGGTGCGTGCCGGCGCCATCGGCAAGGTCGTGCCCGGCTACGTGGCCGAGGTGGTCGATGACGAGATGCGCCCCGTGCCCGACGGCACGCCCGGGCGACTGGCCATCAAGGGCCCCACGGGCTGCCGCTACCTGGCCGATGAGCGCCAGAAGCGCTTCGTGCAGCAGGGCTGGAACCTGCCCGGCGACACCTTCGTGCGCGATGCCGACGGCTACTTCTTCTACCAGGCGCGCAACGACGACATGATCATCTCGGCCGGCTACAACATCGCCGGCCCCGAAGTGGAGGATGCCTTGCTGCGCCACGAGGCCGTGGCCGAATGCGGCGTGATCGGCGTGCCCGACGAGGAGCGCGGCCAGGTGGTCAAGGCCTTCGTGGTGCTCAAGCCCGGCTTTGCCGCAGGCGACGCGCTGGCGGCCACGCTGCAGGCCTTCGTCAAGTCCGTCATCGCGCCCTACAAATACCCGCGCGCCATCGTCTTCGTGCCGGCCTTGCCGCGCACCGAGACCGGCAAGCTGCAGCGCTTCGTGCTGCGCAAGATGGAGTGAGGCCGGGGCATGGCAGCCGCATTCGAGAGCCAGGTGCAGGTGCTGTTCCGCCACTGCGATCCGGCGGGCATCGTCTTTTATCCACGCTATTTCGAGATGGTCAACGACCTGGTCGAGCAGTGGTTCGACCAGGCAATGGGCCTGTCATTCCATACGCTGCATGTGCAGCGCCGCATCGGCACGCCCACGGTCTCGGTGCAGTGCGACTTCACGGCGCCCAGTCGCTGGAATGAAACGCTGCGCCAGGTCCTTGCGGTGCAGCGCATCGGCGGCGCATCGTTCCGGTTCAACGTGCGCTTTGAAGGACCTGGCGGCCAACTGCGGCTGTCGGCGTGCCTGACCATCGTCACCATGGACCTGGACCGCATGAAGGCCGTGCCATTGCCGGCGGATCTGCGCGAACGGCTTGCCGCCTATCTCGTGCCCCAGGAAGAATTCACGGATTCCCAGAGAACAGGATGAACACAATGAAGATTCTGCAACCCCCGGATTGGCTGGCGCCGCGCGGCTACGCCAATGGCATCCTGACCGAGATGACGGTCGGCTCGCGCCTGGTGTTCGTCGGCGGGCAGATCGGATGGAATGGCCAGCAGCAATTCGAATCCGACGACCTGGCCGACCAGGTGCGACAGGCGCTGGCCAACATCGTCGCGGTCCTGGCCGAAGGCGGCGCGCGGCCCGAACACATCGTGCGCATGACCTGGTATGTGACCGACAAGAGGGAATACGTGGCCGCCTATCCCGCCATAGGGCGGCATTACCGCGAGCTGATCGGGCGGCATTTCCCGGCCATGACGGCCGTGGAGGTGGCGGATCTGGTGGAAGACCGGGCCAAGGTGGAGATCGAGGTCACGGCCGTGGTGCCAGGGTGACGGTTGCGGCGCGGACGTGTGAAACCACGCATGTGCGCACGCCTTGCGAGCGCGCACATGCGTGCGCCGGGATTCTCACTGGATCTCGAACAGCGAGCGGTCCTTGCCCAGGATCCAGTTCGGCGGCTTGCCACGGCCGGTCCAGGTCTTGCCGGTCTCGGGATCCTGGTACTTCGCGGGTGCGCTCTTCTTGCCATCCGGCTTCCAGGGGAAGACCTGCTGCGCCGTGAAGCCGAACTCCTTGACCAGTTGCTGCACCGAGGCCAGGGCCGCCTTGGACTCCAGCTTGCGGGCCTCGTCGATCTGCTGGTCGAGCAACTTTTTCTGGGCAATCAGCTCTTGGTATGTAGTCATCTTGATAGAAGAATTTTTAAGTGCGGCTATCTGAAAAAACTGCGGCGCAGGAACAGGGACTCAGGACTCTTTTCAGAATGGTCGAAGTTGGTGCATGCGCAGTAAGAGGTAAGGAAGCAATCATAAGTACAAGTACTTAGGATATGGGATCTCCTGCGGGTGTAGAGATCTTTTCCAGAGCCAGGGCATTTTTCCGAGGCGAGCCGCATTATATCCAGCGCCATCTTGATTACAGGGACTTTACAAAAGCTGTTGCGGCATTGTTACATTTGAAGCGCTTCGTTGTAGGCGCTCCCTTCCCTGGAGATGACGTGTTGTCATCCCTGTTTTGAGCGAGGTCAGCCGCTGGCCGACCCCGCTGAGGCCCCGTTTTTCCGTCGAAGTTCTTTTTTTTATTTCATCAATCGAGATTTTTTATTAATTCATTAAATGAATAGATATTGATGCCGCGATTGCATCGAATCCTCGCCATATCGTGCCGATGCCGGGTTGAGTGGGTGATTGCCGAACTCGTAGGGTGGCATTCAATCGGGCCTATGTGAAGAATGTATCTTCTCAATTTTTCCTATCGATAGGATGAACTGCCGCGATGTCCACGCATGCCATGGGTTCATCGGAACTTCGCGATATTGAAGCGGAATCGGCGAATCCGGGCAATCGCCTGTCACGGGGATGGCGTGCCGCCCGGCGGGCGCTGGATGGGCCCGCCAATCACAGCCTGTTAGGATCACCGCACTACAACGATCCACCCCTGGCAGACATGGCAAGAAGGCAGACCGGCGCCCACGGCGTCAACGACACCCGCGAAACCCTGCTCAAGCTTGCGGCCCGCACCTTCGGGGAGCAGGGCTACTCCGCCACCACGATGCGCAACATCGCGGAGCAGGCGGGGATCGAGGCCGCCAGCATCTACTACCACTTCGCCTCCAAGGAGGAACTGGTGGACGAGGTGATGGAGCAGGGCGGGGCACGCATCATCAGCCAGCAGAATGAGCGGCTGGACGCCCTGGGCGAGGACGCCACGGCCGAGCAGCGCTTTCGTGCCGCGGTACTCGGCCAGATGGAGGGGCTGGTCAGGCACGGGGACTTCGCCCTGGCCCATGGCAGGCTGCTGGGGCAACTGCCCGACAAGGTGCGCGAGCGCCATCTCAAACGCCGGGAGCGCCACCAGAAGTTCTGGAGCGGCCTGCTGGAGGGTTTGCGCGAGCAGGGGCGGCTGCGTGCCGATGCGGACATCCGTCTGGCGCGGATCATGATCCTGGGCAGCATCAATTCCGTGCAGTCATGGTTCAACCCGCGCAAGGGCTCGCTGGAGAAGGTGGCGGACCAGATCTGCGACATGTTCTTCCGGGGCGTGGGACCCGCAGATAAATAGGCGCAAGGCTGAGAGTCGCCAATCGGCCTGTCACATGCAGGTGGCATATTCCCGCGCTGCTGTCCCGGACTGCGCAGAAAATGGCGGCGGGTTGTTAATGAGATTTAACTGTCAATAGTAAGATCGCCTTCTTCTTATGCGTCTGCTTGTTTTGCGCCTGCTATTGCTGGCCGTGTTCTTCAACACGGCCATTGGCATGCCCCTGCACGGTGCAACGCATATCCGGCAGGCGGCGGCAGTGCCCGGCCAGGCGCTTGCCGGCCTGAACGGCTGCGAGGACAAGGCGCCGGCCGGTGAAACAGCGGAAGCCGCGGAAGCCGTCTGCGTCTGGTGCATGGGCCATGCACCGCATGCGGTGGCAGTGCTGCCGCACCCGGGCCTGCCACTGGCCGTGGCCGCAGCGCCGCACAGGGTGCCGCCGCGCACCATGGCCGGCGCCATCCCTGCGCAGAACCGCTGGGCCTTTGCATCGCGCGACCCGCCGCGCTGAATCCGCAAGCACCTATTACTTCCCTGCCGCCAGTGCCCTTTAGGGCTGGCGGCCTCTCCGTGTTTGCGCGCGCCGGCTTCTGATGCCGGCGGCATGCGCCCGTGCCCGTTTTCATCATGACTGCCTTCTCCATCCTCGCGAAGCCGCTTCCCGGCCTTCGCCCGCTGCCGCTTGCCCTGAGCGCTGCCGCTTTCTTCTCCACGCCCGCGCTGGCCCAGGGCCAGGCACAACCTGCGGCATCCGTGCCGTCGGCGCCGTCGTCCCAGGAGCAGACCCTGCTGCCTGCCGTGGAAGTCGTGGGCCGCACGGCCTCGGGCGCCTATCACACCGATGAGGCGGCAGGCGCCAAGACCGACCTGCCGCTGCGCGAGCTGCCGCAGTCGGTGCGCGTGATCACGCGCCAGGCCATGGACGACCTGGGAGCCACCAAGCTTGACGATGTGCTGGACTATGTGGGCGGCGTCTCGCGCCAGAACAACTTTGGCGGCCTGTGGGACAACATCGTCATTCGCGGCCTGCCCGGCGATCAGAACGTGGGCATGGCCACCTTGTTCAACGGCTTTTCCTCGGGGCGCGGCTTCAACGCGCCGCGTGATCTGGCCGGCGTGGAGCGCATCGAGTTCCTCAAGGGCACGGCCGCTGCGCTCTACGGCAGCAGCGAGCCGGGCGGCACGCTGAACGTCGTCTCCAAGCGTCCGCTGTGGACGCCTTCGCATTCCGTGGAAGCCTATGCGGGCAGCTACGGGCTGCGGCGCGGCGCGCTCGACAGCACGGGACCGATTGGCGAGAACTTTGCCTACCGGCTCAACATCGCTGTGGAGGACCGCGACAGCTTCCGCGACTTCGTGGGCGCCGGCCGCCAGGTGATTGCGCCGGCCTTCACCTGGAAGCTGGGGCGCGATACGGTGCTGGAGTACTCGGGCGAGCTGCTGCGCCACAAGACGCCGCTGGACCGTGGCGTGGCGGCCGTGGGCGACCGCCTGGGCGCCATCTCGCGCAGCCGCTTCCTGGGCGACCCGCGCGATGGCGATGTGACGGTGGAAAACCGCACGCACCAGTTCATCCTCTCGCATGAGTGGAGCGCGCAGTGGCGCAGCCGCCTGGGCCTGTCCTACCGCGAGACCTCGATCAACGGCTTTTCCACCGAACCCCATGCGCTGCTGGCCAATGGTGACCTGACGCGCCAGCGGCGTTTCCGCGACTACCAGTCCGACGACATCGCCGTGCAGGCCGAGCTGCAGGGCACGGTGAAAACGGGCACCGTCGAACACGAGCTGCTGCTGGGTCTGGAGAGCTTTCGCTTCGACATGGATACGGTGATGCTGCGCGCCAACCCCACGGCGGCCAATCCCTATGCCATCAATATCTACAACCCCGTCTACGGCGGCACGCAGCCCGTGCCCACGGCCAATACCGATACCTTCGAGCGCCAGCGCAACACGGCCTTCTACCTGCAGGACGCCATCAAGCTCTCGCCCCAGTGGCGCGTGGTGGCCGGCCTGCGCATGGACCGCTATGACCAGTCGCTGCACAACCGCCGCACGGGCGCGACCACGCAGCAGGACCCGACCTCGACCTCGCCACGCCTGGGCCTGAGCTGGCTGCCGCTGCCGCAATGGACCTTCTATGCCAACGTGGGCCGCTCGTTCCGGCCCAACGTGGGCGTCGATGTGGCCGGCGCGGGCTTCAGTCCCGAATCCGGCCGCTCCTTGGAGCTGGGCGCCAAGTGGGAAAGCGCCGACCGGCGCATGGGCGCCACGGCCGCGATGTTCGACATCCGCAAGCGCAACGTGCTGACGGCCGACCCGGGCAACGCCGGCTACTCGGTCTCGGCCGGCGAGATCCGCAGCCGGGGCCTGGAGTTCGACTTTGCCGGCCAGGTCACGCAGCGCTGGCGCCTGAATGCGAGCCTGGTGCTCAACGGCGTGGAGATCTCCCGCGACAACACGCTGGAAGTGGGCGGGCGCCTGCTCAACGTGCCCAAGGTCAACGGCAGCGTGCTGGCTGTCTACGAGAACGCCTTCTCCAACGGCCAGCGCTACGGCATTGGCGGCGGCATCACCCGTGTGGGCAAGCGCCTGGGCCAGGCCCGCACGCAGGCCGAGGCCGATGCGGGCAAGGCGGCCTTCGATCTGCCCGGCTACACCACCGCCAAGCTGGTGGCCCACTGGCGCATCAGCCCCACGCTGCGCCTGACGCTGGACGTGGACAACCTCTTTGACAAGACCTACTACACCAGCTCGTACAGCCGGCTGTGGGTAACG
The DNA here is from genome assembly GCF_903815225.1 of Delftia tsuruhatensis. NCBI lineage: Bacteria > Pseudomonadati > Pseudomonadota > Betaproteobacteria > Burkholderiales > Comamonadaceae > Delftia > Delftia tsuruhatensis. Next base: position 2,404,808 of record NZ_LR813084.1, read on the forward strand.
CCGGGCACCGCTCGCACCGTCACCGTAGGCCTTCAAGCAAAGTTCTGAGCCCCGCCATGCATCCATTCCTTCCTGTTTCTTCCAACCCCACTTCCGCCTCCACGCCCGTGCTCCAAGCGCTGGGCGCCGTGGTGGACTATGGCGAGCGCACCATCCTCCAGGGTCTGGACCTGGCCGTGCATGCCGGCGAGATCTATGCGCTGCTGGGCGCCAACGGCGCGGGCAAGACCACCACGCTGAGCCTGTTCCTGGGCTTTGTGCGGCCGCGCAGCGGCCAGGTGCGCGTGCAGGGCGTGGACCCGGTGACGGCTGCCGCGCAGGCGCGCGGCCTGATCGCCTATATCCCAGAGAACGTGGCGCTGTACGAGCACCTGAGCGCGCGCGAGAACATGGCCTATCTGCTGGACCTGGCGGGCCAGCCGGCCAGCAGGGATGCCATCGGCCAGGCCTTGTCCGCTGCAGGGCTGGATGCGGCCGCGCATGACCGGCGTGTCTCGGGCTTTTCCAAGGGCATGCGGCAGAAGGTGGCGATTGCGCTGGCGCTTGCACGCAAGGTGCCGGCACTGCTGCTGGACGAGCCCACTTCGGGCCTGGACCCGCAGGCCACGGCCGAATTCAGCCGGCTGATCACGCAGCTGCGCGGCCAGGGCGTGGCCATTCTCATGGTCACGCACGACCTGCTGGGGGCGGCCGATGTGGCCGACCGCATGGGCTTCATCGCGGGCGGCAGGCTGGTCGAGGAGGTGGCGGCCCGTGGGGAAGAGCGCTTTGACGTGCGGGCACTGCACCGCCACTACGCGGGGACAGGTACGGGTGCGAGTGCGAGTGCAGACGCAAACGCGGACGCAGACGCAGACGCAGGCGTGCAGGGGGCAGCGGCATGAGCACGGCCTTGACCATTGCACGCGAGGAATGGCGCCTGCTCCTGCGCGACCGCGTGGCCGTGCCGGGCATGGTGCTGTGGCTGCTGCTCGGTGCTACTGCCGCCTTCACGGCCTGGGACCAGCGCAGCGCGGCCCAGGCCCAGCGCGAACGCCACCAGTCGCAGGTAGACCACGAGTTCGAGGCCCAGCCCGACCGACATCCGCACCGCATGGTGCATTACGGCCATTTCGTGTTCCGCCCGCTCAATCCGCTGGCGGCCTTCGATGCGGGCATAGACGCCTACACCGGCCACACGCTGTTTCTCGAAGGCCACCGCCAGAACAGCGCCAACTTCGGCGATGTGCGCCAGTCGTCGCTGCTGCTGCGCTTCGGCCAGCTCACGCCGGCCTTTGTGCTGCAGGTGCTTGCTCCGCTGCTGCTGATCTTCGTGGGCCATGCCTGCATCGCGCGAGAGCGCGAGGCCGGCACCTTGCGCGTGCTGCTGGCCCAGGGCGTGGGCATGCGGCAGTTCGTGGCCGGCAAGCTGCTGGCGCTCACGGGCGTGGCGGCCCTGGTGCTGCTGCCCGCCTTGCTGGCCCTGGCCTGGATGGCGGTGGCCACGCCCGTGCCCATCAGCCTGGTGGCCGCGCTGGCGGCTGGCCATGTGCTGTGGCTGCTGCTGTGGGCCGTGGGCATCACCGCGGTCTCGGCCTTCATGCGGCGCGGGCGCGATGCCTTGCTGGCCCTGCTGGCCGCCTGGGCCATTGGCGTGGTGCTGGTGCCCCGGCTGGCGCCGGAGCTGGTGGGCGCGGCCCTGGCATTGCCCACGCGCTTCGAGACCGACATCGCCACGGCGCGCGAGCTGGCGGCGCTGGGCGACAGCCACAATCCCGACGATCCGTACTTCGCCGCCTTTCGCGCCAAAGTGCTTGCGCAGTACGGCGTGTCGCGTGTGGAGGATCTGCCCGTCAACTACAAGGGTCTGGTCGGCATGGAGGGCGAGCGGCTGACCAGCGAGCTCTTCAGGCGCCATGCCGAGGCCAGCTTCGATCTGCAGGCCCTGCAACTGCGCAGCGCCGACGGCCTTGCCCTGGTCAGCCCCTTGATTGCGCTGCGCCGCCTGTCCATGGCCGTGGCCGGCACCGACCTGCAAGGCTATCGGCGCTTTCTGGAGCAGGCCGAGCAGCATCGCTACCGCATGGTGCAGGCGCTCAACCAGCTGCAGGTGGACAAGCTCAGCTACGCGGGTGACCGTTCCAGCCGAGACAACCGCATCAGCCACGAGCACTGGCGCGGCGTCTCCGACTTCCATCACGAGCCCGATCCGCCGCTGGCTGCCTTGGGCCGCGCGGCACCCGCAGCCTGCGTGCTGCTGGGATGGTTGGCGGTGCTGGCGGCCGCCTTGCTGGTGGCCACGCAACGTCTGGGGAGGGTGGTGCGATGAGCTGGCTACGGCATGAATGGCGTCTTCTGACGCGCTCGCGCCTGGCGCTGTGCGCCCTGGCCCTGCTGTTGTCGCTGTCCACGCTGGCCGTGCTGTCGGGCCTGCGCGAGATCTCGTCGCAGCGCCAGACCCTGGACCGTCTGGCCCAAATGCAGCAGCAGGAAATGGCGGCCCAGGCAGGCCGGCATGCACAGTCCGGCGATGCGGGCTCGGTGGCCTACTACGGCTTTCACAGCACCTGGGATGCACCGTCGTCCACGGCCTTTCTCGCCCTGGGCCTGCGCGATGCCGCGCCCTATGTGCTGCGCGTGCGTGCCCTGGCGCTGCAGGCGCAGCTCCATGAAGGCGAGAGATTCAACCCCGAACTGGCGCTGGCGGGCCGCTTCGACTTCGCCTTTGTGCTGGTCTACCTGGCGCCGCTGTTCCTGATTGCACTGCTCTACGACCTGGTCTCGGGCGAGCGCGAATCGGGGCGCCTGGGCACGCTTCAGGCCATGCCCGGCAGCGGGCGCCGGCTGTGGCTGCGCCGTGCGGGCCTGCGTTCGGTGCTGTTGCTGGCATGCCTGGCGCTGCCGGCCCTGGCAGGGGCATTGGCCAGCGGTGCGCAGGCGGGCGCCATCGCCTCCGTGCTGCTGAGCGCCACGGCCTATGTGGCCTTCTGGAGCGGGCTGTGCCTGGTGGTCGCCACGCTGGGCGGCAGTTCGGTGGCCAACGCCATGGCCCTCATGGGCTGCTGGGCCGTGCTGACCCTGGTGCTGCCCACGCTGGCCAATGCCGCGCTGTCGCGCGCCGTGCCCGTGAGCCAGGGCGTGGAGCTGATGCTGGCCCAGCGCCAGACCGTGCATGGTGCCTGGGACTTGCCGCGCGAGCAGACCATGGAGCGCTTCTTCCGCAACCACCCCGAATGGCGCAACACCGCACCGCTGCCTGCGGGTTTTCACTGGAAGTGGTACTACGCCTTCCAGCAGCTTGGTGATGAAAGCGTCGCCCCCCAGTTCGCCGCCTATCGGGAAGGCCTGCAGGCGCGCCAGGCCTGGACCGGGCGCCTGGGCTGGCTGCTGCCCGGCGTGGGCGTGCAGGCCGCATTGCACCGCCAGGGCGGCACCGACCTGCTGGCGCAGCTGGCCTACCAGGACGACATTGCCGCCTTCCATGCGCGGCTGCGGACCTTCTTCTATCCCTATCTGTTCGAGGACCGTCCATTCGGCGCAAAGGACTTTGCAGCGCAGCCGGTCTTCACGGCCAGTCCGCGCCATGCGCCCCAGACCTGGGGTCAGGTGGCGATGCTCTGGGCGGTGGCTGCGCTGGCCTTGCTGGCCGGGGGCGTTGCCGCAGGCCGCGTGCGGCCGGGAAGGCGCTGAGGCAGCGGACCGGGGGAAAAGAAACAGCCATGGCGCAGGGAAGGCCTGCGCCATGGCTGTCGGCTTGCGGATGCCTGGGCCTGAGACCCGGGGCTCGCCGCTACTGCACGTTCTGGTGGCAGTCGCTGCAAACGCCGTACATCGTCATCTCATGGCGCTCCACCACAAAGCCTTCGGGCACGATGCGCTGCATGTCGCCAAGGCAACCGGGCACGTTGAACACGCGGTTGCAGCTCATGCAGCGGAAATGGTGGTGATGGGCGCGGCCGCTGAGTTCGTAGCGCGTGGCCTCGCCGGGCAGGTCCACGGCCTGCACCTCGCCGGCTTCCATCAATTGCTTGATGTTGCGGTACACCGTGGCCAGACCGATGGCCGGCACCTCGCGCTGCGCTGCGCCCAGGATTTCAGCGGGGAGCAGGGGGCGCCCGGCCTCTTCCATGACCGTGCGTATCGAACTGCGCTGGCGGGTCGAGCGTTCCATTGGCCTGAACAAGCGCTCCACGATGGGCTGAGTGTGTCTAGTCATGGTAGTTCCGTTATTTACTATAACAATCTCGAAGCGATTAATCAGTGTTCACGAACGCTCACAGTCGCAATGGAACTGTGCCTGCCTGTAGCTCCATGCAAGCATGGGGATGCAATCCCCGCAACGGTTCTTTTCTTCAAAGAGAAAAAATCACATTGGACGGACAACAGGTATTCCATTCTTGCGGTTTTGCGCGAGTATATGTCGTGAGCATTCGATGGACCTTGTGCGAAGGTTAAATACCATAGCCGTCCACAATGCTGTAATGGGATGTAATTGATCTATTGTCTGAAAAATGCTTGAAGCAAGGGCTGCGCGGCACTTTGCGCAGGTCCTGCATCCGAGGGTAACTGCCGGAGAAGCGATGCAGTGAATTGCATGGGCAGTGTATTGCCGATTAAAGCAGATTGCCTTACTGCACCTCGTTTGTCCATCATCCATTCCCTGGAAGAAAGTTGAGGCCATTCCGGAACGGTTCACGTCACCAATTATTGGGGCAGGAATGCCACTTTCAAAACTCCCCTGATAAAGCCGCCGCAGGCGACCGGAAGATCCGAGCGGGCCGCCATTGCCGCGACGGCTTTGGCGGGGCCTTGCTTCAAGTCCGTTGGATGGACACACCGCCATCGACCACCATGGCCGTTCCCGTGACGAAGCTGGATGCATCCGACGCCAGGAACAGCGCTGCCGCTGCAATCTCTGCCGGTGTGGCCAGGCGCTTGAGGGCGTGCAGGTTTTCGACAAAGGCGCGTGCCTCGGGCGTGGGGGTGCTGGCGCGGCCCATGGGCGTGTCGGTGCCGCCGGGCAGCAGGGCGTTGGCCCGCAGGCCGCGGGGGCCGTATTCAGCCGCGATGACCTGGGTGAGGCCGACGAGGCCGGCCTTGCTGGCGGCATAGGCGCCCATGCCGGGCAGGCCCGCCGTGTAGCCCACGAAGGTGGAGGTGAAGATCAGCGAGCCGCCGCCGCGTGCCAGCAGGGCCGGTATCTGGTGCTTGGCGCCCAGAAAGGCGCTGGTGAGATTGGTGGCGATGGCCTCCTGCCAGGCCTGCAGCGACAGGTCGGGCAGGGCGCAGGGATCGCCGGTCATGCCGGCATTGTTGAAGGCGATGTCCAGGCCGCCAAAGCGCGCCGTGGCGGTTTCGACCAGGGCCCGGGCCAGCGGCTCGTCCCGCACGTCGCCGGCCAGCGCGATGGCCTGGCCGCCGTCCTGCTCTATCTCCGCCACCAGGGCCTGCAGTTCCGGCTGGCGGCGGGCCGTGAGCACCAGCCTGGCGCCGTGGCGTGCGAACAGCCTGGCGGCTTCGCGGCCTATGCCTGAGCTGGCGCCCGTGATGAGGGCGACTTTTCCGTGGAGTTGCTGTGACGATGGCTGCATCTGGCACCTTTTCTTTCCGTGAATGAGGGAAAGCGGTTTGTAGTGCGGCGCAGGCGCGGGCGCATCCCGTTTCTTGCACCGGTGCGGCGCCAATGCGGGCCGCATTCAGTCTTTGCCCAGGTCCAGGTGTGCGACGGCCCGGCGCCTGCTGTGGGGCAGCGACTGGCCCCATACCCAGCATGGCGAGCATGCCAGCTATCCCCAGACCCTGCAGTGGCTGCATGACTGGCTGGACGATGCCGGCCCGCTGCGCGCCGTGCTGGCCGAGACCCCGCACCAGCTATTCCAATTCCAAACCCAAGGAGATGCGCCATGAACAACCTGTCCCGACGCCTTGCCGGCGCGCTCGTGGCGGCCGGCCTGATGGCCGGCCTGGCCGGCTTCGCCGCGCCGGCGGCCGCCGCCTGGCCCGAGCGCCCCGTCACCCTGCCCGTGACCTATCCTCCGGGCGGCACGGTGGATGTGGTGGCACGGCTGATCGGCCCGCGCCTGTCGGCCGAGCTGGGCCAGCCCGTGGCCATCGAGAACCGGGGTGGGGCAGGGGGCATGATCGGCGGCGCCCAGGTGGCCAAGGCCCAGCCCGATGGCTACACGCTGATGCTGGACGCCTCCAACCATGCGCAGAACCCCGCCATCCACGCTCGCATGCAGTTCGACACGCTCAGGGCCTTCGCGCCCGTGTCCCTGCTGCTGCGCGTGCCCAACGTGCCAGGGCGGCGCCCGAGCTGCCGACCATCGCCGAGTCGGCCGTGCCCGGCTACGGGTCCTACGAGTGGAACGCCGTCTTCGCGCCGGCCGGCACGCCGCCGGCCATCATCGATCGCGTTTCCAAGGCCCTGGCCAAGGTGCTGCGCGAGCCGGCCATCGTCGAGCAGCTCGCAGGCTTTGGCGCCGAAGCCATCGGCTCCACGCCGGACGAGCTGGAGCGCTTTCGCCACGCCGAGATCAAGAAGTGGCAGAAGGTGGTCAAGGACACCGGCCTCCAGCTGGACTGAAGGGCCCGGGCCTTTCTGTGCACCGGATGCCTTGCTCGCGCGTTGAATAGGAACGGCCAGGGGCGCGAACGGCTGCTTACACCTTTTCGCCTGCCCGGGGCCCACGCGGCCCCGCGCGCTTGGTAGAAACGGGGCCTTTCCCGTTTCAACCGACAAAACAACATGGCCATGCTTTCCCTGCGTTCCTTCCTGCAAGCCGCCGCGGTCCTCGCGCTGGCCTGCTCGGGCCTGGCGGCCCAGGCCCAGACCTATATCAGCGGCTCCATCTCGGGCCAGCTCGCACCCGGTGTCTACGGCACGGTGGACATAGGCAACGCTCCGCCGCCGCCGCTGCTGTACCAGCGGCCCATCGTCATCGCACCGGCTCCCATGGCCGGCCCGCCCATGTACATGTGGGTGCCGCCGGGCCATGCCAAGCACTGGGGCAAGCATTGCGCCCGCTATGGCGCCTGCGGCAGGCCCGTGTATTTCCTGCGCAATCCGCCGCCGCACTGGCATGCCGGCCCGCCGCGTCCCGATCCCCGCTGGCGCGAGGAGCGCCGCCACCGCGAGTGGGAGCACCGCCGCGATGATCGGCGCTGGGACCGCCATGATCGCCATGACCGCGATGACGACCGGCGCGGCCATGGGCATGGCCGGGGCCGCGGCCATCACGATGATTGACGGCGCGCGGCATTGCTGCCGCTCCTGACGCGCCTGCCAGGGCGCGCGGAATGTTCATTTGTATCAATTGGTTGCATCCCTGCGGGGCCGCGCCAGCGCCGTGGAGCCCGGTTGCAAGCTATGCCGTTTGGGTATAGCTGCTAGCGTTCTGGCTGTGTGGTGCCGGGGCCGCGCCATGCCCACAATAGCTGTCATACCCATATTCCAAAGAGACAGCCATGCAAACGGCCATTCCCTGCCTGCTGATGCGGGGCGGTACTTCCAAGGGCCCGTTCTTCCGAGCCAGCGATCTTCCCGATGACCTGCCCACGCGTGACCGCGTGCTGCTGGCGGCCATGGGTTCGCCCGACAGGCGCCAGATCGATGGCGTGGGCGGCGCGCACCCGCTGACCAGCAAGGTGGGCATCGTCAGCCTCTCCGACAAGGAGGGCATCGATCTCGAATTCCTGTTTGCCCAGCTGCAGCCGGACAAGGATACGGTGGACACCACGCCCAACTGCGGCAACATGCTGGCCGGCGTCGTGCCATTCGCGCTGGAGACCGGCATGGTGCAGCCACGCGGCGAGGCCAGCACCTTCCGCGTGCTGACGCTCAACACCGGCATGGCGGCGGACATCACGGTACAGACGCCAGGCGGCCAGGTCGAGTACGAGGGCACGGCCCGCATCGACGGCGCGCCCGGCACCTCGGCCCCCATCGAGATCAGCTTCCTGGACACGGCCGGCTCGGTCTGCCCGGGCCTGCTGCCAACGGGCAAGCCCAGGGACACGGTGACGGTGACCGGCGAGGGCTTCGAGCCCTTCACGCTGGACGTGACCTGCATAGACAACGGCATGCCGCTGGTGATCTTCAAGGCGTCCGATGTGGGCGCCACCGGCCAGGAGACCGTGGCAGAGCTGAATGCAGACACGGACCTGAAGCGCCGCATCGAGGCGCTGCGCCTGCAGGTCTCGCGGGCCATGGGCCTGGGTGATGTCTCTGCAAAGAACTACCCGAAGATGACGCTGATCGCGCCGCCACAGCATGGTGGCGCGCTGACCACGCGCAGCTTCATCCCCCATGTCTGCCACGATGCCATCGGCGTGCTGGCGGCAGTGACCGTGGGCACGGCCGTGAAGATGCCCGGCACGGTCTGCGAGGGCGTGGCGCAGGTGAAGCAGGGCGAGGGACCGCTCACCGTGTCGGTCGAACACCCCACGGGCGAGTTCAGCGTGACCCTGGACAGCGATCCGGCCCGCCCCGAGGTGGTGACCAAGGCCGCCTTGCTGCGCACGGCGCGCCTGCTGATGCGCGGCGAGGTCATGGTGCCGCGCTCTGTCTGGGCCGGGCAGCGGTAGACGACCGCGCGCGGGGCCAGCGGTGGCCCCGCGCTGCGGCAGGGCGGGGCTGCGCCCAGGGATGCGGCCCGCCCGATTGAGAGACAGTGGAAGAGACAAGTCATGAAACCCCTCCAGAACGACGCGGACCAAGCCGACGTCAACGTGCAGACCCTGCTCAACGAGCACCCGTTCTCGGGGTTCCAGTGGGTGATTTTTGCGCTGTGTTTTCTGATCGTCCTGCTCGATGGCTTCGATACCGCGGCCATCGGCTACATCGCGCCCTCGCTGATCACAGAGTGGGGCGTGAGCAAACCCGCGCTGGCGCCCGTGCTCAGCGCGGCGCTGTTTGGCCTGGCCGCAGGCGCCATGTTCTCGGGGCCTCTGGCCGATAGGCTCGGCCGCAAGGCCGTGCTCGCGGGATCGGTCGCGGTCTTTGCCGTGGCCTGCCTGGCTTCGGGTTTCTCGCCCGACATCTGGACGCTGGCCGTGCTGCGCTTCATCACGGGCGTGGGCCTGGGCGCCGCCATGCCCAATGCCGTGACGCTGATGAGCGAGTACTGCCCCGATGGCCGTCGCGCCACGCTGACCAACGCCATGTTCTGCGGCTTTCCGCTGGGCGCGGCGTTCGGCGGCTTCCTGGCAGCCTGGATGATTCCGCATTTCGGCTGGCGCAGCGTGCTCATCCTGGGCGGCGCGGCACCCCTGCTGCTGCTGCTGGCCCTGGTCGTGCTGCTGCCAGAATCGGTGCGCTACATGGTGGCCAACAACTACCCGGCCGAGCGCATCCGCAAGGTGCTGGCACGCATCGCTGGCGATGCGGTGCAGGGCGTGCAGCGCTTCGTGATGACCGAAGCCAAGCCTGAATCCCGGGCCAGGAGCGGCATGGGCGTGGTGCTGTCGCGCGAGTACCGCGTGGGTTCGGTGATGCTGTGGATCGCCTACTTCATGGGCCTGGTGATCTTCTATGCGCTGGTCAACTGGATGCCCGTGCTGTTCAAGGAAGGCGGCCTGGACCCCAAGACCGGCACCCTGGTGGCCGCGCTGTTTCCGCTGGGCGGGGTGGGCGCCGTGCTGTTCGGCTGGCTGATGGATCGCTTCAACCCCAACCGCATCATCGCCATCGGCTACGCACTGACGGCAGCCTCGATCTGGTGGATAGGCCAGACCGCCGGCCACCTGGGCTGGCTGGTGGTGGCCGTGTTCCTGGCGGGCACCATCATGAACACCGCCCAGTCCTCCATGCCGGCGCTGGCCGCGGCCTACTACCCGACGCGCGGGCGCGCCACGGGCGTGGCCTGGATGCTGGGCATAGGCCGCTTCGGCGGCATCGCCGGCTCCTTCCTGGTGGCCGAGCTGTCGGCGCGCCAGCTGGGCTTCAGCGAGATCTTCGCCGTGGTCGCCATTCCCGGGCTGATCGCCACGGCGGCCCTCATCATCAAGCAGTACTGCAGCCCCGAGCCGCAGGCCGGTGGCGCCCGGCCCGCCACCCCCATCCATTGAACGATTCACACGCCATCAAGACGCAGGAGAACCAGCGATGATCATCGACGTACACGGCCACTACACCACCGCGCCCGCCGCCCTGGGCGCATGGCGCGACCTGCAGATCGCGGGCCTCAAGGACCCCTCCAGGGCGCCCAGCGCCAGTTCGCTGAAGATCAGCGACGACGAGATCCGCGAGACCATCGAGACCAACCAGCTCAAGCTGATGAAGCAGCGCGGCTCCGATCTCACCATCTTCAGCCCGCGCGCCAGCTTCATGGCCCACCACATCGGCGACTTCCAGACATCGAGCACCTGGGCGGCCATCTGCAACGAGCTGTGCTACCGCGTCAGCCAGCTGTTTCCCGAGCACTTCATTCCGGCCGCCATGCTGCCGCAGTCGCCGGGCGTGGATCCCGCCACCAGCATTCCCGAGCTGGTCAAGTGCGTGGAGCAGTACGGCAACGTGGGCATCAACCTCAACCCCGACCCCTCAGGCGGGCACTGGACCGCGCCGCCGCTGTCGGACCGCTCCTGGTACCCCATCTACGAAAAGATGGTGGAGTACGACATCCCCGCGATGATCCATGTCTCCACCAGTTGCAATGCGTGCTTCCACACCACGGGCGCCCACTACCTGAACGCCGACACCACGGCCTTCATGCAATGCCTGACCAGTGATCTGTTCAAGGACTTTCCCACGCTCAAGTTCCTGATCCCCCATGGCGGCGGCGCCGTGCCCTACCACTGGGGCCGTTTCCGCGGCCTGGCGCAGGAGCTCAAGAAGCCCCTGCTGGACGAGCACCTGCTGAACAACATCTTCTTCGACACCTGCGTCTACCACCAGCCCGGCATCGACCTGCTGACCAAGGTGATCCCCGTCAAGAACATCCTGTTCGCCAGCGAGATGATCGGCGCCGTGCGCGGCATCGATCCGACCACGGGCCACTACTACGACGACACCAGGCGCTACATCGAGGCCACGGCCAACCTGACCGAAGAGGAGCGCTACCAGGTCTACGAAGGCAACGCGCGCCGCGTGTTCCCGCGCTTGGACGCCGCCCTCAAGCAAAAGGGCCTGTAAGCAGGCCGCCACCACAGATCAAGGAGAACACCATGTACGAACTCGGTGTGGTTTACCGCAACATCCAGCGCGCCGACCGCGCGGCCGCCGATGGCCTGGCCGCCCTGGGCTCGGCCACCGTCCACGAGGCCATGGGCCGCGTGGGCCTGCTCAAGCCCTACATGCGTCCCATCTATGCGGGCCAGCAGGTCTCGGGCACGGCCGTGACCGTGCTGCTGCAGCCCGGTGACAACTGGATGATGCACGTGGCGGCAGAGCAGATCCAGCCCGGCGACATCGTGGTCGCGGCCGTGACCTCGGAATGCACGGACGGCTACTTCGGCGACCTGCTGGCCACCAGCTTCCAGGCGCGCGGCGCCCGCGCCCTGGTCATCGATGCCGGCGTGCGCGACGTGAAGACGCTGCAGGAAATGAACTTCCCGGTCTGGAGCAAAGCCATCTCGTCCAAGGGCACGATCAAGGCCACGCTGGGCTCGGTCAACATCCCGGTGGTCTGCGCCGGCATGTGGGTCACGCCCGGCGATGTGATCGTGGCCGACGATGACGGCGTGGTCTGCGTGCCCGCCGCCAGGGCCGCCGAAACCCTGGCTGCCGCGCAAAAGCGTGAGAGCTTCGAGGGCGAAAAGCGCGCCAAGCTGGCTTCCGGCGTGCTGGGCCTGGACATGTACAAGATGCGCGAGCCCCTGGAAAAGGCCGGCTTGCGCTATATCGATTGAGGAGGAGAAGCGCATGAGCAATTTCGAGAAGACCCCCGGCTGGCTGGACTGGTACGCCGGCCCCTCCAAGCCGAAGTTCCAGGTGCCCGCGGGCGCCGTCGATGCGCATTGCCACGTCTTCGGCCCCGGTGATGAGTTCCCGTTCGCGCCCGAGCGCAAGTACACGCCCTGCGACGCCAGCAAGCAGCAGCTGTTCGCGCTGCGCGACCAGCTGGGTTTTGCGCGCAACGTCATCGTGCAGGCCACCTGCCATGGCGCAGACAACCGCGCCATGGTCGATGCCTGCAAGGCCGCCAACGGCAAGGCGCGCGGCGTGGCCACGGTGCGCCGCAGCGTGACCGACGAGGAACTGCAGGAACTGCACGCCGCCGGCGTGCGCGGCGTGCGCTTCAACTTCGTCAAGCGCCTGGTGGACTTCACGCCCAAGGACGAGTTGCTGGAGATCGCGGGCCGCATCGCCAGGCTGGGCTGGCACGTGGTCATCTACTTCGAGGCCGTGGACCTGCCCGAGCTGTGGGACTTCTTCACCAGCCTGCCCACCACCGTGGTCGTGGACCACATGGGCCGGCCCGACGTGAGCAAGCCCGTGGACGGCCCCGAGTTCGAGCTGTTCCTGAAGTTCATGCGCGAGCACCGGAACGTCTGGAGCAAGGTCAGCTGTCCCGAGCGCCTGTCGGTGACCGGCCCCAAGGCACTGGATGGCGAACGCAATGCCTACCGCGATGTCGTGCCCTTCGCGCGCCGCGTGGTCGAGGAGTTCCCCGACCGCGTGCTGTGGGGAACCGACTGGCCGCATCCCAATCTCAAGGACCACATGCCCGACGATGGCCTGCTGGTCGATTTCATTCCCCACATTGCCCCGACCGCCGAGTTGCAGAAAAAGCTGCTGGTCGACAATCCCATGCGCCTGTACTGGCCTGAAGAAGCCTGACGGCGACCATGTCCGGCCCTGGCGCCGGACATATTCAAGGAGAACTCCATGGCATTGGACAAACCCTATCTGGACGTGCCCGGCACCATCATTTTTGATGCCGAGCAGTCCCGCAAAGGCTACTGGCTCAACCAGTTCTGCATGTCGTTGATGAAGGCCGAGAACCGAGAGCGCTTCAAGGCCGACGAGCGTGCCTACCTGGACGAATGGGCCATGACCGAGGAACAGAAGCAGGCCGTGCTGGCCCGCGACCTCAACTGGTGCATGCGCACGGGCGGCAACATCTACTTCCTGGCCAAGATCGGCGCCACCGACGGCAAGAGTTTCCAGCAGATGGCCGGCTCCATGACGGGCATGACCGAAGAGGAATACCGCAACATGATGGTGGGCGGCGGCCGCTCGGCCGAAGGCAACCGCTACGTGGGCGAGGAGGGCGATGCCCAGGCGCACCGGCAGCCCCAGGGCAAGGCCGGCAGCGTGGACAAGAACAACAAGGAAGGCAACTGACATGGCGCGCATCACCGCATCCGTCTACACCTCGCATGTGCCCGCCATCGGCGCGGCCATGGACCTGGGCAAGGCAGACGAGCCCTATTGGCAGCCGCTGTTCAAGGGCTTCGAGCACTCGCGCCAATGGCTCAGGGACAACAAGCCCGACGTGATCTTCCTGGTCTACAACGACCACGCCACCGCGTTCAGCCTGGACTTCATCCCCACCTTCGCCATCGGCACGGCCGCCGAATACCAGCCCGCCGACGAAGGCTGGGGTCCGCGCCCCGTGCCCAAGGTCGTCGGCCATCCGGAGCTGGCCAGCCACATCGCCCAGTCGGTGATCCAGCAGGACTTCGACCTCACCATCGTCAACAAGATGGACGTGGACCATGGCCTGACCGTACCGCTGTCGCTGATGTGCGGCGAGCAGGACGCCAGGACAGGCGCCTGGCCCTGCCCGGTGATCCCGTTCGCCGTGAACGTGGTGCAGTACCCCGTGCCCTCGGGCCAGCGCTGCTTCAACCTGGGCCGCGCCATCCGCCGCGCCGTGGAAAGCTTCGACGAAGACCTGAACGTGCAGATCTGGGGCACGGGCGGCATGAGCCACCAGCTGCAGGGCGCGCGGGCGGGCCTGATCAACAGGGAATGGGACAACCGCTTCCTGGACCTGCTGATCGAGAACCCTGCCGGTTTGGCCAAGATGCCGCATATCGACTACGTGCGCGAGGCCGGCTCCGAAGGCATCGAGCTGGTGATGTGGCTGATCGCGCGCGGCGCCATGGCCGATGTGGACGGCCCCGCGCTCCTGCCCAAGGTCAACCACCGCTTCTACCATGTGCCGGCATCGAACACGGCTGTCGGCCACCTCATCCTGGAGAATCCCCAATGACCCAAAAGACCATCAAAGTCGCCCTGGCGGGCGCCGGTGCCTTCGGCATCAAGCACCTGGACGGCATCAAGAACATCGACGGCGTGGAAGTCGTCTCCCTGGTGGGCCGCGAGCTGGCCAAGACCCAGGAAGTGGCTGACAAGTACGGCATCCAGCATGTGACCACCGAGCTGGCCGACAGCCTGGCCCTGCCCGAGGTGGACGCCGTCATCCTTTGCACGCCCACGCAGATGCATGCCGCCCAGGCCATTGAATGTCTGAAGGCCGGCAAGCACGTGCAGGTGGAGATCCCGCTGGCCGACAGCCTCGAGGACGCGCAGGCCGTGGTCGATCTGCAAAAGTCCACCGGCCTGGTCGCCATGTGCGGCCACACGCGCCGCTTCAACCCCAGCCACCAGTGGGTGCACAAGAAGGTCGCGGCCGGCGAATTCAACATCCAGCAGATGGATGTGCAGACCTACTTCTTCCGCCGCACCAACATGAATGCGCTGGGCCAGGCGCGCAGCTGGACCGACCATCTGCTGTGGCACCACGCCGCCCACACCGTGGACCTGTTCGCCTACCAGGCCGGCAGCCCCATCGTCAAGGCCAATGCCATCCAGGGTCCCATCCATCCCGAGCTGGGCATCGCCATGGACATGAGCATCCAGCTCAAGGCCGCCAACGGCGCCATCTGCACGCTGAGCCTGTCCTTCAACAACGACGGCCCGCTGGGCACCTTCTTCCGCTACATCGGCGACACGGGCACCTACATCGCCCGCTATGACGACCTCGTCAATGGCAAGGAAGAAAAGATCGATGTCTCCCAGGTCGATGTGTCCATGAACGGCATCGAGCTGCAGGACCGCGAATTCTTCGCCGCCATCCGCGAAGGCCGCGAGCCCAATGCCAGCGTGGCGCAGGTGCTGCCCTGCTACCAGGTCCTGCACGACCTGGAAAAACAGCTCACCCCCTGAGCCGCTTTGCGTCCTTCCCCTGAAAGGGGGCGTACGGTCAGCCGGCGACACCCTGGGTGGGGCACGGCCGGCACTGGCCCTTTCCCGGTGTCTCCGGGTCGGGGCATGCCAGTTTTTTCATGCGTGTTTGACAGCAGGAAGGCCATGCCACTTGGGCGCGACCCGACGATCATGTTTCTTCCAACAGGAGTACCGCCATGACCGATTCCTCCTCCAGCCACCGGGAAGACGTGCCCGAGGCGTCCAATCGCCTCGGGATCGACGGCATAGAGTTCATCGAGTACACGACCAGCCAGCCGCAGGCCTTGGGGCAGGTGCTGGAGGGACTGGGCTTCCGCCCCGTGGCGCGGCACCGCTCGCGCGAGGTCACGCTGTACCGGCAGGGGGACATGAACCTGGTGGTGAACGCAGGCGCGGCCGATGCGCTGGCCCATGCCGCATCGGACGGGCAGCCCGTGATCTCGGCCGTGGCACTGCGCGTGCACGATGCCCTGCAGGCGCACACGTGCTGCATCGAACTGGGCGCCTGGGCCGCGCCCAGCCAGGCCCAGGCCATGGAGCTGCATATCCCCGCCATCCACGGCCCGGGTGGCAGCCGCTTCTATTTCGTCGATCGCTGGAAGGAATTTTCCATCTACGACATCGACTTCACGCCCATCGCCAGCGCCGAGCCGCATCCGCCTGCGCTGGCGGGCCTGGGCTATTTCGGCGTGGTGCAGTACATAGGGCGCGGGCGCAGCGCCGACTGGATCACCTACTTCGAGCGCATGTTCGACTTCCACCTGCTGCCCGATGCGCAGCGCTTCGGCATCCTGCCCAAGGGCAAGCTCATGCGCAGCCCCTGCCGCAGCTTCCTGTGGCAGCTCATCGAGCCCGATCCGGGCCTGGAGTGGGACGACATGCCCGAGCGGCTGCAGCGCATCGGCCTGGGCACGGGTGACGTGCCCGCCGCCGTGCAGGCGCTGCGCCAGCGCGGGGTGGAGTTCGTGGAGTCGAGCCGCCTGCATCCCGACGACCGCGGCGCACTCACGCGCAACGCCATGGGCACCGTGGTATTCGAGCTGGTGCATAACACGCTCTAGCTTTTCATACGACGATCCGGGAGGAGGGCACCATGGGTTTGCTGGACAGCTATGGGATGGACACCATCACGCTCAACGGCTCGCTGGAGGCGAAGCTGCAAGCCATCCGGTGCGCGGGCTTCAGCCAGGTCATGCTCAGTGCGCGTGACCTGGCCGGGCATCCGGGCGGCGTCAAGGCGGCGGCCGCCGCCGTGCGCGCCAGCGGCCTGCGGCCCACGGGCTTCCAGGTGCTGCGCGACTTTGAAGGCCTGTCCGATCACCTGCACCACTACAAGGTGGACATCGCCAAGTCCATGCTGCAGATGTGCGCCGAGATCGGCAGCCCCGTGCTGCTGGCCTGCTCATCCACCTCGCGCCATGCCACCGGCGATCTCGACGTGATCGCGCGCGACCTGCGCAAGCTGGCCATGCTGGGTATTCCGCTGGGCGTGAAGATCGCCTACGAGGGGCTGTCCTGGGGCCGCAGCGTCAATGAATTCACCACCAGCTGGGAGGTGGTCAGTCGCGCCGACACGCCCAACCTGGGCATAGGCCTGGATTCCTTCCATATCCTGGCCGCGCAGACGCCGCTGGATGCGCTGGAGCTGATCGACCGCGACAAGATCTTCCTGGTGCAACTGTCCGACTTCATGTGGCACGACGCTCCCACCTTCGAGGAGCGCATGGCCACGGCGCGCACCTTCCGGGTATTTCCGGGCGAGGGCGTGCACAGCGAGCGCCTGGCCGATCTGGTGCTGCGCCTGGACCGGCTGGGCTACCGGGGCGACTACAGCTTCGAGGTCTTCAACGACGACTACCAGCAACTGCCGCTGGACACCGTGGCCCAGCGCGCGCGCCGCAGCGCCCAGTGGCTCAACGACGATGTGCTGCGGCGGCCCGTGCCGCTACCGGCCTGGGCGCGCACCGGTGTGCGCGGTGCCGGGCCGGTTTGACGGCAAAATCGTCCGCGCACACCGTGCCTGGGTGCGCCTGCCGCTGCCTTGCCTTTCCTGTCTAGAGAAACCATGACCAACCTGTCCACAAGAAACCTGGGACCCTTTCGCGTCGGCGCCGTCGGCCTGGGCTGCATGAACCTCAGCCACGCCTACGGCCATCCGCCCTCGCCCGAGCAGGGCAAGGCCGTGCTGCATGCTGCCCTGGATGCCGGCGTCACCCTGTTCGACACGGCGGCGCTGTACGGCTTCGGCGCCAACGAAGCCCTGGTCGGCCCCGTGCTCAAGTCCCACCGCGACCACATCACCCTGGCCAGCAAGTGCGGCATGGCCGGCGTGCGTGGCGACGACGGCGTCATGCGCCGCGTGATCGACGGCCACCCCAAAACCCTGCGCCGCAACTGCGAGGACAGCCTGCAGCGCCTGGGCACCGAGGTCATCGACCTGTACTACCTGCACCGCTGGGACCGCCGAGTGCCCATCGAGGAATCGGTGGGCGAGATGTCGCGCCTGGTGGAGGAGGGCAAGGTGCGTGCGCTGGGCCTGTCCGAGATCGGCACCGATGCGCTGCGCCGTGCCCACGCCACCTTCCCCATCACCGCGCTGCAAAGCGAGTATTCGCTGTGGTCGCGCAACGCCGAGCTGGGCACGCTCGCGGCCTGCAAGGAGCTGGGCATCGCCTACGTGGCCTTCAGCCCGCTGGGCCGCGCCTTTCTCACGGGCACGCTCAAGGACGTGGAAGGCCTGGTCAAGGGCGACATCCGCGCTGCCATGCCGCGCTTCGCGCCCGAGGCCTATGCGAAGAACCTGCGGCTGCTTGCGCCCATGCAGTCGATTGCCGAGCGCGCCGGCTGCACGCTGGCCGAGCTGGCCATCGCCTGGGTGCTGCACCAGGGCGAGCATGTGATTGCCCTGCCGGGCACCACCAGCGTGGACCACCTGCACGAAGACCTGCGCGGCGGCACCGTGCGCCTGGACGCGGCCCTGCTGGCCGAGCTGGACGATCTCTTCAAACCCGAACGCATCCAGGGCGACCGTTATGCCGTGGCCTCGCAGCGCGAGGTGGACACCGAGAAATACGCGTTCGAAACCGTCTGACCCCGGCCTGGCCGGTTCACGCCCCGGAGTCGCCCAGGTCGAAAGGCTGCGTGGGCGTGCCCTGGTGAAAGCGCATCTGCCAGCCCCGGGCCGTGCGCAGCCAGACCGAGGAGCGCAACGTGTGACGGCCGGCCGTGCCGTCCTCGGCCACGCTGGCGGACCGGTAGGTCAGCAGCGCACTGTCCGGCCCCAGGCGCACCAGCGCGAATGCCTCCGACACCAGACGCGGGGACGGGCCCCCGGTCCCCAGGCTGTCCACGGTGTCGGCCCGGGCATGCACACCGCCCGAGCGGCCGAACTCCAGGAAATCCTCGTGCAGCAGCGTCCGCAGCCGGTGGGCGTCCGGGCGCACCTGGGGGGCGTGCAACTGCTGCTCCAGCGCCTGAAGATGCCGCGCAAGCGCCAGATCCTGCTCGCATTCCTGCATGGCCCGCTCCTGCATCAGATCAGATCCCGCATCGCCTGTGCCGTCTCGCGCAGCACGGGCAGCACGCGGGCCACGGCGTCCTGGCCGGTCTCGCGGCCCATGGGCATGGTGATGTTGAGGGCGCCCGCCAGCGCGCCGTGGCGGTCGCGCAGCGGCACGGCGATGCCGCGCGAGTCCAGGTTCAGCTGCTGCTCGCACAGCGCCCAGTCCTGCGCGCGGATCAGGGCCAGCTCACGGCGCATCTGGCTGGCGCTGGTGATGGTGTGGGGGGTGAAGACGGTCAGCGGACTGTTTCCCAGCCAGTGCTCCAGCTCGTCGTCCGTGCGCAGGGACAGCATCAGCATGCCTGCCGCCGTGACCTGGGCCGGCACGCGCGCGCCCAGCACGTAGCCGGTGTTCATGTTGCGGTTGGGGCCGTTGCGCGCGATGTAGACCACCTCGTCGTCGTCCAGCACCGCCAGGTAGGCCGTCTCATAGGTGCCGGCCGCCACGCGCTGCAGGAAGGGCTGGACGATGCGCGGCAGCCGTGCCGACTCCAGGTAGGACTGCCCCAGCCGCAGCACGCGCGGCGTGAGCCAGAACAGCTTGCCGTCCCCCGCCACATAGCCCATGTGCTGCAACGTCAGCAGATAGCGCCGCGCGGCCGTGCGCGTCATGCCCGTGCGCTGGCCGGCCTCGGCCGCCGTCATGCGCGGATGCGCGTCGTCGAAGGCTTCGATGATGGAGACGCCGCGCTCCAGGCCGGCAATCCAGTCGCGGGGATCGAGTGAGGGGGCATTGGTCATGCAAGGCGCGGCTTCGGTATTAACCCTGGGTGCGTTCGATCATCGAACCATGCTGAGCGATCAGCGCACAAGCCGTGGGAAATGGGCTTGGGCGCGGCCATAGGCGGGAACTACATTTTTCACGACCCGCCGGCCCGCCAGCAAGCATCCCCCGCAGGTTTTTTCCACGGGAACGCCTGGAGACAAGAAAGCAGTCCCACGGGGCAGCGTGGGGGTCATTTTTCATGGAGGAGACAAAGACATGAGCACAACACCGATCGACATGCAGCAAGGCCTGCACCAGCCCGGCAAGGCCGCTGCCAGTGGCTGGATAGGCTCGGCCCTGGAGTACTACGACTTCTTCATCTACGCCACCGCAGCGGCGCTGATCTTTCCGCAGATCTTCTTTCCCCAGGGTGACCCGGCCATCGCCATCATCGCCTCGCTGGCCACCTATGGCGTGGGCTACGTGGCACGGCCCATAGGCGCCTTCGTGCTCGGCCACCTGGGCGACACGCACGGGCGCAAGCAGGTGCTGGTGTGGTGCATGTTCCTGATGGGCTTTTCCACCATCGCCGTGGGCCTGCTGCCCACCTATGACCAGATCGGCCTGTGGGCACCCGCGCTGCTGGTGCTGTGCCGGCTGGTGCAGGGCTTTGCCGTGGCCGGCGAGATCTCGGGCGCCAGCTCCATGATCCTGGAGCATGCCCCGTTCGGGCGGCGCGGCTTCTACGCCAGCTTCACGCTGCAGGGCGTGCAGGCCGGCCAGATCCTGGCGGCGGCCGTCTTCCTGCCGCTGGCCCACTACATGCCCGCCGAGCAGTTCAACAGCTGGGGCTGGCGCATTCCGTTCCTGCTGAGCTTCATCGTCATCATCGCGGGCTGGATCATCCGCCGCGAGGTCAGCGAGACGCCGGCCTTCACCGACCCAGGCGTCCGGAAGGAACGCACACGCTCGCCCGTGGTCGATGCCTTCCGCGACCATTCGCCCGACATGCTGCGCGTGGTGTGCATGGCGCTGATGAACGTGATCCCCGTGGTGGCCACCATCTTCGGCGCGGCCTATGCGGTGCAGCCGGCCTACGGCATAGGCTTCGCCAAGGATGTCTACCTGTGGATTCCGGTGGTCGGCAACATCGTCGCCGTGCTGGTGATTCCCTTCGTGGGCAACCTGTCGGACAAGATCGGCCGCCGCCCGCCCCTCATCGTGGGTGCGCTGCTGTCGGGCCTGCTGGCCTTCGGCTATCTGTACGCCATCAGCATCCGCAACATGCCGCTGGCCTTCGCGATGTCCATCCTCATGTGGGGCGTGGTCTACCAGGGCTACAACGCGGTCTTCCCCAGCTTCTATCCCGAACTGTTCCCCACGCGCACCCGATGCTCGGCCATGGCCATCTCGCAGAACGTCGGCACGGCCATCACCGCCATGCTGCCCGCGCTGTTCACGGCCGTGGCGCCGCCGGGCTCCAGCAACATCTGGCTGACCGTGGGTGCGATTGCCTTCGGCATCACCATCGTGGCATCGCTGGCCGCGCTCAGTGCCCGCGAGACCTACCGCATCCGCATGGAGGAGCTGGGCGAGTCCGGCGCGCAGCCCGTGGACAAGGACGAATACGATCAACTGCGCGCCCGGGCGCTGGCCATGGGCAGCGGCAGTGCCGATGCATCGGTCCGCATGGAGAGCGCGCGCACATGATTTCCGGCAAGACCACCCTGATCGCCCACATCGGCTACCCCACGGAGAGCTTCAAGGCGCCGATGATCTACAACCCCTGGTTCGAGCGCAAGGGCATCGACGCCTGCGTGGTGCCCATGGGCCTGCGGCCCGAGCACTTCGCCCAGGGCATGGCCGCCATCCTGCGATTGTCCAACCTGCGCGGCGCACTGGTCACCATGCCGCACAAGGTGACCACCGTCGCGCTGCTCGATGAGCTCACGCCGGCCGTGCACATCGCCGGTGCCTGCAATGCGGTGCTCAGGCGTGCAGACGGCACGCTGCTGGGCGACCAGTTCGACGGCGCGGGCTTCGTGCGCGGCGTGTTGCGCAAGGGCCGTCAGCTGCAGGGCGCCAGCGTGCTGGTGTCGGGGGCGGGCGGCGTGGGCTCGGCGATCGCGGCCTCGCTGGCGGCGGCCGGCGTGGCCGAACTGATGCTGTTCGACGCACGTCCGGACGGCGCCCAGGCGCTGGCGGACCGGCTGCGCGCCTACTACCCGCGGCTGAAGCTGCGCATGGGCTCCAACGATCCGCAGGGCTTTGACCTGATCGTCAACGCCACGCCGCTGGGCATGCAGGAAGGCGATCCCCTGCCTTTCGATGTGCGGCGCATCGCCCCCACCACCTTCGTGGGCGAAGTGGTCATGAAGTCCGAGTTCACGCCCCTGCTGCGCGCCGCGCGCGACAAGGGCTGCGATGTCCAGGTGGGCACGGACATGCTGTTCGAGATGATTCCCGCCTACCTCGAATTCTTCGGCTTCGGCCTGGCCACGCCCGAGGAGTTGCGCGCCACTGCCGCCATCGCCTACTGAGCCGGGCCGCGAGGCCTTTGCACACATCCAGCACGGGACAGGACCCGCGTGCCGGACAGGGCACAGCCACGCCCGGAAGAACAGGCATCCACAGAGAAGGAGACGACACCATGCATCAGCAATCACAACCATGCCCGGGCCGCAAAAGCCTCATCGCCCTGGTGCTGGGCACGCTGGGCGCCACGGCCCTGGCCCAGTCCTCGGTCACCGTCTACGGCACCCTGGACCAGTACGTCAACCACCTGCGCAGCAGCTCGGGCGCCTCCATGACCACGCTGGAGGATGGTGCCCTGCTGCGCAGCCGCCTGGGCTTTCGCGGCCACGAGGACCTGGGCGGTGGCCTGTACGCCAAGTTCCAGCTGGAGATGGGCATCAACGCCGACAACGGCAGCGCCGCCGACAGCACGCGCGGCTTCGACCGCCAAAGCTGGGTGAGCCTGGGCGGAGGCTGGGGCGAGATCCGGCTGGGCCGCCAGAACACCGTGATCTTCGCGCGCGGCGACTACATCGACTTCACCTCGCGCACGTTGGGATCGATGGTCAACAACTTCGGCGTGCCCTCGCGCTTCGACAACGACATCTCCTACACCTCGCCACGCATGGGCGGCTTCCTGTTCGAGGCCCACTACGCCATGGCCGAGACCGGTGCTCCAGCGCGCCAGGCCATCTACCAGTTGGGCCTGGACTACCTGAACGGCCCCTACCGCGTGGGCTATGCAGGCCTGTATGCACGCGCGCCGCAGAGCGCGGCCTACACCGATGCCGTGCGCTACGACAACCTCTACGCCAACTACGACTACGGCAAGGGCAAGCTGCAACTGGCCTTCGTGCGCTCCAACAACAGCACGGCGGGCGCGGCCGGCAACAACACGGGCACGGTGCTGGGCAATGTGGGTGGGCTGGTGGCGGGCACCAACTCCGATGTGAAACGCTTTTACCGCGTCTGGCAGCTGTCGGCCGACTACCGCGTCACGCCCCAGCTGCGCGTGGGGGCGCTGTGGGGCCGCATACAGGATGGATCGGACAGCGGGCGCGGGGCCTCGGGCGGGGCGGTGGCTGCCTACTACGACCTGTCCAGGCGGACCATGCTGTACGCGGTGGCCGAGCAGCTCAGGAACGACCGCAACGCGGGCTTCCGGCTGGCGGCCTCGGGCGGGATGAAGCCCGGCTTCACGGCGGCGGACGATGTGAACGGCCGCAGGATCACGGGCCTGCAGCTGGGCGTGCTGCACCGCTTCTGAGGAATGGCCATGGATGATCTGCGCATTGCCGTGGCCGGGGCCGGCTACATAGGCCAGGCCCATATGGCGGTCATCGAGGCGACCGAAGGCTGCCGCCTTTCGGCGCTCGTGGACCCGTCGCCCGCCGCGGCCGAATCGGCGCGTCGGGCCGGCCTTCCCCTGTACACCGATCTGTCGCAACTGCTGGCGCGCGACCGTCCGGATGCCGTCGTGCTGGCAACGCCCAATGCGCTGCACGTACCGCAGGCGCTGCAGTGCCTGGAGGCCGGCCTGCCCGTGCTGCTGGAAAAGCCCATCGCACCGACCGTGCAGGAGGCCCGGGCCCTGGTCCAGGCCGCCGCGCGCCTGCAGTCCCGGGTGCTGATCGGACACCACCGCGCGCACAGCCCCATCATGGAGCGTGCCCGCCAGCTCATCGCCGAGGGACAGCTGGGCGCCATCGTGGCGGTCACCGGCGCGGCCCTGTTCTTCAAGCCCGACGCCTACTTCGATGACAGCCCCTGGCGCCGCGAAGCGGGCGCCGGCCCCATCCTGCTCAACATGATCCACGAGGTGCACAACCTGCGCATGCTGTGCGGCGAGGTCGTGGCCGTGCAGGCCTTCGCCTCCCATGCCACGCGCGGCTTTCCGGTCGAGGATACGGCGGCCATCAACCTGCGCTTTGCCAGCGGGGCGCTGGGCAGCTTCGTGCTCTCGGACACGGCGGCCAGCGCGCGCAGCTGGGAGCAGACCGCGCAGGAAAACCCTGCCTATGCCAGCTATGGCGACGAAGACTGCTACGTGGTAGCCGGCACCTTCGGATCGCTGGCCGTGCCCAGCATGCGCCTGAAGACCTATGCATCGGCCGCGGACCGTTCCTGGTGGAAGCCTTTCACGACGGACACCGCCGCCGTCGTGCGCGAGGACCCGCTGGCGCGCCAGATGGCCCACTTCGTCCAGGTGGCGCGCGGACAGGCCGCGCCCCTTGTCAGCGTGCACGACGGCTTGCGTAACCTGCAGATCACCGAAGCCATCGCCGAGGCGGCGCGCACGGGCGCCGTCGTGGATACCCCGTTGGAATGAACGAATCCCTGAATCGAGGACAACCATGAAAACCATCCTGATGCTGCACGGCATCAACCACAACATGTTCGGCCAGCGCGACCCCGCTCAATACGGCACGGTCACGCTGGCCGAGATCGACGCCTCGCTGCGCAGCCTTGGCAGCCAGCTGGCCTGCGAGGTGGACAGCTTCCAGACCAATTGCGAAGGCGCCATGTGCGAGCGCATCCACCAGGGCTTCAGGGACGGCGTCGATGGCGTGCTCATCAACGCCGGCGCCTGGACGCACTACAGCTACGGCATCCGCGACGCGCTGGCCATGCTCACCGTGCCCGTGGTGGAAATCCACATGAGCAACATCCATGCGCGCGAGAGATTCCGCCATCACTCGGTGTTCGCCGATATCGCCAGGGGCCAGATCTGCGGCTTTGGCGTGGACAGCTATCTGCTGGGATTGCGGGCGGTGCTGTCGTCCGCCGCATAAACGCATGGCACGCAACAGGCCATGCATCTGCTTTTGCACTCCCACGCTCGACGCGCTGTGTGCGGTGACCAGGCTCCATTGAAATGAGCTGCACCGAGTACGGTCGGCACCGCGCCGCCTCCTTCGCCCTGCTGCTGCCGTTGCTGCTGGCCGCGCAGTCGGTCGCCACCGACGGCTATCTGCCGGCCTTGCCCGAGATCGCCCGCGACCTGGGCTCGGCCAGCAGCAGCCTGGCCGTGTTCATGCTGGCCTTCGGCGTCGCCCAACTGGTGTGCGGGCCGCTGGCCGACCGCTTCGGGCGCCGGCCCGTGCTGCTGGCCGGTCTGGCCTGCTATACGGTGGCGGCCGCCGGCTGCGCGCTGGCGGGCAGCGCGGACGCACTGGTGGCCTGGCGCGCCGTGCAGGGCGCGGCCATGGCGGCCATCCTGGTGTGCGCACGGGCGGCGGTTCGCGACCTGTATCCGGTCCATGAAGGGCCGCACATCATGGCCCGAGGCCTGATGGGCCTGGGGCTGGTGGCCCTGGTGGCGCCGATTGCCGGTGCATGGGGAGTCCAGGCCACCGGCTGGCGCTGGGTGCTGGTGGCGATGGGCGTCTACTCGCTCGCGTTGCTGGCGCTGTGCTGGCGCACTTTCAGCGAGACGCGGCAAGTCCTGGGGGCTGCCTCGGTCCTGGCACCCGTATCCACTGGCGGTGTGCGCCAGGTGTTCGCCAACCCCGGCTTTCGCGCCTGGACGGCGCTGGCCGCGACGACCTACGGCGGCATCTTCTGCTTTTTGCTGCTGTCGCCGATGGTGTACGTCGACCTGTTTGGCCTGTCGCCCGTGCTCTACGGCTGGATTCCAGCGGGCGGCTCGCTGGTCTACATCCTCAGCATCACATGGTGCCGGCGTTTGCTGTCGCGGCGCGGGCCGGTGGGCACGGTGCAGTTGGGTGCTGCCTTCAGTCTGCTGGGGGCGTGCATCCAGGTCACCGGCTGCATGCTGGCGCCGGCCTCGCCCGTTCCATTGCTGATAGGGCACGCGGTGTATGCGCTGGGCCATGGCCTGCACCAGCCTTGCGGCCAGGCGGGCGCGGTGGGTGGCCTGCCGCCGCAGCTGGCCGGGCGGGCCGTGTCGTGTTCGGGCTTCGTGATCATGTGCGTGGCCTTCTGCGCCGGCCAGTTGGCGGCGCACTTTGTCGATCCGACGATGCGCCACGGCGCCTGGCCGATGGTGTTGCCCATGGCGCTGGCGGGCGTTGTGCTGGTCTTGATCGCCTTCGTCTGGCTGCCGTGGCTGTACCGGGTGCGGGCGGCGCCAAGGGTTCAGCCCCGGTCATGACACTGTTCAAGCATCCGCGCGATATTCCCCTCGATGCTTCATGAACCGGTGGTAGGACATGCGCAGGTGCAGCTGCATCACCTGGCGTGCCAGCTCCCCATCCCTGGCACGGATGGCGATCACCAGGTCGCAGTGGTGGTGCAGGCTTTGCACCAGCTCCTCGGGCGTGTAGATGTAGAACGACCGCTTGATGATCGGCATGTCGATCATCGTCGCCAGCATGGTCTTGAGGCGCGGAGAGCCTGATGCCTCGATCAGCGCGTGGTGGAAATCCCGGTTGGCGGACTGCACCTCGCCAATGCCGTCTTGGCCAGCGGCAATGCCGGCCTCCATGCGCTGGTTGCAGGCCTCCAGCGCATCGGCCAGCCCCTCGCCGCCGCGCGTGGCCGCGAGGAACGAGGCGTACGGCTCCAGCAGCAGGCGCAGCTGGAAGGTTTCCTCCACATCCCAGTCGCTCCACTCCGACACGCGGATACCCTGGCCCGCGCCATCGGTGGCCAGGCCATCTTCCACCAAGCGGTGCAGCGCATTGCGCACCGGTGTTCGGCTCAGTCCCAGGTCGCGGGCAATGGGCTCCTCCTTGAGCTGTTCGCCGGGTCGGTAGTGGCCGCCGATGAGCCGCTGCCGCAGAACCTCGTACGCCTTGTCTTTCACGTTTTGCACTGTGTTTGCACCGAATGGGTGGGGATGGTGCGCCGATTCTAGGTGACGACGGAAAGGGGTGTTGCGCTTCGCTGCATTCGGAAAAATACAAAACAAGTACAAATATTCGCAGTTCTACGGGAAATCTCTAGAAGGAAGTTGGAGGTGCGCCCCATAGACTGCGCTTAATGTTTTAAATTTGTACTTCTATGAAGATCGCAATACTGGGTGGAGGAATGGTCGGTGCCTGCTACATGCAGGCCTTTGTGGAGCAGGGGCACAGCCTGGTGGGCCTGTGCGACCTGCAGCCCAACGCTGCGGTGGCCGACGCAGTGCAGGCCGCTGGTGCGCAGGTGCATGCTGCGCCCGGCGAGTGGCTGGCCGGGGCCGACGTGGTGGTGAGCGCCGTGTTCGGCACCGTGGCGCGCAGCCTGTTCGAGGCCTGTCTGCCCCATCTGCGCGATGGCGTGGTGTATGTGGACATGACCACGGCCGACCCGCAGGAGATGCGCGAATGTGGCGAGCTGGCCCGGCGCGTCGCCCAGGGCCGGGCGGTGCACTTCGTGGACGTGGCCATCACCGGCGCGGTCAACCTGGGCGGCAGGAAGACGCCGCTGCTCGTGGCCGGTGGCAAGGCCGGTTTTGTACAGGAATTGTTCTTGCCTTTGGGTGGCTCCGTTCGCGTAGTAGGCGGACAGCCGGGCGATGCCGCCGCGCTCAAGCTCCTGCGCAGCATCTACACCAAGGGGACCGAGGCACTGGCCGTGGAGTGCCTGGTGACGGCCCAGCAGATGGGCCTGCGCGAGCAACTGCATGCCGTGCTGCAGGACATCGACGAGACACCGCTGCGCACGCTGATGGAGTCCATGGTGCGCACGCACATCCCGCACTCCGCGCGCCGCCGCAACGAGGTGGCCGAGGCCCGGCAGCAGATGGCCCTCAACGGCCTGGCGCCCATCGCCTTGCCCGCTGTCGAGGCGCTGTTCGCCGCCACGGCCCGGGCGCAAGCGGCCCGGCCGTTCACCGGCACCTCCATCGACGAGGCCATCGATTGGCTGGGCAGCCACGTGCTCGCCAGCCACGCCTGATGAACGCCCCCTGCGCCAACCGACACCATAAAAGGAGACATTCGCAATGACGACCCTGACCCGACGCAACCTGGCCCTCGGCGGCCTGCTGGCACTGACCTCCGCCATCGCCGCCATCGCCGCCATGGCCCCGGCCCATGCCCAGGGCTCCTATCCGCAGCGGCCCATCAGGTTCATCGTGCCCTTTCCGGCGGGTGGCGGCACCGACAACCTCACGCGCTTGGTCGGTACCAAGCTCACCGAGGCCCATGGGTGGCCCATCGTGGTGGAGAACAAGCCCGGTGCCGGTGGCAACCTGGCTCTGGACCAGGTGGCCAAGGCCCCCGCCGACGGCCTGACCCTGGTGATGGCGCAGACCGACAACGTGGTGCTCAACCCGCTGCTGTACTCCAAGCTCACCTACAACCCCGACAAGGACCTGCGCGCCGTGGCCCTGGTCGCAGCCGGCCCGGCCGTGCTCGTGGTGAATGCCGATTCGCCGTACAAGTCCCTGGACGACATCGTCCAGGCGGCGAAGAAAGAGCCCGGGCGCCTGAGCTTTGCCACGCCGGGGACCGGCACCATTTCGCACCTCGTCAGCGAGGCCTGGCAGAAAAGCTCGAATGTGAAGTTCACCCATGTGCCGTTTCGCGGCATGGCACAGGCCATGCCCGACCTGCTGGGCGGGCGCATCGACATGTACATGGGCTCCATCCCCACGCTGCTGTCGCACATCCAGTCGGGCAAGGTGCGCGCCGTTGGCGTGACCACCGCGAGCCGCTCCAAGCTGCTGCCCGACGTGCCGACCTACACCGAATCCGGCATCAAGGGCGTGGAGCTGGCCAGCGTGTGGGGCGTGATGGCCCCGGCAGGCACCTCCGACGCCATCGTCAGGCAGCTCAACGAAGCCATCAACAAGGTGGTGAACGCACCCGACACGGCCAGGAAGATCGCCGACTCCGGCGCCGAACTCATCACCGGCACCCCGCAGGACATGGCCAGGCTCTACGCCAGCGACCGCGCACGCCTGGCACCCATCGTCAAGAGCTCGGGCACCACGCTGGATTGAGCGGCACAGCTTTCATCCCATCCACTCTGAGCAAACACCATGATCGGTCTTCAAATTCTGAAGCGGCAACGCGCTGTCAGCCTGGATATTGCCAGGCACTATCTCGACGTGCCTGTTGCCAACGTCAGCGACTGCATGGCTCGCATGACGGCTGGCGGCGCGCGGTTGCGCCCCATGCACGGCGGCGGGCGCATGGCCGGCCCCGCGTTGACCATCAAGACGCGCCCGGGCGACAACCTCATGCTCCACAAGGCACTTCAACTGGCCAGCCCAGGCGACGTGATCGTGGTGGATGCGGGTGGCGACCTCACCAATGCACTCATCGGAGAAATCATGGTCGGAGACGCCATGCGTCGCCAGCTGGGCGGCATCGTGATCCATGGCGCGATCCGGGACGCCGCATGGATTCGTGCAGGCAGCTTCCCCGTATTCGCAGCGGGCGTCACGCACCGCGGGCCCTACAAGGACGGCCCTGGCGAAATCAATGTGCCCATCGCCATCGATGGCATGGTGATCGAGCCCGGTGACCTCATGATCGGCGATGACGATGGCTTGCTGTGCGTACCGTATGCGCAGGCGCAGGCCTTGCTGGATGCCGCACACGAAAAGCAGGCCGTCGAGGCCAGGATGGTGGCCGACATCGCTGCCGGTACCTACAGCGCGCCATGGATCGACGAGACGCTCAAGCGTCTGGGGTGTCCGATTGAGCCGTAGCGCTGGCGGCGCGGCAGCTCCCATCGCGCGTCTGCTTCAGGCTTCGGTCAGCGCCTTCAGATGGCTCTCGAAGCCGCCCGCGCCGCTGGCCGCGTTCACATGGTCGAAGTAGCCGTACCAGCCGCTGGCCTTGATGCCTGCCAGCAAGGCATCGCGGGCAGCGGTATCGGGAAAGCGCCAGATGCCCAGGAAGCGGTGGGGGCTGGCGTGGTCCAGGCGGCCGTCGGTCTCGGCCAGGGCCAGCACCTGTACGCCCATGGCAGCCAGCCCGCCCATGGCACTGGCAACCCCTTCCAGAAAATGCTGGCGCTGCGCGGCGGGCAGCGCCAGCCAGGCGGGGTTGGGGGAATAGAGCTCGACCAGATAGTGGGACATGGTGTTTCCTGGGGTTGATGCGCCGTGCGCTGGATTTGATGTTTGCATATTATATGGTGGCTAATTATATTTGTCGCCATGGCATGCAGCCTGCACCCCGGCGCTGCCTTCCATCAGGGGTTTGCGCATATCCATATGCGGCAGGCTTGTTTGCGATAGTCGGGCTGACCTTTAGGCTGGCGCGCTTTGACCACGCCATGTCCACCCCCGCCACAACATTCCATTCCGATTCCCGCTCCGGCGCATTTGCCATCTCACCCCAATCCACCACGGCCTTGTACCGCGTCACACCGGGCACGCTGGCGGCCGTGCTGGAGCAACTGCCTGCGGCCCAGGCCCGCTGGGCCCGCGCCGCAGGCTTTGATGCACGGCCGGGCCGTGTTCTCTTGTTGCCTGATCTGCAGCGCGAGGGCACGGCCCTCGCCGGCGTGCTGGTGGGGGTGGACCCGGACCAGCCGCTGTGGCAATTGGCGGGCCTGCCCGGCGCGCTGCCGTCCGGCATCTATGCGCTTGCCGACAGGGATGGAGAGGGCGAGCTGGCCCAGAGGTCGCACCTGCTGCTGGGCTGGGCACTGGGTGCGTTGCCATCGACCAGCCAGGCCAGGCAGCCGGGCGCGGCCCCCCGCCCATGCCCCCCGCAGTTGCTGGCCAGCGCCGATGAGCAGGCCGCCATCGCGCCCATGGCCGCAGCCATCGGCGAAGTGCGCCGCCTGGTCAACCTGCCGGCCAACCTGCTGGGGCCGCAGGAGCTGGCCCTGGCCGTGCAACGGCTGGCCGAGCGCCATGGCGCGCGCTACCGGCAATGGGTGGGCGATGCCTTGCCCGCCGAGGGCTTTGCGCTGGTCCATGCCGTGGGCCGCGCGGCGGCGCAGGCACCGCGCGTTGCCGAACTGACCTGGGGCGATGCCGCGCTGCCCCATGTGGTACTCATCGGCAAGGGCGTGTGCTTTGACAGTGGCGGGCTGGACCTCAAGCCGGCGGCCGGAATGCGCTGGATGAAGAAGGACATGGGCGGGGCGGCCCATGCCATCGCACTGGCGGACCTGGTGATGCAGGCGGGCCTGCGCGTGCACCTGAAGCTGCTGGTGCCTGCGGTCGAGAACGCCGTGGGCGCGGGTGCGCTTCGGCCCGGCGACATCATCGAGGCGGGTGACGGCCGGCGCGTGGAGATGGAGAACACCGATGCCGAAGGCCGTCTTCTCCTGGCCGATGCCCTGCACCACGCCATCCGGACCGCGCCCACGCCTGCTGCCTTGGTGGTCGACCTGGCCACG
This sequence comes from Delftia tsuruhatensis, assembly GCF_903815225.1. NCBI lineage: Bacteria > Pseudomonadati > Pseudomonadota > Betaproteobacteria > Burkholderiales > Comamonadaceae > Delftia > Delftia tsuruhatensis. Next base: position 2,435,963 of record NZ_LR813084.1, read on the forward strand.
CTCACGGGCGCCGCGCGCACGGCGCTGGGGCCGGACCTGCCCGCACTGTTCAGCAACCATGACGGCTGGGCCGAAGCCCTGCTGGCCCAGGGCCGAGCGCAGGCCGATCCGTTGTGGCGCCTGCCCCTGTGGGCGCCGTACCGCCGCATGCTCAGGTCCGACCAGGCCGATCTGCTCAACGCCGCCAGCACACCGCACGGCGGTGCCATCACGGCCGCGCTGTTCCTGGAAAGCTTCGTGCCGCCCGAGGTGCCCTGGCTGCATCTGGACCTGTTCGCCTGGAACCAGGAGGAGCGGCCCGGGCGGCCCGAGGGAGGCGAGGCGCAGGGCCTGCGCGCGTTGTTCACGCTGCTGGCGCAGCGCTTTCCCGCGCGCTGAAGCGGTGGGCGGCGGAGCGCTGGCGCCTGCGTCGCCGGTGCATCTGCACCGGGCGCATTTGCATAGGCGCAATCGGGCTTTGCGGCCGGCCGGTGCCTCCACACAATCGCCCGTCTGGTGCAGTCGGCGCGGCGTCCGCCGCGGCCTTTTTCCGCTTCTTTGTCCGGCTGCCGGGACACTCCATGAACCAACGATCCATCCTGCCTCGCACTTTCTCTCTTCGAACCCTGGCGCTGGTGCCCGCCCTGGCTGCAGCCCTGCTGTGCGCACCGCCCGCCCAGGCCGAGACCCTGCGCTGGGCGCGTTCCACCGATGCTTCCACGCTGGACCCGCACGCGCTGAACAACGGCCCCAACCACAACCTGCTGCACCAGATCTACGAGCCGTTGATCATCCGCACGGCCGATGGCAAGCTGCAGCCCACCCTGGCCACCTCCTGGGCGCTGACTGCCGACCCCTCGGTCTGGGAGTTCAAGCTGCGCAAGGGCGTGAAATTCCATGACGGGAGCCTGTTCACGGCCGACGACGTGCTGTTCTCGCTGCGCCGTGCGCGCTCGCCCACATCGGACATGCGCTCGCTTCTGACCTCGATCACCGACGTGACCAAAGTCGATGCCTTCACCGTGCACATCAAGACCAACGGGCCCAACCCGCTGCTGCCCGCCAGCCTCATCAACATCCAGATCCTGAGCGCCGCCTGGGCCAAGGCCCATGGTGCCGAGCAGCCACAGAATGCGCTGGCCAAGGAAGAGAACTTCGCCACGCGCAACGCCAACGGCACGGGTCCCTACGTCATCGCCTCGCGCGAACAGGACACGCGCACCGTGCTGCGGCAGTTCCCCGGCTACTGGGGCCGGGGCCAGTTTCCGCTGGAGATCGACGAGCTGGTCTACCTGCCCATCAAGTCCCAGTCCACGCGCGTGGCGGCCCTGCTGTCGGGCGAGGTGGACTTCGTGCAGGATCTGCCCATCCAGGACATCGCGCGGCTGAGTGCCGATCCGCGCTTTCGCATCAACCAGGCGGCCGAGAACCGCACCATCTTCCTGGGCCTGAACGTGGGGGCAGCGCCGCTGGCCAACTCCGATGTAAAGGACAGGAACCCGCTGGCGGACCTGCGCGTGCGCCAGGCCTTCCAGCTGGCCATCGACCGCAACGCCATCCAGCGCGCCGTGATGCGGGGCCTGTCCGTGCCCACCAACATCATTGCGCCGCCCTTCGTGCACGGCTACGAGAAATCCTTCGGCGCCGTGGGCCGCACGGACCCGGCCCAGGCCAGGAAGCTGCTGGCCGAGGCCGGCTACCCCAACGGCTTCGCCCTGACCCTGCACTGCACCAACGACCGCTACCTGAACGACGAGGCCATCTGCCAGGCCGTGGCGGGGTTCCTGGGCCGCATCGGCGTGAAGACCACCGTCTCCTCGCGGCCGCTGGCCATCCAGACGGCGGCGATCAACAACCAGGAGACCGATTTCTATCTCTATGGCTGGGGCGTTCCCACCTATGACTCGGCCTATGTCTTCGACTATCTGGTGCACACGCGCGGCAAGAACGGCCGGGGCAACACCAATGCCACGCGCTACAGCAATGCCGAGCTGGACAGCAAGATCGTCTCCCTGGCCTCCGAGGGCGACACGCGCAGGCGCGATGCCACCATCCACTCCATCTGGTCCACGGTGCAAAAGGAGTTGATCTACCTGCCCCTGCACGACCAGATCCAGACCTATGCCATGGTGCGCAAGTTCGACATCCCGGTGAATCCGTCGAACACGCCGTACTTCAAGCTGTTCAAGCAGCCGGGCACGCGCCAGGCGACGGTGGCCGGCGCGCAGTGAGGTCGGGATCGCGCCCTTCAGGCCGTGGCCCGCGCGGGAAGCGGCCGGTCGACCTCCACCGTCACATGCACCAGTTCCCCGTGCATGCCCGGCAGGCGGCGCACGGTGTCGGGCTGCACGTCGGCGGCTGCATCCCGGGCCACGATGCAGGCGCAGTGCGCCTTGCCCACGCGCCAGCACCTGGCCGATGGCGAGGCCTCCGGCGCCGACAGGCAGGACGATGCGGACCTGGTGCTGTCCATGATGCGTTCGTACATGAGGTGACCTGCGCCCGGTCCCGCGCGCATTGATGCATGACATCGCACAATCGCCGCGCAAGCCTCAGCAATCCACACGCCCATCGCTCCTACGCTCGCACCCTTGTCAATGCAGGAGTGCGAACGGATATGGACTGGATGGTATGGGGGCTGCTGGCCGGCCTGGTGCTGGGGACTTATGACTTTCTGACCAAGCTGGCGCTGGCGGAGAAATCCGTGGTCGAGGTGGTGTTCTGGTGCTGTGCCATCGGGGCACTGCTGTGGCTGCCGCTGCTGTGCCTGCCGGCCCGCATGGCCCCCGCGCTGCGCGATCTGGGACTGGCGCCCGGCGTGCTGGACGGCCGCCAGCAGATGCTGCTGCTGCCCAAGTCGCTGATGATGGTGGCCACCTGGGTGCTTTCGTACTACGCGGTGAAGGCCTTGCCGCTGTCCATCTCGGCCGGAGTGCGTGCCAGCGGACCGCTATGGACGGCGCTGGGCGCGGTGCTGCTGCTGTCCGAGCAACTGGGCTGGTGGCAGTGGCTGGGGCTGGCCGTCTCCATGGCGGCGTACTACCTGTTTTCGCTGATCGGGCGCAGGGAGGGCATACGCTTCGGCAGCAACCTCTGGGTGCTGTGCATGCTGGCGGCCACGTTGCTGTCGTCGGCCAATGCCCTGTATGACAAGCACATCCTGGCCACGCTGCGCATGGACCTGGCAGCCGTCCAGGCCTGGTCGGCGCTGCAGCGCGCGGCACTGGCCCTGCTGCTCCTGCCCTGGGTCTGGCGCACGCTGGAGCTGCGCAGCCTGCTGGGCCGCAACTGGCCGGTGCCCGCCATCGCCTTCGCCTATGTGCTGGCCGAATACCTCTATCTGGCCGCCGTGCAGATGGATGGCGCCCAGATCGCCGTGATCTCGGTGCTCAGGCGCGCCAACCTGATCATGGTGTTCGCGCTGTCGGCGCTGTTCTTCGCGGAGCAGCACATCCGCGCGAAGATGGTCGCCATCGGCGGCGTGCTGCTGGGCATCGCGCTGACCATGGCGCGGTAGGCGCGGCCTTGCCTGCGCCTGTTGCGACACCGCTCACGGTGGCTGCGCCGCCAACGCGCGTATCCAGTCCATGACCATGGGGCCATGGCGCGAGAGCATGGCGCGCTCGGAGGCCAGCAGGAAATAGCGCTGCTCGCAGGGGATGGCGATGTCCGAGACGCGCACCAGACTGCCCTCGGCCAGCAGGCGCTGGACCAGGGAGCGGCGCCCCAGCGCGATGCCCTGCAGGTTCAGGGCCGCGTCCAGCATGAGGCCGGTGTCCGTGTAGCTCAGCTGGCGCCGCGTCGCCGGGATGCGCAGGCCTGCCGCCTGCAGCCAGGGATCCCAGGGCTGGCGGCTGTGCGACAGCAGGCTGGCGCGTCCGAACAGGGCGGCCAGCCCCAGGCCGTCGAACGGCTCCAGATAGCGTGGTGCGGCCACGGCGAACCACTCATCGTCCAGCAGGTGCTCGCAATGGAAGGCCTGGGGCGCTTGGTGCGCGAAGCGGATGGCGATGTCGGCCTCGCCCTGTTCGAGCTGGACGTTGCGCGTGGTCGGATCGATGGCGACGGACACGGCCGGGTGGCTGTGGTGAAAGGCCGTGAGCGCCGGCACCAGGCGCAGGCGCGCGAACGAGGGCAGGGCGCTGATGCGCACCACGTCGCGCTCATGCGTGAATCGGCCGAAGGCCGCCTCCAGGGCCTCCAGCGGGGCGCGGATCTGCTGGTGCAGCCAGGTGCCTTGCGGGCTCAGCGCCACCGCGCGCGTGCTGCGGTGGAACAAGGTGGCGCCCACGAGCCTTTCCAGCTCGCGGATGCGGTGGCTGACCGCGCTGTGCGACAGGTGCAGGTCTTCGGCCGCCTGGTTGAAGCTCTGGTGGCGGGCCACGGCGTCGAAGGCGGCAAGCAGGTGGACGGGTGGAATGTTGCGCATGGATCGCCGGCATCGTACTGGAGGCGGGCGCCCGGTGCGGGCCTGCTTCGGAATTTGCAAACGGTGACCCATGAAAACCGTCCATCTCGGGCCGGACGGCCGTTTCGCAGCGGACAATCACCGGGCCGCGAATGCCGCAGGATTTCGATCGTCCTGCGGCATGCGCCGGCCAGCCAAGGACCATTGCGCATGACAGAAGACAACCGCCGAGACTCCCCCGCCGCCGAAGCCCATGCCAGCCCGGTGCCCGGACCTTCGATTTCGCTGCGCATCGGCACCGTGGCCAGGCTCAATCTCGCCGACTTCCAGAATGCCGTGCCCGCGCTGCTGGAGCTGGTGGTCGTCAACGACGGCGCCGAGCCGCTGCAGGGCCTGAGCCTGCAGCTGGACTGCGAGCCGGCTTTCATCCAGCCGCGCACCTGGCACCTGGAGTCGGTGGCGGCGCACGGCAGCTATGCGCTCACCGATCTGGACGTGGTGCTCAATGGCGCCTTGCTCTCGCGCCTGACCGAGGCGGAGTCCGCCGTGCTGCGGCTGGAGCTGCGCGCAAGCTGCCGCAGCGGCACGGGCCAGGCCGGTCCGGTGCTGGCCCGGCATGAACACCCGGTGGAACTGCTGGCGCGCAACCAGTGGGGCGGCCTGGGCCATCTGCCCGAGATGGTGGCGGCCTTCGTGCAGCCCAACGACCCGGCCGTGGATCGCCTCCTCAAGGCCGCCGCGCAGGCGCTGCAGGCCAGCGGCCGGCCCGGTGCCATCGATGGCTACGAGCAAGGGCCCGAGCGGGCGTGGGAGCTGGCCTCCGGCCTCTGGACCGCCGTGCTCCAGCAGAAACTGCATTACGCGCTGCCACCGGCCAGCTTCGAGCATGCGGGCCAGAAGATCCGGAGCACGGGCCAGGTGCTGGATGCGGGCCTGGCGACCTGCCTGGACCTGGCGCTGCTGTTCGCCTCCTGCCTGGAGCAGGCGCATCTCCATCCCCTGCTGCTCTTCACGCGCGGCCATGCCTTCGTAGGCCTGTGGCTGGGCCCGCAGGAGTTTTCCACGGCCGTGGTTGATGACGTCACCGCCGTGCGCAAGCGCCTCAGGCTGCGGGAGCTGGTGGTCTTCGAGGCCACGCTGGCCGCCCAGGGCCAGGCCGTGGCCTTCAGCCAGGCCATTGCCCAGGGAGCCCGCCAGCTGTCCGAGGAGCAGGAGGACCGGTTCGAGCTGCTGGTGGACGTGCGGCGCGCGCGCATGCAGCGCATCCGGCCGCTGGCTCTGGCGCAGCCGCAGGAGGACGGGGCCGCGTCGGCCGAGGGCGAGAGCGATGGCGCAGGCGAGCCCGCGCTCACGGTGGAACCGCCTCCGCAACTGCCGCCGCGGGGCCTGGCCCGGGAGGTGCCCACGGCCGAACTCGATCCCAGGGACAGGCTGGCGCGCTGGCAGCGCCGGTTGCTGGACCTGTCGCTGCGCAATGCCCTGCTGCACTTCAGGCCGGGCAAGAAGTCGCTGCTGCTGCAGGTGCAGGCGCCTGCCCTGGAAGATGCGCTGGCTGCCGGCCAGGTGCTGAAGCTGCTGCCCAGCCCCGAACTCATGCAGGGCACGGACCCGCGCAGCCAGCCATTGCATGAGGCGCGCAGCCTCGAAGACCTGCGCCGCGCCCATGCCGAGGAGGCGCTGCGACGCCGCGAGGTCTGCATCGACCTGGAGACGTCGGAACTGGACGGCCGCTTCGTGGAGCTGTTCCGCGGCGCGCGCAATGCGCTGCAGGAAGGCGGCGCCAACACCTTGTTCGTGGCCCTGGGCTTTCTGCTCTGGACGCGGCCTGACAAGCCTGATGCGCGTCTGCGCGCGCCGCTGATCCTGCTGCCCGTCACGCTGGAGCGCAAGAGCGCGCGCTCGGGCTTCACGCTGGCGGCGCATGAGGACGAGGCGCGCTTCAATCCCACCCTGATCGAGATGCTGCGCCAGGACTTTCAGCTCGACCTGGGCGTGCCCGCGGGCGACCTGCCGCGCGACGAGGCGGGCCTGGACATCACCGGCATCTGGGCCCGTGTGCGCGAGGCCGTCAAGGACATCCGAGGCTGGGAGGTCAGCGAGGACGTGGTGCTGTCCATGTTCTCCTTCGCCAAGTACCTGATGTGGAAGGACCTGGCCGAGCGCGCCGACCAGTTGCGCGCCTCGCCCGTGGTGGCCCACCTGATCGACACGCCGCGCGAACCCTATCGCTCGGAGACCCCGTTTCCCGATGCGTGCAGGCTGGACCAGGAGTTCCCGCCGCAGCAGGTCTTCAGCCCGCTGCCGGCCGACTCCTCCCAGCTGTCGGCCATCATGGCGGCCGCCAGGGGCAAGGACTTCGTGCTGATCGGCCCGCCTGGCACGGGCAAGAGCCAGACCATCGCCAACCTGATCGCGCAATGCCTGGCCGAGGACAAGCGCGTGCTCTTCGTGGCCGAGAAAATCGCCGCGCTGGACGTGGTCTATCGCCGCCTGCGCGAAGTCGGCCTGGGCGAGTTCTGCCTGGAGCTGCATTCCAACAAGAGCCGCAAGCTCGATGTGCTGGGCCAGTTGCAGAAGTCCTGGGACTCCCATGGCGAAGTCGATGCCGACGCCTGGGCCGCCAAGGCCGCCCGGCTGGGCAGGCTGCGAGAGCAGCTGTCGGCCTATGTGCAGCGCCTGCACATGCGCCACGCCAACGGCTGGACCATCTACCGTGCCATCGGCGCCGTGGCGGGTGGCGAGGCGCTGCCGCGCCTGGGCTTTCACTGGCCCGCGGCACAGGCCCATGACGAAGCGGGGCTGGCCCTGCTGCGCGAGACCGCCGGGCGCCTGCAATCCAACGCCCAGGCCGTGGGTGCGACGCAACTGCGCGATGGCCCGCTGTCCACCGTGCAGGCCGCCGACTGGTCCGTGCGCTGGCAGCAGCAGATGGTGGACGCCGCCCAGGCATTGGCCGACGCAGGCCAGGACTTTGCCGGCGCCGCGCGGGAGCTGGGGCGGTTGCTGCGCATCGAATGGCCTGCGCTGGGGCGCCAGGAACGCTCGGCCCTGGGCGTGGTGGCCCGGGCGTTGCCTGCAGCCGCCGGTCGCAACCTGGCTTTCTGCATGCTGCCCGAAGGCGCGCGCACGGTTGAATCCCTGCAGGCGGGGTTGCAGTTGCTGGCGCAGCACGGCGCGCTGTGCGCGCAGGTGCCGGCGCCCTGGCCGGCCGAACTGCAGGAGCGCCTGGCCCAGGCGCTGGATCTGCTGGGCCGGCGTCGCGGCCTGGAGGCCGAGCTGGGCACGCCCTGGCCCGCGGCCCTGGGCGATGAACTGGAACGCGGCCTGCAGTGCATCGACGAGATCGCGGCGCTGCGCCAGGGCCTGTCCGTGAAATACGGCGCGGGCGTGGGCCAGCTCAACGTGGCCCTGCTGCAGCGGGAATGGGCCAAGGCCGGCAGGTCCCTCTGGCCACTGTCCTGGCTGGGGCGGCGCAAGGTGCGCGCGGCGCTGGAGGCCGCCATCGAAGGCGCGGGGGAGCCGCGCGTGGCCGAGGACCTGGCCGCCCTGGTGCGCATCCGGGGCCTGCGCGAAGAACTGGAGCAGATCCAGCCCGGCGCCGCGGCCGACGGCCTGTGGGCCGGCCACCGCACACGCACCGACCATGCGCGCGGCGTCCTGAAGGCCAACGCGGCCCTGCTGGCGGCGCGTGCGCGCAGGCCCTTTTCGCTGGACGGCCTGCAGGCCGTGGCCGAGGGCCATGGCGGCGAGCGCTGGATGGCCGAGCTGCGGCGCCTGCAGGCCCTGCACGAGATGGACCGTCAGCTGGACGGCTATCTGTCCCTGACCGAAGCCAGCCACGGCCTGTGGCGCGGGCTGGAAACCGATGCCCAGGCCTTGCAGGATGCGCTGGCCTTCGAGCGCGAGCGCCTGCAGCTGACGCGGCGCGGCGGCCTCACGGGATCGCACGCCAGCGTGGGCCAGGGCCGCTGCGGCGCAGCGCTGCAGCAGGCCCATGCACAGCTGACAGCCCGCAGCGCCATCGAGCAGCAACTGCTGGCACTGGACGATCTGCGCGCGCGCTGCCCCGGCGTCTGGGACGGGCTTGACACCCGCACGCAGACCGTGGAGCACGCGCTGCGCCTGCAGGCATCGCTGCAGACAGGGCTGGCCGGACTGGGCTGGCCGGAGGCTGGCCTGGCCCAGGCACGCCAGGCCTTGCACCAGGTGCTGAGCCTGCACGACGCCGAACTGGGCGAGGGCGCTGCGCTGGGACTGGCCTGCCAGCGTTTGGTGGACAGCCTGGCTGCGCTGCATGCGGCCGTCGAGCCCTTCAGCGCGGCCGCCGCCCATGACGAGTCCCGGCAGCGCGCCCTGGCCGGGCACACGGCCGAGCAACTGGCGGCCACGGCCACCGGCGTGCTGGCCGAACAAGGCGGCCTGCATGCCTGGTGCGCCTGGCGCAATGCCCGGGCTGCGGCGCACGAGCAGGGCCTGGGTGCGCTGGCCGATGCCATCGAGTCAGGCCACCTGGACCCGGCCCGGGCACCCCAGGCCTTCGAGGCCAACTACGCGCGCTGGTGGCTGGCGCTGGCCGTGGACGAGGACGAGGTGCTCAAGCGCTTCGTCCCCGCCGAGCACGAACGGCGCATTGCCGACTTCCGCGCGCTGGACGACGAATTCACCGCGGTCACGCGCCAGTGGATACGCGCACGGCTGTGCGCGGGCCTGCCGTCGGCCGACAGCATCGAGCGCAACAGCGAGTGGGGCATTCTGCGGCGCGAGATCACCAAGAAGCGCCAGCACCTGCCGCTGCGCCAGCTGCTGGAGCAGATCCCATCGGCTGTGCTGCGCCTGACACCCTGCCTGCTGATGAGCCCGCTGTCCATCGCCCAGTACCTGAGCGCCGAGACCAGCAACTTCGACATCGTCATCTTCGACGAGGCCTCGCAGATTCCCGTCTGGGACGCCATCGGCGCCATGGCGCGCGCCAGGCAGGTGGTCATGGTGGGCGACCCCAGGCAACTGCCGCCCACCAACTTCTTCGACCGTGCCGGAAGCGCGGACGAGGACGCGGACTTCACGGAAAGCGACATGGAGAGCATCCTGGACGAGTGCCTGGGCGCCAGCCTGCCCACGCGCCACCTGTCCTGGCACTATCGCTCACGGCATGAAAGCCTGATCGCCTTCAGCAACCACCGCTACTACGGCGGCGGGCTGGTCACCTTCCCCTCGCCCGTGACCGATGACCGCGCCGTGAGCTTCCATGCCGTGGACGGCCGCTACGAAAAGGGCGGCGCCCGCATCAACCAGCCCGAGGCCAGGGCCCTGGTGGCCGACCTGGTGCAGCGGCTGCGCTCGCCGGGCTTTCGCGAGGCCGGCACCACCGTGGGCGTGGTGACCTTCAACTCCGAGCAGCAAAGCCTGATCGAGGACCTGCTGGACGAGGAACGCCGCAGGGACCCCGCGCTGGAGGCCTTCTTCTCCGATGCGCAGCTGGAACCCGTCTTCGTCAAGAACCTGGAAAGCGTGCAGGGCGACGAGCGCGACATCATGTATTTCTCCATCACCTACGGGCCCGACATCTCGGGCGCGGTGTCCATGAACTTCGGCCCGCTCAACCGCGATGGCGGCGAGCGGCGCCTGAACGTGGCCGTCACGCGCGCGCGCCAGGAGCTGCGCATCTTCTCCAGCCTGCGCGGCGAGCAGATGGACCTGTCGCGCACCCAGGCCGCCGGCGTGCGCGACCTCAAGCACTTCCTGGAATTCGCCGAGCGCGGCCCGCGCGCGCTGGCCGAGTCGCATCGTGGCAGCCAGGGCGATTTCGAAAGCCCCTTCGAGGCCGGCGTGGCCCGGGCGCTGGAGCGCAAGGGCTGGCGCGTGCACACCCAGATCGGTGCCTCGTCCTTCCGCGTGGACCTGGGCGTGGTGCACCCGGACTTCGCGGGCCGCTACCTGGCCGGCGTGGAATGCGACGGCGCCACCTACCACCGCTCGGCCACGGCGCGCGACCGCGACAAGCTGCGCGAGCAGGTGCTGCGCGGCCTGGGCTGGCAGATCCTGCGCATCTGGTCCACCGACTGGTGGATCAACCCGGGCGGCACGCTGGAGCGCATCCACATGGCGCTGACCGCGCTGCTGGAGCAGGACCGGCGCAAGCGTGCGGCCGATCACCAGGCAAAAGAGTCGTCCGAAGTTTCTGAGCCGGAGGACGAGGCCCAAAAGGCCTGACCAGCCATGCCTGCGAAACGGGCGCGACCCATGTCAGGGACAGCAAGCAAGGGCCTACGCCGGCCGCGCCGCCCCGCAGCGAGGCTGTCGTCCCCCTCCCTCGCGAAGCGAGTAGAGAGATGGGGAAGGCGCGAAGCGCCTCAGGGGGGGTCAATACCTGTCCGGCACGTACATGTGCTGGGGGACCGGGTTGCGCGTGTACTCCGGGTTGCGCGTGCGCTCGGGCAGCACGACGGCCGGGTGCTCTATCTCTTCATAGGGCAGCTGGGTCAGCAGGTGGGAGATGCAGTTGAGCCGGGCCTTCTTCTTGTCCACGGCCTGCACCAGCCACCAGGGCGCCTCGGCGATGTGGGTGCGCTCCAGCATGGCCTCCTTGGCCTTGGTGTAGGCCTCCCAGCGGCGGCGGCTCTCGAAGTCCATGGGGCTGAGCTTCCACTGCTTGAGCGGGTCGTGCACGCGGCCCAGGAAACGCAGGTGCTGCTCGTCGTCGGTGATGGAAAACCAGTACTTCACCAGCGTGATGCCCGAACGCACCAGCATCTTCTCGAACTCGGGCACGGAGCGGAAGAACTCCTCGTACTCCTCGTCCGAGCAAAAGCCCATCACGCGCTCCACGCCCGCGCGGTTGTACCAACTGCGGTCGAACAGCACGATCTCGCCGCCCGCAGGCAGGTGGGACACATAGCGCTGGAAATACCACTGCGTGCGCTCGCGGTCGTTGGGCGCGGGCAGGGCGGCCACGCGGCACACGCGCGGGTTCAGGCGCTGCGTGATGCGCTTGATCACGCCTCCCTTGCCGGCCGCATCACGGCCCTCGAACAGGATGACCACCTTCTTCCTGTGGTGCTGCACCCAGTCCTGGAGCTTGACCAGCTCGCCTTGCAGGCGCAGCAGCTCGCGGAAGTAGACCTGCCGGCCCATGGAATCGGCGCCATCCACGGCGCCACCGTCGAGCCGCGCGTCGTCTATCTCCATCTCCAGTTCTTCGTCATAGCTGTCGAGCAGGTCGCGCTCGATGCGCTGCATCAGCGCGTCGTGGTGGTCGGGCAGGAGTTCGTCGTACATGGGGCGTGGGATAGGGTCCGGGCGTCCAGGGGTTGGCGCCTGGGATGGTGGCGGGGTCATGTGACCGGGTTGTGACAGTCGGCCCCGGTGAAACCCTGGTGCCGCCTGGTATCTGCGCACCAGGCCAGCAGCCACTACCGTCAACCAGCGTTTCGTCCCGACGTGGAGGCAGACAGCACGCCGTTGGCATGGCGTGCAATCTCCCATGCCAAGTGTTCCACTGCCTTGACACTGCAAAACCGTGCGCATCGAAGCGCCATGAATGGCTCAAATCAGGTGAAGCAGCAAAGCCATGCCGACTTGGCCTACAACCACCCCGCCTTGCGAAACTTGTAGTAAAGCACCCCGCACACGCCCAGCACGAGCAGCAGCGCGGCCGGGTAGCCGTATTGCCACTTCAGTTCGGGCATGACTTCGAAGTTCATCCCCCACACGCCGAAGAAGGCCGTGCAGATGGCGAAGATACTGGCCCAGGCCGCCAGGCGCTTGGTGACTTCGTTTTCCTCGATGGAGACCATGGACAGGTTCACCTGGATGGCCGTGCCCACGGTGTCGCGCATGGTGTCGATCTGGGCGTTGATGCGGCCCAGGTGGTCCATCACGTCGCGGAAGTAGTCCCTGGAGCCCACGCAAATCTGGGGCACGCGCCCGCCGTTGAGCTTGCCCACGGCTTCCAGCAGGGGCGCCACGGCGTGCTTGAGGTCCATGGCCCGGCCCTTGAGTTCATACAGCTGCTTGATGTTGTCGCGCGCCGCGCCCTTGGTGAAGATCTGCTGCTCGATCTGCTCCAGCTCCACCTCCAGCGCATCGATGATGGGGAAGTAGCGGTCCACCACGGCATCCATCAGCGCATACAGCACGAAGCCCGAGCCGTGGCGCAGCAGTTCGGGCTCGTTCTCGCAGCGCTCGCGCACGCCCAGGAAGCCGCGCTTGCTGCGGTTGCGCACCGACAGCACGAAGTTGGGACCCACGAACACATCGACCTCGCCGTGGTTGAAGTGGCCGGGTCGCTCGGGCTCGGGCTCCAGCAGGTGCATCACGGCGAACAGCGTGGTGCCGTATTCCTCGATCTTGGGCCGCTGGTGGCCGTGCAGCGCATCTTCCACGGCCAGCGCGTGCAGGCCGAATTCCTCGCGCATCTCCTCCAGTTCGGCAGGCGTGGCATCGGCCAGCGCCACCCAGACGAAGCAGCCGGGCCGCTCGATGTAGTTGCTGATGTCCGCTATGGCGATATCGGCCAGCTTGGCCCCGTTTTCGTAGGCTACGCAGTTGATCAGCATGGGAGGTCCCTCGGTAATTCTGGTGCTGGTGATCCTGCCACAACGGGGGAGAGCTGAAAGTCTGGTGCAAGGCTGGGCTTGGCCACGCATCCCGATGCCAGCCAAAGGCTTGCTTCAGCTATGGTGGGGCCTTTGAGGGAGTAGCGTCCGATGACGGAAGCGAGTTGTGGAGGGGGTCAGAACCTGCCCTGGCTGGCAGTCCTGCCCGGCCTGGATGGCACGGGCTTGTTGCTGGCGGAGTTTGTGCAGGTGCTGTCCGGGTTCTTTCGGGTGCAGGTCATCACCTATCCGCCGGATGAGGTGCTTTCCTATGACGAACTGCTGGATCATGCGCTGGCCCGTCTGCCCGCTGGGCCGCTTTTTCTGATCGGTGAATCGTTCTCGGGGCCGCTGGCGTTGCGCCTGGCAGCGGAGCACCCGACGCGGGTCCGGGGCGTCATCCTCGGAGCCTCGTTTGCCCGCCTGGATCTGCCCTTGAAGGCGCTTCTCTCAAGCCTGTCAGGGCTGCTCGCCTGGGTCCCGGCGGCACGCGCGCCCATGTGGCTGCTCGATGGAGTGCTGAGCAATGGGCATGCAACAGCGTCCGGGCGTGTCTTGTTGAAGCAGGCCCTGCAGATGGTCGCACCAGAGGTTCTGGCAGGCCGCGTCAGGCAGGCTCTGGAGGTTGATCTGCTGGCGCAGGGCGTGCGCGTGCGACAGCCACTGCTTTATCTGCAGGCCTGCCATGACCGGCTGATGCCTGCCAATGCGGCTGGCCTGGTGGCGTCCATTTCTGGCAATGCGCGTGTTGAAAGCATTGCCGCACCGCATTTCATTTTTCAGGTGCGGCCACAGGCTTGCATGAAGGCCATCGTGGCGTTTCATGAATGCTGTGGCACAACGGATGCGCCACCGTAGGCGATCGCACTCAGACAGCCAGCACCTGCTCCCGCCGCTGATCTGCTTGCCCATCCGGCACCCCGGCCAATTCCCCCAGCCCGAAATGCCCGCGCAGCGTATGGCTGTCGTATTCGCTGCGGAACAGGCCGCGCTTGCGCAGCAGGGGCACGACTTCGCTGGTGAACAGCTCGAACTGCTGGTTGAGTAGGGGCGGCATGACATTGAAGCCGTCGGCCGCGCCACTCCTGAACCAGTCTTCGATGATGTCGGCCACCTGCTCGGGCGTGCCGGCCACGGCCAGGTGGCCGCGCGCGCCGGCCAGGCGCTGGAGCAGGCCGCGCAGTGTGAGGCCGTCGCGCAGGCTGGTCTCCACATAGCCCACGGCGCGGCTGCGCGAGGCCTGGACCTTGTCGGGATCGGGGAAGTCGTCGCGCGTGAGCTTGCGGTCCAGCGGCACGGCCGAGAAGTCGTGGCCGCCGAAGCGGGCGGACAGGCGGGCCAGGCCGACCTCGATGCTGGTCAGGCTGTCCAGCTCCTCCCAGACCTGGCGCGCCTCGTATTCGGTGGAGCCGATGGCGGCGCTGATGCCGGGCAGGATGACGATGTCCTGCGGCTGGCGGCCCAGGTGCCGGGCCTGGGCCTTGATGTCGGCGTAGAAGGCCTGGGCCGACTCGCGCGAGCCATGGGCCGTGAAGATGGCTTCGGCCCATTTGGCGGCAAAGGCGCGGCCCGATTCGGACTGGCCGGCCTGGACGAAGACAGGCCGGCCCTGCGGGCTGCCGGGCACGTTGAGCGGTCCGCGCGTGCGGATGTACCGGCCTTCGAAGTGGATGGGCTTGATCTGGGCGGCGTCGAGGAACCGGCCCGCCGCCGTGTCGTCCAGCAGGGCGCTGGCCGGGAAGCTGCGCCACAGCGCATCGACGGCCGACACGAATTCCTCCGCGATGCGGTAGCGGTCGCCGTGGTCCACGTTGTCGGCCAGACCATAGTTCAGGCCGGCGTTGGGCGCCCAGGAGGTCACGATGTTCCAGCCCGCGCGGCCCTTGGACAGGTGGTCCAGCGAGGCGAACTGGCGCGCCAGCGTGTAGGCATGGCTGTAGGTGGTGGAGGCCGTGCCTATCAGGCCGATGCGCTCGGTGCGCAGCGCCAGTGCGGTGAGCAGCACCAGCGGGTCCAGCAGGCCCGAGGTGATCTGCTGGCCGTTCTCGGGGCCGACCAGGCTGTCGGCCAGGAAGACGGCGTCGAACCTGGCGGCCTCGGCGATGCGCGCGGCATCGACGTACAGCTCCAGGTCGGTGAGCGCCTTGCGGTTGGCGCCCGGATGGCGCCAGGCGCCTTCGTGGTGGCCGCGCGTCATGAGGAACAGGTTCAGGTGCAGTTGCCGGGGCATGGAGGCAATCCTTTGTGGTGCGGCGTCGTCGCCATGGGAGTCATGCGGGTTCGGTTTCCACGCCCAGGCTGTGCAGCAAGGTGGTGCGCAGGCGCATGAAGACGGGGTGGTCGGGGCGCCGGGGATGGGGCAGGTCCACGGCATGGTCTTCGGCGATCTTCCCGTGCCTGAGCACCAGGATGCGGTCGGCCAGCAGCAGGGATTCGTCCACGTCATGGGTGACGAGGATGACCGTGGGGCGGATGCGCTCGACCAGGCGCAGCAGCAGGCCATGCATGCGCATGCGGGTGAGTGCGTCCAGGGCGCCGAAGGGTTCGTCGGCCAGCAGCACATGCGGGGCGCGCAGCAGCGAGCGCGCCAGCGCGGCGCGTTGCTTCTGGCCGCCCGACAGCGTGGCCGGCCAGGCGTCGGCCTTGTCGTGCAGGCCCACCTCACGCAGGATCTGCTCGGCGGCGGGCCGGCTGGCGCGGGCGTCCAGGCCCAGGGTGAGGTTGTCCAGCACCGACAGCCAGGGCAGCAGTCGCGCGTCCTGGAACAGCACGGAAACATTGCCCTGGGCGCTGGCCGCGCCGCTGGATTGCGCATGGCCGTCCAGCCCGGCGAGCGCGCGCAGCAAGGTGGTCTTGCCCGAGCCGGATTCGCCCAGCAGGGCCACGAACTGGCCTGGGGGGATGTCCAGGTCCAGGCCGTCGAGCACGGCCCTGCCACCGAAGCTGCGCGTGAAGCGCTGCAGCCGCACGCTGGCGGTGCTGAGGTGGTGGCTCATGATCCCAGCGACCTGCGGTAGGAGAGCACGCGCGCCTCGATGCGGCGCACCACGGCGTCGGACAGCAGGCCCAGCAGCGCGTAGATCAGGATGCCGACCACGATCACGTCGGTCTGGCCCCAGTCGCGGGCGCGGTTCATCAGGTAGCCGATGCCGGTCTGCGTGTTGATCAGCTCCAGCACCACCAGGGCCGTCCAGCACAGCGAGACGGCGATGCGCAGGCCCGTGAAGAAGCCGGGCAGGGCGCCCGGCAGGGCCACCTTGCGGATGAACTCGGCGCGCGACAGGCCCAGGGTCTGGGCCAGTTCCACATGGCCGATGTCGATGCCGCGCAGCGCCGCATGGGTGTTGATGTAGACGGGCACCAGCACGGCCGTGAAGATCAGGAAGATCTTCATGGGCTCGCCGATGCCCAGCCAGATGATGGCCAGCGGAATCAGCGCCAGGGTGGGTACGGCGCGCTTGACCTGTACCAGGCCGTCCAGCAGGGCCTCGCCCGTGCGCGTCAGGCCCGAGGCCAGCGCCAGCAGCACGCCGGCCAGCACGCCCAGGAACAGGCCGCTGTAGGCGCGTCCGGCCGATGCCAGCAGGTGCGGCAGCAGGCTGCCGTCGACCAGCATGGCGTAGCCGGCGGCCATGGCCTGCGAGGGGGCGGTCAGCGTCTCGGGCGACAGCCAGCCGATGCGCGAGGCCGTCTCCCACAGCACCAGCAGCAGGGCCGGACCGATCAGCAGCATGCCTTGCGACAGGCGCTCGGGCACCAGTGGCGGGGCGGGCTTTGTGCTGCCGGGTGGTGGCTGGCGGAGGGCCGGGCCGGGGGCGGCAAGCTCCAGTCGTGCAGGTGGCATGGACGGTCCCTCAGCGGTTGGCCACGATGACGCTGTCATAGGTGGGCACGAAAGAGCCCGTGGCATCCAGGCGCTGGGGCAGGGTGCCGGCCGCGTGCAGGATGTCGATCAGCTTCTGGTGGTGGGGCCGGGCCTCGGCGGCGGTCTGGAACAGCAGGTCCGACTGCGAGGCCAGGATGGCGGCCGTGCTCTCGGCATCGATGCGCTGGAACTGCGTGTAGTAGTGGCGGCCCCATTCCTGGGCATGGGCATTGCTCCACTTGCCGGCGCGCACGAAGGCGCCCAGGAATTCGACGATGGCCCGGGACTTGCCCGCGTCGGCCAGCACCTCGGGTCGGGCATAGAGGTAGGAGGTGGCGGGCAGCAGCGTGCGCTCCTGCGGATCGGGCACGGGACGGGCACCGATCTGCCTGCCCAGGCGGGTGACATGGGGCTCCATCAGCACGGCCACGTCCACGGCCTTGGCGCGCAGCGCGTCATTGAGCTCGGCCACGCGCAGGTTCACCAGCTTCACGTCGGCCAGCGTCAGGCCCGCGCGTGCCAGCGCCTCGATCAGGAAGACCTGGCGGCCCGAGCCCTCCACGTAGCTCACGCGCTTGCCACGCAGCTCGGCCAGGCGCTCGATGCCGGCATCTGCGCGCTGCACCAGCCGATACTGGGCGCGCTCGCGCGTGAAGGTGGCGATGATGGGCAGCTGCACACCGGCCGCACGCGCCTGTATGGGCGGCGTGTCGCCCACATAGGCGATGTCCAGCGCGCCGGCGCGGATGGCCTCGAAGATGGCGGGGCCGCCCGCGAAGTTGGGCAGCTCCAGCGCGAAGTCCAGCCGCTTGCGCTCGCCGCTGGCCTCCAGCAGGTGGCGCAGCAGCTCGCTCTGGTCGGCCACGACCAGCCGGGTGTTTCGGGAGGGCGCCGCGGCGCGTGCGGCGGTCGTGGAAGCCAGGGCGGCAGTGGCCAGC
This sequence comes from Delftia tsuruhatensis, assembly GCF_903815225.1. NCBI lineage: Bacteria > Pseudomonadati > Pseudomonadota > Betaproteobacteria > Burkholderiales > Comamonadaceae > Delftia > Delftia tsuruhatensis. The sequence goes on from NZ_LR813084.1 coordinate 2,453,747, forward strand.
AGGGACGATGCGGCCAGCAGGAAACGACGCTTGTTCACGCGCTCCATCCTCAAGGAATTGCAATGGGATGGATGCTAGTCAGCGTACTTCAGATGCGGAAATGCCGATTGCGTATTTGCAAACGCGCGCCGCGCACATGGGGGCGCGGCGCCGGGCGGCTTCAGGCGAAGACCGGGCGCATGAAGCTGCGCTCGTAGCTGAGGATGCAGCGCGTGTCCTCCGCGTAGCGGAAGGCAGCCTGGCATTCGGGGTCCTGCATGGACTTGATGCGGTACTCCTCGTACAGCGCCATGCTGGGAAAGCTGAACATGGCCAGCGCCACGTTGTTGGCGCCTTCGGAGGGCAGGAAGTAGCCGTGGTGCTTGCCGCCGAATTTCTCGACCAGCGGAATCCAGGTCCGGCCGTAGTGCTCGAATTCCTTGGTCTTGAACGGGTCGATGATGTAGCGCAGGTAGCAGGTGATCATGTCTGGATGCAAAGGCGTGGGGGAAGCCGCGGCAGCGGGTGCCGCGGCCCAGCGATCCTACAGCTTGAACGAGGCCGTCAGGCGCGACAGTTTCTCCGACTCCTGCTGCAGCACCTGCGTGGCGGCCGAGGACTGCTCGACCAGGGCGGCGTTCTGCTGGGTCACGCGGTCCATGTCGGTCACGGCAAGGCCCACCTGCTCGATGCCGCTGCTTTGCTCGCGGCTGGCGGCGGCGATCTCGGTGACGATGCCCGTGATGTTGCGCACCGTGGTGACCACCTCGCGCATGGTCTGCCCTGCCTGGTCCACCAGCGTGGCGCCCGCGTCCACGCGTTCCACGGAGGCCTGGATCAGCGTCTTGATCTCGCGCGCCGCCGAGGCGCTGCGCTGCGCCAGCGTGCGCACCTCGCCGGCCACGACCGCGAAGCCGCGCCCGTGATCGCCCGCACGCGCGGCCTCCACCGCCGCGTTGAGCGCGAGGATGTTGGTCTGGAAGGCGATGCCGTCGATCACGCCGATGATGTCCACCACCCGGCGCGAGGAGGTGTTGATCTCGCCCATCGTGGTCACCACCTGGTCCACCACGGCGCCGCCGCGCTCGGCCACCGCGCTGGCACCCGAGGCGATCTGGCTGGCCTGGCTGGCGTTTTCGGCGTTCTGGTGCACGGTGGCCGTCAGCTGCTCCATGGAGGCCGCAGTTTCCTCCAGCGAGCTGGCCTGCTGCTCCGTGCGCTGCGACAGGTCCATGCTGCCCGTGGCGATCTCACCGGCCGAGCGGTGGATGATGCCCGCCGTGTCATGGATGCGCATCACCAGCTGGCGCAACTGGGCGCTCATGCGCTGCACGGCGGCGATCACGCTGCCTTCGGGCGCGTGCGCCGTGCCATCGAGCCCGGAATGCGACAGGTCCCCGGCCGCGATGCGGTTGGCGATCTCGGCCGCCACGGAGGGCTCGCCGCCGATGGCCCGCAGCACGCTGCGCGTGGCCAGCCAGGCGATCACCGACAGCAGCGCGCCGAGCACGGTCAGCGCAGCGACCGACTTGATGATGGTGGCGACGAAGGCCTGCTGGATGTCATCCACATAGTCGCCCGCGATCAGGTCCCAGCTCCAGGAGGTGGAGCGCTTGACATAGGCCAGTTTCTCGCTGGGCTCCTTGGCGCCGGGCCGGGGCCACCAGTAGGTGAGGTAGCCGCTGCCCTGGGACGACCGGCCCGTGGCGGCGATGTCGCGGTACAGATAGGCGCCCTTGGCGTCCTGGAAGCCGCCCATGTTCTTGCCGTTGATGCCCGGGCTCGCGGGGTTGTTGAGCACCACGGAATCCGTGGTGATGCTGGTGATGTAGCCCGCGCCGCCGCCGTAGCGCAACTGCCCCACGCGTGCGATCGCGGTGGCCTTGGCGTCTTCTTCTGACCGCTTGCCGGCCTTGGCTTCCGCGGCGATGGCCGCGATCAGGCTGTCGGCCGAGTCCACGAAATCGCGCAGCGCCTGCTGCCGGGCCTCATAGGCCTTGTCGCGGGCCTGGTAGGCGTTGAAAAGGGTGAGCGCAAGCAGCGCGAGCAGGCAGAAAACCAGCGGGGCCAGCAGTTTCTGGCGAAGGGACAGGGCAGGCATGGGCAGGGTGCGTGAAAAGGCGGAAACGACGGACGGACCACGGAAGCCGGTCTCCCGGTTGCGGTGCCCTTGCGGCGCAGGTCGAACAGGCGCCGGTTGGAGGGCTTGGTACCCGGTCTATCGGCAGTTCGGCCGGTATCTGAAAGGCCGCGGAACGCGAAATCTGCACGGCACCCGAAGCGCCATGGGCCTCAACCCTGCAGCGCCCCTGCCAGAAACTCGGCCGTGGCCTGCACGCGGGCCGTGCGCTGCAAATCGGGGTGCATGACCTGCCAGACCTCGTAGTCGGCCGCGCGCGTGCGCCGGGGCCAGATGCGCACCAGGCCTTCACGCTCGCCCAGGCCCACGGGCATTTCCCCCAGGCCGATGCCGGCGGCCACCGCCTTGCGCACCAGCATGCTGGAGTTGGCCGCCATGGCGATCGTGCCCTGGCGCGCGGGCACGTCGACCAGGGTGGGGAATGGCCGCTGTTGCAGATGGGGGCCGTAGACCACGAGCTGGTGGCCGCGCAGCTCGTCCTCGGCCACGGGCTCGCCGAAGCGCGCCAGATAGGCCGCGCTGGCGAACAGGCCCACAGGCCAGGCGACCACGCGGCGCACCACCAGCTCGGGTGCTTCGGGGCGGATGTTGCGGAAGGCGATGTCCGCCTGCCGGCGGCCCAGGTTGAGCATCTGCGTGGAGATCTCCAGGTCCACGCGGATCTGCGGCCAGCGCTGCTGCAGGCGCGCGATGGCGGGCAGCAGGAATTCGGTGGCGATGGAGTCGGTGCTGGTCACGCGCACCAGGCCGGCCGGGCTGTCGTCCAGGCCTTCGATGCGGGTGCGCAGGTCCAGGGCCGCGCTCTCCATGCGCCGCGCGGCGCCCAGCGCCGCCTCGCCGGCGGCAGTGAGCAGGTAGCCGTCCCTGGCGCGCAGGAAGAGCTTGCTGCCCAGCTCGGCCTCCAGGGCGTTCAGGCGCCGCCCCACCGTGGCCTGGTCCACGCCCAGGCTGCGTGCGGCCGCGCGCAGCGAGGGGGCGCGCGTCAGCGCGAGAAAGATGCGGGTGTCGTCCCAGTCCATGGCCGTCTTGTGTGATGCATAAATGCAGCACTATAGAGCAGGATTGCTGCGTTCGAGCAGGCATTTGCCGGCGTAAGCTTTGCGCTCTGATCTGATTTCCCTTTCCTTCCAGCCATGACAAACACACCGACCATGCAAGCCATCGTTTTCGACGACTTTGGAGGGCCCGAAGTCCTGGTGGCCCGCGAGGTGGCCCGGCCCGACGTCCGACCCCATGACCTGCTGGTGCGCAACGTCTCCATCGGCGTCAACCGGGCCGATGTCTCGCACCGCAAGGGAGCCTATGGCCGCGCGCACTTCGGCGAATCGGACCTGATGGGACTGGAGGTCGCCGGCACCGTGGTGGAGGTGGGCGCGCAGGTGCAGGGCTTCGCCGTGGGCGACCGCGTCATGGGCATCGTGGGCGGCGGCGCCTATGCCGAGTTCTCGCGCATGGACCACCGCATGGCCATGCACGTGCCCGAAGGCCTGTCCCTGGTCGATGCCGGCGCCGTGGCCGAGGTCTTCGTGACCGCGCACGAGGCCCTGTTCCACCTGGCCGGCCTGCAGCCGGGCGAATCGGTGCTGGTGCATGCGGCCGGCAGCGGCGTGGGCTCGGCGGCGGTGCAATTGGCGCATGCGGCGGGCGCGCGCGTGTTCGCCACGGCCAGCGGCGACAAGCGCCAGGCCGTGCGGGGCCTTGGCGCGGACGAGTTCATCGACTACCGCAGCGAAGACTTCCAGGCCGTGGTGGCCGACAGGACCGCGGGCAAGGGCGTGGACGTGGTCATCGACTTCATCGGCGCTCCCTACCTGGAGCGCAACCTGCGCGCGCTGGGCATGGGCGGGCGCATGGTCTGCGTGGGGCTGCTGGGCGGCGCGCAGGCGCAGTCCGTTCCCATGGACCAGCTGCTGTACAAGCACCTGCGCATCTTCGGCACCGTCATGAAGTCGCGCTCGCCCGAGGTCAAGCAAGCCATGGTCCGGCGCTTCGCCCAGCGCTGGCTGCCCGCACTGGCCAGCGGCATGATCCGCCCCGTGATCGACAGCACCTACCCGCTGGCCCAGGCCGCCCAGGCCCATCGGCGCATGGAGTCCGGCAAGAGCGTGGGCAAGCTGCTGTTGCTGCCCGGGCAGGCATGAGAGCGCCCGGGGCCCGCCGGGGACAGGGCCGTCCCCTCGGATCGCCGGCAGCCCTGGGGCGTTTGCGGCCCACGACACGTATTCGACCCGAAGCGGACATCGTCCGGCCTTGAATCACGCCGGCCATCGGTGGCGAGCTAGAATGCCCGCATCGGGAAAGCAGCCTCCCGTTCCGCAAGGGTAGACGGTGTCTCGTCCAAGCGCTGGCAATCCTCTATGGAGTTTCTATGGACACCGCTTTGCCCAAATCGGCCGATTCGGGCCCTCCCACCTCCCTTTCGCTCTCCGAAGCGCTTCCTTTCTGGCTGAAGCTTGGCTTCATCAGTTTTGGCGGTCCAGCCGGGCAGATCGCGCTCATGCACGAGGAGCTCGTGGAGCGCCGCCGATGGATTTCCGAAAAGCGTTTCCTGCATGCCCTGAACTACTGCATGCTGCTGCCTGGGCCTGAAGCCCAGCAGCTTGCCACCTACCTGGGCTGGCTGCTTCACCGGACATGGGGCGGCGTCGTGGCAGGCGCGCTGTTTGTCCTGCCCTCGCTTGCCATCATCATCGCCTTGTCATGGCTTTACATGGCCCATGGCGATGCTCCTGTGGTGGCAGGCTTCTTCCATGGCATCAAGCCGGCCGTCACCGCACTGGTGGTGCAGGCTGCTTTCCGGGTGGGCTCCCGGTCCCTGAAAAACGGCTGGCATTGGAGCATCGCTGTTGCGGCCTTCGTCGCCATCTTCGCGCTGCAGGCCCCCTTTCCGCTCATCGTCTTGGCCGCGGCAGCCGTTGGCTTCGTGGGCGGAAAGATGCGTCCTGCTGCGTTTGGCGGTGGCGCCAGCCACGGCAAGGGGACACCGCATCGGGACGCGAGGCCGGCACTCATCGATGACAACACACCGACACCGCTCCATGCCCGGTTCTCCTGGCGCCGTTTCTGGCGGGTTCTTGCGGTCTGCATGGCCTTGTGGATCGTTGCCATCGGCAGCTTGGCCGCCGTGTTCGGGCCGCACTCCACGCTGACCCGGATGGGTTGGTTCTTCACCAAGGCGGCCCTGATGACGTTTGGCGGGGCCTATGCCGTGCTGCCCTATGTCTACCAGGGAGCTGTGGACCACTTCCAGTGGCTGACGGCAGCGCAGATGATGGATGGCCTGGCCTTGGGGGAGACCACGCCTGGACCGATGATCATGGTCGTGTCCTTTGTCGCCTTCGTCGGGGGCTGGACCCAGGCCCTCTTCGGAACGGACTCGTTGCTCCTCGCCGGGACCGTGGCAGCGACGGTAGTGACCTTCTTCACTTTCCTGCCGTCTTTCCTGTTCATCCTGATCGGGGGACCTTTCATCGAGTCCACCCACGACAACCTGAAATTCACCGCACCGCTGGCCGGGATCACCTGCGCCGTGGTGGGTGTCATCGTGAACCTGGCTGTCTTCTTCGCCTATCACGTCATCTGGCCGAAAGGGTTGGCAGCGGGCATCGACTGGCCTTCGGTCGCCATCGGCATCGCAGCTGCGATCGCATTGATGCGCTTCAAGGTCAACGTGATCCATGTCATCCTGACAGCGGGGCTGACAGGGCTGGCCCTCAGGCTCTGGACCTGATTGCGCTCGCGCCGCCTTGGCCAGATGTCCGTTGGGGAGGTGATTTCAGCCGGTCGAGCAGGGCATTCATCCAGTGTTTCAGCCGGTGTCCTGAATCCCGGCGTCTTTGCGGGACGTTGGCGCAATTGCCTTGCCATCGCATCAGAAAGCCTGCCAGTCGCCATAATCAGCGCCATGGCTTCCTGGCGCTTTGCGCCTCTTTCCGAGGCGTGCCGCCGCTTTCCGCGGTCCGGCGGGCGCAGGGCTCGGCGCGCGGCGCCGCGCTGTATATTGGCTTTCGTCACAGACCATTGAAGAAGACCCCATGTCGATCCCATCCATTCTGAAATCCACCGTGGCGGCACTGGCGATCGTGACCGGCGGTGCGCTGCATGCCCAGGGCACGCCCATCGATGCCGCCGCGTTCGACGCGCTGGTGGCCCAGGGCCCCGTGGCCGACGCGGCGACCATCGCGTCGAGCACCTGGGCCAGCAAGATCAAGCAGGCCGGCACGCTGCGCCTGGGCGGCACGCAGACCTCGAATCTCTTTTCGCTGCTCAACGAGAAGGATGGCAAGCTGCGCGGCTTCGACGCGGGCCTGGCCCAACTGCTCACGCGCTACATCCTGGGCGATGCGGCCAAGTACCAGTTCACGCAGGTGAACTCGTCCACGCGCGAGCAGGTGCTGATCAACGGCCAGGTGGACCTGGTGTTCGCCACCTACTCCATCACTCCCGCGCGGGCCGAGAAGATCTCGTTCGCCGGGCCGTACTACACCTCGCAGGCCGGGGTGCTGGTGAAGGCGAACAACAAGGCGATCCAGTCGTACACCGATCTGGCTGGCAAGAAAGTGGCCACGCAGGCCGGCTCCACGGGGCCCGCCATCCTGGCGCAGCACGCGCCCAAGGCCGTGGTGCAGGAGTTCCAGACGCACCAGGAGGCGCTGGACGCCCTGCGCCAGGGCCGCGTGGACGCCTATGTGACCGATTACACGCTGCTGCTCAACGCCCTGAGCCTGGGCGCCAGCAATGCGCGGCTGGCGGGCGCGCCCTTTGGCGAGCAGGACCCCTACGGCATCGGCCTGCCCAAAGGCTCGGATGGCGTGGCCTTCGTCAATGCCTTCCTGAAGAAGGTGGAGGCCGATGGCACCTGGGCCAGGCTGTGGACGGTGTCCATCGGCCAGCGCACGGGTAGCACCGCAGTTCCCACGCCGCCCGCCCGTCCCTGATCGATGGGTGAGGTTTCCAGGCTCCTGGCCGAGCATGGGCCTGCCTTCTGGCAGGCCTTGTTGCTGACGTGGAAGCTGACGGCCCTGTCCTTCGTGCCCGGCTTTGTGCTGGGCATCGTGGTGACGGTGCTGCGGCTGCTGCCCGTGCCGCCGCTGCGCTTCGTGCTGACGGGCTATGTGGAGATCTTCCGCAACATCCCCAGCGTGGCGCTGCTGATCTTCATCGTGTTCGCCCTGCCCGAGCTGGAGGTGGTTATCGACTACGAGCCCAGCGTGATCCTCACGCTGACGCTGGTGTGCTCCGCCTTCACGGCGGACTATCTGCGCGCGGGCATCAACACCGTGGCCGGCGGGCAGGTCGAGGCAGCGCTGAGCCTGGGCATGCGGCCCATGCAGGTCATTTGCTCGGTGGTTCTGCCGCAGGCGCTGCGCACCGTGGTGCAGCCCGTGACCTCGCTGCTGATCGCGCTGATGCTGTCCACCTCGCTGGCCTCACAGGTGCCCATGGCGGGCCGGGAGCTGACGGCGCTGGTGTCCAAGATGGCCAACGATTCCGCTGCCGGCATGGCCGCCTTCGGGGTGGCGGCCACGCTGTATGTGGCCACCGGCCTGCTGATCGCCTGGGCCGGCGCCGCCCTGGAAAAGAAGCTGCGGATACTGCGATGAGCCGCCACCTGGAAGACATTCTGTTCGGCGCCCCCAGCCCCCGCGCCCGCACCGTCACCCGGACGGTGAGCGTGGTTGCGGCGGCCCTGCTGCTGGTGCTGGCGGCGGCGGTGGCGTCGCGCTTTCATTCCCAGGGGCAGCTCGATGCCAGGTTCTGGGAGTTCTTCACCTGGCCCACGACCTGGGCCTTCCTGGGCCGGGGCCTGCTGGGCACGCTGGCATCGTCGGCCATGGCCGCCGCCATTGCGCTGGCCCTGGGGCTGGCGCTGATGGTGGGACGCCTGTCGCGTCTGCGGCTGGTGCGCTGGCCCAGCATCGCGCTCATCGAGTTCCTGCGCGGCACGCCGACGCTGTTGCTGATCTATGTGTGCTTCCTGGTGCTGCCAGCGGCCGGCATCAAGCTCGGCACCTATTGGATGCTGACCCTGCCGGTCGGCCTGAGCACGGCCGCCGTGGTGGCCGAGGTCTACCGCGCAGGCGTGCTGGCCGTGCCCCGGGGTCAGACCGATGCCGCGCGCAGCCTGGGGCTGACCGAAGCCCAGGTGTTCCTGCTCGTGGTCTTCCCCCAGGCCCTGCGTTTCATCGTGCCAGCCCTGGTGGCGCAACTGGTCATCGTGGTCAAGGACACCACTTTCGGCTATGTGGTCACCTACGGTGAACTCATGCAGAACGCCAAGGTGCTCATCGCCAACTACCAGGCCCTGGTGCCCGTGTACCTGGTGGTCGCCGCGCTGTATTGCCTGGTGAACTACGGCATATCGAGGGCGAGCAAGCGGCTGGGCAGGCCGCGTCGTTGAACGACAGGGGGCACCAGCGAAGGCGTGGTTGCATGCCTGCGCGGGTCCGATACCGCCTGGCCCTCGCAACCTTCTGCGCGCCTGCTTCAGGCGGCCCACCCACGGTCTCTGCCCGGCGGTCGCGATGCGGTCCGGCAGGGCCATCGGTCTGCCTTCATCCGGACGGGGGTGACCGTTCGGAGAACGCATCAGGCGCTCCGCGCGCGCTCGCCAGGTGCGCAAACGCCCGGCGAGGCAGGGCCTGCGGGGCCGGAAACTGGCGTGCCTACTTCTTCGCGTACTCGAACTTCGGCAGCGCCTTCAGGGCGTCCTTGGTGGCGCCGGGCAAGGTGATCTTGTTGTTTTCCACCCGGAACTGGTTCACCGGAATGGCAACGTCGTGCTTGCCGACGCCCAGAAAACCGCCCGCGCCGACGATGGCGTACGAGACGGCCTTGTCGGGAGCGACGATCACGTCGTCGATCTTGCCCACGGCCTTGCCTTCCTCGTTGTACACGCTCTTGCCGAGCACCGACTTCTTCAGGCTCCAGCCCGTGGCCACGGCCTGGACTTCCGTGGCTGCCACGCCCAAGGTGGTGGTGCCGGCCACGGGCTGGGCCCAGCTTGCGGATGAAGTACCAGCCAGCAGGGCGGCACCGATCAGACCCATCTTCAGCGTTTGGAAACCTGTCATATCAACTCCTGGAAGAAATGTTCTCGTGAGCACCCGTCGGGCGCGGCGGGAAGTGCGGCGCAGGTCGGCGTGGCGCTACTTCCTGGCTTCCTTGATGGCTTCCTTCACATCGCCCACTTTCTTCTGGGCCGTGCCTTCGACCTGCTTGGCAATGCCCTTGGCCTGTTGCTCGGGGCTGTTGAGCAGTTCGCCGGCCGTTTGCTGAACCTTTCCGGCGGCATCCTTGAGGGCGCCTTTCACTTGATCCTTGTTCATACATGCATCCTTTGGGAATTGAACTGGAATGGACGGTCTCGCAAGACCTGTGGCCAGCTTAGGAGGCATGTGTTCCAGCGGCTGCCAGCCTTTGCAGTGTCGCGGTGTACTCCCGCAGGAAGCCTTGTGTCGGAGGAGTGCCTGGCTCTGCCCCCGCAACGCCGGGGCAAGGAATCCCCGACGCTGAGTCAAGGGCGTGCTGTGGCAGCCGCCTAGGATCCTGGGCAATTCCTTTTTTCGGGACCGTGCTGTCCGCGCCCGGCAGTCCACGCCTTCCTGCTGCGGGCTGTCTGCTCCAGGGCCTGAGGCTGTCGGTGCGCGGCGCATTCCTGCGGCCATCGTTCTTCACACCATGAAACGCTACGTCCTCCCCTTGTCATTCCTGCTTCTGGCAGGGGCTTGCCAGGCCCAGGTGCCAGACTGTGTCAGCGGCAAGACTTACCTTGAATCCAGTAGGTGCCGCGTGCCGGAAGGGTTGACTTCCGTGGCGGCTGTCCGAATGGCAACGGAGAGGTCGTCTATTTCAACCAGGGCTTCGGCGGCGGACGGGGCGGCGATGGCGGCAGCATGCCGCCTTATTCGCGAGGTCCGGCAGGGGGCAGTGTGGTGGGATACGGCCAAGGTGGGCAGGGCTGCAATGGAGGCGGCGGCGGCGGCGGCGGCGCTGGGGGCGGTGGTTCGGGCGGTGCTGCTTCGCAGAGGGATACTTTCCAGGACAAGGGGTTTGTCGGTGCTGGTGGTGGGGGCGGAGGATCCCTTTCCGCCTATGGGCCCCTGGCATACGGTGTTGGCAGCAATGGTGGATCGCCCGGGGCCGATGGCGGCGGTGGTGCCATCACGGTGCGGTATCCCCATTGGGGTGTGAACGCGGATGGGGCAACCGTTGTTGCCGGTGGAGCTGCCGTCAATGTGCTCCCGGAGCTGGTACTCAACGACGCCGCCGTCAACTGGGGCGCCTCCGCGAGCATTGCCATTTCCGGCAATCGCCAGCCCGGCGATGTGCTGTCCCTGCCATGGACCCGGGACATCGTGTCCAGTTATGACCCGGCCAGTGGCGTCTTGACGCTGGAACCGGACCCGAATTCTTTGTCGGGCGTAAGCATCACGCAGTGGGTGAATGCCCTGCGTTCGGTCACGCTGCAGGTGCCTGCGAACACCGCCAGTACGGGCACGCGCATGCTGCGAATCTGGCTGGCCGGACAGAATGATGTCGGTAATGTCGTCGAGAGCACCGCCGTGGCGTACAAGCCGGTGAATGTACAGGCCTTGAGCTACATCGTGACCCCGGTTGCCGGGGCGGGCGGCAGCATGGCTCCTGATACTCCACAGTCCGTGGCGGCGGGCTCCGCCACGAGCTTTGTGGTGATGCCTGCTGCGGGGCATCAGATCGCCGGCGTGACGGGCTGCGGTGGCACGCTCAGCGGCAGCACCTATACCACGGGCGCCATCGGCGGGGACTGTGCGGTGGCGGCCAGCTTCGCTCCCATCGTCCACACGGTCACGCCGTCGGCGGGGCCGCATGGCAGCATCGCGCCGGCCACGGCGCAGCCGGTGAATTCCGGGGCCAGCACCAGTTTCACGGTCACGCCCGAGGCGGGGTACAAGATCGCCGGCGTGACGGGCTGCGGTGGCACGCTCAACGGCAGCACCTACACCACGGGCGCCATCGGCGGGGACTGTGCGGTGGCGGCCAGCTTCGCTCCCATCGTCCACACGGTCACGCCGTCGGCGGGGCCGCATGGCAGCATCGCGCCGGCCACGGCGCAGCCGGTGAATTCCGGGGCCAGCACCAGTTTCACGGTCACGCCCGAGGCGGGGTACAAGATCGCCGGCGTGACGGGCTGCGGTGGCACGCTCAACGGCAGCACCTACACCACGGGCGCCATCGGCGGGGACTGTGCGGTGGCGGCCAGCTTCGCTCCCATCGTCCACATGGTCACGCCGTCGGCGGGGCCGCATGGCAGCATCGCGCCGGCCACGGCGCAGCCGGTGAACTCCGGGGCCAGTACCAGTTTCACGGTCACGCCCGAGGCGGGGTACAAGATCGCCGGCGTGACGGGCTGCGGTGGCACGCTCAACGGCAGCACCTACACCACGGGCGCCATCGGCGGGGACTGTGCGGTGGCGGCCAGCTTCGCTCCCATCGTCCACATGGTCACGCCGTCGGCGGGGCCGCATGGCAGCATCGCGCCGGCCACGGCGCAGCCGGTGAACTCCGGGGCCAGTACCAGCTTCACGGTCACGCCCGAGGCGGGGTACAAGATCGCCGGCGTGACGGGCTGCGGGGGCACGCTCAACGGCAGCACCTACACCACGGGCGCCATCGGCGGGGACTGTGCGGTGGCGGCCAGCTTCGCTCCCATCGTCCACACGGTCACGCCGTCGGCGGGGCCGCATGGCAGCATCAGCCCGGCCACGGCGCAGCCGGTGAACTCCGGGGCCAGCACCAGTTTCACGGTCACGCCCGAGGCGGGGTACAAGATCGCCGGCGTGACGGGCTGCGGTGGCACGCTCAGCGGCAGCACCTACACCACGGGCGCCATCGGGGGGGACTGTGCGGTGGCGGCCAGCTTCGCTCCCATCGTCCACACGGTCACGCCGTCGGCGGGGCCGCATGGCAGCATCAGCCCGGCCACGGCGCAGTCGGTGAATTCCGGGGCCAGCACCAGCTTCACGGTCACGCCGTCCGAGGGCGCGCAGCTGGTGGGTGTCACAGGATGCGCCGGGACGCTGGGCGGGGTGACCTATGCCACGGGCGCGATCACGGCCGATTGCACGGTGCACGCGGAGTTCGCCTTGCGCCAGACGGCTGCGGTGGGGACTACGACGGGTTCCGGCCTGGTGCACGCTCGCATCGTTCGTGCCAGTCCCCGTTGTTCTTTCGAGCCTGCCGGTTCCGCCGCCGTGCAGGTGGGTGGCGTATCACGGGAGCGTTCTCCGCATGGGGGATACCGATGGACGATGGAGCAATGCCCCCCGGGTGAAACCGTGACCGTGGCCGTGACATTCCCCAGCCTGAAGGGGTTGACCGTGATGAAGTACGGGCCCACTCCCGGGTCGTCCGGGCGCAGCGTGTTCTATCCGCCCGCGAACCTGTCCATCGTGGGCAATACCGCGACCTACGACGTGACGGATGGCGAACTGGGTGATGACGATCTGGTGGTCGATGGCCGCATCACGGACCCCGTGCTGGCCATGCCGGTCGATCTGGGGGCCACTGCCGTACCCGGTCTGGCCGGGTGGGCCTGGGCCATGCTCTGCGCCCTGCTGGCGGGATGTGCCGGACTGGTGCTTGTCCAGGCGTCTTTCAAGGTTCGCAGGGGCAGTTGATGGTGGCCGAGTGGTTTGTCCTCCGCCGGGTGCCAGTTGCCGGCCTTCAGGTCGGCGGCTGGCAGTCCGTGCGCGGTCTGCGCCAGTGCGCGCAAGCCCGGGAAAGCAACGGTATCGACGCCGACGTGGCTGGGACCATTGCCCTGCGGGTTGGCGAAGCGCGCGATGACCGGACCGGCGGCGCGCTGCGGTTGCTAGATGGTGATGGTCCCGGTCAGGTAACGGGCGCAGTGGCCCGCGACCTGGACGCTGGCATCGGTCACTTCGCAGAACAGCGTGCCGGTGCGCCGCGAGGCCTGGTGGGCGACCAGCACATTCTTGCCCAGCCTGCCGGCCCAGTAGGGAGCGAGCGCCGCATGGATGGAGCCGGTGACGGGGTCTTCCTCGCCTCCGTTGGCGGGCCAGAAGTAGCGGCTGCAGAAGTCATGCGCCGCGCCGGCATCGGCCGGTGCCGTCACCACCACGTCCAGCGGGCCCAGCGTCTTGAGCTTTTCCAGATCGGGCTTGACCGCGAGCACGCTGGCTTCGGTGTCATACACGGCCAGGTAGGCCTGCTGGTTCACCAGATAGGCGGAGGGGACGGGGGTGAGTCCTTCGCGCAACGCGGTGGGGACTTCCTCCAGGGGGCTGGCATCGCGGCGTGGGAAGGTCATGACGATGCGCCCGCTGTCTTCAAGCCTTGCGCTGACCTTGCCCACGGCTGCGGCCCAGAAGGCGACGCCACGCACAGTGGGGTCGGCTTCGAAAAGGACGTGGGCACTGGCCAGCGTCGCATGGCCGCAGAACGCAATTTCCGTCAGCGGGGAGAACCAGCGGATTTCATAGGCTTCGCGTTCGGCGCTCCAGACCAGGAACGAGGTTTCGGAGAGGTTGTTCTCTGCCGCGATGGCCTGCAACGTGGAGTCGGCAAGCCATGCATCCAGCGGAACGACGGCGGCCTGGTTGCCCTTGAATCTTTGCGAGGTGAATGCGTCGATGACGTGAATGGGAAGTTGCATTGCAAAAAATGGCCGGGTGGGTGGGGTTCTTGCGTGAACCATGACGGAAAGACCGGGCATCCGCGCTTGCGCACCGGATGGCCGGCCTGTGATTCTAGGCAGCTGCAAGTGAAGAAGGCGCATGCCGCTGCCGCATGCGCCGCGATGCCTGTTGCGGGAGCGGATCTAGTCGGCGGTCACCTGCAGGCCCGCGCCTTCGCCATGGGCCTGCAGGCACATCCGCCCGAGGTCGCTGAGAAAGCGCAGCACCGGCAACGCGCCGGCGCACAGGGGAATGGCGGCCATGATGTCGTTGTGCAGTTCCAGCAACTGGTCGGGTGGCACGAACATTTCCGCGCTGGCTCCGTAGTAGTGCCTCCAGAATTCCTGCAGCAGGCCCTGGCGGGTCTTGCCGACGATCAGCGGATAGCCGCTTTCCCAGACATATTCATTCATGAGAAGGCAGGCCAGGCCCGGGTCGACAGGACTGGCGCCAGCGGGAATCAGCAGTACACGCCGCATTTCATACTCATTTGCAGTTTCCAGAGGCACCTGTGAACTCCGCAAATTCTGTGACGACCGTGGCATCGGTCGACGAGTTGATGAAAAGATGACCGCATGAAGCGGTGGTGTGGTTCGCCCGGTTTCTGGCGTTGATGGAGTTTTTCTTTGCCATGTCAGCTCTGCCAGTCAGTGATTGATGAGACAGTCCGTGCCGGGTTCGGCTTGAACTGGCTGGCACTTTAGGCAGGCATGCTGGCTGGGGGGAATTACATACGATTACATTGCACTGGCCCGCGCCCCGCCCCGGATTTCAAAGGGATAGTCGCCAAAGCGCAGGCTGCCGCGCCGGCGCTCCACCAGGGCCGGGGCTGCAGGGCAATGGGGCAGGGCGCCCAGGATCTGGTGCTTGGCGCGGAAGATCTGGATGTTCACGTAGGAAGGCTCCACGCCCAGCATGCGCGAGAGTTCCTCCAGCTCGACCCAGCCCTGGCTTTGCGCGGCAATGCCCTTGAGGGCGTCCTGCTGGCGCAGACGGGCCAGCGTGACCAGGGTGTAGTGGTGTATGCGCTCACCCAGCGGGACGGGCGTTCCATTGATCCGCAGGCTCAGGCGGGCGTGTTCCTCGTTCTGGCTGACTTCGAAACAGAACGACACATCCGGCAGCGGCGCTGCGGCCGGTGCAAGGGCGATTTCGCGGGTCGACTCGAGGTCGTCGCACAGTACGAACTCCCAGTTCCCCGCCGATGTGACGACCATGGCACCGTCGCGCAGGGTTTCCATGCCGTCCACGGATTCCAGCACCCAGCGGCTGTCCTGCAGGAGCAGGTTCACCTCGGGCTCCTGGGCGTTGGGCAGCAGGTTGCCACGCGGGTTCAGGGGCAGGATCTGGCGCGGATCGGGCACCGGCCCGGGTCCCTGGCTCGGGCACAGGCAGGTGAGCGGCGGGCTCAGGTCCTGCACGGTCCAGGCCGATGCATCGCCCTCGCCCATGCTGAGCCTGGCGCCCACGGACAGCGCGGTCCAGTTGCCGGCGGCCAGCCGCACGCCGTTGAGCATGGTGCCGTTGCGGCTCTGGTCCACGATTTCCCAGGCCTGCCGGTTCCAGCGGATCAGGGCGTGGACCTGGGAGACGTCCGGAGCCTTCATCACGGTCTGGCACAGCGATGGATGGCGTCCGAAGGTGTGCATGGGCCGCAGCACGACCCTGCGGCCATCGAGTTGGTTGTGTAAGAGGGCCATCGCCTCGCATTCTCCTTGGACTGTCCTGTGCACGGCGGGGCGGCGCGGCCCTCGTCCTGCCAGGGTCAGACGTACAGCGCCTGGGGATTGAGATCGCATTCCTGCATCGGTTCGCTGCGCCAGCCCAGCGCGACGGGCACATCGTACAGCCGCGGGTTGCCCAGTTCAGGCCAGATATGGCACAGGCCGGGGACGACGACCTTCACCGTGTGCAGGGGAATATCGGGACGTGAATGGTTGTACACCAGGGTTTCGAGCCCCAGTCCGGCGGCGATGGCGACGCAGTGCGAGATGGCTTCGGCGATGGGCAGTGGCGCTGCGGGCTGTGCCGTCTGGAGGGGACGGGCATCGATGTCCTCCAGCGGATGCAGGAAAGCCGGGTCGCCGTCCACCGAGAAGCTCTTTTGCGCCGCGATCAGCTGGCTCATCTCGGTCAGCGCGCGCTCGCAGGCCAGGCCGAGGTCCAGGCTGCAGCCGAAGCCCACGGCCCATTGGCCGTCCGGGGCGTGGCGTCCTGCCGCCACCACCACCGGGATGCCGAAGTCATGCGTGATGTCGAGCAGCCAGTACGTCCATTGCGGGCCGCAGCTGCGCTCCAGGCGCAGGCGGCTTTCGGCCGCAACGTCCTCCAGCGCGATGCCCGGCCTGCGGATCCGGCCATACCACCAGATGGCGGCGGCGTCGCGTTCGACCAGTTCCATGAAGCCTTGCAGGATGGCTTCCTCCAGGGTGTTGCCCGCCGCGCAGCCGTTGGAGGTCCAGTTGACGTGGTGCTGGCTTTCGGCCGGCGCATGGGCCAGGCAGAAGGCCAGCGGGAGATAGCAGCGCTCATCCGCGCTCAGGGACCATGCGGGAGCCCACCAGGTGGGCTCGGGCGCAGGCCCGCTCTCCTGTACGGCCACGGCATGTGGGGGTTTGTCGGTGCCAAGGCGCGATCTCTGGCGATCACTGAAGCGTGCCAGCGCGGCCGGGGCGATGCTGCGCGCGTCCAGCTCGCCGGCGGGTGCGATCACCACGGCTTCGTCACCCTGGTGGAAGGCGGTGTAGCGTTCGATGGCTTCGCACATCGCGCTGGCGCGGGCCTGGGCCTCGGACAGGCCCTTGCCCAGGCACAGCTGTGTCCATGCCTGTGTCCACAGACCCGGCTGCGGCGCGGCGGTGCGCGAGATCTCGCTGCGGTAGACCGTGAGACCGCCATCGGCCGGCGTGTTCACCGGCACCACCCGTGCGATCACGCCAGTCAGGGGGCTGACCTGGTCGGACAGGCGCTCGATCGTGGCCGATGCCTGCATGGTGCGCCAGCCCCCATCGGTCCGCGATGCCCGCGCCCGGGACGACGGCCTGATGGGATCGCGCTGGCGACGGGCCACCAGATCCGGTGTTCCGCAGCACGGGCATTGAGGTCGGGTGATCACAGGATGGCGCTGCATCGGCGCCAGGCTCCAGACGGCCTGCGCCTCGCCGGGCCTTTCCAGCATGCGGCGGGCCACGGCAAGCAGCTCCTTCAGTCGGGCCGCGATGAGATCGGCCTGGGCGTGCAGGGGCGCCACGGTGTCCTTGCCATGCAGACTGCAGTTGGCGGCACGGGCGGGGTGGTTGCGCCGCCAGCGATGGGCGAGGCAGTGCCAGCAGGCGGCTGGCGCCTGCTGTCCGGGCGCAGCGAACAGGGGGCCGGTCATGGCCTGTTCGCCGGCGGGCCTGACCAGCATCCAGGGTCGGCCCCTGGCCCGCTGGCGGGCATCGATGGCTTCCAGGCGCGGGTCCAGATAGTCGTCGCAGAACACGACGGTGAGACCGGCTTCCGTGGCGGGGCCCGGGGCCAGGGCCGCAGCCCATTCCCGCGCGGCCGCGCCGTCCAGCGCACGGGTCAGCACGATGGCATCGGCTTGTCCAGATGCTTCGACATGCAGCGGCGGCACCGAGAAGTCGGGGCGCAGATAGGCGCCTGCACCCGCTTGCGCCACAGGCTGGACCAGGCCCTGGCGCAGCAGTGCGTCCAGCGCATGCAGCATCTGCGCCACAGGGGCGCCGGGCGTGCTGGCGCAATGCGCGGCCAGGCTCATGCCCTGGCGCAGGGGCGCATCCAGTGCCAGCACGCCGGCGGAGCCCAGCACCAGCGTCTCGCGCTCACCCGCGAGCAGCAGCCGGCCGTCGCGCAGCACGGGCGGCAGGAATTTCTCGTGCCAGCGCAAGGCGTCGGAGAACAGGTCCGTGGCGGGAGCGCGCGTGGCAGATGGCGCGGTGGCGGGGGCCGTGGCCTCAGGCATGGGGCGGCCCCCCGATGTCCAGGCGGACGATGGCATAGGGATACTGGCCGGTCGTGGCATGGAAGGCCGTCTCGAACAACTGGTGCTGCTGCGAGAACCGGGCATAGGGATGTTCTTCGAAGCCGACCCGCATCGATGGATGCAGGCCTGCCAGCTGCGTGGAGTCCTTGAAGCCGGAGACCACGGGAAGCCGCATGCCGCCCACCTGCATGGGCAGTTGCGCGAGCAGGGGGTGGACATGGTCCAGCACCACGGTACAACCAGGGCTGCCGGGGCGCGCGAAGCGATCGGCCAACTGGTGAAGCATGGCCTGCAGCGGCTCCTGGGGAAGATAGGGGCAGACGCCTTCCAGCAGCACGAGCACGGGTTGCCTGCCCGGCAGGCCGGCGGCATCCAGCCAGCGGGTATCGAGGATGGAGCAGGCCAGGTGGGCCTCTTCATCCGAAGGGGCCATGCATTGCCCGCGCAGCGCGATGGCATCGGGCAGGTCCACGTTCAGCCAGCGCGCGGCAACCCCCCTGGTGGCCAGGCGGCTGCGCCGCGTGCACAGGCCTGCGCCCAGTGCGATGCACAGGCTGTCGGGCTGGGCATGGAGAAACTCCACTGCGAGTCGGTCGAACAGCAGCGAACGCAGCACGACGCCGCGCACGAAGGCGGCATCGGTCGCATAGGACGGGGTGTCGGGAGGCAGCGCCGCCAGGATGCGGCGCGCCTCGGGGTCGGCAAAGGCGGGCAGCTCGCCCAGGCCCTGCTCGCCGGGCGTTGCGGCGCGCGCACGCGCCGCAAGCGTCAGCAGCAAGGTCGCCGTGGCGCCTTGCAGCTGCGGCATGACCGTGTCAGCAGGTGAAGGGATAGGCGTCACCCGTGTTGTTGTACGAGGTCAGCGCGATGGCCCGCATGTCCTGTTCCGCAGGGGCGACCGGATAGTTCAGCACGATGCCGTTCTTGATGGGCGTGCCATCGGGGCGCTGGAGGTTCCACTGGCCACGTGTCGCGTCCCAGGTGAAGGATTCCTCGATGTCGAAGCGGACCTGGAAGTTGAAAGGGTTGTTGTAGCCCAGCCATTGGCTGAGCACGGGCGCCTTGTCGGCACCGTCGTTGCGTGTCAGGGCTTCATGGAACTCGGGAGATTGCCAGGCCAGCGCGATGGCACGCAGCACCACGCCGCCGAAGGCCAGCAGCGAGTCCGGGCCACCGCCGGGGATGCCCAGTCCCGTGGGCAGGGCACCCCTGAGCATGCCGCCCTGTTGAGGCTCGAACGAGGTGCTGACGCCCATGAAGTTGGGGAACTGCTGGTAGTAGGCGGCCAGTGCCTCGGTGGCATGGGTCTGGGGCGCCTGGGGCAGCACGATGACGAAGGCGTCGTCCGGACCGACCCAGCCGGAGGTGAGCACAGGCTTCCACTCGGCGCGCATGGCCGGATCGTCACTCAGGTACAGCGACACATCGACCTGCGGCCACTGCGTCGGAAGGCCGAAGTCGCGGTGCAGCATGGGCTGGATGTCGCGCTGTGCGAGCAGATCGCGGCGATAGGCGTCATCCTGCCAGGACCGGGCGATGGCCCGGAGATAGGCGAGGCGGAAGGCGAGCAACGGTTCGGCATTCTGTAGCTGGGTGGTCATATGACTGCATCCTCGATTCAAGAAAAATGCACTTGCGCAGGCAGGTGCACGGACAGTTCCGGCCGCAGCGCGGCCAGTTCACGCAGGCGCGCGTCCATGTCCGGCCCGGCGCTTGCCAGGGTCTGGGACATGGACAGCGCCTCGTATTCGGTTCGGTATTTGCCGGCCGCCCGCGCGGTGTCGGCGGCCTGGACCAGGCTGGCCTGCACCCGCGCGGCATCGGCTCCCATGGCCTGCAGGCAGCGGGCCTTCTTCAGGTGCAGCTCGCAGCTGTGCAGCCGTTCGTCGAGCCTGTCGGCCAGGCGCAGGCATTCGTCCAGTCGTTCCACGGCTTCGTCCCAGCGCTGGTGGGCCGCCAGCGTCTCGGCCGCAAAGGAGCGGTAGTAGCTTTGGCAGTAGCGGCAGCCCATGTCCCACAGCAGTTGCGCCGTGGCATCGGCGCTGGCGATGTCCGCGCAGTCGCCCGAGGCCCAGCAGCGGATGATCTGCGCGTAGCCCGTGAAGGCGGGCAGTCCGTAGCGTGCCGTGATGTCCAGCAGTTCCCCGGTGGTGGCCAGCGCGCTGCCACGGTCATTCCGTGCCTGATGGCCCAGGGCCTGGTAGAGCAGTGCCATGCTCAGCGAAGGAATGTGCGAGACCTCGTGCGCCAGGCGCACGGCCTGGGCGGCATCGGCCTGGGCGGCCTGGTCGAAGCCCGCGAACCAGCGCACCAGGGCGCGTCCGCAAGTGGCCCAGACGCGTGTGTCGAATCCGAAGTCGGCCGCATGGTGGGCATGTGCCACGGGGTCGTACCGGCCGATGGCATCGGTCAGCGTGTGCTCGGCCAGATCGAAGCGCCCGTCGGAGTAGTGGGCCAGGCCCAGGTAGGTCTGCGCCGCCACGAGCACGCCGGTGTCGTGCTGCTGTTGCGCATGGCCGAGCAGGCGCTGGCTCAGTCGCCGCACTTCCGAGCGGTTGCTGGCCACATGGTGGTAGGTGATGAGCATCCACAGGTGCTGCACCTGCTTGTGGATGGCCACGGAGTCCGGGCCCGGCGCGGTGCCGGGCGTTCCATGCGGTGCGGGGTGGGCGTCGTAGTCGTTGAGCAGGTCCTGCGACAGGGCGATGCGCTCCACCACCTGGTCATGTGCCCAGCCATGCGTGTTCATCAGCGCCTGGGTCACATAGCCATTCACGTCCAGCCGGGCCTCGCGCTGTGCCGCCTCCGGCAACTGGTGCAGCCAGTCCTCGATGTGGCGCGCGTAGGCGATGGTTTCATCGTTCAGGGAGCGCAGCTGGGTGATGCGCAGCTGCTGCACCGCATGGGGTACGGCCTGCGCATGCTCGCCCGCATCCGCCCAGTGCTGGGCGACGCTGGCGGGCTCCGCCACCAGCTGGTCGGGGTAGTTGCGCAGCAGGGCCTGGGCGACTTCACGGTGCATGAGCCGCCGTTGCGACACCAGCATGCATTCATAGGCGGTGTCGCGGATCAGCGCGTGGCGGAACATGAAGGTTCCCGCCTTGGACAGGGGCGCGGGAACGATGAGCCCGGCTTCACCCAGCGCCGCCAGCTCCTGCTCGACCGAACTGCGCGGGCGCCCCGCGCAGGCGCTCAGCAGTCCGACCTCGAACTGCCGGCCGATCGTGGCGGCCAGCTGCAGCAGGGGCTTGAGCGGTCCTATCCGGTCGAAGCGGCTGACCAGCGAGTCGCGCAGCGTCAGCGGAATGGCCGCGGGCTGCTGCGTGTTGCGGAAGTCCCAGACACCATCCTTGTCCACCAGGTAGGCGTCCAGCAGCATGCGGCCCATTTCCTGGATGAACAGCGGTACGCCGTCGGTACGGTCGACCACGTGGCGGACCACGGCGGCGCTGACCTTGTGCGGGGCCAGCACCTGGCGTACCAGCTCGGTGGCCTGTGCATCCTCCAGCCGCCGCAGGTCCAGGCAGTCGGCGGGAAGCCCTTTCGGTGGCTTCCACTGGGGGCGGGCGGTCAGCACCAGAAGCACGCGCCGTCGGGACAGGCGTGCCACCAGCTGCTCGATGAGTTCGATGCTGGTGGGGTCGGCCCAGTGCACATCCTCGACCACCAGCAGCAAAGGCCCGGACATGGCCATGTGCAGCAGCCATTGCGCGGCCGACTGCAGCAGCAGTGCCCTTTGCATCACGGCGGAGGCGCGGCTGGGCTCGCAGTCGCCCAGGGGCAGTGACAGCCAGGTGCACAGGATGGGCAGTGCCGCATCCGCATCGCAGCCGGCGGCCTGAAGGGCCTGGTGCAGCAGCTTGCGGTGGTCCTGAGAAGGGGCGGCCTCCAGACGCTGGCGTATCAGTCCCAGGAAGGGCGTGAGCGCGGTATTGCGGTGCTCGGGCTGGCATTGCACGACCACGGCCTTCGCTCCCTGTCTGCTGGCATGCACGCGCAGCATGTCGGCCAGGCAGGACTTGCCGATGCCGGGCTCTCCGCGTATCCACAAGGCCTGCCCGCGGCTTTCGCAGGCCTGCGCCCAGGCCGCCTGCAGGCGCTGCAACTCGGGTTCGCGGCCGACGCACGGTGGTGCTGACACCGGCGCGGGCGAGGGCGCTTGCGGCGCGGCATCCTCGTCCAGGCGGTAGGTCTGTATGCCGGCGGGCTGCCCCGGCAGGCGCACGCTGCCGGCTTTTTCGAAACTGGCATGCGGGGCCAGCAGCCGGTAGCTGGTGTCGCTGGCCAGCAAGGTCCCCGTGTCCGCCACGGCCTCCAGCCGCATGGCCACATTGACGGCGTGGCCCGTCGGGGTCTCGCCTCCGGCCACGACAGCCATGCCGGTGTGCATTCCCATGCGGATGCCCAGGTGCACGCCGTGCATCTGGGCGACGGCACCGGACCGGCTGCGGCTCAGGGCCAGCAGCTCCCGGGCCGTCATGCCGGCCTGGCGGGCATCGGTGTCGCTGCTGTGCGGATAGCCGAACAGCACGATCATGCGATCGCCCAGCGTGCCCGCCAGCATGCCGCCGCGTCGTGTCGCGGTGTCCGCGAAGAGCGCGAGCTCCTCGCGCTGCAGCAGCGCGATGCCCTCGATGTCCAGGGGGTGCGGAGGACGTTGGGTGGTGCCGTCGGCGTCGGTGCCGGGCCAGATGGAGACACTGCAGCACAGCACGGTGAGCTGGCGCATTTCGGAGAAGACGCGTGTCGTCGCCACGGTGCGCGCCAGGTCGTCGTGGTGCGGCTGCGCCGCCGCCGGCAGGGTGCCCACGAGGTCGTCGAGCCGCACGCGCAGCAGCTCTCCCAGCAGGGAGGCTGCCGATGCGCTGCGCTCCGCGGCTTTCTTCTTGAGCGCCTTGCGCAGCAGGGGAGCGATCGCATGCGTGGCAATGGCCGGTGGCAGCGGCACCTCCTGGGGGCTGAGCTGAAGGTGCACGATCTCGGCCGCCGACGCCCCCTGCACCGCGGGCACGCCCGTGAGGCATTCGAGGAACATCAGGCCCCAGGCGTAGAGATCGGTGCGGGTGCCTGGCGGTTCGCCGCGCAATTGCTCGGGTGCGCTGTAGGCCGGGGTTCCAAGGCACTCTTCGCCCATCGTCAGCTGGGACTGCTGGGGATCCGGCACCTGCGGCAGCAGGGTACCGATGCCGAAGTCCAGCACCATGGCGTGCCGCAGCGCTCCGGTGGAGGTCACCATCACGTTGTCGGGCTTGAGATCGCGGTGCACGATGCCCGCGGCGTGCGCGCAATCGAGCGCGTCCAGCACCTGGGCCATGAGACGGCCGGTTTCCGAGGCGCTCAGCGCCCCCTGGCGGCGCAGGAGGCTCTTGAGGGTCTCGCCCGGCACATATTCGAAGACGCCGTAGACGCTGTCGCCCTGCTCGCCCTTGTCCAGCAGCTGGACGATATGGGGGTGGTGCAGCGCGGCGCACAATTGGGTCTCGCGGTGAAAGCGCTCGACCTGCCGGCCGCCGGGCTGGATCTTGACGACCTTGATGGCCACCGATGCGCCCGTGCGCAGGTGCCGTGCGCGGTACACGGTGCCGTAGCCTCCCGAGCCCAGTGTTTCCAGCAACTCATAGTCCGGGATCACCAGCCGGGCCTGCGCCGGTCGGGACAACGCTGATTGCGTGGGGTTGGTGATGGCATCCTGCATTTCGGCCTCTGTTGGGGGGACGTCGTCACTCCTCCTGACGGTATCCGTTCGTCGATTTATCGGCAGTTGGACTGCGTTTTTGATACCTTTCGTCACTATAACTTACGAGCCCGGCCGCCCATCGAATTTTCGCCCGGGCAGGAGGCTGTGCCGGGGAGCTTCGAGAGGGCATGCCATCGCTCCGGGACGGCGTCCGCATCAGGTGCCCTTCAGGGCACAGTGCCCGCAGCGGCCCGGATCTCTGGCAGGATGCCTGCCGGCACGGTGGACCATCCTGAAGCACGGGCCGGCCGGCCCGGGAGCGCCTCAGCTCCAGCCCGCCGCATTGCGCAGGCGTATGCCGCTGGCGTGCAGTGAACTGTCCCAGATGCCGCGCAAACCGGCCAGCGAATCGACGATGCGCAGTTGGGTGCCGCAGCGGGCCAGGGCCTGCGGCAGGTCGGTCAGCGTATTGCGGCGCAGCGGATGCACGGCCTGCCGGCTCACGAACATGCCGGCATCCCCGATGCTCTCGAAAGCCTGCGCAGGCAGCTCGTAGCGGTGGATATGGGCTGCCTGCAGACGCTGTGCCCAGGCGGTTTCCACCCAGGCCACGGCGGACATGCCGGGCGGCAGGCCGGCCAGCCAGCGGTTGCGGTCCTCGGGCGTGCTGCGGCCGTGCGGCCACACGACGATGCGCGGGCATTCCCGGGGGAACAGATACAGGCGCTGGTGGTCCTGGTCGATGGCCCAGACCAGGGGGCCGTTGAGCCACTCCTGGCCTGGACGGCGTCGTGCGGGCTGTAGCACGGGGCGCGGGATGAACTGGCGGATATCCCCGTCCTCACTGAAATGGAACAGTTGCATGGCGGGCAGTGTATGCAGCTGCGGCGCCATGGCCTATGATGCGCGGCACCTGTGGTTATTTACAGGTTCCATCCACACAGAAAGGTCCATGCACCATGAACGGTCATTGTCTTTGCGGCGCAGTCAGTTTTGTCTCTCCCAAGACCCGTGAGATCGGGGCGTGCCATTGCGGCAGCTGCAGGCGCTGGGGCGGTGGTCCCATGCTGACCGTGCACTGCGGCCCGGATGTGCGTTTCGGCGGGCAGGAGCAGATCGGTGTCTATGCGTCCTCCGAATGGGCCGAGCGTGCCTTCTGCAAGCAGTGCGGCACGCATCTCTATTACAGGCTGCATGCGACGGGCGAGTACTTCATGCCGGCAGGGGCCTTCGAGACCCAGGATTTCGAGCTGGCCAGCCAGATCTACATCGACAAGAAGCCCGCCTACTACGACTTCGCCAACCAGACGCCCACCATGACCGAGGCCGAGGTCATCGCCCAGTACGCGCCGCCGCAGGCATGAGCGACAGGAGACAGGACATGTCCGATGAAGTCGGCACCCTGGCCGCCGTGCCCGCCGCCCGGCCCGGCGATACCGTCCAGGCCATCGACACCCCCAGCCTGGTGCTGGACCTTGCGCCCTTCGAGGCCAATCTGCGGGCCATGCAGGACTGGGCCGACCGCCATGGCGTGGCGCTGCGTCCCCATGCCAAGGCCCACAAATGCCCGCAGATCGCCCTGCGCCAGCTGGCCCGGGGTGCGCGCGGCATCTGCTGCCAGAAGGTGAGCGAGGCCGTGCCCTTCGTGGCGGCCGGCGTGCGTGACATCCTGATCAGCAACGAGGTCGTGGGGCCAGCCAAGATCGCGCTGCTGGCCCGCCTGGCGGGCCATGCCCGCATGGCGGTGTGCGTGGACGACGCGGGTAACCTGGCCCAGCTGTCCGAGGCCATGTCGCGTGCCGGCGTGCAGCTGGATGTGCTGGTCGAGATCGATGTGGGGCAGGGGCGCTGCGGCATCTCCGACCCCGGGCAGGTGCTGGCGCTGGCGCGCCTGGCGCAGGAACTGCCGGGCCTGCGGTTCGCGGGCCTGCAGGCCTATCACGGCACGGTGCAGCATTTGCGCAGCCGCGAGGAGCGTCAGCGCGTGTGCCGTGAAGCGGCAGACAGGGCGGCGGCCTGCGCGCAATGGCTGCGCGGGCATGGCATCGCTTGCGCCACCATCACCGGCGGTGGCACGGGCAGCGTGGAGTTCGACGCCGCCAGCGGCGTCTACACCGAGCTGCAGCCAGGCTCCTATGCCTTCATGGATGGCGACTATGGCGCCAACGAGTGGGGTGGTGCGCTGGCCTTCGAGGACAGCCTCTTTCTCGTGTCCACGGTGATGAGCCGGCCCGCGCCCGACCGCGCCATCCTCGATGCGGGCCTGAAGTCCACCTCCGCCGAATGCGGGCCGCCCAGCGTGCTCGATGCTCCCGGCCTGCATTGCGTGGCCATCAACGATGAGCACAGCGTGGTCCGTGTGCAGCCCGGTGCCACCGCCGCTGCCATGCCGGGCAGCGTGCTGCGGCTGCGCCCCTCGCATGTGGACCCCACCTTCAACCTGCATGACGTGCTGGTCGTGGTGCGCGGCGGCGTGGTGCAGGAGATCTGGCCGATCGCGGCACGCGGGCTGTCGCGCTGAAGGCCGTGCCGCCATGTGGCAAAGCCGCCGGCCTTGCAGCGCGGCGGCTTGGCGGATCTGGCGGCCGGATGGTGCCTACAGCTCGATCTTTGCGCGGCGGATCACGTCGCCGAAGCGCTTGTTCTCCTCGACCATGAAGACCTTGAATTCCTCGGGCGTGGGGAAGTAGTTCTCATAGCCGAAGGTCTGGAACTTGGGCTGTACGTCGGGCTCGCGCAGAGCCTTCATGGTGTCCTGGCGGATCTTCTCGACCACGGCCGGCGGCGTGGAGCGGGACACGGCAAAGGCATTCCATCCCGTGACCACGGCGTCCGCCGGGCCGCCCGATTCAGCCACCGTCGGCACATCCTCGTACCCCTTGAGGCGATGGGGAGCCAGCACGGCGAGGAAGCGCAGCTTGCCCGAGCGCATCAGCGGGCCCGCCGTGCCGGAGGAGCCCAGCGCGAAGGCCAGCTCACCCGTGGCCACGCTGGTATAGAGCTGGCTGGTCTCCTTGTAGATGACATGCTCCATCTTCGTGCCGGTCAGCGACTCCAGCAGGGCCGAGCCCAGGTGCACGGGGTTGCCCACGGACCACGAGCCGTAGTTGAGCTTGCCGGGCCGCGCCTTGGCGTCGGCGATCAGGTCGCTCATGCTCTTGTACGGGCTGTTGACCGGCACGCACACGAAGAAGAAGGTGCGGAACAGCGGCAGCACCACCTCGAAGTCCTTGTCGATGCTGTAGGGAAGTTTCTTGAACAGGTGGGGATAGGCCGCCAGGTGGACGTTGTCCAGCTGGATGATGTCCGTGCCGTCGGCGGCGCCGCGCTTGAAGGCCTCGATGGCGATGAAGCCGTTGCCGCCCGGGCGGTTTTCCACGATGACGGGCTGATTCCACAGGCGTGCCAGCTTGTCGGCCACCAGGCGCGAGGTACCGTCGGGTCCGCCGCCCACGGGGAAGGGGTTGATGATGCGAACCTGCTTGGCGGGCCAGTTGGCTGCGCCCGACTGCGCGCGCGCGGGCGCCATGGCGCCCAGGGCCAGGGCTCCAAGAGCCAGGCCTGCCTGGCGGCGGGTGATGCTATGGGTCATGGTTGTCTCCGGATATACCAATCGTTGCTTGCTCGGCGCCGCGGCCTCATGCCGCAAGGGCAAGGGCCGCTTTGGTTTTTGTGTCCGCTCCGCGTCTTGCGCGCGGCCGGGCTGGAGGATCCAGTCGCTGCATTGTGGCAGTTCATGGCAAAGCACCTAGGGGGCACTGCGGCTATCAGCTATAGCAAAATGGCATGGGTGGAGACGAGACGAAACGCATGAACCTGCAGCAGATAGAGACCTTCGTACATGTGGCCGAGACCGGCAGCTTCAGCAAGGCGGCCGTGCTGCTGGACACGGCGCAGCCCGCGCTCAGCCGCCAGGTGCGCGCGCTGGAGACCGAGCTGCGCGAGACGCTGCTGATCCGCACGGGCCGCGGCGTGACCCTGACCGACGCGGGCCGGCGCCTTCTGGAGCACGGCCACGCCATCATGCAGCGCGTGGCCCTGGCCCGGGAGGACCTGGGCAGCCAGCGTGACGAGCCTGTGGGCCGCATCGTGGTCGGCCTGCCGCCCAGCCTGGCGCGGCGCCTGACGCTGCCGCTGATCGATGTGTTCAGCAAGGAGATGCCCAAGGCTCGGCTGGCCGTGGTCGAGGGGTTCTCGATGAACATCGCCGAATGGCTGACCTCGGGCCGCATGGACCTGGGCCTGGTCTACACGCCCGAGCCGCATCCGCACATCGAGGTCACGCCGGTGCTGCAGGAGCGCCTGTGCCTGATCGGCCCGGCGCGCGGCCTCAAGGGGCGTGCCAGCGTGCACTTCGACGAGCTGTCGCAGTTCCCGCTGATCATGCCGCAGCGGGGGCAGATCTTCCGCAAGCTCATGGAAGCGCAGGCCACGCTGTCCCAGGTCAAGCTCAATGTGGTCTGGGAAGTCTCCAGCGTGCCCGCCATCCTGGACCTGGTGCGCGGCGGCTACGGCTACGCGGCCCTGACGGACAGCGCCATGCGCAGTCATGCCACCGACGCCGAGCTGGTCGAGGTGCCCATCGAGTCGCCCCATGTGATGAGCGCCCTGTGCCTGGTGCAGTCGGCCAAGAAAAAGGCCACGCCCCTGATTCGCCGCACCTCCGAGACGCTGCGCGCGCTGGCCATGCAGGTCTGCGCGCCGCAGCAGGGCGGCGCATAGCAGGCCGCAGGGCCTACAGCAGCGGCCGCAGCTCCCGCGCCGCCTCCTGCAGCAGCGCCAGCAGCTCGGCGGCCATGGCCTCGGCATCCATGCGCTGCGGTGAGGTCACGATATTGAGCGCGGCCACGGTATGGCCCTGCATGTTGCGCAGCGGCACGGCCAGGGCCTGCACGGCCAGTTCGTGCTCCTCCAATGCGATGCAGAAGTCCTGGCGGCGCACCTCATCGAGCACCTCGCGCAGGGCCTGCACATCGGTGACGGTATGGGCCGTGAGACGGCGCAGCGCATGCGAGGCCAGCCATTGCTCCAGGTCGGGGGGCGCCAGCGCCGCCAGCAGCACGCGGCCGGTGGAGGTCGCATGGGCCGGCAGCCGGCTGCCCAGGTGCAGGCCGTGGGCCATGAGGCGCTGGCCGCGCTCGTGCAAGGCACTGCGCGCGACGATGACCACCTCGTTGCCGTCGCGCACCACGCAGGAAAACGACAGCTGGGTCTGCGCGGCCAGGCGGTACAGCACGGGCTGGACGATACGCGGCAGGCGCGACGAGGCCAGATAGCTGCCCGACAGCCGCAGCACCTTGGGCGACAGCCAGAAGTGGCTGCCGTCGCTCTCCAGGTAGCCCAGGTGGGCCAGCGTCAGCAGGTGCCGGCGCGCGGCAGTGCGCGTGATGCCCGAGCGCTCGGCCGCCATGGTGGCATTCAGGCGCTGGCGTTCGGTATCGAAGCTCTCCAGCACGGCCAGGCCCTTGGCCAGGCCGGCGATGAAGTCATCGGGAGCGATGGGGACGGGGTCGTTCATGGGGCAGGGTGGATGTGCAGGTTATGCGCGATTGTCGCGCAGATTGCGCGATGACCGCGCAGCGGCGTCCATGGGCTATCGCCTTTGCGCTGCCTCAAAACTAGTCTTGGGCCCAGGCCATGGCATGAACCGGCCATGACATCGAACAACGCACAAGGAGGCAAAACCATGCGTACCCAAGTCGCCATCATCGGTGCAGGCCCTGCCGGCCTGCTTCTCGGCCAGTTGCTGTACCGCGCCGGCATAGACAACGTCATCATCGAGCAGCGCAGCGCTGACTACGTGCTGGGCCGTATCCGCGCCGGGGTGCTGGAGCAGGTCACCGTGGATCTGCTGGAGCAGGCCGGGGCCGATGCCCGCATGCGTGCCGAGGGCCTGCCGCACGACGGCATCGAACTGCTCTTCGGCGGCCAGCGCCACCGCATCGACCTGCATGGCCTGACGGGCGGCAAGCGCGTCATGGTCTACGGCCAGACCGAAGTCACGCGCGATCTGATGCAAGTGCGCTCGGCCGAAGGCCTGACCACCGTCTACGAGGCCGCCAATGTGCAGCCCCTGGACTTCGATGGCGACAGTCCGGTCGTGCGCTACGAAAAGGACGGCCAGGTCCATGAACTGCACTGCGACTTCATCGCGGGCTGCGACGGCTTTCACGGCATCTGCCGCGCCAGCGTGCCCAAGGACAAGGTGCGTACCTTCGAGAAGGTCTACCCCTTCGGCTGGCTGGGCCTGCTCTCGGATACGCCCCCGGTCTCGCATGAGCTGATCTATGCCCAGACCGGGCGTGGCTTCGCGCTGTGCAGCCAGCGCAGCGCCACGCGCAGCCGCTACTACCTGCAGGTGCCGCTGACCGAGAAGGTCGAGGACTGGAGCGACGAGGCCTTCTGGAACGAGCTGCGCCTGCGCCTCGATCCCGAGGCACGCGAGCGCCTGGTCACCGGCCCCTCGCTGGAAAAAAGCATCGCCCCGCTGCGCAGTTTCGTGACCGAACCCATGCGCTTCGGCCGCCTGTTCCTGGCCGGCGACGCCGCCCACATCGTGCCGCCCACGGGCGCCAAGGGCCTGAACCTCGCTGCCTCGGACGTGGGCTACCTGTCGCGCGCCTTCGCCCAGTACTACGGCGACAAGGCGCAGGACGGCATCGACGGCTATTCCGAGCAGTGCCTGCGCCGGGTCTGGAAGGCCGAGCGTTTCTCGTGGTGGATGACTTCGCTGATGCACCGCTTCCCTGACGCGGGCAGCTTCGATGCCAAGGTGCAGGAAGCAGAGCTGGATTACATCGTCCACTCCCGTGCCGGTGCCACCTCGCTGGCGGAGAACTACGTGGGATTGCCACTGGTTTGACGGCTTAGCTGCACGCGGCCATTGATGCGATCCGGTTGCCACTGCATTGCGCAAATTTGCGAGCGCGGATCGCGGCAATGGCCGTGCGCCAGGAGTAAGCTTGGCGGCTTATGGCGCACATCACGTTCCCCCCTCCCTATATCGCTCCCCAGAATGCAGCGCAGTCGCTGCGCGACGCCGGCTACGCGGTGCTGCGCCCCGATGAGTTCGCGGCCTGGGCGGGCGTGACCCTGGCCGATCTGCAGGCACTGCAGGCCGATTGGACGCAGTTGCCGCACGATGCCTTCCTCAAGGACGGCGGGCGCTACCGCCGCCGTCGGCATTCGTGCTTCATCGCCGGGCAGGAGCAACTGACGCAGGTGGCCCATCGTGCCCACTGGCAGCCCGTGGAATACAACGCGCTGCACGGCGGCATGCTGCGCATGTTCGAGCCCATGCGCGAGGCGACCGCGCAGAGCACCACCTGGAGCCGGCTGCTGCTGGCCCTGGCCGGCCTGTCGGACCAGGTGTTCTGCGCGCCGGGCGGGCATGAGCGCTGGTTCATCGAATCCCACCAGTTCCGCATCGACACGGCCGACGGCATCGGCCGGCCCACGCCCGAGGGCGCGCACCGCGACGGCGTGGATCTGGTGGCCGTGATCCTGGTCGGGCGCGAAGGCGTCAAGGGCGGCGAGACACGCATCTTCGAGGCGGCGGGCCCCAGCGGCCAGCGTTTCACGCTGACCGAGCCCTGGTCCGTGCTGCTGCTGGACGATGCACGCATGATCCACGAGACCACGCCCATACAGCCCGAGCGCCCGGGCGGCGTGCGCGACACGTTGGTGCTGACCTACCGCCGCAAGGGCTTCCAGGGCGCCGAGCTCGACCGGCGGCACCAGGACTGACTCCGCGTGTAAGCCGTGGTCCCGAAAGCCTGCCGCTGATGCAGCGAGCGTTGATGCATATCAAGACGCTGGTGCATGATGGGTGCAGACTGTGATTCATCGACCCGGCGGCTCCTGGCGCCCTGCGGCAGCCGCCATGCAAACGAAGGAGAGAAAAAGCATGTTCAAGCACATCCTGGTTCCGGTGGACGGCTCCAACAGCTCGATGCTGGCGGTGCACAAGGGCGTGGAGCTGGCCAAGGCCTTTGGCAGCACGCTGACGGCGGTCTACGTGGTGGACCCCTATCCGTTCACGGGCGTGGGCGCCGACTTCGCCTACGGCCAGTCGCAGTACCTGAGCGCGGCCACGGCCGAGGCCAATACCACGCTGGACGCCGTCAAGAAGATCGGCGATGACGCCGGTGTCGCCATCTCCACCGTGGTCGGCGAGGGCCATGCGGTGCATGAGGGCATCGTGCGCGTGCTGGAGAGCACGGGTGCGGACCTGATCATCATGGGCTCGCAAGGCCGCCGGGGCCTGGAGAAGCTGATGCTGGGCAGCGTGACCCAGCGCGTGCTGGGCGCCGTGCGCGTGCCCGTGTTGGTGGTGCGCGAGTAGGCGCAGCCCCCTTCAAGGTGCAAACGGCTCCTGCGGGAGCCGTTTTCCTTGCTGGCTTGCCTCTCAGCGGTTGAGCAGCCGTGCCAGCCAGCCCTTTTTCTTGCGTTGCAGTTCCAGCTCATGCAGGACCTCGGCCTTGAGCCGCTCCTTTTCCGCCGCGGGGCTGGCCTCTCGCGCCATGCGAAGGTAGGCCTTGGCCGAGTCCACGTAGCCGTAGTCCTCGTTGCGGATGTGGTTGAACAGCCAGCGCGAGAGCATGCCGTGCAGCTCGGCGGCAACATCCTCGCCGGCTTCGAAGCGGGTCTGCATCTCGATCACGCGGCGGGTGAACAGCTCGTGCACCTTTTTGTGCGGTCCGGCGAACATGTATCCGGCGCTCTCGATCAGGCTTTCCTCGAAGACGAAGTGCGAGACGGTGTAGTCGATCATCTCGCCGATGACATCGCCCAGGGCCTCGCGGTCGGGCGAGGCGCGCAGCTCGTAGAGTTTGTTGATGTAGTCGACGATGCGGCGGTGCTGCCGGTCGATCTCTGCAATCCCGGTGTCCAGCTCGGGGACCCAGACCAGCAATGCCATGACGTTCTCCTGAAATTCGGGTATTTCCGCAGGAGTATTCACGGGACTGTCACATGGCTTCTTGATGCAGATCATCCTGATCTGCATCAATGCATGTCGTGCTGCGGTGCAGGGGCGCGGGCCGCGCGCACCGCAGCGGTGCGTCACTCGATCTTGGCGCCCGAGGACTCGACGATCTGTTTGGACTGCCGGAAGTCCGTCTGGAACATCTTGTCGAAGTCGGCCACGGTCATGGACTGGGGCTCGGCGCCCTGGGTCTGGATGGCCTCGCGCACTTCGGGCATGGCCAGCAGCTTGTTCACTTCGGCATTGACCTTGGTCACGATGGCCGTGGGCGTGCCCTTGGGCATGAACAGGCCGTACCAGGTGCTCACGTCAAAGCCCTTGAGCCCGGATTCGGCCAGCGTGGGCGTGTCGGGCAGCGAGGAGGAACGCCTGGCCGAGGTCACGGCGATGGCGCGCAGCTTGCCCGCCTTGATCTGCGCGATGGCCGAAGGCACGGAGGACACGAGCAGGTCCACGTTGCCCGCCAGCGCATCCATCAGCGCGGGATTGGAGCCCTTGTAGGGCACGTGTACCAGCTGGATGCCCGCGGCCTTTTCCAGCAGCACGCCGGACAGGTGGATGCTGGTGCCGTTGCCGGGCGAGCCATAGGTGACCTTGCCCGGATGCTGCCTTGCGGCCGCCACGATGTCGGCCAGCGTCTTGTAGGGCGAGTTCACGCCGGTGGCGATCACGATGGGCGTGTAGGCCACATGGGCCACGGGCACCAGGTCCTTGACCGGGTTCCAGGGCAGGTTCTTGTAGAGGTAGGGGCCCAGGACCACGTTGTCCTTCTGGCCCATGACCATGTCGTAGCCGGTGGGCGCTGCCTTGGCGGCCTCGGTGATGCCGATGGTGCCGCCCGCGCCCGCACGGTTGTCGGGCACGACGGTCCACTTGCTGACTTCGGTCAGCTTGTTGGAGACCACGCGCGCGAGGATGTCGGTGCCGCCGCCGGGCGGGAAGGGAACGATCATGCGCACGGGCTTGTTCGGATAGTCGGCGGCCGGGGCTTGCGCGGCGGCGGAAAAGCTCAGGCCCATGGCGGCAGCCAAGGCGGTGCAGGTGATCAGTGGGCGGAACATGAAAAAAGAAACTCCTGGGACGGATGGGGCAGTGCCGCGCCCGGGCCGCAAGGGCAGCAGCGCATGGGCGACGTGGGCTGTCGATGATCGGGGGGGTGTTTCCGCCATCTTGCTTGGGAATCCACAATTTATATGGACTTCCGCAATGTGCGCCACAAGGGCTTGCACCCAGGGCCGGGGTTGTGCCCCGCCGTGAGGTGGATGCGTATTCTAGGCCTGCTGCCTTGGCCACGTCGCGTTCGCCACACGGCCCCGTGCACCCCCGCGGTGCTCAGGTGCTGCCTGCCAGCGCCCGGTCCAGCACGCGCACCGTCTGGTACAGCACGCGCGTGCCGTCCAGCAACTGGGCCGGCTCTATCCATTCCTCGGGCGCGTGGCTGCGGCCATGCAGGCAGGGAATGAAGATCATCCCCATGGGGCCGGTGGACGCCATGTAGGCAGCGTCGTGCCCGGCGCCGCTGGGCATGCGCATCTGCGCATAGCCGAGTTCGGCACAGGCCTGCTCCACGCCTTGCATGACCGGCTCGGCGCAGTCCGTGGGCTGCGAGCGGCTCACCTCGTCCATCACCAGGCGCACGCGCAGGGCCTGGAGGCCGGGCAGGACTTCGGCCAGCAATTGCTCGGGGAAGGTGTCCAGCAGGCCGGCGTGGTCGCTGCGCACTTCCATCATCATCTCGACCAGGCCGGGCACGGCGTTGGAGGCGTTGGGCGTGAGCGAAAGCCGGCCGACCGTGGCCACCACGTAGTGCGGATGCCCGTGCAGCGCCGAGGCCCGGCGGCTGGCCGCGTCGATGATGCGGGCCGCGCCCACCAGGGCGTCCTGGCGCATGTTCATGGGCGTGGTGCCCGCGTGATCGGCCTGTCCGTGCACGGTGAAACGCACACGGCGTATGCCGACGATGTTCGTCACCACGCCGATGGGCAGGCCGCGCTGCTCCAGCACCGGGCCTTGCTCGATGTGCAGTTCCACGAAGGCTGCCGTGCCTTTCGGACCGCGCAGCGGGCGGTCCAGGGCTTCGGGCCGGGCGCCGATGCGGCGCATGCCTTCGGCCAGGGTCTCTCCCTGCGGATTGCGTGCGGCCAGCATGGTGGCGTCCAGCTTGCCCGACAGGGCGCGGCTGCCGATGCAGGAGATGCCGTAGTCGCTGGGCTCCTCGGACAGGAAGTCGATGACCTCGAACGGATGCTGGAGCGCTATGCCCCTCTCGTGCAGTGCGTGGGCCACCTCGATGCCGGCCAGCACGCCGATGATGCCGTCGAAGCGGCCGCCCATCATCACCGTGTCGCAGTGCGATCCCGTGGAGATCGGGGCACGTGGGGTGGAGCCGGCGGCGGCGGGCAAGCGGCCCACGAGGTTGCCGCCCTCGTCGAGACGGACCTGCATGCCGGCCGCCTCGAACTCGGCGCGCAGCCAGGCGCGGGCCTGGTCGAATTCAGGCGAGAAGGCGCGGCGTGTCCAGGGGACATCGGGGCGGGTGAAGGTGGACAGGGTCTCGACGCGGCGCCACAGGCGCTCTGCGTTGATGGGGGGCAGGCATGGGGCGGCTGCCGGTGCGTTCGATGCGGTCATAGGCCAGTGATTGTCACCGCTGGCGAGCTTGTGCCAGATCCTGCAGCAGTTGCTCGAGCGCGTCGATGTCCACGGGCTTGACCAGGTGGTGGTCCATGCCGGCCTCGTGCGAGCGGCGCAGATCCTCCCGCTGACCCCAGCCCGTGAGCGCGATCAGCACGGGCTGGGCGCCGGCACCTGTGCCGCGGATGCGGCGCGCGACCTCCAATCCGTCCATGCCGGGCAGGCCGATGTCCAGCAACAGCACATGCGGCTGCCAGTGGGCCTGGGCGCGCAATGCGCCCGGGCCGTCATGGGCGATGCGTACCTCGGCGCCCAGAAGGCGCAGCACGGTGGCAAGGGTGTCGGCCGCATCCGCGTTGTCGTCCACGACGAGGATGCGGCCCAGAGCCTTGTCCGTCGCCCCACCTGGCGGCGGTGGCGGAGGAGGGGCCGCAGCCGTGCGGCCGGGCAGGGGCAGGCGCACCACGAATTCGCTGCCCAGTCCGGGGCCCTCGCTGAGGGCATGCACGCTGCCGCCATGCATCTGCACGAGGCTGCGCACCAGGGTCAGGCCGATACCCAGCCCGCCCTGGGGCGGCCTCTCTGCCCAGTCCAGCTGCGTGAACAGGCCGAATACCTGCTCCAGCATGGCCGCGGGAATGCCGATGCCGTTGTCGCTGACCGAGACCACGGCACAGGCGTCCTCGCGCCAGGTCGCCAGCCGCACATGGCCGCCTGGCTCGGTGTACTTGGCTGCGTTGTGCAGCAGGTTGGAGACAACCTGGGTCAGGCGAACCGGATCGGCATCCAGCCACAGCGGATCGGGCGGCAGGTCGATGCTCAGGTAGTGGCCTGCGTCCTCCATGGCCGCGCGGCAGGCCTCCACGGCCGTCTGCAGCACCGCTGCGAGGTTGACGGGCTTGCGCCGCAACTCGATCTTGCCCGTGGAGACCCGAGATATCTCCAGGAGATCGTCCACCAGGCGCACCATGTGTGCGACCTGGCGCTCGAGCATGGCGTGGCTGCGCTGCGCTTCCTCGCTGTGCCCTCCCATGCGCCTGAGCACCTGCAGGCCGTTGCTGATCGGCGCCAGCGGGTTGCGCAGTTCATGGGCCAGTGTGGCAAGGAACTCGTCCTTGCGGCGGTTGGCCTCCGTACGCTGCTGCGCCAGGCGCAGATGGACCTCGACGCGGGCCAGCAGGTCACACGCGGCAAAGGGCTTGACGAGGTAGTCGTCCGCGCCGGCCTGCAGGCCTTGCATGCGTGCCTGCTCGTCCGCTCGAGAGGACAGCATGATCACCGGAAGGGCGTGTGTGCCCTCGTCGGCGCGCAGGGCCTGCAGCAGACCGAAGCCGTCGAGCACGGGAATCACCATGTCCACCAGCACCAGGTCGGGGCGATGCACGCGCAGGCGGGCCAGCGCTGCCTC
The DNA here is from genome assembly GCF_903815225.1 of Delftia tsuruhatensis. Classification (NCBI taxonomy): domain Bacteria; kingdom Pseudomonadati; phylum Pseudomonadota; class Betaproteobacteria; order Burkholderiales; family Comamonadaceae; genus Delftia; species Delftia tsuruhatensis. The sequence continues at coordinate 2,490,237 of NZ_LR813084.1, forward strand.
GCCATCGGCCACGGTTTCGATCTCGTAGTGCGGCGACAGCAACTGGCAGATGTGATCTCGCATGTCGGCGTTCCCGTCGGCGCACAGGATGCGCGCACGGGCCTGCTGCGGCGTTTCGGGCCGGCCACCGGCTCTGTCGCGCATGCGGGCCGTCCTCTCTGCGCGCGCGGGCAGGAAGCCGGGGCGCGGTTCGGGTGTCACGCGCTGACCCCGGCATCTGTGCGGGACGTGTCGCCCGGTCTCTCGGGATCGGGCGGCAAGCTGATGGGCGGCGCCGTTGCAGGCGGGTCGATGGGGTGGGGAGGGGGCTGCATCGGGTCGTCGGGATCCGCCGGGTCCGGTGGTGGCGGGGGCCCGGGTGGCCGTCGCGGGGCTTCAGGCGTACCGGGAGGCAGGGGCGGGTGATGGATCATGGCTTGCGGGCTCCTTGCGTTGCGGCGTTGGCGACATACTGCCCTCACCTTATGTGCGTGCGGCCACATGCACTGTCGGAGAAATGGCATCTTGCCGGACCGACAAGCGGGCACCGTCCGGTGGGGTATGCACCATTGCCCGAGAGGGCCTTCGGCCCGTCCACGGAGGCCATTTCCCGGGCACGCGGCGCGCCGGGCCGCAGGCTTCAGCGCGCCTGCGCACGTTGCTCCACGGGCGCGATGCGCAACATCTGCCGGTACTTGGTCACCGTGCGCCGCGCGATGCGCAGCCCCTGGGCTGCAAGCAGGCCTGCGATCTGGGCATCGGACAGGGGCTGGCCCGGCACTTCACTGGCAATGATGCTGCCGATCAGTTCCCGCGCGGCCGTGGCCGAGAAGGGTGCGCCGCTGGCGCTGAGCAAGGGGCGCGAGAAGAAGTGCTTGAGTTCGAACACGCCCAGCGGCGTGGCCATGTATTTGTGGCGCGTCGCGCGCGAGACAGTGGATTCATGCACTCCCACCTCCTCGGCGATCTCGCCCAGTACCAGGGGTTTCATGGCCATCGCCCCGTACTCCAGGAACAGGCCCTGCCGGCCGATGATGGCGCGCGCCACGGCCAGGATGGTGGAAAAGCGTTGCTCCATGTTGCGCAGTGTCCAGCGCGCCTCCTGCAGCTGCTCCGACAGCTGCGGGTTCGCGCCGGCGCACGCGTGGTCTTGCTTGAACAGGTGCTCGTACATGGTATGGAGCCGTACGCGTGGCATGACGGCGGGGTTGAGCTGCGTGTTCCAGCCGCCGCAGGCCTGGCGCTGCACGATGACGTCGGGCACCAGGTAGTCCACCTGTGTGCTGCCCACGCGCCAGCCGGGATGGGGGTCGAGCCGCCGCATGCCGTCCAGGGCCGCCACGATGCGGTCCGCGGGCGCGTCCAGGGCCTGGGCCAGGCGGGGGATGTCGCGCGCGGCAAGTGCCTCCAGGTGTTCGGTGAGCATGCTGCCTGCCAGCGTGCGCAGACAAGGGTCCGGAATGCCCTGGCATTGCAGCAACAGGCATTCGTCCAGGCTGCGTGCCGCCACGCCTGCGGGATCGAGCGACTGGACCAGGCGCAGGGCCACCCTCATTTCACCCGAGCCCGGTCGGGGCCGCAGCGGGGGCAGGGCGGCGATTTCCGCCAGCGGTGTGCGCAGATAGCCATCGTCTTCCAGTGACTCCACGATGGCGCGCGCCAGCAGCAGATCACGCGGGGACAGAGCCATGACATTGAGCTGGCCATGCAGGTGCATGGCCAGCGAGATCTCGCTGGCCGCCAGGTCCATGGCCGACGAGTCCGTGCCGCCCGCACCGGCGCGGGCGGCCACCCATGGGTCGCGGTCGGGTTCTGCCACAGGCAGGCCCCGCATGCCTGCCACGGGTTCCGCCAGGTCGTCCTCACTCTCCAGGAAAGGGTTCTCCTCCATCGCGGCCCGCACGAGGGCGGCAAAGTCGGTGGATGGCATCTGCAGCAGCTGGACGGCGCGCTGCAGTCGCGGTGACAGCGACGGGGCTTGCCGGGGCGCGGCGCTCAGATGCAGAAAGACCATGGTGTCCTTTGGTGAAGATATGCCTGCCGGCCTGCCGGCCTGCCGGCCTGCCGGCCTGCCGGCCGGTATGCCGGAGCGCAGGGCAACGCAATCTGCGTGCCCGGCCTGGTCCCCGGACGCATCCGGATACATGCCGGAGCGGATTCCTGGGCGCGGGCAGGCGCTTTTTGCCGCAGATCTGCCATGGCGGGCGCTCGCGGGCCCGGCGCAAGCCAGGGGTCGATGTCCTTCTTTGCCGAAAAAGCGCAGATATTGCCGAAAGGTTTGTCCGCCTCCTGCTTGCGGCAAACTGCCTGCGGGCAGGCCGATTGACTTCAGACCCGGCTTGGGGCGCCGATCGGCGCCTTCTCCGACGGCGGTTGTGGCAGCCGATCCGACGGGGCGGCCTCCGCTGCGGCATCAATCTCGGTCCAGTTGCCCTTTGCCGTCCACAGCACGGACCTGCGCCCATGAAACCCACCACGAGATTCCGCCTCAGCGCCTGCCTGGCCCTGCTGGTCCTGGCAGGTGCCGCCCTCGCATGGCGGCTGCCCTGTTTCATGGGCGACAGCGCCTGCTGGCGCGGTTTGCCTGGCGCCTGGGCCCTGGCGCTGGGAGCCTGGGCATGCGCCATGGCCGGCCTTGCCCTTTGGTGGTGCAAGGCAGGGCGCACGGCCTGCAAGCTGTCTGCGGGACGGATCGCGGGCGATGCGCCACCGTCCGTGAACGTACACCAGCGCATGGAGGTGATGGGAAGGCTGGCAGGGCGCTTCGCCCATGAGTTCAACAACCAGCTGGGCATCATCAGCAACAGCGCCTACCTGATCGGGCGGCGCGCACAGGATCCCCGGCTCACCTTGCCTGCGCAGGCCATGCTGCGCGCCGTGGAGACGGCCAGCGAGCTGAACCACCGGCTGCAGCGCCTGGGCACCCGCAACCCTTCGGGCGCCCAGCCCCTGGATCTGGGGCCTTGGCTGCGGCAACTGGAGCCATCGCTCGCGGCCCTGCTGGGCAAACGCATGGTGCTGGAATTGAAGGAGCCGCCGCAGTCCTTGCGCGTGCATGTGGCCCATGACGAGCTGGAGCTGGCCGTGATCAGCGTGCTGCTGTGTCTGCGGGAGACCCTGCCGGATGGCGCGATGGTCGTGATCGAGGCGCGCCCCATGGACGGCCTGCAGCGCCGGTTGACGGCGGGTGCCTTTGCCGAACTGTCCGTCGAGGCTTTCGCCGGCTGGGCAGGGCCGCCGCTGCAGCCGCGCGAGCCGCCGGCCTGGGCGCCCGATGATGCCTGCCACGACTGGGGCCTGGGCCTGGCGCAAAGCCTTTGCCGCTCCGCGGGCGGCGGGCTGTGGGCGGCTGCCGAGCAGGGCCACAGCCTTTGCGCTTCGCTGGTGCTGCCACAGATGCCCGCGGACCTCCTGCAGGTGGCGCGCTAGCGCTTTCCACGTATCGAGGGGGTCAGCGCGGCATCTTGCGCTGCAGCAGGTGGGCGAAGGCCAGCAGCACGATGGCGCCTACCAGCGAAAGGAGAATGGACAGCGGGCTCTGCAGGCTGCCATCCGCCGGCTCCGTGCCGATCAGCGGGGTGATCAGCCAGCCGCCGAGCAGCGCGCCTGCCACGCCGACGGCGATGTTGACCAGGAAGCCCTGTTCCGCTTCGGTGTGCAGCGCCATGTTGGCGATCCAGCCGACGATTCCGCCGACCAGCAGCCAGATGAGGATATTCATTGCCGAGCCTTCCGAAGTTGTTCTTGCACAACCCGGGGCAATCGGCGTGCCCGGTTTCTCAGTGGCCGCCCGCAGGCCGAATGCGCGCACGCTCGGCCTCGGTGCCGGATGGTGTCTGAGCATCGAGGCCGCTGTCGGGCGAATCTTGACCTGGGACAGGCCGCCCGGTTGGGAGCTCAAGTCGTTTCTCCAGAGGTGGGGCGCAAGTGTTCAGGGCGACTCATGCAGGTGGGAAGGCTGTTGGGCGCCGGCGTAGGTCTTGAGGCGGTTGTAGAGCGTCTTCAAGCTGATGCCCAGCATGGCTGCCGTGCGCTCTCTCTGGTACATGCATTGCTTGAGCGTGGCCTGGATCAGCAACTGCTCGGCCTGCGCCATGGACGTGCCTATGGGCAGGTTCAGCGACGCCTGCTGCATGCCCTCGTTCAGCACGGCGGCGCCTGGCGCGGTGGCGGGAAGTTGCTGCAGATGCAGCTCCGCCCGCCTGTCGGCTGCCGCCGCATCGGGCGCGGGCAGCCACTCGGTGCCTATGGTTGCGCCGTCGGCCATCACGTAGGCACGCTGCACGGCATTGCGCAGTTCGCGCACGTTGCCGGGCCAGCCATGGCGCGACAGCTGCTCCAGCGCTGCGGCGCTGAACTGCCGGTGCTGGCCTTCGCGGCGGACGATTTCGCGCAGGAAGTGGGCGGCCAGCAGCGGCACGTCGGACAACCGCGCGCGCAGCGGTGGCAGCTCGATGGGAAAGACGTTGAGGCGGTACAGCAGGTCCTCGCGCAACCGGCCCTGGGCGACGGCCTCGTGGGGCGAGCGGTTTGTGGCCGTGACGATGCGTACATCGGCCTCCTGGCTCTGGGTGGAGCCGACGCGCATGAAGCGGCCCGTCTCCAGCACGCGCAGCAACTTGACCTGCAGCTGCGGCGGCATTTCCGTGATCTCGTCCAGGAACAGGGTGCCGCCGGCCGCGCGTTCGAAAAAGCCCTGGTGCTGACGCTCGGCCCCCGTGAAGCTGCCTTTTTCGTGGCCGAAGATCTCGCTTTCGATCAGGTGCGGGGAAATCGCGCCACAGTTGATGGCCAGGAACGGGCCGTCACGGCGCTTGCTCAGCGCATGCACGGTCTGGGCCACGACCTCCTTGCCGGTGCCGCTCTCTCCCGAAATGAACACGGTGACCGACGTGGGTGCCACCCGGTCGATCTGTTCATGCACTCGCTTCATGGCGGGAGAACGTCCCCACAGACCGCCGAAGCGGCCTTCTGCAGCCCAGCCCTGGCGCTGCGCCGCTGGCGCCGCGAGCGCATTGCGGGGGCTGCGAAAGCCGGCCAGGATCTGCTCCAGTCGGCCCAGTCCCACCGGCTTGACCAGGTAGTCCATGGCGCCGCGGCGCAGCGCCTCTATCGAAGAGTCCAGGCTTGCGTGTCCCGTCACGAGCACGAACCTGGAATCGTTCATGGCACGCGGATCAGAGAACAGCTCCATGCCGTTGCCATCGGGCAACTGCAGGTCCAGCAGCACCAGGTGCGGGGTCTGCAGCGCCATCTGCCGACGGGCATCGCGCAGGCTGTGGGCCACGGCCACGGAAAAACGCTCGACGCCGACCAGCTCGCGCAGGGTGGCGGCGGAATCGGCATCGTCATCGACGATGAGCACATGTTTCATTCGTGGCCTCCGCAGTCGCCCGAGGCGGTGCTCAAGCGACGAGGGACCATGATGGCGGCAATCGCGCCGGCTGGATGTATGCAGATGTGCATCTTTCTGGGGGTCATGGCTGTTTGCGGGAACTGGGACGGGGACGGCTGCGGCGTGCCAGCAGGTCCATGAACGCGGATTCCTGCGCGCTGAGGCCGGCCCTGGGACGCTGGCGCGGGGCGGGCAGGCCCTGGCCGGGCTGCTCGCAGCAGCGTAGCACCTCCGGGTGGATGTAGAACTTGCGGCAGACGGCGCTGGTGTTACCCAGGCGCGCGGCCACCTGCCGGACCATCTGGCCCGCATCCATCGCCAGGCCTTCGCCGCACGCCATGTCCCTGGCGCTGCACAGTGCCAGGTCCATGGCACAGACGCTGGCGTGCCAGGTACGAAAATCCTTGGCCGTGAAGTCCTCGCCGGTGAGCGAGCGCAGATAGTCGTTGACCTGGTCGGAGCGCAGGTGCCGGACCTCGCCCCCTTCGTCGATGAACTGGAACAGCCGCTGCCCCGGCAGTTCCTGGCAGCGCCGCACGATACGCGCCAGCGTGCGGTCCGCGATGCGCACCTGCTGGGCAACGCCGCTCTTGCCACGGAATTTCAGCAGCAGTTGTCCCGGTTGCGTCGTTGCATGGCGGTTCCTGAGTGTGCTCAATCCGTAGGATCCATTGCTGGCCGCATATGCGTCGTTGCCCACGCGCAGCGCCGTGAGATCGAGCAGGCGAATGACCGTGGCAACGACGGCCTGGAAACCCGGTGCGCGCCGGCGAAGATCGCGTGCCACTGCGCGGCGTATGGTTGGCAGATGGCGCCCGAAATCGTGCATGCGGTCAAAGTTGGCCTGCTTGCGCCGTGCCTGCCACAGCGGGTGGTAGCGATACTGCTTGCGACCACGCGCATCGCGCCCCGTGGCCTGCAGGTGGCCCTGGGGGTCCGGGCAGATCCAGACATCGGTGTATGCCGGTGGAATGGCCAGGCGGCGTATGCGTTCGAGGGCGTCGGCATCGCGCAGCGGTTTTCCGTCCTCGGTCAGGTAGGAAAAGCCTTTGCCACGGCGGACTCGGCGCCAGCCCGGCGCCTGGTCGGTCACATGGGTGAGGACGGTTGCACGTGCCATGGTGTTCTCGCTGCGGCTGTCAGGGGCAGCGAGGGCGGCTGGCCGCCGCACCGGACTTCCTTGCCGCAGGCCTGCGCCCGCCGAGTTTCGCAGCCCAGGCTTTTGGCGTGGTGGCGGCATTTCCCGGGCTGCCGTGCAGCAAGGCGGTCAGATCCGGGATATCGGCCGCGCTGCGCGTGGAGCGGGACTTGCAAGTCGCTGGCATGGCGTGTCAGTCCGGGCGGTCGGTCATCAGAACATCAGCGCGATGAGAATGATGATGGGAATGGGCACGCCGAGCAGAAAAAGCAGGATGGAACGCATGAGAAACCTCCGTTCAGAACAAGGGTGGGTGGATGGCGAGCGGACTCGGCAGGGTCACATGCGGTCGCGGCTGCGACCGCCCCAGGTGGCGCAAAGACTGCCCACGAAGGCGCCCAGCATCAGGGCCACGAACAACCACAGCATGGAGTGCGCCGTGGCCTTGCGGGCCTGTTCCGCAGCCTGCCTGGATTTTTCCTTGACTTCCTGGACCTTCTGCTCGGCCTGTTGCACCTGCTGCTGCAGAGATGCAAAGCTGCTCTTGACCTTCTGCTGGGCCTCCTCCTGTGACATGGACGTGTTGCGCGCCACGAGCTGGGACAGGTAGAGGGCATCCGCATCGGGCAACTGGCCCGTGCGCAGCGCATGGGCAAAGATCACCCCCGCCTCGCGGGCGTCGCGTGCATCCGTGTCCCCCGTGGAGCCGCGGAAAAGGCTATGCGTCCAATAGCCCAGGGGATTAGGGGAGGGGCTGCCTGCATCGACCGTGGCCACCGGAGCGGCTGCGCCGGCAACGCCGCCTGCCACGTTGGAGGCCGTGGCGGCCACGGTGTCCGCCACCTTGAACGCGCCCGACAAGGCACTGCCCGCTGCTGAGGCCATCAGGGCGACCATGAGCAAGGTGGCCAGCGCCCAGGCGAGAAAGCCGTGCGCCGTGTCGCGGAAATAGACCTCGTCGGTGTGCACTCCCTGCCAACGCGAGCGCAGGCGTCCGGCCAGGTAGCCGCCCACGCCAGCCGATGCCAGTTGCGCGAAGGCGATCCAGGCGACTGCCGTCCAGCCGATGGCGCCCGCATCCAGACCCTGGCCCGTCCAGACGGACACCGACGACAGACCCAGGCCCGTGCCCAGGATGAACAGCAGCAGCGACAGGGCTGCGGCACCCAGGGCGCCGGCAAGAACGGCCGCCCAGGAAACACCGCTTTTGGCGACATCGCTTGCCGCCACAGCGGCTGCGGTCAAAGAATCACTCCCGGCATGGTAAGGGTCGGTCATGGCGCGCTTCCTCGAAGTTGGAAAACCCCATTGTTGGGTGGCGCCCCGCGAATGCCCTGTAGGTGGAATGGAATTACCGTGTTCGGAATTTCGGACGGATTATGTCGTCCCGGAAGTACATGTTTGGATGGAATAGTTTCCGATGATCGGTAATTCTTGCAAATGATCGGCCTGTATTTGCCGAATACCCTGTTGCAGGCATTGGGATGTTCGGTGTCCAGGAACGAAAAAGGGTCCCTGGAAGGACCCTTCAATGCCATCCCTTGATGGCTTCAACTCAGCGGTCAACCTTGGTCATTGCTGCTTGCCGCCTTGCTTTTGCTGCTCTCCAGGCTGGTTGCGCTGGGGGGTGCTTTGCTGCTGCTGGCCAGGATTGCTCTGGTGCTTCTGCTGCTGGTTGGGGTTGTTTGGGTTGCTCTGCTGCTGTTGCTGCTGATTGGGGCTGCCTTGCTGATGCTGCTGGCCGTTCCTGTCCTGCTGCTGGTTGCCGGCCGAATTCTGATGGGACTGATTGGATTGCTGCGTCATCTTGATACTCCTGAAGTTGACAGCGATACCGTATCACTGTGGCTTCAGTTTGCACCCGGTAGAAAATCGTTCGTGTAGGAAATCTGGAAGCTTACTTTTGGTTAACGGTTGGTGCAGTCTATGGGAAATTGAATATCGATGCCATTCGGCATGGTAGATATTCGGGAAACAAGGTCATGAAGATTTTTCATCAAATACCGCCCCGGATTCTCGCGATTGAAACCCTGCTTTCTTTTCGGCTCCACGGGGCGGTGGGTGACTTGGTCAGGGTTGGCGCACGTCGGCGACCACCTGTTCGCCGAAGTCGGGGCGCTCCAGCCAGGCCAGCACGCGGGCTGCCGCCTCCTCGGGGGAGGTCAGCTGGCCGCCGTCCTTGAGCTGGGCGAAGTTGCCGGCATCGGGGAAGGCACTGGCATCGGCGCTGCGCAGCTGCAGTTGCATGCCGGTGTCGATGACGCCGGGAGCCAGCGAGCAGATGCGTGCGCCATGGGGCTTGAGCGCCTCATCCAGGGCCACGCTGCGGCTGAAGTGGTCCATGCCGGCCTTGGCCGCGCAGTACGAGGCCTGCGAGGCGATGGCACGCCGGCCCAGGCCGGAGGAGATGTTGAGTACCTTGCGCGGTACCACCCATCCTTCGGTGGCGGCCAGGAAGGCGGCGGTCAGCAGCATGGGGGCTTCCAGGCCCACGCGCATGGCACGGGCAATGTCGGCGGGCTGCAGCCGCGACAGCGGCGCGATCTGCGGGATCACGCCCGCGTTGTTGATCAGGGTGAGGCTGGCGTAGTGTCCGGCGTCCAGGCCGGCAAGCCAGTCGCCCAGCCTGCGGGCCACGGCTTCTGGCGCACCCAGGTCCACGTTCCATTGCTGCAGGGGCGTGCCGGCAGCCACGGCTGCCCGCGCAAGATCTTCGCTGGTGGAGCGCGACAGCGTGACCAGTTCGTGGCCCGCGTCCAGCAGTTGCCGGGCCATGGCCAGGCCCATGCCGCGCGATGCGCCGGTCAGGACGGTGAGATGAAGAGGGATCGATGCATGGTTCATGCCGGCGATGGTATCGCGCATGGCTGCCGGCCCGTGACCTGCCAGGAGGGCGAAGGCAGCAGCAGTTCGGCGCTGCGTGCCTGCCGCGTGCGGATCAGCGCCTGGACGATGCGATCACAGGCGTGTCCGGCGGCCTCCTGGAGACTGGCACCCTGGATCCAGTGGCCGGTGAGCGCCGCGCTGAACAGGTCGCCCGTGCCCTTGGGTACGGCATCCACGCGCGCATGGGTGATCACATGGGACCGCTCCCGCGTGACCAGGGCCACGCGCATCTGTGCGCCATCCTCGCCATCGCCATCCAGCCGTGGCGCCGCGCTGGTCACGGCCACCCATTGGGTGCGGCCGGCCAGCAGGCTGCGCGCCGCGGCGATGACCTCGTCCATGCCATGAAGGTGACGTCCCGTCAGTCGCTCCAGCTCGAAATGGTTGGGCGTCAGCCCGTCGGCCAGCGGCAGCAGGTGGCGGCGATAGGCCTCGATCATGCCGGGGTCCACGTAGATGCCGTGGTCGTGGTCGCCGATCACGGGGTCCACGACCACGCGCAGCCCCGGCCGCTGTTCCAGCAGGGTCGCCATCCAGTCCGCCAGCAGGGCTGCCTGGGCCGGCCCGCCCAGGTAGCCGGCCAGCACGGCCCGCAGATGCCGCAACGCGCCGCGCGCCAGAAGATCCTGCAGATAGCCGGCGAACCAGGGCGTGGCGATGGCGCCGCCATGGATGCTGGGGTAGTGCGGCGTATTGCTGAAGAGCACGGTGGGCACGGCCGCAGCGTTCAGGCCCAGGGCCTCCAGCGTGGGCATGGCGACGTTGTTGCCCACGCGTCCGTAGACGACCTGGGATTGCACCGAGACCACGTCGATGGCCAGGGGCAGCAGCATGTCATGGGGGGCAGGGGCGTTCATGGGCGGTGGCGTGGTTTGCGGGCAATGGCATGGCGACAGGCCTGGCGGGCGGGCTCGGTGGGCCACCAGGCGACGAGATCGCCTTTATAGGCCTGGACTCCGGGGCGCAGCATGACAATTCACGGATTCCGGCCAGACCACTTCGGCGCCTGTCTTCTGTACAGTGGCCCCGGCCTGCACCATTGCGGCAGTCGCTGAAGGCTGGGGCACCGAAGGAGTTTTCCATGAAGCATTCAATCATCCGACGTGCCGAGGCTCTTGGAGGCAAGGTGGGCGATCCCCGGGCGGATACGCTGGTGCGGCGCCTTGCATCCATTGAGATTCCCGTACCGCTTTATCGTGCACCGACGGATACTCCATGGGCCGCTGCAGATCAGCAGGAACCGATCGCGGGACTCCGGGACTATGTGGAAAAACACCGGGCACTGATTGCGCAGGATCCGGATCTGTTCTATGGGAATCTGGTGAAGGACTATTTCTGTCCCACACAGGAGTTGCGCAGTCAGATAGACTACCGCACCCAACTCTTCACACTTTTCAGGGAAGGGTCGTCGGACTTCAGGGAGTGGGGGAATGGAGAAGACTTCGACAGGGAACGTGTGAAAAATATCACGGGCCTGTCATCGCCGGATTTTCTGTTCATCGGATTTTCACAGGGGTATCCGAACTATTACTTCGTCTGCACCGAAGATGCGGATGAAGACAATCCTGCCGTCTACAGCACCGACCATGAGGACTACCTGGCAAGCATCGATCCGAGAGGCTCCCTGGACGAGTAGTTTGCGTCATTCATGACTCCCGGGGAACTTGTTGCGCGCGTTGCCAAGGCATTGGAGGAAGATGGCAAGGGCTGACAGCGCAGTATGAGGTCAGGATGGATTCATTAGATCAACAACGGAGGGTAGTGATGAAAGAGGAATTGAGGCTTTATTCCAAGAAGAGCAAGCTGGTTTTCGGTGCGGTGGCATTGGTCGTGATGTGCATTGTGCAGATCGTGCTCCTCATCGATGGTCCGATGCGGACCTCGGTGTTTCCCATCTTCCGGGATCCTGTCTCCTACTATGCCTTCATGGCGGTCGGATTGGCCTTGTGGCTGTATCTCCTGCGGTTTGTGGTGAACAGCCTGCGCCATCCCAGGCCGCGTGTCATCCTGTCCGGCGAGGGGGTGGTGGTCGATGGCTTTGCCGGACGCTTCAGCGCGGGCTGGGAGGAGTTCGACGGCTATGTCAGCAAGGACTCCCGCGTGTATGTGCCGCGCCTCAAGGATGCCAAGGCCTTCGCGGACCGCCAGGCCGCCGGACGGCCCCGGGAAACGGCGCGGGTGCTGGCGCAGAAGTTCGGCAGCCCGTTCCTGATCGAGATGCATTTGCTCGAAGGGGATGGCCAGGCCGTCGCGGCATTCCTGGCCAGGCATCTGCGCGAAGTGAAGGCCTGAGCGTTCGAGGAGGGGGCCGTGCTGCCCTCGCCGTGCAAGGTCCGCTGTCCCTGGAGGGGGATGAAAAAGGCCCGCCGAGCGGCGGGCCTGGGGCACGCAAGGGCCTTGGCTCAGGCGCCCAGGTAGGCGCGCCGCACGGCGTCGTTGGTCAGCAGGTTGGCGCCGGTATCTTCCAGCACTACCTTGCCGGTCTCCAGCACATAGCCGCGGTCGGCGATCTGCAGCGCGCGGTTGGCATTCTGCTCGACCAGGAAGACCGTGACGCCGGCGGCGCGGATGGTCTGGATGATCTCGAAGATCTGCGCGATGATCAGCGGCGCCAGGCCCAGGGTGGGCTCGTCCAGCAGCAGCAGGCGGGGCTTGCTCATCAGCGCGCGGCCGATGGCCAGCATCTGCTGCTCGCCACCCGACATGGTGCCGGCACGCTGGTGGGCGCGCTCGCGCAGGCGCGGGAACAGGCCGAACACATGCTCCATGCCGGCCTCTATCTGTGCCTTGTCCAGGAAGAAGCCGCCCATCTTCAGGTTGTCGGTGACCGTGAGGTCCGAGAAGATGCGGCGCCCCTCGGGCGAGACCGCGATGCCCTTGCGCATGATGTGGTGCGAGGGCTGCTGGGTGATGTCCTCGCCCTCGAAGGCGATGCGGCCCGAGCTGGCGCGCGGGTTGCCGCACACCGTCATCAGCAGCGAGGTCTTGCCGGCGCCGTTGGAGCCGATCAGCGAGACGATCTCCCCCTGGTTGACATGCAGGCTCGCGTTGTCGACGGCGCAGATCGCGCCATAGTGGGTGGAGATGTTCTCCAGTTGCAGCATGGCAGGCATCAGGCTTCTCCCAGATAGGCCTTGATGACCCGTTCATCGTTGCGAATGGCGTCGGGCAGGCCCATGGCGATGGGCTTGCCGTATTCCATGACCAGGATGCGCTCGGACACACCCATGACCAGTCCCATGTCGTGTTCGATCAGCAGCACGGAGATGCCGTACTGGCGGCGCAGCTGGTCGATCAGGCCCTGCAGGTCCTTTTTTTCCTGCGGGTTCAGGCCGGCGGCGGGCTCGTCCAGCATCAGCACGCGTGGCTTGGTGATCATGCAGCGCGCGATCTCCAGTCGGCGCTGGTGGCCGTAGGCGAGGTTGCCGGCTTCGCGGTTGACGAACTCGCGCAGGCCCATGACGTCCAGCCAGTGCAGGGCGTTCTCGATCTTCTCTTCTTCGCTGCGGCGATATCCGGCCGTGTTGAACAGGCCGGACAGCAGGTTGACACCCGAGCGGCGGTGCTGCGCCACCAGCAGGTTCTCCAGCACGGTCATGGACTTGAACAGCCGTACGTTCTGGAAGGTGCGCACCACGCCGTGGTTGGCCACGTGGTGGCTGCTGCGCCCCGCGATGGCGTCGCCATCCAGCACGATGGAGCCGCTGCTGGGCTGGTAGAAGCCGCTGATGCAGTTGAACACCGTGGTCTTGCCGGCGCCGTTGGGGCCGATGATGGCAAACACTTCCTGCGGGCGCACGTTGAAGCCCACATGGTCGACGGCCAGCAGGCCGCCGAAGCGCATGCACAGGTCTTTGACTTCTAGCAAATACTCGCTCATTGCCGGCCCTTGCTGCTATCGGTTGTCTCGGAAATCATCGTGTGGGCGTACTTCATGAGCGCACCTCCACGTGGCGGCGGCGCATGGGCAGCAGGCCCTGCGGACGCCAGACCATCATCAGCACCATCACCAGGCCGAAGATCAGCATGCGGTATTCGGAGAACTCGCGCGCCAGCTCGGGCAGCACGGTCAGCAGGATGGCCGCGATGATCACGCCCAGCTGCGAGCCCATGCCGCCCAGCACCACGATGGACAGGATCAGCGCCGACTCGATGAAGGTGAATGACTCGGGGTTGACGATGCCCTGGCGCGCCGCGAAGAAGGCTCCGCCGAAGCCGGCGAACATGGCACCCAGCGTGAAGGCGGACAGCTTGATCTTCATGGGGTTCAGGCCCAGGGAGCGGCAGGCGATCTCGTCCTCGCGCAGCGCCTCCCAGGCGCGGCCGATGGGCATGCGCACCAGGCGGTTGGAGATCCACAGCGTGATCACCGCCAGCAGCAGCGCCATCAGGTACAGGAAGATCACCATGTGCAGCGAGCTGAACTCCAGCCCGAGGAACTGGTGGAACGTGGTGCCGCCCTCGGTGCTCGGGCTGCGCGTCATCTCCAGGCCCAGCACCGTGGGCTTGGGGATGCTGGAGATGCCGTCCGGCCCGCCCGTGATGCTGGTCAGGTTGACCAGCAGCAGGCGGATGATCTCGCCGAAGCCCAGCGTCACGATGGCCAGGTAGTCGCCGCGCAGCCGCAGCACCGGAAAACCCAGCACGAAGCCGAACAGGGCCGATGCGGCGCCGGCCAGTGGCAGGGCCTCCCAGAAGGACCAGCCGGCCCAGTGGAACAGCAGCGCATAGGTGTAGGCGCCCACGGCGTAGAAGCCCACGAAGCCCAGGTCCAGCAGGCCCGCGAAGCCCACGACGATGTTCAGGCCCAGGCCCAGCATCACGTAGATCATGGCCAGCGTGGCGATGTCCACCGCGTTGCGGCCCGCGAAGAAGGGCCAGGACACGGCGATCAGCAGGGCCGCCAGCATCAGGCCGTGGCGGTGGCTGGGGCGTGCCTGCGGCAGCGATGGCAGCGACACCCTGGGCATCCTGGTCGCGATCAGCGGCTTGAGCAGCTGCACGATGAAGACCAGGGCGCAGGCCCAGGCCACCACGGTCCAGTCGGGATTGATGATGGTGCGTGTGCCCGCGCGCTCCAGGTGCAGGCCGAAGATGGGGGTGACGACCACGGCGGTCATCACCGTGGCGATCAGCGCATCGCGCAGGTTCAGCGTGGATTTGGCTTTCATCAGACCTTCTCCACTTCAGGTTTGCCCAGCAGGCCGGTGGGGCGGAACAGCAGGATCAGCACCAGCAGGCCGAAGGCCACGATGTCCTTGTATTCCGAGGAGATGTAGGCTGCGGCAAAGGTCTCGGCCACGCCCAGCAGCACGCCGCCCAGCATGGCGCCTGGGATGGAGCCGATGCCGCCGAGCACGGCGGCCGTGAAGGCCTTGATGCCGGCCAGGAAGCCGATGAACGGATTGAGCTTGCCCACCGCCAGTGCGATCAGCACGCCGCCCACGGCTGCCAGCATGGCGCCGAGCACGAAGGTGAACGAGATCACGCGGTTGGTGTCGATGCCCAGCAGGCTGGCCATGTGCATGTCCTGCGCGCAGGCGCGCGAGGCGCGGCCCATGCGCGAGTGCCGGATGTACAGCGTCAGCAGCACCATCAGCACGATGGCGACCACGATGATCAGGATGCGGGAATAGGGCACGTAGATCTCGAAGCCGCCTTCGGTGCCGAAGCGCAGCGCGCCCGGCAGCAGCGAGGGCACGGCCATGTCGCGTGCACCCTGGCCCAGGGCCACCCAGTTCTGCAGGAAGATGGACATGCCGATGGCCGAGATCAGCGCCACCAGGCGCGGGCTGCGGCGCAGCGGCTTGTAGGCCACCTGCTCCACCACCAGGCCATAGACGCCGGTGACGAAGACCGATACCACCAGCATCAGGCCGATGATGGCCCAGACGGGCAGGCCGCTTTGCGTGCCTATGGCCGACAGCGTGACCAGGCCGATGTAGGCGCCGATCATGTAGATGTCACCGTGGGCGAAATTGATCATCCCGATGATGCCGTAGACCATTGTGTAGCCGATGGCGATCAGGGCGTAGATGGCGCCCAGGGACAGTCCGTTGAACAGCTGCTGTATCAGCTGAGGTAAGAGTTCTGACATGATGTAATGCCACCCCTAAACAGGAAAAGGCCTAAAAGGCCAGGATGCAGACAACCGGGACACGCAAGATGCGTGCCCCGGACAGTCAAACGGAGGGGGATTACTTGGCGGCTACCGACTTGTTGCCGTCCTTGTGCCATTCGAACACCTGGAAGTCGAAGGACTTCAGGTCACCCTGCTTGTTCCAGGCCACGGCGCCCAGCACGGTCTCGAAGTTGGACTTGTGCAGGTGGTCGGCCACCTTGGCAGGGCTGTCACCCACGGCCTTGATGCTGTCCAGCAGCACTTGCGTGGCGGCGAAGGCAGTCAGCTGGAAGGCGCCCGAGGGGTTGCGCTTCTTGTCCTTGAAGGCCTTGACCACAGCGGCGTTCTTGGGATTGGCGGAGAAGTCGGCGGGCAGGGTCACCAGCATGCCTTCGACGGCGTTGCCGGCAATGGCATTGACTTCAGGGTTGCCCACGCCTTCGGGGCCCATCATGCGAACCTTCAGGCCCTGTTCGGAAGCCTGGCGCAGCAGCAGGCCCATCTCGGGATGGTAGCCACCGTAGTAGACGAAGTCCACGCCGGCGCTCTTGAGCTTGGTGATCACGGCCGAGTAGTCGCTGTCGCCGGCGTTGATGCCTTCGAACAGGGCCACTTCCACGCCGGCCTTCTTCAGATCGTCGCGCACGGAGGAGGCGATGCCCTGGCCATAGGACTGCTTGTCGTGCAGCACGGCGACCTTCTTGGGCTTGGCCTTTTCCAGGATGAACTTGGCGGCGGCGGGGCCCTGCTGGTCATCGCGGCCGATGGTGCGGAAGATGAAGTGGTAGTTCTTGCCGTCGGTCAGCGCCGGGGAGGTGGCCGAGGGGGTCACGACGACCACGCCTTCGTTGTTGTAGATCGGGGCCGCGGCAATCGATGCGCCCGAGCAGACGGGGCCGATCACGTAGCCGATCTTGGCGTTGACCACGCGGTTGGCCGCCACGGGGCCTTGCTTGGGTTCGCAGGCGTCATCGACGGACACCAGCTCGATCTTCTTGCCATTGACGCCGCCGGCCGCATTGGCCATTTCCACGGCGGTGTTCACGCCTTCCTTGACCATGTCGCCATACTGGGTCAGCGGGCCGGTGGTGGGAACCACCATGGCGATCTTGATTTGCGCATGCGCTGTGGAGAACAGGGCGGCGCCAGCCAAACCCAGGGCGGCGACGACGGCGTGCATGCGGAACGGAATGCTCATGAGTACTTCCTTCAACTTTGGGTAAAGCGTTCTGAAAAACGCGGCTGCTCCTGTAGGGGCGGTCCGCGCAAAGAAGCTCAGGTTAATCGGATGGTTACCAATGGCAACAGGGTATCCCGGGGCTGGCGCGCGTGCCGGCTTTTCGCTAAGGGCTGCAACGCCGTCGGCACGGGCCTGCGGGGCGGGTTTTCGGCGAAGAAACCGCCTGATGCCTACCATGCACCCGGGCGGTGCGCCATGAACCCCGTATGACCAACCGCAAGAAGGGGAAACACGTACATGGTTTGTTGCATTGCAGCAACGCCTTGGGCGGGGCGGGCTTTCCCGTTCCTGTGCTGGATCAAAACGGCAGCGCCGATTCGAAACGCAGGCAGGCGCCGGACACCGGGTGTGCCAGCTCCAGTACCTGCGCATGCAGCAGCAGGCGGGGTGCCATGGCCTGGACCGCGGCATCGGCGTAGAGCGCATCGCCCAGGATGGCATGGCCCAGGGCCGCCATGTGCACGCGCAGCTGGTGGGTGCGGCCCGTCACGGGCTGCAGTTGTACCCGAGTGACGGTCGGGGCAGGGCCTTGGTTTGCGTCAGGCAGGGCGCGCCACAGGGTCTGGCTGGGCTTGCCCTGCAGGGCGTCGATGATGCGCAAGGGGCGCCGCTCCCAGTCGGCGGCTATCGGCAGGTCGATGCTTTGCCAGGCGCCGGCCTGCTGCGCGGCAAGGCGGCCGGCGACCACGGCCACATAGCGCTTGTGCACGCGGCGCTGCGCAAAGGCTTCGCTCAGGAGGCGCTGGCTGGCCAGGCTGCGCGCCATGACCACCAGGCCCGAGGTGGCCTGGTCCAGCCGGTGCACGACCAGCGCATCGGGCCAGCGCCGCAGGGCGCGCGCGCTCAGGCAGTCCTGCTTGTCGGGTCCGCGCCCCGGCACGCACAGCAGGCCCGAAGGCTTGTCCAGCACCAGCAGCTCGGCATCCTCGTGCAGGCAGACGACTTCGGCGGCGCCGCAATCCGCATGCAATTCGGCGTTCAAGGCGGTCACCGCTCGTTCAGCAGGCGGTGCACCGTGGCGCATAGCTCTTCCACGTCGTTGGGCTTGTGGACCAGGGCCCTGGCGCCGGCAGCCAGCGCGGCCTGCTCGATCTCGGTGGTGATGTAGCCCGAGGCCAGCGCGATGGGCAGGTGGGGCTGTATGGACAGGGCCTCGTGCACCAGGTCGATGCCGCTGTAGCCGGGCATGTTGTAGTCGGTGACCAGCAGGTCGTAGTCCTGTGGGGCGGCACGCAGTGCCTCGGTGGCCTCGTGCGGATCGGTGAAGCCGCTGACTTGGTAGCCGCGCCTGCGCAGCAGGCGTTGTACCAGGAAGACCAGGGCCTGGTCGTCGTCAACGTACATCACGTGTTGCTGTGCGGCCTGGGGGTCAGGCTGCAGGCGGAAAGGCGCAGTGTCCTGGGTTTCCAAGGCGGCCGTGGGCTCGGGCGCGCCGGGTGCGGCTTCGGCGGCAGATGGCAGCGGGGCGGGTTCGGCTGGCGCCGGGACATCGGCCGGCGGGAAATACAGCGTGAAGCGGCTGCCCTGGCCGGGAATGCTGTAGACGTCCACGGCGCCGCCGTGATTGCGCATGACGCCATGGACCACGGGAAGGCCCAGGCCCGTGCCCTGGCCCACGGGCTTGGTGGTGAAGAAGGGCTCGAAGATGCGCTGCAGCGTGCGCGCGTCCATGCCGGGTCCGTTGTCCTGCACGGACAGCGCCACGTAGCTGACCGGTGGCAAGCCCAGGCGCTCGCACAGGCGCTGGTCGGGGCGCACCAGGTCGGCGTCCATCTGGATCAGGCCGCGCCGCTCGCCCAGCGCATGCATGGCGTTGGTGCACAGGTTGAAAAGGGCCTGCTCCACCTGCATGGCGTCAGCCAGCATGGGCGGCAGTTGCGGCGGCACGTGCACCAGCAGTTCCACGGCGGGCGGCAGGGTCACGCGCAGCAACCGTGCCGTGTCACCCATGACTTCGCGCGCCTGCACGGGTTTGCGCTGGGGTGGCTCATTGCGGCTGAAGGTCAGGATCTGGCGCACCAGATCGCGCGCGCGGCGGCCGGCCTTCTCGATCTCCTGCAGGCTTTCCATGGCGGCGGCATTGCCGCCGCAGTCGGCCTTGGCCAGCTCCACGTTGCCGAGGATGGCGCCCACGATGTTGTTGAAGTCATGGGCGATGCCCCCGGCCATGGTGCCCAGGGCCTGCATCTTGTGCGATTCGCGCAACTGGTCTTCGAGCTCGTTGCGCTGGGCCTCGGCCTTCTTGCGGCTGGTGAGGTCGCGCGCGAACACGGTGGTGGTCTCGCCGCCGCTGTGGTGCTCGAAGGAGACGCTGACCTCCACGGGGATCTCGCGGCCGCTGGCGGTGCGCGCCGTCATCTCGCCCAGCACGGCTTGCGTGGTCAGCGGCGCGAAGGACAGGGCCTGGGCCGCATCGGGCAGGAAGCGCTCCAGCGGGCTGCCCAGCGCGTCGTGCGGCGGGCACAGGAACAGGGCCGCGGCCGTGGGATTGAAGACGGTGATGCGCTGGTCCTGGTCCAGGCAGATGATGGCGTCCAGTGCGGAGTTGATGACCGATTCCAGCCGGCGCTCGCTGAGGAAGAGCTGGTGGTTGCGCTGCTGCAGTGCCAGGCGTTCGGCCAGCAGCGGGCCCTGGTCCACCACGGCGCACAGGTACTGGGCGATGGGCGGGCCGCTTTGCTGGGGAATGGCAATGCAGGCCACGTGCAGGTCGGCGCGCAACTGGTGCTGCTCGGTGATGTCGAAGCAGACCTCGTGCGCCTCGCTGCGGCCCAGCTCGCGCGCGGCGGCGAAGGCTTCGCGCACGCGCTCGGCATCATGGGGATGCACGAAGGGCGAGAAGTTCACCAGCAGCCGGTCGTGCTCGGAGGGCTGGAAGGCGCTGTGGGCCATGGCGTTGGCCTGCACCACCATGTCGTGCTCGTCCACCACCAGCAGCGGCAGGGGAATGCTGGCGAACAGGGCCTCGAAGCGTTCGGAGGCGCTTTCCGCGACGGCCTGGCTGTAGTCCAGCACACGGTTCTGGATTTCCAGCTCGCGCTGGTAGTTGCGCAGCTCGGCCACCAGGGCCTGCAGGGGATCGTCCTCGGGCTGGAAGGCGGGAAAGCGCTCGACGGGCGGCAGGTCGGCGCCGGGGGCCAGCAGCGCGTGCAGGGGCAGGTGCTCGTCGTCGCGAGGCGGATCGGAATGGTCTGGGCGGCTCATGGCGCGGGCGGTGCGCTGGGGAAGCGGCGGGCGCCGCAAAGGTCCTTGCTGGCCGCAGCCCGGTGCCCGGCGGATTTGCCTGGGCCCGGCGCGGGCAGGGCCGAAGTGTACGCGCGCCGGGCGGGGCGCCACAAGCACCCCTTGCGGTGGCAGGTTCTCAGCTCATGTAAGCGTCCACGGGGATGCAGCTGCAGTACAGGTTGCGGTCGCCGTAGACGTTGTCCACGCGGCCGACGGGGCTCCAGTACTTGGATTGGCGCAGGGCGGCCACCGGGTAGGCGGCGGCCTCGCGGCTGTAGGGATGGGGCCAGTCCGCCTTGAGCAGCGCCTCGGCCGTATGTGGTGCATTCTTGAGCGGGTTGTCGTCCTGCGGCAGGCGACCCTGCTCGATGGCACGGATCTCCTCGCGGATGGCGATCATGGCGTCCACGAAGCGGTCTAGCTCGTACAGGCTTTCGCTCTCCGTGGGCTCGACCATCAGCGTGTTGGGCACCGGGAAGGACAGCGTGGGCGCGTGAAAGCCGTAGTCGATCAGGCGCTTGGCCACGTCCTCGGCCATCACGCCCGCGCTTTCCTTGAACTGGCGCAGGTCCAGGATGCACTCGTGGGCCACATGGCCGTGCTCGCCCGCGTACAGCGTGGGGTAGTGGTCGCGCAGCCGCGCGCTGATGTAGTTGGCGTTGAGGATGGCCGTCTCGGTGGCCAGGGTCAGGCCCTGGGCGCCCATCATGCGGATGTACATCCAGCTGATGGGCAGCACGGCCGCGTTGCCAAGGGGGGCGGCGCTGATCGCACCCGTGCCGCCCGCAAGGCCCGCCGTGGCATGGCCGGGCAGGAAGGGCACGAGGTCCTCGACCACGCAGACCGGGCCCACGCCAGGGCCGCCGCCGCCGTGCGGGATGCAGAAGGTCTTGTGCAGGTTCAGGTGGCTGACGTCGCCGCCGAAGCTGCCGGGCGCGGCCAGGCCGACCAGGGCGTTCATGTTGGCGCCGTCCACGTAGACGCGCCCGCCATGGTCATGCACCAGCTTGCACAGCTCCTTGACCTGGGTCTCGAACACACCGTGCGTGCTCGGGTAGGTGATCATGATGCAGGCGAGGTTGGCGCTGTGCTGCTCGCACTTGGCCGCCAGGTCCGCCATGTCCACATTGCCGTTGGCATCGCAGGCGGTGACCACCACCTGCATGCCCACCATCTGTGCGCTGGCCGGATTGGTGCCGTGGGCGCTGCTGGGAATCAGGCAGACATTGCGGTGGGACTGGCCCCGGCTGGCATGCCAGCCCTTGATGGCCAGCAGGCCGGCGTACTCGCCCTGGCTGCCGGCGTTGGGCTGCAGGCTGATGCCCGCATAGCCCGTGGCCTGGCACAGCCAGTCGCGCAGCTGGCGGTCCAGTTCCGCATAGCCCTGCTGCTGGTCGGCCGGGGCAAACGGGTGCACCTGGGCGAACTCGGGCCAGGTGATGGGGATCATCTCGCTGGTCGCATTGAGCTTCATGGTGCAGGAGCCCAGCGGGATCATGCTGCGGTCCAGTGCCAGGTCCTTGTCCGACAGCTGGCGGATGTAGCGCAGCATGGCGGTCTCGGAGCGGTGGGTATTGAACACCGGATGCGTGAGGAAGGCGCTGGTGCGGCGCAGGCCGTCTGGAATCAGCGGCTCCACGCCCTTCTCGAAGGCCGCGAAGCCGGGCAGGGCCTGGCCATCCTTGGCGAAGATCTTCCACAGCAGCTCGACATCGGCGCGCGTGGTGGTCTCGTCCAGCGAGATGCACAGGTATTCGCCGAAGTACACGCGCAGGTTGGCGCCCAGCGAGCGCGCGCGGGCGGCAATGGCCTGGGTGGCCGCACCGGTGTGCAGGCTCAGCGTGTCGAAGCTGGGCACCTCGCGCAGCGGCGCGCCCAGCTCGGCCAGGCCGCGCGCCAGGATGGCCGTGTACGAGGCCACGCGGCGGGCGATGCGCTCCAGGCCCTCGGGGCCGTGGTAGACGGCGTACATGCTGGCCACGACGGCGGGCAGCACCTGGGCCGTGCAGATGTTGGAGGTGGCCTTCTCGCGGCGGATGTGCTGCTCGCGGGTCTGCAGGGCCAGGCGGTAGGCGGGTTTGCCGTGGACATCGACGCTCACGCCGACCAGGCGGCCGGGCAGGGAGCGCTTGAATTCGTCGCGGCAGGCCATGAAGGCAGCGTGCGGGCCGCCCGCACCCATGGGCATGCCGAAGCGCTGGGTGGTGCCCACCACGATGTCGGCCCCCCATTCGCCGGGCGGCGTGATCAGGGTCAGGGCCAGCAGGTCGGTGGCCACGATGAAGGCGGCCTGCTTTGCATGGGCCTTGTCCACGTCGGCGCGCAGATCGTCGATGCGGCCGCTGGTGGCCGGGTACTGGGCCAGCACGGCGAAGTACTCGCCGTCCATCAGCTGGTTCCATTCCTCCAGCGAGTTGGCCAGCAGCACCTCGATGCCCAGCGGCGCGGCCCGCGTCTGGATGACCTCGATGGTCTGGGGGTGGGCATCGCCCGCCACCACGAAACGGTTGCTCTTGCTCTTGACGGAGCGCTTGGCCAGCGTCATGGCCTCGGCGGCGGCCGTGGCCTCGTCCAGCATGGAGGCGTTGGCGATGGGCATGGCCGTCAGGTCGCAGACCATGGTCTGGAAGTTGACCAGGGCCTCCATGCGGCCTTGGGAGATCTCGGCCTGATAGGGCGTGTAGGCCGTGTACCAGGCGGGGTTCTCGAGAATGTTGCGCAGGATGACGCCCGGCGTGTGCGTGCCGTGGTAGCCCTGGCCGATGAAGCTCCTGAGCAGCTGGTTGCGGCCCGCGAGCGCCTTCAGTTCCGCCAGTGCCTGGGCTTCGGTGGCGGCGGGCGGCAGCGCCATGGGCTGGTGGCGCCGGATGGTGGGCGGCACGATGGCATCGATCAGCGCGTCGCGCGAGGCGGCACCGATGGCGCTGAGCATGTGGGCCTCGTCTTCGGGGGCGATGCCGATATGGCGGGCCACGAATTCGGTGGCGTTTTCGAGGGCTGCAAGGGGCTGGGTGGAGGACATCAGCATGGAGGGACCTGTCTCAAAAGCTGAGGGTGGCGGGTGCGTCGGCCGCGCCGGGCGCACCCGCCTGAAGAAAGACGGGCACCAGGGGTGCCCGTGGCGCCATCAGGCGTTCTGCGCGAAGGCGGTATAGGCCGCTTCGTCGAGCAGGCCGGCCAGCTGGCCGGCATCGCTGAGCCTGACCTTGAAGAACCAGCCTGCGCCCAGCGGATCGCTGTTGGCCAGGGATGGGTCGTCGCGCAGGGCTTCGTTGACCTCGACGATCTCGCCGCTGACGGGCATGTAGACGTCGGCGGCGGCCTTGACGGATTCGACCACGCCGGCCACGTCGCCCTGGTTGAAGCTGGCGCCCACGGCGGGCAGGTCGACGAAGACCACGTCGCCCAGCGCGTCCTGCGCATGGACGGTGATGCCGACGATGGCCGCGTCAGGATTGGCGGCGTTGATCCACTCGTGGTCCTTGGAATACTGGATGCTCATGATTTGCTCCGGATGGAAACTGGAAAAAACCTGTGAAAGGCGGTTTGAGAAAGGTCAGTGCGCACTGTAGCGGCATGCGGCGGCGGGAAAACCGAATCCGCGGGAACCGGACACCGCCTCCGGTGCGCAGGCCGTCCTCAACCTCGGTGGTAACGGGGGGCGACGAAAGGCGTAGCCTGCACCTGCATGGGCACGGCCTTGCCGCGCACCATGGCCTGCAGCGTGGTGCCTGTGGCAGCGCTGGCCGGCTCCACATAGGCCAGGGCGATGGGCTGGTTCAGCGTGGGCGACAGCAGGCCGCTGGTGACGGTGCCGACCTTGCGGCCACTGGCGTCCTGCAGTTCGGTGCCCTCGCGCACGGGCACGCGCTCCAGTGCCACCAGGCCCACGCGCTTGCGCGTGAGCAGCTCGGGCGACTGCAGTTGGGCCAGCACGGTGGCGGCGCCGGGAAAGCCGCCTTCGCGCTCGCCGCCGATGCGGCGCACCTTCTGCACCGCCCAGTTCAGCGCGGCTTCGGCCGGTGTCGTCGTCGTGTCCAGGTCGTTGCCGTACAGGCACAGGCCGGCTTCCAGGCGCAGCGAATTGCGCGCGCCCAGGCCCACGGGCCGGACCTCGGGCTGGGTCAGCAGCGCGCGGGCCAGTGCCTCGGCGGCCTCGGCCGGCACCGAGATCTCGAAGCCGTCCTCGCCGGTATAGCCGCTGCGCGTGATGTACAGCTCGGCCCCGCTCCATTCGAAATGGCCGCCCGTCATGAAGACCAGGCCAGCCGTGTCCGGCAGCAGGCGCTCCAGCGCGACAGCGGCCTGCGGGCCCTGCAAGGCCAGCAGGCCCCGGTCGAACTGCGGCACGATCTCGCAGCGCTGGCCGATACGGGCCTGGATGTGCGCCAGATCCTCGTTCTTGCAGGCGCCGTTGACGACGAGGAACAGGTCGTCCTCGCGGCGCACGAACATCAGGTCGTCGAGGATGCCGCCCGCGTCATCGAGCAGCAGGCCGTAGCGCTGGCGGTGCTCGCCCAGGCCCAGGACGTCCATGGGCAGCAGCGATTCCAGCGCCGCATCGGCATCCGGGCCGCGCAGGCTGATCTGGCCCATGTGGGAGACGTCGAACAGGCCGGCTGCCTGGCGTGTGTGCAGGTGCTCGGCCATCAGGCCTTGCGGGTACTGCACGGGCATGGAGTAGCCGGCGAAGGGCACCATGCGTGCGCCCAGCTCCTGGTGCAGGGCGGACAGCGGGGTCTTGAGCAGGTCGGGGGTGGGGGCGGCAGCGGTCAAGGAGGGTCTCTCTTCGGGCAAGTGGCAAGGCAATACGCCATCCCGGCATGCCGGGATGTCCTGCCCTGCTGTCCGCTTTACCTGAGAGATTCACCCGCACCTTCCGGGCGTGGGGCTTGCTCCTTCGGTGGATGGGCACGCCGCCGTGCACTGCATCTCTCTCCAGCAAGGAACGCCTGCGACCGTGGCGGCAGGCGGTGCCAGTCCTTTTGCCTGAGCGTTCGGAGCGAACCCTGCGCCTTCGGCGGTGCCGCTGCCTGCGACCGTGGCGGCCGGGCGGGCACTCTCTCCTGACCGGCGCATTCTAGCCGTGCACGGCGCATGCGCTGCTGCGGGATTTCCGCGGGCTGCGGCGTTTTCCTTGCATGGAGGTATTTGCAAATTGCATAACTGTCTAAAAAATCTCCTACATTGAGATGCATCGTTATATGAATCTCGTGAGCGGGAAGAAAGAAGCGCACATGCAGCAGACGCTGGGAGACACACTGGCCTGGCCGGCCCGTTATCTGTCGAACAAGGAGGCCCTGGTGGCCTGGGAAGGGGGCGAGCGCCGGGCCTGGACCTATGCGCAGCTGGATGCCGAGGTCAATCGCCATGCCCATGGCCTGGCCGATCTGGGCATCGGCCATGGCGACGTGGTCGCGGCCTTCCTCTACAACACGCCTGCCTTCGTCTTCACCATGCTGGCGGCCGCCCGCCTGGGCGCCATCTTCAACCCCGTCAACTATCGGCTGGCGCCGCAGGAGCTGGCCTTCATCCTCCAGGACGGCGGCGCCCGCGCCCTGGTCTTCGAGGCCGAGGGCAGCGAGACCGTCGCCCGTGCCCAGGCCCTGCTCAAGGCCGACGGCGGCGGCAGCCCCGCGCACTGGATCTTCGCCGACGATGCGCAGACCGATGCCCTGCCCATCTGGGCCACGCAGCGCCTGTCGGCCCTGGCCCGCGGCCGCAGCAGCGCGCCACCACAGGCACAGGTGCGGGAGAACGACCCCTGCATCCTCATGTACACCAGCGGTACCACGGGCCGGCCCAAGGGCGTGCTGCACACGCACCGCAGCAAGCTGGCGCACAACGCCCTCATGCACCAGACCATGCAGTTCACGCGCGACGACGTGGGCCTGGCCATGGCGCCGCTCAACCACACGGCCGAGCTGCACACCAGCTTCCTGCCGCGCCTGCAGGCCGGTGCCACCCAAGTGCTGCTGCGCCGCTTCGATGTGGCCGAGGCCTGGCGCCTGATCCGCGAGGAGCGCGTGACGTTCTTCTTCGCGGCTCCGACCATGATCACCATGCTGCTGGCCGACCCTCTGGCCTCGCCGCAACAGGCGCCCGCGCTGCGGCTGGTGGAGTACGGCGGCGCCTCCATGGCGCCGCACCTGATCCGCGAATGGACGCGCAAGGTCGGCAGCGACCTGGTCCAGGTCTACGGCACCACCGAGATGGGGCCCTGCATGTCCATCCTGCCGCCGCGCGAGCAGCTCTCGCATGCGGGCTCGGCCGGGCTGCCCTCCATGGGCCATGACCTCATCGTGGCGCGTGTGCGCGAGGACAACGCACCCACCGATCCGGCCGAGGCCTGCCTGCCCGGCGAGGTCGGCGAGATCCTGGTGCGCGGCCCCTGCATGATGGCCGGCTACCTCAACCGACCCGATGCCAACGCGCGTGCCCTGGCCCATGGCTGGTACCACACGGGCGACCTGGGCCACATCGACGATGATGGCCATCTGTGGATCCGCGACCGCATCGACTACATGATCAATTCCGGCGCCGAGAACGTCTATCCGCGCGAGGTGGAGGACGCCCTGGTCGAGCATGCCGATGTGCTGGAGGTCGCCGTCATCGGCGAGGCCGACGAGCGCTGGGGCCAGATCGTCGCGGCCCATGTGGTCGCCAGGCCCGGTGCAGCGCCCACGGCCGAGGCGCTGGATGCCTTCCTGGTCCACGGCGACCGGCTGGCCGCCTACAAGCGCCCGCGCCGCTACCACTTCCGCGAAGCCCTGCCCAAGACGGCCAGCGGGAAGATACAGAAGCAGTTGCTGAGGGGGGTGGGTTGAGAAGGCTTCTATCCAGCGTGCGGTCTGCATGATGGTGCGCGGTCGTATACGTTCATAAGACGCGTCTGAAAGAAGCCACTTCTTAGGAATATTCTGAAGCGAAGTGGTTACTTTGCATTACATTCTCGTCCTTCAAATAATCCTAAGGGTGAGAGAAAAATGTTCGTGTCCTACGTTCGCGTTTTTGCAATCTGCGCGGTGGCGGTTCTGGCTACGGGGTGTGCCCAACTGAAAGCCCCGCCTTACGGTGCGGACTACGCAGCCCTGGAGCAATTGAAGGCGGCCAAGCCGGGCTCCGCCAATGTTCTGAAGGTGGAGCCGACGGATCCTGCTGCCCAGGTCAACAACCTCTCCTTGCGTGGAACGCCTCTTAATTCGGCTAGCGGCACATTTTCCAAGTATCTGGAAGAGGCGCTGGTTCAGGACCTGAAGGAGATCTCCGCCTACGATCCCCAGTCGCAAACTCAGATTGACGCGAAGATTCTTGCTAACGATATCGATATTCGCGGTTTCAGCATGGGTTCGGGTGTGATGGAGATTGAGCTTCGGGTTTTGCGCAGCGGAGAGCAGCGGCTCAAGAAGACCTACAAGGCAGAGACTAGCTTCGAGTCCAGCTTCATGGGCGCTGTAGCCATTCCTGCAGGACAGGCTGCCTATCCTCAACTTGTGCGGGAATTGTTGCGCAAGGTGTACGCCGATCCTCAATTCCTTGCTGCGTTGGCTCCCTGACGGCTTCACAGTGAGTCGCCGAGGATAAAATCATGCGCTTTTTTTCCGTACTCATTCGAGCGGTTCTGGCATCCGTCACTTTGGCAACGTTGGTGGGATGTGCCCATCCCATCAACATCGGCGGCGATACACGGCCTGAGCGTATCGGGTCGGAGTTGATTCAGAAGAAGGTTGCCTACGCCATCAGCGAAAATCAGCGAAATACCGCCTTTGTTTCACCTGCGGGCGGGGGTGACAGTGTCAGATACTTCCCTTATCGCGACCTCGAAAAAACAATTCGGGATGCATTGCGCTCTGTCTACCAGGATGTGACGCTGATTGCAGCGCCAAGCGATACGCAGGCCGTAGAGGCGGCCCGTGCGGCCTTGATTTTCGTACCCGAGATCAAAACTGATTCGGGATCGTCATCGGCGCTTACGTGGCCCCCGACCTACTTTGTTACAGAGATCGCATGCGTGGTCACTGATGCCAACGGCAACGAAATTGGAAGAGTGAAGGCTTCTGCGCGGGGCGAAGCGGAATTCAGCGAGTTTCTGGATGACTTCGGCCTGGCGGCCAAGCGTGCAGCCACGCAAGTGGCTCAGCAGTTGAGCAGTGAAATTCGCAAGAACGAAAAACTGCGTTAAGGCGATCGGGCCGTTCGAGGCTGCGGCTTGTGTCAAGCGTTCGTCATAATGCCAGCCTGTTCCCATCCAGGCTGGCATTTTTCATGGAGGCCGGTTCGGTGCCGGGACGAGGCGCCCCAGACATCGCCGATTACCGTTCGATACGACAACTCCCAGCCACAACCTGCCGCAGCCAATGGTGCATGGCATCGCCCTGCTTGCGCACAGCCAGGCCTGCCGGCAGGCGAACCGGGGCGGTGCCGTAAGGCACTCTCAAGCCTCGCCCGCCTGCATGGGATAGATATGGCGGCAATCACGCCATTCATGAACGGGCTGATCGTCCACATAGGACGTCGGCTTGGGAAGAAAGCCCGCGATGCATCCGGCGATGCCCAGCTCGGCAGCGGTCTGGCGGCAGTAGTCCGCGCCGCCGGAACTCCAGAGGAACACGGTCGCACCCTCGGCGTGCAGGCGCCGTACCTGCGCAATCACGCCAGGCATGGGAATGCGCTTGGGCCCCACGGACCGGACCAGGGTGTCGTCCACATCGACAAAGACGGTTTTGCTGCTCATCGGGTGCTCGGTGCGAGGAAATGCCTGGATGCACATTCGTCCAGGGCCGTGGCGACATTGTGATGATTTGCGCGGGCCTTCCTGCAATGCAACAGGCCGCCCCGCTGCGGATAAGCGGGGCGGCCTGTAACGGACTCCTGGTCTGGATCACGCATCCTGGCGCTGGCGGTAGTCGGCGGGGCTGGGTGAATGGTTGTGCTGCGCCGGTAAGCGTGCTCCCATGCAGACAAGTGTGCGCGTTGTCAGGCAGAAAATGCTGCTTTATTTCTTTTGAATAGGCTTTGCTACAGAAAATTATTCTGAGGCGGGCTGTTTTTCAGTACAGTGCAGGCCATGGACATCCTGGACAGAAAGATTCTTGCCGCGCTGCAGGCCAATGCGCGCGCCAGCCTGCAAGAGATCGGCGCGGCCGTGGGGCTGAGCGCGTCACCGTGCTGGACGCGCATCCGCAAGATGGAGGAAGCCGGCGTGATCGAAGGCTATACCGTGCGTCTCAACCCGCTGGCGCTGGGGCTGGGCGATACGGTGCTGGTGCAGGTCACGCTGGACAGCCATTCGGACAATACGCTGGAGAAGTTCGGCGAGATGCTGGCCACCATCCCCGAGGTGGTGGAGGCGCACCTGGTCTCGGGCGAGTACGACTACCTGCTGCGCGTCGTCGTCAAGGACACGCGCGACTACGAGCGCCTGCTGCGCGAAAAGCTCTACAAGATCAAGGGCATACGCCACAGCCAGTCCAGCTTCGTGCTGCGCACCCTGAAGAGGGCGGACCTTCCACTGGGGGTGTGACATGGACGACGGGCCGCAGGTGTCCCCTGGCGCTTACCGCGAGCATCTCCCGCCACCCGACCTGCGCCCGCATTTCCAATGCCTGTGGAGCAGCACGGTGGCCACGGACTACGCCGGCGGATTCCTCGTCGTGCCTGATGGCTGCGTGGACATCGTCTGCAAGAACGGGCGGCTGCTGGTCGTGGGGCCGGACCGTGTGGCGGCGCGGCCTGAGCTGGTGCCGGGATCGCAGGTGTTGGGTGCGCGCTTCGCGCCTGGCGCGGCCAGCGCATGGCTGGGCCTGCCCATGGACGAGATCGTGGGGCAGGCCGTGGACCTGGCGGACCTGCTGGGACGGCGGGCGACGCCGTGGGCGCGGCGCCTGAACGGCAGCGCGCCGGGCGAGTGGGGTGCGTTGTTCCAGGGCGCGTTGGCGCAGCTGGGGAAAGAGGCCGGTGCGCCTGACCGCCAGGCGGGGCAACTGTTTGCGCTGGCGGCCGCCGCAGCAGACGATGAATCCCGGCTGCTGGCCTCCCTGCGCACACGGCTGGGCATGTCGGAGCGCAGCCTGCGCCGCTTCTGCCATGCGCAGTTCGGCTACGGGCCCAAGACGCTGGAGCGTGTGCTGCGCTTGCAGCGCCTGCTGTCGCTGGCGCGCGCCGACCGGTCATCGGGACTGGCGTCGCTGGCCCTTCAGGCAGGCTACGCGGATCAGGCCCATCTGTCCCGCGAGGTGAGGGCCCTGTGCGGCGTCAGCGCCAGTGCCGCCCTGGCCCGGTTGCTCGATTGATGCCGCCGCCTGGCCGTTTTGTTCAAGACGCCTGCCCGCGCCTGGACGATGATGGCGCTTTCGATACCAAACGGAGCAGCACATGGGCATCAGGGGCCGGGACCGGCAGATCGACAACATCGAGTTCAACGTAGCCGACATCGCGCGCAGCAAGGCCTTTTATGGCGAGGCCTTCGGCTGGACCTTCACCGACTATGGACCGTCCTATACGGAGTTCAGCGATGGCCGGCTCACGGGCGGCTTCACGACCGGCGAGCCCGTGCGGCCCGGTGGGCCGCTGGTCATCGTCTATGCCGATGACCTGGAGCAGGCGCAGCGCCGCGTCGAGGCGGCCGGCGCCGTGATCAGCCGCGCGGTGTTCGCGTTTCCCGGTGGCCGCAGGTTCCACTTCACCGACCCGGACGGCTACGAACTGGCCGTGTGGTCGGCCCAGACCTGAAAGCAGACAGCCCGCATTCGCGGGCTGTTTTGCATTCAAGGCCGGACTGGGCCTCGATCGATGGTCAATCGACGTTGGAGCCCAGCTGCATGTCCTTGTACTTCACAATGCGCGAGCCCTTGACCAGGCGGTAGCCGCCCCAGATCAGCAGGAACAGCGGCAGGCCGATGTAGGTGGCGACCACGCCGGTCCAGTCGATGCGGTCGGCCATGAAGGCTTCGTAGTTCTGGCCCAGGGTGATCACCATGCACAGCACGAAGGCGAAGATGGGGCCGAACGGGAACCAGGACGCGCGGTAGGGCAGGTGGTTGAGGTCCAGGCCCTGGGCCTCGTAGCCTTTGCGGAAGCGGTAGTGGCTGATGGCGATGCCCAGCCAGGCGATGAAACCGGTCATTCCCGACAGGTTCAGCAGCCAGATGTAGACCAGCTGCGGGCTGAAGATGTTGGTCAGGAAGCACAGTGCCGCCACCACGGTGGTGGCCAGCAGCGCCATGGTGGGGACGCCGCGCTTGTTGACATGGGAGAACACGCGCGGTGCCATGCGCTGGCAGGCCAGGGTGTAGAGCATGCGCGTGGAGGCATACATGCCCGAGTTGCCGGCCGACAGCACCGAGGTCAGCACCACGGCATTCATCAGGGCGGCGGCCGACAGCAGGCCCGCGCGCTCGAAGACCAGGGTGAAGGGGCTGACGCTGATGTCGCCGACCTCGTTCTTGAGCAGGTGCGGGTCGGTATAGGGAATCAGCAGGCTGATGACCAGGATGGCAAAGACATAGAACAGCAGGATGCGCCAGAACACCTGGCGCACGGCGCGCGGCACGTTCCGGGCAGGATCCTCGGACTCGCCGGCCGCGATGCCTATCAGCTCCGTGCCCTGGAAGGAAAAGCCCACGATCATCGCCACGCCGATCAGCGCCGAGAACCCGCCCGCGAAGGGCGCATCGCCCTGTGTCCACAGCGCGATGCTGCCCCAGAGGCCCTCGGGCGCACCACCGCGCATGATGCCCAGGATCATGAGCAAGCCCACGCCGATGAACAGGATGACGGTGGTGACCTTGATGGCGGCGAACCAGTACTCGGCTTCGCCGAAGCCTTTGACCGAGATGGCGTTGAGGCCGAACATGATGGCCAGGAAGCCCGCGCTCCAGAGCACGCCATTGCTGTCCGGGAACCAGTAGGCCATCACCAGCTGCGCGGCCACCAGGTCCACGGCGATGGTCACGGCCCAGTTGTACCAGTAGTTCCAACCCAGCGCGAAGCCGAAGCCTTCGTCCACGTAGCGCGCGCCGTAGGTGGCGAACGAGCCGGAGACGGGCAGGTTGGCGGCCATTTCTCCGAGGCTGGTCATCAGGAAGTAGACCATCAGGCCCACGATCATGTAGGCCAGCAGGGCGCCGCCGGGGCCCGCCTGGGAGATGGTGGCGCCCGAGGCGACGAACAGGCCGGTGCCGATGGAGCCGCCGATGGCGATCATGGACAGGTGCCGCGCCTTGAGTTCGCGCCTGAGCGCCGAAGGGGCGGCGTTGTTGGAGTGGTCTGCTGCCATGGAGGTGTCGGTTGGTGGATCAGATCCCGCGTGGCCGGTGGCTGCTGCGGGGGCAAAAAAGGTGGAACAGGAAAAACAAAAGAGCCGCGCTGGCGCGGCCCCGTCATGGTGCATGCACCGCGACGGCGTGATTGTCCGAGAACACAGCCATCGCGGAAAGGCAGGAGTTTAATCTCCCTTCACCCGCATAAGCGGATCTGAACCGGCGCCCACTGTGTGCAATGCGCCACGCCCGGGAAGACACCCAGGGCATCGCCTACCACTGCGTCTGCGCCAGCAGCAACCGGGCCAGCACCTTGATGCGCGGCGAAGCCTGGCGTGTGCGCGGGTAGACCAGGGACAGCTCGCGGGCGCGGCCTTCGTGCTGGGGCAGCAGCCGCACCAGGCGGCCGGCCTGCAGGTGTCCGCGCACGGCGAATTCCATGACCTGGGCGACGCCCAGGCCGTTCACCGAGCCCTCCACCAGCGGATCGCCGCTGTCGAAGGTGACGGTCTTGGGGGCCATCCAGTCAAGCATCTCGCCGCCGCCCGCCAGGAACTGCCAGGGCACGCGCCGGCCCAGGTAGTGGTTGTAGACCGCCAGGCAACTGTGCTGCGCCAGTTCGTCCAGGGTCTGCGGCGTACCGCGCGTCGCCAGATAGGCCGGCGAGGCCACGGTCACCCAGCGCAGCGGAGGCAGGGCGCGCGCGATCATGCGGCTGTCGGCCAGCGGGCCGATGCGCACGGCGGCATCGAAGCCTTCCTCCACCATGTCCACCAGGCGGTCGGTGAAACTGGCATCGATCTGCAGCTGGGGATGCTCGTGCAGCAACTGCCCGAGCAGCGGCACCAGCACGATGCGCCCCAGCATGGAAGGCGCCGTCATGCGCAGCACGCCGCTGGGGGCGCAGCGGCGGTCGCTGACCAGCTTGCGCGCCTCCTCCAGCCCGGCGATCAGCGGGGTGCAGCGGTCCACCAGCGCGCAGCCGTCGGGCGTGAGCGAGACGCTGCGCGTATTGCGGTTGAGCAGTTGCGCGCCCAGGTCCTTTTCCAGCTGGGCCACGGCGCGCGAGATGCGTGACTGGCTGGTGCCCAGCTGGTTGGCGGCCTGGGTGAAGCTGCGGCTTTCCGCCACCTTGATGAGCATGAGGACGGCGTTGAGGTCCATGGAGTCTCCGGGTTCGATTGATCTGATTTTGCATAGGAAAAATGAAAATCTGATATTTATCTTCGGAAATGCATTAATTAGGATCGGCCCCATGCCGTTGACCGATTCTTCCGCTGGCGCCATGCGCCACCCGCGCGCCGCCCTGGCGCTGCTGTCCCTGTCCCAGCTGCTGATCGCGCTGGATGCCACCATCGTCTTCGTCGCGCTCGACGCCATGGGCCGTCAGCTGCAGATGGATGCTCGCCACCTGCAATGGGTGGTCAGCGCCTACAGCGTGGCCTTTGGTGGCTGCCTGTTGCTGGGCGGGCGCTGCGCCGACCTGCTGGGCAAGCGGCGCATGTACGTGGCGGGCATGGCGCTGTTCGGCCTGGCCTCCCTGGTCGGCGGCCTTGCCTTGCAGCCCTGGCAACTGGTGCTGGGCCGCGCAGGGCAGGGCGTGGCCGCAGCGCTGCTGTTCCCCGCCACGCTGTCGCTGATCAACACCCTGTACGCGGCCGGCCCCGAGCGCAACCGCGCCGTGGCCGTCTGGAGCATGGCTTCAGCTGGCGGACTGGCGGCCGGTGCGCTGCTGGGCGGCGTACTCACGCAGACGCTGGGCTGGAACTGGGTGCTGTGGGTGCTGGTGCCCGTGGCCTGGCCCTGCGCCCTCGGCGCGCTGCGCTTTTTGCCGCCTTCGGCGCAGACAGGGCGCGCGGCGCCGGGCCAGGGGTTTGATCTGGCCGGCTGTCTGAGCGTGACCGTGGGCAGCAGCCTGCTGGTGACGGCCCTGGTGCAGGGACCCGAATGGGGCTTTGCCGATGGGGCCACGCTGGGCACGCTGGCCGTGGCCCTGGTGGCGCTGGCACTGTTCTGGCGCATCGAGACCCGCGCCGCCACACCGCTGATGCCGCTGTCCCTGCTGCGCGTGCCCAGCCTGCGCACGGCCATGCTGCTGACCATGCTCTTCATGAGCAGCTACGGCGTGCAGTACTACTTCCTGGCGCTGTACTTCCAGCAGATCTTCGGCTGGAGCCCGCTGCAGGCCGGCATGGCGTTTCTGCTGCCCACGGCCGTGTGCACGCTGGGCATCCGCTGGGCCGAGCGCTGGCTGCACCGCAGCACGCCGCGCCGCGTGCTGATGGGCGGCTGGGCCGCAGGCACCCTCGGCCTGGCCTGGATGGCCTGGGCGTTGCCGCTGGGTGACAGCTATGTCTGGCTGGTGCCGGGTTTCGTGGTGCTGAGCCTGGGACAGGGCGCGAGCTGGACCGCCATGTGGGTGGTGGCGGGGCAGGGAGTGGCGCCTTCGCAGCAGGGCGTGGCCTCGGGCATTGCCGCCACTGCCCAGCAGGTGGGCGCCGCGCTGGGATTGGCCCTGCTGGTCATGGTGGCCACGGCGCCGCTGGCCTGGCTGCCCCTGGCCGAGACCACCACGGCGGATGCGGTGCGCGATCTGACGGCCAAAGGCCTGCAGAACGCCGAGTGGGGTGCTGCCCTGATGGCTTTGCTGGGATGGGTGGTGTCTGTCGGCATGGGGCGCGAAGTGGGCACGGGGACGGATCGGCAGGCCCCGCAGTCGGCCTGCCAGTCCTGAAGCCGCGGGCCCGGGGAGGTGCCGACCGGTTCGGGATTTACCATTGATGCTTTCTGGAATCCGGCGGGACAGGCCATATGGCAGAGACGATCACCGGCAGGGACTGGGTCCGGCATGCGCCCATGGGAGACGGCCTGGAGCGCATCGAGGCCTATTTCGGCGGGCATGGCTATGCACCCCACAGGCATGACACCTATGCGCTGGGCCTGACATTGTCCGGCGTGCAGAGTTTTGCCTACCGCCATTCCCAGCGGCACAGCCTGCCCGGGGACGCCATGGTGCTGCATCCTGACGAGCGGCATGACGGCCATGCCGGGACCGACGCAGGCTTTCGCTACCGCATGGTCTATGTGGGCCCGGCCCTGATCCAGCAGGTGCTGGGGGGCAGGCCCTTGCCCTTCGTCGAGGGCGCGCTGTCGCAGGATCCCCGACTCAGGGCCGCCCTGCTGCCCTTGCTGCGTGACATAGACGAGGACTTGGAGCCTCTGGCCCGGGACGATGCCCTGTACGACCTGGCCCAGGCGCTGGACAGCGTGGCCGGCAGGCGCAGCGTCCGGCGCCTGCCCGACCTGGTGGCCGTGGAGCGCGCCCGCGCCTGCATCCACGACTCGCTGGAACAGGGCGTGGCCCTGGAGGCACTGGCCCAGGCCAGCGGCCTGGACCGCTGGCGGCTGTGCCGAGATTTTCGTGCGCTCTACGGCACCAGCCCCTACCGCTACCTGACCATGCGCCGGCTGGACACCGTGCGGCGCCTGCTGCTGGCGGGGCAGGGCGTGGCCGATGCCGCACTGCAGGCCGGCTTCTTCGACCAGAGCCACATGGCGCGCCAGTTCGCCATGACCTATGGCGTGCCTCCCGCACGCTGGCTCAGGCGCCTGGGCGCGGCCTGAGCTGCACGATCGTGCAAGACCACGGGGATGACGCTTCCTAGCATGGAGGCTTCACACGCTTTCATAAGGCCCGCCCATGACGCCCCCCGTTGAAAACCGCCTCTACCAGGTCGTCAACTTCCCCGAGAAATTCAGCCGCTTCACCGGCCAGTGGAGCCCCCGCGTCGTTGCCGAGATGAACGACTACCAGTTCAAGATCGTGCGCGTACAGGGCGAGTTCATCTGGCATTCGCATGCCGAAACGGATGAGGCCTTCCTGGTGCTGGACGGTGAGCTGCGCATCGACTTCCGTGATGGCCATGTGCTGCTGCGCCAGGGCGAGCTGTACGTGGTCCCCAAAGGCAAGGAACACAAGCCCAGCGCCGAGCGGGAAGCCCGCCTCAT
The DNA here is from genome assembly GCF_903815225.1 of Delftia tsuruhatensis. Taxonomy (NCBI): domain Bacteria; kingdom Pseudomonadati; phylum Pseudomonadota; class Betaproteobacteria; order Burkholderiales; family Comamonadaceae; genus Delftia; species Delftia tsuruhatensis. The sequence goes on from NZ_LR813084.1 coordinate 2,526,489, forward strand.
GCTGATCGAGCCGCGCGGTGTGCTGAACACCGGGGAGGAAGGCGGCGAGAGGACGGCGATGAACGATGTGTGGGTATAGCCAGCCCGTAGGCATCCCATGAACAAGGGGCGCCGCAGCGCCCCTTGTTCCTTGACGTGCGGGGAACTCAGCCCAGCAGCAACGCGTCGTCGGCCAGCTTTTCGCCGCGCACCTTCTCGAACATGTGCAGCAGGTCGGGCACGTCCATGCGGGCGCGCTCCTCGCCGCTGACGTCGAGCACGACCTGGCCCTGGTGCAGCATCACCGTGCGCTCGCCCACGTCCAGCGCCTGGCGCATGCTGTGCGTGACCATCATGGTGGTGAGCTTGGCCTCGGAGACGATGCGTGCCGTCAACTGCAGCACGAAGTCGGCCGTGCGCGGATCGAGCGCTGCCGTGTGCTCGTCCAGCAGCAGGATGCGCGAAGGCTGCAGCGCCGCCATCAGCAGGCTCACGGCCTGGCGCTGGCCACCGGACAGCAGGCCGATGCGGTCGGTCAGGCGGTTTTCCAGGCCCAGGCCCAGGATGGACAGGCGCTCGCGGAAGTTGTCGCGCATCTCGGCCTTGACGGCGCGGCTCAGGCGGCGGAAGGTGCCGCGGCGCTGGGCCAGGGCCATGTTCTCCTCGATGGTCAGGTCCTCGCAGGTGCCCGCCATGGGGTCCTGGAAGACGCGGGCCACGCGCTCGGAGCGGGCCCACACGGGCAGGCGCGTCATGTCCTGGCCTGCGATCTCGATGCGGCCCTTGTCCACGGACAGATCCCCCGAGACGGCGTTCAGGAAGGTGGACTTGCCGGCGCCGTTGGAGCCGATGACGGTGACGAACTGGCCATCGGGAATGTCCAGCGACATGCCGCGCAGCGCCCGCGTTTCGATGGGCGTGCCGGGGTTGAAGGTGATTTCGAGTTGTTGTGCGCTCAGCATGGGGGTTCTCCGGCGATCAGGACTTGCGCTGTGCAAATTTGCGCTTGAGTTGGGGGATCACCAGGGCGACGGTCACCAGCAGTGCGGTGACGAGGTTCAGATCCTGGGCCTTGAGGCCGATGAAATCGCTGTTGAGGGCCGCCGCGATGAAGAAGCGGTAGACGATGGCGCCCACGACCACGGCCAGCGTGGCCCAGACGATGCGGCGCGAGGGCAGGATGGATTCGCCCACGATCACGGCAGCCAGGCCGATGACGATGGTGCCGATGCCCATGGAGATGTCCGAGCCGCCCTGGGTCTGCACGAACAGCGCGCCGGCCAGGCCGACCAGGCCGTTGGAGATCGCCATGCCCAGCAGGATCATGGCGCCCGTGTTCACGCCCTGCGAACGGGCCATGCGGGCATTGGAGCCCGTGGCGCGGATGGCCAGGCCCCGCTCGGTGGCGAAGAACCAGTCCAGGCCCAGCTTGGCGAGCACGACGATGACAAGGAGGATCAGCGGACGCATCACGTAGTCGGCGATGCTGTCGGGCTGCAACATCGTGAACAGCGTGGTCTCGTTGATCAGCGGCACGTTGGGGCCGCCCATGATGCGCAGGTTGACCGAGTACAGGCCGATCATCATCAGGATGGAGGCCAGCAGGTCCATGATCTTCAGGCGCACATTGAGCCAGCCCGTGATCAGGCCGGCGACCGCGCCGGCGGCCGTGCCGGCCAGCGTGGCCAGCCAGGGATTGGTGCCCGTGGAGATGAGGATGGCGCAGACGGCGCCGCCCAGCGGGAAGCTGCCATCCACCGTGAGGTCGGGAAAGCGCAGCAGGCGAAATGAGATGAAGACGCCCAGCGCCACCAGGCTGAAGATCAGGCCGATCTCGACGGCACCGAGCAATGAGAAGAGAGACATAGAAGGAGCGACAGGCGCGTGGGGACGGGAAAAGACTTAAAAAAAGGGCAGGGCCATGTTGCCATGGCGCCTGCCTCCGTAGGCGCGCTGCCCGGGTTTGTCCCGGGCAGGCGACCCCGGGTGATTACTTGATGACCTGGGCCGCCGACTTGATCAGTGCGTCGGACAGCTTGACGCCCTGCTTCTCTGCCGCGCCGGGGTTCACGAACAGCTCCATCTTGGTGCTGACTTCGGTCTTGAGGTCGCCGGGCTTTTCGCCCTTGAGGATGCGCACCACCATGCGGCCGGTCTGTTCGCCCAGGTCGCGGTAGTTGATGCCCAGGGCGGCAACGGCGCCGCGCTTGACGGAGTCGGTGTCCGAGGCCACCAGAGGGATCTTGGCGTCCTGGCCGACCTTGACCAGCGACTCGTAGGCCGAGACCACGTTGTTGTCGGTGTTGGTGTAGATCACATCGACCTTGCCCACCAGGCTGCGCGCGGCGCTGCTGACGTCCACGGAGCGGGGAGCGGCGGCCTCCACCAGGGTCAGGCCCAGCTTGGGCAGCAGCTCCTTGAGTTCCTTGACCACGACGGCCGAGTTGGCCTCGCCGGGGTTGTAGACCATTCCCACGCGCTTGGCGTTGGGAACGACCTGCTTGACCAGGTCCATCTGCTTGTCCAGGGCCAGCAGGTCGGACACGCCGGTCACGTTGGTCTTGGAGGGCTCCCAACTGGCCACCAGCTTGGCGGCCACGGGATCGGTCACTGCGGAGAACACCACGGGCACGGTCTTGGTGGCGGCCACCACGGCCTGGGCCGAGGGGGTGGCGATGGCGACGATGGCATCGGGCTTGTCGCCGACGAACTTGCGTGCGATCTGCGCAGCCGTGCCGGTGTTGCCCTGGGCGCTCTGGTACTGCCACTTCAGGTTCTTGCCGGACTCGTAGCCAGCCTCCTTGAGCGCGGCCTGCACGCCATCGCGCACGGCATCGAGGGCGGGGTGCTCGACGATGGCGGTCACTGCGACCGACTTCTCGTCAGCGGCGTGGGCACCGCCCGCAATGGCGGAAATTGCCAGGGCCAGCGCGCCCAGAGGCGCCCAGGTCAATTGCTTCATACGTGTATCTCCAACGTGCTGTGTTTGTTCCTGTTTGCTCAGCAGAAGGCCGCACAGGACGGTCGCGGCGCATCGCGGCAAAGTCTACTGCAGCCACCCTGCGCGCCTCGGCGTTTGGGCGACCCGGTTTTCACCTATAGGTTTGTATCTAAAAATTGGCATGAAATCTGCGGGGAATGCCCTAGGTGCAACTTTTTCATGCGTGTTAATGGGGTTTGGTGGCGCAGGTTTGCGTCTTCCAGGGCCTGTTTTGGGCCTTGTCGTGCATTTTTATTGCGTTTGCCGCCCTTTGGCGGAGGCTTCTATGCTTTCTTGGGCGATGGTGGTTTGATGCAGCGCAAAGAAAAAGCCTGCGCAAGGCAGGCTTGGCAGGCTTTCGGGGAGGGCCGGTGTGGCGTGCGGCTCACATGCGCAGGTCACATTCCTGCGTAGTTCGGTCCGCCGCCGCCCTCGGGCGTGACCCAGACGATGTTCTGGGTCGGGTCCTTGATGTCGCAGGTCTTGCAGTGCACGCAGTTTTGCGCGTTGATCTGCAGGCGCTTGCCGCCCTTGGCCTCGTCGTCCACGAATTCGTAGACACCGGCCGGGCAGTAGCGTTGCTCGGGGCCGGCGTATTTCTCGAGGTTGATGTTCACGGGCACCGAGGCGTCCTTGAGCGTCAGGTGGGCCGGCTGGTTCTCTGCATGGTTGGTGTTGCTGATGAACACGCTGGACAGGCGGTCGAAGGTCAGCTTGCCATCGGGCTTGGGATAGTCGATGGGCTTGCACTCGGCAGCGGGCCTGAGGTAGGCGTGGTCGGGCTTGTCGCGGTGCAGCGTCCAGGGAATGTTGCCCTTGAGCACGAACTGCTCCAGGCCATTCATCAGCGTGGCGGTGAACAGTCCCTTCTTGAACCACGCCTTGAAGTTGCGCGACTTGTTCAATTCCTCATGGAGCCAGCTGCCCTCGAAGGCTTCGACATAGGCGTTCAGCTCGTCGCCCTGGCGGCCCGCCACGATGGCATCATAGGCGGCATCGGCGGCCATCATGCCGGTCTTGATGGCGGCATGGCTGCCCTTGATGCGGCTGACGTTCAGGAAGCCTGCGTCGCAACCCACGAGCGCGCCGCCCGGGAATACGAACCTGGGCAGGGACAGCAGGCCGCCGGCCGTGATGGCACGCGCGCCATAGCCCAGGCGCTTGGCCGGCTTGATGCCCTTGGACTCGTCGCCTTCCAGGTAGTAGCGGATGTTGGGGTGGGTCTTCCAGCGCTGGAATTCCTCGAAGGGGCTCAGGTAGGGGTTGGCATAGTCCAGGCCCGTGATGAAGCCCAGCGTCACCTTGTTGTCGTCCAGGTGGTAGAGGAAGGCGCCGCCATAGGTCTTGCTGTCCATGGGCCAGCCGGCGGTGTGCATCACGAAGCCGGGCTTGTGGCGGGCCGGGTCGATCTCCCACAGCTCCTTGATGCCGATGCCGTAGGTCTGCGGGTCCTTGCCCGCATCGAGCTGGTACCTCGCGATGATCTGCTTGCCCAGGTGGCCGCGCGCGCCCTCGGCGAAGATGGTGTACTTGGCGTGCAGCTCCATGCCCAGCTGGAAGTCGCCCGTGGGCTCGCCGTCCTTGCCGATGCCCATGTTGCCCGTGGCCACGCCCTTGACCGAGCCGTCCTCGTTGTACAGCACCTCGGCGGCGGCGAAGCCCGGGAAGATCTCCACGCCCAGGGCCTCGGCCTGCTCGCCCAGCCACTTGACCACGTTGCCCAGGCGCACGATGTAGTTGCCATGGTTCTGAAAGCATGCGGGCAACAGGAAGTTGGGCGTGCGCAGGCCGGACTTCTCGCTCAGGAAGACCATGGCGTCGTCGGTGACGGCCTGGTTCAGGGGGGCACCCTTTTCCTTCCAGTCGGGGATCAGCTCGGTCAGCGCGCGCGGGTCCATGATGGCGCCCGACAGGATGTGGGCACCGGGTTCGGAACCCTTTTCCAGCACCACGACGGAGACATCCTGGCCCTTTTCGGCCGCCAGCTGCTTGAGGCGGATGGCCGTGGCCAGGCCGCCCGGGCCGCCTCCGACCACCACCACGTCATATTCCATGGCTTCGCGCGGACCGTACTGGGCCAGGATCTCTTCGTTCGTCATCGGGGTGTCTCGCTTGGATATTGAAAAACAGGGTATTCGACAGACCGAACGTTTGTTCGGTGGCAGCGCAAATGCCGCGATGCGGTGGATTCTATGCGGTGAGCGGGCGCCGGCGTTGCTGATAGGTGACAGCCGCGCCACCCATGCTGCGGCACAGTGTAGGGCGGCCAAAGCGCGCGGGGCTTCGCGATGGCGCTACAACAAGGAGACTGCAGGCATGCGCATTGAAATTCCGGAATGCAAAAAATGGGTTCACGAGATGCGATTCAAGGTGCGCTGGGGCGACATGGATGCCATGGGCCACGTCAACAACGCCATGTACTTCCGCTACCTGGAGACCGCGCGCATCGACTGGATGCACGCGGCGGGCATGGCGCCCGCTCCGCAGGGCCAGGGGCCCGTCATCGTCAATGCGTTCTGCAATTTCCACCAGCAACTGGCCTACCCGGACGAGGTGCTGCTCAAGATGTATGTCAGCGACCCGGGCCGCACCACCTTCGAGACCTGGGGCACCATGGAGCGCGTGGGCGAGCCCGGCGTGATCTGCGCGGCCGGCGGCGGCACGGTGATCTGGGTGGACTTCCCCCGGCAAAAGGCCGTGGAGCTGCCGGGCTGGGTGCGGGAGATGGTGGGCTGAGATCTGTGCAGGCCCCGGCCTTCGCCGTGGCTTTCCTCTCTCGTGACGGTGGTCGGGAGGGGTGTTCGGTTTTCCGGACGAAGTGGCCGGATGCTTGTTCGGGTTTTCGTTGTGCCTTATGCAAAAAAGTAAGGTCCATATAGGCGAATCAAGCAGTTAGCGTGCGACCCGCACGGTGAAGGCGGCTGGCACGGTCTGTGCACTACAGGGCGCAGGCCACGTGCATCGTGGTTGTGTATGCAGGGAGACAAGCCTGTCCGCGTGGCGGTACGGGCTCGCTTGCAAGACCGAAACGCGTCCAACGAAAAATCCGCATGAAATTCAATCGCTTGACCACCATGGTGCTGGTGGCCATGGTCCTCGGCGTGCTGGTGGGCTATGCCTGCCACAGCTACGCGCCCACGCCCGAGGCCGCCAAGGAGATCGCCAGCTACTTCGGCATCCTCACGGACGTCTTCCTGCGCATGATCAAGATGATCATCGCGCCCCTGGTGTTCGCCACCCTGGTGTCGGGCCTTGCCAACATGGGCGACGCCAAGGCCGTGGGCCGCATCGGCGGCCGTGCGCTGGGCTGGTTCATCGTGGCGTCGTTCTGCTCGCTGGCCATCGGCCTGATCTATGCCAACGTGCTGCAGCCCGGCCATGGCCTGGGCGTGTCCCTGCCGTCGTCGGCCGAGGGCCTGAACCTCAAGACCTCGGCGCTGAACCTCAAGGACTTCATCGCCCACGTGTTCCCCAAGAACATCTTCGAGGCCATGGCCACCAACGAGGTGCTGCAGATCCTGGTGTTCGCGCTGTTCTTCGGCATCGCCCTGGGCAACCTGCACAACCAGGCCGCGCGCTCCATGGTGGGCCTGATGGACGAAGTGGTCCACGTGATGCTCAAGGTCACCGACTATGTGATGCGCTTCGCGCCCGTGGGCGTGTTCGGCGCCGTGGCCGGCACCATCGCCATCCATGGGCTGGGCATGCTGTCGGTGTTCGGCAAGTTCATGCTGTGCTTCTACCTGGCCCTGGCCACGCTGTGGGTGCTGCTGATCGTGGCCGGCTACTTCGTACTGGGCCGCGACGTGTTCCGCCTGCTGAACCTGATCCGCGGCCCGCTGCTGGTGGGCTTTTCGACGGCCAGCAGCGAATCGACCTATCCCAAGCTGATGGAGCAGCTGGAGAAGTTCGGCGTCAAGCCGCGCATCATCGGCTTCGTGCTGCCGCTGGGCTACTCGTTCAACCTGGACGGCTCGATGGTCTACACCACCTTCCTGGCCATCTTCATCGCCCAGGCCTACGGCATCGACATGACGCTGACGGCCCAGATCACCATGCTGCTGGTGCTGATGGTCTCCAGCAAGGGCATCGCCGGCGTGCCGCGTGCCTCGCTGGTCGTGGTGGCGGCCGTGCTGCCGATGTTCGGCCTGCCGGAAGCCGGCATCCTGCTGATCCTGGGCATAGACCACTTCCTGGACATGGGCCGCACGCTGACCAATGTGCTGGGCAATGCGATCGCCACGGCCGTGGTGGCCAAGTGGGAGGGCGCGGTCGATCCGACCACGGCCACGGACGATGACGAGGAATCGCTGCTGCCCGTGGAGCATTCCCCGCAAGGGCGACCCGCTGTCTCCGCCTGAGGCCGCGCGGGGGGGCGCTGATAACATCGGTGCCTTCACCATGCCCGCCCGCCGCCCCCTGCGCCAGCTGATCCTGCTTTTGCTGTGGCTTGCCCTGAGCGGGCTGAGCGGCTGGGGCGCGTACCTGCTGGCGCAGCAGCTGGGCATCGCCGATCTGCGCGCCACGGGAATGCACCGGCTGGAGCTGTATGGCGCCAGCCTGCAGCGCGAGATCGGCAAGTACGCCTTCCTGCCCGATGTGCTGGCGCTGGAGGGCAATGTACAGAGGCTGCTGGCCGAGCCCGGCGACGAGCAGCTCACCAACCGTGTCAATGCCTACCTGGAGCAGCTCAACGACCGCGCGGGTACGCTGACTGCCTACATGGTCGATGCCCTCGGCCGGGTGGTGGCTTCCAGCAACTGGCGGCGCACCGACAGCTACATGGGCGAGGACCTGAGCTTTCGCCCCTACTACCGCAGCGCCATGGCCACGGGCAGCGCGCGCTTCTTCGGCATCGGCACGACGCGTGGCGAGCCCGGCTACTACCTGGCCTCCACGCTGGGCGACGACACCCACACGCTGGGCGTGGCCGTGGTCAAGGTCAGCCTGGACCAGCTGGAGCAATCCTGGTCCACGGTGGAAGCCCCGGTCCTGGTCAGCGATGAGAACGGTGTCGTCATCCTGAGCACCGTCTCCGACTGGAAGTTCACCACCTTGCGCACGCTGGACGAGGGCACGCGCACGGCCTTCGACCACACGCGCCAGTACAACCGGCGCGCACTGGAGCCGCTGGGCCTGCAGGTATTGCGCGAGCTGGGCCAGGGGGCCCGCCTGGTGCGCATCGCACGGCACAGCGAGGAGTCGGCCTCGGTCTACCCGGTCAGCGGCCGCTTCCTGTCCCAGACACGCCAGTTGCCCGGCACGCCCTGGACGCTGACCGTGCTCTCGCACCTGGAGCAGGTGGACCAGCTGGCCCAGAGCCGCGCGCTGGCAGCGGCCGTGGGCGCGGCCTTCGTTCTGCTGCTGGCCATGATGGTCAACGAGCGCCGACGCCACCTGCGCGACCGGCTGGCCGCGCGCGAGGCGCTGCAGGCCGCCCATGACGAGCTGGAGCGCAAGGTCGAGCGGCGCACGGCCGATCTGTCGGCGGCCAACGAGGCGCTGCAGGCCGAGGTGGCCGAGCGTATCCATGCCGAGGCCACGCTGCGCGCCGCCCAGGACGAGCTGGTCCAGGCCGGCAAGCTGGCCGTGATCGGCCAGCTGTCCACGGGCATCGCCCACGAGCTGAACCAGCCGTTGACGGCATTGCGCACGCTGGCCGGCAACAGCCAGCGCTTCCTGGAGCGCGGCGATACCGACACCACGCGCGTGAATCTGGAGCGCATGGCCCAGTTGGCCGACCGCATGGGCCGCATCACGGGCCAGTTGCGCAACTTCGCACGCAAGTCCAGCGGCGCCAGCCAGGCCGTATCGCTGGCGCGTGCGCTGGACAACGCCCTGGCCGTGCTGGAGTCGCGCGTGGCCGAGACCGGCGCCCGCATCCTGCGCGACGATGGCACGGCCGAAGCCGTGGCCTGGTGCGATGGCAACCGCATCGAACAGGTGCTGATCAACCTCATCAACAACTCGCTGGATGCCATGCGCGGCCAGGACGCGCCCTGCCTGGAACTGGCCTGCGCCATGGCCGATGGCCGGGCCCAGGTCACCGTGCGCGACCACGGGCCGGGCCTGAGCGAAGCGGCGCAGGCCCATCTGTTCCAGCCGTTCTTCACCACCAAGGAGGAGGGCGTGGGCCTGGGCCTGGGGCTGGCGCTGTCGGCCGGCATCGTGCGCGAATGCGGCGGCACGCTGACCGGCAGCAACCACGCCGACGGCGGCGCCGTCTTCACGCTGAGCCTGGCCCAGGCACCCTCAGAACCCACTGCCGACACACCATGACCGACGCCCTCAAAGTGCTGATCATCGAAGACGATCCCGACATCGTGCTCGGCTGCGAGCAGGCGCTGCAGCTCGAAGGCATCGCCTGCGAGAGCGTGGGCAGCGCCGAGCAGGCACGCCGGCGCCTGTCACGCGACTTCGAGGGCATCGTGGTCAGCGACATCCGCCTGCCGCGCATGGATGGCATGGCCTTTCTGCGCGAGCTGGTGGCCATGGACCCGGAGCTGCCCGTGGTGCTGATCACGGGCCATGGCGACATCTCCATGGCCGTGCAGGCCATGAAGGATGGCGCCCAGGACTTCATCCAGAAACCCTTCGCGCCCGAAACCCTGGTGGGTGCCGTGCGCCGTGCCATGGAGCGGCGCCGGCTGGTGCTGGAGGTGCGCGCGCTGCGCCGGCAACTGGAGCAGCGCGACAGCCTGGAGCACAGGCTGATAGGCCGTGCGCCCAACATGCGGCAGCTGCGCCAGATGCTGGCGGGGCTGGCGCAGAGCGCGGCCGACGTGCTGATCCAGGGGGAGACCGGCACGGGCAAGGAGCTGGTCGCGCGCTGCCTGCACGAGGCCAGCGCGCGCAGCGGCGGCAACTTCGTGGCCGTCAACTGCGGCGGCCTGCCCGATACGCTGTTCGACAGCGAGATGTTCGGCAGCGAGGCCGGCGCCTATACGGGCGCGGGCAAGAAGCGCATCGGCAAGCTGGAGCACGCCAGCGGCGGCACGCTGTTCCTGGACGAGATCGAGAGCATGCCCATGGCCATGCAGATCAAGCTGTTGCGCGTGCTGCAGGAGCGCGTGCTGGAGCGCCTGGGCTCCAACACGCTGATTCCCATCGACTGCCGCGTGATCGCGGCGACCAAGGTCGATCTGCTCGAATTGAGCCGGCAAGGACTGTTCCGCGCCGACCTCTACTACCGCCTCAACGTCGCCACCGTCTCGCTGCCACCGCTGCGCGAGCGGCGCGAGGACGTGCCGCTGCTGTTCGAGCATTTCGCGCTGCAGGGCGCGGCCCGCCACCAGCGGCCCGTGCCCGAGCTGACCACGGCGCGCGTGCAGCAACTGCTGGGCTATGACTGGCCGGGCAATGTGCGCGAGCTGCGCAACGTGGCCGAGCGCACGGTGCTGGGCATCGAGGCGGGCTCGCCGCCCTTTGCCTCCGCCACCGCATCGCAGGACCCGGTGCCGCGCCCTCTGGCCGCCACCGTCGAGGCCTTCGAGCGCGCCCTCATCGCCGATGCCCTGCGGCGCCACGGCGGCAGCCTGGCACGCACTGCCGAGGCCCTGGCCATGCCGAAAACCACGCTGCACGACAAGATCCGCAAGTACGGGCTGGATAGCTAGCGGGCGTGCGAAGTCTTCCAGCGGCGCGCCTGCTCGCTCAAGCCCGGGCCGCGACCTGCAGGAAGGGGGTGATGCCGCCCAGGCGCGCCCCTCAGGCTCCTCAGACCGCGCAGGCGGCCTGCCGGACCGCCACCAGGCCGAACAGCTCGCCCAGCACGGCCTCGGCTTCGCCATCGGCCAGCTGGCGCTGCTGCGTGCCCCGGGTCGTGACGGTCTTGAGCAGATCGCCCACCAGGATCAGCCGGCCTGCGGGCTGGTGCAGCACCACGACCCGCTTTTGCACGAAGATGGCGTCCGGGTGGGTGGAGTTCAGATAGTTGGCGGGGGCAAAGTCCACCCATTCCTGCGGCGACAGGTTGAAGGCGTACTGGTTGGCCCATGCACCGTCCACCCGGGCTTGCAACAGGTATTCGCCCTGGGCGTCCAGGCCGAGGCGGAAGCTGTCGCAGTCCTGGCCGACATCGGTGTCCAGCACATCCAGGGCCATGGGTGCGCGGATGCCGTAGCTTCCGAAGCCCAGGTCGCACAGCCATTGCCGGCCTTCGACCTCGGCGACCAGCGCCATGTGGGTGCGGGGCCGGCGCGCCGGGTAGAACATGGGCCGCGCGGCGACGAAGCGGTAGGCGATGCCCAGGGCCTGCAGCGCCATCGCGAACAGGCCGTTGACCTCGTAGCAATAGCCGCCCCGCCCGCCGCCCAGCAGCTTGCCCGCGATGTCCTCGGGCACCAGCGAGACGATCTTGCCGGCCTGTACATCCAGGTTTTCGAAAGGGACGGTGAACAGCTGTGCGCGCATCAGTGCGTGCAAGGTGGCGGTATCGGCCGCGACGGGGCCCGTGTGGCCGATGCGGCGAAGATAGGTGTCAAGGTCGAAATTGCTGGCGTGCATGGAAAGTATCCCGGTTCGAATGGCAGGGATGGACGATAACGCCGGCAGCCGATCTTCTGTATCGGCAGAATGATCGAAAACAGACCTGTACAGATGACTGCTTCCGCCACTGCCTCGCACCACTATCTCCGCATCGCCGACACCCTGCGCCAGACCCTGGCCTCGGGCGCGCTGCGGCCTGGCGACCGCCTGATTTCCGCGCGCAAGCTGGCCGAGCGCGAGCAGGTGAGCCTGCCGACGGCGCTGGAGGCCTTGCGCTGCCTGGAGGCCGAGGGCCTGATCGTCGCGCGGCCACGCTCGGGCTATTTCGTGCGGCCCCAGGCCGGTGGCGGGGGATTGCGGGCGGCGCGTCCCATGAAGCGTCCCGTGCCCGTGACCCTGTCGGCCCTGGCCCGCTCCCTGTTCAGCAGCGCCGACGCCCGCCTGGTACCGCTGGGCGCGGCGCTGCCCGATCCCGAGTGGCTGCCGGCCTCCGCGCTGCAGCGCGCGCTGCAGACGGCCGGACGCCGCCTGCAGGCGCATGGCCAGACCTACAGCATGCCCCCGGGCCGGGCTGATCTGCGTGGCCAGATCGCGATGCGTGCGGCGCAGTGGGGAGGCCGCTTCGGCCCCGATGATCTGGTCATCACGGCCGGGGCGACACAGGCCGTGCGCCTGGCCCTGCGGGCCACATGCAGGCCCGGCGACGTCGTGGCCGTGGAGCGTCCGGCCTACTTCGGCACCTTGCTGCTGCTGGAGGACCTGGGCCTGAAGGCTTTGGAGATCGCCACGGATCCCCGCGAAGGCATGCAACTCGAGCCGCTGGCCGAAGCCCTGGCAAGGCACCGTCCCGCCGCCGTGCTGGCCTCGCCCACCGTGCAGAACCCGCTGGGTGCCAGCATGCCGCTGGAGCGCAAGCGCGCCCTGGTCGCCCTGCTCGACAGCGCCGGCGTGCCCTTGATCGAGGACGATGTCTATGGCGACCTGGCCGGCGACGGACAGCGCCCCCCCGCCTGCAAGGCCTTCGATCACAGCGGCAATGTGCTGTATTGCAGCTCGGTCTCCAAGACGCTGGCGCCGGGCTGGCGCATCGGCTGGATCGCGGCGGGGCGCTTCCAGGCCCAGGTGCTGCAGGCACGCCTGGCCGGGGATTGGGCCGGAGCACCTCTGCTGGAGGCCGCCGTCGCCGAGGTGCTGGCCAGCGGCGACTACGACAGGCATCTGCGGCGTCTCAAGGCCAGGGTGCAGGCCGGCGTGCAGGCCGTCACCGCCCGGGTCGAAGCGGACTTTCCCGCCCACACGCGAGTGTCGGTGCCCCAGGCCGGCTTTCTGCTGTGGGTGGAACTGCCGCCTCCCGTGGATGCGCTCACGGTGCACCGCCTTGCCCTGGAGCTGGGCATAGGCGTCAGCCCCGGCCCGTTGTTTTCTCCGCGATCCGACCTGGCCCACCATCTGCGCCTGAACTGCGCGAACGAGCCCACGCCCAGGTTGCTGGGGGCGGTGGGGCGGATAGGCGAGCTGTGCCGTGGGCTGGCCCGGCAGTGAAGGCATGGCCTGGACTATCGCCCCAGCCTGCGGCCTTGGCTGGCGCTGGCCTTGCGGATCGGCCCATGCAGTTTTGGGAAATTGCGCCGGCGATCGCCGACCCTGCTCCTACAGAGGCCCCCGGGAGCCAATGACAGACTGGACGCCTTCAATCGATGCACAAGGAAAGGAGTCCGAATGATTTCCAAGCCCGTCCAACGCCGAACCGCCCTGGCCAGCCTCATGGCCGCCACCGTCATGCTGGCCGCCTGTGCCCAGACCCGGCCCGCAGCGGATGCCCCGGTCAATGCCGTCATGGGCACGGTCGACATGAGGGAGCGCATGGCACTTGCCCCGGATGCCGTGCTGGTCGTGGAACTCCAGGACACCTCGCGCGCCGATGCCCCCGCCATCGTGGCTTCCCAGCAATCCATACGGCTCGAAGGCCTGCAACCCCCCTACAAATTCACCCTGCCCGTTGAGCCCAGCCGCCTCAACCCCACGGCACGGTACACGGTCAGTGCCCGTGTCACGCGCGGCAATGAACTGCTGTTCATCAATGACACCGCCTATCCGGTGCTGACGCAGGGAGCCGGCCCGCAAGCCGACCTGGTGCTGGTGCGTGTGGCGCGTTGAGTTGCCCGCTCGTCGAAGCTGTGGACGACGTCGGCCTCGCCCAGTCGCACGGCAATGGCTTCCCGGTTGGGCAGCAGGTCGATCAGGTCTTCGACGGCCAGCAGCTTGATGCCTCGCGCAGCGGCGTGCGCGAGACGCCCGGTTGCTCGCAAAGCTCGCGTTCGTTGAGCTTGGCGGCAGGGGCGATGCGGCCCTCGATGCGCATGGACCGCAGGCGGTCGGCAACCTGCTCGTGCAACGCCGACCGCGATATCTCGATGGTCTGCGCCATCTGGCGGTCTCCTTGGCTGTTCCTGGGCTATGAGGTAGGGCCTCCACCGCGCAACGGGCGCCATGCGGAGCGCGCCGATGTCAGCCGATGTGGAGTTCTGCTTCGGCCATGAGGGTGAACGCTGGGGCGCACACTGTCTCCACGCCCAGCACTACAGGTGTATCAGCACCTGCCTACGGTGCATGAGGCCATGTGCTCCCAATATGTAAGCCTGTCCCGACCGACCTACCGGAAAGCCAAATGACCCAACCCCGCATCAAACTGCAGGTCCAGGTGGATCTGGCGTACGACATCCGCGATCCGTCCGGGGCGGATTTCGTGTTCAACATCCACGCGGCGCAGACCGCGCACCAGGTCGTGGAGCAGGAGCGGCTGGTGCTCAACCAGCCCGTGGTCCCCGACATCGCCACCGAGGCTGCTACCTCCACCCGCTTCATGCGCCTGCATGCCAACCCAGGCCTCTTGCAACTGACCTACACCGCCACCGTGTGCATGGCGCACCACCGCGAGGACCCCGCCTTGCTCAAGGAGGTTCCCGTGCGCTGCATGCCGCTGGAGATCCTGCCCTACATCTACCCCAGCCGTTACTGCCAGTCCGACCGGCTGATGCAATTGGCACTGCGCAATTTCGGCCACCTGGCTCCAGGCTATGCGCGCGTGCTGGCGATTCAGCATTGGGTGCAGGAGCTGGTGACCTTCGCGCCAGCCACCAGCAACTCGTCGACCTCGGCCATCGACACCTTGGTGGACCAGGTGGGCGTGTGCCGTGATTTCACCCACCTGATGATTGCCCTGTGCCGTGCGCTGAACATTCCCGCCCGCATTGCCACGGGCACGGACTACGGAGCCGACAGCGCGCTGGGGCCGCCGGATTTCCATGCCTATGTGGAGGCCTACCTGGGCGACCGGTGGTACCTGTTCGACGCTTCCGGCACGGCGATTCCCATGGGGTTCATACGCTTCGGTACCGGCCGGGACGCTGCGGACGTGGCCTTTGCCACCATCTTCGGCGACGTGGTGGCCATGGCGCCCACCCTGCACACCCAGGCCGTGGAGGATGGCGGCAGCCAGTTGCCCCGGCTGTGCGACCAGGCGTTGTCCACCACCGCTCCTTCACCCGCCGTGATGGCCGGTTGTGCGTCCTTCGACAGTACCGCGGACCGGAGAATCTTCAGGCAGCTGCCTGCCTGATCCCCGGTGTGGCCCCTGTCCGGGCAGCTCAGAACCGGTGCGTGCCCGTCAGTGCGAAGGTGCGACGCTGGCCGTAGAAGCAGTCGCCGCGCGCCAGGCACTGGGTGATCTGCACCTTGTCGGTCAGGTTGACCACGTTGAAGGCCAGGCGCCAGGGGCCGGCGTCATAGGAGACCATGGCGTCCAGCAGGGTGGCAGAAGGGGTGTCCACCAAGGTGGTGCCCGTCCACTGCGAGCCGGTGTAGCGCACGCCTGCGCCCACGCTCCAGCCGCCGCGGCCTTCGGTGGCGAAGCGGTGCGTCAGCCAGGCCGAGGCCGTGTGGCGCGGCACGCTGGTCACGCGCTGGCCCTGGTCGCCGCCGTTGCTTCGCGAGATGACGGCATCGGTGTAGGCATAGGCCAGGGTGGCGTCCCAGTGGCGGGCCAGGCTTGCGGTCAGCTCGGTCTCGAAGCCGTTGACCTTGACTTCGCCGATCTGCAGGCTGTTGAGCGGGTTGGCGGGGTCGGCGGTCTTGCGGTTCTTCTCGCGCAGCGTGTAGACCGCCGCGAAGGCCGAGATGCCTTGGCCCGGCGGCTGCCATTTCACGCCCGCTTCCCACTGCTCACCGCGCTGGGCCTTGTAGGGCGTGCCGTAGACGTCCACGCCGCCCAGCGGCTGGAAGGATTCGGAGTAGCCCAGGTAGGGCGCCCAGCCGCCCTCCATCTGGTAGGTGGCGCCGGCGCGTTTGGTCCAGGCTTTTTCGTCCACGGCGGCGGCGGGCCGGCCTTGCGTGTCGGTCTGGGCGCTGTCATGGCGCAGGCCCAGCGTGGCGGTCCAGCGGCCCCACTTGATCTGGTCCTGGGCGTAGAAGCCCAGCTGCTTTTGCGAGACGTCGGGCTGGCGCACCAGCTGCGACGCCGTGGGCGGCGTGAAGTTGCCGTAGACGGGGTTGTAGACGTCGATGGGCGAGGCCAGGGCGCGCCATGTGGACTGGCTGGTGCTGTTGCGCTGCGCGTCCATGCCGGCCAGCACGGTGTGCTCGGCACTGCCCCAGCGCAGCCTGCCTTCGAGCTGGGTGTCGATCAGCAGCATGCGCCCGCCATTGACCTGCCAGGAGGCATCGCGGTAGATGGTGCGATTGTCCGGGTTGAAGACCGGGCGCGCGGGGCGGCCCTGTCCCGGAATGGCCGTGAAGCTGCTGTAGATGGAGCGGTAGTCCACGTCGCTGATGGTGCGGCGCAGGTTCTGGCGCAGCGTCCAGTCGGCGTTCAGTCGGTGGCTGAAGAGGTAGCCCCAGGACTTGTTTTCGGTGTCGAAAGAGTCCCAGCCGGGCTCGCCGATGAAGGTGCTGGTGGGAATCCGGCCGTAGGGACCGGGCAGGCGCGTGCCCTGCCAGGGGAAAAAGCCGATCAGCGAGCCGCTCTTGTCCTTCTGGTAGAGCGCCTGCAGCGTCAGCGAGGTGTCGGCGCTGGGCCTCCAGGTCAGGCTGGGGGCGATCACCAGGCGGTCGTCGTTCACATGGTCCACCTGGGTGCCGCTTTCGCGGCCCACGGCCACCAGGCGGTACAGCCACTGGCCGTCTTCGGTGAGCGGCCCGGTCAGGTCGGTGGCGATCTGCTTGCGTCCGTAGTTGCCCACCTGTACCTGCACTTCGCGCAGCGCCTCGGCCTGGGGGCGCTTGCTGGTGAGGTTGAGCACGCCGCCCACGCTGCCCTGTCCGTAGAGCACGGAGGAGGGGCCGCGCAGGAATTCGACGCGCTCCAGCGTGTACGGGTCGGGACGGCTGGTGTTGTAGGTGCCATAGGTGCGCAGCAGCCCGTCCTGGTACTGGCTGACGGTGCCGCCGCGCGCCGAGAAGCTGTCCACCCGGCTGTCGAAGTAGTTGGAGACCACGCCCGCGCTGTAGGCCGTGGTCTGGCGCAGGGTCTGCACGCCCTGGGCCTCGAACTGGT
This sequence comes from Delftia tsuruhatensis, assembly GCF_903815225.1. Classification (NCBI taxonomy): domain Bacteria; kingdom Pseudomonadati; phylum Pseudomonadota; class Betaproteobacteria; order Burkholderiales; family Comamonadaceae; genus Delftia; species Delftia tsuruhatensis. Next base: position 2,543,486 of record NZ_LR813084.1, read on the forward strand.
CGCGCGTGACCACGCTGATGGCCTGGGGTGTCTCGATCAGCGGGGTGTCGGTCTTGGTGGCGGAGATGGCGCGCCGGGCCGTGAAGCCGACCACCGGCCCTGCGGGGTTCTCGTTCTCGGTGGCGGCGTTCACGGTGACCGGGGCCAGCGTGGCCTCGGCAGTGGCGTCGGTTGTGCCAGCGAGGCTGCCCTGTGCCTGGGCGGCGCCGATCAGCGTGAGCAGGGCGGCCTGTGCCAGTGCCGTGCGGGTGGGTCTGTGGATGGACATCTGCAATGTTCTCTGGAGCTGCGAAAGGGATGCGTGGGGCGCGCTCTTCGGTTCTGCCTGCGGCTGCGCATGGCCTTGGACCATGCCGGCGCATTCCTGCGCCGCAGGGTTGTCAGCGGGGCGCGCAAGGGTTGGTCAGGTCGGCGGGATCGGATTCTAGATTGCAAATGAGAACGATTCATCTTTATATTCCTATGTAGTTGGCATGCAACATGATTGGTATGTTTTTGATAGCAAGACTCTTCGCATCGGACAGGCGAGGGGGCGAAATATGCAAGACCGCGCTGGCAGCAGCGGCGTTTGCGGATCTGCCAGGCCCCGTGCTAACCGGACCCGGGGCGGGCCGGGAATCGTCCGCTCAGGATGACCGCTGCACGACCACCCTGGACACCTGTGCCCGGGGCCACGAGATCGAGAGCGCCGCCTCGATCCCTGCGATCAGCAAGCCGGTGTCCATGCCGGCCGTGGCATGCAGGGCCTCGGCCACGATGAGCGCATCGGCCGTGTGCTGCGTCACGGCCGAATGGCCGCTTTGGCGATTGCACCAGCGCCGCGCATGCGCGCGGCCGGCCTCGTCGACGAAGATGATCTCGCCGGGCTGCGGGTGCTCGGTCTCGCCGGCGAACGTCTCATACAGCTCGTTGCCCGCCGCGGGGCCCACCCGCAGGCAGCCCTGGACGCGGCCCAGATCGATGACGGCCACGGGGATGGCATGGGCCACCGAAGCGGCGTTGCACAGGTCCACCAGCGGATGCAGGCGGGGCAGCTCGCCTTCCTTGCGCAGCCGGCGCAGCAGGGCCTCGGAGGCACAGCGGTACTGGGTGGGTCTGAGCCCCATCCTGGCGAAGGCACGCCGCCAGGCCTGGATTTCGGGCAGCTCGCTTTCCGGGGTCGATGCCAGGCGCTGCCTGGCCCGCTCCACCAGGTCATCCACGGCGGCGGCCGTGCAAGCCTGGGTTGTCACGCCTTGGATGCGCAGTACCTGCGTGGCGAGTTCGGGGAAATCCCGGGAAATGGGGGAAGCGTAGGAGAACAGCAAGATCGGGCCTCATGAGCGCAAGGGAAGAAGTTGTTCCCCATGCTCGCTCAGGCGGTCACGGCGGTCTTGAAGGAAATTGCAGCGCGTGCGCAGGGCGTACCGAGGCGGGGGCCGGCGGCTGCCGCATAGGCCCCGGGCGCCATGCCGAAGCTGCGCACAAACAGGCGCGTCATGTGGCTCTGGTCGGCGAAGCCTGCATCGGCCGCTGCCTCGGCCAGGGGCATGCCGGCGGCGATCAGTCGGCGAACATGGTGCAGGCGCCGCTGGACCAGGTAGGCGTGCGGCGTCATGCCGGTGGCGCGCGCGAAGGCGCGCAGGAACTGGTAGCGGCTCAGTCCTGCTTCCCCGGCCAGGGCGGCCAGGGTCAGGGGAGCGCCCGGGTCGTCGTCGATCATGGCGCGCGCCAGGGCGATGGCCCGGGGCACGCAGGGCGCGGGGGCAGGGCGTCGCAGCATGCCGGTCAGCAACCGCAACAGGGCTTCATCGATGCCCAGCCCGTCCCCTGCCGCGTCGGTGCTGGCCGCGCTGGTCATCCGCCGAAAAAGCGTCCTGAAGCGTGTCGCCAGCAGCGGATCGCGCAGCATGGGATGGTGGAACTCGAAGGCGGGCGCGTCCCGACCGTCGTGCAGATCGGTCGCCAGCCCTGCCATGACCGAGGGCTCCAGGTAGAGCATGCACCAGGCCCGCCCGCCATCGCCTATCGGCATGCCGTCATGCACCTCGCCGGGGTTGACCATGATGAGATCGCCAGCCGCGGCCTCACAGATGCCGCGCCCGCTGGCCGATCTCTGCGCGCCCCGCGCGATCAGGCCGATGCCGTACTGGTCGTGGGTGTGGCGGCCGAAGCTGCGCGCGGTGTCGGCCGCCACGGCCTCGACGCCCTCGGCACGGCAGCGCAGCCAGGTGAAGCGCTGCGGGTTGCTTGCCACCATGTTCCCGTACCCCCATTGTCGTTTCGGACCGCCATTGGACACGGTCCAGGGTGCGCGGCGCAAGCCCTACCGGCGCATGGCTGCCTGCTTGACCAGCACAGGATCGGCACGGTACTGGTCGGGGAACCATTGCCTGAGCTGTTCCACCTTGGGCAGGTCGTTGATGACGATGTAGGGATGGCGCGGGTTCTCGGTCATGAAGTCCTGGTGGTAGGTTTCGGCCGGGAAGAAGCTGGGTCGGCCTTCCAGTTGCGTCACGATGGGCTTGCCGAAGGCCTTGGCGGCTTCCAACTGGGCCACGTAGGCCTGGGCGGTCCTGAGCTGGTCCGCATCGCTGGCGAAGATGGCCGAGCGGTACTGCGTGCCCGTGTCCGGCCCCTGTCGGTTGAGCTGGGTGGGGTCGTGCGCCACGGAAAAGAAGATCTGCAGCAGCCGGCCGTAGCTGACCTGGGCAGGGTCGTACGTGATCTCCACCGACTCCGCATGGCCCGTTCGCCCGCTGCTGACGGCCGCATACGAGGCCTGGTCCGCCGTGCCGCCGCTGTAGCCCGAGACCACGCGCTGCACACCCTTGACATGCTGGAACACGCCTTGCACGCCCCAGAAGCAGCCGCCTGCGAAGATGGCCTTGCGCGGCCCCTGGCCGCTGGCCGGCGCGTCCTGCGCGGGCGGGGGGATGCGCACGGCCTGCTCGGCGGCCAGCAGCCTATTGCCCTGCCACAGGGCAGCGCCGCCCAGCAGCACGGCGCTGCCGGCTAGGAGCTGGAAAAGGCCGCGGCGGCGAGGGATGGATGGGGTGTTCATGAGGGTTCTCCTGTGCAGCTTGTGGGGTCAACCGAAGGTGAAGGCATAGGCCGAGACGCCGGGGTCCAGGAACTCGATGCTGAAAGTGCGCTCGGCGATGGCGCCGTCCTGGCGTATGAGCTGGTACAGGCGCTGCGCGGTCACGGTGCCGCTGCCGTCGGCTCCCACATCCATGCCGCGGGACGCGCCTGGCGCCTTGCCGTCGATCAGCACCCTGAAGCGCACGGGCCTGCCCTGCGGCCCCGGGCCCAGCACTAGGTGCAGGTCGCGGGCCTGGAAGCGGTAGCTGATGCGGCCCGTGGCGCGGTCCAGCGTGGCGCTTTCCGGGCCCACCGTCCATTGGCCCGCCAGGCCCCAGGCGTTGAGCGCCAGTCGATCGGGCACCTCATAGGCGGCAGTCTGGTCGCGTGCGGCGGCCGGCGTGGAGGCGAAATGCTCGGCGCGCCCATAGCCCAGGTAGGTCTCGGGCGAGCGCACCGAGGCCATGTCGGCGGCCTGCTGCACGCCCTGGGCGCGGACCTCGATCAGACCCTGGTCCACCTGCCTGGAGCCCGCTTCCCGCAGCAACTGCTGGATGACGCGCTCGGACTCGGCATGGCCGCCTTCGCCGAAATGGTGGTGGCGTATGCGCCCCCGGGCATCGATGAAGTAGTGCGCCGGCCAGTACTGGTTGTTGAAGGCGCGCCAGATCCTGTAGCCGTTGTCCACGGCCACGGGATAGGGGATGCCCAGGTCCTTGACGGCCTTTTCCACATTCGACAGCTTGCGCTCGAAGGCGAACTCGGGCGCATGCACGCCTACCACCACCAGGCCCTGGTCCCGGTACTTCTCGGCCCAGGCCTTCACGTAGGGCAGGGTGCGCAGGCAGTTGATGCAGGAGTAGGTCCAGAAATCGACCAGCACCACCTTGCCACGCAGTTGTTCGGCCGTCAGCGGGGCGCCGTTGAGCCAGTCGGTGGCTCCGTCCAGCGCAGGGGCCAGGCCTTCGTCAGGCAAGGCGGCCTGGGCAGGGCCGGCGGCCATGCGCATGGCGCCGCCCGCGGCCATCATGGCCTGACCCGGGCCCTGGCCGTTGTCCACGGCGGCCATCATGGCGGGGCCGGCCTGCATGGCCATGGCGCCGCCCTCGGGCCTGCTGCCCAGGCGGTCCACCAGCTTCTGCTCCAGCCCTCCCGTGGAGGCCGTGGACAGCCGGGCCAGCACGCCCGTGTCCAGCCCCAGGGCGATCGCGCCCACGCCGGCCAGCATGGCCGCACCCAACCCCCGCCGCACCCATTCGCCCGCGCCCAGAGAGCGCTTGAGCGTGGTGAACACCTTGCCGCCCAGCAGCAGGGCCGCGGCCATGGAAGTGGCCGCGCCCGCCGCATAGGCCAGCAGCAGCAGGCTGGAGCCCGCGTTGGCCCCCTGCAGCGCCGCGCCCGTGAGGATCAGGCCCAGGATGGGCCCTGCGCAGGGCGCCCACAGCAGGCCCGTGGCCACGCCCAGCAGCAGCGAAGCGCCGGGGCGCGGGCCGCCGTCCGTCGCACCCGTGCCCTGGGCCCGCTCGGAAAGACGCGAGCCGGCGGCCACCAGGGGGCGTGTCAGCCGCTCGGACAGGCCGGGCCACAGCAGGGTCAGTGCGAACAGGGCCACCAGGGCCAGGGCCAGCCAGCGCCCGTATTCATTGGCGGCCACCACCCAGCCGCCGCCCACGGCGGCCAGCGAGGCCACCAGGGCGAAGGTCAGCGCCATGCCGGCCAGCAGCGGAAGGCCGCTTTTGGCGAAGGGCTGGTCGGCGCGCGCGAAGACGAAGGGCAGCACCAGCAGGATGCAGGGGCTGAGGATGGTCAGCACACCGCCCAGGTAGGCAAGAGCGATCAACAGCATGGCGAGGTTCCCCGGGTCAGGCCGGCTGGGGCGTGAACGTCAGCGACAGGCCGTTCATGCAGTAGCGCAGGCCCGTGGGCGGCGGGCCGTCGTTGAAGACATGGCCCAGGTGGCCGCCGCAGCGGCGGCAGTGCGCCTCGGTGCGGACCATGCCGTAGCTGCGGTCCTGGCGCGTTGCCACGGCCTGGTCCAGCGGCTGCCAGAAGCTGGGCCAGCCCGTGCCGCTGTCGAACTTGGTCTTGGAGGAAAACAGCGCCAGGCCGCAGCCCGCGCAGGAGAAGGTGCCCGCGCGGTGCTCCCTGTTCAGCGGGCTGCTGCCGGCGCGCTCGGTGGCTTCGCGGCGCAGCACGTTGTACTGCTCGGGCGTGAGGCGGGCGCGCCACTCGGCGTCGCTGTGGTTGACCTCGAAGATCTCGCTGGATGCGGCGGCCGGCGCGCGGCGCGGGAACAGGCCGGCCGCCAGCACGGCGGCGGTGCCGGCGCCCGCGGTCCACAGGAGATGGCGTCTGGTGTTCATGGTGCGTGCCTCTTTTGGGGGAAATGGGATTCGGATGGGGTCAGCTTAGGCAGCCGACCTGTCCAAGTCCTCACGCAAACTTCAAAAATTCGTGATAACTGGCGGTCCTGCGATTGCGCACAATGGAGGCCGCCAGCCCACTGTCACCCATACCCCCCGAGGATTGACCACCGATGTCCGCCCCGCGCCGCGTTCTTGTCGTCGAGGACGACGCCCACATCGCCGACCTGCTCACCCTGCACCTACGTGACGAGGGGCTGGAGGTCGTGCACTGCGCGCGTGGCGACGACGGCCTGCGCCAGCTCGAGCGCGGTGGTTGGGATGCGTTGGTGCTGGACATCATGCTCCCGGGCGTGGACGGGCTGGAGATCTGCCGCCGTGCCCGCGCCATGGCGCGCTACACGCCCATCATCATCATCAGCGCGCGCTCCAGCGAGGTGCACCGCATCCTGGGCCTGGAGATCGGCGCGGATGACTACCTGGCCAAGCCGTTCTCGGTGCTGGAGCTGGTGGCGCGCGTCAAGGCGCTGCTGCGCCGCGTCGATGCCCTGGCCCAGAACGCGCGCCTGGAGGCAGGCAGCCTGTCCGTGGACGGGCTGGCCATGGACCCCGTGGCCCGCGATGCGCGGCTCGGCGGCGCCCGGCTGGACCTGACGCCGCGCGAGTTCGACCTGCTGTACTTCTTCGCGCGCCAGCCCGGCAAGGTGTTCTCGCGCATGGACCTGCTCAACGCCGTCTGGGGCTACCAGCACGAGGGCTACGAGCACACGGTCAACACCCACATCAACCGCCTGCGCGCCAAGATCGAGGCCGACCCGGCCCAGCCCGCGCGCATCCTCACCGTCTGGGGCCGGGGCTACAAGTTCGCCGAGGCCGGGGAGGGGGCATGACGCTGCGCCCAGCCTTGCGCCTGACCCTGACCCAGCGCCTGTCCCTGGTCTTCGCCTTGCTGCTGCTGGTGTGCAGCGGCACCTCGGCCTGGATGCAACTGCGCGCCAGCCGCATGCACGAGCTGGAAGTGGTGCAGGGCCTGTCGCGCGACGTGGCCGAAAGCATCGCGCGCGACGCCCAGCTGACCGACGCCAACGGCCTCATGCCCGGCGCCGTGCGCGGCTTCTTCAACCAGCTGATGCTGGTCAATCCCAGCGTGGAGGTCTACCTGCTGGACGCCGACGGCCGCATCGCCGGCCATGCGGCGCCCGAGGGGCGGCTGCGCCGCGAGCGCGTGGACCTGGCGCCCGTGCATCGCCTGCTCGAAGGCGCTGCGCTGCCCATCCTGGGCGACGACCCGCGCAGCGCCGAAGGGCGCAAGGTCTTCAGCGCGGCGCCGCTGCGCGTGCATGGCAGGGACGTGGGCTTCATCTACGTGGTGCTGCAGGGCGAGGCGCACGACCAGCTCGTGGCCCAGGGCTCGGCCGGGACCGTGCTGCGCACGGCGCTGTGGTCCATCGCCATGGTGGCCCTGCTGTGCCTGGCTGCGGGCCTGGTGGCTTTCAGGCTGATCACGCGGCCGCTGCGTCGGCTCACCGACGAGGTGGCGCGCTTCGACATCCATGGCGCGCCGCCCGAGCTGCCGCCCCAGCCGCCGGACGAGGGCGGCGACAGCCGCGACGAGATCGCCGTGCTGCGCCGTGCCTACCGCCAGATGGTGGCGCGCATGGGCGAGCAGTGGAAGGCGCTGACGCGCCAGGACCAGGAGCGGCGCGAACTGATCGCCAATGTCTCGCACGACCTGCGCACGCCGCTGTCCTCGCTGCATGGCTACCTGGAGACGCTGCTGCTCAAGGACGCGCAGCTCGACGCTGCCGAGCGTCGGCGCTACCTGGGCATCGCCATCGACCAGAGCCGCAAGGTGGGAGAGCTGGCGCAAAGCCTGTTCGAGCTGGCGCGCCTGGAATACGGCTTCGTGCAGCCCGAGCCCGAACTGTTTTCCATGCCCGACCTGGTGCAGGACCTGTTCCAGAAATTCGAGCTGCGCGCCCAGGCGCGCCAGGTGGCGCTGCAGGCCGACTTCCCGCCCCGCCTGCCCGCCGTCATGGCCGACCTGGGCATGATCGAGCGCGTGCTCGGCAACCTGCTGGACAACGCGCTGCGCCACACGCCCGAGGGCGGCACCGTGCGCATCACGCTGGAGCCGGCACCCGCGCCGCATGGACCGGACGTGCTGGGCGTGCAGGTCACTGTCTCCGATACCGGCCCCGGCATCGCCGCCGAGCTGCGCGAGGGCCTGTTCCAGAGGCCCTTCACCGTGGGCGGCGCGCGCCGGGGCGGGGGACTGGGCCTGCGCATCGTGCACCGCATGCTGGAGTTGCAGGGCAGCCGCATCGCGCTGGTGGATCTGGCGGGGCAGGGCGCGAGTTTCCGGTTCACCCTGCCGCAGGCGGTGCGGCCGCGCCAACCTTGACAGCACGGTGCGTTACCCTTGCCGGCAGCGCGCCCTCGACGGCGCGGCACGCACAAGAACGTCAACCTGTTCCAAGGACCACGCCATGCCCACGTCTGCCTCGCCTGTCCACCGTCTGCCCGCCTGGGTGCCGCTGCGTTACACCACCTTCTGCCTGAGCCTGCTGGGCGCCATGGCCCTGGCCGGGGCGGCGCTGGCCTGGGGCGGCCTGTGGTGGTGGCTGGGCTCTGGCGTATGCGCCGCGCTGGCACTGGTGGGCGTGCGTGACATGCTCCAGGTGCGCCATTCGGTGCTGCGCAACTACCCCATCATCGGCCACCTGCGTTTCCTGCTGGAGTTCATCCGGCCCGAGATGCGCCAGTACTTCATCGAATCCGACCACGAGGCGCTGCCCTTCTCGCGTGCCCAGCGTTCCCTGGTCTACCAGCGCGCCAAGGGCGACCCGGACAGCCGGCCGCTGGGCACCCAGCTCAATGTCACGGCCCAGGGCTACGAGTGGGTCAACCACTCCATGCAGCCGACGAAGCTGGCCTCGCATGACTTCCGCATCAGCATCGGCTGCACCGGCGAAGGTGCCTCGCCCTGCACCCAGCCCTACAGCGCCAGCATCTTCAACATCTCGGCCATGAGCTTCGGCGCGCTGTCGGCCAATGCCATCCTGGCGCTGAACAAGGGCGCGAAGATGGGCGGCTTCGCGCACGACACGGGCGAGGGCTCCATCAGCCAGCACCACCGCGTGCATGGCGGAGACCTGATCTGGGAGGTGGCCTCGGGCTACTTCGGCTGCCGCAATGACGACGGCACGTTCAGCGAGGAAAAATTCATCGCCAATGCCACCGATCCCCAGGTCAAGATGATCGAGCTCAAGCTCAGCCAGGGCGCCAAGCCCGGCCATGGCGGCATGCTGCTGGGGGCCAAGGTCACGCCCGAGATCGCGGCCGCGCGTGGCGTGCCCGTGGGCGTGGACTGCATCAGTCCTTCCAGCCACAGCGCCTTCAGGACCCCCGTGGAGATGATGCGTTTCATCGCCCGGCTGCGGGAAAAGTCCGGCGGCAAGCCCACGGGATTCAAGTTCTGCGTGGGCCACCCCTGGGAATGGTTCGCCATCGTCAAGGCCATGCAGGAGACCGGCATCACGCCGGACTTCATCGTGGTCGACGGCGCCGAAGGCGGCACGGGGGCCGCGCCCGTGGAGTTCACCGACCATGTGGGCGTGCCGCTGCAGGAGGGCCTGCTGCTGGTGCACAACACGCTGATCGGCACGGGCCTGCGCCACCGCATCCGCATCGGCGCGGCGGGCAAGGTGATCACCGCCTTCGACATCGCGCGCATGATGGCCCTGGGCGCCGACTGGTGCAACGCCGGGCGCGGCTTCATGATGGCCCTGGGCTGCATCCAGGCGCAGAACTGCCATACCGGCCATTGCCCCACGGGCGTGGCCACGCAGGACGCAGCGCGCCAGAAGGCCCTGGTCGTGCCGGACAAGGCCACGCGCGTGGCCAACTTCCACGACAAGACGCTGCATGCGCTGCTCGAGCTGGTGCAGGCCGCGGGCCTTTCGCACCCCTGCGACATCACGGCCCACCACATCGTGCGGCGCATCTCCGACACCGAGGTGCGCCAGCTCGCCAACCTCGTGATGCGCGTGGAGCCCGGCGCGCTGCTGGGGCCGCTGGACGCGCAGCACAAGGTGTTCCAGCTCTACTGGCCGGGCGCCAGCGCCCACAGCTTCCAGTTCGTGCCGCCCACGCTCAAGCCGTCGGCGCCCAAGGCGCAGGCAGCAACGCAGGCGGCATAGGGCGGAGCGACGCGGGGCGGCGGCCCCCGCGGGGAATTGGAGGTTCCGCCCGCACTCGGGGATAATGCCGGCCGACAGATCCAGCTCCCGGGGTTCCCGGCCCGACAGTAAATGAAAACTATTTTGGTTCGCATTGCGACTGCCGTCTTCGGCGGCTATGCCTTCACCTGGGGCTTCATCGCCCTGGGCGTGGCGCTGATGTTCGCCGCCGGAATGGAGTTCCATGATGCCGAGCATCTGGGCTACATCCTCGGCTTCCTGGTCTTTCTGGCCGTGTTCCTCTGGGCCTTCGCGGCGCGGAGCCTGCCGCGCGTCTGGGCCGTGCTGGCTGGCGGCGGTATCGCCATGACCGGCTGTGCGTCGCTGCTCCAGCAGATGCTGCTGCCCTGAACCCGGAGAACCTTCCATGTTCCAGAATTTCCGCCTCTCCATGGCCTGGCTGCACACCTGGTTCGGCCTGGTGCTCGGCTTCGTGCTGATGGTCGTGTTCTTCTTCGGCGCGCTGTCGGTGTTCGACCGCGAAATCGACCGCTGGGCCATTCCCGCCTCGCGCTTCGAGCCCACGCCCATGCCTTCTTACGACCAGATCCTCAAGCCGGTCTTCGAGTCCATGCAGCCCAGCGCCCAGGCGCGCGAGGCCATGCGCGGCGAGGTCAACGGCCCGCTGCCCGAGCGCTTCGACACGCCCCAGCGCTGGGGCGCCTATACCACCCACCGCGATCCGGTGCTGGGCCTGTTCGCGGGCTACGAGGTGCCTGGCGCCAGGAAGCCCGAGACCCTGATCTGGGCCACGCGCACCATCGACCCGCGCAGCGGCGAATCCCTGCCCGACGACCACCTGAAGATCGGAAGCCAGTTCTTTTATCCGCTGCACTACAGCCTGACCTTCTACTGGGCCGGCATCGGCTACTGGATCGTGGGCTTTGCCGCGCTGATCATGCTGGCCGCGCTGGTCAGTGGCGTGGTCATGCACCGCAAGATCTTCCGCGAGCTGTTCACCTTCCGCCCGAAAAAGGCCACGCAGCGCAGCGTGCTGGACCTGCACAACCTCACGGGCGTGGTGGCCCTGCCGTTCCACTTCTTCTTCGCCTTCACGGGGCTGGTGATCTTTGCGGGCATCTACTTTCCCATCACCCACACCCAGCTGGAGCCGCTGCACGAGCTGCACGAGAAGATGGAGGCCGAGGAAACCGGCCTGCCGCACGAGCGCGCGGGCGTGGCCGTGCCCGTGGCCTCGGTGGACGCCATGGTGGCCGAGGCGCAGCGTCGCTGGGCCGCCAGGGGCATGGCCGGCGACGTGGGCTTTCTGTCGGTGACCCATGTGGGCGATGCCAATGGCTACGTCAGCGTCTATCGCGCCGGCACGGACCGCATCGCGCTCACGGGCGAGGGCATCCACTTCAAGGCCGGCACCGGCGAGCTGTTGCGCGAAGACCCGCCGCGCACGGCCGTGGACAGCCTCAACACCTTCCTCACGGGCCTGCACCTGCAGCATTTCCGCCACTGGCTGCTGCGCTGGCTGTATGTGCTGGGCGGCCTGGCCGGTTGCGTGTGCATCGCCACGGGCTTCATCTTCTTCGTGGAAAAGCGCAAGAAGCAGCACGCCAGGCAAGGCGTGCAGGGGGCCCGCGTGGTCGACGCCATGGCCGTGACCACGGTCACCGGCATGCTGGTGGCCGCCCTGGGCATGCTGATCGCCAACCGCCTGCTGCCCGAGGCCCTGCCCCAGGGCTGGCCAGGCAGGGGCGACATGGAGCGCTACATCTTCTGGGCGACCTGGGTGCTGGCCATGGCCCATGCCTTCCTGCGCAGCGGGCCCGTGGCCCGGGGTCTGCCCAACCCGGCATGGCGCGAGCAATGCTGGGCCGTGGCCGCCATGGCCGTGACCGCCGTGTTGCTGAACTGGCTGACCACGGGCGACCACCTTCTCAAGACCCTGGGCGCGGGCTACTGGCCCGTGGCCGGCGTGGATCTGTTCATGCTGGCCAGCGCCGCGCTGGCCGTGGTGGTTGCGCGCAGGCTCAGGCACCGCACCGGCGCCGCCGCGCCTGCACGCACCGTGGAGGTGGTCCATGTCTGACGGACAACTCGACGCATTGCTGTTGCTGGCGGCCCTGGCCGCCGCCATCGCCGGCATGGGCTGGTTCGCGCTGGCCAAGGACGTGCACTGGGAGCAGGTGCATGGCGACAGGCCGCAGACCCCCGGCAAGGTGGCGCTGCTGCGCTGGCTGGGCGCCTTGGGTCTGGCGACCTCGCTGGGCCTGTGCCTGGCGGTGGACCATGCGTCCATGGCCTCCCTGGTCTGGGTGATGGCCCTGGCCGGCGCGGCGCTTGCGATTGCCTTCACGCTGACCTGGCGACCGCAGTGGCTGCGCTGGCTGCCGGCCTGACCGGACGCCACACCAGGCCCCATCTGCAGGCGCCGTGCCCCAGCCTGGCTGCGCCACGGTGTCCTTGCCTCAACGCGGCGGCTGCTGCGTGGTGCAGTGGATGCCGCCGCCCCCGGCGGCAATCGCGTCGATGTCCAACTGCACGATCTCGCGTCGGGGAAACAGCTCGCGCAGCAGGGAGCGGGCGTTGCCGTCGGCGCGTGCGTCGCCGAACTGGGGCGCGATCACGGCGCCGTTGCAGACGTGGAAGTTGATGTAGCCGGCTGCGAACTCGTCAGAGGTTTTGCAACATCTGGTTACTTTCTTGACCCATCTCAAGTCCCGGGCGGGAAGGCATCGCTAGGCTTCAGCCCTCGAATCACCGGGCCTTGAGACCGGTCAGGACGGCCCTGTCCGCAAGCCTGTCCTGGGGCGCTGCCCGGCGCCATTCCGCCCTACGCACACAACAGCGGCGCACAAAGCCGTACAGGAGAGGCATCCATGCACATCGGTCAACGTTTCTGGCGCCGCCAGGGATTGGGTACGAAGCTGTCGCTCACCAATTTCGTCTGGGTCGCCTCCATCCTGGCCCTGCTGGTGTGGGGCATTGCCTGGGATGTGAGCAAGTCCCTCCAGGCCAGGATGCACAACGAGATGCAGCAAGGCATCCTGACGCTGCACAACTTCATCGAATCCAATGACAAGGAGCTGCGCCAGCGCACCCAGTTCCTGGCCGACAGCCTGGCCCGGGAGCTGGCGGGCGCGCTCAGCCTGGAGCGCAGCGGCGGCGAGCCCCGGCTGAGCCTGGACGGCGAGCCGCTCGATGGCGGCAGCACGCGCATCCAGGCCTTCACGCGCCGCACCGGTGCCGCCGCCACCGTGTTCGCGGCCCAGGGGCAGGGCGACTTCGTGCGCATCGCCACCACGCTGAAGAACGAGAAGGGCGAGGCCGTGCTGGGCAGCCGGCTGGACCGTGCCCACCCGGCCTATGCCGCCATCCAGGCCGGGCAGAGCTACATGGGCCTGGCCAACCTGTTCGGCCGCCAGTACATGACCCACTATCGCCCGCTCAAGGACGCCTCGGGCGCCACCGTGGGCATCGCCTTCGTCGGTCAGGACTTCTCGCAACTGCTGGAGCATTTCAAGGACTCCATCCGCGCGCTCAAGGTGGGCCGGACCGGCTACTACTTCGTGCTCAATGCCGAAGACGGTGCCCAGCGCGGGCAACTGGTGGTGCACCCCGCCCTGGAAGGGAGGAACATCAGCGAGTCCCGGGACGGCGACGGCCGCTTCTTCATTCGCGACATGCTCGATCGCAAGGAGGGCACCATCGCCTACCCCTGGACCAATCCGGGCGAGGCCCGGGCCCGCGACAAGCTGGTCGTCTTCAGCCAGTACGCGCCGTGGAACTGGGTCATCGCCACCAGCGCCTACGTGGATGAATTCGTCTCCGAGACCCGCAGCCTGATCCTGCAGTTCGCCCTCATGGGCCTGGGCGCCGTACTGCTGCTGTCGGCCGCGTGGTTCTGGCTCATCCGCCGCATGATCGTGCGCCCCTTGAAGCAGGCCAGCGGCATGGCCTACGCCATCGCCGAGGGTGACCTGACCGTGCGCATCCACAGCAACCGTCAGGACGAGATCGGCCACCTGCTGGAGGCCATGAACACCACCAGCACCGGCCTGACCCGCGTGGTCGGCACCGTGCACGAGCAGGCCCACAGCGTGGCCCTGGCCAGCGCGGAGATCGCCCAGGGCAACCAGGACCTGGCCGCCCGTACCGAAAGCGAAGCCAGCGCGCTGGAGCAGACTGCCGCCGCCATGGAGGAGCTGGGCTCCACCGTGGCCCACAACGCCGACCACGCGCAATCGGCCGACCGCATCACGCGCGAGGCCCAGCGCGTCGTCACCGAAGGCGGGCAGGCCGTGCGCAAGGTCGTGCAGACCATGCAGGGAATAGACGCCAGCAGCAAGAAGATCGCCGACATCATCGGTGTCATCGACGGCATTGCCTTCCAGACCAACATCCTGGCGCTGAACGCCGCCGTGGAAGCGGCGCGTGCCGGCGAGCATGGCCGCGGCTTTGCCGTGGTCGCCGAGGAAGTGCGCGCCCTGGCGGGCCGCAGCGCCGAGGCCGCCAAGGAGATCAAGCAGCTCATCGGCCACAGCGTCGCCGAAATCCACACCGGCAACCAGGAGGCCGCCTACGCCGGAGAAACCATGGAGCAGGCCATGGCGGAAATCCGCAAGGTCACCCAGCTGATATCGGACATCAGCCATGCCAGCGGCGAGCAGAACAACGGCGTGGCCCAGGTGGCCGAGGCCATCACCCACATCGACCAGACCACGCAGAAGAATGCGGCCCTGGTCGAGGAAATGGCCGGCGCCGCCGAAGGCCTGCGTCACCAGTCCGAACACCTGGTGCGCGCGGTCTCCATCTTCCGGCTGCCGGGTGGCGGCAATGCCCCGCAGCAGAGCCCCGTCCCCAGCGCCATGGCTGCCAGCGCGGCAGTGCCACGCGCTCCATCCCTGGCGCCAGGACGCCTTCCATCCACGACGGCCGAACCGACAGCCCGTGCCGCTCCAGCAAAAACGGCTGCCGCCCAGCCTGTCGCCACGGCGACCACGGCCGATGACGAATGGGCCGACTTCTGAGTGCAGCGCACGCTGAAGGTGCCGAGGGCCCGGAGCAGTGCAGGGCGCCCCCGGCCCGCGTCAGTCGTGCCGCGCCATCAGGCCATGGGGGCGGCGCTCGTGGCGATGCCGCTGGCGCCTGAGGTTCTACCGGCCGCTTTTCTCCATCAACGCGAGCAGGGCCCCATCGACCTCGTCCGGCGCCTGGGCTTGTCGATGGCGAAGGCGTTCGAGGACCGTGCCGGTGGCAGGGTGGTTTGCCCAGGCTTCACGAGTCCAATCGCCGCGCAAATGAATGTCCCAGTAGTTCTCCCCCTTCGCGGTGTCCATCAGCTCGCCCTTGGCATGCGGGGTCGCTCCCCGGCTCAGCAGCAGCTTGACCAGTGGCAGGCAGATCGAGCGCATCTCGGTGCCGCGACCGCACAGCAGCAGCGCAACGGCACCGAGTAGCGGGCCGCGCCAGCGGAGGCGCGTGTAGCGGTAGTCGGCATCCCTGCCACTGCCCGTCAGCTTGTTCACGCAAAGACACACGGTCATGTTGGCGTCCAGACCCTGGGCGAGCAGCCCGGCCATGAAATCCACGACCAACCCGCCATCACGGGCCAGGATGAATGGCCGGTCGTTGCGCAGCGGGAAGTCGACCATGGGGGCCAGCTCCTCGGGGTCGAAGAGAACCGTCAGCACCTCGCGCTGGAAGGCATCGGGTGCCATCCAGAACTCGGCGCTTGCGCCGCTTGCGAGCAGTTCGTTGGCCAGGGTCAGTGGCCGGCACCCCATCATCGGGTGGCGCAGCAAGCTGCGCAGAAGGGTGTAGGGGCGGTCGTCCCACAGTGGGGTGTCCAGGTTCACTCCTGCGGCGACCAAATCGGCAATGGTGCCGGCGTCGCGACCCTGCCAGTACATGCGCTCCAGTCGGCGTTGATCACTCATGGTGGGGGGCGCAACGGAGCGCGCCCCCAGGGTCTCGAGCACGGCCAGCACATCCGGCCGGTCCTCGAAGAAATCCACGCTGTTGAACAGCAGGCTGCCTCGTACCTGGTCCGGGTGCAGGGCCCAGCGGATCTGCGCGTTCACGTCCACGCCCTCGCGCGAGGCCAGCATGGCCAGCAGCGCGGGGTGCTCGCAGAGCACGCGCAGCAGAGGTTCTGAACGCCACAGCGCTGCGGGATCGGCCTGGGGCGACGCAATGAGCGCACGCAACAGTGCTGGCGTCTTCCCGCCGCCGTGGCTCTGGATCACTTCGGCCACTTCGTCGATCCAGGCAAGGCAGGCGACCAGGTCCGCTCCCGCATCCAGCAGGGCCGATACGGCCTTGCCCAGCCGGGCCTTGGCTGCATGTACCAGCAGTGGCAGGCCATCGACAACGGCGTTGTGCGGTGCGCCGCCATGGATGGCCTTGGCGAAGGCGGCTTCCTTGCCCTCCAGCAACAGTTCGAGCAGCCGCTCATCCTCGGTCAGCGTTGGCGCCGGGAAGGCCTTGGCTGCAATCTTCTTGCCCGCCTGGTAGTGCAGTGTCCGCGTTTCGGCCACCTGCCCGTACCAGATGCGCACCCGGATGCTGGTTGCGCCGGCATCGTGCAAGGCCTGAATATGGGTCCGTTCGAGTTCGTCGCCAGAGGAGCTGTCGAGCACGAATCGCAAGGTCTCGCCGCGCAGCGACGCACTGGCCACAAAGGGCTCCTCCCAGCCGTCGAAGCAATCTTGCAGCGGCGCGGGCCATTGGTCGGCGTAGCGGCCGACGGCGGCCGCCAGGTGACCGTGCAGCACGGAAAGCTTGAGGGAGTCGGCGCCGACGCAGGTGAAAGTCAGGATGTTGGAAGACATTGGGTTGTTGCCGAAAGATCAGGAGTGCCATTTTGTAGAGGCTCTTTGCCCGTGAGCTTGACAGGTTGTCCATCGGCTCGAAACTGTTTTCGTGTTGGGTGGCCCCGCTCGGATGGTTTCAACCATGTGGTGCGGCAAAGTCTTTGTTCCCGGAGATGCCACGGAAAGCGCAGAGGCTGCGAACTGCGACCTCCGGCATGCGAGGTTCGTGCCGACCATGTTCAAAAGCACGCCGCACCGGCTTGCATGCCGGAGAAGCGGATGATCGACCGGTGGACGACTTGTCCAGTTGCGGCCCTGAGTACGGCATCTATGATGCAAGGCGCGCCAGACCCGCCTGTGTTTGGGGTTGCCGTTGCCCTGAGGGGAGTCTTCCTGGGCCAGCAGAACCTGGGCCCTTCCAGTACTTATGAATGAAAATCCAAGCCAGGCTCTTGCAGACCAGCTGCAGGGTTCCTCA
Source organism: Delftia tsuruhatensis (assembly GCF_903815225.1). NCBI lineage: Bacteria > Pseudomonadati > Pseudomonadota > Betaproteobacteria > Burkholderiales > Comamonadaceae > Delftia > Delftia tsuruhatensis. The sequence goes on from NZ_LR813084.1 coordinate 2,560,398, forward strand.
AAAAAAGTCGATGTGTTTCTGGCGCTGCAAGCGCTTTCCTGCGGCGACCCCGCAGTGGCTTTCGCGGCCATCACGACATTCATACGGTCCGCGCCGGCAAATCAGCTGCCCCTGGCCCGCAATGCACTGCTGGTGTTGGCGGATCGTGCACCCTCGCTCTTGGTGGACGCCACGCTGGACGAGGATGCCAAGGTGGCTGATGCGGCCAGGCAGGCCTTGCTGATCCGCCCCTCCAATGAGGCGCTGCCCCTGTACCTGCGCATGGCCAAGTCCAAGAGCGTCGACGAAGCCTGCTCGGGTTTCATGTACCTGGGTCGTATCTCTTCGCCGCAGGCGCGGGCGCCTTTGTTCAAGGCCTTGGGCCACCGCAGCGCAACGGTGCGCGAGTATGCGGCGACATCCATCCTCAGCCTCGCCGACGAACACTGGATCGCCGACCTGCTGGAGGCCATCCGCAGGCTGCGGCGTGAAGAGGCCGACAAAAAGAAAGACTTTGGCGAGGTGATCAACACGCTGTGCAGCGCGGTGATCCATAGATCCGCACACTCCACTCTGGACCTGCTGATGGAAGGGCTCGGCGATGCGGACGCGAGAGTCCGCAGGACCTGCATCAGCGCACTGGGGCGCCTGGGTGACGCCGCGGCGGTGGTCCCGCTGATCGAGACATTTGAACACCCGCGCCGCGGGATGCCGCTGGAGCTGAGGACCGAACTGGTCAAGGTGCTTGGCGAGTTGGGCGACGCGCGTGCGATCGCGCCACTGCTGCGGGCCGGAGTGACCGTTGCGGCACCAGCGCTGGGCCTGCTGAAGGCGCAGGACGCCGTGCCTGCGCTGATGGTCGCGCTGGAGCAGGCAAGGACACCGCGCGATGCCGACGAATTGGCCGAGGTGCTGGCCCGGCTGGAAGGGCCTGGCGAGTCGCAGTGGCCTCGTGCAGGGCTGCGTTCAACCTCGCAGCCGGTGCTGCGCGCCGCCGCGCTGCAGCTGTCGCGCACGGCGCCTGAGGAGGCGGCACGGCATCTGCGCGCCATGCTGCCCCAGCTCTCCAGCGGCGAGGCCGTGAGCGTGGCCGAAGCGCTGGCCTTGATGGGCTGCGCGGAGGGTTTCGAAGGCTTCGCGCGGGCATTGGCGGACGACCCTCACCACTGGAATGCCTGTGCCGTGGCGTACGCCTGCAGAAATCTTCGAGGACCGCAGGTGCAGGCCCTGCTCTTGGGGCTGATGCCCGGTATCCGCACCGAGTACGTCCACCACGTCTGCAAAGCCCTGGCCGCGCAAGGAGCCGATGTATTGCCCGCGCTGATCGGTGCCGCGCAGGACGCTGGCGACAGCTTGCGATACCGCTACGTGATGGCGCTCGCAGAGTTCCGCGACCCCCGAGGGGCCGGGCTGCTGGCGTCCCTGATGGTCCGCCGCAACCCATTGCGTGACGGCGCCATACTGTCGCTGTCAGCCACGCCCAGCGCCGAGGCCAGCGCAGCGCTGGCTGCTGCACTACTGCAAGCCGAATCGCCGGCTGATGCCCGGCTGATCACCGAAACGATGGCGAGAGCAGCCACGCGCGAGGCAATTCCCTACTTGATACAGGCGCTGGAGGCCGACGTCGCCATCGAAGAGATATTGGAGGCCTTGGGACGTCTGGGTGATCGATCGGCCGTGCCTGCGCTGGTCGATCAACTGAGCAGCCCCAACGCGCACCGGCGCAAGGGGGCGGCCATGGCGCTGGAGCAGATCGCAGACCCTGCGGCAGGGGCACCGCTTGTCAGCCTGCTGCTGAAAGAGTTTCACCTGGAGGTGGCGCAGGCCGCAATGCAAGCCTGGCTGGCCATTGGCGCGCAAGATGATGGCACCCTCGATGGGCTGGGCGTGCCGGGCACGCGCGCATTCCTGTTGGCCAGTGCCAGACAGTTCCACAAGGAATGCTGACACGTACATGCTTGGCGATGCCGGTGCAGTGCCGGAGTGACCGTTGCGACCGATACGGGCGATTGCATGCTCGCGGTCACGGCGCACCGGTTCGACGGACCAATTTCACGCAGCTCGGCTGGCTTGTGTCGACCCGAAGCGGTCGCTTGGAGCGGTGAGTTCCCCTTCCGTGCGCGGGCTGCTGCGCAGCCAGGAGCGGGACGTTCAATCAACGGTGCGGCATTGCGCGGCCGATGGAGCGTCCTGGATCAACGCAAACCTTGTTTCGGGCCCCTTTCCCGGCTTTCGCGGGCACGTAAAAGTGCATACACGCTCTAGAGGCACAGGTGTTCAGCCCGGACCGTCGCTCGCGGCAGCGAGAAGCGGCACCAGGACATCACCAATCGGGGTCGGCACTCCGCGTTCACGGCCGCGGCGCGCGATGACACCGTTGCGGATATCCCATTCCAGTGGCCGTCCTGCTTCGCGATCCGCCAGAATGGACGTGCCCAGATCAGCCGGGGAAGACCGGAACTTGTCGAGGATCGCCTGCGGAACCTCATCGCCCAGTACAGCACCTTCGGCCCGTGCCACGGCCAGGCACTCCCGCAGATAGTCCAGAGTGAGTCTGGAAATATCGGGCCGGCCGAACATGCCTGAGCGGCGGTGGGTGAGTGCCATGAGCCCGGCCGCCGCGTTCTGCAGCAGCTTTTGCCAAGCCAGGGATTTGAAATCTGAAACCAGCTCCACCGCGCATCGGCTACCTTGCAGTGCCTGCGCGACCACGAGCGCTGCGGCCTCGTCAGGCAGGCTGATCCGGGCGTTGCTGTGCAGGAGCACCGAACCATCGGATCGGGCCTGCGCAGGAAACCATACGACGGCCGCAACGACTTGCCCCTGCGGGCACAGGGGGGTGACATCCTCCAGTTGCTCGACCCCGTTTTGCAGCACGCACACCACGGTCTGCGGACCGCTCAATGCCGCCAGCCATGGCGCGGCCGCTGCGGTTTGAGTCGCCTTGACCGCGAGAAAAACGAGGTCCGCCGGTCCTTGAATCCGTGCGGGATCCGTTCTGACCGGGCCGGGAACAACGATGCGCAGACCGCCTGCGTGCAGCGTAAGGCTGTCGCGCGGCGTACGTCCGCACAGCCACGGCGTACGACCGACTTCGTGCAGTGCCGCTGCCACCGTGGTTCCTATCGCCCCGGGCCCCAGGACTGCGATGCGTGCAGGGGTTGGTTGATTCACTGAAGCGTATTCCTTGACCTTGGTGCGCGGTGCCCGCCCGGGTGCCACCGAAAGTGATGATTATGAAGGGGTGGAGGCGGGGCAGGCGCTTCCTTCGTACCGGGCCGAGCGCGGGATTGCCGATGATGCCGCAGTGCTCCCCGCGGCGCAGGACAACTCAACGGGCCTTGCTCTTTGGAATGAAATGTGCGTTGACGTAGATTGCAGTGTTGATCAACGACTGACGTATATCCGGCTTCGAGATTCCGTGCCTTGCGGCGAATTGTTCGACCGCCGATGTGTCGAAGCGAGTCGTCTGGATGAAATCCAGGGCTTCGGCATCCGTATTCAAGAAACGCGCGACGGCAGGAATGCCGAGCAGCCATTTCAGCAACCGGAGCGAAATATGGTGCTTTGGAGGATTCAAGCCAAGAGGTTGTGCCACCTGCGCCAGAAGTTCTCGCAAATCGGGACTCTGGTCATCCAGCGCCAGGAGTTCCTGCCCCACCATGCAAGGATCAAAAGCGCAAGCCGCCACCAACTCGACCAGATAATCCACGGTGACCAGAGGCAACCAGTGCTTGGAGGAACCGGGGACTGCAGCCAGCTTTCCCTGCACCAGATTGCGTATCAGATCCACCAGCGGCTGGCCGTCCAGGATGCGTCCCGTGCGGCTATGGCCGCAAACGGTGGCGGGGTGTACGACGGTCAATTTCCCGCCCCTGGCAGCCATGACCTCCAGGGTCGCAAAATGCGCCTCCAGCTTGCTGCCCTCGTAGGCGCCGACATTCCTGTAGACGGCTGGCCAATTCGTCCGTTCCGGGCGGCCTGGATCTATTCCGATGCGTTGCAGGTGTTCATGGTTTTTCAGCATGTAGCCACCGGTCATCACCAATCGGCTGTCTTGCTCGGCGGCCAGCAGCGCCACGCGCCTTGCCCCTTCTACATTGACTGCCCGAGAATGCTCCATCGAAAGCCCCCAGGCGAAGTGGGCGCCCAGGTGGAACACAGCCTCGGCTTGCCGTACGACTTCCCGGCCAGCAAGACCCAGGCCGAGGTCCTCCTGCTCCAGATCGCCCGCCACGGCAAAGACACGGGCGGCGACGCCTCCCAGATCGCTGACTTGCCTGCGCAGTTCAGCCAGTCGCTCCGGGCGACGCATCAGCACTCGAATGGTGTGACCTTGTGCACTCAGGCAGGACACCAGATATTGGCCGATGAAGCCGGTTCCTCCCGTAACAAAACACTCCACGCTCATTTTTTTTGTCCCTTGGCACGATGAAGAGCCAAGTGTAGACTGTAGACCTAACTCTACAGTCAAGCGGTTTTTCATGAATATTGGCGAACTCGAGGTCCGCAGCGGCGCAAGCCGCCACACTTTGCGTTATTACGAGAAGATAGGTCTTATCTCGCCATTGCGGCGAACCAATAATTATCGTGTATATACAGCGCAAACTCTGCAGGACCTGGAATTTATCCAGCGCGCACAAGGTATGGGTTTTTCTCTTGGGGAGATAGGCGAGATCCTGGATGCGCAGAGAAACAGGTCAATCGATTGTGCAGGGGGAGCGAAGCTGATTGAAAAGAAGATGGCGGAAATCAAGAAGAAAATCACCGACCTGAAAGGCATTTATCGGTATTTGGACGAGGAGCGTGCAAACCTCGAGGCAAGTGCTGCCAGGCAACTTGAGCTCCAACGGCTCAACGGATCCGCCACGTGAGCGGTCGGCATCCTGCAAGCCGCAGCCACCCCCATGGCCTGGGACCTCCGCCCTTCACGCCAGCTCGCGCCCCTTCACCCACAACCCGAACTCCTTCATCACCCCCACCACCGGCCTGAGCCGCTCCCCATCCTGGGTCAACTCGTACTCCACCTTGACGGGCGCGGTCGGGTAGACCGTGCGCCTGACCAGGCCGGCTTCCTCCAGCGCGCGAAGGTCCAGGGTCAGGGAGCGTTGGGAGATGCCGGGCATGTCGCGGCGCAGGTCGTTGAAGCGCCTGGGGCCGTCGATGAGGTAGGAGGCGATGAGCAGCCTCCAGCGGCCACCCAGCAGGCGCATGGCTTCTTCCACGGAGCAGCCGGAGATGTTGGTTTTCATAGCACATCCATCATAGACAGATGGCAGGTATATTTTTTTAACCTACGTGCGGTTTTATTGCCTTCTTCCCAATTGTTCGCTGGTGCATAGCATTTGCCAGGGGCTGTGCCTGAACGCGCAGGCCCCTTGTTCCATCACCAGAGAAATTCCATGAAGCTGTATTACCTGCCGGGCGCCTGTTCGCTGGCGCCGCACATTGTCCTGAACGAACTGGGGCTTGATTTCAAGCGGGTCAGGGTGGACCACAAGACCCACCAGACCGAAGACGGCAGGGACTTCCGCGTGCTCAGCCCGTTCGGCTATGTCCCCCTGCTGGAACTGGACGACGGCAGCCTGCTGCGGGAGGGGCCGGCCATCCTCCAGTACCTGGCGGACCTGCGGCCTGCATCGCTTCTGGCGCCAGCCCAGGGCAGCATGGAACGCTACCGGCTGCTGGAGTGGCTGGCCTTCCTGAATTCGGAGATCCACAAGGGCTTCATCCCGCTTCTGTATGCGGTGCTGGCGGGAAAGTATGGCGTGGAGACGGCCAGGCCCAAGCTGGAGCAGCGCTATGCCTGGGTGGACGCGCAACTGGCCGGCAAGCGCTACCTGATGGGCGATGGCTTCACCGTGGCCGACGCCTATCTGTACGCGCTCACCCAGTGGGGGCAGGCCTCCTGGCTGGAGTCGGTCTACAAGACGAGCATTCGCTTCGACGGGCTGGAGCATCTTGCAGGCTGGTACGCCCGGATGCGTGAGCGGCCCGCCGTGCGCAAGTCGCTGGATGCGGAAGGGTTGCGATAGCAGACGGTGAGGCTGTTTCAGAGGGCGGGGTTGGCAGGCCCGGCGTCATCCTGAGGGCCGCCCTCCAGCGCCCGCAGCAACTGCGACAGCCGCGCATCCAGCGCGGCCAGTTCGGCGGCGGGCATGGGGGCAAGCATCTCCCGCTCGTTGTCCAGATGCGCCTCCACGGCGCGATCGATCAGCTCCAGCCCTTGCGCGGTCAACTGCACCAGCATGCTGCGCGCGTCCTGCGGATTGGGCAGGCGCTGCACCAGGCCGCGCGTCTCCAGGCTTTTCATGCGATGGGTCATGGTGCCCGAGGTGACCATCAGCGTGGAAAACAGGGCGGTGGGCGTGAGGCGGAAGGGGGCGCCCGAGCGGCGCAGGCTGGCCAGCACGTCGAACTCCCACATCGTCATGCCGAAGCGCGCGAAGCATTCTTCCAGGCGCTGCTCCAGCAGGGCGGCGCAGCGCTTGATGCGGCCTATGGGACCCATGGGGCTGGCGTCCAGGTCGGGGCGCTCGCGCGCCCACTGGGCCAGGATGGTGTCGACGTGGTCGGGAGGGCGGGGAGGGCGGTCTGGGACATTTGTCTTGATTTTAAGATAAATCATGTACCATGTGATTGTCTTGATTTGAAGATAAATTCATGTCCTCTTCTTCCGCAAGCCCGGCCATGTCCTGGCGCGACATCCTGCTGACGGCGCTGGCGCCGGCCATCTGGGGATCGACCTATATCGTCACGTCCGAGCTGTTGCCGCCGGACCGGCCGTTCACGGCCGCGCTGATCCGCGTGCTACCGGCCGGCTTGCTGCTGGTGCTGATCACGCGGCGGTTGCCGGCGGGCTCGGGCTGGTGGCGGCTGGCGGTGCTGGGGGCGCTGAACATCGGCGTGTTCCAGGCCTTGCTGTTCGTGGCGGCCTACCGGTTGCCAGGCGGGCTGGCGGCCGTGCTGGGCGCCGTGCAGCCGCTGCTGGTGATGGCCCTGGCCTGGGGCGTGGACGGGCGCTCCCCCGCGCGGCTGACGCTGGGGGCCGCCGTGGCCGGCATTGCGGGCATGGCGGTGCTGCTGCTGTCGCCGCAGACAGTGTTCGAGCCCGTGGGCATTGCCGCGGCGCTGACCGGCGCGGTCTGCATGGCGGCCGGCACTTGGCTGACACGGCGCTGGCGCGTGGATCTGCCGGTGCTGGCGCTGACGGGCTGGCAGCTGCTGTTCGGCGGCCTGATGCTGCTGCCGCTGGCCTGGTGGGTGGATGCGCCCCTGCCCGCGCTGACGGCCACCCAGGTGGGCGCCTATGCCTATCTGTGCCTGGCCGGGGCGCTGCTGGCCTATGTGCTGTGGTTTCGAGGCATAGGACGGTTGCCTTCGGTGGCCGTGTCGTCCCTGGGGCTGCTGAGCCCGCTCACGGCCGTGGTGCTGGGCTGGGCGCTGCTGTCGCAGTCCATGACGGGCATGTCCTTCCTGGGTCTGCTGGTGGTGCTGGCCAGCGTGCTGGTGGTGCAGTGGTCGGCGGCGCGCGGCGCCTGAGTTTTCTGCATCGGGCTTGTCTTTTCTCCAACCGGGCATTTCACATGACATTCTCCGTTTCCATCGAGCAGGCCGTTGCCTCGCGCATCTCCGCAGACCGTTTCGAGCCGGGCCGGCCGCTGGACGACATCCTTGCCTACGCCTGATGACGGCGGCGCGTGGAACGAATTATCATACGGTGTATGTTTGATTTGACGGAGAGATCGCCATGCCCCGCAACCCTGCATCCGACAAGGCGTTCGGCAAGGTCTTCATCGCCACCTCGGTCGACGGTTTCATCGCGCGGCCAGATGGCTCGCTCGACTGGCTCCCAGCCAGCGAGGCGGGCGGCGGGGAGGACTATGGCTACGCAGCCTTCATGAGCACCGTGGACGGCATCGTCATGGGCCGTTCCACCTACGAAAGCGTGCTGGGCTTCGATGCCTGGCCCTTTGAAAAGCCGGTGGTGGTGATGAGCCGCACGCTGGCCGCCGGCGATGTGCCCCGCCACCTGAGCGGCCGGCTGCGCATCACGGACGCCCAGCCCGCGCAACTGGTGGCCGGGCTGCGCGCCGAGGGCTGGCGTCATGCGTACATCGATGGCGGTGCCGTGATCCGCGCCTTCCTCGCGGTGGGCGAGATTGGCGAGATGACCCTCACCCGCGTGCCGGTGCTGATCGGCGCGGGGCGACCGCTGTTCGGCGACATAGGCTGTGATCTGCGCCTGGACTGCCTGGGCTCGCAGGCCTATGCCAACGGCATGGTCAGCACGCGCTACCGCGTGCGGGCCGGTGGCAGGGTGCGGGGCGGCGGCGATGAGTGAGCAGGTGGTTGCCGCCGTGCGGCGCGGCCGCCCCTCGGCAGGGCAGGCGCTCGACCGTGATCGGGTGCTGGACGCGGGGCTGGCGCTGCTGGAGGCACTGGGCCCGCAGGGATTCGGCCTGCGGCCGCTGGCGCGGCGGCTGGGCATCACGCCCATGTCGGTGTCCCACCATGTGGGAGACCAGCATGCGCTGATGCGCGGCCTGGTCGAGCGTGTGCATGGACGGCCGTTGCCCGAGCCCGGCCGGGGCCTGGGGCCGGCGCGGCGCATCCAGGTGCTGCTGGCCGGCTACATGGAGCGCGTGCGCCTGCATCCGGCGCTGACGGTGTGCATTCTGGGCGATCCGGACCTGTTCACCGCGTCGCTGGCCGCGTTCACGCAGCGGTTGCGCGCCGAGGTCCGGGCCCTGTGTGGCCCGGCTGAAGACGATGGGGATGTGCTGCTGGACCTGCTGATCGACTACACGCATGGCCACGCGCTGGCCCTGGCCCTGTCCCGGGATGGCGCGCACGCCCTGCGGGGCCGCTTCGAGCAGGGGCTGGCGCGCCTGCTGCGCGCGCCTGCGGTTTAGGCTTCCACGCGCAGGCCGGCCTGCTCCCGGCCCGTGAAGCCGGCCTCGAAGCGCCGGGCCGCGCGGCCCTGGGCTCCCAAGCCCGCCGTGGCGCGGCTGCGCAGCCTGATGGCGGAAGAGGGTCAGGCAAACAGCCTGCGCGCCATGAAGTCGAGGAAGGCGCGCACCTTGGGTGAGAGATCGCGCCCCGGCGGCCAGACCAGCCAGACCGTGCCCTGGTTGTGCGTGCCGGCCACGTGGTGGTCGAGCACGGTCTCCAGCAGGCCTTGCTCCAGTTGGCGGGCCACGGTGAAGTCGGGCAGGCAGGCGATGCCCTGGCCGCGCAGCGCCAGGAAGATGCGCATTTCCACGCTGTTGCAGACCACGCTGCGGGGCAGCTCTGGCGGAGCGCCGTCCTGCGCCTGGCCGGCCAGCGGCCAGCGCTCGAGCCGGCCGGTTCCCGCGAAGCGGTAGTGCAGGCACAGGTGGCCGGCCAGGTCGGCGGGGCGCTGCGGCCGGCCATGGCGCTGGAAGTAGGTGGGCGAGCCCACGAGCACGCGCCGGAAATCTCCCAGCCGCCGGTGCCTGAGTGCGGAATCCTCCAGCGGCGCGGCGCGGATGGCCACGTCGAAGCCTTCGCCGATCACATCGACCAGGTGGTCCGAGAAGTTCAGGTCCAGCTCGACCTCGGGGTACTCCAGCAGGAAGTCCGAGATCGCCTCCTCGAACAGGCCCGAGTGGCGGGGCAGGCTGATCCTCAGGCGGCCATGGGGCCGCTCGCCCGCGTGGCGCAGCTCCAGCTGGGCCGCCTCGACCTCGCACAGGATGCGGCGGCAGCGCTCCAGAAAGCGCTCGCCTTCGGCCGTCAGCGCCAGCGCGCGCGTGCTGCGGTTGAACAGGCGCACGCCCAGGCGCTCCTCCAGCCGGGCGATGGCCTTGCCCACCGCCGAGGGCGACAGACCCAGCTCGCGCGCCACTGCGGAAAAGCCCAGCCGCTCGGCCACGCGGACAAAGACGCCGATGTTGCCAAGGCTGTCTATTTCCATGGGGTTGGGGTTCTGATTCAAGACTTGAGCATCCCAAGTGTTTGGAAATGAAGATGGATTTTCTCAAATCATGGGCGGCCTACGCTGGCAGCCATTCGATGAACCACCGAGGAATCCATGTCTTCCCTCTCCCACGACAGCCTCCTGAAATGGCTGCAGCTGCTGGCCGTCTGCCTGACGGGCCTGCTCATCCCCTTGAGCTTTACCGGGCCGGCCGTGGCCCTGGCCTCCATCGGCGCCGCGCTGGGCGGCTCGCCCTCGCAGCTGGGATGGGTCATGAATGCCTACATCCTCAGCTACGGCAGCGCCATGATGGTGGCCGGCAGCCTCACGGACATCTATGGCCGGCGCCGGCTGTGGCTGCTGGGCCTGGCATGGTTTGCCGCGTCGAGCCTTGCGGTGGGCATGGCGTCGCAGCTGCTGTGGGCCGATCTGCTGCGGCTGCTGCAGGGGCTGGGTGGCGCCGTGGCCTTTGCGGCGGCCATGTCCTCGCTGGCGCCCTTGTTCGAGGGGGCGGCGCGGGCCAGGGCCTTCAGCCTGCTGGGTACGACCTTCGGCCTGGGCCTGGCCTTCGGCCCCTGGGTGTCCGGCGCCATCGTGGATGGCCTGGGCTGGCGCTGGGTCTTCCATGCGACCGGCCTGGTCGCCTTGCTGGCCCTGCCCATGGTGTGGGTCGGCATGCGGGGCGAGGCGCGGGCGCCGGGCGGGCGGCCGGACTGGCTGGGCGCACTCAGTTTCACGCTGGCCCTTGGCGGGTTCACCTACGGCATGTTGCTGGTGCCCGAGCGCGGCTGGGCCCATGGCGAGGTGCTGGCATCGTTGGCGGCGTCCGCGGCGCTGCTCGCGGTCTTCGTGGCGGTGCAGCGGCGCACGGCGCAGCCTTTGCTGGACCTTGCGCTGTTCACCCAGCGGGGCTTTCTGGGCGTGCAGGTGCTGGCTGCCTCACCGGCCTTTCTGTTCATCTCGCTGGTGGTCATGCTGCCAGGGCGCTTCATCGGCGTGGATGGCTTCACGCCGCTGGAGGCCGGCCGCATGATGGGCTGGCTGGCCGCACCCCTCTTGGTGGTGCCGGTGCTGGCGGCTTCGCTGTCGCGGTGGGTCGGCCCCGGCCGTCTGTCTGCCGCCGGGCTGTTGCTGGCCGCGGCGGGCCTGGGCTGGCTGGCCGTGGCCTTCGGGCAGGGCCCGGGGATGGCGCTGGCCTGGCCGCTGCTGCTGATCGGCGTCGGCATAGGGCTGCCCTGGGGCCTGATGGATGGGCTGGCCGTGAGCACCGTGGCGCCCGAGCGCGTGGGCATGGCCACCGGCATCTTCAATACCGTGCGCATTTCGGCCGATGGCGTGGCCCTGGCGGTGACGGGCGCGGTGCTGGCCATTCTGGTGCGCGGGCGGCTCGGTGCGCTGGAGCCCGGCGATCCCGCGCTGCGCCAGCAGTTGGCGGGGCTGATCGCGCAGGCCGATCTGGCCCGGGCCAGCCAGGCCATGCCGGGACACGATGCCTTGTTTTCGCTGGCCTACGGCGCGGCGTTCCATGACCTGCTGCTGCTGCTGGCGGGGCTGGCCGTGGCCACGGCGCTGACCGTGCTGTGGCTGCTGGAGCGGGGAGGGCGCGGAGGCATGGCCCGGCCGACCAGTCCGGCCGAGGCGGTGCGCGGGCTCAGCTAGCGGGCTGCAGCTGCATGCCCAGGCGGGAAAACAGGATCTGGCCGCCATCGCCCTGCAGCCGCTGGATCACCATGCCGCCATCGCGGTGCAGGTAGATGCGAAGGGCGTTGCCGTTGCCGGGATCGTGGTCCAGATGGCAGGGATCGCCTTCCAGGTCCTTCCAGCCGTGCGATTCCGCCAGCCGGCGAGAGGCGATGCGGCGCAGCTCGGTGTCCGGGGCAGAGAAATAGGTGTGGGTTTGCAGCCACAGCGAACGCAGCTGCTCGAAGGATTCCTCGCGCGAGGAACAGGCAGGCGCAGCCTCCAGCAGGGACAGCAGCATGTCCAGAAGCTGACCGAATGAATACTGCATGCCGCGCCCCTTTCAGCGATCGACGGGTGCGCACCGCGCAACCTCGCCCAGCGTAACCGGATATGGCGCGAATGTGAACAAAGCGTATAGCTGGTGGTTTGTCGCTATTGCATGGGCATGCTGACAGTGATGTGTGCGCACTGCAAGGATTTCCCGCGCTGCGGATGGCGGGACAATGGCCGGCATCTCCACCCTGAGCAGCCCATGGAACGCTTCACCATTTCCATCGACGACGAACTGGCCCGCGACTTCGACCAATGGATCGCCGCGCGGGGCTACGGCAACCGTTCCGAGGCCATACGCGACGTGCTGCGCGTCCACCTGGCGCGCGTGCGCGAGAGCCAGGATGCCGACGGCCCCTGCGTGGCCAACCTGTCCTATGTCTACAACCACCATGAGCGCGACCTGTCCGAACGCCTGGCGGCCCTTCAGCATGACCATCACGAATTGCACATGGCCACCACCCATGTGCACCTGGACCATGAGCAATGCATAGAGACCGTGATGCTGCGCGGGCCGGCCCGTGCCGTGCGGCGTTTTGCCGACACCCTCATGGCCGAGCGCGGCGTGCACCATGGCCAGCTCAACGTGGTGATGGTGCGACCGCAGGCCGGTCACACGCACTGAGGCTGCGCCAGGGCAGGCACAGGGGATGGCGGGGGCGCCCGGCCTGATCGCGCGGGGCGGGTTCAGGTCGGTATGAAGTTTGCTTTTTTCTTCATACCCATCACGAACGAACTCCATGCATCCGCAACCTCGCCCTTCATCCCCGCCTTTCCTGCACCAGATCGTGGCGGCCAGCCTGCTGGCACTGGCTGCCATTCCCCATGCTGGTGCACGCCCGCCCGAGCCGGGTGCCACCCTGCCGGAGAACCTCGCCAGCCTGCAGACCGTCGAGGTCAAGGGGCAGGCCGCGCGCGGTGGCGCCGCCGCCTATTCCTCCACCGAGCTGGAGAGTGATGAGGTGGCGCACGCCCATGTCAGCCAGGTGCAGGACCTGCTGCGCAAGGTCCCCGGCATGAATGTGAGCAACTACCAGTTGTCCGGCGTGGGCGATGCCATCGTCCTGCGCGGCTTCGGCGGTGGCGGCCATGGGGGAGACGTGGGCGTGGTGCTGGACGGTATTCCGCTCAACGAGGCCATGTCGCATGCCGACGGCTATGTGGACCTGAACGTCATCGTGCCGCTGGAGATCGAGCGGCTGACGGTCTACAAGGGCCCGGTCTCGGCCCTGTACGGCAACTTCAACCGCGCCGGCCTGATCGCCATCGACACGCGCAAGCAGGGCGAGTACCGGCAGGCGGACCTGAGCATGGCCTCGCACGGCACCCTGGATGCCCAGGCCGCCCTGGGACTGAAGCTGGGCGAGGGCGAGTTCCTGAACCTCGCGGCCCAGCACTACCGCAGCGACGGTTTTCGGGCGCAATCGTCATCGCAGCGCAGCACGGCCGCCCTGCGCTGGAGCAAGCTGCTCACCCCGCAACTGGAACTGGCGCTGTCCGCCCGCCTGCACCATGCCGAAGGCGATTCGCCCGGCTACGTCACGGCCGCGCAGTTCGCCATCGACCCCTATGGCAGGGACCCGCGCGCCATGAACGACGGTGCGCGCAAGAACTTCGCCACGCTGCGCGCCGACGCGCGGTACGCGCTGTCGCCGCAGCTGGGCTGGCTGGCCTTTGCCTACACCACGCGGCAAAGCTTCACGCGCTGGTTCAGCCGGCCCGTCAATGCAGCCCAGTGGCGCCAGCGCGAGGAAAGCTACGAGCGCGCGGTCTACGGCGCGGGCACCAGCCTCAATGGCCGCCACGTCACGGCGCTGACGCCGCTCAACTGGGTGGCGGGGCTGGAGACTTTCCGCGAATCCACCGACTATCTCTACTACGACGGCCTGCAGCAGCGCCAGCGCACGGCGCCGGCCATCAATGACCGCGACTCCCGGCTCGACAGCCTGTCGGCCTATGCCGAGGTCGACGCGCCCGTGCACCGCCTGCTGCAGCTGTCGGCGGGACTGCGCTGGGACCGCTTCACGGGCGGGTGCGCGCTCAACGGCCCGGAAACGGGCTCCGACCCCTGTGGCCCGCTGGCGCGCACCTCGCATGCCAGCCCCAAGCTGGGCCTGCGCTCCCAGGTGGCACCGGGCGTGCTGCTGCGCGCCAGCTGGTCCGAGGGTTTTGCGCTGGCCAGCAACTTCGCCAAGTACGCGCTGGGCGCGGCTCGGCTGGATCCCAACATCTTCCGCCAGACCGAAGTGGGGGCGCAGTTCAAGCCGGTGGACGGCCTGGTGCTGGACATGGCGGCCTACCGCCTGCAGTCCACGCAAGAGATCCGCAACGTGGCGCCTGGCGTCTATGAGAACTACGGCGCCACGCGCCGCACGGGCGTGGAGGCCAGCGTGCTGTGGGCCGTGCGCAAGGACCTGGACCTGGAGATCGCCTGGGGCAGCGCGCGATCGCGCGTGACGGAAAACGGCAACCCGGCCCTGGTCGGCAGGCAGGTGGCCGGCGTGCCGCGCCATACCGCCACCGTGGCCCTGGCCTGGCGCCCCGTGGCGCAGTGGGAGGGCACGCTGACCTGGCGCCGCGTGGGGCGCTACGCCGTCAATGCGGACAACAGCGTGGCCTATGGCGGCTATGCCACCTGGGACCTGGGGCTGGGCTACCGCCTGCCAGGCGCGCGCAGCCGCGTCTACGCCATGGTCAGCAATCTCACGGACAAGGCCTATGCGACCTCGTCCTCCGTCATCGGCGGTGCCCAGCTGTTCGCCCCCGGAGCACCGCGCACGCTGAAGATCGGCGTGCAGGCACAGTTCTGAAAAAAGGAAGACACCATGCGCAAACTCTGGAAATCGACGTGCCAGGGCTGGGCCATCTCGGCCCTGCTGGCTGCTGCGCCGGTGGCGCTGGCCCACAACGTCTGGCTGGAGCCCGATGCCGACGGCGCCTACAGCGTGCAGTTCGGCGGTCATGAAGGCCGGCTGGAAACCTTCCCCGCCGACAAGCTCAAAAGCGTGCAGGCCTATGACGCGCGGGGCCGGCGCATCGAGGTCGCCATCCAGCCCCGCCCCGGTGGCGCCCGGGTCACGCCCGCGCGCCGCGCCGCCTTGCTGGCAGCGCATTTCGACAACGGCTTCTTCAGCAAGGTGGGCGACGGCCCCATGGTCAACCTGCCGATGAACGAGAACCCCGGCGCCACCAGCGGCGTGCATGCGCTGAAGTTCCACAAGACCCTCATCGAATGGGGTCCCATCGCCCGCGAGAGGCTGGGCCAGACTTTCGAGATCATCGCCAGGACCCGGCGTGCCCCGCATGCGGGCGAGCCGCAGCAGTTCCTGGTGCTGCTCGACGGCAAGCCACGCGCCGGCGTGCGCGTGTCACTGGGAGAACAGGGCGAGCCGCTGGTGACCGATGCCGAGGGCCTGGTCACCGTGCTGCCGCGCGCGGGCCTGAACAAGTTGCTGGCCATCGTGCGCCTGCCCGTGGCCGGCGATGCGCGCACCACCAGCATGAGCTACGAGTACCTGCTGGCGTTCTCGGCACATTGATTGGGGTGCGGTTCAGTCCACTGCCAGTCTCCGGTCCGCCGCCAGCTTCTTCCACTTGGCGTTGTCCTGGGACATGAAGCGCTGGATGTCGGGCAGGGACATGGGCGTGGCCACGGCCCCCGCGGCCTGCAGCGTGGGGCGCAGCTCGGGCGACTGTATGGCCTGGTTGATCCACTGGTTGAGCTGGGCCAGCTTCCCGGGCGGTGTAGCGGCCGGCACGGCCACGGCGTACCACTGTTCGGCCTCGTAGCCGGGCACGCCCGCCTCGCGCAGGGTGGGCACGGCGGCAAGACTGTCCACGCGCGTGGCGCTGGTCACGGCATAGGCCTTGAGCCGGCCCGACTGGATGTGCGGCAGCACCGGCGTCACGCCCAGCATGGCCAGGGGAATCTGCCCGCCCACCACGTCGGTCACGGCCTGGCCCCCGCCCTTGTAGGGCACATGCACCATGCGCGTGTCCGCCATGGCGTTGAGCAGCTCGCCGGCCAGGTGCTGGGACGTGCCCGTGCCCGAACTGGCATAGCTCCACTGGGTGGGCCTGGCCTTCATGGCGGCCACCAGTTCGGCCAGGTTGTCGGCGGCGCCCGCGGCCGGACCCACCAGCACCATGGCGCCGCGCGCCATCACGGCCACGGCAGTCAGTTCGCGGCCTACTTCGGGCTGGCGGCCGGCCGATGGCGGGGTCAACTGGGGACCCGGCACGGACACCAGGGTCAGGCCGTCGGCGGGCGCCTTGGCAGCGGCCTGCAGGCTGATGGCGCCCGAGGCGCCGGGCCGGTTTTCCACCACCACGCTGACGCCCGCCTGGGCCTCCAGCTGCCGGGCCACCTGGCGGGTCAGCACATCCAGGCTGCCGCCGGGGGCAAAGCCCACGATCCAGGTGATGGGCTTGCCCGTGGCAGGGGGCGCGGCAGGCTCCGCCGCGTGCGCGGCAGGCAGCGCAATGGCTGCCAGGAGCGCCAGCGCATGCCGGCGGCTTTTCATCGGGAAGCCGGTGTGGGCTTGCGCAGCGGTCATGGCAGCGGATCTCCGTGGTCGGGTGCGCCTGCGGCGGTGTTGGGGTGGGCCTTGCAGCTGTCGTTGAACTGCTTGACCATGGTCAGCACGGGATTGAGAACCCAGGTGTTGAAGATGAGCACGTCATGCTCTTCCTTGGGGTCGCGCACGATGTTGAACAGGTAGGGCGACTCCAGCTTGCCCTTGCTTTCATTGACCTCGGGCTCCCAGTAGAAGTGCAGCTTCCAGTCGCGCCACTTCACGGCCCGCAGCTGGTCCTTGATGTAGAAGAGAAAGCCTTCGCGCGCCGAGCGCGCCTCGCCCTGCAGGAAGGCTGTCTGGTCCACGCCGTCGATGGGCCGGTCCTGCGGCACGGGCGCGCCGGCCACGGCCGCCAGCGTGGAGAAGATGTCGGTCACATGCATGATTTCATTGCTGGTGCGCCCGGCCTGGATGCGGCCCGGCCAGCGTGCGATGAACGGCACGCGCAGGCTGCCTTCCATGGCCGTGTGGTAGGTGCCGCGCCAGGGGCCGGCCGTCCCGCGGTAGGGCTGGCGGAATTCGGGGCCGTTGTCGCTGCAGAAGATGAACAAGGTGTCCTCGCGCAGGCCCAGGCGGTCGATCTCGTCGGCGATCTGGCCCACGCGGTGGTCCATCTCCACCATGGAGTCGGCAAAGTCGCCCTGGCCGGTGCGGCCCGCGAAGTCCGCGTGCGGCAGCGTGGGAAAGTGCAGATGCACCAGGGGCAGGTACAGGAAGAAGGGGCGGGCCTGGGCATGGTGGCGGCGCATGAAGTCCAGAGAGCGCTCCACCAGCTCGGCGTCGATGTCGCGCCGGGCCGCCAGATCGTAGACCTTGACGTCCTGCGAAGGGCTGCCCGCCCGGCCCTGCATGATGTGGGGCAGGGGGGCCACGCTGGGGTCGTAGCCGGTGGTGGCGGTGAACTGGCTTTCGTCCGTGGTGCGGGGAATGCCGTACCACTCGTCGAAACCCCGGTCGCTGGGATAACGGCCTGGAATATCACCCAGATGCCATTTGCCGAAATGCGCCGTGGCATAGCCCTGGGCCGACAGCAGCTGGGCCAGGGTGACCTCGTTGCGAGTCAGGCCCTGCGGCAGCCCTGCCGGCACGGATTGCAGGGCGCCCGTCCGGATGGGGTGGCGCCCTGTCATCAGGGCCGAGCGCGTGGGCACGCAGTCGCTTTCCACATTGAAGTTCTGCAGCAGCAGGCCCTGCGAGGCCAACTGGTCGATGCGTGGGGTGGGCGCGCCGCGCAGCGCCCCGCCGCCGTAGCAGCCCAGTTCTCCCCAGCCCAGGTTGTCCGCGACGATGAGCACGATGTTCGGTGGGTTCATGATGTGGCGCAAAGTTTCCATGCCAAAACTCTAGCCACAAGCGTGTGAAATCTGATAAC
The DNA here is from genome assembly GCF_903815225.1 of Delftia tsuruhatensis. Taxonomy (NCBI): domain Bacteria; kingdom Pseudomonadati; phylum Pseudomonadota; class Betaproteobacteria; order Burkholderiales; family Comamonadaceae; genus Delftia; species Delftia tsuruhatensis. The sequence goes on from NZ_LR813084.1 coordinate 2,578,282, forward strand.
CAAAGGGGCGAGAATCGATGCAAGATTGGAATGGCTTTGCGCTGTTTTGAAGCAAGCTTGTGCGTTTTTCTTGGTTGACAAAGGAGTGGTGTGACGGGATTTGCCTACAACGAACTGGTCTGCTTCCTGGCCGTGGCCGAGCATGGTCATTTCGGGCGTGCTGCGGCCGCCCTGCAGGTGAGCCAGCCGGCCGTCTCCAAGATCGTGCGCCGCGTGGAGCAGGGCGTGGGCGCGGCCTTGTTCAAGCGTGGCACGCATGGCGTGGTGCTGACCAGCAGCGGCCAGCTGTTCATGGAGCCCGCGCGCCAGCTCGTGCTGCAGCATGAGCAGACGCTGCGCGCCGCCAGCGACATCCAGGCGCAGCATGTGGGGCTGATTCGCCTGGGCTTCACGCAGGCCACCTCCGAAAGCCGTGCCACGCGCGCCGTGGCCGAGCTGCTGCGCCGCCGTCCCGGCCTGCGCGTGCGGCTGACCGTGGGCAAGTCCGACGACCTGGAACGTGCGCTGCTGGAGGGCAGCCTGGACCTGGCCGTGGTGCCGTCCTATCCCGGCCACACCACGCGCTGCGCCCAGGTGGCCATCGGCGAGGACGAACTGTGGGTGGCCGCGCGGCCGCGCCACCCTTTGACGCAGGTGGCGCTGCAAGAGGGCCTGCAACTGAGACATTTGCAGGACTACGCCTGGGCCTTGCCTGCGCCAGGGGCCGCCGCACGCAGGGTGGTCGACGAGGCCTTTGCGGCCCAGGGCTTCGGCGCACCCACGGTGGCCCTGGAAATCCAGCACAACACCGAGGCCACCATCGACATCGTGGGCCAGACCGACCTGCTGTGCTACGTGCCCAGCCATGTGCTGCGCGGCAGCCCCGAGCGCCTGCAGGCCCTGCCCATCCCCGCGCTGCGCACGCGCCGCAGCTGGCTGCTGATCAGCCACCCCAAGGCCCAGTGGTCGCCGCTGATGGCGGCGCTCAGGGATTTGACGGTCGGATAGCGGGGGCCGGGTCCGGTTCAGGCGGCCATGTCGGCCGTGGCCACTGTGCGGGCAGGATGGGCGCTGTCATCGCCATCCGTGTACTGCAGCGGCACGCGCTTGACGTTGCACAGCAGCTCGTAGGCGATGGTGCCTGCGGCCCGCGCCACGGTGTTCACATCGATGCGTGGCCCCCACAGTTCCACGGCGCTGCCGATGCCGGCCTCCGGCAGGTCGGTGAGATCGACCGTGAGCATGTCCATGGAGACGCGGCCGATCAGCTGCGCGGCCTGACCGTCCACGGCCACGGGCGTGCCGTCCGGCGCCGTGCGCGGATAGCCGTCGGCATAGCCCATGGCCACCAGGCCCACGCGCGTGGGGCGCCGGGCCACATGGCGGGCGCCATAGCCCAGCGGATCGCCGGGCTGCAGCGTGCGCACGGCAAAGACCTGGCTGTGCAGGCCCATCACGGGCTGCAGGCCGGCCGTGGACTCCGCCAAAGGGTCGGCTCCGTACAAGGCGATGCCCACGCGGCCCCAGTCGCGCCGCGCCTCGGGCCAGGCCAGCAGGCCGGCCGAGTTGCACAGGCTGCGGTCGCCGGGCAGGCTGGCCGTGGCTTCGTCGAAGCGGCGGATCTGCGCGGACGTCATGCCCTGGCCGGGCTCGTCGGCGCGTGCGAAATGCGTCATCAGCGTGACCTGCTGCACGGCGGCGCAGGCCTGCAACCGTGCATGGGCCGAGGCCGCCAGTGCGGGCGCAAAGCCTGCGCGCCCCATGCCCGAATCGATCTTGAGCCAGGCATGCAGGCCATGCCGCGCCCCGGCCTGTTCCAGCATGCGCAACTGGGCGTCCTGGTGCACGGCGAGCCAGAGGCCGTGGGCGCTGGCGACCTGCAGTTCCTCGCGGTCGAACAGGCCTTCGAGCACGAGGATGGGCGCACGGATGCCTGCAGCGCGCAGCGGCAGGGCTTCCTCCAGGAAGGCGACGGCATAGCCGTCGGCCAGCCCGTCCAGGGCCTGGGCGCAGCGCACGGCGCCGTGCCCGTAGGCATTGGCCTTGAGCACGGCCAGGGCGCGCCCGCCGTGCAGGCGGCGGGCGGTCAGGTAGTTGCGGCGCAGTGCGCCGAGGTCGATGCGGGCGAAGGCGGGGCGCGCCATGGCTCAGGCGGACAAGGGGGCGCCGGGGGCACGGGCTGGCACCGGGGCCTGGCGGTCATAGCGGTCCAGTGCCAGCCCGTCGGTGCTGATTTCCGGGCTGCGGCCCGTGATCAGGTCGGCGATCAGCCGGCCCGAGCCGCAGGCCATGGTCCAGCCCAGCGTGCCGTGGCCGGTGTTCAGGAACAGGTTGGGGTAGCGCGTGGCGCCGACGATGGGCGTGCCGTCAGGCGTCATGGGGCGCAGGCCGGTCCAGAAGCTGGCGCGCGCCACGTCGCCCCCGGGGAACAGGTCGTTGACCACCAGCTCCAGCGTGGCACGGCGGCGCGGGTCCAGGCGCAGGTCGAACCCGCCCAGCTCGGCCATGCCGCCCACGCGGATGCGGTCGTCGAAGCGCGTGACGGCGATCTTGTAGGTCTCGTCCAGCACCGTGGACTGGGGCGCCAGCGCGGGATTGCCCATGGGCACGGTCAGCGAATAGCCCTTGACGGGATAGACCGGAAGATCCAGTCCCAGCGGCTGCAGCGCCTGGCGCGAGTAGCTGCCGAAGGCCATCACGTAGCGGTCGGCCGTCAGCAGTTCTCCGTTCACGCGCACGCCGGCGATACGATCGCCCTCGACCACCAGGCCGTCCACGGTCTGGTTGAAACGGAAATCCACGCCCAGGCCGGCGGCGATGCGGGCCAGCTCGTTGGTGAAGCGGTGGCAGTCGCCGGTCTCGTCCCTGGGCAGGCGCAGGCCGCCCGTGAGCCGTTCGCGCGCCTGGGCCAGGGCGGGCTCCACGCCGGCGAGCTGGTCGCGGTCCAGCAGCTCGTGGGGTACGCCGCATTCGCGCAGCACGGCCACGTCGCGGCCCACGGCGTCCAGCTGGGCCTGGGTGCGGAACAGTTGCAGCGTGCCGCCCGTGCGCTGCTCGTAGGCGATGCCGGTGTCGGCACGCAGCTGCTGCAGGCAACTGCGGCTGTACTCGGCCACGCGCATCATGCGTTCCTTGTTGACGGCATAGCGCGCGGCCGTGCAGTTGCGCAGCATCTGCGCCATCCAGCGCAGCTGGAACAGGCTGCCGTCCAGGCGCACGGCCAGCGGCGCGTGCTCCTGCAGCATCCACTTCAGTGCCTTGAGCGGAATGCCGGGCGCGGCCCAGGGCGTGGAGTAGCCGGGCGAGACCTGGCCCGCGTTGGCGAAGCTGGTCTCGGCGGCGGGCGCGTCCTGCCGGTCGAGCACGGTCACCTGGGCACCGGCCCGGGCCAGATACCAGGCGCTGGTCACACCGATCACACCGCCGCCAAGAACTAGGACTTTCATGGGTTTCACCGCCAGGTCAACAAGATGAAATCAAAGTCTATTGACGATGAGGCAGTGGAAATCACTGAAATATTGCTACTCTTCAGTGATTGATTTGCATGGGAGACTGGCGCCATGGCCACCAGAAGTGAAAACCGCGTGCTCGACCGCACCGACCGCAAGATCCTGGACGTGCTCCAGCGCGACGGCCGCATCTCCATGACCGAGCTGGCCGAGCAGGTCAGCCTCTCGGCCACACCCTGCTCGGAGCGCGTGCGGCGCCTGGAGCGCGATGGCGTGATCACGGGCTACCACGCCCATCTCTCGCCCGAGGCATTGGGCAAGACGCTGCTGGTGTTCGTGGAGATCAAGCTCTCGTCCAAGTCGGGCGAGGTCTTCGACAAGGTGCGCCAGGAACTGCTGCACGTGCCCGACGTGCTGGAGTGCTTCCTGGTCTCGGGCAGCTTCGACTACCTGGTCAAGGCCCGCCTGGGCGGCATGCGCGAATACCGCCGCCTGCTGGGCGACATCCTCAAGAAGCTGCCCGTGCCGGCGGAGTCCCACAGCTATGTGGTGATGGAGGAGGTCAAGGAGACGCTGGCGCTGCCGGTGGATCGGTGAGGGGCCGCCCGGGGCTCAGCCCTGGCGGGCGCGTGCCCGCGTGTCTTCGTCGAGGATGCTGCGTACCACCGAGAACAGCGGGTCGGCTTCCGTGTACTTCCTGCCATAGCCCAGATTGAACTCGTAGTCGAAATCGGGCGGATTGATGCCCTGGTTGTGTTGCAGGATGGTCTCCAGCTTGTCCAGGGCCTTGACGGCGCGGGCCTCGGGGGTGGCGGCGTCCTCGTACTCCTGCCACAGCGCCATGATGGCGTCGCGGTGCGCGGGCTGCAGCGAGCGGGCCAGGTGCAGCAGGTCGGCCTTTTCCTGTGCGCTCTTGTCCGGGTGCTGGTTCTTTTCCACGGCGGGGATGTCTCCGTGGATGGCCTCGCCCAGGTCGTGGATGACGCACAGTTTGAGCAGCTTGAGCATGTCCAGCCCGGCGAGCTGGTCCTCGAAGGCGATGGCCATCAGGCACAGGCGCCAACTGTGTTCGGCCGTGCTCTCGCAGCGGCCGGTCGAGGTGTGGGCGCTGCGCAGCACGCTCTTGAGCTTTTCCGCCTCGCGCAGGAAGTCCAGGCGGCCCTTGATGTTTGCTATGTCCATGGCCGGATATTCTCGTCCGGTTTCACCAGGGCCGTGCGCAGCGGGCCGTCAGTCGATCAGCCGCCCATCCGCATCCCAGAACGGATAGGGCCCGTCGAACCGTCCGCTGGCCACGGCATGGCTGACCAGGCGCCCGCCCGGGGGCAGGGCATGGACCATGAAGCCCGGCGGCTCCAGCGTCCAGGCCGATGCCGCGTCGGGCGCCAGGTCCAGGCAGACCTGGTGGGCCGGGGCCGGCGAGGTCTGCGCCACCGTGCCGCCGAAGGCCACCTGGATGCTGCGGTGCAGGTGGCCGCAGATCACGCGCTGCACATTCGGATGGCGTGCGATCAGTGCCTCCAGTTCGGGCGCGCCCTGCAGCAGGCCGATCCGGTCCATGTGACCGATCAGGGTCTCGAAGGGCGGGTGGTGCATGGCGATCACCACGGGGCGGCCGGCGCTGGCGATCAACTGAAGTTCCAGCCACTGAAGGCGGTCCTCGCACAGCGCGCCCTCGCTGTGGCCGGGCACCACGGTGTCCAGCGCGATCAGGCGCAGGCCGCCGATGTCCACCGCGTACTGGATGAAGCCCTCGCGGCCCAGCCAGGCATGTTCGGGAAAGGCCGCGCGCAGCGCGTCGTGGTCGTCGTGGTTGCCCGGCAGCAGGTGGAGGGGCAGCTCGCCCAGCGGGGCCAGCAACTGGCGCAGATGGGTGTACTCGGCGGGCCGGCCGAAGTCGGTCAGATCGCCCGTGATCACCACGGCGTGCGGCTTTTGCGCCAGCGCCAGCACGCTGTGCACGCAGCGCTCCAGGTACTGGGCGGTGTCGATGCGGCGGTAGGTCAGGCGGCCGGGTTCGCGGATATGCAGGTCGGTGAGTTGCACCAGGAAAGTCGTCATGGCAGAGGAGGGGTGTTGGCTTCAGGCAGCGGCGTGGCCGGGCATCCACTGGTGGGGGGCGATGCGCAGGCCCACGCGTTCGCCGGCCTGCGCGACATGGTCGCGGGCGACGTCGGCGACCAGCGGCGCGTGGCCCGCCAGCTCCAGCGTCAGTTGCAGGCGGTCGCCCAGGAAGACGCGGCGCGCGACCGATGCGGGCACGGCGCCCGGCGTGTCGGCCGTGCAGACCTCAATGTCCTCGGGGCGCAGCAGCAGCCGGGCGGCGCCCGCGCAGCCTGCCGGGCAGTCCAGCGCCATGCCGGCCAGCACCAGCCGGTTGCCGCGCGCATCGTCCTGGCTGCGCTCGACCTGGTTGACGCGGCCCAGGAAGGTGGCGACGAAGGGGTGGGCCGGCTGGCGATACAGGCTCTCGCCGTCGCCCACCTGCAGGATGCGGCCGGCCTGCATCACCGCCATGCGGTCGGCAATCGCCATGGCCTCCTGCTGGTCGTGGGTGACGTGCACGGCCGTGATGCGCAACTGGCGCAGCAACTGGGCCAGCTCGTCGCGCAGGGTTTCCTTGAGCTTGGCGTCCAGGGCCGTGAGCGGCTCGTCCAGAAGCAGCACGCGCGGGCGCGAGGCCACGGCACGGGCCAGGGCCACGCGCTGGCGCTGGCCGCCCGACAGCTCGGCGGGGCGCTTGTGCTCCAGGCCGTTCAGGCGCACCAGGTCCACCAGCTCTCCCACGGCGCGGCGCTGCGCGTCCTGGGGCTCGCCCCTGATGCGCAGGCCGTAGCCGATGTTGGCCTGCACGCTCATCTGCGGAAACAGCGCGTAGTGCTGGAACACCATGCCCACCTGGCGCTGCTCGATGGGAACCCGGGTCACATCGGTGTCGCCGAAGGCGATGCGGCTGCCCGCGTCCGGCGTCTCCAGGCCCGCGATGATGCGCAGCAGCGTGGTCTTGCCGCAGCCCGAAGGGCCCAGCAGGGCCAGCACCTCGCCGGGCGCCACATGCAGGTCGGTGGCCTGCAGGCCGCGCGTGCCGTCGGCATAGGTCTTGGCGCATTGCCGGATGTCGATGGCGACGCTCTTATTTTCCATAGTGCTTCTCGATGAAATGCCCCAGCGCCTGCAGCGCCCACATCACGGGCAGGATGACGATGAGGAAGATGAGGGTGTAGGCCGAGCCCACCTCGATGCGCATGGACGCATAGCTGTCGGCCAGCCCCACGGGCAGGGTGCGCGTCAGCGGCGTGTGCAGCATCCAGGTGAGGTTGAACTCGCCCATGGACAGGGTGAACACCATCAGGCTGGCGGCCACGATGGCGGGCAGTACGGCGGGCACCAGCACGCCCAGCAGGCGCTGCGCGAAGGAGGCACCCAGCGAGCGGGCCGCCTCCTCCAGCGAGACCAGCTCCGGGCGGCGCAGCGCCGCGCCCACCATGCGCACCATGAAGGGCAGGGTGAACACCACATGGCCGACCAGGATGAAGGCGAAGCTCTGGCGGAAGGCGGTCACGCTGCCATAGGCCAGCAGCAGGGCCAGGGCGCTGGCCAGGCCCGGGATGGCCACGGGCAGGGTCAGCAGCTCCTCGAAGTGCTGGGCCCAGCGCGAGCGGCTTCGCGCCAGCGCATAGGCGCAGGGCACGCCCAGCAGCAGGGTCAGGGCCACGCAGGCGCAGGCCAGCAGCAGCGACATCAGCACCGTGTTGCCGTAGCCGGCCCAGACCTCGGACAGCCAGCGCGTGGTCAGCCCGCCGGACAGGCCCTGGCCGTAGTTCTCGACCAGGCCGGCCAGCACGGACAGCAGCATGGGCGCCAGCATGAACAGCGTGATGGCGGCCGTCACCAGCCACATGGCGGCGGGCATCCTGGGGGAGGTGCGTTGCATGCTCAGGCTCCTGCAGCGGCCGGGCCGGCCCGGCGCCGGGACGCCCACAGCACGAACCAGGTGATCAGCCCCAGGGTGATCGACAGGCTGGCGGCCAGAGCGAAGTTGGCGTAGTTGGTGAACTCGTTGTAGATGGTGATGGGCAGTACTTCGAACTTGCTGGACAGCGTGAACGCCGTGCCGAAGGCGCCCATGGCGGTCGCGAAGACGATGGCGCCGCAGGCCAGCGTGGTGGGCAGCAGTTGCGGCCACCACACATCGCGCGCCACCGACCAGGCGCTGGCGCCCATGGAGCGCGCGGCCTCCTCCAGGTGCGGGTCCAGCGCCTGGGCCGCTGCCGTGTACGAGGCGATGGCGCGCGGCAGCGAGAAGTACAGATAGCCCAGGAACAGGCCCGTGAGGCCGTATGCAAACGTCAGCCGCTCGCCGCCCAGGGCCACGGACAGGTCGGCCAGCGCCCCCTGGCGCCCGCCCAGCAGGATGATGAAAAAGCCGATGATCACGCCCGGGAACGACAGCGGCAGCGTCAGCAGCGACAGCAGCAGGCCGCGCCCCGCGAAGCGGTGGCGCGCCAGCGCGATGCCCATCACCGCGCCGATGGCCAGCGTGGCCAGCGTCACCGCCAGCGACAGTCCCAGGGTCTGCAGCAGGCTTTGCAGGTACAGCCCATCGGTCAGTGTGGCGAAGTAGGTGTGCCAGCCCGCATGCGCCGGCAGCGCCAGCAGCAGGCCGGCCGGCAGCAGCCAGAAGGCGGCGAAGAAGGCCACGGCCGGCGCGCTGCAGGCCAGCAGCAGGGCGCGGGCGCGCCAGTCACCCGGCGCCTTGGAGGAAATGCCCACGATGCAGTCCCCTCTCAACGCACTTCACGCAGGTAGCGCGTGGCAAAGCCCTTTTGCACATCGGCCATCTTCTGGTAGTCGACCGAGGTGGCGCGTGCGTACTCGCTGGCCGGAAGGAAGTGGCCGGCCACCTCCTTGGGCAGGGCCACGTCGCGCACGGGGCGCAGGTAGGCATGGGCCCAGATGGACTGGCCCTTGTCGGACAGCACATAGTCCAGCACCTTCCTGCCGTTGTCAGCGTGCGGTGCCTTGTTCACCAGGCTCATCACGTAGGGCATGACCACGGTGCCTTCCTTGGGGATCACGAAGTCCACGTCGGCCTTGTCCTTGTAGCGGGCGCGGTAGGCGTTGAAGTCGTAGTCCAGCAGGATGCCGATCTCGCCCGACAGCAGGCGCGCGTACGAGGTCTGCTTGGGCACGATGGGCTCGTTCTTTTGCAGCTTCCTGAAGAAGTCGATGGCGGGCTGGAAGTTGTCCAGGTTGCCGCCCATGGCCTGGTTCACGGCCACGGCGCCCACATAGCCGACGAAGGCCGAGGCCGGATCCAGGTAGCCCACCAGGCCCTTGTATTCGGGTTTGAGCAGGTCTGCCCAGGACTGGGGCACGGGCTTGCCGCCCAGGGCCGCCTTGTTGACCATGAAGCCCAGCGTGCCCGAGTGGATGGTCACCCACTCGCCCTTGGGGTCCTTCAGGCCCGCAGGGATCTGGTCCCAGTTGGCGGGCTTGTAGGCCGTGACCACGCCGTCCTTCTGCGCCTGGATGGCGAAGGTCACGCCCAGGTAGGTCACATCGGCCACGGGGCTGGCCTTCTCGGCCACGAGCTGGGCCAGCGACTGGCCCGAGTTCTTGTTGTCGGGGGGCACGGTGATGCCGGTATCGGCCTTGATGGCCTTGATCTGCGTGCCCCAGTCGGCCCATTCGGGCGGGCAGTTGTAGCAGATGGCGCTCTGGGCCAGGGCCGTGCCGCAGACGGCCGTGGTGGCGGCCAGCAAGGCCAGGCGTTTGAAGAAGGGCTTGAAGGCAAAGGTCGGCAGGTTCATGTCGTGTCCTTGAAGGGAAGAGAAACGTGGGGGAGGGGGATGCCCGTGGCGGTGCCCGGGCCGTTGTTGTCTAGTCCAGGCCTTGGCAGGATTCGCCGCCGCGCCAGCCATGGGGCAGGCACCGGCTGTCCTGCGGGCCCAGGGGTGTCCTGCTTGCCAGCGCATCGCACAGCAGCGTCACGCAAGCGGTTCCGATGTCGTGGTTGGGCTGGGAGATGGAGGCCAGCGAGGGAGTGAGATCACCGGCGATGGCGATGCCGTCGAAGCCCGCGATGCTCAGGTCCGCCGGCACCGACAGCCCTGCCAGCGCCGCCGCGCGGATGGTGCGTATGGCCAGCAGGTCGTTGCTGCAGACGATGGCCGTGGGTGGCGCGGGCTCGGCCAGGTGCTGCCGCAGCATCTGCACGGCGGTGGCGGCAAAGGGCACCTCCCAGACCGGCAGCGGCGCAAGCCCTGCGGCCTGCATGCCCAGCGCATAGCCCTGGCAGCGCTGCTGTGCACGGTCCGAGGCCTGCAACTGGCCCGTGACCATGCCGATGCGGCGGTGCCCTGCGGCGGCCAGGCGCTGCACCAGGTCCCGTACGGCGCCCGTGTTGTCCACGCCCACGCAGGCATGCTCGGGCGTGTGGTGGTAGGCCAGCACATAGGGCTTGCCGGACTGACGCACGCGCGCCAGCGCCGCCGAGTCATGGGGATTGGAGACCACCAGCACCAGCGCATCCACGCCGCTGGCCAGCAGCCGCGTGGCGGCGTCTTCCTCGCCGCCATGGTCGTACTCGGTGGTGCAGGGCGAGATCGCATAGCCGCGCAGCGCCGCCTGCGAGGCAATGCCCTGCAGGCATTCGGCGAATACCGGATTGGTCAGCGTGGGCAGCACCACGCCCAGCACCTTGCTGCTGCGCGTGCGCAGCGTGCGGGCGCTGGCATTGGCCACATAGCCCACCTCGCCCGCCACGCGCAGCACCTTGCTGCGCGTCATTGCATTGACGACCTCGGGAGAATTGAAGACGCGCGAGACGGTGGCCACGGACAGGCCCGCGCGGCGTGCAACCTCGGTGATGCTCATGGCTGTAAACGATTTCTTGAAAACGTTTACATTGCAGCCGGCGCGCGTGACAGGGCAGTGACTTGGCTGTGAAGGTTTTGTGGCGGCTCAGGCGCTGTCGCAATAGTCCCTGACCACGGCCATGAAGGCCGCCAGGACCGGCGAAGGGTCCTCCCGTCGGTGGACGCAGCTGAGCTCGATGTCCCGGAGAAAGCGCGACCGCAGCGGGCGAAAGACCACGCCCGGCAGTCTCAGCATGGTCCCCGACTCCGGCGTGATGCACAGTCCGAGCCCCGCGCAGACGAGCGCGATGCAGGTGGTGACGTCTTCCACTTCCTGCATGACCTCGATCTGCACTTTTTCTCGCCGAAAGGCGGCAATCACCTCTTGCGCCAGTCCGGCCAGCGGCGTGTTCGGATACAGGATCATGGGCTGGCGCTCCAGATCGCGCAGGGTGATCGCGGTCTTGGCACTGAGCGGATGGCTTTCGTGCATGCCCACGTACATGGGCTCGCGCAGGACCAGGCAGACGGCAAGGTCGGGTTCGGCCGGCGGCAGGCGGTGAAAGCCCACGTGGATCCGGTGCTCGCGCAGCGCCTGGATCTGCTCGCCCTTGGTCAGGTTGTGCAGGCGGATGCGGATCTCGGGCCGCTGGTTGTGAAAGCTGCCGATCAGCCGCGGAATGACGTTGAGCACCCCGGAGCCAAAGATGCCGATGTCCAGGTCTCCCAGCAAGCCCTTGCCCGCGCGCAGCGCGCGCTCACGGGCCAGCCGGGCCAGCTCAAGGATGTTCGGCACGTCGCGCAAAAGGGATTGCGCCGCCTCGGTCAGCTGTATGCCCCGGGAGGTGCGCACGAACAGCTCCACGCCCAGGTCTTCCTCCATCTGGCGCATCTGGCGTGACAGAGGTGGCTGGGCCATGTGCAGGCGCTCGGCCGCGCGGCTGACGCTTTGCTCCTGGGCCAGTGCGAGGAAGTAACGCATGTGCCGCAGATCCATGGCCGTTCCTTTGCTTGGAGATACCTCCATGGTATGGCTGATCGCCCAATCGGTATTGGACAGTATGGGGCACGGGTTTGAGAATGGCCTGCACAACCGCTGTCATCTCAATCGCCACACCTTCGGGAGGAAGTCCATGCGCTCACTCGCCACACGGGTCGCCCGTTGCATCTGTGCCTGGGTCTGCGCGCTGGCGCCTCTGTGCAGCGGGGCACAGGGCTTTCCCGATCGCCCCGTCACGCTGGTGCTGTCCTACTCGGCCGGCAGCATCTCCGACGTGCTGGCACGCAGCGTGGCACAGCAGCTGAGCCTTCAATGGAGGCAGCCGGTGGTGGTCGACAACCGGCCGGGAGGCAATCAGATCATCGCGGCCAATCTCGTGGCCAAGGCGGCGGCCGACGGCCATACCTTGCTGTTGTGCGACGACGGCGTCTTCACGCTCAACCCGCACCTGTTCCGCAAGCTGGGCTACTCGCTGGCGGACTTCACGCCGGTGGTCGATCTCGCGCAATTGCAGATGGTGCTGTCTGCCGCAAAAGACCTGCCGGCGCGCAACCTTTCGCAACTGGTGGCGCTGGCCAGGGCCCGGCCGGGCACGCTGAACTATGCATCGTTCGGAACGGGGAACATCGTGCATCTGGCCATGGACTCTTTTTCCCGGCTCGCCGGCATCGAGCTGGTGCACGTGCCCTACAAGGGCTATCCCGACGCCATCCGCGATGTGCTGGCCAACCAGGTGCAACTGGTGCTGGGAGGCATCGGGGGGCCGGCGCTGCAGCATCTGAAAAGCGCAGCCATGAAACCGCTGGCCGTCACCGGTCCATCGCGCAGTCCCTTGCTGCCGGACGTGCCCACGCTGGCCGAATCGGGGTTTGCACAGCTCGATCCCCAGGTCAATTTCATCCTCATGGCGCCTGCGGGGACGCCGCCCGAGGTGGTGCGCAAGATCAATGCGGACGTCGCCGGCATCGTCAGGCAGGGCATTGCCTCCACGGTGCTGGAGCCCAACGGCATGCAGCCGCTGGGACGCAGCCCGGCGGCCCTGGCCGATTCGCTGCGGCAAGGCCGGGCCGCCTATGCCGGACTCGTGAAATCGTCCGGCGTCCGGCTGGATTAGGACAAGGAGGAGATGCCCATGATCATCGAAAAGCAAGGCGACGTGACGGCTGCCGTGCTGGAGCAATTGCAGCGATCGCCCGACCCTCGTTTCCGGGAAATCATGACCGCAGCGGTCACGCATCTGCATGGCTTCATCCGCGATGCCCGCCTGACGGAGGCGGAGTTCCACCAGGCCTGCACCGTCATCGCGCAACTGGGCCAGCTCACCACCGCGTCCCACAACGAGGTGGTGCTGATCGCCGGCTCGCTGGGCCTGTCCGCGCTGGTCTGCCTGCTGAACAACGGGGACAACGGCCAGACCGAGACCACGGCCAACCTGATGGGGCCGTTCTGGCGCATGGATTCGCCGCCGACGGACAACGGCGGCTCCATCGTGCGGTCACCGACGCCGGGCATGCCGGTGTTCGTGACGGCCTGGGTGCGCGACCGGCAGGGCCGGCCCGTGCCGGACGCCGAAGTCGATGTCTGGCAGGCATCGTCCGAGGGCTTCTACGAGAACCAGGACCCGGGCCAGGCCGACATGAATCTGCGCGGCAAGTTCAGGACCGACGCGGCAGGGCGCATCGCCTTTCGCACCATCAAGCCCGTGGGCTATCCCATCCCCTTGAGCGGCCCGGTGGGCGCCCTGCTGCGCGCGCAGGGCCGGCACAACATGCGCCCGGCCCACATCCACTTCATGGTCTACAAGCCCGGCTTCAAGACGCAGTTTGCCCAGGTGTATTCCAGTGACGATCCGCACCTGGAGACCGATGTGCAGTTCGGCGTGACCCGCGCCCTGATCGGCCAGTACGTGCTGCATTCGGCAGAGGCACCGCCCGCCGCCGATGTGCAGGGCGCCTGGTACACGCTGGACCACCACTTCGTGATCGAGGCCGGCGAGGCGAGCCTGCCCAGGCCGCCCATCACCGGCAAGGCCGGGGGAGAGCGCCCGACGCTTGCCGTGCTGCAGCCATCCGCAGTTCCTCACTGAAGAAAGCCCGAAGATGATCAATGCCACTGAACGCCAGCAAGCCGCCCAGGCGCTGCTGCGGGCGGAAAAAAGCCGACAGCCCATCCCCCAGGTCAGCCGGACCTGGCCCGGCATGGAGATCGAGGACGCCTACGCTGTGCAGCAACTGTGGGCCGATGCCAAGGTGCAGGCCGGCGCGCGCATCGTCGGCCACAAGATCGGCCTGACTTCGCGCGCCATGCAGATGGCGTCGAAGATGGACGAGCCGGACTACGGCGTGCTCCTGGACCACATGCTCTACCCCGACGGCGCCCGCATAGAGGTTGCGCAGTTCCACATGCCGCGCCTGGAAGTGGAGCTGGCGTTCGTGCTGGGCCGTCCGCTGGACAAGCCGCCGGGCGCAGGACCGGTGACGGTCTACGACGTTCTCGACGCCACGGCCTATGTCACCCCGGCACTCGAGATCATCGACTACCGGACGCAGGTGCCCCGCAGCATCTGCGACACCATCGCGGACAATGCCGCCGCCGCTGCCATGGTCACCGGGGGACGCATCGTGCGACCCATGGACATCGATCTGCGCTGGGTGGGCGCCACCCTGTCGAAGAACGGCGTGATCGAGGAGTCAGGCGTTTCCGCCGCCGTCATGGGCCATCCTGCCATGGGCATCGTCTGGCTGGCCAACAAGCTGGCGGGCCATGGCATCACGCTGCAGGCGGGCCACATCCTGCTGGCGGGCTCCTTCACCCGGCCCACGGCGGTCACGGCTGGCGACACCATCCATGCGGACTTTGGTCCACTGGGCTCCATCGGGGTGTCGTTCGCGGGATCAGCCTGAATGGGCTTTTAGCAGCAGTACGCCCAGCACAATGAGCAAGAGGGCGATGATGCGTGTGGGCGCGGTGGACTCGCCCAGCCAGAGCATGCCGGCCAGCGCGATCAGCGCCGTCCCCGTGCCTGCCCATACTGCATAAGCCAGTCCGACTTCAAGATGCCGCACCGCCAATGACATCGACCAGATGGCAAACAGGTATGAAATACCAGTGACCAAGGACGGCAGGGGCCGTGTAAGTCCATCCGAATAACGCATGGCGACGGTTCCAGCGACTTCGGCGGCGATGCTTGCGGCGATCAACAGCCATGAAAACGTTTGCGGGTTCACGCAGTCCTCCAGCCACCGTGTCTATACCGGACACGGTGCAACAAGAGGAAGCGGTACCCCGACAGAGCCGAAATGATAGTCCATCGGCCCGGCGTGCATCGTGATCGGCAGCGCCGCTGCTTTGCCGGCCCACAGGCGTCAATGCACAGATTGATGTGGCTTCGTGGCGCCGCCGCTCCTAAGCCCTGCGTCCCTGCAAACAAGCCTGAAACCTACAGCCCGCCCCCAACCCCGGGCATAGGATTTGTAGCGATTGGAAACGCCTTGCCTTCGCGCAGGCGGATCCGGCGCCAAAACCACAACACCATTGCCCATGTCCTCCTTCGATACCCAACTGCTGCTCATCGCGCTGGCCAGTGTGCTGGTCCTCGTCGCGCTGATCGTTTCGCGCATCCGCCTGCATCCCTTGCTGGCCCTGCTGATGGTTTCCATCGGCGTGGGCTTTGCCACGGGCATGGCGCCGGGAGACATCGCCAGGAACCTCACCGACGGTGCCGGCAAGACGCTGGGCGCCGTGGGCGTGGTGATCGCCCTGGGTGCCATGCTGGGCAAGATCCTGGCGGACTCGGGCACCACCGAGACCCTGGCCAGTGCCATCCTGGGACGCACTTCGGACCGCATGATCCCCTGGGCCATGACCGTGGTGGCCTTCGTGATCGGCATCCCCATGTTCTTCGAGGTGGGGCTGGTGGTGATGCTGCCGCTGATCTTCAGCGTGGCGCGCAAGCTGGAGAGCCAGCAGCGCTTCAAGGGCTCGGCCTATGTCTACGTGGGCGTGCCCGTGATCTCGGCGCTGGCCGCCATGCACGGCATGGTGCCGCCGCACCCGGGGCCGCTGACCGCCATCGCCACGCTGCATACCTCGGTCGGCCCGACCATGCTCTACGGCTTTCTGGCCGTGATTCCGGCGATGGTGCTGGGCGGCCCGCTGTATGGCGCCTTCATCGCCCCGCGCATGACCACGCGGCCCGACGATGCGCTGCTGGAACAGTTCACGGTCGGCAAGCAGGAGGGGGCTGCGCAGGGCCGGCCCGGCATCGGCCTGGGGGTGCTGTGCGCCTTGCTGCCCGCGTTGCTGATGCTGCTGCATGCCGTGGCCGAGATCGTGCTGCCCAAGGGATCGGGCCTGCTGCGCATGGCGGCCTTCCTGGGCAATCCGCTGGTGGCCATGCTGCTGGGCGTGGTGTTCGCCTCCATCACCATGGTCTACCTGCGCGGCGGCGATGCCGAGAAGCTGCGCGATGCGCTGGGCAAGAGCCTCAAGCCCATTGCCGGCATCATGCTCATCATTGCGGGCGGCGGCGCTTTCCAGCAGATCCTGACCAGCGCCAAGGTGGGCGACGCCATCGTCCACATGACCCAGCAGTTCGCCCTGCCGCCGCTGGTGCTGGGCTGGCTGATCGCCATGCTGCTGTCCGTCTCCACGGGCTCCGCCACGGTCGGCATCGTCGGCGCGGCCGGACTGCTGGCGCCGCTGGCCGCCTCCGATCCCTCGCTCAACGTCCCGCTGCTGGCGCTGGCCATCGGCTGCGGCTCGCTGTTCTTCAACTACGCCAACCACGCGGGATTCTGGATGGTCAAGGAGTCCTTCGGCATGAGCATGGGCGAGGCCACCAAGACCATCACGGTGGTGCAGTCCATCGTCTCCTTCGTGGGGCTGCTGATGGTGCTGCTGTTCAATCTGCTGCCCCGGCTGGGGTGAGAAGGAAGTGGATGGATGCTGTATGCAAATACAGTAAGCTGCCTGCTCTTACGCAATTTTCCAAGGATGCCTGCAATGAAGCACACCGCCAACGGCCTCTTCGACATCCTGCTCGCCCCGCAGCCGCTGAGCGCCGTCGCCGAAGACACCGGGCTGGGCCGGCTGTCCCTGGACAAGCGATTCGATGGTGACCTGCGGGCCGTCAGCCAGGGCGAGATGCTGTCGTTTCGCAGCGGAGTGCAGGGCTCGGCGGGCTACGTCGCCATGGAAACGGTGCGCGGCGCACTGCATGGCCGCAGCGGCAGCTTCGTGCTACAGCACAGCTCCACCATGGAGCGCGGCACGCCCACGCAGTCCATCACGGTGGTGCCGGATTCGGGCACCGATGGGCTGGCGGGCATCTCCGGGCGCATGGTGATCGCCATTGCCGAAGGTGGGGCGCACTCCTATCGCTTCGCCTACGAATTGCCGCAGGCCTGAAAGGCCCACGGCCGTGCGTGTTGCCGCAGGCGGGCAGCACTGCCCGGGCGCGTCGCCGGCAATTGGCCTATACTGCCCGACTGCGCTGTTCTTGTTGTTCGCCTCTTCAGCGCTGCTGCGACACCCCAGCCCCTCTGCTGCTGAAAGCCAGAAGCCGACGGGCTGAACAGCCGCTCCTGCCGATCAGGAGTCGCGGTTGTCACCCTCAACGGCGAATCCCACGCGGACCCCTACCTTCATCCGGGTCCGCCCCCAGCCTGCATGCCGCAGGGTTTTCTCTCTCTTTTCATGGCCCGCTCCTGCACGGTGCGCGGCCACCCCTATCCATGCTGCATTCCAACATTACGGAGCAGGTGGGCCACTACGTGCTCACACCGCTCACACAGGCCAACGGCCGCGGCCAGGTGGCCGCCGCCGTTTCCATCCGCCGCGGAGCCTACGACCGCATCTTCCGCTTCATCCCGCAGTTCGCCGACGAAGCCCTCGCATCGCGATTCGCGCTGGCCCAGGGGCGCATCCTGGTGCAGGACCGGCAACTGGGTTGAATCGCGGCACCCGATTTTCAACACGTACTACAGGAGAACCTTTGGCTAAAGAAGAACTGATCGAAATGCAGGGCCGGGTGGACGAAGTGCTGCCCGATTCCCGCTTCCGGGTGACACTGGAAAACGGACACCAGCTGATCGCCTACACCGGCGGCAAAATGCGCAAGCACCGCATCCGTGTACTGGCTGGCGACAAGGTGACGCTGGAGATGTCCCCCTATGACCTGAACAAGGGACGCCTGACCTTCCGGCACATCGAGACCCGTGCAGGTGGCGCGCCGCGCCCTCCCCAGCGCCGCCGCTGAGCAGATTCCCCAGGGCGGACCTGCACCGCAGGTGGCAGGTCCTGCGGCGCCAGGCGGTCCGGGCCGGCCGCTGGCGCTCCGGCACCCGCATGTGCCCGGGGGCCCGGAGTGCTTACCTGGACATGGCCTCCTTCTTCATGCCGTCCTTGTGCATGCCCTCCTTGGCCATTCCGTCCTTTTTCCTGGCGTCATTGGCCATTCCGTCCTGTTTCATTGCGTCCTTTGCCATGTGGTCCTTCTTCATGCCGTCCTTGGCCATGTGGTCCTTCTTCATGGAATCCTTGGACATGGCGCCGGCCGGAGCCATGGCGTCCCTGGTCATCTCGTCCGCAGCGAATGCCGGGGTGGCCGACGCGGCGGCCATGGCGATGCAGGCGGCGAGCATGTGGGTGGTGAGCTTGGTCATGTGAGTCTTCCTTTGGGTTTGCGGTTGGCAGAATCGGCCGGCTCCGGGAGCAGGCCATCGCACCTTCGTTGGCAGCACGCCGGGCCTTCAAGGCCCGTCAACTGCCTCCGAACCAGTTGTAGCCCTGGTCTTCCCAGTAGCCGCCGGAGTAGGTGTTGGTGACGAACATGGCCTGGATGTGCTTCGGGTTCTTGTAGCCCAGCTTGGTGGGCATGCGCAGCTTCATCGGAAAGCCATATCTGGGCGGCAGGGGCTGCCCGTCGTAAGTCAATGCCATCAGCGTCTGCGGATGCAGGGCCGTGGCCATGTCGATGCTGGTGAAGTAGTCGTCAACGCACTTGAAGCCGACGTACTTGGCACTGGTGTCGGCGCCTATGTGGCGCAGGAAATCGGCAAAGCGCACGCCGCCCCAGCGGCCTATGGCGCTCCAGCCTTCCACGCAGATATGGCGCGTGATCTGTTCGTCCTGCGGCATGGCGCGCAGCTCGGCCAGGGTCCAGGCATGGCGGTCGGCGACCATGCCGGTCACTTCCAGGCGCCAGCGGGCCTCATCCACCTCGCGCACCTCGTCCTCGCCGTAATAGGCATTGAAGGGGAAGGGGCGCGTGATCTCGGCTGCGGAATAGGTGGGCGCCAGCCGCGTGGGACTGAAGAGCAGGCCCTGCATGCGGTCGTTGAAGCGCGACACCTGGCTGAGCACGGCCTCGACGTGGCTGTCATCGCTGATGCTGCAGCCCGTGAGCAGGGACAGGCCGCCCAGCGTCAGCGAGCGTTGCAAAAAGGCGCGGCGTGCGGGCTGGTCCAGCTTGCGGGCGATCAGCGAGCGTGCCTCGCGCACCACGGCTTGGCCATCGACGCCGGTCAGGGAAGGGGCTTTGAAGATTTTCATGGTGACTTGGGCGCACGGCCGTGGATCATGGTCAGGAAGGTCCGGGGCACCAGGGCGACCATTGCCAGGTGCACGACCACGAAGGCCACCAGCGCGGACATGCCGAAGAAGTGCACGCGCCGTGCGGATTCATAGCCGCCCAGCAGCTCGCGCAGCAGGGGGAACTGCACCGACTTCCAGAGCACCAGGCCCGACAGCACGATCACCACCAGGTCCAGCACCACGAACAGGTAGGCCAGCTTTTGCACATGGTTGTAGCGGGCCGGGTCGGCGTGCGAGAGCCGGCCCTTGAGGGCGGCCAGCAGGTCCTGGCGCACGCCCTGCACGCTGACGGGAAAGAACTTGCGGGCCCAGCGCCCGCTGGCGATGTTGAGCAGCAGGTACACCAGGCCGTTGAACACCAGCAGCCACATGGCCGCGAAATGCCATTGCAGTGCCCCGCCCAGCCAGCCGCCCAGCGTGATGGGGCCCGGAAAGCTGAAATCAAAGAACGGGGCCGCGTTGTAGATGCGCCAGCCGCTGGCCACCAGGATGGCCACGGCCAGCGCATTGAGCCAATGCGTGAGGCGCAGCCACAGCGGGTGGATTCGCTGGTCATCCTCGGGCTGTGCCGGTTGGGGGGTCGTGAGGGTGGTGTCCATGGGTCCCATTGTTGGAGGGACCCGGTGGCGGATGTATCACGCAAACTTCAATTAATCGTGATAACTCCCAAGGCTTGGTCGCTGGCCTGCGCGCATCCGGCCAGATGGTCCGCCAACGTGCGCGCCGCGATGCCAGCGGATAGCTGGCCGGACCTGCGGCTTCTCCGCATGGAGCCCCTGACCCTCTCACTTGTCTGCCGCTGCAGCCCATGGGCTTGAAAGCGCACCGGCGTATTCAGGTGGCCCCAATGTCCCTTCCGCAAGTAATTGCAAAAGAATCCATGGCGGTTGCTGGGTCGCAAGTCTTGGGTGCAAGTCAAGTGCACATGATGCCCCCGAGGTTGATTGCGTCTCGAATGTCGGTGATCTCGCAAGCGAAATCACGCTGCAAATGAACCGGTGGGTGATTTGATCAATTATTGCTTGAAATTTTCTTGCGTTCAATTGATGAATTCCCGCACGCTTCTGTTTTTTTTGAAGAATACGATCAATTCGGCTCTGACGCCGACGTGTTCCAATCATCCAATGCGCGTGAATCACTTGTGGATGTGCATTTGCACATCGATGGCGATTGATGCGGTTTTTCAGGAGGACCGAATGAAAGAAAATGCTTTTGCAGGCGCGGCAGGAAAAATCATTCTCCATCTCGCACCATTCGCTCTTGCATCGGGCGCCGCGCTCATGCATGTTCCTGTCTCGGCTGGATTGTTGAATCCTGTGGACAGGGATTTCCTGATGCGCCAGGCAAGTGATGCGGGTGGATTGATGAGCGTCATGGTGACGGTTCAGGACCTCGAGCCGGATGTAGTGCAGGCAAGGGGCTCGGCATCCATCCGATCGGAAACAGCGCAGCACACGCACGCAATACGGTCGATCCTGGGTCAGGATGTTTCAGAGGTGGGCTCATGGAACAATGGAATGGGGCAAGTCGGTCTGCTGATTACACGCCGCGGCCTGGAATTGCTCGAGCAATCCGGAATGGCCAAGTCAATACAGCCAGACGATACCAGAGGCTTGCGAGATCGTGCGTGGATGAGCAGTGAAACCCAGAGGAATATCGAGCGCGAACTCGGCAAAAAAGGGTCTGTTGATGTGGTGCTGTCTGTCAATTCGGATATGGACTATCACATAGGAGAGCATGGCGATACAGTCTATCAGGCCAACTCTTTTTCTCACGGCGCAGGCGGGATGGCCCAGGATGTTTTCAAAAATTCCAAGTTCGGTGCAGGAATGCAGATACTTGAAAGTTCGAAAGCTGGATCGGGGCCATCTGCTGTGGTGCAGGCCCGCATCGACTGGCCTGCTTATTATGCGCTGAGGATGGCACCGGAAGTGAGGTCAATGAAGGTGCTGGGGGTTGAAGATGAATCGCATTGGCCCGAAGAAGTCATGGATACGGCATTCGACCAGGGTGAAGCCCAGGTCATCATCACGATGCGAGGCGGGGAGTCCTATTCACCCTATCAAGGGTACATGAGTGAAAAGGCATGGAAAGTACAAAGCCAGGCCAATCAGGATTCGTTTCGCTCTGCCATGCAAGGCGTTGGCCATGGTGGCGACGGCGATGTGCAGGCCCATGCCGGCCTGGGCGTGTTCACGGTGCGGCTTGGTGCCGAGCAGTTGAAAGCACTTTATGAGAAGAGGGACGCAAGAATCCGCTCGGTGGAGCTCGTGAAGCCGGTGGCGACGCCTTCGCTCAACAACAGTACATATCAGATCAACATGGGGCCCGCCTGGTCGGCGGGATTCAGGGGAGCCGGTCAGTTGATGATTGTCTTTGATACGGGCGTTGCGAAGAATCATATGATGTTCAAGAACGCTGCAGGAGCATCGCGTATCTCGAATGAAGCCTGCTTTGGAACCAATGCTTCAGGCTACAAGTCAATTTGCCCATCGCAAAATATGAGCGGAGATAGCGCGGTGGGGACGCCAAATTCCGGCATGCCTTATTGCAATAGCAGTTCAAGCGCATGTTCGCATGGTACCCATGTGGCGGGAATTGCTGCAGGCCGTCAAAGTTACTATACTGGATTCGGGAATCAGGGTGTGTCTCCTGACGCTTCCATTGTGGCAGTTCAGATCTTCTCCTATCCAGTGAGTGGCAGTGGGAGTCCTAGTGCATTCAATGATGATCTGCTTGCGGGATTGGCGGAGGTTTATGCTGCTACGACGCCGGGGATCATGAATCCATATATAGTCAACATGAGCCTGGGTAGTAATCAATTATATGGCGGCACTTGTGATTATTATTACGGGTCATTTGCTTTGGCTGTTGCGAATCTGACTTCGCGCGGTGTCCCTGTCGTTGCTGCCACAGGAAATAGCGGTAGCACTTCCGGTATCAGTTTTCCTGCATGCATATCAAAAGTCATCAAGGCAAGTGCGGTGAATAATGACGCCTTTGGCATGGCCAGGGCCGGTTACGCCAATATTGCTCATCCCGGAAATTTTGATGGACCGATCTTTCTCGCGCCTGGTGGAAATGGATTCTCCGATTCCGTGGAGTCTGCCAGTGCAGCTGGTCCGACCAGCATGGTGCGCATGTCCGGAACATCCATGGCTGCCCCGCATGTGGCTGGCTTTTACGCCGCCATCAAGGGCGGCGATGCCTATGCGAGCGTGGCGGATGTGACGGCTTTCATTGCCACGAAAGGGAGTGTTGCGGCCCCGCAAGCACTTCCTTCCGGTACATACGGCTTTCGCCGCATTCGTTCGCCTTTGTGAGGCGGGGCAGTCCATAAGAAATATGGTCTGAAAGCTGCGCAACCATCCCGTCATCGGAAGGCGTTTGACCGGAGTGTGGGCCCTCGACGCCCGCATGGATGATTGCTGTTGCCATCTTTGCCGCATCGATTGCAATCTTTTCTTGCGATGGATGCGGCAAATCCTTTTTCCTGCACTGCGAGTCAAGGCAGCGGACGACAGCCACGAGTGGATTCGCTACGTGTACGGCGTGGGCTTCGCCTTCGAGCCCGAGGGAGGCATAGACACGCGGGCGGGCTGACACCGCCCGCACCGTGCCGACATGTCTCAGCGCGCTGCTGCCGGCCCCGCCATGGCGAACGCCTGCGCGGCTTCCTCGGCCGCCACCTTGGCCGCTTCGCTGCGGCGCACCCCGGCCTGGTCCTCGTACTCGCAGTTCAGTGCCCTGGCCTCGCTGCCCGCGTACTCCGCCAGCGAATCGGCGCTGTTGCGTATGGTCTGCAGCGCCTGCGCCACCACTTCGAGTCGCCGGCAGCCATCGGGGCTCTCCAGCCAGGCCAAGGCCAGCTGGGCGAGGGCGGAGACCTCGGCACAGCCTTGCTGCACGAAGCGGTCCACCTCGTTGAGGGCGGTGGCGAACTTCTGGGGTTGGGGGGTTGTCTGGGGAGGGATGGGGATGTGCTTCATGGGGTTGTCCTCCCGTGTCGAAGCGATGCGCGCGCGCGGCAAGAACGTCCTCGTAGCGGTTACTGGCCGTGGGCCGGGGTAGCTACGCAACTCGTAGTATCGAGAATACACCATACCTACGAATCTCGTAGCTTTTGGAAAGCACGAGATGTCAGACGCAG
Organism: Delftia tsuruhatensis; assembly: GCF_903815225.1. NCBI lineage: Bacteria > Pseudomonadati > Pseudomonadota > Betaproteobacteria > Burkholderiales > Comamonadaceae > Delftia > Delftia tsuruhatensis. The sequence continues at coordinate 2,601,316 of NZ_LR813084.1, forward strand.
ATGAACAATGGGGCGCGAGGCTCAAGCAGGCACGGCTGGCCGCAGGCCTTTCGCAGAAGATGCTGGGCGTTGAGGCCGGGATTGATTCGTTCGTCGCAAGTGCGCGGATCAACCGCTATGAGCTGGGGGTCCACAAGCCGGACCTGCTGACGGCACGCAAGCTGGCGCAGGTGCTCCAGGTACCGATGGCGTTTTTCTACTCGGATGCGGATGACGAGGTGGCTGAGTTGCTGCTCATGTATGGACGGGCGAGTGGGGCGGTGCGCAAGCGGGTGAGCGAGGTGTTGAAGGGGTAGGGCGTTCGGGGTGCTTGGGAGTTGGCTTGGGGTACATTGGAGTTATTCGCAGTGCCTTGGTCAATGGCTGCTGTGCAGCGATTGCGGTCCTTTGAGTTTCCAAGCTCAGCGCCCGATAGCTGCCGTTCAACGATTTCGCTGAGCGCCGCGCTCTGCATGTCTCACGCCAAGGCGATGTCTGGGGCTAGGCATCTCTGGCGACTCCTGACACACTGGGCGTTCAGCGCACTTGCTAGTGCTCACCCGGCCTTGACGCGGAGCTGGGCCGTGCGACCCGCATACGTTACTACTTAAGCCTCAGCGCCGGCTTCCACTCAGGTGCTTGCCACTCCCAGATATGAACCTCTTCGAACGCCTTGGGCAGCAGGGTCCTACCGATCTCGATGCTTGCTGACAGCGGCGTCGCCGGATGCAGGTGCAGGACCCGAGCGCCGGCGGCAAACAGCTGCTGCAGGAAGGCGTTGAAGCTCGTGCGGAACTGCTGTACATGGGACTCCTTGCGGATGATGCCGCGGTCAGGCGCAACGGCATGGAACTCCACGACGTCGCGGCCAACGGGGTGCTGGGCCCTGCCCGAGATGCTGACGACGACCGATATTTCGCGAGGGAGCGCAGGCGGTACCGTGAATGTGTAGCTGGGCTCGGGGCAAGCGTCGCGCGTGTCCCAGAGCCACTTCTCGTTCGGCAAGTCCATGACGGCCGCAGGCGTCTTGTCGCCCACCAGTGCCCCCAGCTTCATAAGCATTGGGATAGGAGCGAAGCCGGCGATAGTGAGGTGCACGGCTCCTTTCCTTGCAACGAGCTCGGGCAGGATGCGCTGCTCATACTGCTGGGTAAGAGCGCGCTGAGCGTTGCCCCAGAAATCAGGTTCGTTGTCCTGCAAGAAGAAGTTGCTCTGGTCGATGTGTACCGAGCCGGCCGTGGGGAAGCGTTTAAAGCCGCTGTTCATCAGCATCGCGTGCTGGATGTGGCGCACGTCGATCACAGGCACGTGGGCGCCGACAGGGAACGACATCACGACGGGCATGCTTTCCTCAACACCAGTGGCCGAGTACATGAACTCGATGCGAGCCTCGTGGTCGCGCTTCATGGCTCGAAGTTGCTCAGCAGTGAATTCGTTGCTCTGGCCGTGGCGGTCTATTCGTGAATGGCAGTCGAAGCAGGCCAGCATGAGGTTGCTGGGGTCTGCCGCCAGCTTTTCCGACAGCCCCGGAACGCCTCGAGCGCCTGCTGGGCTGTCAGCAATGATATGAGCGAATTCGCCGACTACGCTCTTGGCCTTCTTGGTAAGAAAGTCGCGGTCTACAGGCTTGCAGCAGCCGCGGAATTCACAACGACCAGCCGCAGCGATCCAGAGGTCTCGCCGGACCGGCGCGGAAATGTAGGCTCGCGCGACAGACCTGGTCACGGGAGCAGCAGTTGTGGAGGTGCTCGGATCAGGCGTTGCTTTTGGTTTAGGCATTCTTGTTCTCCAACTTCAATTCGCGATACGTGCCTCGGCGGCTCAGCGTCCAAATCCGGATGCAGTGAGTGCCGACGATGGGGAAAAACAAGCGGTCGCCCTCATAGGTGTCGTCGGCGACAGCCTGCTGCCAGTCGCGCTGGTCAACTCTCGACGGTGTGGGGTCGCGCTCGGGATGTGTGTGCCAGAGCCCAAGGTAGGCGGAGGTGCTGTTCTCTTCCAGCCATCGCTGTCGCGCCAGCGCCTGGTGCTTGGAAGAACGGAAGAACCCGTACCTGCTGCGACGGTCACTGCTCTGCGGCGTCGACACCTCATCGACGACCACGTCGCGCGAGTCCAACAGGTGCCGGCCAAGAAGGACTCCACCTGCTTCACGGTCGTCCGAGCGATGCTGGGCGAACGCCTGCATCTGCTTGAGTGCGTGCTCGACGATGATGAGCCGCTGCTTCGGCGTTACGCGAAAGACGAGCTTCACGGCGCCGGCTCCTTTGGCGCCCGGCAATGCGGGCACGGGCGCCCGAATACCTGTTTGGTAGCCACCTCCTCGGAAGTGGTCCGCGCGAGCTGGAACCAGGGAGTCGTGCGCAGCCCCTGCTTGGCGGCGACCTTGCCCTCGCCCACCCAGAACTTGTAGGAAGGCCGGCGCTTGGCATCGCCCGCGGCAACGGCACTTACTGCCGACAGGATGTGCTCCGCTGCCATCAAGCCGGTGCGCCGGGACTGAACCGGGCCGTAGGGCACGAATGCACCCGCGCATCCAGTGAGATTGCGCGTGACCGGCTGGTTGGGTTCCAAGAAGGCGGTACGCGAAGCCAGGGACGGCTGTCCTTCGTCGTCGCGGTAGGCGCAGTTGAGGCATCCCTCGCCTCTAGTCCACATGAGCATCGAGTGCCCGCCGAGATCGAGCGCCTCAAGCCAGGTAAATACCACGGGGAGGTCATGACTACCGGCCCTGAAAGCCTTCGAAAATGACCGCTCGATGGACGGAGAACCGAAGGCCAGCACGATGCCGTCGTACTGGCTGAGATCAGCCGTCTTGAGCCACGTCTGCCCTGTCGTGGCCACCGGGGTGATCTTCAAGCCTGGGTAGCGTCGTTCCAGCGCCAACTTCATGCCTAACGGCTTCTCCATGTCGATGTACAGGGGCTGAAGGACGTGACGGAAAACGTTGTCCTCAGAGTATTCATCGTGGTCGACGACCGTCAGCTTGCCAACGCCTGCAGCAGCCAGCGTGTCCACGACCACCGACCCCACGGCCCCCGCGCCGAGCACAGCGATGTGCTTGTTGAGCAAGTCAAGCGACGCACCGCCACGCTCGCGCATGTATGTCGGCGTGTGTCGCCGCATGGTCAGAGGAGTCGCTATCCCCTTCTTGTCGACTGCGCCGCGGCTTGCCGTGAATGAGGCTGCCACCAGGGAGCGCCCGCCAGCCTGGCGCGGCACTGACACCAGTAGCGCCAGCCGCTTCGGGGAGTTTTTCGACGGTCCGACCAGCTTGTCCCAGAGCGCGAGTTGGTCCGGCGACATGCGCTGCAGAACATCGTCGATGAAGGCCGGGGTCAACTTGTCCGGCTGCACGGGCGGCAAGCCCACCTGGTCCAGGTGGACGTAAAGGGCGCGGTGAGACTCAAGCTTCTGGTTTTCCACCTCCCAAGGAATGCTGGCGTCTCGCTCCAGGAAGTACCAGGTTGGCTTCTTCAAGCCGAAGTTGGAGAACCCCTTGAGCAGGCGCGACGCGCCGTCAACTTCGAAGTACGACCGCCCGCGAAGCGCCCCTGGAAGGCCCTGCCAGTAGCCCTCCAGTTCGTTGAAAAACTCCTCGTAGCCAGAAGCCGCATCCGCTGCGGAGTTTTCCAGCAGGTCGTACGCCTTCATCGCAGCGTGCGCGACGATGTCTGCGGGACGCTTTGGGTCCAGCGACAGGCCCTGCTCATCGTCGATGCAGACATAGCCGCTATAGCTGACATGGGCAAGCAGAGCGGTCGGCGGGTCTGTGGTAACCCTTGGCAACCGCAAGTGCTCCTCCGCGCAGTCGACGTAGACCGTCCACCGGCGCGTGCCGGTGAGCTCAATGGCCAGTACGTTTGGAGCTTCGCTGGGCAGAGGCGCAACAGGGACGCCCCGCAGCGCAAACGCTGCCTCAACCGCCTCGAAGGTCGCGTCGATTTTCGCGGCGTCGATCTGAACTGCGGCCTCGGTCAAGCTGAGTTCCCAGTGCTGATGACTGCAGCCGAGACTGTCTTGGCTGTCTGAGCCTTCTCGGGGACTTTGAAGTCGTCGCCAAACTGCTTCTTCAGCAGCTTGCAGGCGTCCTCGGGCAGTTCCTCGTCGTAGGCATCGCTGAGAGCGTCGCGCAGCGACTCGAGCTTCTCCTTGAAGGTCTTCATCTGCACAGCCGTGCGCTTAGCCATCAGGTCGGAGTACGGCGCGACCGGCAGCATGACCTTCAGCCGTTGGTGCGTGCCGTCGGCCTGGTTGTACTCGTAGGTGAACTGGTTGAGCATCGCCTTGACCCAGTCCAACATCGCCAGCAGGTCGACGGGTTTGCCGGAGGTGTTGAAGTTCGGCTTGAACCACTTCAGGGCCGCCACCGTCAGTGCGATGCTCAGCGGAGCTCCCGAGCCGGTGAACTGCCACTGGCGCCAGCGTTTCAGGTAGCGGATGCAGCGACGGTACTGAGCCAGTTCATCGGAGTCGCTGAAGGCGCCGCAGACGAGCTTGGTCAACTCCTTGGGGCCGGAGATCTCCCAGATACGGTGCTCCTCTGCCGAGTTTTCCTTGCCTTTAGCCAGGTACAACGTCCCGTTGGCGTCACGGGAGTAGATGGCCAGGTCGACGTGGTATGCGACCTTGCCACCGCTCAAGTAATTCACGGTGACACACGGACGGCGGATGAGCACCGTGCGGAAATTCGTGTTGACGGCATCCCGAACCTTCTTCTTGAGCACCACCGGGTCGGGATACTTGTTCTGGTCACAGTCGAAGATGATGCCAACGTCGATGTCGAAGTTGCCATCGAGCGGCACCACGCCCGTGTGCATGGAATAGCTGCCCTGGTTGAAGTTCGTGAACGTGGGGACGTCATCACCCAGGTTGGCCTTCAGCGCCTTGATGATGGTGTCGCGCTTCTCGCGCAGTTTGGCCTTCTCATCGTCTTCATCGAAGCAGATGGCGCTGTGGAAGTTTTCGAACTGACGCTGGACTGCAGGCATCTTGGCCTCCTTTTCTTTCGAGAGAAGCCAGGACGCGATACCTGCGAACAACCCGATGGCGATCAGGGGGTGCATGTACTTGACGAGGTGGCCGGTTGAGTAGACCGCAGTGCGGTGACGGAATGATGATCAGTATATCCAATCATTTTGATTAGCATAGATGCCATTTTTTACAGTCACATGTTGCACCGTCAGATATGATGCGTTATATGAAACGTGCAGAGAAGCGCTCGCAAGCACTGGCGAGCCTCACGAAAACACAGCGCGAACGGCTGTCCCACATTGACTTCAAGCTGTACTTCCTTGGAGAGCTGCGACGGGCTGACGTCGTCGACCGCTTCGGGACGGGTCCTGCTGGAGCCACCCGCGATATCGCTCTGTATCGAGAGCTGGCGCCGGAAAACCTAGAGTTGGACAACTCCGACAAAGTCTACCGACCCACCCAGGCTTTTGAACCCCTGTTCGAGCACAGTGCACACCGCGTGTTGACCGCCCTTACCCAGGGCTACGGTGAAGGTCTAGGTGAGCTGTTGGGTGACGAGGTACACCCGATGCTGCGATGTGAAGTACCGTCTGCGTTGAGCCTGCCGAAGACGTCGGTGCTGGCGCCAATCACCCGCGCGATCCATCGAGGCAAGGCTGTCAGACTTCGCTACACGTCTATCGACAGTGGCCGCACCGAGCGTGAGCTTGTCCCTGTAGCCCTTGTAGATAGCGGTCTCCGCTGGCACGTGCGAGCCTTTGACCGCAGGAATCTGCAGTTCCGCGACTTCGTGCTGACCCGGATGGAGGAACCGATGGTTCTAGAGGACAGCCTCGTGCAACGCGAGGAGACTGCTGAGTTCGACCTGCAGTGGAGCCGCATCATTGAGCTGGAGCTTGTGCCGCACCCTCAGCACACGCGGCCTGAGGTTGTCCTCATGGACTACCCCTTCGCCGAAGATGGCGTGCTTCGGGTTCGTGTCCGTGCGGCCAACGCAGGCTACATGCTGCGTCGCTGGTCCGTGGACTGTTCTTTAGACCATCAGCTGCGAGGTATGGAGTACGCACTGGGCCTGCGTGACCCTCTCGTCCTGTACGGCGCAAGCAACGCACGCCTGGCGCCGGGCTACAAAGACCCACGGTCGGACCGCGAAGTTAAGGCGCTATAACGATAGCCAGTCACCAGAAAGCGCTCTAAGCGCGACAACCACATGAAGCTCTTCATGTCGATCAGCCAAGCCAAAGGCTGCATTGCCCCGGCTTCCCCGACTACTGCGGCATTCGAGCTGTGCAGAAATCCTAGGGTATGCGGATGCGCCAACAGCCTAGAACTACACCCGAGCTCTCAAGGTAGCTGGCGGCGCGGTAAGAAGCGCCGTGAGCTCCCGCCCCGAGCCTGAACCGCTGGAAAGCAGCCGCTGGCAAAGGTCGGCAACCAGCCTGAACCTGCCGTTCGAGGCCTCGCGCAGGACGACCGCTCATGACCGAACTCCACCCTTCAGGCCCCAGAGAAAGGCTTGCGGGCAAGAGCACGCCAAGGGCTCTAACGATCCCAGAACTTCCACCAAGGGCGTTGTCCCGCGCAGATTTCAGCGCAGCTCTGTGCCGCGTATGCCCGAGCCGAGAATATCGGGTCATCCATCCCGTCCGGGTCGGTGGAAACTATGAACGGGTCTTCGCCATAGCCGCGATACGCGGCCAAGAGTTCCTCGGGCTGCATACCTGGCCGATAGCTTGAGAGGAGGAATTCATCAACGATCGCCTCTGCTGCGGCGACGGCTGCTTTGTATGAATCGAAAACGCCAGCCGGATACCGTTTCGACTCGTCCATGAGGGCGTAGCCGTCATCAACGAAAACCTTGTAGGGCATAGAGAGTCAGGCGATTTTGGCGCGTCGTTGTTTCTGCAAACAGGATGCTAGCCGAAGGCCCGCAGTTGGCCGATACCGGCAGCCCGACGGACCGGCGCACCACGTTTGCCCGCACGGCTACACCACCGCCCCACTGAACGGCTCGGGCCGCCGCGCCAGCAGATCGGACAGGCGTCTGAGACCCGCCTGCAAGAGTCCCCGGTCCTGGATGCTGCCCAGGGAGATCCGGATGGCATTCGCGGATTCGCCGCCCGTGGCGAAGGCTTGCGCGGGTGTGACGGCGATGCCTTCGCTCTCGGCGGTTCGCGCAAGTTGGAGGGAGCTCCAATACCCCGGCAGCTCCAGCCATACATGCAGGCCGTCTCCGGCGCCGCTGTACCGGCCCGCCAGAATGTCCCTGGCCATCCGGTGGCGCAGGCGCGCCTCCTTGCGTACGCCTTCCATCAGGCCGTCGGCCGAGCCGTCGAGGATCCATTGCGTGGCCAGTGCGGCCGTCAAAGGGGCGGCCATCAGCGCGAAGGACCTGAGCGCGACCAGGAACCGTTCGCGCTCCTGCGGGTCGCGGATGAGCACGAAGGCGACGCGCAGGCCGGGCGTCAGGCATTTGGAGAGGGTGGAGATGTAGTACACCTGCTCCGGTGCAAACGTGGCAATGGGCGGCGGCGGGGCATCGGCGAGAAGCCAGTAGGGATCGTCCTCGATGATGCGGACACGGCAGCGCCTGGCGATGCGCGCAAGCTCCTTGCGACGGCGTTCCGCGATGGTGATGGCGGTCGGGTTCTGCAAGGTCGGATTGAGGTAGACCAGCCCCGGCCTGTGCTGGCGGCAGGCCCGCTCCAGCTTCTCGGGCACCATGCCTTGCCCGTCCGCCTCCACCACCAGGACATGCCGGCCGAACTGGGCCGCTGCGGCGCGCAGGCCGGGATAGCTGGCGGGCTCGGCCAGGATCACGTCGCCGGGCTGCGTCAGCGCAAGAATCAGGGCGGCGATGGCTGCCTGCGCGCCCGGGCAGACCAGCACCTGCCGGGCATCCAGGGGGCCGAACATCGGCGCCAGCCACCGGGCACCCGCCTTGCGGTCGGAGTCGCTTCCCCCGCCCAGGTGGTAGGTCATCAGCAGTTGCGCATCGGCCCGCATCAATACCTGGGACAGGCCTTGTTTCAACAGGTCGTCGAAGTCCACGCCAGCCGGTGGTGGCGGGGTATTCATGCTCAGGTCGAGGACCGAGGTCCACTCGACCTTGGGCGCCGCGACATAGGTGCCCCGGGCGCCGCGCCCCTCCAGCAGGTGGCGGCGCCTTGCTTCGTCGTAGGCGCGCGTGATCGTCGTCAGGTCTACGCCCAGCCGGGCTGCCAGCTGGCGCTGCGGGGGCAGGCGGTCACCGGGTTTCAGCGATCCGTCCGCCACTGCCGCCTGCAGGGCGTCGGCGATCTGCAGAAAGCGGGGCCCGCCCTGCACGGCCAGCCGTGGCGACCAGACGGGCAAATGGTCATCTTGCATGGATTTTTGCGGCGCCTGTTTGCCCCGATGTATGGAAATTGCTTTCAAGTAGTATGGCCTGGAACGTGCAGCGACAGCCTTCTTGCAGTGCAGTCACTGGCGTTTTCGCCTCGCGTCTTCGGGAGGCGGTGTTCTTCACGATGGCCCGTGCCAGAGGCAAGGGCTGGAAGTTTTCAAAATGATCGACTGGATCCCCGTAGTCTTCGTTACGTTCAAGGTGCTCATCTTCGGCACGGCCATGTTCTTCGCCATCAAGTGGCATTACGACCAGGGCAAGAAGGGGACGGACAGGCGCGCGTTGCTGCGCGCAAGCGGCAAGGCGGTTGCTCTCTTCGCGCTGGGGCTCACGGCCGTGGTGTTCTTCACCTTCACCCTGGCCAGGACGCTGGGCATGGACCTGAGCCTGCCGTGAGGACAGGGGTCGCTCGGCCGTGAGCGAGTCGCAGGCCAAGCAGATGTGCGTTCCTGGCTGGAACCTGCCTCTGATCGAAAGCCACCGGCCTCACCCGAACAAGCCTCCCTCATCCAGCAGCTCGAACGCCACCTCGGGCGTCCTGTCCATGCCCCGCCGGATCGCCGCGGGAATCGACTGCCGCGTCTTGCTGCACAGCCCGCGCATGGGCTGCACCTCGATCTGGATGCCGCGCACGGTGCGCACCTCGCCCGCGCCGGGCGCGATGCGCAGGCGGATGCCCAGTTGCTCGTACATGCGCTGCTCCACATGGCGCAGGTCTTGCAGGCTGGTGATCTGCTCGAGTCGCAGCAGCAGCTTTTTTTCCTCTTCCCGTGTGAGCCGCAGGATGCGCTGGTCGGCCAGGGGGTCGGCGAGCAGGGCGTCGTGCTCGCAGAGGCAGGCGCCCGGGGGGCAGGGGACTCGGATCGGAATCTGAACGGAAAAGCGCATCGATGCCCACAAGAGAGTCGCCCCGGTGGGCGTTGCAGGGCCATGCTAATTCAGCGACGCGGCGCGGCCAAGGGGAAAGCCCCGGGCGCGGGCCTCAGGACTTCCGGCTTCTCCCGTAAAGATTCTCCAGCCCCGCCCAGACCCTGCGCGTGAGCGGCTTGCTCTGTCCTGCGGGTCGCCGGTACAGCCGCACGTTGATCGGCACATCCTTGTCGGGCCCGGCCGCGCGCGCCAGCCGGCCCTGGGCGAGGTCGGCCTTGACCAGGGTGAGCGGCAGCCAGGCCAGGCCCAGGCCCTGGTGGACCATGGCGTGCAGGGAGTCGGCAAGGTCGGCCTCGTAGACGGTGCGCAGGCGCGTGGTGTCGCACAGCGCCTGGATGTGGCTGCGCAGGATCTTGCCCAGGGACATGCTTTGCGCATAGTCCAGGTAGGGCACCAGCGGGCCGCCGCCCGGGGCGGGCAGGGCGTACTTGGGCAGTTGGGGAACCAGGGGGATGCTGACGGGGATCAGCGTGTCCTGGCCCACGGGCAGCCAGGCCAGGTGGTGGCCCTGCAGGCTGCCTTCGATGGCGGGCTGGGCGTGGCACATGAGCAGGTCCACCTTGCCTTGCAGCAGCATTTCCACGCCGTAGTCCAGGCTGGTGGTGACCACCTTCCAGCACAGCTGGGGCATGGCCTGGTTGAGGGCCGTGATGGTGCCGGGCAGCACGGTGTGCGAGAGCGTGCGGCCGGCCGCGATGGTGATGGTCTCGTCGCGCGCGTGGCGCGGGCGCTGCAGCAGGCCGTGGGTCTGCTCCAGGATGCCCAGCACTTCGTGGGCCGAGGCCAGCAGCGTCTTGCCGGCCGCCGTGAGCGTGGTGGACTGGTGGCTGCGCTCCACCAGCGGCGTGCCGGCCCATTCCTCCAGCGCACGGATGCGGCGGCCGAAGGCCGGGTGGGTGATGTGGCGGCGCTCGGCGGCCTTGTAGAGGCTGCCGGTGTCGGCCAGGGCCTGCAGGTCCTGCAGCAGCTTGAGGTTGAGTTCGTGCATGCGAAAGGCGGATGTGAGATGTTCCAGGCGGCGCAGGGATGTGCCGATCAGGCACATCCATGCCGCAATCGGCACAACAGGCGGGCCGACGCTGCCTAGCATGGCGGCATGCGAGAGAACCCCTGGTATGCCTGAAGTTTGCCTCAGGAAGATGCAAAGCCATTTCATTGGCGGCACGCAGCACACGGTGCGGGATCTGCCGATCCAGCACAGGGAGGTGGTGCGCAACGGCGGCGAGCGGCTGCTGGACATGAATGGCAGCTACGCCGTGGGCCAGCTCTACGCCATGGAGTACCGGCTGGCGCGTCCGCGCAGTCCCCTGCCCGTGCTGCTGTGGCACGGTGGCGGCATGACGGGGGCGCAGTGGGAGTCCACGCCCGATGGCCGCCAGGGCTGGCTGTGGCGCCTGCTGGAGGCGGGCCACGACGTGGTGGTCTGTGATGCCGTGGAGCGCGGCCGTGCTGGCTGGGCCATGTTCCCCGAGATCTATGCCGATGCGCCAGTGTTTCGCAGTGCCGAGGAGGCCTGGGAGCTGTTTCGCATCGGCCATGCCGCGCCTTGGGGCCTGGGGCTTGGCGAGCCCTTCGCGGACCAGCGGTTTCCGCATGCGGATTTCGCGGCCCTGGTGCGGCAGATGGTGCCGCGCTGGCTGGGCCATGAGGCCATGGCCATGGCGGCCTATGACGCGCTGCTGGAGCAGTTCGGCCCCTGCGTGGTGTTCGGCCACAGCCAGGGCGGGGGCTTTGCCGTGCATGCGGCCCGCCGCAAGCCGCATCTGGTGCGCGCCGTGGTGGGGCTGGAGCCCACGGGCATGCCGGCCCTGCGGGAGGATGGCCAGGCCTTCCCTGCCGAAATGGCGATTCCGCACCTGGCCGTGTGGGGCGACCACTTCCGGCACAGCCCGCAGTGGCAGAAATACCGCGCACAGACCGATGCCTATTGGCAGGTGCTGGCCCGCGCGGGGGGCCGCGCCGAGGTGCTGGACCTGCCGGCCGAAGGCATCGCGGGCAATTCGCATTTCTGCATGCTCGATACCAATGGCGACGAGGTGCTGCGGCGCGTGATCGACTGGCTGGAGGGACTGACGCAATGAATATCAACGAGGAGAAAAATCCTATGCAACGCCGCAATTTCATGATCCGCAGCCTGTCCGCGACCACGGCCGCCCTGGCCCTGGGTGCGCTGGCACCTGTGCAGTCGGCCCTGGCCGCCGATGCCGCCTGGCCCACGGTCGAGCCCATCCGCCTGATCGTGCCCTTTCCGCCGGGCGGCACGGCCGATGTGGTGAACCGCCTGTTCGCCCAGCAACTGGGCAAGGCCTTGGGTGCCTCGGTCATCGTGGAGAACAAGGCCGGCGCCGGTGGCTCGCTGGGCACGCGCTACGTGGCCGATGCCAAGCCGGACGGCTATACGCTGCTGGGCGCCACGTCCAGCACGCACGGCACGAATCCTGCCGTCTACACCAAGCTGTCCTATGACGCGGTCAAGGACTTCACGCCCATCACCCAGGTGATCACCGTGCCGGGCGTGCTCACCGTGAACCCCTCGGTGAAGGCGGCCAGCCTCAAGGAACTGATTGCGCTGGCCAAGGCCCAGCCCGGCCACCTGTCGTATGCATCCTCGGGCGCGGGCGGCCTGGGCCATCTGGCCATGGAGCTGTTCAAGGTCAAGGCCGATGTGCAGATCATGCACGTGCCCTACCGCGGCGCGGGCCCGGCCTTCACCGACCTGATCGGCGGCCAGGTGTCCATGCTGTGGGAGCCGCTGCCCGCCTCGCTGCCGCACATCAGGTCCGGCAAGATCCGCCCGCTGGCCGTGGCCACGCCCCAGCGCAGCAGCGAGCTGCCCGACGTGCCCACCTTCGCCGAATCCGGCGTGCCCGGCTATGCCGTGCAGGCCTGGAACGGCCTGCTGGCACCCAAGGGGCTGCCCAGGGACCTCCGCGACAGGCTGCACAAGGCCAGCGTCCAGGCCCTGTCCGACCCGCAACTGCGCCAGCGCCTGGCCGAGCTGGGCGGCACCGTGGTGGCGAACACGCCGGAGCAGTTCGGCGCCATCATCCAGAAGGATGTGGCGACCTGGAAGCAGGTGGCGTCTTCCTCGAAGATCAGCCTGGATTGATGCCGTGGACCCGGGCCTTCTCCGCCCGGTATCCAGGGGGCGCCCGCATCAGGCGGATGCCGTCCGGGCGAATCGCGCCCCCTGTGGCGCTGGCACGAACGCCCGCCCGCAGGGGTCGATGCGGATGCCGGGTGCCAGCCGGGTCCAGGGCAGGTTCTCCAGCACCATGGGCATGGAGCCTGGCGCCGTGGCGACGATGATCTCGCGTGCGATGGGCGTGTAGTCCGCACGGAAGTGCACGGCGCTCTTGACCACGAGGATGTCCTGCCGGGTGGGCTCGATGCCGACGGCGCGGAACATGGCCTGGTCCGCCATCTGCACCTTGCGAGAGGCCACGACGATGCGCACGCCACCGATGCGCAGGCAGGCCGAGGGGCCCAGGTCCAGCTTGAAGCCCCGGTAGTACGGCCCCGTGGCGTCGACCCGTCCGTCGGACAGTTGCTCGACCACGAAGTCTTCCTCGAACGGCGCATCGCCCGGAATGCCGGATTTGCCGCCCAGCGCCAGCCTCAATGTCGCACCCACGCCCGCGGCGTGGGCCATTGAGGCCGAAGATGCATCGACGATCAGACCGATGGCCGCGCGCTGCGCACCGCAGGCGACCAGGGCGCGCAGCATGCCGGTGGAGTCGGAGTTGCTGCCCGCGCCCGGGTTGTCCTGGGCGTCGGCGATGATGGTCGGGCGGCCGCTGCCCGCGTGCGCCTGACCATGGCGCACGGCTTCTTCGGGTGCGTACAGCCGGCCGGCGAAGTGCGGCTCGGCCGCCAGGGCGGCGTCGGCCACGGGATCCAGCAGGGCCTGTGCCTGGGCCTCGGTGTCCGCATAGGCCCACAGCACGGGCGAGCATTCGGGAAAGTCGGCGGCCGGAAAGCCGGTGGCGAACGACAGATGGGTGTCGGCGGTTTCCGTCCGCGCCAGCAGCTGGTAGAGACTGCGTGCCGGTTCGATGTCGGTGCACTGCCAGCAGATGGGCACCAGGTAGGGCAGCCGCCGCTGCGCCATGGCGGGCCGGCGGCCCGTGCGCAGCCTTCGTTGCAGCAGTCCGTGGGCGCGCACGCCGGTGTCGTGCATGTCCACGTGCGGATAGGTGCGGTATCCGACCAGCAGGTCGGCCTCGGCCAGCATGCGCGTGGTGACGTTGGCATGCAGATCCAGGCTGGCGACGATGGCCACCTGCGGCCCGACCAGCGATCGCACGCGGCGCAGCAGCTCGCCTTCGCCGTCGTCGAAATGCTGGGCCACCATGGCGCCGTGCAGGTCCAGGTAGACGGCATCCACCGGCAGGGCATCCTTGATGCCTTGCAGGATCATGCCGGCGATGCGCTCGTAGGTCTCGCGTTCCACATGGGCGGAGGGGCTCGCGGCGCACCACGTGGTGGGGATGACCTGGTCGCCGGCGGCCAGCGCCTGCTGCACGAAGCCCGCGGCAGGGATGTTGGAGCCACGGATTGCCTCCCACAGCCGTTCGCCGCTGACCAGTCCCGGCCAGCCGCCGCCGGCCTGGAAGGCCGCCCAGTCCGCCAGGTCGGGCGCAAAGGTATTGGTTTCGTGCTGAAAGCCGCCATACACAATCTTGGCCATGATGTCCTTTGTCAGTGCAGTCAGAAGGGGAGAGGGGATGCGGGTGACCGGGTGGCAGCGGCGGGGCGGAAGTTCTGGAAGTCCCAGTGCCGCCCCGGCGCTGCGTCGATCAGTGCGCGGGTATAGGGGTGCTGCGGTGCTGCCAGCACCTGCTGGGCAGGGCCGGACTCGACGACGTTGCCGCCTTTCATCACCAGGATGGAGTCGCAGATCTGCGCGGCCACGCGCAGGTCGTGGGTGATGAACAGCACGCCGACGCCGACGCGCTCGCGCACCTCCTGCAGCAGGGCCAGCACCTGGGCCTGCACCGAGACGTCCAGGGCGGAGACGGCTTCGTCCGCCACCAGCACGTCCGGCTCCATGACCAGCGCCCGTGCGATGCAGATGCGCTGGCGCTGTCCGCCCGAGAACTGGTGGGGAAACCGCTCCAGCGCCTGGCGTGGCAGGCCCACCAGCTCCATGGCCTGGCGTGCCTTGGCCAGTGCCTGCTCGCGTGGCATGCCGTAGTTCAGCAGCCCTTCGATGACCGACTCGCCGATGCGCCGGCGAGGGTTCAGGCTGCGGTAGGGGTCCTGAAAGACGATCTGCATGCGACGGCGCAGCGGCATCAGTGCCGCGCGGCCCAGTGTGGTGATGTCGTCGCCCTGCAGCCGGATGTGTCCGCTGCTGGGATTGATCAGGCGCACGATGCAGCGTGCCACCGTGGACTTGCCCGATCCGGACTCGCCGACGATGCCCATGATCTCGCCCCGGTGCAGCGTCAGCGCCACATCGCTGGCCGCAGGGACGGCTTGCGGGCGGCGCAGCCAGCCGCGCGGCTTGGCATAGTGCTTGGCCAGGCCATCGACTTGCAGCACGGGCTCGCCCCGGGGGTGCTCGCGCGCCTGCGGCACCAGACTGGGCACCGAGGAGACCAGCATGCGCGTATAGGCCTGGGCGGGCGCCGCCAGGATCTGCTCGCGGCTACCGGTTTCGACCACCTGGCCCTGGTGCATGACGAGGATGCGGTCGGCGATCTCGGCGACCACGCCGAAGTCGTGGGTGATGAAGACCACGGCCGTGCCGTGGCGCTGCTGCAGCTCGCGGATCAGCGCGAGGATCTGTTTCTGGGTGGTGACGTCCAGTGCCGTCGTGGGCTCGTCGGCGATCAGCAGGCGTGGCTGCAGGATCAGGGCCATGGCGATGACGATGCGCTGGCGCTGTCCGCCTGACAGCTGGTGCGGGTAGGCGTCGTAGATGCGCTGGATATCGGGCAGGTGCACCGCTTCCAGCATCTGCATCACGCGGGCCTTGCGCGCGGCGGCCGGCAGTCGCGTGTGCAACTGGAGCACTTCCTCGATCTGGCGGCCGACGCGGTGCACCGGGTTGAGCGCCGTCATTGGCTCCTGGAACACCATGGCCATCTGCGAGGCGCGCAGCGCGCGCATCTGGCCGGCGTTCAGCCGCAGCAGCTCGCGCCCGTCCAGCGCGATGCGGCCGCCGGCCACCTCCAGGCTGTCGGCCGGCAGCAGCCCCATCACGGCCAGCGAGGTCAGCGACTTGCCCGAGCCTGACTCGCCCACGATGCACAGCGTCTCGCCAGCATGGACCCGCAGGCTCAGGTCGCGCACCAGCGGGCGGGCGGGTGTGCCGGCCTCGGGCTTGAGCTGCACGCTCAGGTTGTCGATGGTCAGCACGACCGGGTTGTCTTGCCGTTCAGCAGTCATGGCGTGGTCCCTGGTTGGGGCGTTTCGGAGGGGGCTCATGCACGGCGTGCCATGCGGGGATCCAGGACATCGCGCAGTGCGTCGCCGAGCAGGTTGACGCCGAGCACCGTCAGAGACAGCAGCAGGCCGGGATAGAGCACCAGCCCGGGCAGCAACTGGAAGTAGGCGCGGCCTTCGGCCATGATGTTTCCCCAGGACGAGACCTCGGGCGGGACACCCGCGCCCAGGAAGCTGAGGATGGCCTCGGTCAGGATGGCCGACGCGAAGATGTAGGTGCACTGCACGATCAGCGGTGCCATGGTGTTGGGCACCAGGTGGCGCAGCATCAGCGTGGGCAGGGGCGTACCCAGCGTCAGCGCCGCCTCCACATAGGGCTCGTTGCGCACGCCGAGGATCACGCCGCGCACCAGGCGCACCACGCGCGGCACTTCGGGAATGGTGATGGCCGCCAGCACCGTCAGCAGGCTGGAGCCCGAGATGGACACCAGGGCGATGGCCAGCAGGATGCCGGGGATGGCCATCAGGCCGTCCATGACGCGCATCACGATGGCATCGACCCAGCGGAAGTAGCCCGCCAGCACACCGATGAGCAGGCCCGCCACCAGGCTGAACGCCGCCACGCCCAGCCCGACCAGCAGCGAGAC
Source organism: Delftia tsuruhatensis (assembly GCF_903815225.1). Taxonomy (NCBI): domain Bacteria; kingdom Pseudomonadati; phylum Pseudomonadota; class Betaproteobacteria; order Burkholderiales; family Comamonadaceae; genus Delftia; species Delftia tsuruhatensis. The sequence goes on from NZ_LR813084.1 coordinate 2,617,624, forward strand.
GCGGGCGCCATGCAGCACGCGGCTGTAGATGTCCCGGCCATAGGCGTCGGTGCCCAGCCAGTGCTGAGGCGAAACGGGCCGCAGCCGCTGTGCCGGATCGATGGCGGTCGGGTCGGTGGCCGTCAGCAGCGGGGCACCGACGGCGGCCAGCACCAGGGCGGCGAGCACCAGCAGCGACAGCAGCACCGGCCAGCTCCCGAGCGTGCGCATCAGGGCGCGGCGCGACGGGTTGGCGGTGGATTGCGGGCCTGCGGCATCGGCCATGTCAGGGGCCGGGATCGGGGGCATGCCGGGGGACGTGGAGATCTGCGTCATGCGGGGCCTCAATAGCGGATGCGGGGGTCGAACACGGTGTACAGCAGGTCCACCACGAGGTTGATCAGCACGTAGACCAGGGCGAACAGCAGGATCAGCGCCTGGATCACCGGGTAGTCGCGCGCCAGCACGGCCTCGACCACCAGCCGGCCCAGGCCGGGCAGGTTGAACACGGACTCCGTCACCACCACGCCGCCGATCAGCATGGCGATGCCCACGCCGATGATGGTGACGATGGGCACGGCGGCATTGCGCAGCGCATGGCCCAGCAGGACGCCGCGTTCTCCCAGGCCCTTGGCGCGGGCGGTGCGGATGAAGTCCTCGTTCATCACCTCGATGACGCTGGTGCGCGTGATGCGGGCGATCAGCGCGATGTAGACACTGCTCAGTGCCAGCGTGGGCAGCGTGATGGAGCGCAGGAAGGGCCACAGTCCCTCGGCCGGTGGCTTGTAGCCCTGTACCGGAAACCAGCCCAGTCCCAGCGACAGCACCAGGATCAGCACATAGCCGGTGACGAACACCGGAATGGAAAAGCCCAGCACCGAAGCGGCCATCACCGCGCGGTCCAGTAGCCGGCCCTGGCGCCAGGCCGCCAGCACCCCCAGGGGAACGGCCACCACGATGGCCAGGACGATGGTGCTGATGCACAGTGCGATGGAGGGTCCCATGCGCTGGATGACCATCTCCGCCACCGGGGTGCCGGACAGCAGCGAGGTGCCCAGGTCGCCACGCAGCAGCTGCCCCATCCACTGGAGGAACTGCTGGTGCAGGGGCTGGTCCAGGCCCAGGCTTTGCCGGATGGATTCCAACTGCTGCGGCGTGGCGGAGTCGCCGGCCAGGATGGCGGCCGGATCGCCCGGCGTCAGCCGCAGGATGGCGAAGACCACGCCGGCCACGACGGCCATCACCGGCAGCGCCGCCGCCAGGCGTCTGAGGACGAAGGTGAACATGGGCTGCTCCTGCGTGTGGCGTTCACAGCTTCTGGATGTTCCAGAACACCGGCACCGGCGCTTGCAGCGCACCGCTGATGCTCTTGCGGTAGGCGGCCGGCACGTAATACTGGCCCATGGGCAGCAGCACGCCTTCGTCGATGACCAGTTTCTGGATCTGGCCGGCCAGCTGCTTGCGCTGGCCCTCGTCAGCGGCGCGCGAGAACTGGATGCGCAGTCGCTCGATCTCGGGGACGTCGGGCCAGCCGAACCAGGCCTGGCGGCCGTTGGCGGCGACGCCGAAGGCGCGCAGCGGGTCCGAGGCCTCGGCCATCACGTTGTTGGTGGCGAAGATGCTCCAGCCGCCTTCCCTGGGTGGTGACTGCACGGCACGCCTGGTGATCACCGTCTGCCAGTCCATGGCCTGCATCTGGACCTTGAAGCCGGCCGCGCGCAAGGCCTGGCCGATCACCACCGGCTGGGTGTTCACCGAGGGGGTGTCGGTGGGCTGCAGAATGACCACGGGCGTGCCGTCGTAGCCGGCTTCCTTGAGCAGCTCCTGCGCCTTGGCGGGATGGGCCTTGACCGAGACATCGGCGCCCTCCTGGCTTTCGTAGGGCGCGCCGCAGCCGAACAGCGCCGCGCAGGTCCTGAAGTACTGCGGATTGCCGATCATGGCCTGCAACACCGCCTGCTGCCCCACCGCCAGCATCGCCGCCTGGCGGATCTTCCTGTCGTTGAACGGCGCGTGCAGGTGGTTCATGCGCATCACCGTCTGGTAGCCTTGCGGGTCCAGCACCTGGATCTGGATGTCCTTGTTGGCGCGCACCATGGGCTCCAGGTCGAAGGGCAACTGCTCCAGGTAGTCGATCTCGCCATTGGTCAGTGCATTCACCGACGTCATGGCGTCGGGCATGGCAATCCACCTGACCCGGTCCACGAGCACCTTCTTGCCGCCGGCCAGGCCGCTGGCCGGCTCGGCGCGTGGCAGGTAGTCGGCGTTCCTCTCGTAGACCACCTGCACGCCGGGCTTGAACTCGGCCATGACCATCTTGAAGGGACCCGAGCCGATGTGCTGCGTGATGGCCTGGGTCGGCGGCGTGTCGGCGATGCGCCTGGGCATCATGAAGGGAGCCACTCCGCTGGGCTTGGCCAGCGCGCGCAGCGGCAGGTCGCTGGCCTCCTTCATCGTGATCTGGAAACTGCCGGCATCCAGCACCTTGATGCCGGCCATCTCGCTGCTCAGCAACTGCCCCATCTTGTCTTGCGTGGCCCAGCGCTTGATCGAGGCCACGCAGTCCTCGGCCGTGACCGGGCCGCCGTCATGCCATTTGAGTCCTTCGCGCAGCTTGAACGTGTAGCTGCGGCCACCGTCCGAAACGCTCCACTCCCGCACCATCTGCGGACGGATCTGGTTGTCCTTGTCCGTGGCCAGCAGCGTGTCATAGATCATGTAGCCATGGTTGCGCGTGATGTGCGCCGTGGTGATGATGGGATCGAGCACGCGCAGCGGCGAATGCATCACCGCGTTGACGGTCTTGCCCTGGGCGAAGGCCGCCGCGCCGGGCACCATCGCGCCGCAGATGGCCAGGCAGGCGGCAACGGCCGTCTGGGTGATGGGGGGCATGGTCTTTCTCATCTTCATCCTCCTCCTGAGGGGCGGTTTCTGGGGAAAAAAACGGGGGCTCAGGGCCGGGCCGCGCGGGCAATGGCCTCGCCACGGCGCAGCAGTTCCTGGTGTTCGTCGTCGGGCATCAGGGCGCCGCCGGTGGTCCAGACGATGTGGCTGGCCTGCCGCGGCACGAAGCCCGGGCCCAGCGCCTGCAGGTAGCGGCGGCCCGCTTCGGTGTGCAGCAGCGCCCGCGGGCCGCTGACGGCCGCCGCCGCCGAGGCCTCGACCTTGAGCCCGGCCAGCGCTTTCAGCCGCCACGTATCGGCGCACAGGCTGTCGTCGTCGGCCACCGCGATGCCGGACAGGCGGCTGCGCATCAGCGGGTAGACCAGCTCGGAGGCGCAGGGCACGGCCAGGCCGTCGGCCAGGGTGCGGTTGTGCTGGCCGGCGTCGTAGATGCTGATTCCGGGGCGGTCGGGGTGCTGCATGCGCACCAGAAAGCACGAGGAATCCGCCGGCTCGATGAAGAAGCAGTGCACATGCGCGCCAAAGGCCTGCCGGAGCCCGAAGCACACGCCGCCCGGCGCGCCGCCCACGCCGCAGGGGATGTAGACGAACAGCGGATGCTGCGCGTCCACCACGACGGACTGCGCGGCCAGTTGCGCACGCAGCCGGCGCGCTGCCACGGCGTAGCCGCAGAACAGCGATGCGGAGTGCTCGTCATCGACGAAGTGGCACAGCGGGTCCTGGCGTGCCTGCTCGCGGCCGCTGGCCACGGCCTGCCCGTAGTCGCCCGGGTATTCGAGCACGGTCACGCCATGGTCGCGCAGCCGCTGCCTTTTCCAGGCCTTGGCCTCGCTGGACATGTGCACGGTGGCGCGAAAGCCCAGCGCCGCCGCCATGATGCCGATGCTCATGCCCAGGTTGCCCGTGGAGCCGACGGCGACTTCGTGGCGTGCGAAGCAGGCGCGCGCCGCGGCCGAGGCCAGCCTCCCATGGTCTTCGCCCGGTGGCAGCAGGCCGTGGCGCTGCGCCACCTGCTCGGCGAATTCCAGCACCTCGTGAAAGCCCCCGCGTGCCTTGATCGATCCGGCCACGGCCAGCTGGTGGTCGGCCTTGATCCAGAAGCGTCCCGCGCCGGCCGCCTGCGGCCCGATCAGGGCCTCGGACTGCGCACGGGACAGCGGCAGCAGCGGTGATTCGACGATGCCGCCCGTGGCGGCCAGTTCCGGGAACAGCCGTTGCAGCAGTGGTGCGAAGCGGTCCAGCCGCGCCTCGGCGGCATCAATATCACTTTCATCAATGGATTGCGTGTGTTCCAGGCGGATTTCCGTGCCATGCTCCGGATTGATCCAAAGTGGAAGATTGGTATCGGAAGCCTGTGCTCCGAGGGACATCATTGGTATTTTCCCCAATTCATTCATGGATTTGCCGAAGATTCGTGCTTGCTGCTCTGTCGTGCATTCTGTGGACAGGTTGGACCGAGGACAAATCAATACTGTCAATTCATGCATTAGTAATACCAATGAAGAATCATCTTTCCTCCTCACTGCTGGCCTGGCTGCGCTGCTTTGATGCCGTGGCCCGCAACAGCAGCTTCACGCTGGCGGCCAATGAGCTGCATGTGACCCAGGGATCGATCAGCCAGCAGGTCCGCAAGCTGGAGGAGTACCTGGGCGTGACCTTGTTCGAGCGGCGGGGGCGGCAACTGGCGTTGACGCGCGAAGGCGCGCGCCTGGCGCTGGCCTCGGGCCAGGCATTCGAGTCGCTGAACCAGGCCGTCGGCAAGCTGCGCCGCAGCCCGGGCAGGAGCACGCCGCTGAACCTGAGCTGCTCACCGTCGTTCGCACTGCTGTGGTTGACGCCCCGGGTCAGCGATCTGCTGCAGGGACAGGCCGAGCTGTCGGTGCGCATCTATGGCGAATTCCATGTGCTGGACCGCGCCAGCATGGCCTTGAACGGAATACAGGCAGGCATCCGCTTTGATCCCGGGCACTATGCCGACCTGCATGCCGAGCGCTTCCTGGACGAGTGGCTGGTGCCCGTGGCCACGCTCGGGTTCGTGCGTGCGCATCCGCATCTGCGCGACATCGGCGAGCTGCCGCCGCAGCTGATGCTGCACGACGAAAGTCCCTGGCAGGATGCGCCTTCGAACATCGAGTGGGATACCTGGCTGAACGCCATGGGCGCGGCCGTGCCCCGGCACGGCGGCGCGTGCTTCAACCTGTCGCAACTGGCCATGGTGGCGGCGCTGGCAGGACAGGGCGTGGCCATGGGCCGGCTGGCCCTGGTGTACGACGAACTGCTCAGCGGCCGGCTGGTGGCCTTGTTCCCGTTCGCCGTGCGTTCGCGGGCCAGCTACCACTTCCTGTTCACGCAGGCGCCTGCCGGCGGCCCCGAGCATCTGCGCCAATGGCTGCACGACGCCGGAGCACGCTTTGCACGCGAGCGCGATCAACTGCTGGAGCGGCTGGGGATCGCGCAGCGCGGGTGACCGCCACCAGGACGGGCCGGCGGGCAGCGCTCCGATAATGGCGTTCGCCCGGGAGCCAGCATGGACATCAACCTCATCCGCAACTTCGTCGAAATCGTGGACGCGCGCAGCCTGAGCGCGGCGGCGCGCCAGCGGGACATCACGCGCTCGAAGGTGAGCAAGGAGCTCAAGGCACTGGAGGCGGCCATGGGCGTGACGCTGCTGCACAGGACCACGCGCTCCATCCTGCTGACGGCGGCGGGCGAGGTGCTCTACGAGCATGGCCAGAGCATCATCCGCGAGGTGGAGGCCGCGCAGGGCGCCATCGACGCGCTGCGCCAGGTGGTGACCGGCACGGTGCGCCTGAGCGTGCCCACGGGGCTGGGGGAGATGTACCTGGCCGACCTGCTGCTGGCCTTTCGCAAGCGCCATCCCGAGGTGCGCATCCGCGTGCTGTTCTCCAACCGGGTCAGCGACCTGATGAGCGCGCAGGTCGATGTGGCCGTGCGCCTGGCGCAGGAGGTGCAGGAACACCTGGTGGCGCGGGACCTGGGGCCGGTGGAGTTCGGCCTGTATGCGAGCAGCGCGTTTGCCCGGGGACGGCCGTTCCACAGTCCCATGGACATTCCCAACGGCGTGCTGCTGACGCCACCGGGCGATGGCAGGACCTATGCCATCACGGTGAGCGACGGGCAGCGCGAGGTGGGTCTGAAGTGCGAGCCCTTCATCACCAGCGAGCACTTTCCCTTCCTCAAGCAGGCCATGGCCAAGGGCCACGGCGTGGCGGCCCTGCCGCACTACATGGTGGCCGACGAGCTGCGCGCGGGTGCCGTGCAGCGCATGTGCCCGGACTGGACGGTGTCCGGCCTGGGTGACAGGCTCTACATCATCACGGCCGAGGACCGCCGGCCCTCGCATGCGGTCAAGGCCCTGACGGAGTTCCTCAAGGTCAGCCTGCAGCGGTTCGTGCAGCAGGGGGGAACACGCTAGTTGTCCAGCGAGATGTTGTTGTCCGTGATGACCTTGCGCCACATCTGGCTGTCAGATGCCAGGAACTCGTCGAGCTGGGCCTGGGTCTGCGGTTGCCTGGCGGCCAGGGTCTGCTGGCCCAGCGCCCTGGCGAACCCGGGGTCGAGCAGGACTTTGTTCACGGCCGATTGCAGGGTGCTGCGCGCCTGCGCGGGCGTGCCGGCGGGCAGGGCGATGCCGAACCAGGTCGAAGCCTTGAAGCCCGGTACGCCCGACTCTGCGACGGTGGGCGTCTGCGGCAGGAACTGCGAGCGCTCGGGGCCCGTGGTGGCGATGGCGACCAGCTTGCCGGCCTTGATGTGGGGCAGGGAGGTGCCGGCCACGTCGACCATGAGCTGGGTGTCGTTGGCCATCAGTGCCGTGAGCGCGGGGGCGCTGCCGTTGAAGGGAATGTGGGTGGCGGCCACATCCAGGCGGGCCTTGATGAGTTCGGTGGTCAGCTGCAGCGGGTTGCCCAGTCCCACGGAGCTGTAGTTGAGCTGGCCCGCATGGGTCCTGGCATAGGCCTTGAGGTCGGCCACGGTCCTGATGCCGGTCTGGCTGTTGGTGACCAGGACCAGGGGCGCCTCGGCCAGGATGTTGGTCAGGCGCAGTTCCTTGTCGGGGTTGTAGCTGAGCTTCTTGTAGAGCAGGGGGTTGAGCACCATGGAGGCGTTGCTGGCCAGCAGCAGGGTGTAGCCATCGGCCGGCGAACGCGCCACGGCCGAGGCCGCGATCATGGTGTTGGCGCCGGGGCGGTTCTCCACCACCACCGATTGTTTGAGTTCGGTGGACAGGTGGGTGGCCAGGGTGCGGGCCAGCACGTCCACCGAGCCGCCCGGCGCATAGGGTGCGATGAGCTTGATGGGCTTGGCGGGGTAGTCCGACTGGGCGAATGCGGCGGGTGCGGCCGCCGCGGCGGCAAGCAGCAGGGCGATGGCTTTGTTCTTCATGGCTTTGTCTCCTGTGGTGGTTGGATTCAGACCTTGCGCTGCGTCGCGGCCCAGTGGGCGTCGCGCAGCTTTCTCTTGGCGATCTTTCCGTTGTCGTCGCGGGGCAGTGCCTGGAAGGCGAAGCTGCGCGGCAGCTTGTAGGCGGCCAGGCGACCCTTGAGCCAGTCCCTGAGTTCGGCCTCGGCCAGTGCGCCTGGCTGGCTGGTCTCGATCAGGGCCAGCAGCCGCTCGCCGTATTCGGCGTCGGGCACGCCGATGACGGCGCAGTCGGCCACCAGCGGATGCCTGAGCAGCTCGTTCTCGATCTCGGCCGGGTAGATGTTCACGCCGCCCGAGATCACCATGTCCGAGTCCCGGTCGCAGACGTAGAGAAAGCCCTCTTCGTCCAGGTAGCCCATGTCGCCCAGCGTGATCAGGCCGTCGCGCTCCATCTGGCGGCGTGCCTCGTCCCTGCCCTTGTAGCTGAAGTCGGCATAGGCGGGCTGGCGCACATAGATCAGGCCGACCTCGCCCGCGGGCAGCTCCCGGCCCTGCTTGTCGAGGATGCGGACCTGGGCGTCCAGCAGCGGCCGGCCCGCGCTGCCGGGGTGGGTGAGCGCATCCCCGGAGCCGATGAAGGTGACCAGACCCGCCTCGCTGGACGCATAGGTCTCGTTGACGATGGGGCCCAGCCATTCGATCATGGCCTTCTTGATCTCGGGTGCGCAGGGCGAGCCCGTGGAGGCGATGAAGCGCAGCGAGGAGGTGTCGTAGCGCTCGCGCACCTCGCGGGGCAGCCGCAGCAGGCGCACATACATGATGGGCACCATGTAGGCCGTATCGATGCGGTGTTCCTGCACCAGCCGCAGGAAGCGCTCGGGGTCGAAGCGCTGCTCCAGCACCAGCAGTTCGCTGGACATGAGCGCGTTCTGGAAGTAGACGCTGGGCGCGCTGTGGTAGATGGGGGCGGTCAGCAGGGTGCGTGCGCCGGGTTGCAGGCCGTAGCCGGCCTGGATCAGCGCGCGGCCCGCGGCCTGGCGCCGGGGCAATTCATCCAGGGGAAAGGCGTGGCGCAACACGCCCTTGGGCTTTCCGGTCGTGCCCGAGGTATAGGCCATGTGGCCGCGCGGCGCGGCCGGCGGGCCGTCGTAGGGCCCCTGGGCCGAGAGCCAGGCCTCGTAGTCCTGGGCGGGCTCGCGGGCGCCTGCGACGCGCCGTGGCAGATCGGCATAGAGCTCTCCCTGGAGCCCGTCGAGCAGGTCCTGGCTGGTGATGAGGGCGCGCGCGCCGCTGTCGGCCAGGATGTAGTCGATCTCCGTGGCGGTGAAATGCCAGTTGATGGGGCAGTAGTAGATGCCCGCGATGCGGCAGGCATGGACCACGTCGGCGTATTCGATGCCGTTGCGCAGGAAGACGGCGAGCACGTCGCCCTCGGCCAGGCCCAGGCCGCGCAGGCCCCGGGCCAGGCGGCTGCCGCGCAGTTGCTGGTCGGCGGGCGTCAGCGCATGGCCTTCGAAGACCAGGGTGGATTGCGGTGTGGCGGTGCTCATGCGGGGGCGCCTTCCTGTGCCGCGTCCTGTGTGGCGGGGCGGCTGGCGGCCCTGGCCATCTGCCGGGCGTGGGCCCAGTCGGCGTCGTCCCAGGCCTGGTATTCGGTGAAGTAGGCGCCGTTGGCCAGGGCATCGCCGCCATCGAGCGTGATGGTCTGGCCGTTGAGCCAGCTGTTGCCCGGGGCCAGGATGAAGGCGGCCATGTTGCCGATGTCCTCGTCCGTCCCCAGGCGGCGCATGGGGTTGTCCAGGCGGCGGCGGTCGGCCGAATCCTCGTTGCCCTCGATCCGGGGACGCAGCCGCTGGCTGGCGCCCTGGGTGGGAATCACGCCCGGCGCGATGGCGTTCAGGCGTATGCGCCTGGGCCCCCATTCCACGGCCAGCGACTTGGTCATGGCGTCCAGCCCGGCCTTGGACATGGCCGAGGGCACGACGAAGGGCGATCCCGTGTCCACCCAGGTGACGACGATGGACAGCACCGCGCCCGGCAGGCCTTCGGAGATCCAGCGCCGGCCCACGGCCTGGGTGACGTAGAACGTGCCCCGGAAGACGATGTCCGAGATGGCGTGGAAGCCGTTGATGCTCAGGTCCTCGGTGCGGCTGACGAAGTTGCCGGCCGCATTGTTGATGAGGGCGGTGAGCGGGCCATGGGCGCTCCAGATGCGGTCGATCACGGCATTCACAGCCTCGGGCTGGCGGATGTCGAGTTCGTGGGCGAAGGCCCGGGCACCGAGGTCGGCCTGCAGCCTGTCGCAGGCCTGCTGCACCACGGCCAGGCGCCGGCCGCACAGGTGCACCTCGGCCCCCAGTTCCGCCAGCCTGGTGGCCATGGCGAGGCCCAGCCCCGTGCCCCCGCCCGTGACCAGGACGCGCTGGCCCTGGAAAAGATGTGTCTCGAACATGTATGCCTCCTTTTGTCTCCACTCTAGGGAGACGGAGGCACTTCGAAAAGCCGGGCTCTGGAACCCGGTTGGTTCCGTGGTGGAAACAATGAGCGGGTTTCTTCGGCGTCTGCCGGATCAGGGCGCCGGCCCGTGCCCTGCCTTGGTGGCCGCGCCGCGCAGTTGCGCGACCTGGCTGGCCGTGACGTCGGCGGGCAGCCCGCCCATCGTGGCGCGCATGAAGCTGGCCAACTCCGCCACCTGGGCATCGTCCAGGTCCCCCATGAAACCCGGCATGCCGGGCAGTGGAGTGGGGCGCTCGCTGCCGCCCGGGTGCTTGGGCAGCCCGACCAGGATGGCCAGCACCAGGTTGCGTGCATCTGCCTGCCGTACCGTGCTGTTGCCCGCCAGTGGGGGCATGGTCAGGCTGCGACCCAGGCCTTCGCTGCCGTGGCAGCTGGCGCACAGCGCCATGTAGTGGCGGCGGCCGCCATCCAGCGCCGGGGATGTGTCGGCGGCCGGTGCCGGCAGCGCTTGCGCGGTGGGGGGCGTGTCTCCGAGCAGGAAGGTGGACAGCGCGGCGATGTCCTCGCCCGTGAAATGCCGCGTGCTGTTGGCGATGACCTCGTGCATCTCGTCGAAGGCGCTGCCATGGGCAGAGAAGCCGGCTTGCAGGAACTGCGCCATGCCCCCGGATGTCCAGCCGCGCGCGGCCAGGCCCTTCGCCGTGATGTCGGGGGCCGTGAACAGCGACAGGGTGCCGCCCTGGAGCCACTGGTCCTTTTGCATCTGTCCGAACAGGCCGCGCGGCGTATGGCATTCGGCGCAGTGGCCCATGACGTTGCCCAGGTACTGGCCGCGCAGCCAGGCGGGGCTGTGGCCCTGGCTGCCCACGGGCAGGGGATCGCCGGACAGGAACAGCGTCTTCCAGCCGAACATGAGCACGCGCAGGTTGAAGGGGAAGGGCAATTCGGGCTTGTGGTTGGGCCGGGCCACGGGCCGGGTGTTCATGAGGTAGCCGTAGATCAGGTCCGAGTCCTCGCGCGTCATCCGGTGGTAGGAGACATAGGGCATGGCCGGATAGAGCTGGCGCCCGCCCGGGGCGGTGCCGCGCGTGACGGCGGCGTGGAATTCATCGGCCGTCCAGCGGCCTATGCCGTGGTCGGGGTCCGGGCTGATATTGGTGCCGTACAGGGTGCCGAAGGGGTGGGCAGGGGCTTGCCGCCGGCGAACGGCTGGCCGCCGGGGCTGTCGTGGCAGGCCATGCAGTCGGCCGCGCGCGCCAGGTACAGGCCCTGGGCCAGCTGCTGTGCGCTGCGGTGCACGGTCTGCGGATCGCGCTGGGGCACATGGGGGCGGTTGCCCCAGATGGCGGCGATGGTGAAGAGCACGAGCAGCAGCAGGATGAGCAGCAGAAGGCCGCCCCAGCGCCTGCGCGGCCTGGGGGGGGCGGGGCCGGACGGGCGCGGCTGTAGTCGGCTTCGCCGGGCCGGGTGGGCGGGTCGGCCTCAGGAGGGGGGGGCATCGGAACTGGGGGCGGTCATGGCGCTCATCCTTTCAGCGTCAGGCCGGGCGTGGACAGGATCAGGTCCTTCACGGCGGCGTAGTAACGCACATAGCCGGTGCAGCGGCACAGATGGGGCCGCAGGGCGTCCTCCACGGCCTGTTCCACCTCGGCGGGCCGCAGGGGGGCCTTGGCCAGCCGCTCCACCAGCACCGTGGCCGCGATGACGAAGCCCGGCGTGCAGTAGCCGCACTGGAAGCTGAAATGCTCCAGGTACTTCTGCTGCACGGGGCTGATGGCGATGACCTTGCGCGGAGGCTGACCGGGCTGCGGTGCCTGGGCCGCGGCCTCGGCCGGGTCGGCAATGCCTTCGATGGTGCGCACCTTGCGGCCCTCGAAATAATGGGCGCCCGTGATGCAGGTGCGCATCTCGCGGCTGCCCTCGGGGCCATCCACGATGACGGTGCAGGCCCGGCATTCGCCGATGCCGCAGCCCAGGCGCGAGCCCGTGAGGTTCAGGTACTCGTGCAGGAAGTCGATCATGGGCATGCCCTCGGGCACGTCCAGGGGGCCGACGCCGTGGCCGTTGACGGTCAGGGACAAGGGGCGTGGGTGCAGGCTCATGATGCGAGGGCCTCCCTGATCTTCTGCGGCGTCACGGGCAGGTCGTGGAAGCGCTTGCCGATGGCATGGTGCAGTCCGTTGACGATGGCGGCGACGATGGGGATCATCACCACCTCGGCGATGCCCTTGGGCGGGTCGGTGTCCGACAGCGGTGCCAGCAGCTCGGCCGTCTGCTTCCACACGGCCACCTCATTGCCGCGCGGCAGATGGTAGCGGTGGAAGTTCCAGTTGCCGTCGCCGGGGCCGCCTTCGTACAGCGGCAGGAACTCGTGCAGCGCATGGCCTATGCCCATGGCGATGCCACCCTCCAGCTGGCCATGGACCAGCTCGGGCACGATGGGCTTGCCGCATTCCAGGATGGAGTGATGGCCCAGCAGCTCGACGGCGCCCGTGCCCAGGTCCACGGCCAGTTCCACCAGCGCGGCATTGGCGCTGTAGTAGGTGACGCCCGCGTTGTTGCGCTGCATGGGCGGGTAGAACAGGTTGCGCCGCGTGACCATGCGGTAGCCGGCGCCGCTGCGCCTGGCGGTCAGGGAGGCCTCGATGGGCGTGGCCGCCTGGGGCATTTCATCGGGGGCGGGCATGGGCGCGGCGGCCTGGGCGTCGGGGGCACTGCCCAGGCGCACGGCCAGCGCGTCCAGCGGCCTTCGCAGGCTGGTGCCCAGGATGTCGAAGTCCGCCTCGGCCCATTGCCAGCGGTTGAAACTGTGTCCCACCGCCCCCGTGACCAGTTGCAGGGCATGGGCCTTCTGGGCCAGGGCCTGCAGCGACAGCGGCTGCATTCCGTTGGCCGTGAGCATGCCGTTGACCCAGCGCGCATCCTCGCGGCGCACCACGTAGGGCGCTTTCTGGCCACCGCCGATGCCCTGGCTCCAGAGGGCCACGGCGGCCGGCCACAGGCCGTGCTCGAAGACCACGCGCGCGGTTTCGCTGGTGGCGTGGCTGTAGTAGTAGGCCGAGTTGCTGGCACTGGCGGGCGAGGCGTAGACCGGCGTCCACAGCGGCCTGGCCATGAGCCGGTCCTGCTCGCTCTGGGCCATGGTGTAGTTGTCTCCCTCGGCCTTCAGGGGCAGTTCGGGCCAGTCCAGGCAGGCGGTCTGCAGTTCGTCGGCCGGCTTGCCGAACCATGGCATGCACAGCTGGGCCTGCGAGGTGCCCATGCCCGTGCCGATCTCGGTGCCCGAGTGGTGCAGCACCACGCGGCCCTGGGGCGAGATCTCGATGCGCGCGAAGGCCGCCTCCCCGCCCGTGCCGAAGTCCTTTTGCACGCAGGCGAAGCCCACCCCGTAGCGCTGGCCCGGATGGCGCGCCTCATGGTCGGCCTTGCGCTTGGCACGCTCGGTCCATAGCGGGTGGCGACGGGCGCGCTCCAGTACCTCGTCGGCGCGCAGCGCGCCCGCGGCGATGGCGCCCTGGGTGTTCCTGGCGCCCGAGGTCAGCACGTTGCGCAGGCGCAGCTCGATGGGGTCGATGCGCAGCAGCTCGGCGATCTCGTCGACCATCATCTCGGTGGCGGCCATGCTTTGCAGCGTTCCGTAGCCGCGCGCCGAACCGGCGTCCAGCGCGCGGCTGGCCAGCGCCACGGCCGTGATGTCGTTCTTGGGGAAGTAGTAGATGGACTGGGCCGCCGTGCCGCCCACCATGGCCACCGAGGGCGAGAAGTTGGCCCGGCCGCCGCCATTGGCCGTCATGCTGGCCACGAAGCTCTGGAACAGGCCTGTCTTCCTGTCTACGGCGATGGTGTAGTCGATCTCGAAGGCGTGGCGCTTGAGCGAGGACTGGAACTGCTCGAAGCGGTCGTTGGCCAGGCGCACGGGCTTGCCGTCCGCATAGAGCGCGCAGACCAGGCCGTAGTAGGGCATGGGCGCATGGTCCTTGGAGCCGTATCCCACCGTGTAGCAGGGGTGGATGAAGAGATTCCTGAGCGGGTAGCTGCTGGCCCGCACCATGGGCGCGGCCCATTCGGCCACCTCGTGGGGGGATTGCGTGGCCAGCACCATGTGCAGGCTTTGCGTGGCCGCGTCATACCAGCAGTTGGCGTTGTCGGGCTCCAGCGCGGCCGTGTCCACGGACTGGGTGGCGTAGTGGCGCTGCAGCACCAGCCAGTCGGCCGGCGGCGTGGCCAGTTCCTGGGCGATCTGCTCGGCCGCGCGCAGCCCGCGCGCGGTCACCGCGTCGGCCTTGGAGATCTGCGGCCAGACCAGGGGCTTGCGCTCGGCAGGGAACAGGGGGGCATCGCGCAGGCTGGAGAACACGTCGTCGTCGAAGGCCGTGGCGCCGCCCTGGCGCACATAGCGGAACACGCCCCAGGGCGGACGGTCCGGCGCGCCCGTGACGCGTCCATAGCGGATGACGCCGGCCGTGGCCTGCAGCCGCTCCTTGGCGAAACGAAAGCGCGCGAAGTCGTGGTAGATCAGGATGGCCACGGCCTGGCCCAGGTAGGCGGGCGTCTTGCCGGCCGGCAGCAGCATGTCCTCGCCGTAGAACGCGGGAAAGGCCAGGCCGTCGCGTGCCAGGTCCTCGGCCGTGACCACGCGGTCGGGGGCCAGCTCTCCATCGAGGGCGGACAGGTCGATGCCGTCGAAAAGGCGGTCCGCCAGAGTGGTGCGCACCATGAAGGCATGGGACTGCTGCTGGGGCCAATGGGGCATGTCGCGTGCCCGTATGTCGCGGGCAAAGACCTTGGCGCCCATGACCTTGGAGCGTCCGTCCATCCGAAAGCGCGGCAGCTGGGTGGCGGGCTCGCGCGGCACGCCGCCCAGAACGCGCTCCTCGAACAAGGCCGCATAGGCCTGGCTTGCCAGCGGCGCCACCCAGACGCTGACGCCTGCAACGGTGGCGGCCTGCAGGAAACCGCGCCTGGACACGGCCGCAGGCGTGGCTGTGGCCGGTGCAGGGCCAGGGGTGGATTGTTGTTGTGGGCGCATGGCGCTCTTCTCCTGTGGGGGTGGAGCCAATGTAGGAGGGCGCGTGGCCTGGCGCCTGTCAGCCGAAGGCGCTAGTGGCGTCAGCGGATCGCGCACGGCGAAGGGCAGCAGGCACCGACATAGCCCGGCACGGGCAAGGCGTGCCCACATTCAGGCATAGTTGAGGGTTATCCAGAAAGTGGAGCGCCCTGCCTGTACCTGGAGTACATAACCGGGGCTTCTTATTACTTTATTTCTCTATAGTTTGCGGCTTCATATCTGCAACCTATATTGCAGCAACTTCCCAACAATGCGCAGCGGCGTCCTTCGGTCGCCCTGCGCCGTGGCGTGTTTTCATGATCGAGATTCGGGATCTTTCCCTGACCTACAAGGGCCCCACGGGGCCTGTCCATGCCTTGCGTGGCATCCACCTGCAGATCCAGTCGGGCGAGGTGTTCGGCATCATCGGCCGCAGCGGCGCGGGCAAGAGCTCGCTGGTGCGCTGCCTGAACCTGCTCAACCGCCCGACCTCCGGCCAGGTGCTGGTGGGCGGGCGCGACCTGATGCAACTGAGCGATGCCGAGCTGCGCACGGCGCGCCGCGACATCGGCATGGTGTTCCAGCATTTCAACCTGCTGTCCTCGCGCACGGTGTTCGACAATGCCGCGCTGCCGCTGGAGCTGGCGGGCATGTCCAGGGAAGACATCAAGAAGCGCGTCGATCCGCTGCTGGACCTGGTGGGCCTGAGCGCGCTGCGCGACCGCTACCCGGCCCAGATCTCGGGCGGACAAAAGCAGCGCGTGGGCATTGCGCGCGCGCTGGCCAGCCACCCCAAGGTGCTGCTGTCGGATGAGGCCACCTCGGCCCTGGACCCGGAGACCACGCGCTCCATCCTGGACCTGCTGCGCAAGGTCAACCGTGAGCTGGGCCTGACCGTGGTGCTGATCACCCACCAGATGCAGGTGATCAAGCAGATCGCCGACCGCGTGGCCGTGATCGACGGCGGACAGATCGCCGAGATGGGCCCCGTGATCGATGTGTTCACACGCCCGCAGCAGGCCATCACGCGCAGCCTGATCGACGAGATCGTGCCCCAGCAGCTGCCCGAGTCGGTGACCACGCGCGTCAACGCGCTGGCGGCCCAGCTGGCCCCGGGCCAGCAAGGCCGCCTGCTGCGCCTGTCCTATGCGGGCGAGAGCGCCTACCAGCCCATCCTGTCGCACCTGATCCGCGAGCTGGGGCTGGACCTGTCCATCCTGCATGGCCAGATCGACGAGATCCAGGAGCAGACCTTCGGCTCGCTGGCCGTGTTCGCCAGCGGCGATGCGGCCAGGATCGATGCGGCCGTCGAGCACCTGCGCGCTGGCGGCGTGCAGGTCCAGATCGTTTCCACCAGGGATTGAGCGATGTTTGAGAATTTTTCGGAAATGATGCTGGAGCTGTTCGTCAGCTCGCTGTGGGAGACCATCATCATGGTCGGCGTGTCCGGCCTGGTCGGCGGCCTGATCGGCATTCCGCTGGGCGTGTTCCTGCGCCTGACGGACCATGGCGGCGTGCTGCAGAACGGCCCGGCCAACAAGATCGTGGGCTGGATCGTCAACGCGCTGCGCTCCACGCCCTTCATCATCCTGCTGGTGGCCATCATCCCGCTGACGCGGCTGATCACGGGCTCGTCCATCGGCACCTGGGCGGCCGTGGTGCCGTTGACCATCGCGGCGGCGCCCTTCGTGGCGCGCCTGGTGGAGACCGCGCTGCGCGAGGTGGACAACGGCCTGGTGGAAGCAGCCCAGTCCATGGGCGCCACCACCGGCCAGATCGTCTGGAAGATCCTGCTGCCCGAGGCGCTGCCCGGCATCGTCGCGGGCCTGACCATCAGCTTCGTGAGCCTGACCGGCTACTCGGCCATGGCCGGCGCCATCGGCGGCGGCGGCCTGGGCGACCTGGGCATCCGCTATGGCTACCAGCGCTTCCTGCCCGACGTGATGCTGGCCGTGGTCGTCATCCTGATCTTCTTCGTGCAGGCCATCCAGAGCCTCGGTGACTGGGCCGTGCGTCGGCTGAGCCACCGCTGATCCACCACTCCCCAAGGCGCCAGCAAGGGCACAGCGGCAAGACCATGAGCACTTCCAACTCCATCCTGTCCGACGCGGATTTCGTGGGCGCCGTCGGCGTGCACTGGGAGCGCCGCCCGCTGGCGCCCGAGCCCGGCCTGGCCGCACTGCTGGACCGGCCCCAACTGGACGAAGGTGGCAAGGCGACCGTGGTCCAGGCCGTGGGCGCCCTGGTGATCGATGAGTGCGTGGCCCACGGCTACCACAGCATGGACCTGGTCGTGCTGCACCCGGGCACGCCAGGGCTGGACGAGACACTGGAGCGCTTCGACAAGCCCCACACCCATGCCGACGACGAGGTGCGCTACATCCTGGACGGCGAAGGCCTGTTCGGCTTCTTCGACGCCAGCGGCCAGGAGCGCGTGCTGCGCGTGGGCCCCGGCGACTACCTGCGCATCCCGGCCGGCGTGGAACACCGCTTCACGCTGACGGCCGCGCGGCGCATCAAGGCGCTGCGCCTGTTTGCCGACACGGCCGGCTGGGTGGCCCAGTACACGCAGCGGCCTGCGCCCGCCATGGTGGCGTGCGCCTGAGAATCCGGCGCTTTCCATCCTGTGGCGTTCCGGCCATGAAAAACGCCCCCGGCAATGACGGGGGCGTTTTTCATGGAGCGGGCGGTTCAGCGGTTCACAGTGTGCCGGCCTTCTGGCGCGCGATGGCGTCGGCCACACCCTTGCCGTAGGCGGGGTCGGCCTGGGTGCAGTGCGCTATGTGCTTTTGCACGATGTGCTCGGACACGCCGGCGATGTTGCGCGCCGTGTTCTCGAACAGGCGCTGCTGCGCATCGGGCGTGAGCAGGCGGAACAGGTCGCCGGGCTGGGTGAAGTAGTCGCTGTCGTCCTCGCGGTAGTTCCAGCGATCGGCCGCGCCGTTGAGGGCCAGCGGCGGCTCGGCGAACGCGGGCTGCTCCTGCCATTCGCCCTTGGTGTTGGGCTCGTAGGCGATGGTGCCGCCGTAGTTGCCGTCCACGCGCATGGCGCCGTCACGGTGGTAGGCGTGGTAGGGGCAGCGCGGCGCGTTCACGGGGATCTGGTGGTGGTTCACGCCCAGGCGGTAGCGCGCCGCGTCGCCATAGGAGAACAGGCGCGACTGCAGCATGCGGTCGGGCGAGGGGCCGATGCCCGGCACCAGGTTGGCCGGCGTGAACGAGGCCTGCTCCACATCGGCGTGGTAGTTGCGCGGGTTGCGGTTGAGCTCCATCACGCCGACCTCGATCAGCGGGTAGTCCTTCTTGCTCCAGACCTTGGTCAGGTCGAAGGGGTGGAAGCGGTAGGTCTCGGCCTCGTGCTCGGGCATGATCTGCACGCACAGCTTCCACTTCGGGAACTCGCCGCGGTCTATGGCCTCGAGCAGGTCGCGCTGGCTGCTTTCACGGTCGGAGGCGACCACGGAGGCGGCCTCGGCATCGGTGAAGTTTTCTATGCCCTGCTGGCAGACCCAGTGGAACTTGACCCAGTGGCGTTCGTTGCTGGCGTTGATGAAGCTGTAGGTGTGCGAGCCGAAGCCATGCATGTGGCGGTAGCCGCGCGGGATGCCGCGGTCGCTCATGACGATGGTGATCTGGTGCAGTGCCTCGGGCAGGCCGGTCCAGAAATCCCAGTTGTTCTCGGGCGAGCGCAGGTTGGTGTAGGGGTCGCGCTTGACGGCCTTGTTCAGGTCGGGGAACTTGAGCGGGTCGCGGAAGAAGAACACCGGCGTGTTGTTGCCCACCAGGTCCCAGTTGCCTTCCTCGGTATAGAGCTTGACGGCGAAGCCGCGGATGTCGCGCTCGGCATCGGCCGCGCCGCGCTCGCCGGCCACGGTGGAAAAGCGTGCGAACACCTCGGTCTGCTTGCCGATCTGCGAGAAGACCCTGGCGCGGGTGTAGCGCGTGATGTCGCCGGTGACGGTGAAGGTGCCGAAGGCGCCCGAGCCCTTGGCGTGCATGCGGCGCTCGGGGATCACTTCACGGTTGAAGTGGGCCATTTTCTCCAGATGCCACAGATCCTGCAGCAGCATGGGGCCGCGCGGGCCGGCGGTCAGCGAGTCCTGGTTGTTGGGAACCGGGGCGCCTGCGGCGGTGGTGAGCTTGTGGGTCATGGTCTCTCCTTGATCGAGGGGTGGTAGCGGCGCCGGTCCGCCCAGGGCGGCTCGGCGCTTGGAAAATCAATAGCTGTGTGCTATCGAATTGCTTTTATTGTTGTTTCGTTCTATGGAGGCGACAAGGCTTTGGCGATTGGGAAATCTCAACTGCGCCATAGCCAAAATTCGCGACGTTGTCACATGCCTGGGCGGGCATGCTTTTTGCCAAGGATTGTGTTGCGTGGCCGCAGATGGCCTGTGTAGGCCGTGACCTTGTCAGCCCGAGACCAGCTTGTGCACCAGGTCGGCGGCCGTGGAGGCACCGTACTTGCGCATCAGGCGCGCGCGGTAGATCTCCACCGTGCGGTGGCTGATGGCCAGGGCGCGGCCGATCTCCTTGGAGGTCAGTCCCTCCAGCAGGCGCGCGGCCACCTCGCGCTCGCGGCCCGTGAGTTCGGCCTTGACGGGGCGCTGGGCGCTGAGGTCCTCGAAGCTCCAGATGCCCGAGGCATGGGGGTCGCTGCGGTCCAGCGTGCGGCCCGTGACATGGCACCAGAAGGTCTCGCCGTTGGCGCGCTTCATGATGCGGTTGTCCGAGTAGAAGCCCCGGGCGTTGAGAATGGGGGCGATGCGCGCGCCCAGGCGCTCGTACTCGTCGGCGCTGGGGTAGAGAATCTGGAAGGTCTGGCCGATCAGCACCTCGCGCGAGGCGGCGAACATCTCGCAGACTTGGCGGTTGCAGTCGATCATGGTGCGGTTGCGCGAGATCACGAGGCCGACGGGGGCGGCGTCGAACGCCAGCCGGTAATCTATATCCATGGTGCAAGTCTTTACGAAAAACTACCTAGTCAGGTACGTAGTATCGTAGCGCATCCATTCTGAAGGAGACATGTGTGAAAAAGCTCTACCCCTCCGCGGAGCAGGCGCTCCAGGGCGTCGTGGCTGACGGGCAACTGCTGGCCGTGGGCGGCTTCGGCCTGTGCGGCATTCCCGAGGCGCTGATCGACGCGCTGCGCGACAGCGGTGCCAAGGGCCTGACGGTGATCTCGAACAATGCGGGCGTGGATGGCTTCGGCCTGGGCAAGCTGCTGGAGACGCGCCAGATCAAGAAGATGATCTCGTCCTATGTGGGCGAGAACAAGGAGTTCGAGCGCCAGTACCTGGCCGGCGAGCTGGAGCTGGAATTCACGCCCCAGGGCACGCTGGCCGAGAAGCTGCGCGCCGGCGGCGCGGGCATTCCCGCCTTCTTCACCAAGACCGGCGTGGGCACCATCGTGGCCGAGGGCAAGGAGCTGCGCGAGTTCGACGGCGAGACCTATGTGATGGAGCGCTCGCTCGTGCCCGATGTCTCCCTGGTCAAGGCCCATCGCGCCGACAAGAGCGGCAACCTGCAGTTCCGCCTGACCGCGCGCAACTTCAATCCCGCCGCCGCCACGGCCGGCAAGGTCTGCATCGTGGAGGTGGAGGAGGTGGTCGAGGTCGGCGAGATCGCGCCTGACGACATCCACCTGCCCGGCATCTACGTGCACCGCATCGTGCACAACCCGAATCCCGAAAAGCGCATCGAAAAGCGCACCATCACAGAAAAACAAGGAGCCTGACCATGCCCTGGACCCAAGACCAGATGGCCGCCCGCGCGGCCCAAGAACTCGAGGACGGCTTCTACGTCAACCTGGGCATCGGCATTCCCACCCTGGTGGCCAACCACACGGGCGACAAGGAAGTGTGGCTGCAGTCCGAGAACGGCATGCTGGGCATCGGCCCCTTCCCGACCGAGGACGCCGTGGATGCCGACCTGATCAATGCCGGCAAGCAGACCGTGACCACGATCGCGGGCTCTTCCATCTTCGGCAGCGACCAGTCCTTCGCCATGATCCGCGGCGGCAAGATCAACCTGTCCATCCTGGGCGCCATGCAGGTGTCCGAGAAGGGTGACCTGGCCAACTGGATGATTCCGGGCAAGATGGTCAAGGGCATGGGCGGCGCCATGGACCTGGTGGCCGGTGTCAAGCGCGTCATCGTGCTGATGGAACATGTGGCCAGGAAGAAGGACGGCACGACCGACCTCAAAATTCTGCCCGCCTGCACCCTGCCTTTGACCGGCGTGGGCGTGGTGGACCGTATCATCACCGACCTGGGAGTGATGGACGTGACGCCGCAGGGCCTGAAGCTCGTGGAACTGGCCCCCGAAGTGAGCTTCGAGGAAATCCAGTCCAAGACCGGTGTCACGCTGATCCGCTGATTGGTCCACGCAGGGCCGGCGCATGGCGTCGGCTTTGGAACAGGAGCCCGCCATGTGCGGGCTCTTGCGCTCATGTTTTCAAGAATCGAGCCAAGGAGAGTCTTCTTTATGACGGATGCGGCCACGCGCAGTCCACCGACCGCACAGGGATGGAAAGACGAGGGCGTGCATTTCCTGCGCGCCGTCACCGACATGGCCGAGCATTGCAACGTGGTGACCGGCGAGCCCATCTTCAACGACAAGGGCGTCAAGCTCGTGGACAAGGGCGCGCGCATCGACAGCCGCATGTACGAGCGCCTGGTCAAGCACAAGCTGCGCGACGCCATCGACAAGCACCTGGGCGTGGACAACCGCGTGGACGTGCTGGCCATCGAGGCCCAGGCCATGGTGCAATGCGAGACCGTGGACCTGATGGGCCGCCTGGTGCAGTCGCTGGAGGGCACGGACCGGCTGCTGGCACCGCTGCGCCTGATGGTGCTGCCGCCGCAGATCGCCTTCAAGCTGACGGTGATGCGCGAGCAGCGCCCCGAGCTGTTCGCCCACAGCCTGCAGATGATGCTGGTGGCCATCTACCTGGCACTGCAAAGCGGCTGGAGCGAGCGCGAATGCGGTCCCCTGGCCACGGCGGCCCTGTTGCACGATGTGGGCATGCTCTACATGGACCCGGCCTGGACCGATCCCAGCTACCGGCTCACGGGTGCCGAGCGCAAGCACCTGGTGGCCCATTCGGTCACCGCCATGCTCATCATGCGCAGCACGGGGGCGTATTCGCAGGATGTGGAGATGGCCGTGCTCGAGCACCACGAGCGCATGGATGGCACGGGCTATCCACGCGGCGTCCATGGCGATGCCATCTCCAGGATGGGCCAGATCCTGCTGCTGGCCGAGGTGGTCTCGGCTTTCTTCGACAAGTTCCAGGACCTGCCGGGCCAGCGCCTGTCGCTGATGCTGCGCATGAACCACCGGCGCTACCCTGCGGACCTGGTGGGCATCCTGCTGCCGCTGCTGTATGACGAGATATCACCGGGCACGCCGCTGCCGCCCCTGCAGGCCGAGGTCACGCACAGCGTGGCGGCCCTGTCGGCCGCCTTCCAGATGTGGGAGACGCTGAGCCAGTCCTTTCCCGAGCGCTGGCAGGCCATGCCCGACCACCAGGCGGCCGTCTACATCGAATCGAGCATCGGTGGGCTGCAAAAGCAGCTGGCCGAGGCCGGCCTGCACCCCAACCAGCACACCACCTTGCTGGCCTATCTCAAGGACGACGTGCAGGGCATGAGCGAGCTGGCCCTGCTCAGCCGCGAGGCCCTGTGGCAGCTGCAGGCCATCGTCAACGCCTGCCTGCGCCGCTGGCCCGGCATCCATGCCCGCGCGCATGCCGTGGACAGCGCCGTCGCGCAGTGGTGCGATGCCTGCATGCAGATCGACGCCGGATCGCCGCCAGGCGGTGCAGCGCGAGCGCCAGCGCACTGAGACAGCCGGGCTTGCCCGGCTTTTTTACATCCGTGGATCTCTTGGGAAATCAATGATGCTGTATATTTATACAGTATTTGAGATTTTCCCCATGACCACGTCCCACGCCTCCCAACCTGCGCAGTCCGCCCCCATGGCGGGCGCGGCGCGTGTGCTGACCCAGTTGCAGGGCGTGTGGCGTGGCGATGGCTGGCAGCAGGCGCTGCAGCAGCGGGTCCAGCCTTCGGGCCATGCGCTGCTGGATGCGCAATTGCCGGGCGGGGGCTGGCCGCTGGGCGCCATGGTCGAGCTGCTGCAACCTGCGCATGGCCATGCCGAATGGTCGCTGTTGCTGCCGGGCCTGGCGGCCCTGATGCAGCGCAGCGCGGGGCAGGTGGTGCTGGTGGCGCCGCCTTGCAGGCCTTTTGCGCCGGGCCTGGACGCGGCAGGCGTGGAGGCGCACCGGCTGTGCTGCGTGGAGGCCGACACCCACCCCAGTGCCCACCCGGCCGGCGATGGCACAGGGCTGGCCTGGGTCTGTGAGCAGGCACTGCGCTGCCGTGATGTGCTGGCCGTGCTGGCCTGGCTGCCGGCCGGCCTGCCCATGGCCACGCTGCGCCGGCTGCAATGGGCGGCCGCTGCCCAGGGGCGCATTCTGTGGCTGTGGCGCGAGGCCTCGGCCGCCTTGCAGACGGTGGCCTCGCCCGCGCCGCTGCGGCTGCGCGTGGAGACAGAGCCGGGCGAAGGCGGCACGCCGGCCTGCCTGCGCGTGCAGTTGCTCAAGCGCCGAGGACCTGCGCTGGAGCACCCCTTGAAGCTGCCGCTGCACCACTGGGCCTGGCAGGACGTGCTGCAGGCTCAGGCCCAGCGGCGCACCCGGCAGGCGGACGAGGCGCAGCGCTGGCTTCATGGACACGGGCAATTGCTGCCCGCCGGGGCGCCTGCCCTGCAGGCGGCAGCGCACACCCTGGGGTGAGATGCCATGGCACAGTCGAATCAAGCACTGCACTGGATCGCGTGGCCGCTGCATGGCGCGCAGGGCGATGATCATGGCGACGGTGATGGCGGGGGCAACGCCTGTGCCCGGCAGGCCTGGTGGGCCCTGCGCTGGACGCCGCGCGTGGCGCTCTGGTACGGGGAAGGGCAGGCCGTGGCGTTGATGGAGGTGGGCAGCGTGGAGCGCCTGTGGGGTGGCCGCCAGACCATGCTGCTGGGCCTGCTGCGCGCGCTGCGTGAACAGCAGCTCGAGGGTGGGCAGGCGGACGCCCCCCGGATGTTGTCCTGGGCCCGGGGCGCCACGGCGTGGCAGGCGCTGGCGCGTCTGCGCTGGCGCATGCAGGACACGGATTCGCGCCAGCCCTGGCCGTCTGCCGACGCACTGCCCATCTGGACACTGCCCGCACTGGAGCCGCATGCGCCGGCCCTGGAGCGCATGGGCTGCCGCCGATGGGGCGACCTGCGCGCCCTGCCGCGCGCGGGCCTGGCGCGGCGCATCGGGCTGCCGGCCCTGCTGACGCTGGACCAGGCCTATGGCAGCAGCCCCCATGCGCTTGACTGGCTGGAACTGCCCGAGCACTTCGCATTGCGCGCCGACCTGGGCTATCCGGCCAGCGACGCCCAGGCCCTGCTGCAGGCCGCCCGGCCCCTGCTGCGTGCGCTGCAGGCCTGGCTGCAGGCCCGCCACCAGGGCGTGCTGGGCCTGCAACTGCGCTGGCACCACGATCTGCGGCGCGTGGACGGCACGGAGCTGCCGGCCTGGGAAGCGCTGGACATCCGCACGGCCCGGCCTGCCCAGGCGCTGGAGCACATGGAGCGCCTGCTGCGCGAACGCCTGGCCCGCACGCCCTGGCGCGCGCCTGCGGACATGCTGGAGCTGGTGGCGTTGGACACCGCGCCTTTCGCGGCCGATGCCGGCAGTTGCCTGCCACCGGCCGCGCCCGGCCCGGCGCCGCTGGGCGAGGCGGCAGGCGCGGCGGGTGGGGCCAGCGGCATGGCCTGGCATGAATGGGTGGAGCGCGTCTCGGCCCGCCGTGGTGCGCAGGGCGTGCGGGTGGCGCAACTGCAATCGGACCACCGGCCCGAGGCCATGCAGCGCTGGACACCGGCCTGCGAGTCCTTGCAGACCCCGCAGGCACCGAGGCGGCCCGCGCACGCGCGCAAGGCTGCCAACCCCTGGCAGGGCCTGCTGCCGCCCTGGCTGCTCGATCCGCCCCAGCCGCTGCTCCTGCAGGGCAGCCGCCCTTGCTGGCAGGGGCCGCTGCAATTGCTGGCCGGCCCCTATCGGCTGGAGGCCGGCTGGTGGGGAGAGCCGCAGGCCGATGCGGCGCTGGCCGTGCGCGACTATTTCGTGGCCAGCAACGCGGCTGTCGGCCATGTCTGGATCTACCGCGAGCGTGCGCCTGCATCGGAGCGGCTGCCAGGCATGCCGGCCCTGCTGTCGCCCGCCGCCTGGTTTGCGCAAGGCATCTATGGCTGAACAGGACATCTTGCTGCAGCCGCCGCCCCCGCAGCTGCAGCGGCTGCAGCCCCCGCCGCAGGCCATCGGGCCGGTGTCCGGCATGGCATCGGGTCCGGGTCTGCCCGGCTATGCGGAGCTGCACTGCCTGTCGAACTTCAGTTTTCTGCGCGGCGCCTCTTCGCCCGCCCAGCTGGTGCAGCGCGCCAAGGCCCTGGGCTACCAGGCGCTGGCCCTGACCGACGAATGCTCGGTGGCCGGCGCCGTGCGCGCCTTCGAGGCTGCGCGCGACTGCGATATGGCCCTGATCCATGGCAGCGAATTCGCCTGGGGGCCGCTGCGCGTGGTGGCGCTGGCGCGCGATCTGAACGGCTGGGGCAACCTCTGCGAATTCATCAGCGCAGCGCGCGCCCGTGCCGACAAGGGCCAGTACCTGGTCGATGCGGACAGCCCCTGGCATCTGCTGCGTGAAGGCTGCGAATGCATCGTTGTGCCGCAGCGTGCGCAGCTGTTGCCCGGTGATGTGCCCGCCATGGCCGAGGCCGTGCAGGCCGCCGTGGCGCAGCTGGGGCCGGGCTGCTGGCTGGGCGTGGAGCTGCTGCTGGCGCCCGACGACAGCCTGTGGCTGCAAAGCCTGCAGGACGTGGCAGGGTTATTGGGCCTGTCCTGCGTGGCCTGCGGCGACGTGCACATGCATGCGCGCTCGCGCAAGCCGCTGCAGGACTTGGTGACGGCGCTGCGCCTGGGCTGCACGGTGGCCGAGTGCGGCTTCGCGCTGCATCCCAATGCCGAGCGGCATCTGCGCTCGCGGCTGCGGCTGGGCGGCATTTATCCGCGCGCCATGCTGGATGCAAGCCTGCAGATTGCCGCGCGCTGCGATTTCAAGCTCAGTGAGATCAGCTACCACTATCCGCAGGAAACCGTGCTGCCCGGCATGGATGCGCGCCAGACCCTGGCCTGGCATACCTGGCAGGGAGCGGCGGGGCGCTATCCCGAAGGCATTCCCGAGCTGGTGGCCAGGCAGTTGAAGGATGAGCTGCAACTGATCGCCGAATGCGGCTACGAGATGTACTTCCTCACCGTGCACGACATCGTGCGCTATGCGCGCACTGAAGGCATCCTGTGCCAGGGCCGGGGATCGGCCGCGAACTCCGCCGTCTGCTACTGCCTGGGCATCACGGCCGTGGACCCTGATGGAAAGACGCTGCTGATGGCGCGCTTCATCAGCCGCGAGCGCAGCGAGCCCCCAGATATCGACGTGGACTTCGAGCACGCGCGGCGCGAGACCGTCATCCAGTACATCTACGAAAAATATGGCCGTGACCGTGCGGCGCTGACGGCCGTGGTCAGTTGCTGGCGCACGCGCGGCGCACTGCGCGATGCGGGCAAGGCCCTGGGCGTGGATGCGGCGCTGATCGATGCCATGGCCCGGCAGCACCACTGGTTCAGCGATGCCGAGGACGAAGCGGCCGAGCCCGAACCCGATGATCCCGCCCTGGGCTGGGTGCGCTCCAAGCTGCTGCGCCTGGCACGGCTGCGTGAGCGGCTGGGCGATGCATGCCCGCAGCTGTCACCCCGGCGCGCACGGCTGTGGCTGGAGCTGGCCCTGCAACTGCGCGACAGCCCGCGCCACCTGAGCCAGCACGTGGGTGGCTTCGTGCTGACCGAGGGACCGCTGACGCGCCTCGTGCCCGTGGAACCCGCGACCATGGAGAAACGCTCGGTCATCCAGTGGGACAAGGATGACCTGGACACCATGGGCCTGCTCAAGGTCGATGTGCTGGCCCTGGGCATGCTCACCGTGCTGCGCGGCAGTCTGGATGCGCGCGCCGCGCTGCGCGGCGTGCGCTGGGAACTGGCCGACATCCCCCGGGAAGATGCCGCCACCTACGACATGATCTGCCGCGCCGATACCGTGGGCACCTTCCAGATCGAAAGCCGTGCCCAGATGAGCATGCTGCCGCGCCTGCGGCCGCGCGAGTTCTACGACCTGGTGGTCGAGGTCGCCATCGTGCGGCCCGGGCCCATACAGGGGGGCATGGTCCATCCCTATCTGCAGGCGCGCGAGCGCCAGCGGCAGGGCGATGCGCTGGTTCTGGAGAAGCCCGCCCTCAAGAAGGCGCTGGAGCGCACGCTGGGCGTGCCCATCTTCCAGGAGCAGGTCATGCAGATCGCCATGATCGCGGCGGATTTCTCGGCGGGCGAGGCCGACGAGCTGCGCCGCTCCATGGCCGCCTGGCGGCGCAAGGGCGGCGTACACCGATTCGAGCGGCAACTGATCGACGGCATGCTGGCCAATGGCTACAGCGCCAAATTTGCCCAGGCCATCTTCCGCCAGATGCTGGGCTTTGGCGAATACGGCTTCCCAGAAAGCCATGCCTACAGCTTCGCCATGCTGGCCTATGCCAGCGCCTGGCTCAAGCGCCATGAGCCGGCCTGTTTCCTGATGGCCTTGCTCAATGCCCAGCCCATGGGCTTCTACACCCCCTCGCAGCTGATCCAGGATGCGCGCCGCCACGGCGTGCGCGTGCTGCCCATCGATGTGCGCCACAGCGACTGGGACTGTACGCTGGAGGCACCGCATGAGCGCATTGCCGGCGTCGAGCTGCCACAGCCGGCCGTACGCCTGGGACTGTGCATGGTGGCGCAGTTGCCAAAGACTTCCGGCGAGCGCGTGGCGCAGGTCCGCGCCCAGGCGCCGTTCAGGAGCACCGAGGACCTGGCCCTGCGCGCCCGGCTGCAGCGCGCCGAGCTGCAGGCCCTGGCGGCGGCCGATGCGCTGCAGGGCCTTTCAGGCCACCGCCGCCAGCAGATGTGGGATGCGGCGGCCCTGCAGGTGCAGCCGCCGCTGTTCGCGGGTGTGCCTGTGCATGAGGCGCCCGTGCAACTGGCGGCCGCGCCCGAGGGCGAGGAAATCCTGTTCGACTACGCGGCCACGGGCCTGAGCCTGCGCCGCCACCCGCTGGCCCTGCTGCGTGACCGCCTGCGCCGCCACGGCCTGCGCACGGCGCTGGAGCTGCGCGACACGCTGCCGGGCCTGCGCGTGCGCGCCTGCGGCATCGTCACCGTGCGCCAGCGCCCGCCCACGGCCAAGGGCACCCTCTTCATCACGCTGGAGGATGAGACAGGCACGGTCAACCTCGTGGTCTGGCCCGATACGGTCACGCGCTGGAGCGAGCCCTTGCTGGGCTCGCGCCTGCTGGCGGTCGAGGGCGAATGGCAAAGCAGCGCCGACTGGGGCAAGCGGCCGGACGATGGGCCGGCGCCCGTGGACGCGCCGGCGGTGCGCCACCTGATCGTGCACCGCGCCCGCGACATGAGCCGCTGGCTGGGCCGCCTGGGCGGCTCGGGCGTGGCGAGCCGCAATTTCCACTGAGGGTGCTGCCTAAGCAGCCTCAGGCCATGCGGCTGTCCGCTCGGATGTCGGGCATCTGGTCGATACGCTTGCCGAACCAGCCGATGCGCTCGGTCTGGCGCACATCCAGCCTGGGCACATAGGGCTTGATGTCGAGCACGGGCGTGCCGTCCAGCATGTCGTTGCCCAGGAAGTACAGCACCAGCTCCTCGCGCCGCACCAGACGCACGATGGACAGGCCCAGCCGGTTGGGGCGCGCCGGGGCGCGCGTGGCGAATACGCCATGGCTGCTGTCGTCCATGAAGGGGACGACCTCCAGCTTTTCCACGGCCTGGTGCAGGTGTGTGACGAGGATCAGGTAGTCAAAGCCCTCGATGTCGCGCAGGCCGGCCTCGAATTCGGCAAGCACCTCGATGCGTCCCGGTTCGTCGGGCGCGCCGGCGGTCTGTATCGGCATGCCCACGGGATCGGTGAAGCGGCTGCGCACCCAGGCGATGGGGCGGCAGGCGATGGCCTGCGGGCTGTCGGCTGCCGTGCTCATGCGGCCGTGCCCTGCGGGTTGAGCAGGCGGGTGAGGGCGGCGATGTCGGCCGCTGCCGCCATGCGCGCCGTTGTCTCGATGGCGCGGTAGTGGCGCACGATGGCCTCGCCCGTGGAAGTCAGGGAAGCGCCGCCGCCATGCGCCCCGCCCGCGGCCGTGTTGACGGCCGGCGTCTGCAGCGCACGGTTCATCTCATCGACCAGCACCCAGGCGCGGCGGTAGGACATGCCCAGCGCGCGCGCGGCGGCCGAGATGGAGCCCGCTTCGGCGATGGCTTCAAGCAACTGGACCTTGCCGGGGCCGATGGCGATGGTGCCGTCGTTGTATACGCGCAGGCGGAACTGGACTTTGGAGGTCATGGGAAAACGGAAGCGGAAAAAGCAGGCTCAGGAAAAGCAAACGATCAAGCCTAAGCGAAATCCGCGCCCTGCGCCCGGCCGGGGCCTTAGTGAAAATACGCAATGCATTCCTGCTATGGCGGGCTACGGTCGGCCCATGCCGGCAGGGTTCAGCGCCTGGTCACCTCGGCCAGGATGCGCTGGCACTGCGCATCCTCCTCGGCGGCAGGCACCGTCAGCGGCACCAGGGCCAGCGCGGCCGGTGCCGCGATGGCGGCAGCCACGGCGGCACCCGCGCGCAGCAGCAACGGGCCGGGCTCCACGCCGACCTGGGGGTGGGCGAAGCTGCCGCGCACGTACAGCGGCGTGCGCAGCGAGAAGAACTTCCACTTGAGCGACTCCGGCTTGATGTGCAGGTCCATGGTCTCCTGGGCCAGGCTGATCTGACCCGTGGCCTCGACGATGGCCTCGGGCGTGGCCAGCTTGACGTTGCGCGTGCGCGCCAGGCCCTTTTGCACGCTGAAATCCGCCACGGCACAGTTGAGCTGCACTTCCTTGTCCTCGCCGAACAGCTTGGCCACGACAACGCTGCCCAGATTCAGTGCGGCCAGGTCCAGCAACTGCTTGCTGAAGCGTCCGTCGCGCACATACAGCCGGATGTCGCCCGAGCTGCTGCCCAGCCATTCGGCGATGGACTGGCCGCGGCCCTCCAGCGCCAGGACGCCGTCCATGCGGCCCAGGCTTTTCTTCATCAGTTCGATCTCAGGGAACAGCGCCGACAACTGCATGCCTTCCACGCGGCCCTTGAGGTTGGCCTTGGCGGGCTGGGGGCCGCTGTCGACCACCGCATCGATGTCGAGCTTGCCCTTGGCCATGCCGAAACGCAGCGGCGACAGGCGCAGCACACCGTTGTCCATGATGGCGTGGACACTGAAGTCCTCGATGGGCAGGGCCTGGGGCCGCTCGATGCGGTCGCTCCTGAAACGCAGGTCCATGTCCATGGCCGTCCAGGCGCGGGTCTCGAAGCGCTGGGCGGGCAGGGCCTTGCCGCTGGCCGCTTCCTTGTTTTTCTGGCCCTGCTGGGTCGAAGGCGCGCCGATCACCGGGCCCAGATCGGCCAGGCGCAGCTTGCGCGATGCCAGGTCGCCCGTGAGCCGGGGGCGGGGCTCGCCCGAGGTGTAGTGCAGCGCGCCGCGCAGGTCGCTTTGGCCGACGCGGCCCTCGAAGTCCTGGTAGGCCCAGACGGCGCGGCCCGGCTGCAGGCTGCCGACCAGGCGGCCGTTGGTGTCGAAGGCAGGCGTGCGCGGCAGCAGCAGCCCGGTCAGCGGGAACAGGTCGGCCATGCTGGCGCCGCGCAACCGCACCTGCAGATCCATGCCCTCCAGCGCCTTGGGGTTGTCGAGCGTGCCCTGCGCCTGGGCATGCAGGCTGCCGGCGCTGGCCCACAGCCTGACGGGAAATTGCGCGCTGCCGGACTGCAGGTCCAGCACCGGCCCCACCAGGCCCCGGGCCTCGATGGTGGCCTTGGCGATGTGGCCGGTCAGGCCGACGCGCATGCCATAGGGAAACTCGGCGCTGGGCGGCTGCACGAGGCTGTCCAGGCGCGCACGTACCGCCATCTGCCGCATGCCGTCGCTCCAGCCCACCAGCCCGCTGCGCAGGCTCAGCTGCGCGACCTGGAATCGCCAGCGCGGGCCCGAGGTCTCGGGCCGCTCGAAAGTCCAGTTGTTGCTGCCATCCTTGCGGCGCGCGAAGACCAGGTCCGGGCCTTCGAGCTGCAGATGGTCCAGCAGCACATGCCGGCCCAGCAGGGGCCACAGCCGCAGGCTGGCCGTGGCGCGCGCCACCGTGGCCATGGTGGCCGCGTCGCGGGCCGGCGGGGCCATCTTCTCGTCGGCCAGGGCGATGCTGTCGGGGTCGATGTCACGGTTGGCCCGGCTGGACTGGGCGGCCTTGTCCTGTGGCAGGCGGCCCTTGTTCAGGTGGTCGGGCGGCGCGGGCAGGGCGGGCAGATCGGCGCTGCCCTTGTCCGGTGCCTGCTCCACTTGCCAGCCCTCGGGCTGGCCCAGCGCCAGCTGGCCGGCCTCGACGGTGACACCGGGAACCCAGTGGCGCCAGCCCTGGTCCAGCGGCTGGGGCCAGGTCCAGCGCAGGCGCAGATTGCCTTCGATGGCGAAGTGCCGGCCCGTGGCCTCGCTGACGCGCTCGTTGATCCAGGGCCTGGCGCGGTTCCAGTCGAAGGTGGCGATCAGGACCACGAGCAGCGCAACCAGCATGGCCAGGGCAGACACGGTCCAGAGCAGGGCGCGCGCCCAGCGGCGGCGGGGCGGGGCGGAAGGCTCTGGCGCAGGCATGGGTGCGGCGGCTGGACGGGTCTCGATGGCGGTCATGGCGCAGGAGGCTGCGAAATGGAGTTCGGTCCATCCTAGCGCCGTGAAATCGCCTGCCAAGGCCCGGGACGTGAGGGCGCGCCACCGGCAGGCCCGCATTCAGGAGGTTGGCCTACACGTCGGCGGACGGCGCGGCCTGTCTTGTCATCGTGCTGTCTCCTGGCCCTGGCGCAGGCAGGTGGATGCCAGCGCGGCCACCGCCAGCAGCGCGGCGATGATGAACAAGCCATTCCTCGTGCTGCCCGTGGCCTGCTCGATCAGGCCCATGGCCGTGGGGCCGATGAAGCCGCCGACCAGGCCGCAGGTGTTGACCAGGGCGATGCCGCCAGCCAGCCCCGCGCCCGCCAGCCGCGAGGCCGGGAACAGGAAGACGATGGACTGCACCACGAAGAACATCAGCGCCGTCAGGCAAAAGCCCAGCAGCCCCAGCACGGGGCCGGTGCGGCCCGCGCCGGCCGCCAGCAGCAGGCCTGCGGCCATGACGAGAAGGCCTGCCAGCAGCAGTCGCCGGCAGCGTTGCGGGCTGGTGGCAAAGCGCGGCAGCCAGGCCGCCCCGATGGCGGCCGCGATCCAGGGCACGGAGTTGAGCAGTCCGATCTGCAGCGGCGACAGCGAGCCATAGGTGCCGATGATGCCCGGCAGAAAGAAGATCACGGTGTAGATGCTGATCTGGTGGCAGAAGTACACGAAGATGGCCAGCCAGATCTGGCGGTCCGCCAGACAGTCCCTGAGCGAATGGCCCACCTGGCCCGCGTGGGCCTGCTGGGCCTGTTCCGCCTGCAGGCGTTCCAGCACCTGGCGCGATTCGGCGGCCGTCAGCCAGGGCGCGCTGGCCGGGCCGTCGGGCAGCTTCTTCCAGACCACCCAGGCCAGGCCCACGGCGGGCAGTCCCTCGATCACGAACATCCACTGCCAGCCGTGCCAGCCCAGCAGGCCATCCATCTGCAGCAGGGCGCCGCCCACGGGGCCGCTCAGGATGTTGGCAATGCACACGCCCAGCAGGAAGTAGCCGATGGCGCGGGCCCGCTCCTCGCGGCCGAACCAGTAGGTCAGGTAGAGCATGACGCCGGGGAACAGCCCCGCCTCGGCGGCGCCCAGCAGCACGCGCATCACATAGAACGAGGTCTCTCCGGTGATGAAGGCCATGCCGGCCGACAGCAGCCCCCAGGTCACCATGATCCGCGTGATCCAGAACCGCGCACCCACCCTGTGCATGACCAGGTTGCTGGGCACTTCCAGCAGGGCGTAGCTCAGGAAGAACAGCCCCGCGCCCAGCCCGTAGGCGGCGGCCGAGATGCCCAGGTCGACCTCGATATGCGTCTTGGCCAGCGCGATGTTGGTGCGGTCTATGAAGCTGATCACATAGGACAGGACCAGCAGCGGCATCAGCCTGCGGAAGATTCTGGCGTTGAGCGCCGTGCTGGCGCCGCTGGCCGCGCCGCCGTGAGTGGACGGGGGCGCATGGACGGAATGGCTGGACATGGTGCTTGTCTCCTTGAAGGCGGGACCGTTGGCAGGTCTGGTGGGCGGGCAATGGCTCAGAAGGCCACGTTGGCGGCGCCCTTGAGGCCCAGCATCTGGCGTGCCTCGGCGGGCGTGGCAACGTCGATGTTCAGTGCCTGCAGGACGGTGCGTATGCGGCGCACCTGCTCGGCGCTGGAGGTGGCGAGCTGGCCCGGGCCTATCCACAGCGAGTCTTCCAGCCCCACGCGCACATGGGCGCCCATGGCGGCGCCCATGGTGGCCAGCGGCAGCTGGTTGCGCCCGGCGCCCAGGATGGACCATTGGTAGCCGTCGCCCAGCAGGCGGTCGGCCGTGCGGCGCATGTGCATCAGGTCTTCGGGGTGCCCGCCGATGCCGCCCAGGATGCCGAACACCGACTGCACGAACACGGGCCCCTGCACCAGTCCCCGTTCCACGAAATGCGCCAGGTTGTGCAGGTGGCTGATGTCGTAGCACTCGAACTCGAAGCGCGTGCCCTGGGCCTGTCCCAGCCGCAGGATGCCTTCGATATCGGCAAAGGTGTTCTTGAAGACCAGGTTGCGGCTGTTTTCCAGATGCTCGCGTTCCCAGGCGTGCTCCAGGTTCCGGAATCGCTCCAGCATGGGAAACAGGCCGAAGTTCATCGATCCCATGTTCAGCGAGGCCAGCTCGGGCTGGAACTCGGTCACAGGCCGCATGCGTTCTTCCACCGTCATGTGCGGACTGCCGCCCGTGGTGATGTTCACGATGGCATCGCAGCCGGCCTTGATGGAGGCGAGAAACGGACGGAACAGCGCGGGATCCTGCGAAGGGCGGCCGTCGCGTGGGTCCCGTGCGTGCAGGTGCACGATGGCGGCGCCGGCTTCGGCCGCATCGATGGCGGCCCGGGCGATCTGCTCGGCCGTCACGGGCAGGTGGGGCGACATGCTGGGGGTGTGGATGGCGCCCGTGGGCGCGCAGGTGATGATGGCTTTGGTGCGGGTGGCCATGGAGTGTCCTTGAGAGGGAAGGGCGAAAGAGGGTTGGAGTGGCGGGTGCTCAGCTGAGGGCCTGCGTCAGCCCGTCGACGGCCAGCTCCTGGCCGGTGACATGGCAGGCCATGGGGCTTGCGGCAAACACGGCCATGTGGGCGATGTCGCGTGCCGTGGCCATGCGGCCCAGCGCGGCCTGGTGGGTGTAGTCGCGCGTGACATCTTCCAGCGGCCGCCCCGATGCGCGGGCCTTGGCTGCGATGACGTCGCGGATGCGCGGGCCGTCCACGGCGCCCGGAAGGATGGCATTGGCGCGTATGCCGTCGGCCCCCAGCTCCAGGGCCAGCGACTTGGTGAAGCCGATCACGGCCCATTTGGATGCCGAATAGGCTGAGCGGCCCGGCATGCCCAGGTGTCCCGCCGCCGAGGACAGGTTGACGATGGCCGTCTGCCGCCCCTGGCGTGCCGACTCGCGCAGCCGGGGCACGGCCAGCCGTGTGCACAGGAAGGTGCCGGTGATGTTCACATCCAGCGTGCGTTGCCAGTCGGCAGGCTCCAAGGTCTCTACCGCGCCCGTGGGGCCGGCCACGCCGGCGTTGTTGACCAGCACGTCCAGCCCGCCGAGCGCGCGGTCCACGGCCTCGAACAGCGCAGCCACCTGGGCGGCATCCGAGACATCTGCCAGGCAGCCATGGGTGCCGGGCAGGGTGGTGGCCAGCGCGACCAGGCTGGCCGCGGCCACATCGCAGACCATGACGCGCGCGCCAGCGCTGGCGAAGGCCCGGCTGATTTCCAGGCCGATGCCCGCCGCGCCCGCCGTCACCAGGACGCGCTGGCCCGCCAGAAGATCGTTGTTCCACATGCGAATACTCCTTGGGAAAAGAGGAAAGGTTCGATGCTGGATTCTGTATCTGTGATCACAGATCAAATATGGTGAATACCCTGAACACCTGCGGCCTGCGCTACGATGGCCGGCATGGCAATCAATGAACTCGTCACCCCGCTCAAGCGCCAGACGCTCAGCAGCGATGTCTATGCACAGCTGCGCGAACTGCTGATCACGGGCCAGATGTTTCCGGGCGAGCAGATCTCGCTGCGCACCACGGCCAGCGCCCTGGGCGTCAGCGTCATGCCGGTGCGCGAGGCCGTGCACCGGCTGGTGGCCGAGCAGGCACTGGAACTCACGCCCAATCGCGCGCTGCGCGTGCCGTTGATGACGGAAAGCGCCTTCCGCGAGATCACGCGCATCCGCGTCAACCTCGAAGGCCTGGCCGCGGAGCAGGCGGCACGGCAACTGCCGGCCATCGGGCTGGAACGCATCGCAGCGCTGCAGGACCGCTTTGCGGCCGAGATGGCCAGCGCCTCGCCGGACGGCGCGCGGCTCATTGCCTTCAACAAGGATTTCCACTTCGCGGTCTACGGCGCGGCCTGCATGCCCATGCTGCTGCAGATGATCGAGGCGCTGTGGCTGCGCATAGGCCCCATCCTCAACCACGACATGCGCTCGGGCTCGCGCAGGGTGAGCGAACAGGTGGCAGTCGGCCACCATGCGCGTCTGGTCGAGGCCCTGCGTCGCGGCGATGCGGCGGCCGCGAAGGAGGCACTGCGCGGCGACATCGAAAGCGCGGCCGACTACATCGTTTCGGCGGGCGTGCTGGTGACAGCGGACAGCGGGTTGAACGGCGCGAATGGCGGGAATGGGCTGACCGGCCCAGCCTCGGCAGGTGACAAAAGCCGATGAGCGGCAGAGGAATGAAGCAAGGAAGTAAGATTTCCTTGTTTTCTTTCATCTGCAGGAGCCGGCCATGCTAGCCAAACTGACATCGAAGAACCAGATCACCCTGCCCAAGGCCGTGGTGGCCGAGGTGGAGGCCGCCGAGTATTTCGAGGTGGCCGTGGAAAACGGCCGCATCGTGCTCACGCCCGTGCATGTGCAGCCCGTCCAGCGCGCACAGGCTGTCCGCGACAAGCTGCAGCAACTGGGCATCACCGAAGAGGATGTGCAGGAGGCGACCTCCTGGGCGCGCGAATGATGCGCGTCGTCCTGGACACCAACGTCGTGCTCTCTGCCCTGCTGTTCACGTCCGG
Source organism: Delftia tsuruhatensis (assembly GCF_903815225.1). Classification (NCBI taxonomy): domain Bacteria; kingdom Pseudomonadati; phylum Pseudomonadota; class Betaproteobacteria; order Burkholderiales; family Comamonadaceae; genus Delftia; species Delftia tsuruhatensis. The sequence goes on from NZ_LR813084.1 coordinate 2,653,841, forward strand.
CCGTCTTGCGTGGATACGCCATGCCTGGCAGCACCAGCAATTGCAGCCCCTGGTCTGCAGGGAAACAGCCAGCGAATTGCTGCGTGTGCTCGCCTACCCGAAGTTCAAGCTGGCAGCGGCCGAGCAACAGGCCTTGCTGGAGGATTTCCTTCCCTGGGCCGATGTCGTCACACTGCCGCAGCCCTGGCCTGCATTGCCGCTGTGCCGGGACGACAAGGACCAGGTGTTCCTGGTTCTGGCGCATGCAGGCCGGGCCCAGGCGCTCATCACGGGCGACGGCGACCTGCTGGCGCTGCGTGACAGCTTTCCCGGCATGATCGTGATGCCCGATGAATGGGCGGTGCGGCACAAGCGCTGAGAGCGGCAATTCATGCACAACGCCCACGACCCCAAGGTTCTTCCCATACGCGACGGCGTCAGCCCCAGCTGCGTGGTGCTGCCCAGCCAGGGCGGCGGGTTGCTGATCGATTTCCTGGCCGAGCGCCTGCCGGCCGTGGCGCGCGAGGACTGGCTGCGGCGCATGGCGCTGGGCGAAGTCGTCGACGAGCACGGGCGGGCCGCGCAGGCGGACACGGCCTTCGCGCCGGGGCTGCGCTATTACTACTACCGCGAACTGCCGGCCGAGCCGGCCATCCCCTTCGAGGCCGAAGTCATCCATCGCGACGATCATCTGCTGGTGGCCGACAAGCCGCACTTCCTGCCCGTGGTGCCGGCCGGCAAGTACCTGCAGCAGACGCTGCTGGTGCGGCTCAAGCGCGCGTTCGGGCTGCAGGAGCTGTCCCCCATCCACCGCATCGACCGCGACACGGCGGGACTGGTGGTGTTCTCGGTGCAGCGCGCCACGCGCGGCACCTACCAGGCGCTGTTCCGCGACCGTGCCATCCACAAGACCTACGAGGCCGTCGCACCCTGGCGAGCGGACCTGGAGTTTCCGCGCGTGCATGAAAGCCGCATGGAGGAAAGCGGCCATTTCTTTCGCATGCACGAGGTGCCGGGCACGCCCAACACCCGCACCCGCATGCAGGTGCTGGAGCAGGAGGGTGGCTGGGCACGCTACCGGCTGGAGCCGGAAAGCGGCAAGCGCCACCAGTTGCGCGTGCACATGGCGGCCCTGGGCCTGCCGCTGTGGGGCGACGGCTTCTACCCCGAGGTGCACGACATGCCCGAGGGCGACTACTCGCGCCCGCTGCAGCTGCTGGCGCGCAGCCTGGCCTTCGACGATCCCCTGACCGGCCAGCCCCGGTCTTTCGAGAGCCGCCGTACGCTGCTGGCGCTGGCGGATCTGTAGCTTTTCAGGTTCCGGTGTATCCCATGGTGTGTGCATGGGATAGCTTCCTGCGGACATATAACGGACAACTTTGTCCGATAATTGCCCGCATGACTTCCAAGAGACCCAGTGCCGATATCCGCCGCGCCCAGCTGCTGGACGCGGCCGATGCCGTGTTTTCCGAGCACGGCGTGACTGCGCCGCTGGACCTGGTGGTCGAGCGTGCCGAGGTCGGCCGCGCCACGCTGTACCGGCAGTTTCCCGACCGGCGCGCGCTGATGCTGGCGCTGCTGGAGCGCTCGCTGGACAACATGCGCATCGCGGCCGAGGCCATGGCCGAGGACGACGATGCCTTCTACAAGCTGCTGTCCCGTCTGGCCGAGCGCATCGCGGTTTCGGCCCCCATCACCGACTACTGGCGCACGGTGGAGCGCGGCGACGAGGTCATCGCCCAGGCCCGCGTTTCCATGTGGCAGATCTTTCGCCCGGCCATGGACCGGGCCGTGGCCTGCGGCCAATGCCGCCAGCCGCTGACCCAGTCCGAGCTGTCCCTGGTCTTCGGCATGCTGGGCGCCTCGCTGCGCGGCGAGACGCCGCAGCAGCGACGCAGCCTGGCGCGCAAGGCCCTGCAGATCGTCTGGCAAGGCCTGAAGGCCTGACATGGCCACCACGCCCACTCCACCGGGGCCCGTGCTGCCCCCGTCGCCCCCCGTTGTCTACCTGAAGCCCCCGCCGGACTGGGAAGAGCACGAAAAGCCCAGCCTGCCGGGCTCGCCGTCGATGCCGCTGCACCAGCCGGCAGTGCGTGCCGCCTATGGCCTGATCGCCGTGCTGGTGGCGCTCACGGGCGGCCTGGGCAATGCCTTGTTCACCGCCAATCTGCCCACCATCCAGGGCCAGATGGGCCTGACCGCCACCGAGGCCGCCTGGCTGACCGGCGCCTATGTCATGCTCAACATGACGGCCAACCTGCTGGTCTACAAGTTCCGACAGCAGTTCGGCATGCGGCTGTTCGCCGAGATCGGCCTGGGCGTCTACGCCGTGCTGACGCTGCTGCACCTGGTGCTGGGCAGCTACGCCAGCCTGCTGATGCTGCGCGCGGCCAGCGGCCTGGCCGGGGCGACCTGCAGCACGCTGGGCACGCTCTACATGCTGCAGGCCGCGCCGCGCAAATACGTGCTCAAGATGCTGGTCATCGGCGTGGGCCTGGGCCAGATCGCCACGCCGCTGGCCTGGATCCTCTCGCCAGGCCTGCTGCTCAACAGCGAGTGGCACAACCTCTACCTGTTCGAGGCCGGCCTGGCGCTGATCTCCTTCGCCGGCGTGGTGGTTCTCAAGCTGCCGCCCGGCGTGCACATCCGCAGCTTCGAGCGGCTGGACTTCCTGACCTTCTTCCTCATGGTTCCGGGCATGGGCCTGCTGATCGCCGTGCTGGTGCAGGGCTACAACCGCTGGTGGCTGGACACGCCCTGGCTGGCCTGGATGCTGATCGGCGCCATCGTGCTGCTGAGCCTGGCGCTGTACATCGAGCACCACCGTCGCAATCCCATGCTGCAGACGCGCTGGTTCGTGCTGGCGCCCACGGTGCGCTTCGTCATCGGCGCGCTGCTGCTGCGCTTTCTGACGAGCGAGCAGACCTATGGCGTGATCGGCATGCAGCGCATGCTGGGCATGACGGTGGACCAGATGCAGCCGCTGTTCGTGGTCATCCTGCTGGGCACCATCGTGGGCATCGCGGTGTCGGCGCTGACCTTCGGGCTGGAGAACATGGGCCGGCAGATCGTGGGCTCCATCGTGCTGTTCGCGCTGGCCGCATGGCTGGACCACAGCCGCACCAGCTTCGACCGGCCGCAGGACTTCTTCGGCAGCCAGTTCCTGATGGCCGTGGGCGCGGGCCTGTTCATGGGGCCGCTGATGCTGATCGGCGTGGTGCAGGGCCTGAAGTTCGGCGCGCACTACATGCTCACGGCCATCGTCACCATTTCCATGACCCAGGCCATGGGCGCGCTCATGGGCTCGGCCCTGCTGAGCACCTACCAGATGCACCGCGAGCATGTGTACTCGGCCGCCATCGTGGCCGGCGTCGATCCCACCGATCCCATCGTGGCCGACCGCCTGCGCCAGCAGCAGCAAAGCCTGGCCCGCGTCATCACCGACCCGGCGCTACGCGCCGCCCAGGGCATGGCCCAGCTGGCCCAGGCGGCGCGGCGCGAGGCCCATGTGCGCGCCTACAACGACGTGTTCGCGCTCACGGCAGGCATTGCCGTGCTCTACCTGCTGTGGTCGCTGGCCCTGGCCGGTCGCGCGCGCCAGCGCGCCTTCGTGGAGCGCATGCGCGCCGCCGCGGCTGATGCATCGGCCATGCGCGGTACCGATGCCGCCGCCCCGCAGGACGCACCGGGCCAGCCGCCCACCCAGCCGGTCGCCCGCGCCTGAAACCGTTCGCCCAGAGAAAAGACAACAACATGAGTGACTCCACAAATTCCGACGGCGGCACGGCCGCCACCGCTGCCTCGCCCGCAACGGCTCCTGCTGCGCCACCCACGGCGCCGTCCTCGCCTTCCCCCAAGCTCATCAAGCCCTCGCTGCGCAGCGTGCTGGTGATGGTCGCGGTCGCCCTGGCCGGCGTGCTGCTGGTGCTGCGCGCCTGGAACCTGTTCCCCTTCGCGGGCACCGTGGTGAGCACCGACAACGCCTATGTGCGCGGCGCCGTCACCGTGCTCGCGCCCCAGGTCAGCGGCTATGTGACCGAGGTGCTGGTGCAGGACTACGAGAACGTCAAGGCCGGGCAGCCGCTGGTGCGCATCGATGCGCGCACCTACGAGGCCGCCGTGGCCCAGGCCGAGGCCCAGCTGGCCAATGCCCGTGCCCAACTGGCCAATGCCGACCAGACCCAGGCCCAGAACCGCGCCACGCTGGGCGCCAGCCGCGCGGGCCTGGAGGCCGTGCAGGCCGAGGCCGACCGCGCCGGCGCCGAGCTGCAGCGCGTGCAGGCGCTGGCCGAGCGCGGCTCGGTCTCGCTCAACGAGCGCGACAAGGTGCGCGCCACGGCACGCCTGGCGTCCGCCAACGTGGCCAAGGCACGCGCCGACATCGAAATCAATGCCGAGAAGATCAAGGCCACGACCGTGAACCGGGCCTCGCTCGAAGCCCAGGTGCAGATGGCCCAGGCCCAGTTGCGCCAGGCCCGCATCAACCTGGACAACACCGTGGTGCATGCGCCCGGTGACGGCCAGGTCGGTGAGGCCGGCGTGCGCGTGGGGCAGTACGTGACGGCCGGCTCGCAACTGCTGTACGTGGTGCCCCGGCGGCTGTGGGTGGTGGCCAACTTCAAGGAAACGCAGACGGCCCGGGTGCGCATCGGCCAGTCCGTGCAGTTCAGCGTGGATGCGCTGGGCGGCGCGCGCCTGACGGGGCGCGTGCAGGAGATCGCACCGGCCACGGGCTCGGAGTTCAGCGTGCTCAAGGCCGACAACGCCACCGGCAACTTCACCAAGGTCGTGCAGCGGCTGCCGGTCAAGATCGCCATCGACGAGGGCCAGGAACAGGCCGCCCGCCTGCGGGCCGGCATGTCGGTGGTGGTGCGCCTGGATACGGCGCAGGAGGCCCGGCCATGACCGCGCGTTCGCTGGCTGCAGCCCTGGCCTGCACGCTGGCGCTGGCCGGTTGCAGCGTGCCGCCACTGAGCCAGGCGCCCGATGCCGCACGGCCGGCCTTGCCCTCGCAATGGAGCGTGGCGGGGCAGGGGGCGCCAGCCCAGATTCAGGCTGCATGGTGGCAGGCCTTTGGCGACCCCCTGCTCACGCGCTGGGTGGAACTGGCCCAGGCACGCAACGGCGATGTGCTGCTGGCCCTGTCGCGCGTGGACGAGGCGCGTGCCAACCTCGATGTGGCGGGCGCGGCCGGCCTGCCGCAGGTCTCGGCCACGGCGGGTGCTTCCACGGGGCGCAGCCTGGGCGCGCGCGGCCTCACGCATACACGCTCGGTGCAGCCCGGCCTGCAGGCCAGCTGGGAGCCCGACCTCTGGGGTCGCATCGCCCACCAGGAACAATCCGCCGCGCTGCGCCTGCAGGCCAGCGAGGCCGACCGCGACGCCGTGGCCCTGTCCGTGGCCGCAACCACGGCCCAGGCCTATGTGGGCCTGCGCGCGCTGCAGCAGCAACTGGCGGTGGCACAGGCCACGGCCCGGTCGCGCCAGGATGCCCTGCGCCTGGCCGATGACCAGGTCAGCGTGGGCTACATCTCGCAGCTGCAGCGCACCCAGGCCCAGGCGGAACTGCAAAGCGTGCAGCAGGCCGTCGAGCAGCTCGAACTGTCGCTGGCGCGCCAGCGCACGGCCCTGCTGCTGCTGGCCGGCGGCGAGGGTGATGCCGACGCGGCCGCGCTCATGGCCGACAGCCAGGCGTCCGTGCAGGCGCTGCAGCTGCCGCAGGCGCCGGCCGCGGGCCTGCCCTCGGCCTTGCTGCAGCGCCGCCCCGATATCGCACGGGCCCAGCTGCAGCTGGCCGCCGCCGATGAAGCCATGGCGTTGCAGCGGGCGGCCTTCCTGCCCCAGGTCTCGCTGACGGCCAGCGCCGGCAGCCTGCTGGTCAATGCGCTGCAATACCATCCGGCCACCGTCTGGGCGCTGGGCGGCAGCGTGCTGGCGCCGCTGTTCACGGGCGGGCGGCTGCAGGGCCAGTTCGATGCCGCCACGGCCCAGCGCGACCAGGCGGCCCATGCCTACCGCAACGTGGTGCTCAAGGCCATGGCCGATGTGGAAAACGCCCTGGTCGGCACCCAGCGCCTGCAGTCGCAGTGGCAGCACGCCAGCGAGCGCGAAGCCGTGCTGCAGCGTTCCCTGGGCTTTGCCAGGGACCGCTACGAGGCCGGCTACGCCAGCTACCTGGAAGAGCTGGATGCCCAGCGCAATCTCTTTCAGGCACAGCAGGAGGTGATACGCCTGCGCCTGGGGCAGCTGGAAAATGCCATCGCGCTCTACCAGGCGCTGGGCGGCGGCTGGCAGGCCGCTGCCTCTGCGCCCTGAAGGCCCTGGTCAGATTTTCTCGATCCGCGCGGGCAGGCCCTGGCGCACGGCGGCGCCGGACACCCAGTCCACCCACACGTTCTTGCAGCCGGCCCGTGTCGGATCGGCAAAGCCCAGGTCGTTGAGGTTCACGCCGTTGGCGTGTTCGGCGTTGACGGCCATGGGCTGGCCATCGATGCTGTGCCGGCCCGCGCCCAGCTCCCGGTGTCCGTAGCCGTGCTCCATGGCCACCGTGCCCGGCATCACGCCGTCGCGCACCATGGCCACGGCCGTCACCGCGCCGCCCGGCGTGCGGATGCGCACCGTGTCGCCGTTGGCGATGCCCAGCCGTTGCGCGTCCTCGCGGTGCAGGGAGACCGGGTTGTGCGGATGCACCTGGCGCAGCCGCGAGACCGCGATCGACATGGAGCTCATGAGGTTGGATTTGTACGAGGTCAGCAGCATCGGCCATTGGTCCTCGCCGAAATGCGTGCGCATGGCGCTGCCGTCGGCCAGTCGCGCCGGATACCAGGTGGGGCAGCCGCTGTAGCGCTCGCCCGTCATGGCGTGGCGCATGCGGGCCAGCTCCTCGCTCCAGACCTGCAGTGCATGCGGATGGGCCTTGCGCACCTGGCCGTCCTTCCAGGCATCGTCGAGTCTGTCGAAGCGCCCGCCGCGTGTCAGCAGCATGGCCACCTGGCGCCATTCGTCCTCCTTCAGACGCTGGCGCAGCGCGGGCACCAGGCGGTCCACGCCGGTGATGGCCATGTCGTCGTCGCTGGCCGCGGGCACGGCCTTGTCGCCGGCGAAGGCGACGTTGGCCAGCGCATGGATGAAGAAGTCCTCGGCCGAGTGCAGGGCCAGCGGCCGGCCCTGGGCATCCTTGATGGCGCCTTCGCCAAAGCCCGGCAGGCCCAGCCTGGCGGCCACGGCGAACAGGAAGCTCTCCACATTCACGGGGCGGCCCTCGGCCGTGCGTGCCACGGCGGGCTCCACCACCGGCCAGCGCACGGTGGAGGTCTTGGCCACCACGTCGGCCCAGGGCGCCGAGATGCCCCAGCTTTCATAGGTCACGGTGTCGGGCACGATGAAGTCGGCCAGCGCGCTGGTCTCGTTGATGAAGGGGTCGATGGAGACGATCAGCGGCAGCTTCTTCGGGTCCTTGAGATCGTCCACCAGCGCATTGCGAAAGCCGGCTATGCCGTAGACGGGATTGCTCATGTGGTTGATCCACACCTTGGCGCGATAGGGGTAGCCGGCCAGCGCGCTGGCCAGCATCTCGCTGGACAGGCCGCCCACGGCCGGGTACCACGGGGCCTGGGCGGCGGGGTAGGCCTTGCTGTCCCCGGGCTGGCCCTCGCGCTTGCGCTGGAACTCCGCGCTTTTCTCGTAGGGCTGGCGGTGGCGCGACAGCGCCAGGCCGCGCGGCTTGGCCTTGCCGTCGAAGTTGGCGAAGTCATAGCGCGGGCCGGGGCCGAAGGGCCCGAAGGGGCCGGCGTCCAGCACCAGGCCGCCCTGCACGTTGAGGTTGCCCACCAGCGTGTTGAGCATGCTGATGGCGTAGGCGGTGTAAAAGCCCGAGCCGCTCATGGTGCCGCCATGCGCATCGGCCACGGCGCGCTTGCCATGGCTGGTGAACTCGCGCGCCAGTGTCTCGATCTCGCCGCGCGCCACGCCGCACAGCGCGGCGTATTCATCCAGCGTCTTCAGGCTGGCCTGCTCATGCAGCTTGGCCAGGGAGGAGCAGACCGGCAGCTCGGGGGCCTGGTCCGCGCCTTCGGCCTTCAGGCCGGGCACGGCCACGCGGGTGCGCACCATCAGCTGTGCAGGCTCGGCCTGGGTGTGGGGCGCCAGGCTGCCGTCGGCGCGCTGCACCACGAACACGTCCTGGGCCGGCTTGCCCTCTTCGGCCGGTGCAGGCAGGGCCCAGCCCAGGTCCGCACCGCGCAGAAAGCTGCCATGGCGCGGGTGGCCGGGCTCGTTGACCAGCAGGTGCGTGGCATTGCTCCAGGACGCCTCACCCGCCGCCTGCATGGCGGCGGGGCCGGGCTGGGACAGGAAGACCGAGTCATAACGCGTCTCGTCCAGGATGACGCGGATCAGCGCCATGGCCAGGGCCAGGTCGCTGGCCGGCTTGACGGCCAGCCAGCGGTTGCCGCTGCCCGCAGCCAGGCTGGACGAGGTCGGCAGCACGGGAGAGACCACCACGTAGCGGAAACGGTTGTCCTCGCGCGAGCGGGCCTCGGCCAGCTCGCGGCCCTGGCGCTGGAAGGGGTTGCCGGACTGCGCAGGCGCCGCGCCGATGAACAGGCCGAAGCTGGCACGGCTCCAGTCGGGCTTGCCGTGCGGCATGCCGGGCAGGTCGCCCAGCGCCGCTGCCGCGCCCACGCGGAAACTCTGGCCGCAGTAGGCGCCGTGGTTGCTGACGTTCACCGTGCCGAAGGCCGGCCCCGCGAAACGCCGCAGCAGCTGGGCGCGGCCTTCGTTGGAGGCGTCGGTCACCAGCAGCTGGTTGGCGCGCGGGCCGAACTCGGGGTTGTCCGCGTCCAGCGGTGTCCTGGTATCCCAGATGGCGCGCAGGCCCTCGACCTGGCCTTCGCCGAACAGGTCACCGCCCTCGCAGACTTCCTGCACCAGCTGCTCGAAGGAAATGCGCTGCCAGCGGCCGCTGCCGCGCGGGCCCACGCGCTTGAGCGGGGTGAGCACGCGGTGCGGCGCACTCTGGTGCTCCAGCATGGACGAGCCGCGCGCGCAGGACGTAGCCCGGCCCTCCAGGCCCAGCTCCTTGCCCAGCCTGGCGTAGACCTCGCGCACGGGTTCTTCCATGGCGGCTGGCCGCGTGGTGGCCAACGGGTGGTAGGGGTTGCCTGCCACGCGCAGGATGCGGTTGCCGGCCGTATCGACACGCACGCGCACGCCGCACTGCGTCCAGCAGCCCAGGCAGCTGGAGGGGCTGACCACCTGGCCGGGCTGGGTGGAGAGCGCTCCTGTGGCCGGGTCGATGCGGAACTCCGGCGTCAGCGAATTGCCGCGCGTGGCGCTGGCCGTGGGCGTGCCCGAGGTGCCTGCCACCAGGCCCTTGGCGCCGCGCGCCAGCGTCTCGCCGTAGCCGGCCGCAAAGGCGGCCAGCCCACCGGCGGTGAGGCCACCGCGCAGCAGCAGGCGGCGGCGGGCGGCCTCGGCATCCAGCCGGTCTTCGGGAGCTTGGGGGAGTTTCTTCTTGTCGGTCATGGATTGCTTTCTGTGGCGCGGCCGGCAGGGGGGTGGGCCGCGCTCCGTGAATGGGGAGTGCCGTCAGGGCGGCGGTGTCAGACGGCGCGGGCCGATGCCGAGCGCGCGGGGAACAGCTCCAGCGCCCAGGTCGCCAGCGTCACCAGCGCAACGCACAGGCCGGCCACGCCCAGCATGCCCAGCAGGCCGTCGCCGCCCAGCGGCATGTGGTAGATGTACAGGCCCGCGCCGTACTTGGGCACGCCCTGCACACCCATGAACAGGGCCCAGCGAAAGGCCCAGGCGGCGGCGGCCAGGCCCAGCCCCAGGGCCAGCGTGTAGCGCGGGCAGGCCATGCGCGTTGCGCCCTGGGCCAGCGCCCACAGCAAGGCGGCGCCCGCCACGGCCGAGCCCAGCATGCTCAGCCGCCAGACCGGGAACTGCTGCCACAGCTGCAGCGCTGCCTGGAAGGAGCGGCCCTGGCCCAGCCAGCCGGCAACGGTCCAGATCGCCACCATGGCCAGCAGGCACAGCGCCAGCGCCAGGCCCAGCACGCGCAGGGCCTGCAGGGCGCCGACATCGGGGCGTTGGCGGGCGGGCAGAAAGCGTGCCGTCACCAGCATGCAGCCCACGGTGGCCAGCCAGCCCGTGAGCGCCAGGTTCAGCGGCACCCACAGCGTGTTCCACAGCGGGCGCGAGCGCACGGCCATCAGCTCGGCGCCGGTATAGGCGGTGATGGTCAGTGCCGACACGGCCAGCAGCGGTGCCAGCCAGCGCAGCCACTGCGGCCGGCCCAGCCACCAGGCCAGCACGAAGGCCAGCGCCAGTCCCACGAAGACCGGCAGCAGCAGGGCGCCCACCGACATCCACGACCAGGGCGTGAAGTGCGCATAGAAATGCCAGAAGCGTGCGGGCTGGTGCAGGTCGGCCAGCAGCGACACGGGCGCCGCGATGGCGCTCACGGCCAGCACCAGCACGGCGGCAGGCAGCAGGCGCGCCATGGCGCTGGCGCGTGGTGCCCATGCGCAGGCGGCGGCCAGCAGGGCGGCGCCCGTGGCAATGCCGGCCAGGAAGAAGTACTGCACGGCCCAGGGCAGCCAGGCCGATTCGTAGGCAGGGGTCAGGAGTTCGATGATCTGCATGCGATGGTCCTTGCGATCAGTGGGATGCGACCAGACGCACGCTGGCCTGTCCGTCCACGCCCTCGACGAAGGCGTCGGGCAAGCCCAGGTAGTACACATGCGGGTCCGTGCCCATGGCGGGCTTGAGCACCTTGAGGTCCTTGGCGTGCTCGCGCATGCGCTGGCGGATCTCGCTGCCCTCGTCGTTGAGGTCGCCGATCACGCGCGCACCGCCCACGCAGCTTTCCACGCAGGCCGGCAGCAGGCCGGCCTCCAGCCGGTGCTCGCAGAAGGTGCACTTGTCCGCGGTCTGCGTCTCATGGTTGATGAAGCGCGCGTCATAGGGACAGGCCTGCACGCAGTAGCCGCAGCCCACGCAGCGCTCGTTGTCCACCAGCACGATGCCGTCGCTGCGCTGGAAGGTGGCCTGCACGGGGCAGACCGGCACGCAGGGCGGGTTGTCGCAGTGGTTGCACAGGCGCGGCAGGTTGAGCATGGCCGGGGGCAGGTCCTCGTTGCCCGCGTGCTGCACCTCGTACTGCAGCACCGTGGTGCGGAACTGGCCCAGCGGCGGCAGGTTTTCCATGGAGCAGCTCACCGTGCAGGCCTGGCAGCCGATGCACCGGCGCAGGTCCACCAGCATGCCGTAGCGCCTGCCCGCCTCGCCCGGGCGACGCGGTGGCTGGAATCCCGGCGACCCCGGCATGGCCGCCGCCACGGGCAGGGCCACGGCAGCCATGGCCGCAGCGAGCAGATCCTGCAAAAAACCGCGCTTGCTTTCTGCGGGTTGTTGTTCGAATACGGTGGGGGTACTTCCCGGGCTGCAAGGCGTGCGGCTGCAATCGCCGGGGGCATGGGAGGGTTTTGGCATGGCCTGTCTTTCATCGTTCTGCGGCCGCGAAGGCGGTCGCTTAAACTCAATTAAGCATTTGAAATATGCTTTTTATATTGAATTTAATATATGAAATTTCAGGCTTTTGTGGCTTGATGTGAGTCAAGTCGGTGGCTGGTTTCCGACCCGCGATCCGCCTGCTGGCGGGCGCTGCACCGGGTGCGTTACCGAGGGTCACAGCGTGCGATGTGCGGATTAAGGCCGGGTTAACAGCATGAGCGCAACGCTCGGGATCATGGGTCAGCAGCGTATGTAGCACCAGCCCGACTGCTGCAGCAGGGCCAGCGACTCGATGCCTCCCAGGGGCAGCACCCGCATGCCGGCCTGTGCCTGGCGGCCCAGTTTCTTCAGCGTGTTGGGACAGATCAGGGTCTGCGCCAGGGTCGCTTCGTCCAGGTGCTGCGGCGTGCCGGGCACGGCGTCCAGCAGGGCCTCGACGGCCGGGCCGTTGACGATGAGCAGCACCTCGGCGTCGGGACGGTCCTGGCGCAGGTTGGCGAGGTTGCTGCGCGCCCGTGCCAGCGCGCCCGGGGTGGGCGCATGCAGCGCGATGCGCAGTGGCTTCGTCTCGGTTCGATGGGAAAACAAGTCCATGGAAAGCTCGCCGTGGTTCATTTCCTGGGCCGCGTTCCCATGACCTCTTCGAGCAGCCCTGGCGGCAGTCCCGTACGCACCTGCACCAGCCCTTTGTCGTCCTTCCAGATGAGGGCGGGCGTGGCGCGCAGCCCCCAGGTGGACATCAGCGATGCGTGGTTGGCCAGGGACTGCCGCAGGGCCTGCGGTATGGAGGCCAGTGGCGTGACGCCGGCGCTTTCTCCGCCGGCGCGGCCGGCCCTGGCATAGGCGCGCGCATGCTCGGCCAGCGCCTGCTCGGGCTGGCGCGCGCCGAGGATGGCGGCGGCCTTTCCCTCGCTGCTGGGCTTGAGGATGCCCACCAGCACATGGCGCAACTGCACCTGGCCGGACTCCACCCAGGGGCGGGCTTCGTTCCACAACTGGTTGCAGTAGGGGCAGTTGGGATCGGTGAAGACATAGACCGTGCGCGGCGCGTCGGCGCGCCCGTCGGCAACGGCCTGCGTGCGCTGCACATCGCTCCACAGCTGCTCGCCCATGGGTTTTTGCACCGCTGCCTGCAGGGCCTGGGCATTCACGTCGCTCCCCTGGGCATCGATCACCGTGCCCAGGATCCAGTGCTTGCCATCGGGCATGCGGTAGATGGGAACCGGCTGGCGGTCACGGTAGGCGGCCCAGGCCTTGAGGCCGCCCACGGCGGGCAGCGGTCCCACCAGGGTCAGGCCCTGCTGGGCCAGGAATTCCTGCGATGGCAGCTCGTTGGCAAAGGTCGGCTGGGCCAGGGTTGCCAGGATTCCCAGAAATCCAATGAGGGAGGGCAGTTTGCGGATTCTCATGAACAGTCCTTCAGATGCTCGGCCAGACTGGCGCGCGACAGTTCGCCCATGCGCATGCCGCATTGCCTGCCGTCGGCGCCATAGAAATAGGTGGAGGGAAGGCCCTGCTGTCGCCAATGGCCGCCGGCCTGCTGCCGGGGATCGAGCAGCACCTGCTCCGGCGGCAAGGGGGCCGTCGTCTGCGTGCGCCGCAGATAGCCCGTCACGGTCTCTGCGCTCTCGCCCTGGTTGATCCAGATGAAGCGTACATCGGGCCGCTGCTGCTGCGCCTGGGCCAGCACGGGCATCTCGCGCCGGCAGGGCGGGCACCAGGTGGCCCAGAGGTTGATGACCATGGGTCGGCCCTCGGCCTGCTGCAGTTGCCGCAGCGAGATGGGCCGGGCCTGTGCATTGACCAGGGTGAAGGCGGGCAGCGATGGCGCATCGTCCGCCGGCAAGGCCTGGAGCAGGGCGCCCACGGCCAGCACGGCGCCGCCCGCACCCAGCGGCAGCGCGGCGGCGCGGCGCAGGGCCAAGGACTTGCGGCTTTGCCACAGCATCCACAGCAGCGCGGCCAGCAGGCCGGCCCAGAGATTCCAGCCGCCGTCGCGGATGTCCAGGCCACGGCCCACGGCGGCCGGCAGTTCGAGCCAGTCCCGCGAGGCGGGTGCATATTCGCTCCACCATTGCGTCACATAGGCCAGTCGCGCCGCCGCAAGGCCGGCCAGCGCGCATTGCCACAGCAGCGCAGCCACGGGCTGGCCGCTGCGCTTTTGGCTGTGGGCGGCCAGCTGCTGCCCCAGCAGCCACGCCAGCATCGCCACCACCACGCCCATGGGCAGGGTCAGCGGCCCCAGGGACAGGCTGGGCGGCAGACGCAAGGCGTTCAGCGAGGCGGCGTGCACCTGGGCGGCCGAGGCCACCAGCAGGGCGCACGATTGCAGCAATGTTCCGGAGAGGTGACGCAAAGGCATGGTGGTGGGGGCGTGGCGCCAGTGGAGGCCGAGCGCCGTTTCGGGTGCCGATGCTGCGGCATGGGAATTAACAGCCGGTTAATAACCGAGGATCAAGGCAGGGCCTGGGCAAATCTGCGATGCTCCAGGGCTTTTCGGCAGATGAGGTGGAGGGTTGCGGGCGCCGGACCTCGTGGAGAGAGGGTCGCCCGCTGCCCCGATGACGACATGCATGTTCTCTTGGTGGAAGACAATGCCCTGGTGGCCAGCGGCGTGCGGGCCGGCCTGCAACTGCAGGGCTTCGGCGTGGATACCGTGGCCTCGGCGGGCCAGGCCGACGCCGCCATCCGCTCCTCGCATTTCGATGCCTGCGTGCTGGACCTGGGCCTGCCCGACGAGGACGGCCTGTTCCTGCTCGCGCGCTGGCGTGCCCAGGGGGTGCAGGTCCCCGTGCTGGTATTGACGGCGCGCGACGCCGTGGCCCAGCGCATCGAGGGCCTGCAGACCGGTGCCGACGATTACCTGGTCAAGCCCTTCGACCTGCACGAGCTGGCGGCGCGCCTGCATGCGCTGCTGCGCCGCGCGGCCGGCCGCAGCGTGGACTGGATCGAGCTGGGCGAGGTGCGCATCAACCCCGCCGCGGGCCACATCCAGCGCCAGGGCCGCACGGTGGAGCTGTCGCGCCGCGAGTGGTCGCTGCTGCGTGCGCTGCTGCAGTCGCCGGGCCGCATCCTGAGTACCGAGCAACTGCGCGACAGCCTCTACGGCTACAGCCAGGACGTGGAGAGCAACGCGGTCAACGTGCATGTGCACCATCTGCGCCGCAAGCTGGGCCATGACCTGGTGGAGACGGTGCGTGGCGAGGGCTATCGCCTGGGCCTGCACCCATGATGCGCAGCCTGCGCGTGCGCCTGCTGGCCTGCCTGTGCCTGGCGCTGTGCACGCTGTGGGGCGGGGTGGCGGCGTGGATGTTCGCCGACATGCGCAACGAGCTGCGCAGCGTGCTCGATGACCGGCTGATCGCCTCGGCGCGCATGGTGGCCGGCATCGTCCACCAGTTCCGCCCCGGCCGCGAACAACCGCAGGATTGGAGCCCCATGCTCAACGTGATCGCTCGCGACGGCGTGGCCTGCGAGGTCAGCCTGGTCCGTGGCGAGGTCCAGCCCGCCCGCCCCGAATCGGCGCTTCCCCAGGTGCTGGCCAAGACCGAAGGCAGCCCGGTGTTTCCGCAGAGCATGCCGCTGGGCTTTTCCACCATCGTCAAGGGAGGCAAGCCCTGGCGCACCTATGTGCTGGAGGACCACGGCGTGCGCATCGCCACGGCCGACCGCATCGATGTGCGCGAGGGCCTGATCCACGGCTTCGCCTACACCATCGTCCTGCCCTTCGTGCTGGCCCTGCTGGCCAGCATGGGGCTGATGTGGTGGGCCGTGACCCAGGGCCTGCGGCCGCTGGAGGCCCTGCGGCGCGAACTGGCGCGCCGCCCGCCCGGTGACGATTCGCCCGTGGCCCAGGGCAGGCAGATGCGCGAGCTGGCGCCGCTGGTGGGCACGCTCAACCAGTTGCTGCACCGCGTGCGCACCGCCATCGAGCGCGAGCGCCGCTGGAGCGATGACGCCGCCCACGAGCTGCGCACCCCGCTGACCGCCATCAAGACCCATGTGCAGGTGGCGCAGATGGCGCTGGCGGCGCCCGGCATGCCTGCCGGCCTCCTGGCGGCGCCGCCCGGCTCCATGGCCCGCGATTCGCTGGCCCAGGCGGGCGAGGGCGTGGAGCACCTGCAGCACACGCTGGAGCAGTTGCTGCTGCTGGCACGGCTGGAGCAGCATGAACCTGGCGCCGCCTCCGCGCTGGCCTGCGGCGATGCGCCCGCCGATGCGCTGCAGGCGCTGGACAAGGCCTGGCAACTGGCTGTGAATGCCGTGAATGCCGGGGCACCTGCGTCAGCGCAGCGGCAATGGTTGGACACGCACCAGCAGCCCGGCAATGGCATCTGGCCGCTGGCCGTCTCCGAGCCTCTGCTGGTCTCGGCCCTGCGCAATCTGCTGGAAAACGCCCTGCGTCATGCGCCGCAGCATCCCGTGGAACTGGCCGTGCGCCCCATTTGCGCCATGCCGGGCAAGACGCAGCAGCGGGGCGCGGGCTATGTGGAGTTCACCGTGGCCGACCATGGCCCGGGGCTGAGCGCCGAGGAATGCGAAGAGGCCACGCGCCGCTTCTGGCGCAAGCGTCCCCAGGAGCATGGCAGCGGCCTGGGACTGCCCATCGTGCAACGCATCGCCGAATGTGCAGGCGGTGGCCTGCTGCTGCAGCCGCGCAGCCTGTGGCGGCCGGAGCAGGGCCAGGCCAGCGGCCTGGTCGCGCGCCTGTACCTGCCGCTGGCCGACGGCCCGTGTCCGCAGGCAGCGGCCGCCGGCCCATTAACGCCGGCTTAATCTCGGTCCCGTATCGTGCGGGCCTGGCTGGCCAGCCCTGCGGGCATTGCGCCTCGCGGGGCAGCGGCCGGTATCCCTCTTCGATCCTGTCCGCCGCAGCCGTGCGCTCCCGGGTGCGTGGCGCGGACGCATGGCAGGGCAAATGCCTCTTCCCACGATGATCCGCATGAACAAACAGACCCTGTCCCGGTCGTGCATCGCCATCGGCATCTGCATGCTGACGGCCAGCGCCTGGGCGCAAGATGCTTCCAGGCCCAAGACGGCTGCAGCCACGGCGCCTGCGCCCGCAACTGCGTCGGCCGTGCAGGGCAACTCCGCCGCTGGCCAGAAAATCGCCCAGTCGGGCACGCCCCAGGGTGCGGCGGCATGTGCCACCTGCCACGGCGCCAAGGGCGAGGGCATGGCCGGCTTTCCGGCCCTGGCCGGCCAGCATGCCGGCTACCTGGCACGCCAGCTCCAGCACCTGGCCGAGGGCAGCCGCCAGGCCCCGGTGATGGCTCCCATGGCCAAGGCCCTGTCGGTCCAGGAGCGTGCCGACGTGGCCGCCTACTACGCCAGCCTCCCATTGCCGATCAAGCCCGTGCGCGGCGCCTTGCCCAAGGGCAAGGATGACGACGGGGCCTGGCTGGTCGAACGCGGCCGCTGGGCCGACGGCATTCCCGCCTGCGCCCAATGCCACGGCCCGGGCGGCGTCGGCGTGGGGGCGGAGTTCCCCGCCATCGGCCACCTGGCGGCCGACTACATGCAAAGCCAGATCGATGCCTGGAACAAGGGGCAGCGCGAAGCCGGCCCGCTGGGCCTGATGGGCAAGGTTGCGCAAAAGCTCACGGCCCAGGACATCCAGGCCGTGGCGGCCTACTACGCCCGCCTGCACAACGCCGCCGCAGCCCCTGCGGCGCCTGCCAAACCCTGATGGATCGGGAGCCGAACATGTCCGACACACAAGCCTCCCGCCCATCCGGCGGATCCAACATCGCCGAGTACGCCGTCGTCGCCTGCCTGTTCACGGGCCTGGCGGGCGCGCTCTGGTATGGGATGCACATCAGCCGCCCGGCCACACCCGCCGTGCCCGCCCCGGTGGCGGCCGCGCCGGCTGCGGTCGCCAGGCCCGAGGCCCTGGCCGTGAAGGCCGCAGCCGAGGGAGGGGTCTTCGCGCCGCCGGGCGCCAGGGACATCCCCGATACCCCCATGGGCGAGTGGATACGCCGGGGCGAGGCCATCTTCCTGCGCACGCCCGCCAATGCCGTGGGCTTTTCGGGCAATACGCTCAACTGCGTGAATTGCCACCTGGACGCGGGCCGCCTGGCGGGCGCGGCGCCCATGTGGGGTGCCTACCCGCTGTACCCTGCCTACCGCAAGAAGACGAACCACGTGGACACCTTCGCCGAGCGCGTGCGCGGCTGCTTCATGTACAGCATGAACGGCAAGGCGCCCGACGACGGCCACGACATCCTCGTGGCGCTGGAGGCCTATGCCTACTGGATGGCCCAGAAGGCGCCCACGGGCGAGAAGCTGCCGGGCGCGGGCTTCACCAAGGTGGGCAAGGCTGCGCAGGAGCCCAGCTTCGAGCGCGGCGCCAAGGTCTACGAGGCCAAGTGCGCGCTGTGCCACGGCACGCAGGGCCAGGGCCAGGAGGCGGGTGGCGTGACCGTGTTCCCGCCGCTGTGGGGCAGGCAGTCCTACAACTGGGGTGCGGGCATGCACGAGGTGGACAAGGCCGCCAATTTCATCAAGAACAACATGCCCTACGGCAACCCCACGCTGGACGATCAGCAGGCCTGGGACGTGGCCACCTACATCAACAGCATGGAGCGCCCGCAGGACCCGCGTTTCACGGGCAATGTGGCCGATACGCGCAAGCAATTCCACGACACGCCCTATTCGCTGTACGGCACCGAAGCCGACGGGCGCCTGCTCAAGGGTCTTTGAGCGGTCCCGGGCCTCGCAGGCGCAGCGTGTGGCGTGCCGCCATGCCGGCCCGGCCTTTGCACCAGAGCGCGTACGGACATCGATCCGGGTACCGGCATTTCATGATTTAATAAGAATCATTCTCAATGAAATGCCGGCGCATCCAGCTGGCGCCGCAGCACAACGCCTTGCCGGCAAGCCTGGCCCGGACCAGGAAGGACTGCCGCGCAGGCGGTTCCTGCGCGGCCGCCATCCGGTGCGCGGGCCTTGCCGAGGAAACCATGACCCAGACCTTGGAAGACATCCAGCAACTCGCGCACGAGCACCAGGTGCTGCTGCGTGGCTACGGCCACGCGCAGTCGCGCAGCAGCGAGCTGCTGTGCCTGCAGGCCCAGGAAATCGAGAAGCTGCAAAGGCAGCTGCTGCGCCAGCGCGCGGCGCTGATCAGCAAGGAAACCCAGCTGATGTGGGCACGCGAGGACAGGGACGCGCTGGAGCTGGCCATTCCCGGCCTTTCGCGACGCGTCACGCTGGCGCGGCGCGTGGAGTCGCTGCTATTGCGCGTGCAGGACCTGCTGCGCGAGCGTGCCCGCTGGCAGCGGCAGTCCGCGCAGCTACCCTTGCCGGCCGCAGCGCAGGCCGGGCCGCAGGAGTGCGAGGATGATCAAGCGTTCGAGGCCAGTCTGCGCGAGGCCGATCTGGTGATCTGCCAGACCGGCTGCCTCAGCCACGGCGACTACTGGCGTGTGCAGGACCATTGCCAGCGCACGGGCAAGGCCTGCGTACTGGTGGAGCAGCCTGATGCGCTACGCATCGTGCGCATCCATCGCGGCGCCGGTGGCGCGCAGGGCTCGGCCATGACCATGACCCATGGAGACACCACCGCATGACAGGCAGCAAGGCGGTTCCCGCGCGCGGGGGCGAGCCCGAACTGCGCAGCGTGGGCCTGAAGGC
Organism: Delftia tsuruhatensis; assembly: GCF_903815225.1. Lineage (NCBI taxonomy): Bacteria > Pseudomonadati > Pseudomonadota > Betaproteobacteria > Burkholderiales > Comamonadaceae > Delftia > Delftia tsuruhatensis. Next base: position 2,672,974 of record NZ_LR813084.1, read on the forward strand.
CACGCTGCCGCGCATGCAGGTGCTGGACATCTTTCGCCAGAGCAGTTCCCGCCACCTGCATGCCGAGGACGTGTTCCGCCTGCTGGCACAGCGTCGTGCCGAGGTGGGCCTGGCCACCGTCTACCGAGTGCTCTCGCAGCTGGAGGCCGCGGGCCTGCTGCTGCGCCAGACCTTCGAAAGCGGCAAGGCGGTGTTCGAGCTCAACGAAGGGCCGCACCATGATCACCTGATCTGCCTGCAGTGCGGACGCGTGGACGAATTCAGCAACGAGCACATCGAGGCCTTGCAGCGCCAGGTGGCCCGGGATCTGGGCTACCGGCTGGCCGACCACCGGCTGGCGCTTTACGGCCATTGCGGCCCATGCCGGCAGGTGCCTGCAGGCGCGCCGCCGCAGGCCGCCGAGGCCCCCATGCAGGAAACCGAATGAACACCGACGACACCTCTCTTTCCCCGCAGCAGCATGCAGCACTGGAGCTGCTCATGTCCCGGCAATCGCGCTGGCCGCTGGAGGAGCCGGCCCCCGGCCCCGGCGTGATCGACCTCGTCATCGACGCCGCGCTGCGTGCGCCGGACCATGGCCAGTTGCGCCCCTGGCGCTTCGTGGTCGTGCAGGGCGATGCGCGCCATGCGCTGGGCGAGGTCTTTGCCCAGGCAGCGATGGCGCGCGATCCCGAGGCCGACGCCGAACGCTTTCGCGCCAAGGCCCTGTCCGCGCCGCTGATCATCGCGCTGGGCGTGCACCTGCAGCCAGGTCACAAGGTGCCGCAGAGCGAACAGTTGCTGGCGGGCGGTGCCGCCGCCATGAACATGCTCAACGCCCTGCATATCCTCGGTTTCGGTGGCTTCTGGGCCAGCGGCGCCAACAGCCATGACGCCCAGGTGCGCGAGGCGCTGGGCTTCGAGCCCCAGGACAGGCTGGTGGGCCTGCTGTACGTGGGCACGCCCGGCGCCGCCAGCCGCGCAGCGCTGCGGCCACCGCGCAATCGCTTCGTGCGCGAGTGGCAGCCTTCGGGGCCGTGGACCGCTCCCGCGCGCTGAGCTGGATGGTACCTGGCGCTCAGAACCGGCAGTCCGCCGTGCGCAGCAGCTCGGCGAAGGCACCGCCCAGCGTGCGGTTGTGGTGCTCGATGATGGCCTGGGCGGACAGCAGGGGCGAGTCGGTGGTGGTGTGGGCGTCGGCCACCAGGATCGGACGCAGGCCCAGCCCGGCCGCTGCCCGGCAGGTGGTATCCACGCAGAACTCGGTCTTCATGCCGCAGATGGCCAGCTCGGCGATGCCGGCATCGGCCAGCCACCCGGCCAGGCCGGTGCCTTGAAAGCAGCTGGGCCGTGTCTTGTCGAAGACGCGGTCCAGGCCGTCATCGATACCCAGTTGTGGCAGCAGCTGCGTGAGCGCGCTGCCCGGTGCGATCGGTGATCCGGCGGGGCCTGTATGCCGCGCCGCGAAGACCGGTGCTCCGGCCTCGCGGGCGCGGGCGATGAGCCGGCAGGCGTTGGCCAGCACGCGCTCCTTGTCGAAGGGCGCATCGCCTGCGTTGAACAGGCCGTGCTGCATGTCGATGACGAGCAGGGCGCGCCGCGTGGCGCCTGGGCGGGAAGGGGGGATCTGCATGGGGTCTCTCCGGTGATGCCATCGGTGCACGGAGAAACACGAAGGCCCCGTCCATCGAGGGCGGGGCCTTGGGGGGATGGTGACTACCTTGCGGCGCTCAGCGATCACTCCACGGTCCGCCGCTGGCGGTCGTGGTGGTGGTCGTGAGGACGTTCGTGGCAAATACCATGCGCGCATCGTGCCGCAGGCAGCGCGGCGTGTCAAACATGGACACGTGATGGACAGACCCTAGCGCACCTTGTGGTCCTCGCCCTTGGCTTCCTCCATGGCCTCGGGCTCCAGCTCCTCGGCGGAGCGGTTCAGATGGATGAACACGCCCCAGCCCACGAGCAGCATGCCCACGGCACCGACCAGGGCGGCGGGATACAGCAGGTGGGACGGCTCCTCCTGGGTCTTGAAGGCGGCGACCAGGGCCTCCACGGCCAGGGCCACCACCAGCACCACCAGAAAGCGCGACAGGAAGCGGCGCACCCGCGTGGGGCCGCTGATGTGGGCTTCGCGGATGACCTCCTCCTCGGTGATGGTCTGTGCGATCTGCAGCGCGACCACGCCCGAGGCCAGCACGCCCAGCGCCTCGACGATGCTGGCTGCGGTGGCGGCACCCAGGCCGTCGTTGAGGGCATCCCAGCCCTTCATCGCGGCGATCCACAGCAGGGCGAGTGCGGCCAGCGTGAACAGCAGCGCGATCAGCGCATGGATGAGGGTGAACAGCGGATGGAGGATTTTCATGGCGTGGGCGGCGGGCTGCGGTGGTGGCATGGTTCCACGCCGCCCTGCCAGCGCATGTAGGAGGGCGCAGCCAACCGGGCGCCGCAGGCGCCGACGTAAAATGCCGCCATCTATGTCCAGGTGGTTCATCGCCGTCTTCGCCCTGCATTTCCTTGCCAGCGTCCTGTTGTCCACGCTGGGACTGGTGCAGCCGCGCGCCCTGGAGACGGTGGCACAGGCATCTGCGTCCATGTCCTTGCCGCAGCAGCGCGGCGCGCCAGACACGGCCTCCCTGCTGGACGACTATGACCACGCGCTGATGGACGAGCAGCAGGACCTTTCCGACATCCTGCACGAAAGCCTGAGCCCGGCGCCCTGCACCTCGTCCGGGTGTGCGCACGGTCCCAGCCCCGTGCCGGACAGGCCGTCGCGCGCGCTCGCGCCGCCAGACAGGCCTCCAAGCCTGCGCATCGCCTGATTCAGGCGCCTGCCGGCGCCTGGCTGCTGCCGTCCGGCCCAGACCGGCGCATGGCGTGCGCGGCACATCGCCGCCGCGACCCGATCCCGCTCCCTGGGCCTTTGCGCCTGCCCGGGTCCATCGACCGCGCTCGCGGCCGTCCCGATTTCAGAACACCATCATGGAAATTGCCCTGCTTTTTGCGCTGATCCTGCTCAACGGCGTCTTCGCCATGTCGGAAATCGCGTTGGTGACCGCGCGCAAGGCGCGCCTGCAAAAACTCATCGACGAGGGCGATGCCGGCGCTGCCGCGGCTGCCCAGCTGGGGTCCGACCCCACGCGCTTCCTGTCCACCATCCAGATCGGCATCACCTCCATCGGCGTGCTCAACGGCATCGTCGGCGAGGCAGCCCTGGCGGCACCACTGGCCCAATGGCTGCAGGCGCTGGGCGTGCCCGCGCCCTACGGCGGCTATGCGGCCACGGCGCTGGTCGTGGTGCTCATCACCTACTTCTCCATCGTGGTCGGGGAGCTGGTTCCCAAGCGCATCGGGCAGACCCATCCCGAGACCTTTGCGCGCCTGATCGCACGCCCCATCAACTGGTTGGCCCACCTGACCAGGCCCTTCGTGGCGCTGCTGTCCGTGTCCACGCATGCCTTGCTGAGGCTGCTGGGCGTCAGGGAAAACGGCGGCAGCGCCGTCACGGAGGAAGAGATCCATGCCATGCTGGCCGAAGGCACGACGGCCGGGGTCATCGAATCGCACGAGCACACCATGGTGCGCAATGTGTTCCGGCTGGACGATCGCCAGATCGGATCGCTGATGGTGCCGCGCAGTGACGTGGTCTGTCTGGATGCCGATGCGCCGTTCGAGGACAACCTGCGCGTGATCGAGCAGTCCGACCACGCGCGCTTTCCCGTGGTGCGCGGCGGCATGGACTCCATCGTGGGCGTGCTCAATGCGCGCCAGTGGCTGTCACGTGCGCTGCAGGGCAAGGAGCAGGGCCTGACGGACCAGCCCATGCAGGCAGCGCTCTACGTGCCCGAGACCATCACCGGCATGGAACTGCTCGAGAGCTTTCGCCTGTCGGACGTGCACATGGCCTTCGTGATCGACGAGTACGGCGAGGTGCAGGGCATCGTCACCCTGCAGGACCTGGTCGAGGCCATCACCGGGGAGTTCCGTCCACGCGATCCCCGGACCTCGTGGGCCCTGCAGCGCGAGGACGGCAGCTGGCTGCTGGACGGCCATATCCCGGTGCCCGAGCTCAAGGACCGCCTGGAGCTGTCCAGCGTGCCCGAGGAGGACCGTGGGCGCTACCACACGCTGGCCGGCATGGTCATGCTGCTCACGGGGCGCCTGCCGCAGGTCACGGACACCGTGCAGTGGCAGGGCTGGCGTTTCGAGGTCGTGGACATGGATGGCAAGGCCATCGACAAGGTGCTTGCGATGCGCCTGGCCGCGCCGGCCGGGGACGAGGGCGGGGCATCCCATGCGCGGCTCTGAGCACAGCGCGGCACAGGGTATCGGCCGGCTGGCTGCGGCGGCCTTCGCCGTGGCCTCCATGGCGGCCTGCCTGGACGGTGTGCAGGGATACCCGCAGCAGCAGGCGCCCATCATCAGTCCCTATGACATGACCCAGGAGCAGCGGCTGGTCCAGATGAATCTCATGGGCGCTGCCGGCCACGCGGACCACCGCTGGACCTACGAGCTTCGGCCCGGCTGCGTGCTGCGCGTGGACCTGGACGGCCCGCAGGGCCCCAGGCCATCCCTGGACATTGCCTTGCTGGGCAGCACGGTGGCCATCTCCGCCCGGCGTGACCGGGGAAGTTTCCGGGTGGAGCTGTACCCCCGCGACGGGCTGGACACCGCGCAGGCCCTGGTGCTGGAAAGCGCCAAATGGGCCGATGCCAGCTGGGCCCGGCTGCTGCTGCGCCTGGTTCAGAAGGGATGCATGGAGATGCAGGGACTTGCCGCCAGGCATTCCTGAAGCGCGAAGCGGCGCCGCAGCGCCGCTTTTCAGGTGACGGGAAGCAGGCCCCGCCGAGGCTTACTTGGCCAGGGTCAGCGTGCCCTTCATGAGCGCGGAGTGGCCCGGGAAGGAGCAGAAATAGCTGTAGGCCTCGCCGGCCTTCAGGGCGGCGGTGGAGAAGGTCACGGAGTCGGTCTCGCCGCCGCCGATCACCTTGGTGTGGGCGATCACGCGCGCATCCTTTTCCTTCACGAAGTCCTTGGCGGCGCCGGCGGCGATCCCGTCATTGGCCACGGCCTGCAGATCGGCGGTCTTGCTCAGCACCCAGTTGTGGCCCATGGCCGTCTTCGGCAGCTTGCCCACATGCTTGAGCTTGACGGTGAACTGCTTGCAGCTGGCGGGCACGCTGATGGCGGGCTTGTTGAACTGCATGGCGTCGTTGCCTTCGATCTCGACTGCGCAGTCGGCGGCCAGTACAGGGGCGGCGACCGCGGTCATTGCGAGGGCCAAGAGGACGGGCTTCCATTGCTTTGCCATTGTTTTCTCCTTGAAAAGCGGGTGAGGTGGCTATGCCCTTGTGGCGCGGTCTAGGCCTTGGCCGGCCGCGTCCAGAGGGGGGTGTATGGCTGCCCCAAGCATAGGCAGGATCGGTGGCTTCGGGTTGATTTGAATCAATTCATCGCGGTTCCAAGACTTGTGCCTGGCGCATGCCTGCCGGCCTGCCCGAGCTGTGCCAGCGGCGGCAGCGCCACGCCGCGTGGCCGGGTGCGCAACGCCCGCCTGCGTTGCCATGCGAATCTCCGCATTGGGTGCATCAGTGGATTCCCTGGTGTGAATCATTTTCCGAATCTGATTTGTCCTGGCGCAAGAATTGGTGTCCTTTCTGGATCTCGCGACGGGCAACTGCCGGATCGCTGGATTCCGCGAAATTGATATTGATATCGCAGTTGCGTAGTTATTCACTCCACCGTCTATTGCAATAGCCGTGCAATGATGGTGAAATAATTGGCATGCGTCACAAGACGCTGCTATCGAGATCAATTGCGCAATAGTGAAATCTTGTTCCTTCAGTCAAAATACAACTTGATGTAACAAAAAAAACACTATAAATTTCGCTGGCCTGCTCCAGACGACAGGTTGTATTCGGGAACGGTTTTTCATTAACCAATCTTTGAGAACTCCATCATGAGCGATTGCAATAGCAACCTTTATCAACCCATCACGATTTACGTCGCAAATGCGGCGGCAGGCCAAAAGGTCGCCGTGCAATTGACGAGCAATGGATCGTCCGTGGCCTGGAGTACCGGACCATCGTTCCAGAATATCCAGGGAATTTCGGTGACCTCGCAGTCGGGCACCTTGCCCTTGCTGCAGTTCAATGTGAATTCGGGCGAGGTCATTTTCCTGACCACGAGCAGTGGCAGTGGTGGTGGTGCACTGAGCTTTCAGGTCTCTGCCTATCTGGTCGCCGCGCCCGACATCGGGACCTTCTACCTGCGCTCCAGTTCGGATCCCGGCGTGGAGGTGACGGTCGCCGTCGGCAATTCGGTGCCCCAGGTGGTCAACCAGTCCCAGACGCTGTTCAGCTGGAACCCGATCTGAGCGCTGGAGCTGGCGGTAAAAAGGCCTGCCCCCAGAACCTTCCTCCCTTCGTCTCGCAGCGGCCATTCGGTGGGCACGGTGCAGGCAGAGGTGGCTTGCGCATCCAGGAGTTGCATTCATGGAATATCTGATCGCTTTCAATTTCACCGCGGAAGCCGCGGATGGAATCACGGCGCAGCTGAACCTTACCGATTCAAATTCATTTGAATTCGATAAAGGGATCCAGGTGCAGCAGTACTGGCCGACAATACCGGTACCGCCGTTGAAATCGGCAACCGTCGGAGCCAAGGGAATTTCCATCGTGACGCAGGATGGAGGATCCTCTGGGCAACAGGGAATACGTGTCACCCTGCAAGTGAGCGCCAATGGGTCTGCGTTGAACGGAAATATTCCTTTCATGGGAGGTCCCCAGGTGGGCGTCTCATACCAGTTTGTCGGCTATGCGAATCAGGGCAGTCTGCAGGTCGGCAACTTCAGCATCCCTTTTCCATCGTCCTGAAAGATTGCCGGCAGCCGTCCGGCATGCGGCAGATCGGCGCAGATCCAGGCAGAGGCATTGGTAGTTCATTCACTCAACGGAATCAAAGGAATCATCATGGCTGGTACGAACACTGTTTATCAACCCATCACCCTGTATGTCAGCAACGCAGCTGCGGGGCAGAAAATCGCGGTGCAGCTGACTGCCAATGGCGTTCAGATCGCCTTCAGCACCGGACCGGCGTTCCAGAACATTGCTGGCGTCGCGGTGACTGCCCAGTCCGGCTCACTGCCTCTGTCGCAATTCAGCATGAATTCCTCCCAGACGGCTTTCCTGACGACATCGCAAGGCGGCGGGGGCGGTGCTTTGACCTTCCAGGTCACGGCCTACCTGGTCGCGGGCACCGATATCGGCACGTTCTACCTGCGCTCGTCGTCCGACCCGGGCGTGCAGGTCACGGCGGCCATCGGCAACAGCGTGCCGCAAGTGGTCAACCAGACCCAGACGCTGTTCAGCTGGAAGCCCATCTGAGTCGCGAGCCGGCCGTCCGGCAGGCGGCCGATCGTCCGACGTGCTGGCGCGCAGAGGGCGGCGGCAGGGCCGGCTGCGTGCGAGCGCGGAGTGGTCACGCGGCCTGACGCCCCGGCAGGGCTGCGCCAGGGCAAGGCAAGAGGCATGACGGTGACAGGGAGTGGATACGATGGCAACAGATGCTAAGGGCGACGAAGGCGGCACGCAGGACGCCGCGCAAGCGGCAGGGGGGATGCCCGTGCCTGGCGCCGACCGTGGGGCGGCCGTGCCCAAGGTCCGCACGGCCCGCATCCCCGGGGTCACCAGACCGCCGGACGCCGGCGCGGCGGGCGCCAGCCTGCAGGCCACGAGCGAGGACGAGGTCATCGCCCGCATCAGGCTCGATGCCCAGTCGCTGACACAGCAGGAGCAGCAGCAACTGCATTCGCACGAGATCGGCAACGCGATTGCCGAACTCAACGAAGAAACCTATGCGTCGAGCGAGGTGTTCCGGGAGCTGCTGATCACCTTCCAGAACCTGCGGGCCGACAGCAAGGCGTTCCTGAACATCCGGCCGGACCAGCGTGCCATCTTCAGCGAGGGCGACGAGAGCAACCGGCTGGTCGGTCTGTCGCTGTCGACCAGCACCGACCCGGTCATCGGGGTGCGCAATTTCCTGGTCAATGCGCGCGAGATGTTCCTGCAGACCTACCAGGACTGCGACGAGATCAAGGTGCTGCTCTACGTCCGCACGGACCAGAGCCATGTCAAGGGGCGCATCGACCTGCCGCCGGGCGCTGCGGTGACGCTGCAGTCGCGCAACGACCGCACGACCATCATTGGCCTGAGCTCCTTCGCCATCGACCTGGCATGACACGGACCGGAGAACCGACATGAGCGACGAACTGATTCCGGTGGTCCTGAAGTTCAACAACGTGGCGGCCAATGCCAATATCAACTTCACCTTCACGACGACCGGTGCGACCTGGTGCCTGGGCGCCGATTCCGGCGACAGCCTGGGTTTCTCCTATGGCGTGCTGAACGCGGAGGACGCGCCGGTGTCCTGTATCCGCAAGATCGAATTCAACAACTCGGTGCTGGCCATCACCACTTCGGAGGCGGCACCGGCGCTCAACACCTTCACCCTGACCCTGTTCCTCAAGCTCGCCCAGGGGGTGGACTTCCTGCAAGGCTATTGCACGCTGAACAACGAAGCCTGGGTCAAGGCCAGCTTCGGCAGCCAGCGCGCCGTGCTCTGGCGCAATGGACGGATCAGCGCGGTGCTGCGCGAGGGGGAACCGCAGTACCGGCGCATCCTGTTCAGCTTCAAGGGGGCCCACCCGGGCGCCAAGATCGCCCTGGAGGTGTCGACCAAGAAGGGGCTGGGCGAGGTCAACCTGTGCCTGGGACCGGATTTCTCGGAAGCGGCGGGCATCGGCCTGTCGCCGGCCGGCAGCGCATTGCCGCTGGCCTCGCTGTCATACACCTCCAACAGCATCATCGTCGAGACCCTGGCGGGCGCGCAGGCCACTGGTGCGTCGATGGATTTCGCACTGCAGGCCTACATCATCTGGGAGCCGCCGTCGCTGGACTACATCTATCTGAAGGCCGACTGCGACAGCGAGATTTCGGTCTACGGCCAGGTGGGCAACCGGCAGCCGCAGTCGATCAGCCAGACGTTCACGCTGTTCACGCTGTAGCCGCAACGCCATGGAGTCACTTGCCGACAGCGCGCATGTCATCCGGGCGGTCAGCGAATCGCTGCGTTCGCTGATCCGTTCCCACATTCCGGCCCTGGCGCCGGAATCGGCGGTGGTGTTCGACTCGCCTGCCGAAATCGAGGCCGATGGCGAGACCCGGCTTTCGCTGTACCTGTACCAGGCCGAGACCAATGTCCACCTGCGCAACCTGCCGCCCGTGCTGCAGCGCGGCGCTTCCTCGCTGCAGGTGACGCCGCCCCCGCTGGTGGTGGATCTGATGTACCTGATGGTGCCGTATGCGAAGTCGGCCGAACTGGAGCTGGTGCTGCTCGATCAACTGGTGCAGCTGTTGCACGACTACCCGGCGCTGCAGGGCGAGTGGCTGCAGCCGGTGCTGCGCCAGACCGGCAACGAACCGATTCCCATCACGCCCGATGCGGTATCCATCGATACGCTGCGCCATATCTGGGCGGGCTTCCCGAACAAGGCTTACAAGGTGACCAAGGTCTATCTGCTGTCACCGGTAAGGATTCCCTCCGCGCGCCGTGCGCAGCAGGTGCCGATGGTCCTGCATTCCGATGTGCAGGTGGTGCAGGAATGACCCAGCTCAATGCCGTCATCCAGCTGATCGACGGGTTTTCCCGCCAGCCGGCGGAGAGCGCCGGCGCCAGTTTCCGGCTCGATGGCCGCGTGGTCCTGCCGCTGGCCAAGCCGCAGGCGTTCCATGCCTTCGTCGGTCTCGAGTCCGGCTCCTACGGCCTGCAAGTGTCCTGTCCTGGCTTTTTCCCGCAGGAAATGCGCTTGCAGGTACAGCCGACAGGCTTGCTGCAGTCGTCGCTGGCGGACGCGGTCGTGGCCTGCATCCTGCTGCCGGATGCGCTGTATCCGTATCCGGGCCACACCACGCTGCTGCGCGGCCAGGTGCTGGCGGCGCTCGATCGCCAGGCCTTGCCCGGCATCGAGGTCCGCGCGGCCTACCAGGACGCCCGGGGGCGCACCCGGACGCGGCAGACGTTCACCAACGCCCATGGCCATGGCGGCGGCAGGCAGCGCAGCCCCTATCTCGGGCGCTATGCGCTGCCCTTGCCGGGGCGCCTGGCCGACGAGACCACCGTGGCCCTGTGCTTCAGCCGCGCCGGCCAGCCCCCGGTGCAGCGGCGGGTGACCATCGGGCCGGGGACGACGCTGTTGCAGGACGTCGAACTGTAATCATCACCAAGGTTCAAGCATCGTGGCCACCACTTATTACCACCCCGGTCTCTACATCCAGGAAGTCCCCAGTGCCCGCTCCGTCCAGGGCGCTTCGACTTCCGTGGCCGCCTTCGTCGGCGTCACCCAGTCGGGCCCGGTGGCGACGCCTACGCTGGTCACCAGCTGGAACGACTACACCCGGCAGTTCGGCGGCCTGGTCTGGTATGGCTATGTGTCCTGGGCGGTGTTCGAGTTTTTCAACGAAGGCGGCTCGGCCTGCTATGTCGTGCGCGCCGCCGACACGGCCTACGGCGTGCCGGCCGCCGCCAAGGGCAGCCCGATTGCGGCCACCGCCGTCACCCCGGGCACCTGGGGCAACAACCTGAAGATCGCGGTCACCGACGGCAGCGGCCAGGCCAGCGGCAAGAACCCGTCGCCGGTGTTCAATTTCCTGGTGGTGGTGGATGCCGCCTTGATCGACACGGTCTACACCTCGGCCAACCTGACGGACCAGTCACTGCTGCTGCTGCAAAGCTTCGTCGTGATGAACAACCTGCCCAGGAAGACGATTTCCGGCAGCGACTGCTACGTGCTCGAGGCCTTCAATGGTTTCACCGGCGCCAACCTCGACGTCCCGCAAGGTGCCGCCGGCAGCTATTTCATGGCCCGGGTCAACGCCAATTCGATGTTCATCCGCGTGGTTTCCTCGGGGACGTCACGGCCCGGGAACGCCGTCACGCCATTGGCCGCGGGCACGCAGACCACCTACAACCTGGTGGCCGGCGTGCAGACCCTGCAAAAGATCCAGGGCGTCAGCCTGCTGGCGGTGCCCGACACCGTCACGGCGACCGACGCCAGCGGCAAGCCCAGCCAGAAGCAGCAGGCGACACTGATCAACCAGTCGCTGGCGTTCTGCGAGTCGATGCAAAGCCTGTTCTATGCCGTCGATCCGCCGTGCGGCCTCGGTGTCCAGGACATCCTGAATTTCAAGATCGGCACAGGAACCGGCGCCAACGCCAACGCCACGGCGCTCAACTCCAGCTACGGCGCGATCTACTACCCCTGGATCGCGGTGCTGAACCCGATCGCGGGCCTGAACGTGCCCGTGCCCCCGTCGGGCGCGGCACTGGGCCGCTACGCCCATACCGACGCCAGTGTGGGCGTTTTCAAATCGCCGGCCGGTGTCAACGATGGCGCGCTGCGCACCGCCACGTCGGTGGCGACGCTGGTCACCGACAGCGACCAGGATCTGCTCAACCCGGAAGGCATCAACGCGATCCGCAACCTGATCGGCTACGGCAACGTCATCTATGGTGCCCGAACCCTGGCGCTGGGCACCGAGTGGACCTACATCGCCGTGCGCCGGCTGTTCATCTACGTCGAACAAAGCCTGAAGCAGAGCCTGCAATGGGTGGTGTTCGAGCCCAATGACCAGCAGCTGTGGTCCTCGGTCACGCGCGACGTCAGCGCGTTCCTGAACACGCTGTGGCAGCAGGGCGGCCTGTTCGGTGCCACGGCGGCCGAGGCGTTCTTCGTCACCTGCGATGCCAGCAACAACCCGCCAGAGACACGCATGCTGGGCCAGCTGTACGTGGACATCGGCCTGGCGCCGGTCTACCCGGCCGAGTTCGTGATCATCCGCATCACCCAGAAGACGGCCGGCCCGGATTCGGGCGCATGAGACCGATAGGTATCCCACCCCCTGATCACAGAGATCCGACATGGCGACCCAACTGACCAATCCCTACCGGGGCTTTCGCTTCCGCGTGGAAATTTCCGGTATCCAGATCGCGTCGTTTTCCGAGGCGACGGTGCCCGACATCACGATCGAAACCGTGGACTACCGCGAAGGCACGGACCCAGTCTACAAGCGGCCGCTGTCGGGACTGAGCACCTACGGCCGGCTGACGTTGAAGAAGGGGCTGACCGATTCGATGGACCTGTACAACTGGCACCAGCTGGTCGCGCAGAAGGGATCGACCACCTCGGGCGCGCAGAAGAACATCTCGCTGATCCTGATGGATGCCGAAGGCAACGACAAGGTCCGCTGGAACGTCATCAACGCGTGGCCCACGAAGTACGAGGCCAGCGGCCTGAACGCGGCCAGCACCGAAGTGATGGTGGAGACCTTCGAAGTCGTGCTCGACTACATGCAGCGGGTGAAGTAGGCGCGGCGGACCCGCCATGACAGGCTTGCCATCCACCACGGGCCAACAGACACAGGCAACAGGGAGAAATGACCATGGGAATCTTCGTGACCGAGCATGAGTTCACGCTGCCGCTGGGCTATCGCGACGGGGACGGGAATCTGCACCGCCAGGGCGTGATGCGGCTGGCGACCGCGGGAGACGAGATCCTGCCGCTCAAGGACCACCGCGTCCAGAGCAATCCGTCCTACCTGCCGGTCATCGTGCTGTCGCGCGTGATCGTCCGGCTGGGCAGCTTGCAGATGGTGAACACCCAGGTGATCGAGGAGTTGTTCTCGGTGGATTTCAACTACCTGCAGGAGCTCTACAACCGCATCAACCAGGTGGATGGCGCGGAAGGCTGGGCCGAGCCGGGAAAGCCTTGAACCCCGCCCAGGCGCAGCTGTATCGGGAGATCGCCTTCATCGCCTACCACTTCCACTGGCCTTACCAGGATCTCCTGGCGCTGGAGCACGCCGAGCGGCGGCGCTGGTGCGAGGAAATCAGCCGCATCAACGAGCAGATGAATGCTCCCGAGACCCCGTCCGGCACCAGCCTGGAAAAACTGATCTGATCGGAGTACCGCATGACACTGGGAATCCACGCCGCTGCCCCTAGCCCGCGCAACCCCGGCGCCGGCAGCGACCCGTTCAAGGCGTTCAGCTTCTGCGTCGAAGTCGAGGGCATCCTGGTGGGCGGCTTCACCTCGGTCGAAGGCCTGGATTCGAGGACCGAGGTCCGCACCGTGCGCGAAGGCGGCGTCAACGACACCGAATACAAGCTGCCGGGCCAGGTCAGCTATTCCGATCTGGTCCTGCGCTCCGGGCTGACCGCCCAGGATCCGATGTGGCTGTGGTACCGGGCGACCCTTTCCGGCCAGGTCCGGCGCAGGAACGGTTCGATCTATCTGCTCGACGATCAGGGCATGCGCGGCATGGGGTGGGATTTCTACAACGCCTGGCCCACGGCGTGGCAGGGACCGAGCTTCGATGCCGGGCAGGCGCTGGTCGCACTGCAGAGCTTCACGCTGGCCCACGAGGGCATCCGCAAGAGCCAGGCGGTGGCCGGCAAGGGGCTGTCTTGAGCGGCGCCAGGCGCATGCCCATCCGCTGGCGGGCCACCGTGCGCCCGTTCTCGCGGCAGCCCGTGCGGCGGTGGCAGGCAGCAGGGGCCAGGCGTGCGACGGTCATGCGCCTGGCCGCGCTGCGGGGCCTGTCGCCTTGGGATGCGGTGGCGGCGCCGCTGCAGTTCCTGCGCCGGATGGCGCCTGCGGCATGGCCCACGGCGTCCCGCCCGGCTGCGCCGCCGTCCGGCCGGGGACGGACCCGGATGCTGCTGCGCATTGCGCTTTGGTTGCGGCGCCTGATCCACTCCGACAGGCACACGCGCCGCCCACCCGCCATGGTCGCCATGGCGCGCGCGCGCACCTCCGGCCCCACGTCCGGCGCCATGTCCGGCCCCATGTCCGGCCCCACGTCCGGCAGCGCCCAGCCGGGGCGAAATCGGCCTTGGGCGGCTGCCCACCGAGGCGCTCGACCCTTCTTCGCCGCGCATGCAAGAGCCAGCGACGGCCCGCGCGCGGGCCGCCCGGTGGGGGGCTTGCCGCGCGAATCGTTGCCGCAACCTCGCGAGGCCCCTGCGCCTGCACTGCACGCATTGCACGCACTGCACACGCTTCGCATGCTCCGTACGGGCGAGGGGGCGGTGGTGCCCTTGCCGCCTGCGGCCGGCCTGATGCTGCGGCCTGCGGCCGGTGATCACAGTGTGTGGCGCAGCCGCGCGGCGCCTGCTGTCGCCCTGGGCCGGTCGCTGGCGGCGGCCGCAGCCGACACGCGGGGGGCAGGCCCGGGCGGGCGCGGCGCGCTGGCCGCCGCCTCCGGTGCGCCCGTCCCGGTGCGTCGGTCGGGGTGGCGGGACCACGCCGTGGCTGCAGGCTCCGGGCGCTCGCCGCGCTCGGCAAGGCATGTGGCGCGCACCGTTGACCGTCGCACTCCTGCACCGTTGTCGCGAGGCGCGCTGCCCCGCCCGGCGTCCCTGCAGGGCAGCCGCCGCATCTTGACCGAGGCCTCGCCCCGCCTGCTGCGCCATGTCGCCCGTCGGCAGGCCGGGGCCGGCATGCCGGCCGCAGACGCGATTGTCAGGGCAGGGCGCGATGCGGGCATCCGGATGGGCAGGCCTGCAGCCCCATCCGGCGACGCCCGTTGGCCCGGTGCGAGGCCGGACCTCCGATCCACGGCCCTGCGCGCAGCAGCATCCCCGGGTCCGCAAGGCAAGGGGGCCACGCCGGTGGCGCAGCCATTCGCCGCGGTGCAGCACACCATGGCATGGCCCGTGCTGCTGCCGGCACTGGCCACGCGCAGGACGGCCTTGCCGTCGTCCGCGGAGCCCACGCTCGCGCTGCGTCGCCCTGCGGCCCAGGCGCTTGCGGCCACCGCCACGTCCACGGCCACGGTTGCCGATACCCGCGAGATCGAGCGCCGCATCCGCCAGCAGGTGCTGCACGCGCTGGCGCAGCCCGGCCGGCCGCGCGACAGCCTGAGCCAGACCGTGACCGAGGTGGCACTGACGCCACGGCTGCTGCAGGCCGTCACCGAGCGGGTGGCCGTGGCGCTGGACAGGCGTGCGTCCGTCGAGCGCTACCGGCGCGGTGGCTGAACGGGGGACACCATGCTCGAAAAAGCCAAGATCGTCGTCCAGCAGACCCGGGAGGAAATCCCGGTGATGTACAACCCGACCGAGCTGTCGCTGAACAAGACGGTGCTGGTGCAGGGCGAGGGCTCCAACATTCAGTTCCAGCGTGTCAGCGACGATGACCTGACCGTGGCGCTGTTTTTCGACAGCTATGAGCAGCAGACCGACATCCGCAAGCAGACCAGCAGGATTGCCGCGCTGACCCAGCCGACGGCCGGCACCAATGCCCGCAAGGAGCCACCGGTGGTGGTGTTCACCTGGGCGGGGGCGCTGTACACCGGCATCGTCGTAAGGCTGGAGCAGAAGTTCACCATGTTCCTGAGTTCCGGCATCCCGGTGCGGGCCGAACTCAACGTGACCTTCAAGTCGGTGCTCACCCAGAAGCAGGACCTGCAGGCGCGTGGCTACTTCAATTGCCGGCGGCTGTGGACGGTGCAGGAGGGCGACCGGCTCTACCTGATCGCCTGGAAGGCGCTGGGCGATCCCGGCCAATGGCGGTTGATCGCGGACAACAACGGCATCCACGACCCGCTGAATTTCCCGGCCGCGACCGACATCGGCCGCACGCTGGTCATCATCGACACACACGACGACGGATTCTCCGGCCATGGCGACCACTAATACCCTGCGGGTGCAGACCGGCGTCTTCAAGATCCTGTGCAATCGCTCGGCGCTGCCGGTGCCGGTGGTCGCTGCGATACGCGACGTCCAGGTGACCAGCGAGATCAATGTGCCGTCGATGTTCAGCTTCACGCTGAGCGCGCAATCCGAGCAGGGCGCCTGGCAGAACGTCAACCTCGATACCTTCAAGCCCGGCGACGAGGTCAGCCTGTTCCTCGGCCTGGATACCGCGCAGGAGCTGATCACCGGCAACATCACGGCGGTCGAGCCGAGTTTCGCCGAGTACTCGACGGTGACGATCCGCGGCTTCGACCGCATGTACCGGCTGCGCTTCGGCACCCATACCCGCACCTTCGAGAACCTCAGCGAAGGCGAGATCGCCAGCCAGGTCGCCCGTTCGTGCGGCCTGGCGCTGGAGGTGCAGGGCCAGGCCGGGAAGATCAACGACTGGGTGCTGCAGAACAACCAGACCAATGACGCCTTTCTGCGCCAGCGCAGCCAACTGATCGACCATGAGCTGGTGATGCGGGGCACGACGCTGGTGCTGCGGCCCTCGGCCCGGGGCGAGAGTCCGGTGCGTACGCTCAACTACCCCAGGGACCTGAGCCAGGTCTCGCTGAACCTGCGGGTGCCGACCGAAGGCGAGGAGGTCCAGGTCACCGGCTACGACCTCGAGACCAACCAGTACATCACGGCGACGGCCTCCTCGGGCAGCCCGTCCGACCGGATGGGCGGCAGCCGCACCGGCTACCAGGAGGCTGGCGACTTTCCCGATTCGGCGATCGCCATCGAGCGGCCGGACATCGCCACCGTCGAGGCGCTGCAGGAAGTCGCCGAGGCCCAGTACCAGCGCAACCTGAGCCGCTTCATCGAGGGCAGCGCCAGCCTCCAGGGCGACCCGCACCTGGTGGCCGGGATCAACATCCGGCTGACCGGCGTGTCCAGCCGCTTCAACGGCACCTACTACATCACGCAGGCGACGCACCGCTACGACGACATGGCGGGTTACAGCACCGAAATCAAATTGCAAAGGACCGGCGTATGAGCCCACCGACCCAGGACCCCGCGGGAGATGTCCCCGCCAGCCTCGCGCCAGGCGTCACGCTGGGCGCGGTCAGCAACACCGAGGACCCCAAGGGGCTGGGCCGAGTCAGGCTCAGGCTCAAGCTCAAGGGCCGGGAGATCGAGACCGACTGGGCGCAGATCGCCAGCTTCATGGCCGGTCCGGACTGCGGCGGCTTTTTCCTGCCGCAGCCCGGCGATACCGCCCTGGTCGCCTTTGCGGACGGTGATCCCAGCCAGCCCTATGTCGTGGGCTTTCTCTGGAACGGCGCACAAAAGCCCCCGGTGCCGCAGAACCAGCAGCAGGACATCCGGGTGATCCGGACCCGGCAGGGCAAGACCGTGCGCATCGACGATTCGCCGCAGGGCGGGATCAGCATCGTTGACGAAAAAGGCAATGAAGTGCTGATCGACAGCGCTGGCAACCGCATCGCCATCACCAGCAAGGGGGATCTGTCCATCACCGCCACGGGCCAGCTGACGATGGAGGCGGCGGGGGTGACCCTCAAGAACACCGCAGGCAGCGTGAAGGCGCAGCTCACGGCCGAATCCATGCAGCTGCAAGGTGGCATGAACATGAAGCTGCAGGCGTCCATGATCGATCTGAACTGAGCGCGCAGCCGCGCCCGCATCCCCCGGCAAGAGCCCGGCCACAAACCCAGGAAAGCCCACACCATGCCCCAGCCCGCCGCCAGATTCGGTGACTCCATCGTCAACGCCGCCGACATCCATGTCGTGCTGGTTCCCAGTCCGGGAGGCCCGGTACCGACGCCGCAGCCGTTCCCGTTCAACGGCCGGATTTCCATGAACACCAGCCTGAACGTCCGCATCAACGGCCGCCCGGCAGCGACCGTGGGGTCCATGGCCAGCAACGTGCCGCCGCACATACCGGCCTCCGGCACCTTTCAGGTTCCGCCGACCAACCTGGGCCGCGTGGTCATGGGCAGCATGCGCGTGCGGATCAACGCCAGGGCGGCGGCACGGGCCGGTGACTTCTGCGAGACCTGCCACGACGTGCCACCGGCCGGTCCGCAGGCGCCTTCGCCGGTGGTGGTCGTTCCCGGCCTGTCCAACGTGTTGATCGGATAGTGCATAGCACGCTCTAGGCCACCCATGGACGCGAACGCCGACTTCCTGGGCCAGGGCTGGTCGTTTCCGATCCAGCCGCAGGGCGGGCGCATCCTGCTGGCGGCCGGCGCCGCCGACATCCGGCAGGCGATCTTGCTGATTCTGCAGACGGCTCCCGGCGAGCGGGTGATGCTGCCCGGGTTCGGCTGCCGCATCAACGAGCTGGTCTTCGCCGCCGGCAACGCGTCGACGGCCAGCCTGGCCCAGCTGTATGTCCGGCTGGCGCTGGAGCGGTGGGAGCCGCGCATCCAGGTGACCACGGTCGATGTCGTGGTCAGTGGCGAGCAGCGCAACTGCCTGCAGGTGACGGTGCACTACCTGATCCGCGACCGCAACCAGCCCGACAACCTCGTCTATCCCTTCTTTCTCAAATGAACCCCTCAGGAGTACCCCCCATGGAACCCGATTTTTCCCGGCGCGTGGCCGACCGCATCGCCATGCTGCGCCAGGAGCACCAGGCCGGCGAGGAACAGTTGAGGGCGCTGGAAAACCGCCAGCGCGATCTGCGCAACACGCTGCTGCGCATCAGCGGCGCCATCCAGGCGCTGGAGGAAATGCTGGAGGACGCCCGGCCCAACGCGGCTGCGGCCATCGCCGCCGCCGCCGATGGGGCGGCCGACAGCCCGCGCGCCTGAACGGGGCGCGGCCATCCCCGACAGACCCCGCACCATGCCGTCCCCCACGCTTGACAGCCGCAGCGCCGACGACTTCTTCCAGCAGGCCCTGGCGCTGGCGGCCGCGTATTGCCCGGGGTGGGCGTCGTACTGGCCGCACCATCCCCCGACCGCCGCCGACATCGGGCAGGACGTCGGACTGGTGCTGCTGCAACTGTTCTCGCAGCTGGCGCGCTATACCGCCGACATCGAAAACGAGATGCCGGTGCAGCGCCGGCTGGCTTTCTACCAGTTCCTGAACCTGCAGCTGCGGCCGCCCTTGCCCGCGGTGGCACCGCTGCAGTTCGTGCTCAAGGCCGCGCGGCCGCCGCGGCTGGTGCCCCGGGGCACGGCGGTGGTGGTGCCGCAGGCGCAGGCCCTGCGCTTCCAGACCGACGACGATCTGCTGGTGGTGCCGGCGCGGATGAGCGCGGCGATGGCGCTGATCCCCACGCAGGATGCCTTCATCGAGGCGCTGCCGGTGTTCGGCAGCGGCGCAGCGGTGTCGCTGTTCGTCACCCAGGGGGAGGCGGTAGCCCGGGACGGCGTGGCGCAGAGGCCGCTGGGGCACTGGTTCCTGATCGGTGATCCGTCGCTGTTCAAGCCGGATGACTCGCTGCAGGACATCACCATCGATCTGGTCGGCCGGCAACTGTATCCGCAATACTTCGGCCAGTGGGCCGATGGCGCGCTGGCGCCGCTGGCCGCCCAGCTGATTCCGACGGAGGATGCGCTGGGGCTGCGCATCGTGCTGGCCCAGGCGCCTGCGGCCGGGCCGCGCACGGTGGGCGAGCTGCAGGCCCAGCTGTGCGCCGCCGACGGGCTGCCGGCGCAGGCCGTGGACGGTGTGCCACCGCAGGGCCCGCAGGACTACTGGCTGCTGGTCAAGCCCAGCCCGCAGGTCAAGGTGCTGGCGGCGCTGGAGCAGCAGCTGCCGGTGATCACCGGCCTGCAGTGCACCTTCCGTGGCAAGCGCATCCTGCCCCAGCAGGGCGCCAGCAACACCCTGCTGCTCGATCTGCCCAACGGCGCCTACCCCTTCGGGCAGACGCCACAGCAGGACGATGCCTTCTATATCCGCAGCGACCCGGTGTTCACCAAGACGGGGGCCAGGCTCGTGCTCTCGTTCCAGCTGGTCGATGTGGAGATCGACTATCCGGTGGCACTGGCATGGCAGTTCTGGGACGGTGTGCAGTGGCAGTCCATGAACCAGACGCCGGACCAGCTCGGCCGCTACCAGTTCGAAGACACGACCCACAGCCTGCAGTACAACAGCCCGGACGGTGCGACCATCATCAGCTTCCTGTGCCCGCCGATGAGCGCGACCACGGTGGCGGGCATCAAGGGCTACTGGCTGCGGGCGACGATTGCCAGCGGCAGCTACGGCCGGCCTGGCGGCTTCAAGGCCGAGGGCGTCGATCTCGCCATCGGCCAGCTTCCGGACGACATCCTGCTGCCGCCGCAAAGAGCGCGGGTCAGCCGCTTCCTCAACGATGTGGCCGGCGTCAACTTCAGCTACCGGTTCGACGCCAGCCAGCACGCGCCACCGTTCATCCGGTCACTGCACCTGACCTACAGCTACTCGGCCAGACCCGGCAGCTTCTGGTCATACAACGCCTTCACGCTCAGCCGTTTCCTGTTCAGCCCGTTCAAGCCGCTGGACGATGTCTTTGCCACCTTCTGCTTCGCGTTCGCGCCTGGCGATTTCGGCCGCTTCACCGTCGGTGGCAAGCTGACGCTGTATTTCCACCTGGCCGAGGAAACCGTCGCCCCCGCCGCCGTCCTGTCCTGGCAGTGGCACGATGGCCAGGCTTGGCAACCGCTCGCGGTCGACGATGGCAGCCATGGGCTGAGCCGCTGCGGCGTCGTCAGCTTCACCGTGCCGGCGGCGATGCCGGCCAGCACGGTGTTTTCACAGACGGCGTACTGGTTCCGCGTCAGCGCGCCGCGCATCACCGGGACCGTCCGTGTCCACGGCATCTATCCGAACACCGTGCCCGGCCGCAACCTCACCACCGTGGTGGACGAGGTGCTGGGCGCCAGCAATGCGCAGCCCGACCAGACCTTCCTGCTGAAATCGACACCGGTGGCCGCGGGCCTGGACCTGCAGGTGATCGAGCCCGTGGGCCTGGAGCCGCCGCCGTCGCAACGGGCGCAGCAGTTCGAGGCCATGTCGGCGGCCGGCGCCAGCGCCACCGCCGGGCGTGGCGCGGCGGGCGCGAGGACGATGCTGGAGCGCAGCGTCGCTGCCCTGGCTTCCAGCCCGCCCCGGCTGGCGGCCCGGGCAGGCGCTGCGGCGATGGCGGCGGGCACCACCGCCGATGAGGCCCAGGCGGGCCATGGCCTGGCCAGCCATGGACTGGTCAGCGGCAGCGATGCCGACCTCGATGGTGATCTCGACGGCACGCGGCCTGCCGGCGACGACACCGTCTACCGCCGCTGGCGGCAGGTCGAGAGCTTTGCCTTCAGCGGCCCCTCCGACCGGGTCTATACGCTGGACTACCAGAGCGGCCGGGTCACCTTCGGCAACGGCCGCAACGGGCTGATTCCACCCGCAGGCCACAACAACATCGTGGCCGCGCGCTATGACGCGACGCAGGGGCTGGCCGGCAACGTCCCGGCCTGGCAATTGACGTTGCTGCGCACCGGCATGGCCGACCTGGAGCAGGTCACCAATCCGGCAGCGGCGCTGGGCGGGGTCGGTGGCGACACGGTGGCCGACCTGGATGGCTTCGGTCCGCGCCTGGCCAAGGCGGCGGGCCGGGCCGTCCAGCTGGCCGATCTGGGCACGCTCGCGGCGGCGGCCGATCAGCGGGTCGCCAAGGCGCGGGCGTTCGAGGTGTCGGCTCCAGCGGGCACCGGCCCACGGATCGTGATTGCCGTGCTGGCCCTGGCGGCCGATCCACGGCCCGGCACCTCGCCGGCCCTGCGCCAGCGCGTCGCCGATGGCGTGAAACGGCGCTGCCTGGCGCCCCTGGCATCGCGGATCGAGGTCCTGCCGCCTGACTTCGTCGCCTTGGACATCAGCGCCCAGGTCGCGATCGACGCCGCGCAGGACCAGGTACTGGCGGCGCAGCAAGCGCTGGCCACGGCGCTGGCCGGATTCCTGCAGCCGGTGTTCGGCGGCCTGCTGGGTGCCGGCTGGGATTTCGGCGAGACCGTCACCGCCAGTGCCGTCAGCCAGTTCCTGCAACGCCAGCCCGGCGTGCTGGCCGTGCTCGCGGTCAGCCTCAACGGGGTGCAGGGGGGCCAGCTCGCGCTGGCGGCGGGCCAGTTGCCGGTGGCCGGAGTGATGGCGGTGCTGGCCTACGCCCATGGCGGCTCTGCCGGGGAGGCGCGCGGTGTCGTTTGAACTGCCCAAACTCGACCGCGTCGGCTACGAGCAGATGCTCGCCGACCTGATCCGGCGCATTCCCCAGCACACCCGGCTGTGGACCGATTTCAATGCCTCCGATCCGGGCATCACGCTGCTGCAGCTGCTGTGCTGGATCGATGAGTCGCTGCTCTACCAGGCCAATGCGATCCCGCTGCAGACCCAGCAGAACTTCCTGCGCTGGGTGCTGGGGCTGGCCTTTGCCACCAACGAGACGGACTACAGCCGGGCGGCCGTGGACCAGCATGACCAGGCCTTCCTCGCCTTGAGGGCGGTGCTGGCCGCGGTCGAACAGGGCGCGCCACTGTCGGCGGCCGACCTGCAGCGTGCGGTCGTCAGCTATCTGCACCATCCCTACCTGGCCTTGTCGGCGCGCGCGGTCGAGGCGCTGGCGCGCGAGACCAACCTGGTCATCGCCGCGCAGGCGCAGCAGGCCGCCACCACCGTGATGTCCAGCCCGCCACCCGCTGCCTTGTACGTGCGCCGGGCGGCGGCCCGGGTCGCCGACCAGGCGACCACGGTCCACCTGCTCAGCAGCGCACAGTGGCAATACCGGCTTCCGCCGTATCCCAACCAGCAGCAATACGCCAGTTCGGCGACGACGCGCCGCAAGCTGTTGCTGGCCGATCCGCAGGATGTGCGCGGGGCCGAGAGCACGCTGGTGCACCAGGTTCGCGACTACCTCGGGCCCCGGGTCCTGGCCGGCAGCGCCGTCGACGTGCAGATGGCGCAGTGGACGGCCATCGATCTGTCGGTGCTCGTCCAGGTGGCGCCCGGCCTGCGGCTCGATGTGACCTTGACGGCGCTGACCGTGGCCTTGTTCCAGTATTTCCTCGTGGACCGGCTGGCGCCGCCCGCGGCCGCTGCCGCAGTCCGGGCCCGTGTCCAGGGCACTGCCGGCGCGGGCCTGGGTCCCGGCGCAGGCGATGTCGGCGGTGCGGGCGCTGGCGGCAACCTGAACGCAGCCGCCGCAGGGGCCCCATTGCCGTTGCCCGAGGCAGCCTATGCCTGGCAATACGATGCCGCCCCGGACCTGGCGCAGATCGAGCAGTTGGTCCGTGCCGTGCCCGGGGTGACGGCGATTGTCGACAGCTCGCTGCGCCATGCACCGACGATCGAGCTGGACAGGCTGGCGCAGCTGGGCGCCAACACCTTGCTGGCGTCGCTGCCGCCCGGCGCTCCGGCGCAGATCTACCGGGGCTGGCCGCGGCTGCGTTGCCTGGACGTCACCATCACCACCGCGGCGGGCCTGCCATCATGACCAGCGCACCGGCTCCCCGCAGCTACCTCCACTACCTGCCGGCCGTCTACAGCCAGCCGGGCAACGACTTCATCGGCGCCTACCTGCGGATCTTCCAGAAGCTGCTGACCGGCATCGACGACGGCCTGCTCGATGGCCGCAAGGGCATCCAGGAACTGCTGGCGGCCGAAGTGATTGGCAACCTGTTCTACCCGCGCTTCAGCTTCCTGTTCGCCGGCCAGGGTCTGCCGGACACCCGCTTCATGCCGCCGATCTCCGGCGCGCCTGCGGCGACCGCCACGGCGCTGCTGAAACAGTTCAACAGCTACATCGGGCTGGAGGCGGGCCAGGATCCGCTGGCCGGCTACGTCGCCACCGGCGAGCAGGACACGGGCTGGCAGGCCGAATTCGAGGACTGGCTGAACAGCTTCCTGTGCTGGCTCGGCAGCTGGGTGGCGCTGGTGGTGGACCAGGGCTGGAGCATCGACAAGAAGCGCCAGGTCATCGCCGAAATCATCGCGCTCTACCGGCTGCGAGGCACGCCGCAGGGCTTGTCGATGCTGCTCAACCTGGTGTTCGACCTGCCACGGACCGTCGTCGGCTTCCACTATCCGCCGCCGGACGGCAACCGGGTCGCGCCACCCGAGCAGGTCAACGGCCAGGTCCGTGTCACCGTCGCCAACCCCGATCCCCGGCCCATGGCCGTATCCGATCTGCCTGCCACGGCCTTCATCGTCCAGGACCGCAGCAGTCCCGCGTATCCGCGGGTCAGCGGCTACGCACCCTGGCTTTTCCAGGTGACGATCACGTTGCCGAATGCCGGCGACCCCGACTTCATCCTGACGGCCTCGACCGTCCAGACCGTGTTGCAGCTGGCCGACCGGATCCGCCTGTTGCTGGAGGATGTGCGGCCCGCGGCGACCCGCGCCGCCATCGCCATCGTTCCCGCCATGCAGCTGCAGCCCCAGGGGCGGGCGACGCAGCTGGGCATCAACACGCTGCTGGGGTCCTGACCGGTCATGAATTGCCTTGCATCAGCCACCCGCACATGAAGGAACCTGCATGACCACTCCCATCCCCTCGGACGTCGCCGTCCGGCTGAACTACCACGACGGCATGTTCCTGACCTCGGCGCTGATGGCGCAAGGCCAGAACTATTTCATCAACTGGATCACGCTGCAAAACCGCAACCTGTACACGGCCGGCGTGCTGTCGGGTCTGCAGCTGAGCGGACAGAACCAGACGCTGACGGCCCAGCCCGGCTTTGCCATCGACGGCAATGGCAACTTCCTGGTCTTCCCGGGCAGCAGCAACAACACGCTGACCGTCGGTTCGGCGTCGCTCAACCCCTTCGGTGTCTATCTCCAGTATCCGCCACAGAACGCCGGCGCCAGCACGGACACGGTCAACACGGCGGCGGTACTGCAGACCGGCGATACCACGGGCAACCCGAACTGGGGCGTGATCCTGGCCGAGGTCCACCTGGACGGCAGCGGCAGCATCACCTCGGTGACGGATCGCCGCGTGCCGGTCACGAGCAAGCTGCCCGCCGACCTGGGCGTTGGCAACGGTGCCAGCGTCGATCTGACCGCCTCCAAGCAGGGCGTCGCCCGCTTTGACCCCGGCACGCTGGCATCCGCCGGTGCCACGGCGACACAGACGATCCGGTACGTGGATGCCGGCGTCCAGGCCTTCGCCAGGGTGCCGAACATCTTCGTCAACGTCGCCGGTGCCGTGCCCTATGCGACCGAAGTGACGGCCGTGGGCACCGCCAGCTTCAACCTCACCCTGACCGCCGTCCAGGCTGCGGCCGGGGACGACCCCATACAGGTCAACTGGCTTGCCGTCGTCGCCCCCTGAAAGGAACCTCGCCATGACCCAGCAACGGATAGAGCGTACCCACTACTTCGCCGGCGAAGCGCTGCTGACCGACGATTTCATCACCGAGCAGAACTACAACATGGCGATGCTGCGCAACCACAACCGCAGCCTGCATACCTACGGCATCGCCCGCGGGCTGGAGGTCGCGCATGACACCACGGTCGATGCCACCCAGGTCGAGATCGCGCCCGGAACCGCCATCGATCGCCTGGGCCGGGAGATCATTCTGCTCGAGCGGCTGGTGCTGCGCCTGCGCGATCCCGAACCCGGCAGGAACTATTACCTGACGATCACCTACGACGAGGTCTACGGCGACTACACCGACCAGAGCGGCGTTCCCGGCTACAAGCGCATCATCCAGAAGCCCAGGATCAGCTGCGAGCTCAACCTGCAGGATCCCGGGCTGCATCTGCTGCTGGCGGTGATCGGGCTTTCCTCCGAGGGCCGGATCAACCAACTCACCTACAAGTTCGGCAGTTTCGAGCGGCGCTACGTCGGGTCGGTGCTGGGCACCGTGGCCTTCATCACGGAAGGCAGTGGTGTGGCCCTGGATGGCGAAGCGCGCGCGGTGCCGCTGCTGTCCAGCGAGGGCATGCTGGAGATCGGCAACCCTGCGCCGGCGGGCGGATACGCCAGCATCAGCGCCCGCCGCGAGTCCTCTGGCACGGGCCAGCAGCGTGACTATCTGCTGGTCGATGCGCCACGGACCCAGTTCTCCGGCCTGGCGACCACGCGCAACAACCTGGGCATAGGCGTGGACCAGCCGCTGGCCAATCTTCAACTCGACGCCATCACTTTCAAAGGCCCTGGCACGCTGTCCTCGAACGGCCAGCAAGTCACGCTGACCGAGCCGCCGCAACCCTTCTTCCAGGTGGGCGACGTGCTGATCTCCGATCCGATGGTGACCCAGGCGGCGCAAACGCGCACGATCACGGCCGTCAACCCGCAGTACCGGCAGGTCACCGTGGACACGGCCTTCCACCCGCCGCTGGCCAATGCGCCCTACACCTATGTGCGCGCACTGCTGGCGAGCTTTTCCAGCGCCAGCGCCGGGCCGCTGCTGCAGGTGGGCTGCGACGGCACGGTGGGACTGGGCGGCAGGTATGCCGTGCGCTCGGGCCTGCCGGACGACGGCCTGAGCGCGCTGGTCATCACGCCGGACCGCAAGGTCGGCATCGGACTGGCGACCACCGGGCCGCAGGCCGAGCTGGATGTCAATGGCGTGGTCCATGCCGCGGCCGCCAACATCGACGGCAAGGTGATCGCCGGCAGCTTCGAAGGCAATGGCTCCAAGCTCGTGGGCCTGCCCATCCTGAGTTTCTGGACCCAGGAAAGCCCGGGCCAGCCGAACAGCAAGCTGAACTACATGCAGGGCAACGTCGGCATCCGCGCGAGCAATTCACCAGGCTCGCTGGGCGTCGGCGGTGGCCAGGCGACGATAGGCTCGGGCCTGATCAAGACCAAGCAGATCCAGACCGTCGAGGGCAGGACCACGGCCACCGTCCAGGGCTACCAGACCCAGCTGCACAAGGAGGTCAGCGTCGGTGACTCCATCACCATCGGCGAGCTGGTGCCCATGCCGTTGACGGTCACCCAGGTGGCCTCCGATCTCGGACTGACCGTGGACACGCAGCCGCAGTTCGTGCTCTACAACGCCCAGTACCAGACCCGGGCGGCCAATGGCGCGGTCGTGCAGGGGCAGGGCACGATCTCCAGCAACGGGACGGCGATCGTCGGGGTCGGGACCCATTTCAAGGCGGTGCTGCAGCAGGGCGATCAACTGATCGTGCCGCAGTTCAAGCTCGCCGGTGCTGACCCGGTGAGCTGGATGGTCCAGGCGGTCGATGCCGAGCAGCAGCAGATGACGCTGGCGGCGCCGGCCGGTGCGAGCCAGTTCGACGCCAACAACTCGGCCTTTGTCGTGGCGCAGGCGCTGCTGGCACAGTTCAAATCCACCGATACCAGCGGCCTGGTGCAGACGCCGGTCCCGGCCATGCTGGTACAGACCAACGGCACGGCACCCTCGCCGAACACCGTGGCGATCAATGTCGAGATCGGCGACGTGGATCCTGCCTATGCATTGCAGGTCAATGGAGATGTCAGCTTCAGCAGCAATGGCGGAACCACCACCCGGGTCCAGACGCTGATCGCGACGCGCAACATCCTGGTCGATGGCGACGGCACGGCCGCGCAGTTGCTGCAGGTCGGCGAGCATGGTGCCACGCCGCTGCTGGCGGTGACCCCGGGCAATGTGGTGCTCGGCCAGGCGTCGGGCGATGCGAAGTATCTGCTCGATGCTGCGGGCTCCATCCATTCCAGCCAGGACATCGTCGGCGACAAGGTGGTGCAGGGCGGGACGCTGCAAGGCAGCAACCTGGACGTCAGCGGCTGCCGGATCGATGCACAGGGCAGCGTGCAGATCCTCGGCGTGCGCTCGGGCCCCTGGGACGAGACGCACATGACGTCCGCCCCTGACGGCGTCAGCAGCAGCTTCAGCCGGCGCGCGGCCACCGATGGCCACGTGCTGGCCACGGTGGGCCGCGTGCAGCAGCACAACCAGTTCTTCGGTTTTCTGGAAGGCGCCACCACCGACAGCAGTGGAGCCCCCACCAGCTACACCTATGCGGGCACCCTGTGCTATCCCTACACCGCCGGCGGTGGCAAGAAGAGCAGCGGGACGACCTACTATCCGACCCTCCCCGGCAGCTTCACGCTGCCCGTGCGGGCGGGCGAGACCTGGACGCTGACGCTCAACTGGTTGCCGTCCGGCGCGGGCATGAAGCCCCCGGGCTGCGAGTTCTACTGGGTGCCCCTGGGCACGGTGCAGACCGGCGAGGCCTTGCTGCAAGAACGTCCGCAGGAGCGCGGGGCGCCCGTGGCCTTGGGCGATGCCGGCGGCCAGGCACCGATGGCGGGCCCGGCCGGCGGGCCCGGCGTGCAAAGCTCCATGCAGGCGGCGATGGCCGAGTTTCGCCGTTTCCTGACATCCGGCGATTTCGAGCGCGATTCGATCCAGGCCGCCCAGCGCAACATCGACCAGCGCGTGGGCGACCTGGCCCAGGTCTTCGGCGATGCCACCGCCATGAGTGCCAGTCCCGATGACCGGGCCGCCTTCATCAAGGATCTGCAGAACATCGTCTGTTCGGCGGCGCCGCCCGGCCAGGTGCCGGACAACGCGGTCGATCCGCGGCACATCCAGGACCTGATCGACACCTTCGGCCGTGTCACGGGCCACTCTTTCACCGGGCAGCAGCGCGAACTGCTGACCAGCGGCGTGCAGGCACTGGTACGGATCAACGACAACGACCAGAACCGGCACGACCTGAACCTGATCAAGAACAACATCGACCACTTCCTCGACGCCGTGGGCCAGGCCATCGGCAAGGCGTTCGGCACCAACGAACGCCGCCTGTTGACGCGGGCGCTGGTGAGGCTGGTCGGCGACGGCTCGCAGGCCGTGGCCGCGGGTGGCGCGGATGCGCCAGGAACTTCGCCCGCCGACCAGGTGTCCGGCGACGCAGGCGGCGGCCCGGCAGAGGGGGGAGGGGAGAGCGCGGGAGAGGGCGGCGGCGATGCCAGGGCCGCGGCGGTCGATGACTTCCTGCAGCAGGTCGGGCAGGCGCTGGGCACCCCGCTGGATGAGGCCGGCCGCGGCAGCTTGCAGCAGGTGGTCGCCGACATCCTGGCCCGGCAGCCGGCGCGTGAACAGGCGAGCGCCCTTCTGGTCGACAGTGTTTCCGCCATCGCCGGTGAGCCGATGGCGAAGGCTGCGCAGGGCCGGATCACGCGCGCGGTGGGCAAGCTGCTGGACGCACTGGGATGAAACCCGCGCATGCACCCTGGGAACAAGGCCGCATGCCCGGCGATGGGCAGGTGCTGCGTCGGCGCGTTCTGGACGAGGCCGGCTGCGAGGACTGGGTGCTTGCCGTGCTGCTGCAGGAGCGGCATTGGCGTCGTCGCCATCCCGAGGTGCCATTCCATACGCTGGGCCTGGCCGCCTATCTGGACGCCGTCGCCGCCGCCGGCCAGGGCTACCACCGCGCCGAGCTGCGCGAGAGCAGCAATGCACTGCTGGCCCGGCATTTCAGGCCTTTGCTGGAGCGGGTCGCGGCAACGCTGCGGGCCATGCTGGGCATGCCGGCCCGGCTGGCCGACTCGGAGGCGGCCTTGCCAGGCTTCCACATCTACCTGCCGCACCCGGCGCTGGACGGGCCTGTCGCCAGCGTGCATCGCGACCTGCAGTACCGCCAGGCCTTTCCCGCAGCGACGCCAGACCCGGGCGACGTGCTGAGCTTCACCTTGCCGTTGTGCAATCCGCCAGGCAGCGGGCTTTCGGTCTGGCCCGCTGCGGGCGATCCTGGGGCGGGGGCCGAGGCGGCGCACCGGTTTCATCCCTACCGTCCTGGCGAAATCGTCGTGCACGACGGACTCGCCCCGCACCAGGCCGTGCTGTGCTGCGGGCACGGCGATCCGCGCATCTCGCTTCAGGGCCATGGCCTGCGGATGGGCGGTGAATTCCTGCTCTACTGGTGATGCCATGATCCGCCATGCACGTTCTTTCTCCACTGCCGCCGCCATGACGCAGACCCTGGCCGAGGCAGGTCCGGAGACCCGGGCAGCGATGCCGGGGCGGACTGCCGTGCTGGAGCTGCCGCTGCTCGATGCGCAGGAATGCCTGGCCGTGGCCGATCAGCTGTGCGCTCTCGATGCCTTCTGGCTGCACCGCCACCGGCGCCTGCCTTTCTACACGCTGGGGGCGACCCATTACTATGACCTGGGCACGGCACCGCCTGCCTATTTCCGGCTGGCTCGGCAGTACAACCCGTTCCTGCAGGCCAACTTCGGCGCCATCTATGAGGCTTTGACGGCCACGCTTGCCGAGGCGCTGGCGGCACCGGTGGTGCTGCGCAGCGATGTCGCGTGGCCGGGGTTTCACCTGTTCGGCGCCGACCCGGCCTTCGCGGAGCTTCCCGGCCATGACGTCATGCAATCCGAATGGCTGCGCACGCGGCACGGCGACCAGTACCCGGGCAACCCCATCCACGTGGACCTCGCCCACCGCTGCCTTCCCTGGCCGCCCGGGGTGGACCCCGACGGCCTGCCGACCTTGTCGCTGACCTTGCCGATCGCGGTGCCGGCCTCGGGGGCGGGCCTGTATCTGTGGCCGCAGGAGCTGTCCGATGCCCATGCCCTGGACGCCGCCGGCGAGGCCAGGTTGCAGCACCGGCTGCGGCAGCTGCCCCGGCGCTTCATCCGCTACCAGCCGGGCCGCTTGGTCGTGCATGGCGGCAGCGCCTATCACCAGGCCCGGGGCCTGCCCACGGTTCCTGGCGAGTTCCGGATGACGCTGCAGGGCAACGGCCTGCGGGTCGATGGCGTCTGGCACCTGTTCTGGTAGCGACCGTCCGATGTTCCTGCCCGCAGACCGATTCCCCTTCGTCGCCGCGCTGTGCGCCGCGTGCCCCGCGGTGCGCGCCGAATACGAGGCGCTGCTGCCCGGCGAATTCCAGGCATGGCCCGAAACCCGGCTGTACCGCCAGGGCTGGGACGTCTATGGCCTGCACGCTGCCGGACGGAGGCTGACCTGCAACGCCATCTACTGCCCCGCGACGACGCAACTGCTGGAGCGCAACGTGCCGGGCCTGGTCAACGCCGGCTACTCGCGGCTGGCCCCCGGCACCCACATCGTGCCGCACACCGGCTACACCAGCGATGTGCTGCGCCTGCACCTGACGCTGAAGAGCTCTGGCAACGGCGGCCTGCGGGTCGGCAGCCAGCTGCGGCGCTGGATCGAAGGGGAATGCCTGGTCTTCGACGACACCGTCGAGCACGAAGCCTGGCACCATGGCCCCGGGGAGCGCGTGGTGCTGCTGGTCGATTTCCTGCGGACTGCCGAGAGGGCGCCCGAGGCATGACGCACGCCCGTCCCCTGTCCCGTGCGGACCTTGCCGGCCCGGGCCTGGCCAGCGGCGCTTATGCCGGCCACCAGGAACTGCTGGCGCAACTGTGCGCGTTCGGCGACGCGGTGATCGAAGCGGCGCTGCTGCGCCAGCGGCGGGAGGCAGCCGAGGTCGAAGCGGCTGCGATGCGCCCGCCGGCCCGCCCGCCGCACCAGCTGTTCGCCGACCAGGCTGCGCAGATGCAGGCGCAGATGGCGGAGCTGGCGTCCCACCGCTGGGACGCGATCGAGGGCCGCATGGCGGCGACCCATGCGGCCGGCATCTTCATTCCATGGATCCATCTGGCCCAGCTTTTCCAGCTGACCCGGCAAGAGCAGCAGCTGCTGCTCGCCGCCTTGCTGGGGGAGATCGAGGGGCACTACCGTGTCGCCCTGCGTTCGCTCCATGATGCTGCCCAGTGCGCGGCCGGACCGGCAGACGCTCCCGCGTCCTGGCTGACCCTGGCCTCGGCCGCAAGCCTGTTCGGAGGCGGCATCCAGGGCCGGGCCGCCATCCAGCAGGCGCTGGCGGGCGATGGCCCGCTGCGCCATTGGCGGCTGCTGGAACTCATGCCGGGCACCGAGCTGGCGGCGATGGCCGGTGCCCTGCGTCCGGCGCCCATGGTGGCCGCCTACCTGCTGGCGACGGCAATGCCCCGGCTGCGCCTGGGTGAAGCACTGGCGCCATTGCCCGCCGCCCCGCCCCTGGCTGACCACCTGACCACCGCCCCCGTGCTGCAGCGGCTGCAGCGGTTCGTCACCCGCTGCGGGCCCGGCGCGCCTGGTGCCGCCGCTTACCTGCTGCATTTGCAAGGCGCCGATACCACGCTGCTGGCGAGCCTGTGTGCCGCCACCTTCGAGCCATGGGGGCTGCGCTGCATGCGGCTCGACGGTCGCCAGGTCTGGCAGGCCTATGTCGCGGGGCAACGCAGCCGCGAAGGACTGGTGCAGCAACTGCGCGCCCTGTGCCGCGATGCCCTGCTGTGCAACAGGGTGCTGGTGGTCACCCATGCGCCATGGCTGTCCGTCCCCGATGCCGCCGAAGCCGACCCGGCCTCGGACCGGGTCGATGACCTGTTCGACGCCGTGTTCCACACCTTGCTCGAAAGCCAGCGCTACTGCGCCGTGCTGAATGGCCCGGCGGCCCGCCTGGCCGACTTCGCCCATCGCCATGAGGCCCACGAAGTGGTGCCGGTGCTGGTCAGGACCGACATGCCGGATGCGGGCCTGCGGCAGCGGATCTGGCGCGCGGTGGCGGCACAGCAAGGCCATGCCCTGGACGACGCCGTGATCGCCCAGCTGGTCAACAGCTACCTGTTCACCGAGACGCAGATCCGGCTCGCGGTCAAGGACGCGGCCAGCCGCGCGCTGCTGGCGGCCGAGGAAGCGCCCAGCGATGCCCGGCCCGGTGCCTTGCCGACCGAACTGCTGTTCGATGCCTGCCGGGAGCAGAGCCATGCCGGGAACCTGTCCATCGCCCGGGAGGTCCAGACCCGCCACCGCCTGGCCGACATCGTGCTGGCCCCGGCGACGCGGCGCTGGCTGGAGGAGATCCTGCACCATGCACGGCACCGCCACCAGGTGATCGAGGAATGGGGCTTCGACACCCTGCAGGCCCACGGCAAGAACCTGTGCGTGCTGTTCCACGGACCCTCGGGCACCGGCAAGACGATGGCGGCGTCCATCATCGCCAACGAGTTGGCGCTGGCCCTGTACAAGGTCGATCTGGCCAGCGTGCTGAGCAAGTACATCGGCGAGACCGAAAAGCACCTGGCCCAGTTGTTCGATCAGGCCGAGGCCATGAACGTGGTGCTGTTCTTCGACGAGGCGGAGAGCCTGTTTTCCAGGCGCACGGAAACCCGGGATGCGCATGACCGCTATGCCAATCTGCAGACCGGCTACCTGCTGCAGCGCATCGAGACCTATCCTGGCATCGTCATCCTCTCGACCAACCTGATGAAGAACATGGACAAGGCGTTCACCCGGCGCTTCAAGTTCATGCTGGAGTTTCCGTTTCCCGGGCCCGACGAGCGCCGCCGGCTGTGGCACAAGGCGTTTCCGCCCGCGCTGCCCCTGGACGGTGACATCGATCTGGCGCTGCTGGCCGAGCGCGCCGCCGTCAGCGGCGGCAACATCAACAACATCGCCGTGCGGGCGGCCTTCCATGCCGCTGCAGAGGGCCAGCCCCTGGCGTGGCGGCACATCCTGCTGGCGCTCGAACGCGAATACGACAAGCTGGGCAAGGTGTTCTCTGCCGCCGATTTCACCTGGAACGATGATGACTAGACATCGAATCCGCGGCCGGAAGGGCCGGCCGCCAGGAGCCAGTGGCCCCGTGCCACAGGGAGTCGGCCACCCATGATCACCATCACCCGTGCCCGGCCTGTGCCCGGCGCCATCCCGCTTGGGCGGGCCCTGCCGCCCGGTGCGGCACAGCCGCAGCCTGCAGAGTCCGTGGCCATGGGGGACTTGCACTACGCGGCCAGCGCCCTGGTGCCGCGCCATCCGCTGCCCGCGCCACTGCGTGCCGGCGTCGAAACGCTGGCCGGCGTCGGCCTGGGCGATGTCGGCGTGCACTACGACTCGCCCCGGCCCGCCTCGGTGCAGGCCCATGCCTTCACCCAGGGCGGTGACATCCACCTGGCGCCGGGCCAGGAACGGTACCTGCCCCACGAAGCCTGGCATGTCGCCCAGCAACGCCAGGGCAGGGTGCGGCCTTCGGGTACGGTCGCCGGCCAGCCGCTCAACGACGATCCCGGACTGGAGCGCGAGGCGGACCACATGGGCGCGCGGGCAGCCGCCAGGGCACGGCACGGCGGCGCACGGCCGGCGGGCCTCGGCCTTCCCGGCCAGGCCCTGGCCGCAGCCGCACCGATCCAGCGCGTCATCACCTACACCAAGGCCGACCGCCTGGGCCGCACCGGCTACACACCGGAGGAGCTGCTCGAAAACCTGGAGGGCACGCGTGAGGCGCAGGCATTCATCAAGGCCAACGACGGAGACAGGACGGCTCTGCTGGACTTTCTGCGCGGCTATGACGACACCACGGTCGAATCGCGCGAATTCCTGGTCAATCAGATCAAGAGCGCCGCCAGGAAGGATCCGGAAATCGTCCAGCAGCGCACCGCGCTGATCCAGGACGAAAAACCGTACGATGCCCGGGGTGCCGTGGCGCGCGCCGGCTGGAGCCCGCGCCAGGCCGGCGAGGTGTATTTCAAGCTGGGACTGCTGCGCAGGTTTTGCGGCCAGGGAAAAAACGTGGACCGATTCGAGCACATGCTGGGCCAGGTGCTGGCGCAGGCGCAGGCCGGCGCCATCGGCCTGGCCGGCGTCCGGCGCACGCTGGCCACGCTGACGACCTCGTGGCCGCAAGCGCCGGCGCACTATGGGGAGGACTACCGCGGCAACGGCACCAAAAGCCGTCTGAGCGGCCTCGTCACCACCCTGATGGGCCTCAACGGAGAACTGGACGCGCTCTACCACGCCAGTCTGCGCGGCAGGGCACCGGGCGAGCCCGTGTTCAGCGGCGCGCGCCTTGCCGACACCGTGGCCAGGGTCGAGGAAGATGTCGACGTCTCCTTCATCGACGCGCAGCGGGTCTTGCACCTGATCGAAGTGGCCGGCAGCCTCCATGTGCTGGACAACAAGCTCGGCGAGAAGGATCTCGATTCGCCGCCGACCGGCCCGACGCACCCGACCGGCCAGAAGCAGCGCTACCAGTATCTGTCGCGGCACTCGCAGACCCTGCGGCAGGAACCCGTGGACGACCTGGTCGGCAGCCAGGCCCTGGACCAGGCGCTGGCCGGGGTGCGGTTTGCCTACAGCGTGCCCGAGCACGGCTTCTATCCTGCCGTCTACAGCCCCGAAGGCCTGTCCGTGCTGACGGCCCTGGGCCATGCCGGAGCGGACCTGAACGTGGGCCCGCACAGCCATGCGCCGCATCAGGTCGCCGGACTGCGCGAGCGCATCGCCGCAGGCATGGCGCAGGTGCGCCTGCTGCAAGACATGGCACCGGGGCCGATGCAGGCCGCCTGGAACAGGCTGGATGGCGACACCCGCGCCATGGTCCGCAACATCGTGGTCAACACGCCCGGCCGCTTTGCGCAGGTCTACCACCATATCTTTCACCGCCAGCGCCGAGGCGTCGGCACCGGACTTGCGGGATACAGCCAGCGATGAGCGATTCCACCTACGCCAACCGGCCAGAGCCGCCCACGCCGCGCCCGGAGGATCCCGCGCCGGTGACTCCCATGGCCATGGAGCATGGCGAAGCGGCCCCGTTCGGAGCGGGGCAGGGGGGGCTGCACTACCAGCGCTCCGCCATTCAGCGCCGGGCCTTGCCAGCGCCCATCGCCGGGGGCACCCACAATGGCATCACCGCCGGTGAGAATGCGGCCGTCAAGTCGCTGAGCGGCGGACGGGTCGATCTGCATGCCAGCGGCGCCCGATTGCACCAGACCCATGCGGCCGACGCGCGCCTGCAGGCCGTCGGCGCGCGTTCACTGGCCCAGGGGCGTACCGCCATCGTCAGCGACTCCCGGGACCGCGGCCATGAGCTGTGGCATCTGGCGCAGCAGGCCACGCAGCGTGTGCAGGCTTCGGCCAGCGTCAACGGCCGGCCGCTCAATGACGACCCGCAGCTGGAGGGCGAAGCCGACCGTCAGGGCGCCATCATCAATCGCGCCGCCGGCCCCATCGACGACGCCGTCCCCATCACCCAGCCGGTCGCCCAGCCGGTCGCGCAACCCGGCGTGATCCAGGCTGCACGGGTGCAGTCCCGGCGCATCAAGAAAACCCAATCCCAGGCGATGTCGCACAGGGACCGGGGCTCGCGCCTGGGCATCAAAAAATCCTCTCTGTCCCGGAGACCGGGCTCGCAGGAGTCCATGACGCTGCGGCCCACCAAGCGGTGGATCCAGCAACTGCTGCAGCGGCAAAGGCGGGCGCTGTCGCCGGGTTTGGACAGGCTGAAGGAACCACCTGGCATGTTAGAGGAAGAGATCGCGCCGCCACTGGATGAAGCGGGCATTGATCTGCAGGACGGCATGGACGAGGTCGAGGACCTGTTCGAGGAAGAGACGTCCGGACCCGAGGACGACACCGGTGGCTATCTGACGGACCGCATGGGCGAGGCCAGGGGCTGGCTCTATGAACAGCAGCTCGCGCTGCTGATCGAGGACGCCAGCAGCGATCTGATCCATCGCACCAGCGTGGTCGAGGGCGCGCAGTGGACTCAGGTGCTGCCCGAGCTTCCCCCCGAGCTGCGCAAGGCACTGGCCGCGGAATTGTTCAAGGAGTGGATGCTGGTCAATGGCAACGATCTCCGGGGCGATCTGGTGCAGACCAAGCTCGATGCGTTGAAGGCCCAGTTCCATCTGAGCACGGCACAGGTGGTTCCCGGTCCTGCAGGGGCTGCCGCGGAGTTCGCCGCATCGCCTTCCATCTATGTGCCCTTGGTGCCCACCGCCATCCGTTCTTCCTTGCACAAGGGCAAAGGCGTTACCAAAGGGGCGGACACGCTCAAGCCCGTCAAGTTCGACCCCGATCTGGATTCGCCTGCGGGAGAGTTCATCGAACAGTTCAATACCCTGTTCGGCAACAAGTCCTATGGCAGCGGTACCGATACGATCGATGAATTGAGCACCGACAAAGACAACCAGACATTGCTGAAAAGCCTGCCGGAGTATAGCTATGACCGCCCCGGTTCCGTGGAGGCCGTCATCACGGCATCCAAGCCGGGAATCGGCCGCACCGGCAAGGGTGAGACCGAGGTCGGCTGGTTTGGCGGCGATGAGGAGCAAATCCTCAGCGGCGACCGGACCATCCCCTACGAAGGTGGCCATCTGGTGGGGGACAACCTGATGGACGGCAAGAAAGTGTTCGACATGTACGCGAACTGGAATCTCGCCCCCCAGGCGAAGTCCTTCAACAATCCGCTCTATATCACGGCCATGGAGAAGGCCGCGGTCGATGCCCTGGATGATGGGGCCACGCTCAAGTACACGGTCAATCTTTCCTATCCTGCCGACACGTACAGGATCAAGGCATCCACGGTGGTGAAGAACGCGGTGGATCCTGATGAAGACATGGATTCGGGTGACAGCTATGTCGATGCCGTCGACGATTATCTGACGGCCAATCCGTCACAGGACAAGGACTTCGTGTTTCACGCGCGCGTGCCCAATTACTGGGTTGCGGAAATGGAAGATACCTCCAGCCAGGGGCTCATCCACGGCAGCGCCCGTAATAATCCCAAAGGGATATTCGAGGCCACGCAGGTCACCGGCGCCAGCACCTATGCACCGACAGGCGTGGAACAGTTCAAGTTCAGCCTGTCCGTGGACGGAAGCCTGCTGACACCACCGCCGCTCCTGAGCACGGCAAGGTACTCCGATGCCGACAAGGTCGTGCTCAGCGCGCGTCAGAAATCATTCGTCACCGGAATCACGGCGCCGGCCCTGAAGATCGGCAGCATGTCGCAGCAGGACATCAACGACATCGTCAGGCACAGCACGCGATCCAAGGACATCCACACCTACCTGCAGAGCAATACCATCACCACGCTGGACGATCTGTCCAACGTGGCCGGGGTATCCACCGCCACCATCGGCAAGCTCAAGGCCGCCGGCGTCGTCATCTGAGGCCGCGTTCAGTGCCCGACCCGGGGTGGCTGGCCCATGCCCGCTTGACGCAGTGTCAAGTGCCGGGTGGGCGACCTGACAACGCCGACGCCCGCGCAAGGCGCCATCCGGCAGACAATCGCCTGGCTTTCGCGCAGGGCGCTACAGCTTTTCCCAAAGCTGACGACATACGCAAGGCATGAATACCTGGTGGCCTCGCCAGACAGATCAAGAACCTCTTGTTCAATCGGGTGCAGGCTTGCGTCTTCGACTTTCTTCACGTTGCGGCACCAGCGTGCGCCGCATGCATCCATGAGTACACCTGATCTTCACTCGGCTTCCCTGACGGATCTCTATGCCTTGCTTGACGATGGCCTGAAGGAAGAGGCCTTTGCCGCCGAGCTGGACAGGCGGCTCCACGAAGGGCGCGCCGACGAAGTGAGCACCTTCCTTCGAGATTGCGAGGAGCGTTGCCTCAACTTGCTGGGACATCTGAGCGGCAATGAGGCACCCTGGGCGCGTGATGGCCAGCGCTGGCTGGCGTTTGCCAGGCTGACGCTGCCGCGCGGGCACATTCTTGGCGGGGCGGGGGACCAGCAGTCCAGCGCCGCCATCGCCGCCGAGGTGCGCGTCCTGGCCGAGCAGTGGCTGGCCTATGCCCGCAGCGAGGGACTGTCGGTCAACCGGGGCATAGGCCTGGTGCTGGGTCGCCTGCTGCCATGGCTCGGCTATGCCGACATGCCCTATGAAGAGGTGACGGCCACGCTGGACTGGATACTGGCTCTGCGGGAAGAGGGGGAGTACAGGCGGGACCACGAGTACCACGCTCCCTGGAAATTCCTGATCACCCAACTGAGCGACGCTGACCTGCAACGCTATGCCGCCGTGGGCGGCAAGCTGTTCGACGACATCCTGGAGCACTACCGCAATGTGCGCCAGCCCAGGTTGCCCAAGGGCCAGGGCTGGAAGGACTGGATGCCCTTCTTCGCGCAGCACCCGGTCCTCTTCGACAAGTCCTGCATCGATGACCCCGACCTGATCGCCCAGCGTTGGGGCACGGCCGATGCGGTCCGGCGCGAGATCCTTGCTTCGCTGCTGATGGGGAACCGGTCCGGTTCCCGGCCGGCAGAGCGTGCCCGCTCGCTGCAGTTGCTGGACCGCCTGGTGGCCGAGGACCCCGCGCCCTTTGCCAGGCAACTGGCCGAGAGCGGCCGCTACCTGGTCAGCCGGGAATTGGTCCAGCATGTGATGCAGCAGGGCCACGAAGCCCTGCTGCCCCTGTTGCTGCCTGCCATCGCACAGCGCTGTGAATATGCGGATGAGGCGCGCAAATACCGCGGCGTGGTCCGCGAACTGGTGGCGGCCAGGCCGGCCGACCTGGCCGCCGTGGCGACCAGGGATCTGGTGTATCTGCTGCCGGCTCTCGAAGGCCCCAGCCTGCAGGCGGCGCTGCCCACGCTGACCGCCGTCATTGCCGGCAGCAGCGCCAAGGGCCTTCGCACGGCCGTGGCGGCCCTGGCCGCGCGGCTGCAGCCGGCCTGGCTGGTGGAGGCTGGCTGGCTGGACAAGCCGGCCAGGAACCTGCTGCTGGCCTGCCGCGACGTGCTGCTGGCCCATCCCGATCCGGCTGCCGGGCCGCTGCTGGCGCAACTGCTGGCGGGCGGCAAGCTCGATGCGGCTTCCGCCAGCAGCGTGCAGCAGCGGCTGCAGCAGCTGGGCCTGGCGGGACCGGCGGCGGCAGCCGGGCACGCAGGCGAGCCGGCGGCCCGGGCCGGCGAGGCTGACGGGGACATGCAGGCGCAGGTCGCATCGGTCAAGCGCCTGAGCGCGGCCATCAAGCCCTTCGACACGCCCGAGCTGCTGGCACTGTGCGCGCCGCTGTCCGAGCATGCGGCCCGCGTGCTGCTGCACGTGGCGGCCATCGCCGAGGGGGACCTACCCCCGCTGGCCGCGCAGTTGCTGGCCTGCATCCCGCAGGAAAACCGTGCCCGCCTCGCGCTGGCCCTGGTGCAGCAGTGGATCGCGGCCGAGGGCGAGCCCAGACAGCGCTGGGCGCTCAGGCTGCTGCCCGGCCAGGCGGATGACCGCGTCGTCGACGTGCTGGTGGCGGCCGTGCAGGCCTGGAACCGACAGCGCCTGCAGCGGGCGGCCGCGGCCGTCGAGCACCTGGGCGAGGTGGACAGCCTCTACGCCCTGCTGCGCGTGCAGGAGATTTCGGAGTCGCGTTCGCTCAAGGACCAGGTGCAGCGCTCGGCGCGCACAGCCTTGCGCGCGGCGGCGGCGCGCCGGCAGATGAGCCTGTCCGAGCTGTTCGACGAACTGACGCCGGACTTCGGCCTGGGACAGGGCCTGTCGCTGACGGTCGGGCCGCAGACCTACCGCATCGAGCTGCAGGGCGACCTGGGCCTGCGCGTCATCAACGACAAGGGCAAGGCCGCCAAGTCCATCCCCGCCGTCAAGGACGAGGCACTCCGGCCCGAATGGGAGGCGGCCACGGCCCGGCTCAAGACCCTGGCCGCGAGCCTGAAGACCGTGGTCAAGCAGCAGGGCCCGCGCATGCTGGCCGCCCTGGTCAGCGGCAAGCGCTGGCCGCTGGAGCGATGGAAGCGGCTGTTTGTCGCCCATCCGCTGCTGCGCATCGTCGGCCGCAGCCTGATCTGGCGTGCGGAGGATGCGCCGGGCCTGGCGCGCACCAGCTTCCGGCTGGCCGAGGATTTCTCGCTGGTCGATGTCGAGGACGAAGCCCTGGCCCTGCCCGAGGGCAGCCACATCAGCCTGTGGCACCCGGCCACGGCCCTGCCCGGCGAGCGCGAAGCCTGGCAGGCCTATTTCGCCGACTACGAGCTGGAACCCCTGGTTGACCAACTGGGCGCCTGCGCCGAGCAGCCCGCGCCCAGCCAGTTCAAGGACGGCATGCTGCTGCCGCCGGCGCCGCTGACGCTGGCGCAGGAGCAGCTGGGCGGTCTGCTCAAGAAGTTCGGCTACCGGCCGGGTCCCGTCGGCGACGGCCCCAGCATCAACGAGCATGTGTGGCACCTGCCCGCGCTGCAGTTGAGCCTGGAGCTGTCCCATGGCTACTTCCCTCCCTATCTGGAGCTGGGCCTGCCCGTGGCGGTGCAAGGGCTGCGCGTAAGGGACCTGAGCAAGGACCACTGGGCCAGCGCCAACCCCGCGCGGCTGCCCAGGCCGCTGCTGGCCACGCTGCAAGGCCAGTGGCTGGCCCTGGCGGCCAAGGCGGCGGCCTGAAGATTCTCTTGCCGGAAAGCCTACAGATCATGAACCACGACGACAGCGGCGCCATGGGCCTGCAGGCACTGTACGAGCAGTGCACCGGGCCGCAGGCGGCCGAACACGGCCTGCGGGCCTTCGCCCAGGAACTGGCGCAGCGCCTTCGGCAGGGTCGCACCGAAGAGGTGGCCGCCTTTCTGCGCGATTGCAGCACGCTGTGCCAGGAGCGCCTGGGCCGGCTGGACGCCGAGCACGCGCCCTGGCAGCGCGATCCGCAGCTGTGGCTGGAGTTGGCGCGCATCAGCATTCCGCTGGGCCAGTTGTATGCCGTCGATGGCCGCAAGCCGCCGCGCAGCGAGGCGCTGAGCGCCGAGCTCCTGGCCCTGGCCCGGACCTGGCTGCAGGACTGGGCCAGCCGCAGCCACCAGCCCTGGAGGCTGCGCGATGGCTATGACTTCGTACTCCGGCGCATTTTCGGCCTGCTGGGCCACGAAGGCATGTCGGGCCGCGATGTCCAGGACCTGCTGCGCTGGGCGCTGCAGCTGCGCGCCCAGGCTGGCATCGACGCCACGGCCACCTACTACTGCCAATGGAACTGGCTGCTGACCCGGCTGTCCGAGGACGAGTTGCTGGAGCTGGCCTGCGAGGACGGGGGAGGGCAACTCAGCCGCGACATCGTCCAACAGCAGCTGCCGCTGCAGCGCCAGCGGCCCGTGGAGCGACGCTGGGAACGGTGGCTGGATTTCTTCGCGCGCTGGCCTGCGGTGTTCGACCAGCTCAAGCTGCCAGAGCCCGTACTCATTGCCCAGCGCTGGCCCCAGGCCGACGCTGCGTGCCGCCTGGTGTTGGCCGAGCGCCTGTTCGATGCCCTGCACTTTGCCGCGCCCGGGGACTGGCCCCACCACCAGGCCATCATGGCCGGCCTGCTGCGGGACGATGCCGCCCCCCTGGTGGCCTGGCTCAAGAAAATGGGCCACCTGGTCCTCAAGCCCCAGGCCGCCCGGTGGCTGTGGTCCGCGCAATGGCCCGAGCTGGTGCCGCTGCTGCTGCCGGTCTGCGCGGGCGGCTGCGACTACGCGTCCCACCGCGAGGACTATGCCGCACTGGCCGAGACCATCCTGGCCGAGCGCCCGGCCGATCTGGCCCGGCTGTCGGCCACCCATCTGGCCCAATTGCTGCCCTTGCTCCAGGCCGAAACCCTGCAGCGCCTGCTACCCCAGCTGGGCAAGGCGGCCTCGTCCAGCGCCAGCAAGGGCCTGCGCACGGCCCTGGCCCAGGCCCTGGCCGCGCTGCCGTTGCAGGCCCTGCAGGACGCGGGCTGGCTGGCAAAACCCTCCAGGAACCTGGTGCTGGCCTGGCGCGATGTGCTGATCGCCCATCCCGACCCGGCCGCTGGCGGCGCCCTGGCCGCGCTGCTGGCTGGCGGCCTGCTGGATGTGGCCGAGCATGGGCCCGCGCAGGCGCGCCTGCTTGCCATGGGCCAGGGCAGCAGGGCGACAGCCGCGCCACTGCCGGCGCAGGCCGCCGACCCGGCAGCGGGCCTGGACGGCCTGGAAGCCCAGGCCGCCCGTCTGCAGGAGCTGTCCCCGGCCATCGCAGCCCTGGACCGCGCCGAACTGCTGGCGCTGCTGGCCCCGTTGTCGCCCCATGCGGCGCGTTGCCTGCTGCACCTGGCGGCCACCGGCCCGCAGCAACTGCCCGATCTGGCGCGCCAGTTGCTGGCCCAGGCCGGCGCCGAAGCCCGCGCGCGCCTGGCCCTGGCCCTGGTGGAGCACTGGATTGCCTGCGACGGCGACCCGGCCTCGCGCTGGGTGCTCAAGCTGCTGGAGGGTGCGGCCGACGACCGCTGCGTGGAACCCCTGGCCGCCGCGGCCCTGGCCTGGCACAAGGCGCGCAAGGAGCGCGCCGTGGTGGCCCTGCAGCAGTTGGGCCGGCTGGACAGCGTCCATGCCCTGTCGCGCGTACAGGCCCTGGCAACGGGCCGCCTGCTCAAGCCCAGCGTGCGGGCCGCCACTGAGGCTGTGCTGGTCGAGGCAGCGGCGCGCCGCGGCATGGCCCTGGAAGACCTGGCCGATGCGTTGACACCCGACTTCGGCCTGGCCGCGGGCCTGAGCCTGGCCGTGGGTGAGCAGACCTACCGGGTGGAGCTGCAGGGCGACCTGGGCCTGCGCGTGGTCAACGACAAGGGCCGCGCCAGCAAATCCCTGCCCGCCGTCAAGGACCCGGCCCTGCAGGCCGAACGGGATGCGGCCATGGCCCGGCTCAAGACCCTGGCCCAGGGCGTGAAGGCCGTGGTCCGGCAGCAGGCGCCGCGCCTGCACGCCTGCCTGGTGCTGGGCCGCAGCTGGCCCGTCCCGCAATGGCGCCGGCTGTTCCTGGAGCATCCGTTGCTGCGGGTGCTGGCCCAGGGCCTGGTCTGGTGTGTGGAGGTCGAGGGCGGGTCCCCCTTGAGCCTGCGTATTTCCGAGGATTTTTCGCTGACCGATGCCGACAGCGATGTCGTGGCCTTGCCGGACACGGCCCGGGTGGCCCTGTGGCACCCCGTCCAGGCCAGCCCCGGCGAACGCCTGCAATGGCAGCAATGCCTGCAAGACTTTGGCCTGCAGCCGCTGATCGACCAGATGGGCGCGCCCACCGACCTGCCCGATCCCGGGCAATGGGCCGACGGCCTGCTGCGGCCCGCCCGCGCGCTGCGCCTGGACCAGGCGGCACTGGAGGCCCTGGCAGGCCAGTGGCGCATGGGTGCCGGCCCCGTGGAGGACGGCCCCGGCATCTACATGCACCTGCAGGATTTTTCCGTGCCGCCCTGGCGCCTGCAACTGCTGCATGGCGCGGCCATGCCGTTTCACCTGCCAGGCCATGGCGTCGATATCGAAGGCTTCGCGCTGTACGACCGCGGCAGCGGCCAGCCGCTGGCCCCGCCGCAGTGGCCGCTGCCGCTGCAGGCCACGCTGCAGTCCAGGCTCAACGCCCTGGCCGCGCGCGCGGCGGCCTCCGAAGGCGCGAGCACGCGCGCCGAACCGCAACCCGCTTGAAACCATCGACCATGAACACCTCCATCACGGAACACGCC
Organism: Delftia tsuruhatensis; assembly: GCF_903815225.1. NCBI lineage: Bacteria > Pseudomonadati > Pseudomonadota > Betaproteobacteria > Burkholderiales > Comamonadaceae > Delftia > Delftia tsuruhatensis. The sequence goes on from NZ_LR813084.1 coordinate 2,716,899, forward strand.
ACGCTCGAAGAACTGGGCGCCTCCCTGCCGGCCCAGGCCCTGGCCGAGGTCCTGGCCGAACGCATGCGCGCCGGCCAGGACGAGGAAGTCGGCGCCTTCGTACGCAGGATCTATGACGAAGGCAGCCACCCCATGCGCTGGCTGGGCTCCATAGAGCTGCCCTGGACCCAGGACCACGGGCTATGGCTGGCCTTTGCGCGCCAGATCATCCCGTTCGGAGGCAGCATGTTCGGCAATTTCGACCGCACGGTGCCCCTGCCCGGGCCTGAGCTGGCGGCTGAATTCGAGTCCATGGCACGCCAGAGCCTGGCCCGGCCCTGCGAGCAGGACAAGGCGCGGGAACTCGGCGACCGAGCCAGGCGCATCCTGGACATGTTCCACTGGACCTGGTATCCGGGCATGGCGCGCGAGGCCGTGCTCGAACGCGTGGAATGGGCGCTGGAACTCCATGCCATGGCCGGTGGCACCAGCGGCAGCATTTCGTGGTCCGATCTGCTGGAAAGCCTGGACGATGATGACCTGATGCGGCTGGCCGAGCGCGGCGGCCCGCTGTACGCCTCCATACGCCGCATCCATCCCGAGCGGCACAAGGAGCTGCCCCATCCGCAGCGCTGCGCGCCCTGGTATGGCATCGTGCGCAACCATCCCGACTGGTTCGACGACAAACCCATCCCTTCCGACCCCGGCCTGGTCGCCCTGCGCTGGGACCTGGGCGCCACGGACGAGCGCCGTGTCGAACTCGTGGACATGCTGCTCAGCGACGCCGACCACGAGCCGCTGGAGCATTTCGCCCCCATCTTCGACCGTCTGGTGCGCGAAGCGCCCGCGCTGTTCGTGGACTGGCTCGGCAGCTGGCGCGCCCAGTACCGCTTCACGGCCCCCATGGCCGAGCTGATCTGGCGTCACCGCTACCCCGAGCTCATGCCGCTGCTGCTCCCCACCATGCTGCGCCGCTCCAGCCTGGACAGCTTCGTGGGCCTGCTCAATCGCATGGTGGCGGAACGCCCTGACTACCTGCGCGAACTGCCCACGGCGCGCCTGGCGCCCCTGCTGGGCCAGATGGACCCCGCGCTGGTGCGCAGCCAGCTGCCTTTGCTGGGCGAGCTGCTGGCGGCCAGCAGCTCCAAGGCCTTGCGCGAGGCCGTGGCGCGCTGCGTGCAGGCCCTCGATGCCCAGGACGTGCTCCAGCTGTTCGAGCGTACGGGCTGGCTGGGCCGCGGCGAGCGCCAGATGCAGCTGGCCTGCCGCGACATCCTGCTGGCCCATGCCGACCGCCGCGTGGCGCCGCTGCTGCGCCAACTGCTGGGCACGGGCCTGGACCTCGGATCGGAAAGCATGGTCGAGGGCCGGCTGCTGGCCCTGGGCGAGCCCTCACCGGGCGCCCTGGCCGTCGACGCCGGCGGCAGGGTCGAACTGGCTGACGTCGAGGCCCGCGTCGCGCGCTTCAAGCGCTTTTCCAGCCTGCTCAAGGCCTACGACCAGCCGGCCATCCTGGCGCTGTTCGCGCCGCTGTCCGCGCATGCGGCGCGCACCGTGCTGCACATGGTGGCCACGGCCGACGAGGAACTGCCGCCCCTGGTGACGCAGATGCTGGCCCATGTGCCCGCCGAAAACCGGGCCCAACTGTCGCTGGAACTGGTCAAGTGCTGGGTGGCACTCGACGGCGAGCCGCGTGCGCGCTGGGCGCTGCGCCTGGTCACCGGCCATGTGGACGACCGCCTGGTCCAGACCCTGGTCAACGCCGTCAAGGCCTGGGGCTGGAGCAAGAAGCTGCGCGCCATCATCGCCGTGGAGCAACTGGGCGCGCTGGACACGCTCTATGCGCTGTCCCAGGTGCAGACCCTGTCCACCTCGCGCAAGCTCAAGGACCTGGTCGTCGCGGCCACGCATGACGCGCTCGAGGCGGCCGCCCAGCGGCGCGGCCTGAGCCTGCTCGAACTGTATGACGAACTGACGCCCGACTTCGGCCTGGGTGGCGATGGCCGGGTGCTGGAAGTGGGCCCGCTGCGCTACCGCCTGCAGTTGCAGGGCGACCTGAGCCTGCGCGTGGTGGGCGACAAGGGCAAGGCTTCCAAGACGCTGCCCGCGCTCAAGGACGCGTCGCTGCGCTTGCAGTGGGATGCGGCCCAGGCCGAATTCAAGACCGTGGCCGCTGGCGTCAAGGCCATTGCAAAGCAGCAGGTGCCGCGTCTGGGTACCGCCTTCATGACGAGCCAGCGCTGGCCCGCCCCGCGCTGGCGCAGATTGTTCCTGCAGCATCCCCTGCTGCGCATCGTGGGCCGCAGCCTGATCTGGCGGATGGAGCAGGGCGCCAGCTTCCGCATTGCGGAGGACTTCTCCCTGCTCGATGCCGCCGACGATGCCGTGGAGCTGCCCGAGGACGCGCAGGTGCTGCTCTGGCATCCGGTGGACGCGGCGCCCGGCGAGACCGAGGCCTGGCGTACCTGCCTGTCCGACTACGAGCTGCAACCGCTGATCGATCAACTGGGCGCGGGCACGCAACTGCCTGACGCCAGCCAGTGGAAGGACCAGGCACTGCATCCCGCCGGCCCGCTGCAGATACGCCAGGGCGCGCTGTCCGGCCTGCTGGCCAAGTGGAACTACCGCCCCGGCCCGGTGGAAGACGGTCCCGGCATCTACGAGCACAAGCTGGACCTGGCCGGGCGGCAGCTGTACATCGAACTCCACCACGGGCGCTACACGCCCTACATGGAACTGGACAACCGCGTGGACATCGTCAACGCCGTGGTCTATGACAGCAGCCACCGCGGCGAAGACGGGCGCTGGCCCCGGCTGCTGCCCCAGCAATGGCCGCGCGCACTGCAGGCCACGCTGATGGCGCAGTTCTCGGCCATCGCCGCCAAGGCCGCTGGCGGCAAGGATGGTGACTGATGGCCACCAAGCGCACTGCAACGGCTGCCCGCGTGGCCGCCGAGTCCGCCACGCCCTCGGTGCAACGCCTGCCGGCCGAGCTGGCCCATGCCCGGGAACTGGCGGCGCTCCAGGCCGTCGACCAGGGCCCGCGTCCCGAGGGCTGGCGTTTGAGTCCGCGTGCCGTGCGTCGCTTCATCCTGGGGGACGCTGGCGCCAGCGGGCCGGCCATCGCGCGCAAGATCCACGGCAACGATGCCCTGGTCGAGCGGGCCATCGTCACCCTGGCCGGCCAGCGCGGCCTGATGCTGGTGGGCGAGCCCGGTACCGCCAAGTCGCTGCTGTCCGAGCTGCTGGCGGCCGCCATCAGCGGCGACAGCAAGCTCACCGTGCAGGGCGGGGCCGGCGTGGTGGAGGAGCAGATCCGCTACGGCTGGAACTATGCGCTGCTGCTGCGTGACGGTCCGGGCCCCGCCGCCCTGGTGCCGGGGCCGCTGCACCGTGCCATGGACCAGGGGCAACTGCTGCGCTTCGAGGAGATCACGCGCTGCTCCACCGAGGTCCAGGACTGCCTGGTGCCCGTGCTGTCCGAGCGCCTGCTGCAGATCCCCGAGCTCAGGCACGAGCAGCCCTGGCTGCTGGCGCGCCCGGGCTTCAACGTCATCGCCACGGCCAATCTGCGCGATCGCGGCGTCAACGAGATGTCCGCCGCGCTCAAGCGCCGCTTCAATTTCGAGACCATGCGGCCGCTGGAGGATGTGCAGGCGCAGGCCGCGCTGATCGGGCAGGAAGTGGACCGCGCACTGGCGCGCCAGCGCATAGGCACCACGGTCGCCCCCGAGGTGCTGGCCCTGCTGGCCACGGCTTTCCAGGAGTTGCGCAGCGGCAGCGTGGAAGGCACGGCCGTGGAGCGGCCCGGTACGGTGCTGTCCACGGCCGAGGCCATCGATGTGGCCTTCAACGCCGCCTGCCAATGCTGGTATTTCGGGCAGGAGCGTGTGGGGCCGGCGCATCTGGCCCGCCATCTGCTGGGCACGGTGATCAAGGACGATGACGAGGACCGCCGCCGTTTTGCCGAATACCTGCGCGTGGTGGCGCGCCAGCGGGCCGGGCAGGCGCACTGGCAGGACTTCGTCGCGGGTGGCCGTGAGCATTGACGCGGCCTTGCTGGAGCCGCTGGCGCAGCTGCGCCTTGTGCCGGTGCGCCACCACAGCCCGCGCTGTGCCCACCACCTGCGCACGCTGATGCGCGAGTTCCGCCCCACCCATGTGCTGATCGAGGGGCCGGGCGAGCTCGACACACTGCTGCCCGCGCTCCAGCATCCCCAGGCACGCGCACCGCTGGCCGCCTACCTGCATGCGACCGTGGCCGGGGACGGTCCCGCAGGCGAAGACTGGCGCTGCCGCTGCTACGTCCCCTTCGCGGCCTTCTCGCCCGAATGGGTGGCCCTGCGCGAGGCGGCGCGGCTGCGTTGTGCCGTGCAGTTCATCGATCTGCCCTATGCGGCACGCCTGGAGCAGGCGGCGCGGCTCGACTACTTCGCCTGTGCGCCCGAGCCCTTGCTGGCCGACGAGCCCTCTCGCCGCGCTCCCGACGTGCTGGAGGGGCTGATCGCGTCCGGTGGATGCCGCGACTTCGACGAATGGTGGGACCGGCACTACGAGTCCGGCGCCGGGGCGGACTCGGCCCGGGACTACTTCGCCGGTGTGCTGGCCTTCAGCCAGCTGCTGCGTGAGCAGGGGGAAGGTGCCGATGCCGAGGACGCGGCCCGCGAGGCCTACATGGCATCCCGGGTGAAGGCCGTCCTGGCCGGGGGTGGGCGCTGCCTCGTGGTCTGTGGGGGCTTCCATCTGCCTGCGATCGCCGCCGCCATCACCGCCGGAGCCACCACGGCAATCGCCACCGACCTGCGTGTGCCGGACCGGCCCGCCGCGCACCGGCCGGACATCGCCGTGGGCGTGCACCTCATCCCCTACACGCTGGAGCGGCTGGAGCGCGCCAGCGGCTATGCGGCGGGCATGCCCATGCCCGGCTACTACCAGGGTGTATGGCAGGCCTGGGAGCAGGGCGCGCGCCACCCCGACGCCGAGGCCTGGCCGGCCATGGCTGCGCGCGTCGCAGACGGCCTGCGTGCCCGAGGCCTGCCGGCCAGCCTGCCCGATGCGGCCGAGGCCGTGCGCGTGGCGCAGGGCCTGGCCGCGCTGCGTGGCTGCCATGGCGGCCGGGCGGAACTGATGGAAGCCCTGCACAGCGCCATGCTCAAGGAGCATTCCGGCGCCTTGGACCTGGCGCGGCTGGTTCCATGGCTGGCGGGCGCCGACGACCATGGGCGGCTGCCGCCCAATGCGCCGGCCGCGCCGCTGCTGGCCGATGTCCAGGCCTTTTGCGTGCGCCATCGCCTGCCGGTGCGGCCAGCGGCGCCCGTGCGCAAGGAGCTGGACATCTACCGCAGCGCGCGCCACCGCAACCTGTCCCAGGGGCTGCACCGTCTGCGCTATCTCGGCGTGCCCTACGCCCAATGCGAGGCCGGACCGGATTTCGTCACGGGCAAGGGCCTGGCGCGCGTGCGCGAAGTCTGGACCCTGGGGTGGCAGGTGGAGACCGCGGTGGCCCTGACCGAAGCCATGCGCCACGGCTCCAGCCTGGAGGAGGCGGCCGTGCACCTGGTGCTGGAGCGGCTGGCTCGCAGCGCCGACACGGGGCCGGCGCTGCGGGTGCTGGAGGTGCTGGTCATGGGGCTGGAGCGCATCGCGCAGCAGGTGCTGGATGCCGTCCAGGCCTGGATGGCGCGCAGCCACGACGCCTTGGCGCTGGCACAGGCCACGGGCCAGCTGGCCCTGGCCTACGAGACGCGCCATGCGCTGGGGGGCGTGGGCCAGGCGAGCCTGCTGTCCTTGCTGCGGCGCTGCTTCGTCCAGGCCTGCCTGCGCCTGCCGTGGCTGGGGCAGGGCGACTCTTGCCAGCAGGCCCAGGCCCTGGACGCGCTGGCCGATCTGCACGGCATGGTCTGCCGGCAGGCTCCCTGGACGGATGCGCCAGGGTTCCACGAAGCCTGCATGGCCTTGCATGGGGCCGGCGCGCCAGCGCGCGTGCGTGGCGCCTGCGCCGGCATCCTGAGCCTGTCAGGCCGCTGGCAGGCCGGCGACACCGATGCAGCCTTGCGCGGCATGCTGGGCCTGGCACAGACCGATGCCTGTGCCATGGGAGAGTATCTGCAAGGCTTCATGCGGGTCGCCAGAGGCTGGCTTGTCAGCCATCCACCGCTGCTGCGCCTGCTCAGCGACGCCATCGCGCAGTGGCCGGAGGACGCCTTTCTCGACGGCCTGCCGGCCTTGCGGCTGGCCTTCGCACAACTGACCAGAGCCGAGCTGGAGCAACTGGCCGGACGGCTCGCAGGTCCGGACCCTTCCTGGCCGCAGGCGGCCCTGGCGACCCTGCGCCTGCCATCGGCCGAGGACCTCGCCCAAAGCCGGGCCCTGGCCGGGCAGGTCGGCCGGCTGCTGCTGCCCTGGGGGCTGTCATGACCCAGAAGGAGCCACCCATGCATGAACCTGGCCTGGACGCTGCCACCCGGCGGCGCTGGCGCCTCATTCTCGGGCCCGATGCGGCCCGGACGCTGGCGGGCGCCCACCCGCTGGATGCGGCCGATGCACGGCGCGATGCGGCCCTGGACTACCTCTACCAGCGCGAGCACCGCCTGCGCGAGCAGCCTGGCGCCCAGGATACCGATGCCTGGGAAAGCATGGGCGCAGCGGTCGAGCGCCGGGGCGCCGCAGGGGCGCCCGAGCCCCAGGCCGTGCGATGGCTTGGTGAAGTCCGCAAGCTCTTTCCCCGCAGCGCCGCCGAGACGCTGCAACGCGACGCGCTGTCGCGCTACGGCCTGCAAGAGCTGCTCGCAGACCCCCAGGTGCTGGCGCAGGCCACACCCAGCATCGAGCTGGTGGCCGCACTGATGGCCGTGCGCGCCGGACTGCCGCCACAGGTGCTGGCCGAGGCCCGTCGCCTCGTGGCCCGCGTGGTGTCCCAGCTGGAGGCGCGGCTGTCCTCCCGCGTGCAATCCGCCTTCGGTCGCAGGCGCCTGCGCCGCAGTGGGCGGGGTCCGGGGCAGATGAGCGACCTGGACTGGCCGCGCACCCTGCGCCACAACCTGCGCCACTACCAGAGCGAGGAGCAGTCCCTGGTGCTGGAGCGGCTGTTCTTTCGCGAGAACGAGGCACGGCGTCTGGCCTGGAATCTGTGGCTGGTGGTGGACCAGAGCGGCTCCATGTACGAGTCCGTCATCCACAGCGCCGTCATGGGAAGCATCTTCGCGCGCGTGCGCGCCTTGCGCACGCAGGTGCTGCTGTTCTCCGACCAGGTGGCCGATGTCACCGGGCAATTGCATGCACCCGAGGAACTGCTGCTGGGCGCGCAATTGGGCGGCGGCACCAACATCGGCGAGGCACTGGCCCATGTGGCGGACCGGCTGGTGGCGCCGCGCCGCAGCGCGGTCGTGCTGATCACCGATCTCTACGAAGGCCATGACGAGGCCCGGGTCCTCACGCAGGCCGAACGCCTGGTGGGCAGCGGCGCCCGCGTGCTGGTGCTGGCCGCGCTGGACCGCCGTGCGCATCCCGACTACGACCGCGACCTGGCCGCGCAACTGGTGGAGCGGGGCGCGCAGGTCGCCGCCATGACCCCCGACCACCTGGTGGACTGGCTGGCACGCGCCATGCAAGGAGGGCCTGGCTCATGATGCGGCAATGGTTGCGCGCCCTGGAAGACGACGCCATCGCGGACTGGGCCAACCGGGGGCTGCTCAAGCGTGGCGCCAAGGCCCTGGCCATCGCCGACACCGGCCGCTGGCAACTGGAGGCCAGCCATGCCCGAGCCGATATCGAGGGCCATGTCCAGACCCTGGGTGCGGCGGGCTTTGCGACGCTGCAGTGCAGTTGTCCCGCCTATGGCCCCTGCCATCATCTGTGCGCCTTCCTGCTGGGCCTGCGTGGCCGGCTGGCGGATACGCCCGCCTTGCAGGAGCAAGCCGCCGCGCCGGCAGCCCCCTGGCTGGAGGGCGATGCCCAGGCCGTGTCCCAGGCCTTCGGTGCCGCCGCGCAGCGCAAGGCGCTGCGATGGATGGCACAGGGCTTCGAAGCCGTGCTGGAAGACGGCAGCGCCGCGCTCATCGGCGAGCTCTCCAACCCTGACGAGGTCACCGTGCGCGTGCCGCGCGCGGGAGGGCTGGCCGCGGCCAGCTGCAGCTGCAAGGCGCCGGCCTGCGCCCACCGCGCCCTGGTGGCGCTGCAGGCGCGGCGTGCGGCGGGCGCCGCCATGCCGCCGCTGCCCGCGCATGCCCTGGAGGCCGCCGCGCTCGAAAGGCTGGCGCAGACCCGCCAGTGGCTGATCGGCTGGACGCTGCAAGGCCGCGCGGGCATGAATCCCGTGTTTCTCGACCAGGGCCAGGCGCTGGCGACAGAGTTGCGCCAGGCGGATCTGCCCCGGCCCGCCGGCGTGCTCGACCTGCTGGTGCGCGCCTTGCGCGACGAGCGGGCCGGACGCAGCGGGGCGGCACAGCGCGTGGCGCCCTTGCTGGCCTCGCTGTGGATGCTGCTGCGCGGCCTGTCGCAGCAGCCCATGCCGCGGCCGCTGCGCGAACTGGCTGGCGTGCACCGGCGCAGTTACCGACGTGTGGATGGCCTGTGCCTGCATGCCGTGGCAGCCGAGCTGTGGCTCGCCCCCGGTGGCCAGCGCGGCTTTTCGGTGCATTTGCAGGATGCGGCCAGTGGCCGCTTCCTGAGCTGGTCGGCATCGCGCGCCGAGGGGTTCGATACCGACTGGGATCCCGCCGAGGCGCTCGACAACGAATCCCTGGGCGGCTTCACCGCGCGGCAATTGCTGGCCGGGCCCCATGTGCTCGTGCAGGGCTGGGCCAGCGACGACGGCCGGCTGTCGGCCAGGGATGCCACGCGGCTGGCGCCGGCCGAGGCCGTCCCATCGCTGCCCGGAGCCGACGATCCCCGGGCGTTGCTGGCGCGCCATCTCGCGGACCTGCATGCCGACCCCTGGCGACAGCAGCCTCCCTTGAGGGCCAGGCTGCGGGCCACGGCTTGCGGCCTGCCCCAGCGCGACGAATCGCTGCGGCGCTGGACGCTGGCCCTGCAGGCGCCGCAGGCCGGACCGGCCATGGACCTGGTGGGCGAGCTGCAAGGCCCGCAGGCCAGGACAGGGCTGGCACTGCATCGTGAACTGGCGCGGGGCAGGGTGCTGGAGGAGGTCTTCGGCCGCGTGCAATGCGTGGCCGGGCGGCTGCAGGTCACGCCGGCTTCAGTGCGCTGGCGCCATGGCGCGGGCTGGCACCACCTCAGTGCGGGCTGGGAGGCCCCCGGCCCTGTGGACGCTCCGAAGGAGTTGCCATGACAGGCCCCGGGCACACCATGGACCCTCTAGGCCAATGGCTTGAGCAGGGACTGTCCTGGCTGGCGGACATGCAGGCCGCGGGCCTGGCGGCGGCAGGCATGCCCCTGCTGGCCAGGGGCCGCGCGTGGGCGGACCGTGCCGAGCTGCTGGGCTGGGCCGCCGTGGCCCGGCGGATGGACAGCGTCCTGGACCCCGCAGGGTGTTCCCGCGAGCGTGCCGAGGCCCTGCTGGACGTGCTGGTCTGGGTCACGACCGCCGGGCGGTTGCAGGCCTGCGAGGCTCAGTCGCCGGATTGAAAAAAGGCATTGAGCTCGCTGCCCGGCGCGGCCTGCGCGAATGCGTCGAAGCGGCCCGTCTTCGCGATGGAGCGGGCCGCTTGCAGGAAGCCGGCCCAGGCGGAACGCGCCAGGGCGCCTCCCACGCTGATGCGGCGCACTCCCATGGCCTCGGCATCGGCCAGGCTGAACTCGCTGGCCGCACCGATCAGCAGGTTGACCGGCTTGGGCGCGACCGCCGCGACGACGGCGCGGATCTGCTCGGCAGTGCGTATGCCGGGCGCGTACAGGCAATCCGCGCCCGCCTCGGCATAGGCCCTGAGCCGGGCGATGGTGTCCTCCAGATCCGGGCGACCCACGAAGAAGTTCTCCGCGCGCCCGACCAGCACGGTGCTGCCGCCGGCTTCATCGATGGCGGCGCGTGCCGCGCGCAGGCGTTCCACGGCTTCATCGATGCTGCGCAGGGGCCGTTGCGCATCGCCCGTGGAGTCTTCGATGGACAGACCGGCCACGCCAGTGTCCAGTGCCATGCGAACGCTTTCGGCCACGGCCTGCGGATCGGCGCCGAAACCGCTCTCGAAGTCGGCATTCACGGGCAGGTCGGTGGCCGCCACCATGGCGCGAAGATGCTCCAGCACCATGTCGCGGGAAACGGCACCATCGGGCCGGCCCAGCGACCAGGCATGGCCAGAGCTGGTGGTCGCCAGCGCCTTGAAGCCCAGGCCCTCCAGCATGCGGGCACTGCCTGCATCCCAGGGATTGGGCAGCACGAAACAGCCCTGGTGATGCAGTTCCCGGAACCGGGCGCGCTTGTGTTCTACGTTGGTGTTCATGGAGTGTCCGTTGCGTGATCAGGATCGGGGACTGCCACGATAGCCGGTATCGGCCACCCATGCGCGCCACTGCCGCGCCGTGGCCGCTTCACGCAGGCTTCATGGACCCGGCGGGAAGAGCAGGGGCCGGGCCGCTTCGGAGGGCAGCACGCAGGCCACGTCATGGGCGCAACCTGGGACCACCACGAAGCGGCGCGGCCACTGCGGCGTCAGCATCTCGCGCTCGTAGGCGGCGAAGGCCTGGCCCCGCTGCAGCCGAAAGGGCCCCTGCAGCATGGCGGCGCAGGATTTGTCCAGGATGGGATAGAAGGCGCCCTTGTCCGCGCTGCTGTCCAGGGCCGCTTCCAGATAGTCGATCTGTGCAGCCGCATAGCGCGATCGCGCCGTGGCCGCATCGCGTCCCAGGTGCCCTGGCAAGGCCTGCAGGCCGTATTTCCATCGGTCATGGCCCGGGCAGGTGCTGGCAGCGGGCGGTACCTGAAAGACGAAGCCGCATGCACCCGGGAACGCTGCGCCCGTGCCGCAGGCGGCCCAGTCGGTGTTCTGTCCTGCAATCCGGGGCTGTGGTCGGACGGGATCGAAGTACAGCCAGGTGCCCGGGTCTGCGATCACGTAGCGCAGGCTGACGGAGTCCGGCGGATCGGCGGCGAAGGCCACGCTGTGCTGCAGCATCTGGGCACCCGCCGAAAACCCCGCCAGGGTCACACTGCGCAGGCCGGGCCAGCGGTGTACAAGCTCGGCCACCAGCGCATCCAGCGCGGCGAAGGCGCCTATCGGATGGGGGCCCAGCGAAGGCTCGCCGGCCAGCCAGCCTCCGCAGGTCCATACGGCATCTTCGCTCTCTGCGGCAGGCACGCCGTGGCTGCGGCAGTGCACCGCCTGATCCCCGGGTACCTGGTACAGCGGGGCAATGACCACGGTATCTTGCAGGCGCCGCGCCCCTTCGGCAGCCCGCAGGCCGGCCTCGAAACTGCGGTTGGCATCGCGCGGATGGCCGTGCATCACCACCAGGGCGGAGCGGGGCCGTGCACCGTGCAAGGACTCCGGCTCCTGCGATGCGTAATAGCGCATGCGCCCGGCACCGTTCGGCAGCGCAAAAGACCGCAGGCAGGCATCGCCGGCCCGGTGCTGGCATCCGGATGGATCACCGGGGGCCGCGCCTTGCGCCGGCGCCATGGCTGGTATCGCGAGAAGCAGAAAAAAGAATGCGCGCAGGCGACAAGGAGTTGGCATGGTGCGGGCTGTCATGTGTGAAAGGCCTGGCTGGTGGACTCCTCCGCGGACCGTTGCGGAGAATGGCAGATCGTCACCTCTTTCCCTGACTTCAAGGTCCAGATGGTCAGTTCCTTTCCAGACCTGAAGGTCGACATGGGCAGTTCGTCTCCCGGCGTGCGATGGCCGTGAATCCCGTCGAATCACCGGCCCGGTGCACGGTCCCCCTCAGGGCTCGGTGCATGCAGCCGGACCCTGAAGCCTTCCGGGGCGTGATAGCGAGGAACGCCCCAGCCCTCGTACTGCCGCATCAGGCAAAGAAAGCGATGCTTGAGCTGCATGGCCGCGCTGAACTCGTCCCAGGCGATCAGCGCGCAGGGTGAATCGCCGTAGGTGCTGCAGATGCGGACCTCGCACCGGCCCGGTTCCATCCGGGCCCAGCCATCCTCCCGCAGGCTGACGCCGTGCACCTGCGGATTGCGCAGATCCAGCAGATCGGCGAGATAGGGCAGGTCCAGGCGGTTGAGCCAGGAGTAGTTGAAGAAGTGGTGCATCACGTCCAGTGCATCGGGCGAGCCCTGGGCGTCGAGATCCATGTGCATGCGTGTGTAGTCATCGCAGACCCTCATGCCCAGGACACGCAAGGTGCTCAGGCGCAAGTCTGCGTTGGTGCTCTCGGAAGCGGGGGTGTCCGGCATGGCTGTCTGTCGAGGATCGAGGGAACGGCGCTTGCCACTGTAGCCTGCATGGCCCCGGTCGGACGAAGACCATCCGCGACGGCTTGTCCCCGGCCCTGCGGACATGGCGGTCACCGGCAGACAGACGGAGTCCTCCTGCCCAGCGCCATGCTGCACGCAACAGGATGCAAGCCACATCCCCGGAGATGGCCAGTTCGGCGGTAGAATCGGGCGCAATCGTCGGGGTGGAAGACCACGGAAAAGGCGGAGCCGGGCTGCAATGGTCCGGACAAAGGGTGCAACGATCACCCTGGCCCGAAAGGGTACCGGCTTGCGTGTAGCGGCATGTTGCGAAACAGCCCCGGACCGGTTTCAACGCGGGTGTAGTTCAATGGTAGAACGGCAGCTTCCCAAGCTGCATACGAGGGTTCGATTCCCTTCACCCGCTCCATTTCGATTTTCCAAGGACTTCCAAGCATGTCCAAGGAACGGTGTAAGTTGTTGTCACGATTGAGAATTTCCTCTCAATCTGCGTCCACTGACTTCCACCAAAATCCACCAACTGCCGGTCAAAACCGGTACAAATTGGTGTCAAAAAATGCGGACAGTCCTCGTTGCGCATTGATCGAGGTGGGAACAGATCGAGGACATCAGCATGCCATCCAACCCCATCTGGAGTTGGGCCATGGCACTTACCGATCTCATCGTTCGTCAAGCCAAGACGACCGGCAAACCTTATACCCTCGGCGACTTCGACGGCCTCTGCCTGTGTGTCTCGGCTATCGGCAGCAAGGTCTGGCATTTTCGTTTCTCCTGGGTGGGCAAGCGTGACCGGATGACCCTGGGTGGCTACCCCGCCTTGTCTCTGCGCGAGGCCCGCGAGATGCGTGATCAGGCGCGTTCGTTGTTGGCCAAGGGCGTCAACCCGCGGGTTGATCGCAAGCAAAAAAACCATAGTGTTCGCCTGGCTGGGGACAACACATTCAGGGCTGTGTTCGAAAAGTGGTTTGAGCATCGGCAGCAGACCCTGGATTTTGGTCGCCAGAGCACCCTTGAGCAGATCACGCGCACTTTCAACAATGATGTGTTCCCGATAGTGGGCAAGCTCACAATCTATGAAGTGACGCGCCATCTCTTGCTTGAGGTCGTGGGCCGTATTGAGAAGCGGGGCGCGTTGTCGGTCGCGGAAAAGGTGCGTACTTGGCTGGGGCAACTGTTTGACTACGCGATGGTGGCGATCGAGGGCATGGAAAAAAATCCCGCCACCGACCTGCACATCCTCGCGCTTCCCTTGCCTCCGGTGGAGAACAATCCATTTCTACGCATGGCCGAACTGCCGGAGTTTCTGCGTGCTTTGCGCAAGTACCGCGGCCAACAGGTGACGCGGCTTGCCGTCCGCTTGCTGTTGCTAACCGGGGTACGTACAGGGGAGCTGCGCTTGGCGACGCCGGAGCAGTTTGACTTGGAGCGTGGGTTGTGGCTAATTCCCGTGGAATCGCTCAAGCAGCGCAAGATGCTGACGCGTAAGACGCGTCGGCGGGTTACGGATATTCCCCCTTATATTGTGCCGCTCTCGGTGCAGGCCATGGAGATCATCCAGCACCAGTTTGAAAATTTCAAAACTGCGCAGAAGTATCTATTTCCTGGGGTTCGCTGCCGGGCGGATCGTATGAGTGAAAACACCGTCAACCTTTCACTCAAGCGTATGGGCTACGCGGGCCGCTTAACGGGGCATGGTATCCGCGCGACGCTGTCCACCGCGCTCAATGAAATCGGCTATCCGAGGATTTGGGTGGATGCGCAGCTCTCACACGCCGACCCCAACAAGATCAGTGCCAGCTATAACCATGCCGAGTACGTGGAGCAACGGCGGGTGATGATGCAGGATTGGGCGGATCGGCTGGACTTGTTTGAGCAGCATGAGGTGGCCCTGGCCAGCATGAGCTTGACCATTCATCTGCAAGGCTTACCCATCATCGCGGGGCAGCAAACCATGCCCCAGCCCAGCCTCGGAGTGCAAACACCGATTATTTTATTGGCACCGCCAGAGCAAGAGGTCGCCATGGCTTCGCCAGCGACCCAGCGCCTGCCAGCAGTGGCCATGCCGAGCTACGCCGAGCCCAAGGTCTCCGAGCTACAACGGCAGCATTTGCGCGTGCTTGAGGTGTTTGAAGATGCCGACAACTTGCCGGTCGCTGACTATGCCAAATTGGTTGGTAAGTCACGGCGTTGGATCAATTACGAGATACAGGCCGGCAACCTATTGGCGATTCATTTGGGTAATAGGGGCCAGCGCGTACCGGCCTGGCAGCTTGATTCACTCAAGCGCACCTTGGTGCAGAACGCCCTCAAACAACTACCGCGTAGTGTTGATGCTTGGCATCTCTACTATGCCTTGACTCAAGGTCATGAGTGCTTCGCTGGGCGTGCGCCGATAGAGGCGGTGACCTGGGATGAGCTGTCGCATGTGATTGAGGTGGTGTGCCAAGCGGCTAAGGAACAGCTAATGGGCACTGCTGTGTCGGCGTAGCAATGTACATCAGCCGTGCTCTGCGAGCGCGAGCGCGTGGATGTGGTGTTGATCCACGACCGTAGAGTCTTTGGCTCGGGCAGGATCAACGCATTGCACTACGACTCAGAATTGAAGTCGTCACACAATCAGAAAAATCAGAAAATTCTTAAGGCTTGGTCCCGTACTGGTCGGTACATCTTCTCTTTGTCAACTCATCTGAGGAAGATTCGGCTATCGGGTTTTTGACCGAAGCATTCTTCACGTGGGCTTGCGCTGGATATTCATCGCCTGCGCTTTCTTGGAATGGCCATGCCGACTGACATGGGAGGCAGGGCTCAGCGCACTGCGTCAACCCTAGGTAGCCTGTCGCGGGCGTAGCCAAGCATCTATAGGGATCAGCGAAAACCGAATTCTTATTATCTTTTGCTACTGCGGTCTACTAAAAAGCGGGGAAGGTCAACAAACGCTACCAAGCGAGGAGTACTCCCGATGCACTCATCAGCCGCTGCCACGCCCGTCGAACGACGCATTCTCCGCCTGGATGAAGTTGAAGCCAGAACCGGTTTCAAACGCGCCCATCTCTACGCATTGATGAAGAAAACCCAGTTTCCCCAAGCGCGCCGCGTGGGGGTGCGCGCGGTGGGTTGGGACTCTTTAGAGATTGACCAGTGGGTTGCGGCACGCCTGAATGGCACCTCCTAGCCACTCTGCGCGGCATCCGCCAGCCACCGACTGGAGAGAACCATGCAGGTAGTCTCGATCGTTTCGACCAAAGGTGGCGTTGGCAAAACCACCACCGCAGCCAATTTGGGGGGATTGCTCGCTGATGCGGGTCTGCGGGTGTTGCTGCTCGACCTGGACGTACAACCCACGCTGTCGTCGTACTACGCGCTGACCCATCGTGCGCCTGCCGGCATCTACGAGCTGTTGGCGTACAACGAACAACGCCCTGAGCAATTGATCTCGCGGACCCTTGTTAAGGGCCTGGACCTCGTGCTGTCCAACGACCATCGGGGGGAGTTGAATACCCTGCTGTTGCACGCACCGGATGGGCGATTGCGTTTGCGCCACCTTCTCCCGGCCCTGGAAGCGCGTTATGACCTGGTGCTGATCGACACCCAGGGTGCACGCACCGTGCTCTTGGAAATGGCGGTACTGGCCTGCCAAGTCGCTCTATCGCCGGTCACGCCGGAGATATTGGCCGCACGCGAGTTGCGACGCGGCACCTTGCAGTTGCTGGAGGACTTGGCGCCGTATCGCCAGTTGGGTATTGTCCCGCCCTCACTGCGGTTGCTCATCAACCGTGTGCATCCCGTCTCGGCGAACGCCAAAGTGATCCAACAGGCACTAGAAGAAATATTTACCGGCCATTCCACCGTCCAGGTGCTGCACACCAAGGTGCCGGCGATTGAAGCCTATCCACGCGCCGCCACGCGTGGGCAGCCCGTCCATCGCCTGGAGCGGCAACGCCCGCCAGGCCGGGTCGCACCCTCTGCCCTGGAGACTATGCGCGCGCTGGCCAGTGAACTCTTTCCGCACTGGCGCCCACAAATTGCGGCCGTCAATGGACTGGGCAGCACCGGGCCGGTCGAGCCTGTGCCAGAGCCCGCCCTGCCTGGAGGTAGCCATGGCTAAGCTCACCCCGCAAGGGATCGCCGAACAATTGCTGGTCGTCGGCTTTGAGCGCAGTGGCCCGCCCGCGCCAGCCTTGAGTGACCCTCTCGTCGACACTCCTATGGTTGTGACCCTGGATATGCTGGCGGCCTATGACCACGATCCACGGGTCAAACGCAATCCGGCGTATGAGGACATCAAAGCCTCGATTCTTGAACGCGGGCTGGATGCGCCACCGGCGATTACCCGACGACCTGGCGAAGAGCACTACATCATTCGCAACGGTGGCAACACGCGCCTGGCGATCTTGCGCGAGCTCTGGTCGGCAACCAAGGATCAGCAGTTCTTTCGCATTCACTGCTTGTTTCGCCCCTGGCCGGCACGCGGTGAAATCGTTGCATTGACCGGCCACTTGGCGGAAAACGAGCTGCGCGGCGGCTTGACGTTTATCGAGCGGGCGCTGGGCGTGGAAAAAGCGCGCGGTTTTTACGAGCAGGAAACCGGCAAGGCACTGTCGCAGTCTGAATTGGCACGGCGCCTCAGCGCGGACGGCTACCCCGTGCAGCAATCGCATATCAGCCGGATGCAGGAAGCGGTCCGCTACTTGCTACCCGCCATCCCCAATCTTCTGTACGGCGGCCTGGGCAGGCACCAAGTCGAGCGGTTGGCGGTGCTGCGCGGCAGCGGCGAGCGCACGTGGAAGCAGCGTGCGGCAGGCAAGCAACTGGCGATGGATTTCGAGACGTTTTTCATGGAAGTGCTGGCGCCCTTCGACAGCCAGCCCGAGCCTTTCTCCGCGCAGCGCGTGCAAGATGAATTGATTGGCCAGATGGCGGAATACCTGCAACTGGACTACGACACCTTGGCGCTCGATTTGCACGAAAACGAGAGCCGACAGCGCGCCCTGACCAGCACCCCAGCGCCGATGCCCCCACAACCTTCGGCGTCGGACAATGCAGCGCCAGCTTTACCCGCTACGCCACCGCAGTACCGCTACCGGGCAGATCAGCCCACCACGCCCGCCGTACCTGACCGGGCATCCGCTGAAGTACCCATCCAGCACACCACCCCGCACCAAGCACCGGTCCGGCCCCAGCAGCCCGAACAGCTCCAGGAACTCACAGTGTCGCCCGCGCCAACGACCGAGCGCTTGCAGAGCATTCAGAAGCTGGTAGCACAGCAGCTCGGCGACGAGCTACCCGACTTCACCGACAACGCGCTGAAGTCGATTCCGGTCCAGGCCGGCGGGCTCTACCCAATCTCAGACATTTGGTACATCGACCCTGGCCTCGATGCATCGGACCGACTGCGGATACATATCGCGCAATTCGCTCAGGAAATCGCCGAAGAAGCGCAGATTGCCCCAATGGTCGAAGCATGCGTCGACGGTATCGGCTTCCTCTTGTCTGCCCCTGTAGACGCGGCCAACAGCGACCCCGCATTTGCCCTGGCCGTGCATACGTTGCTGGTAGCGCTCTGCGATCGTCCCCCTTTAAACACGCGCTCCCCAGCCCTGGCCACCAATGAATTGGCGGCACTGTTGAGCGGCCAGCGGGCGGCCAGACGCTTGAGCGATACCGCATTGGTCAAGCTGTTTCGCCTATTGCGCCTGGCACGGCGCCTTGCGGATTTGGAGCCTAGCCGCACAGCACGCGGCTCTTGAGACAGGGAGCAGCCTCATGTCCTCACCTCATCCCTTGAACCAAGCGGTCATCGCGCAGGCGCTGCATGATCTGCGCAACGGCCAGATTCGCCGCTGCAAAGCCATGGGTTTCGGGGATGCAGAGCTCGAAGCGCTGAAACACCCGGCCCTGACCAGTGTTCTGGCCAATGCCATGGTCTCCTGGTGCTCAATTTCGATCAACGTCGACGTGTTCAAACGTCTGCTGAATCAGGCACGCGAGGGCGAGCGGGAAATCGCCGCCGTTGATCGCATGCTCAAGCTCGGCGCGAGCACGGAAATGGTCGGGCAGTTCTACGGCCTCACCCATCAGGAAGTGGCCTTGCGTCGCGATATCTTGGGTTTGCCTAAACGTCGCGGACGCCATCCCGTCCTAGATGAACAACAGGACACCCTCCTATGGCAGCGGCTGAAGGCGCGCAGCGAGGAGCAGACAGTGTCGTTGGACGACGACATGGTCGCGCTGGAAATCGCCATGGATTTAGCCGAGGACATGGCGTTGCCACTCTCGGTCGTCTGGGCCGCCGTCAAATCCTGGGTTGCGGAAGGTTTGGTGTAGCGCATGGCGCAGGACAGGGCCCCTCGGCCTGGCCATCCCGTGGCGCTCTCTGAGTTGTTCGACACCGTGTTGGGCCAGCTGGAGCAAACAACCGGGCAGACTTCCAGCCCCGCCGCGGACGGTTTTCTTTACAGCGGCAATCGTCACGAAAGTGTCCCACGTGGGCTGTTTCTCGACCGCCGCCTCACCCCCCTGGAGCGCAATGCCTGGCAAGTTTTTCGCCTGCTGCTCAATGACGACGGGGTCACCGCGCTGCCCACCTATGAGCAGTTGCGCCCCTGGTTGACCGCCATGCCCTGTGGCCCACAAGCCTCCCATGAGACGGTGGCGCGCGCGCTCACCCTGCTGCGCTTGACCCGTTGGCTAAGCCTAGTACGCCGCAGGCGCGACCCGAAGAGCGGTCGGATACAGGGCAACCTCTATGTGCTGCACGACGAACCGCTGACGCCGTTTGAAGCCATGCAGCTCGACCCCGACTACTTGGGCTTGGTCAACCACGCACTGAGTCATGCGGCGAAGGCCGTGCAGGTCGTCGGTCTGCACACCCTCACCGAGCTCGCGGACGATCCGTTGCTCGCCGGGCGTTCGCTGCCAACGCGCCTTCAGGTGCTGGCACGCCGCCTCGAATTGCAGGGCCGCCTGGGGGCGACTTATCCACAGTCCGGCCGCGATCACGATTCCGAAGACGGTGCCAACGGCCAGCCTCACCCGCCTGGGCAGCCGTCTTCGGATGGCGAAGTCGGAACCCGCGCCAACGCCAACGCCTCACTTCGCCATCCGAAGACGGGGCGTACTGTACGTAGTGAAAGTATTCAAGAAATACGTACCGTACCGCGCGTCAGTCCAGGGCCCGGCTTACGCCTGCCGGAACGCTTCACTCGCCTGACCCAGGCCCAGCAAGCCGCCGCCATGGTCGCCTTGCAGCCGGTGGAGGCAGCGCTGCGCCAAGCCGTGCTCGACGAATGGGCAGCGCGTTGCGCCGGTCAAGCCGTGCGCAATCCCACCAGCTACTTGTTCGGCCTGATCCAGCGCGCCATTCATGGGGAATTCAATCCGTGGATCGTTGAAGGCAAGCCGTCCCGAACACCCCTGCCGGCATCCGCGCCAGCAGTCGCGCCAACCCCGAAGCCAGTGGCTTCACCCGAAATCGTCAAGCTGCACCTGGCCCGATTGCGCGAGCTGATCAACCGACGCTGAGCACCAAAGCTATCCCCAGGGGATAGCTTAATTCGTTGTTCCCGGAAGGCCGCCAGTTCCCTTTGTTGGCTGACGGCGCACAGCGCGGGATCGAAGCTGGCCACTCACTTTTGGAAAGCGAGTCCTCAGCATGGCCAGCGAACCCTTGCAACTCAATCTTGGCGCATTGCGCAGTGCGATGACCTTGACCCTGCACACCCACCACGCCTCGCGCATCTGGCACGGCCGCGCCGCTGCCGAGGGGCGTGCCGCCATCGTCGGGCTCAACGGTTATGTGTCGGTCATGAACAAGATCAAGCGCGGCGCGGAACAAGACGACCCCTACAGCGACTGGTGGATGCTGCGCATAGAGGAGAAGCTCGACCAGACCAAAGCCACGTTGCACCAACTGCGCGAGAGCGTCGAGCAGGCGCTGTCCAGCGTGCCGCCAGAGCTGTCTCTCGGAGAGAACCTGAATGTGCAGCCGGTCAAACTGCCGCTGTTTGTCAACGCGCCACTGGGCTTCGTCGCGATCTATCTACTGGCCGACTATGACGATATCGCCCGCAAGTTGATCTTGGCCCATCATGCCGCGCTGATTGACCGGTCCACCATGGAACGCTGGCTCAACGACGGCGCGCATGCACTGCGCAGCTTGTTTGCCATGGCCCAACAGTTTCGCTACACCGGTTGCACACGCGACGACTTCGCGGCCCAGAACGCGGTGGCCAGAGCGGCCATCGAAAAATATGGTGAACTGCCACAGGATGTCCTCGAAGGTACGCGCCGTTCGCGTTTCGCGCCGCCTACGCGGCGCAGCATGCAGGCTCAGCAGCCTGAAGCGAGCACGGCTGAAAGCGCGTGCGCTGAGCCGGATGCGTTGCCGCCAGCCGATGCTTCGTCCGCCCCCACCGAGCCCGCGGACTCTAGCGCGGGGGAGTTCCTCGAATGAACGACGCCCCCACACCTCGCTATGTCCCCGCCCTGGAACACACCGACTTCCTGCGCTTGGAACACGCAGCCTCTCTAAAGGGCCTTTTAAAACCTTTTAAAGGTAAAGGGGCGCTCGAAGAGTGGGCCAAACAGTGCCACCTACTGCGGGACCAACTGATCACCTTGGCCCGGCTACGGGTGCTCGCACGTGCCCGTAGCTCGCCCTTCCATTTGCTGCCCTTGGAAATGACTCAGCAAAAAACCGCGGCCGGCACCCTCTTTCTGCGCTGGCGTAAGCACGACCGCTCGGCCATGGGTGTCGCACTGTGGCAGGAACTGATGGCCAGCCCCTGCCTACCCGCCAACCTGCTGGCCGACCTGTTGGCCCTGGAGCAGCAGCGCGTCCTGCTGAACATGCAGATCAGCCTGTTGCACACCCTGGGCCGCCAAGCCCAGGAATGCGCGGACAAGATGGGCCGCGCCGAAGACACCTATCTGCGGCAAATCCATCGGTCAACCAACACCCGCGCCAAGTAAGACCCGCCACCAGGCCCAAGTAACGCAACTGACCTTGTTGGAGACTGCACCATGAGCACGCATTTTTTCGCTGAAGGCAACATTGGCTCGGCGCCCGAACTCAAAGAGTTCACCAATGACAACGAAGAACCGACCCGGCTCCTGCGGCTGAACGTGTACTTCGACAACCCAGTGCCCAAGCGCGATGGTTCGTTCGAAGATCGCGGTGGGTTTTGGGCGCCGGTGGAACTGTGGCATCGCGACGCGGACCAATGGGCTGGCCTGTACCAAAAAGGCATGCGCGTGCTGGTGGAGGGCCGCGCCGTGCGCGACGAATGGACCGACGCCGAGGACAACGAGCGCGTCACGTTCAAGATCGAGGCGCGCCGGGTTGGCATCCTGCCGTTTCGGCTGGAGTCCGTGAAACTCTCCGGCAAGAAACCCAGCGCGGCCGAGCCACCGCCAGCGACGGCCTGACAGCCACGGCGGCGGTTCGTCGAGCGGGGTGTGGCACTGGTCAAACCATGGATTCACGGCGCAATGCCGCGCAGGTCCAATTCCCAAAGCAGTCGCGTGCGATCAGTGCGCGCCACATCACGCCAGTCCCGATCAGAGCAGGCACCTTCCAGCGCCCACAGCATATTCAGGCTGACGGCCAAGCCCGCCCGAACCAGACGCTCGTACGCGTCGACGGCCCCCGTGCCGCGTAGCTGCTCAACGCTGGTGATACCAACCTGAGCGAGCCACCCAACGCTACGCGGCCCCAGACCCCGAAGTTGGTCGAGCGCTTGCGGCTGCTCGGGTTGTTCCGACATGTTGACACCCTCCACGTAGATCGGTTTCGCGCCGCTGTTCCAGACAACCGCGGCTACGCATTCTTTGCTGCGGGTGATGACCCACCCGAACATAGTGCCCACAACAGCCTGTCGATTGCTTGTTGGGGGGACTATGCGGTTGTATCTATGCGAAAAGCCCTCGCAAGGCAAAGACATTGCACGTATCCTCGGCGCCAGCCAGAAAGGCACCGGCTGCATCCGCGGCAGCGGCATAGTCGTCACCTGGTGCATTGGCCACCTGCTGGAAGCCGCCCCGCCCGAAGCCTACGACGAGCAGTACCAACGCTGGTCCATCGAACACCTGCCGATTGTTCCCGAGCGTTGGCGGGTCGAAGTCAAACCCAAGACCGCCGCGCAATTCACAGTGGTGCGCCAACTGCTGGGCCAAGCCAGCGAGTTGGTGATCGCCACGGACGCGGAACGCGAAGGCGAGCTGATTGCCCGCGAAATCATTGAACTGTGCGGCTACCGTGGACCCATTCAACGCCTATGGTTATCAGCCCTCAATGATGCCTCGATTCGCAGCGCCTTGAGCGCCCTGCGACCCGGCGCGCAAACCGAGACGCTGTACCTCTCGGCGCTGGCGCGCTCGCGCGCCGACTGGTTGATCGGCATGAACCTCACCCGCCTGTTCACCCTGTTGGGGCGCCAGGCCGGCTACTCCGGTGTGCTGTCGGTGGGGCGGGTGCAGACTCCGACTCTGAAATTAGTGGTCGAACGTGATCGGCAGATTGCGGCCTTCGTCTGTGTGCCGTTCTGGGCCAACGAGGTCCACTTGTCCAGTGCTGGACAGCCATTCATTGGCGCCTGGCTCGCGCCGCAATCAGGCAGTGACGCAGCTGGGCGTTGTCTTCAAGAGCCGTTGGCACGCCAAGCGCTGGAGCGAATGCGCGCGGCGGGCACGGCCCAGGTCATCGCGATCGAAACAGAGCGGGTGCGCGAAGCGCCGCCCTTGCCGTTTGACCTGAGCACACTGCAAGAGGTGTGCTCCAAGCAGCTGGGCCTGGAGGTTCAGGAAACCCTGGACCTTGCCCAGTCCCTGTACGAAAAACACAAAGCCACGACCTATCCACGCTCCGGCTCGGCCTATCTACCGGAAAACATGCTGGCTGAGGCGCCTACCGTACTGGCAAGCCTGCTCAAAACCGATCCCGCCTTGGCGCCGCTCATGACTCAGTTGGATCACACCCAGCGCTCGCGGGCCTGGAACGATGGCAAGGTCGGCGCGCACCACGGCATCATCCCGACCCTGGAGCCGAGCAACCTGTCAGCCATGAGTGACAAGGAGCTGGCGGTCTACCTGCTGATCCGAGCCCACTATCTCGCCCAGTTCTTGCCACACCATGAGTACCAACGCAGCCGCGCGCAACTCACCTGTGGTGGCGAGCAATTGCAGGCCCTGGGCAAACAAATCCTGGTCCCCGGCTGGCGCCACGTGTTGAGCGCCACCCCCACGGTCGATATCGGCGAAGCCGCTGGACCTCGCCACCAAGTGCTCCCCGCGCTGCACACGGGGCTGACGTGTCAGGTGCTCAGTGTTGAACTCAAGGCGCTCGAAACCCAACCGCCGAAGCCCTTCACCCAGGGTGAATTGATCAAAGCCATGAAGGGCATCGCCAAACACGTGAGCGACCCACGCTTGCAACAGATCCTCCAGGACACGGCCGGCATCGGCACCGAGGCCACGCGCGCCAACATCATCGGCGGCTTACTCATGCGCGGCTACCTGGTGCAGAAGGGCCGGGCCGTGCATGCCTCGGCGGCGGCCCATACCCTGATTGGCAGCGTGCCCACCGCGATTGCCGACCCTGGCACCACGGCCGTGTGGGAGCAGGCGCTGGACCTGATCGAAAGTGGGCAACTGTCGCTCGAAAGCTTTCTCGCCAAACAAGCCGCGTGGTTGGTGCAACTGGTGCAGCGCTACCGCGCCACTGCGTTGCCCATCGAGGTCGCGCCAGGTCCGGCATGCCCTCAATGCGGCGCCGCGACGCGCCAGCGCCAGGGTAAGAACGGCGCGTTCTGGTCATGCAGCCGCTACCCGGCGTGCAACGGCACAGTGGCCGTGGCAGACCAAAGGGCCGCGCGCAAGCGCGGTGGCAGGCGCCAAGCGCCCTGAATCAGCAACTTTCGCTGCGCCCGCAGCCCGATGACACACCCCTCGTCTTCGGCAATGCGGTACGCCCTCGCGCATGCATCCTTCGCCAAGAGTGCGCGTCTCGCTGCCAACCTGTGGCCACGAGTAAGAAGGAGACTGTTCCTTGATGCGTGCCCCGCGCGTCCGTCTGATCGCTTTCCCCTCGTCCACCGAGTTGGGTTCCCTGGTGCCTCGGCTCCCGAGGCAGTAGGAGACCCAACCTGGTCGACGGTAATCAGTGCCGGCGCCCGCCGGCGGAATAACGGGCTCCTTTTGTGCGCGGATGTGTGCCAAACGATACCGACCCCAGCCACGAAACGGGTCGGGTGCGAATGCTGAGCCAACGCCAGGTGCTACCGAGAACCGCGCGGTGTATCAGCCCATGGGTGGTTGCTTGCTCTTAAGCCGAACGCGCTGATGCCTTCGGCCCCTTTTTCCCGCGTACCGCCCCCTGCCAAGCCCATACCCCAACCGATAGGAGTAAGCAACATGCCCTTGCTGCCCGATCCAACCTTTGAGTACGCCAGCATCTGTAGCGGTATCGAGGCCGTGAGCCTCGCTTGGCGGCCCCTGGGGCTACTGCCCGCGTGGTTTGCCGAGATCGATCCGTTTGCCTGCGCGCTACTCGCGCACCGCTACCCGAGCGTCGCCAACCTCGGGGACATGACGCGGATCGCCCCGCAAGTGCGCACCGGCACTGTCACCGCACCTGACATCTTGGTCGGTGGCACCCCTTGCCAATCGTTCAGCCTTGCCGGCGCGCGCCGTGGCTTGGCTGACCCACGCGGCACCTTGACCCTCGACTATGTGGAGCTCGCCAATGCCATCGACCAAACCCGTACGGCAAGCCGCCGCAAAGCGGCAACCATCGTCTGGGAAAACGTGCCCGGCGTGCTCAGCGACCGCACCAACGCCTTTGGCTGCTTGCTGGGCGCACTGGCCGGCGAACGCCAGGCGCTGCAACCGCCAGGGTCGCGATGGACGCACGTGGGTTACGTGTCTGGCCCCCAACGGCGCATCGCCTGGCGTGTCCTCGACGCTCAATATTTCGGCCTCGCCCAACGACGCAAGCGCGTGTTTCTTGTGGCAAGTGGTCGAGACGACCTCGATCCCGCCACGGTACTTTTTGAGCCCGAGGGCCTGCTTGGGCATCCTCGCGCGAGCCCAACGCCAGGGCAAGAAACTGCCCACGCTGCTGCACCATGCCCTGCGCCAACAGGCGGGTATCCGGCCGGGGCAGTGACCCATGGCCGGCCCAGCATGGGCTTCGCTGTAGGCAATGGCCACGGCCCGACGCCGATCGCGACGACCCTGCTGGCGGGCGGCCCCAAGCTCGACGTCAATACTGAAACCTTCATCGTGCAAACGCTTGCCGGTGGGCTCTATGCACCAGTGCCCAGAGCCTTTGCGGAAAACGCGCGCGGCGAGGTGCGCCTGGTATCGGGCCAGGGGCAAATCAGCAGCACGCTCGCTACCGGCGGCGGTAAACCTGGACAGGGCTTGCCCGTGGTGTTCTATCCCGCGCCGCTGACGGGTCCAGCTCCGCACCACGACCCCAAGACGGCCATCGCGCCGACCCTGCGTGCCTGTCGAGGCGGCGGCCCAGATGCGCTCCTCCCCAGCTACCACGAGCACCTGCAACTGGAGTGGCAAGCGCCGAACGGGACCGATTGGGCGCAATGGCGGGTGCGGCGCTTGATGCCGGTGGAATGCGAACGTTTGCAGGGCATGCCTGATGACTACACCTGGGTGCCGTACCGCGGTCAACCAGCCACGGATCACCCTCGCTACAAAGCCATCGGCAATTCCATGGCGGTGCCGTGTATGGCTTGGCTGGGCCAGCGCTTGGTGCAGTGCATGCAATAGCGCAAACATGCCCATACACATTGTTTGCTGACTTCGCGCGGGCGGCGGGCGATGCTGACCACGACCCGCGCCCAACCAGGGGCTTCATCCTTGAGGAGTACACCACTCATGAGCTTGCGCCCAACTTTATTTCACTTGCGAAGTGTAAGGTTAAGCCTTACACTGAAGCCGCTGTGATCCGCTCCTTTCGCCACAAGGGGCTGCGAGCGCTGTATCTGAATGGCGACGTATCTGGCGTGCGTCCCGACCACGTTCGCCGGCTCCTGCGCTTGCTGGCGTCCTTGGATGTGGCTCAGGTTCCCAGCGACATGGGCCGTCCTGGCAGCCACCTGCACCCACTGAAGGGTGATTTGGCCGGGTACTGGGCGGTCAGTGTTTCTGGCAATTGGCGGATCATCTTTCGGTTCGACGGCTGCGATGTGGAGCTTGTTGACTACCTTGACTATCACTAGGAGGCTCCTATGGCCATGCACAATCCTCCCCACCCTGGCGAGGCGTTGCGCGAGGATGTGCTACCAGCACTCGATATGACCGTGGCCGCATTGGCCAGGCATATCGGCTACTCGCGCGGCCAACTCTCCACCGTCCTCAACTGCCGCGCGGCCATCAGCGCCGATCTGGCCCATCGCCTGGAACTCGCCGGGCTGGGCAGCGCGCGCCAATATCTGGCCGAGCAGGCGGCCTACGATTTGTGGCAAGCCGAACACCGCGAACATCCCCCGATCACCCGCCTTCAGTTCGCCTAACGTCTTCTCGCCTTACAGCCTCGCCAATCAAGCGAGGCTTTTTTTCGTCTCCCGCCAATCGGTACGCCGCCAATGCGTATTGGCGACTGACGGGCTTTTGCCCAAGTTGGATGCTGTGCTCCATGCGTTGCTGACGGCGTCAGCACCATGCCAGCAGCCCAGGGTCTTCAGGCTGCCGTGGGGTTTCCCCATGGGACTCAGACGTTCTCACTCGCATCACGCTCGCGTTCAACCGTTCGCCTGAGCACGATGCACTTGTTCAACCACCCGCGGGAGCCGCCATCCCGCTGTGGGCCTTGGCATTCTCGCGACTTCAGGAGCGTTTCCATGAACTGTCGCATTGGCCAACTGGCCTTGAAATACGCCGGCAAATCCTTGCCGTTGGAGGTTCTGCCCAGCGCGGCAGGCCACTACATCGGCACCTGTGATGCACACGGCCCGGTCTCGCGCGAGTCGATTGAGTATTTCCGCAGCCAAGCCGCTGCCCAACGCGCACTCGCGCGACGGGCTTGGACTCAGCTGCTCATTCCCTAATCCACTGCTCAAAGGAGCCGGCATGCCCAGCAATCTTCCCGACGAATTGGTCCAGCAACTGCTCCAGGAAGAGCGGCATTTCGTCAGCGCGCCCGAAGCGTTTTTCCAAGCGTGGCGCCAAGCCGTGCGCATCGCCGGGCCACAGTGGTTTGGCGATGGCACTCGCGATGGCTTGACGCAAGCGCAAGACAAATGGGCGCTGTGCCCAAACGTGCGCATGATCGGCAACGCGCTCGGCGTGTTGAGCAGCGGAGAACGCTTGTTTCTCGCGGCTTTGGTCAGCTTCTACAACGCCCACCACGGCGCCGTCCTGCTCAAGCGCAGTGGCTTCGAAGGGCTGGCCGACCTGTCAGGTCTGGACTTGGAACGGCGCCGCGTCATTGCCGCGCTGATCCTCAATCACACCGGCTGGTGACGGGCCACGGGCGCACTCCCGAAGGTTGCGTAGCACCACAACCCATGAGGGGCCGCCGTCTGTATCAGACGCTGCCCCTCCATTCTCACCTTAATTCATTTGGCGGTTGGCCGTTCTTGTGGAGCAATATCCGCGAGAGTGGGCCGCGCCTTGATCTGCAATGGAGGCACCATGTCCCAGACTGACAATCCGTTCGTTCGCGGCTATTGGCAACTGCATATCAGCCGCACTCTATTCATCACGCCCAACGACCCCAGTCCGCCCATTTGGCGGCCACTGCATCCGGCTCAGAGTCATCTGCCCGATCATGCAATCGTGCAATTGCCTTGTTTAGTCGCTGCGGACTTCGCCCTCATCACCGAAGGACAAAATCCGCCAAGCTGGCTTGCAGCGCAATGCGCCTTCGAGGGCACTGTGCAATCAGTGGTCTACTCCATTGAAGGCCGTGATCTGGACGGCAAGCCCACGCATGTCGGCGACGTCTATTCGCCCGAAGACGCCGCCGAGGTGGTACGGCGCTTGACGCTCGCGACCGGCTTCCACAGTCGCTATTGGGAGATCAGCCGCAGCCATCTATCTGAAGAGGCGTACGCGTTCTTGTGCAAAGCCGTGCAAGCACGCCGGCCGCAAGCGGGCTACGAAGTCTTCCAGCTCGCCAACAGCATGGCCCTGGCCGTGCTCCTCAGTGATACCCCATGGACCGATGCCACGCGGCATGCCAAAGGCATGACCCGCGAAGCGCTACGGCAGCGGCAGTACAGCAGCGGTATGCCATCAGAACTGGTCACTGTGTTGCACCTGGCGGCCCAAGCCGAGGTGCGCATCCTCGTCTTTGACGCCGATGCGCCACAGCTCTTAGGGTTGTCGATCTATCCACAAAACTGACCTCAATACACCCAGCGGGTTGCTGAACCCGTTCGGGTTCTGCGCCCGCTTCTTAACCAGGAGCACCCAATGGCTAGCCGTCAGAATTATCCCAGCTTGCTTAAGCCGCTCTCGGCCATTGCCGAGAATATTGAGCCATTTGAAATTAACCTTCCTCAAATACTAGACAGCCTTAATTGGCCGGTGGCCTCCCACGGCTTGCTGCTCGAACAAACGCCGCAGGCAGATTTTCAGCAGCAACTGCTCGCTTGTATTGAGGCGGTGTCGCTTTATTCAGGTGAAAGCAGAACCTTGGTATTCCAGTATCAAAGCGGAGCGCTACGCCTCGATCGGATCGATCCACAAAGGCTTTTGCACTTACCAATTGAACGCTACGAAATGCTGCTTTTCGACAGTGGCATCGACCACGGCGAGCGTTGGCTACATCTATTTTACCCGATGACACGCGCGCATCAGTTTATTGAACCGATGGTTTGAGCTTGGTCGAAGCCCCTCTTTGGAGGGGTGCTTTACTTTGTATATTATTCAGCCAAATAACTTGCTCTTTGCATGACAGAGTTTATGTAAATAATTTATTTGGCTAGGTGTCTGTTTTGTTGTCTACGATTATGCCTCTATACCATCGAAAAAATAGTCTAAAACATAGTGATCAAAACTATCAAACTCTTCGATTTCCTCAACTATCTCTTGTTTTAAAGTACGAAGAAGCTCAATGGCTGAGTGAAGATCAAACGCCTCATCTTCGAAGTCTATTAATCCCGAGCGATGAATTTTTTTGCATAACATACGAGGCAATCCATACTCTTCCAATTCCATGACGCATGATGGTAGAAATGCTTTGGATAACCTGGCGATAAATGGCGATATATCGACACCGTGCTCTGGCGTTATTTTTTTCTGAATAACGTTAATATCATTCAGCAGCGCCGTGAGCTTGAACGTTGCATTGCGCTCCATCTTAAAAAATTCTTCAATCGTAATATCCTGCTCGGACAATTGCTCCAAAAGCTCTGGGATTGAAAGATGCCAATTACTGGACAAAACTCTAATGAACTCTGCAAACTTGCCATAAGCAGTGTCCCAGCCGCCCGGAACCAGCTTTAGAATTTTACAAAGTATCCAAGACCAGTAGTCATTGGTCGGTGAATACAAGGTTGCAAGCCCTCGCACAAGCTTAGGATCGGTTTTAATTGCTTGAGCGATTGCGGCAATCAACTCTGTGTCGCTGGAAATCAGCTCCCCCTCGTTCCTTAATTCATCAAATACCTGTTGACCCATTATCGAAGTCATCTCTTCTTTATATTGAAGAAGTTTGGCCAACTGCTCCCTCGTCAGTTCTTTCTTGTACTTTTCATCATCGACGTCAGCCAGTAATTCATCAGGAAACGTCAGCTCCAGCTGAGTCTCGGAAAATACGGGCGGCTCTTCAAGAATGTAAATCTTGCCAATAAAGTGCCTGAACATCCGACCACCACGCCCGATAATGTTGCGATAGGTGAAGTCGTCAAGTTTTAGATTGCCTTTTTTATTGCTCCAGACAATCACGTTTTCCGCGGATGTATTAACTCCTTCGATGATCGAGGTGGTTGATATCAATGTTTGCAGCCCATCTCCTCTTTCTTCAAACAAGCGGACTTGTATCTGACTGAGTGAGCGATGAAGCTGCCCCGTGTGTATCCCGACCCCGCGCTTCACCAGATTGGTTAAATTCCAGTTAGGGTGATAATTCTCTGCGAGCCACGTGGAAAAATCGGATAGTAGCTTGCCGCACTCTCTTTGATTACTCTCAATAAGAAGCGTTGCAACACTGGCA
The DNA here is from genome assembly GCF_903815225.1 of Delftia tsuruhatensis. Lineage (NCBI taxonomy): Bacteria > Pseudomonadati > Pseudomonadota > Betaproteobacteria > Burkholderiales > Comamonadaceae > Delftia > Delftia tsuruhatensis. Next base: position 2,747,384 of record NZ_LR813084.1, read on the forward strand.
ACGTTTGGATAGGTTCCTGCGTAGACGAGCGATTTTAACTCTTGCTTCCCAAGTATATTCAGTAGTGCATCGTTCTTCTTTTGGATATCTTTCTTTATTTCTTTATAGAGGTCATGCTTCTCCAGGAAAACGGTATTGAAATCCATGCGCAGAAATACCATATCCTTAGTGAATGGATTCACATTCAAATCAGAAATATTCGGCGCCAAATAATATTTCTGTACAGCTTGCTCACCCAGCTTTAGCATCGCTTTCAATAAAGCTGGAGACCTCTCTTTATCAAATTCCCGACTTGCTTTATAAAACTCATCTACAACGAGCAAATCTAGCTGCTTCAATTTCTCTGCGTAATGAATTGCTCGCTCTTGTGGAAAAATTAGAATGTTCTTTTCCGCCAACTCGACTTCCGATGTTGTTATTATCTTATACTCGGAAGAGAATTTTTTACTCAGTCGTCGCCGAACTTCATCCGTCAATGCAATGGTGGGGACTAGAATCAAGACGTTCGCTGGTTTTTTTATAGCAATGTAGGCATCAATGATTAGGCTTTTACCGAAACTAGTCGGTGCACTAACCGCGATATTTTCACCATTCAACAAATGCTTCAATACTAGTGATTGTTCACTATGAAGCGTTGCATGGGTATTCCGGCCAATATCAACCTTAAATGATTCAAAAACAAACCGATCTTGCCAGGAAGCGGTTTCCGGCTCAAGATAGGGATATAAGCCCGAATCCCTGATAAGATGGTTTATGAGTGGGTTATAGTTTTTTTCTTGCTTTTCAAGACTGTCAAGCAATCGAATTAATCGATTTCTTGCCCCGGCATCGTCATTGTTTTGGAGCAGATCATTAATCGCAGCACATTCGGCGAATACATCCATGGCAACTATCCCTTATGGTGCGCAACGGCATTCGAAAATCGATCAATCAAGTGCTTCCTATCGGGTACAGGAAATAAAATAACGTGAAATTTTACCAATGCATATTTAGTAATGCTTTGGGATAGCGAATTTATTTGTTTTTTGAAATAGGCGGTCGCACGCTCAAGGTGATAATTTCGCACTTGCTCCCGATAGGCATCGTTCATTTCCTTGGCTTTTGCAGTTAACGAACATTGATGCAGAAGAAGAATGGGAATATGCAATATTGGCTTGATAACGTCCATCGACGTATCAGCGGCCAAGGCGCTTTTTATTGCATTAGCCAGTTCTGCATCCTCAACCAATCGGTCAATATCAGCCATATTGGTGATAATGCTGTTTTCCTTTTTTAATTTTTCGGTTTTAAGAGAGTTGCCGACTGATTCAACGATGGATATCAGCCGCGTATCCTCAATGCTGTTAAAAAATTTAGCCTCTCCAAACCAAAGTGAAAAATTCTTGTCGCCTTCGAGAACGATATGGACACTGTCAGCACCCTTTGCATTGTCTTGCGTATTTTGCTTATAAAAAATCTTGGGAACAACAGGTAACGCATTATAGTAGTGGTGCATTATTCCATAAAGCACAATTTCGGCTAACTCACTGCCTTTGCCCTTGTCGCCTTCTTTGTCTGTCAGGCGCAGATTTTTTGCGGCTTGTCGCAGAGTTGAGCCACTTTTGCCTGCAAGCTTTTCGCGCTCTTTTGCCGATAACGCAGTTAAGGCTATGTTGTCCCAAACGAAATTCTCAAACTTTTCACCACGCCATTTTTCATCTTCAAAATCGTTTAATAAACTAATTATTGATTTGTTTTCGACGGGGGATAGCGTAGTGTCTGAGAATAAATTGAGATATCGGTCATTGATTAAAATTTCAAATTCCATCGACTTATCCGCTTGAGTATTTAATCATTTCGCTGGGTCACGCACTTCTTATAGGAAAATCCTTCCTTGGCACCACTCTTCAAAACAGCGCAGAAACACTGGCTTCCAAATTTCTCTGGCATAACTTCAAAATAATTAACACCCGGCCCAACTTTACTAGAATATTGTGGATGCCGTTTGAATAGTTCCACCAGGTGCACTGTGTCCGCTGAAGAAACCCGCTCTCCCGGTACATATCGTTGCAGCATTTCTTGAAAGAAAGAATGAGCTAAAGTTTGGTTGTCAAACGTGATGGTGCTCAAGATTACGGGTTTTCCTCTGGCCATAGTTTCCTCCTTTGAAAATGATAAAATCAGCCAACACCATTTAGATCAACCGTCTCGCTCCTTGCTTGTCCATGAGAGCAAACCCGTCACTGCAAACAAGATCGCAAAATTCATAAATACGGATAGTACGCGAAATAGACTGCTGTGGGCTTACTTCGCAGTGCACTGCTCAAGGATCGCCACCTGTGTTGCTCAGATGGGACGCGTGTCCCTCAGTTGCACAGCTGCATTGGAGTTGATCGGCAATACTGATGTTGCATCCAGTCGGCCCCAGGACGGAGCGGGTTGTTGTGGGCTGTGTCAGCCAAAAAAAGACGTACCAATTGTCTCGCGCGTGCAACTGCGCTTTTGAGCCTCTCCCGCTCAGGTCGCACGGAGGGCTGCGGGAGCCTTGCGCAATAGCCTGTACGTGGGTCCGCTCACGCCAGTTCTGGAGCAGCGGAGCGGGTGCACTTATCGAGTTCCAGGTTGGCGTCACAACTGCTGCTCACGGCTGGTCGCTGAAACACCTCAAACCAGCCTACGCTCGCTCTGTCAGCGATGCGAATACTCAGGAAAATTTTCCCAATTATGCTTTTCTTCAATAATCAGCTTGTAGTGGCTGCCGTGGACTTCTTCGTTCATCTCCAACCGCGATAAGAGATGCGAGTCATCGCCGGTAATATCGGCTATTAATTTGGTATTGGACTTCATGGTTCCATTTAGAATAAACGATCCATGTGGGGTGCCCCACTCGTGAGCCAAGCGTAATGCATCGCTTTCCACGGCATGCAGGCGAAACATATGTGTTGGGTAGGGATTTTTTTGTGTGCGCTCATTCATCCTGTGTATAACACCTAAGCTCCAAAAGAACGGTGCGCCAAGTAGCAACGCATTTATAAGCGCTTCAAGCATTGCGCCATGCTGGCTAGGGGCTTCGCCATATTGTTCTTGAAGTTGGCGCCACTTCTTGGCCAATTGATTAAAAGCAAAAGTGTCAGCCACAATTTCTCTTGCATGTGCGGCAATACGCTCATCCGCAGAAATATCATCATTAATTTTATTGCTTTGGTGCACGTTGGTGGCGCAATCATGCACAACTAGGCTGCTATTTTTTCTAACAGTCCTTCTCCATCCGTGTTTGTGGAAAATATGGCCAATTTCATGCAGAACAACAAATTCGAATAGGTTCTCCACATAGTAGTCAAAACACAGGCGGTGCTCAGCACAAAAAAGCCACCAGTATTCCTTATTTTTCAAATCAAATCCACCGGACCTCAACCAATCCTCATACCCCAAGGTGCGCCACGGCGCAATCCAATTTGCGGGTCGGGGTGTCGGTGCATCCAATGTGGCGCAGATCATCGACGCCAGTCGAAGTATATGTTCGATCAACCCCTTGTACACGACGACAACTTTAGGATTATGAATTGCCACCGCTTGCCGCATGCTGCCGTCGACAAGAAGAAAGTCAATCTCGTTGTTGTATTTTTGACAAAGTTGAACTCCATTTCTCATCAGCTTCAAATACGTCAGGCAATCGCAAGACTCAGGGCTGATAAAGTTTTCGCCATTTTTAAAAACATGGGCCTTGAGAAACGCTTTTTTTTCTTCGATCGTCATAATGAATCACTGACTCCATCATGTATTTTATATAACCTACTGCGCCAACGTTCATATTCGTTTCGCACTTCATTCGCACAAACCGCCATAAGCACAAGCCCTTTGTTTACAGCGGCCGCACAGTCGTTTGCGGCACCGTCTCTCCCCACTTGCCACGCTCTCGGGGAGAAACGCCATGTGTACCACATTCGGCATTCGCGGCACGCTGACACTGGCGCTATGGGCCGCATACGGCGCGGCCGGCATGGCGCAGCCGTTCGACCAGGTGCTGGACACCGATCAAAGCAGCACCGTCAGCTTGCGCAAGCCCGGCGAGCAAGTGCTGATTGCCGATGGCGTGTCCATTGCGCCCAGCGCAGGGGCGGGCTTGATCGGCGCACCGGGTGACCGTTGGTGGATCACCAACCAAGGGGACGTTGCCGGCGACTTTGCGGTTCACCTGCAAGGGGAGAGCGGCCTGCGCAACGTCCGGCAAATCCGTGGCACACACATCGGCGTTCTCGCCAATCAAGGGCTGACCTTGAGCAACGGCGTGGGCGCGGCTATTTCCGGGCTGTCGGCGGTCATGAGTCACGGGCCATTGGTGCTGGACAATCAGGGCCTGATCGAGGGCACCTATGACGGCTTGGTGATCTCGCCCACGCAGCTCGCCCAGGGCGCGGCCGTTGACAACGGCGGCACGTTGCGCGGTGGGCGCTTCGGCATCGTCCTGCGGACGGCGGCGTTCGACCCGGCAACCCACATCATCCGCAATCGAACGGGCGCACTGATCGAGAGTCTTGGCGGTAATGGCGTTGATCTGCTCCACAGCTTGACCACGATCCATAACGAGGCGGGCGCCACGGTGCAGGGGCAACACTCGGCGCTGGCCGGTGGCGATCGCTACACCTTCTTGAACCTGGACAACGCTGGCAGCATACGCGGCGGTACCGGCGCCGGGGTCTGGTCCTATGGCGGCGGGCGCATCGTCAATCAAGCCGGCGGGGAAATTACCGGCAGCGGCGCGCTGGCCTACGTGCGCAGCGTGGCCAGCACCGATAACAGCCTGCTCAACGCCGGTACCCTGCGCGCCAGCGCCAATGAATTCGTCGCGGGCAACGGTAGGTTCGCGGGCAGTGGCGCCGGGGTGTACTTTGGCGGGGTTGAGCCGACGGCGGGCGGGCGGGTGGACAACCTGGCCAGCGGCAGCATTTTAGGCAGCGTCTACGGCCTTTACAGTGGCGCGGCGGTGGCCGCCACGGATGCCGGCCCAATCACCGTCAACAACGCCGGGCTGATCACGGGGCGTACGGGTATCGCGCTCAACGGCGGCGACGGCAGCATCAGCAACCGAGGGACGATTCGCGGCACGGCGGGCGATGCCATCGTGTTCGACGCGGCTGCCGAGCGCCGCAACCGATTGACCCTCGATAGCGGCTCACGGCTAGAGGGCCAAGTCCGTGGTGGTGCGGGCTTCGATGCGCTGCTGCTGTTGGGCAGCGGCGCCGAGGACTTGAGCCGCTTTGTGGCCATGGACCAGCTAACGTTGCGCGGTGACGACTGGACACTCGGAGGCACCGGGGGCTTCGCCGCCAGCCGGGTCGAACGCGGCGTGTTGCGCCTCGACGGGCAGTTGACCAGCGATGTGCGGGTGGACACGCCAGGCACCCTGGCGGGCGGCGGCACCCTGCACGGCAATGCGCTGATCGATGGCACCCTGGCGCCCAGCGGCACGCTGACCATCGATGGCAACCTCAGCTTGAGCGAATCGGCGCTGCTCGACTATCGCCTGGGGCAAGCCAACCGCGCGGGTGGGCCACTCAATGACTTGACCCTGGTCCGTGGCGACCTGGTGCTCGATGGCACCCTCAAAGTGCGCAGCAGCCCAGGCGGAGCATTTGGCCCTGGCGTGTACCGCTTGTTTGAGTATGGCGGGCGGTTGCTCGACAACGGCCTGACCCTCGGCGCTGTGCCCGGCGGCAGCCAAGATCAGATCAGCACCGGCATCGCCGGCCAGGTCAACCTGCTGCATCGCGCGGAACAAGCGCTGAGCTGGTGGGATGGCGGCGGGCAGCCGTTCGACGGGCGCATTTCTGGTGGCACCGGCATTTGGCAAGCAGGCACCGACCTCAATTGGAGCGAGGCGAGCGGCGCCCTCAATGGCCGCTACGACCCTGGCAGTTTCGCCATCTTCGCGGGCCAGCCCGGTCAGGTGACCCTGAGCCACGCCCAGGGCCCCGTGCTGTCGGCGGGCATGCAGTTCGCCAGCGATGGCTATCGCCTCCAAGGCGAAGCCCTGACCCTGCTGGCGGGCCAGCACAGCCTGCGGGTCGGCGACGGCACGGCGCGGGGCGCGACCTTCAGCGCCACGATTACCGCGCCCTTGAGCGGTCTCGGTGGCCTGGACAAAAGCGACCTCGGCACCCTGGTGCTGGCCGGCGACAACCCATACAGCGGCGCCACCACCGTGTCCGGCGGCACCCTGCGCGCGGGCGCCGACCAGGTGTTTGCCCACAGTAGCGCGATTCAAGTACAGGCCGGCGCCACCCTGGACCTCGGTGGCTACCGGCAAACCGCGCAACGCCTGGCGGGTGCCGGCATGCTACTGCTGGGCGACGCGGAGCTGACCGTGCACAACGCTAGCAGCCGCGACGACTCGCGGTTCTCCGGGGTATTGCAAGGTTCTGGCGGTTTGCGCAAAAGCGGCGACGGCACGCTGACCTTGGACGGCGCCACGCGCTATCGCGGGGGCACCCACCTGCAAGGCGGGCAACTGCTGCTGGATGGCGGCAACGGCGGTGCCCAGTTGCAAAGCCAGGTGACGGGTGAGGCCACGGCACAGCTATCTCTGCGTAACGGTGCCAGCCTGCGCGGTCAGATCAACGGGCCAAACCTGGCGGTGGACGCCCTGAGCAGTTGGACCTTGACCGCCGATTCGCGGCTCGACCGGCTCCAGCATGCGGGGCAGATTGGCTTTGCCGAGCCCGGCCTACCGATGTTGAGCGGCCGGACCCTGCGCGTGCGCGAGCTTACCGGCCAGGGCGGCGTGGTGGCGTTGTACAGCGTGTTGGGCGGCAGTGGCGCGGTCAGCGATCGGCTGCTGATCGATGGCGGCAGCGCCACTGGCAGTACCTCACTGCTTATAAGCAATGCCGGTGGCCTGGGTGATCAGACCCTGGGCAATGGCCTGCCGGTGGTGCTCGCGGTGAATGGCGCGAGCACCACGGCCAACGCCTTCAGCCTGGCTCAGCCGGTGCTGGCCGGCCCTTACCAATACCGCTTGCAGCGCGGCGGCGCGGATGCCCCCGACGACTGGTTCTTGCGCTCCAGCACCGACACCGGGCCAGCCAACTACCGCGCGGAAACCACCCTGTACAGCGCCGCGCCAGGGCAAGCGCTGCGCGATCAACAGACCCTGCTGGGCAGCCTGCATCAGCGCCGTGGGGCGCGAGCCGACCTGGCGCTTGACCCCCAGCCCAACCATTGGCTGCGCACCATCAGCCAGCGTGACTGGTTCGCGGCCAACGGCCAGCGCTCGACGCTCAGCGCGGCGCAATTCGGCCTGGACCTGCTGGCCATCACCCAGGGGTCGCACACGGCACGCCTGGCTGGCTACGCGGCATACGGTACGAGCCATGGCGTGGCCGCACACACCGACCCGCAACAGCGCCGCGCACCTGCCGGCGGCAATCGCCTCACGGCCTACAGCCTCGGGCTGACCGGCACCTTGAGTAATGGCCAGGGTGGTTACCTCGACGCGGTGCTGCAAGGCAGCCACTACCAGTTGGCCAGCCGCTCCCGCGCCGGTATGCGTTTGAACACCCGTGGCTATGGCCTGGCCGCTTCCTTAGAGACCGGGCAACGTTTCGCGCTCGCAGAGCACTGGGATTGGCAACCGCAGGCGCAGCTGATCCACCAGCGCCTGGCCCTCGGCCAGGGCGCGGATGACGCTGGCCGCGTGCGGTTCGCCCCCAGCCAATCCACCCAGCTGCGCCTGGGTGGGCGCCTTAACCACAGCCTGCGCGCGCGCAGCGCGGCGCCCGCCACGGCTTGGCTGGGCCTGCATGTGCAACGCCAGCTGGGCAGCCCCGGCGCCACCGACTTCGCCACGCCGACCCAGGGCGCCGTGCGCTTCTTCGGCGAGCGCCCACGCGGCACATGGCGCGCGGAAGTCGGGGTGGAGGGCCACGTCCACCCGAACCTGCTGCTCAATGGCCGCCTTGCGGCCGAGCAGAGCCTCGGGGGGCCAAGTTGGCGGGGCCTTTCAGGGCAAGTGGGGGTGACCTGGCGGTTTTAGCGCGACGACGCGTTGCGGCCAATGATTCGCCCTGTGGCGCCACGAATTACCCTCAAATGCCGGGCTTTCTAAGATGCTCGCCAAAATGCAATTGCAGCAATTCAACCCGCCGAGGTGAGGTGTTTTCATCGACAATCCGCCGCGCGGCCTTAAGAAAGGTGGCCACTCCAGCGGCGAATATGCCCTTGGTTTCGGCCCTCGGTAGCGGATTGGTGATCTCCCTATGATAAAAATAGACGAAGGAGGAAAACCCTTCTCGGTCGACCTGACAGATTGCCCTAACCATGTCGTTCTCACTCACCCCATTGATCACCTGTTCATCAGCGGGATTCCAGCCACCACTGCATACGTTCTTTACGGCCTGAAGCAAGGTAGGCGGAGATGAAAGCTGCCGATTGCCGTCAATGAGTGTGTCTTTAACAATCGGATGCATGTTATCTACCGGATGCAGGCTACTCAGCCAAAGCTGAGGTCTCCCGCGTCTACGCTGTGCCCATTGCTCCACGATCTCAGAGGCCAATTGATCTGCGCCACGTTTTTCCAAATCAATGGCTATTGCACTGATTTTGTCGGCGGACAGTTGCTGCCATGCTGATTGGTAGCGCTCGGCGAGCGCAATGAAATCTTGATCATTCATGTCTGGATCAAAATAAACACTTTCGATGTATTTGATGGCGGCTGCCTCTGCGGCGGTAGAGGCCGCTTGCTTTTGACGCGCTTTGAATAGCAAATCAAATTCATCCTGCAAGCGATGACCGGTTAATAGATGCTTGACCACCAAGTTCAGAAAATCGATGTCACGGGACAACTTTGCATGCAGTGCGAACGCGGCGGCAGCGGTTGGGCTTTTGGATTTTTCCCCAACGTAGTTGCCTTGCATGCACCACGCAGTCCATTCGGCAACCAGCAAATCCAGGTTGGGGCCGCCAGGCACGGCATTAAAATTCAGCGCTGTCAGCAATACGATAGCGGGCAACAATTCTTCTTCAACCACCCCCTGAAGTTCTGTTTTACCCTCCAATAGGGTGCTGACCACTCGGTCAATCCGCTGAACCACGCGAATGTTAGTCACCGCATGTTTGATCAGGGCGCCACGAATTGCTAGGCGCAACGGCACATCTGGACTCAGGCCCATGTCTGCCGCCTCACCAGCCGTCGTGAGCAGGGCAATCTCGCGATCCACGCATTTCTCTTTCAGCGTGCGCCAATCATCGAGGTGGCTTTTCTCAATGGGCTCCTCATTCAGGATGATCAATATCTTGCAATTATTGCGTTTCAACAGATCAATAAACCCGAGCAGTGCCTCGACAGGCAAGCCGTCACTACGCCGCTCAATATCGTCCAGGACAATCAAGCGGTCATGCAAGACGTTGTCGATCAGCGTCGCCTGCACCAGGCCACTGACACTGCCCATAAGCGTCGCCAGACCTTCGCCGCCCGGCAGCCACTTTGCCGCCAATTTTTCCGTTACATCGATGGCGGCTCCGGCATAGCGCTTTAGACCGGACAATGCCTCACTTTTTTTCCCCAGAGAACTCTGAAACAGTGTGGACTTTATGTGCTCCACCGATTCCACGCCAAAGCAGGAGGCATACAAATGACTATTCTCATTCATCGCGGGGAACCCCGATTTCACCTCCTCCCAAAGATGGGTTTTCCCGGTGCCCCAAAGACCCTTCAACGCAATGACGCGCACCTGATCATCGTGCAGGTAGTGCAGCAAGCTTTCTTTGGTTTTTTCTCTACTCATAGGGGTAATCCATTTCCTTTAAGTGACAAAAATAACGGGCATGGCGTGCCTGTATGGGCCGAAATATTTACCACCTAAGTAGGTTGAACAAATGTTTGCCGGGCAAACCCATTGCAGCGCCAACGCCTATTTGACCACAGTCCAAAGCACGCTCCGCGTGTACGACGCTGTGGGCGCGTTGAGTGGGCGGATCGACCAATGAACGGGGCCTGGAGGACGGTGGCGCAACCTATTCGTGCCGCCATTGCGGGTGGTCAGTATCTGGAGTCCGCACCCTTCAGTGACCTGGTGCTTTTTTACGCCCTGACCAATGCGCCGTTGGGCACATCACATTGCCCCTGGCCCGGCCGACTGCGACAGCCGACCCTTGCTCCCATGCCTGCTGACGACGTCAGCGACATGCCAGGCAACCCGCGGTCTTCGAGGTTGCACCGCAGTTGCCACTGCGTGACCGTGCCAGCTCGCACCGCATCCAATCGCGAGCGGCCAGCCGTCTTTGGTGGCGGATGCTTTCACCTGATCAACCCTGCCATTCATTTGAGTGGAGGACTTTTTTCTTTGCCCATACAGGAGATTTCAACCATGGCACTGCGATTTAAAGGCTGCGAACTGCGCCCCGTGCTGGCCGAAGCCATCGCCAACCATTGCCGCGTCGTCCTGGCCAAGGACCAGGGCGTGTACTTCCTCGCCGAGCACGCAGAGCGCCACCCCGATGGCCGCGTCAAGCTGCTGGCCTATGCGGAGGGTTGCAACCCGGACACCGACCCGTTCGATGACTGGTGGGACTTGGCGCGCAACGAGCTGGGCGGCGACGACTTCGGCGAGTTCTTCAACCCCACCGATGGCGTGTTCGAACGGATCCTGCACAGCACGGACGACCTGCTGCTGTCTGCCTCTGCCACGCAACTAAAGCTAGCGGTGGCGCCGTCGGTGTAGCGCGGCGACCCCGGCCCTCTCAAGGCCCCCTTCATGGGGGCCGTGTTTTCTGCGTAGCGCGGCCATCGCCGCGCCTGCCCGTTCGTCTGCGGCCACCTGTGGCCCGCCTCGCCAGCCGACCCACCGACATGCCCACGGAGACGACTGCATGCGCGACCCATTCAAGATCAGCCAACCCACTTGCATCAGCTTCTCCGGGGGGCGCACCAGCGCCTACATGCTCTGGCGGGTGTTGCAGGCCAATGGCGGCCTGCCTGCCGACACCCTGGTGTGCTTCGCCAACACCGGCAAGGAAGTGGCAGCCAGCTTGCGCTTCGTACGCGACTGCGCCTCATACTGGCGGGTGCCGATCCGCTGGTTGGAGTACCAGCCCACGGAACCGGGCTTCAGGCTGGTCGATTTCGCCCAAGCCAGCCGCCAGGGCGAACCCTTCGAGGCGCTGATCCGCAAGCGCCAGTACCTGCCCAATCCGGTTGCGCGAGGCTGCACCACCAGCCTGAAGATTCGCCCGATGCACCGCTATCTGCGGCATCTGGGGTGGACGGACTGGCACCAGATGATCGGCATCCGCGCCGACGAGCAGCGCCGAGTCGCCAAGATTCGGGCGCGCGGCCATTCCACCGAATCGGCCCACGAGATCATGTGCATGCCGCTGGCGGACGCTGGCGTCACCGTGGGCGAGGTCGGCGCATTCTGGCAGGCCCAGCCGTTCGACCTCGACCTGCTCACGGTCAACGGGCGCACCCTCGAAGGCAACTGCGACCTGTGTTTCCTCAAGCCGTACCGGCAGCGCTTGGCCCTGATCAAGGCCCAGCCCGCAGCCGCCGAGTGGTGGATTCGCATGGAAGCGCTGCACTTGGCAAGCAAGCCCAGCGGCGCGCGGTTCCGCGCCGAGGGTCCAAGCTACGCCGAGCTGGCGCGCTTTGCCGCAGCCCAGGGTGACCTGTTCGACGCGGCCGAGGAGCCGCTCGCTTGCTTCTGCGGCGACTGATGGGCAGGGGCAGGCCGCCCACCTCGCCCTCACGGCAAGGTGTCGGTGGCGCGCGCTTGGCGACGCGGACAAAGGGTCGTACCGGGATGCCGATTGCCTGTTGCCGTGCGCGCGGGACCTGACCATGCTGACCCCATGCTTGCTGACGTGGTCAGCGACATGCCAGGCAACCATCGGTCTTCGAGGTTGCGGCGCAGTTGCCACTGCGTGACCGTACCAGCTCGCACCGCATCCGTTCGCGAGCGCCCACCGTCTGGTGGTGGATGCTTTCGCCTTATCAACCCAGCGCGGGGTTACGCACCTCTCCCCGCATGCGTGGGGTCGGTGTGTCTCCGCTATCCCAATGGAGATTCACCATGCACACCACGTCCAACGAGCAATCGTATTTCAACCTCCACACCTCGGGCATCGGCTACCTCCAGCGAGTCCGTGAAGTGCCGGTGCGCAGTGGCCGCCGCGCGCAGCCATTCCTCGCCTGCACCATCGCCGCGCTGGTAGGCCCGGCCAGGGACCCCAGCTACCGCTACTTCGACGTCAAGGTCTCGGGTGCCGAGGCCAAGCAACTGGTCGAGCGCTACCTCGGTGTTGACGATCGCCGGCAGCGCCCGCTGGTGCGCTTTCGCCTCGGTGACCTGTGGGGCGATGCCTATATCCGCGACAAGGGCGAACAGAAAGGCCAAGCCGCCGCGACCCTCAAAGCGCGACTGCTCAAGGCCGAACTGCTCGACCGCGGCGAATTGGCTTCGCTCAAGCAGCACGAACTGATCACCCGTGGCATCGGCTACCTGAGCCGCCCCAAGGACGTCAGCCCCAAGGCTGGCGATCCGTTCCTGTCGTGCTGCGTCGCGGCGCTGGCCGGGCCAATCAATGAGCCGGATTATCGGTACTTCGACACTATCGTCACCACCCCCGAGGCCGAGCACCTGGTTCGCCGGTGCATACAAGCGATCGAAGGGGAGCGCAAAGTGCTGATCGGCTTCCGTTTGAACGACATGCAGATCGATCCGTACATCCGCACCAAGGGCGAGCGCGCCGGGGAACCGGCCGCGAGCTTGGAATCGAAGTTGGTCCATATCGGTCTGATCAAGATCGACGGCATCCAGGTCCATCCGCCGCTCCAGACGCCGGCCGAGGCGCCACCAACCGAGGACGCACCCGCGCCCGTAGCCGAGGTTGCCACCGACCAGCCTGTCGAGCCCGCCGAGCGCGAGCCCGCCAGTGAAGTCGAGGAGCAGCAGCCCGCATTGGCCGCTTCGTTCTGAACCCGCATGGCCCCGCGTGGGGCCTTGCCTTCCGCCTATTTCTCAAGCTCAAGGAGTGCCATCATGGCAGCCACGCCCATCGTCGTCCCTGGCCAACTTACGCTGCGCACCATCCGTGGCAAGAACGGCCCGTTCACGGTCGGTCGCCTCACCACACACCTCGGTGTGTTCGAGGTCAAAGACCCGGAACTGGAGCAGTACCCCGAGGGCAAGTACGAGGGGGAATTCATCGTCAGGTACATCTTCCCGAAGTCTTACCCCGTCGGCGGCGGCATGCGCTTCGAAATCCGCGCCAGCCTCGACGGGATGACGCTCTACGGTATCGACAAACTGAGCCGCGACGAAGCCGGCAGCTTTACCACGCAAGAGGTCGATCCGCTCGATGAAGAGCTGGCGACCCCGCCTGCGGCAACACCCGCCAAGCCGGCCAAGCCGGCCAAAGCCACCAAGCCCGCCAAGCCCGCACCCGTGCAGGCATCGGCGGACCCGCTGGTCGACACCACGCCCTTCGGCGTGGACGCGCCGCCGCCTGCTGCGGTTGCCGCCCCCGGCAACCCCGAGGAGGGCGACGCCGCGCTGTTTGGCGTCCTGTGGCCGCTTGGCGAGTCCGTGAAACTGGATTCGACCATCGATCGCCGCGCCTTGCGCGCGCAGATCGCCCGATTGGGCGAGCTGGGCTACGCGCTCAACTTCAAGATGCAAGAGTGGAGCCACCAGGCCGAACTGCAACCTGCGTGATCAGCAACCGCATTCGCGGTTTGTTCATCCACCCGCCGAGGTTCCTTCCCTGCGGGGTAAGGCCCCGGCATTTTTTCGAGGGCCTTGATTATGTCCACCACCGCTGGCGATACACCGCATTGCGCTCTGGATGCAACCACCTGGCGGGAGTTCTGCACCACCGCCGCCGCATACGCCCAGCGCGGTTGCGGCCTGTCCTACGACCACTATGTGACGCTCTTCAGTACGCAGATCGACGAGCAAGTACGTCGATTGCCGGCCAGCCAGCGGGCTCAGGCCCTGGCAATCGCGACCCAGCAATGGGGCTACGAAACCCCCGCCGAACGGCAGGCAACCCAGGACTCGCTCGCTGACGACGGCTGCTGTTCCCACGGCATCGCCTTCGGTTACTGCCCGGCCGGTTGTGATCTACCCGATGACGACGACTGGGATTGAGGGCAACGCCTAGGTGGCGGCGCCAAACTGGCGACTTTTCAACACCCGCTGGGGCGCTTCCCCAGGGGGGAAAGCCCCGGCCCCTTTTCAGGAAACTTGCTCATGGGCTGGTCCTTTTCACGGCAAGCGCGATCCGCGTTGATCGCGCAACTGATCCAACCGCAGGAAACCGAGCGCGCCAGCGCCAAGGCCCTCGCTCACACCCTACGCGGCAACGTGCTGTGGTCGGTGGTCGAGCTCACCGCCAAGGCCACAGGCGTGCATCCTGGTCTCGCACCGGGGCAATCGCTGCGCTACATCCGCTGCGCTCTGCTGAAGCGCAGCGGCAACCAGTGGGGCTACAAGGCGCTGGAAGAGTCCATGCACCCGTACTACTACTCGTGCCCGCTGTCCTATTTGGACCTCGCACCGGAGCAGGCCGCCGACTGGCGTGCCGGCGTTCGCGCCTACCACGCACACCGGCACGCAGCCAAAGCATCCGCCGCAGCGCCGCTGGACTGAGCCAAGCAGGCGCTTCACATCAACCCGCGCACCCGGCAGTTCGAGCCGGACTGAGCGCTCTTCTTCCACCCGCTGGGGCAGCACCTGCCCCAGCGGGCGGTGCTGTTCCGGTTCATCTTAAGGACCGCAGCATGCCCGCCAACACTTCTTCCACCCGGCTGTACCGCATCGACGAATGCCCTGACGTGATGGCCGACGCTTGCGTCGGCGATGACCAGGGCAACCTGATCTTCCTGTCCATTTGGGCGCGCGATACGGCCGTCCAGCAGTTCCTCGCGCGCCTGACCCTCGGGCGCGACGAGCAGGGGCTGGACCAGTTCCATGTGATCACCGACCAGGGCGGCAGCGTCCCGGTATTCATCGGCAACGTTGATCGCTTGGATAAGCGCATGACCCGCGCCTACCGGCGCACGCTGTTCGGGTCGTTATGCAACCTGTGGCTGTTCGACTGGCGCTGCGTCAAGCCGGATAAGGCCAACGCCAGCGCACTGGCACTGCTGCCGCAGGGCAGCGCTCAGCGGCTTGAGCGCCTGTGGACGTTGGTGCGCGACACCTGCCCGTTGCCGCTGCTCGACCACTGGCGCGAACCCGTGCTGGAGCTGCTGCACAGCCGCGAGATGCTGGCCCGCCTGCCATTCGCCTTCGGGCCGCTGGAAGGCCATCGGCTCGCCATCGACCTGCCAGCGCTGACCTTGGCGCTGGGCTCGTTGATCCGCAGTGACGTGCTCACCGCCTATCCCTATCCGGGGAAGATTTTCACCGCGCCAGCGGTGGCCGTCTGACCCACCCACGCAAGCACGCCAAGGCGTGCCTGCGCCATTGATCCTCGCCAACCAGGAGACTGCCATGGCCCTGATGTTCCCGCGGCTCGCCCGCAATTTCGCCAAGAACGGCTACTACCCGACCGACGAAGCCACGCTCGAACGCGCCCTCAATGCACTGATGCCCAGCGACGGGCCGATGTGCATCCTCGATCCCTGCGCCGGCGAAGGCGTGGCGATTGCCGAAGCCGCCCATGCCCTCGGGCGCGAGCAGGCCAAGGCGTTCGCCGTCGAGTTCGACGCCGAGCGCGCACGCCATGCGCGCGGCCTGGTCGATCACTGCCTGCATGCAGACCTGATGGACACGATGCTCTCCAAGCAGTCGTTCGGGCTGCTCTGGCTCAATCCGCCATACGGCGATCTGGCCAAGGACGTCAACGGCAACATCGGCTACCAAGGCCAAGGCCGTGCCCGCCTGGAAAAGTTGTTCTACCAGCGCAGTCTGTCGCTGTTGCAATACGGCGGCGTGCTGGTCTTCATCGTCCCCAGTTACGTGCTCGACGCGGAGCTGGTCGGCTGGCTGACCCGGCACTACACCGATCTGCGCATCTACCGAGCGGTGGAAACGCAGTTCAAGCAAGTGGTGATCTTCGGGCGCCGGGTACGCCAGCGCGAGCTGGCTCTCGATGCGGTCAAAGCCGTGCGTGACCTGCTATTGCAGGTCGGGCAAGGCGCGGTCGCAGCCGAGGAGCTGCCCAGCGCTTGGCCGTTCCTGCCATACATAGTCCCCGCCAGCCCCACTGAGCCGGAGCATTTCTTCCGCGTGACCATGGAGCCCGCGCAGTTCGCCGACGAAGTGGGCCGGCTGCAAGGTCTCTGGCCATCCCTGGACACCTACCTGGGAGCCGCGCAGCAATCGCTGCGGCCACCGGCGCGGGCCTTGTCGCACTGGCATCTCGCCCTGGCGCTCGCCGCGGGCGCGATCTCCGGGGTGGTGCGCTCCAAGACCGGGCGGGTGCTCGTCGTCAAAGGTGACACCCATAAGGACAAAACGCTCCAGCGGGAATTTACCGAGCGCGAAGACGGCTCCATTGCCGAGACCCGCATCCTCACCGACAAGTTCGTGCCGGTGGTCCGCGCCTGGGACATGACGCCTGGCTCCGCGACACGGGGCGAGGTGTTGACCATTCGCTGATCGCTTCTCCAGCGTCGACGGTTCGCCGTCGATTTCCTCCACCCACCGGGGTCCAGTCGCCCCGCTGGGGTGCCGTGGCCCCTTCATTCTCAAGGAGCCTTCCATGGCAACCCAAGCACCTTTCAACGGCCCGACATCGAGCCGACGCTTCTCGCCCGGCCACACGGTCATGACCGCCGGCGTCGATGACCTGGTCCAACGCGGCCAGCTCGACCCGATTCCCTACCTGTGCCGCCATCTCAACGCAGACTGGGGCGATCTCGACGACTACGACAAGCAGCAAAACGATGCTGCGCTGAAGTCCGGCGAGGAGCGCCTGTTTTCCTCCTACCAGCTCGGCCCCAGCAGCCAGCTGTGGATCATTACTGAATGGGACCGCACCGTGACCACGCTGCTGCTGCCCCACGAGTACTGACGCTCTGCAAACCACGGCCACGCGCCGTTCTTTTCTCCCACCACGGGGCATGCCATCGCCCCGCTGGGGGTGGTGCATGCCCCATTTGCTTTGGAGCATCACCATGTCTACCGATCTTGCAATCACCGGCGCCGAGCTTGAGCCCGTACAGGGCGAGCTGCTCGACGCTTCGTCTTCTTCCCCTCTGACCCTGAGCCTTCAGCAGTTCGTCGGCGAGTTCGGCGACGAACTGCTCGACACCCTCAACAGCGCCAACCCGCCGGTCTACACCGGCCAGCCTCGGGCGCACCGGCAACTCATAGTCGCCAGCCTCAAGCGCAGGCTGTTCCAAGCCCAGGCCGAGGTGGTGCACGCCGCCGCCGAGCTGCTGATCGAGCGTGGCGAACGCGCGGCGATCGTCAACGGCGAGATGGGTTGCGGCAAGACCACGGTCGGTATCGCCACGGCTGCCGTACTCAATGCCGAAGGCTACCGCCGCACCTTGATCCTCTCGCCGCCGCACTTGGTTTACAAGTGGCGGCGGGAGATCCAGGAGACGGTGGCCAATGCCAAGGTCTGGGTGCTCAATGGCCCGGACACCTTGGTCAAGCTCATCAAGCTGCGCGAGCAGTTGGGTGTGCAGCCCACGGCCCAGGAGTTCTTTGTCCTGGGGCGCGTCAGGATGCGCATGGGTTTTCACTGGAAGCCGGTCTTCACCCTGCGGCGCACTCGCCACGGCAACGTGGCGGCCTGCCCGGACTGCGGCACGCTCATCACCGACCTCCACGGCGCGCCGGTCAACCCGGTCGAGCTCGAAGCCGAGGAATACCGTAGGAAGTGCCGCCAGTGTGTCGCGCCGTTGTGGACGCTGATCCGTCCGCGCAGCCTGTCTGGCAGCGACCAGTCCTCGGCTGTATTGAAAGCCCTGAAGCGCATACCGACCATCGGCGCAGTCACCGCGCAGAAGCTGATGCACAAGTTCGGTGATGGCTTCCTGGCGTCGATGCTCGGCGACAACATCCATGAGTTCATCAACCTCATGGACGGCAACGGCGAGCTGGTGTTTTCCGACCGTCAGGCGACGCGCATGGAGCGCGCCATGGCGAACATGGAGTTCGGCTTTGGCGAAGGCGGCTACCAGCCGTCCGAGTTCATCAAACGCTACCTGCCGCAAGGCACGTTCGGCCTGCTGATCGCTGATGAAGCGCATGAGTACAAGAACGGCGGCAGTGCCCAGGGCCAGGCCATGGGCGTGCTGACGGCAAAGGCGCGCAAGACCTTGCTGCTGACCGGCACCTTGATGGGCGGCTACGGCGACGATCTGTTCTACCTGCTGTTCCGAGCCCTACCGGGGCGGATGATCGAAGACGGCTACCGTCCGAGCACGAGCGGCAGCATGACCTCGGCCGCGATGGCGTTTATGCGCGATCACGGGGTGTTGAAGGACATCTATTCCGAGAGCAGCGGCATCGCGCACAAGACCGCCAAGGGCAGCAAAGTATCGGTGCGCACGGTCAAGGCTCCGGGCTTCGGCCCCAAGGGCGTGCTGCGCTGCATCCTGCCGTTCACCCTCTTTCTCAAGCTCAAGGACATCGGCGGCAACGTCCTGCCGCCGTATGACGAGGAGTTCCGTGAAGTCCAAATGGACGTGGCGCAAGCCGCGGCCTACCGCGACTTGGCGGGTCGGCTGAGCGCGGAGTTGAAACAAGCTCTGGCGCGACGCGATACGACCCTGCTCGGCGTGGTGCTCAACGTGCTGCTGGCTTGGCCGGATTGCTGTTTCCGCGCGGAGACCGTGGTCCATCCGCGCACGCGCAACACCTTGGCGTTCGTCGCGGCGCAGTTCCACGAGTTGGAGGTGATGCCCAAAGAGCGCGAGCTGATCGACCTCTGCAAAGCGCAGAAGGCCCTGGGCCGCAAGGTCCTGGCTTATACGGTCTATACCGGCACGCGCGACACCACGTCGCGTTTGAAGGTGCTACTGGAGCAGGAAGGCTTCAAGGTGGCGGTGCTGCGCGCTAGCGTCGATGCCAGCCGCCGCGAGGACTGGATCGCCGAGCAACTGGATCGTGGCATAGACGTGCTCATCACCAACCCCGAGCTGGTCAAGACCGGGTTGGACTTGCTGGACTTTCCAACGATTGTGTTCATGCAGTCGGGGTACAACGTCTATTCACTTCAGCAAGCGGCACGCCGCTCCTGGCGCATCGGGCAACAACAGCCGGTGCGTGTGATCTACCTCGGCTACGCGGCGACCTCGCAGATGACCTGCCTGGAGTTGATGGCCAAGAAGATCATGGTCGCGCAGTCCACGTCGGGCGACGTGCCGGAATCGGGGCTCGATGTTTTGAACCAGGACGGTGATTCAGTCGAAGTCGCACTGGCCCGGCAATTAGTCGCGGGCTAGAACGACCACTTGCGGCGCCCAATTGGGCGCCGCTTTTTTATTACCAAGTTCCGCGTAATTACTGCCGCGCGCCAGCCCGTCCACCGCACGCAACGCATACCGCTGATTGCGCAATTCTCGGCCATTTGCGATAGATCTTATAGGCAGTGGCTAGCCGCACTGCATACCGTTGTCCTTCAGCCGATTCAACAAGGACAAGACATGGAAGGCTATTTTATTCGGCTGGGCGATAAAACCAGCTGTGGCGGCGAGGTGCTGCAAGCCGATTCGCGGCTCATGTTTTTTGGCATTGCCCATGCCCGCGAAGGCGACCCGGTTTCCTGTGGCAAGGATGGCAAGGTTTACCAGATTCTTGGCGGCATCCCGTCGTTCGACAGCCACGACAGATTGCTGGCCGGCCACCTGGACAGCCTCAGCGGCTGCCCCTGCCAAGCGCGGTTGATTCCGTCGTTTTTTACCGCGACCTACGAATCCCACGCCAATGCCGCGCCCGCCGCCAGCAGCCGCTCCAGAGCCACGCCTGCCGCGCCATCTGCTCCGGTGGCCGCCAACCATTGGCGCCCGTCGGCGGCCGTGGCGGAGCAGCCGATGGGCGCTGCCTGCGTGTTCGCCAAATGCCGCAAGTTACCCGATGCACTGATCGACTACAGCACGGCGCGGGGGACTTTCCCGATCGATAGCGTCGATGACTACGGCAGCCTGGTGTTGCTCGGCGCTCGCGAACTCGATGAGCGCGGCCAGTTGCCGCTGAAGCAGATCAGTGGCGCCGTGCCCCCGGGATTTGGCTCGTTGGCCATCGCCGGCATCGCCGCCGACGCAGGGGCGTCCTGTGGTGGCCTCTGCGAGGCTGGCGCTGCCCGCGCGGCCCAGGCGCTCAGCGCGGGCGTTGGCCGGCTGGCGGGCGGCGCCGCGCTCTCGGCGGGCATGGCCGGCGCTACGCTGCTGGGGGTGGTGGCCATGCTCTGGCCGTCGAGCTTGGGCGACAGCGCGCTCTACACCGAGGAACAACTGCGCGCCATGCACCAAGCCCGCACCCGGCTGCGCATCAGGGTCGAGCAGCGCGCCGACGGCAGCCTCAAAGGCTACGGCTTCAACACCCAGCTACGCAGCGACTGGGAAACCATCCCCGTCGTCCAGTTCAGCCGCATTGGCAGCCAGATGGTGGCCGATTTGGGCGACGGCCTTGAGCTGATTTGGACGCCGGCGGTCAACCCGGCCGACACCCTCGGCATCCCCGCGCTGGAGGCGGCGCCGCAAGCCCCGCAGATCGCGATCTACCCACCTGTGGAGCAGGCGGACAGCCTGATCGTCAACCCGCTCTATCCGCCCGAGTACCGCGATTTCATCCTGGTGTTCCCGGCCGATTCCGGGGTTGCGCCGCTCTATATCGTGGTCAATGCCCGGCATGATGCAGGGACGGTGACGGGGCGAGGCAAGGACGTGAAAGGCATCTGGCTGGCTGGGGCTGGCGAGGGGCTTGGGGTGCCCATTCCTGTACGGATCGCTGATAAGCTTCGTGGGCTAGAGTTCTCTCGGTTCGACGATTTTCGAGAGGCTTTTTGGAAAGCGGTTGCCAACGATGCCTCGCTTGCGAGTCAGTTCAATAAGAGCAATTTGGCCGATATGAGAAGAGGTGTAGCGCCTATTGCGGTTAGAACTGAGCACGCTGGAAAACGAACCTCCTTTGAGTTACACCATATCGAATTGATCAAGGATGGCGGAGCCGTTTACGACATCGAAAACATTAGGGCCGTTACGCCGCGGCGCCACATTGATATTCACCGAGGAAGATAGGTGCCATGGAACTAAAGCGAAACCTTTCTGACTACACCGAGCAAGAATTTATCATTTTCATCCATGCGATTCTTAATTGGCGAACGGAGGATGAACGTTCCGAGTTAATTGCACATTTCAACTCTGTGGTGCCGCATCCAGACGGCTCTGATCTCATTTATTACCCCCAGGTGGGCGCGGATGACTCACCGGAGGGTATAACGGCGATCATTAAAGCTTGGTGTGCTACGAACCGGTTACCCGGCTTTAAATCCGCCTGATTCAGCGGGGCTGGCAAAGCAGCCGCCCGCGGTTGGCCAAGGGCACAATCATTCATATGGCGCAATTCGATCACCCTAGCGGGTCGGCCAACACCGCCCACACAAGCAATGCTGAGTCGCTGCCAGCAGCCGGCGTCAGCGAGCCAGAAACGCCGCCGCTGGACCTCACCGACTTGGCGCTACCACCCCGCTTGGCCGAAGTCGCGCGGGGCCTGTGCGCGCTCAAGTTGCACATGGATCGCCAGGCGCGGAGCCAGGTCGGCCAGCCGTTCCTCGACGATTGGATGGATGATCAGAACACCTGTGCCTACCACCCCAACTCCTTGGTACAACTGGTTCTGCCGTTTGTCGATTGGCAGCCGAGCCCGCGCCAGTGCTTGCGCGCTTGGGTCAATCCACGCCACGTCATAGGCGCGAGCATCAAGGGCTTGCCAGAGCACGTCGCGCCGAACCAAGTGCCGGCCACCATCGCGCGCTACGCCCAAACGTTCGGCACGCCCGACAACGCCTACTACGTGTGGATCAAGCCGTTGGGCCTGTTTTACGCGCATGAGGGCAAGCATCGCGTGGCGTTCATGCGCGCCCACGAGCAACCCGCCATCGCCGCGTGGGTGCGCGAGGCGTCCTATCCGGCCGCCGAGCGCCTGGCCATCGTGCGGCCCACTGACGAGCGCGACGAGTGGTTGGCCGCGCTGGATGGCCGCTACCTGCAAGTGCTGCGCCGACCGAGAACCTCTTGCCTATTGCTGCAAGCCTATGGCGTGCCAACCCTGGGCTGGCGAGATGTGCCCCACCTGCCGCAAGAGCATCGGGTGCGCCAAGAGATTTATCGACGCAAGCTGCACCGGCCTCCGCGCAGCACAGCAGCGGCTGAACTCATCCTGGATTTGGCGAGCGTCCACTCGCAAACTGGCGTACCCACCGAAAAGCGCGCATGGTCGGTCCTGGACTTACCTTTGTATCGCTGCGACTGGTTGCGACTCGGACTCTTGATCGCCGCATCCCTAACGCTTGGAATGCTGCTGAGTCTGCTGGACCAGCCCTGGGGACACAGCGCGGGTTTGCTCTCGATGGGCCTCGGCTGCGGGCTGATCCTGTCACTGAAGGTCATGCGGTTTTTTGAGCCAAAAGCGTTCTGCAATGACGATGACTGAAGGTGCTGTCCAGCGGTTCGGGTCAACTCCAGGAGACAGAAGCAAGTCCGGCCACATGTGGAAGAGCTAAAGGCATCCGCTTATGGTCCTAGTCGGTTGCGCGAACAGGCACGACTCCAAGACGTTCGAGAAGTGTCTGGACACGATTCCAGCTAACGCGGATACCCTCCCTTCCTTTCCTACGATCAGGCAGTAGCAAGAGGTATCATCCGTTCAGCGTTGCCATGTAGGACGGGCATGGCAAATTCACGCGGAGACTGAGTGCCGAGCCGAGGGGTTCGATTTGTTTCGCAGCATCACAACAAATGGCGGAGGTTCATGAATGGCGCAGGAATTTTTGTTGAGATTTCTAGAGATTGGAGCAATAGACCTCAAGGGAGAAGACACCAGGCTCGGTAAGCTTCGATCCACGGCGAAGGACCTGGCAACCATTTTGCGAAAGGCCCCTTCGAAGACTGCCTGCTTCACGATGGCAGCCGCCGACCCCAACATCGCGGCGACCGATCCAACCATCGTGGAGGCCATGGCTTCCCTGCGTAGACAATGGGAGACTGTCGCAAACGCTTTTTCAGGAGTCCCAGTGGGTCTCTTGAGACCTGTTCTTTTGGATGCGATCGTGCAAGCTGCTCGTGCAGACGATGCAATTGCCGTTGCCTTTGTCAATACGGCGCGCAACGCCTTGGCGTACGCGGAAGCCTCCAAAGAAGCTGAGATATGGCATGAAGCTGTCAGCGAAATTGAAACCAAGGTAGATGCGCGCGCGGTGGCCGAGTGGGCAACGCCAGAGATGATTGAGGTCGGGTCTCTGCAATATACTCCGCCACCTTTGTTGGGTAAGGTTTCTAAAGCGCCGGGCCCTGATCTAGAAGCTTTACAGCAGAGCACCGCTGAGGCATTAAAACATGTTGGCCATGGGCAATATTCCCAACAATGGGTGCCCACTGTTTTAAACGAGTTTAGCGACGGCCTTTCTCAAGTTCTTACCGATCTCGCCACGAAGCTTGCGCCAACTCCAGTAGATATCTCAAGCCCTCTAGCTATTTTGGCAAAAGAGGTCGCCAGTCATGTTGACAAAGCCTTGGCGAGCTTCAGTGGCGCCACAGCAGGCTTGCAGCGCCGCACTAACCTTCTATGGTGGAAAGAAGCGCTGTATTCTCCGAGCGCTCATACAAGTTACCTTGATCTGTCGCCATTCGAGGCATCAGCATTGATGGCACTCGACCTACATGAGCAGGTGCCAACTTATTCGCCTGCAAGCGTTTCGGCCTTCCTTCGGGAAGCCATCCGCTGTCTTCCCGCTGCAAGTGATGCCTCCAGTGGGCAGCGTGACGTGGCTAGCCTCGTGCACAGTGCAAGGACCACCGCTTTCATGCAGCCTTTTCGTACGTTGGCAGCCCAGTATGCGCCTGCACCAACTGGCAGAGGTCCAATTCTTGCGTTGATCGGGCATCCGCAGGACCTAGGCACAATTGACCCGACTACGCTGCGCGCACTCTGCGGGCTGGACGCGTCTTCTACGATGACCCCAGCTGAATGGGGAACATTGCTGTTCCGCGAGCTACAAACCGCACGTGCTACCAGCGACAGTTCAACTAAAAGAGCCAAGAAGAAGTAGAGCGTCCATGGACCGATGCCCACAACATAACTGTAGCGCCGACGACAATACGACCTGCGCGCTAGGCCATATCAAGCTGGATATGTGCCCGGAATGGAAGCGTGTAAGCAAGGGCGTTGTAGCCGCTCCGACAGGTGATGACCAAATGTTGCTCCCATGGAGCGGTTTGGCGATGGGTGAATCTGACCTCAACTTTGTTTGTGGCAAAGTCAATCCCATTACTATCGGTATAGTCGGCCCTGAAAGCGCTGGTAAGACGACAATCCTGGGAGCTTTCTATTTGCTGCTGGGGCGAGGTGCATTAACTGCTGAGGCTATGTCTTTCAGCAGTTCATATACGCTTGCCGGTTGGGAAGCCGTGGCCACCTACCTACGTTGGAAGCCGGGACTGCCTCCAAGCTTTCCGCCACACACGCCTAGTGGCTCCGCGCGAGCACCAGGAATGCTTCACCTTGGATTTCGTCGAGAGGATGGATCGGTACGCGATTTTCTTTTTGCCGATGCGCCCGGAGAGTGGTTTCAAAAATGGGCCATCAACGAGCAGGCGGCTGATGCGCAAGGAGCCCGATGGATTGCCCGGCACGCAGACGTCACACTTCTAATTGCTGACCGTCAAGCACTTGCCGGACCGAAAATGGGGGCCGCACGAAACGATTTCCAGTTGCTCGCGCAGCGCGCGGTGGCCGAAGCCAAAGGAAGACATTTAGCACTCGTTTGGACAAAAGGCGACGTAGACGTGGCACCCGCCATGGAGGCCCAAATCAGAAAAGCGGTTTCGCCCGACGGATCAAAGATCCCTGAGTTCACAGTTAGTGTGTACTCGCGTGGGGAAATCGACGCGGCTGACGAATTCCGCAAACTCTTTGATTGGATTCTATCTACGAAGCGCGCAGGGGTGGAATTGCCCATGACAGAAGCATTTGGCCACGATCCGCTTTTCCGATTCGGAAGGAGACAGTAGTTGGCTGCTCAACACACCATTTTATTGGTCGGTGAATCTAACGTAGGCAAGACTCACTATGGCGCTCAGTTTTTGAAGCGACTCATGGTGAGGGCGTGCGCCCTAAAAATGTCTGGCGCGCCAACGAATTTGGAGGCGTTCACAACAGCACTCAGTTGTCTAACCGAGGGAAAGTCAACTGACCATACACCGGCCAGCACCTATGTTGAGAGCGTTTGGCCCATCACCGACGAATCCGGTCGCTATGCTGAATTGGTTTGGCCAGACTACGGCGGCGAACAAGTTCGCAACCTTGTCACGCAACGCCGAATCCCCGCTGCTTGGCGCGATCGCGTACTGGGTGCCAAAGACTGGGTTCTGCTTATCCGTTTGCATTCGCTTCGATCCGAGGATGACCTATTTTCACGCCCGCTACAGTCATTTGCGGCGGCTGAGTCTCAAGGAGCGCCCGTTGCACACGAGCTATCCGACCAAGCAAGGACGGTGGAACTGCTTCAGATGCTGCTCTATTTGGCCCAGTTTCACCTAGACCGCCCCCTGCGCACGCCCCGGTTGACCATCCTGCTCAGTTGCTGGGATGAGCTTGATACGACCGAACGGCCTGCGGATCTTTTAGCCTCTAGACTGCCCATGCTGTGGTCGTTCGTTCGCAGTAATTGGCTATCGCCTGCCGTGATTGGCCTGTCCGCTCTTGAGCGTGCCCTGAGCAAAACGGATGCAGATGAGGAATATGCGATCCGCGGCCCCGAAGAGTTTGGGTATGTGGTGCTGCCTGACGGAAAGAAGAATACTGACATCACGCTGCCCATCCAGCGCTTGATGGCTGATAGGACCTAAGTGCATGCGAGTCGAGCAGGCCGTTTACGGCGAAATTTCAGGTCGTGGCCACGGACTCAGGGCATCGAGTCCCAGGGCATCCGTTGCCGATGCCATCGCATCAAAGCTTGATTTACCAGATGCAGTACCGCACGGCATCCACAATTGGTCGCCGTTCGTTCGTGGCTTTCCCTTTGCCGACTACTATGTAATCGCCCGTACGTTTCTCGACGCAGGCGCTTCACGCGGCGGGATGGTGCTGACTCATGCGCTAATTGTCAGTCTTGACGATATATGCCAAGCAGCAAGTCTAGCGGAACTTTTTGAGAGGCTGGCGCCTTCAGTCAGTGATTTCCCCGATTTGCTGGAAACTCTTGAAGTCGCAATCGCTGGTAGCACCCATCAGCCTCCCTCGGATTTGGTCGGCACGGCAAATGCTTTGGCAGAACTATCATCCGCCCCAGTTGTTCGGCTGGGCGTTGACAGGTTTGAGCGCCTAGTCGATTCACTATGGAGGCACCTCTGGCCGGCATTGAGGAGGACCTTTGCGTTCCGGCTGAGCTTTGGGCCCAAAGATGTGGTCGAGCAACCGGCGCCCGCGCTTGTATGCACACCCGAGCAACTGCAAGCCCGCTGGACGACGCACCGCATCGTCAATCCAGAGGATAGAGATTCACAATCAGAATCCGCAGGGATTCTCTGTGGGCAGCGCGACGTCAGGCCCGTGCTAGATCTTGCGAAAGAACTGGGCCTTGAGGTTGATACGATAAAGGGATTGGCGAAGCTCGAACGGCTGCACACTCTCTCACGAGGGAAGAGCTTCGACGACTTACTGGCGGCGATACGCTTGGCCGATGGCCTATCAAATCAGCCAGTACTGGGTACAAGCCTAAAGACCGACCTCGTTGATCGGTTTGCGGATTTGATCCCTGGCGCAGGCTGCAAACAGTTACTGCTGATGAGGAATTTAGCGCTCTCTGGCTTTTCCGATACTCAGTCGCTATGGTCCGCTGTTGAATGCTTAGTGGGCAATCTTGAATTTTCTTCGGCAGAAGACCGCGAATTAATGGAGATGATTGCGGCGTCAATTGATCAGGATATTGCCGTATTGCCTTGGCGCGTTGCCGTAACGAATGGCCTATCAGTGGCCGCTCGTAGAGATAATTCATCTATTTTCCAAGCCATTTGGAGATGGACAGGAAATAGCCAAGCCGCGTTCGCCGCAGCCATGCAGGTCCTGCCAGATGAGAGAGCAGTAGAACTGCGCCTGGCGAAACAGGTGCCCAAACGACTTGATGTTGCAACACCTGCTGTCTTGCTCTCATCGCTATTGAAGAAACGCTGGCTAATCGCACACGGCGCAGTGTTGGCTTCAACACGCAGCCCAGTAGATGCTTTAGAACAGCAACTAAAGGTTGACAGAGATCCCAAGCACAGCCAGGGTTTGCGCTCAGCCCTTCGGTACGCTAGTCCTCTTCAGGTATTGGAATGCACAAAGGTTCATAAGGACATTCGCCTAGTTGAATTGTGTGCCGATACTGCTGTTGAGCAGCCCCATATTTTATTGAACATCTGTGGCGACGATATCATCGAGCAACAGCTATGGTGCGCGGCGATTGAAAAGGATGGTTCTCTATGGAACGCTCCTAGCAACGCTCTTGATGTACGTAACACCATTCTGAGTCAACTTCTCAAACAGGGGCCTGTCGACCTGCATCTTCTTGAAGTATTGGCACACACGCCCTTGGCTAACCTTATTGAGGCGCCAGAGCGAGCACGTTTGTGGTCACTGTTACCTGGCGCGCGCAAGAATCAGTATCTACAGGCGACCGCGTCCGGCTGGTTAGATGCGGTTGCGATGGGCGCTACGATAATACCTCCTGAAATCGAACTGGAACACGCGATCTTGTCGAGCCCAAATTTGCGGGCTGTACTTGACAGTGCATCGACGTCTATGGAGAGGCGTCTTTCAGTCGTCAGCGCTTTGCCGTTGCTCCACGAAGAAGTATTTATTGCTTGGCTAAACAAAATCTTAATGAATGCTCGTCATCTATCTGCTATAGAGGCTGAGCAACTCGGAATGCTTGTCGCATCCCGAAGGTGGGAGCGTACAGCCAAATATCTTGCGGATTTACTTGCAGAGCATCGCCGTCAAGATCTGATGCCGGGCTTGCGCCGGTGTTCCGGCTTGCTCGGATTTTATACACTTTGGAAGCTTGAAATCACGAAGCCAACGGCGTTCGAAAAGTGGCGTGAATTCGAGAAAGAGGTTTGCTTGCTTTATCCAAATGGTCCAGATAGCAATGAACTCTGGTCCCGCGCCGGGGGGAAGAATTCCAATCTGCCAGGACGATTTGAGAATGGTACAACGCGTTGGCACAAAGTATTGGATTTAATACGTTTCGGCGCCCGGCCTACAGTGCGCGAACTTCTGACAATCATGCGTCAGGATTTTCCAATGAACGAAAAACTACGACTATATGCCACAGACAGGGACATCATTGGCTGGCGTTGAATTCCCCCTCATACCTCCATCTAGTTGAAATATGAACTCTACCGGCTACCCGCAAGGCCATGCACTGCTGATTGGCGTAGCGAATTACCAGCACGTCTCAAGCCTGCCGCCCGCCATCTTGAACGACGTTAATGACGTCGCTGCAACGCTGGCGTCGCCAAGCTTTTGTGCCTATGCACCAGAAAATGTAGCCACGCTCTTGGATGCGGACGCTACACGTGTCGCTGTCTTGAAAGGGCTCGAAGAACTGTCTATTCGCGCCGGTTCGGATGATACCGCCTGCATCTTTTTCTCCGGCCATGGTGGGATCGTGGGCGAAGAGAGTGTGTTGGCGACCGTGGAGTGTGATCTTTTGGACATGGAAAATTCCTCCATAAGTTCGGATGAGCTAGCAGCAGCCTTTTTAAAGATTAAAGCGAAGCGCTTGTTGGTGTTCATCGACGCCTGCCATGCAGGAGGGTCTGCAATTTCGAAAAGTTTGGCCGATGGCTTGGGCAACCAGATTAAATCTGGGTACACGCAAAGTTCCTTTGCCAAGCTAGCAAGCGGAAGCGGACGGGCGCTAATGGCCTCCTGTCGTGTTGACGAAGTGTCTGCTGTATTTCCTGGCGCGCGCAACAGTGTTTTTACGACAGCATTGCTGAAAGGTTTGCGCGGCGCGGCTGACAAGGGCGCCAGCGGATTTATCAGGCTCTTTGATCTCTTTCACTACATTTCGGAAGAGGTGCCCAAGCTGATTCCAAATGGTCAGCATCCAATTTTCAAAGCCGACAATATTGATGAAAACTTCGCTATCGCACTCAATCAAGGAGGAACGAAGAACGTGTTGAACCTTGATGTTGCACCCAGTGCCAGAGAAGAGAGCCCTTGGCCAGTTTTGGAGAAGGCGCTGGTCGAACTCTATCCATTCGGACCGCGCGATCAAGAAATATGGAGTCGTGCCGGAGGGGACTTATCCCGACTCCAGTTTCATCCCACTGGACAAGCTGCTTGGCATGCAGCACTTCGCACGCTGAAACAGGGTGGTGGAGGTAGAGATATCAATTTTGCAGGTTTACTCAGGGTAGCAAAGGAAGATTTCCCAAATCACCCGCAGTTATTGGTACTGCAAGCACCTTGAATGACATCGTTGTTTCAGTTCATGCCACTAGCATGCCGATCAACAACTGTGCAAAAGAACAGCTTCTAGCAGACTGCCCATAAGGCCCACACGGCGGCATCGGCAAATCCCGCATCCGCCAATGCGCATTCTTTACTGACCAAGCGGCGAGGCCAAGCGAAGGTAGCGGTTCATCGAATCGAGAACCGCTCCATGCCCGCCATCCTGCGTCCATCCCATCCCCCAGCCTGCCGCCTGGTGCTGGCCACGGCGCTCTTGCTGGCGGGCTGCAACACCTTGTACGAGCCGGTGCGCGCGATGCCGGACGTGGCCAGCGCTCAGGCCACTGCTGACCCCGCGTCCATTGCGGTGCTGCGCCAGGGTCGCTATACCTTGGTCGAACTGGCGCCAAGCGCGGCGCAGCGTGACTTGTTGCGGCAGGTGGTGGAGGTCGCTCTCCCGACCGATGCCCAGGCCAGTGTCGGCGATGGCCTGCGTCATGTGCTCAAGCGCAGCGGCTATCGGCTGTGCGCTGAGCCGTCGGTGGCGGACAGCGCCCTGTACTCCCTGCCGTTGCCCCTGGCGCACCAACGCCTGGGGCCCATGACCTTGCGCGAGGCTTTGTTGACCTTGGCCGGCCCGGCGTGGCTGATGCAGGCCGACGAACGCCAGCGCGTGATCTGTTTTGCCCCCGCCGACCAGGTGCCGCAGGTGGCGGCCAGCGAAGCGGGGGCAACTGACACAGTTCCCCCGACACCCGCCTTTGCTACGCCTTCAGGAGCGCTGCCATGAGCCTCCTGAGCGCTGCGTCCATGGGCCGCTGGCAGGGCATGGCCCACTGGCTAGGGTTGTTCGCCCTGAGCTTGGCCCTGGCCGGGCTCTGGCGTGCCATGGCCCAACTGCCCATCGGCGAGTCGGCCGAGGTGAGCGCCGAGCAATGG
Organism: Delftia tsuruhatensis; assembly: GCF_903815225.1. Lineage (NCBI taxonomy): Bacteria > Pseudomonadati > Pseudomonadota > Betaproteobacteria > Burkholderiales > Comamonadaceae > Delftia > Delftia tsuruhatensis. The sequence goes on from NZ_LR813084.1 coordinate 2,777,920, forward strand.
CGGGCTATCGGTGGTCGCCTGACGGCGTTGGAGCAGGAAGGCCAAGCCACGCTGAGCGCCCAACCGAGCCTCGCCGAGTTGCGCGCCGGCCTGGCTGCCCTGGAATCCCGCCTTGAGCTGCTGGCACAGCCACAGCCACAGCCAAGCGTTGCTTTGGAGAACGCGTTACAGCAGTTGCGCAGCGAAGTCGAGGCGCTCAAGGCCCGTCCGGCGCTGGCCCAGCCGTCCGCGCCAGCGCCCCGCGCCAGGGCTCGACCCGTGGTCACAGAGCCGGTGCCGCCGGTACGGCTCGCGCCCTTTCGGGTGATCGGCAGCGAGTGGCGCGCGGCCCACCGCACTTTGGCGATCGCGCCTGGTTCTGGGCCGCCGCGAGCGGAGCGGATTCAAGTCATGCAAGTCGGTGAAAACATCGGCGCGTGGCGCCTGGAGGCCCTGGAGGCGCAATCGGCGATTTTTCGCGTGGATGGGCACCTTCATCGCCTGCCAATACCCGGCCCGGAGGGCGCGCCATGACGCGCCATGCCTGGAGAACTTTGGGGCTGTTGCTGGTTGCGCTCCCCGCCTTGGCCCAAGTCACGCCCACCACAGGCTCGCGCGAGGCCCACAGCCAGCTCGCGCCGACCGAGCACCAACGCTTGGCGCGTGACTGGGGTCTGCGCGACGAGGAATGGAGCCGCTATCGCGCCTTGATGAAGGGGCCGCTCGGGGTCTATTCGCCGAACCTCGACCCGCTGTCGGTGCTGGGTATCGAGGCCCGTTCGGATGCCGAGCGCCAGCGCTACGCCGAACTGCAAGTGCACGCCGAGGCGCGGCGGGTGGAAAAGCTTTTGGCCTATCAGCGTGCCTACGATGACGCCTGGCGCCGGCTCAAACCCGATCTGGCGCGCGTCAACCTACCGGCCACGGCGCCGCCTGATCCGGCAGCGGCCAATGGCGCGCGCCAGGCGCTGTTCGTTAAAGCCGATTGCACCGCGTGTACGCAATGGGTGCAAGGTTGGTTGGCGACGCGTAAGCCATTGGACCTGTACCTGGTGGGCAGCCGCCAGGACGATCGGCGTATTCGTGAGTGGGCGCAACGCGTCGGCATTGATCCGGCGCGGGTGCGCAGCGGCGCGATCACCCTGAACCATGACGCCGGACGCTGGCTATCGCTGGGGCTGTCTGGCGAGTTGCCCGCGGTGGTGCGGCAGGTCGACGGCCAATGGCAACGCCAACCCTGAACCTCGCCCTCGGGTCGCTGGCTTGGCTGTTGGCGGGGCCGTTGCTGCCCACCGCGAGCCACGCGCAGGAGATTCCGCCACCGGCCTACCAACGCGCCGCGAGCCAAGCGGGCATTCCCTCGACCGTGCTATACGCAGTGGCCCTGCAAGAGACGGGCATGCGCCGTGGCAACCGCCTGGTGCCCTGGCCTTGGTCATTGAACGTGGCCGGCCAGCCGCGACGCTTTCGCTCCCATGCCGCTGCTTGCGCCGGCCTGCGCCAAGCCTTGCGCGAAGCGCCAGCAACCCGCGTCGATGCGGGCTTGGGCCAAGTCAACCTGGGCTTCCACGCGCAGCGCTACCGCCACCCTTGTGAGCTGCTTGATCCCTATCGCAACTTGGCCATCGCCGCCGCCATTCTTCGCCAGCAACGCCAGCCGGGCGAGGACTGGCTGGCGGCGATTGGCCGCTACCACCGTCCGGCAGGTGGCGCGCCAGCGGCCCGCTATCGGCAAAGCGTGGCCCAACATCTACAACGCCTACGGCCCGCCGCCACGGCCGTGCCTACTCAGGAGCACTGACCATGTGTAAAACCCGACTTCGCCTGAGCATGCTGTGGGTGCTGCTCGGCACAGTGGCGCCGCTCCAGGCGCGCGAGCCGTTGCAGGTGGTCGAAGATCACGGTGGCCGCTCCGCATTGCCGTACTACGAAGCCCTGAATCTGTTGCCACGCCAGGGCCACACGCCATCGCCGGGCAGCGCGTTGCCCGCTATCGAGATGCACCCTGCTGGCGAAGCCGCCATGCTGCCAGTGCGCAGCCCGCGGCTGTCGCCTGGCCCGGTGGCGCGCCGGGCCATCGAGGCGCCGGGCCTGCAACCGCTGTTTCTGGTCGGCGACGATGCGCGCTCGCGCGCGTGGCTGCGTCAGCATGCCAGCACGCTGCGCGACCGTGGCGCCACGGGCTTGGTGGTCAACGTGGAGAACCTGCCAGCGCTGGCCAGCCTGCGCGCGCTGGTCCCCGGCGTGCGCTTATGGCCGGTGGCAGCGGACGATCTGGCCGAACGCCTCGGGCTCCAGCACTACCCAGCGCTGCTCAGCGCCACCGGCATCGAGCAGTGAAGCCATGGCGCGTACCCAGCCAGTCGAGGTGCTGTTGCGACCCGCGGTGGAGCTGTACAGCGTGGCGGTGTGCGCCGCCGCCGCCTTCCTGTGTGTGGCAGCGCCTTGGGCAGTCGCCCTGAGCCCGCAAATGGGCCTTGGCAGTGCGCTGGCGTTCGCGGTGTATGGCGCACTGCGCTGGCGCGATGCGTGGCTGATTCTGCGCTACCGCCGTGGTATTCGCCGTCTGCCGCGCTACGTGATGACCAGCCGCCAAGTGCCGGTCAGCGCGCAACGCTTGTTCATTGGTCGTGGTTTTCGCTGGGAACAGCGGCACACCCATCGGCTGATGCAGACCTATCGCCCGGAATTTCGCCGCTACGTCGAGCCCACTTCTGCCTACCTACTGGCCCGGCGGGTGGAGCAGCGCCTGGAGTTCGCGGCGTTTCCCCTGTCGTCCCTGGCCCGCCTCACCGCCTGGGATAGCCCCTTCAACCCTCTGCGCCCTCTGCCACCCGTTGGCGGTCTGCCCCGCCTGCATGGCATCGAACCCGAGGAGGTGGACGTCAGCCTGCCACTGGGCGAGCGCGTGGGCCATTCGCTGGTGCTGGGCACCACGCGGGTCGGCAAGACCCGCTTGGCCGAATTGTTCATCACCCAGGACATTCGCCGCAAAAGCCCCGCTGGCGAGTTCGAGGTGGTAATCGTTTTCGACCCCAAGGGCGACGCCGACCTGCTCAAGCGCATGTATGTGGAAGCCAAGCGCGCGGGCCGCGAAGGCGAGTTTTACGTGTTCCATTTGGGTTGGCCCGAACTCTCGGCCCGCTACAACGCCGTGGGGCGTTTCGGGCGCATTTCCGAAGTCGCGACGCGCATTGCCGGGCAGTTGTCCGGGGAAGGCAACTCGGCAGCGTTCAGGGAGTTTGCTTGGCGTTTTGTCAACATCATCGCCCGCGCATTGGTCGAATTGGGGCAGCGGCCCGACTACCTGCTGATCCAACGCCACGTGGTGAACATTGATGCGTTGTTCATTGAGTACGCCCAACACCACTTCGGCAAAGTCGAACCCAAGGCGTGGGACGTCATCGTGCAGCTCGAATCCAAGCTCAACGAGAAGACCATGCCGCGCAACATGCTCGGTCGCGAGAAGCGCGTAGTGGCCCTGGAGCAGTACCTGAGCCAGGCCCGCAACTACGACCCAGTGCTTGATGGCTTGCGCAGTGCGGTCAGATACGACCGCACCTACTTCGACAAAATCGTCGCCAGCCTCTTGCCCCTGCTGGAAAAGCTCACCAGCGGCAAGATCGCCCAGTTGCTCGCGCCGACCTACACGGACCTGCAAGACCCCAGGCCAATCTTTGACTGGATGCAGGTGGTGCGCAAACGCGCGGTGGTTTACGTCGGCCTGGATGCCTTGTCGGATGCCGAGGTTGCCGCCGCAGTGGGCAATTCGATGTTCAGCGACCTGGTGTCGGTCGCCGGGCATATCTACAAACACGGCATCGACGCGGGCTTGCCCGGCGCGGCCACGCCCATCAGGGTACCGATCAACCTGCACGCGGATGAGTTCAACGAACTGATGGGCGACGAATTCATTCCCTTGATCAACAAGGGCGGCGGCGCCGGGGTGCAGGTCACCGCCTATACCCAAACCTTGAGCGATATTGAAGCGCGTCTGGGCAACCGGGCCAAAGCTGGGCAAGTGGTGGGCAACTTCAACAACCTGTTTGTGTTGCGGGTGCGCGAGACCGCCACCGCTGAGCTGCTGACCAAGCAACTGCCAAAAGTCGAGGTGTACACCACCACCATCGTCAGCGGCGCCACGGACAGCTCGGATATCCACGGCACGACTGATTTCACCAGCAACACCCAGGACCGCATCAGCATGTCCAGCGTGCCAATGGTTGAGCCCGCGCATGTGGTGCAGTTGCCCAAGGGCCAGTGCTTCGCCTTGATCAATGGCGGCAATCTGTGGAAGATTCGCATGCCGCTGCCGGCGCCGGACCCCGACGAGATGATGCCGAGTGATCTGCGCCAGTTGGCCGAGCAGATGCGTCACAGCTACGCGCAGCACGCGCAGTGGTGGCAGAACCTCGGTGCGCCGCACCCACAAGAGCAGGCGCTGCCCGTTGATTTGACCGACCCGCCAGCCGCCGCTCCAGATGAGGCCGGCCAATGAGCGAGCCCAGCGTCCCGGCCCAGCGCCAGGCCAACCCACGCCAGGGCCTGCTCGCCAGCCTGCTGGCGGTGCCGTTGAAACTGCTCGGCATGCTGCTGGCGGCACTGCTGATCTCGATCTTGGTCGAGTGCATCGGCCTGCACCTGTTTTGGCGGGAGCAGCAGTGGCGGCATGCCCAAGCCATGCTCGATTACGAGCTCAGCCATCTGTCCGGGCACTTCAAGCGCAGCATCCTGGTGCCCGAGCCGGGACGCACCGCTCGGCAATTGAGCGCCCGCGGCTATGACTGGTTGTTTATCAAAAGCGGCCTGCTGAACCAGCTGGATCGCACCGCGCAACAGGCCCGTTCGGCAAGCCAGGGCTCGCCGCGCAGCTTTCGCCAGTGGCTCGGCCTGGCGTACGTTTGGTCGGAAAACTATTTGCTGGCGGCGGCCTTCACCACGCTGACGTTTGGGGTGCGCCTGTTGATCCTAATACTGACCCTGCCGTTGCTGTTGCTGGCCGCATTCGTGGGTCTGGTGGATGGTTTGGTGCGGCGCGACGTGCGCCGGTTTGGCGCGGGCCGCGAATCCGGGTTTATCTACCATCGCGCCAAGGCCGCGTTGGCGCCGCTGGCCGTGCTGCCTTGGGTGATCTATCTGGCCCTGCCGATTTCTCTGCATCCGCTGTGGGTGTTGCTGCCCAGCGCGGCCATTCTGGGGCTGGCGGTCAACTTGACGGCGGGCAGCTTCAAAAAGTACCTATGAGCGCGGCCCGCGCTTGCCGACTCAGATGGCAAAGGCCGCGCGATCTTGATTTTCAATCCACCGCGGTGGCTTGCCGCGCCCGGTCCAGGTCGCGCCGGTCGCCGGATTGCGGTACTTCGCCTGACCCACGGAACCCTGGGCACCCTTGGATTTTTTCGGTGCACCGAAGATGTGCGCTTGCGTCAACCCATAGTGCTGCACCAGCTCGCGCGCCTGAGCAATCGCGCCGCTTTGCTCGGCTTTCAGCGCTTGTGCGATCTTGGCATCCAATTCGGCGCGCTGCGCCACCAGGGCTTTGTAATCTGCTGTCATGGAGTTTTTGCAAAGAGTGGGTTAAGCCTTGCATTCTACGGACTAAGAGTGGCTCACACCGCTTTGCCAGAGGCCCCAGAAAGCCGTTATGCGCACTGCACTCATGGCCAGATGACCCGTAAGCCAAGAACCGTGGCGACAGCTACAGCCCCTGATCTCAGCCTTCGTGCCTTCTGCCCAGGGCGGTGCGCGCACGCTCGCAGCGAGCGAGCCGTCGTCAACGGCATCTTGTAGGTGCTTTAGGTTGGAGGTCATCGCGCATGAACGGACAGGCTGACCAGCAGACTAGACGTGGGGAATGGTCAAATCTCGAATCAATTCGTCTCGAAAAGCGCTGACGATCGGCCCGATTCGATGGCTTCCCACACGCAACACCAGCTCACTGAAACCCAGGTCGGGCAGAGGTATAGGGCCACCGAGTTTGCCGACAATGGTGCAACCAGAAGAGAGCTGTCCCTGCGGGAGGATTCCCAAGCCTAGCCCTGCCTCGATCGCTGCACGCACGTTGTGGTAGCCATACCCTGTGTAGGCGATATGCGTGTCAATGTTCAAACTTGCCAAGTGCTCCAGCATAAGCTTGCGGTAGACGCAGCCCTGATGGAACACGACCAGAGGGCACGGCTGCGGCAAACCGTGGCGCCCGAAGCCTTGCGCAGCCACCCACTGCAACGGTTCGATTCGTAGCGCCTGCGCAGATGGAGCCTGCCCTGGGCTGACAACCTGTTTAAGCAGCGCGATGTCAATCTTGCCCCGAAGCAACCGGGCCTCAAGGCTAGCGGACAGGTCAGAAATGATGCTCACCTCGGCATCAGCGTGGATCGCCTTGAACTGTGCGATCAGTCCGATCAAGCCCTCAATGCGAAAGTCATCCATCACACCGATTCTCACGCGCCCCGAGAGCAAAGGCAGGGTCGCGGCGCGACAGGCTGACGCAAGCGAGTCCAAGACGCGGTAGGCATGTGGTAGCCACAGTTTGCCTTGAGCGGTCAAACCGCAATAGTGCCCTCGGCTGCGGTCGAGCAGGCGTTCACCCAGGATGCCCTCAAGGGTACGCACCTGGTGGGTCAATGCGCTTTGCGTGCGCCCTAGCTGTTGAGCGGCAGCGACAAAGCTCCCGCACTCCACGACGGCGACGATAGTGCGGAAATGTTCGAGCGTGATGCGGCGGTCTGAGTCCATCATGTGAGTAATGAATCTGATTCATTCCAAAGGCTAAGGATTTCATTTTACTGATTACGACCATTGCCTTGATCATAGACCTTATCGATCAGCGATCATGGAGTCATAGTCTTGGAGCGCTTCTGGATTCTTCTCGCAGGGAGCCTGTTCAGCCTGTTATGGGCATCGGCATTCATCGCGGGAAAAATTGCATTGCAATACAGTGAGCCGCTGTCGTTGCTGTGCCTTAGATTCGCCATTGCGGGGACTCTGATGCTGGCTTGGTGCATTCTTTGCAACCGCACACGCGGGGTATGGAACCGCGCATTGTTGCTTGATGGCATTGTGCTCGGACTGCTAAACAACGCGCTATACCTTGGCTTATCGTTCCAAGGACTGCGCACGGTGTCGCCCGAGGCCACCATCTTGATCGTCTCCACAGCGCCTTTTTTTACTTTTTTCTTCTCGATCTTGAGCGGCACACGGTGCTCGCTGCGGCAATTGGCGGGAATGACAATGGGAATTTCCGGTGTCTACATCGTGGTAGTTGCTCGCATGCGCGGCAACGACGATCCCTGGGGGATGCTATTGGTGCTAATGGGCACAATGTCATTCGCCATCGGTACGGTATGGTATCGATATCGCGCAACCAAGCATAGTCCTCTGGCCCTGAATGGGGTACAGAATCTAGCCGGAGCGCTTTCGCTCCTACCGTTCTCCTCGCAACTGTCAGAAACATTCCTGGCGTTGAAGCAAGTCGAATTCTTAACTGCATTACTTTATCTTGTCATTGTGGTGTCAATATTCGATTTCTTGCTGTGGCTGGCACTGTTACGCCGCATTGAAGCCGCCTACGCATCCAGCTTCCATTTGCTCAATCCTGTTTTTGGCATTATTTTGGCCGCGTTAGTGTTTGGTGCCGCAATTTCAGTGAATGATGTACTGGGCACATTAATCATCATCGCGGGTTTGGCGCTCGTTAGTTGGCCGAAAAACCAAAAAAATACTCCGAGCACATCGCCGACAACTGCTCGCTAACACGCCGCCCGCGCTTTTCAGCTAGATACCGCCAGATGGTAGGGCAAGATGGCCTATACCAAATCAAAATCAATTCAAGAGGTATCTCAAAAATAAAACCAGCTCCACAAATGGATTTTTAACCTCTTCTTAACAGGTGCTTATTCAATTTTAAAGGGAGGGTGGTTTATGCACGGAATTTTTGAAGAAAATCACTTCAATTTGCGACAAAAAATTGCAGAATATGCAAAAGAAAATATATTGAAGATACGAAATCAAATCGAAGACAACGAAAGCATTCCTCAAGAAATTTATCAATATCTAGCGAATTCTGGATGGTATGGAATTACCATACCAGAAAAATATAAAGGAATGGAAGCGGGGCATCTTGCGCGTTTTATCGCCATTGAAGAAATATCGCGCATTTCTGGCGCGGTTGGAGGGTGCCTGCAATCCGCAATCCTCGGAACGGCCATGGTCCAGAATCACGGCAGCGCCGAGCAGAAGGACTATTGGCTTCCAAGATTCGCGCAAGGCAAAGACATCATATCCATTTGCATCACCGAGCCAAATTCAGGCTCACACATTCTAGGGATGAATACAACGGCTAGACGGGAAAAGGATGAATATGTTTTAGATGGCGTTAAGTGCTGGATTGCAAACTCCCACGTTGCAAGCGTGCACGGGGTGATCGCCAAGACAAACAACAGTTCCGGCAAACTTTCAGCTTTTCTTGTCGAGGCAGATCGCCCTGGATTTCGCACTGGACAGGCCAACGATAATACGGGCTTACGTGGCCTCAATCTTGGTGAAGTCATCTTCGAAAATTGCCGCATCCCAGCCATCAATCGCGTTGGCGACGAAGGCGATGGACTTAAGATCGCACATAGCTCAATTACACATTATGGAAAACCTAATCTCACCGCTGTTGCATTGGGTATACATTCGGCAATAATGGAAGACACCATTGCCTATGCCAAAAACAGGAAAATCTATGGTAAATCGCTCGCCAATGTAGAAAGCGTCCGACTGAAAATTGCATCCATTTATAAGAACCTACATTTAGCTAGGCAGTCTGCTTATTGCGCTATGAAGCTGTTGGACGCAAATGCAAGCGCTGATGAATCCATCATACTGGCCAAATTAGTTGGCACCGAGCTCGCCTTTGAATCCGCTAAAGCCGCACTGGATATTTTTGCAGCGCGAGGCGGTAGCCGATCCATACCGATTGAAAGATATATGCGGGACTTGCTGATGCTTTTCCCACCGGCGGGCACATCGGATGTGCAATTAAAAAGGCTGGCAGAAATCGCATTGAAAGAATACCGAGAATCAACCGCCGCGTAGTGTTCACATTAGGGGAGAAAATTACTATGTTGGAAAGCTTGGCAGTGGGGGCCGTTGAGCGACTCTCGTACCTTGTACCCAAGGAAAAAACCGTTCCATTTCTATTGCCGGAATCACCCGAATTTCTTAGGTTCCCAGAAGTCCTCGCGACGGGCTATATGGTCGGGCTGATGGAGTGGTGTTGCATTCGTAGTCTAGCGCCTTTTTTGCAGCCGGGAGAGGGCAGCCTTGGCACTATGATCAATGTGAAACATTTAGCGGCAACCCCGCCGGGCTGCCTAGTCAATATTGAATCCACAGTGATCTCCATTTTTGGACGCCAAGTCGTCTGGCGCGTTGTGGCACACGACAGTGTTGATATCATAGGGGAAGGAGAAATAGGCAGGACAATTGTGAAATGGGATTACTTCAATAGCAAGTTGGAACAAAAGAAACGCCTTGTTCAACCTATGAATAATTCAGCGACAGTTAATAATTTCGAATCTAGAGAGTAGTTGATTTATTTTCTGATGTAGCGACTCATAGCCCGAGCAGAAGCGCACCTTCCATTGCGCTTAAGGCGGGCTAACAACGCCGATCCACCAAGCGCGCACGCTGCACCTCGTGGATAGCCAGCCGCCGCTCAAAGCGGCTTCGCGGCTTGCCAAAAGCTGCAAACCAGCTGTGCGGCCTTTCCACCACCAACCGGATGGCTCTGGCATCTACAACGATGTGCCGCTTGGAGCTGAGTTGGCCCCTGTGCGTGGGGTTGGAGTCCGTTTACTGCCCTCGTGGGCTTGCTACCCCAGGAGCCATCAATGCAGGCACGACTCCAATCGATTGGTCATGAGGGCCACCAGCATAGCTGCCGAGCGAAGGGCTATGACCAAGTGGTGTCAGCTAGGCCAAGGCCGTGCCCAACGAGGCAGATCAACCCGTAAATTCGCCATCGCGCACTGCGCATTGTTTGCGGTAGTTACCGGCAGTTATCGCCACCATCGGCTCATCACTTTGACCGAGATTTGGCGAGATGCAGCACCTGACTTTTCAACGCTCAGCGACTTGGCCCACCGCCTTGTGTGTGCTGTTGACCGCCCTGAGCACAGCCGTGCCACCAGCGGCGCGCGCCGAGCAACGCCAAGACCTTGCTAACGCCGCACGCCAGTTGCAGGCCCTGGAACGCGCGCTGACCGAGAGTGCGGCGGCCTCGCCCATTGCCCCTGGGGCGCGCTACCACTTCGACTATCCGCGCCTGCTCGCTGACCTTGGCCGGGTGCGCGCCGGCATTCACCACTACCTGACGCCGGTCCGTGCGCAACCGCGCGATGCCGAAGCCCTTATGGGCGCGTATCAGGTCGAGGGCGACCTCGTCGCGCAACCACGGCCACCGGCGGCGCAGCCATGAACGCCGCGCAACTGTCGGCGTTCCAGGCCAATGGCGGGATCAGTGCGTCGGCGCTGGCCAACCTGCTGCTTGGCGTGGTGTTCGCGGTATTGCTGCTGTGGGGGGCGTGGGCCATTCGCACCGCCTATGTCGGCTGGGCGGAACAGCGGATCAATCAGCGGCAGCTACTCGGGGTGCTGATGCGTGTTCTGGCGCTGTATCTCGTGTTGACCTTTTTCCTACTTGCTTAACCACCAGGGTACGACCATGCCAGCTTCGCGTCCCATTCGCTTGTCTTTACCCGCTACGTTGCTCTGGAGTGCCTGGGCCTGGCCCAGCCTAACGTTCGCCGCCTTGCCGACCGTTGAGAGCCCGTCGCGCGGCACCGGCAGCGGCATCCTGCAAACCATCCGCAACTACGGTTACGACATGGTGATGCTCGTAGCCCTGCTGGTGGTGGCCTCGATGTTTATCGGGGTCTGCTATCACGCCTATGGCACCTATGCAGAGATTCACACCGGCAAGAAAACCTGGGGGCAATTTGGCTTGACCGTGGCCATCGGCGCCGTGTTGCTGGTGATTGGCATTTGGCTGCTCACCGAAGCCACCGGCGTTCTGTAGGAGATGGCCATGGCCCAACAGCCGCCTATGCGCACCGATGGGACGGTGGCTTTTCTGCCGCACCGGCTGAATCGCCATCCCGTCGTGGTGCGCGGCTTGACCGCCGATGAACTGTGGATGTGCTGTGGCCTGTCGGCGCTGCTCGGCTTGCTGCTCGGCGGGCTGTTGGCGGTGCTGTTTGCGAGCATCGCGCTGGTGCCGACCAGCATCGTTGGCGGGATCGCGCTGGGGGTGTGGGTCGGTGGCGGTTTTCTGCGTCGGCAAAAGCGCGGCCGGCCAGAAACCTGGTTGTACCGCCATTTGCAATGGCGCCTGGCGTGCAACGCGCCGTTGCTGGCCGGACCGCTTGGCGCAAAGTCACTGATTACCTGGAGCGGCCACTGGAGCAACCACAGGAGCGTGCAATGAGCCGGTTCAGGAATGAAGTCACCCATCTGCAAGGGCATATCCGCAGCCTGCGCCTGGGCCTGGGCGCATTGCTGTTGCTCGCCCTCATGTTGGGCGGCGGTTGGTGGCATGCGCCGCGCGACCTGACCATCCATGTCCCACCGGACCTGCGTACCGGCAGCAGCCGCCAGTGGTGGGACGTGCCGCCGGAGTCGGTGTACGTCTTCGCCTTCTACGTGTTCCAGCAACTCAACCGCTGGCCGGCCAATGGCGAGGACGACTATCCGCGCAACCTGTATGCGCTCGCGCCGTACCTGACCCCCGGTTGTCGCGCTTTTCTGCAAGCCGATTTTGAACACCGGCGCAATGCCGGCGAGTTGCGCCAGCGGGTGCGTGGGGTGTATGAAATTCCCGGGCGCGGCTACGCCGACAACCCCAGCTTGCGTACTCGCATCGTGTCGAACAGCGACTGGCTGGTGACTCTGGACCTGAGTGCCGATGAGTACCACGGGGCCGAGCAGGTCAAACGCGCACTGGTGCGCTATGCGCTGAAGGTGGTGCGCGCGGATGTGGACCCCGCGCGCAACCCATTCGGGTTGATGCTCGATTGCTATGCCAGCGCCCCGCAACGCATCAGCCTGCCCAGCCCCGAGGCACCGGCCCGAGGCACTCGCCGCCAAGGAGATGGCCCATGACCGCGCGTCTGTTGCTCTACCTGGGCCTGCTGCTGACCTTCGGGCCAGCCGCAGGCGCCGTGGAAATTCTGCGCTGGGAACGGCTGCCGCTGGCGATCCCGCTGCTCGTCGGCCAAGAGCGGGTCGTGTTCGTCGAGCGCAACGTCCGCGTCGGCGTACCAACCAGCATCAGCGACCGCCTGCGTGTGCAGAGCGCTGGCGGCGCCGTGTATCTACGCGCCAGCGCGCCGATCGAGCCGACCCGTGTGCAGCTGCAATATATCGACAACGGCACCGTGCTGCTGCTGGACGTCGCGGCCACGCCAGCCAAGGCGGGGGATACGGCACTGGAGCCGCTACGCATCGTCGATACGCCGCGCACGCCCGCCCGTGTCGACCCAGGGCCCAGTCTGGCGCTGGATACGTCCGCCGCGCAGCGCCGAGACGGGCCCACGGCGCTGGTGCTGACGCGCTACGCCGCGCAGAGCCTCTACGCACCACTGCGCACCGTGGAGGCGCTGCCCGGCGTGAGCCGCGCCAACCTGCGCCGCGATTTGCGCCTCGATAGCCTGCTGCCCGGCTTGCCCGTGCAGGCGGTCGCGGTCGCGGCTTGGCGCTTGGACGACCTGTGGGTCACGGCGGTGCGCCTGAGCAACCACAGCCGCACGTGGCAGGAGCTGGACCCGCGTGCGCTGCAAGGCGACTTCCTCACCGCCACCTTCCAGCATGCCACCCTGGGGCCCCAAGGCCGCCCCGAGGACACCACCACGCTGTACCTGGTCACGCGTGGCCACGGCTTGGCCCAGGCGTTGCTGCCGGCCATACAACGCTTTGCCCCCGCGCCGCCGCAGCCGTCCGCCAGCACAACGGAGGCCGAGCATGCGCGCTAACGGCTTGCTCAAGTGGTTGATGGTTCCGGTGCTGCTGCTGGTGCTGTTTGTCGGCATTCGCCTGTTCTCCGCGCCGAGCTCGTCCGCGCGGCCCACGGCCGGGACCGACAGCCAATTGACTCGCGACGAAATGCAGGCGCTGGGCATCGAGGGCGACACGCCGCGCGACACCGTGGCGACCCTGGTGGCCCAAGTCAAGCAACTGCGTGGCGAACTGCACAACGCGGTGGCCGACAACCAGAGCCAGCGCAGCGAAAATCAACGCCTACGCCAGCGCGAAAGCGCCATTGATGAGCGCATCAACGCGGCGCTGGAAGCCGAGCGCGGCGGGCTGCGTCGCGAGCAGGAACAGTTGGCCAATGAACGCCAGCAAAGCAGCGGCCTGTTGCAGGAGCTGCAACAGCGCTTGGACGGCCTGGGCGGCTCCAACGTCGAGCTGCCGCTGGGCCTGGGCCTGCGCGAGGGTGATGAGCAGGGGCTGCCAGCCGATGGCGCCATTCGCTGGTTCGAGCCCAATGATGCGCCGCCCGCCGAGCCGCGCCAGCGTGGCAGGCTGGGCATGCCCAGCAGCTTTGGCCCGGCACAGCGGCCCCTGGACGCGAGCGCCGAGGCCCTAAGCAACCCAGGGCCGAAAGTCGAGCGCCGGGCCCTGGACGAAGCCCAGGTTACCCAGGCGGTTTACACCTTGCCGAGCAACTCGACGCTGATGGGCTCGGTGGCGATGACCGCGCTGATCGGTCGGGTGCCCATCGACGGCACGGTCAATGATCCGTATCCCTTCAAAGTGCTGGTGGGCCCTGACAACCTGACCGCCAACGGTATCGATCTGCCGGAGGTGGCGGGCGCGGTGTTCAGCGGCACTGCCTCCGGCGACTGGACCCTCTCCTGTGTGCGTGGTCAGGTGCGCAGCATCAGCTTTGTGTTCCATGACGGGACGATCCGCACCCTGCCGGAAGATCGCCAAGGCAACCAGGCCAACGACCCGCAGGGTGGGCTGGGGTGGATCAGCGACCCCCAGGGCGTGCCCTGCGTTACTGGCGAGCGGCGCAGCAATGCCCAGCAATACCTTGGCTCCCAAGCGCTGCTGACCGCGGCGGGCGCGGGCGTGGCGTCCTTTATCCAACCGGGGCAAAACGTCGCGGTGGTCAGCGGCAACGGCGGCGGCAGTGGCATCGGCACCGTGGGGATTTCTGGCAACGAAGCCATGAGCCGGATTCTCGCCGGCGGCGTACAACAAATGTCCGATTGGATGAACAAGCTCTACGGCCAAGCCTTTGCCGCCGTGTACGTCCAGCCTGGGGCCAAGGTCGCCATTCATCTGGAAAAACCACTGGCCATTGACTACGCCCCCAGCGGGCGCAAGGTCGACCACCGCCGAGGAGAACAGCATGCGTTGGAACTTGAGTAGCGCGCCGAAGGCGCTGCTGCTGGCGCTGGCCAGCGCCAGCCTGATCGGTTGCTCCACCGACAAAGACCAACTCCTGGGCCACGACGGCCGAACCATGCACGACATTTGGCAGGCCGAGGCGGGGGACGGTGGCCTGGCTCAGGTGGCGCGCCGCCAACTGCTCGATGCACGCCAGCAGTTGCGCCGACCGTTGCTGGAGGCTGAGCTACCGGGCGCAGCGGCTGAGCAAGCGCGCTATACCCGCACGGCGGCCAACGAAATCCAACAGCAGTTCCGACGCTTGCCCAACCCGGATTTGCTGATGTACGTGTTCCCCCATCTCGCCGGCAGCGATCCGCTGCCGGTGCCTGGCTACTCGACGGTGTTCCCGCTGTACCAGCGCGTGCAGTACGCGATGCCTGGCGAGCGCCTGGAGGACTACTGATGGCTTGGCGGTTGCCTTGGCACCCAACGCGCACGCCGTTGGGCAACACGCGCGGCGAAAGCGCCCCGGTTGATGGCTGGCAAGCCCACCTGGACCGCTTGCGCGCCGAAGGTATTGCGCCGCCTGGCCACGCGGACAAGACGCGGCAACCGGCGACCCGCGCCGACGAACAAGCCCTCTACCCAGTGCCGCCCTCGCTGGTCGAACTGCTGCCCTGGGTGGAGTTTTTGCCCGCCAACCAGTGCATGCTGCTCGAAGACGGGCGCTCGGTCGCCGCATTTTTCGAGCTGACCCCCTTGGGCACCGAGGGGCGCGAGGCGCATTGGCTGGCCCAGGCCCGCGATGCGTTGGAAAACGCCTTGCAAGACAGCTTCGATGAACTGGACGACAACCCCTGGGTATTGCAGCTCTACGCCCAGGATGAAAGCAGTTTCGCGCCTTACTTGGCGAGCCTGCGCGACTATGTGCAGCCGCGGGCCCAGGGCAGTGCCTTCACGGATTTCTACTTGCGCTATTTCGCCCACCACCTAGGCGCCATCGCCAAGCCTGGCGGGCTGTTCGAGGATACGGTGGTCACGCGTTTGCCCTGGCGCGGACAGAACCGCCGCGTGCGCATGGTGGTCTACCGGCGCGTCGCGGCCAGCGCTGGGCGCCGTGGGCAAACCCCGGAGCAAGCCCTGGCGGTGGTCTGCGAGCGCCTGTTGGGCGGGCTGGCCAATGCCGGGATTCAGGCCCAGCGTCTGGGCGCCGCGCAGATTCATGAGTGGTTGCTGCGCTGGTTCAATCCGCGCCCAACGCAGCTGGGGCCTACCGCAGAAGATAGGGAGCGGTTTTACCAGCTGTGCGCCTACCCGCAAACGCCCGAACCCGACGAGATCGAGTTGGCCAGCGGCCAGGATTTCAGCCAGCGCCTGTTCTTTGGGCAACCGCGCAGCGACGTGGCCCAGGGCCTCTGGTACTTCGATGGCATGCCCCATCGCGTGCTGGTCGCCGACCGGCTGCGCGCACCGCCGAACACCGGCCATCTCACGGGCGAGGTGCGCAAAGGCGACGCGATCAATAGCCTGTTCGATCAGATGCCACAAGACACCCTGATGTGCCTAACGTTGGTCGCCACCCCCCAGGACGTGCTGGAGGCCCATCTCAATCAGCTGGCGAAAAAGGCCGTGGGCGAAACCCTGGCTTCGCAGCAAACGCTGCATGACGTGCAGGAGGCGCGCTCGCTGATCGGCAGTGCGCACAAGCTCTACAGAGGCAGCCTGGTGTTCTATCTGCGCGCCGAGGATGAGCGCGAACTGGAGCGCCGGGGCTTGCAACTGGCCAATGTGCTGCTCAATGCCGGTGTGCAGCCGGTGCGCGAAGAGGCCGAGGTGGCGCCCCTCAACAGCTACCTGAGGTGGCTGCCGTGCGTGTACGACCCAGCCCAGGACCGCCGCCAGTGGTACACCCAACTGCTGTTTGCGCAACATGCGGCGAACTTGGCGCCGGTCTGGGGCCGCAGCCAGGGCACCGGCCATCCAGGCATCACCTTTTTCAACCGTGGCGGCGCGCCGATCACCTTCGATCCGTTGAACCGCCGCGATCGGCAAATGAATGCGCACTTGTTTCTGTTCGGCCCGACAGGCTCGGGCAAGTCCGCGACGCTGAACAACCTGCTCAACCAGATCACGGCGATCTATCGCCCGCGTTTGTTCATTGTCGAGGCGGGTAACTCCTTTGGTCTGTTTGGCGAGTTCGCTGCGAGTCTCGGGTTGACCGTCAACCGCGTCAAGCTCGCGCCAGGCGCGGGCGTCAGTCTGGCGCCGTTCGCGGATGCGCGCCGCTTGGTCGAGGCACCAGCCAGCGTACAGACCTTGGACGCCGATGCACTCGACGAGGGTGCGACCGCGCCGGAAGACACCCACGATGAGCAGCGCGACGTGCTCGGCGAACTGGAGATCACCGCACGGTTGATGATCACCGGCGGCGAGGACCGCGAAGAAGCACGCATGACCCGTGCCGATCGCTCGCTGATCCGCCAATGCCTTCTCGACGCCGCGCACGCCGCCGTGGGCCAGGAGCGCATCGTGCTGACCCGCGACGTGCGCGATGCGCTGCGCGCCCGCGGCGGCGATGCCAACCTGCCGGAAAGTCGGCGCGTGCGCCTGCTGGAAATGGCCGACGCAATGGACATGTTTTGCCAGGGCGCGGACGGCGAGATGTTCGATCGGCCCGGCTCGCCATGGCCCGAGTCCGACATCACGGTCGTCGACCTCGCCACCTACGCCCGCGAGGGCTACAACGCACAACTGTCGATTGCCTATATCTCGCTGATCAACACGGTCAACAACATCGCCGAGCGCGATCAATTCTTGGGCCGCCCGATCATCAACGTCACCGACGAGGGGCACATCGTCACCAAGAACCCGCTGCTCTCGCCCTATATCGTGAAGATCACCAAAATGTGGCGCAAGTTGGGCGCCTGGTTCTGGTTGGCCACGCAGAACGTCGATGACCTGCCCAAGGCCGCTGAGCCCATGCTCAACATGATCGAATGGTGGATTTGCCTGAGCATGCCGCCGGATGAGGTGGAAAAGATCGCGCGTTTTCGCGAACTGTCCCCGGCGCAGAAGGCATTGATGCTGTCCGCGCGCAAGGAGGCCGGCAAATTCACCGAAGGCGTGGTGCTGTCCAGGAACATGGAACTGTTGTTTCGCGCGGTCCCGCCTAGCTTGTACTTGGCCCTGGCGCAGACCGAGCCGGAAGAGAAGGCTGAGCGCTTCCAGCTGATGCAACAGCACGGCATCAGCGAACTGGCGGCGGCCTTCAAAGTTGCGCAAAAGATCGACCGCGCCCGTGGCATCCAGCCCCTGGCCGACCACCTCACTCTCCCTTAACCGCAGGCCCTGGGCATGACGCTAGCCGCTGTACCGCCGCATCGATCCGCCGCCCGCTGCCGAGGCTGGAGCCTCCTGGGCGCCGGCCTGCTGCTGTGCGTACTGCTGGCGACGGCCTTGGCCCTTGGGCCAAGGCCCGGTCGCCCGCCAACCGCAACCGCCAGCCAACCCACCAGCACCGACGGCGTCTCAGGCCCGCCGTGGCGCCTGGGCGCGGCGCACGCACGCTTCACCCTGCTGGTGTATGCCGACTTGGAGTGCCCCTTTTGCCAAACCTATGTGCCGCAGCTACACGCCTGGGCGCTGGCCCAACCTGACGTAGCGCTGCAATGGCAGCACGCGCCGCTGAGCGCCCACGAGCCCGCTGCGGGCGACGCCGCGCGCTGGGCCGAATGCGTGGGCGAACGCTTCGGCCCGCAGGGGTTCTGGGCGGCGGTGCTCTGGGTTTATCAACACAGCCGCGGCAGCGGCCAGGGCCTGCCGACGGGCCTCAGCCACCCGGAATTCGACGGTGCGGCGACCGGTGCCTGTTTGGCAAGCCAGCGGCCTGCCGCAACCGTACGCGAGCAGGCCGAACAGGCGCGTGCCGCGGGCGTGCTGGGCACGCCCACGGTGCGTCTGGTCGATACCCAGACAGGCCGGGCGCTGAGCCTGACTGGCCCAGTGCATGGGGACGCACTGGCGTCGGCGTTGGATTGGCTGGTCACGCCCGCCAGCGATGGGGCCGATGAATTGTCCGCCGAGGTCATCGGCGACATGCCCAGGTAGCCAGCGGTCATCAAGGCTACGACGCGGTTTTGGCCGCGTTGACCGTGGGTTCGCCAAGCATCCCTGGCGCGAACGACCACCCCGTCCGGGGTGGTGGATGCACCCCTTGTCTCAACCCGCCGGTCCACCCTGCGGGGTGGTGGCGTCCTTTTCTTTGGAGGTTTCCCATGCTTGGCTCATCCGTAGTCCGTGGCTGCCACACCCCCGTTGCGCGGAGCACGGTCATCCCGACCGACGACGACTTAATCATCCAGCAGGCCATTGCGATCCTCGAACACCGACTGTTTCAACGTGGCCCTCGGTTGAGCGGTCCCAAGGATGTGTGTGCCTTTTTGCGCCTGCAACTGGTCGCACAGGAGCACGAGGTGTTTGCCGCCGTGTTTTTGGATAGCCAGCATCAGGTGTTGGCCTATGAGCGCCTGTTCCAGGGCTCCATCGACATCACCACGGTCTATCCACGGGTCATCCTCAAGCGTGCGCTGGAGCATGGCGCCAGCGCCGTGGTGCTGTGTCACAACCATCCCTCGGGGGACACCCAGCCCAGCGCCGCCGACCGGCGCCTCACCGAGCACGTGCAGACCGTACTCCAGCTCATCGAGGTGCGCTTGCTGGATCACCTCATCATCGGCAAGGGCCAGCCTTATTCCTTCGCCGAGTCCGGCTTGATCTGAGCGAGCGGGCTCCATTCAAGCCAGTAATCCGCCCGAAGCCGTCGAGTGCCCCGCACTCGACGGCTTCGAATTTTCATTGCGATTTAAGGGTTTTTCGCCGGCTGCGCGTGAATGGCATCGTAGATGGCTTGGGCAATTTTCGGGCTGCGTAGATAGGCCACGATGTCATGCCGATTGTCTTTATTGTCGATCACCTCCGTTATATCTTCGACACCGTCGAAGCCGATGGATTTCTTGACAATCGCTTTACCCAAGGTGATGAAGTCCTCTTTGTTGCGCCCATTGATCCAGCGCTGTATCGGGGGCGTGGGGAGCGTGCCGCGCTTAGGCAGAATTGGGCGGAAAATCGCCACGCTCAAGGGCGAGCCCAGGGTCACGAACAGGGGAAATTTGTAGTTTGCCAAAGATTCGCTGGCCAAGAGCCGATAGCTCACCACCGAGCCTAGGGAATGGCCGATGACGATCGCGGAATCGAATTTATCCTCCAGCACTTGCTCTTTTACCTTGGCATCGATTTTCGCTGCCAATGCTGGATCGCCGATATAAACCGAGGCTTGTTTAAGAAACAGTTTGGCAATGTACTTGCCCTTGGTGGGCAGCAAGCGTTCCAACACATTGGCGAATGCGATGACCCAGCCTTCATGCGGCACGCCTTGCGCTACGGCCTGCAAGGGTAAGCCTTCTTCCGCAGCGGCAGCTTGTAGTTCCTCTTCAGTGATGCCGGCTTCTTCAGCATAGGTACGCAAAAATTCAATAGCCAAACCCGAGGAAACTTGCCCATCGCCCATTTCCACCACGGCATTGCCTTGGGTGCTGGCTTGCGCGAGAGTATCCGCGTAATACGCCGTGTGTACAGTGAAAGATTTTTTCGGGGTAAGCCCCAGGTCTTGCCATCCCGCTTGGAGTGCCGTCATCCAGCGTGTTTCAATTTCCTTGACGGTGTAGGTTTCATTGTTGATTCCATGCACGAATACCAGTCTCATGATTAGGCTCCTTTAAAAGCTGCGGTAATGGCTGCGACGGCTTCTTTTCCAGTGAACGTAGTAATCGGCGAGGGTGCCAAATTATCAATAAATTCCCAACAGGTCTTATGAAACTGATGTGGACTATTTTGCATGTAAGACCAGCCTGCTCTGAGCATTGGGGTCAACCCTGCAACGGGTGAGGAAGCGACTTCGCGGGTGGCCTCGAATGTAAATCTAGGGGCATCGATGTAGGGAGGCTGCTGTGCTTCAACAGGTGGTATATCCACGAAAAAGCCGGTGTCTTTCTTGTTTAATGGCATCCCGCTCAGCATGGCAATATCAAACGGAATGGGTTGTCCATGCCAAACGTAATAAAATGCCATGCGCCGGATGTTATTAATATCCCCTGCTGCCTTGTATAGGTATGCGGCTATTATGCCGAGCATGGGGTCCAAGTGTTTCCTGTTGCGCATGGATTCAAGAATTTTTGCTGCATCGGCTGATTTTAAATAGCCTCTAGACAATCCCTTTAATGCTTCAACGGAACTCAAGCCTAGAGTCTCTCTAGGATTGTCAAAAACAGATTTCCAACTAAGAAATTCCAATCCTTCTATGCCTTGCGTATAGGTTCTCGGAAAACAAACGCAGAACGTCAAGGGCATCATGGGGATGAGGCTTATCGCGCTGCCATTGAAGTCCAGGCAAACAGTTGTACCATTTGGCGAAGCATTGTCCTTTGCTTCAACAAACGCCTTCGCTGTTCTGTCAGACATTGGCTTCATTGTTTCTCTTGGAACTCTTTGCCACTCTCTTTGCTGCGAATAGACACTGAATTCTTTTCCACCAATCAACACCAGAGCTGGATCGGGTATTTTGTACTTTAATTCACCGTAAATCTCATCAACTAATGCGCGCCGCCAATTGGATTGAGAGGATTTGAACCTCTCATTTTGACGTGCTTCAAATTTTTCTCGCTCTCTGAATTGTGCTAAAAATATTGCAGATTCGTACGAATGACTTTTCGATTTTTCGTTTTCTTTTTCAGGAAGATTAATACCATTATCAAAATAGTCTACGATTAATTCAGAGACACCCATATCAGGGAGTTGCACGTTCCCTGCTAGCTCTCCATAATCCGGCTCTGGTGTGAGATTGTCAAATGTTGCATAGATATGCTCCACAGGGCGGAAACCGGGATCGCATTGCGTGTTTTGTATACGATCAACAGTAAGTGCTACTCTAGGGACATGTTCCTCTAAGTAATCCGCCAGACTTTGACTGGTCACTACTTGCCGGTTTGATGCAAGTAAAATCTGATCTAGGTTTATACCTCGTGGTTCAGAAAGTGCCTCAAGCAAAATTGAGGAAAAAATCGGATATGCTGGTTTTCCGTCTTTGGCTGGCGCGATGAATGAGCTTGTCCCATTTTGGCATGAGAAAAAATTATCTTTCTGATGGTTTTTTGAATGTCCAGCAAGCGTATCCAAAACAGGGTCAGCTGCGCCAGTGATTGTTAGAGGCCCTCGGCATGCATCGCTAATAAATGCAATCTGCTTTGGTCCATAGGAGGATAATGCTTCGCGGAATGAGTTGACGCTTATCCGCTCCCTCGTTTGGTGAGGGCCAGGTGATAAAATTAAGTACTGATCTGGCCAAACCGCGAAACCATGTCCACAGAAGTACACAACAATCCGTTTTCTATCGAGCAGAAAGGAGGGGTCTGTTGTGCCATCGTCCTCGTCCGGCGTGAGAACGGATCGAATCAGATCAATTGTGACCGGATTTTCCCGGTCGCTAAATACTTTTACCTCATACGACTGTGCCGCCCATTCAGCTATTTTATCTACTGCCTCCAGTACGCCCGGAAGAGTCTCCATACCTTTGGGCTTATGCACTCCAATCGCAATAAATAATGGCTTACGCATCCGAAATCCCTCTCAATTAAAACGTTTCCAATGACGAGCAACGCAAGCCTTTCCCACTAGGCGAGCTCCCGCGGTCAAGCGCATCAGCCTGTGGTCGTAACATTCAGAAACCGCAGTCGATGATATCCGATTGTTTCTCGCGCCCGTGGGCGCGATGCGCTGCACTTGCGCAATCATCAACTTGCGGAGCGTCGACGTGCACACAGTCCATTGCACCTTTCAGGGCCAGACTTGGTGTTTTCCCTGGGCACTGGCCATCGCGCTATTTGCCAGCGGTGCAACCGCCACTGAGGTCTGGGTTGTCACCGATTCCCAGCACCCGGTCAGCGGCACCCGCACGCCACAGCGCCATATCGAGTTGGATGCGGCCCAGGCCATTGAGGCACAACTCTCCGCGCAACTGCCGAATGATCCGCAAGCCGCCGCCAAGCAGGTGCAACAGCGCCTCCAGCAAGGCGGCGATGGGCTGCAACAACGCTTGGCTCGGGCCTACCAAGACGTGACCGATGCTTGGCGTCTTGGCATCACCACGCTGCCGGCGGTGGTGGTGGATCAGCGCTATGTGGTCTATGGGCAAAGCAATCTCGACCAGGCGCTGGCGCGTATCGCGCGCCAGCGTAGGGAACAGCCATGATCCCACGAGCCCTACGCTTGGCCACGGCTGTCGTGCTGGGGTGTCAGGCCACCGCGAGTTTCGCCCTCAGCACCGCAACCCTGGTGGCCTCGACCGCCTCCACCGACTGCTTGGAATACCGGGTGACGGGCCTGTGCTACTGGCTGCAATGCACGCCCTTTGGCTGCAAGGTGCGCACCTCGGTCAAGGTTCGCCACTACGTGCCGGACGCGGTGGTTTCCAGCTATGCCACCACGGGCGCCAACCCCTGGGTCGAGGTGCGGGCCATGAGCCTGCCCAACCCCAGTGCCCTGGGCGGTAATGACGGCACCACCAATCAACCGAGCGAGAACACACTCGCCAAATTCAAGAACGCCGATGTGATCGGCCATCCGGGTGGCGCGGCCTTCAGCCAGTTCGCCAGCGCTTCTGGCTTCGCCTGCCAAGGCGCGGGCACGGCTTTTATGCCGTACTTGTTGAGCACGCTGGACACCCTGGCTTGGCGCTACAACGTGCCCGAGTTGCTGTACCCGGAAGCGCTGGTGCCGGGTATGCGCGAAATTGGCGCGCGCGGCAGCCTCAACCTGTGGGGCGCGGTCTACCCGCGTGGCGGCTTTCTGCACCAGGTGGATGACCACAAGGCGGCGGCGGTGGTGGCCCAGCGTGCCGGCGACATCGTCACGCGTCGGGGGCAGGTGCATGTCTACCAGCCCTTGCTGGCCAGCCCACGGCCGGGCTACTGGCCCGCGGGCGAGCTGAAGGAAAGCGCCGCCGCCACGGGCAAGTGGCAGGAGTTGACGCCGCGCTTGTCCACGTCGTGCGCGGTGTTCCCCAACAGCGGGGCCAGGCTCCAGGCCCAGCAAGGGGATTACGCCTGGGCGCTGTGGCGACCCTATAGCTGCTGCCAGCGGCGCGGGCAAACCTTTCTGGGCAGTACCGACTTCAACAACTGAGGGCCATGTGATGAATCCTCCCATTGTCAGGCGCCAACGCGCCCGTGCGTGGCTCAGCTGCGCGCTGCTGTGCGGCGCCGGCCTGGCGCACGCCGCCAGTGGTTTCCAACAGAGCGGCAGCGTGATCGGCGATGAGGTGCTGTACTCGATTGGCGGTGGCCAGGCCGTGTCGCTGGGTGGCGCGGCGGGCATGCAATCGATCGGGGTGGGCGTCGGTTGGAACAGCAATCTGATCTGCGGCGATATGAGCATCAGCACGACGGTCAAGAACCAGCTGAACGGCTTGACCAACGGTTTTCAGAACATCATGGGCAACGTGATCCAAAGCGCGACCAGCGCGGTCGCCTCGTTGCCAGCGCTGATCATTCAGCGCGCCGATCCTGGGCTGTACAACTTGCTGACCAATGGGGTGTTGCAAGCACGGCTGGACTTCGACCGCTCCAAGCTCACCTGCCGTGCCATGGCCACGCGCATGGCCGATATGGCCGGGGGACAGATGGGCTGGGCGCAACTGGCCGAGGGCATGGCTTTGCAAAAAGCCGTGTCCAGCACCGACGCGGTGTCGGCGGTGACCCAGGCCGAAAATCGCCGAGGCAATGACGGCGTGCCGTGGGTCGGTGGCGGCAATGCCGGTGGCAGCGGACAACGCTCAATCAAGGTGGTGGGCGACGTGACGCGGGCCGGCTACAACCTGGTGAACGGTCGCGGCGTTGCCGACAGCTCCACCATCTCGCGTGCCAACTGCGCAAGCCTGGCCTGCCAGACCTGGGCCTCGCCGCAAGCGGCCGCCGATTGGGCAACGCGGGTACTGGGCGAGCAAGAGCAACGCACCTGTGACGCCTGCGCCAAAACCCAGACCGTGCCGGGGGTTGGCCTGACGCCGCTGATCCAAGAAGAGTACGACGGCAAACTCAAAGTGCTGTTGGCGTTGATCAAAGGCACTCGCACCACCACCTTCGACAACTTGAACGAGGCCGGCAGCGCATCCTTGCCGATTACCCGTGGGGTGATCGAGGCGTTGCGCGATGAGCCGGACCAGAACATCCTGGCCCGGCGCTTGGCCTCCGAGGCCGCCTTGGCTTCGGTGCTGGAAAAAGCCTTGCTGCTCCAACGCACGCTGTTGACCGGCAAGAAGGAGCCGAACGTGGCGGCCAATCAGCTTGCCGTGCAGGCGGTGAACCAGGAGAGCGACGCCCTGGACCGGGAGATTCTCAACTTGAAAACCGAGCTGGAGCTACGCCGCGTGCTGGCCAGCAACTCACCGATGGCCATCATTCAGCGCCACGGCGCGCGCGCCGCGGGCTCGCGCGGGGTGTTCGAGGGCGACCCGGTGCCCGATCGCCTGCATCAACTTCAGCGGGGCAAACCATGAGTCGACCCGCGTCGTCTTCTCGCTGGCGCCGGCCTCTCGGCCTCGCGCTGCTCTGGACGCTGGCGTTGCTCGTCCTAGCGGGTTTGGCGAACGTCGCCGGCCTGTACCTGCTGGGCAGCCTCGACGCTTGGCGCCGCTGGCTACAAGCGGCCAGCCACTACTTGCTGGTCTGGCGCCTGTGTTTGTACGCCATGGCCGGCTATGGCTGGTGGCGCATGCGCCGCCAGTTGCTGGCGCGCGAGCCCGGTGCCGACGCTGGGCGCCGGCTGCTGCGGGCCGAGATCGGCGCCCTGGTGGCGATCGCTGCGTTGGAGATCAGCCTGCTGCGACAGGCCATGTAGCGGGGGAGTTGGCACATGACGCTGTTCACTACGGACTATCTGGAGTACTACCTGACGCTGGTGGGCTGGATCGTGCATAACGGCATCTGGGCGGTGCTGGTCGGCAGCGGCGCATTCGCCATTCCCTTCGTCGCCATTGCCCTTCAGGAGTGGCTGAAGGCCAAGGGCGAAGGCGCGGACGAAGGCAACAAGGGGGTGTTGTCCGCCGCGCGGATCGAAATCCGCGTGTATGTGGCGTTGGTGGTGGTGGTGTTCGCCGGCATTCCGTTGATCGACGTTGACCTCGATGTCCTACGCTTCGACGCAAGCCGTTCGCAACAGTGCCAAGTGCAGGTGGCGCAACCGAAAGAGACCGGCTGGAGTCAGTCGTTCAGCGTGCTCAACAATCAAAGCGCCAAGGTGCCGCTGTGGTGGGCGTTCATGCATGCCCTGTCGCGCTCGCTCACCGCGGCCTCGGTGGCGGCGATTCCCTGCGGCAGCGATTTGCGGCAAATGCGCATGGAGATCAATGCCACCCGCATCAATGACCCGGTGCTCGCCCAGGAGGTGGCGGATTTCAGTCGCGACTGCTACGGACCGGCGCGCGCCAAGTTGTTTATGCACCGCCCACCACTCGACGAAGCGCAGATGCATGACGTGACCTGGATCGGCTCGCGCTGGTTCGTCGAATCGGCCGGCTTTTATGACAGCTACCGCTCCAGCACCCCACGCGACGACTGGCCCTACCAAAGCAGCCGCGATGCCGGGCTGGCACAAGTGCCCAGCGGCGGTGGCTACCCGAACTGCAAGCAGTGGTGGACGGAGGGCGGCAAGGGCCTGCGCGCACGGCTACTCAACCAAGTCGAGCCCAGCCTGCTCAACCGGGTCGCCAGTTGGGCCGGCTTTATGAGCCGCGCCGAGGTGGACGATGGGGTGATCCGCGCCATTGCCGCGCCACGCCAGCAGAAGCTCAGCCAAGCCACGGTCTACACCGACTACGGCGGGCAGATCGACAAGACCCTGCCCAACATCGTCACGCGCGGCGCGAGCGACGTGGGCTTGGCCGTGGGCGCGGTGGCGGCGTTTCCCGCAATGGACGCCATGCGCCAAGCGCTGCCGATGGTGTTGAGCTTGCTGAAAATGGCGCTGGTCATCTGCATCCCGTTGGTGCTGGTGGTCGGCGCCTATGAGCTGAAAACCTTGGTGACCATCAGTGTGGTGCAGTTCGCGCTGTTCTTCGTCGATTTTTGGCTGCAACTCGCGCGCTGGATCGACAGCACGGTCCTCGATGCGTTGTACGGCTGGGGCTGGGGCTGGAATCGGCCGGTGACCAATTTCGACCTGACGCTTGGGTTGAACAATGCGTTTGGCGACCTGTTGCTCAACTATGTGCTGGGGGCGATGTTCATCGTGTTGCCTGGCCTGTGGGTGACGGCGCTGGGGTGGGCGGGCACCCGCGCTGGGCAAGTGGTTCAAGGCATGGCGGAAGGCAGCAAGGGCAGCGCTCAGGCTGGCGGCAAGGGCGCGAGCGGGCTGTCCGGCGGCAAGCTCAAATAGCCTGCTTGAGGCCAATGGCGGGGTCAGTCGTCGGTGTAGTTCACATCGCTCACGTCGTGGTACAGGTTAGGGTCATAGCCAGCGGTCTTGCGCGCTTGGTCGAGGTGGGTGAAGGGCCAGACATCGGCGTCCTGTGCGCCGCCCTGCATTGCGCCCCACGCAGCCAAAGCCAAGCCGGCCATCAGCAGCAGCGTTACCCAGAACGCCACGTACAACAGCACGCCCAGCACCAGCAGCTTCACGGCCCATAGCAATACGCTGGCGGCGCCTGCGGGTAGGCCCTTGGCACGCCACGCCAGCTTCCATCCACGTTCCCTGCGTTGGTAAGCTCGCCAGCCTCGGCCCAGCCAGTGCCCCAGGCGCCATGCGCGATGGGAGGGATGTACTCTGCTCATGGTCATCTCCTGTGCTGGGCGAGCGTTGCTACTCGCGTTGCTGCCAGCCTTGCTGGCTGGCGGCGATCAAGCTGTCCCAATCATCGGGCGGGTTGCCACGGCCCAACATCTTCTCGAACAGCGCATAGGGGTCGGATTGACTGCCCGCCGAGCGTAGGCTGTGCTCGTCGTTGATCCACGCATAGATGATGGTCTTGGACTTGGAGTCATAGCGGAAAAACAGACGATAGCGCCTGCCCAGCTTGGCCCGTCGCCAATGGCGGTACGCCGGCCCCAAGGTGTTGCCTTGGCGGAATTCGTCACGCCCTGGGTCGCTTGGCACCCCCTCTTGGATCAACTGCACCAAGGCCCGGAAGAACTTGACGTTGGCGTTGTTGGCGAACCCCTGCGGGTCGCGCTCTTGCGCCCGCAACACGGCAGCGCGCAGTTTCAGCATCTGCTCGATCAGGTTGTCATGAAACAGCAGTGTCCAGCCATGCCGTTGCATCAGAGCTCCACGTCCTCGTCGAAGTCGCCGTCCAGGCTGACCTTGTGCCCAGCGTGTTCAAGCATGCTACGCGCCAGTTCATCTGGCAAACCGCGAATGTTGCGACCTGCTTCGATATCGCGGGCCAACACGGTCAAAAATGCGGCAATCGCCGGGTCTTCGTGCTCGGCATCGGCGCGAGTGACAACCACTTCGCCGTCGCGCAGATCGAATGCCAGTTTGCTGCCGGTATCCACGCCCAGGGCTTGGCGGATGGCCTTGGGCAGGGTGACCTGGCCTTTGGAGGTCAGCGTGGCGATTTCGTGGATGGCGGACATGGCGGCACTCCTGATTGCAAGGCTTGCAGAGTAAGAAAATTTCCTTACATCGTCAAGGGTGCGCTGCATGGCGCCTGCACATCGGCAGACCTGCTCAATCGAGCAAAGGCTCTGGCGCCTAAAGGGCATGGGAAGGGGGCGAAGGGCAAAGGTCTTACCGAGAAAAGGAAAAGCCCGGCGCGTACTCCCTACCTTGCCGTCCAGCAGACTCGCTCGCCGCAAACCTGCGCCAGGGCTAGCACGCACGATTGATCGACTGGCGATCTTGAAAAAGGGGGGCTAAGGAATATGCCGTTTATTCAGTGCAGCGAATAGGGATACAGCGCATCAAAATCGACTTCCTTTATGCGCTCCAAAAGTAGATGAAACTCCTTATCGCCCTGCCAGAGTCGAATGAACAGTGCTGATTGACAAATAAGTGATTCAATCAACAACCTTTGCTCCAGTGCCGTTCCACAGTTCAAAACACCGGAAAGAATCAGTTCAAAGGCACGTTTGGCGTGTGGGCTGGTGCTGTTTTGATTATGCATACCATACTCCCTGGTTAGATAATCGCCACCTCATCGCTGGGGAAATTGGGGGTGGCGACCCGCAGGGGTGAGAAACCGGCAGAAGACACCCGGCCAAGCGCGAACGCTTGCCCTGCGGACCGCCATAGAGCGCTCCACAGTCTTCTGATCGGGTTCTCACACCCGGCGCCGATTAAGCGGCGCGTGCGCAGGATTGCATAAGGCACATGCTGGGGCAATCAAAAATTCAGCAGCCGCATATGGTCATGCGGGTGGGTAGCGGCCATCGAATCGGGCCACCACTCCTGACGCATTGATCCAAGCCAGCGTGACGCTTGGCGTCCATAAAGGACGAAGGAGGGGAACACCCCAAGAATAAAGCGACTGGCCACCGCAAGGTGTGCTGGGGTTCACATGTTCAAACTGTTTTTTGCTAAAAAGTCCGCTATTCCCGCCTTGCCACCTGAGCCGGCCGACCTTGACCACGGCCTGATCCCTGCCGAGACGGCCGCAACCTTGCTAGCTACGCCGCAGCGCAAGCGCTTGCTGGAACACATCTGGCAGCGTACTTCGCTGTCCCGCCAGCAATTCGCCGGGCTATACGGCGCCCCTCTGGAGCGCTACGCTGAGCTGGTGCAGCAGTTTCCCGCCTCGGAAAGCCACCACCACGCCTACCACGGCGGCATGCTCGACCATGGCCTAGAAATCGTCGCGTACGCGCTCAAGTTGCGTCAGTCACACTTGTTCCCGGTCGGCGCGACCGCAGAAGATCAAGCCGAGCAAGCCGAAGCCTGGACGGCCGCCGCCGCCTATGCCGCGCTGCTGCACGACATTGGCAAGCTGGCGGTCGATCTGCATGTTGAAGGTGCCGATGGCCACCTCTGGCACCCGTGGCACGGTCCACTGCGTCAGCCCTATCGATTCCGCTACCGTGAAGATCGCGAATACCGGCTACACGGTGCGGCAACGGGGCTCCTGTACACCCAACTGCTGGATCGCCAAATCCTCGACTGGCTATGCCGCTATCCGGCCCTGTGGGCATCTTTGCTCTACGTGTTGGCCGGGCAGTACGAGCATGCTGGGCTGCTGGGGGAACTGGTGGTGCAGGCCGACCGCGCCTCCGTGGCCCAGGCGTTGGGCGGTGACCCCACGCGCGCGCTGGCGGCGCCCAAGCAGGCGTTGCAGCGCAAACTGATCGATGGCCTGCGCCATTTGCTGAAGACGGAACTCAAGTTGAACCAGGCCGGCCCCTCGGACGGCTGGCTGACTCAAGACGCCCTGTGGCTGGTGAGCAAGACCGTGGCCGACAAGCTGCGCGCTCATCTGCTGGGCCAGGGGAGCGACGGTATCCCGTCGAGCAACACGACGCTGTTCAATGTGTTGCAAGACCACGGGATGGTGCAGCCCACGCCGGATGGCAAAGCCATCTGGCGCTGCACCATCGTCAGCGACGCCGGCTGGTCCCATGGCTTTACCCTGCTGAAGCTGTCGCCAGCATTGATTTGGGCGGCCGACGAGCGGCCCGAAGCCTTCAACGGGGTGGTCACTGTGGACACCGCTAGCGATCCAGTCGCTGAAGCGCCGATGGCCCAGCCCAGCCCGCTCGGCGCGCCTGTAGAAGAGCGCGCCGCATGGCCGTTGGTCACGGGGGAGCCTGGATCGCCGCCCAAGCCCGACCGAGCGCCTGATGCCCTGGTGGACGATCTACTGGCGATGTTTGAGCGGGCACCTGATCGGTTAGCGCAAGCGCCGTCGGAGCCTTGCTTGACGCCAGCGCCGCGCCCTCCGGTTGCCGAAGCCCAGGCCGCCGAGGGGGGTGAGCCCCATGCCGAGCCGTTTGTGGATGAGCACTTTGTGCAGTGGTTGGCCCTGGCCCTGCAAACGCGCCGGTTGATCCTCAACGATGCCAAGGCGTTGCTGCATACGGTGGCGGACACGCTGTTTTTGGTCAGCCCTGGGCTGTTCCAGCGCTATGCCCAAGAGCACCCGCACCTCGCCATGCAGGCTAAGCAGGAGCAGTTGGCGGACTGGCAATGGGTGCAAAAGCGCTTTGAGAAACTGCGCTTGCACCGCAAGCAGCCTAATGGCCTGAATATCTGGACCTGTGAAGTCACGGGTCCAAGGAAATCGCGGCGCGTGCATGGCTATCTGCTCGATGAGTCCAAAGCATTGGGCATCGAGCTGCCGGCCCACAACAATCCGTACTTGAGCCTCAAAGCCTGAACTGGCTTTGGGAAAAATCCGGGGTGGTCGAGGTTTGTGCGCAGACCCCGCCATCCACCGACAGCACTGCGCCAGTCACGTAGCGCGCCTCTTCAGAACATAGCCAGGTAATCGCTTGGGCAATGTCGTTCGCGGCCCCCAGACTGCGCATTGGCACATAGTTCGCCGGGCGCTGGATATCGCCGCCCGTGGCGCGCTCCAGGAGGGGCGTGAGGATCGGCCCCGGCGCCACCGCATTGACCCGGATGCCCAGGTGCGCCACTTCCAGGGCCGCCGCCTTGGTCGCCCCCACCACCGCATGTTTGGATGCGCAGTAAGCCGCCCAGCGGGTTTGCCCCGACAGGCCGTAGATCGACGCGACCGAGCAGATCAGCCCATGGCCCTGGCGCATCATTTGGCGCATTTCGTACTTCAGCGCATAGAGCAGTCCCAGGCTGTTGGTATCCATGACCCGCTTGAGCATTTCGTCGTCTTGATGCACCAGAAAATCGATCTCGCCCTCGATCCCCGCACAGTTGATGGCGATATCCAGGGCGCCGTCGCGCGCGGCCCACGCGATGGTCTGGGCCACTTGTTCGGGTTGGCGCACGTCGAGCGGCACCGTCTCGCAGCCCAAGCGCTGGCCAAGCTGGCTCAGCTGCGCGGCGTTGAGGTCGGCCACGCGGACCCGGTGGCCGGCCGCTTGCAGGCGCTCGGTGACCGCCAGGCCAATGCCGGACGCGCCGCCGATGACCAGGGCATTTTTTTCGCTTGAGGAGTTCATGGTTGGACCTTTCAGGTCAGGGTTGAGAACGCAGTAAGGGAGAGGGGTTGAGCTACTCGGCCACGAAGCCGGTGGCCTTGACGATCGGCGCCCAGCGCGCGAGGTCGCGCTGCAAATCGGCGGTGCAGGCCGTGGCATCCTTCCAGCCGGGTTCTTGCCCCAAGGCGCGCAACCCCTGCTGGAGTTGCTCGACCTGCAACGCTTCGCGCAGCGCCTGGGCGAGCTGCTGCACCAGTTCGCCGGAGGCCGCACGGGGCAGGAATACGGCCAGGTAGTCGGGCTCAATCTCAAGCGCGGCAAACCCCTGTTCGCCAAAGGTTGGCACGCCCGGCATAAACGGCGAACGTTGCTTGGCGACCACCGCCAGCACCCGCATGCGGGGGTCACGCAGATAGCCAAGCAAATCGGGCAAGGTGGTGCTGAGCGCGGGAACCTGCCCGCCGAGCAAGTCCTGGATCGCCGGGGCCGAACCACGATAGCCGACATGGGTCATCGGCAGGCCCACAGCGTTGGCGAACAAGCTGCCGATGAAGTGCGCCTGCGACCCGAGAGCTGGCGAGGCGTAGACCTGCCGCTCGCGCGCGCCCTTCAGCCAGCGCACGTAGTCGGCCAAAGACTGCACCGAGGCCGGTACGCCGGGGCCAATCGCCCAGGCATAGCCGAAGTTGCACAGCGTGCCCACCGGCGTCACGTCGTTGAGGCTGTAGTTCAGGCTCGGGTAGATATGCGGGTACACGGTGAACATCCCCGATGGGCACACCAGGTAGGTGCGACCATCCGGCGCGGCTTGCCGCAGCGCTTCGATCGCCAGACGACCGCCAGCGCCGGCGCGGTTCTCCACCGTTTGCACTTTGCCGAAGCGCCCCAGCATGCCATCGGCCACACGCCGACTGACAAGATCGACCGAGCCCCCCGCGGGAAAACCGGCCAGCACGCGCACGGCATCATTGGGTGATAGCGCGCGTGCTTGGGCACTGGCCAGGCTCAGGGCCAGCGAGCTGGCAATGCTTTGCAGCAATAGACGGCGGGTGAGCGACATAGCAAGGTCTCCTTTTTTCAGTGTGGGTCTGGGGTGATGGCGTCGTGCGCGGCGATAAAGCCGAAGGTCATACCCGGCCCCAGGGTGATGCCCGGACCGGGGTAAGCCCCGCCCATGATCGAAGCCATGTCGTTGCCCACTGCATAGAGGCCATCCACTGCCGTGCCTTCGGCGCGCAGCACGCGCGCTCGCGCATCGGTACGCAGCGTGGCGTAGGTGCCGAGGTCGCCGGGAACCAGGCGCACCGCGTAGTACGGTGGTGTGCGCAGCGGCCCGACGTTCGGGTTTGGCTGATGTTGTGGATCTCCGAGATAGCGGTTGTAGACGTTTTCGCCCTTGCCGAATTGCCGGTCGCGGCCCTCTATCGCGCCCAAGTTGTAGTGCTGCACCGTGTCGTCCAAGGCGGCGCCGTCGATACCCAAGCGGCGGGCCAGCTCGCCGAGGGTATTGGCTTGTTGCAGGTAGCCATTGCGCAGCCATTTGCGAATAGGGAACGGTGCGGGCTTCACCGCGCCCATGCCGTACTTGCGTAACGTCGGGTGATCACACAGCAAGAACGCTTCGGTCCCTGGCTCGGGTGAGAGTGAGAGCAGCGCAGCGATGAAGTCGTGGTAGGAGTTCGCTTCATTGACGAAGCGGTGGCCAGCGCGGGTGACGGCGATAAAGCCCGGTTTGGGGCGGTCGACAAAATGCACGAACAGCTCTGTGCCTCCATCGCCCTGGGGCACCAACGAAACCGGCGCCCAAGCGGCGGCGTGGGGGTAGTTGTCCTCCAATACGCCGCTTGCCTCGACGGCCAGGCGCATCCCCGCGCCGTCTATGCTGGCGGGCACCGGCGAATAGTGGCCAGGGGTCATGCGCTCGTGCGGATAAAGCAATTGGCGGCGGTTGGCGTCGTGGGAGAAACCACCGCAGGCCAGAATGACCCCGCGTTCTGCCAGCAGGGTCCCAGCTTGCCCCGCGACCCGCACCCCGCTGACCCGGCTGGCCTCCTGCACAAGCCCGGTCACCGGGGTGCTCACGCGAATGTCCACTCCAGCGGCCCGTGCGGCGCGGTACAGATGGGCGACCAGCGCGGTGCCGTTGACCAGCCGGGTGTTGGCGCCGTAGCGCAGCAGATCATGGCCGTAGCGCAACAGCCGCTGCACCACGTAGCTCGCCGAACGCCAGGAGCGGGTGGCGTTGTAGAAGTGGTGCAGGTCTTTGCCGGCCATCACGGGCAAGCCAAACAGGGTCATGGTCCGTAGAGGAGGGCGCAATAGCTTGCGGTCCGTACCCAGTTGTTTGGCGTCGAAGGGCGCCGCGCAAAGGCTGCGCGCCCCCGCGCTGCTGCCCGCAACCAGCGGGTGATAGTCCGGGAATTCGCCCAGGAGCAACTCGATGCCGACTTCGCGGGCCAAGTACTCCAGCATCCGTGGTCCATGGCGCAGAAACGCCTCAACCCGCGCCTCGTCGAAATAGGCGCCGCACTCGGCCTGTAGGTAGGCCCGCGCGTCCTCCAGGGAGTCGGCACGCCCCAGTTCGCGGGCCAAGTGGTTGTTGGGTATCCACATCCAGCCGCCCGACAGCGCCGTGGTCCCGCCGAGCACAGCGTCGCGCTCCAACAGGCAAACCTTGGCGCCCAGGCGCGCGGCGGTCAGCGCCGCGGTCAGGCCACTGGCGCCCGACCCGACAACGATCACATCGAATTTTTCAGCCGGATTGAACATGGGGCTCCTACGGTGAACACTGGGTTCACTGTAGGCAGCGCCTACTCAGTCGTATTGAACAATAGTGACTTTCTTCATCTGCGACGGAGCCGCCGCATAGATGGCGCGCCAGCTGCGAATCAGGTGACTCTGATCACTGAAGCCAGTTGCTGTCGCGACATGCCCTCCTGGCTCACCGGCGAACAGGCGCTTGCGCGCCGCGATCACGCGCATTTGCAGGCGCATCTGATGGGGCGGCAGGCCAAAGTAGCGCCGAAACTGGCGGATGAAATGCGCACGTTCCATGTGTGCAGCCTCGGCCAATTCCAGCAACGTCACGTTGTCGTCGCTGTCCAGCAACTCCCGCGCACGTTTGAGCCCCGGTATGTGCAAGCCGGCCGTGGCAACCAGCGGCCTATCGCCGATGAACTCGGGCAGCACCTGCGCCAGCATGCTTTCCACCGCCAGCTCTTGCTCGTGCGTACCGAAACAGGCGGCGGCTTCGCGCATGGCCGAGAGCAGCAGCGGGTTGGCGTTCACGTAGCTGGTGAATGCCCGATCAAAAGCGGCCCCGGTCAATTGGCGAACATAGTCCACGGGCACGTGGAACGTGGTGTATGAGATCGGTACGTCACTGGCCGGAAACGCTGAATGGACCTCGCCGGGGTTGATCAGAAAGGCCGTGGATGGATTGGTCTCCAAGCGGTGCGCGCCGCAGTCGTAGCGGCTCGTGCCGTGGTCGATGAAGCCAAAGGCGTAGGTATCGTGAAAGTGCGGCTTCAAGCGAAAGTCTTGCTGCGCGACATCACACCAGAACACGTTGCCCATTACGTCCCTTTCACCGCGCCACCTGGCTCGGCCGTTGGCCAGCCTAAGACTCCATTCCAGGCGTTCTCAGCGTGCTCCACAACAGCAAGCACGCCAGCGCCCCGCACAAGGTTGCCGACAACGTGAGCGCCCCAAACCCGTAGCCAGCCAATGTCCAGGCGCCCACCGCTGAGCCCACCGCCACTGCAAGATAGGTCGTGCAGCTCAGACAAGCCATAGTGAAACCCCTGGCGCGTTGCGCCGTTTGCGAAACCAAGGTCGCCGTGCTGGTCTGCACCAAGCCCTGCAATGTGCCCCAGGCCAGCATGCACAAGGCCAACAGCGCGGGGTGATGCGTCGCGGAGTCGAGCGCCAGCAGCACGCCCGCCAACAGCACCAACGCCCACAACGACACCTTGCCTTTACCAACACGGTCAATCAGCCGAGCGTTCAGTGTGGCGAGCAACAGACCCAGGCCGTAGCACAGCACAAAAAAACCTGCCCACCCGCTACCCACGCCCAGCCGCTCGCGCACCGTGAGACCGAGGTAGGTGTAGACGCCGTAGAAACTCAACATGTTGAAAAAATTCACCGCCAGCAATTTGGGGGCGGTGCTGGCGCACATCTGTGCCAGCAAAGCGGCGCCCGCGGGCAAGGTGGCGTCTGATGACGACACGGACTCCTGACCCAGACGTGCGACCAAGCAGGCGGCCAGCGCACCCAAGGCCGCGACCACCACAAAGCTCGAACGCCAGCCCCAAACCTGCGCGATCACACTGCTCAGGGGAATGCCGGCAATCAGGGCGATGGACCAACCCGCCATGACCCGCCCCATTGCGCGCCCACGGTCCGCGTAGGCCGTGCTGTCTCCCACGAACGCGTAGCAGGCGGGCAGAAATGCCCCGGCCGCCGCGCCGCACAACGCCCGTCCGAGGAGCAGTTGCCAAAAACCCAGGGAGAACGCACACAGCAGCCCGGCACACACAAACAGCCAAAGTCCACAGAGCATCGTGTTTTTGCGCGGCACACGATTGCCAAGGAAACCAACAGCCGGCGCGGTTACGGCCAGGCTCAGCCCATACACCGCTACCGCCCAGCCGACTTGTGTCGAGCCCATAGCGAATGCCGTGGCCACATCGTCAAGAATCGGCGACAACAACAGCCCTTCGACACCGATGGCCACGACGCCAATAATCAACCCTAATTGAGAGGGTTGCTGATTTGCCGTATTGGGTTTCACCTTTTTTGGGGAATCATCAGACCGCATGCGCAGTATCCAGAGAGGGCGCGTCTTTAGCGATCACTGAATGTTTCTCAAAACAAATCCACGGCATCAATATGCCAGTGCGTAGCTCGGCCAAAGTATGCAAATGGTAATAATCAGCACACAGTGTATTGGTAATACAAACTGCTGGACGCTTCGAGTCGATCACTAAACGACAGGCTTGTACGTTCGACACAACATGTTGCGCATCCCGCCATGAAACTTTGATTTCCGATAATAAGGGCGTGACCGCGGGATGATGATATAGGATTTGAAAATCCGTATCTTCTTGACCGGGTGGCACGGCCAGCACCAGCCCAGGAATTCGCATGATAAATACATAAAAGGCATCCAAATCCGCATCCATAATAAAAGCATTAAGTCGTGGATAGGCCCCAGGAACTAGCAGTGCATCCGCTTCACCGCGCTTAACCGCCTCACACGCTGCTTCAAAAGAAATGCAATGCACCACTTCCTTGGCAATGCCTGCTCGTTTCGCGACATCCGCACTACAGGTTAAACCGGGTGAATCGTCGCAGAGAGTGGCTAGTCTCTTAATAAAATAGTCTTTAAAATCAGTGGATTGCTCATAATCTATAGATTGTTTTTCAGAAAATCCAAATAAGCCTTTAGCACCTTTGTTTTCCATGGCGATCTACCTGCATCATATTAATGAACGCTGACAGCGGTACACCAGCAGCGCAGAAAACTTAGCAGTAAATAAAAGCCAAAAACCATTTATTGATCTGCAACCAGACTGATCGCCTTAATATGAGGAACAATCTTATGTATTAAATTTATGCTATAAAAATACATATATTTATACCAGCAACCTTACCCTTCAAGGAACGTAACCCGAGATTGCTTATATAAATAAAAAACCTAAATAACATCAATCAATTGCAGAAAATCTATCGACGCACCGACACTTTTCATCGCTAATTGACATGGAATTATTTCAAGGAAAAATAACAATACCGACATTCAAGTACGGATATGTATAAATGCGTCAAGTCGGAAAATCAAAACACAATGCACAGGGTGAGGGAGCGCACCCTATGACTTGCGACCTAATCAGTGGCAAAGAGGTTGAGATACAGCAAATTTACCGGGGGCCAGCCGCGGCCTACGGTCGGTGATCTTCATCGCCAGGCAAAGGCGCAGTGCGTCGCACGACGGATGATCAGAACGGCACTGGGGCGCGCTCGATAGAGACTGGGCCGATACCGCTATAGACGCAATCGCCAGCCGAGTCTTTCACGACGAACCAATCCGGTAGCACCTGCTCAATCTGGTAATGCTCGGGTAGCCCCGGCAAGATTTTCACTTCCGGCAGTCCAAACCACTGCGGTAGGTTCAGCAGCGTTGAGGTCGGCTCAACGTTCAACCCTGTACTCATATCGTTGTCCTTCAGACCTTCAGCGGCGAATCGCGCGACCGCTTTGCTCATCCAACGCCGACTGGCTGATCGGCGTCGCTTGACCTCGCGGCGGCACAAGCTCAGGCAACTGCGGAGCAAATTTTTCAACGTCAAAGGGTGGCAGCGGCGGGCCTTCCAGATCGGCGCGAGGGCGCAGGAGCCAGAGTTGCTCGAACTCGCACAGGCCCTCCTGCGCATAAACAGAGCACATGCCACGCCAAAGCATCGCATCCCCGAGGATGTCGATCGGCATGGGGTCGATCAGCCGCAGCCGAGGGATGAGCTGTGTGCTTTCCTTGACCCACAACGAGTACTCGCGCAGGGTGCGCCGCAAAGAGTTCCGGCGCCCATCCCAGTACAGCATGCGTAGGTCTCCGGCGACGGGGCTGGGCCAGTCCTTGGGCGCCAGCCTGAGGCCAGCACGACGCAGTTGGATGATTTCGCAGAACACTGGATAAATATACAGCAAATAAGACTAGTCCTAGGAACTAAGATGTGCTTCCGACTGTGTTGGCGGGTCATCTTCAGGAGACTGTCATCTGCAACAGGTACACCACCCCGCGCGCGATTGAGATCGAGCGCGCTTGGCACGTAGGCCGGCAAGCGCCCAACCGCTGGTGGGATGAAGCAGTGTTTCCCGGTGGAACAGGGGTGTTCATCCGCCGCCACAGGGATGACCCAGGCTACTCGCGCGAACTCGTGGCCGGGCAATGGGGGCTGATCCCGTTCTACGCCAAAGAACCCCGCCAGCGCTACGCAATGAACAACGCACGATCCGAGGAGCTGGCAAACAAGGTCAGCTTCCGTGACGTCTGGAAGCGCGGGCAGCGCTGCATCATCCCCGCCTCCAGCTTCGATGAACCCTACTGGGGGCCGTACGACCAGCCGTTCAGCCGCTGCCAATGGTGGCGCTTCACAAGCGCGGACGGCCAGCCCTGGGGCCTTGCGGGAATCTGGGCGCAGTGGGAAGACCGCGCCAGCGGCCAGCTCTACGAGTCATATTCGATGCTGACCATCAACGCCGATGGCCACGAACTGATGGGCAAGATGCACAAGAACGTCCTAGACCCCAGCACCAAGAAGCCTCTGCCCCTGGAGCAGCAAGACAAACGCAGCGTCATCCCCATTGCCCAGGATGATGTCGATCAATGGCTGGCAGGCACCCTATCCGAAGCCACCCAACTGCTACGTGTGGCGCCAGCGGCCGTCTTCAGCGCTGGTCCCGCGTCCTGAGCGCCTTGCGCCACTCCCAGGGCGGTACTGGCGCGGGATCGGCCCACAGGCCAACACCTTTGGCCTTCGCCTCCTGCTCGGAAAACGCGTACTGCCCGCGCTCCTGTGCCGACTGCTCACGCGCATACGCTCTGTACCACCATGCAAGGCCGAGTGTCAGCAACGCATGGCCGGCATCCAGGGTGCGCGGCCCTTCTGGCGCGGAAGACGGAGCGACCCACACGGCACAGACATGGCGCTTGTACCGATCAATCTTGTTGCACCGTAGCTCCGCCATTTGCCCAAAGGTCAGATCGCTCAGCGCTTGCCGCGAGCGCGCACCGAACGGCTGCCGTTCCTCGGGGGCGTCGATGCCACCCAGGCGCACCTTGACCTGTTGATATTGGCCAGGCTCGCCACAACGCGCAGTGAGGGTGTCGCCGTCAGAGACACCGACGATGAGACACAAGAGAGTTGCTGCAATCATCCGAAGATGATGGGCATGCTGGGTTGCGCAATCAAGATTCCGAGGCGCAGTTTCCGCCTAATTTGAGCCTCTGCGCGCAGCCAGGGAGTGTTAACAATGCCGACCTTGCCTAGGGTGCCGAAGTGGTCCAAAATGGTGTCCAAACCTGTTGGGCGAACCAAAATTTTTTCTTTTCAATCAACGGGTTGGATGGTTAATGGTAGTCTCGTTTCCCGCTCCAAGCATGCAATCCACGGGCGGCCAGGAGCGTCCAAGGAACAGTGCAAGTGGTTGTCGTGATTGATATCTCGCTGAAGCCGCCGTGCACGGAAAGTTGCTGAAAGCCACCAGCGCTCGCAATGAACACGTCACAGTTCCAACGCTGTGCTCAGGTGTCTGAAGACGGTGGCGACGCGCCGCAGGTGGCGCGACTCGCGATGGGTGAGCAACCACAGCTCCGTCTCGCAAGCCTCGATGGGCTCGGAAATTTGCACCACGTCGGCGCGTCCACGGGCCAGAAATACCGGCAGCATGCCCACACCCAGGCCGAGCGCCACCAGGTCGAGCACGGACAGAAAGCTGTTGACCTTGTAGTGAATCGCCGCCTTGGGGAAGTGTTTTTTGCGCCAGAGGACGGAGGGGTGATCAGGCAGGGCGTCATCGGGGCAAATCCAGCGCACGCTGCCCCGCTCCACATCCTCGTAGCGAATTTGCTGGGTGCGTCGCTTGGCCGCGAACAGCGCCACTTGTATGGGGCCGACCTTTTTTCCAACCAGATCGGCAGGCGGTCGTCGGGTGGCGCGAACGGCGATATCGGCGTCGCGGCGTGCAAGACTGGTGAGTTCATTGCTGGCATGCAGCTCGAACACCAGTTGAGGATGCAGGGCTTCCAGCGGCTGCAATGCCGGCACGACCAGCCCTCGCAGCAGGGTATCGGTGGTCGAGATTCGCACCGTACCCGCCACGCCTGTCGAGGTGGTCTGCGCCACCGAGCGCGCTGCCTCCATCTGGGCCTCGATCTGCTCGGCATGCTCGATCAAGGACAACGCCAGTTCGGTCGGCAGGTAGCCGGTACGCGAACGCGCGAAGAGGCGCTGCTGCATGCCGCGCTCGATCCGTTGCAGGCTGCGGAAGACCGTGGAGCCATCACAACCCAGGCGCTCGGCCGCCGACGACAAGGTGTTGAAGCGGGTCAGGGTCAGAACGACTTCCAGATCGTCGGCGCTGAGTTTGTAGAGACTCGTCATGAGCGTACCGTTGCAAGACTGCAATGCCGCCATGCGACAGTGCCTATTCCAGGATGGTTTTTGCAACGATAACGTAGGCGCTCCAACACTCGCAAGCAGATGACCATGGAACACAGCAGAAGACGGCATGACGGCGCGGATTACGGAATATTGCTGCTGCGCATTGCGCTGGGCATCATGTGGATCGCACACGCTTTGCTCAAGTGGGTGGTCTTCTCGCTGCCTGGCACGGCTGAATTTTTCCGCAGCGTAGGGTTGCCTGGTTTTACTGCCTACCCGGTGTTCGCGGTGGAGTTGATCGGCGGGCTGGCGCTGGTGCTGGGCATCTATGCGCGCCAGGCGGCCCTGCTGCTGGTGCCGGTCATAGCAGTCGCTGCCTGGGTGCATGTGCCCAACGGCTGGCTGCACACGAATACGGGCGGCGGCTGGGAATATCCCGTTTTCCTCATCGTCACATCCCTGTCGCTGTGGCTGCTGGGCGATGGGGCCTGGTCTTTGCGCCGTGCCAGTTGGCTGACCTTGCAGCATGCCGCGCCGAAAGGAATGTCATGAGCACGCCACTGGCCCTGATCAGCCATGAGCTTTGCCCCTATGTACAACGCGCCGCGATTGTTTTGGCGGAGAAAGGGGTGAGGTTTGAGCGCAGGGACATCGATCTTGGCAACAAGCCGGACTGGTTTCTCAAGGTTTCTCCCCTGGGCAAGACGCCCGTGCTGCTGGTGGACGGGACGGCGCTCTTCGAGTCCGCCGTGATCTGCGAGTACCTGGACGACACGATCGCGCCCAGGTTGCATCCGCAGGAGCCTTTGCTGCGGGCGCAGCACCGTGCCTGGATCGAGTTCGGTTCGGCCATGCTCAACGCCATCGCCGCGTTCTACAACGCACCGGATGCGCCGGCATTGCAGGCCAGGACGCGAGATCTGCGCAACCGTCTGGAGCAGTTGGAGCAGCATCGGCACGATCAAGCGGGGTACTTCGGGGGATCGGATTTCAGCATCGTCGATGCGACCTTCGGCCCGGTCTTCCGGTATTTCGATGTGTTTGAGGACATCCAGGACTTCGGATTCTTCGCCAACCTCAACCGAACCATGGCGTGGCGTGCGCTGCTGAAGGCACGCCCCTCGGTCCAGATGGCTGTCGCGCCCGAGTATGGGCTGCGCCTGAAGCAGTTCCTGATCAAGCGAGGGTCGGCGCTGTCGGCCTGTATCTAGGCAGGTCCCGGGCTCGTTCTCTGCCGTTGCGAACGCCGCGGTGGCCTGAGCTGTCCTGCGTTCGATAACTTTGCGGCAGCTGTCCGTGCTGTCCCTGGTTCCAGCTCAATATGGCGTTCCGAACCCGCCGGCAGGGCGGCGCAGCGTCAGCCGGCTCGGAACTGCAGGAAGATCCGGCCGTTTCTCGTGCGTGCCTGGCCGCCTTCGATGAAGGCCAGGAGCTTGTCGGGGGCCTGCATCGAGTACAGCTCCGGCCCTTGCAGTCGATAGAGCAGTTGGGGGCCGCAGCGTACGAATGAGTCGCCTTCGACACGGCCGATTTCCCGGCCTTGGCCATCGAGCACTGTCCAGGTGCCTCCTGCAATCATGGCTTCTCCCGTCTCCTGTCCTGCCTTGGGCCGTTGCCGGGCAGGGTTGCTGTGCAGCCATGCGGGGCAGTTGGGCGCTGGCTGCCTTCACCGCGGCTGCAGAGGCCAATCTATGCAATTTCAGGGGAGCGAATCTGAGCAAATCTGAGCGCCTGCCTGAAAGGAGCCGTGGCAGCCGGCGCATGCGGTGGGTCGCTTTTTTCCGGTCTGACCCGTCTGCCTGTTGCCGTTGCGGACAACTGCGCTGGGAGCCGCCACGATCCAGCCAGAAGAAGCTGGCGGCACCCTAGGGGAACTGCTTGCGGGCGCGCGTAACCGGTTCGGGGCCAAGTAGAATTGTTTCATATCAAAGACATGCTGCTCTGAAAGTTGCAGTGACCGGGCCCGCAAGCGGGCCCTGCGCATGCGGGCCACGGCCTTGTGGCGGCTCTGGGTGCATGTCCTGATTTTCTGGTGGCCCGGCCTGCGATCCAATCTCGCGCAAGGGGCTGGGCCTTCGATTCAAACTGTTCTCACTATGAAGATCTGCTGTCGCCAACCGGATGCGCCCGCGGCATTGCCCTGCGGCATGCCCAGGCGCGGGCCTGTGCGGCGCAGTGCGGAGCGCGGGGGGCAGCCGGCGTGAGCGGGCAGGCGTTGTATGACCTGGCACCCATGCTGGAGCTGATGCTGCTGGGGCTTTTGCTGGCGCTGGGTCCATTGGCCTGGGTCTGGCTGCGCAACCGTGATGCGGGATCGCTCAAGCGCCTTCAGGCCCTGTCGGTTCTGACGCTGTTTCTGACCTTCGATCTGGTCCTGTTCGGTGCTTTCACGCGTCTGACCGATTCCGGGCTGGGTTGTCCCGACTGGCCGGGTTGCTATGGCAGCGCCAGCCCGGTGGGCGCCCGTGCGCAGATTGCCGAAGCCCAGGCGGCCATGCCCACGGGGCCGGTGACGCATGGCAAGGCCTGGATCGAGATGATCCACCGTTATCTGGCCACCACGGTGGGCGTGCTGATCATCGCGATGACCATCATGACCTGGCGCCGTGCGCGCGGCCTGGGGGCGAACCGACCGCGCGGTGCCCTCAGCCCCTGGTGGCCAACAATCGCGCTGTTCTGGGTCTGCCTGCAGGGTGCCTTCGGCGCATGGACGGTGACGATGAAGCTGTTCCCGGCCATCGTGACGCTGCACCTGCTGGGGGGGACCGGCCTGCTGGCCCTGCTGTGCGTACCCGCCGTGGGGCTGGGCCTGGCCGCGCGCCGGCAGCAGACGGTCGCCATTCCCAGCGGGCTGCGTGCCTTGCTGTGGCTGGCGCTGGGCCTGCTGGTGCTGCAGGTGGCGCTGGGCGGCTGGGTCAGCACCAACTATGCGGTGCTGGCCTGCAGCAGTTTCCCGACCTGCCAGGGCAGCTGGTGGCCGGAGATGGATTTTTCGCAGGCGCTGCAGATCTGGCGTCCTCTGGGCCTGTTGCAGGATGGCAGCCACATCAGTTTTGCGGGGTTGACGGCGATCCACTACCTGCACCGCCTGGCAGCCTATGTGGTGGTGGTGGCCCTGGCAGGGCTGTGGTGGCGGCTCGGTGATGTGCCGGGCCTGGCGGCACAGCGCCGTCTGCTGGGAATTTTCCTGGTGTTGCAGGTGCTGACAGGCCTGTCGAACGTGGTGCTCGATTGGCCGCTGGTGGCCGCGGTACTGCATACGGGCGGCGCTGCGGCGCTGGTGACCGTGATTGTTTGGGGCCTGGCGGCGAGCCGCCCGGCCGCGCTGCGGGCCGGCATGCCGGTCGTCCGTGGAGAGATTGCATGAGTAAACAAGCGACCCTGAGTGTCGAGCCTTCGCGCTGGACACAGTTCTATGCCCTGACCAAGCCGCGCGTGGTGCAGCTGATCGTGTTCTGTGCCCTGATCGGGATGGTGCTGGCCGTGCCCGGATGGCCCAATGCCGACCAGTGGCTGCACATGGCGCTGGCCTGTCTGGGCATCTGGCTGGTGGCGGGTGCTGCGGCTGCCTTCAACTGCCTGGTGGAGCGCCACATCGATGCGCGCATGAAGCGTACTGCCTGGCGGCCCACGGCGCGTGGCGAATTGACCAGCCAGCAGGCCCTGGCCTTCTCCGCCATCCTGTGCACGCTGGGGGCGCTGGTGCTGCTGCTGTGCACGAATCCGCTGACCATGTGGCTGACGCTGGCGACCTTCGTCGGCTATGCCGTGATCTACACCGTGATCCTGAAGCCGGCAACGCCGCAGAACATCGTGATCGGCGGGGCCTCTGGCGCCATG
Organism: Delftia tsuruhatensis; assembly: GCF_903815225.1. Classification (NCBI taxonomy): domain Bacteria; kingdom Pseudomonadati; phylum Pseudomonadota; class Betaproteobacteria; order Burkholderiales; family Comamonadaceae; genus Delftia; species Delftia tsuruhatensis. The sequence continues at coordinate 2,822,441 of NZ_LR813084.1, forward strand.
CCGCCCGTGCTGGGCTGGGCCGCGATGACGGGCCAGGTCGGGCCCGAGGCGCTGATCCTGTTCCTGATCATCTTCCTGTGGACGCCCCCGCATTTCTGGGCGCTGGCGCTGTACCGTGTGGAGGACTACCGCCAGTCTGGCCTGCCCATGCTGCCCGTGACCCATGGAAGCAAGTACACGAGGCTGCAGATCCTGCTGTACACCCTTATCCTGTTTGCCGCCTGCATGCTGCCCTTCATGTACGGCATGAGTTCCTGGCTGTACCTGGTGGTGGCCGTTGCGCTGAGCGTGGGCTTTTGCGGCTATGCGTTCGCGCTGTGGCGCAATTATTCGGACCAGCTGTCGCGCAAGACCTTTCGCTTCTCGCTGGTCCACCTGAGCCTGCTGTTCCTGGCGCTGCTGGTGGACCATTACCTGTGGCTGGGCTGAGGCCGGGCGCCACATGATGTAGAAAACCGGGCCTGGAGCCCGGTTTCCTTTTGGCGGTGCTGCCTACTTGATCTGGCGCTTTTCCAGCTTGCGTGCCAGCGTGCGACGGTGCATGCCCAGGCGGCGCGCGGCTTCGGAGATGTTGAAGTCGCTCTCGGCCAGGGTCTCGTGGATGTGCTCCCACTCCAGTGTCTTGATGGAGGTGGGGTTGCGTGACAGCTCCACATCGGTGCGGCCTTCGAGGCGGCCGAAGGCGGCCTCGATGTCGTCGGTGTTCGATGGCTTGGCCAGGTAGTGGCAGGCGCCGAGCTTGACGGCCTCCACGGCCGTGGCGATGCTGGCGTAGCCCGTAAGCACCACGATCAGTGCCTGGGGGTTGTGCCGGTGCAGCATCTGCACACAGCTCAGGCCTGAGGCATTGCCGGCCAGCTTGAGGTCCATGACCGCGTATTGCGGGTTGTGCGATTGCAGCAGCTCGCGCACCTCCTCGGCGCTGGCGGCCTGCAGGACGCGGTAGCCGCGTCGCTCGAAGGAGCGGGTCAGCGTGCGTGCGAAGGTCACATCGTCTTCAACCAGCAGCAGGAGGCGGGAGCTTTCCATGGAGGGGTGGGTCTGTAGGCGCCGCTTCAGGCGCCGGTTTCTATGGCAATCGATGACAGGGGCAGGCGGATTTCCACCTCGCTGCCGCGTGGTGTGAGGTTGCGCACCTGGACACGCCCGCCCAGCGAGCGGGCCACGTTGAGCACCAGGAACAGGCCCAGGCCTCGGCCTGGTCGTCCCGTCTTGGTGGACACATGGCGCTGGCCCAGTTGCTCCAGCACCATGGGGGCAAAGCCGGGACCCTTGTCACGCACTGCGATGCACAGCATGCCGGTGCGCACGGACAGGTGCAGCGCGACATGGCCGGGGGAGGCCTCGGCCGCATTGTCGAGCACATTGCAAACCATTTGCTGAAGCGCGGTATCGGACAGGATGGGAAAGTCCTCCCCGGCCTGGATGTAGTCGAAGTGCTCGACGGTATGGCGCGACTGCCAGTGCGCGACCACGCCATCCATGAAGGTGCGCAGCGTGGTGGCCTGCGGTGCATCGGCGCGGGTCTCGCCGGCCGACATCAGCACGCTGGAGACGATGGACTTGCAGCGCAGCAGTTGCTGCTGCATCTCCTGGAGGTCGGCCAGCAGATCGGGCTCGTGCGTGACGGCCGGCATGCGCTGCCAGTCGCCGAGGATGACGGACATGGTGGACAGGGGCGTGCCCAGCTCGTGGGCGGCACCTGTGGCCAGCAGGCCCATGCGCACGATGTGCTCTTTCTCGCTCGCGCGCTGGCGCATGTCGGCCAGCCGCGCGTCGCGCCGGCGCAGGTTGGTGACGATGCGGCGAAGGAAGACGACCAGCAGCACCGTGGTCAGTCCGAAGCTGATCAGCACGCCACTCACATACAGGCCGGGCAGCCCATCGGGACCGGCCGTGCCTATGGGCAGGGGCCAGTGCACGATGGCCAGCACCAGGGTGCACAGCGAGGTGGTGGCGACGATGATCCAGGCATGCACTGGCCGGAGCAGCACCGCGCCCAGGATGCCCTGCAGCAGGAACAGGTAGATGAACGGGTTGCTGGCACCGCCGCTGAGATACAGCTGTATGGCCAGGGCGAGCACATCGGCCAGCAGGGCCAGGAACAGGTTGCGCGCGGAGATGTGGCGGCGGTGGCTGCGATACCAGTAGATGTAGCCCAGGTTCGTGAAGACGGTGGCCAGCAGCACCAGGGCCATGGCCGGCAGCGGCAGGTGGATGCCGAAGCCGTAGTGCACCAGGGAGATGGTGATCACCTGCCCGACCACGGCGAACCAGCGCAGCTGTATCAGCAGCTGCATGTTCTGGCGTTCCGTGGTGCGTTCGACGCGGAACAGGGACTCTGAAGGCGAATTCACGCCGGCGATTGTGCGCTACCGCAGGCAGCCGTGGCGCGGCAGGGTCTTGTAGAGGACTGGCGTAAAAAGAAGGCCACCGATGTCATCGGCGGCCCTGTTGCTTGCAGCGACGGCTTTACGGCTTTACGGGCTTGCTGCTTGCCTGTCGGTCATTGCGCCTGACCAGCCAAGCGGCACCGACCACCATCAGCGCCAGCCCGTACCAGGTCAGCGCATAGACCAGGTGGCTGTTGGGGAAGCGGATCACGGTCATCCCCGGGCGCGGCCAGGTGCCGTCTGCCACGGGCTGACCCGGCAGGCCTGCGTCGATGAAGTAGGGGGCTGCATGGTCCAGGCCCTGGGCCTGAGCAATGGCTGCCACATCGCGCGAGAACCAGCGCTGCTGCGCGGGGTCGTTCTCGCGCAGGAAGCCGCCGCGTGGCTCGCTCAGGCGCAGCAGGCCGGCCACCGCGACGCTGTCCCGTGCGGGCGCGGCCTCGGGAGACTGCGTCTGCCAACGGGCGCGTTGCTCGGCGGGAACGAAGCCCCGGTTGATCAGCACCTGGCTGCCATCGTCCAGTTGCAAAGGCGTGAGAACCCAGAAGCCTGCGCCCAGCTCGGTCACGGCCTGGGTCAGCACGGTCTTGTCGGCAAGCCAGTGTCCGCTGGCCCGTACGGCGCGGTATTCGTGGCCGGCCGCCGTGATGTCCGGCCATTCGGCCACCGGCGGCAGGGCGGAGGGGGCGGCGTGCACGCGCTGGTCGACGCGTTCGATCAGATCCAGTTTCCAGGCGCGCCGCTGCACCTGCCAGCTGCCCAGGAGGATGAAGCCCAAAAACAAGGCGATGCCCACCGAGATGAGCATCGCCTGTGCAAGTGCGCCACGCCGGCGCGTGGCGCCGGCGTGGCTGGAGGGGCCGGAGGCGGTCAAGGCGTGACCACGGCCGGGGCCGTCTGCGCCGCAGGTGCGGCCGGCATGGTGTGCTGGGGCATCATGTTGGTGTTCATGTGGAACATGACCCACAGCGTGCCGGCGATGCCGATGGCCACGAAGACCACGGTGAAGATGGTGGACAGCATGGTCCAGCCGCCTTCGATCTTTCCGTTCATGTGCAGGAAGAAGATCATGTGGACCACGATCTGCACCACGGCGAAGCCACCGAGCACGAGCACCGCCGTCGCACGGTCGGAGATGACGTTGGCCATCACCAGCCAGAACGGGATGGCCGTCAGGATGATGGACAGCACGAAGCCCCACATGTAGCCCGAGAAGGTGCTGTGCGGGCCGGCATCGTGGTGGTGGTCGTCATGGCCATGATGGTCGTGGTGACCGTGGCCATGGCCGGCGTGGATGTCGTGTGCAGCCATTTACAGCACCCCCATCAGGTAAACAAAAGTGAAGACGCCGATCCAGATCACGTCCAGGAAGTGCCAGAACATCGACAGGCACATCAGGCGGCGGTTGTTCTCGGGCGTCAGGCCGTGCTTGTTGATCTGGATCATCAGGGTGACCAGCCAGATCAGGCCGAAGGTCACGTGCAGGCCGTGGGTGCCCACCAGCGTGAAGAACGAGGACAGGAAGGCGCTGCGCTGCGGGCCGGCGCCTTCGTGCAGCAGGTGGGAGAACTCATAGAGTTCCAGGCCCAGGAAGCACAGACCGAACAGGCCGGTGATGGCCAGCCACAGCTGGGTGCCGCCGATCTTGCCCTGCTGCTTTTGCAGCATGGCGAAGCCGAAGGTGATGGACGACAGCAGCAGGAAGGCCGTGTTCATGGCCACCAGCGGCAGGTCGAACAACTGCGCGCCCGTGGGGCCGGCCGCGTAGCTGCGGCCCAGCACGCCGTAGGTGGCGAACAGCGCCGCGAAGATCAGGCAGTCGCTCATCAGGTAGAGCCAGAAGCCCAGGGCGGTGCCGTTTTCGGGATGGGGTTCCTCGGCGAGGTGGAACTCGCGCGGAGCCAGGGCGGCAGCGCCGCCTGCGGTGTAACGGATATCAGACATGACGTGCCAGCTGTTGTGTGCGCAGCTCCTCCGTGGCCGAGACTTCGGCGGCGGGGATGTAGTAGTCGCGCTTGTAGTTGAACGTGTGGATGATCGATGCCAGCACGGTGGCGGCGAAGGAGGCGATCGCCAGGGGCCACATGTGCCAGATCATCGCGAAGCCGAAGACCGTGGACAGTGCAGCGATCACCACGCCGGCGCCGGTGTTGGCGGGCATGTGGATGGGCTTGAAGCCGGACAGCGGACGCTTGTAGCCGTGCTTCTTCATGTCCCACCAGGCATCGATCTCATGTACCACGGGCGTGAAGGCGAAGTTGTACTGGGGAGGGGGCGAGGAGGTGGCCCATTCCAGCGTACGGCCTTCCCAGGGGTCGCCGGTCTCGTCGCGCAGCTGGTCGCGCTTGAAGAAGCTGACCACGAGCTGGATCAGGAAGCTGCCGATGCCCAGGGCGACCAGGCCGGCACCGCAGGCTGCGATCACGAACCAGATCTGCAGGGAGGGATCCTCGAAGTGGTTGGCACGGCGGGTCACGCCCATCAGGCCCAGCACGTACAGCGGCGTGAAGGCCACCCAGAAGCCGACCAGCCAGAACCAGAAGGAGCACTTGCCCCAGAACTCGTCCAGCTTGTAGCCGAAGGCCTTGGGGAACCAGAAGTTGATGCCGGCGAACACGCCGAACACCACGCCGCCGATGATCACGTTGTGGAAGTGGGCGATCAGGAACAGGCTGTTGTGCAGCACGAAGTCGGCCGGGGGAACGGCCAGCAGCACGCCAGTCATGCCGCCGATGGCGAAGGTGCACATGAAGCCCACGGTCCACAGCATCGGCACGGTGAAGCGGATGCGGCCGCGGTACATGGTGAACAGCCAGTTGAAGATCTTGGCGCCCGTCGGGATCGAGATGATCATCGTCGTGATGCCGAAGAAGGTGTTCACGCTGGCGCCGGAGCCCATGGTGAAGAAGTGGTGCAGCCAGACCAGATAGGACAGGATGGTGATACACACCGTCGCGTACACCATGGAGGTGTAGCCGAACAGGCGCTTGCGGCTGAAGGTCGAGACGATCTCGGAGAAGATGCCGAAGCAGGGCAGGATCAGGATGTAGACCTCGGGGTGGCCCCAGATCCAGATCAGGTTCACGTACAGCATGGGGTTGCCGCCCAGCTCATTCGTGAAGAAGTTCGTGCCGACGTAGCGGTCCAGCGACATCAGCACCAGGGCTGCGGTCAGAATGGGGAACGAGGCCACGATCAGCGCGTTCGTGCACAGGGCGGTCCAGGTGAAGACGGGCATCTTCATCAGGTTCATGCCGGGTGCGCGCATCTTGATGATGGTCACGATCAGGTTGATGCCCGAGAGCGTCGTGCCGACGCCCGCCACCTGCAGGCCCCAGATGTAGTAGTCAAGCCCGACCCCGGGGTTCTGCGCGCCCAGGTTGGACAGCGCCAGCCAGCCGGAGGTGGAGAACTCGCCCAGGAACAGCGAGATCATCACCAGCACGGCGCCGCCCGTGGTCATCCAGAAGCTGAAGTTGTTCAGGAACGGGAAGGACACGTCGCGGGCGCCGATCTGCAGCGGCACCAGATAGTTCATCAGGCCGGTCACGAAAGGCATGGCCACGAAGAAGATCATGATCACGCCGTGGGCCGTGAAGATCTGGTCGTAGTGGTGCGGGGGCAGGTAGCCGAGGTTGTCGCCGAAGGCCATGGCCTGCTGCAGGCGCATCATCAGTGCGTCGGCGAAGCCGCGCAGCAGCATGACCAGACCGAGGATCATGTACATGATGCCGATCTTCTTGTGGTCGATGCTGCACAGCCAGTCGCGCCACAGCGGGCCCCAGAGGCGGAACTTGGTGAGCAGGCCCAGCACGCCGAGGCCGCCGAGCACCACGGCGATGAAGGTCACCAGCACGATGGGCTCATGCGCCATCGGGATGGAGTCCCAGGTGATTCGTCCCAGCAGCCAATGAGCCTGCGCCGGGGAGGTATGTTCAGACATATCGAGTCTCTTAGGTCGTTTGGGAGCGGGCGATGGCGTGGCCGCCGTCCGCCTCCGCTATCTGCTTATTGCTGTGCGCCAGCGGCCGAGCCGTCGCGCTGGTCCAGGAAGGCCACGACGCGGTCGGCGTTTTGCACCGTGCACACATCCTGGGGCAGGTTCATGCCCACGGCCTTGAGGTAGGCTTCACCGCCTGCGGCGTCGATGGCCATCATGTGGTGCATGCACATCTTGCCTTCTTCGACGCAGCGGTTGAGCACCTTGTCGTACAGGCCCTCATCCACGGATGCGAAGCGCTCGACCGGATTGCGCTCGCTGGGCTTGACCAGATTCAGGTAGGTGTCGCGCGTCAGGGCCTTGCCCTCGGACTTGGCCTTGGCCACCCACTGCTCGAACTCCTCGTCGCTCAGACCGTGGAACTTGAAGGTCATGCCCGAGAAGCCGGCGCCGCTGTAGTGCGAAGCCAGGCCGTGGAACACGCCAGGCTTGTTGATCACGGCGTTCAGCTCGGTCTGCATGCCGGGCATGGCGTAGATCATGCCGGCCAGGTCGGGAACGTAGAAGGCGTTCATCGTCGAGGTGGCGGTCAGCTTGAAGTGGATGGGCCTGTCCACGGGAGCGGCCAGCTCGTTGACGGTGGCGATGCCTTTTTCAGGGATGAAGAAGAGCCACTTCCAGTCCATGGCCACGACCTGCACCTCCATGGGCTTGACGTCGGTGCTCAAGGGCTTGGTGGCCGAGACGCGGTCCAGCGGACGGTAGGGGTCCAGCTTGTGGGTGCTGATCCAGGTGATGGCGCCCAGCGCAATGATGATCATCAGCGGCACGGACCAGATCACCAGCTCCAGCGTGGTGGAGTGGTGCCATTCGGGGTCGTAGCGGGCCTCCGTGTTCGACTGGCGGTACTTCCAGGCGAACAGCAGCGTGAGGATGATCACCGGGATGATGATGATCAGCATCAGCAAGGTGGCCGTGACCACCAGGTTGCCTTGCTGCGCGGCGATATCGCCGGCCGGGTTGAGCACGACGGCTTTGCTGCAGCCAGTGAGACTGGCTGCCAAAGCGGCCGCGGTGAGCCATGCAGGCCCACGGAGTTCCTTGATTTTTAGCATGCTAGGGGCGCGACAAGAGCGCGTTTACATAGAAACGCGGATTACAAGATCCGGGCAAATGTATTACGAAGTATAAATTTGTCCATTGGACATTTTGTCCAACGTCAAGGAGAAGGCGGGAACTTTCTGCTACCTGGCGGGGTGGACCGGGCGGGATGGGCCTGCCCCCCGGCCCGGAGACCGCATTTCGGGGCGGTGCGCAGCAGGATAAACACCGACATCGGCCAAGGTGAAACCGCCCTTGCGCCAGATCAAGCGAGGGCGTAGAACGGAGCCGTCAGTGAGACGAGACAAGGAGCATCCATCTATGAGCGGCCTCGACACAACTGCAAGCTTCCCCGCCGGAGGCTATGAGAGCAAGGAATCTCTGTCCCGCGCCGACACCCACGAGGATGTCACGCCCAACGAGATCGCGGTCGGCGTGATCATCGGGCGGTCCTCGGAGTACTTCGACTTCTTCGTGTTCGGCATCGCCTGCGTGCTGGTCTTCCCGGCACTGCTGTTTCCCTTCCTCTCCAAGCTCGACGGCACGCTGATGTCGTTCGCCATCTTCGCGCTGGCCTTCGTCGCGCGCCCGCTGGGCACGGCGCTGTCCATGGCCGTTCAGCGGCGATGGGGGCGCGCGACCAAGCTGACGCTGGCACTGTTCCTGCTGGGCGTGTGCACGGTGGGCATGGCCTTCCTGCCCAGCTATCAGCAGGCGGGCGTGAACGCCATCATCGCGCTGGCGGTGCTGCGCGTGGGGCAGGGCATTGCCCTGGGCGGATCCTGGGACGGCCTGCCGTCGCTGCTGGCCATGTCGGCTCCCAAGAACCGACGGGGCTGGTATTCGATGATCGGCCAGCTGGGCGCTCCCCTGGGCTTCGTGCTCGCGGCAGGCCTGTTCGCCTTCATCTATGCCCATGTCGATGCCGACGAGTTCCTCGGTTGGGGCTGGCGCTATCCGTTCTGCGTGGCCTTCGCCATCAACGTGGTGGCGCTGTTCGCGCGCCTGCGGCTGGTCGTGGGTCAGTCCTATACCGAACTGCTGGCCCAGCGTGAGCTGGAACCCATGGGCGTGCTGCCGCTGATGCGCGACGAAGGCCGCAACGTGGTGATCGGCGCCTTCGCGGCCCTGGCCAGCTTCGCGCTGTTCCACCTGGTGACCATCTTCCCGCTGTCCTGGATCTCGCTGTACTCGGACCAGTCGGTGAACCATGTGCTGGGCGTGCAGATCGTCGGCGCCCTGTGCGCGGCCGTGGCCATCATGGTCTCGGGCTGGCTGGCCGACCGTGTCGGTCGGCGCAACACCCTGGGCACCATGGCCTGCCTGATCGGCATCTTCAGCTTCCTGGCGCCCTGGCTGCTGGGCAGCGGCGCGGCCGGCAACAACGTGTTCATCATCGTGGGCTTCATCCTGCTGGGCCTGTCCTACGGCCAGGCCGCAGGCACGGTGACGTCCAACTTCCCCTCACGCTATCGCTACACCGGCGCGGCCTTGTCCTCGGACATGGCCTGGCTGGTAGGCGCCGCGTTCGCTCCGCTGGTGGCGCTGGGTGTGTCCTCGCGCTTCGGGCTGGTGGCGCTCGGTATCTATCTGCTGTCGGGTGCGCTGTGCACCCTGGCGGCGCTGGGCATCAACCGGGCCATCGAGACGCGCGACTGAACTGGCCCTCGCAAGCCAAAGGCCGGCTCTGCCGGCCTTTTTCGTTGTGCCTTCGCCTCAGGGGTTTTCACCGTAGCGCTGCTTGAAGTCGAATTCGAGCCTGTCGCAGTCCTGCACCGACTCAAACTGCTGCGTCTTGCGCTCGGCCTCGGGCCGCGCGGTTTCCTTGCGGCAGATCTTGATGGTTTCGCGCTCCACCCAGCGCGCCTCGCCCTCTGGCGTGGACAGCAGCTGGCCAGCCAGCATGAGTACAGCGAAAAAGGCCACGGGCAGGCCGATGAGCCAGGGCACGATGCTGCTTTTCGGTGGCTTGGCCGGATGGGACCCGTTGGCGCTGGCGGCGGGGGGCGGTTCGCTGGAATGAGGCTCGGGTGTCTGTGGTTGCGCCATGGTGTGCTTGCTGTGGTTCCGGCTGGCGATTATCCGGGGCGCCCGTCGCGCGCAGCCTGAGCGGGATCAGGGAACGGCGAGATCGCCTGTGCCAGCCATCTCCCCCATCTCCTGCGCCAGCCATTTCTCCAGCGCAAGAATGTCGGCCCTGCGGCCCAGATGGGGCGCCACCCACAGCTGCAGGTGCCGTGGACCGGGCACAAAGCCCAGTGGTGCCACCAGCCGGCCTGCTCGCAACTCTTCCTGCACCAGCATCTGCGGCACCATGGCCACACCCAGGCCGCAGGCGGCGGCCTGGATCAGCAGATAGAAATGTTCATAGCTTTCCTGCGGCGACAGCGGCACCGGCGGCGTGCCGGCCGCTGGCAAGCCTGCGGCGGCCTGCCAGTCGGACCAGGCTTCGGGCCGGGTTCTGGTGGCCAGCAGGCGGGCATTGGCGAGGTCGCCGGACCTGTGGATCGGCGTGGTGGCCAGGTAGTCGGGCGAGCAGACGGGTCCCACGCACTCGGTCACCAGCTCGCGCACCAGGGCATCGCGCGGCGCGGCGATCACGCTGCTGCGGATGGCCACGCTGACCTTGTCGCGGATGAAGTCGATCTGGTCGTAGTTCATGTGGAACTGCAGCACGGTCTGCGGATGCCGGGCATGGAAGCGCGCCATGCGCGGCAGCAGCCAATGCATCAGCACCGAGGCCGAGCACGATAGCGTCAGCGGCCCGGGCTGCAGCTGCTCCAGGCTGGCATCGATGATGCCGAAGGCCGCGCCCAGCCCTTCGGCCAGGCGCAGGCCCTCGGCCGTGGGCTCGCTGGCGTGGGCGGTGCGCCGCAAAAGAGCCATGCCCAGCGTGTCTTCCAGCGTCTTGATCTGGCGGCTCACGGCGCCGTGCGTCACGCACAGTTCCTCGGCCGCCAGCGTCATGCTGCGCAGGCGCGCCACGGCCTCGAAGGTGTGCAGGGCATTGAGCGAGGGGCGTGGTGTGGGCATGGTGCTGGCCGGGTGGTGTGGGAGGCGATTCCTGCCGGACGCCGGCAGGTGTGGCGTTGCGGGCCGGATGTGATTTTTGCTCACATCGCGCGGACCACAAATCGTTTGTTGCCACAGGATGCCATCGATAGATTCCAGGTGTGAAAAACACAAGGCGGCGCAACCGGCCACTGCAGCCAATGCAGACGGTGAAAACGGTGCAGCCAGCCCCTTCCTTCCAACAGGAGACAAAACACCATGGACAACGCTGCACTGCAGTGCGTGGAGCGATCCGCGATCCGCAAGGTCTCGATACGGCTCGTGCCGTTCATCGCCCTGATGTTCTTCATCAATTTCCTGGACCGCACGGCGATCTCGTTCGCCGGTCCCAACGGCATGGTCCGGGACCTGGCCCTGAGCGCGGCCCAGTTCGGCTTTGCGGCCGGCATCTTCTTCGTGGGCTATATCCTGCTGGAGATTCCCAGCAACCTCGCCCTGCACCGGCTGGGCGCGCGGCGCTGGCTGGCGCGCATCATGGTGACCTGGGGCATCGTGGCCCTGCTGTTCACCTGGGTGGGCAGCGCGCAGGAGCTGTATGTGCTGCGCTTTCTGCTGGGCGTGGCCGAGGCCGGGTTCTTCCCCGGTGCCATCCTCTACCTGAGCCTGTGGGTGCCGGCGCGCCACCGCAGCCGCATCCTGGCGCTGTTCTACCTGGCCCAGCCGCTGACCATCGTCGTCGGCGCGCCGCTGGCGGCCCTGCTCATAGGGGCCGACGGGCTGTGGGGGCTGCAGGGCTGGCGCATCATGTTCTTCGGCGTGGCCATTCCCGCCATCGCGGTCGGCGTGGCCGCCTGGTTCTATCTGGCCGACAGCCCCTCCCAGGCGCGCTGGCTGACGCCTGCAGAGAGCCGCTGGCTCACGGACGAGCTGGCCCGTGAGGACCAGGGCAAGCGCCAAGGCCAGGGCCATGGCGAGCAAGCCCGGCAGGCCCTGCGCAGCGGGCGGGTGTGGCTGCTGTCGCTGATCTACTTCGGCTTCATCTACGGGCTGTATGCGCTGGCCTTCTTCCTGCCGACCATCGTCGCCGGCTTCGAGAGCCGGTTCGGCACGCGCTTCGATGTGTTCGACAAGGGCCTGATCACCGCCATCCCCTACCTGCCTGCCGCCGCGGCGCTGTACCTGTGGAGCGCCGATGCCGCGCGGCGCGGCGTGCGGGCCTGGCATGTCGGCGTACCGGCCTTCGTGGGCGCGGCCAGCATTCCCCTGGCCCTGACCCTGCAATCGCCGGTGGCCACGGTGGCCTGCATCACGGTCACGGCCTGCTCCATCTTCTCGGCACTGCCCAATTTCTGGGCCCTTCCCGTGCGCTTCCTGACCGGGGCGGGGGCGGCCGCCGGCATTGCGCTGATCAACACCATCGGCAATCTCGCCGGCTTTGCCGCACCCTTCATCACGGGGGCGCTCAAGGACGCCACGGGCTCCTACCAACTGCCCATGCTGCTGGTGGGCGGGTGCATGGCCCTGTCGGGCGTGCTCATGTTCGCCATGCCTTCAAGGCGGCAGGGGGATGCGGGGTCTGCGCCAGACGCAGCGCAGGCCCGTGCCTGAACGCGTTTTTTCAAGGGAGACATCAACGATGACCGCAAGGATTGCCCTGTTCGGGGCGGGTGGAAAGATGGGCGTGCGCCTGGCGCGCAACCTGCTCAAGACGGATTACCGCGTGGCCCACGTGGAGGTGGGAGAGGCCGGGCGCCAGCGCTTGCGCGAGGAGCTGGGCCTGGAGTGCGTGGACGCGGACGCCGCGCTGGAGGGAGTGGACGTGGTCATCCTGGCCGTGCCCGACACGCTGATCGGCCGCATCGCCGCCGAAATCGCGCCCCGGCTGCGCCCCGGCACCATGGTGATGACGCTGGACGCGGCCGCGCCCTTTGCCGGCCACCTGCCCGACAGGCCGGACCTGGTGTACTTCGTGGCCCATCCCTGCCACCCCACCATCTACAACGACGAGACCACGCCCGAGGCGCGGCGCGACTACTTTGGCGGCGGTGCGGCCAAACAGTCCATCACCAGCGCGCTCATGCAGGGGCCGGAAGAGGCCTTCGACCTGGGCGAGGACATCGCCAAGGCCATCTATGCGCCCATCCTGCGCTCCTACCGGCTCACGGTGGAGCAGATGGCGCTGCTGGAGCCCGGCCTGTCGGAGACCGTCTGCGCCACGCTGCTGTCGGTGATGCGCGAGGCCATGGACGAGACCGTGCGCCGGGGCGTGCCCCCTGACTGCGCACGCGACTTCCTGCTGGGCCACATGAACATCCTGGGCGCCGTGATCTTCAACGAGATCCCGGGCGCCTTCTCGGACGCCTGCAACAAGGCCATCACCCACGGCAAGCCCCGCCTGATGCGCGACGACTGGCTGCAGGTTTTCGACCGCGACGAGATCGCGCAAAGCATCCAGCGGATCACCTGATGAGCAGGCTCCATCCCGCACCAACTGCCGACCGCGCCACTGCCGCACAGGAACGCCTGCATGCCAGCTACTGGCTGGAAACCGGCGACGACCCCGAGCGTGCGGCCCTGGCCATTGCCGGCGAACAGTCCAGCGGCACCTTCGTGGCCCTGCCCGGCGAGACGCCCGAGCTGCGCGAGCGCGCCGGTGCCCGCGTCGAGCGCATCGAGCTGCTGGACGAGGCCGAGGCGCCCAGCCTGCCCGGCGCCATGGCGCCCGCGCAGGGCGGGCGTTACCGGCGCTGCAGGCTGCAACTGTCCTGGCCCATGGGCAACCTCGGCCCCTCGCTCCCCAACCTGTTGTCCACCGTGGCGGGCAATCTGTTCGAGCTGCGCCAGGTCTCGGGGCTGCGGCTCACGGGGCTGGGGCTGCCGGCGTCCTTTGCCCAGGCTTATCCGGGCCCGGCCTTCGGCATCGCGGGCACACGGCGGCTGGCCGGCGTGGCGCAGGGGCCGCTGGTGGGCACCATCATCAAGCCCAGCGTGGGCCTGTCGCCCGAAGAGACCGCCTTGCAGGTGCGCCAGTTGCTGGACGCCGGCATCGACTTCATCAAGGACGACGAACTGCAGGCCGACGGCCCGCATTGCCCGTTCGAGCAGCGCGTGCGCGCCGTCATGCGCGAAGTGCGCGCGGCGGCCGAGCGCACCGGCCGCAAGGCCATGGTGGCCTTCAACCTGACGGGCGACCTGGACCAGATGCGGCGCCGCCACGACCTGGTGCTGGCCGAGGGCGGCACCTGCATCATGGTCTGCCTGCAGTCCGTGGGCCTGGTGGGCGTGCATGCGCTGCGGCTGCATGCCCAACTGCCCATCCACGGCCACCGCGCGGGCTGGGGCTATCTGACGCGCTGCCCGCAACTGGGCTGGGACTATGCGCCCTGGCAGATGCTGTGGCGCCTGGCCGGCGTTGACCATCTGCATGTCAATGGCCTGCGCAACAAATTCAGCGAGCCCGACGACAGCGTGATCGCCGCCGCCCGGGCCGTGCTGGCCGGCCTGTGGGCGGACGCACCCCTGCAGGCCATGCCCGTGTTCAGCTCGGGCCAGACCGGGCTGCAGGCACATGACACCTTCGCCGCGCTGGGCTGCGCTGATCTCATCCACACTGTGGGCGGAGGCATCTTCGGTCACCCGGATGGCGTGGCCGCTGGCGTGCAGGCGCTGCGCGAGTCCTGGAGCGCGGCCCTGCAGGGCCAGCCCCTGACCGAGCGCGCGGTGCACAGCCCGGCCCTGCGCCGGGCCCTGGAGTTCTGGCGATGAGGGCGGCGCCGTCACCTCCCCAGGGCTTGCCGCCGGGCCTGCTGCTGTCCTACTACGGCGACGACTTCACGGGGTCCACCGATGCCATGCAGGCGCTGGCGGCGGCGGGCCTGCCTACCGTGCTGTGCCTGCGCCCACCCACACCGCAACTGCTGGACCGCTTTCCGGACGTGCGCTGCGTGGGGCTGGCTGGCGATGCGCGCGGGCGCGGCACGGACTGGATGGAGCGTGAACTGCCAGCCGCCTTTGCCAATTTGGCCGCGCTGGGCGCGCCGCTGCTGCACTACAAGGTCTGCTCCACCTTCGACTCCTCGCCGTCCATCGGCTCCATAGGGCGAGCCATCGACCTGGGCGCGCCGCTGATGCCGGGGCACTGGGTGCCGCTCATCGTGGGCGTGCCCTCGCTGGGGCGCTACCAGGTGTTCGGCAACCTGTTTGCCGTGGCCGGTGGCACGGGACACCGGCTGGACCGGCACCCCACCATGGCGCGCCACCCGGTCACGCCCATGGACGAGGCCGACGTGCGCCTGCACCTGGCGCGGCAGACTGGGCGCCGGCTGGCGCTCATCGACATGCTGCAACTGGGCGAGGGCAGGGCGGTGGAGCGCCTGCAGGCGCTGCTGGCGGACGGCGCGCCGCCCGTGGTGGCCATCGATGTGCTGGACGAGCAGACCTTGCAGGAGGCCGGCCGCCTGGTCTGGGAGCAGCGCGGCGCGGGCCTGTTCTGTGCCGCTTCGTCGGGCCTGCAGTACGCGCTGATCGCCTACTGGCGCGCATGCGGCTGGCTGCCGGCGGCCCATGCGCTGCCGCCGGCACCGGCCGTGCCGGTGGTCGCCGCCGTCAGCGGCAGTTGCTCGCCGGTGACGGCGGCGCAGATCGCCTGGGCGCGGGACCAGGGCTTTCATGTCCAGCGGCTGGACCTGTCCCGGGTGCTGGACCCCACGGACCCTGCGGCCTGCGATGCCGAGGTGCAGCGCGCCGTGGGCGCCGCCGTGCAGGCGCTGGCGCAGGGGCGCAGCGCCATCGTCCACAGTGCCGAAGGGCCCGATGATCCGGCCGTGCGGGGTTTCGAGGCCATGGCCTCGGCCGCCGGGCTGTCCCGGGCGGCCGCCGCGCGCCAGGTGGGCCGGGCGCTGGCGGCCGCCATGCGCGGCATGCTGGCCGCCAGCCGGGTGCGGCGGGTGGTGGTGGCCGGTGGCGACAGCTCCGGCGAGGTGGCCGGGGCGCTGGGCATCGATGCGCTGCAGGTGCAAGCCGCCCTGGTGCCGGGCGCGCCGCTGTGCCGCGCATATTCCAGCGACCCTGCCGTCGATGGCCTGGAGATCGTGCTCAAGGGCGGGCAGATGGGCGCGGCTTCGTTCTTCGGCGCGGTGCGCGCCGGCCGCGCGCTGGCGGACTGAGGGGGTGGCCCGGCTTGCGCGAGGGAGGATGGGGCAATCCTATAATGCCGGATTGCCCCTCGGGGACAGCGCCTTGCGCGGGCGCTCCGAACTCCTAGACACCATGAGCACACCCACTTTCACCGTTGCCGACATCCGCAAGAGCTTCCTGGACTTTTTCGCATCCAAGGGCCACACCATCGTCGAGTCCAGCCCCCTGGTGCCGGGCAACGATCCCACGCTGATGTTCACCAACTCGGGCATGGTCCAGTTCAAGGACGTGTTCCTGGGCACCGACAAGCGCCCCTACAAGCGCGCGACCTCGGTGCAGACCTGCCTGCGCGCCGGCGGCAAGCACAACGACCTGGAGAACGTGGGCTACACGGCCCGCCACCACACCTTCTTCGAGATGCTGGGCAACTGGTCCTTCGGCGACTACTTCAAGCGCGAGTCGCTCAAGTGGGCCTGGGAACTGCTGACCGAGGTCTACAAGCTGCCCAAGGAGCGCCTGCTGGCCACGGTGTATGCCGAGGACGACGAGGCCTACGACATCTGGACCCAGGAGATCGGCCTGCCGCCCGAGCGCGTGATCCGCATCGGCGACAACAAGGGCGGGCGCTACAAGAGCGACAATTTCTGGATGATGGCCGACACAGGCCCCTGCGGCCCCTGCTCGGAAATCTTCTACGACCACGGCGACCACGTGGCCGGCGGCCCTCCGGGCAGCCCCGATGAGGACGGCGACCGCTTCATCGAGATCTGGAACAACGTGTTCATGCAGTTCGACATGGACGAGCAAGGCAACGTCAAGCCGCTGCCCGCGCCCTGCGTGGACACCGGCATGGGCCTGGAGCGCCTGGCTGCCATCCTGCAGCACGTGCACAGCAACTACGAGATCGACCTGTTCCAGGCGCTGATCAAGGCGGCCGCGCGCGAGACGCACACGACCGACCTGGACAACCCCTCGCTGAAGGTCATCGCCGACCACATCCGTGCGACCTCCTTCCTGGTGGCCGACGGCGTGATTCCTTCCAACGAAGGCCGGGGCTACGTGCAGCGCCGCATCGTGCGCCGCGCTATCCGCCACGGCTACAAGCTCGGCCAGAAGACACCGTTCTTCCACAAGCTGGTCAAGGACCTGGTGGCCGTGATGGGCGATGCCTATCCCAAGATCCGCGAGCAGGAGGCACGCATCACCGAAGTGCTCAAGGTCGAGGAAGAGCGCTTCTTCGAGACCCTGGCCAACGGCATGGAAATCCTGGACGCGGCGCTGGCCGGTGGCGCCAAGGTGCTGCCCGGCGACGTGGCCTTCAAGCTGCATGACACCTATGGCTTCCCGCTGGACCTGACCAACGACGTCTGCCGCGAGCGCGGCCTGGGCGTGGACGAGGCGGGCTTCCAGGCCGCCATGGAGGAGCAGAAGAACAAGGCCCGTGCCGCCGGCAAGTTCAAGATGGACCGCGCCCTCGAATACACGGGCGAGGCCAATGCCTTCACGGGCTACCAGAAGCTGGCCGAGGCCGCCAAGGTGGTGGCTCTGTATGCAGACGGCAGCGCCGTGCAGGAGCTCAAGGCTGGCCAGAACGGCGTGGTCGTGCTCGACACCACGCCTTTCTATGCCGAGTCCGGTGGCCAGGTGGGTGACCAGGGTGTGATCGGCACCGCTGGCGCGCGCTTCGCGGTCGAGGACACGCTCAAGATCAAGGCCGATGTGTTCGGCCACCACGGCGTGCTGGAGTCCGGCAGCCTCAAGGTAGGCGATGCCGTGCAGGCCGAGGTGGACACGCAGCTGCGTGCCGCCACCATGCGCAACCACTCGGTCACGCACATCATGCACAAGGCCCTGCGCGAAGTGCTGGGCGACCACGTGCAGCAAAAGGGCTCGCTGGTCAATGCCGAGCGCACGCGCTTCGACTTCGCCCACAACCAGCCCGTGACCGCTGAAGAGATCCGCGAGATCGAACGCCGCGTGAACGCCGAGATCCTGGACAACACGCCCACCGATGCGCGCGTGATGGACATCGAATCGGCCAAGGCCACGGGCGCCATGATGCTGTTCGGCGAAAAGTACGGGGACTCCGTGCGCGTGCTGGACATCGGCAGCAGCCGCGAGCTGTGCGGTGGCACCCATGTGCAGCGCACCGGCGACATCGGCCTGTTCAAGGTGGTGGGCGAAGGCGGCGTGGCCGCTGGCGTGCGCCGCATCGAGGCGGTGACCGGCGAGAACGCGCTGGCCTACCTGCAATCGCTGGAATCCACGGTGGACCAGGCCGCCGCCGCGCTCAAGGCGCCGACGGCCGAGCTGAACACCCGCATCGGCGGTGCGCTGGAGCAGATCCGCGCGCTGGAGAAGGAAGTGGCAGCCCTCAAGGGCAAGCTGGCTTCCAGCCAGGGCGACGAACTGGCCGGCCAGGCCGTGGACGTCAAGGGCATCAAGGTCCTGGCCGCCAGGCTGGAAGGCGCAGATGCCAAGACCCTGCGCGACACCATGGACAAGCTCAAGGACAAGCTGGGCGCCGCCGCCATCGTGCTGGCCGCCGTCGATGGCGACAAGGTGCAGCTGGCCGCTGGCGTGACCAAGGCCGAGACGGCGCGCATCAAGGCAGGTGACCTGGTGAACTTCGTGGCCACCCAGGTCGGAGGCAAGGGCGGTGGCAAGCCCGACATGGCGATGGCCGGCGGCACGGACGCGGCAGGCCTGCCGGCCGCGCTGGCCGGCGTGCAGGCCTGGGTGGCCGAGCGCGCCTGATCCTGCAACTGCAAGCGGCAGATGGTTCCTGCTGCCAGGACTGCAAGACGCCCCGGTGAGCCCCACCGGGGCGTCTTGCCGTGGGCGCTGCGCATGGCCTGCCTGCTGGGCTTTGGCCTGCTGGCGCAGCCGCCCGCAGCCTTTGCGCAGAGCGTGGTCTTCATCAACCCCGGCCGCTCCGATGAGCGCTATTGGACCACGGTCAGCGAGGCCATGCAGGATGCGGCCCGCAGCCTGGGCATGCAATTGCAGGTGCGCTACGCACAGCGCGACCACCTGGCTCCCATCGAGATCGCCCGCCAGATCGCGGCCTTGCCCAAGGTCCAGAGGCCGCGCTACGTGGTGTTCACCAACGACTACAGCGTGGCGCCGGAGATCCTGCGCACGCTGGAGATGGCGGGCATAGACAGCTTCATGGCCTTCAGCGGCGTGCCCGAGGCCCTGCGCGGTCAGACCGGCGTGGCACGCGAGCGCTTTCGCCATTGGCTGGGCAGCCTGGAGCCCGGAGCCGAGGAGGCCGGCTATCTGACGGCCAGGTCGCTGATCGCCAGCGCGCGCGCCTCGGGGGTGGCGCGGGGAGGGGATGGCCGGCTTCACATGGTGGCCATTGCAGGAGATCGCTCCACGCCGTCTTCCGTGGAGCGCAATGCCGGCATGCGGCGTGCCGCGGCGGAGGCCGGCGACGTGGTGCTGCGCCAGGAAGTCTTTGGCGAATGGCGCCGCGAGCGCGCACAGCAGCAGGCGGGCGTGCTGTTTCAGCGCTATCCCGAGGTGCGCCTGGTCTGGGCGGGCAATGACGAGATGGCCTTTGGCGCCATGCAGGCCTGGCGCGAACGCGGCGGCACGCCGGGGCGCGATGCGCTCTTCAGCGCCATCAACTCCTCGGCCGCAGCCATGACGGCCTTGCGTGCGGGTGAACTGTCGGCACTGGCGGGTGGCCATTTCCTGACGGGAGCCTGGGCGCTGGTGATGCTGTACGACCACGCCCACGGGACCGACTTCGCCTCCGAGGGACTGGAGCAGATACGGCCCATGTTCACCCTGCTGGACAAGTCACAGATCGACCGCTACGAGCGGCGCATCAGCGCACCGCTGGCGCCGCTGGACTTTCGCCGCTACAGCAAGCACCTCAATCCCGGGCTGGGCCGCTACGGCTTCGAGCTCAAGCATCTGCTGCGTTGAGCCTGCGCATGCCCCGCTTCCGCTCGATTGCCTCCTTGCTGATCCTGCGCATCATCCTGCTGGCTGTCGCCTGCATGCTGGTGTTCGGTGGTGCACATGCCTGGTGGGAGTACCGCAAGGGCCAGCAGGAATTTCGCCACTCGATGCAGACATGGGTGTCCAACAGCATGATCGCGCTGTCCGCCGCGCTCTGGGATATCGACCCGGCCATGGTCCGTGAGCAGGTGCAATGGCTGGGCGGGCTGCCCCTGGTGGGGCATGTGCAGTTGCGTGTCACCTCCACGGGCCAGTTGTACGAGGCCGGCGACCCGGTGGAGGGACGGGCCCCCGCCTTGTCGATGCCGGTTCCTCCGCCAAGGCACAGCCATTCCCGATTGCCGCTCGGTGAGCTGCAG
Organism: Delftia tsuruhatensis; assembly: GCF_903815225.1. NCBI lineage: Bacteria > Pseudomonadati > Pseudomonadota > Betaproteobacteria > Burkholderiales > Comamonadaceae > Delftia > Delftia tsuruhatensis. The sequence goes on from NZ_LR813084.1 coordinate 2,842,357, forward strand.
GTCTGGGAAAACCGCGGATATTACCTGGAAGTGCTACGCGACTCCACGCTGCGGGTGCTGCTGGGCTATGCCTTGTTCACCGCCCTGGTCTGCCTGATGGTGGCCTGGGTGATGCGCCGGGAGCTGCGCCAGCCCTTGCAGCAGATCGCGCGGTTTGCGTCCCGCCTCAAGCCCAACGAGCTTTCGCGCCCGCTGGTGCTGGACAGGCCGGTGCGTGCACAGCGCGATGAGATCGATCTGGTCGTTCTGGGCTTCACCCAGCTCCAGCACGACCTGCGCGGCCACATCGAGCACCTGGACCTGCTGGTGGCCCAGCGCACCGGCCAGCTGCAGTCGCTGGTCGAGGAGGTCAGGCGCATGTCATTGACCGATGCGCTGACCGGTTGCCACAACCGCCGTGCAATGGACGAACGCCTGTCGGCCGAGGTGGCGCAAAGCCACGCGTACGGCGAGGCGCTGAGTGTCATGTTCGTGGACGTGGACCATTTCAAGCAGGTCAACGACACGCACGGGCACGCGGCGGGCGACGCCGTGCTGCGCGAGGTGGCGCTGCGCTGCCGCAGCGGGCTGGCGGCGCCGGTCCAGTGGATGGCGCGCTATGGCGGGGAGGAGTTCCTCCTCGTGCTGCCCCGGCTCGAGGCTGGTGCAGCCGGGCACCTGGCCCGGCAACTGCGCGAGTCCATCCGCGCAGCTCCCATGCAGGTCAATGCGCTGGAGCTGGAGGTGACCGCCAGCTTCGGCGTTGCGCAGTTGAAGGCGGGCGAGCAGGTGCAGGAACTGCTGCAGCGTGCCGATGCCATGCTCTATGAGGCCAAGCACCGCGGCCGCGACCGTGTGTGCGTGGATGATCGCGTCTAGAGCGACGCGGGGCCGGGGGTCAGAACAGTTCGATGTCGTTGCTGGTCACCTGGGGCATCAGCAGGCCCCGGTCGATCAGGTCGCCGTAGAACCAGGTCTGGTTGCGGCCATTCTCCTTGGCATGGTAGAGCGCCTGGTCGGCCTGGCCCAGCACTTCCACGGGCGCGCCCGAGCCCATGGCGGCAAAGCCCGCGCTCACGGTGATGCGCCCCACTTGCGGGAAGTCGTAGCTCTCCACGTCATGGCGCAGCCGCTCCAGGGCCTTGCGTGCATTGGCCAGGCTGACCGAGCGCAGCAGCACCACGAACTCCTCGCCGCCGAAGCGAAAGACGCGGTCCTTGGCGTCGAAGCAGCTGCGCAGGATGTTGGCGACCAGGATCAGTACCTCGTCACCGTACAGGTGGCCGAAGCGGTCATTGATCCGCTTGAAGTGGTCGATGTCGATGGCCGCCAGCCATTGGCCCGGAACGTCCTCCATGCCGGCCCCGGGGGGCGGGGCATGGGACTCCTGCAGTGACAGCCGCAGGAACTGCTCGTCGAAGGTCTTGCGGTTGAGCAGGCCGGTCAGTGCGTCGCGCTCGCTATAGTCCAGCAGGCTCTGGTAGTTGTGGTAGACGCCGAAGATACCCTGGATCACATCCAGGCGGCTGGGAGAGAAAGCCGTGGACTGCGTGATCTCCAGGCAGTGGTAGGCCGTCTCCTGCCGCCACAGCGGCAGCCACAGCACATGCCTGCCATCGGGCTGCACGGCCGAGGCGACCATGGCGCGTTGCTGCAGGGCCTGCTGCAGCGCGGGCATGGAGGCCAGTTCCACGCTTTGCGGGTCATACAAGGCCTCGGCATCGGTGGACATCACCTGGTCGCCCTGGCTCCAGGTGCGCGCGCGCAGGCAATGCCTGCCGTCCGGCATGGCGAACAACTCCAGGGCCCGAACCTGCACCACGCCGTTGAGCTTGAACAATGTGGACAGTACGGAGATTTCCAGCCGCAGGTGGTCTCTGTGGGCCGTCATCTCTACCAGGTTCTGTAGCAATGGCTGCATGCGGGGCCTTGTCTTGGAGGAGGTCGCAGCCGGTTCAGCGGCGCTCAAACACCAGATCCCATACACCGTGGCCCAGGCGGATGCCGCGGTTCTCGAACTTGGTCAGCGGCCGGTAGTCGGGCTTGGCCGCGTAGCCCTCGGCGGTATTGAACAGCAGGGGCTCGGCACCCAGCACCTCCAGCATCTGCACCGCATACGGTTCCCAGTCGGTGGCGCAGTGAATGTAGCCACCGGGGCGCAGGCGGCGCGCCAGCTTGGTCACCAGCCCGGCCTGGATCAGGCGGCGCTTGTTGTGCTTTTTCTTGTGCCAGGGGTCGGGGAAGAAGATGTGCACGCCATCGATGCTGTCCTCGGGCAGCATGTGGTCAATGACTTCCACGGCGTCGTGCTGGAGGATGCGGATGTTGCCGATGTCCTGCTCCCCGATGCGCTTGAGCAGGGCGCCCACGCCCGGCTCGTGTACCTCGCAGCACAGGAAATTGTCATCGGGGCGCACGCGCGCGATGTGCGCCGTGGCCTCGCCCATGCCGAAGCCGATCTCCAGGATCAGCGGCGCCTGGCGGCCATAGGTGGCTGTAGGGTCCAGGGGCGCGGCCCGGTAGTCCAGCACGAAGCGCGGGCCCAGTTCCTCGAAGGCCTTGGCCTGGCCGGTCGTGGTGCGGCCGGCGCGGCGCACATAGCTCTTGATGGTCTTGGGATGGGCCACGCCCTCGGGTGGCTGGCCGCTGCGGGGGGCGGCGGGTCCACGCGGCGTGGCGTTCGGAATGGTGCCGTCCGTACTGGAGTCGGCGTTGGAGGAAGAAATTGGGTTCACGGGCTCAATTGTATGTATGGCGCCAGCACCGTACCCAGAATGCCAGTGCTTCTCCGGCAGTGGCCATGGCCGGAGGCTCGGACAGTTGCAGGTGGGCGGCGGCTGCGCGCAGCGCGGACAGCGGCTCGGCGAGGTCCAGGGCCGGCGCCCCATGCTGCTTGGAGAGCTTTTCTCCGTCGGGCATCAGCACCAGCGGCGTATGCAGGTAGCTCGGCGCCGGCAGGTCCAGGGCGCGCTGCAGCAGCAACTGGCGTGGCGTATTGTCCGCGAGGTCTGCCCCGCGCACCACATGGGTGATGCCTTGCAGACCGTCGTCCACGACCACGGCCAGCTGGTAGGCCCACAGGCCGTCGGCCCGGCGCAGCACGAAGTCGCCTACGCTGCGCACCACGTCCTGCTGTTGCGCACCCAGGCGGCGGTCCTGCCAGTGCACGATGGGTGCATGCCCGGTGTAGTGGTCCAGGTCGAAGCGCCAGGCCCTGGGATTCCTTCCCTGCAATCCGCTGCGACAGGTTCCAGGATAGGGGCGTTCGACATGGCGTTCGTGCGTCAGACCCTGGCGAGCCCAGGCCTGCTCGATGTCCCGACGGGTGCAGGCACAGGGGTAGGCCAGGCCGGCCTCCTTGAGCCGTGCCAGGGCATGCTCGTAGAAGGAGCCGCGCAGGGATTGCCGGACCGGCGCCTCGTCGGGCAGCAGGCCGCAGGCGGCCAACTGGTGCAGGATGGCCGTGTCCGCGCCGGGTTGGCAGCGTGGAGGGTCTATGTCTTCGATGCGTACCAGCCAGCGCCCGCCATGGGCGCGCGCGTCCAGCCAGCTGGCCAGGGCCGCCACCAGCGAGCCGGCATGCAGCAGGCCTGTGGGCGAGGGGGCGAAGCGGCCCACATAGCGGGTCGTGGCATGCGGGTGCTTGGAGCTGTCGGGGGCGGCGTCTGTCATCGGGGCCGGATATTAAGGCCTCGCGAGGCCCCGGGCCGTGATGCAGGGGGGGCTCAGGCGGGCACCAGGGCAAGGGCCATCTCCAGTCCCGAGACGAAGGCATCCTCGACGCGCCGGCCCAGGCACCAGTCGCCGCACAGGCCCAGGCCGGCACCCGCGTTCCAGACATGGCTGCGGCCCAGGGGCGACAGGGTCTGGGCCTGGGGCCAGAGGTAGACGCTGGCATGGCGGGGAGGCACGCGGATGCGCGTGATTTCGCCAAAGGCCTTCTGCATCTTGGCCAGCACGCGGGGGGCATCGTCAGCCCTGTGCTCCTGTGACCATTGGGGGCTGGCGTGCACGGTCCAGCGCTCGCTCTGCGAGCGCCCGGGCTTGGACGACTCGCGGGCCACCCAGACCGCGCGCTCATGGGTGGTGCGCGCAGCATTCCACTGCGGGCCCAGCGTGGACAGGCCAGCCTCCGTCGCCATGGGGTAGGACAGCGTCAGGGTCCAGCAGGGCGCCATCTCCACGCCGGCCATGCCCCGCACGAGGGGCAGGGCCAGAGGCGTGGTCTGCAGCAACTGGCGGGCCAGGGGGGCGGGAAGGGCGAGCACCACCGCATCGAAGCCAGATTCCACGACCTGCGCGGTGGATTCGATGGTCTCCAGGTGCAGGCGCCAGGAGGCAGCGCCGCCATGGCGTTCGAGCCGGGTCACACGCTGGCCCAGGTGCAGGCGGCCCGCGTCCCACAGCGGTGCGGCCCAGGCCATCGGCAGGGCCTGCATGTCGGGCGTGGCCACCCAGTGGGCCTCGGTGGGCGCGGGGGCCGCGCTGGACTGGCGGCCCTGCGCGTCGAGCACACGCAGCGTGCTCACGCTCCAGGGGCGGCACAGGCCGGGCACGGTCTGCAAGGCCTGCTCGAAGCGTGCATCGCGCACGGTGAAGTATTGGGCTCCGATGTCGAAAGCGCCCTGCGCGCCGTTGACCGAACGCATGCGTCCGCCAGCCTGGGGCAGCCGCTCATAGACATGCACGTCGTGGCCGGCCTGCATCAGCGTGCGTGCGCAGGCCAGGCCCGCCATGCCGGCTCCTATGACCGCGATGCGGCGGGTGCCGGCCGGCGCGGACCCGGATGGCTTGGAGGGCTTTTTCCTGGCGGTGGACTTGGAGGCGGCGCGGGAAGCATTCATGGAGCATGACCTTTGCTGACAGTGGCAGATTCCGGAAAAGCACATCCGTCGCGGCCTGCTCCGCCACGGTGGCGGATGAGGCCGGAACCTGTAACCACTCTACACCCGCGCGGGGCGTCCGGCGGCTTGTGCCGACTCAATGTCGGTGATGATTTTCCATGAGGGCACGCCGCGTGGCGGGGCTTTCCAACTGCTGCAGCCACCACTGGAGCGCGCGGGCGGGCGTCTGCTGCGGCGCACCGGACCAGGCGTAGTGCAGGCGCACATTGCGTGAGGGCCGCGCGACCTGGCGCGTCACCAGCAACCCGGCCTGCACATAGACGTCGGCCATGAAATGGGGAAGAAAGCCACAGCCCAGGCCGCGCACCTGGGCCTCGATCTTGGCCTGCATGGAGTCCACCGTGAAGATGTCCTGGCCACTGAGCAGGCCCATGCTGGCGCTGTCGCGCAGCCCCGAATCGGCCACGGCGATGATGCGGTGCTGCAGCAGCGTGGCGTCGGTGATGGGTTCGGCGGCCGTGGCCAGCGGGTGGTGGGGAGCGACGGCGAACACGAAATCCAGTTCGCCCAGCTCGCCCGCCTGCAGGCCCGCGACATTGCTGGAGTTCACCGCCACGCCGATGGCCAGGTCGGCGCGGCCCGATGTCAGGGTCTCCAGCGTGCCGGTGAGAATGCCGTCGCGCAGTTTCAGCCGCGTCGGCGGCTGCATGGCGTAGAAGGCCTCGACCAGCTCCAGCATGGGCGTGCGCGCCACGGCGCCGTCGACGACGATGGTCAGGTGCGGCTCCCACCCGGTGGCCACCCGGCGCACGCGGTGCGCCACGGTGTCGATCTCCTGCAGCAGGCGGGCCCCTTCGCGCAGCAGTTCCTGGCCGGCCTCGGTGGGCTGGGCATGGCGTGAGCGGCGGTCGAACAGCAGCACGTCCAGGGCATCCTCGATCTGGCGCACGCGGTAGGTCAGTGCGCTGGGCACCAGCCCCAGTTGGCGCGCGGCGGCGGCAAAGCTGCCGGCCTCGGCAATGGCCTGGAGCATGGCCAGGCTGTCGGGGGTGAGCACGTCGCGGGGACTGGGCATCGGTTGTCAGGGCTTCAAAAGCTTTGAATGATGCCATCAATCGGGCTGCGCCCTGTCCTGGGCAACGGCTTCTACAGTGAAGCCATCGAACAGGACTTTTGAAAAGGATGCCGCATGATCGCCCTGCGCAAATCCCGCGAGCGTGGCTATGCCGACCACGGCTGGCTGCAGTCGCACCACAGTTTCTCCTTCGCCAGCTACCACGACCCGCGCCACATGGGCTTCGGCAACCTGCGTGTCATCAACGAGGACCGCATCGCGCCGGGCACGGGCTTCGGCGCCCATGGCCACCGCGACATGGAGATCATCAGCTATGTGCTCCAAGGCCGGCTCTCGCACAAGGACAGCATGGGCAACGAGCAGACCATCGTTCCGGGCGAGGTGCAGCGCATGAGCGCCGGTTCGGGCGTGGTGCACAGCGAGCACAACCATGCGCCGGGCCAGACCACGCATTTCCTGCAGATCTGGCTGTTGCCCAGCGAGGCCGGCATCGCGCCCGGCTATGAGCAAAAGGCCTTCCCGGATGAGGAAAAGCGTGGCCGGCTGCGCCTGGTGGCCTCGCCCGACGGGGCGGACGGCTCGGTCCGCATCCACGCGGACGCGCGGCTCCACGCGGGCCTGTTCGATGGTGCCGAACGTGCCGACATGCCGCTGCCTGCCGGGCGAAAGACCTATGTGCACCTGGTGGATGGCGCGCTGAGCGTCAATGGGCAACGGCTGACAGCCGGCGATGCGGCGCTTGTGGAGAATGAGCCACGGCTGCTCCTCGGTGACGGAGAGCAGGCCGAGGTCCTGGTGTTCGATCTGCAAGCCTGAAGATTCACGAGGAGTACCCATCATGTTGAACCGTCTGAGCAATCCGCTGGCCCTGGCGGGCCGTATCCTGATCGCGCTGATGTTCGTGCCCGCGGGCTTGCAGAAGATCGGCGGTTTCGCCGGCACCGTGGGCTATGCCGCTTCGGTGGGCATGCCCATGCCCCAGATCGGCGTGGCCGTGGCCCTGGTGGTGGAGATTGTCGGCGGCCTGGCCCTGCTGCTGGGCTGGTGCACGCGCTGGGCGGCGCTGGCGCTGGCCTTCTTCACGCTGGTGGCCAGCTTCTTCTTTCACGCCTACTGGAGCGTGCCGGCCGATGCGGCCATGATGCAGCAGCTTCTGTTCTGGAAGAACATCGCCGTCACCGGCGGCCTGCTGGGCTTCGCGGCCCATGGGGCAGGGGGCTGGAGCGTCGATGCCAGGCGCTCCTGAGCGCCTGCGCGAGGCCGGTCCACGCCTGTTTTTTTGTTAGGCTACGAACCTGAGCGGGCCCCGCAGCAGTGCTGCGGGGCCTTTTGGCATGTGACTCATGAAGCGGCGCCTGCCGGCCTGCGGCCGCAGCGGGCGCCCGAGGATTTCTTGTATGGCAGATATCGTGGTGGTCTACCACTCGGGCTACGGACATACCCGGCGCATGGCCCAGGCCGTGGCCGATGGCGCGGGTGCGCGCATGCTGGCCATCGATGGCGACGGCCAACTGCCTGAGGGCGGCTGGGACATGCTGGCGGCGGCGGACGCCATCGTCTTCGGCTCACCCACCTACATGGGCGGGCCGAGCTGGCAGTTCAAGCGCTTCGCCGATGCCTCCTCCAAACCCTGGTTCGTGCAGGCCTGGAAGGACAAGCTGTTCGCGGGCTTCACCAACAGCGCCAGCGTCAACGGCAACAAGCAGACCACGCTGGACTACCTGTTCCAGCTGGCCATGCAGCATGGCGGCCTGTGGGTGGGCAGCGGCATGCTGCCCTCCAACGCACGCGCCGCGCAGCGCAATGACCTCAATTGGATAGGCGCCTTCAGCGGCGCCATGGCGCAGTCGGCGTCCGACGCCTCGGCCGCCGAGATGCTGCCCGGTGACCTGGAAACCGCTCGTCTCTTTGGCGAGCGCGTGGCGCAGCAGGCGCTGCGGCTGCGGCGCTAGGCCTGGGGCGTACCAGGCTGCTCCAGCTGGGGCGCAGCCGCCAGGTCCGCATCCACGGCCCTGCGCTCGTCGAAGACGAAGCAGCCGCCGTCATAGAAGGCGCCGTCGGTCTCCTCGAAGTACTTGAGGATGCCGCCTTCGAGCTGGTAGACATGGTCCAGGCCCTCGTCCTGCATCAGGATGGCGGCCTTTTCGCAGCGTATGCCGCCCGTGCAGTAGCTGACCACGGTCTTGCCGGCCAGCTCGGCCTTGCGGGCGCGCAGCGCGGGCGGGAATTCTGTGAACTTGGTGATGCGCCAGTCGACGGTGCCGCGGAAGGCACCGGCGTCCACCTCGAAGTCGTTGCGCGTGTCCAGAGTCACCACTTCCCGCCCCTCGTCATCGTGGCCCTGTTCCAGCCAGCGGCGCAACGTTGCCGGCGTGACCGAGGGCGCGCGGCCGGCGGCCGGGCGGATGGTGGGATGGTCCATGCGGATGATCTCGCGCTTGACCTTGACCAGCATCTTGCGAAAGGGGACGGCGTCCGACCAGCTCTCCTTGGGGGCCAGATCGGCAAAGCGCGCATCGGTGCGCAACTGGTCCACGAAACCACGCACGGCTTCGGCCGGGCCGGCCAGGAAGAAGTTGATGCCTTCCTCGGCCAGGAGGATGGTGCCCTTGAGCGCCAGGGCCTGGGCACGCTCGGCCAGGGTGTCGCGCAGGGCTGCCGCATCGTGCAGCGGCGTGAACTTGTAGCAGGAGATGTTGAGTATGTCGGGCACGGGCGGGCAGGGCGGACGCGGCACGGGCCGCGGGTTGGATCGGGGTGCCGGCGAGAGGCGACCCGATCAGCCGCCCGACACCAGCAGGGCCTTGATTTTATTGGCCAGCTGCGCCACTGCCAGCGACGCGGGTGCGCCCGGCATGGAGTGCAGCAGCAACTGGCGGCGCATCACGGCCTCGCGCACGGCCGGGTCGGACGGAATGTCGCCCAGGTGGGTGAGGCGCAGCGGCTCGCCGGAGGCCGTGCTGACGAAGCGGTTGAGCACCTGCTGGAGCTGGCCCGTGATGGCGCGGCCATCCCCGGGGCGCGCCGCCTGGTTGATGGCAAGGCGGATCTGCTGGCGCTTTTGCTGTATCGCCAGCACCTTGATCGCCGCGTAGGCATCGGTCAGCGAGGTGGGCTCGGGTGTGGCGATGACCAGCACCTCGGTGGCCATGGACACCGAGAACAGCACCACATCGGAGATGCCGGCGCCGGTGTCCAGCAGCACGATGTCGTAGCGCGGCGCCAGTGTCTCTATGGTGTGCGTGAACTGCTGGCGTATCTCGGGCGTGAGCCGCGAGTATTCGATCATGCCCGAGCCGGCCAGCAGCACGGAGTAGCCTCCAGGCGTGGGCAGGATGGCCTCCTCCAGCGTCGAGCGTCCCGTGAAGACGTCGTGCAGCGTGACCTTGGGGTAGAGGTTGAGCACCACGTCGAGGTTGGCCAGGCCCAGGTCGGCATCGAGCACCAGCACCTTGAAGCCATGGCGCGTCAGCGCCGCGGCCAGGTTGGCCGAGACGAAGGTCTTGCCCACGCCACCCTTGCCGCTGGTCACCGCGATGATGTGCCCGCGCGGCTTGGAGCGCACGGCATCGCTCATGGGAACGGCAGCGGGAAGGGCGGGATGGGGAATGGCGTTGTCGTTCACCACCTGGCTATCAGCGGAGTCCATCTTCGGGGTCCACATCGGTTGCAGTATCTGGATTCAGCCCATTGTCAAACGGGGACGGGGCATACAAAGGTCCGAAAAGCAGGCTTTTTTCCTCCGCGCTTACCGTACTGTCTGGTTGTTCTTCGATGTGCACACGATTGCGGCCGGCAGACTTGGCAAGGTACAGCTGTCTGTCGGCGCGTTCGGTCCACAGTGTCGTGGTGCTTCGTATCCACTGCAGTGCATAGGCACCGCCTATGCTGATGGTGATCTGCAGGGTCAGCGTGGGTGAGATGACCACCGGCATGCGCTCGATGGCACTGCGGATGCGTTCGGCCACGGACAGGCCGAAGGCGGCCGGGCAGGCCGGCAGCACGATGGCGAACTCCTCGCCGCCATAGCGAGCCAGCGTGTCCATCGGGCGCACGCAACTGGTCAGCGTGCGTGCCACCGACTGCAGCACGCGGTCGCCGACGATATGGCCATGCTGATCGTTGATCTGCTTGAAATGGTCGATGTCCAGCATCAGCATCAGCGCCGCCTCGCCCGAGCGGGCCACGCGATCGATCTCGCGCTCGGCAATGGTGCGGAAATGGCGCCGGTTGGCAAGGCCTGTCAGCGGATCGCGCAGCGACAGCGAGCACAGCTCATCGATCAGCGACTGCAGGTAGCGCGTCGGCGAATCCGTTGGCAGACGGACCGCCCCACCAGCGTGGGTAACCAGCGCATGGGCTGTGGCCAGGCGCAGGTCGCGCAGGTAGACGGATTGGTGGGATGCGGGGGCAGTCACGGAGGGCTGAATGAAAAGCCGGTGAAGTGTATCAGTGTGTAGGCGCCATTGTCGCCGTGGTGGCGCCGACTTTTGCTTCATCGGCGGTAACAGATGTAGTGGAAGTCGCAAAAGGCGGCAGGGCCAGGGCCGCGAGGAACTCGGCGTCCGTGCGGTACAGGCGCAGGTGCGGTCCGCGCTGCAGGGCACCGGCGCGCAACAGCACCTGTTCGGCGGGTAGCTTCAGCCCGACCACATGCAGCACGCCGCCGCGCCTGGCGGCCTGCAGTTGCAGGCGCACGAAGGTTTCCACGCCCGTCACATCGATGCGGTTGATGGGCTGGGCCAGCAGGCACAGGTGGGTGGCCTCGGACTGGCGGGCCCAGTCGTCGGCGATGCGCCGCTCCAGCGCCGAGGCCGAGCCGAAGTCCAGCTCCGCATCCATGCGCAGCGCCAGCAGGCCCGGCGCCAGCGGTGGCAATTGCCACAGCTTGCGGTCGCGCAGGCTGCCGTCCGGGTGCTGACCGACCTCGATGATGCGCGGGTGCAGACGCTGGTAGAGGAAGTGGCCCAGGCTCAGCAAGATGCCCGCGAACACGCCCCAGTACATGCGCGGCGCCGTGAGGATGGTGAGCGCCAGCGTGGCCAGGGCAATGCTGCCTTCCACGCGAGAGACCTTGAACAGCTGCAGCAGCACGCGCGGCTTGACCAGGTTGACCACGGCCGTGATCACGATGGCGGCCAGCGCTGCCTGGGGCACGTGATAGAGGGCCGGAATGAACCACATCACGACGATCACCACGAGCAGGATGGAGAACACGTTGGACCAGCCGGTCTTCGCTCCCGCCAGCAGATTCACGGCCGAACGCGAGAAGGAGGCGCTGGTGGCGAAGCTGCCGAACAGCCCCGCGCTGATCTTGGACAGGCCCTGGGCGATCAGGTCCTGGTTCTCGTTCCAGCGCGTGCCGGCCTGCTGGTGCTCCACCTGGGCACTGGAGGCCGTCTCCAGGAAGCTCACCAGGGAGATCACCAGCACCGGCATGACCAGGGCTCCGAATTCGTCCCAGCTGAGCATGCCTGGCCACTGAAAGCTGGGCAGGCCTGCCGGCAGATGCCCGACCACGGCGCCACCCCCGTCTGCGAAGCCCGTGGTCCAGCTGACCAGCCCCGTGAGCGCGATGATGAAGATGGCCGAGGGAAACGCGGCCCGCCAGCGCTTGGCCGCCACCAGCATGCCGATGCTGGCGATGCCGTAGGCGATGGACTGCCAGTCGAAGTGCTGCAGCGACGGCGTGTTCCAGACGGCGCTCCAGCTCGAGCGCAGACCCAGCAGCGTCGGCAGCTGCGATGCCAGGATCAGCAGGGCAGCTGCCTGCGTGAAGCCCGTCAGCACGGGAGAGGTCACCAGATTGAGCAGCCAGCCTGCACGCATCAGCCCCAGCGACCATTGCACCAGGCCGGAGAGGATGGCCATCCAGGCCGCCAGCGCCACCCAGTGCGCGGACCCCGGATCGGCCAGGCCTGTCAGGGAGGCTCCGATCAGCAGCGCACTGAGCGCCGTGGGTCCCACGCCCAGGCGGGGCGAGCCGCTGAACAGCACGGCCACCAGGGCGGGGACGATGGAGGCGTAGATGCCCGTGATCAGCGGCATGCCGGCCAGTGCTGCGTAGGCCACACCCTGGGGCAGCAGCATGAGGCCGACGGTGAGGCCTGCCCAGAACTCCCCGCGCAGCACGGCTGCCGAGGGTTTGGGCCATGCCAGGAAGGGGAACCAGCGTGCCAGGGAATGCATGGACGCTATTGTCATGCTAACTGCATGGAGCCGTGACGTTCGGGCTTGTCCTACAGTCGCTTGCGTCGGCGTCGTATGGGTTTGTCCCGATGGCCTCCCTAAAGTCGAGGCCTGAATCGATCCTCCCACAACTATTCAAGGAGTAACCGCATGTCCTTCATCACCCAACGCTGCTGCCAGATCCTCGCCGTCTCCGCCCTGGCCTTCGGCCTTGCCGCCTGCGGCAAGACCGACGAGACCGCAGGCCAGAAACTCGACTCTGCGGTGCAGCAATCCCAGCAGGCCGCCGAAAGCGCGGGCCAGAAGATCGACAACGCCATGAGCAGCGCGGGCGCCAAGATCGAGGAAGGCGCAGCAAAGGCGGAAGCGGCCACCAACAGCGCCATGAGCCAGGCCGGGGCCGCGCTCGATGATGCCGGCATCACGGCCCAGATCAAGGCCGACCTGATCAAGGAGCCTGACATCAGCGCGCTCAAGATCGACGTGGACACCAAGGCGGGCGCCGTCACGCTGACCGGCTCCGTGCCCAGCGAAGCCCTCAAGACCCGTGCCGGCGACATCGCCAAGTCCGTCAAGGGCGTGACCAACGTCAGCAACATGCTGGAAGTCAAGGCCGGCTGATGCCCGCCGGCCCTTGGCCGAATGATTGAAAAAGCCGGGGCGCCTGCAGGCGCCCCGGCTTTTTCCTGCCTGCACGCTCTAAGATGCAACGCATGAGCACCTCCGACCTGCAGATCAGCACCCATCTCATCCACCATCCCTACCAGCCGCCCGAGGGCTTCGTCGCGCCACAGCCGCCCGTGCACAAGGCCTCGACGGTGATCTTCGAGAACGTGGCGGCCATGCGCCGCCGGCAGTGGCTGGACAAGAGCAGCTATACCTACGGCCTGCACGGGACACCGACGACCTTCCTGCTGGAAGAGCGGCTGGCCACGCTCGAAGGCGGCCTGCAATGCCTGCTCGTGCCCAGCGGCCTGGCCGCCATCGCCACCACGTCCCTGGCGCTGCTGCGCACCGGCGACGAAATGCTGCTGCCCGACAACGCCTACGGGCCCAACAAGACGCTGTCCGAGGGCGAACTGGCCCATTTCGGCGTGCGCCACCAGTGCTACGACGCCATGAATGTCGCCGACCTGGAGGCCAGGCTCACGCCCAGGACCCGCCTGGTCTGGCTCGAGGCCCCGGGCTCGGTCACCATGGAGTTTCCCGACCTCATCGCCCTGGTGCGTCTGTGCCGCGAGCGTGGCATCACCACCGTGCTGGACAACACCTGGGGTGCGGGCCTGGCCTTCAACCCCTTCGATCTGCTGGGCGACGGCTCGCACAGCCTGGGAGTGGACGCCACCGTCCATGCCCTGACCAAGTACCCCAGCGGCGGCGGCGACGTGCTCATGGGCAGCATCGTCACGCGCGATCAGGCGCTGCACATGCGCATCAAGCTGGCCCATATGCGCCTGGGCCTGGGCGTGAGCGGCAACGACACCGAGGCCGTGCTGCGCTCGCTGCCCAGCATCGCGCTGCGCTACCACGCCCAGGACCGGGCCGCGCGTGATCTGGCACGCTGGCTCCAGCAGCAGCCGGCCGTGGTCCAGGTGCTGCATCCGGCGCTGGAGGGCGCGCCGGGCCATGAGAACTGGAAGGCGCTGTGTGGCGCCGCCGCAGGCGGCGAGGGCGTGGCCGCGGGCCTGTTCAGCGTGGTCATCGATCCGCGCCATGGGCAGCAGGCCGTCGACCGCTTCTGCGACAGCCTGCGCCTGTTCAGGATCGGCTACAGCTGGGGCGGTCCGATCAGCCTGGTCGTGCCCTACGACCTGCCCTCCATGCGCAGCTGCCCCACGCCGCAGTTGCGCAGCGGCACCGTGGTGCGATTTGCCATCGGCCTGGAAGCGGTGCAGGATCTGCGCGCCGACCTGGAGCAGGCGCTGGCCCAGGCCTTCGCATAGTCGAGCACCGGGCTGGGGTGACATGCGCCTGTCACCGCGGCCGTGGATGCTCTCACGCTTCATACCACCCCACGGGAGCCCAGGAGCTCCGGCCCAGCATGAAGCACAAAGAGAGCATCACGAATATCCTGCAGCAGGCGGGAGGGACACCGGCAGCGGCCAGCCGCCGCCATTTCATGCGCGGCATGGGGGCCTCGGCGCTGGCCCTGCCGCTGGCCGGCTGCGGCGGCTCCGATGGCGACGGCCGCATTCCCGTCGAATTCCGCCATGGCGTGGCCAGCGGAGACCCTCTGAGCGACCGCATCATTCTCTGGACGCGTGTGACGCCGCCCCAGGGCCATGCGGCAGACATCGAGGTGCAATGGGAGCTGGCCCTGGATGCCGACTTCAGGATCCTGGTGGCGTCGGGCAGGGCCATGGCGCGTGCCACCCAGGATTTCACCTTCAAGGCCGATGCCGCGGGGCTCAAGCCCGCCACGCGCTACCACTACCGCTTCCAATGCCAGGGCGTGACCAGTGCCACCGGGCGTACGCGCACTCTGCCCGTGGGCGCGGTGCAGCAGGTGAAGCTGGCCGTGTTCTCGTGCGCCAACTATCCCGCAGGCTACTTCAATGTCTACGCGCATGCGGCCGTCCAGGGCGACCTGGATGCCACCGTGCACCTGGGCGACTACATCTATGAATATGCGCGCGGCGGGTATGCCAATGGCAAGGCCGAGGCCATGCAGCGCCAGAGCCTGCCCGCCAACGAGATCGTGAGCCTGGCCGACTACCGCCAGCGCCATGCCCAGTACAAGAGCGATGCGGACCTCCAGGCCCTGCACGCGGCCGCGCCCATGATCGCCGTCTGGGATGACCACGAGATCTCCAACGATACCTGGATGCATGGTGCCGAGAACCACCAGCCGGCGACGGAAGGCGACTTCGAGCTGCGCAAGATGGCTGCACTCAAGGCTTATCACGAGTGGATGCCCACGCGCAACGCCCAGCCCGAGATCATCTACCGCAGCTTCGCCTTCGGCGACCTTCTGGCGCTGCACATGCTGGACACGCGCGTCATCGGTCGCGACGAGCAACTGGACTACGCCGACTACTTCACGGCCCAGGGGCTGGACGCTGCGCGCTTCGCGGCCGACATGTCCAATCCCGCGCGCCAGCTCATGGGCGCGACCCAGGTCCAGTGGCTGGGTCAGCAGCTGGCTGCCTCGCAGGCCACCTGGCAGGTGCTGGGTCAGCAGGTGCTGATGGGCCGCATGGAGCTGCCAGCCCCCTTGCTCATGGACATCCTGTCGCCGGGCAGCGGGGTTTCGCTGCCGGCCTACGCCGCGTTGCTGGCCAAGGCCCAAGCCAATCCGGCCAGCCTCACGGCGGCCGAAAAGGCCATCCTGGCGCAGCCCAGCATTCCCTACAACCTGGACGCATGGGACGGCTATGCGGTGGCGCGCGAGACCGTGCTGGCCACGGCACGCAGCCTGGGCAAGAACCTGGTCGTGCTCGCGGGTGACACCCACAACGCCTGGGCCAATGAACTGCGCGACCGCAGCGGCCAGGCGGTGGGCGTGGAGTTCGCCACGTCCTCCGTCAGTTCGCCGGGGTTCGAGGAATACCTGTCGGGGCAGAGCCCGGCACAGTTGCGATCGGCCTTGCTGCAATTCATCCCCACGCTCAAGTACTGCGACACTTCGCGCCGCGGCTACATGATCGTCACGGCCACGCCGCAGGCCTGCCAGGCCGAATGGATCTACGTGGACACCGTGTTCAGCCGCCAATACCAGGCGGTGCGCGATGCGGTCTGGAAGGTGCTGCCCGGCCAGCCGGGCAAGCTGTCCGCGTCCTGAGGCGGCCCCGGGGGCTCGGTAGTTTCCGCCATGGCAGCCCGGCCACGGCTGCGATAACTTGGAACCCGCTGATCCAGGAGGTCCAGGCATGCAGGCATCCCCCGCTTCCGAGAACGCATCCGACAATCCGGCCGGCGCTCTGCTGGTACAGACGCTGCGCCCGGGTGATCCCTGGCGCTGGCTGGCGCTGGGCTGGCGCGACCTGCGGCGCGCCCCGGGCGTCGCGCTGTTCTACGGTGCCTGCTTCTGGGCCATGGCCTTGCTGATCGGCTGGGTGTTCCGGGCCAGTCCCGAATACAGCATGGCCATGGCCAGCGGCTGCCTGCTCGTCGGCCCCTTCCTGGCGATGGGCCTGTACGACACCAGCCGCAGGCTGGAGCAGGGCCTGGCGCCCGACCTGGGCAGCTCGCTGACCTGCTGGGATACGCAGACGGGCAGCATGGGCATGCTGGTCATGGTGCTGCTGGTGCTGGAGATGCTGTGGGCGCGCGCCTCCATGGTGGTCTTCGCGGTGTTCTTCGATACCGGCATGCCGACCACCAGCGGCATGCTGGCCGCGTTGCTGCGCTTCGAGAACTGGGAGTTCCTGGCGGTCTACCTGCTGGTGGGTGGCGTGTTCGCGGCGCTGGTCTTCGCCAGCATGGTCGTGGCGCTGCCGGCCATGCTGGACAGGGGGTGCGATGCGCTGACGGCCTGCATCACCAGCATGCGTGTCGTGGGACTCAATTTCGCCGTCATGCTCCAGTGGGCCGTGGTCATCACGATGCTGGTGGCCGCCGCCCTGTGGTGGCATGGTGTCGGCCTGCTGCTGGCGGGGCCTTTGCTGGGGTGTGCCAGTTGGCATGCATACCGCAGCAGCGTGCGGGGGCGGCCTGAAATCCCGGCCAGCCTGTCCTGAGGTTTTGCGGCCGCATTCGCGCTTGCGGCTACAGTGAGGCTTGCAACAACAGAGGAGGCCGTCTGTGGCGACACCGAATTACGCTTATGAGAAACGCCAGCGGGAGCTGGCCAAGAAACAAAAGAAGCTCGACAAGGAAAGGGCCAAGTCCGAACGCAAGACGGATCAGGACCACGGCGGCGATGGCAGCGCGGACAATGGGCTGGACGCATCGCAGGGCGCTGGCTCCGGCAGCGGCGATGGCGGTGATGGGGGCGGCAGCGACTGACCCGGGCCATGCGCCCCGTGCTCAGGGCAGCAGCTTGCTGAGCTGGGGCCAGACGTTGTCCAGCATGCGTGGCTGGGCTCTTGCCGTGGGGTGGATGCGGTCGGCCTGGAACCACTGGGCTGCGTCGGCTGCGTCGCCGAAGCCGGCCAGCAGAAAGGGTACCAGCGGAACCTTCTGGTCCTGCGCCACCTTGGAGAACATCTGTTCGAACTGGCGCGCATAGCCGCTGCCATAGTTGGGGGGCACCTGCATGCCCACGAGCAAGACCTTGGCGCCCGCATCGCGGGCGGCGCGCACCATGGCGTCCAGGTTGGCCTGCGTGCTTTGCAGCGGCAGGCCGCGCAGCGCATCGTTGCCGCCCAACTCGATCACCACGATCGAAGGAGTGTGCTGCCTGAGCAGGGCCGGCAGCCTCGAGCGGCCACCCGAGGTGGTCTCGCCGCTCACGCTGGCATTGACCAGCGTCACGCTCTTGCCGTTGTCCTGCAGGCGCTTTTGCAGCAGCGCCACCCAGCCCGTCCCCCGGGCCAGCCCGTATTCGGCGCTCAGCGAATCTCCCAGCACCAGCAGCGGCCCCGGCTGCTGCGCATGCGCCGGCATGGCAGTCCAAGCACCCAGCAGGCCGAAGGCCAAACCGGCCGAGATAAAGTGGCGGCGTCGGCGCATCGCGCGCAGCTTGTCTTGCATCGTCAACCCATCCTCCATGTCACAAAGCATTGCCCAGCCCCTGATCGAAGTCGAGCATGTCTTCAAGTCGGTCAGTGATTCGACCGGAACATTGGATATTCTGCGGGATATCGATCTGCGCTTCGCGGCAAGGGAGACCGTCGCCATCGTGGGCGCCTCGGGGTCGGGCAAGAGCACGCTGCTGTCCATCCTGGCGGGGCTCGATACCCCTACGCGTGGAACGGTGCGCCTGCAGGGTCAGGACCTGTTCGCGCTCGACGAGGACGCGCGCGCGGCCGTGCGTGCGCAAAAGCTGGGCTTCGTGTTCCAGAGCTTCCAGCTGCTGGGCAATCTGACGGCGCTGGAGAATGTGATGCTGCCGCTGGAGCTGGCCGGCAGCCGCGATGCCCGCCGCCGGGCCACCGCCATGCTGGAGCGCGTGGGCCTGGGCCAGCGCCTGGGGCACTATCCCAAGCTGCTTTCGGGCGGTGAGCAGCAGCGCGTGGCCCTGGCGCGCGCCTTCGTGGTCGAGCCGGCCGTGCTGCTGGCCGACGAGCCCACGGGCAGCCTGGACTTCGCCACGGGCGAGACCATCATGGAACTGATGTTCTCGCTCAACCGCGAGCGTGGCACGACCCTGGTCATGGTCACGCATGACCGTGCCATCGCGGCGCGCTGCGAGCGCCGCGTGACCATCGAGGCCGGCTGCGTGGCCTCGGTCGAACACGGCCTGCCCCAGGCGGCCTGACGCTCAGGCCTGCGCCGCGGCGTCGTCACGGCGCCGGGCCGCCTCGCAGGCGGCGGCGGTGAACAGCACATCGGTCGAGGAGTTCAACGCCGTCTCGGCCGAGTCCTGGATCACGCCGATCACGAAGCCCACGCCCACCACCTGCATGGCCACATCGTTGGGGATGCCGAACAGGCTGCAGGCCAACGGGATCAGCAGCAGCGAGCCGCCGGCCACGCCCGAAGCGCCGCAGGCACAGATGGCCGCCACCACGCACAGCAGGAAGGCCGTTGGCAGGTCCACCGCGATGCCCAGGGTATGGGCGGCGGCCAGCGACAGCACGCTGATGGTGATGGCCGCGCCTTCCATGTTGATGGTGGCGCCCAGCGGGATGGAGACGCTGTAGGTGTCCTCGTCCAGGCCCAGGCGCCTGGCCAGCGCCAGGTTGACGGGAATGTTGGCGGCCGAGCTGCGCGTGAAGAATGCGGTCACGGCGCTTTCGCGCAGGCAGGTCAGCACCAGCGGATAGGGATTGCGGCGCGTCTGCGACCAGACGATCAGCGGATTGACGAGCAGCGCCACGGCCAGCATGCAGCCCAGCAGGACGGCCAGCAGATGCGCGTAATCCAGCAGCTTGTCCAGCCCCGATTGTGCAAAGGTGCCGGCCACCAGGCCGAAGATGCCCAGCGGCGCGAGCCGGATCACGCCCTGGATCACCCGGGTGATGCCCTGGCCCAGGTCCTGCATCACGCCACGCGTGGCCGGTGACGCATGGCGCAGCGCCAGGCCCATGGCGATGGCCCATGCCAGGATGCCGATGTAGTTGGCCTCCAGCAGCGCATGCACGGGATTGTCGAAGGCGCTGCGCAGCAGGGCCAGCAGCACCTCGCCGATCTCGCCGGGCGCGGAGTGCGATTGCACGGCCTCCTTGAGTTGCAGGGTGGAGGGCCACAGCATGCTACCCAGCACGCCGACCACGGCCGCGCTCAGCGTGCCCAGCAGGTACAGCCACAGCACGGGCCGGATCAGCGTGGCCCGGCCGGGCTGGTGGTTGCAGGTGGCGGCGATCACGAGCAGCAGCACCAGCACGGGCGCCACGGCCTTGAGCGCCGAGATGAACAGCGTGCCCAACAGGGAAACGGCGCTGGCGGCCTCGGGCCAGAGCCAGGCCAGCAGGCCGCCGGCGACCAGGCCGGCGGTGATCTGCGCCACCAGGCTGGTGCGGAAAATCCAATCGATCAGGGCTTTTGGCATGTCGGATGGGTGCAGGAGAGAGTCAAAGCAAAACGGCATGCCCGTGGTGACGAGGCATGCCGCGATGGAGGGCCGCGCAGGTCGGGCGGCCGAGGCGCGCAGTGTAGCGTCTACGCAATAACCACATGGCAGGGACTGTGCCGCCATGGCATGCAGGGCTTGCGCGGCGGGCATGGCGCAATTGGCGGGATAATCGCCCCCCATGTCGTCCCCCAAAGTTCTCTTCGGCTTCCACGCCGTCGGCGTGCGCATGAAGACCGCGCCCCAATCCATCATCGAGGTCTACTACGAGGCCACGCGCCGCGATGCGCGCATGCGCCAGTTCCTGGACCGCGCCAAGTCGGCCGGCGTCCGGCTGATCGAGGCGGACGGCGAACGCCTTGCCAAGCTGGCCGGCAGCCATGGCCACCAGGGTGTGGCCGCGCGGGTGGAGGCGGTGGCCCAGGTGCACTCGCTGGATGAACTGCTGGAGCAGCTGGAAGCCGATGGCATCAGCAAGCCGCTGCTGCTGGTGCTGGACGGCGTGACCGACCCGCACAACCTGGGCGCCTGCCTGCGTGTGGCCGATGGCGCCGGGGCCCATGCGGTGATTGCACCCAAGGACCATGCGGTGGGCGTGAACGCCACCGTGGCCAAGGTCGCCAGCGGCGCGGCCGAGACCGTGCCCTATTTCATGGTCACCAACCTGGCGCGCACGCTCAATGAACTCAAGGAGCGCGACATCTGGATCATCGGCACCAGCGACGATGCGCCCAAGACCCTGTACGAGGTGGACCTCAGGGGCCCCACGGCCCTGGTGCTGGGCGCCGAGGGCGACGGCATGCGCCAGCTCACGCGCAAGACCTGCGACGAGCTGATCGGCATTCCCATGATGGGGGCCGTCTCCAGCCTCAACGTTTCCGTGGCCAGTGGCGTGTGCCTGTACGAAGCACTGCGCCAGCGCGGCCTGGGCACCACCCCTGCCGTGGCCGCAGCCCCGGCTGACCAGATTTAGGCAGGCGCGCCGCTGGCGCCCGCAGGGGCACCCAGCTCCACCACGCTTTCGAAGCCACCCCAGAACATGCGTTTGGCGTCGAAGGGCATGGTGGCCGGGTCCATGGACGCGATGCGCTGGTCCTTCATCACCAGGGCATTGATGCGGTCGCGCTCGGCGCGCGAGGCGTAGACGATCCATGAGAAGAACACGACCTCGTCCTCCTTGAGCTGCACGGCCTGGGGAAATGAGGTCAGCTTGCCCATGGGCACGTCGTCGCCCGCGCACTCCCAGTACTGAAGCGCTCCGTACTCCATCCAGACCTTGCCCGCTGCCTGGGCAATGTCGCGGTAGGCCTGCAGGTTGGCCCGCGGCACGGGCAGCACGAATCCGTCGATGTAGTGCATGGTCTGTCTCCTGGTGAAAGGCCGGCCTCAGAGCCGGGCCGCGAGTTCCGCCAACTGGTCCGCGCATTGGCCCCAGCCGCTGTGAAAGCCCATGGCTTCGTGCCGGGCACGATCGGCCGCGGACCAGTGGCGCACGCGCGCGGTGTAGCGCGTGCGGCCCTCTTCGGGGTCGAAGCTGACGATTCCCGTCATGAAGGGCTTGTCGGCCGGCACCCAGCCTTCGGTGAAGGCATCGGTGAAGACCAGGCGGCGGCCTGGTACCACTTCCAGATAGACGCCGCTGCCGGGCATCTCCTGGCCCTCGGGGCTGCGCATGACGATGAGGCTGTGGCCGCCGGGGCGCACATCGTTGTCCACGCGCGACACGGTCCACGGCCTTGGCGCAAACCATTGCTGGATGAGCGCCGGCTCGGTCCAGCAGCGGTACAGCCGGTCGGCGGAGATGTCGAACAGGCGCGTGAGCACCAGATCGTTGGCGTGTTCGGGGATGTCTCGTGTGGTCATGGTGGTGCTCATTGCATGGAGTGAAGGCCGACGCGGTTGCCCTCGGTATCCACCACGACCGCGCAGTAGCCGTGGGGACCGATGGAGAACTTGGGCTGTTCGATGCGCCCGCCCGCCGCCTCGACGCGGCCTTGCTCGACGGCGCAGTCCTCGCAGCCGAAATAGACCAGGGTGCCACCGCCGCCGTGAGGCACACCGTCCATCCGTACCAGCATTCCGCCCGCGCCGGGCCCTGTCATCTCCATGGGGAAGGACAGCATCTCGTAGCTGTCCGACCCGTCGGGCGAGGGCAGATGCTCAAGCGTGCCATCGAACACCGTTTCATAGAACCGGCGCGCACGCGCCATGTCCTGCACATGGATCTCGAACCAGACGACGGGATTGGACTTCATGGGGACTCCTCGTTGGATATGCGGTTGCAGGGCCCGTTCAGGCCTCGCCCCTGACGTTCACCATCCAGGGCGTGTTGAAACGGTCGGTCACCATGCCGAAACCCGGGGACCAGAACGTGGGCTGGAAGGGCATGGTCACCTTGCCACCCTCTGCCAGCGCGTTGAAGATGCGGCCGCCTTCGGCGGCGTCGTCCACGCCGATCGAAATCCACATGCCCTGGGCCTGCTGGTACCCGCCGCCACCGCAGTTGTCGGTGGCGTCCGAGGCCATCAGCGCCTGGTCCTTGATCTGCAGGTGGGCATGCATGATCAGGTTCCTGCCGGCCTCGGGCATCTGCTCGAAGCCAGGGGTCTCTGCGAAGGTGCTCTGGTGCACGATGGTGCCGCCGAACAGGCGCGCGTAGAAGGCGAAGGCCTCGGCGCAATTGCCATTGAAATTCAGGTAGGGGATGAACTGCATGGATCACTCCTGGGAACGGGGGGTGGGAGGGGAGGGGGCGGTCAGCGGCCCGCATGGGCGCGTTCGAGGGCCGCGATATCGAGCTTTTGCATGCCCAGCAGCGCCTGCATCACGCGCTGGGAGGCCGCCATGTCGGGGCCTCCCATCCAGCTGGCCATCTGCGCGGGAACGATTTGCCAGGACAGGCCATGGCGGTCCTTGAGCCAGCCGCACTGCCGGGCGGCGGGGTCGCCGCCGTCGCCCAGGTGCTGCCAGTAGTGGTCGATCTCATCCTGGGTGGCGCAGCTGACCATCAGCGAGATGGCTTCGTTGAAGCGGAACATCGGCCCGCCGTTGAGTGCGAGAAAGGGCTGGCCGTCGAGTTCGAACTGCACGGTCATCACGCTGCCGGCCGGCCTGCCATGGATGTCGTGGCCGGCTTCGCCATAGCGGGCGATGGCCCCGATGCGGGAGCGGGGAAAGATTTCCGTATAGAAGCGCGCCGCCGCCTCGCCCTGGTTGTCGAACCAGAGGCAGGGCTGGATGCGGCCGGTGTGCAAGGCCATGGCTGTCTCCTTTGTTCCAGTTTTTCCAACTGTGTGTACGCCGTCCACATATACTAGGCATGTAAATGGACGCTGTCCACATCAGGCGGTGTCAAGCTGTAAATGCGTTGGCCGGAAATCGGTCGGACCGAAGGAAGAAAACAGTGACGCGGCGACATGTCAGGCGTGAGACATACCATCACGGCGACCTGCACCAGGCCCTGGTCGAGGCCGGCCTTGCGCTGGCGCGTGAAGGAGGGCCACAGGCCATCGTGCTGCGCGAGGCCACGCGCAGGGCAGGGGTGGCGCCCAACGCGGCCTACCGCCACTTCGCCAACCGGCAGGCGCTGTTCGATGCCGTGCGCGCTGCCGCGCTGGGAGCGCTGGCATCGGCGATGGAGGCGGAGATGGCCGAGGCCAGGGCGCTGCCCGATCCTGTGCGGCGTTCACGGGCCCTGCTGGCCGCCGTGGGCCGTGGCTACCTGGGTTTTGCGCAGCGCGAGACCGGCTGGTTCCGTACGGCCTTCGCGTCCACGGAGTTCGACGTGGATCTACCCCCCGATGCGACGCGCGCGGCGTCCATGGGGTTCAATCCCTTCGAGTTGCTCAGTCATGCGCTGGACAGCATGGTCGAGTCGGGCGTGTTGCCGGTGCAGCGGCGCCCGGGCGCCGAATTCCTGGCCTGGTCGGCCGTGCACGGCATGGCCTTGCTGGCCATCGATGGTCCGCTGCGCCATGCGCCACCCCAGCAGCGCCAGGCGTTGGCGCTGCGCCTGCTCGACATGGTGGAAAAAGGCATCTGAGCCTGTGGCGCTGCGGCGCGGGAAGGCCGGGGCTGCCGCACAATGGCGCATTGTCTCGAATGCCCCGATGCCAGACCCCATCTCCCCTCCCTTGCCCGGCCCCGATGATGCACAGGTGCAGGCCGTGCGCCTGCGCATCGCGCAGGCCCGCCATGTGGCCGTGCTCACGGGCGCTGGCATCAGCGCCGAGTCCGGTGTGCCGACCTTCCGTGACGACCAGGGAAGCTACTGGGCGCAGTTCAATCCACAGGAGATGGCTAGCGAGGCAGGTTTCCGTGCCCAGCCGCAGCGCGTCTGGCAGTGGTACCGGCACCGGCGCGAGGCCGTGGCGCGTGTGCAGCCCAATGCAGGCCACATGGCGCTGTCCCGGTGGGCGATGGCGAACCCGGGGCGCATGACCCTGGTCACGCAGAACGTGGATGGCCTGCACCAGCGTGCCGGCAGTCCCGAGGTGCTTTGCCTGCATGGCGAGCTGATGCGCGACCGTTGGCTGGAGCGTCCGCGCCCCTGCTGCGACCTGGGGCAGGTGGCGCCCGGCGAGCCGCCGTCCTGCCCCGTGTGCGGCAACCAGGTGCGCCCAGCCGTGGTCTGGTTCGGTGAGATGCTGCCAACTGCCGTCTGGAAGGAGGCCGAGAGGGCCGCCGGGCAGTGCGATCTGATGCTGGTGGTCGGCACCTCGGGTGCCGTCTATCCGGCGGCCGGCCTGGCCCGGCTGGCGCGCCGCAGCGGCGCCCAGGTGCTGGTGGTCAACACCGCGCCATCGGAGCTGGACCCTGTGGCGCACCAGTGCCTGCGCGGCCCGGCCGCCACATGGCTGCCTTTGCTGCTGGCGCCGGACTGAGCCGGCTGGCGGCGCCATCCCGGTCGGCGCCCGCCTTCGCCATCGGGCAAGGCCGGAGGGCTCAGACCCAGCCCATGGCCCCCAGCAGCGCACCTGCGCCCAGCAGCCACAGCAGATGGATGCGCGTGCGCCAGACCAGCAGGGCGCAGGCCAGTGTCAGCAGCCACAGCCGCCAGTCCTGGGCGGGACGTCCGCTGGCGCTCCCTAGCAGCCAGCCCGTGGCCAGCAGCAGGCCGATCACCAGCGGCGTCATGCCCTGCTTGAAGGCACGCACGCCGCGTCGGTCCCGATTGCGCTGGCCCCAGCGCGAGGCCTGCCAGGCCAGCAGGGAACTGGGCAGCAGGATGCCGAACATGCACACGGCCACGCCCAGCGCACCAGAGGCCCAGGCCAGGGGGCCGGCTCCGCCGCCCGCGTTCAGCCCGAGGTTCCAGCCCAGCAGGGCAATGAACAGCACATTGGGTCCGGGCGCGGCCTGGGCAATGGCGATGGAGGAGCTGAACTGCGCCTCGCTGAGCCAGCCATGGCCATCCACCAGAAAGCGGTGCATGTCGGGCGCCGTGGCGATGGCTCCGCCCACGGCCATGAGCGACAGTGAGAGGAAGTACAGCAGCAGTTGCAGCCAGTCGGCCGGTTGCAGGTTCAGGACAATCTGGTGCGCCGCGTTCATGGCGAGAGCTTTCTCCAGGTCAGCACGCAGCCGGCGCCGCCCACCACCAGCAGTGTCCAGGCCAGCGGAACACGCAGCACGGCCATGGCGATGAATGAGGCCAGTGCCAAGGCCGCGCTGCACCAGCGTCCCAGCGGGTGGCGTGCCAGCGTGGACGTCAGCTTCAGCCCCATGCCGGCCACCAGGCCAGCCGCCACGGCGCCCATGCCCCGCAGTGCCCCGGCCACGGCAGGGTGGTCGGCCAGCTGGGAATAGATCATGGTCAGCGTCAGCACCAGCAGCATGGGAAAGCACAGCATGCCGCAGACGGCCACGACGGCGCCGCGCCAGCCGAAATAGCGCTCGCCGATGGTGATGGAGAGATTGACCACGTTGGGGCCGGGCATGATCTGGGCGACGGCCCAGTCCTCGACGAACTCCTCATTGGTCAGCCAGCGCTTTTTTTCCACCAGTTCGCGCTGCACCACGGCGAGCACGCCGCCGAAGCCCTGCAGGGCCAGCCAGGTGAAGGACCAGAACAGGTCGCGCAGGCTGGCCGGGGCCGGGCGCGGCGCAGGCGCATCGACAGGATCGTGGGGCTGGGCGGCCGGGTGCGGCGATGCGGGCATGGTCGGGCGTGTGTCAGGGCCGTCCGGGCAGGGCCCGGGGAGGGCATCGCTTGTTGTCATGGTCATGGGACCGTGGGGCTGGTCCTGTCTGCGTGCCCGCCGCTGGGGCGGCACGCATCGCATGTTAATCCCGTGCGGCGGCCTTGCCGGCAGCCGCCCCATCGGCAACGGCGATGGGGGCATGGCAAGCGCAGATGGCCTGTCGCCTGCATGCGCCCCGGTCTTCCCGCCGGCCTGCCGGAACAGGAGTAGATTCCTTTCACCCACACAACCCGAGGATCTCCGACATGGACATGGATTGGAGCAAGGCACTGCAGGAAAGCCTGGCCTGGCTGGCCGTTGCCTCAGTGATCACCGTCGTGGCTTTCGCGGCCGTGGCGTTGCTGGTGGTGCGGTTCACGCGCTGGGGGCGGCAGTTCTGGCAGCTGGCCGGCCCCTTCCTGCACCCGAGGCGCAGTTGGTGGCCGTTGCTCGTGTTCACCTTGCTGCTGGTGCTGGCCCTGGTCTCGGTGCGCATGAACGTGCTGTTTTCCTATTGGTACAACGGGTTCTACAGCGCGCTCCAGGAATTGGACCAGAAGGGTTTCTGGCGCTTCCTGGGCATTTTCGCGGTGCTCGCCACCATCCACGTGCTGCGCGAGCTGTTCAACTACTACGTGAACCAGTCGTTCCGCATCCGCTGGCGCGTCTGGCTCAACGAGCGCGTGACCACCGACTGGATGGATGGCGACGCCTACTACCGCAGCCACTTTCTGGACGACCCGGTGGACAACCCCGACCAGCGCATCGAGCTGGATGTGAACACCTTCGTCTCCAGCTCGCTCACCCTGGCGCTGGGCGCCGTCAGCGCCGTGGTCTCCCTGGTGGCATTCACGGGCATCCTCTGGGGGCTGTCGGCCCCCATCGCCGTGGCTGGCGTGGAAGTCCCTCGGGCCATGGTCTTCGCGGTCTACATCTATGT
Source organism: Delftia tsuruhatensis (assembly GCF_903815225.1). Taxonomy (NCBI): domain Bacteria; kingdom Pseudomonadati; phylum Pseudomonadota; class Betaproteobacteria; order Burkholderiales; family Comamonadaceae; genus Delftia; species Delftia tsuruhatensis. The sequence continues at coordinate 2,869,181 of NZ_LR813084.1, forward strand.
GATCATCGCCACGCTGATTGCCTTTCGCCTGGGCCGGCCGCTGATCCGGCTGAACTTCCTGAACGAGAGGCTGACCGCCAACTTCCGCTACGCCCTGGTGCGCGTGCGCGAGTATGCGGAGAACATCGCCTTCTACCAGGGCGCCGCCATCGAGCGCAACACGCTGCTGGCGCGCTTCTCGGCCCTGATCGCCAACGTCTGGGCCCTGGTCTACCGCAGCCTGAAGTTCGATGGCTTCAACCTGACCGTCAACCAGGTGGCCGTGGTCTTCCCGTTTTTGCTGCAGGCGCCGCGCTTTTTCAGCGGCGCCATCAAGCTCGGCGATGTGATGCAGACCTCGCAGGCCTTTGGCCAGGTACAGGATGCGCTGTCCTTTTTCCGTACCTCGTATGACAGCTTTGCCCAGTACCGCGCCGCCCTCGACCGCCTGTGCGGCTTTCTGGATGCCAATGCGCAAACCCGCGAGCTGCCCCGGGTGGCTCACCGCGAGCTGCCTGGCGCGCTGGACATCGAAGACCTGCAGGTCAGCCGCCCCGACGGCCACCACCTGCTCAGCGGCCTGCAACTCCGGCTCGTGCCGGGCCAGGCGCTGCTGATCAGGGGCCCTTCAGGCAGCGGCAAGACCACCTTGCTCCGATCCATCGCCGGGCTCTGGCCGCACGCCGAAGGCACGGTGGGCCGCCCGGGCGGCCACCAGGCCCTGTTCCTTTCGCAGCGCCCCTATCTGCCGCTGGGCGATCTGCGCACGGCCATCGCCTATCCGGGCGAGGCCTCGCCGCGGGACGATGCGCTCCTGGCACGGGTGCTGCGCCAGGTCAGCCTGGCGCACCTGGCCGACAGGCTCGATGTCCAGCAGGACTGGTCGCGCATCCTGTCCATCGGGGAGCAGCAGCGCCTGGCCTTTGCGCGCGTGCTCTTCAACCGGCCGGCCATCGTCTTCCTCGATGAGTCGACCTCGGCCATGGACGAGGGGCTCGAACATGCCGTCTACACGCTGCTGCGCGAGGAAATGCGCGAGACCATGCTGGTCAGCGTGGGCCACCGCAGCACGCTGGCGGGCTTTCACACCGACTGGCTGGAGGTCGATGGCAGGGGTGGGTGGACGCTGTCGCAGGGGCAGCCCCAGGCCTGAGCGGGCCGTGCGCGGCGCGTGCCGACCCGTATCAATCGTCCATGGCAAGCGGCTCGCAAGCACCCAGGTCGCCCGGCGACTGTCCATGCAACTGGCGTGCAGCATCCTGCAGGGCTGTGCGCAGGCCCTCCTCCAGCACGGGGTGGTAGAAGGGCATGCGCAGCAGCTCATGCACCGTCATCCGCTGCTGCACGGCCAGCGCCAGAAGGTGGGCCAGATGCTCGCCCGCCGGGGCACACATCTCGGCGCCCAGCAGCCTGGCGCTCGCGCTGTCCACGAACACGTGCAGAAGGCCTGCATTGCACTGCGCGGCCCGGGCGCGGCCCTGATGGGTGAAGTCCGCCCGGCCGACCACGAAGGCCTGTCCCAGCAAGGCCTTCATCGGCTGGCCCGCCACGGCGGCATTGGGAGCGCAAAAGACGATGGACAGGCTGGTGCGGCGCTCAAAGCATGCCGGTGTTTCAGCCATGGCATTGACACCGGCGATATGGCCTTCGTCAACGGCTTCGTGCAGCAGCGCGCGCTCGCCGTTGGCGTCACCTGCCAGGAACAGCGGCAGGTCGCCCACCTGCAGCGTCTGCGGGTCCAGGGGGGGCAGTCCATGCTCGTCCAGCGGCAGGCCCAGCGTCTCCAGGCCCAGGCCTTGCAACTGCGGGCGGCGGCCCATGGCGGCCACCACATGGTCCACCACGACACGGGTGTCGCCGGCGTGCACGACGATGCTGGCATCCGGTCCCTTGCTCAGTTCTGCCTCATGGTCGGTGATCACCGCCATCTCGCGTTCGAGCAGATGGCGCAGCGCGTCGGTGACGTTCGGGTCGGTCAGCCCTGCCATCCTGGGGCCATGTCCGAACGCCGTGACTTCCAGCCCCAGCCGTGCCAGGGCCTGCGCCATCTCCACCCCGATGGGGCCAAGGCCGACCACGGCCACGCGCGGGCCCAGCGTCTTGCGCTCGAACAGCGTGTCCGTGGTCAGGATGCGCTTGCCGAAGCGCTTCCAGTCCTCGGGCACCACGGGGCTGGACCCCGGCGCCAGGATGAGCTTGCGCGCTGCCAGCACCTTGCCATTGACCTCGATGCGGTTGGCCGCCAGCAGGCGAGCGCGGCCCTGCACCGCCCGCTCGGCAAGTCCCTCGGTGGACTTCAGCGTGCTGGCCACGAATTCATCACGCAGCTTGCGCACGCGCCGGAACACGGCAGGCAGGTCCGGCCGCAACTGGTCCGCGCCCCGAATGCCGAAGGCCTCCAGGTGCTGGCGTGCGTGGAATGCATTGGCTGCCTCGATCAACAGCTTGGAGGGCATGCAGCCCACCCGTGCGCAGGTCGAACCCCATGGCCCGTCATTGACGATGGCGAAATGCTCGGTGTGCTTGCGCACTTCGCGCAGCGCCGACAGTCCGGCGGAGCCGGCACCAACGATGATCACGTCCGATGCGGTGGTGGGCGGGTTCTTCATGCGGGCATCCTTTGATCGCGGCGCCCCGGCGGGCGCCGTTTGCATGCCGGCCAGTCTGCATGCGTGCGGCGGTGGCAGGCGTAGGCCAAGTGCCGAAAACGCGGGCTGCCAGGAAGCCGACGCGGTGGACATCGCAGCGGGTCGGCCCGATGGAATCAAGAGGCGGTGGAATGCCTTCTTGAAATTCCATGGCGCGGGCCATTCATGTCATCCTGGATTCTTGTGGTTTTTTGCTTTTGAGAATGCCTGCTCCATAGTCAAAGGGAATTTGAATGAGCAAAATGCCCTGCTAGAGTGGGTCTTCGAAATCATGCCTGAAAGAAGCTCCACCGCACCTCTTGGCAAACTTTTGGCATACGGCCTCGAGCTGGATGGGGTCGACCGCGTGCTGTCGGTCGTGCGGCGGCATCTGGGCATGGATGTGGCCTTTGTGGCACGGTTTCTCGGCGTGGATCGGGTGCTGGAGCATGTGGACGAGAACTCCCCCGGCACCGTGTTCAAGGGCCAGAAGATTCCGCTCAACGAGGGCTATTGCCAGAAAGTGGTCAATGGGCAATTGCCCGAATTCATTCCCGATACCTCCAAGGTCGCCGCTGCACTGCAGATCCCTGAAACGCATGCCATTCCCATTGGTTCGCATCTGAGCACTCCCATTCGCCTGGACGGCGATCGCCTGTATGGCACGCTGTGCTGTTTCAGCCATCAGCCCAACGACCGGCTGGGTTGGCCTGACATGCTGATGCTGCGTGCATTCTCTGAGTTGCTGGGCATGCATTTCGGAGCGGCTGCCGCAGCCCAGCAGACGTTCGACAGGGTGGCCGATGAAATCCGCAGCGCCATGGATGGCGGTATGCCGCGCCCCGTATTCCAGCCGGTCTACACGATTGCCACCGGCGAGCTGCATGGATTCGAATGCCTGTCTCGCTTCGATCTGGAGCCGTTGCGTCCGCCGGACCAATGGTTCAAGGCGGCCCATGAAGTCGGCATGGGCCTGGATCTGGAGCGCCACGCGATCGACATCGCGCTGGGTGCCCTGTTGCGCCTGCCCGCGCATTGGCATCTCTCGGTCAACTGCTCGCCCCAGCTCATCCTGTCGGGCCAGTTGCCTCGGCGGCTCGGGGTGGAGTACGACATCTCGCGCGTGACGCTGGAAATCACCGAGCACGCGGCGGTCGACGACTACGATGCCCTGGCCGAGGCCTTGGCGCCGCTGCGGCGCCGTGGCGCGACGCTGGCCGTCGACGATGCCGGCGCAGGCTATTCCAGCATGCGCCACATCCTGTGCCTGCAGCCCGACATGATCAAGCTGGACATGAGCATCACGCACAACGTCCATGCCGACCGCAGCCGCCGTGCACTGGCCAAGGGACTCACCAGTTTCGCGCATGAAATCGGCAGTGTGGTGGTGGCCGAAGGCGTGGAGACCTCCCAGGAATTCGAGGCCCTGGCCAGCCTGGGCGTGGATCTGGCGCAGGGCTATTTCCTTGCCAGGCCGATGCGGCTGGAACAGGTGCAGACGATGGCCCTTGCCAGGGCGTAGCGTGCCTGTGCCCATTTCCGCCGTGCACCTTTGAGTCCCGGGCCGGGTCTGTGCCGCTGGCCGGGTGAGGCAGGTCGTTGCCCGGTTGCGTCCTCAGCCGGGCAGGAGGCCGACGTCGTGCAACTCCAGCCATCCCACGCGGCCCTGGCCTGCATCGTTGAGCCGTGCCACGAAAACCGGCACCTGGTCCTGGGGCAGCCGCAGATCGAACCGGACCAGTGAGCCATGCTCGACCTGCAGCAGTTCGGCACCTGCGGCCTCGACCTCGCGGCGTACCAGGCCTTCCAGGGCATATGGCACGGCACAGCGCAGCGGCTGCATGCGTTGCAGGGGCATTTTCTCGGCCGTCAGCAAGGCCTGGGCCACGGCATCGGTGTAGGCGCGTACCAGGCCGCCCGCGCCCAGCTTGACGCCTCCGAAATAGCGCACCACGGTGGCCAGGACACCTTCGAGATCCTGGTGGCGCAGCACATCCAGCATGGGCCGGCCCGCCGTGCCGCCAGGCTCGCCATCATCGACGGCTGCCGATTGCCCGCCCGCCAGCAGCGCCCAGCAGACGTGGGCAGCCCCGGGATGCTGGCGCCTGAGTGCCTCGACCACGGCCTGGGCGCTGGCGCGATCGGCCATGGGCTGCACGCAGCCGATGAAACGGCTTTTCTTGATGAGGAGTTCGCTGTGCGCCGGGGCGCGTAGTGTCTGTGGCATGGAGGGCGGCAAGCTTACCCGATCCCCCTGCAGTGGGACGGATGCATTGCTTCATTACGCCTTTATTACAGATTGCTCCTTATTTGTGAGCATGCGTACCTTGTCGCATTTCAGCTGCAAGGTAGTACATACATGTTTGTCCTACAGAAATAGCGAGCAATTCGCAGTAAGCTTTCTGTCAAGGAGGCGCCATCATGAACACCCCACCTTCCCACGATCCCGTTCTCGCCGAACACACCTTCGGCCGCGATCATTTCACTCCGCCGCCCATGGCCCTGGAGCACGCAGGCCAGGCCCACGAGGGCGCAGCCAGCGCCATCCCGGCAGACCTGGACCAGCGCATTCGCAACGTGGGCGAATGGTAGGTCGGCCGGGCGCAGGCCCGGCCTTGCGCAGCCACGGTGCTGCCGTCCAGAGGCTGGCCTCTTCGGTCCGGCATTGCCACACATCTATCATTCGTCTTCCAACCACAGGCCGGCGGCGCAAGCGCCGGCTTTTTTCATGTTCGCGTCGCGGGTCCATCCCGCCAGGCTTGCCGTATCCGCCATGAACACTGATGCAGAGGAGCCAGGCCGGCGTGGCCAATGGCTGCTGACGCCTGCCACCGCAGGCGAGTCCAGCCTGCCGGTGGCGTTGGCCGACATGGTGGCGTTGCTGGAGCAGTTGGGGCGCAGCAGCGGCAGCGACGAGGTGGCCGAGCAGCTGTTGCGCCTGCTGGGTCGGCATGTGCCGCTGGCGCAGTGCACCATTTTTTCGTTCCAGGGGCGTGCGCGTCCACGCATCGTGGGCCTGGGCGATCGCGCACGGACTGGGGCGCTGCCCATGATCTCGCAGGACTACAGCGAGCGCTTCTATCCGCTGGATGGTGCCCGGCGCATCATGCAGGCCGAACTGGCACGTCAGCAGCGACAGCCCCATGCCGCTGCGCGTGTCTGGCTGCATCGCCAGCGGCCTTCGGACGTCAGCCATCCCGAGTATCGCCATGTCTGCTACGTCCTGCCTCGCCTGGTGGAACGGCTGTCTCTTCTGGCGTTGCAGCCCGGGGGGCGCTGGCTGGCGGTGAACCTGTATCGGGGCGAAGAGCATGGCTGCTTCGATGCGTTATCCATTGCGCGCATCGAGACCTTTGCACCCCTGGTCATGCAGGCCATGCGCCTGCACTATGCCGGCCAGGCACTGCAGGACGATCTGGCGGGGCTGGTACTTGCGCGCCTGGCGCGGCGCTTTCCCGGGCTCACCCAGCGCGACCTCGATGTGGTGCGCTGCGTGGTCGAGGGGCTGGATGCAGGCCGCACCGCGCAGCGGCTGGGCATCACGCTGGCCAGCGCGCGGACCTACCTCAAGCGAGTCTGCGCCAAGCTGGGCGTGCAGGGCCGGCGGGAACTGTTCGCCCTGCTGATGGAGCCCCAGTCTCTGGACTGAGTGGGGCGCTCGCCGGGGTTGTCGCCATATGGGGACATCCGTGGCATGCCTGCCGCCTACACTGCGGCCGGACAAAGACGGAGACATCCATGCACCAGCCCCATGCCCAGCCCAGGCATTCCATCTACTACCGCTACCAGGTGCACCAGCCCTGGCTTGCATCGCAGCACCCGGGGGCGCAGCGCCATTCCGTGGTCATCGTGGGCGGCGGCCCTGTAGGCCTGACCACGGCGCTGGAGCTGGCGCGCCACGGCCAGCGCTGCGTACTGCTCGAGTCCGAGCAGCAGGTGTCCGAAGGCAGCCGCGCCATTGTGTTCACGCGCCGTTCCATGGAGATACTCCAGCAGGTGGGGGTGGCCGGTCGCGTGAGCGAAAGCGGCCTGCCCTGGCGCTTCGGCAACTCCATCTACCGGGGCCAGCGCGTATTCCGCATGGAGGCACCGCACGACGAGGACGATCGCTTCTCTCCCATGATCAATCTCCAGCAGCAGTATCTGGAGGAGTTCCTGGTCGATGCCGCACTTGCCCATCCGCTGATCGAGATGCGCTGGGGCAACCGTGTGCAGCAGGTGCGGCAGGTCGGCGGCGGCGCGGATGCGCGGGTCCGGCTGGATGTGGACACGCCCGAAGGCATGTACGTGCTGGAGGCCGACTGGCTGGTCGCGGCCGACGGCGCGCGATCGGGCATACGCACGGCCATGGGCCTGGTCATGGAGGGCGCCTCCTATGAGGGCCGTTTCGTGATTGCCGACATCCGCATCGACCTGCCGCTGCCCACGGAGCGCCTGGCCTTCTTCGACCCGGTCTGGAATCCGGGCAACACCATTCTCATGCACCGGGAGCCCCACGGCATCTGGCGCGTGGACTACCAGTTGCCTCGCGCGGAGGATCCGCAGCAGGCGCTGCAGCCGCAGTCGCTCAAGCAGCGCATCGATGCCCAACTGGAGATGATCGGCTTCGGTGGCACGCCCTGGGAGCTGGACTGGAGTTCGGTCTATTCGGCACGCGCGCTGACCCTGGCCGACTATGTGCATGGCCGGGTGGTCTTCACGGGCGATGCGGCGCACCTGCTGCCCATCTTCGGTGTGCGCGGAGCCAATACCGGATTGCAGGATGCGCAGGCGCTGGCGTGGCGGCTGGCCCTGGTGGCGCGCGGCGTGGCCGCGCCGACATTGCTGGACAGCTACAGCAGCGAGCGCGTGGGCGCAGCCAGGGAGATCATCGAGGAGGCGGGCAAGAGCACGCGCTTCATGGCGCCGCCCTCGCGGGGCTTTCGCCTCGTTCGCGATGCGGTGCTGTCGCTGTCCCTGACCCAGCCCTTCGTGAGGCCGCTGTACCACTGGCGCACCTCGCGTCCGCATGCGTATGCGGATTCGCCGCTCAATTGCCTGTCCGACGACAGCCCGCTGTTCGCCGGCGGGCCCGGCCATGGCGCACCGCCGCAGAACGTGCGCCTGGGGAGCGACGACTATCTTCTGGACTACCTGGGCGGTGGCTTCGACCTCCTGTATTTCACGGACGGATCGCCCGTGGCGCCATCCCTGAGTGAAGTCGCCCGGGCCGTGCGCGAACGTGGCGTGGCGCTGCGCATCATCGCCATTTCCAGCCAGACCCATTGCAGTCATGTGCAGGGCGCAGACCTGACCCTGGCCGATCCCCAGGGCCGCAGCCGCACGCGCTATGGCGTGCCTTCCGATCACCCCCATGGGGCCGCCTGCCTGTTGCGCCCGGACCAGCATGTCTGCGCACGCTGGCTGGCGCTGGAGGCGCAGCAGTTGCAATCGGCCATCGATATGGCTACCGGCCAGCAAGGAGCACAGGCATGAACCCGTCCCATTCTTCCCCCCGGTCCCTGGACATCGCCGGCCTGGAGGCCGTGTACGACCAGCTGGCGACGGCCATGGATGCCGTGGGGCCTGAGAAATCCGAGCTGTTCCTGGTCAAGCTGGCGCTGCTGGCCGCCGATCGGCTGGGCAGCGACTTGGTGTTCGCCGAGCTGGTGCGGGTGGCGCGGCAGGACCTGCAAGGCACCTGACGCGCAGCCGGCAGGGGTTCTTGGTCAAGACCCTGTGCCAGCAGGGTTGAGTGCCGAAACGTACACTGGCCGGTTCCTCCCGCACAGGCTCCCAGAAGCCGAACCGCCCATCATGAACGCCCCCGTCGACGTTTCCTTCTTCCATCGCGCCGCCAAGCCGCTGACCAGCTACCGTCCGTACTGGGCCAAGCGCTTCGGCACGGCGCCGTTCCTGCCGATGAGCCGGGCCGAGATGGACCAGCTCGGCTGGGACAGCTGCGACGTGATCCTGGTGACGGGCGACGCCTATGTGGATCACCCCAGCTTCGGCATGTCGGTGATCGGCCGGGTGCTGGAGGCGCAGGGCTTTCGAGTGGGCATCATCGCCCAGCCCGACTGGCAAAGCGCCGATGCCTTCAAGGCCCTGGGCCGTCCCAACCTGTTCTGGGGCGTGACGGCGGGCAACATGGATTCGATGATCAACCGCTACACGGCCGATCGCAAGATCCGCTCCGACGACGCCTACACGCCAGGCGATGTCGGCGGCAAGCGCCCGGACCGCGCGGCCATCGTCTACAGCCAGCGCTGCCGCGAGGCCTACAAGGATGTGCCCATCGTGCTGGGTGGCATCGAGGGCAGCCTGCGCCGGATCGCCCACTACGATTACTGGAGCGACAAGGTGCGCCGCTCCATCGTGGTGGACAGCAAGTGCGACATCCTGCTGTACGGCAACGCCGAACGCGCCCTGGTCGAGGTGGCCCACCGCCTGGCCGCGCGCGAGCCAGTGGAAGAGATCACCGACGTGCGCGGCACGGCCTTCTTCCGCCGCGCCTCGGAAGACGGCTGGTTCGAGCTGGACTCCACCGTCGTGGACGAGCCCGGCATCGTCGAGCCCCACATCAATCCCTACATGACCACCAGCGAGCAGGCCGAGGCCCAGGGCCAGACCTGCTCCAAGGAAGACGGCGAGGCCGTCGCAAAGCCTGGCGGTGCCTCGGTCGCCGCCGTGCAGCCTGTTGCGGCCCAGACCATCCAGTTCGTGCCCAACCCCGCGCTGCGCGGCAAGGGCCGGCAGCCCCCGCGCGACAGGACCGTACTGCGCCTGCCCAGCTATGAACAGGTCAAGGCCGACCCCATCCTCTACGCCCACGCCAACCGCGTGCTGCATCTGGAGACCAATCCCGGCAATGCGCGCGCCCTGGTCCAGGCCCATGGCGAAGGCGTGACCGCACGCGATGTCTGGCTCAACCCGCCCCCGATCCCGCTGACCACGGCCGAGATGGACTGGGTTTTCGGTCTGCCCTATGCGCGCAGCCCGCACCCCAGCTACGCGGACGACAAGGGCAGCCACGAAGGCGAGACCAAGATCCCGGCCTGGGAGATGATCCGCACTTCGGTCAACATCATGCGCGGCTGCTTCGGTGGCTGCACCTTCTGCTCCATCACCGAGCACGAGGGCCGCATCATCCAGAGCCGCTCCGAGGATTCCATCATCCAGGAGGTCGAGGAGATCCGCGACAAGGTCAAGGGCTTCACCGGCACCATCTCCGACCTGGGCGGCCCCACGGCCAACATGTACCGCCTGGGCTGCAAGAGTCCCGAGATCGAGGCCGCCTGCCGCAAGCCCAGCTGCGTCTTCCCGGGCATCTGCCAGAACCTGCACACCGACCATGGTCCCTTGATCAAGATCTACCGCCGCGCGCGCAACCTGCCCGGCATCAAGAAGATCCTGATCGGCTCGGGCCTGCGCTACGACCTGGCCGTGAAGTCGCCCGAGTATGTCAAGGAGCTGGTCCAGCACCATGTGGGCGGCTACCTGAAGATCGCGCCCGAGCACACCGAATCCGGGCCGCTGTCCAAGATGATGAAGCCCGGTATCGGCAGCTACGACCGCTTCAGGCAGATGTTCGAGCAGTTCAGCGAGGAAGCCGGCAAGAAGCAGTACCTGATCCCGTACTTCATCGCGGCCCACCCGGGCACCAGCGACGAGGACATGATGAACCTGGCCATCTGGCTCAAGAAGAACGGCTTCCGTGCCGACCAGGTGCAGACCTTCTATCCCAGCCCCATGGCCACGGCCACGGCCATGTACCACTCGGGCCGCAACACGCTCACCAAGGTGCGCCGCCAGATGCGTGATGCGGGCGAGGAGTCGGTGGACATCGTGCGTGGCGAAAAGCGCCGCCGCCTGCACAAGGCGTTCCTGCGCTACCACGATCCCAACAACTGGCCGCTGCTGCGCGATGCGCTCAAGGCCATGGGCCGCGCCGACCTGATCGGCAACGGCAAGCAGCACCTGATCCCGACCTACCAGCCGCTGGTCGACGGTGGCTACCAGAGTGCACGGCGCAAGAACAGCACGCAGGGCACGGGCACGGCCGGCCGCGCCGTGGTCTCCCAGCAGGGCAAGGCCTACGCGCTCAACAAGGCGGCAGGCAAGGGGGCCAGACCCGGCAAGGTGCAGGAGGAGTCGCTGGAGCCCAGGGAGGACGTGCGCTTTCGCTCCAGCCAGCCCAAGCCGGGCCGCATGCTGACCCAGCACACGGGGCTGCCCCCGCGTGCCGGCGTGGGAGGCCAGGCCGGTGGCGGCCGCAAGGCGGCACCCGGCGGGCGCAAGCCACGCTGAAGCGCGGCGGCGCCGCCCTCAGTTGACCGGGGCCAGCGTGCCCTGCCATTGGCGGGTCACGGCCTGGGCTCCGCCCTCGAAGTACTGGGTATCCAGGGGCACGGGCCGTGCCAGCGCGTAGCCCTGGGCATAGTCCACGCCCATGGCCTGCAGGGCCTGGGCGATCTCGCGGGTTTCCACATATTCGGCCACGGTCCGCTTGCCGAGGATGTGACCTATGCGGTTGATCATCTCGACCATGGCATGGTTGCTGGGGTCCTTGAGCATGTCGAGCACGAAGCCGCCATCGATCTTCAGATAGTCCACGGGCAACTGCTTGAGGTAGGTCAGCGAGGACATGCCCACGCCGAAGTCGTCCAGCGCGAAGCGGCAGCCCAGCGTGCGCAGGGCCTGGATCAGCCGTGTGGCGCTGGACAGGCTGGCGATGGCGCTGGTCTCGGTGATCTCGAAGCACAGCAGTTGCGGAGCAATGCCGTGCGTGCTCAACTGGGTCTGCACGAAGTCCAGCAGTCCATCGTCATCCAGGCTGGGACCCGACAGATTGATGGCACAGGTCTCTATGTGGCGCAGTGCCGCGGGGTGGGCGGCCAGTGTGGCGAGCGTCTTGGCGACCACCCAGCGGTCCACGGAGGGCATGATGCCGTAGCGTTCGGCGGCGGGAATGAAGCTGGCCGGCGAGATGATCTGCCCCTGCTCGTCGCGCAGTCGCAGCAGCACCTCGAAATGCAGGCCGCGGTGGCCGTCGGGCTGCAGTGGTGCAATGCTTTGCGCATACAGGCAAAAGCGCTCCTGGTCCAGTGCCGCGCGTATGCGCGTGACCCATTCCATCTCGCTGACATGGCGCGTGTACTCGCCGTCATCGCTGCGGTAGACATAGATGCGGTTGCGGCCGCGCTCCTTGGCTCGGTAGCAGGCCATGTCGGCCATGCGCAGCAGATCCTGGGCGGACTGGACCTCGCCCCCGATGTGGACCAGGCCGATGCTCAGGCCGGTGCGCAGCACCTGCTTGCCCCAGTGCACATGCAGGGCCTCCGCAGCCTGGCGCAGCTTCTCCGCGATGCGCAGCGCGGGCTCGGGCGGGCAGTTTTCCAGCAGGATGCCGAACTCGTCACCGCCCAGCCGCGCCAGAGTATCGGTCTCGCGCAGGTTGTGCAGCAGCAGGCGGCTGACTTCGCAGAGCATCTCGTCACCCGCCGGATGGCCGCAGGTCTCGTTGATGAGCTTGAACTGGTCCAGATCCATGTAGAGCAGGGCGGCGGGGCGCAGCCGGTGCTGGCCCTGATTGAGCAGGCGCTGCAGACGCCGTTCGAACTCCACGCGGTTTTCCAGCCCGGTGAGGCCATCGTGGCTGGCATGCCAGGACAACTGGTCCAGGTACTGCTGCTCGCGCGAGACATCCCTGAGCACGATCACCGCGCCGGCGGGGCGTTCCCCGCCGCCACTGATCGCCGAGCCCATGAGCTTGACGGGCACGATGCTGCGGTCATGGCGCCGCAGCCAGCGCGTGTGCTCCTCGCGCAATTGCTGGCCCGACAGGAGATGGGTGAGCAGACTTTCCGCCGTCTGCGTGGTGTCGATGCTGTTGAAATGCAGGCCCTTGGCCAGGTGCTGGCCTCTGAGCTGCTGCTCGCTGCAGCCGAGCAGGCCCAGGGCGGCGGGGTTGGCGTAGTCCACCACGCCCTGTGCGTCCGTCGTGATCACCGCGTCACCCAGAGAGGCCAGCGTGGTCTGCGCACGTTCCTTTTCGGTCAGCAGATCGTTTTGTACCTGCTGGCGCTGCAGCAGCATGTGGCGGGTATGCCAAGCCGCCACCAGGATCAATGCAAGCCCCAGTGCCAGATGTATGCCTTGCAGCCACATCACCATCTGCCGTGAGCTGCGGCCCAGTGAAGCGCTGAACTGCTGCGTGGCCGGCGTGACGCCTGCATTGATCTGCTCGATCTCGCGCTTCCAGGTGGCGGCGTCTTCGGCGCTGACACTGCCTACGGCATGGCGCTGGGCGATCTCCCTGGCCAGTCTGTCGAGCTGCTGGAGGTACTGGTCACCCTGTGCCCAATAGCGGTAGGGCTCCTGCAGCAGTTCCACATGGCGGAAGGTCTGCATCAACCAGATCAGCGCATCGGCATCATCGGGATGGTTACCGCCCTGCAGGATGCCTGCCCGGGCATCCTTGACGCGTGCTGGCACGTCGTCCAGGGCCACGCGCGCCTGCCAGTCGCCCGCGGGGATGCTCATGGCTTGCTCGAAGCGCGCGAGATCGCGCGCCGAGCCACTGTCCACATAACGGGTCAGCGCATAGATGGCATCCTTTTGCGCCTTGGACCACAGGCTTTCGCCGGCCACGAACGCGCGCACCGCCGAGACCAGGTACAGGCTGCCGCTGGCCGTGACCACCAGCACCACGACCACCAGCACCAGCGGCCAGATGCGCTGCACCAGCTGCATGGCAGGTACGCGGGCTGGGGGCTGGCTTTGCATGGGCGGGGAAAGGGGCTTGCCTGCCGCGTCTCAGGCGATGGCGCACTTGCGGGCTGGCGCGGACCGGGACGGTGGCTGGCCCGTCGCAGGGGTGTGGACGGGAAATGGGTGCTTTCGGACCATGGGGCTGCCTCCAGATATGCCGATTATGGGTGTTTCCAGATGTGATCAGGTTGTCCGGTTGTATGTGCAAGCACGATTTAAGAGGAGCAGGCTATCGCGGTAAAGAGGGCAGAGGCCGGTTGACTGCCTGGATCCAGCGGGCAGGCGCGCTCTGCGCGGCTTGTAGGCTGCGCGCAGGCTATGCTTTTCGGTGTCCGCCTACAAGCCGTGCTGCGGTGCAGGGCGTGCAGGAAGCGGGTGGAGCGGCAGGTCCTCACGCTCGGCCAGGTCGGCCAGCTCGGCGCAGGTTAAAGGGGCGAGGAAGGCGGCCAGGGCCGAGTGCATGGCGGGGCTGCGCATGCTGGCCACGCTGCCGTCGCCCGGCAGCGACGCGGCCGCGCACAGCCGTGCCGCGAAGTGCGGCTCCAGCGCCGCCACGGCCACGGAGCCATCCGCGCAGGGATAGACGCGGTAGCCTGCGTGCGCGCCGCCCACATCGCCATCGGGCTGGGTCAGTCCCCAATGCCAGGGCAGGGCCAGCCATTGCGCGGCCTGGGCCAGGCCCACCTCCTGGAGATGGCCATGGCCCAGGCGCTGGCGCAACAGCCACGCCTTGAGCACGGCTTCGCTGGCCATCAGCGCGCCGGCCATGTCGGCGAACAGGCTGGGTGGCATGGCGCCGCCCTGCACCAGGCCGGCCTCGGCCTGGTAGGTCAGGTCATGGCCCGGGATATCCGCCAGCGCACCGGCGCTGCCCACGATACGCACCAGCGACAGTTGCGGATGGCGCGCGTGCAAAGCCTCCCAGTCCAGCCCGAGTTTGGCCAGCGCGGCAGGGCGGAACGAGGTCAGCAGCATGTCGGTGGCCTCCAGCGCATGATGCAGCGCGGCCTGGCCCTCCTCGGTCTTGAGTTGGGCCTGCCAGACGTCGATGCCCTGGTGCATGTCGGCATAGGCCTTGGGACTGTAGAGCGCCATGGGGTCGGCGCCGGCCGGCCCGGGTGGCCGTGAGGGCTGCTCCAGCTTGCTGCATCGCGCGCCCATGGCGGCGCAGCGCATCAGGGCGGCGGGGCCGGGCAGATTCAGCGCCAGGCTCAGGATGCGTACACCGGAGAGAGGAAGGTCTTCTTCAGGCGATGAGGTGGCGGGAGCGGGATCGTGCATGGGCAGGGTGTCGGACGCTTGGACGCTCCATGATCGCACTGCCGCCCTGGTGTGGCTGGCGCCGACGGGACGGCGAGGGTGCAAAAGCCGCCCGGTGCAAGGCCGCCGGAAATGAAAATGCCGCCAGGGCATGGGAGCGCCGGCGGCATGGCCGCATGCCCGGCCAGGCCGGGCACCTGCGAAGGATCAGACCACCTTGGCGATGGCCTGGCAGACGTAGTCGATGTTCTTGCTGTTGAGCGCGGCCACGCACATGCGGCCCGTGTCCGTGCCGTAGACGCCGAACTCGGTGCGCAGGCGCACCATCTGGTCCTTGCTCAGGCCCGAGTAGCTGAACATGCCGATCTGCGTGGTGATGAAGCCCATGTCCTGCTGCACGCCGGCGGCCTTCAGGCCATCGACCAGCTTCTGGCGCATGGCCTTGATGCGCACGCGCATCTCGCCCAGTTCCTTCTCCCACAGCGCACGCAGCTCGGGGTTGTTCAGCACGGCGGCCACCACGGCGCCGCCGTGCGTGGGCGGGTTAGAGTAGTTGGTGCGGATGACGATCTTGAGCTGGCTCAGCACACGGGCCGCTTCTTCCTTGTCGTTGGCCACCACCGACAGGGCGCCCACACGCTCGCCATAGAGGCTGAAGCTCTTGGAGAACGAGGTCGACACGAAGATGTTCAGGCCGGCGGCCACGAACTTGCCGATCACGGCGCCGTCCTCGGCGATGCCATGGCCGAAGCCCTGGTAGGCCATGTCAAGGAAGGCCACCAGGCCCTTGGCCTTGACGGCAGTGATCACCTGATCCCACTGGGCGGGCGTGATGTCGTAGCCGGTGGGGTTGTGGCAGCAGGCGTGCAGCACCACGATGGTGCCGGCGGCGGCGGCGTTCAGGTCGGCCAGCATGCCTTCGAAGTTCACCTTGCGGTTGGCAGCGTCGTAGTAGGCATAGGTGCCCACCTCGAAGCCGGCGTTGGTGAAGATGGCCTTGTGGTTCTCCCAGCTCGGGTCGGAGATCAGCACCTTGGCGGCGGGGCTGATCCGCTTGAGGAAGTCGGCGCCGATCTTCAGGCCGCCAGTGCCGCCGATGGCCTGCACGGTGGAAACGCGGCCGGACTTGACCACATCGGATTCGGCGCCGAACACCAGGCTCTTGACCGCCGCGTCGTAGGCGGCAATGCCGTCGATGGGCAGGTAGCCGCGTGCCGTTGGCTTGTCCATCATGGCCTTCTCGGCGGCCTGCACGCACTCGAGCAAGGGCAGCTTGCCGTTGTCGTCGAAGTACACGCCCACGCCCAGATTCACCTTGCTGGGATTGGTGTCGGCAGCGAACTGCTCGTTCAGACCCAGGATGGGGTCGCGGGGGGCCATTTCGACGGCGGTAAACAGAGACATGAAACGTCCTTGGGAGATCTTGGGAGGTGGAAAAACTTCGGCTAGCCCCAAGCTACGGTAGGCTTTCGGGTTAACCCATGAATTCTAGCGATCTCGCTGGCCTCCACCCACTTTTGCGAACCCACGTCATGCACGAAGTCTCTGATTCCTCCCCGGCACCTGCGGCCTCCGGCCAGTTCGTGCACTTCGAGGGCTCCCCGTTCCAGCTGTTCCAGCCATATCCGCCCGCCGGCGACCAGCCGGCGGCCATCGAGAAGCTGGTGGAAGGCGTCGAGGACGGAGAAGCCTTCCAGACCCTGCTGGGCGTGACAGGCTCGGGCAAGACCTTCACCATGGCCAACGTGATCGCCCGGCTGGGTCGCCCGGCCATCGTCTTCGCGCCCAACAAGACCCTGGCCGCCCAGCTGTACAGCGAATTCCGGGAGTTCTTTCCGAAGAACTCCGTCGAGTATTTCGTCAGCTACTACGACTACTACCAGCCCGAGGCGTATGTGCCGCAGCGCGACCTGTTCATCGAAAAGGACAGCGCCATCAACGAGCACATCGAACAGATGCGGCTGTCCTGCACCAAGAGCCTCATGGAGCGCCGCGACGTGGTCATCGTGGCCACGGTCTCGGCCATCTACGGCATCGGCGAGCCCGAGAGCTACCACCGCATGATCATGACGCTGCGCACGGGCGATCGCATCAACCAGCGCGACGTCATCGCGCAGCTGATCCGCATGCAGTACCAGCGCAACGACCAGGACTTCAGCCGGGGCAAGTTCCGTGTGCGAGGGGACACCATCGACGTGTTTCCGGCCGAGCACTCCGAGCTGGCCATCCGCATCGAGCTGTTCGATGACGAGGTCGAAAGCCTGCAACTGTTCGATCCGCTCACCGGCCGCGTGCGCCAGAGCATTCCTCGCTTCACCGTCTATCCGAGCAGCCACTACGTCACTCCGCGCGACAAGGTCCTGGCCGCCGTCGAGACCATCAAGCTGGAACTGGCCGAGCGGCTCAAGCAACTGGTGGATGGCGGCAAGCTGGTCGAGGCCCAGCGCCTGGAGCAGCGCACACGCTTCGATCTGGAGATGCTCACCGAGGTCGGTCACTGCAAGGGCATCGAGAACTACACGCGCCACCTTTCGGGCGCGGCCCCTGGCGAGCCCCCCAGCACGCTGACCGACTACCTGCCGCGTGATGCCATCATGTTTCTGGATGAAAGCCACCAGATGATCGGCCAGCTCAACGCCATGTACAGCGGCGACCGCTCGCGCAAGACCACGCTGGTGGAGTATGGCTTTCGGCTTCCTTCGGCGCTGGACAACCGTCCGCTCAAGTTCGAGGAGTTCGAGCGCCGCATGCGCCAGGTCATCTTCGTCTCCGCCACGCCGGCCGATTATGAGAAGACCCATTCGGGCCAGGTCGTGGACCAGGTCGTGCGTCCGACGGGTCTGATCGATCCCGAGATCGAGGTGCGCCCCGCCACCCATCAGGTAGACGATGTGCTGCAGGAGATCCGCCTGCGTGTCGAGCGCGGCGAGCGCGTGCTCATCACCACGCTGACCAAGCGCATGGCCGAGCAGCTCACCGAATACTTGGGCGACAACGGCGTCAAGGTGCGCTACCTGCACTCCGATGTGGACACGGTGGAGCGGGTGGAGATCATCCGGGACCTGCGCCTGGGAGCCTTCGATGTGCTGGTGGGCATCAACCTGCTGCGCGAGGGGCTGGACATCCCCGAAGTCTCCCTGGTCGCCATCCTCGATGCGGACAAGGAAGGCTTTCTGCGCGCCGAGCGCAGTCTGATCCAGACCATAGGGCGTGCGGCGCGCAACCTGCACGGCAAGGCCATCCTTTACGCGGACCGTGTCACGGATTCGATGAAGAAGGCCATCGGCGAGACCGAGCGCCGCCGTGCGAAGCAGATGGCCTTCAACGCAGAAAACGGGATAGAGCCAAAGCAGATTGTCAAGCGGGTGAAAGACCTGATTGATGGTGTCTATAGCGAAAAAAGTGGCAAGGAAGCGGAACGTCTGGAGGCCAGGCAACTCGAACGAGCGCGTGTCGAGGACATGTCCGAGAAGGATGTGGCCAAGGAAATCAAGCGTCTGGAAAAGCAGATGCTCGAACATGCGCGCAGCCTGGAGTTCGAACAGGCGGCGCGGGTGCGCGACCAGCTGGCGCTGCTCAAGGAGCAACTGTTCGGAGGCTCATCCGCACAGGTTTCCTGAGGCGGCGCCCTGTCTGAGGCCCGTTAGCTTCTGTTACCCGACAAATTTGATGGGGAATGTGGTATACTCGGGTTAAACACTCAACAACAACAAACTTCGATGAAAAGAAGGGCTCTGAACCTTTTGAACAGGACGGAGTAAGGGCGGAGACTGTGCCCGGCTCCAGTCAATCGCTGGAGCGGGTGTTTCTGTAACGTACAAGCCTGACTGAAGGAGCTCGTAATGCGTCTCACCACCAAAGGCCGTTTTGCGGTCACTGCAATGATCGACCTGGCCCTGCGCCAGAACAACGGCCCCGTCACGCTGGCTGCCATCAGCCAGCGGCAACAGATTTCGCTGTCGTATCTGGAGCAGCTGTTCGGCAAGCTGCGCCGCCATGAACTGGTCGAGTCCACCCGTGGCCCCGGCGGAGGCTACACGTTGGCCCGCAAGGCCGGCGACATCACCGTGGCCGATATCATCGTCTCCGTGGACGAGCCCATCGACGCCACCCAGTGCGGTGGCAAGGAAAACTGTCTGGGCGAGGCCGGTCGCTGCATGACCCACGAACTGTGGGCCGCGCTGAACCAGCGCATGGTCGAATTCCTGGACTCCGTGACGTTGCAAAAGCTCGTCGACGAGCAACTGGCCAAGGGCATCCAGATCGAGGACAAGCCCGTGGTGCGCCGTGCGATCTCCACGGCCCCCGTGGTCAAGCCCATCCGCGTGAACGCTCCGAACTCGGTGTTCGCGCTGGGCAACGCTTTCGCCAAATCCTGATCGACCGCTGACACCCTGGGACTGGGCGCCGCTGCGCATGGCTGTGTGGCGCGGCGCAGCCCGCCCGGATGGATTCATGGAGTTCATCGCCTTCCCGATTTTTTCCAGCCGGAACCTTCATAAGAGCCAGTCATGGACATGACCCCGCATTTCCCCATCTATCTCGACTATGGTGCAACCACCCCCGTGGATCCACGCGTGGTGGACGCCATGATTCCCTGGTTGCGAGAGCATTTCGGCAATGCGGCATCGCGCAGTCATGCCTGGGGCTGGGAAGCCGAAGAGGCTATCGAGAAGGCCCGGGGGCAGGTGGCGGACCTGATCGGTGCGGACCCGCGTGAGATTGTCTGGACCAGTGGTGCCACCGAATCGATCAATCTGGCCATCAAGGGTGCGGCGCATTTCTATCAAGGCAAGGGCAAGCACCTGATCACGCTCAAGACCGAGCACAAGGCCGTGCTCGACACCATGCGTGAGCTGGAGCGCCAGGGCTTCGAGGTGACCTACATGGATGTGCAGCCCGACGGCCTGCTCGACATCGAGGCTTTCAAGGTCGCGCTTCGTCCAGACACCATCCTGGTCAGCGTGCTGTTCGTGAACAACGAGATCGGCGTGATCCAGGACATCCCGACCATCGGTGCGCTGTGCCGCGAGAAAGGCATCCTGTTCCATGTGGATGCGGCGCAGGCCACCGGCCGCGTCGAGATCGACATGGCCAAGATGCCCATCGATCTCATGAGCATGACCGCGCACAAGACCTATGGTCCCAAGGGCGTGGGTGCGCTGTATGTGCGCCGCAAGCCGCGCGTGCGCCTGGAAGCGCAGATCCACGGTGGTGGTCACGAGCGCGGCATGCGCTCCGGCACCCTGCCAACGCACCAGATCGTAGGCATGGGCGAGGCGTTCCGCATCGCCAAGGAAGAGATGGCCGAGAGCAATGCCAAGGCCCATGCCTTGCAGCAGCGTCTGCTCAACGGCCTCAAGGATCTGGAGCAGGTGTTCATCAACGGCAGCATGGAGCACCGTGTGCCGCAGAATCTGAACATGAGCTTCAACTTCGTGGAAGGCGAGTCGCTGATCATGGGGATCAAGGGCCTGGCGGTGTCGTCGGGCTCGGCCTGCACGTCAGCCAGTCTGGAGCCCAGCTATGTGCTGCGCGCCCTGGGCCGCAGCGACGAGCTGGCGCACAGCAGCCTGCGCATGACCATCGGCCGCTTCACGACCGAGGAAGAGATCGACTACGCGATCAGCACGATCCGCGCCAATGTGGTCAAGCTGCGCGAGCTCAGCCCGCTGTGGGAGATGTACAAAGACGGCATCGATCTCAGCACTATTCAATGGGCGGCACACTAACGTTTGCATGCATCAGGAATCGAAGAGGTAGACATCATGGCTTATTCCGACAAAGTGGTAGACCACTACGAAAACCCCCGCAACGTGGGTTCGTTCGACAAGAATGACGAATCCGTGGGCACCGGCATGGTCGGCGCTCCTGCCTGCGGCGACGTGATGAAGCTGCAGATCAAGGTCAACCCCGAAACCGGCGTCATCGAGGACGCGCGGTTCAAGACCTACGGCTGCGGTTCCGCAATCGCTTCCTCGTCGCTGGTGACGGAGTGGGTCAAGGGCAAGACGCTGGATGAGGCGGCTGCGCTGAAGAACAGCCAGATCGCCGAAGAACTGGCTTTGCCGCCAGTGAAGGTGCACTGCTCCATTCTGGCCGAAGATGCCATCAAGGCGGCCGTGGACGATTACCGTGCCAAGCACACTGCGGTGGTGGCCGCCTGATATGGCGATCTCGCTGACCGATTCCGCGGCCCGCCATGTGAGCCGTTACCTGTCGCGCCGCGGCAAGGGTATCGGCGTGCGCCTGGGCGTCAAGACCACGGGTTGCTCCGGCCTGGCCTACAAGCTGGAGTACGTGGACGAGCAGTCGCCCGAGGACGTGGTCTTCGAGGACCATGGCATCAAGGTGCTGGTCGATCCCAAGAGCCTGGCCTATATCGATGGTACCGAGCTGGACTTCGTGCGCGAGGGCCTGAACGAAGGCTTCAAGTTCCACAACCCCAACGAGCGTGATCGCTGCGGTTGCGGCGAGAGCTTTCGCATCTGACCGGCATCTGCCTGAGGGCCCGCCCCCAAAAGGGGCAGGGCTGCTCACCCGGCCGGCCCCGACTTCTTCTTTCTCCCAAGAGGCCGCCATCGCTTCGGTGCTGGCGGCTTTTTATCGACATGAATCTGCAATCGGACGATTTCGAGCTGTTTGCGCTGCCCCGCCAGTTCGGGCAGGAGCGCAGCACCATTGACGCGCGTTGGAAGGAACTGCAGCGCGAAGCCCATCCCGACCGTTTCGCCTCCCAGGGGGCGGCTGCGCAACGCGTGGCCATGCAATGGTCGGTGCGCATCAACGAAGCCTACCAGCGCCTCAAGGAACCGCTCAGGCGCGCCGCTTATCTGTGCGAGTTGCTGGGCGCACCTGTGCGGGCCGAGGACAACACGGCCATGCCCACGGCCTTTCTGATGCAGCAGATGGAATGGCGCGAGGCGCTGGAAGAGGCTGGCGACGAGGCGGCCCTGGATGCGCTGGACGATGAAGTGCTCCAGGCCAGCAGGCGCATGCTGGCCGAATGCGGTCGCCAGCTGGACGAGCTGCATGATGCGCAGGCGGCCGTGCAGCAGGTCAGAGCCCTCATGTTCGTTGCGCGATTTGCGCAGGAACTCGAACGCCGCCGAGAGCAACTGGGACAATAGTCCGCGACCCGTAGCCCCCACGAGTTCCCATCATTCACAAGGCAGGCCGGCCGGCACGGACCTGCGACTTCCCGAGTATTTCCATGGCGCTTTTGCAGATTTCCGAACCCGGTCAATCTCCCGATCCCCACCAGCGGCGTATTGCCGTGGGCATCGACCTGGGGACAACCCATTCGCTGGTTGCGTCGGTGCGCAATGGCGTGGCCGAATGCCTGCCGGACGACGATGGCCAGGTGCTGCTGCCATCCGTGGTGCGCTATCTGCCCCAGGGGCGGCGTGAGATCGGGCGCGCCGCGCAGGCGGCCCTGTCCACCGATGCCGCCAACACCATCGCTTCGGTCAAGCGCTTCATGGGCCGCACGCTGGCTGACATCGAAGCCCCGGAAAAGCTGCCCTACCGCTTCGCGGACCCACAAGCGGGCCGTGGCGTGATCGGCATCGAGACGGTCGACGGCACCAAGACGGCCGTGGAGGTCAGCGCCGAGATCCTGGCCACACTGCGCTACCGCGCCGAAGACACCTTCAATGATGACATCCATGGTGCCGTCATCACCGTGCCCGCCTATTTCGACGATGCCCAGCGCCAGGCAACCAAGGATGCTGCCAAGCTGGCCGGCATTCATCTGCTGCGCCTGATCAACGAGCCCACGGCGGCCGCCATCGCCTACGGCCTTGACAATGCCTCCGAAGGCGTCTATGCCGTCTATGACCTGGGAGGGGGGACATTCGACATCTCCATCCTCAGGCTGGCACAGGGGGTGTTCGAGGTGGTCTCCACTGGCGGCGATTCGGCCCTGGGCGGCGATGACTACGACGCCGCGTTGGCCGAATGGGTGGCGCAGCAGATTGGAATCGTGCCGCAGACAGCGCAGGACAAGGCGCGTTGGCGCATGGCGGCACGCCTGTGCAAGCAGGCCTTGACCGATGCCCAGACGGCAGAACTGGTTGCCGAACTGTCCACTGGCGCTGTGCATTTTGATGTCAAGCGCAGCGACTTCGATGCCTGCACTGCCCATCTGACGGCACGCTCGCTGTCGGCCGTGCGGCGGGCACTCAAGGATGCGGGCCTGACACGAGACGAGGTGCAGGGCGTGGTGCTGGTGGGCGGATCCACCCGCATGCCCCAGGTGCGCGAGGCCGTGGCTCAGTTCTTCGGCCGCGATCCGCTCGTCAATCTCAATCCCGATGAAGTCGTGGCGCTGGGTGCTGCCATTCAGGCCAACCAGCTCGCCGGCAACAGTTCCGGAGGCGACATGCTGCTGCTCGACGTGATCCCGCTGTCGCTGGGCGTGGAGACCATGGGCGGGCTGGTGGAGCGCATCATCAGCCGCAACGAGACCATCCCCACGGCCCGTGCCCAGGACTTCACCACTTACAAGGATGGGCAGACGGCACTCGCCATCCATGTGGTGCAGGGCGAGCGCGACCTTGTGGCCGACTGCCGCAGCCTGGCACGTTTCGAGCTGCGCGGCATCCCGCCCATGGCCGCAGGAGCCGCGCGCATCCGCGTGACCTTCACCGTCGATGCCGACGGCCTGCTGTCGGTGGGAGCCAAGGAGCAGACCAGTGGTGTCGAGGCCCATATCCACGTCAAACCCTCCTACGGACTGTCGGACGACGAAGTCGCCCGCATGCTGCAAGACGGGTTTGCCACGGCCCAGCAGGACATGCAGGCCCGCGCACTGGTGGAGGCGCGTGTCGATGCTGATCGCATGCTCATGGCCACGCACAGTGCGCTGCAGGCCGACGGCGATGTGCTGACGGGCGAGCAGCGTCTCGCCATCGATGCCCTGGTCGATGCCTTGCGCACGAGCCTGGGTTCCCAGGATGCCGGCGTGATCGAGTCAGCCACCCAGGCGCTTGCCAAGGGCACGGAGGCTTTTGCCGCCGAGCGCATGAACCGCAGCATCCAGCAGGCCCTGGCCGGCAAGAGCGTGCAATCCCTTTCCTGATTTCCGATCCGACCGCAGATCCGTCATGCCCGTTATCAAAATACTTCCCCACGCCGAATACTGTCCCCAGGGTGCCGAAATCGAGGCGCCAGCCGGAACCTCGATCTGCGAGGCCCTGTTGGACAACAACATCAAGATCGAACACGCCTGCGACATGAGTTGCGCGTGCACGACCTGCCACGTCGTCGTCAAGGCAGGCTACAACTCCCTGAACGAGGCCGAGGAGGAGGAGGAGGACCTGCTGGACCGTGCCTGGGGCCTGCAACCGCAGTCGCGCCTGTCCTGCCAGGCCATCCTCGCGCGCGAGGACGTGACCATCGAGATCCCCAAGTACTCGCTCAACCACGCCAAGGAAAACCACTGAAGGCCCGGACATGTCGCGTCAAATCATCCTCGACACTGAAACCACCGGCCTGTCGCCCGAGAACGGTGACCGGCTCATCGAGCTGGGCTGCGTGGAGATGGTCAACCGCAAGCTCACCGGCAACAACCTGCATCTGTATTTCAATGCGGGACGCGACAGCCATCCGGATGCGCTGCGCGTGCACGGAATCACCACCGAGTTCCTCAAGGACAAGCCACGCTTCGAGCAGAAGGTCGAGGAGATCTGGACCTACCTTCAGGGCGCCGAGCTCATCATCCACAATGCGCCGTTCGACCTGGGCTTCCTGAACAAGGAGCTGGAGCTGGCCAATCGCCCGCCGATCCGGCAGTGCGTCTCGGGCGTACTGGACACCCTGGCCATGGCCAAGGAGATGTTCCCCGGCAAGCGCAATTCGCTGGATGCGCTGTGCGATCGCCTGGAGGTGGACAACTCCGGGCGCACGCTGCATGGCGCCTTGCTGGACGCGGAATTGCTGGCCGACGTCTACATCAACCTCACGCGTGGTCAGGAAGCCTTGCTCATGGCGGATGAGCCGGCCGAGTCCGATGGGGGGCTGGTCGTTGCGCAAATGGATCTGAGCACCTTGCGGCTGCGTGTGGTGCAGGCCAACGCGCAGGAACTGGCCGCACATGAGGACGTGCTGGTGCAAATGGACAAATCCAGCGGTGGCAAGACAATTTGGCGCGGCTTTGAAAATCAGTCCCAGAACTTATGACATAATCTAAGTCTTGTCGCAGTAACGACATACGGGTGATTAGCTCAGCGGTAGAGCACTGCCTTCACACGGCAGGGGTCACATGTTCGATCCATGTATCACCCACCAGTTTTTCCAGGAAGCTGGCTTTGCGGCCGGTTTTCTCGGGTGATTAGCTCAGCGGTAGAGCACTGCCTTCACACGGCAGGGGTCACATGTTCGATCCATGTATCACCCACCAGTTTTCCAGGAAACTGGCCTTGCGGTCGGTTTTCTCGGGTGATTAGCTCAGCGGTAGAGCACTGCCTTCACACGGCAGGGGTCACATGTTCGATCCATGTATCACCCACCAGTTTTCCAGGAAGCTGGCTTTGCGGCCGGTTTTCTCGGGTGATTAGCTCAGCGGTAGAGCACTGCCTTCACACGGCAGGGGTCACATGTTCGATCCATGTATCACCCACCAATCAAGCCCTCCAGCATGAAAGTGCTGGAGGGCTTTGTGTTTTGGCAATTGCCCGCTTCCCCGAGGCGGGATGCATGGGCGCTCTCCTTGAGGATGCCGGCTCGCATCGACACTGAGGTGCAAGCCGATAATCGCTGCCACAGTGAGCAACAGGCGGACAACATGAGCGAACAGGTCGATTGCGTGGTGGTGGGGGCGGGCGTCGTGGGACTTGCGGTGGCCAGGGCGCTGGCCTTGCACGGCAGGGAGGTGATGGTGCTGGAGGCGGCCGAGGCCACAGGTGCAGGTACCAGCTCGCGCAACAGCGAGGTCATCCATGCGGGGATCTACTATCCGCAGAATTCCCTGAAGGCGCGTCTGTGCGTCGAAGGCCGGCAGCGGCTGTATGCCTACTGCGACGAGCGCGGCGTCGAGTACCGGCGTTGCGGCAAGCTCATCGTCGCGACGGATGAGGCACAGCGTGGGCAGCTGCAGGCCATTGCACGCAAGGCCGAGGCCAATGGCGTCCATGATCTGCGCTGGCTGGAGCGTGATGGGGCCCGGAGCCTGGAGCCCGCGCTGCAATGCGTGGCGGCCCTGTCTTCACCGAGTACCGGCATCATCGACAGCCATGGGTTGATGCTGGCCCTGCAAGGCGATCTGGAGCACGCGGGTGGCATGGTGGTCTGTCATGCCCAGGTGCAGGAGGCGGCCGCCATGCCGGAAGGTATCTGGCTGCGCACGGAAGACGGCACGGAATTGACGGCCCGCACGCTGGTCAATGCCGCCGGGCTCCAGGCGCCGGCGCTGGCATCGCGCATCCGGGGCTTGCCGCCGCAGTACGTGCCCCGTGCCTACTACGCCAAGGGCAACTATTTCACGCTGACGGGGCGTGCGCCATTCTCGCGACTGATCTACCCGGTTCCCGAGGCGGCGGGTCTGGGCGTGCACCTGACCCTGGACATGGGGGGGCAGGCGAAGTTCGGCCCTGATGTGCAGTGGGTCGATGGCGCGGACGATCTGCGGGTGGATCCGGCGCGTGCAAAAGCCTTCTATGCGGAGATTCGACGCTACTGGCCTGCGCTGCCCGACGCCGCCCTGGAGCCTGGCTACGCGGGAATCCGGCCCAAGATCAGCGGCCCTGGCGAGGTGGCTGCGGATTTCGTCATCCAGGGGCCGCAGGTGCACGGCGTTGCCGGCCTGGTGCAACTGCTGGGCATCGAGTCGCCGGGACTCACCAGCTGTCTCGCGATCGGTGCGCATGTCGTGAACCTGTTGCGTTGACTCGCGGCGCATGGCCGGTCTCGTCTGACACGGCCGTGGCCCCTGCGCTTCCTGGAACCCTGGGAACAATTGGATAAGATGCTTGCATGTGGCAAGGGCCATGCCCATGTTGCGTGACAGGTATCGGGCGACATGATTGCCTGTTCCCGCCCTATTTGTTTTTCCCTCAATAGAAAGGCCCATCATGACGAAATCGATCACTGACACCGTCTCCACCGCCCAAGCCGATCTTGAAAAGCTGGTCAGCGATCTGCGTGGCCTGCTGTCCGCCAAGGAGCTGGACGCCGTGCCGGAAATCCATCTGCTGCGCCAGCGCATCGATGACGGTATGTCGAACGTGCGCGACTCTGCCGTACGCGCCGCGCAGGAGGCCGCTCGCCAGGCCAAGGACGCCGCCTACGCCGCGGACCGTTATGCCCATGATGAACCGTGGCGTGTCGCCGGCGCCGCGCTGGCCGTGGGCGCTCTGCTGGGCTTCATGCTGGGCCGTCGCTGATCGCCGGCAGGCCTGACCGGAAAGGATGCCTGTGAACTGGATTTCCCTTCTGGGTTTGGATGCCTGGGTTGCACGCTGGCGGGCGGCCGTGATCGAGTTGGCGATTGCCGCGGAGGACCGCACGGACCTTGCACGTCTGGAATGGGCGCAGCACCGGCGCAGCATCCAGAACGTGGTGGTGCTGCTGATCGCTCTCGGCGGTCTCAGCGTCGTGGTCATGCTCACGCTCTCCGTGGCGCTGCTGGTGCAGTTCTGGGATACGGAGCACCGTGTGCTCGTGGCCTGGCTGCTGGGCGGTGGCTGGCTTGCCATCTGGGCCTTTGCCCTGTGGCGGCTGATCGCCAGCGTGCGCGGGCTGTCCCGACCCTTCATCCTCACCCGCAACGAGCTGAGCCAGGACTGGCAGGCGTTGAAGAACAGGCTGTGACCATGGTCGATGCTTCCAACGTCTCCCTGTCCCGCAATGGTGCCGTCACCGAGCCAAGGCCCGTGGGCCCGAATGCCGAGTTGTGGTCCACATCTTCCATCGAGCAGCAACGGGTGATGCAGCGCATCGCCCAGCAGCGCGAGCGTATCAAGGCGCGCTCTGCGGCCGTGGCCCAGGCCCGGGCGTTGAGCCGGTCTGCAACCCAGGTGCGGCCTGATGCGCCTTTGCTGGAGCGCATCTCGACGTTTGCGCGGCTGCATCCCGTGGCCGTCGCCCTGGCCGCGGCCGCAGCCATGGTCGTGGGGCCGCGCAAGCTGATGCGTATTGGCTCGACGGTCCTGCCCGTGATTCTGCGCTGGCAACAACGAAGGAGCTGACGGCCCGTCCGCAGCGCCACTTCGTACAGGAAAAGCCCGGCTTGCCGGGCTTTTTCTTGCTTGATGCGCTGGTCAGCGCAGTTGCGCGATGGCTCGTGCGGCTTCGGGAACCAGGGCCGGGCCGCGGTAGATCAGGCCGCTGTAGATCTGGACCACGTCGGCTCCGGCGCGGATCTTGCTGACGGCATCCTCGCCGCTGAGGATGCCTCCGACGCCGATGATGGGGTAGCGGCTACCCAGCGCGGCCCTCAGCTGCCGTATGACCTGGTTGCTGGCTTCGAGCACCGGAGCACCGGACAGGCCGCCGGTTTCCTCCCCATGGGCCAGGCCCTTGACGGCTGCGCGGCTGATGGTGGTGTTGGTGGCGATCACGCCGTCCATGCCATGGCGCTGCAAGGTGGCGGCGATGACGCCGACCTGCTCCTCGTCCAGGTCGGGTGCGATCTTCACGAACACGGGAACGCGCCTGCCATGTTGCGAGGCCAGTTGTTCGCGCCGCTGGGCGATAGCGCCCAGCAGGGCATCCAGTGCTTCATCGCTTTGCAGGGCGCGCAGGTTCTTGGTGTTGGGCGAGCTGATGTTCACCGTCACATAGTCGGCATGCGGGTAGACGCCGTCCAGTGCCTTGAGGTAGTCGCTGGTGGCTTCCTCGATGGGTGTGGTGGCGTTCTTGCCGATGTTCAGGCCCAGCAGCAGGGGCTTGCCCTGGGTGCGCGCCTGCGAGCGCTTGACGTTGCTCAGAAACGCGTCCAGCCCTTCGTTGTTGAACCCCAGGCGGTTGATCAGTGCATTGCGCTCGGGAATGCGGAACATGCGTGGCTTGGGATTGCCAGGTTGGGCGCGCGGTGTCACGGTGCCCACTTCCACGAAGCCGAAACCCATGGCGGCCAGTGCGTCGATGCAGCGGGCATTCTTGTCCAGACCCGCAGCCATACCCACGCGGTTGGGGAAACGGAGGCCGGCGAGCTCGATGGGGTCGTTCACCAGGGGCTGGGCCCAGGCCTGCTGCAAGAGCGTGTTCTGCCCCCTGGCCATCAGGTTCATCGTGAAGTCGTGGGCGGATTCGGGGTCCATGCCGAAGAGAAAGGGACGGGTCAGGGCGTAGGGGATCAGAGACATGGGGATAATCGAAGGATTACCTGGATTTTCCCTCATGACGACCTCTGCTGCCTCTTTTTCCCAAGATGAACTCAAAGCCCTGGTCGGGCAGGCCGCCCTGGCCTATGTGGTGCCCGGCGAAATCGTCGGTGTCGGCACGGGTTCGACCGTCAACAAGTTCATCGATGCGCTGGCCACGATCAAGGACAGTATCCCCGGTGCCGTCTCCAGTTCCGTGGCCAGCACGCAGCGCCTGAAAGCGTTGGGCATCAAGGTGCTGGATGCCAACGAGGTCTCCCGCCTGTCGGTGTACATCGACGGCGCCGACGAGATCGACGGCCGTGGCCACATGGTCAAGGGCGGTGGCGCGGCGCTGACGCGCGAGAAGATCGTGGCGGCACTGGCCGAGCGCTTCGTCTGCATTGCCGATGCCTCCAAGCGCGTCGAGGTGCTGGGGGCCTTTCCCTTGCCCGTGGAGGTGATTCCCATGGCCGCGGGCCAGATCGCCCGCCGCTTCGAGGCACTGGGCGGTCGTGCCGAGATCCGGATGAAGGACGGTGCGCCCCTGGTCACGGACAACGGCCAGCACATCCTCGACGTGCACGGTCTGAAGATTGCCGAGCCGCTGGCCTTCGAATCCGAGGTCAACCAGTGGCCTGGCGTGGTCACCGTGGGGGTGTTCGCACACCAGAAGGCCGCGGTCTGCCTGCTGGGCACACCTGAAGGTGTGCAGACGCTGACCTACTGAGGCCACGGCATCCGCCGCGCCGGCCTGCGCAAGCCCGCAAGGCCGAGTCAGTCCAGGCTCTCGAATGCCATGGCGCCCAAGGTCCAGGCCAGCAGGGCCAGGCCGCCGCAGTACAGGGCCCGAAGATGGGCCTGCACAGGCCGTCGCCGGATGCGCTGAACCAGTAGCACGAGGGCGGCCAGGCCCGCATATCCTGCAAAGAATGCGCCGTTGACCATGTAGAACGCCAGACGGTTGAGGCCATTGCCCAGGCCACCATCGTGCATGAACCACAGCGTGGCCAGGCAGGGCACCACGGCCAGGAGCGAGAGCCTGAAAGGCTCCCGCCAGGATGGCCTGGCGATCAACTGCCATGCGACCAGGGTGGGCAGTCCCAGCAGGACGGCCAGCCTTGCCACCGTCCAGGCCAGATCGGAAATCATGGGCGATGGCCTGGTAGCCGTCCGACTAGAAGGTCAGCCCCGCAGGGTTGTCGCTGGTGCGCGAACCCGGTGCAGGCGTGGACGTGGGGGCTGCCGGGGGCCTGTAGCGGGGCGGCTCTTCGTCCACGGCGGGGGGGCACGGGCTTGGCTGCTGCGGCTTGCGCAGGAGGGGGCGTGGTCAGCGGCTGGGCTGGCGGCCTTTTGTACCGAGGGGGCAGTTGGGAGCTTTGCGGATAGCCGGCGGCATCGAGGTATTGCGTCCATTCGCTGGCTGAGAACCCATCGATGAACTGCTTGCCGATGGTGCCGAACGGCAGGCTGTTCTTGCCGCTGATCTTTTGCAGGGCCGTGGCATCCGCTTCGGTCTGCACCAGGCGCTCGGAAAAAGGAATGCCCCGGGATTGCAGCAACTGGCGGGCGCTGTCGCACGGTGCGCAGTCGGAGGAGGTGTAGAGCGTCACGGGAAAACGGGCGGTGATCTGACGCAGCGAATAGGGCAGGCTGGCATTGCCGTCGGCAGCTCCGGCTGCCTGGACGGCTGGTGCCGCCTGTTGCTGGGCGCTTTGCGCCGGACGGTCCGAGAAGGTGACCTTCCCATCCGGCCCGACGATGCGGTAGACCTGCTGCGCGCCTGCAGGCAGGGCGGTGGCGATCAGGGCAAGGGCAATGCACGGCATCAGTGGGCGCAGGACACCGTGGCGAGGGCTGGAGGAAGACTGCATGGGCGATCTCGGCTTCGGAAAAAGGGTTTCGTGCAGGGCTGCGCAAACGCAGGCTGGGCCTTGTGTGGGTGCAAGCATAGCGTGCCCGTGAACTGCGATGACGTCGGTACGGCACCTTGCAGGCCCGAGGTAAAGGCGCGCTCCAGGAAAAAGCGCCCCGGCGGGGCGCTTGCAAGGTCCGATGGAGCGGAGATCAGGCCTGGGCCATGCCCTGGTGGCGCAGCAGGGCATCGAGCTGGGGCTCGCGTCCGCGAAAGGCCTTGAACGATTCCATCGCCGGACGGGCGCCACCGGCCTCCAGGATGGCCTCGCGGTAGCGGCGGCCGGTTTCCGGGTTGGGCGTGCCGTCGGCCAGCATGGTTTCCTCGAAGGCTGCGTAGGCATCTGCGGAGAGCACCTCGGCCCACTTGTAGCTATAGTAGCCGGCGGCATAGCCTCCGGCAAAGATGTGGCTGAAGGTGTGTGCCGTGCGGCTGTAGGCGGGCGAGGGAAGCACGGCCACCTCGGCGCGCACCCGGGCCAGCAGCGGCATGATGTCGGCCTGGGGGTCGTGTTCGGTGTGCAGCAGCATGTCGAACAGCGCGAACTCGATCTGGCGCAGCGTCTGCATGCCCGACTGGAAGTTCTTGGCCGCGATCATCTTGTCGTAGAGCACGCGTGGCAGTGGCTCGCCCGTGTCCACATGGGCCGTCATGTGCCTGAGCACTTCCCACTCCCAGCAGAAGTTTTCCATGAACTGGCTGGGCAGTTCCACCGCATCCCATTCCACGCCCGCGATGCCGGACACATCGCGCTCGTTGACCTGGGTAAGCATGTGGTGCAGGCCGTGGCCGGTCTCGTGGAACAGCGTGATCACGTCGTCATGCGTGAGCAGGGCGGGCTTGCCGTCGACCCCCGCGGCGAAGTTGCAGACCAGGTGCGCGACCGGTGTCTGCAGCTTATGGTTGTCGGGGCGCAGCCAGCGTGTGCGTACATCATCCATCCAGGCACCACCGCGCTTGCCCGTGCGTGCGGGCTGGTCCAGGTAGAACTGGCCTACCAGCTGCGGGCCCCGGGGTGTGCTGCGCTCGATGCGGTAGAACTCGACGGCTGGATTCCAGACGGGAGCCACGTCACGACGGATGGCCACGTCGAACAGCGTCTCGACGATCTTGAACAGCCCCGCCAGGACCTTGGGGGCCGGGAAGTACTGCTTGACCTCCTGTTCGCTGAAGGCATAGCGCGCTTCCTTGAGCTTCTCGGAAATGTAGGGCCAGTCCCAGGGCTGGGGTTCGGACAGGCCCAGCTCGTCGCGCGCGAAGGCGCGCAGGTCGGCCACGTCCTTTTCTGCGTAGGGGCGGGCGCGGTGGGCCAGGTCACGCAGGAAGTCGATGACCTGCTGCGGTGAATGCGCCATCTTGGGCACCAGGGAGATTTCGCCGAAGTTGCGATAGCCGAGCAGTTGTGCCTCTTCCTTGCGCAGGGCGAGGATCTCGGAGATGTTGGCCGTGTTGTCGAAACGGCGTGCGTCACCCTCGGCCTGGTCGGAGGCGCGCGTCACATAAGCGCGGTAGAGCGTCTCGCGCAGCGTGCTGCTCGTGGCGAACTGCATCACGGGCAGGTAGCAAGGCATCTTCAGCGTGAGCTTGAACCCTTGTCTGCCCTCGGCCTCGGCGGCGGCTCGGGCTGCCTGTTGCACATCCTGAGGCACGCCTTGGAGTTCGTCGGCCGTGGCGTAGTAGGCGAATGCGTCGGTGGCATCCAGTGCGTTCTCGCTGAATTTCTGCGCGAGCTCGGCCGAACGCTCCTGGATCCGGGCAAAGCGCAGCTTGGCCTCGCCCTGCAACTCCGCGCCCGACAGCACGAAGTTGCGCATGGCGTGGTCCCAGGCCGCGCGCTGCTCGATATTGAGCGTTGAGGGATCGATGGCCTTGTATTTTGCGTACAGCCTCTCGTCCGCGCCCAGGCGGGTCCAGAACTCGGTGACCTTTGGCAGCGAGTCGTTGTAGGCGGCGCGCAGCTCCGGCGTGTCGGCCACGCTGTTGAGATGACTGACCGCTCCCCAGGCCGTTCCCAGTTTTTCGGTGGCGACGTCGAGCACGGCAGAGATCGCATCCCAGCGCGCGGGGAAGCTTGCGGCCGTGACGGTCTCCAGGGCCTCGGAGGCCTCGTTCAGCAGGGTCTCGATGGCGGGGCCGACGTCCGCGGGGCGGATGCGATCGAAGAGGGGCAGGTCGGAGGATTCGAGGAGGGGATTGCTCATGCGTGTTAGATGCCGGCGAGTGCATTGAAATCAAGCGGCTCCCCCAGGGATCCGCCCGATGCTTGTCAGCTCCTGGTCAGCCGGCGGCGCGCTCGGCCGCCTCCATGGTGTTGACCAGCAGCATGGTAATCGTCATGGGGCCGACACCGCCGGGCACGGGGGTGATGAAGCCGGCCACTTCCTTGACGCCGTCGAAGTCCACGTCGCCGCAGAGCTTGCCGTCGTCGTTGCGATTCATGCCCACGTCGATGACCACGGCGCCACTCTTGCACATGTCTGCTGTCAGCACGTTGCGCTTTCCCACGGCCGCCACCACGATGTCGGCCTGGCGCGTCATGGCCGCGAGATCGGCCGTGCCGCTGTGGCAGATGGTGACGGTGGCATTGGCGGCCAGCAGCATCATGGCCATGGGCTTGCCGACGATGTTGGAGCGGCCGATGACCACGGCATGCTTGCCGCGCAGGTCCTTCATGCCGATGGACTCCAGCATCTTCATGCAGCCATAGGGGGTGCAGGCCTTGAAGCCGACCTCGCCCACCATCAGCGCACCGGCGCTGGCCACGTGGAAGCCGTCCACATCCTTGAGCGGCGAGATGGTCTCGATCACCTTGTGATCGTCGATATGGCCGGGCAAGGGCAACTGGACCAGAATGCCGTGGATGGACGGGTCGTTGTTCAGCGCCTCGACGCGTGCCAGCAGCTCGGCCTCGGTCATCGAGGCATCGTATTTCTCCAGCACCGAGTGAAAGCCCGCATCCTCGCAGGCCTTGACCTTGTTGCGCACATAGACCTGGGAGGCCGGATTGTCGCCGACCAGGACCACGGCCAGGCCGGGCGTGGTGCCGCGGGCCTTGAGGGCGCTGGCGCGCTGGGCCACTTCGGCTCGCAGTTGGCGGGAGAGGGCGTTGCCGTCGATGAGTTGGGCTGTCATTGCAGTAGATACCAATAAAAAATGCTGCTAGGGCTTGCTGATCAAGCACTAGCAGCTCTTTGTGAAAAAGCGTGGAGCAGTGTCGGTTTATCCGGCGACCGCAGCCTTGGCTGCTGCAGCGGTCTGGCCCTGGCCGAGGGCGATCTTGAGCAGATCGGCCACGGTGTTGGCGTTGAGCTTTTCCATGATGTTGGCGCGGTGTGCCTCCACGGTCTTGATGCTGATGCCCAGATCGTCGGCGATCTGCTTGTTCAGGCGGCCAGCGACAATGCGCTCCAGCACCTGCGCTTCGCGGCTGGTGAGCTTGGCCAGCAGCGCGTCGCGGCTGGCGGCCTGCTGGTGGCCGGCGAAGGCCTCGCGGGCATGGTCCAGCATGCGCTCGACCAGGTTCAGCAGTTCTTCTTCGTTGAAGGGCTTCTGGATGAAGTCCAGCGCGCCCTTCTTCATGGTGTTCACGGCCATGGGCACGTCGCCGTGTCCGGTGATGAAGACGATGGGCAGAGGTGACTTGCGCTCGATCAGGCGGTCCTGCAACTCCAGGCCGGTCATGCCGCCCATGCGGATGTCGACGATCAGGCAGGCGATCTCGCGGGGGTCGTACCGGGACAGAAAGGTCTCGGCGGAGTCGAAGCAGCGAACCCGATAGTCCTTGCCCTCCAGCAACCACTGCAACGAATCACGAACCGCTTCATCGTCATCAACTACGTACACAGTGCCTTTTTTGGGGATCAAGCTCATGCAATCGTCCTCGTTGTGGGTTCAATGGTCGCTGCCGGCGTTGTCGCGTCGCCCGGCGGGGCCAGCGGTAGCCAGAATGAGAACCGGCAACCGACAACCTCGGAACCATTGTAGAGGTTCTCGGCACGCATACGGCCCTGGTGGGACTCGACAATGCTGCGGCACAGGTTCAGGCCCATGCCCATGCCTTCGCTCTTGGTGGTGAAGAAGGCCTCGAACAGGCGCTCCAGCACTTCGGGTGGCAGCCCCTTGCCGGTGTCCTGCACGTTGAACTCGATGACGCGCTGGTCCTCGATGGTGCGCGGCACGACGCGCAGTTCCACGTTGCGCTGGTGGCTGGGCCGGCCCGACTGCTCGATGGACTCGGCGCCGTTCTTCATGAGGTTGACCAGCACCTGCTCGATGAGGATGGTGTCGGCCATGACCGGCGGCATGCGCTCGGCCACGTGGTAGGTCAGCTGGACGTTGCGCCTGCGCAGCTCGATGCCGGCCAGCTCAACGGCCTCGCTGACCATGTCGGTGACCTGGGCCAGCGTGCGGTTGGGCTCGCTGCGCTTGACGAAGGAGCGTATGCGCAAAATGATTTGGCCGGCGCGCTGCGCCTGGTGGGCGGTCTTCTCCAAAGCGAACTTCATCTGCTCCTCGGTCAGCGAGCCCTTTTCCAGGCGCGTGAGCATGCCGCTGCAATAGTTGCTGATGGCGGTCAGCGGCTGGTTCAGTTCATGGGCCACGCTGGAGGCCATCTCTCCCATGGTGATCAGGCGGCTGACGGACTGGGCGTGCTCTGCCTGACGCGCGGCCTGTTCCTCGGCCAGGCGGCGCGGCGTGATGTCGGTGGCGATCACCATCTGCGCCAGGCGGCCGTCCACCCAGCTCAGGTAGCGCGAGCGCACTTCCAGCCACTTGCCCAGCTCGGGCAGGTAGATCTCGGCGTTTTCGCTGCGCGCGCTGGTCAGCGAATCGGTGGGCAGGCCCATGAGTCCGTCCTCGTCGTCCATGCCCTGGGGCTGTGAGCGCACGGGCAGCACGCCTGCCTGCGCCACCAGTTGCAGATGGCCATCGGTCTGCGAACCGAACCACTGGCGGTACAGCTTGTTGGCGAACAGCAGCTCGGCGCTGCCCAGCGGCGCCACCGACACCGAGGCGTCCAGCGCCTCCAGCACAATGGTGAAGCGCTCGTAGGAGGCCGACAGTTGTTCGCGGATGCGGTTGGGTTCGGTGATGTCGGTCATGGACGACATCCAGCCCGTGTGCTGCCCATGGGCGTCAATCAGCGGAGATACGTACAGGCGGGCATCGAACTGCGTGCCGTTCTTGCGCTGCACGCGCACCTGGAAACCTCCGACGATGGTCTTGCCCGACAACTCCTCGCGCAGCTTGGAGTGGAGGTTGTCGTAGTCGTTGTCCGGCCAGTAGGAGTAGGGGGGCATCTGGCCGACCAGCTCTGATTCGCTCCAGCCCGTCATCTGGCAGAAGGCCGCGTTCACATAGGTGATGCGGCCCTGCAGGTCGAGGGCGCGCATGCCGGTAAGCACGGAGTTTTCCATCGCACGGCGGAAGTTGGTCTCGGCGACCAGCGCTTCCTGGGCCCGCTGGCGGCGGCGTGTGTGGCGCCAGGTGGCCAGCAGCAGCCAGGCCGTCATCGCACTGAGTGTGCCCACCAGCCAGAACAGGCCGCTGCCGACCACGCCCAGCGACGTGCGGTAGGCCTGGGCACGCAGCACCAGACTGTTGCCCACAGGTGCGACGGGGGCCTCATCCTCGTTGGCGACGGTGCGCCAGCGCAGCAGGTCGGTGGCGCTCTGCTTGCGCGGTGTCAGCGGCGTACCTGCCAGCACCTGGCCTCGGCTGTCCAGCATGGTCATGGCGTAGCGGGCCATGATCTCGGTGGGTGTGCCATAGCGCAGCAGGCTGTCGATGGAGTACTCGCCCAGCAGTTCGCCGATGTAGCGGCCGTCCTGGGCCAGTGGGACATGCAGCTGCAGCAGCGGCGCCGCCTCTCCCTTGTGTGCCAGGCCCTGCACATAGATGGGCTGCTGCATCTCGCGTGCGAGCTGGTAGGCCTCCAGCGCGTCGCCGGCGCGCAGGACTTCGCGCGGTATGCGCAACTGCTCGCTGCTGACCGTGGGGGCCGACTGGCTGGCCAGGATGCGCCGCTGGGCATCTATCCAGGTGACGGACTGCAGCTCGGGGTACTGGCTGATCAGCGCTTCCGCGCGGCTGGCGAAGTCCGACTCGGTCAGTTCATGGTTGCCGATGTCGCGCGCCATGCGCATCAGCTGCTCCTGGCGTTCCAGCAGGCGCAGGCGCACGCGCTGCTGGGCGTATTCCACGTCGCGGTGCAGCGCCTCCTTTTCGCGGTCTATCTCCTCCATGCGCAGATACCAGAACGACGCCACGATGGCCGCCATGAACATCAGCACGGCGGCCAGCGGCGCCAGCGCCGCGAAACGGTCCTGCCGGGTAGGCGAGAGACTGCGCCACCAACTGCGCCACCAGCGCACAGGTGCGGCCACGCCAGCCAGGGAGGAGGGGCTGTGCGTGCCGTGCTCGGAAGGGGAGGTTTGCATGCGTTCAGTGTAGGGGAGAGTCTGACTGTTTTCAGGGGATTATTGCCGTCGTCCTGGCGACGTTTTCCGGGTGCTTCACTGTATGTGCGTTTGCAGCAAAATTTCAAATCATGAAATCAAAAAGCACCATTTGAAATTCAAAAAAAGTATGCGACACTCGCCGAGCATTGAGGCAGTGAATCGGTATTTTCAAGTTCGCCAGACAGGGTCTGTGCCGCGCAAGGCGTGGTGAGCAACCCGCCTGCGATGGCGCGCTCGGCCGCTCACTGGTTCGACCCTAAGACGCTACCTTCTGCAAGGAGACATTCCCATGACAGCTCAGACTGACCCGCAAGGCAATGCAGGCGTTCCCGCCGGCCTGGACCAACAAGAATCGCGCGAATGGATGGACGCCCTGTCGGCCGTCATCGACCGTGAAGGCGCCGAATACGCCCACCAACTGATCGAAGGCCTGCTGGAGCACGCACGCCAGAACAGCGTGGACATGCCGTTCTCGGCCAATACCGGCTATGTGAACACCATCGAGTCCGAGCAGGAGGCGCGTTGTCCCGGCAACCTGGAGATCGAAGGTCGCCTGCGTGCCTACATGCGCTGGAACGCCATGGCCATGGTGGTCAAGGCCAACCGCCTGCACCCGCCCGAAGGTGGCGACCTGGGCGGCCACATCGGCTCCTTCGCCTCGCTGGCCAACATGTTCGCGGCCGGCTTCAACCATTTCTGGCATGCCGAGAATGAAAACCATGGCGGCGATTGCCTGTACATCCAGGGCCATGTCTCGCCCGGCATCTATGCACGTGCCTACCTGGAAGGCCGCATCTCCGAGGAGCAACTGCTGAACTTCCGGCAGGAGGTGGATGGCAAGGGCCTGTCCAGCTATCCGCACCCCAAGCTCATGCCCGAGTTCTGGCAGTTCCCCACGGTATCCATGGGCCTGGGCCCGCTGATGGCCATCTACCAGGCACGTTTCCTGAAGTACCTGCATGCCCGTGGCATCGCCAACACCGAGAACCGCAAGGTCTGGGTGTTCTGCGGCGACGGTGAAATGGACGAGGTGGAATCGCTGGGCGCGATCTCGCTGGCCGCCCGCGAGAAGCTGGACAACCTGATCTTCGTGATCAACTGCAACCTGCAGCGCCTGGATGGCCCGGTGCGCGGCAACGGCAAGATCATCCAGGAACTCGAAGGCGAATTCCGCGGCTCGGGCTGGAACGTGATCAAGCTGCTGTGGGGCAAGGGCTGGGACGAGCTGCTGGCCAAGGACAAGGACGGCGTGCTCAAGAAGATCATGATGGAGTGCAACGACGGCGACTACCAGTCGTTCAAGGCCAATGACGGCGCCTACGTCCGCCAGCACTTCTTCGGCCGCGATCCGCGCGCGCTGAAGATGGTCGAGCACATGAGCGACGACGAGATCTGGAACCTGCGCCGCGGTGGCCACGATTCGCAGAAGGTCTACGCGGCCTTCCATGCGGCCAACGAGCACAAGGGTCAGCCCACCGTGCTGCTGGTCAAGACCGTCAAGGGCTTCGGCATGGGCAAGATCGGCGAGGGCAAGAACACCGTGCACCAGACCAAGAAGCTGGGCGACGAGGACATCAAGGCCTTCCGCGACCGTTTCAACATCCCGATCCCCGACAGCCAGATCGCCGACCTGCCGTTCTACAAGCCGGCCGACGACA
Source organism: Delftia tsuruhatensis (assembly GCF_903815225.1). Classification (NCBI taxonomy): domain Bacteria; kingdom Pseudomonadati; phylum Pseudomonadota; class Betaproteobacteria; order Burkholderiales; family Comamonadaceae; genus Delftia; species Delftia tsuruhatensis. The sequence goes on from NZ_LR813084.1 coordinate 2,908,136, forward strand.
CGCCCGAGATGCGCTATCTGCACGAGCGCCGCAAGGCCCTTGGCGGCTATCTGCCGCACCGCCGCGTCAAGGCCAGCGAGCAGTTCACCGCGCCCGCGCTGGATACCTTCAAGGCCATCCTCGATCCCACGCCCGAAGGACGCGAGATCTCGACCACGCAGGCCTATGTGCGCTTCCTGACGCAGCTGCTGCGCGACAAGGAAATCGGCCCCCGCGTCGTCCCCATCCTGGTGGACGAGGCCCGTACCTTCGGCATGGAAGGCCTGTTCCGCCAGATCGGCATCTACAACCCCGCTGGCCAGCAGTACACCCCGGTCGACAAGGACCAGGTCATGTACTACCGCGAGGACAAGGCCGGCCAGATCCTGCAGGAGGGCATCAACGAAGCCGGCGGCATGAGCAGCTGGATCGCGGCGGCCACGAGCTACAGCACGAGCAACCGGATCATGATCCCGTTCTACGTGTACTACTCGATGTTCGGCTTCCAGCGCATCGGTGACCTGGCCTGGGCGGCCGGCGACATGCAGGCTCGCGGTTTCCTGCTGGGCGGCACCTCGGGCCGCACCACGCTCAATGGAGAAGGCCTGCAGCATGAGGACGGTCACAGCCACATCCTGGCCAACACCATCCCCAACTGCGTCAGCTACGACCCGACCTTCGCCCACGAAGTCGCCGTGATCATGCAGGACGGCCTGCGCCGCATGGTGCAGGAGCAGGAAAACGTCTTCTACTACATCACCCTGCTCAACGAGAACTACGCCATGCCCGGCCTGACGCCCGGCACCGAGCAGCAGATCATCAAGGGCATGTACCTGTGCAAGCCCGGCCAGAAGGTGCCCGAGAGCGGCCTGCGCGTGCAACTGCTGGGTTCTGGCACCATCCTGCGCGAATCCTTCTTCGCCCAGGAGCTGCTGCTGGCCGACTGGGGCATTGCCGCCGACGTATGGAGCTGCCCGAGCTTCAACGAGCTTACGCGTGACGGCCAGGAAGCCGACCGCTGGAACCTGCTGCATCCGCTGGAAACCCAGAAGGTGCCCTTCGTCACGCAGCAGCTGCAGTCGCACAATGGTCCGGTGATCGCCTCGACCGACTACATGAAGGCCTACGCCGAGCAGATCCGTCCCTTCATGCCCAAGGGCCGTACCTACAAGGTGCTGGGCACCGACGGCTTCGGTCGCTCGGACTTCCGCCGCAAGCTGCGCGAACACTTCGAGGTGGATCGCCACTACATCGTGGTCGCCGCGCTGCGCGCGTTGGCCGAAGAAGGCAAGATCAACGCCACCACCGTGGCCGAAGCGATCTCCAAGTACGGCATCAAGGCCGACAAGATCAACCCGCTGCACGCCTGAGAACGAACGGGAGACACCTATGGCATTGGTAGAAATTCAAGTTCCCGATATCGGTGATTTCGATGAAGTCGCCGTGATCGAAGTGCTGGTCAAGGCCGGCGATCAGATCAAGGCCGAGCAGTCGCTGATCACCGTCGAGTCGGACAAGGCTTCGATGGAGATCCCGTCCAGCCACGCCGGCGTGCTCAAGGAGCTGCGCGTGGCCCTGGGTGACAAGGTCAAGCAAGGCAGCATCATCGCCGTGGTCGAGTCCGCCGACGCGGCGGTGCCCGCGTCCGCGCCTGCCACCGCAGCACCTGCTCCGGCCGCTGCCCCGGTGGCGGCACCAGCGGTGGCCGCCGCCCCCGCTGCCGCGCCCGCAGCCTCGGGTGCCGCTGCGCAGATCGACATCAAGATCCCCGACATTGGCGACTTCAAGGACGTGGCCGTGATCGAGATGCTGGTCAAAGTCGGCGACACCGTGACGGCCGAGCAATCGCTGTTCACCGTCGAGTCCGACAAGGCCTCGATGGAAATCCCGTCGCCCGCGGCGGGCACCGTCACGGCGCTGACGCTCAAGATCGGTGACACGGTCAACGTGGGCGATGTGGTGGGCCAGATGAGCGTGCAGGGCGCTGCCGCGCCTGCATCCCAGGCTGCGGCGCCGGCACCTGCCGCTGCAGCAGCCCCTGCACCGGCAACTGCTGCCCCGGCCGCTGCGGCTCCGGCTGCTGCCGCGTCGGCTCCCGCTGCTGCACCTGCCCACAACCCCACGGTGGCGCCCACGGGCAAGCTGCCCCATGCGTCGCCCTCGGTGCGCAAGTTCGCCCGCGAACTCGGCGTTCCGCTGGACGAGGTCAAGGGCTCGGGCAACAAGGGCCGTATCACGGCCGAGGACATCCAGTCCTTCACCAAGTCCGTCATGGCGGGTGCCGTGCAGACCAGGGCCCAGGCTGCCACGGCCCCCAAGGGTGGCTCGGGTGGGGGCACAGGCCTGGACCTGCTGCCCTGGCCCAAGGTGGACTTCGCCAAGTTCGGCCCGGTCGAGCGCAAGGACCTGTCGCGCATCAAGAAGATCAGTGGCGCCAACCTGTCGCGCAACTGGGTCATGATTCCCCACGTCACCAACAACGACGAGGCCGACATCACCGACCTGGAAGCCTTCCGGGTCTCCACCAACAAGGAGAACGAGAAGAGCGGCGTCAAGGTGACCATGCTGGCCTTTGTCATCAAGGCGGTGGTCGCGGCGCTCAAGAAGTTCCCCGAGTTCAACGCCTCGCTGGACGGCGACACCCTGGTCTACAAGCAGTACTTCCATATCGGCTTCGCGGCGGACACGCCCAATGGCCTGGTGGTACCCGTGCTGCGCGATGCCGACAAGAAGGGCATCCTGCAGATCAGCCAGGAAATGGGCGAGCTGGCCAAGAAGGCCCGCGACGGCAAGCTTGGCGCGGCCGACATGCAGGGCGGATGCTTCTCGATCTCGTCGCTGGGTGGTATCGGTGGCACGCACTTCACCCCCATCATCAACGCCCCCGAAGTGGCCATCCTGGGCCTGTCCAAGGGCCAGATGAAGCCGGTGTGGGATGGCAAGCAGTTCGTGCCGCGCCTGACGCTGCCACTGTCGCTGTCCTATGACCACCGTGTCATCGATGGCGCCTCGGCCGCGCGCTTCAACGCCTATCTGGGCCAGGTGCTGGCGGACTACCGCCGCATCCTGCTGTAAACGGAGGCTGCATACATGGCAATCATCGACATCAAGGTGCCGGACATCGGCGACTTCGCCGAAGTGGGCGTGATCGAACTGCTGGTCAAGCCCGGTGACACCGTGGCCAAGGACCAGTCCCTGATCACCGTGGAGTCCGACAAGGCCTCCATGGAGATTCCCTCCAGCCATGCCGGCGTGGTCAAGGAACTCAAGGTCGGTATCGGCGACAAGGTCGCCGAGGGCTCCGTGATCCTGACCCTGGAGGTGGCAGGCGAAGCCGCGGCTCCGGCGCCTGCGGCAGCGGCTTCCGCTGCAGCCACGCCCGCGGCAACTGCGGCCGACGCGGCACCGGCTCCCGCGCCCGTGGCGGCCAGCTATGCCGGCGGTGCTGCCGACTACGACTGCGACGTGGTCGTGCTCGGCGGCGGCCCTGGCGGCTATTCGGCAGCCTTCCGCGCGGCCGACCTCGGCCTGAACGTCGTCATCGTCGAGCGCTACAAGACCCTGGGTGGCGTCTGCCTGAACGTGGGCTGCATTCCTTCCAAGGCGCTGCTGCACGTGGCTGCCGTCGTGGATGAGGTCAAGCACCTGGAAGTCGCCGGCGTCAAGTTCGGCGCGCCCGAGGTCAACATCGACCAGTTGCGCGGCCACAAGGACAAGGTCATAGCCAAGCTGACCGGCGGCCTGGGCCAGATGGCCAAGATGCGCAAGGTCACCGTGGTGCGCGGCTACGGCAATTTCGTCGGTGCCAACCACCTCGAAGTGGAAGAAACCACGGGCGACGGCCAGGAAAAGACCGGCAGCAAGAAGATCGTGCAGTTCAAGCGCGCCATCATTGCCGCCGGCAGCCAGGCCGTGCATCTGCCCTTCATGCCAAAGGATCCGCGCGTGGTGGACTCCACCGGTGCGCTGGACCTCTCCAGCGTGCCCAAGCGCATGCTGATCCTGGGTGGCGGCATCATCGGCCTGGAAATGGGCACCGTCTACTCCACGCTGGGCGCGCGCCTGGACGTGGTGGAAATGATGGACGGCCTCATGCAGGGCGCCGACCGCGACCTGGTCAAGGTCTGGCAGAAGATGAACGCGCCGCGCTTCGACAACATCATGGTCAACACCAAGACCGTAGGCGCCGAAGCCACGCCCGAAGGCATCAAGGTCAGCTTCGCGCCCGCCAAGGATGGCGTCACCGTGCCCGAGCCCCAGGTCTACGACCTGGTGTTGCAGGCCGTGGGCCGCATGCCCAACGGCAAGAAGATCGCCGCCGAGAAGGCCGGCGTGGCCGTCACGGACCGCGGCTTCATCGAGGTCGACATCCAGATGCGCACCAACGTGCCCCACATCTTCGCCATCGGTGACGTGGTGGGCCAGCCCATGCTGGCGCACAAGGCCGTGCACGAGGCCCACGTGGCCGCCGAAGTCATCGCCGGGGAACTGCAAGGCAACAAGGAACTGGCCGCCAGCGCCTTCAACGCCCGCGTGATTCCCAGCGTGGCCTATACCGATCCCGAGGTGGCGTGGGTGGGTCTGACCGAAGACCAGGCCAAGGCGCAGGGCATCAAGGTCAAGAAGGGCCTGTTCCCATGGGCTGCCTCCGGCCGCGCCATCGCCAATGGCCGCGATGAAGGCTTCACCAAGCTGCTGTTCGATGACAGCCCCGAGGCGCACGGCCATGGCCGCATCCTGGGCGGTGGCATCGTGGGCACGCATGCGGGCGACATGATCGGCGAGATCGCGCTGGCCATCGAAATGGGTGCTGATGCCGTGGACATCGGCAAGACCATCCATCCCCATCCCACGCTGGGCGAAAGCCTCGGCATGGCGGCCGAGGTGGCACACGGCTCCTGCACGGATGTGCCGCCCCAACGCAAATAGTTACCTGGAAGATATCCTCAACCCTGGGAAAGGCAGCTTCGGCTGCCTTTTTCGTTGCTGCACCAGGAGGCCGGTGCTCCCGTGCGTGCCCGGGTCCCGTGAGGATGGCAATTGCGCTGACGGAGTGGGTCCGCGATAGCCGAATCAGTTGTCAAGACAGGACGTCTCCCGATTCGCCGGGATCAAATGCCGTGAACGGCTACATCTTGAGATTCATGTCGCTGTCAAGGGCTGCAATGAAAGCGAAAGCCTCGCGCCGTTGTCGGCGATGCCGCCAGAGAAATCCCGTGTGGTAAAGACGGGCTCACCATGGCCGTGCCTGCAATACGGGCAGGCATTGACTTGGCGCAGAGCACGGGTGCGCAGGGGTTCGGCGGATGGCAGGCCGGTATGTGTGAGGCGTTGGTGAACGTCTTCATTGCGGCACTCACTGCCCAGGTTCGGATACCATATGCCGCATACAACAATCGTTGCTGCCTCGGAGGTTTCATTTTTTTGACACCGGCAGCAAATACCATAGGCAATGAGGGAAACCATGTATTCTCGGCTGTTGCAGCCATGGTGAGGCTGCTGTTTTCTTTTCAGAAAGCATCGGCTGCTACACTTTCCGAGATTCAGGCGGCTGGTGCATTGCTTGCCGATGGTTGGTGGGGCTGCATGCAAACCATTTGCCATTCTCATTTGAAACATTGGTTTAGAAATGTATAAATTTGTTGCGTTTGCAGCGGCATTGCTGTTGCTTTCCGGATGCGCCGGTCCCAGGCCTTCCATGCCCGCTCCCTTCACGGTGGTGATCGTGGCGGACAAGGACCTCAATCCCGACCGTAGTGGAAAAGCCACGCCCGTGCAGGTCAAGTTGTTTCGTCTGAAGAATGCAGCCGCTTTCAATGGCGGCGACTTCTTCACGCTCTATGAGAAGGAAGAGCAGATTCTCGGTTCGGAATTGGTATCCAAGGAGGTCGTGACGCTGCAGCCGGGCGAGACCAAGACGATTCTTGGCAAGGCAGGACCCGAGGAGCGGCTCCTGGGTGTTTTCGTCGCCTACCGGGACATCGAGAAAAGCGTCTGGCGCGGTCTGGCGCCGTTGCCGGCACCCAAGGAGCTGGGTCGCTTTTCCGTGTTTTCGCCGTCGTTCGAAGCCTCCTATGTGACGGTCAAGCTGGGCGCCAACAAGGTGGAGGTCACCTCCAACATCACCGATGTGCCCGTGCCCACTGGCGGGGGACTGCCGGGAGGCGGTGGATTGCCGCTGAATCTGCCGATCCGGTTTTGACAGTCAAGGCTTGAGCACATGTATTCACGCAAGGTGGTTTGGTCTGAAGGAATGTTCCTGCGTCCCCAGCATTTCCAGCAGCAGGAAAGGTATCTGGAGTTTTTCACGCATGCGCGCTCGCTGGCGGCCGAGCCTTATTACTGGGGGTTCCGCGAGCTGGAGGTGAACCAGGAGGCGCTGGCGCTGGGCAAGATCGTGCTGAACCGTGCGTCCGGCGTCTTCCCCGATGGCACGCCGTTCAGCCTGCCGGGACAGGACTCCATGGTCGAACCGCTGGAAGTGGCGCAGACCTGCAAGAACGAGCGCGTCTTTCTCGCATTTCCCATGCGAAGGGTGCTGGCCACGGAACTGAGCTTCGACGACAGCGAGCCGCTGGCCCGATACATCGCCGAGGATGCGGAACTGACGGACTCGAACGCCTATGGAGGCGAGGCCGCGCTGGCCCAGGTGGCGCACATGCGGGCGCAATTGATTCCCGAGTCCCGGATCACCGACGCATGGCTGAGATTGGGCGTTGTGCATGTACTGGAGCGTCGCAATGATGGCACGGTGGTGCTGGACCATCGTTTCATTGCCCCATCGATCACCTATGGACAGAGCAAGCTGCTGCATTCCATGGTGGACGATATCGCCGGCCTGCTGCTGCAGCGTGGGGAGGCACTTGCCGCCCGCGTGATGCAGCCCGGGCGCGGCGGGATTTCCGAGGTCGGCGATTTCATGATGCTCAACATCATCAATCGTTGGCAGCCCAAGATCGCGCATTTGCGCGACCACCAGATCCTGCATCCGGAACGGATCTATGGGCACCTCTTGGAATTGGCGGGGGAGCTGTCCACCTTCACCCGGGAAAGCCGGCGGCCCATTGCCTATCCGGTCTATGACCACGATGAGCCCAGTGCCTGTTTCGAAGCGGTGGTCAACGATATCCGCCGCTCCCTGTCGATGGTGCTGGAGCAGAACGCCATCCCCATCGAATTGCACGAGCGCCAGTACGGTGTGCGTGTCGGCGTGATCCCGGACCTCAATCTGGTCAAGCAGGCCAGTTTCGTGCTGGCGGTATTTGCCGACCTGCCCACGGATGTGGTGCGCACGCGCTTTCCCACGCAGGTCAAGATCGGGCCGGTCGAGAAGATACGGGACCTGGTCAATCTGCACCTGCCTGGTGTGAAGCTCAACCCCATGCCCATCGCACCGCGCGAACTGCCCTATCACGCAAACTACAACTACTTCCAGCTCGACACCACCAACGAGTTGTGGGATCAATTGCAGCGCTCCAGCGGCGTTGCAATGCATGTGGCGGGGGATTTCCCCGGGTTGCGCCTGGAATTCTGGGCCATCAAGCCCTGAGGCCCGTCGACTCTCCTAGTCTTTTGAAATACTCACAGCCGTGTCCAGACCAATAGAACAAGTTGCAGAGGGCGAGGGGCCTGCCGGCGTGCGGCCGCAGGGCGCAGGCCCGGAGGAGGGCGTCAATGGCGCGGAGGAGATCACCTGGCTGGACTCTCCGGATGTGGTCAGCGGCTCCAATCCGCTGGTGATCGCCGCCAATCCCGTGCTCAACCTGGTGCCGCAGATCCGCAGCACGCCTCAGCTGGCGGATATCACCGGGCTGCGCGACTTCCTCGTGGACAAGATCCATGGGTTCGAGCGCAGGGCACGGGAGCTGAATATCGCTCCCGAAACCATCATCGGCGCACGCTACTGCCTGTGCACCCTGCTCGACGAGTCCGCCGCCATCACGCCCTGGGGCGGGTCCGGCATCTGGTCGCGCCACAGCCTGCTCGTGACGTTCCACAACGAGACCTGGGGCGGCGAGAAGTTCTTCCAGCTGCTGTCCAAGCTCGCGCAGAACCCCCAGCAGTACCGCGACCTGCTGGAATTGATGTACTACTGCATTTCGCTGGGCCTGGAAGGGCGCTTTCGCGTGGCCGACAACGGCCGTGCGCAACTGGAGACGCTGCGCCAGCGCCTGTGGTCCATCCTGCGTGATCTGGGCGTGGGCTCCGATGACAGTCTGTCGCCACATTGGAAGGGGGCCGCTGGTGCCGGCCATTCGGGATGGCGCCTGCTTCCGGTATGGGTCGTCGCCTGCGTCGCGGGTCTTCTGGGCGTGGTCTGCTATCTGTGGTTTTCGTTCTCGCTGGCCGGCCGCTCGGATGCGGTGTTCGCCAGGATCAGTGCCTTGCAGATGAATGCCCCTGTCGTCTCTGCTCCCCGGGCGGGACCGATCAGGTTGAGCGGTTTTCTCGAACCGGAGATCCGCGAAGGCCTGGTCACCGTCCGGGACGAGGCCGACCGCAGCATCATCGTGCTCAGGGGCGATGGGCTCTTCGCCTCCGGCGCCTCGACGGTTCTGGGACCCTACCTGCCCGTGCTGGCACGGGTGGCCGATGCCCTTGCGTCCCAGCAGGGCGATGTGGTGGTCAGCGGCTACACCGACAACGTTCCCATCCGCACCGCGCGCTACCCCTCGAACTTCGAGCTGTCCCAGGACCGCGCAGACCATGTCGCTGCCATCCTGCGCAGCCGTGGCGTGGCTGCGGCCCGGGTCCGGGCCCAGGGCCTGGGGGATGCAAGCCCGGTTGCGGACAATGGCTCGGCTGAGGGGCGGGCACGCAACCGCCGTGTGGAGGTGGTGCTGTTCGCAGTGCCGGTTGGCTCGGATAGAAAATGATGAACTGGTTGCGACGTTTCTTCGGGTTCTTTGTGAGCCGGGCCTTCTGGGTGCTCGTGGGTGTCATCGCGCTCATGCTCTTCGTCTGGTTTGCCGGCCCCCTGTTCGCATTCGCGGAGCTGCGCCCCCTGGAGTCCGAGCGGGTCCGCTGGTGGGTGATCGGGCTGATCCTTGCCGCCTATGTGCTGACGCTGCTGGTGTCCTTTTGGCGGCGGATGAAGATCAGCGGCCGCCTGTTCGAACACATGAGCCGCATGAAGGAGTCCGCCGGATCCACCGGAAAGGACGGGCCCAGCGAAGAGGTCGTGGCGCTTCAGCAGCGCTTTGCCGAAGCCGCCAAGACGCTCAAGTCCGTGCGGGTGGACGGCGCATCGGGGCGGGGTTCCTGGGGGCGGCGCTTCATCTATGAGCTGCCCTGGTATGTGATCGTGGGTGCCCCGGGCTCGGGCAAGACGACCGCACTCATCAACGCAGGCCTGGACTTCCCGCTTGCCGGGCAGTTCGGCAAGGCGGCGCTCCAGGGCGTGGGGGGAACGCGCAATTGCGACTGGTGGTTCACGGACCAGGCGGTGATCATCGATACGGCGGGGCGCTACGCCACCCAGGACAGCAACACGGAGGTCGACAAATCGGAGTGGAGCGGTTTCCTGGGTCTGCTCAAGAAGTACCGTCCGCGCCAGCCGGTCAACGGGATCATCCTGACGCTCAGTGCCTCGGACCTGCTGACCTTCAAGGAGCCCGATCTGATCGCGCACTTCAACGCGCTGCGCGAGCGCCTCCAGGAGCTGCAACAGGCGTTCGCCATCGAGTTGCCCGTCTACCTGTGGGTCACGAAGGTCGACCTGCTGGCCGGCTTCAACGAGTTCTTCGGCGCCTATGGCAAGGAGTTGCGCAACCAGGTGTGGGGCTTCACCTTCCCCTATTCGGAGAAGGCCCAGAACAACCGGCCCACGCTGGCGGCCTTCGAGCAGGAGTGGCAGGTCCTGGAGAAGTCGCTCTACAGCGTGCAGGATGCGCATCTGGCGCAGGAGATGGAGCTGCGCCGGCGCAATTACATCTACGGATTTCCCCAGCAGTTCTCCGGCCTGCGCGAGCGTGTCGGAAAGGCCGTGGAGTTCATATTCGCGGATTCGCGCATTGCCAGGCAGGCGTTGCTCAGGGGCGTGTATTTTTGCAGCGGCACGCAGGAAGGTACGGTGTTCGACCGGATCCTGGGCGGGCTGCGCCGCCGTTTCGATACCGCCGGCAAGGTCCCCGTCACGCGCCCGCAAGGCGGGGGCAAGAGTTACTTCCTGCATGATCTTCTGGTCAAGCTGATCTTCACGGAGGCCCATCTGGCCGGGCGCAATCTCCGGTGGGAACGGCGCACCAGGGCAATGACCTACCTGGGGTACGCCCTGTCGGTCCTGCTGCTGGCCTCCGCCATCGGCGTGTGGACCGTGAGCTACCGGCACAACACGGAGTATCTGGACCAGGTGGGGGAGAACGTCAGCGCCGTGTCGCAGCTGGCGGGCAAGTACAACAGCAATGCCGATGACCTGGCGGACCTGCTGGGGCTGCTGACCCGGGTGGAGCAGGTCGGCGACACGCCGGATTTCGTGCGCAACGCCCCCCCGCTTTCCTACCAGTACGGTCTCTACCAGGGGGAGAAGGTGGGCGTGGCCGCGGACCTCGCCTACGACCGGATGCTGCAAAACGGCCTGCTGCCCCTGGTGGCCAAGCGCCTGGAGGCGCAACTGAGGAATCCCCCTGTGGAGAACCTCGAATACCTGTATGAGGGCTTGAAGGCCTACCTCATGCTGCAACAGGCAGACCGCTATTCGGCGGACTTCCTGCGGCAATGGGTGGGGGCCGACTTCAAGCGCTTCCTGCTGCCCGATGGTGATACCCGGACCTTCGAGCGCATCGATCGGCATCTGGCGGCGCTGCTTTCTCCGGACCGGGTTGTGAGCTCTCCCTATCCGGCCAACGACGCGCTGGTGGCCCAGGTGCGCACCAAGCTGGCAACGCTGTCGACGGCGCAGCGCGCCTACTACAGGCTGCGCAGCCGCCTGCAGCGCAATGAACTGCGGGAGTTCAATCTGCTGGATGTGTCGGGGCCGCAGGCCGCCAACGTGTTCACGCGCAAGAGCGGCCAGCCTCTGAACCGCGGGGTGCCAGGCCTGTTCACGTACCAGGGGTACTGGGATCTCTTCGACAAGGCCGTAGGCGGCGTGGTCACGGAAATCAGTGATGACGAAGGCTGGGTACTGGGTCTGCCCGCGCAGAGCATCAAGACCCAGCTGGGCGATGCAGCACAGGGCAAGCTGGTGCGCGAGGTCCGCATGCTGTACCTGCGCGAATACCAGCAGGTGTGGGCCCAGTACATCCAGGACATGCAACTGATTCCCAGCGGCTCGCTGCAGGCGTCCATCCAGCGGCTTAGCGTTCTGTCCGCCCCCGATTCGCCGCTGCCGCTGTTCCTGCGGGGCGTGGTCAAGGAAACGACCTTGCTGCGGCAGGCCGACAAGGGCCAGCAGACCGTGGTGGACAAGGTCCGGCAGAACATCAAGAACACCCGGGACGACATCGAGCGCGTGATCGGTCCGGTGGCGGCGGCCCATGGCGCGGGCGAGCAGAAGCTGGAGCGCATCGTCGACGACTATTTCGAGCCGCTGCGCCGCCTCGTGGGAGTGCCGGGAGCACAAAACCCGGGATCCATGCCCATAGACGCCATCATGAAGACGCTGGACGAGTACTACGGCACGCTGGTGGCGGCCGATGCCGCCGTGCGCTCCGGGGCCACGCCGCCTCCGCCGGATGCCGCCATCCGCCTGAAGACCGAGGCTTCACGCCTGCCGGCGCCACTGGGCCAGATGATCGGCTCCATCGCGGCCACCAGCAGCCAGCAGACCACCAGCCTGGTGCGTAGCCAGATCGGAGCAAGCCTGAACACGGCGGTGGGCGAGTTCTGCCGCAAGGCCGTGGCGGGGCGCTATCCGCTCAATCGGGCCGCCAGCAGCGACGTCACGCCGCAGGATTTCGCCCGGCTTTTCGCGGCGGGCGGGCTGATGGATGATTTCTTCAACAAGAACCTGGCCTCCATCGTGGATACGGCCACATGGACCTTCAAGAAGAACATCGACGGCAGCAGCTCCGGCGGCGATGGCTCCTTGACCGCCTTCCAGAAGGCCAGCGCGATCCGCAGCGTGTTCTTTGCCGCGGGCGACGCCATGCCCAAGCTGCGCCTGGACATCAAGATCATCGAAATGGATGCCTCCATCGCCAGCATGGCGCTGGACGTGGATGGGACCGTGGTGCGCTACGCCCATGGACCGCAGATCAACCAGTCCATCGCCTGGCCCGGCCCTCGTGGTCGCCAGCAGGTATCGCTGCAGGTGAGCGAGCAGGGCGGTGGGCAAAGCGCGCTGAGCGCGGACGGTCCCTGGGCCCTGCACCGCTTCTTCGACAAACTCACGATCGCTGCCGGCAGCCGGCCCGAGTCCTTCACGGCCACCGCCAACGTCAATGGCAAGCGCGTCGTGTTCGAGGTGACCGCCGGCAGCGTGCAGAACCCGTTTCGCCTGACCCAGTTGCAGACGTTCAGCTGCCCGAGCCAATTCTGACCTTCGTTCCTTCCCTGCATGAGCCAGCCAGTTGTCCAAAGCCTTGATGTGGAACTCGCCTGGGGAGGCAAGCTCCCCAGCAACGGCGATTTTCTGTGGAGTACGCCGCGCAGCGATCTGAGGGTCCGGCTGGAGGAGTGGCTGCAGGTGGGCATGTACCAGGGGCGCTCGCTGCACGGCGATGCCTGGAACCATTGCCTCGACCGGGGAGCGGTCTGGAATTTCCTCATTCCGGCCCGCTACATCGTGAAGGGATCCATCGTGGTCGGCTGCATCGCACCCAGCCGTGACCGGGTGGGGCGGCGCTATCCCCTGGTGGCTGTCTATGCCTTTCCGGAGAAAGTGCTCATGCAGGCCACGGCCGTGCTGCTGGAGTTGCCCTTGCTCATGAGCCAGCTGGGGGCGCAAATGCATGCCGGCCTGCAAAGGGTCTGGCCGCGCGATGCCATGGATAGCGCCATCCGCTCCGTGTTCTCGGCCTGGCGTTCTGAGCTGTCGCTGGAAACCCTGCGAGCGCTGCAGCCCGGCCAGGCCTCGGACATCCTGGATGTGCTGGGCACGGGATGGGCTGCCGAAGGCGGAGATTCCGAGCTGCATACCCGGCCCATGTCGCGCTCCTCGTCCTATCCCTGGCCCGATGTCGCCAGCATCGTGCAAAGGCCGGACTGCCCCAGTCTCTGGTGGACCAATGGCGCCGCGGGCGCGCCGCTGAAGGCGTTTTCCTATGAGTCCGGACTGGACGGCCCCCTCATGACCTGGCTTTTCGGCCGGGCAAACGGTTGAGTGATGAACCTGCGGAACCCAAAGTGGAGCAAAAACGAAGATGGTGCAACAACCTGAAGAGAACGCGGCTGCCGCACCCGCGCCCATGAGCCTTCCTCTGCAGACGCGGCTGGGCGAGTTCGAGATCCTGGAGGTGATTGGCGAGGGCGGCTTCTCCATCGTCTATCTCGCGCACGATCATTCGCTGCGCCGCACGGTGGCCATCAAGGAGTATCTGCCCGGGGCGATCGCCTACCGCAATGCGGAAGGTGTGGTGCAGCCGCGGTTTCCCAAATACGAGGGCACTTTCAAGACAGGCCTGAACAGCTTTCTGAACGAGGCGAGGATACTGGCGCAGTTCGAGCATCCGGCCCTGATCCGCATCCACCGATTCTGGGAACAGAATGGCACGGCCTATATGGTCATGCAGTACTGCAAGGGCCGTACCCTGCGGCAACTGCGGCAGGACGAGCCCCTGCTGCTCATGGACGAATCCTGGCTGATGCAGACCATGGCGCCCGTGCTGGATGCGTTGAGCCTGCTGCATTCGCGCAACTGCTACCACCGCGACCTGTCGCCGGACAACATCCTGATGCTGGATTCGGGGGCGCCCATGCTGCTGGACTTCGGTGCGGCAAGGCAGGTGATCGGTGACATGACCCAGGCCCTGACCGTGATCCTCAAGCCTGGCTTCGCCCCCATCGAACAGTATGCGGACGACGAGTCCATGCGCCAGGGACCATGGACCGATATCTACGGTGTAGGCGCGGTACTTTATTTCGCCCTGACGGGCAAACCTCCCGTGGCCTCCGTGGCAAGGCTGGTCAAGGACCCGCTCAGGCAGCTGTCCTCCATGTCGGAGCTGGCGATCTCGCCGACCTTCGCGCAGGCGGTGGATCATGCCCTGGCGGTGTTCCCCGATGCACGGCCTGCCTCCGTCGCCGCCCTGGTGGCCGAACTCCATGGAAAGGCCGAAACCGAAGCGCGGGCGCCGGTCCAGCCGGCCCCCAGCCAGCCTGCACCCGTGCCCGACGCACCGGCGCCCGACGCACCGGCGCCCGACGCACCGGCACCTGGCATCGCGGTGCCCGACACAGTGGTGCCCGAGGCCGTAGCCCCAGCCCGGGAGGGAGCTGCTCCGCTGGCGCCCCGGCCTCCGCAGGCGAGTCTCTCGCTGCTCGAAGACCTGCCCACCGTGGCGGAAACCGCCGATCTGTCGGCGCAGGCCCTGCCCGGTACCGGGCCGATGGTGGTACCGGCAGAGCCTTCAGCCACGCCATTGCCGAATGTTTCCGCGCAGCAGCCGAGCTTTGCCCAAACTGCGCCTTCGCCTTCGCCTGCCCCTGTCCTGACTGTTCCTCCACCGGCCCAGCCTCCGGCGCCGGCACAGCCCGCCACTGGCGCGAACCCGTCCGGCCGGGGCGTGCAGGCCTGGGTCTATGGGGTGGGCGGCCTGACCGTGCTGGCCCTGGGAGCGGCCATGGCCTGGGTGGCCATGGGGGCTGGCGACCGCGCGCCGGCCGCGCCACCGGCCGGCACCCAGTCGCCCGTGCCGCCGGCGGTCGCGGCCGCACCGGCTCCCGTACCCATGCCCGAGGCACCTGTCCTCCAGGAGCCCCCACCCGCGATGCCGGATCCGGGGGGCGCAGCGGTGCCCGATGCCTCCTTGGCCGAAGCCCGGGTCCGGGCCTTGGAGGACGAGCGGCTCAAGGCCGAGGAAAAAGCCAGGGCCGAGGAAAAAGCCAAGCAGGAAGAAAAGGCCAGGGCGGAGAAGAAGGCCTTGCAGGAATCCGGTGTCGCCAGTGCCAATCCCGCCTTGGTACCTGGCGGTGCGGCCCATTCGCCGGATGCGACCGTGCAGCCCGCGGCCCAGGAGTCCGCAGGGGCCCCCAAGGACACCCGGACCAAATCGGTAGAAGGCCAGGGGCCGGGCGCATTCCTGCAGCTCTCCATCAGGCCCTGGGGCCGCGTGATTGTCGACGGCAAGGACCTGGGTGTTTCTCCTCCGCTGACCAGGGTATGGCTGCCGAGTGGAGTGCACCATGTCGTTGTCGAGAATGATGAATTCTCCAAATATGATCGGGAAGTCACGATTGGCGACAAAAAGAATGTATCCATCAGTCATCGGTTCGATGCACGCTAGGCTAGTATGGCCACCTCAATGACAGTTGATCAGGACTTGCGCAAGAAGAGTGCGAGAACGTGCTGCGCCCCATGGCATATGCCGTTTTGTTCCCTCTCGCGCAAGCCATATTGATATTGCTTCCCCAATCATGCGAATCAGAGGGTAGAAAATGCAAAAACTCAAACATCTGTACGTGCTCGGCCTGGGTGCCATCGTTGTCGGGGCGCTTGGAGGCTGCGCCACTTCGCCGGAACCTGCGCCGACGCCTGCAGAGGCCGTGGCGGAGGACAGGAGCAAGGAGCCGCCCAGCCCGCCTCCGATAGAGTTGCGTGCGGAGAGGGTGAACGAGGAAACTCCGGCGGATCAGGGGCTGACCGAGGTGGAACGCAGGTTCTCCGCAGGGCTGGAGCAATACAACGAAGGGCAATATGCGAATGCCATCCGCATATTCAGGGAGCCGGTCTTCGACCGGGCATGGCCTGAGCTGAAAGTCAGGGCATTGAAGTATCTGGCCTTCAGTTATTGCGTCAGCAACAATCTCGAAGCGTGCAGGAGCACTTTCACGAGGCTTCTGGCGGTGTCGCCGGACTTCGTATTGAGTGCAGCCGAACGTGGCCATCCTATCTGGGGCCCTGCCTTCCAGCAGGCCAAGACCAAGGCACGCCCCGCCAAATAGCCTGTTACAGGCCCTCCATCACGACATGGTGGCCGCAGTGCCAGGCCATGCCGTGCATGGGCTCGGAGCGTGTCTCTCGCTTTCCAAAGACTTTCCATCCCATTCCTCGATGAGGAGCATTCCAATGTCCCAGAAAATCCAAGGCGCGATCCGCGCCTCCACGGCCACCGTATTGCTGGCCGCCTTCCTTGCCGGCTGCGCCAGCACGGGCCCCGGCGCTGGCGATCAGGCCGGCGGCTCCGGCACGCCCACGGCTGGCCGTGTTGAAGGCAAGGCGGCCGCGCCGGCCGAAGCGCCTGTCAGCAAGACCGACCAGGCGCCGGGCTTCATGCGCATGAAGCTGGGCCAGTACACCGTGACCGCGCTGTACGACGGCAGGGTGCAGATCGACAGCCAGCTGCTCAAGGGGCGCCCGGCGGGGACCATTGCCCAGTTGCTGCGCCAGGGCCGCCAGCCGTCGGAGCAGGGCGTGCAGACGGCGGTCAACGCCTTCCTGCTGGACGATGGCAAGAACGTGGTGCTGGTGGACACGGGGGCCGCGGACACCATGGGTGCCGACACCGGCCTGCTGCTGGAAAGCCTGGCTGCGGCGGGCTATGGCGCCGAGGAGGTGACGGCCGTGCTGCTGACCCATCTGCATCCCGACCATGCAGGAGGCCTGCTGCACCAGGGTGAAGCAGCGTTCCCCCGCGCGGCCGTGCATGTGGCCAAGGCAGAGGCGGATTTCTGGCTGTCCGAGGCCGGCGCCAAGGCCGCCCCCGAAGCCATGCAACCTTATTTCGCGGGGGCCCGCAAGGCCGTGGCGCCTTATCAGCAGTCCAACCGCTTCCACACCTTCGTGGCAGGCGATCAACTGCTCGACGGCTTCAGCGCCATGGCGTTGAACGGACATACGCCCGGCCACAGCGGCTTTGTCGTGAAGTCCGGTGGCGAGACGCTGCTGCTGTGGGGCGATGTGATCCACAGCCACACCGTGCAGTTCGCGGACCCGGCCGTGGCGCTGGAATTCGATGTCAACCAGAAACAGGCGCGTGCCACGCGCGCCAAGGTCATGCAGGACGCCGCGCGTTCGGGCACCTGGGTGGCTGGTGCCCACCTGCCGTTCCCCGGCATCGGGCGCGTCCTGACCAACGGCAAGGCCTACCGCTGGCTGCCGCTGGACTATTCGCAGGCACTGTCCGACGCATCGGCCCGCCAGCCGGGCACGGCCAAGGCCGCGGGCAAGTAAGGCCTGCGCACCATGACCGGCAGGGCCAGCCCTGCCGGTTTTTCATGGGGACATCGACATGCCGGAGATGCTGCCGCCTGTGCAGGGCGACTACTGCTTCTCCAGTTTCGCTGCCAGCACGATGCCATTCCAGCGCTGGTATTCGGTGCGCGTGAATTCGCGGAAGGCCTTGGCATCCAGCGGCCGGACTTCGCCGCCCAGCGCGGTCACCTTGGTCTTGAAGTCGGCGCTGCCCGCAATCTTGAGCGTGGCCTCTTCCACGCGCTTGACGATGGCCGCCGGTGTGCCCTTGGGTGCGAGCACGCCGTTCCAGGTCCCCGTCACGAAGCCGGGGTAGCCGCTTTCCTTCATGGTCGGCACGTCGGGCAGGGCTGCAAGGCGCTGCTCCGAGGTCACGGCCAGGGCCTTGAGCTTGCCCGATTGCACGAAGGGCAGGGCCGGCGTGACGTTCTCGAAGATGAAGTCGATCTGGCCGCCCAGCAGGTCGGTCAGGGCCGGTGCGCTGCCCTTGTAGGGCACGTGGACCATGTCCAGCCGGGTGGCGGTCTTGAACAGTTCGCCCGACAGGTGGACCGTGGAGCCGCTGCCCGGCGAGCCATAGCTCATGCCCGTCTTCTGCGCGCCGGCATGCGCCACCAGTTCCCTGACCGACTTCACGGGCGTGCGCGCCTCGTTGATGACCAGCACATTGGGGATCATGGTCACTAGGGCGATGTATTCGAAGTCGCCCAGGTTCTTCTCGCTGAGGTTCTTGTAGAGACTCTGGTTGATGGCCTGTGTACCTGCCGTGCCGAAGAGCAGCGTATAGCCGTCATTGGCGGCCGAGGCCACGCGGCTGGCGCCGATGGAGCCATTGGCCCCCGAGATGTTCTCCACCACCACGGGCTGGCCCAGCGATTCCGACAGGCCTTGGGCCACCATGCGGGCCAGCACGTCGGTATTGCCCCCGGGAGCGAAGGGGACGACCAGCCTGACGGGTCGCGTGGGATAGGCCTGTGCCCAGGCCTGGGGCAGGGGGGCCAGTGCGGCGCCGATCAATGCGGCGGTGCACAGGAATCGCTTGCGCGAAAGAGGGTATGGCATGGGTCGTCTCCTTGTCGATGTTCTGGCCGTGCGCCATGACGGTGGCAGGCGCTTTTCAGGCGGCCCCATGCTGTGGGGTGGTGACATTGACGTCAATCAATGTTTTGTCAGGACTTCATTCGATGCGTGAATGACCTGGGGCGACGGCGGTCGCATTATCAGAATTTTCTGAGAATGGTTCTCGTTTGTGCGGCCTATGATGCGGCGCAAAGACGGTCCCGCGGGATCCCGTGGACTGTGCGGGACGGTGGTGTGGGCGTCGGCATGAAATGAAGCCGTGACGAAAAAACTGTATTCCGACAGGTCGGTGCTGGAGGCCGCCAGGGCCCGCATCCGGCTGGTGTTTGCGCACTTCGACCAGGTCTGCGTGGCGTTTTCCGGAGGCAAGGACAGCACGGTGCTGCTGCATCTGGCATTGGAGGTGGCCGCTGAATTGGGGCGAGGGCCGGTGCATGCGCTGTTCATCGACCTGGAAGGGCAGTACCGGGCCACCATCGCCCATGTCATCGAGATGTTCGACCGTGCAGACGTCCGGCCGTGGTGGATCTGCCTGCCCCTGAACCTGCGCAACGCGTCGAGCCTGCAGGAACCGTTCTGGTGTGCCTGGGAGCCGGGGCGGGAGGCTGACTGGATACGGCCCATGCCGACGCATGGCGCCGTCATCAGCGATCCGCAGTTCTTCCCGTTCTTTCGCCATCGCATGGAGTTCGAGGAGTTCGTGCCGGCCTTCAACGAGTGGCTGGCGCGCGATGCCTCCACGGCCATGCTCGTGGGCATACGCTCGGACGAGTCGCTCAACCGCTATCTGGCCGTCAAGCGCAAGGCGCGTGTCAAGAAGCGCGCCTGGCAGGTGCCGGGCGGCAAGGCGCTGGCCTGGAGTTCCAGGGACAGCGCGGCCAGCCGTGTGGTGAGCTTCTTTCCCATCTACGACTGGAATTTCTCGGATCTGTGGCGCTACACGGCGGAGCATGGCTGTGCCTACAACCGCATCTATGACGCCATGTACCTGACAGGCATGCCGTTTTCCCAGATGCGTATCTGCCAGCCCTACGGCGATGACCAGCGCAGGGGCCTGGACCTGTTCCAGAAACTGGAGCCCGAGACCTGGGCGCGCGTGGTGCAGCGCGTGACAGGCGCCAACTATGCTGCGCGCTATTGTCGCCAGCGCTTTCTCGGCTATCGCGGCGGGCTGGGGCTGCCGCCGTCCTTCGAGAGCTGGCGTGCCTATTGCCAGTTCCTGCTGGGGAGTTTTCCCCAGCCGCTGCGCAGCGTGTACGAGCGGCGCATCCTGCAATTCATCCATTGGTGGGAGGTCCATGGCTATCCGCTGCCGGCATGGCCTGACGCGGGCACGCCGGCCTTGGAAAGCCGCAAGGTCCAGCCCTCCTGGCGCCGCGTCGCGATGTCGCTGCTCAAGCAGGACATGGCGCGTTCGCTGTCCTTCGGCTTTGCCCGGCAGGACATGGACACGCTGGCTGGCGCGCCAGGGGAGTCCCGCCCATGAGCCCGCTGACTTCCTGCGATTTCCAGGTCCTGCGCTCCGCACAGGATGAGCAGGCCTTCTTTTCCTGCATGGGCCGGTTTTTCGCCAGTCCCGACGTGCGGCGGGAATGTGGGGGTTACCCGCTCAACGACGGGCCATCGTTCCAGTGGTTCGTCGCGCGCCAGCCGGGCAGCCGTGCGGTGCTGGGCTTCATCAGCGTGGAGCAGTCCAGGGCCGGCATGCGAATCAGGCATGCCTATGTGCTGCCGCAGGCGCGGGGGCAGGGCCTGTTCCGGGAACTGCGCCGGCGCGTGCTGGCCCATGCCGATGCGCAGCGCCAGGCCTGCCGCGCCTGCGTGCCGCAGGAGGGTGCCGCATGGCTGGCACCTTTCGGTTTTCATGTCCTCAGCCGCCGTGGTGGCTGGGTGACGCTTGTGAGGAATGCCCATGAATGACGTGATCGAGCCCATCCTGCGCCAGGCCGAGGCTGTGTTTCAGGCACTGGATGCGCTGCCCCTGGCCGATCGGATCGTGGCCATCAACGCGCTCAGAAGGGGGCTGCACGCGCACAGCCCGTTTGCCGGCCAGCCGGCCGACTGCGTGCAATGGATACCGGCAGAGCAGGTGGTGGGCAATGACTACAACCCGAATGCGGTGGCGCCGCCCGAGATGCGCCTGCTGGAGCATTCCATTCGCAGCGACGGCTTCACGCAACCCATCGTGGCGCATGCGCAGGACGGGCACTATGTCGTCGTCGACGGCTTTCACCGGCAGCGCCTGGGCAGGGAGGTGGCTGCCATCCGCGAGCAACTGCATGGTCATCTGCCCCTGGCCCTGGTGCGCGCCGGGCGGGGCGGCCCGGGCGAGCGCATGGCGGCCACCATACGCCA
This sequence comes from Delftia tsuruhatensis, assembly GCF_903815225.1. Lineage (NCBI taxonomy): Bacteria > Pseudomonadati > Pseudomonadota > Betaproteobacteria > Burkholderiales > Comamonadaceae > Delftia > Delftia tsuruhatensis. Next base: position 2,928,843 of record NZ_LR813084.1, read on the forward strand.
CAACCGTGCGCGCGGCGTACATGCGGTGCTGCCCATGACCGACATCGTGACGGCCCTGATCCGCCAGGGCTGGAGCGATGCGCAGGTGGCTTGTGAATTGGGCATGGACGGGGATGAGGTCAGGCGCTTCAAGCAGGTCTCGGGCCTGCCTGAGCTGTTCCGGGACCATGCCTACTCGAAATCCTGGGAGTAGGGACGCGCAAGCGTGCCGCGGTGTCTGTGGCCTGGCGGATCCCATGGCCCCCTAGAAGTCCGCCTTCAGGCTCACCGCCAGATTGCGCGGCTCGCCCCACCAGCCCTGGTTGTAGAAGCCGATCTGGCTGTAGTACTTGCGATCCAGCAGATTGTTGAGCTGTACGCTGGCCGACCAGGTGGCGTCGATGCGGTAGTGGGCCGCAAGGTTGAGCACCATGTAGCTGCCCTGGCCGACCTGCACGCTCTGGCGCAGCGGGTCGGTCACGTTCTGCCAGATGCGGCTTTGCCAGCGCAGGCTGCCGCCCAGGCTCAGGCCCCGCCATGCACCGTCGAAGCTGTGCATGGCCGTGAGCTTGACCAGGCTGCGCGGGTGCGTGGTATTGAACGGCGTGCCGGTGGCGCTGCGCGCCGTGTAGTGCGTGTAGCTCGCTCCCATGCGCCAGCCCCTGGCGGGTTCGCCACTGACTTCCAGGTCGAAGCCGCGCACCTGCGCGCCCTTGACACCCTGGTAGGCCATCTGGTCCGTGGTGCCGTCGATGAACTCGCCCGTGCTTTGGGCCAGGTTGTCCTGGCGGGTCTGGAACAGCGCGGCCGAGCCCTGCAGCCGCTCCTGCATCCACGCGCCCTTGAAGCCGATCTCGAAGGCCTGGCCCGTGACGGGGTCAAGAATGCCGCCTTTCTTGTCGCGGTAGTTCTGCGGCGTGAAGATTTCGGTGTAGCTCGCATAGGCCGTGTGGTGGGCATCGATGTCCCACAACAGGCCGGCGTAGGGCGTGATCTCGTTACTGTAGCGATAGTCGCGCAGGCTGCCGAAGTAGTTCTGGCGCGTGGACCAGCGGCTCAGGCGCGCGCCGGCCACGGCCGTCCAGCCCTCGGCCAGTGAAAAGCGGCCCACGGCGTAGCCACCGCCTTGGCGCATGCGGTTGTCGTCGCCGCCGTTGCTCACGTCGGACCAGCGGGGTTCGGCCAAGGTGTCATTGCGCCAGTCCAGGAAGTTGTCGGTGGCCGGCACGCTGCCCACGGGTGCATAGCGGCGCATGGCTATGTCGTCGCGCGTATGGTTCCATCCGACGGCGATCTCGTGCTGGCGTCCGAACATCCGTACCGGGCCGCTGGCCGCCAGGTGCAGGCTGTCGCGCGAGCGCTCGCCATGGTATTTGATGAAGGAGTTGGCCATGCCCAGGCCCGTGCTGGCGCTGGGGGCGCCGCCACGGTAGACGTAGCGCATGTCGTAGCGGCCCTCGTTGTGGCTGTAGGCGGCGCGCAGCAACCAGCGGTTGTCCAGGCGGTGGCTGAGGTCCAGCGTGGCCGTGGTGTTCTCCGTGCCGAAGTGCGACCAGCGCGTGTTGTTGGCGACCGAGCGGTCGAAGTCGGTGCGGCGGCCGTCGGCGTAGAACAGCGGAAAGCCGGAGCCCATGCCCGGGCTGGTGTTCTTCTGGTATTCGAGGCTGGCCAGCAGGCGGGTGGCGGGCGTCAGGTCGGCGCTGACCACGGCATACAGGCCTTGCTTGCGCTGGCCGTAGTGGGTGACGTAGCTGTCGCTGTCCGAGTGCACGGCGACCACGCGGCCGCGCACACGGCCTTCGCTGTCCAGGGGGAGGGACAGGTCGGCCTCGGCGCGGCGCAGGTTCCAGCGCCCCAGGGTGAGCGCGGCATGGCCGCCCAGCCTGGGCAGGGGCTTTTTTCGCACGAAGTTGACGGTGGCCGACGGATCGCCAGCGCCATTGAGCAGGCCGGTGGCCCCGCGCACGATCTCGACACGGTCGTAGAAGGCCGTGTCCATGTCGGTGGCACCGAAATTCCAGAAGCCGTTGATGGGCGAGGCCAGGCCGTCGAACTGGAAGTTGCTGACCGTGAAGCCGCGTGCGGAAAACTGGAAGCGGTTGCTGTCGCTGCGGCTCACGGACAAGCCCGGCGCGGAAGATTCCAGGGTCTGCGAGACCGACAGTTGGCCCGTGTCATCCATGAGCTGGCGCGTGACCACGCTGACCGACTGCGGTGTCTCCCGGGCCGATAGCTGCAGTCCCGTGGCCGTGCCCGTGGCACCGCTGGTATAGCGGGCCGTGCCTTCCGTGGCGGCGGCATCGGCCTGGGCACGCACGGTGACGGTGTCCAGTTCGGCGTCGTGGCGTCCCGGTTGCGTCGTGTCCGTATCGGTGGCGGCCCAGGCGCCGGGCGTGTACAGGGCGTACAGCAGCAGGGGCAGTGCCGGCAGCGCGAAAGCGTGGTGGCGCGGTGTAGTGTCTTGAATGCGAATGCTGATCATTTCGGAATCCTTGGCGATAGCCTCGGATTGTCGAAATCTATGGCCATGGTCACCTGTGCCTGCCGATGCCTTGCCTATGCCTCCTGACGCAACGTGCTGCGGCTGGGGGGCTGGCCGAAACGCTGGCGGAATGCCGTCGCGAAATTGCTGGCATGCTGAAAGCCCACGTAGTCGGCGGCTTCCTGCACGCTCCAGCCCTGGGCAAGGCGCTCGCGGGCCAGCTGCATGCGCTGCTCCCGCAGCCAGGTGAAGACCGTCTGGCCATAGGCGGCCTGGAACTTCTCGCGCAAGGTGGTGGGGCTCATGCAGGCCAGCCGCGCCAGGTCTTCGAGCCGGTGTGCCTGTCCCGGCGCGGCCTGCATGCAGTCGCGCACCCGCTCCAGGCCGCGCAGGTCCCGGGGGTGCAGACGCACGACCGCCACCGGCTGCGGCTGATCATGGGCCTGGAGCGCGCAGGCCAGCACCTGCAGTGCCAGGCCTTCACGGTGCAGGCGTGCCAGTGAGCCGCTCCAGCGGCCTTCAAGCAGCTGCTGGAGGCCCTCGGCCAGATGGCCAGGCAGCGACCAGGCGCGCGGCGGCGTGTGCGATGCACGCAGGGCCTGGTGCAGCAACTGGGCCAGCTCGGGATCGGTGCAGGTCTCGGGTGTCTCTATGGACAGATTGAAGCCTCGCACCCGCTGGCCGCCTTCGTGCGTGGCCTGCAGCACCTGCGTGTCGCCGCAGGCGAAGGCCGCCGCGTGATGGCGTGTCACCTGCAGCGGCGTGGCCGCATCGGACAGCCGCAGGCGGGCCTCGCCGCCCAGCAGCACCACGGCGGTGAAACGCCGCGGATGCTCGGAAGTGGATTCGTAGCCATGCCGGATGTGGATGTCCGAGCTGACCAGTTGCAGGCCCGAGGACAGCCGGTGCTCCTGCACCTGGCCTTCGAAGATGCAGTCGTCTTGTGCGACCTTCGAGAGAAAGCGCACGCTGAAGCCATGGCGCTGGCGCATGGCGTCGAGATGCGCCATGGTGTAGCGCTGGGACGGAGCGGACATGGGACGGCGGGACCGTTGGCGAAGTTTTTGAGAACGCTTCTCATTATCCTTGCCTGGCGCGCCCGGTCGCCACGGATTTTCAGAGTTTTCGCAGACGCTGCACCGCCGCGCGCAGTGTGTCGTCCTGTTTGGCGAAGCAAAACCGCACCACGCGCTGGTCGAAGCCATCGCCGTAGAAGGCTGACAGGGGAATCGCGGCCACGCCGTGTTCCTTGACCAGCCATTGGCAGAACGCGGCTTCGCCGAGATCGGAGACGGCCGAGATGTCGGCACAGGCGAAATAGGTTCCCGCCGTGGGCAGCAGGCGCAGGCGCGAGCCTTCCAGGCCCTGGCGGAACAGGTCGCGCTTGGCCTGATAGAACGCCGGCAATTGCAGGTAGGGCGCGGGATCGGCCATGTAGCTGGCCAGGCCCGCCTGCATGGGCGTGTTGACCGTGAACACGTTGAACTGGTGGACCTTGCGGAACTCGGCGGTGAGCGCGGCCGGCGCTGCCACGGTGCCGACCTTCCAGCCCGTCACATGGTAGGTCTTGCCGAAGCTGGAGACGATGAAGGCGCGCGCGGCCAGGCCTTCGAAGCGCGCCGCGCTCTGGTGCTGCCGGCCGTCGTAGACCATGTGCTCATAGACCTCATCGCTGATCAGCAGCACGTCGGTGGGGGCCAGCAGTTCCTCCAGCGCACGCATGTCCGCGTCGCTCCAGACAGTGGCACTGGGGTTGTGCGGGCTGTTGGTGATCAGCAGCCGGGTGCGCGGCGTGATGGCGGCGGCGATCTTCGCGAAGTCGGGTCTGAAGGTGCCTGGCGTCAGCGGCACGCGCACGGGCACGCCGCCGGCCAGCTCGATGTTGGGCACGTAGCTGTCGTAGCAGGGATCAAGCACGATGACTTCGTCGCCCGCATGCACGGTGGCGAGGATGGCCGTGAGGATGGCCTGTGTGGCGCCGGCCGTCACCGTGATTTCACTGCCCGCGTCGTAGCGGCGGCCATACAGTGCCTCGATCTTGGCCGCCATGGCCTGGCGCAGCTGGGGCAGGCCGGGCATGGGTGGGTACTGGTTGTGGCCGGCCTGCATGGCGGCCGTGACGGCATCGACCAGCCGGGGGGCGCAGCCGAAATCCGGAAAGCCTTGACCCAGGTTCACGGCCTGGTGCTCGGCGGCCAGTGCCGACATGGTGGTGAAGATGGTCGTACCGACATGGGGCAGGCGGCTGGGAAAGGCGGGCGTGCGGGGCAAGGAGGTGGCAGAGGTCATGGTGCGGGCAAGGCAGGGGCGTGGCCGGGCCCGCATGGCAGGCCTGGCTCACCGGGAAATCACAGTTCGTAGTCGTGCACGTGGCCGTTCATGGCCCGCATGATGAGATCGCGCGTCAGGCGATCGCTGAGCAGCTCGGCGAACTTGTAGACGAAGTTTCGCAGATAGGCACCGCGCTTGATGGCCACGCGCGCCACGCTCTGGCCGAACAGATGGCCCATGGGCCGGACCACGAGGTCGCCCACAGGATCGTCGCGCATGGCCATCTCGGCCACGATGCCTATGCCCAGGCCCAGGCGCACATAGGTCTTGATCACGTCGGAGTCGATGGCCTCCAGCACGATGCGCGGGCGCAGGCGGCGCGTGGCGAAGGCCTGGTCGATCTTGCCGCGGCCCGTGAACGAGGGGTGATAGGTGATCAGCGACTCGTGGGCGATGTCGTCCAGCGTGATGCGCTCTTTCTGTGCCAGCGGATGGCCCGTGGGCAGGACCAGCACGTGCTGCCACTCGTAGCAGGGCAGGGTGACGAGATCGGGGTAGTCGGCCAGCGATTCCGTGGCCATGCCGATGTCGGCCACCTCGTCGATGACCATGCGCGCCACCTCGGCTGGTGTGGCCTGGTGGAGGCTGATGGTGACCTTGGGGTAGATCTCGCGCAGCCGGGCCACGGCGGGGGGCAGCACATAGCGCGCCTGGGTATGGGTGGTGGCGATGGACAGGGTGCCGCTGTCCTGGGCGCTGTACTGTTCGCCGATGCGCTTGAGGTTGCCGATCTCGCGCATGATCAGCTCGATGCTCTTGAGCACTTCCAGCCCGGGCTCGGTGATGCGCTTGAGGCGCTTGCCGTGGCGCGCGAAGATGTCGATGCCCAGCTCCTCCTCCAGCTCGATGATGGCCTTGGAGACACCGGGCTGCGAGGTGTGCAGGGCCTTGGCGGCCTCGGTGAGGTTGAGGTTGCGGCGCGCCGCCTCTTGGACGAATCGGAATTGGTGCAGGTTCATGGCGATGACAGCTGGATGCTGTGCGCCATTATGCTTGATTTATATAAGGAATCGTTTTGTTATTTCTGCATTTGCGCCCCCGCGGCCTGTCGCGCCAGTTCCGCCAGCAGGGCGGTGACGCGCGGGTGCTCGCCAACGGCCGGCTGAAGATGCACGCGCACCTGCGGATGGCGTGCGCGGATGAGCTCCACCAGCCTCGGTATGTCTTCGCGCGCATGCTTGCCCGTGCCCAGGAACAGCGGCAGCACCGTGAGTTGCGTGGCTCCGGCATCGATCAGCCCCTGCGCGGCGGTGGGCAGATCCGGCTCGCAGGCCTCCAGATAGGCACAGCAGGCGAGCGGTGTCGGCCCGGACTGCTGCACCGCATGGAGCACGGCCTCGATGGGCTGGCGCCACAGGGCATCGCGAGAGCCGTGGGCCAGCAGGACCAGGCCGGCCTGGGGTTCGGGAGTTGCGTCGTTGTCCATGGATGAAGCGTTAGCGGCGCAGCACCAGCCAGGTGAAAGCCGTCAGTGACAGCAGGCTGTAGAGCAGGCCCGGCGCTGCGGCAGTCAGCCAGGGCGACCAGGTCTGCAAGGTACCGATGTAGCCGAACACGTTGTTCAGCAGGAAGAAGCTGATGCCGGCCATGACGCCGCCGAACACATAGGCCGCGATGCCGCCCGAGCGGAAGTGCAGGTAGGCGAAGGGCAGGGCCAGCACCACCATCACCAGGCAGCTCATCGGGTAGAACACCTTGCGCCAGAACTCGATCTCGTACTTTTGCGCGGCCTGGCCGTTGGCTTCAAGGTGGCGCACGTACTGGAACAGCGAGATGGTGGACATGCGGTCGGGCTTGAGCAGTGCGGCCGACACCATCTCGGCACTGATGTCCGTCTTCCACTTCAGGGAATCGTGCTTTTCGCGCACCAGCACCATGCCGCCATCCCCCTTGGCCGTCAGGCGGCTGGCCTGCACGCCATGCAGTGTCCACGCGCTGCCGTCGTCGACGACCTGGGCGGACTCCGCATGGATCTGTGCGGAGATCCGGCCCTGGCCATCGAAATCGAAGATGCGCACATTGGCGAAATCGCCGGGGCCGCGGATGGCGCGCACATTGAGGGCGATGGAGTGGTCGCCCTGGCGTTCCTTGAGCCAGGCGCCCGTGGCGCCGCGCGACAGCTGGGCCAGGTGGATGGCCCGGATGTTCTGCCCTGCGTTTTCCGCCGCCGGCGCCAGGTAGTCGCCCGTGCCGAAGGTCGCCAGTACGAAGCCCAGGCCCAGCACCATCAGCGTGCGCAGCGCCAGCCAGGGGCCCATGCCGCTGGTGCGCATGATGGTGAATTCCGAGCTCTGCGCAAAACGCGCCATCACATAGATGGTGCCGATCAGCACGGTGATGGGCATCAGTTCGTACAGATGGCTGGGGATGCGCAGCACCACGAAAAGCAGGGCGTGCGTGATCTGGTAGCCGTTGTCGCCGCCGCGCCCGACCCAGCGCAGCTCATCGACCAGGTCGAAGAAGAAGAACAGGGCCAGAAAGGCCAGCGTGACGTAGCCTACGGCCGCGATGATGTCGCGGTACAGCAGGTTCCTCAGGACTCGCATCATTGCACCGCCTTTGCGCCGTCTTCGCCCGCCGGCATGGCGGGCCTGCGCCACAGATCGCGCGGCGACCAGCGCGTGTGCCGCGCCAGCAGCACCAGCAGCGCCAGCGCCAGCGTTCCGCCATGCAGCAGCGCAGTCATGGCAGGCATGCCCAGCTTGCCCGAGGCCACCCAGCTCTCGCCCAGCGTCATCAGGTTGTAGTACACGATGAAGGCGAACAGTGCCAGCATGAGGCTGCCGCTGCCGCCGGCCCGCGGGTTCACACTGGCCACCGCCAACCCGAGGACCACGAAGTTCAACGCCGCCAGCGGCAGGCCGATGCGCCAGCCCAGCTCAGCCCGGTAGATGGGCTCGGTGCGCGGCAGCAATGCGTGCGTGGGCGTGCTGCGCGCGGCCATCTCCTCCACGGCGGCCGGATTGCTTCCGCCGCCGATCTGCGTGCCGTATTCCTTGAATTCGCTGATCTTCACTGTGCCGTCGCCGGTCTGCGTCTCCATGCGCTGGCCGTCGGTGAGCACGGCCATGCGCTCGCCCTTGATGACCTCCAGCCGTGCGCCGCGTGCCGAGGTCACGGACTCGCGACCGCGCTCATTGGCGACGATGAACACATTGTTGGCCGCCGTGGCGCTGGGCACGTCCTTGTCGATGAAGAACACGCGCGAGCCGCCCGCGGACTCCTGGAACTCGCCGGGGGCGATGCGGTCGATGTCGCTGCGCTGCTCGAACTGGGTCTTGATCTGCTCGATCTGCTGGTTGGCCCAGGGCAGGATGGCCAGCCCCAGCGCCGTGATCACGGCCAGTACCGGCCAGGCGAAGCGCAGCAGCGGGCGCAGCAGGCTTGCCAGCCCCTGGCCCGCGGCAAACCAGATCACCATCTCGCTGTCGCGGTACATGCGCGACAGCGATCCGACCACGGCCACGAACAGGCCCAGGCCCAAAATCGTGGGCAACTGGCCGAGCACCGTGTAGCCCATGACCAGCAGCACATCGGAAGGGCTGACATTGCCCTTGTAAGCCTGGCCCAGGGTACGGATCAGCATCATGGTCATGACGACCGTGATCAACACCACGACCGTCGCGCCGAAGCTGCGGGCCAGCTCTTTGCGTATGGATGAATCGAATAACATTGGCTGAAAGGAAAACGCCGATTATGAACTTTGAACTGAAGCCCTTGACGACTGCAGCGGCAGTGCGTGAAAAGTGTGACCTGTTGCTGGTGCTGGTGACCGAGGCCACGGCCACGGGCAGCGATGCGCTGTCCACCCTGGTTGCCCATGCGGTCAAGGCCGGAGATTTCGAGGTGGCTGCGGGCAAGCAGCTTGCGCTGTATGGCCTGCCGGCCGTGGCCGCGCGCCGCGTGGTGCTGCTGGGCGCGGGCAGCGGCTCCGCCCGCGATGTGCGCCAGGCCGTGGCTGGCGCGGGCGCCTGCCTGAAGGCGTCTGGCGTCGGCAAGGCACTGCTGTGCTTCGGTTTCGAGCCCGCGGGCGCTGCGGTCGCGGCCGCCGTCCTGGCGGCGGCCGATGCCTGCTACAGCTATACCCATACCAAGCCCCAGGCCAAGCCCGTGGCGCTCAAGAAACTGGTGATCGGCGCCGGGGGCAAGACAGGCGCCAAGAACGGCATCGCGGCGTCCTTCAGGACGGCCGTGGCCCAGGCCGAAGGCATGTCGCTGGCGCGCGAATGGGCCAACCGCCCGGCCAACCACGCCACCCCCACTCTTCTGGCCGATGCGGCCCGCTCCCTGGCCAAGCTGCCCGGCATCAGTTGCAAGATCCATGGCCCCGCCGAAGTCGCCAGGCTGGGCATGGGCGCCTTCCTCGCCGTGGCCCAGGGCTCGGCTCAGCCGCTGCGTTTCATCGAGTTGCATTACAACGGGGGAGCCAAGGGTGATGCGCCCATCGTGCTGGTGGGCAAGGGCATCACCTTCGATACGGGTGGTATCTCGCTCAAGCCCGCGGCCGAGATGGACGAGATGAAGTTCGACATGGGGGGCGCCGCCAGCGTGCTGGGCGTGTTCCAGTCCCTGGGACAACTGCAGCCGGCCATCAATGTCGTGGGCCTCATTCCCGCCTGCGAGAACATGCCCGGCGGCTCGGCTGTGAAGCCCGGCGACGTGGTCACCAGCATGAGCGGCCAGACCATCGAGATACTCAACACCGATGCCGAAGGCCGCCTCGTGCTCAGCGACGCGCTGACCTATGCCGCCCGCTTCAAGCCCCGTGCCATGGTGGACATCGCCACGCTGACCGGCGCCTGCGTCATCGCCCTGGGCGGACTGCGCAGCGGCATGTTCTCGGCCAGCGACGAGCTGGCACGGGCCCTGGAGCAGGCCGGTGATGCGGCACTCGATCCCTGCTGGCGCATGCCGCTGGACGAGGAGTACGGCGAAGGACTCAAGAGCAACTTCGCCGACATGGGCAACGTGGCGGGCCGCGCGGCAGGGGCGGTCACGGCAGCCAAGTTCCTGCAGCGTTTCGTGGGGGACATCCCCTGGGCCCACCTGGACATCGCTGGAACGGCCTGGAAGAGTGGCGCGGCCAAGGGAGGCACCGGCCGCCCCGTGGGCCTGCTGCTGCACTTTCTGCTGTCCAGCGCCCTGGCCGGCAAGCCACAGGCCAAGGCCGCCACGCCTGGCAAAGCCACGGCTTCCAGGGGTGCGAAGCCTGCCAAGGTCACCAAGGTTCGAAAGATCACCACCACCACCGGGCCGGAGCAGGTCTGATGTTGCCGCCTGTTTTCGGCATGGTCCATCAAAGGAGTGACGCTTGACCGAAGTGGCCTTCCATTTCAACGCGCCCGACAAGCAGGCCTATGTCTGCCGGCTGGCGCGCAAGGCGCTCAGGCATCGCGCGCGGCTCGTGATTCTGGGCGAACCGCCCCTGCTCAAGTCCCTGTCATCCAGGCTCTGGAGCGTCTCCGCCACCGACTTCCTGGCCCATGCCGGGGAAGGGGACGGCGCGGCGATCATGGCCTTTTCCCCCATCGCGTTGCTGGGGCGGCTGGACGAGGCACCCCACCATGACATGCTGGTCAATCTGGCCGGGGAGGTGCCTCAGGGCTTCGAGCGTTTTGCACGAGTTGTCGAGGTGGTTTCCGCCACCGATGAGCAGGACCGGCTCCTTGCCCGGCTGCGTTGGCGGCATTACGCGGCACAGGGCATTGCCATCAAGCGGCATGACCTGGTGCTCAAGGAGTAGGCCATGAGCGCTTCCTCCCGAATCCCGCCGCGCTTCGTTCCCACGCTCACCGATGTGGTTCCGGTCGATGCTGCCCAGGCTCAGCCCGCAAGGGCGGCCGAGCCGGTCATGGAGCCTGCGCAGGCGTCGTCTCCGGTGCCGGATGACGTGGCTGCCTGGGCGAGCGAAGGCATGCTGGCGCCGCGGCGTGGTGTTGTCTCCCTGCCAGCCTCCCTGCCGCCCCTGCCCGAAGGTCTCGAGCCGCAGCAACCCCCGCCCGTGGCGGAGGTTTCACCCCAGGAGATTTTCTCCAGGCGGGAAAGCTTTGCCATGGAATACCTGCCGCCCAGTGCCCCGCCCGTGCAGGTGCAGCTGGCGCAGGAAACATCCCAGGCACAGCCTGTATCCGTGGAGCCTGAAACTGTTGCGCAGGAGGTGGCCGTGGTTCCGGCAGGGCCGCCGCAAGTGCAGTCGGCCGTATCGGCTACGGAGGCCCTGGAGTCGATATGGGACACCCATGCCCAGCAGGTGACCGAGGAATACCTGGTCCACCGCCTCATGCAGCGCGTGGATCTGGTGCTGGATCAGCGTCTGCGGGAGGCTATCGCCACCGTGGTGCAGCAGCAGACGCGCTCCATCGTCGTGCGCCTGCGCGAAGAGGTGGAGTCCGTGGTGCGCCAGGCGGTCTACGAGGCTGTCGCCGACGAGTTGGCCCACCAGGCCAGGGCAGCCCGCAACGAGGGCCAGGGACACTAGGCGGATCCGGGGGGGCTCGCTTCGGCCCCCGGAGGCCTTCAACCCAGGCGCGCAGGTCCCGACAGCACCTCCGGGTTGAGGATGTGGGTGGGCTGGCCCGCGATGAAGTTCACCACGTTCTCGAAGGCGGCGCGGAAGTACAGTTCGTAACTGTCCTGCTCCACATAGCCGATGTGGGGTGTGCAGATGCAATTCTCCAGCCGCAGCAGTGCATGGCCCTGGAGAATGGGCTCGCTCTCGAACACGTCGACTGCCGCCAGGCCTGGGCGGCCGCGGTTGAGCGCACCCAGCAGCGCGTCGGCCTCGACCAGTTCTGCGCGAGACGTGTTCACGAACAGTGCCGTGGGCTTCATGCGTGCCAGATCCTGGGCTGTCACGATGCCGCGCGTGGCCTCATGCAGGCGAAGGTGCATGGACAGCACGTCGGACTCGGCGAAGAACGCTTCTCGCGAAGCGGCTGCCGCGAAGCCGTCGGCCTGGGCTTTCTGGCGCGAGGCCTCGCTGCCCCAGACGATGACCTGCATGCCGAAGGCATGGCCGTAGTGCGCCACCAGCCGCCCTATGCGGCCATAGCCCCAGATGCCCAGCGTGCGCCCATGCAGTACGCAGCCCAGCCCGAAATTGGCTGGCATGGACGCAGCCTTGAAGCCCGACTGCTGCCAGGCGCCATGCTTGAGGTTGGCAATGTACTGCGGCAGCCGCCGCGTCGCGGCCATGATCAGCGACCATGTCAGCTCGGCCGGTGCGATGGGCGAGCCCACGCCCTCGGCAATGGCGACTCCCTGGTCCGTGCACGCCTGTACATCGATGTGGGCGCCGGCCTTGCCGGTTTGTGCGATCAGCTTCAGACGCGGGAGTTTTTCCAGCAACTGCCGGTTGATCTGCGAGCGCTCTCGTATCAGCACGATGATGTCCGCATCGCGTAACCGCACGGACAGCTGGCCCACCCCCTTGACGGTGTTGGTGAAAACCTTGGCGTTGAAAGGCTCCAGCAGCCGCGCGCAGTCCAGCTTGCGCACGGCATCCTGGTAGTCGTCAAGAATGATGATGTTCATTGCCTCTGAATCTCTCGTAAGCCTTTGATTTCTTTCCTGTTTGCCATGCAAGTCATTGTCGGCAAACGATTTATCCCATTCTTGCGCTGGTCTCTGAACATCACCAACACTTGCCTGAACTCACCTGCACTTGGATCGGAAGTGCAGGTTTTCAGTTGCTGCCCAAGTGTAGGTTCCGATGTACTTTCATGCTCGCGCAGCCAAGGCTTTGAAGCCTGGAGAACACATTGTCGTCCAAGGTTGCCGCGGCCTGAGGCTTGAAGCTTCGGCCAGCGGTAAATCATGGACTTATCGTTACAGGAGTCTTGCGGATTCCTCGAAACTCAAGCAGGTGAAGTTGGGGCAGTGAATCGCCCCGGGTTCTGCGGAGGCCAGTTGGTTTAAGTCAGACGGTCGCGGCCTGACCAGCGCGTTGTCGATGGTAGCTGGCTTCGAACGCAGCAGGCGGGACGTAGCCCAGCGGCCCCATCAGCCGATGATGGTTGAACCAGGCCACCCATTGCAGCGTCGCCAGTTCCACCGCCTGTTTGGTCTTCCACGGCCCGCGCCGATGAATGACCTCGGCCTTGTAGAGCCCGTTGATGGTCTCGGCCAGCGCGTTGTCATAGCTGTCGCCCTTGGAGCCCACTGAGGGCTCGATGCCGGCTTCGGCCAAGCGTTCGCTGTAGCGGATGGGCAGGTATTGCGAACCCCTGTCGCAGTGGTGCGTCAGGCTGCCGTCACAGACGGCTTGCGGCCGTACAGCGCCTGCCCCAGCGCGTCGAGCACGAACTCGGTGTGCATCGAGCTGCTCTGCCGCTAGCCCACGATGCGCCGGCTGAACACGTCCACCACGGATGCCACGTAGACCCAGCCCTGCCAGGTCGAGACGTAGGTGAAGTCCGAGACCCAGAGCTGGTTGGGCCGCTCGGCACGGAACTGCCGATGGACCCGGGCCAGCGGGCATGGCGCTTTGGAATCAGCAATGGCGGTCCGCACCGCCTTGGCGGTCATCAGCATGACGGTTCTCCAAAAGAAAGCAGCCCTCTGCGGGCTGCGGAACAATGGTTTACAGAGGCCTGTCGGTGCTCGGCATAGACTGCCGGCCACAACTCTATGAAAGGCGCCTCACATGAAAATTGCTTTCGCCATGGCCGTTGCGGCCTTTGTTCTCGGCGGCTGTGCTGTGTATGACGACGGCTACCGTGGCGGGTACAAGAGCCATCCCCACGGATGCCCGCCTGGTCAGGCCAAGAAGGGCAACTGCTGAACTCCAGAACCCGCCTCGGCGGGTTTTGTTTTGGTGGTGTGTGCGAGCGTCCCGGGCCGCAAACGAAAAGGCCAGCGAGCTGTAAAGCTGCGGGCCGACTTCTTGGGGCAAGGCATGCGCCCCTTTGGACTCCAGCCGTGCGGCCATGTCTCCGACAGAGGCGATCCGGCATGGGGTCTAAAACGAAGGATCACCTTTTATGGAGATCCCAATGAACACTTCCAACACCAGTTTTCAAGAATGCATTGATGCCTGTCAGGCTTGCCTGGTTGCCTGCAACCACTGCGCCGCTGCCTGCCTCAAAGAAGAAGACGTGAAGGCCATGAAGGCATGCATTGCGCATGACTTGGAATGTGCCTCAGCATGTGAGCTCGCCATCAAGGCCATGACGCTGCAAAGCCCGCACGTCAACGCAATTTGCAGGCTGTGCGCGGACATCTGCCACGCCTGCGCCAACGAGTGCGGCAGGCATAAGCATGGCCATTGCCAGGATTGCGCGACCGCTTGTATCGCATGCGCGGCCATGTGCCTTTCGATGAGCGAGCAGATGAACTGACCCTGCAAATCTGCAAGAGGGTCTCCCAGGGACCGGCTGAAAAAGGGTGGGCCACAGGCGCCGGTGACGGTCAAAGAAGCCGAGTCAAAGCCCACTCCAAGGGGTGAAATCGCCGGCTGGTTCCAGCTCCATCGCGGCGGCGTCCTGGGGGCAGGGCGCCTGCGTGATGGGCCCGGCTCGCGTGACCTAAGAGTTCGACTATGCGGCTTCGAGCCAGATCGTTTCGTCGGGGTGGTGTTCTTCGATGGTGCCCACGGCATCAGCGATCGAATCTGGATCTTCGAGCGCGTAGATGAACCCACTGACGCCCGGGTGCTTGAGCACCGCATAGTCCGTTTCGCTGATTGCATCGCTGCCGCACCAGATGGCGCCGTCAGGCTTTGGGCTTCGCCCTTTCTGACTCTCGCTTGACAAGCCTGCAGGGTGCAGCCTCTCGGTGGAGGTGCCCGCTGATCTCTGCTCTCGCTACACTTTTCGCTCCACAGGAAAGGGAAGTCATGGGCACTGATATCTACGTTTCGACGCTGACCACCGATCTGGAGCAGCAATTCATCGACGCGGTTGGACAAAGCCGCAAACTGCACGCGCCATGGGTTTCGCTGCCCAGCACGGCACAGGAGTTCCAGAGCTACCTGGCGCGCGTGCAGGAACCGTCGGGCGCCGCATTTGTCATCTGGGAATGGCGAAGCGATGGTTTTGCCGGGATCGTGCAGATCACGAACGTCTTGATGGACCCGTTTCGCTCCGCCCATATCGACTTCTATGCCTTCTCGGGCTTTGAGGGGAAGGGTCTGATGAAGCAGGGCCTCACGCATGTCGTGAAACAGGTCTTCAGGACCATGAGGCTGCATCGGTTGGAAGCCAACATCCAGCCCGAGAACAAGGCGGCCATAGCACTGGCCAAGTCGTGCGGCTTCACGCTGGAGGGCTTGTCGCCCGCGTTCATGAAGGTCGGTGGTCGTTGGCGAGACCACGAACGCTGGGCACTGGTGTCCTCATAGGCAGCGTCAACTTCACCGTGGGTCCGCATTGGCGGGCTTCGTCGTTTGGGCAGCTACTTCGCCGGATGGTCCTTCCGGTACAGCGTCCACTCCTCCATCTCCGTGCCGTTGGGCAGCACGCAGATGCCTTCAACGCCCTGGGGCGTCTTCTCCATTCGGACCTGGCCGCCGATCTCGCCGCAATAGACCGCTGCGGGATTGGCCATGCCCACGGAGGGAGCCAGCTTCTGTTGGGCGCATGCGCTGAGCACAAGGGCCCCGAGCGCGATTCCTGAGAGTTTGAGTGCTTTGGTCATGGGGTCACTCTACACCCCGCTTCTGAACGGATGCCGGTGACCGTTTCACGCCCACCGCCCACGGTTCGCGCCCCAGCCCCTGCGTGGAAACACTGGGGGCATGGCTGATAACCCGTTTGCGCAATTTCATTCTGCTGCAACCCCACAGGAGGGCCCGAACCCGTTCTCGCAGTTCCCTGAGCAGCCCAAATCCTGCACCCTCTCCAACCTAGGCAAATCCGTAAAGCCGGTCACTGCGCGCGTGCCGTCACGGCCGCTGCCGATGCGCTGGGCGAGGCTACGGGATTCCTGTGGTTTTGAAGTGTTCTATGGATTGGGCCATCATCGACTGGTGCCGGCCGCACGATCACCTTGGGCGGCTCCTGCATCAGTGGGGTATTCGTCCCGCAGGAGGCGTGCAGGTTTGCGATAGCAGCGTTCTCCACCCCCAAAGCCCATCTGCCAATTCCCCCTCGGAATGGACAACCGCGCACCCGACTTCAAGCTCCGGCTGCCCGAGGGCGCCGGCCACCTGCTGCGGGATCATTGATGTGAATGCCTCGGGCGCCACCACACGTACTCAGGTTTGAAGGGTCCTGGCTGCGCTGATCATGGGAGATTGAACAAAACTCCGTGCTAACGGAAGCCAGCCAAGGTGGCTTCTACTCTAGGATTTACGACGCCTCATCCTGGCAAATGCGAATATGGCCATGAACGAAGAGAGCCCTATGATTCCCCACTCGGAAACCGTAGGAATGGGGGCGGCTACTGCTGGCGCTGCTGTGTTGCTGTATATGATCCGCTCATAGGCGGCACTAGAGTTGAGGTTTGCTGTCCCTCCGCAACGGTATCCTCCTCGGATGGTGCCCGTGGCTGTATGCATGCACATTTTTTTTGACCCGGCGGCTGTGTCGCATGTATTTTTGTTCACAGCCTCTCCCGGGTCAACGAATCCCCAAGATCTGCTACTGTTAAAGTACCAGTTCACGCCATTGGCGCTGTGTACAGTTGTCGTGTCATTGCCTGTGTCGAACATGACATCTGTTGTTGGAGCTTGCGCCAATACCGTAAGTGTTGCTGCGCCGCTGGGGCGGCAGGCGAGCATCAGCTTTGTACCTCCGCAGGCAGTCGATACAGATGCAATATCAGATGTCGATTTGTCGAATGTTTCGCGGAAGCATTCCGTCCATCCTCCGCTTGCCACGGTTGCGACTGGAACATTCTCCTGTACGCCAGTAGGCGCGTAGCTCTGCGCGTAGGTAGCGCAAGACACAGACGTGAAGACTGCTGCAAGAACAAGTGATGGCGATGCTTTCATATTTTTGAGTGTATGTAACATTCTTGAAGCAAATCTGAGCAAATCTGAGCACCACTTGGTCAAGGAACTCGAGCGCCAGGGCTGACACAGGATTCAAGTGCGCTTGCTGGCCAAGGGCTGTGAAGGTCCGCAGCTGCGAGGTGCAGCTGCTGGCTGCGCTGATGGTGTGCACGCGGCCGGTCTCCCGTACCATGCAGCCATGATCCTGACGCTACAAATCTGCAAGGAGGAGCCCGGCCTCCACACGGTGCGCGTACTTGATGGCCAGTGCGAGATCGAGGTGTTTCAGACCGCGACGATTTCTGAAGCCATCCGAGACTGTGGAGTTGCCGCCTTCCCTGATTTGGATGGATTCCACATCTGGTGCGGCCATATTTCCATCGGCACTGCGCCGCTCTACACCATGCGCCACGATGCCGAGACTCTGACGCAAAGGCTGGTGAGCCTGCATTCTCAGTTTGACGGGTAGGGATGGCGCTGCTCGATTGCACAGGCGCGCGTATCGTTGGGGGGCTACAACCGAACGGCCCCTCTGCTGTACCAGTGCCAGAACGTGTTCCGTCCGTGCGAGTAGCCGTGTCGCCACGCCCGTTGCAAACCGCGGTCGTGAGACGCTTTCTCGCCATGATCCTGTTCTGCTCGAAACAGGAGAATTTTGAACAAGTCCAACAGGAAATTCTGTTGCCATTCGAAAATATCTGGATTATCTATTCCTGCTTGCTTTCAGGAATCTGAGCAATATGTTCCCGTCAGGCGTAATGGCTTGCTTGTTCGATATATCCGCAATGTGTGATGCCGGAACTTCTGTGGAATAAATGCTGTTGCCGCTTATCCGGTAAAGTATTCTCGTCGATCCAACGATGAACTCGTCTCCCTGGATATGACCTATGAATCTCCCGTTCTTGCTATGCACGCTCCACCATCCACCCTCAATCATCGTATGTCTCCTTCTTCTTGAGGTCAGCTGTTTTCAGGCTGGTCGATGAAGTGGGGAGTCTACGTCAATCATTCAATATGGTGGGCGAGCAACACAAAATTTGACAGAATGGCTTTTCGCTATTTTGAGAGAGTGTTATCAATATTCTCGGTATTACGAGAATACTTTCATAGAGCGGGGTGCATCGTGTACGGGCCATTTTCTGGGTCGGAAGTTCGGCCTTTGGCGTGGCGAGCCCTTCATCCTGCCGTGATCCAAATGGCGGCAGGCGTTGCCGGGGCCGCGCCTGCGAGCAAGCCTGACGACGCGGCAGGCCCCGGAGCGGGGTCACATCATGTGCATCGGGCGCACCGTGGTGTTCATCTGGGCAGAAGGACCTTGTCGATCACGTGAATCACACCATTCGATTGGTAGACGTCAGGGATGGTCACGGTCGCCGTGCCTCCCTTTTCGTCGGTGAGCGTGATCCTGGAGCCGCTGGCCCTGGCGATCAGCGTGCCGCCGCTTGCCGTCTTGATGCTGGCCATGCCGTTTCCGTCCGCAATCATCTTGCCCAGCGCTGCTGCATCCCATTTGCCAGCCACCACGTGGTAGGTCAGGACGGTAGTCAACATGGCCTTGCTTTCGGGCTTGAGCAGAGTGTCGACGGTACCGGCTGGCAGTGCCGCGAAGGCCGCATTGGTCGGGGCGAACACCGTGAAGGGACCTGGGCCTTTGAGCGTATCGACCAGACCGGCGGCCTTGACCGCTGCGACCAGGGTGGTGTGGTCCTTGGAGTTGACGGCATTGTCGATGATGTCCTTGGAAGGCAGCATGGGCGCCCCTCCCACCATGACATCTGCCAGGGCTGCCACCGACGTCGCGGACAGCGCGACAGCCAGACTGAAGGATGCCAACTTGCGAGTGATTCGAATCGAAGCCATGGAAAAACTCCTGGAGGGTTGAAGAAGGGCCGCAGGGCTGCGGCTGATTGGAATACGGCCCGAACTGCTGGCTGGATTCAGTAGTTTTCGGTCGGGCCCCTTTTTTTCCGAGACCAGGGCTGCTCGTCTCCTGGCGTGCTCGCGGCCCGGGACAAAGCCATGCATGAAAAGCCCGCCTGCTGCGGGCTTCGTCGCATTGGGCCATGAGGCTAGGCTGCTTTCCAGATGATGTAGTCGGCCTGGTACTGGACCACTTGCTTGGCGCCCAGGTTGCTGGCGTTGCATGGGGTCGCCGGCGGTACGCCACCGCGTGTGGCTACGCGCTGGATGTAGGTCACGCCTTGCAGTGCCCCCATGCCACTGGAGGGCTCGGCCTTGACCAACTGCAGCGCAATGTTGCCCGCACTGGCCGGCGCCACAGCCACCTGGGTGGCCGTGACCTTGGAGCCGTCCTGATGCACCCAGGTCGCCGGCGGGCCGAAATAGCGGCCGACGATGCGGCCCTGGCGGTCTGTCAGGCGGGCGTCAGGGCCGACAAAGGCCCATTCCTGCTCCATGGGTTGATCTTTCCTGGTCCGGCATTCGTAGGTGATCTGGCCTATGCCGACCGTTTCCAATGCAACCTTGTGGCCCGATGGAACTTGTACGGGGGCCGGTAGATCGGCTTGCGAGTAGGTGCCACCCATGTGGATGCTGGAGCAGGCGCTGAATGTCAGTGTGGCCAAGGCGGCCAGACCGAGAGGCAAGTGATGTCTCATGAAGGTCTCCTGGTAGAGAAAGCCAACCCGGCAAGCCGGGCGAACGCGAGTGCGCGGATGTCAGCCACGGGGCGGACCCTCGCAATACGCAGCCGGCGGCCGCATGGATTCAACGGTGTGCAAATTTTTTTGCATCCGTGCCCGGGGTGGGTTGCGTATATGCCAATGACTTCCGTGGATTCGCACCGGCGCGCGTGCGTGTCCCAAAATGGGCTGATGATCGCCACACCAACCGACCAAGAGCTGATGGAACTGCTGGACCGCATTGCAGCGCAGGATGAACCCGCGCTTCGCAGCCTGTATGAGCGAACCTCGTCCCGGCTGTACGGACTTGCACTTCGTATCCTGGGCCACAAGGACTGGGCGGAGGATGTGCTGCAAGAGAGCTATCTGCAGATCTGGCGCACGGCGGCGGGTTATCGGGGCACGCTGAGCCCGCCGCTGGCCTGGATGGGCCTGGTGGTGCGCAGCCGGTCACTGGATTTCTTGCGGCGTCGGCGCGCGGAGCGATTGCACATCAACGAAGAATTCGACGAGGCCCGGTTTGCCGCGGAGCAGGATGTGGATGCGGGGCCGTTGCAACTGGCAGAAGCCGGCGAGCAGGCGACGGCACTGTACCAATGCCTTGAACGCCTCGAGCAGCGGCACCGTGAGCTCATCAGCCTGGCCTATCTTCGGGATCTCAGCCATGGGGAGTTGGCGACGCAGCTCAGACTGCCGCTGGGGACGGTCAAGACCTGGATCCGGCGCGGCCTGGAGCAGTTGCGCCGCTGCATGGCGCGCCATTGAGCGCAGCAAGGACGAAGCATGAACCTCGCTCAAAACCCCGAACTCCTGGACCGGCTGGCAGCCGCGCATGCGCTGGGCACCCTGCGCGGGGGCGCGCGCCGCCGCTTTGAACAGATGGCCCGCGACCATGCGCAGGTACGCGCGTCTGCGCTGCTGTGGCAATCGCGTTGGTCGGCGCTGGCGGAATTGCAGGCGCCGGTGCGTCCCGACGACGCGGTCTGGACGCGCATTGACAACCTGCTCCAGGCGGAAAAGCTCCGGGAAGCCCGGCTCCGTCGCCGCCGGCAGCCTGCGAGATCTTCCGGTGGCGGATCTTCCTGGCCAACCCTGGCCTGGTGGCGTGGCGCCGCGGTACTGGGGGCCATGGCCACGGTGGCGGCCGTGGCGGTGGGCCTGTGGTCGCACCAGGGCTTGAAAGACGATGGAGCGCGGCAACTGGCCGTGCTGCGAAGCCAGTTGCAGGCCAGTCAGCTGGCTTTGCAGGCGATGCCCCGGATCCAGTATGTGGCGGTGCTCGCGGACGATCGGGCGCGCGCCTCCATGCTTGTGACCTTTGATCCCGTCAAACGCTCCCTGGTTTTGCAGCGTGTCGGAGATTTCCAAGAGGCCGAGGACAAGTCGCTGCAACTGTGGGCGCTGCCCGCGCAGGCCGGGCCGCAGTCCCTGGGGGTCCTTGGGCGGGAGGGGGTGATCCGGCTCACGGCAGGCGCATCCGAGGTGGAGGGGATTCCCGCACTGGCCATCAGCCTGGAGCCTAAAGGGGGCGTGCCGGGTGAAGCTGGGCCGACCGGGCCTGTCCTTTTCAAGGGTGCATTGATCCGGCGAGAGCTGTAGCGGTTGCTGCGCAGTGCCTGGAGGTGCCTGCGAGGACCATCACTGAAAACTGGTATCTGGCCTGGGGAATGCCCCCGGCGCCTTGGCGCTCGCGTGGCTGGCGTGCGGGTGCGGCCGCGCGGCGCGGTCGGCAGGTCCGTGGGCCTCTGCATGGAGGTAGTAAACTGGCAAGCGCAGCGTGCGCTGCATGATGGGAATGGAGCTTCCTGAAGCCGCCCTTTGACGGGCTGATGGCTTCTGCCTGGGTGGGACGGTGTCTCCCGCCGCTGGCAGGTGCCGCCTTGTTCCTGCCCGGCGCAGCCGTCCCGTGTTTCGATGAAAGGACGGTCATGGGTATCTACGGTTTCATCCTTGTTTTCATTGGTGGCGGCCTCGGTTCCGCAGGCCGTCATGGCGTGAACTTGCTCGCCTCGCGCCTGGTGGGTGGCGCCTATCCGCTGGGCACGCTGGCCATCAATGTGCTCGGAGCCTTTGCCATGGGCGTGGTGGTCGAGTTTTTCGCGCTCAAGGCCTCTTTGCCGCAGAGCGCAAAGCTGTTTCTGACTACGGGCATTCTCGGCGGCTTCACCACGTTCTCCACCTATGCGCTGGAGATCGGCATGCTGTATGAGCGTGGCGATTGGCTGGCATCGGCGCTGTATGCGCTGGGCTCCCTGGTGCTGGGAGTGGGGGGACTGTTCGCCGGGCTGGCTCTGGTCCGCATGGTGGGCCACTGAGGCCTGTCATCTGCGCTATGCTGTGAACCATGGCATGCATGAAGACAGCACAGATTATTCGCACCATCCGGAGGGTGGTGGGTTAGTCTGCAGCGTACAGTGCCATGCAACCCGCCCGGAGGAGGCGGGTTTTTTCATTCCGTCTCCGGGTTCTTCGCAAGCCTTTCAGGAGATGGATATGCAGGTTTCCGACCAGTCCCGGCCCCCGGCCGCCACGATCGACGCAGGACGGGCCGTGCTGCACCTGGTCTGCGGCAAGATAGGCTCGGGCAAATCGACATTGGCCCGGCAACTGGCTTCGCAGCCGAATACGGTGATGGTCAGCGAGGATTCATGGCCGGCCGGCCTGGCGTGTACGGCGGGCTGAGGGGCGCTGTCCCTGAAAATTGCTGGGAGGCGCGCCAAAGTTGCGCCGGAATACGGCCGCGAAGGCGCTAGGGCTGTCGTAGCCATGCGACAGTGCCACTTGCAGCACGGAGGATCCTGCAGCCAGGCGGGGCAGGCTCAGCAGCAGGCGGGCCTGACGGCACCACGCGCCGAAGTTCATGCCGGTCTCGCGCAGAAACAGGCGCGCCAGGGTGCGCGGATGCATGTGCAGGCGCAGGCCCCAGCCGGACAGGCTGGCCTCCTGGGCCGGTTCGTCCACAAAGGCTCGGCAGCAGGCGGCCAGGGCCGCATGCCTGGGCATGGGCACATGCAGGTCCAGGGGGCGGGCACGCTCCATCTCGTCAAGGATCAACTGCATCACCCGCTCCTCCCTACCGCCCAGCGGGTAGTCCAGGGGCAGGTCCAGGGCTTCCAGTACCAGCTCGCGCAGCAGTGGCGTGACCTGCACGACCCGGCAGTGCTCCCACAGGCCCGGGCGCAGCCCTGGCTCGACGAACACGGTGCGCATGGCCACAGGGCCTGCGGCCATGCGGATCTCATGGCTGGCCTGGGGTGGCACCCAGACAGCACAGCCGGGCGGAACGACCCAACTGCCTGTCTCCGCACGGATCAGCATCACTCCCTGGGTGGCATGCAGCAACTGGCCGCGGCGATGGGCATGGGGCGCGATGACGGCGTCCGCCGCCATGTCGGTGGCAAAGGCCACGACGGGACGCGGCGTGTGCTCGCCCTCCAGGGGCATGGGTGGTGGCGCGGGCGGGACCGCCGCGGGGCCGGTGCCGCGGCGGTGGGTCGGGGCTATTGTCATGCTTGTCATTTTCTCGACGATTTTTGTTGTTTCGTAGCAGGAGGGCAAGCCGCCGCCTTCCTAGGATGGAGCACTTTCAACCTTCAGGAAAGCAACAGGAGTGGAGATGAGTTCCGTTTTTGAATCCAAGTGCACATCGGCCGGAGGCCGGCCATGAACCGCGCTCGTCTGGGCCTGCTCACGGGTACGCATGCCGTCAACGATCTGTACCAGGGGTTGGTGCCGGCGCTGCTGCCGTTCATGGTGCTGGAGCGTGGCTACAGCTATACGGCGGTCAGCGGTCTCATGCTGGCGGCCACGGGCCTTTCCAGCATGGTCCAGCCCTTGTTCGGTCTGTATGCGGATCGCTCGCCGCGGCCATGGATGGTGCCGGCCGGCTTCGTGGTGGCGGCCCTGGGGCTGGCGCTGGTGGGCACGAGCCAGGACTACTGGGTGAGCTGGCTGGCCGCCGTGCTGTGCGGATTGGGAATTGCCGCCTATCATCCGCCGGCCACGGTCGCTGCACGCAGGGCGGGGGGCAGCTCGCAGAAGGCGATGAGCGTGTTTTCCGTGGGTGGCACCGCAGGGGCATCCTTCGCCCCCATGCTGGCTGCGGCCGTGGTGGGGGGAGGGGGCCTGCACCGCAGCTGGATGCTGGCGCTGCCGGCGTTGGCCATGCTGCTCATCTGGTATGCCTGCACCTGGCGTGATGGCGCCGGCGCGCATGCCGGGCTGCGGCGTCCGGCCGTGGCGCAGGGTGAGTTGCCTGCCAACCACTGGCGTGCCTTTTTCTTGCTGTGCGGTGTGATCGTCTGCTGGTCGATTCCCTATGTGACGGTATTGTCCACGCTGCCCCTGTTCGTGACGCGCGAGCTGGGAGGCTCGGACTTCATGGGCGCTGCCACGCTGACTTCATTCACGGCGGCCGCGGCCGTGGGGACGCTGCTGGGGGGAACGATCGCGGATCGCCGGGGACGCATGGCGGCCATACGTGCAGGCTATCTCCTGGCCTTGCCTGCCCTGGGGGCCTTGGCGCTGGCCTCCACGGCCTGGGGGGCTCTGGCCTGCACGGTGGCTCTGGGCATCTGCATGTTCCTGCCCTTTGCCGCGCAGGTCACGCTGGCGCAGGACTATCTGCCGCGCAACCAGGCCACGGCCAGCGGCCTGACCCTGGGTCTTGCCATGTCGCTCGGTGGCATGGTGGCCCCGTTGTTCGGGATGCTGTCCGATGCGCGTGGATTGCGGTTTTCACTGAGCGTCGCGCTGTGCATTCTTTGCGTCGCGGCAGTCCTGGCGTGGTGCATGCGCAACCGGCGCAACGAGGCGCTTGCCATCAGCGCGGCGGCACGCGCCTGAGCGGCTTGCGGGCCGATCGCTCAACGAGGGCTTGGGCGCTCAGGCCTTGGGCTGGTCGCCATGTGCCTCGATGCGTTCCAGCGCGGCGCAGACATCGGCCATGCGCCCGGAAATGAACAGGCATTCCGGCTGCTCCTGCGGCGAGCGCTGGATGATGCGCAGGCGGGAGGGCTGGGCGGGCACGGCCAGCGGCTGTGCAGGCAACAGGGGCAGGAGCAACTGAGCCTCTCCCGCATCGCCCGTCTGGCGGGCTGCCTTGCCGCGGCGCTGCGGGCCGCGACGGCGGGCCTTGCTGAAGGAGATGATCGTGCCTTGTTCCGGGATGGCGGCAGGAGCAGGCGCGCTGGCGGCGCGCTGGCCGGTCTCCACGGCCTGAGCCATGGCGGCCGCTGGCAGGCGGATGCCCTGGGCCAGGCGCAGAAAGGACAGGGAGGACAGTGTTGGCAGAGCGAATCCCATGTGACGACTCCTGTTGGCGTGAATCAAAGAGGCATGGACACAGGCAGGATTGCGGTTTTCGGGCAAAGCTCCGCCCAGGGCGAAGCACAGGGGCTTCGCGCCTACCACCTGGACGATGCGGAAAATGGAGGCGGACTTGTCGGCGCGCCGGACCGGTTTACATGGACATGCTGTTGCGGATCAGCCCGACCGCAAGGCCTTCGATGGCGAAGGGCTCTTCGCGTGCCACACGGATCACCGGATAGTCGGGGTTCTCCGGCAGCAGTTCGACGCCTTGCGCTGTACGGCGCAGGCGCTTGACGGTGACTTCATCGCCCAGACGGGCGACCACGATCTGGCCGTTGCGCGCTTCGTGCGCGGACTGTACTGCCAGCAGGTCGCCGTCCATGATGCCGGCGTCGCGCATGGACATGCCGCGTACGCGCAGCAGGTAGTCCGGGCGTGTCTGGAACAGGGAGGGCTCGACGGAATAGGTCTGGTCGATATGTTCCTGGGCGAGAATGGGCGAGCCGGCCGCGACACGGCCCACCAGGGGCAGCATCAGCGGTGCCAGGGCAGACAGCGGCAGCGCGAAGCTCGTGCCACGTGCTGCGTTGATGTTGCGTACCGTGTCGGTGCGCAGGCGGATGCCGCGCGAAGTGCCGCTGACCAGCTCGATCACGCCCTTGCGGGCCAGTGCCTGGAGATGTTCCTCGGCCGCGTTGGCGGACTTGAAGCCCAGCGTGCCGGCGATTTCCGCGCGTGTCGGAGGTGCGCCGGTACGGGAGATCGCAGCCTGGATCAGGTCCAGTATCTGCTGCTGGCGGGCGGTGAGCTTGGGGTGATCGAGCATGGCGTGCGTCCGGTCTTGATGGGCAGATGGCGTGATGGACGGTCATCTGATGATTTATACAGTATCTGTATTTTTAACCAGTTTTCCGAGAGGTGCAAGTGGGGCAGTCGAAGTTGGTGATTCTGGGAACGGGCGGGACCATCGCCGGGCGGGCGGATTCTCAGTCCCAGGGGGTGGGTTACAAGGCTGGTCAGATCACGGTGCAGTCGTTGCTGGAGGCCGTGCCGGATCTGGAGCAGCAGGCAAGAGGGCCTGTGCAGACGCAGCAGATAGCGCAAGTGGACAGCAAGGACATGGGCTGGCCCGTGTGGCGCGCGCTGCTGCAAGCCTGCGCGCGGGCGCTGGAAGACAGCGAGACACGGGCCGTGGTGATCACGCATGGCACGGATACGCTGGAGGAGACGGCGTGGCTGCTTCACAGCCTGCTGCCGCCGATCAAGCCCGTCGTCCTGACCTGCGCCATGCGCCCCGCCACGGCGTTGCTGGCCGACGGGCCGCAGAATCTGCGTGATGCCGTGACCGTGGCTGCCAGTGGCGCGCGCAGCGGGGTGTGGGTGGTGGCCGGTGGCGAAGTGCATGCTGCCGAGCAGGTGCAAAAGGTCCACCCCTATCGCCTGCAGGCAATGCGCTCCTTCGAAGGTGGTCCCCAGGCACTGGTGGAGGAGGGGCGCGTGCGCTGGCTGGTGCCCGATGCGCCGTTCACGCGTCCGGCCTTGCCGGTGCCTAAGCCTTCGGACCTGCTGTCGCTCGATGAACTGCCCTGGGTGGAGGTGGTGTTCAGCGGGGCCCTGGCCCGTGCCAGCGGTGTGGATGCGCTCGTGGCGGCCGGCGTGCGTGGCATCGTGGTGGCCGGTACGGGCAATGCAACGGTCCATGAAGACATGGAGGCGGCGCTGCTGCGGGCCCATGACAAGGGTGTGTGGGTCTGGCGTGGCACGCGCTGCGCCGAGGGCCTGCCGGTGGCGGGTGGGTCGGCATTAAATCCGGTCGATGCCGACCTGGCGCAACTGCCCGTGGCCAAGGCGCGCATTGCGATGATGCTGGCCCTGGCTGCGCAGCCACGGGGCTGAGGTTTCTCGCGGCAGCGGTCACAAAAAAAGCACCCGGCGGGTGCTTTTTCCATGGCGCCGCGAGGGGCCCGCGTCATTCGGCCAGTGCGGCCAGCGCGCGCTGGGTGATGTCCTCGACGGAGCCCAGGCCGCTGATGGCGCGGTACCTGGGGGCTGCTGCGGCTTCCTTTTCCGCCCAGGCACGGTAGTAGTCGACCAGGGGGCGGGTCTGGCTGCTGTAGACGTCCAGGCGCTTCTTGACGGTTTCTTCCTTGTCGTCCTCACGCTGCACCAGGGCTTCGCCCGTCACATCGTCCTTGCCTTCGACCTTGGGCGGATTGAACTTGACGTGGTAGGTTCGGCCCGAAGCGGGGTGGGAGCGGCGGCCGCTCATGCGCTCGATGATGGCGTCGAAGGGGACATCGATCTCCAGCACATAGTCCAGCTTCACGCCGGCCGCCTTCATGGCATCGGCCTGGGGGATAGTGCGGGGAAAGCCGTCGAACAGGAATCCGTTGGCGCAATCGGGCTGGGCGATGCGCTCCTGGACCAGATTGATGATGAGGTCGTCACTGACCAGTTGGCCGGCGTCCATCACGGCCTTGGCCTGCTGGCCCAGGGGCGTGCCGGCCTTGACGGCGGCACGCAGCATGTCACCTGTGGAGATCTGGGGGATGCCGTACTTCTGGCAGATGAATGCGGCTTGCGTGCCTTTGCCGGCGCCGGGCGCGCCCAACAAAATCAGTTTCATGGAAGTCCTTGAGGAGAGTAGAAATTCTTGTCTGCCGGATCGGCCCACCGCGGCGGACAGTCCATGCGTCATATTTTTGTCGCGGGCAAGGATAGCACGCACTGGGCCAACACTGGCTTACAGGAGAGGGGCAAGACTGTCGCCTGTGCAAACCGCGAAAACCATGCCGGTGACGGCGTCGCATGCCCTGCGCGAAACGGTGATTGGCGATGCCCGGCATCGTCAATGGTGCGCCTGCGGGCATGGAGGGCTTCTCAGGTGGACAACTGCGTGCGCACCCGCTCCAGATCCTCGGGGGTGTCCACGCCAGGGCCTGGTGCATGGGATGTGACATGGACGGCGATACGGTGGCCATGCCATAGCGCACGCAACTGCTCCAGCGCCTCCATCGCCTCGGTCGGCGCGGGAGGCAGGCTCGGGAAGCTGCGCAGGAAGCCTGCGCGGTAGCTGTAGATGCCGACATGGCGCAGGGGCGCGAACCCGGGGTGGCCGGCCGCGGCCGAGGCTGTCTCCCACCAGGCCTGGCCCGCATGCTCGCGCGCGAAGGGGATGGGGGCGCGGCTGAAATAGTGGGCCATGCCCTGGGCGTCGCAGACCACCTTGACGACGTTGGGGTTGCCGAAGTCCGCGAGATTGTCGATGGCGTGTGCCGCCGTGCCCATGCTCGCCGAAGGCTGGCTGGTCAGCAGTTCGGCCACGGCGTCGATGAGGCCCGGCTCGATCAGCGGCTCATCGCCCTGGACATTGACGACGATATCCTGGCCATCGAGCCCGAGCAGTTCGCAGGCCTCGGCCAAGCGGTCGCTGCCGCTGGCATGGTCGCTACGGGTGAGCACGGCCGCGATACCGTGCGCGGCGCACGCGGCGATGATGCTTTCGTCGTCGGCCGCTACCACGCAGCGGGCGGCGCGGCTCAGCAACGCGCGCCGGGCGACGCGCACGACCATGGGCAGGCCCGCGATGTCGGCCAGGGGCTTGCCCGGCAGGCGGCTGGAGGACAGGCGGGCGGGAATCAGAACCGTGAAGGGAGCGGGGGGCATGGTGCGTGGCTGGGTAGAGGCAGGCGCTGGCAGTCAGGAGGAGGGCGGCGAGGACTGGCGGGCTCAGTCCTCAAGCTCGTCGTCATCAAGGGGGCGTGCCTCGTTTTCCAGCAGGACGGGAATGCCGTCGCGCACCGGGTAGGCCAGGCGTGCGCTGCGAGAGACCAGTTCCTGGCGCTCGCGGTCATAGCGCAGCGGGCCCTTGGTGACGGGGCAGACCAGCAGTTCGAGAAGTTTGGCGTCCATGGCAGATCCAGTGGTTAGAGGGTGAGGCCGGCCGGGGAACGCAGCCCAGGCCATGCTGATAGTCAGGCGCGCAAGGCCTGCAGCCGCCGCTCCAGCATCGACCAGAAGCCGGGCGGCAACCGCAGCTGCAGCGGGACGGCCCACGCAAGGGGATGGGTGCGCCATAGCTTGGCGGCATCCTTTTCGGTGCAGACCAGCGGGGCTGCATCGCTTCCAAGGCGCCGGAAGCTCTCAAAATTATAGTGATCCGGCAGCGCCTGGACATGCTCCAGCGCAAGGCCATGCTCCCGGCTCAGCATGGAGAAAAAAACCTCCGGCCGGGCCACCGCCGCGACGGCCTCCACCGGCAGGCCGCGAAGGGCCGCCAGCGCGATGCGCTCGCCGCGGGCATTGACGGCTTCGCTGGCGAGCTGACGTTGCATGGCAAAGGTGGGGGCGTCCGTCGCGGGGGGCGCTCCCGCGTGAAGCACGGCGGTAACGGGGCGGGGCCAGGGCTCGCGCAGCGGGCCTGCGGGCAGCAGCCATCCATTGCCGATGCCCTCGTCATTGAAGACGCACAGCTCGATGTCGCGGGCCAGGGCCAGATGCTGGAGGCCATCATCGCTGATGATCACATCGACCTGCGGGTGTCGTGCCCGCAGGGCCCGTACGGCCTCGATGCGCTGGCGGGCCACGAAGACCGGTGCACCGCTGGCGCGCGCCAGCAGTGCAGGCTCGTCTCCCACATCGGCAGGGGAGCTGTCCGGGAATGCCTCGCGGCAGTCGTCCGTGCCACGGCCATAGCCGCGCGAGACGATGCCCGGGTGCCAGCCGCCCTCGCGCAGGTGCCGGGCCAGGGCCAGCGTGACCGGGGTCTTGCCGGCACCGCCCGCGATCACATTGCCGACCACGATGACAGGGATGCCCGCCTTGCCGGCCTGCCGGATTCCCAGCACATATGGCAATCGGTGCAGGGCCCGCAGGAGCCGGTACAGCAGGGATAGCGGCAGCAGAACCCGGGCCAGCAGGCCGCGCCGGCGCCAGGCGTCGCGCAGGCCCCGGGCCTTGGCAGCGTTTCCTGTCCCTGGCATGGCGACGGGCTTTCAGCGGCCTGCGCTGGCCGAATTCTGCGTGGCGAAGGTGATCTGGGACAGCCCGGCGCGCCGCGAGGCCTCCATCACCGACACCACGGACTGGTGGGGGGCTGTGGCGTCGGCACTGATGATGACCACGCTGTCCTTGCCGGCGACGGCCGCCGCGGCCAGGGCCTGGGCCAGGCCGGTGACGCTGCGGTCCTCCACGGCATCCTTGTTGATGGCGTAGCGGCCATCGGCCGCGATGGCGACGATGATCTCCCGCGGGCGATCGCGCTGTTGCTCGACATCGGCCACCGGCAGGGTCAGCTGCAGTTCGGTGAACTTGCTGTAGGTGGTGGACAGCATCAGAAAGATCAGCACCACCAGCAGCACGTCGATGAACGGGATCAGGTTGATCTCGGGCTCGTCGCGGCGTCGGGGACGGAAGTTCATGGCAGGTCTCCCGGATGCGGTTTCACTTGCCGCCGACGCGCACGAGATGGCGCACGAACTGCTCGGAAGCCAGCTCCATGCCCAGCAGGTAGCCATCGACGCGGGCACGGAAATAGCGCCAGAAGATCAGGGCAGGAATGGCGACGATCAGGCCGAAGGCCGTGTTGTAGAGGGCGATCGAGATGCCGTGGGCCAACTGGGCGGGATTGCCACCGCCCATGGCGCCGCTGCCCTGGGAGCCGAAGATCTCGATCATGCCGATCACCGTGCCCAGCAGGCCCAGCAGCGGGGCCGCCGATGCAATGGTCGCGAGTGCGCTCAGGTGCTTTTCCAGTGAGTGCGCGGCGGCGCGGCCGGCACCTTCCATGGAGGCGCGAAGCTCTTCCTCGCTGCTGTCCGGATGCGTGTGCAGGGTGCGCAGCCCGCTGGCCAGCACCTCGCCCAGCGTGGAGTTCTGTGCCAGTTGCTGCACGACCTCCTGGCTGGGCAGGCCGCGCGATGAGACGGAAATGGCCTCTCCCAGCAGGGCAGGCGGCGCCACACGGGCCGTTTTCAGAGCCGTGAAGCGCTCGAAAACCAGGGCCAGGGCCAGGATGGAGCAGGCAATCAGAGGCCAGATCGGCCAGCCTGCGGCTTGTATGATCGACAGCAAGTTGTTTTCCCCCCGCGTTTGGAAACTGCAGCCGACGATTATGGCCCAACCGTGTGCCGTGCCCCGGCGTCAACGGGGCAGGATCATCCGAAAACTGCCGGCATGTATCCCTCTGGCGCATGGCGGAGGTTTGCTATAGCACAAATTTCTGTGGATAACTTTGTTATCAAGCCGGATGCGGCGAAGTCGCCCCCTTCGGTTGTGAGCGCTGTGACAAATTTGAATACTTTGTTTCAGTGAAAAATTCGTTTTGAATCAATGGGTTGAGAGGTGTTTGTGAACTTCTGGCTGCAGAGTGCCGCGAAAGTGCCGGGTTCGAGTCGCATGGCCGGGCCTGTGGAAAATGCTGCGCTGCATGGACCTCGGGAGGCCGCATGAATGGTGCTTTTGGTGCCGCGAATCCAGCAGCGGCGCCCCTGGTCTGGGAAGTCGGGGCGCTGTGCCGCGCCATAGGCGATGCTCTGCAGGCGCGTTTCAATCCTGTGGCGGTCCGGGGTGAAATCAGCGGCTTCTCGCGCGCCGCCAGCGGCCACTGCTACTTCAGCATCAAGGACGCGGGCGGGCAGATCCGCTGCGCCATGTTCCGGCGCGCCGCCCAGCTCATGGATTTCTCACCGCGCGATGGAGAACTGGTGGAGTTGCGCGGCCGGCTCGGTGTCTATGAGCAGCGCGGTGACCTGCAACTGGTGGTGGAGAGCATGCAGCGCGCGGGCCAGGGCGCATTGTTCGAGCAATTCCTGCGGCTGAAGGCGCAACTGGAGGCCGAGGGTCTGTTCGATGTCGCCCGAAAGCGGAGCCTGCCTGCGCTGCCACGCGGCATCGGCGTGGTGACCTCGCCGGGGGCGGCGGCCCTGCATGACGTGGTCACGGCGCTGCGCCGGCGCGTACCCCACATTCCGGTGGTGCTCGTGCCGGCCCTGGTGCAGGGCGCGCAGGCGCCGACTTCGCTGATCGATGCGCTGGAGCGCCTCTATCGGCTGGCAAGGACGCAGGCGCAGGGTGGTGCACCGCACATCGATGCGATCTTGCTGGTGCGTGGCGGTGGCTCGATCGAAGATCTGTGGGCCTTCAATGACGAGCGCCTGGCCCGCACCATCGTGCAAAGCCCGGTGCCGCTGGTCAGCGGTGTCGGGCATGAGACGGACTTCACCATTGCCGACTTCTGTGCCGACCTGCGCGCGCCCACCCCCACGGCTGCGGCTGAACTCGTGAGCCAGCCGCGCGACGTCTGGATGGGGGCGCTGCAACTGCTGCAGGACCGCCTGGAGGATGCCGTCCAACGGTCGCTGGAACGCCAGCAGCAGCGTCTGGACCTGGCCTCGCAGCGCCTGGGCCGTCCCAGCGGACAACTGGCCCGCAGCCAGATGCAGCTGGCCCGCCAGGCGCAGCGCCTGCGCCATGCCATGCAACTGCGGCTGCAGCGCACGGCGCAGGCCGGCCAGGGCCTTCAGGCGCAGTTGCCTTCCGGCATGCGGCGCGGGCTGGACCGGCGCGGCGAGCATCTGGCGCGCCTGGAGCTGCGGCTGCAGTTGCTGGATCCGCGGCTGGTGCTCCAGCGTGGCTATGCCTTGCTCACCGACACCGACGGGCGCCCCGTGACCAAGGTGCGCGGCGCGCCGCCGGGCACGGCGCTGCAGGCGCAACTGTCCGACGGCAGCCTGGACCTGGTGGTCACGCAGCCCCGGCTGCTCTGAGTGCCGCGCCCCGGTGCCGATTGGCTGGATTGCAGTCACTTCATATCCACCCGGGCGCTCCCTGGCCAAGAACGCCTGTTTGGCGGTGCTTTCACCGCAGGGCCACGAACTTGTTCCTACAATGCCTGTTCGGGTGCGTGGAGGCCAAGCGTGCAGCGATGCGCGCCGGGCCGCCCGCGCTACGGCCATGGCAGGCGCTGCTGCGCTCTGCGCAACAGGTGCTGGCCCGTCCTAAAAGAGTTCAACCACGAAGGAAACACCATGGAACATACCTTGCCCCCTCTGCCTTATGCGATCGACGCCCTGGCTCCCCACTACAGCCAGGAAACGCTGGAGTTCCACCATGGCAAGCACCACAACGCCTATGTGGTGAACCTGAACAACCTGCAAAAGGGCACGGAATTCGAAAGCATGACCCTGGAGGAGATCGTCAAGAAGTCTTCCGGCGGCATCTACAACAACGCGGCCCAGATCTGGAACCACACCTTCTTCTGGAACTGCATGGCCCCCAACGGCGGCGGTGAACCCTCGGGTGCCCTGGCCGATGCCATCAACAAGAAGTGGGGCAGCTACGCCGCCTTCAAGGAAGCCTTCGTGAAGTCGGCCGTGGGCAACTTCGGCTCCGGCTGGACCTGGCTGGTCAAGAAGGCCGACGGCTCCGTGGACATCGTCAACACCGGCGCCGCCGGCACGCCGCTGACCACCGAAGACAAGGCCCTGCTGACCGTGGACGTCTGGGAGCATGCCTACTACATCGACTACCGCAACCTGCGTCCCAAGTTCGTCGAGACCTTCCTCGACAAGCTGGTGAACTGGAAGTTCGCCGAGCAGAACTTCGCCTGATCGACGCCTCTGCCTCAGTCCAAAAAGCCCCGGGAGGGGCTTTTTGTTTTTCAGGGTGTGGCCCAGGGCTTGCGACGCAGTTGCCAGCCTGTCCACAGCGCGGCCGCCACCAGAAGCAGAGCGGCACTGCCGATCACGGCGATGAAGCCCTGGTCGAAGGCCGTACGCGCCAGCCCGGCCAGTTGCTCCGATGCGTGCGGCGCAAGCCGCTCGGCGGCCAGCAGGGCTTCGTCCAGGCTGTCGCGCACGGTGGCGGGCAAGGAGTGCCCCGAGGGCAACCGCAGCGCACCTGCGTAGACGGCAGACAGCAAGCTGCCCATCAGCGTCACGCCCAGCGCGCCGCCGAGCTCGTATGAGACTTCCTCGACGGAAGCGGCCATGCCGGCCCGGTCGGCGGGCGCGCTTTGCATGATGGTGCTCGATGCCGTGGTCATGGTCGCGCCTATGCCCACTCCCAGCAGGGCCAGCGCCGCCACCTGTGGCCAGCCGCCCGTGGCATGGACCAGCAGATAGCCCCCCATGCCCAGGCCCGACATCAGCAGCGATGCAGGCAGCATGCGCGCGCTGCCCAGGCGTGGAAGCCAGTGGCCGGCCACGGGGCCTGCGACAAAGGCGGCCAGGGGAAGCGGCAGCACGGCCAGGCCTGCCTGCAGCGGCGACTGGCCCTGCACCAGCTGCAGGCGCTGGCTGAACACCAGCTCCATGCCGATCAGTGCGGCGGCGGCGACCAGGGCCGAGGCCACGGCCGTGGCAAAGGCTGGGTTGCGGAACAGCCTGAAGTCGAGCAAGGGGTCGCTGCTGCGGCGCTGGTGCCTTGCGAACAGGGCCAGGAAGCCCAGCCCCAGCAGCAGGGCGAGGGCGGCCAGGCCCCAGTCGGGGGATGTCTTGCCGGCCTCCTTGATGGCGTAGGTCGCACCCATCAGGCCGGCCATGACCTGCAGCGAGCCGACCAGGTCCCAGGGGCGGCGCGAGGTGGGGCCGGTCCGGGGGATCAGCCACCAGGCAAGCGGCAGCGCCAGCAGCACGATGGGCACGTTGATCAGGAAGACCGAGCCCCACCAGAAGTACTCGAGCAGCAGGCCGCCGACCACGGGGCCGAAGGCCGCGCCGCCCGAGGCGACCGAGGCCCAGATGCCGATGGCCAGCGCGCGCTCGCGCTCGTCCGGGAAACTCAGCCGTATCAGGGACAACGTGGCCGGCATCATCATGGCCGCGCCCGTGCCCAGCAGGGCACGCGAGACGATCAGCAAGGCGGCCGAGGGGGCGAAGGCCGCACACAGCGACGCCAGGCCGAAGACACCCAGTCCCGCCAGGAACAACCGCTTGTGGCCCAGCCTGTCGCCCAGCGTGCCCATGCCCAGCAGCAGGCCCGAGACGACGAGGGCATAGATGTTGATGATCCACAGCTTGGCCGATGCCGTGGCGGCCAGGTCATGCGTGAGGCGCGGCAGCGCCGTGTAGAGCACCGTCATGTCGATGACGATGAGCAGCAGGGCCACCGAGACGATGGCCAGAACCAGCCAGCGGCGCGGGTCGGCCGCCCCGGTATGGGAAAGATGTCCCGCGGCAACGTGCGAGGACTGTGTTTGCGTTGTGAACGCCATGAGGCACCTGTCTGCCGGGCAGCTTGCGGGCCCGGATCCTTTCTTGATGAAGATCCCAGTTTCCATCAATCAAATGATTTATCAGAGTTTGATTTGATCTATAAAATTGATGAATGGAATGGACTCTCGACAGACTCCGGCATTTCGTGACGGTGGCCGAGGTCGGCACCATGACCGAGGCGGCGCGTCGCCTGGACCGCGCGCAGTCGGCCGTGAGCACGGCCATCAGCCTGCTGGAGGCCGACCTCGGACTGGAGCTCTTCGATCGTGTGGGGCGCCATGTGCGGTTGACGGCCGCAGGCGAAGTGATGCTGCTGGAAGCGCAGTCCCTGCTGCGCCAGGCCCAGGCCATGGACCTGCGCGCCCGTGCGCTGGCCGGCGGGGAGCAGGCCAGGATGGCCGTGGCGCTGGACGAGGCCTTGCCTTATGTGCCGCTGGCCCAGTTGTTCAAGGAGTTGGCCGTGCGCTTTCCCTCCCTGGAGCTGACCGTGCTCAACGGCACGGCGTCCGAGGTGGCGGAGCATGTGGCCGCGCAACGAGTCCAGCTGGCTTTCCAGTTCGATCGGGCGCCGGCGCCGGCCAGCTGCGCGCAGCGCCATATCGGCAGCGTGCCGCAGACCGTGTGCGTGGCACGGGGGCATGCGCTCGACGGTGCGTTGCCCGTGACACGCAGGCAGCTGGCGGTGCATCGCCAATTGCTCATGCACATCGATGGTGTGGAGGAGACGGTGGTCAGTCCCGCTGTCTGGCGCTCCAACAGCTTCTATGTGATCGCCGACATGGTGGCCGATGGCCTGGGCTGGGCCATCCTGCCCTTGAACATCGCCGAATTCGGTGACCTGCGCCCCCACCTGAGCCAATTGAGCTGCGAGGACCTGGCACTGCCTCCGCTGACGGTGCGCATGCTCTGGCTCGAAGGTCTGGCTCCCGGTGCCGCCGCCCTGTGGATGCGCCAGCGCCTTTCCGAATTGCTGGCAGCCATGGCACCCGCTTGAGGAGCGGCTTCTCTCGCGTCGGGAGGCTCGTGCGTCAGGCGGTGGCTGTCACAGGGGCCGTGCGGGCTCCGCGCTCACGTGCCTGGCGCGAAGCCAGCAGGCCCAGTGCCCACATGGCGGCACCCGCCAGCAGCGCGACCATGAAGGAGACGCGTGCGCCCCAGAGATCCGTGGCCCAGCCGGCTGCCGCGGCGCCCAGTGCCACACCCATGGCCAGGCCGGTCAACAGCCAGGTCATGCCTTCGGTCAGGCGCTGATGGGGCACCTGCTGCTCCACCAGCCCCATGGCCACCGTGATGGTGGGCCCGAAGGTGATGCCGGCCAGCAGCACGGCCAGCGTCAGCGTGAACACATTGGTCGCCAGCAGCAGGGGCACGGCCGTGATGCAGACCGAGGCCCCCACCCAGGCGATCTGCCGGTGCAAGGGCGCCCGCAGGTGCAGCGTGCCGAACACCAGTCCCATCACGCAGGATCCCAGTGCGTAGAAGGACAGCACGATGCTGGCAGCGGCCGGCTGGCCCTGCTGCGCGGCGAAGGCCACACTGGCCACATCGATGGTTCCGACGATGATGCCCTGCGCCAGCATGAAAAGCGCCAGGGTACGGACCACGGGATGGCGGGCCAGGGACTGCTGGCGAACGCCTTGCGGTGCTCCGTCCACGGGTGGCTCGGTACGGCGCTGGGCCACGAACAAGGCCACGCCCACCAGCAGCAGCAGCGAGGCCGCCAGGGGGCCGGCCTCAGGGAACAGCACCATGCTCAGCCCCACGGACAGGGGCGGGCCGACGATGAAGCAGACGTCGTCGAGCACGGCCTCCAGTGCATAGGCGGTCTGCAGTTGCGGCGTGCCGCGCAGCAGCACCGTCCAGCGTGCGCGAACCATGGCCGGCATGCTGGGCAGGGCGCCCACCAGGGCGGCCAGCACCAGCAGCAGCCATGCCGGCCCCTGCCAACGGGCGCAGGCCAGCAGGGCGAACATGGCCGTTGCGCTGATCGCCGCTGCCCAGGGCAGTACCTTGCGCTGGCCATGGCGGTCCACGAGGGCCGAGATGCGCGGCGCCAGCAAGGCGATGGACAGTGCAAAGCAGGCGGCAACCGCGCCGGCCAGCGTGTAGGCGCCTCGCTGCTGCGACAGCATGGTGATCAGGCCGATGCCCGTCATGGAAAGCGGCAGGCGGGCCAGGAGCCCGGCCAGCACGAAGGCGGCCGTGCCGGGCAGGGTGAACAGCTGGCGGTAGGCTTGGAACATGGAAACCTCGGAGAGCGGGGAGCCGCTGCAGTCACATACGCGGCGTATGTCAGCGATTCTACGGGCTGTGCATGACGCCCGGTATCATTGGCATACGTTTTGTATGTGAATGGAGCATGCCATGCGCAAGAGCCGGGCCAGCATGATCGAGGAGACACGCGCCAAGCTCGTGCGGGCCGCGCGCGAGGCCTTTGGCCGCCATGGCTATGCCCAGGCCTCGATGGACGAGCTGACGGCCAGCGCGGGGCTGACGCGCGGCGCGCTGTACCACCACTTCGGTGGCAAGCCGGGGCTGCTGGCGGCGGTCGTGGCCCAGATGGATGCCGAGATGGACGCGCGCCTGGAGCAGGTGCTGGCCGACCATGCGGATCCCTGGGAGGGGTTTCTCGCCTATTGCCGCGCCTATCTGGCCATGGCGCAGGAGGCCGAGATACGGCGCATCGTCCTGCAGGACGCGCGTGCCGTGCTCACGGGCACGGACCAGGGCGAGCAGCACCGGCACTGCATCGCTTTCGTGGCAGGCTACCTGGAGCAGCTCATGGAGCGCGGCGTGATCGTGCGCGCCAGTGCGCTGGCGATGTCTCGCCTGCTCAATGGTTGCCTGGTGGAGTCCGCGTTCTGGATCGCCGAGGAAGATGCGCCCGCCGAACGCCTGCAGGAGGCCATGCAGGCGTTGGAGCTGACGCTGGGCGCATGGAAAATTCCCACGCCCTGAAGTGGCGGGCATGGCGCGCTCCTTCGCCGGGCCCGGTCAGCGGTACTTGGACTCCAGCGCGTCCCACGAAGGCTTGCCGACCAGGCGCTGGCGTTCGGCGAAGGGCGCCACCACCGCAGGATCCTCGTGCACCTTGCGCTCGTGGCGCAACTGGCCCAGCGCCTTCTGCATGCCGGCCAGGGCGCCCTGCAGCGCGGCGTTGGCGTAGAGCACGAAGCCGTAGCCCAGGTCGGCCAGTTCGTCGGCGTCGGTGATGGGGGTCTTGCCGCCGATGACCATGTTCATGAGCTGGGGCGTGGTCAGGCGCCGCGGCAGCGCGCGGATCTCCTCGGCCTGGGTCACGGCCTCGACGAAGAGGATGTCGGCGCCGGCCTCGGCAAAGCGCTGGGCGCGCTCGACGGCGGCCTCGAAACCCTGCGTGGCGCAGGCATCGGTGCGGGCCATGACCAGCGTGCCCTGGTCGCGGCGTGCGTCCACGGCGGCCTTGATCTTGCCCAGCATCTCCTCCGTGGAAATCACTTCCTTGCCGTTGAAATGGCCGCAGCGCTTGGGGCTGATCTGGTCCTCGATCTGGATGCAGTCGGCGCCTGCGCGCTCCAGCGTGCGCACGGCGTGATAGGTATTGAGCGCGTTGCCGAAGCCCGTGTCGGCGTCGACGATCAGCGGCAGCTCCACGGCATCGCGGATGCGTGCCGTGTGATCGGCGATGTCGGTCAGGCCCATGAAGGCCTGGTCGGGCAGGCCGAACCACATGTTGGTGACGCCGGCGCCGGTGACATAGATGGCCTCGAAGCCGAGATCGGCCACGACGCGTGCGGACAGGGCATTGAATGCGCCGGGCACAAGCACGCCGCGGCGCGCTTCGGCCAGGGCCTTGAGTTGTTGCTTGGTGTTCATGTGCGGTGGTGTCGGAGAAAGTAGGAAAGAGAGGCGGCTGGCTCAGTCCAGCGTGATGTTGGCGTTCTTGATGACCGGGCCCCACTTGGCGCGCTCGGCTTCAATGAATTTGCCGTAGGCCTGGGGCGTGCCGCCCATGACCACGCCGCCCGTGTCCTCGATCATGGCGCGCACTTGCGCGTCCTTGAGCGCTTCGTTCACGGCCTTGTTCAGGCGCTCGATCACGGCGGGCGGGGTGCTGGCCGGCGCGATCATGCCCAGCCAGTTGTAGGACTCGAAGCCCTTGATGCCCGCCTCGTCCAGCGTGGGCACGTCGGGCAGCACCTTCAGGCGCTGCCTGCTGGAAACGGCCAGTGCCTTGACCTTGTCGCCCTGGATGGCGGGCAGGGCCGCGTAGCCCATCTCGAACATGAAGGCCAGATGGCCACCCATCAGGTCGGTGGCCGCCAGCGCGCCGCCCTTGTAGGGCACGTGGACCATGTCCGTGCGCGTCTGGAAGGCCAGCAGCTCGCCCGACAGGTGGTGGGCGCCACCCACGCCTGACGAGCCATAGGTCAGCGTGCCCGGCCTGGCCTTGGCCGCCGCGACCAGCTCGGCCACGGTCTTGAACGGCTGGTTGGGCGCGGTCGTCAGGATCAGCGGCGCCTCTTCGATCAGGATGACGGGCTGCAGGTCGCGCGCGGCGTTGTAGGGCAGCTTTTTCATCAGCAGGGGGTTGGTCACCAGCGGGCCCGGCGAGCCGAAGCCGAAGGTGTGGCCGTCGCTGGCCTTGGCAATGGCATCGGTGCCCGTCACGCCGCCCGCGCCGCCGCGGTTGTCGATGACGATGGGCTGGCCCAGGCTTTGCCCCAACCTGTCCGCGATCTTGCGGGCGCGCGTGTCGGCAAAGCCACCGGCCGCATAAGGCACGATGAGCTTGATGGGCCGCGAGGGCCAGGAGTCCGCGCCCTGGGCGCGGGCGGCGGCGGGTGCACCGAGCAGTGCGGCGGCCATGGCGGCCGCAGCCAGGGCCATGCCCGGCTGGAGGATGTTGCGGCGGGTGTGCATGGTGTCTCCTTGGGAAAGGGATGATGGTGCCGAGGGGCGCCTCACTTTTCCTGCATGTTCGCGGCCTTGACGATCTCGCCCAGGCGCTTGCGTTCGGTGTCGGTGAACTTCACGAATTCGGCCCGCGTGCCGCCAATGGGCTCGATCCCCAGGCCCTTGAGCTTGTCGACGGTGGCAGGCTCCTTCATGGCCTTGTCCACGGCGGCCGCCAGCCTGTCCAGGATGGCGTCGGGCGTGCCCCTGGGCGCATGGATGCCGGCCCAGTGCGCGATCTGCAGATCGGCGAAGCCCTGCTCCACGGCAGTGGACAGCTGCGGGTAGGCCGAGATGCGCTGGGTCCAGGTGGTCGCCAGGGCCTTGAACTTGCCTTCGTTGATGATGTGGGGCAAGGCGATGATGCTGGCCTCCGAGGTGCCCTCCACCTGGCCGCCGAGCACCGCCGTCGTGCTCTCGGAGCCGCTCTTGTATGGAACGGGTTGCAGCTTCGCTCCGTACTTCACGTTCAGCATCTCGGCCACGAAATGCGGCGTGCTGCCCGTGCCTGCGGTGGCGAAGTTGAAGCCCTGGCCCTTCTTGGACGCTTCGACGAAATCGCGCAGGTTCTGGTAGGGCGCGTTCTTGGGAACGACGATCACCGAGGGCGCCAGGCCGATCATGGCCACCGGCACCAGGGCATCGTCCTTGAACGGCATGCTCTTCTTGATCATGCTGTTGGAGATCACGCCCGCCGCGCTCACCAGGAAGGTATAGCCATCGGGTTGGGCCTTGGCCACGATGTCGGCACCGACCGTGCCGCCGGCGCCAGGGCGGTTGTCGATGACCACGGGCTGGCCCAGGATCCTGGAGGCGCCTTCCGCAGCCGAACGTGCCATCAGGTCATTGGCACCGCCCGCCGAAAACGGCACGACCAGGCGGATGGGGCGCACAGGCCAGGCGTCGGCCGCATGCGCCGGGAAGGCGCCGGCCACGCCGGCCAGGGGCAGCGTGGCTGCCAGCAGGCTGGCCAGGGCGGTGCGGCGGGGCATGCGCAAGGGATGGATCATGGAGTCTCCTGGGGATACTTGAAGCAATTGAAACGCCGCCGGTGATTGCAAGCACCATGCCATCCAATCAAAGGGTAAACCCTTGTAATTGCAAATCATTGATTCCATTGATTTTTTGAAGCCATATCGCTTGTGCTGGGGGAGTGGGGGGGGGTCTGCGCTGCGCGACGTTGCAGGAATGAAATAATCGGTTGCATGAATGAG
This sequence comes from Delftia tsuruhatensis, assembly GCF_903815225.1. Lineage (NCBI taxonomy): Bacteria > Pseudomonadati > Pseudomonadota > Betaproteobacteria > Burkholderiales > Comamonadaceae > Delftia > Delftia tsuruhatensis. Next base: position 2,969,882 of record NZ_LR813084.1, read on the forward strand.
TCAGGCAACGCACCCCCACCTGCATCTTCCTCACGACCGGCCAGAGGACCGCGCGCCGGCTGGCCCCGTGTCGTCACCGTGGGGCGCCATCGCATCGGCCGCGTGCTGGAACGCATGTCCCTCGCCGTGGAGGATCAGGTGCGCGTGGAGCATGTCAGTGCTGCCTTCGATGACGCCGTCCAGGCCGTGCGCGCGCTGGAGGCGGGCGGTCCCATCGACGCCCTGGTCGTGGCCGGGGCCAGCGGCGCCTGGGTGCGCGAGCGCGTCGACATTCCCGTGGTCATGATCGAGGTGCGCGGCTTCGACCTGCTGCATGCGCTGGCCAGCGCGCGAGCGTTGGCGCAGGCGAACGGAACGCCGCGCATCGGCCTGGTGTCGTTCGATCATCCCTCGCCCCACCTGGCCCGTTTCGACGCGCTGTTCGGTGCCGACATCGCGCAGTTCAGCTACCACGGGCCCGAGGATGCGCAGGCCTGCGTGCGAGCCCTGCAGGCCGCCGGGGTGGGCGCCGTGGTCGCGCCGGGGCTGGTGGCCGACCTGGCCGAGCAGGCCGGCATTCCCAGCGTGCTGCTCTACTCGGATGGCGCCGTGCTGCAGGCCCTGCACGATGCCGTGCTGCTGGCGCGCCACCGCCATGCGGAACGCACGCGCCATCAGCGGCTGGAGACCGTGCTGGGGCAGTTGCAGGACGGAGTGGTTGCCGTGGATCCGCAAGGGTGCATCCAGGCCTTGAATCCCACCATGGCCGGGCTGCTGGGCGCACCGTCCGGGCAATTGCACGGACGGCCGCTCGATGAGGTGGCTCCCCCGCTGGCCTGGAACCAGGCGCTGGAGCCCGAGGGCAGCGAGGAAGTGGTACAGCTGGCCATGCGTACCCTGGTCGTGCGGCGCGCGCCCATCGTCGAAAACGGACAGCTGACAGGCGCCTTGCTGGTGTGCCGCGATCCGGCCATCATCCAGCGCGCCGACCGTCACCTGCGCGCCAACCGCAGCCTGCGCGGCGCAGGCGTGCGCTGGCGCATAGAAGACTATGCAGGCGAGAGCGAAGCAGCGCAGCGCGTGCGCCGGCTGGCCCGCCAGTTCGCGGCCAGCGATGCCACGGTGCTCATCCAGGGAGACAGCGGCACGGGCAAGGAATTGCTGGCCCAGGGCATGCACCGTGCCAGTCGGCGTGCGGCCCAGCCCTTCCTGGCCGTCAATTGCGCGGCGCTGAGCGAGAGCCTGCTGGAGAGCGAGCTCTTCGGCTATGACGAGGGCGCCTTCACGGGCGCGAGGCGCGGCGGCAAGACCGGCCTGATCGAGGCGGCCCACACGGGCACCCTGTTCCTGGACGAGATCGGCGACATGCCGCTGGCATTGCAGTCGCGGCTGTTGCGCGTGCTGCAGGAGCGCGAGGTGCTGCGCGTAGGCTCCACCATGCCCGTGCCCGTGGACCTGCGCATCGTCGCCGCCACCCATGCCGATCTGGCGGCCCTGGTCGAGAGCGGGGGCTTTCGCCGGGATCTGTTCTACCGCCTGGCCGTTCTGCGCCTGGCCATGCCCTCGCTGCATGAACGCGGACCCGCCGATGTGCAGGCAATGGCGCGAGCCATGCTGGCGAGGCGGATGCGTACACTGTCGCTGCAGTCCGAGGGGAAGGCGCTGGAACACTTGCTGGCAGCCCTGCTGGAGCTGGCGGCAGGCCACCGCTGGCCCGGCAATGCGCGTGAACTCGACAACTGGGTGGAGCGTCTGCTGGCCTGCCGCCAAGACCTGTGCGACGGCGAGGGCCGTGCGGACCTGGCCCGGTTGCGGGAGCTGTTTCCCGAATGCGGCCAGGCCGCTCCCGGCCTGCCGCAGGCACTGCCAGCGCAGCAAAGGCAGTTGCAACTGCGCGAGGCCCGGCGCGATGCCGACCGTCAGCGCGTGCGCGAGGTGCTGGAGCAGGTGCGGGGCGACCAGCGCAGCGCCTGTGAGATCCTGGGCATCAGCCGGGCCACGCTGTGGCGCAGGCTCAGGGTGCCGGACTGATCAGGGCGCTTGGCGGCCTAGCCGCAGGGCCAGGAAGTCGATGAGCACGCGCAGCTTGAGCGGCAGGTGGCGCGTGGGGGAGTGGAGAACCCAGAGCTGGCCGCTGTAGTTGGGCAGAAAGCTCCACTCGGGCAGCACCTGGACGATGCGGCCCTCGCGTAGTGCCTCCTGCGCCGTGAAGCGCGGCAGGCTGGCGATGCCGATGTGGTGCAGCACGGCGTCCAGCCGCACTCCCGTATGGTTGGCTGCATAGCGGCCGCGCACGGCCACGGTGACGGTCTTGCCATGCGCGCGCAGCTTCCAGTGCGCGTCGCCCGGCTCCTCCCCCAGGTAGATGCAGCTGTGGGCCCGCAGGTCCAGCGGATGCACGGGCATGCCCTGCCGCGCCAGGTACTGCGGCGTGGCGCACAGCAGATGGTCGATGTCCATCAGGTGGCGGCCCATGAGCCCCGGTGGTGGATGGTTGGTGATGCGTATGGCCAGGTCCACGGGATCGTCGATCAGGTCCATGTAGCGGTCTTCCAGCCGCATCTGCACATCGACCTCGGGGTACAGGGCCAGGAACTCGGGCATGTGCGGGTGGACCACGGTGCGGCCCACGGCCTTGGGCACGCTGATGCGCACCAGGCCGCGCGGCCGGGCATCGTGCAGCAGCGAGGCGGCCATGACGGCCTGGGCGGCGCCCACCATGTCCAGGCAGCGTGCATGCACCTCGCGGCCGGCCTCGCTCAGGCGCAGCTTGCGTGTGGTGCGTTCGAGCAAGCGCAGTCCGAGCGCCTTCTCGAGCCGGGCCACGCCGCGGCTGGTGGCCGAGGCAGAGCTGCCCAACTGGCGCGCGGCCTCGGAGAAGCTGCCGGTGTCCACCACCTTGACGAAGATGGCCATTTCGCTGAGCAGGGGCAGGGCTTGATTTGTGCTCACAATGCAAAGAATATTTGGAATGCCAGGGGATTATCGCGGCGGATGCCTGCTCCTACACTGCCCATCCATGCCTTTGCACATCGTCACTCCCCTTATCGAATCCCCGGCCCTGGGCCAGGCCAACGGCTCCGAAATCTGGCTCAAGCTGGACCTGCTGCAGCCCAGTGGATCATTCAAGCTGCGCGGCATAGGCCATGCCTGCGAGACGCTGGCCCGCCAGGGCAAGCGGCGCTTCATCGCATCCTCGGGCGGCAATGCCGGCATCGCCGTGGCCTGTGCGGGGCGGCAACTGGGCATTCCCGTGACCGTGGTGGTGCCGCAGACCACGACGGAACATGCACGGGCGCAGATCCGCGCGCAGGGCGCCGAACTGAGGGTGCATGGCGCCGTCTGGGATGAAGCCAACGTGCTGGCGCAATCGCTGCTGGGTGCGCAGGATGCCTTTGTCCACCCGTTCGATGACCCGCTGCTGTGGCAGGGACACTCCACCCTGGTCGATGAACTGGAGGCGGCGGGCTTCAAGCCCGATGCCGTGGTGCTGGCCGTGGGGGGTGGCGGGTTGCTGGCCGGGGTGGTGCAAGGCCTGTTGCGCCACGGCTGGACCGATGTGCCGGTGATCGCCGCGGAGACGGCTGGCGCGGATTCCCTGGCCCGTTCGCTGGCTCTGGGGCGGCGCGTGGTGCTCGACGGCATCACCAGCGTGGCCACTTCGCTGGGCGCGCGCCAGGTCTGCCGGCAGGCTTTCGATCTGGCGCAGTCCCACCCCGTGCGCAGCGCCGTGGTAACCGATGCCCGGGCGCTGGACGCCTGCCTGCGCTTCATCGACGACCATCGCCTGCATGTGGAGCCCGCCTGTGGTGCGGCGCTGGCCCTGGCCTATGGGCGTTCGCCCGCGCTGAGCGGCTTCAGGCGCGTGCTGGTGGTGGCCTGCGGCGGCACCACCAGCACGCTGGCGCAATTGCAGCAGTGGCATGCCGCAGCGCTGGCTGCCGGGGCCTGAGCCTTCATTCGGCCGGCAGTACCTCGCCGGGCACGCGCACCCAGCCTTCCATCAGAATGCGCGCGCTGCGGCTCATCAAGGCCTTGGTCACCTGCCACTGGCCATTCACCAAGCGTGCCTGCGCCCCCACGCGCAGCGTGCCCGAGGGATGGCCGAAGCGCACGGCCTCGCGCTCGCCGCCACCGGCGACCAGGTTCACCAGCGTGCCCGGCACCGCCGCCGCCGTGCCGATGGCCACCGCCGCCGTGCCCATCATCGCGTGGTGCAGCTTGCCCATGGACAGTGCCCGTACCAGCAGGTCCACGTCGGCGGCCTCGACCCGCTTGCCGCTCGATGCCGTGTAGCCGGCCGGGGGCGCCACAAAGGCGATCTTGGGCGTGTGCTGGCGCGTGGCCGCTTCGGCCAGCTCCTGGATCAGGCCCATCTGCAAGGCGCCATGGGCGCGGATGGCCTCGAACCGGGCCAGCGCCTCGTCGTCCGTGTTGATGGCCTCTTGCAGCTCGCAGCCCGTGTAGCCGAGGTCCTGGGCGTTCAGGAAGATGGTGGGGATGCCCGCATTGATCAGCGTGGCCGCGAAGCTGCCCGCGCCGGGTACATCCAGCCGGTCCACCAGGTTCCCTGTGGGGAACATGGCGCCTCCGTCCTCTCCTTCATCGGCCGGGTCCAGGAACTCCAGCGCCACCTCTGCCGCAGGGAAGGTCACGCCGTCCAGCGCGAAGTCGCCCGTCTCCTGCACCTGTCCGTCCACGATGGGCACGTGGGCCACGATGGTCTTGCCGATGTTGGCCTGCCAGATGCGGATGGTGGCCGTCCCGTTGCGCGGGATGCGCGCGGCATCGACCAGGCCCATGTGGATGGCGCAGGGCCCCACGGCGGCCGAGAGGTTGCCGCAGTTGCCGCTCCAGTCCACGAAGGGCCGGTCGATGGCGACCTGGCCGAACAGGTAGTCCACATCGTGGTCCGCCCTGGTACTGGCCGACAGGATCACGGCCTTGCTGGTGCTGGACGAGGCATTGCCCATGCCGTCGATCTGCTTGCCGTAGGGGTCGGGACTGCCCAGGGTGCGCAGCAGGAGAGCGTCGCGCACGGCGCCGGGCTGCTGCGCCGCCGCGGGCAGGTCCTGCAGGCGAAAGAACACGCCCTTGCTGGTGCCGCCACGCAGATAGGTGGCGGGGATCTTGATCTGCGGAAGGCTCATGGGGTTTCCTCGGTCATCGGTTGCCGCCGCGCCAGGAAATCCTGGGCAAAGCGCTGGAGCACGCCGCCGGCCTCGTAGACCGAGACCTCCTCGGCCGTGTCCAGCCGGCAGGTCACGGGCACGCGCAGCACCTGGCCTTCGCGCCGCTGTATCACCAGCGTGAGCTGGGCGCCCGGCGTGCGCTCGCCTTCCACGCCATAGACCTCCGTGCCGTCCAGCGCCAGGGTCTTGCGGTCGGTGCCGGGCAGGAACTCCAGCGGCAGCACGCCCATGCCGATGAGGTTGGTGCGGTGGATGCGCTCGAAGCCCTCGGCCACCACGGTCTCCACGCCGGCCAGGCGCACGCCCTTGGCGGCCCAGTCGCGGCTGGAGCCCTGGCCGTAGTCGGCGCCCGCGATGATGATCAGCGGCTGGCGCCGGTGCAGGTAGGTTTCCATGGCCTCCCACATGCGCACCACGCGGCCTTCGGGCTCGATGCGGGCCAGCGAGCCCTGGTGCTGCACGCCGTCGATGACGGCCATTTCGTTGACCAGCTGCGGGTTGGCGAAGGTGGCGCGCATGGCGGTGAGGTGGTCGCCGCGGTGGGTGGCGTAGGAGTTGAAGTCCTCCTCGGGCAGGCCCATGCGCGCCAGGTATTCGCCGGCCGCGCTGTCGGCCAGGATGGCGTTGGAGGGCGAGAGGTGGTCGGTGGTGATGTTGTCGGGCAGCAGGGCCAGCGGGCGCATGCCGGTCAGCGTGCGCGGGAAGGCCGCCAGCGCGCCCACGCCTTCGGTGTCCCAGTAGGGCGGGCGGCGGATGTAGGTGGATTGCGGGCGCCAGTCGTACTGCGGGGCCACCCGCCCGCCGTCGTCCCGGTGGATGGCGAACATGGGCTCGTAGACGGCGCGGAACTGCGCGGGCTTGACGGCCTGCGCGACGATGGCGTCGATCTCCTCGTCGGTCGGCCACAGGTCCTTCAGGCGGATCGCGCGGCCCTCGGCCACGCCCAGCACGTCGTTTTCGATATCGAAGCGGATGGTGCCCGCGATCGCATAGGCCACGACCAGCGGCGGCGAGGCCAGGAAGGCCTGTTTGGCATAGGGGTGGATGCGGCCGTCGAAGTTGCGGTTGCCCGACAGCACGGCCGTGGCGTAGAGGTCGCGCTCGATGATCTCCTGCTGGATGGCGGGCTCCAGCGCGCCGCTCATGCCGTTGCAGGTGGTGCAGGCAAAGGCCACGATGCCAAAGCCCAGTTGCTCCAGCTCGGTGAGCAGCCCGGCCTCCTTCAGATACAGCTCCACGGCCTTGGAGCCGGGCGCCAGCGAGGATTTGACCCAGGGCTTGCGCGCCAGGCCCAGGCGGTTGGCATTGCGCGCCAGCAAGGCTGCGGCGATGACGTTGCGCGGGTTGCTGGTGTTGGTGCAGCTGGTGATGGCGGCGATGATGACGGCGCCGTCGGGCATCAGGCCTTCGGACTCCTGCTGCCGGCCGGCGGCCAGCCTGGCGGCATCGGCGATGCCGCGCTCGGCCAGGGCCGAGGTGGGCAGGCGCCGGTGCGGGTTGGACGGCCCGGCCATGTTGCGCACCACGGCCGACAGGTCGAAGTCCAGCACGCGCTCGTAGTGCGCGGTCTGCAAGTCGGTGCTCCACAGGCCCGTGGTTCTGGCATAGGTCTCGACCAGGCGCACCTGCTCGGGGCTGCGGTCGGTCAGGCGCAGGTAGTCGATGGTCTGCTGGTCGATGGAGAACAGCGCGGCCGTGGCGCCGTACTCGGGGCACATGTTGGAGATGGTGGCCCGGTCGCCGACGCTCAGGCTGTCGGCGCCCTCGCCGAAGAATTCCACATAGGCACCCACGACCTTCTCGCGGCGCAGGAACTCGGTCAGCGCCAGGGCGATGTCGGTGGCGGTGATGCCGCCCTGGCGCCGGCCCGCGAGCCGCACGCCCACGATGTCGGGCAGGCGCATCCAGCAGGCGCGGCCCAGCATCACGTTCTCGGCCTCCAGCCCGCCGACGCCCACGGCGATCACGCCCAGGGCGTCGACATGGGGGGTGTGCGAGTCGGTGCCCACGCAGGTGTCGGGGAAGGCCAGGCCGTCCTGGACATGGACGACGGGGGACATCTTCTCCAGATTGATCTGGTGCATGATGCCGTTGCCCGCGGGGATCACGTCCACGTTGGCGAAGGCCTTCTTGGTCCACTCGATGAAGTGGAAGCGGTCCTCGTTGCGGCGGTCCTCGATGGCGCGGTTCCTGGCAAAGGCGTCGGGATCGGAGCCGCCGCACTCCACGGCCAGCGAATGGTCGACGATGAGCTGGACCGGCACGACGGGGTTGACCTGGGCGGGGTCGCTGCCCTCCTTGGCGATGGCGTCGCGCAGGCCGGCCAGGTCCACGAGGGCGGTCTGGCCCAGGATGTCGTGGCAGACCACGCGCACGGGGAACCAGGGGAAGTCGATGTCGCGGCGGCGCTGGACGAGCTGGCGCAGGTAGTTGTTCAAATGGGCGGGATCGGCGCGGCGCACGAGGTTCTCGGCGTGGATGCGTGCGGTGTAGGGCAGGCGGCGCCAGGCGCCGGGCTGCAGGGCGTCGACGGCGGCGCGGGCATCGATGTAGTGCAGCGCGGTGCCGGGCAGGGGTTTCTTGTACTTGGGGTTCATGGGGCGGATGCAATGCGGGCGGGTCCTGGTCCTCTTGTCCGGGGAGGCCGTGGGCTCACTGTGCGCGGATTTCGTTGTCCTTCACCACCTTGGCGTAGCGGGGGATCTCGGACTGGATCAGTGTGCCGAACTGGGCTGGTGTGCCGCCTGCCGGGGACACGCCCGTGGGCTCCAGCTGGGCCACCAGGGCAGGTACCTTGAGTCCTGCATCCAGTGCGCCGTTGATGCGCGCCAGGATGGCCGGTGGCAGGCCCTTGGGTGCGAGCAGCCCGTGCCAGGCGACCACGTCGTAGTCCGGCAGGCCGCTCTCGGCCACTGCGGGAATTTCGGGATAGGCGGACAGGCGCTGGGCCGTGGTTACCGCCAGGGCATGGAGTTTTCCGCTCCTGACATGCGGCATCAGGGCCTCGGTGCCGGCCACCAGCATGTCCACATTGCCCGCCAGCAGATCGGTCACGGCGGGGCCCGTGCCGCGGTAGGGGACATGGGTCGCCCTGACCTTGGCCATGCCGAACAGGTATTCCGTCACGATGTGCAGATGGCTGCCGTTGCCGGCCGATGCAAAGGTCAGCTTGCCGGGATTCTCGCGTGCATGGGACAGCAACTCCTGCAGGCTGCGCGCCGGCACGCGGGGGCTCACGCAGACGACATAGGCGCCCCGGGACAGCTGGATCACGGGCGTCATGTCGGCCACGGGATCGAAGCGCAGCTTGTACAGCGAGGGGTTGACCGTATAGCTGCCGGCCACGAGCAGCAGCGTATGGCCGTCGGCGGGCGAGCGCAGCGCATATTCCGTCCCCAGCGTCCCCCCGGCTCCCGGCCGGTTTTCCACGACCACGGCCTGGCCCAGCCTTTCATTGAGCACGTTGGACGCGACACGGGCGATGAAGTCGGAGCCGCCGCCCGGGGCAAACGGGCAGACGATCTTCAAGGGCCTGGAGGGAAAGACCTCCTGGGCCTGGCCTGCCCGGGGCAGGACAAGACCTGCCACCGGGGCGGGCAGGGCGGTGCAAAACCGTCGGCGGCTGATGCTCATGGTATGTCTCCGTCGTTGTCATTGGGGCTGTGCCGGGTCGCTGTTGCAAGCGCCATGCCATGTCTTGCAGGTCGTGCGCTGATGCACCCTCGCCGTTGATTCGCCGGGAGGCACGGCCTTGGGCAAGTGGTCCGGGTGTTTCAACTATGTTTCAGGAATGCCGATCCTGGATTCATGTCTGATAGACAGTCGCAACACGTCGTGGGGATGCGACGCCGCTCGTCAAAGGCGCAATGCTTGCAGTCATCCGCTTGCGAGGTGCGGGCCTCTCGGAAGGTCCCCCAGGATTCCCGAGAGGAATGTGCGCAGGTCCTGGGGTTTGCCCTGGCAAGCCTTCAGCACTGGTGCGTCCGGACGATAGAGTTCGTGATGAATGTAGGATTGGTCTTACATGTGATTTGCCTGAGAGAGGCCGAAATCCATTTATCCTCCGCTTTCTGCCCTGCATGGGCCGCTTGCTTTGTTCGGTTGCGGTCCCCGGGTCTGGCAACGAGTGGTTCCGTGCTCCCGTTCCGTTTTCCCGTGACCGCCTTTTCCGCCTTCGCCGCTCCATGTCAGCTTCCGCCCAGCGCATGCTCGTAGCCATCCGTTCCGCATGGCCGGCCGCAGCCACCATGGCCCTGGGGCTGTGCCTGAGCGCCATGCTGGCCCTGCACCAGCAGCAGATGCTGGAGCGGCTCGATTGGCAGCGCCACACCCAGCAGGCGCAGTCTGCCCGGCAGGCACTGCAGATGCGGCTGGATGCCTATGCCATGCTGGTTCAGCACGTGGCCAACCAATTGGCCGCGGCTCCCGAAATGGGACAGCAGGCCTTCGGCCGCATGGCGCAGTCCCTGCGCGTGCAGTCCCAGCCGGGCATGCAGGCGCTGGCCTTCACGCGGGCCACGGTGGAGCATGGTGCCCCCTATTTTTCCCCGACGCAGGGGGCGGCAGGTGGCGCACAGGCACGCTATTTCGTCGTCGATTATCTGTGGCCGCTGGAAGGCAACGAGTCCATCGCCGGCCTGGACATGCATGACCGCCCGGGCCTGCTGGCCAGCATGCTGCGCAGCCGGGACAGCGCCGGCACCGTGGTATCGGCTCCGTTCGCGATGAAGCAGCCGGGCGAGCATGCGACGGCCGTGCTGGTGCGGGCGCCGGTCTTCGGACAGCCGGCGCCGGCATCCTCCGATGCCGCCACGCCGTCGTGGACGTTCCTTGGCACGGCCGATGCCAGTGTCCGCGTGCATGATCTGGTGCAGGACCTTCACGAGCGCGGACTCCTGGGCCGGCTCGCGCTGGCCATGCATGATGCGGGTCCCGCATCCCCCGCTCCATCTGCGAGTCCCACGCCCTTGCCGTTGTACCTGGGCGCGGCCTGGCCTCAGCCAGGTCAAGACAGGGGCGGCACCGGTCAGGTGGTGCTGGAACAGACGCTGCAGGCGCAGGACCGGCTGTGGCGGCTGGACTTCATCGCCGTGGGCACGGCCCTGTCCTGGACGGAGCGCGCGCAGCCGCTGGTGCTGTTCGCGCTGGGCATGCTCGTTTCGGCGCTGCTGGCCTCGCTGGCCGCTGCCTGGTGGCGACGGCGCCACTCAGGCTGGGCCCAGTTGCGGGCCTCTTCGCGTTCCATCCGCGAAAGCGATGCACGTTTTCAGGCGCTGTTCGAGCAGGCGGCGATCGGTGTGGTCCAGATCGACGCGGCCACTGCCGAGGTGCTGCACGTGAACCGGCGGTATGGCGATATCACCGGCTACGATCCGCAGCAGCTTTGCCAGCGGCCTCTGCTGGACCTGATGTCCAGCGAGTCTCCGGACGATGACAGACGTTCGCTGCTGGAGCTGGCCGCAGGCAAGCGCCGTGCCTTGCAGATGGAGCGGCAGTTGCGACGCCACGACGGCGAGCTGGTGTGGGTCGAGATCCATATTTCCGCGCTGGGCCCCGGTCACTCCCCCCGTCTGATGGCCCTGGTCCAGGACATCGGTGCACGGCGCCACCTCCAGCAGATCCAGCGTGAGGGCTCGCGCCATCTGCGCAGGGTCATCCAGCGCCTGCCCCTGGGCCTTGCCATGCTGCAGGGCGACGGCCAGTTCGCCTACTGGAACGAGGAGTTCCTGCGGCTGGCGGGCCATGGCGCGACGACGGGCATGGACGGTGATGGCTGGTGGCGCAACATGTGTGCCGATGAACCCAGGCGCCAGCGCATGCAGCGGCGCTTCGAGGCGGCACGCGCGAGGGCAGGCGTCACCCGGTATTCCGGCGGCGCCGATACCGAGATGGAGCGCTCCTTCGGCAGCGAGGAATATCAGCTCATCGGTGCGGATGGCTGCACGCGCTCCGTATCGGTCGCGGGCCTGCTGCTGGATGAGGGCTGCCTGCTGATCCTCCAGGACCAGAGCCAGCGCAAGATGGCGGAGGAGGAAATCCGCCGGCTGGCCTTCTATGACGCGCTCACCGGCCTGCCCAATCGCCGCTTGCTCGTGGACCGCCTGCAGCAGGCCCTGGCCTCCGGCCGTCGGCGCGGGCGCTGCGGCGCCGTCCTGCTGCTCGATGTGGACAATTTCAAGGCTTTCAATGACACCCTGGGTCTGGAGCTGGGCGACGCACTGCTGCGCATGCTTGCCGAGCGCCTGACCCAGTCGCTGGGGCGCGAGGCCACCCTGGCCCGCCACAGCGGGGATGACTTCGTGGTGCTGCTGGAGGATCTGGACAACGACGCCATGCAGGCGGCATCGCAGGTGGAGGCCGAAGTCCAGCGCATGCGTTCATGGCTGCAGCAGCCCCTGCAGCTGGCCGGGCAGTCCTGCCATATCACGCTGAGCATCGGTGCCAGCCTGTTCGGCAACCAGGAACTCAGCGCCGATGAGGTGCTGCGCCGCGCCGAAATGGCCATGTACCAGGCCAAGGGCATGGGGCGCGACGCGCTGCAGTTCTTCGACCCCCAGTTGCAGGCGGTGCTGCGATCGCGCACGGCCATGGAGCAGGAGATGCGCGAGGGCATCGTGCGCCATCAGTTCGTCCTGTACTACCAGCCGCAGGTGGTGCATGGCCGCATCGTCGGCGCCGAGGGGCTGCTGCGCTGGAACCACCCGCGCGAGGGCCTGGTCCCGCCCTCGCTGTTCGTCTCCCTGGCCGAGGAAAGCGGCCTGATCCTGCAACTGGGCGAATGGGTGCTGGGCGAAGCCTGCCGCCAGCTGGCGCAGTGGGCCCAGGATCCGGCGCTGGCGAGCCTGGTCCTGTCCGTCAACGTCAGTCCGCGCCAGTTCCACCAGGCCAGGTTCGTGGAACAGGTGCTCCAGGCGCTGCAGTCGAACGGCGCCAATCCGCGCCTGCTCAAGCTGGAGTTGACCGAAAGCCTGCTGCTGGCCGACGTGGATGACACGGCCGCCAAGATGGCCACTCTCAAGGCGCATGGGGTGGGCTTTTCGCTGGATGACTTCGGTACCGGCTACTCTTCGCTGGCCTATCTCAAGCGCCTGCCGCTGGACCAGCTCAAGATCGACCGCAGCTTTGTGCGTGACGTGCTCAGCGACCCCAATGACGCGGCCATCGCACGCACCATCGTCGCCCTGGGGACCAGCCTGGGCCTGCAGGTCGTCGCCGAAGGCGTGGAAACCGAGGCACAGCGCCAGTTCCTGGAGGACGAGCAGTGCCATGCCTGGCAGGGCTATCTGCTCAGCCCGCCCGTGCCGGTACGCAGCTTCGAGGCGCTGGTGCAACAGGGCCTGCCCGCCCAGCGCCCTCCTTGCCTGAGTCCTGTGGCCATGGCAGCAGGGCTGGAGCGGCAGGGCAGTCTTCAGGTCGAGGCGGCTGCTTGGGCGGCGCAGGGCCAGACCCCGGATGGCGCAAGTCCGGGGGCCTAGCGTTCGTCCGGATCGATGCCGGACTCTTCCATGGTCATGCCTGGGAGCGCAGCCACAGCAGCAACTGCGCGTGCAGCCCGTCGTGCGCTGCGGGCGCCGGGGACAACAGGCAATAGCGGGAGCCATCCTCCACGAAACCCATGGGAGCCGCCAGCACGCCGCTGGCAATGTCGTCCCTTACCAGTTGCCAGGGGCCTACGGCCAGGCCCAGCCCGGCCACGGCAGCCTGCAGGCTGAAGTAGAAATGGTCGAACCACAGCTGAGGCCCGGAGGGCGCAGGCATGCCGCTGCACTCGGCCCAGGTCGGCCAGGCGCCAGGGCGCGTGCGGCTGTGCAGGGTGGGGGCTTCCGGCCGCAGGCGGGCCGGTGACGATCCACTGGCCGGCTCGCTCCATTGCGCCAGCCGGTCCGGCCGGCAGACGGGACCTGTGCGTTCGGTGAACAGGGGCTCGGCATGGCAGCCTGCGGGAAGAGGAAAATCATCGCGGCGGATGGCCAGATCGATGCCGTCCGCAAACGAGAAGGCGCCGCCCCCGGCGACCAGGTGCATCTGCAGTTGCGGATGCCGTTCCTGGAAACCTGGCCAGCGCGGGATCAGCCAGCGCATCAGCAGCGTGGGCTCGCAGGACAGCACCCAGCGCTGCGACTGGCGGGCACGCAGGCGCAGCTCCTGCGTGGCCTGACGCATGCGTTCCATGCCCTCATGCACGGCCTGGGCCAGATGGCGTCCCGCCTCGGTCAGGAAGACACGCCGGTTGCGACGAGTGAACAGCGCGATGCCCAGGTCGTCCTCCAGGACGCGAACGGCCCGGCTGACGGCTCCATGGGTCAGGTGCAGTTCCTGCGCGGCCTGGCTGAAGCTCTCCAGGCGGGCCGCCGCCTCGAAGCAGCGCAGAGCCTGCAGCGATGGCAGCCGCCTTGAGGGCAGCGGTGAGTTGAGGTCACTGTCGGTGTCTGTGTCGGAAAACATCGTCGTCCATGTGGCGGATACCCATGCCGGCGTCGGCAATGTGTTGGCTCGGCCCGAGAATACAGGACCTTGCAGTCGGCTTCCCGTTCATGGCCTGGACGGAGATGCCGGTCCCCTGTGTGCCCGCGGATGGACCTAAGGCGGGCCGCTGCGCATGGAGCCGCCATCGCCTATGCTGGGATATTTCACGCATCATCCACGGGGCGCGGCAGGCGTCGGCAGGAGGCAGGGTCCGGTGACAGCAACAAGGCAGGGTGTGCATCCCTCGTGGATCGTCGTGGCGGCCGGCGTCAGCGCCGCGCTGCATGTGGGCAAGCTGCCTGCGGCCGTGCCGATGCTGCAGCAGCAGCTGGGGGTCTCGCTGGTGCAGGCGGGTTTCCTGCTGTCCACGGTGCAGGTCGCCGGCATGCTGCTGGGCCTGGCGGCAGGACTGTGTGCGGACCGTTGGGGGCTGCGGCGCAGCATGCTGGTCGGACTGTCGCTGATGGCCGCGGCCAGTGCCTGGGGCGCCTCGGCGACAGGCTTTGCAACGCTGCTTGCGTTGCGCGCGGTGGAGGGGCTGGGATTCCTGCTGGTCGCCTTGCCGGGGCCGGGGCTGATACGCCGTTGCGTGGCGCCGCGGGAGCTGAGCGCGCGCATGGGGTGGTGGGGAACCTATATGCCACTGGGCAGCGCGCTGGGGCTGCTGCTGGGCCCCTGGGTGCTGGCATGGAGCTCCTGGCCGCTGTGGTGGCTGCTGGTGGGTCTGGTCTCCGCACTGGCCGGGCTGGCCGTCTGGTGGGGGGTGCCGGCGGATGGGCTGCAGGCCGGCGCAGATGCGCGCGTGTCCGCACCGGGGGGCGGATGGCGCCCCCGCCTGGCGGTGACGCTGCGCAGTCCGGGCCCCTGGCTGGTTTCCCTGGCGTTTGCCGTGTACTCCGGGCAGTGGATGGCGGTGATCGGCTTTCTGCCCACGGTCTATGCGCAGGCAGGGCTGGGCCCGGCGCTGTCGGGCATGCTGACGGCCCTGGTGGCACTGGCCAACATGGTGGGCAATGTGGCCTCGGGCCGGCTGCTGCAAGCCGGCTGGAGCGCCACGCGCGCACTGCGCCTGGGTTTTGGCTGCATGGCCGTATGTGCGCTGGCCGCCTATCTGCAGTGGCGGGGCCAGTTCCTGGGGCCACTGTGGCTGCGCTTCCTGGCCGTGGCGCTGTTCTCCGCGGCCGGCGGCCTCATTCCGGGCACCTTGTTTTCCATGGCCGTGCGGCTGGCGCCCGATGAATCCACGGTGTCGACCACGGTGGGATTCATGCAGCAATGGTCTTGCGTGGGCCAGTTCGCCGGGCCGCCCCTGGTGGCCGCCGTGGCGGTACAGGCCGGCGGGTGGCAGTGGACCTGGCTGGTCACAGGCGCCATGTGCGTGGTCGGCTGGTGGCTTGCCGGCGCCATTGGCGCGGCCGTGGCGCGGCGGCTTTAGCGGGCGCGCATTCAGGCGTCGCGTGAGCCGATCAGCGCCTGCAAGGCTTCCTGCATCTGCCCTGCGTGCTCCAGTGCTGGCATCCAGGGCGGGGGCAGGGGATGCACCGGGGGCAGAGGCGCGGAGGCTGCCAGCCGGGCCAGTGCATCATCGGGAGCAAGAGCCACCACATTGCCGTTGGCGGACAGCTGGCGGCAGGCCTCGATCAGCCATTCGCAGTGCAGGACGACGGGGCGCGGCATGAGGCCGCTGTCGTGCGCCATGCCGCGCACCAGGCTTTCGCCGAGCAGCAGAGCGCTGGCATACAGACGTACGGCATGCCGGTCGTACCGGCCGGTGACCGTCAGCAGTCCCGCGCTGCCCAGGCGCCCCCGAAGGGACCAGCGGCTGGCGCTCTGCGCTTCCACCACGGCTGCGCGCAGGGTGCCCAGCGCATCGCTGCTGCGCGTGAGTTGGCCCAGGGCCACGGTGGCATCGGGCGTGTCGTGCGTGGCCGTGGCGCGCAGCGTGGCCTCCAGCCCGTTGGCCAGCTGCTCCAGCAAGGTGCTTGCGGAGCGCGACATGGCGCGCAGCGGATTGGCAGTGAAGAGGACCTGGCTGAACATCAGCCCCACGCCCGCTCCCACCAGCACATCGACCAGCCTGACTTCCCCGGCAGCGCTGGGCCCCATGCTCAGCACCAGGACCACGGAGACACCTGCCTGTATGGGCACGACCGGTGGCTGGCCCAGCATGGCTGCCAGAGACAGCGCGACCAGCGAAGCCAGGCTCAGCCGCAGCAGTGGAATGTGGTCGGGCAGCAGCCAGGCCAGCTCGCCCACGGTGATGCCGATGGCGCATCCCAGCACCAGGCCCCAGGTCTGCTTGAGATGGCTGGGCAGGCCCGGTGCCAGGCATACGAGCGCCGTGACGGCGGCGAAGACAGGCTTGGGATGCCCGAGCAGATAGTGGGACAGCTCCCAGGCCAGCATCGCCCCCAGCGAGGCGGCGATGGCGTCGCGCAACGCCAGACGCAGGCGACCGGGTGCCGCTGCCATGCCGCTCTTGAATGGTCCGGTGTCTGCCTTTGCCTTTGCTTTGCGCCAGCGCACGAAAATTCTCCCTCCAGCTTGCGAAATCCAGGTCCGCAAATGCCCAAAAGCATAGCGGCCGGGTCAGGGCCGGCTTGCAGGAGAGTGGCTTCTCGCTTGTAAGAAAGCAGCCCGTGCCCGGAGCCGTCCGGTCAGGGCAGGCCCAGCAGTGCTTCGATGAAGTTCCACTGCGCCGGCGTGACCGGCGTGATCGACAGGCGGTTGCCTTTCTGCAGCACACCCATCTGCGCCAGTTCGGGATGCGCGCGCAATTCGGCGATCAGCAACGGGCGTGTCTTGCGCAATGCCTGCACGTCCAAGGTGAGCCAGCGCGGCTTGTCGGGCGAGGATTTGGGATCATGGTAGGGGTTGCCGGGTTCGAATTGCGAGGCATCCACCCGCAGATTGCCGGCGATGCGGGCGATGCCGTAGATGCCCGGCTCGGCGCAGCTCGAATGCCAGTACAGCACGCCGTCGCCCACCTGCATGGCATCGCGCATGAAGTTGCGGGCCTGGTAGTTGCGCACGCCGTCCCAGGCGATGGTGGCATTGGGGGCTGCCAGCGCGTGGTCTATGGAGAATTCGTCGGGCTCGTTCTTCATGAGCCAATACTGGCGGGCGGGGTGGGATGCGGTCATGGCGTGATTGTGGCAAATCCCCGCGCGCGATGGCGGCGATTTCCATGGGCCGGCGCGGGTGCCGCGGGGGTACGAGAATGCCTGGCAAGCGGGCGCCTCCCGAATGTCCGCGAACCACAGGAATCCTGCATGTCCGACAGCTCCACCTATGTCCCCCCCGCCGTATGGCAACCGGCGCCTTCGGGCGGAACCTTCGCCAACATCAATCGACCGGTCGCCGGTCCCACGCACGACAAGGCCCTGCCCGTGGGGCAGCAGCCGCTGCAGCTGTACTCGCTGGCCACGCCCAATGGCGTGAAGGTGACCATCATGCTGGAGGAGCTGCTGGCGCTGGGCCATGCGGGCGCGGAGTACGACGCCTGGCTGATCCGCATCGGCGAAGGCGACCAGTTCTCCAGCGGCTTCGTCGAGGCCAATCCCAACTCCAAGATCCCCGCGCTGGTGGACCGCAGCGTGGAGCCGCCCGTGCGTGTGTTCGAATCGGGCTCCATCCTGCTGTACCTGGCCGAGAAGTTCGGCGCGCTGCTGCCCACGGCCCCTGCCGCACGCACCGAGACGCTGAACTGGCTGTTCTGGCAAATGGGCTCTGCGCCCTACCTGGGCGGCGGTTTTGGCCACTTCTATGTGTACGCGCCGGAAAAGTTCGAGTATGCGATCAACCGCTTCACCATGGAGACCAAGCGCCAGCTCGACGTGCTGAACCGACAGCTGGCCGGCAACCGGTTCATCGCGGGCGAGGACTACAGCATTGCCGACATCGCCATCTGGCCCTGGTATGGCGCCCTGGTGCTCAACGAGGTCTATGGCGCCGCGCAGTTCCTGTCGGCCCATGAATACACGCATGTGCTGCGCTGGGCCCGCGAGATTGGCGCAAGGCCCGCCGTGGTGCGCGGGCGGCGCGTGAACCGGACCTGGGGCGACGAAGCCACCCAGGTGCCGGAACGCCATCAGGCATCGGACCTGGGCTGAGCATCGCTCATCGCGAACGGCCCCAGGGGCCGCGGTCCGGCTGGCGCCAGGAGCGCGGCGTCCTGCCGGACGGTGTTTCGTCCGGCGCTTTCCCTCCATCCCTTTCGCTCTGCAACCGGCTGTCCGTGCGCTCCACCTTGCGGGCGGCGCGGTCCAGTCGGGCGGGAATGTCCAGTTCTGCCTGCTCGACCACGCGGATGCAGTCCTGGATGTGGCGCTCGCCGAGGTAGCGCAGCGTCGCGTAGCCCAATGCCGCGGCGGCCGCCTGGCCGGCCAGCGGCACGTACTTGGCCGCCTGCGTGGCCGTCATGCGCATGCCCGCCGCGCGCGCCAGGCGCACCACCATGTCGCGCGTGATCAGCTTGCCGATGAGTACCGAGCCGACCATGGCCACGGCCTTTTGCACCTGCTCGCGCTTGCCGGGCTCCAGACCATCCAGCTGTTCGGGGGTCAAGCCGAACTCCCGGTTGATGCGCGGCAGCAGCCGTGCCAGCAAGGCCGCATCCACCAGCCAGTCCAGCCCGGGGATGGGCAGGCTGCTGGCGGCGGCGCCGACCATGGCGCGCCGGTGCAGCAGCTTGCGCGCGCTCTCGGCGGCTTGTGCCACGTCCTTGCGCGGTGGAACGGGGGGCGGGGTCTTTTCCGGGGTGCGAAAGATCATGCGTGCCAGTGGGATGGAGGCCGAGGGCCATCAATGATGCCTGCCAGCCCGGCAGGGGCTGGCACGGGTTTTCCCCTCAGCGCGCGCTCTTGCTGCGCACCAGGCCATAGATGAAGAGGATGACGATGGCACCCACGATGGAGGCGATCCAGCCCGCGGGCTGGCCTGCCTCGTACCAACCGAGGGCCACCCCCACATAGCTGGCAAGGAACGAGCCCGCCACGCCGAGCAGGGCCGTCATGATCCAGCCGAGGCTGTCGTCGCCCGGCTTGATCGCCCTCGCGATCAAACCGACGACCAGGCCAACGATCAAGGTGCCAATCAAGGACATCATGCTTTTCTCCGAACAGAAGCTTCCATGCCGCGACTCTAGGGCGCGGCGCGGGGCAGCCCTGTCGGACAGCATCTCTACCTCCGCCAAAGCGGCATGGCGATGCGGGAAGACCCCTGAAAAACGAAAACGCCTGCGTGGCAGGCGTTCATCAGGTGGCGGGCAGAGACCCTTGCCTACTGCAGTTGACCGGCCTGCATCTGCATGGCGAGCGCGGCCTTGCTGGCATCCAGGCCCAGGCCGTCGGCGTCCTGGACGCGGCGGGCGCCGTCGAAGCGGCGTGACCAGTAGGCGCTTTGCATGCTTTCCACGCGGACCTGGGCACCAGTGCGGGGGGCATGGATGAAGTTGCCGTCGCCGACATAGATGCCGACATGGCTGAAGGCACGGCGCATGGTGTTGAAGAACACCAGGTCGCCCGGCTTGAGTTCGTTCTTGTCGATCTTTTCGGTGGCCTGGGCCTGCTGGTCGGCACGGCGTGGCAGCACCTTGCCCAGTGTCTCCGAATAGATGGCCCGGACGAAGCCGCTGCAGTCGAAGCCGGTTTCAGCAGTGTTGCCGCCGCGCCGGTAGGGAACGCCGATGAAGCCCATGGCGGTCACCACCAGATCGGAGGTTTTCTCGGCGACGCTCTGGCGCGCTTCCTTCACGAAGTCGGAGGTACGCTCCGCCATGTGGTGGCGGGCCTCGCGCAGCTGCGAGATGAGGCTGCGGTTGACCAGCAGCTGGTTCATGTCGTCGTCGCGCATCTCAGGCGGCGCGGCATGCGCGGTGACGCTGACGAACAGGAGTGCGATAAGCCATCGGGACATGGGGCGCGAGATTACCACGCAAAAACGTAGGACAAATCCGATAAGACCCCCGAACACCCGGGTTTTTGAGGCAACTCAGGAATACGTGGCCTGCGCAGCCCCATGCGCCCAAGCTGCGACAATGGCGGGCTTTTCCCGTCTCCCATAAAAGAAGGGTGGCGCTCGCCGCCCTGCATCCAAGAAAGAACCGCCATGCTGCTTGAAGCCTCTGAATCCCAGCTCGTGCTCGTCGACTACCAGGAGCGCCTCATGCCGGCCATTTTCGAAGGACCGGCCGTGCTGGCCAATGCAGTGAAGCTGGCCCGGCTGGCGCAACTGGTGGATGTGCCGGTGTTCGGCACCGAGCAAAATCCCTCGCGACTGGGCGCCAACGACACGCAACTGCGCGGCCTGTGTCGCAAGACCCTGTCCAAGATGCATTTCAGCGCCGTGGCCGAAGGCCTGGGTGAGTGGCTGCGTCCCCCGGCGCGGCCCCAAGGCGGCAATGCGCGCAGCCTGCCCAAGCACCTGCAAAAGCCCCAGCAACAGGCGCCCGAGCGCAACATGGTGGTGATCGCCGGCTGCGAAGCGCATGTCTGCCTGCTGCAGACCGCGCTGGAGTTGCTGGAGGAGGAGTTCGATGTCTGGGTCGTCACCGATGCCTGCGGCTCCCGCACCGAGCGCAACCGCGACGCCGCCTTCGACCGCCTGGCCGGCGCGGGTGCCGAGCTGGTGACCACGGAGATGGTGGCCTTCGAATGGCTGCGCAGCTGCGAACACCCCGCCTTCAAGGATCTGCTGGCACTGGTCAAGTAGGGGCATCAGGCGCGGACCTCTGTCCGCCTCGCCGTCAGGCGCTCGCCGGGGCGCCTTTTTTCGTGGGCTCCGGGGGCATGCGCCGTTCTGCGCAGCAGCGCACCAGTCTCGTTTCGAGTGAATATCGGTCGGCCTGCACTACAGCTTCTGAGCAACCCGGCTGTCGCCTGCCTCGCCCAGGGTCGCCAGCACCCGGGCGAAGACCATTGCGGATTCGGCGGGGCGCTCGGCCAGCCAGGCGTGCAGATGATGTCCGGCGCCGGGCAGGCGCAGCAGTTCGACGCTGCTTGCACGCACGGCGCGGCTCGCGTATTCCTGCTCGACTTCGGGAGGGATGACGCTGTCCTGGGCGCCCAGCACCAGCAGCAGCCGGCCCTCGAAGCGTTCAAGGGCCTCGAAGGCCGGCGAGTCCTTGAAACAGCGGGTCGCGCGGATGGCCTGCTGGAATCGCGGGCCGAAAGGCAGGTGCTGCGCCGCCGCCTCATAGGCCGCGGGGCAGTAGAGAACCAGTGCAGCAGGGGCCAGCGCATCGATCAGGCCGCAGGCCACATGTCCGCCCATGCTGGAGGCGATCAGGCCGACGGGACGGTCCATGCCCAGGTGCCCGGCCACGGCCAGTGCCTGGCCGGTTCGGTGGGCAAGGCTGGAGCGCAACAGGTCGCCGCCGCTCTGCCCCTGGCCTGCGAAGTCGAAGCTCGCGCTCGAATGGCCGTGGCTTGCCAGAAAGTCCAGCAGCGGCCGGTAGCCCAGCCGGGATGAACGACCGCCCCCATGCAGTGCCAGCGTGCCCGGCGCACGCCTGCCCCGGTCCCGATGGATCGAGCCGCGCAGCAGGCAGTCGCGCAGCGGCAATTCGAAATCCTCGATATCCATTCCTGTCTTTCTCTCGCGGTGGCGTGTGGGCTTGGCTTCGGGCTGGCCGTCGGCGATTATCTCCAGCCAGTCCCCGACGCCGGGCATTGTCAGCTTTTGGCAAGCGCGTTATGAATAATTATGAATTCAGAAAGATTCCAGACCACAAGAAACCAGGAGACAGACCATGGCCCCGCACACCGCCGGCTTCGACGACTTCCACCAGCGCTCCATCCAGGAGCGCGATGCCTTCTGGGCTGAGCAGGCCCGGCGCATCGAATGGCACGTACCACCGCAGCGCATCTGCGACTACGACAACCCGCCGTTTGCGCGGTGGTTCGTGGGCGGCCGGACCAATCTGTGCCACAACGCCGTGGACCGGCATCTGGCCGTGCGGGCAGACCAGAACGCACTGATCGCCATCTCCACCGAGACCGGCAGCGAAAAGGCCTATTCCTACCGCGAACTGCATGCCGAGGTGCAGCGCATGGCCGCCGTGCTGCAGTCGCTGGGCGTGCAAAAGGGCGATCGTGTGCAGGTCTACATGCCCATGATCGCCGAGGCGGCCTTCGCCATGCTGGCCTGCGCGCGGCTGGGCGCCATCCATTCGGTGGTGTTCGGCGGCTTTGCGTCGGCGGCGCTGGCGTCCCGCATCGACGATGCCGAGCCCAAGGTGATCATCAGTGCCGATGCGGGCTCGCGCGGCGGGCGCGTGGTGGCCTACAAGCCCTTGCTGGACGAGGCGCTGAAGCTGGCCCGCCACCAGCCTGCGGCCGTGCTCATCGTGGACCGGGGCCTGGCGCCGGCGCCCATGCGCGCAGGGCGCGACCATGACTGGGCCAGCCTGCGCACGCGCCATGCCGACACCCAGGTGCCCTGCACCTGGGTGGAGTCCACCGACCCCAGCTACACGCTGTACACCAGCGGTACCACGGGCCGGCCCAAGGGCGTGCAGCGCGACACGGGCGGCTACACGGTGGCGCTGGCGGCCAGCATGCCGCTGATCTTCGGCGCCGAAGCCGGCCAGACCTTCTTTTGCACCAGCGACATCGGCTGGGTGGTGGGCCACAGCTACATCATCTATGCACCGCTGATCGCCGGCATGGCCACCGTGCTCTACGAGGGATTGCCCATCCGCCCCGATGCGGGCGTGTGGTGGGGCATCGTCGAGAAATACAAGGTCACCCACATGTTCTCGGCGCCCACGGCCATCCGCGTGCTCAAGAAGCACGATGCCGAATACCTGCGCCGCCATGACATCTCCAGCCTCAAGGCGCTGTGGCTGGCCGGCGAGCCGCTGGACGAGCCCACGGCCCAGTGGATCAGCCAGGCCATCGGCAAGCCCATCATCGACAACTACTGGCAGACGGAGACGGGCTGGCCCATCCTCACGCTGTGCAATGGCGTGCAGCCCCAGCAGACGCGCTTCGGCAGCCCGGGCAAGGCGGTCTATGGCTACGACGTCAAGCTGATCGACGAGGCCACGGGCGAGGAACTGCGCGGCGCCGGGCAAAAGGGCGTGCTGGCCATCGAGGGGCCGCTGCCGCCCGGCTGCATGCAGACCGTCTGGCGCGACGACCAGCGCTTCGTCGACACCTACTGGAAGAGCATCCCCGGCCGGCTGGTCTACAGCACCTTCGACTGGGGCATACGCGACGACGATGGCTATTACTTCATCCTGGGCCGCACCGACGACGTGATCAACGTGGCCGGCCATCGCCTGGGCACGCGCGAGATCGAGGAGTGCATCTCGGCCCATCCCCAGGTGGCCGAGGTGGCCGTGGTCGGCGTGGCCGATGCGCTCAAGGGCCAGGCCGCGCTGGCGTTTGCCGTGCCGCGCGAGGCCCCCGCCGACGAAGCCGCGCGCGCGGCGCTGGAGGCCGATGTGATGAAGCTGGTGGATGCGCGGCTGGGTGCCGTGGCCCGGCCTTCGCGCGTGGTATTCGTCGGTGCGCTGCCCAAGACGCGCAGCGGCAAGCTGTTGCGCCGGGCCATGCAGGCCGTGGCCGAAGGGCGGGATCCGGGCGACCTGAGCACCATGGAGGATCCGGCCGCCCTGGCCCAGGTGCAGCAGCAGCTGTGAGCGTCTGCAACGCTTCGCCGCCAGGCCGCTGGCGGTGGCCGGCACGCCTACAATCGCGCCTTGGGCCGCAGCCGGGCCCCATGCCCGGCTGCGGCGCCCTGTTTTCAACCGACGAAAGGCGTTTTCGACGTGCAGGTCGCATCTTCCATCTTCAAAGCCTATGACATCCGCGGCATCGTGCCGTCCACGCTCAACGAGGAGGTGGCGCTGGGCGTGGGCCGCGCCTTCGGCATGGCCGCCCTGGCCGCTGGCGAGACGGTGGTGGCCGTGGGTCGCGATGGACGCCTGTCCGGCCCCTCGCTGTCGGCGGCGCTGATCAAGGGCCTCATCGATGTGGGCATCGAGGTGATCGACATCGGCATGGCCACCACGCCCATGCTGTATTACGCGGCCAGCACGCTGGCGCGCTCGGGCATCCAGGTCACGGGCAGCCACAACCCCAAGGACTACAACGGCTTCAAGATGGTGCTGGCCGGCCGTGCCATCCATGGCGAGGAGATCCAGGCCCTGCGTCGCCGCGTCGAGAACGACGACTGGACCCTCACGGGCACCGGCAGCGTGCGCCGCGCCGAGGTGCTGGCCGACTACCAGTCCCGCATCGTGAGCGACGTGAAGCTGGCGCGTCCCATCAAGATCGTGGTGGACTGCGGCAACGGCGTGGCCGGTGCCTCGGCCCCCGGCATCTTCCGTGCACTGGGCTGCGAGGTGATCGAGCTGTTCTCCGAGGTGGACGGCGAGTTCCCCAACCACCATCCCGATCCCAGCAAGCCCGAGAACCTGCGCGACGTGATCGAGGCGCTGCGCAGCACGGACGCCGAACTGGGCCTGGCCTTCGATGGCGATGGCGACCGCCTGGGCATCGTCACCAAGGATGGCCAGAACATCTTTCCCGACCGCCAGATGATGCTGTTCGCCAGGGACGTGCTCTCGCGCGTGCCGGGTGGCCACATCGTCTATGACGTGAAATGCACGCAGCGCCTGGCACCCGCCATCCGGGAGGCGGGCGGCGAGCCGGTCATGTTCAAGACCGGCCACTCCCTGGTCAAGGCCCGCATGAAGGAGCTGGACTCGCCCCTGGGCGGCGAGATGAGCGGCCATATCTTCTTCAAGGAACGCTGGTACGGCTTCGACGACGGCACCTACGCAGGCTGCCGCCTGCTGGAGATCGTGACCCGCGTGGCCGACCCCAGCGCGCTGCTCAATGCACTGCCAACGAGCTTTTCCACGCCCGAGCTGAATGTGACCTGCGCCGAAGGCGAGCCCCATCGCCTGGCGGCCGAGCTGCAGGCGCTGGCCGCCGAGACCTTTGCCGCGCCGGCCCAGGTCAGCACCATTGACGGCCTGCGCGTGGACTGGGCCGACGGCTTCGGCCTGATCCGCGCCAGCAATACCACGCCCGTGCTGGTGCTGCGCTTCGAGGGCCAGACCCGGGAGGCGCTGTCACGCATCGAAGCGCAGATGCTGGCGCTGCTCGAACGCGTCAAGCCCGGTGCCCGCCCGGGCAGCGCGGCGCACTGAGCTTTCCGCAAGGCGATGGTTTCCCGTTCTCCCATGCACTGGGCGCGCGCGCTGTACAGCGCCGTGACCTGGGCGGCCCAGCCCGTGCTGCGCCGCAAGCTGTTGAGGCGTGCCCAGGCCGAGCCCGTCTACGCCGAGCACATCCCCGAGCGTTTTGGCCGCTATGCGCCGGCCACGCTGGGAGAGGACGGGCGCGGGCAGTGGGTCTGGATCCATGCAGTGTCATTGGGCGAGACGCGGGCGGCTGCCATCTTGCTGGCCGCGCTGCGGCAATGCCTGCCCGGCATGCGCCTGCTGCTGACCCATGGTACGGCCACGGGCCGTGCCGAAGGCATGAAGCTGCTGCGCCCCGGTGACCTCCAGGTCTGGCAGCCCTGGGATACACCGGGGGCCGTACGGCGCTTTCTGCGGCAGTTCAGGCCGGCGGTCGGTGTGCTGATGGAGACCGAGGTCTGGCCCAACCTGGTGGCCGTCTGCCGACAGGAGGGCATCGCCCTGGCACTGGCCAATGCGCGGCTCAGCGACAAGTCGCTGGGCCAGGCCTTGCGCGTGGCGCCCTTGGCGCGGCCCACCTATGCGGCGCTGGCCGCCGCCTGGGCCCAGACCGAGGACGATGCCGCACGCCTGCGCCAACTGGGCGCGCCGGTGCGCGGCGTGCTGGGAAACCTGAAGTTCGACGCCCGCCCCGATACCGTGCAGCTGGAGCGCGCACGGGCCTGCAGGCAGGCCTTTGTCCGCCCGGTACTGCTGCTGGCCAGCAGCCGCGAGGGCGAGGAGGCCATGCTGATCGAGGCATTGCATGCGCTGGGCCCGCAAGCCCGGCGTGTGCAGTGGCTGGTCGTTCCGCGCCATCCCCAGCGCTTCGACGAGGTGGCGGCGCTGCTGGCCGGTGCCGGGCTGCATGTCTCGCGGCGCAGCCAGTGGGTGGGTGGGCCACCGGCCGGCGCGGCGGCCGGGGACATCGATGTGTGGCTGGGCGATTCGCTGGGCGAGATGGCGTTCTACTACGGCCTGGCCGACGCGGCGCTGATGGGCGGCAGCTTCGCGCCGCTGGGCGGGCAGAACCTCATCGAGGCACTGGCCTGCGATTGCCCCGTGGCGCTGGGGCCGCATACCTTCAATTTCAGCGAGGCTTCGGAGCTGGCCTGCGCCGCTGGCGCTGCCCTGCGCGCACCGGACATGGACCACGCGATCCGCCAGGCCATGGCCCTTGCCCAGGACCCGCCATCCCATCTGCATGCCGTGCGCCAGGCCCGTGATTTCTTGCAGGAACATCGGGGCGCGGCGCAGGCGACGGCGCAGGCGGTGGTGGCCTTGATGCGGGCACAGGAGCCTTTCCTGCGCTGACCTCTGCCCGGCTCAGTCGTCCTGCGCCAGTACGGGCAGCGTGACGCGCACCAGCAGGCCGCCGCCTTCGGCGTCGTGCAGCGTGATGCTGCCGCCATGGCGGTCCGTGACGGTTCTGGCGATGGCCAGGCCCAGGCCGCTGCCGTTCTGGCTCTGGTCCGGGACGCGGAAAAAGCGGTCGAACACCCGCTGGCGCCAGGGTTCGGCAACGCCGGGGCCCCGGTCGCGCACCTGGAGCACGGCTTGCACGCCCTGGCGCTCCAGACGCACGCTCACGGTGGCGTGGGCGGGGCTGTACTTGATGGCGTTGTCCACGAGGTTGTCGATCAGTGAGACCAGGCCTTCGCGTTCGCCCAGCACGCTCAGGGGTTCGTTGGACTCCAGGGCCAGTTCCACGGGGCGGCGGCAGGCCAGGGCGTCGAGGGCCGCGAGCCGGTCTTCCAGCAACAAGTCCAGGCGGATGGCCTGCTGCACCGTTCCGGGCGCTTCGGTTTCGCTGCGCATGAGTTGCAGCAACTGGGCCACCATGCGACTGGCGCGCTGGTTGCTGCGCAGCAGGCTGTTCATGAGCTCTTGCTGGTGGGGCTCGCCACCATGGCGCAGCAGGGCTTCGACGTTGACATGCATGGCCGCCAGCGGTGTGCGCAGTTCGTGGGCCGCATCCGCGATCAGGTTGCGCTCGCGTTCATTGCTGGAGCGCACGCGGGCCAGCAGGGCATTGATGTCCTGTACCAGGGGGCTGAGCTCCGCATGCGGCGGGGCATAGGTCAGGGCGCTGAGGTCGTCGGGTCCCCGGGTGGACAGCTCATCGCTCACACGGCGCAGCGGGCGCAGCGCCGCGCGCACGGACCACCAGGCGGGGAAGGCCAGAAAGGGCAGGCTGATCAGCAGCGGCAACAGGTAGTAGCTGCGCGTGTTGAGGGTGATCAGCAGTTCCTTGAACGAAGGCAGCATCAGCGTGACCTCGGTGCGGCCCGAGGCCGAGCGCAGCGTGCGCATGCGCCAGGTCTGCCCGTCGGCCTCGATGTCCTCCACGGCTCCGATCACGCGGTTGCGCAGCGTGGGTGCGGGCGTGGGGGCGCGAAAGATCAAATGTCCCTGCTGCCAGACCAGCAGGGTGGGCGTGAAACGATTGTCGTCGTCACCATCGCCGTACTCGTGGCGCAGCGCCGTATCCAGGGCGGCAAGGCTGTGCTGCTGGCGCTCGGGCTGGTCGGCCAGATCCTCGGCGACGGCCATGACCAGATGGTAGATGGGCTCGCTGGCAAGCAGCTCGTTGTAGAAGTGGGCCATGTAGATGCCCGCCACCAGCAGGGCCGTCCAGATCGCGGTGAGCACGCCCATCTGTGCCAGCAGCAGGCGCCGGCCCAGGGTGGGGCGCAGCCAGCGGCGCCACCAGGGCGCGGGCGGCTGCACATCGGCGGCGAGGGTGGCGCTCATGGGCTGGCGGGCGGGACGGCAGCAGGCTGCGAGTCGATGACGTAGCCGATGCCGCGCACCGTGCGTATGTAGCCGGGGCCGATCTTGCGGCGCAGGTTCGAGACATGGACTTCCAGCGCATTGCTGCCATTGGCGCTGCCGCCCGGGATGACCTCCTCCTCGATGCCACGACGCGTGACCACGCGGTCCGTGCGGCGCAGCAGCAGGGCCAGGAGGTCGAACTCGCAGCGCGACAGCTCGACCTCCTGGCCCTGCACGCTGACGCGGCGTGTGGGCTCGTGCAAGGCCAGGCCGCGCAGATGCAGCGTGCCGTCGTCCGTGCCGTAGCTGCGACGCGCCAGTGCGCGCACGCGGGAGACCAGCTCGGCCAGGGCGAAGGGTTTGACCAGGTAGTCGTCGGCACCGCTGTCCAGGCCGTGCAGGCGGTCGTGGAGACCGTCGCGCGCGCTGAGGATGAGCACGGGCAGACGCTGCCATTGGCGGCGCAGCCGTGTGAGCAGACTGATGCCGTCGCCATCGGGCAGTCCCAGGTCCAGCAGCACCATCTCGAAGGCTTGCTCCTCCAGCGTGCGCAGGGCATCGGCCAGGCGGCGCACCCAGACCACGTCCAGGCCGTGGTCGCACAAGGCAATGCGCACGCCATTGCCCAGATCCAGATCGTCCTCCACCAGCAGAAGTTTCATGGCCTTGTTCCCGTGCCGCTTCCAGTCCATGCATGGGCGCTGGCGAAAGGGCAGCCGCGAGTATCGGCCAACGCGCGGCAGGCGTGCTTCAGCATTCCTTCAGAAAACCTGGGGCGGACCTTCAGGCAGGTTCGCCACAGTCGCCAGCTCATGAAACTTCCGAAAGGCAAGGTGCGCATGCCAGAAGCTCTGCGCCGTTCCCGTCGGAGCCGCGTCATCGCAGCCTGCGTTCTGGCGGCCGCCTTGACCGCCGCTTCGTCCGGGCTGCGCGGCGCCGCGTCCGGCGCGGCTCCGGCGCGGCCGTCCGCGGCCTCCTGCATGCCCGCCGCCGGGCCCGGTGCGCGGGCCCTGCAGGGGTTCAAGGCGCTGGCGCGCGCAGCGACAGTGCGTCGATGGCGCGCAGGTCATCGTCGTTGAGCGTGCCCGCAGCCTGGCGCAGCTTGAGCTGGCCCAGCAGCACCTGGTAACGTGCCAGCGCCAGATCCCGCTGGGTCTGGTAGAGCTGGCTTTGGGCGTTGAGCACGTCGATGTTGATGCGCACGCCGACTTCGTAGCCCAGCCTGTTGGCGTCGAGCGCGCTCTGGCTCGACGCCAGCGCGGCCTCCAGCGCCCTGACCTGGGCCTGGCCCGATTGCACGCCGAGGAACGCCGTGCGCGTGGATTGCTCCACATTGCGCTGGGCATCGTCCAACTGGGCGCGGGCCTTGTCCTCCAGCGCCAGGGTTTCCTTGATGCGGTTCTGCACGGCAAAGCCCGCGAACAGCGGCAGGTTCATGACCACGCCCACGCTGGCCGCATTGGTGCGGTAGCTGGTACCGATCTGCGGCGTGACCGAACCGTTGGGATAACGGTTGACGACATAGCCCGCCTGCAGGTCCACGGTGGGCTTGTGACCAGCCTCGGCCTTTTTTGTCTCCAGCTGGGCGATGTCCAGTGCGAGCCGGGCCTGGCGCAGCTGGGGCTGGCTTTGCAGCGCGGTGTCCACCCAGGCCTGCGCGTCGGCCGGCAGCAGGGCCGGCAATTGCAGGGGCTGGGCCAGCGGCCTGGGCACGGTGCCCACGGCACCGACGATCTGGTCCAGGGCCAGGCGCTTGACGCGCAGTTCGTTTTCCGAGGCGATTTCCTGGGCACTGGCCAGATCGAACCGGGCCTGCGCCTCCCGAGAGTCGGTGATGGTGGCCGTGCCGACCTCGAAGTTGCGCTTGGCGAACTCCAGCTGCTGGGAAATGGCGGCCTTCTGGGCCTTGACAACGGCCAGGCTGTCCTGGGCGCCCAGCACGTCGAAGTACGCCTGTGCCACGCGCACAAGCAGGGCCTGCTCGCCGCCGTCGAGCTGGGCACGCGCCACGTCCACGCCGCGCTGGCCCTGGTCGTAGGCCAGCTTGTTGGCGGGGCGGTACAGCGGCTGCTGGGCGCTGAGCTGAAGGTTCTGCTGGGGCGAGCGGAAGCTGCCGGGCAGCACACTGACTTCGATGTGCGAGGTGTTGGCCCCTGCCTGGAGGCCCACGCTGGGCAGCAGGCCCGAGCGTGCCTGTTCGGCGCGGCTGGCCGCAGCCTGGGCGTCGGCCTGCTGGGCCTGCCATTGGGCGTCCCAGCCGCGGGCCTTGGCCACCAGTTCGGACAGGTTCTGGCCGGTGGCCGTGGAGGCCGCCAGGGAAGGCAGTGCGGCTGCCTGCGCCATGGGCGCGGGTGCCTGGGCCAGTGCCGCGCCCATGCCTGTGGCGCACAGCAGCAGGGCCAGCGGACGCAGGTGCCATGCGGGAAGGCTTGCGCGGTGCCAGGCGCGGTGGCGGGTCAGGGCGGGAGCAGCAGGGGCAGGGGGCCGGAGCAGGGGCATAGAGGTCCTCGGGTCAAATCACGGTCGTCACGAAGCGCCGGGGGCGGCCGGCAAGGCCACGTCCCGGGTTCCATTTGCGTCTTGCCGCTCTCAGTAGCGCGGCACGCCTGGATCGCGCTCGCGCGACCAGGCATCGATGCCTCCGCTGATATTGGCCACGGTCTCGAAGCCGTTGTTCAACAGGAAGGCAGCGACATGCATGCTGCGTGCGCCGTGGTGGCACAGGCAGGCGATAGGGTGATCCGGATCGAGTTCCTGCAGGCGGGATGGAATCTCGCCCATGGGAATGCAGCGCAGCTCGAAGCCCTCGGGGCGTACGCTGGCCTGGGCCACTTCCCATGGCTCGCGCACGTCCAGCACCAGGGGCAGGGCATCGGGGCCGCTGGAGTGCTGGTTCAGCCAGTCGTCGAGTTGCGCGGGAGGCACTTGGGGAAGCATCGGAAAGATCCTTGCGGGATGGAGTTCGGGTGCCGTGGCGCAAGCCCCTGCGGGGCCTGCCGCCGTGGCGGTTTTCAGAACGTGAAGCGCGAAGGCTCCTCGAAATGGGCCAGGCGCGCTGTCACCACGTCCCAGGGCTGGCGGGTCTCGAACTGGTGGCCGTTCCTGTGCACCAGCGTGAAGCGCATCATGGGCAGCTGGCCGACGATGGCTGCCAGGCGGCCGCCATCGTTGAGCTGGGCCAGCAGGGCCTCGGGCACCCGGGCCACGGAGCCGCTGAGCACGATGGCATCGAACTGGCCCAGCGCGGCGGCGGCCGTGGCACCGTCGGCCAGCTTGACGTCGACATTGGTGATGCCTGCACCCAGCAGGTTCTCGCGCGCCATCTCGGCCAGCGCGGGCTCGATTTCCAGCGTGACGACTTCCCTGGCCTGGGAAGCCAGCAGGGCGGCCATGTAGCCGGAGCCGGCACCGATCTCCAGCACGCGGTCCGTGGGCTTGATCTTCAGGTCCTGGAGCACGCGCGCCTCGATGCGCGGGGCCAGCATGCACCAGCCCTTGGCGGCTGCCTCTTCGGCCGAGCCCAGCAGTGGGATCTCGAGGTCCATGAAGGCCAGGCCGGCGTGCTCGGGCGGCACGAAGTTCTCGCGCTGCACCTTGCCCAGCAGCGCCAGCACTTCCTCATCGAGCACGTTCCAGGGGCGGATCTGCTGCTCGATCATGTTGTAGCGTGCATGCGCTTGGGCGCTGTGGTGCTCGGGCAGGCTGTTCAGGGGCAGGTTCATGGGGTATCTCCGGAGAAAGACTTGTCAGGACAAACCTTTGATTCTACGAGTCTCGGGGGAGGGTGGGAGCGCTGGCGGCCACGGCACCTTGGCCGCCATTCCACAGCCGCCGCAGCCACAGGGAAAGATCGTCGAGGTAGCAATAGACCACGGGGACGACCACCAGGGTCAGCAGGGACGAGGTGACCACGCCGCCGATGACCGACTGGCCCATGGGGGCGCGCTGCTCCGAACCTTCGCTGAGCGCGAAGGCCAGGGGCACCATGCCGAAGATCATGGCCAGCGTGGTCATCAGGATGGGGCGCAGGCGAACGCGCGCGGCCAGCAGCAGGGCCTGCTCGCGCGGCAGGCCCGCGCGCATTTCTCCCGTGTCCGGATCGCTGTGGGGGCCGCGCGCACGGATGGCGAAATCCACCAGCAGGATGGCGTTCTTGGTGACCAGGCCCATGAGCATGACCACGCCGATGATGGAGAACATGGACAGGGCCGAGCCGAACATCATCAGCGCCAGCACCACGCCGATCAGAGTCAGCGGCAGCGAAGTCATCAGCGCCAGCGGTTGCAGGAAGCTCTTGAACTGGCTGGCCAGGATCATGTAGATGAAGATGATGGCCAGTGCCAGGGCCGACACCGCATAGCCGAAGGATTCGTTCATGCTCTTGGTGGCGCCGCTGAACTGGGTGCGGTAGCCCGGTGGAAGGGCGATGTCGGCCAGGGCCTTGCGGATGTCGGCCGAGACCTCGCCGCTGGAGCGCAGGTAGACGTTGGCGCTGAAGCCGATCTCGCGCGTCATGTCGCGGCGGTTGATCTGGCTGGGGCCCGTTCCGGGCACGATGGTGGCCACCTGGTTCAGGCGCACGATGCGTGTGCCGCCGTCGGACGAGGGCAGGGCGAATGGCAGGCGTTCCAGATCCTGGGGCGTGCTGCGTGATTCGGGCGCCAGGCGAACCTTGACGTCATAGGTCTGGTCGTCGCTGGCGCGCCAGTTGCCCACGGTCTGGCCGGCCACCCAGGTGCGCAGCGCGGCCGCCATGGAGCCTACCGACAGGCCCAGGTCGGCGGCCGCGTCGCGTCGTACGGCGATGTCGATCACGGGCTTGTCGGGCTTGAGGCTGCTGTCCAGGTCCACCAGGCCGGGGATGCCGCGCAGGCGCTCCATCACCACGCGGTTCAGCCGTTCCAGTTCGCCCAGGTCCGGCCCCTGCAGCGAGAACTCCACCTGCTTTTGGCCACCCACGGGCTCGCGCTGGCCCACATGCGTGACCGTGATGCCCGGCACGCTCAGCAACTGTTCGCGCAGCACGCCCGAGAGTTCGTCGCCGCTGCGCTGGCGCAGGTGGCGGTCCAGCAGCCGCACGTAGATGCTGGCGTACATCTTGCCCTGGGCCGTGCCGGTGTTGATGGTGGCCAGCGTGTAGCGCACCTCGGGCAGGGCGCGGATGATGGCATCGACCTGGCGGGCCTTGGCCTCGGTGGCCTCGATGGAAGAACCCACCGGCGTGTTGAAGCTCACCGTGGTCTCGGAGAAATCGGCCTTGGGCACGAACTCCGTGCCCAGCAGCGGTACCAGGGCGACGCTGGCCACGAAGATGGATAGCGCCGCAACCAGGGTCATGATCTTGTGGCGCAGCGCCCAGGCCAGCACGTCCTGGTAGAAGTCCGACAGCGCATCGGTGGCGCGCTCGAACCAGGCCGTGACCCGGCCCAGCGTGCGGTCGTAGAGGCTGTGGCCGCGCTGCTCGCCATGGGCATGGATGGTGGGGTCGTGCCAGACGCTGGACAGCATGGGGTCCAGCGTGAAGCTCACGAACATGGAGATCATCACGGCCGCGACGATGGTGATGCCGAACTCGTGGAAGAACTTGCCGATGATGCCGCCCATGAAGCCTATGGGCAGGAACACGGCCACGATGGACAGCGTGGTGGCCAGCACCGCCAGCCCGATCTCCTGCGTGCCGTCCAGCGCCGCCGCATGCGCATCCTTGCCCATCTGCACATGGCGCACGATGTTCTCGCGCACCACGATGGCATCGTCGATCAGCAGGCCCACGCACAGCGACAGCGCCATCAGCGTGATCATGTTGATGGAGAAACCGAACCAGTACATGAACAGGAAGGTGCCGATCAGCGCAATCGGCAGCGTCAGCCCCGTGATCACCGTGGAGCGCCAGGAATTCAGGAACAGGAAGACGATGAGCACTGTCAGCGCGGCACCCTCGATCAGGGTCTGACGCACATTGTTCACGGCCACGCGGATGGGGCGGGCGCTGTCGGCGATGGGCTCCAGCCGCACACCGGGCGGCAGCTCGGCTGCGAGGTCGCGCAGCGTCGCGTTCAGGCCGTCCACCACCTCGATGGTGTTCTCATCCTGTGCCTTCTGCACGGACAGCAGCAGGGTGCGGCTGCTGTTGTAGAGGGCCACGGTTTCCAGATCCCCGGCGCCGTCCTGCACGCGCGCCAGCTGGCCCAGCCGCACGGGAGCGCCCGCGCGCTGGGCGACGATGATGCGCTCGAAATCCTGGGGTCGCTTCATGCGCGCATCGATCTGCACCACGCGCTCTTGCTCGCGCGAGCGGATGGCGCCCAGCGGCAGGTCCTGATTTTCGCTGCGTACCGCAGCCACGATCTGCTCGGGCGAGATGGCATAGGCCTCCAGGGCCTCGGGCAGCAGGTAGATGTTGATCTCGCGCGGCGTGGCTCCCACGAGGTTGACCGCGCCCACGCCGCGCACGTTCTCCAGGCGCTTCTTGAGCACCTGGTCGGCCCAGCTGGTCAGGGCCACGGCATCGGGTGCCTGGGTGCCTTCGGCAGCCTGGGGAAGCACGGCCACGGACCAGATCGGCGAGTTGGCCGGATCGAAGCGCAGCACGCGCGGCTCCTTGACCTCGTCGCGCAGGCTGGGGCGTACCGAGGCCACCTTCTCGCGCACGTCCTCGGCGGCACGCCGGCCATCGACATGCAGCTGGAACTCGATGATGACGACGCTGGTGCTCTCGTAGCTGCGCGAGGTCAGTGCATTGATGCCGGCGATGGAGTTGACGCCTTCCTCGATTTTCCTGGTGACCTCGGACTCCACGATCTCGGGCGAGGCTCCCGGATAGTCCACGGTGACCACGACCACGGGAAAGTCCACGTTGGGAAACTGGTCCACCTTGAGTCGCTGGTAGGAAAACACTCCCAGGACCACGAGCGCCAGCATGAGCATGGTGGCAAGGACCGGATTGGCCAGGCTGACGCGCGTGAACCACATGGTCAGCGGGCTTTCGTGGCAGGTGTGCTGGAGTCTGCCGCAGGTGGCGCATCTTCCAGCTGTACGGCTGTGCCGGAGCGCAGGCCGCCCACGCTGCCGGCCAATACCCTGTCACCGACCTGCAGTCCGCTGGAGACGGCGATCCAGGTGGCGCCATCCTGCGCGCTCTGGCTGCCCAGCGCCACGGGACGGTGCTGCACCCGCAACGGCTTGTGGCCTGTCGCCGTCGCGGGGTCCGGTTGCAGCAACTGCACATAGGGCTGGGGCTGATCCGTACGAACGGCCGTCAGCGGCACGGCCAACTGCTCGACACTGCCGGTCACGATGCTGCCTTGCAGATACAGGCCAGGCCTGATGATCGGAAGGGATGTTGCGGCAGGGCCGGGCTCCTGCAGGCGCAGATAGACTGCCACGCTGCGCGAGCCGGCCTGGGCGCTGGGGTTGATGCGCACGACACGCGCGGTCACGGCAGCCACATCCGTGCCCGCACCCTGTACCTGCAGCAGCGCCCGCTGGCCCACCTGCACGCGCACCGAATCGGCGGGTGCGAGCTGGGCCACGACTTCCAGTTCGGAGGGGTCGACGATCTCCAGCACCCGCGTCTCCACGCCCACGCGTTCGCCGTCCTGCACCAGGCGCTGGGAGACCTGTCCGTCCATGGGGCTGCGCAGCACGCTGTCGGTCACGCTCTTGCGCGCGGCATCGGCGGCGGCCCGGGCGGCCGCCAGATTGGCCTGCGCAGCATCGAGGTTGGACTGGGAGGTTGCCAGGGCCGTGGTCGAGATGAAGCCTTGGGTGACCAGGGCCTTGTTGTTGTCGTGCTGACGCCGGGCCAGCTGCAACTGGGCCTGGGAGGCGTCGGCCTGCTCGCGGGCCTGGCGCCAGCGGGCCTCGAGCTCGGTGGCATCCACATGCGCCAGTTCCTGGCCCTTGCGCACGGTGTCTCCCTCGCGGACCTGCAGGCCGCGCAACTCGCCGGCCACATAGGCCTTGACCACGGCGCTGCGCACGGCCTGGACCACACCGCTGGCGGGTATGGTCAAGGCCAGCTGGCGAGGCTGGATCGGCACCAGCTCCTGCGCCGACACACGTACCGGCAACTCGCGCGGCTGTGTGGCCGCGGCGATGGCGCCTTGCTTGGCCTGGCGCATGGCGGCGGCGCGCCACACGCTGGCGCCGATGGCGATCAGGAGGGCCAGGCCGATCAGCCAGCCAGTACGACGCTTCATGGTGTGGACGGGGAGGAGGGGGGCGTTGGGGCTGCGACGGGCAGGCACATGCCGTGCAGCAGATAGTCGATCTGGGACTCCAGGAACCGTTCGGGGTCGAAATCGCCATGGGGCAGGCAGCCTCCCAGGGAGTGTTTCCAGATCATCAGAAACATCATGGGCGCCACCACGCAATGCACGGCGAGGTCCAGCTCCATCGGGCGAAATTCGCCGCGCTCGACGCCCCGCTGCAGGATGCGGCGTATCAGCTCATGGCCGGGAAGAACGACTTCCTGATGGTAGAACTGCGACAGCTCGGGGAAATTGCCGGCCTCGCTGAGCATCAACTTGGTGATGCCCGAGGCCTTGGTGTTGCCTATGCGTTCCCACCAGGTCTTGAAACAGTAGCGCAGCAGATCGGTGGAGGGCGCACAGTAGTTGTCGAGTTCCTCGCTCCACTCGCCGAAGCGGCCCGCGATGCTGTGGCGCACCACGGCCTTGAAAAGCTCTTCCTTGCTCGCGAAATAGAGGAACAGCGTGCCCTTGGAGACCCCGGCACGCGCAGCGACTTCCTCGACGCGTGTAGCGGCATAGCCCTTTTCCACGAAAAGGTCGAGCGCGGCCTCCAGCAGTTCGCCGGGGCGTTCCTGCTTGCGCCGGCTGCGCTTGCCCGAGGGTTCGGCGGGGGCGGGTGGAGAGACGGGGGAATCGGACACGGAAAATTAATGACTGATGGGTTAGTTATCGTAACCGCAGATCCGTCCGTCGTCACCTGTCGCGTGCATGGGCTACGCTAGAGGGGAGTCAACCTGCGCCAATTCATGGCATTGAAGGAACCCACATGACCACGGAAACCATTTATCTGGCGGGCGGCTGCTTCTGGTGCACCGAAGCCGTCTTCGATCGCGTGCGCGGCGTGACCGATGTGCAAAGCGGCTACGCCAACGGGCAGTTGGACCATCCCACCTACGAAGACATCTGTACCGGCCAGACCGGCCATGCCGAAGTGGTGCGCGTGCAGTTCGATCCGTCGGTGATTGGCTTGCGCGACCTTCTGACGGTGTTCTTCGGCACCCATGACCCGACCACGCTCGATCGCCAGGGCAACGATGTGGGAACGCAGTACCGCAGCGGCATCTACACCACGGACGACCGGCAGGCCGAGGTGGCGCGCACGCTGATCTCCGAGCTGACCCAGGCCGGCGCCTACGATGCGCCCATCGTCACCGAGGTGCAGCCGCTGGCCAGCTACTGGCCCGCCGAGGCGTACCACCAAGACTATTTCCTGCACCACCCCAACCAGGGCTACTGCGCGTTCGTCGTGGGCCCCAAGGTGCAGAAATTCCGGGGAGCCTTTGCGCGCTGGGTCAGGGAGTGAGTGCGGGCGGGCATCTGTAAGCAGGTGTGATTTGCGGGCATAATGCAATCGAGTTGCAATAGTGCCCGCTGCGGCCACCAGCCTTTTCTCCATGTCCTCCTCTGCTTGCTTGTCCCTGCCTGCCGGCATGCGCTCCACCCGGGCCACGCGCGCCGTGCTGGCGCTGTGGACGCGACATGCCGACGCGCTGTTGAGCGAGGCCGAGGTGGAGGTCGCCCTGCATGCGCAGGGCGTGAAGGTCAACCGGGTCACCGTCTACCGGTTGCTCGATCGCCTGGCCCAGGCCGGGTTGCTGCGGCGTACGGTCGATGCGGCGCGCGTGGCACGTTACGGCCGTTGCACGCAGGGCGCGACCCAGGAGGCCGGTGCGGCGGCGCATTTCGAATGTGCGGACTGCCACAGCGCCTTCCGGCTGGGTGGCGAGGTCGCAGAGCCTTTGCGGGCGGCGCTGTCTCAGTTGCGCCAGGCGCTGGAGGCCAGCGGCCTGCAGGGCCGGGCCATCGATGTGTCGGTCACCGGCCTGTGCCGGGACTGCGGCGACGGGGCCGGTGCCCGGCCTGCGTGAGGCGGCCCTCACACACCCGTTCCCATTCCTTTTCTTCTCAGCCATCGCATGGATATCCAGGATCTTGCATGACCTTTGCCCCGCTCCGTTCCGCTTCCCTGATTCTGGTGGCCGCCTTGCTGGCGCCGCAGGTCCGCGCGCATGACCATGAGCACGTTCATGCCCAGGGCCGGCCGGCCGCCGGGGCCACGGGCACGTCGGCGCCGCTGGATGCCCACGCCCGTGCCGACATGGAGCGCCACCGGGCCATGGCCAAGGCCCACGAGGCCGCCGCGCAATGCCTTGCCGCCGGCCGCGACCACGAACAGTGCCAAAAGCAGCTGCAGCTGGACTGCAAGGGCCTGGCGCTGGGCAAGTTCTGCGGCATGCGCCACGCGCATTGAGCCGCGCCCCAGGCTTTGTGACAGGGTTGTGAATCCCCGGCCTGTATTTGAAGCATACACTTTGCGCTTCCCGAACCGTCGCTGATCCATCCATGTCTTTCCCGCCCCCGGACCGCACTGCGACGGCGCCTGCCCCATGGCAGGCGCCGCGCGCCGTCGTGTGGCGCAGGGGGTGGTTGCTGGCCTGGCTGCTGGTCTGCTCCCTGGCGCTGGCCCCGTTGCTGGGCCAGATGCACCGTGTGGTGCATGCGGGGGGACTGGCGGCAGCGACGCTGCATCGGCCTGCGCAGGTGGAGGCCGAGGCTGCCTGCGCCTCCTGCACCGCTCCCATCGATTGGGTGCATGCATTGTTCTCGGGCCATGGTCCCGCCGACTGCCAGTTGCTGGACCAGTTGCACGACGGCATGGCCGGACCGCCATCCGCCGTGGTCCTGCCGCCTGTCTGGGCCGAGCAGGCCCGTCCCATGCCGCCTGCCATGGTGCGCGATGGCCGAACGCTGGCGGCTTTCTTCGATGCGCGGGCTCCCCCGCACTGTGCTCCTGCCC
The DNA here is from genome assembly GCF_903815225.1 of Delftia tsuruhatensis. Taxonomy (NCBI): domain Bacteria; kingdom Pseudomonadati; phylum Pseudomonadota; class Betaproteobacteria; order Burkholderiales; family Comamonadaceae; genus Delftia; species Delftia tsuruhatensis. Next base: position 3,008,543 of record NZ_LR813084.1, read on the forward strand.
GCCTGGCGGCCTGAACCTCTGGCGGGTGCCGTGCGCGCCCGCCGGGCTCGGCGCCGCGTTGCCGCGCCCGTCCCGCATTGCTTGCGCACGGGGGTCGCGCCCAGGACCGGCAGCTCCTGAATGCTTTTTCCGATCGGAGGTCCGCGCACCTGCCTGGCAGGCCGCGGCCGTCCGTTTTCGATGCCATTTTTGCAGCGCGCGGATCGCCACGCCCGAGGGCCCGTGGCCGCGCGCGGCCAGGAAGACCAGTGATGAGAGTGACAACACAGCAATACCACCAGGACGCAAAGGCCCCGGGGGAGAGGATGAAGCTGCGCCCCCTGCTGCAGCAGCTGCTGCTGGCGGGCGTGCTCGGGCCGGCCATGGGGGCCACGGCCCTGGCCGCCGAACCTGAAGGCGGGGCCGCCGCCGCGGCCCGGGCAGACACACAGCGCGGGTCAGGTCCCGTGCTCAACGAGGTGACGGTCAAGGCCAGCGGCCTGGGCCTGTCCTCCGAGGACATGTCCACGCCGGCCACCGTGCTGGAAAGCGACGTGCTGACACTGCGCCAGGCCGCCACGCTGGGCGAGACGCTGGACGGTGAGCCCGGCATCCACGCCAGCCATTTCGGAGCCGGTGCCAGCCGGCCCATCATCCGCGGCATGGATGGGCCGCGCGTGCAGATCCTCAGCGATGGATCCGAGTTGCATGACGCCTCGACCATCAGCCCCGACCACGCGGTGGCCAGCGAGCCCATGCTGGCCACGCAGATCGAGGTGCTGCGCGGCCCCTCCGCGCTGATCTACGGTGGGGGTGGCGCCATGGGCGGCGTGGTCAATATCCTGGACGACAAGATTCCCACCGCCATCCCCACCAACGGCATCACCGGCTCGGCCCAGCTGCGCGGCAGCACGGGCGCGGGCGAGACGGCCGGAGCGTTCTCGCTGACGGGCGGCGCGGGCCAGCTGGCCATCCACGCGGAAGGCATGGCGCGTGATGCGGGCGACTACCGCGTGGGCAGTGGCTGGGCGCCCAATGGCCAGTCCCAGGGCAAGGTGGCCGGCAGCTTCAACCGCACGGACACGGGCAGCCTGGGTCTGTCCTGGATCGGCACCCAGGGCTACCTGGGTCTGGCCTATACGCGCCAGACCGCGCGCTACGGCCTGCCGGGCCACAACCACAGCTTCGAGGGCTGCCACACCCATGGCGACCACCTGCACTGCGGTGGCCATGACCACGGGCATGACGAGGACGGCCATGACCATGGAGACGAACATGACCATGACCATGCGAGCGTTCCTGTGGTCGATCTCGTCAGCGAGCGCTGGGATCTGCGCGGTGAATGGCGCAATCCGACGGCGGGCATCGCGGCGCTGCGCGTGCGCGGCGGCTGGACGGACTACCGCCACGACGAGATCGAGGACGGGCAGGTGTCGACCACCTTCAAGAACCGTGCCCACGACCTGCGCGTGGAGGCCGAGCACCAGCCCATCGCCGGCTGGCGTGGGGTCATCGGCCTGCAGACCGTGCAGCGCAGGTTCAGCGCCGAGGGCGAGGAAGCCTATGTGCAGCCCACCGAGACCCGCCGCAACAGCATCTACCTGCTGGAGGAATACCGCTGGCAGGACTGGCGCTGGCAGGCCGCGCTGCGCCACGAGCGCCAGACCGTGGATGCAGAGCGCAGCGCCATCTCGCGCAGCCACAACGGCACCTCGTTCTCGCTGGGGTCGGTCTGGAAGTTCACGCCGGGCTACAGCCTCTCGGCGTCGCTGACGCAGGGCAGCCGTCTGCCCACGGCCGAAGAGCTCTATGCCAACGGCCTGCACATGGCGACCTCCACCTATGAGCGCGGCAATGCCGATCTCAAGCGCGAGCGCTCCCAGGCACTGGACATCGGCCTGCGCAAGAGCTCGGGCGACACCACCTTCAGCGTCAATGCCTTCCACCATCGCGTCAAGGGCTACATCTATGGCGCCACGCTGGATGAGGTGGATGGCCTGCAACTGCTGCAATACACCCAGGCTGACGCGCGCTTCACGGGCGTGGAGGGCCAGGTGCGGCAGAAGCTGTCGCGCCAGTGGGGTGTGACCCTGTTCGGCGATGCGGTGCGCGCCCGGCTGGAGGACGGCTCGCGCCTGCCGCGCATCCCCGCCGCACGCGTCGGCGTGCGCGTGGACACCTTCTGGAAGGGCTGGGATGCCCAGGCCGAATGGGTGCAGGTGCTGCGCCAGAACCGCACGGCCGCCTTCGAGACGCAGACCGACGGCTACGGCATGCTCAACCTCTCGGCCAGCTATACGCTGCGCACGGCAGGCGGCATGCCCTGGCAGATCTTCATCAAGGGCCAGAACCTGACCAACCGCCTGGCCTTCGCCCATACCTCGTTCATCAAGAACGCGGCGCCGCTGATGGGGCGCAACATCACCGTGGGGGTGAAGGTCTCCTTCTGAGGTCTGTCCGGCCCCACCCGGGGTCGCGAGTCGCCTGCGCTACAGGTAGTGGCGCAGGTGGCGCAGGGCACGTGCGCTTTCCACACCGATCAGCCGCACCACCTCGGACTCGGACCGGCCATCGCGCAGCCACTGCACGATGGCCGTGTTGCGCAGCACCTGGGGGCCGACGCGGTGCAGCGGCGCCTTCTGGCTGGACGCGTGCTGCGCCGCATGGGCGCGCTGCAGCAGCTGCGAGGCCACATGGAACAGCACGCGCACCGACAGCGGCTGGCCTTCACGCGAATAGAAGACCGGCGCATCGGGCCGGATGGCTTCGGGGCCACGTTGTCCGGCGCTGAAGCCGTGCCAGTCGCGCAGCGCCAGGGCGACCGCCTCCGGCAACTCCAGCACACGTTGCTGCGCGGCGCGTGCGCCATCGATATGCAGCGTGGTCGGCAGGCCCGTTGGTGGTGCGGTTCCCTGGACGTCGCGCCAGTGCAGTCCGCGGACTTCCTCGGGTGCCAGGGCCAGTGCGTACAACAACAGCAAGATGGCACGGTCGCGCGCGGATTGGAAGCCGTCGGCCACCGGAAAATGGCGGGGCAGGGCCTGCCACAGCGGTGCGGGCAGGCAATGGCCCTGGCCGTCCTCGGCGGGAGGGCGCTCCGGTGCGGACAGCCCGGCAGCAGGGTTGGCCATGACCCAGCCATGCTCCAGGGCGTGGTCGTAGATGCGTTCCAGCAGCCGCCAATAGCGTCGGCGCGTGACTTCGCTGATGCGGCGCCCGGGCAGGTGGTGCGAGACCTGCCCTTGGCGCGGGCGCAGGAAGTTCTGTACGTCCACGGCCGTGGCCTGCTGCCAGGCATGGACTGGTGCCCCGGTGCCGCAGGGGGCCGGGCCCGCCGTGGCGGGGTGTTCGCCCGGGGCGCGGGCGCCTGAATCCTGCAGGCTGCGCAGCCAGGCTCGCCAGACGGTCTCGTAGCCGCTGTCAGGGGCCGTGTCCAGGGCATTCCAGCCTTTGGAGCCTTCACAGGCCAGCCATTGGCGAAAGAGTGCCGGCCCGTCAGGAGCCAGGAGCGTTGCAGCGGGCGAGGGAGCAGTGGAGGCTGGCATGCGGGTGGGTACAGGCAAGGGGTGTCGCTGGTGATGTGTGGGTCTTGAATGTAACTTACATGAGTTGTAAAAACAAACCTTACAACGGAAGGTCGATATTTGTGGCGACAAGTCGCCAGAAACAGGGCATCACGAACTGGCCACGCCCGACGGTTGTGGCGGCGCATAATCTGCGCGCGCCGCAGACCTGTACAGGTGGCGCCTCTCTCTCCTGTCCCGGCTCCGCTTCCGTGAACTCTCCTGTCTTCGCCTCCCTCATCCCGGTGATCCTGTGCATCGGTGCCGGATTTCTCGCGGCCCGCCTGGGCTGGGTCCGGTCGGCTGCCATCAAGGACCTGTCCAACCTGGTCTTCCTCGTTCTCACACCGGCCCTGCTGTTCCGCACCATGGGCGCCGTGCGTGTACAGGAGCTGAACTTCCAGCCGGTGGCCCTGTACTTTCTGGCGACCGGGCTGATCTTCGTGGTGTCCATGGGGCTGGCCGGCTTCTCCACGCGTTCGGCCGCGCGAGGGCTGGCCAACATGTTCAGCAACACGGTCATGATCGGTGTACCGCTGGTCGGGCTGGTCCATGGCGAGGCAGGGCTGGTCACGCTGTTCACCCTGGTCTCCCTGCATGCGCTGATCCTGCTGACGGCAGCCACCGTGGTGTTCGAGCTGGCGGAGGCACGCGAGAACCAGCGTGCGGGCCGCAGCGCGCCGCGCCCCCTGTGGCGCACGGTGCTGCAGGCCGTGCGCAACGGCATCGTGCATCCGGTGCCGTTGCCCATCCTGGCCGGCCTGCTGTTCGCGCAGACGGGCCTGGTCCTGCCGGGGGTGGTGGATCGCTCGCTGCAGGTGCTGGGCCAGGCGCTGGGGCCCATGGCCCTGCTGCTGGTGGGCGTCACGCTGGCCTACACCAAGGTCGGGCGCAACCTGCGCGAGGCCGTAGGCATCGCGCTCGTCAAGAATCTCGTGCACCCGCTGCTGCTGCTGGCACTGGCATGGGCTTTCGGCCTGAACGGCCTGCCCGTGGCGGTGATGTTCACGGCGGCAGCGCTGCCCGTGGGCGCCAACGTATTCCTTTTCACGCAGCGCTATGGCGTGATGCAGGAGGAGGTGTCGGCCAGCATCGCGGTGTCCACGGCGCTGGCCCTGGTCACCGTGCCGCTGATGCTGGTGCTGGCCCAGCGCCTGCTGGGCTGACCGGCCTCAGCGCATCAGTGCCTCACGGCGCCAGACGCTGGCGCAGCCAGGCGCCGCCTTCGAACTGGTAGCACAGGCGGTCGTGCAGGCGGCTCTTGCGGCCCTGCCAGAACTCCCAGCGGTCGGGCACGAGCCTGAATCCGCCCCAGTGCGGCGGGCGCGGCGGGTTGAGCAGGAACTGTGCGCCGTACTTGGCCGCATTGGCCACCAGCACGCTGCGGCCGCTGATGACCTGGCTTTGCGGGCTGGCCCAGGCGCCGATGCGCGAGTCCAGCGGACGGCTGTTGAAGTAGGCGTCGCTTTCCTCGTCGCTGACCTTTTCCACGCGGCCCTCGATGCGCACCACGCGCTCCAGCTCCACCCAGTGGAACTGCAGCGCCGCGAACGGGTTGCCGGCCAGCTGCTGGCCCTTTCGGCTGTCGTAGTTGGTGTACCAGACCAGGCCGCGCTCGTCATAGCCCTTGATGAGCACGATGCGGGTGCTGGGGCGCAGGTCCCCGCCCACCGTGGCCAGCGTCATGGCATTGGGTTCGGGTACCTGGGCGCGCAGGGCTTCCTGCAGCCATTGGTCAAACTGCTGCAGCGGATCGGCCTGGGAGGCCGATTCGCTCAGTTCCGCGCGCTCGTAGCTTTTGCGCAGGTCGGCGATCGAGGTGGATAAGCTGCTCATGGCCTGCATTGTGCCTCCGCCAGGGGCCCGCCGGCCGCGCTACATTTGCGCATGCGCACAGTCCTTGACGATCTCTCTTGCGTGCTGATCCTGGCCTCGGGCCGTGGCGAGCGGTTTCGCGCCTCGGGCGGCACCATGCACAAGCTGGCCGCGCCCCTGGGCGCCAGCACGGTGCTGGAGCACACCCTGGCCGCCGTGCGCGCCAGCGGTCTGCCATGGCATCTGGAGGATGCGGGCCATCCCGGCATGGGGGACTCGCTGGCCGCCGCCGTGCGCGCCACGGCAGGCGCCTCCGGCTGGCTGGTGTTGCCGGGCGATCTGCCGCTGGTGCAGCCGCAGACGCTGCGCAAGGTAGCCGATGCCTTGCGCAACGGCGCGCAGGCGGCGCAGCCCGTGCATGCCGGCGAGCGCGGGCATCCCGTGGGCTTTGGCGCGGCTTGCGGCCCGGCGCTCATGGCCTTGAGCGGACAGCAAGGCGGCTCGCCCGTGCTCAAGGCCCTGCGCGAGGCGGGGGCAGTGGTCTTGGTGCAGGTCGACGATGCCGGCGTGCTCGCCGACATCGATACGCTTCAGGATCTGGCCCGCGCCGAAGCGCTGCTGCGGGCGCGCGGCAGCGCCGCCTGAACTCAGTCCTCGCCGCCCGATCCGGAGGATCCACCTTCCTGGCAATGGCCGCGCAGCTTGTGCAGCGCGCGGTACATCACCTCGCGCTCCTCGGGCGTCAGCACGCGCAGTGCCGCGGCCTGACGTCGCCGGGCCTGCGGCATCACCTGGTCATGCAGGCGCTGGCCTTCGGGGGTGATGGCGCACAGGATCTTCTTGCGCGGCGTATGGCCCTCGGCCCGCAGCGCCACCAGGCCACGTTCTTCCAGCAGCCGCAGCGTGCGGCTGACCAGGGCCTTGTCCGATGTGGACTGCACCACCAGCGCGCTGAAGGGCAGTTCGCCCGCATGGGCGATCAGGGCCAGCAGCCGCCACTCCGAGACCGTCAGCTCGGCCGCGTCGGCATAGGGCACGGTGATGGTGCGGCGCAGCGCATTGCCGACCTGGCTCATCAGGGTGGTCAGGAAGAGATCGACCGTCAGCGTGCTGCCGCTCTCGTCGAGGTCGGTCCAGGGGCCATTACCCGAGGTCGGGGAGGAGGAGGGGGTCGCAGAGGTCATGTGGGCAAGGATTGTTTCACAGGCTGCCTGGTGGTTTCGTTGCAGATCAGATTTTGAGAATCTGACAAGAGTCAATTGGTGGTTTCAGTAAGTTGATGCATCAACTGCTCGATTCACAATGGCTATCGGATTCTTTTGAGAATCAATGTTTCATTAGTGATTCATGTCAATGGGGCGTACCGCCAGCCCCGCACACTGCCCCAGGAGCCCCGTGATGAACCCCAATCGTCGGCAAGGCCTGAGCATGGCCGCCGCAGCCGCCCTTGCCGCCTGTTGTGGCGGCGCACTCGCCCAGGACTATCCTTCCCGCCCCGTCACCCTGGTGGTCGCCTATCCGCCGGGGGGCGACACCGACGCCATGGCGCGCCTGCTGGCCGAAAAGCTCTCCATGCGGCTGAAGCAGCCCGTGGTGGTCGACAACCGGCCAGGCGCCGGTGGCACGGTGGGCAACAACCTGGTCGCCCGTGCCGTGCCCGACGGCTACACGCTGCTGTTCACGCCCAATCCTTTCACCATCGCGCCGATGGTGATGCAACTGCCCGCGGCGGCCACCTACGATCCCCTGAAGGGTTTCACGCCCGTGATCCTGACGGCCAGCCAGGCCGTGCTGCTGGTGGCCCATCCGTCCACGGGCTTCAAGAGCGTGGCCGACATGGTGGCTGCGGCCCGGGCCGGAAAGAACCTGAGCTATGCCAGTCCTGGCGCCGGCTCGCCCATGCACATCGGCGCCGAGTGGCTGAACCGCGCCGCCGGGGTGAAGATCCAGCATGTGCCTTATCGCGGCGTGGCGCCGGCCGTGAACGACGTGGCGGCCGGCCATGTGGGCCTGGCCTATGTGACGCTGGGGCCGGTGGCCCAGTACCTCCAGGCGGGCAAGCTGCGCGCCCTGGCCGTGACCGACCCGAAGCGCTCGCCGCTGCTGCCGGAGGTTCCAGCCCTGGCTGAACTGGGCTACAAGGACATCGCCGCAGGCGCCTGGAATGGCGTCTTCGCGCCCAGGGGCACACCGGCTGCCGTGGTACAGGCGCTGAACACCCATCTCAACGAGATCCTGAAGATGCCCGAGGTCGTGTCCAGGATGGCCACCTTCGGCGCCGTGCCCGTCGGCGGGGCGTCGCAGGTGCTGGCCGAGGTCAATGCGGCCGACCATGAACGCCTGGGCCGCGTGATCCGCGAACTCGGCATCACGGCGCAATGACATGGGGACGTCGAACGCCATGAACTCCCTGCATTCCACCCTGGGCCGCGAGACGGCCCAGGTCACGTCCCTGTCCAAGGTGCTGGGCCGTGCCCGGTACGCAGGCGATCTCAAGCTGCCCGGCATGCTGCATGCCAAGGTACTGCGCAGCCCCTATCCGCATGCGCGTATCGTGCGCATCGACACAAGGGCCGCGCTGGCCTTGCCGGGCGTGAAGGCCGTGCTGACCGGAGCCGACGCGCCCCGTACCCCCTGGGGCGTGAGCCACAAGGAGCGGCGCATCCTGGCCGATGGCCTAGTGCGCTTCGCGGGCGAGGAGGTCGCTGCCGTGGCCGCCGCCACCGAGGAGATCGCGCGGGACGCGCTGGACCTGATCGAGGTCGAGTACGAGGAACTGCCGGCCATTCTCTCGCCCGAGGAGGCCCTCGACGAAGAGGCTCCCGGCGTGCATCCGGGCCGGGGCAATGTCGCGCACGAGATCCGCTTCGAGCGCGGCGATCCCGATGCCGGCTTCGCGGCCAGCGCCCTCGTGCACGAAGCCACCTACACCACCCACGCCCAGTACCCGGGGTACCTGGAGCCCATGGCCACGCTGGCGTCCATCGACGCCGAGGGCCGGCTGCTGGTGCAGACCTCCACGCAGTCGGTGTTCCTGGCGCGGGCCCGGCTGGCGGCCGCGCTGGAGCGGCCCGTCTCCAGCATCCGCGTGGTGCAGGCCACCACGGGCGGCGGTTTCGGCGGCAAGATCATCGAGGACGACAACCAGTTGCTCGCCGGCCTGCTGGCCCTGCGCACGGGCCGGCCGGTGCGCCTGGTGAACACGCGGCTGGAGGACTTCCTGGCCTGCTGCTCCAGCGTGCCCGAGCGCATCACGCTCAAGCTGGGCATGGCCGCCGATGGCCGCATCCTGGCCAAGCAGGTGCGCATCCTTGCCGAGTGCGGCGCCTATGCGGGCCTGTCGGCCGAGGTCATGCACGTCAGCGCCATGCGCAGCGACAACATGCACCGTCTGGCCAACGTGCGCTCGCACGCCACCCTGGTCTACAGCCACACCCCGCCGCACGGGGCGTTCCGGGGCTTCGGCGGCACGCAGATGCTGTTCGCACTCAACAGCCACATCGATGCCATGGCCGGGCAACTGGGCCTGGACCCGGCCGAGGTGCACAGGCGCAATGCGGTCGAGGCCGGGGACGTGACCGTGCACGGCTGGAAGATCGGCAGCGCCGGCCTCAAGGAATGCATAGACCAGGCCACCGAGGCCATCGGCTGGAGCGCCCGGCGAGCCCGGCCCCGTGATGCTTGCGGCGTCCGGCGCCGGGGCCTGGGCATGGCCGCTGCCATGCATGTCAGCGGCAACCGCACCATGGGTAACTGGGATGGCTCCACCGTGGGCCTGCGCATCCACGAGGATGGCCAGGTGCTGGTGCTCAGCGGCGAGTGCGACATGGGGCAGGGCGCCATGACCATGCTCGGCCAGATCGTGGCCCATGAGTTGACGCTGCCCCTGTCCCGCGTGCGCGTGGCGCCGCCCGACACCGACAGCGTTCCCTTTGCCATCGGCTCGCTGGCTTCGCGCGTGACCATGGCGGCGGGCAATGCCGCCATCGGCGCCGCGCGGGCCGCGCGCGACAAGCTGCTGGCCCTGGGCGCCCAGTTGCTGGAGGCCGGATTGGACGATCTGGAACTGGCCGATGGCCAGGTGCGCGTTCGCGGCACGGACCGCGCCCTGGGCATGGCCGAACTGGCGCGCCAGCACATCTGGCGACATGGCGGCGAAGGCATACAGGTCAGCCATACCTGGGATGCCCAGACCCGAATGCACGACGACCAGCTGTACGGCAACATCGCCCCGGCATACTCCTTCGCGGCCCAGGCCGTGGAGGTCGAGGTCGATACCGAGACCGGCCAGGTGACGGTGCTCGACAGCTATGTGGCCGACGACTGCGGCAAGGCTCTCAACCCCGTCGCCATCCATGGCCAGACGAACGGAGCCACGGTGCAGGCCATGGGCTGGGCGCTGTACGAGCAACTGCACCTGGAAGGCGGGCGCCTGGCCAACGGCAATTTCGCCGACTACACCATGCCCACGGCCGATGCCGTGCCGCTGCTGCGCGGCGGCTTCGTCGAATCCAACGACCCCAACGGTCCCTATGGCGCCAAGGGGGCCAGCGAGACGGCCATCCTGCCCGGGGCACCGGCCATTGCCAACGCCGTCCACGACGCCATCGGCGTGCGCATCCGCGACCTGCCGATCACGCCTGAAAAAATCCTGGCCGCGCTGCGCGCACGGGCCGAGGAGCAAGACCATGCATGACTTCGATTTCCTGGAACCAGCCACGGTGGCCGAGGCCAGCCGGCTGCTGGCCGAACTGGGCGAGGACTGCCGCGTGATCGCCGGTGGCACCGCGCTGATGCTGGGCATGCGCCAGCGCATGCTGGCGCCCACCCATCTGGTGTCGCTGGCCGGCATAGGGGCCCTGCACGGGCTGGACTTCGATCCGCAGCGCGGCCTGCGCATAGGCGCCCTGGTGCGGCATGCCGAACTGGCGGCATCGCCGCTGGTGCAGCAGCGCTATCCGGTGCTGGCCGGCATGGCGCAGCGCATGGCCAACCCCCAGGTACGCAACCAGGGCACGGTGGGCGGCAACCTCTGCTACGCCGATCCGTCCACCGACCCTCCCGGCTGCCTGATGGCGCTGGACGCCCAGGTCGTGCTGGCCAGTGCGCGGGGCGAGCGCGTTCTGGGCATCGAGGACTTTCTTGTCGACTACTACACCACCGCACTGGACAGCGACGAGATCGTCAGCGAGGTCCGCGTGCCGCCCATGGCGCAGGGGCGCAGCGGGGTCCATACGCGCTTTCTGCGTACGGCCGCCGAACACCGACCATTGGTCAGCGTGGCCCTGGTTGCGGACACCGCCGATGGCGTCTGCCGCGATGCGCGCCTGGTGGTGGGCGCTTCCACGCCCATTCCCGCACGGCAGCGGCGCGCCGAGGCCTTTCTCGAAGGGCGTGACGTCACCTGGGCCGTGGCGGTCGAGGCGGCCCGCATCGTTGCGGCCGACATCACGCCGGTGTCCGACACGCGCGGCTCGGCGGATTTCCGCCGCGCGATGGTGCGTGTGAATGTACGCCGCACCGTGGCCGGGCTGTTCGGCCTGGACATGGCCATGGAGCCGGGAGAAATGCAATGAGCCAGCACCGCATCGAATGCAACGTCAATGGCGAGCCCTGCAGCCTGGAGGTGCCCGCGCGCCGGCTGCTGTCCGACCTACTGCGTGACGACCTGCACCTGACCGGCACCAAGCGCGGCTGCGAGACGGGCGTCTGCGGCGCCTGCTCGGTGTTGCTGGACGGCGAGGTGGTCAAGTCCTGCCTGATGCTGGCCGTACAGGTGCACGGCAAGGTGCTGACCACCATCGAGGGGCTGGCCGATGGGGAGCGACTGCACCCGCTCCAGCAAAGCTTCATGCAATGCGGCGGCCTGCAGTGCGGCTATTGCACGCCGGGTTTCATCATGGCGGCCTGCGACCTGCTGGCCCGCAAGCCCGGGCCCGGCGCCGACGAAGTGCGCCATGGCCTCAACGGAAACCTGTGCCGCTGCACGGGGTACACCCAGATCGTGGAATCGGTCCTCGTGGCCGCGGAGAACATGCATGGAAATTGAAAAGACACTCACCGTTTCGGCTCCGCGCGAGCAAGTCTGGGCCCTGCTGCTGGATCCACAGGTGATGGGTGGCGCCGTTCCGGGCATGCAGTCCATCGAAGTGATCAGCCCCACGGAATACGTGGCCGTGATGCACCAGAAGATCTCGTTCATCAGCGCCAGATTCAAGCTGCGCACGCGCATCGTCGAGCAGCGTGCACCCGAGTACCTGCGCGTGGAGGGCACGGGTGAGGACACTTCGGTGGCCAGTTCCCTCAAGCAGCGCAGCGAGGTATTTCTGGAGGCCACGCCCGAGGGCGGCACCGCATTGCGCATCAAGGTCGATGTGGACCTGCTGGGCCGCCTGGGCGCCTTCGGCCTGAGCGTGATGAAGACCAAGGCCGACCGGATATGGGAGGAATTCGGCGCCAACCTGGCGGCGCGCATCGAACACGGCGGGTCGGTGCCTGCCGGTGCCTTGTCTGCGGACGCGGACGCGGATGCCATACCACCCGCCATGCCCGCGCCCTCGGCCGAGCCTGCACCAGAGTCCGTCTCGGTACCATGGCCCGCCAGCGAATCAGCCCCACCAGCCGCTGGCCGCCTGCCCGGCAGCGGCTGGTGGGGACGGATCTTCACCGTCAACCGGGGGACAGGCATTGCCACGGACGTCATCCACGTGGAACTGCGCCGTGGCGACACCACGGTCAATGTCCGGTGGCCCGCGGCTCAGGCCGAGCACTGCGCGGCCTGGCTGCGAGATTGCATGCGTTGACGGGGAGATCAGCCGCGCGTGATCACGGCGCAAGCCAGGCGCGCGCCCGAATTGCCGGTGGGCTGCGTGGTGTAGTCGTCCGGATCCTTGTGAACGATCAGGCCACGGCCCACCACGCTGGCAGGGCCCTGGTCCAGGGTGAGGCCACGCGAGACGAAGTCGATGGTTGCCACGCCCCGGGCGTCGGCGCGCAGGCTGGGCAGGTCTCCCGTGTGATGGGGCGTGGCGCCGAAGCGGCCATGGGCCTGGCCCGTCGGGTTGAAGTGACCTCCGGCGCTCAGGCCGTCGGGGCTGGAGCAGTCCCCTTTTTCATGGACATGGAAACCGTGCTCGCTGTTCGGGGCCAGGCCCTGCACCGAGCCTTGCACGCGCACGCTGCCATCGGCCTGGGGGGTGAACTGCAGGCTGCCACTGACCTGGCTGCCTTGCGTGGGCTGCAACTGGGCCATTGCCGCTGCGGGGGCAGGTGCCGCCGCACCCGGTGCGGCTGCGGATGTCCTGGGCGAGTTGCCGCAGGCGCCAAGGGCCAGCACCATGCCGGTGGCCATCAGCAGCTTCATGGCTGCACAAGAATGGGAGGGCGCACTGGCGGCCTGGTGGCTGGATGGATATGCATTCAAAGGCATGGTGGCTATCTCCTGTTGGGAATCCGTGCTGAAAAATCGGGAAATGCGCTAGACGCGCGGCTCCATCTTGCCCTGTGCCACGGGCCTGGCCTGTCGGAGAGAGCAGCTTTGCACCGCCCAATCCAGGCGGCGCGGCGTCAGCAGCCAGCCAGGCCCCCGGATCCGGACGGGCCTGCATAGCTGAGCAGACGCTGCAGGGCACGATCACGGATTCCCAGGCGCTGCAGCTCGTCGAAGGTCGCACGCGCATAGTCATGCGTGCTGCCGTAGATGCCCCTGGCCTCGCTGAAGATGCGGCGGTAGTCCTCCGGGGCCAGCTCGCCCGTGTGGTTGGGACTGTGGCGCGACAGCGTGAATGCCAGCGCCTGCACCGTGCCCTGGCCGGTGCGGCAGGGCAGCCAGCGCGGGTCATAGACGGCATTGGCCATCTCTCTCTGCCACAGAGTTTCCAGGACGGCGTGGCCCTGCTGGCGCGGAATGCGGAACACCATGCCCTGGCAACTGCCGCCGGACAGCATGCCGAACACCAGTCCCGGGTTCTGGGGCGTGCCGCGATTGATGGTGCTCCACATCTTCAGTGCCCGGTGCCAGCCGAAGACGCGGGCCGTGCGGCGTTCGCAGAAATCGAAATCCGGGCGCCAGATCAGTGAGCCATAGCCGAAGACCCAGAGATCGTCGGCACCACCCCAGTGATGCAGCGCTTCGGCCAGCATGGGCTGGGGTTCTCGGCGGGCAAATGCGAACTCGGGCAGTGCGGACATGGACGGCAAGGCGTGAAAGAACAATGACGTTTTAACGCCTGGATGCCCGAATGGTGTACACGGCTCGGCACCGCCGGCTGTCGGCCGCATCTTTTGTCTCGGGATCGCCACAGTCCGGCCAGGCTTCCGGTCTTGGCCAGACCAGGAATCGGACGTCCATGGGCCGGCCTCTACAATCCATCGGTTTTTCGCAGTCTTTCGGCTTTTCTTTCAACAGTTCATTCACGGAGAGTGCTTCATGTCTTTCAACAATTCCGACGACGACAGCCAACAGCGTTTTGCCCTGGGTTTCTTGTTTGCCCTGATTGCGCTCGTCGTCTCCACGGTGGTCGGTGTCGTGGTCTACCAGCGTGGCATCGCGCACGGCCCGGCGAAGGCCGCTGCCGGTACCGCGCCTGCGGCGGTGGCCGCGACACCCGTGGTGATCGAGGAAGACGTGGCCCGCGTGGTTGTCGAAAATGGCGTGGTGAAGTTCTACTTTGCTTCCGCCAAGGCCGAGCTGGCGGTCGGTGCCAATGAAGCGCTGGCCGATGTGGTGGCCGGTGTGCAGGGCGGCAAGCGTGCCGTGGTCTCCGGCTTCCACGACGCCACGGGCAATGCCGAACTGAATGCGGAGCTCGCCAAGAAACGCGCCCTGGCTGTCCAGGCCGCGCTGTCGGCCCTGGGCGTGGCCGAGGACAAGGTCGAACTCAGGAAGCCCGAGCAATTGCAGGCCGATGGCAGCAACGCCGAGGCCCGCCGCGTGGAAGTGATCCTGGTGGATTGAGCCATGCGGCTGCGGCGCTGCGGGTTGGAGAATCCGCAGCGCCGCAGCCTCTGCGCCAGACCAGTGATCGCAATCCCTCATGATGCGTCTGCACGCACCACCAGCACTGGAACCCTGGATTTTCTGAGAATCTTCTCGGCGCTGCTTCCCAGCATTGCATACTCGATCCCGCGCCTGCCATGCGATCCTATGACAATGAGGTCGGCGGGCCAGCTGGCGGCCTGCGACACCACCACGTCATGTACCGGGGATTTCAATCGGTCATCGAGGATGGCATCCACGGCCACCCCGGCCTGCGACACCGCCGCCGTTGCATCGGCGAGGATCCTGGTGCCTTCGGCATGCAGATCCTCCAGCCAGCTGCCGGGCTGTCCGGCATAGGCATCCATGACAAAGGAAAAGGACACGTCGTCAATGACGTGGAGCAGGCGTATGCGCCCGTTGACCGCCCTCGCCAGCTCTATGGCTTGCGTCAGTCCAGCGCTGGAGGCGGCGCTTCCGTCGATCGGCACAAGCAAGTTCTGGTACATGGCGGGGCCTTTGCGCGATGGTGGTTCTGCCGCGTGGAAGAACTATAGACACCTCCCGTAGCCGCATCAAGCTTGCAAGGCGCCACGATCCACCGGTTGTACTGGAATCAGGAGGGGGAGGGCAGCGTGGTGACGTTGATTTCCCCGGGACGATTGCAGCCCCGCAGCCCCCGAACGCAATGAAGCCCCGCCGGCAGCCGTGAGGGTGCCTGGGGGAGCTTGTCATTCATGCGTTGCGCAAGGGGTCCGGTTCCACGCCACCGGCCGTGGACGGGCCGTCGTGTCTGTAAGCCCTCGAGTTTTCTTGTATCAATTCGATCTTGTAGCCATCGGGGTCCGTGACGAAGGCAATCACGGTGGTTCCACCCTTGACCGGACCGGCTTCGCGCGTGACGTTGCCGCCAGCAGCCTTGATCTTCTCGCAGGCAGCGTAGGCATCAGGAACGCCCAGCGCGATGTGGCCGTATGCAGTGCCCATGTCGTAGGCCTCGGTACCCCAGTTGTAGGTCAGCTCGATCTCGGCCTGTCCCGGATTGCCGCCTTCAAAGCCCAGGAAGGCGAGGGAGTACTTGTACTCGGGGTTCTCGGAGGTGCGCAGCAACTGCATGTCCAGGACCTGCGTGTAGAAATCGATGGAGCGCTGGAGGTTGCCCACGCGCAGCATGGTGTGGAGGATTCTCATGCACGGATTGTGCCGGGATTCAGCGAACTCTTCAGCGCGACCGAGGGAAGCCCGGGAACCATGCCGAAGTGCGGGAGCTTCCATGTCGATCCCATGCCAGATCGGGCGCTGGGTCGAATTCCCGGTGCCAGCCTAAGACCAGTTGCCGAACTTTGCACCATCCCTCAGTAAAAATAGGACTAGTCCTATTTTTTGGGCCAAAAAATCAGACAAAACCAGGGCGTCTGTCCTAGGAAACCTACCTAGAATAGGACGAGTCTTCGAAATGCTCCGAAATGCTCATTCCTGGATCATGAAAAACTTTGTCTTACGCATATTGATTGCCGACGACCATCCGGCAGTTCTTGCAGGCATTGAAAGCATCCTGGAGAACAAGGATGAAATACAGATAGTCGGCAGGGCGAAAAACTCAACGGAGATCATCAGCTTTCTCAGGCAGAACGAATGCGACGTGCTGGTGACGGATTACTCCATGCCCGGTGGTGCATATGGTGACGGACTGGTCATGCTCAATGTCATCAGAAAAAGGTTTCCAGAAGTCAAGATCGTCATGCTGACAATGATCGAAAACGTTGGAATCATCAAGTCACTGGCGAATCAGGGTGTCTACAGGATAGTCCACAAGACAGATTCGCTGGGCAGCCTGCTGCCGGCCATCTATGCCGCATATACGGATGGACAGTTCGTTTCTCCGGGTGCCAGCAAGATCCTGGGAGGTGGGGAGGATCGGCTAATGAAGATAGATGTGCCGGTGCAGCTTTCAAAACGTGAGGAGGAGATTCTGCTGCTACTCATTTCCGGCTTGACAGTCTCCGAAATTGCCAGACGGCTTTATCGCAGTGTCAAGACCATCAGCACGCACAAGATCGCCATCATGAACAAGCTGGGTGTTCAGAAGGATATAGGTCTCATTCGTTACGGCATCGAGATGGGCTGGGTGGATGTCAGAAAGTAGGCCTCCATGATTGAAAAGAAGGTATTTGATTCGCGGGGAGTCCTGCCACCTGAAAATCTGCTGTAGTCCACACAGATGGAAGCGCGCATATCTGAGGAAGGGGAAAAAAGGGATCTCTACCTTCTCAATCGCTACAACAAGACGCTGCTCCTTGGCGGAGGGCTGGTTTTTACGCTTCTTGTGATCGTGGTGGCCTTGGTGGCTCTGCTGGCAGAGTTCAATGAATTCATGGAGGAAAGAAGGGCCAGCTTCCAGGACAGGAGAACGCGCATCCTCGTTGAAATAGAAACCAAGCAGGTCATCGTGATGCGTGGAATCGTCGCTTCAGAGTTGATTTGGGGGCATGCTCATGAATCGCGCTCGGGCATCTGGAGACAGCCGGAAGCGGGAGGCGTGATCCCGGTCACTTTGCTGGAGGGATTCGAGAGCCGCCAGTTGAATGATGAGTACGGGGTCATTCTGGAGGAGTTGGCCTATCTTGCGAATTCCAGCTTCTTGCAGCATGGGAAGGCAATATCCGCCTATGTTTTCAGTCCTGATGGAAAATTCATCGGTGCCCTGATCGATCATGTTCCTGATGATGTGGAGAGAGATGCCATCTTGCAGAGATTGAAGTCGAACATCTCCAGGATCTATGAAAACGATGGGCGTGCTGGAAGAACGGGGGCTCCACGCCAGCCTATATGGCTTGCGCCGGAAAGGAGTGTTCTTACAGGAGACCTGTCATTTCAGATCATGGCTACGGCATTTCAGAATGAAAAGCCTTTTCTGACAGTAGTCAGTGATATGCCCACAGATTACGTCGCGAGCTTGATGGAGCAGAATGATGTGCGCGGATCATTCTTCATCATGGACTCTGCAGGGGGCATTGCATTGGGGGGAGGGGCCGAGGTTCGTGCGACAGCCGACCGGGCGGTCATGCAAGGCTGGAAGAGGCAGGAAGGATTGCTTGCAAAGTATATATTGAGCAGGTATGGAAGTGTATACGAAAATGGATTATTTTACTATAGATCCGATATATCAAACACAAACATGTCGCTGTTTCATGTTTTCTCCTGGAAGGATGCGGTATATCTGAAGGGTAGGTCTGTCGTATATTTGTTTCTTGCTGCTGCTTTCATTCTTTTCTTCTGGGGGTTTCTTTTCTATTTCTATGAGCGTATATTTGTTCCAATATACAGAAAGGCAAGGCATGTATTTGATTCAGAGCAATTGAGCAGGACCATCATGGCGATGGCTCCCTATGGTCTCGGGGTGTTGGATATCAAGAGGCAGAAGATGCTGCTGGAGAACGGCATGATGCAGCTTTGCAAGGACAGCATGGTTCTGCATGGCAAAGGACAAAAGGAATCCTTGATGGGATATTTTTGTCGTATCAACGCAGAAAGAAATTCCCCCAGAAGAGAGGATGGGCATGCGCAGGTCAACAGCGAGATCGTCATCGAGCGCGATGGGGATTTGGCGGAGTTGTCAACCGTCATGGTGAAGACAAGATATCGTGGCCGAAATGTGTTGCTTTGCGGATTCGCGGACATCACGGCGCACAAGCAGCTTCACAGAAACCTTGAGCGGGCCAGAAAGACCGCCGAAGACGCAAGCAAGGAAAAGTCGAATTTCCTGGCTGTCATGAGTCATGAAATACGGACCCCGCTCAATGCCATTCTCGGTAATCTGGAGATACTGAGCAGAGGCCATTTGTCTGATCCTCAGAAAGCCAGGTTGGATGTCATATCTTCATCATCCCAGTCTCTCTTGCAACTGCTCAATGATGTGCTTGATTTCTCAAAGATAGAATCGGGGCAGATGAGCGTGGAGCTGGCGGGATTTGATCTCAGGGCAGCGATTCAACATGTGGCAAGCATCTACGAGCCGCTGGTGCTGGACGCCGGCATGGAATTCTTCGTGGTGGCGGATGAATCGCTGCGGGGTGGCTATCTGGGTGATGTGGAGCGCGTCAAGCAGATCATGAACAACCTTCTGAGCAACGCCGTGAAGTTCACCAGGCAGGGCCGGATTGGGATCCATGCATCGGAGTCTTCAGGCCAGGTACGGATCGTTGTGTCGGATACGGGCATAGGAATTCCATCCTCACAGCATCCATTCATTTTCGATGCATTCAGGCAGGCAGGGGCGGGCATCTCTGCGCAATTCGGAGGAACAGGGTTGGGGCTGACGCTGTGCCAGCGCATGGCGCGTCTGATGGGAGGAGAGATCCGGTTTTCCAGCCGACCGGGACTTGGCAGTCAATTCGAATTGTCATTTCCTGCCCATCATGCAGAACCTGCCCTGCTTCCCCAGGACCGTGGCCCGGAGGATGATGTCGCTGTCATGGAAGGCAACAGCCCTTGCGCGCGGATTCTCGTGGTGGACGACCATCCGGTCAATCGCATGCTGCTGGTGGATCAACTGAGGATTGTGGGATGCGCGGCCGATGCAGCACCTGGCGGAGAAATCGCCTTGCGCATGATGGCGGAACAGACATACGACCTTGTCATCACGGATCTCCAGATGCCGGGCATGAGCGGATATCTGCTGGCACGGCACATAAGGCAGAAGTATCCGCATATTCCGGTTGGTGCGATCACGGCACATGCGGGAAAGGATGAAAAAGCCAGATGCTTGCAGTTCGGAATCTCAGATATTATTTTCAAACCAGCCTCTTTGGGAAACATAAAAATTTTCGTCGCCAGGAATATCGTAAAGAAGTGGAACGTTTCCTCTGCTTCCGAGGATAATCTCAGTGCCGGAGTTTCTGCTTATCTCGACATGCTCATATCGACGACAGAGGATTCCCTGGCGTTGCTGAAGAACTGCATGGAGCTTAAAGACACTGGTGGCATGCGTCAGGAGATCCATGCGATGAAGGGAGCATTTGCAGTGGCTGGCATGTCCGTGCAGCTGGCCTACCTGGAGAAAATCTCATCGCTGATTGAATCAGGGGAGTGGCGGTGCATCGATGCCGTGGTGGCAGATTTGCGCGATAGCCTTGGAAAGTTGTAAGGGTCTTGGACATCAAATTCTCTGCCATGAACCACGAGGAAGAATCAGAAATATCCGTACTGTTGGCGGATGACCACCCGGGTATCATCTCCGGTATCCGTCATGAATTGGCGTCAGAGCAGGATATCCTGCTCAATGCAAGCGTTTCCAACTCCAGCGATCTGATCAGGAGGCTGGAGGAAGAAGATTTCGATGTGCTGGTCTCTGATTACTCCATGCCCAAAGGTGGATACGGAGATGGCTTGCAGTTGTTCAGCTATATATCGAGAAAATTTCCCCAGGTGGGGCTGGTTGTTCTGACGATGCTGGACAATCCGGCAATTTTGCAGGCCCTGACCCAGGTCTCGGGGATCAGCATCGTCAGCAAGGCGGACCCTGTTCTTCATCTTGTGCCGGCCATTCATGCGGCGTATGCGGGAGGAATTTACTACTCTCCAAGCATATCGGAGTGCCTTGGCCGGGTGGGGGCGAATGGAATCCCCATAGAGGGAAAATCTCCTGTCATTCTCAGTCCCAAGGAGGCCGAGGTGGTGAGACTCTATGCCGCAGGGCTTCGCGTCGATGAGATTGCAGCGAGATTGAATAGAAGCAAAAAGACCATCAGCACCCAGAAAGTCAAAGCCATGCACAAGCTTGGTATCAAGAAAGACATAGACCTCATGAAATATGCGCTGGAGTGTGGTTGGGTGACTTCGTCAAGGGGTGTATGAATGCTTTCGTGCTTCAGCTTTGGCCCATTGCCAGCATGATTTTTTTCAGATTCGACAATTCCGATTGCAAATATGCAATGTCCATTGCATGAGCGCCAAATCCATTGCGGGTGATGCCCTCCTCCAGGGCCAAACAGTAAAAAGACATCTCTCTGAGATGGAAGAATCTCAACGATCCGGAAAGATTGTGCAGCTCGCGCTGGATATCCTCGCGGTCCCTGGATGTGGTGAGGATCAGCAAGGATGATGATAATGATGCTAGGAAAGCGGTCCTGATCGTGGCTGAGGTTTCCTGCAAGTGCTGCAAGTGAATATCTGACAGACTGATTCCAAGGGGGAGACGAGATGGCCGGGGCGGAGAAGCGGAGTAGGGTGAATGGATTGCCCATTGAAGAGCCTGGACTAATCCTGGCAATGATTTCGAAGATACGGTGATGAGTCGCTGATTGATTCTCTCGGGTTCCAGGCCATGGTTTTTTTCGCACTCTATGATGCAGTCCAAGGCAGACGCGACACGATTCTCGCTCCTTGGATTCCATGAATCCCTGGGTCCTGCGAAAATGGCAAACCGAAAATTCTTGACATGTCCGCTCCTGATCTCGCTGGGGCTTGAATAGGAGTGCAAATCCAGGCCCCAGCCCTGGAGAAATGGCGAAAGCAATGCATGCAGCTGATTGGACGATGAGATGAAGAGAATCTTCGTTCCCGAAAAAATCTGCGCAGGGGCGGAAAGGGGCTCTACTCCTTGAGAGCCAACGGTTGGTGGATTTATCACTGTCTTCATGGCGATCGATGGTCTCGCAGCATTATGGAGCGTCAGGCACCTGGGCTGATTTTGCCGGCCGTCTGTGAGCACGGAGTGAAACACGAAATTGAAAGGCGATTAAGCCATGATGATCGAAGCCCTGTTCATCGATTATGTCAGCCAAGTCGAAGACTACAGAGGAAAGGTCCGCAAAGCCATTGGGGAGAAAAATGTACCTCTGGATATGGTCAAGAAAATATCCTGTACGGATGGCACCTTGAAGGGCGTGGAAGCAGGGGTCAGCCCATCTGCCTATGCACAAGTGGATGCCTTGAGGCCGCACGCCCTGGAGTTCATTGAGGGTTGCGGCCTGGAGTATGAGCTGCTTGAGCGTGTCATCTTGCAGATTTCCTTCGACATCATCAGGTACTCGAAGTTTGGAGGAGATTTTTCCCTCGGAGTCAGCCAGTGGCTGGTCCAGCAGCAGGATTTCGTACCCTGGATCATGGAAACCCTGGAGCGATGCGGGGTGCCCAGGCAGCGGGTGGTCCTCAGGTTGGGAGCCAGGCTCTTCACCCTGGACAGGACGCAGGAGAAGCTCATACATGCCATCTCATCCGTCGAGGCGGCTGGCTTGAAGCTGTGCCTGGCCGATTTCGGCATTGGCGGCGCCACGCCCCATGTATTGAGCAGGTGCCAGATGCATGAAGTGAAGATTGCCAGGCATTTCTTTGCTCAGGCTCGCTCCGATCGCAGGGCGGCATTGTTCCTGAGAAGCATGGTCCGCATGGCCCAGGGATTGAATGCCAGGGTGATCCTGGATGGCGTGGACACCCCCAACGATGTGCGGCTGGCCCGATCCCTGGGGGCTGAGTTGATGCAGGGTCATGTCTTCGGCACCCTGGATCAGGCCGGGCAAGCACAGCTTTCTGACTTCTGAAGACTGCTGGCTGCTGGTGGATGGCTGTTTATTTGTACAGTATGATGCAGCCATGAGCCTCGACCAGATCGCCTTCTCCATCCCCGTGGCCATTGCCGTGTGGTTGTCCCAATCCCGCTCGGAAGCCTTGCGAAGATGGGCCTGCCTCTTTGGCCTCGTGGGCATGCCCTATTGGCTTTATGCCGGCATGCTGGCCGGGCAGTGGGGCATGCTGGGCCTGGCGTCGGCATTTTCCCTGGCCTGGCTGCGTGGGCTTTGGGTGTATTGGCTGGGTACCCGGCGGCGGCAATCCATGGGTTCGGGCCTGGGGACGATACAGATCACACCGGGCACCCGTTAGGTCCAGACGCAGGGCCGGGCCTGCCGGTGCTTGCTGGCGGGTTGTGGTCGATTTTCTTGTTGACATGCTTTTTCTTGCTGCTTGCCTATGGAGGCGCAGAAGTTTTCAAGCGTCTGCACTGGAATTTGATGCAGATAAAAGCCGACTGATTTGCTGGGTTGGTGGCGGCCGCGACAAGGCCCGCCTGAGGGTGGATGCCTTGCTGATTCTCCGAGCGGGCTATGCGTAGCGGTGCATGGCAGGCTGTCCGTTGCGTGCACCTTGCTGGTGCGTGTCCCCAGGCAAGGAGCCCGTTGCGAGAACGGGTGATCGTTATGCTTGCATGGACATTCCCATTGAAGCCACATGGTTTTGTGAGTAAAAAGCGACGAAAAATCCGAGTTTGTGCGGGGGCGATCCAACCTTCCGTTCGCCTGCGCAGTCGCAGGCAGCGGCATAGAATCGTTTGCATACAACAGGCAGCCGTCCGAGTGAATTGCTGCTGAAAACCACGAGCAATAGCCCACCCTGAAGGCGGTGGGCTTTCTTTTTCGGCCTCTGCCACGACAGGCCGGCTGCTGCTTTTCAGTGCACACCTATGGTTTTCACCTGTTGTCAACCACGAGGTTTGCAAAAATGAAATTCACACTCAACCAACAAGAGGTCGAGCTCCAGGGCGTAAGTCCGGAGACGCCGCTGCTCTATGTGCTGCGCAACGACATGCAGCTCAACGGTCCCAAGTTCGGCTGCGGCCTGGGCGAGTGCGGTGCCTGTGCCGTGCTGATCGACGGCAAGGTGGCCCGCTCCTGTTCCGTGCCCGTGGGCGTGGTGCAAGGCATGCAGGTCACCACGCTGGAAGGGCTGTCCCAGGAGGCGACCCAGGCCGAGCACGCCCGCGTGGCGCGTGACTGGCAGGCGGCGCTGCCTGCCAGCGTGCCGGGCCTGCCGGAAGGCAAGTCGGCCGGGCATGCCGTGCACAGGCTGCACCCTGTTCAGCAGGCTTTCATCGACGAGCAGGCTGCCCAGTGCGGCTACTGCACCAACGGCATGGTCATGGCCCTGGTGGCCCTGTTCGACCACAAGCCCACGGCGACGGACGACGAGGTCACCCAGGCCCTTGCGGGCCACCTGTGTCGCTGCGGCACGCATGTGGAGATCATGCGCGCGGCCGCACGGGCGCGCGTGCTGATTGCCCAGGGAGGTGCGGCATGAATGCTTCCAACCCCTTGCAACTGACGCGTCGCAATCTGCTCAAGCTCGGCGGCATGGTCATGGTCAGCTCTGTCGCGGCGGCGGGCCTGGTGGCTGAGACTTCCGGCCCTGCCGAGGCCGTGGCCGGCGCCTTTCCCATCCCTCCCATCGACCGCGTGAGCAGCTTCATCGCCATCGGTGCCGACGGAAGCGTCACGGCCTATCACGGTCACGTGGACCTGGGCACGGGCATCCGCACCTCGCTGGCCCAGCTGGTGGCCGATGAACTCGACGTGGAGTTCGAACGCATCACCATGGTCCTGGGCCATACGGGCCGCACACCCAACCAGGGCCCGACCATTGCCAGCAACACCATCCAGGTCGATGCCATCCCCATGCGCAAGGCTGCGGCCCAGGTGCGCCAGTTGCTGCTGGGCCTGGCGGCCGAAAAGCTGCAGCAGCCGGTGTCCGCGCTGGTCACCTCCAAGGGCGTGGTCGTGGGCAAGGGTGGCCGCCGCATCGGCTACGGCGAACTGGCCCAGGGCCAGGACCTGAACATCGCCCTGGACAAGGAGGTGCCGCTGCGCACCAGCGGCTTCAACTACATCGGCAAGTCCGTGCAGCGGGTGGACATCCCCGCCAAGGTGCTGGGCGCGCTGGCCTATGTGCACGATGTGCGCGTTCCCGGCATGCTGCACGGCCGCGTGGTGCGCCCACCGTACGGCGGAGCGGATGCTTCCGCGCCGCTGGGCAGCAGCCTGGTGTCGGTCAACGAGCAATCGGTGGCCCATCTGCCGGGCCTCGTCAAGGTCGTGGTACAGGGCGACTTCGTGGGCGTGGTGGCCGAGCGCGAGGAGCAGGCGATCGCGGCCATGCGCCAGCTGGAGGTGACGTGGAAGGACTGGGCCGGCGTGCCCGACCTGTCGCTGGACGCCATGCACGGCACGCTGGCCAGGCACGAAAAAACGGACCGCATGCTGCGAGAGGATGCGGGCATCGATGAGGCCTTCTCGGGCGCCAGCAAGGTGATCGAGGCAGACTATGTCTGGCCCTACCATCTGCACGCCTCCATCGGCCCGTCCTGCGCGGTGGCCGATGTGAAGGGCGACCAGATCCAGGTGTGGACCGGCTCCCAGAACCCGCACGATGTGCGCAAGGACATCGCCACGCTGACCGGCATGGCGGCGGACCAGATCAATGTCACGCGCCTGGAGGCCTCGGGCTGCTATGGACGCAACTGCGCCGACGACGTGGCATCCGATGCGGTGCTGCTGTCGCAGGCCGTGGGTCGTCCGGTGCGAGTGCAACTGATGCGCGAGCAGGAAGCGGCCTGGGAGCCCAAGGGCACGGGCCAGCTGATCCGCGTGCGCGGTGGCCTGGACGACAAGCACGAGGTGCTGGGCTACGAGCTCAAGACCTGCTACCCCTCCAATGACGCGGCGGCCCTGGCCCTGATCCTCACGGGAAAGGTGCCCAACAAGGCCAAGGTGCTGCAGATGGGCGACCGCACGGCCATTCCGCAGTACGAGTACCCGAAGATGCGCGTGGTCTCGCAGGATGCGGCACCCATCGTGCGCGCCTCGTGGATGCGCGGCGTCTCGGCCCTGCCCAACGTGTTCGCCCATGAATGCTGGATCGACGAGTGCGCCTGGCTGGCCGGCGAGGACCCCATCGCCTACCGTCTGCGCTACCTGAAGGATCCGCGCGCCGTGGCCCTGTCGCTTTCCGCGCGCAAGCACGCCAACTGGCAGGACGGCCCGGCCCACCGCAAGGCCGCGCCGGCCGACCAGCGCCTGGTCAAGGGCCGTGGCTTTGCCTACGCCCGCTACTACCACAGCAAGTTCCCCGGCTACGGAGCGGCCTGGGCCACCTGGATCTGCGACGTGACCGTGGACCGCGAGACCGGCGTGATCAAGGTGGACAAGGTCTTCGTGTCCCACGACTGTGGCGAGATGGTCAACCCGGCCGGCGTGCGCCACCAGGTGCACGGCAACATCATCCAGTCCACCAGCCGCGTGCTCAAGGAATACGTGACGTTCGACGGCAAGGGCGTGACCTCGCTGGACTGGGGTGGTTACCCCATCCTGCGTTTTGACGAACTTCCCGAGATCGATGTGCAACTGGTCGAGCGCCCGGGTGAAGACCCCATGGGTGCCGGCGAATCGGCCTCGGTGCCCAGTGCCGCCGCCGTCTCCAACGCCGTGTTCGATGCCACCGGCGTGCGCCTGCGCGAGGTGCCGTTCACCCCGGCGCGCGTGCTGGCCGCGCTCAAGGCCCAGGCGGCCAAGGCCGGCAACTGAGAACGAAGGACCAGGACATGCAAACAATCAAGAAAATCACCTTCGGCGTGGTTGGCCTGGCCGTGGTGGCCGGCGCCGCCTTCTGGCTGGCCACGGGCCGCGGCGAGATCGCTCCCCAGCAGCAGATCCCGGTGCAGGACTTCAGCCCGCAGCAGATCGACCAGGGGCGCCGTCTGGCGCACATGGGCGACTGCGCAGTCTGCCATACCGCCCCCGGCGGCCAGCGCAATGCGGGCGGCCTGGCCATGCCCAGCCCCTTCGGCACCATCTATTCGACCAACATCACGCCCGACGCCGAAACCGGCATCGGCCGCTGGTCGTTCGAGGCCTTCGAGCGCGCCATGCGCCACGGCGTGGACCGCGAGGGCAACTACCTGTACCCGGCCTTCCCCTACACGGCGTTCACCCGCATCACCGATGAGGACATGAAGGCCCTGTACGCCTACCTGATGAGCGAACCGGCCGTCTCCAACAAGGCCCCCAGGACCGCGCTGAACTTCCCGTTCAACGTGCGACGCGGCCTGGCCCTGTGGAACGCGCTGTATCTGGAGCCGGGCGTGCAGCCCGCGCCCGCCAACCAGTCGGGCGAGTGGGTGCGCGGTGCCTACCTGGTGGAAGGCCTGGGCCACTGCGCTGCCTGCCATTCGCCGCGCAATCAGTTCGGTGCCGAGAAGAAGGGCGTCGATCACCTGGCCGGCGCCTTCATCGATGGCTGGGATGCGCCCGCGCTCAACGACAAGGCCGTGGCCCCGCTGCCCTGGACGCGTGAGGATCTGGTGCGCTACATGCAGACCGGCTTCTCGGAACGCCACGGCGTGGCCGCCGGCCCCATGGCGCCCGTGATCGAGGGCCTGTCGCACCAGTCGGCCGAGGACATCAACGCCGTCGCGACCTATCTGATGTCCTATCGCAAGCCCTTGGCCGATGGAGCAGGCACGGGCGACGCCCAGGCCCTGGTGAAGGAAAAGACCGAAGTGGCCAGGCTACCCGTGGACGCCCAGGGCTACCGCCTGTACCAGGGCGCCTGCATGGCCTGCCACCGCGCGGACCCCAGCGGCGTGCTGGCGGGCAGCAGCTTTGGCGCGCGGCCCCAGCTGTCGCTGAATACCAACCTGTACAGCGATTCGCCCACCAACGCCATCCACGTGGTGCTCAACGGCATCACGCGACCGGCGCATCCGCAGCTGGGAACCATGCCGGCTTTCCGCCACAACCTGAGCGACGAGCAGATCGCCACGCTGCTCAACACCATGCGCAGCCAGTACGGCCTGCAGCCCTGGGCCGGCCTGAGCGACAAGGTCAAGGCCCTGCGCGAGGAAACCCGGCCTGGCAAGGCGTTGCACTGAGCCTTGCCCTGTGTCATCTGCGCGGCCAGGATGGCGCGCTAGGATGTCAAGGAACCGCCGGGGCCGGCGGTTCCTTTTTTCATTGGGAATCCATACGCCATATGACACTGTTGAAGCCAGCCTCCCGCGTCCCTGAAGACTCCACCCTGCTCACCGAGGCCGATCGCCAGTGGCTGGATGAACGCGCCGGATCGCTGGATGCCGATGCCAGCCAGGCCGCCAGCGTCGTGCCCTATCTGGCCCGTGCCGGCCTGCTCACGCATGGCCTGCCCCAGGCGATGGGCGGGCGAGGGACGCCGGTCAGCCATGCCATCGAAGCCATTGCCCAGGTGGCCTCGCACTCGGTGGCGGCGGCGTTTGCCTTCTGGGGCCAGCGCGTGCTGATCCAGATGCTGGCTGCGACCGGCAATACCGGCCTGCGCGAGCGCTGGCTGCCGGCGCTGCTGCGCGGCGAGACGGCAGGCGCTTCGGGGCTGTCCAACATCATGAAATTCCTCAGTGGCATCGAGGCACTGAGCATCCGCGCGATGCCCGCACCTGGCGGCGGCTGGCTGCTCGATGGCGGCGTGCCATGGTGCACCAACCTGCGCGAGCCGCAGTTCCTGGCGGCCGTGGCCGTGGCGCGCGACGACGGCGCGCCACCCATGATCGTGGCCCTGCCTTCGGACCGGCCAGGCCTGCAGCGCTCACCGGACCTGGAATTGATGGCGTTGCGCGGAACGAACACGGCCGCGCTGCGGCTCGCTGGCGTGGCCATCACGGCCGATGACCTGCTGGCCGAAAAGGCCGGGGGCTTCCTGCCGCAGGTGCGTCCCGCCTTCCTGGGCATGCAGTGCGGCCTGTCCATCGGCCTGGCGCGGGCGGCCTGCGCGGCGGCGGCGCGGCGCATGGGAGAGGGCGGCCACGTGCTGCGCGAGGCGCTGACGGAGACCCGTGAGCGGCTGGAAGACGCGGCCATGGCCATCCAGAAAGGCGTGGACGGCGGCGAATTCGCCGAGGCGCCCCAGCGCCTGTTCGCGCTGCGCCTGGCGCTGCACGACAGCGTGCAGCAGGCCCTGCAACTGGAACTGCAGGCCACGGGTGGCAGGGCCTACCACCTGGATGTGCCGGGCGTCGCCACGCCGGGCGTCGCCACGCCGGGCGTCACCACGCCGGGAGGTTTTGCACGCCGCTGGCGCGAGTCGGCCTTCATCCCCATCGTCACGCCCAGCGTGACCCAGCTGCTGGGCGAGCTGAAGAAGCACGGCGGCTAGCAGCTCGGCCGCTCAAGACCTGCGGGCCGGGCGCAATGCCTGGTCCAGCACTCCCATGGCGGTTCCGGAGGCCGCCAGCAGGCGCGGGCGCGACACGCCGTCGCGCGCCTGCACCGAGATGCCGTGCAGCCGGCATAGAAGTCGCCCAGGGCCTGCACATCCGCGCCTTCCCGCAACTCGCCCTCGTCCATCGCGCGTTGCAGGCGGTCGATGATGGACTGCGCGCGCTGGCGGCGGTGCACGGCCAGCCAGGCGGCCACTTCCTCGTTTTCCTGCGCGAAATTGATTGCTGACCTGTTCCCGTTCCCGCAGCGCCCGGCCGGCCTCATCGAGACCGCCTTCGAGGAGCTGGCGCGCCGCAGGCGCCCCATCCTGGACGCCTGCGACGAGCAGGGCGTGAACCTGTGCTACGAAATCCACCCCAGCGAGGACCTGCACGACGGCACCAGCTTCGAGCGCTTCCATGAACTGGTCGGCCGCCACGAACGCTGCAAGATCCTGTTCGATCCCAGCCACTTCGTGCTGCAGCAGCTGGGCTATCTCGACTACATCGACATCTATCGCGAGCACATCCGCATGTTCCATGTGAAGGATGCGGAGTTCCTGCCCAGCGGCCGCCAGGGCATCTACAGTGGCTACTCCTCGTGGCTGGAGCGGGCAGGGCGACGGCGTGCCCGTGGCGGCCGTGCGCCTGCCGGGCATGGTCCATGCCTGCATCCACATGCTGGGGCTGGCTCCGGCAGCGCGCCGGCTGCTGGACGAGGCGGGGGGCGCCGTCCGGCGGGCGCTGGGCACGGGACAGGGCCGAATCAGGCCTGGGCCAGGAAGGCCGCCACCAGGGCATTCGCATGCCCGTGGCCCATCTGGTGCCCGGCCTTGAGCCGGGCCACCAGCTCCATGTGCTTGCGCGTGTCCTGCCTTTTCAGCAAGTCCATCCAGTATGCGATGGGCTGGCCGTAGGTCTTCTCTATGGATGGGAAGTACGAGGCCGGGCCCCTGACCTTGGCTGTCTCCGTCATGGCGTGTCCCTTCTTTCCGTGATGCGGGTGCGGCGATTGTGCCGCCTCAGGTCAGGAACAGCACATCCTCCTGCAGGGGGGCGGGCGGCAACGGCTCGCCAGCCAGCTCGCGCAGCGTGGCCTCGATCATCCGGGACATGGCGTCCAGCGCCAGGTCGTTGGGCGCGGTGCCGAAGGGCTCTTCCAGCTCGGCGCCCAGGGCCTCCAGCGCGAAGAAGGTGTAGGCGATGAAGGCCACGATCACCGGCGTCATGAAGCCGATGGCATCCACCAGACCGAAGGGCAGCAGCACGCAGTACAGGTAGATGGTGCGGTGGATGATGACCGCGTAGGTGAACGGGATGGGCGTGCCCGCGATGCGCTCGCAACCGCCCAGCGCTTCGCCGAGCTTGCACAGCGGCGCCTCCATGGCGGGCACCAGCACGGGATCCAGGCTGCCTTCGCGCCGACGCGCCAGCAGCCACTCTCCAGCCATCAGCAGCAGCACGGCCGGCTTGAAGCGCACGGGGGCCAGGCGCTCGCAGTCGCCGGGCGGCAGCAGGCGCTGCATGTCGGCGCCTGCGTCGGTGCCGCGCAACTGATGGCGCAGCGCGTGCACGAAGGCGGCCAGGGTCATGGCCAGGGCAGGGGTGTGCTCGGGCGCGTCGCACAGGGTCCGGGCCTGGCGCACCAGGGAGCGCGTCTCGTTGAGCACGCTGCCCCAGAGCATGCGCGCCTCCCAGTAGCGTGCATAGCTGGTGCTGTTGCGAAACCCCAGGAAGATGGCCAGCGTCAGCCCGATCAGGGAGAACGGCACGAAGTTCAGCGGCACCTTCCACGCGAACAGCTGGCCGTGCAAGGCCGTGACCACCACGGCAAACCCGGTGGCGGCCAGCAGCTGGGGCAGGATGTCGAGGAGCACGGAGCCGCGCAGCACGAACAGCATGCGCAGCCAGTGGGGACGGGGCCGGATGATCATGGGGGCTCGCTCGGGATGGGCAGTCCGATACTCTAACCGTCCCGGGCCGGGAACTGTTCGCCCTGCGTTGCGATGCCCGGGCATGGGGCTTCGCCCTATGTTGCAGTGCGGGATTGCGCGGGTCGCGCGGGACCGGGCACTACAATCAGACCATGCTGCATGCCATCCGTCGCCTGTCCCTGAAGAGCGCGCTGCTGCTCATGATGGTGGCGCAACTGCTGATCCCGCTGCTGCACAGCCATTTCGGCACGCCGAACCAGGCGGGCCTGCACATCCATGCCGCACCGTCGCGGGTGGCGGACTCCCATTTCCATCTGTTCATGGCGCATGGTTCAGTCGGCGACATGGACGAGCAGCCTGTCGAGCCCTTCGAGGTTGATGTGCAGGACGCGCTGCAGCCGCTGGACCTGCTGCCCATGCCCTTGCTGGCCGTCATCGGTCTGGCCCTGCTCACCCTGGGGCTGCGTGCCGCGCGCATGCGTTCCATCGCCCCCAGGCCTGCGCCCATTGCACCGCCCCTGCGCCTGAGTGCGCGCTGGCGGGGCCGCGTGATACGGCCATCCCCGGCCCAGGCGCCACCTCTCGCTTCCTGACCCCCGGGCCCGTCGCCCGGGCCTGCCATCGCCCGCGCGCCGCGAACGGCTGCGCGTGGACGGCGTTCGTGTTTTCCCCCGGAGTCAGGAATGTTCTTCTCCCCATGGCTTTTGGCCGGCGCACTCGCGCTGCCAGCCGTCGGCATGGCCGCGCCGGCCCAGGCCGAACCGGCATCCCTTGCCTTGTCAGCCGAGCAGGCGCGCGCGCTGGGCGTGCGCTTCGAACCCCTTGCGCCCGCCGGGCGGCTGGACATCGCGGTCCATGCGCGCGTCGTGCTCCGGCCCGATGCCCAGGCCGTGGTGGCCGCGCCCTATGCGGGTGCGGTGCCGCGTGTGCTGGTGGCCCTCGGCCAGACCGTCAAGGCCGGCCAGGCGGTGGTCTCCTTCACCAGCCCTCAGCAGTACGAGGCGCGCCGCGCGCTGCAGGAAGCCGAGTCCCAGGCGCGCCTGGCACGCCAATCCCTGGCGCGCGACCAGGCGCTGCATGAGGACGGCATCATCGCCGCCAGCCGCTGGCAGGCCACGCAGGCCCGTGCCGCCGAGACGGCGGCCATGGCCCTGGCCCGCCGTGCCGAGCTGGCCTCCAGCGGCCTGCGCTTCAGCGGCGACGAGGCGCACCTGGTTGCGCCCCGCGCCGGCCTGGTGACCGAGGTCCTGGCCGTGCCCGGCGCCCGCGTGGAGGCCTCGGCACCCCTGGTGCGCGTTGCCGACCCCCAGGCGCTGGAGCTGGACCTGCTGCTGGGCCGTGAAGTACCACTGCCCGCCGTGGGGGATGCGGTAGAGGTCGCCGCCCGCAGTGCGGCCGGGAAGGTCGCGGGCATCGCGCCCGTGGGTGATGGCTCGGCGGGCATGCGCGTGCGCGTGGCCTTGCGGCGGCAGGGCGACCTGCGCCTGGGGGAGAGCGTGTCCGCCACGCTGGCCCTTGACGCAGGGCCGGCAGATCCCGCTGGCGCGCGCCGGCGGATACCGGCGGCGGCGCTGGCGCACTGGCAGGGCCGCGCCGGCGTGTTCGTGGCCACCGGCCAGGGCGTGCGTTTCGCGCCGTTGTCCGTGGAGGCCGGCGACGAGGCCACGGCCGTGGTGCGCGGCGCGCTGCCGGCCGGGGCACGCATCGCGGTGACGGGCATCGCCGCGCTCAAGGGCCTGCTGTCCGGAGGCGAATGATGCTCGGGCGCCTCATCGATTTCTCGCTGCGACAGCGCGCGCTGGTGCTGATGGCGGCCTGCGCATTGGCCCTTGCCGGTGCCTGGGCCTATGTGAACCTGCCCATCGATGCCTTTCCCGACATCTCGCCCACCCAGGTCAAGGTGATCCTGAAAGTGCCGGGCATGACGCCCGAGGAGGTGGAGCAGCGCGTCTCCACTCCCGTCGAGCAGGAACTGCTGGGCCTGCCGAACAAGACCATGGTGCGCTCGGTCTCCAAGTACGGCATCAGCGACGTGACGGTGGATTTCACCGAAGGCACGGACGTGTACTGGGCGCGCCAGCAGGTCTCCGAGCGGCTGGCCGGCCTGCAGCGCGACCTGCCCGCCACGGCCGAAGGCGGGCTGGCCCCCATCACCACGCCGCTGGGCGAGATGTTCATGTTCACCGTGGACGGCGAGGACTGGTCGCTGGCCGAGCGCCGCCATGTGCTGGACTGGGTGATCCGTCCCGCGTTGCGCACCGTGGCCGGCGTGGCCGACGTCAACGCCCTGGGAGGAGCGGTGCGCAGCTACGAGGTGGTTCCCGACCCGGCGCGGCTGCGCGCGCGCGGCGTCACGCTGGACCAGCTGCGGCAGGCGCTGGAGGCCAACAACCGCAACGACGGAGCCGGTCGGCTGGACCGTGGCGAGGAGCACTGGGTGGTGCGCGTGGAGGGGGGCGTGCGCGGGCTGGATGATCTGCGCACCATCGTGGTCGTGCCCACGCAGGGTGGTCGGGCCGCAGCCACCGTGGGCGACGTAGCCACGGTGCGCCTGGGCGAGGCCACGCGCAACGGCGCGGTCAGCCGCGATGGGCGTGGCGAGGCGGTCCAGGGTCTGGTCCTGGGTCTGCGGGGCGTGGACGCGCGCGGCCTGGTCGATGCCGTGCAGGCTCGGCTGGACGAACTGGCGCCCCGGCTGCCCAAGGGAATGCGCACCCAGGTCTTCTACAACCGCGGCGAACTGGTCTCGCGTGCGGCCGGCACCGTGGTGCGTGCCCTGGTGGAGGCCAGCGTGCTGGTCGTGGTCATGCTCTACCTGTTCCTGGGCGGCGTGCGCGCCGCATTGGTGGTGGCGGCCACGCTGCCGCTGTCCATGCTGGCCACCTTCCTGCTCATGCGCCACGTGGGCCTGACGGCCAACCTGATGAGCCTGGGCGGACTGGCCATCGCCCTGGGCATGCTGGTGGACGCCGCCGTGGTGGTGGTGGAGAACATCGAGACCGCGCTGGGCCACGCCCCGGGCGATTCGCAGGCCAGGACGGGGATGGACAGGTCGGTGTTGATCCGGGACGCGGTCTGCGCCGTTGCCACGCCCATGCTGGCTGGCGTGTCCATCATCGGCATCGTGTTCCTGCCGCTGCTCACGTTGCAGGGGCTGGAAGGCAAACTGTTCGCCCCGGTGGCGTTGACCATCGTGCTGGCGCTGGGCGCCTCGGTGCTCATCGCCTTCACCGTGGTGCCGGCGCTGGCCTCGCTGCTGCTGCGGGCCCATGGTGCCGACACGCCCTGGCTGATGGGGCGCGTGGCGCGGGGCTTCGGGCGCATGCAGCGCTGGAGCCTGGCGCACCGGTCCACGGTGTTCGGGATGGCCGGCGCGGCGCTGGCCGGTGCCGGCGTGCTGTACCTGTCCGTGGGCAAGACCTTCATGCCCACCATGGACGAGGGGGACATGATCGTGCAACTGCAAAAGGCGCCCTCCATCTCGCTGGCCGCCTCGCTGGACATGGACATCCGCGTGCAGCGTGCGCTGCTGGAGCAGGTGCCCGAGATCCGCTCCATCGTGGCCCGCACGGGGTCGGACGACCTGGGCCTGGATCCCATGGGCCTGAACGAGACCGATACCTTCCTGGTGCTGCGGCCGCGCAGTGAGTGGCGCGGGGGCAAGGACGACATCGCCAGCGCCATACGCCATGTCATGGAGGGCTTTCCGGGCCTGATCTACGGCTTTACCCAGCCCATAGAGATGCGTGTGTCCGAAATGCTCACGGGCACCCGCGGGGACGTGGCCATCAAGATCTTCGGCAACGACCTGGCTCGCCTGGATGCCGCCGCCCATGCCGTGGCCGCGCGCATGCGTGACGTGCCGGGCGCGTCCGAAGTCATCGCGCCCGGCAACAGTGGCGTGCAGTACCTGCAGGTGGCGCTCAATCGCGCCGCGCTGGGCCAGTCGGGGCTCAGTGGTGACGCGTTGCAGGCCCAACTGCGCTCCCTGGTCGAAGGCGAGCGCATCGGCATCGTCCCGGAGGGTGTCGCTCGCACGCCGCTGATCCTGCGCGGCGGTGCGGCCTTGCGCCAGTCTCCCGAAGGGCTGGCCGGACTGCTGGTGGCGGCCCCCGATGGCAATACCTGGCCCCTGACCTCGCTGGCCACGCTGGCAGCGCGGGACGGCCCGGTGCGCGTGGACCATGAGAACGGCATGCGCTTCGCCGTGGTGCAGGTCAACGTCGAGGGCCGGGACCTGGCCGGCTTCGTGCGTGATGCGCAGGCCGCCGTCGCGGCCGACGAAGGCCTCATGGACATGCGCATCGTCTGGGGCGGCCAGTTCGAGAACCAGCAGCGCGCCGCAGCGCGGCTGGCCCTCGTGGTGCCGCTGGCCCTGGGCGCCATCTTCGTGCTGCTGGTGCTGACCTTCCGCTCGCCCAGGCAGGCGTTGCTGGTCATCGCCAACGTCCCGTTCGCGCTCGTGGGCGGCATGGCGGCGCTGGGCGCCGCAGGCGAGTACCTGTCGGTGCCGGCCTCGGTGGGCTTCATCGCCCTGCTGGGCATCGCGGTGCTCAACGGCGTGGTGCTGGTGTCGCACTTCAACCACCTGCTGGCGGCCGGCCAGCCGCTGGATCAGGTCGTGCGCCAGGGCGTCCGCGACCGGCTGCGGCCCGTGCTGATGACGGCCTGCATCACCGCCCTGGGCATGGTGCCGCTGCTGCTGGCCAGCGGCCCGGGCTCGGAAATCCAGCGGCCACTGGCCATCGTGGTGGCCGGGGGGCTGGTCAGCTCCACGGCGCTGACCCTGCTGCTGCTACCCCTGCTGTTCGAACGCTTCGGGCTTGCGCGCCACCAAAGGCAGGCCCGGTCATGAGCACCTTCTTCACCCCATGCGGCAGGGCGCAAGGCCCTGTCGGCCCACTCCTCAGGAGCCCGTCCATGAAACCCCTGCTGCCTGCCTTGGCCGCTGCCTTGCTGCTGGCAGGCGCCGTCCGGGCCCAAAGCTACCTGCCGCCCGAGGCTGTCGTGCGCGAGGCCGTGGCCCAGTCACCCGCCGTGCAGGCCGCCGATGCGGCCCGGCGCGGCGCCCAGGCCCGTGCCCAGGCCTTGCGCGCAGGCCCGCATGAAACCGTGGTGCGCGCCAGTGGCCAGCGCCGCTGGGTGCACGATGGTTCGGGCCAGCGCTTCAGCGAAGGCCAGGTGGCCATCGAGCGCCCGCTGCGCCTGGGCGGCAAGTCCGAATCCGATGCCCAACTGGCCGAAGCCACCCAGGCCCTGGGCCGTGTGGCGGCCCAGGATGCCCGCCATGAGGCGGCGCGCCAACTGCTGGCCCTGTGGTTTGCCGCGCAGCGGGCAGGGCAGGGCCTGAGGGCGGCGCAGGACAATGCCGAGGCCGCGGTCGAGCTGGCCCGCGTCACCCAGCGCCGCGTACGCGCCGGAGATGCCGCCAGGCTGGACAGCGAACTGGCATCGGCGGAGCAGGCGCGCATGCAGGCCGCCCTGGAGGCGGCCCGGGGTCGGCATGAGGCCGCGCGGGGCGAACTGCAGGCCCGGTTCCCAGGCCTGGGCGAGCCGCCGCCGGAGCCTGCGTTGCCGCCCGAAGACGGTTCACCGCTGCCGGAGCTGCCACCGCAGCCACGCGCCAGCCTGCGCCTGCGCTACATCGAGCAAAGCCACGAATACCTGTTGGCCCAGGCCGAGGAAACCCTGGCCCTGCGCCAGGCGCGCCGGGCCGACCTGGAGCGCCGCCCCGACCCCACCATGGGCGTGTTCGCCACCAGCGAGCGCGGCGGCACGGAGCGCATCGCCGGCGTCAGCCTGTCCCTGCCCCTGGGCTCGGTGCATCGCCAGGCCCTGGCGGACCAGGCCCTGGCCGATGCCGAGGCCGCGCTGTCGCGGCGCCTGGCCGCCGAGCGCAGGCTGGGTGCGGAATTCGACGTGCTCTGGAGCCAGCTGGCCGGCAAGCACGCGGCCGCCCAGGCCCAGGCCCGGGCGGCCGCGCTCCAGCAGGCCGCGTCGGACCGTGCGCTGCGTGCCTACCGCGCCGGGGAGACGGGATTGACCGAGCTGCTGGCCGTGCGCCGCGCCCTGGCCGATGCCATCCTGGCCGGGCATCAGGCCCGCAGCGAGGCGCTGGAAGGCGACAGCCGCCTGCGGCTGGACCTGCATGAGCTGTGGGACTTCGATGATTGAGGCGGGCCATCAGCGCACACCACCTTGGCCATGAACTCGGAAGGTGAATGCCTGCGCCGGATGGCCGTGCCGGCGGTCACAGATCCAGCACCAGCAATGCCGTCTTCGCGCGGGAGCAGCACGGTGTGAACCAGGCATTCGAGGCTTTTTCCTCCTCGCTCAGGCAATGGTCCCGGTGGTCGGGCTCGCCGGACAGCACCGGCGTGATGCAGGTTCCGCAAACGCCTTCGTTGCAGGAGGTGGGCAGATCGACGCCGGCCGCCAGCAGCGCTTCGGCCACGCTGCGGTCCTTGGGAATCACCACCCGCCTGCGGCTGCGCCGCAGCTCGACGGTGAATTCCCGTGCCGGTTCCTGTTCCAGTGAAGGCGCTGCCGAAAAGCGCTCGCTGTGCAACCGGGCCTGGGGCCAGCCTGCGCGCGCAGCCTGCGCCAGTGCGGCATCCATGAAGCCGGTGGGCCCGCAGACATACAGGTGCCGGCCAGGGCCGGGGGCCTCCAGCAGGCGAGGCAGATCGATGCATTGGTCGAGCGGCCCATCGTCGAAGTAGAGGTGGACCCGCAGGCCGCAGCGGGCATCGCGCTCCAGGTCTTGCCGGAACGCCATGCGCTGTGCACTGCGCGCGCAGTAGTGCATCTCGAACGAGGCGCCCTGCCGCACCAGGGCCTTGGCCATGGACATCAGCGGAGTGACACCGATGCCTCCGGCCAGCAGCAGGCAGTGCCTGGCCTGGGGCGCCAGCGGGAACTGGTTCCTGGGCTCGCTGATCTCCAGCGTATCGCCGGCCGCCAGCGCATGCATGGCCGCCGACCCGCCCCGGGAGTCTGCCGTTTTCAGCACGGCGATCTGGTAGCGGTGCGTTTCCGAGGGGCAGTTGTACAGGGAGTACTGGCGGCTGAGCCCCTGCGGTCCGCAGGGTACGTCCGGGAGGTGGACGGTGATGTGCGCCCCGGCGCTGAAAGCCGGCAGTGCGGCTGCGTCGGGGTGCACGAGTTCGAAGCTGGCAATGTCCTGTGCAATGTCGGTTTTGCGCGCTAGTTTTACTTTCATGTCTTCCTCGCGAGGCTGAGTCGGTCATCGACAAGCGCACGATGCAACGGTGCCATGGTTGGAAGGCAAGGCTGGCGAGGGATTTGTCAGGGCGCGCGTGGGGAATTCGCCAGCGTGGCCACCAGCTGCCCATACATGGCATCCACGGCCGCCTGGCCCCGCGAGGCCTTGCTGCGCAGCGCCGCCACTTCCATGGACAGCAGCGGGGGCAGCTCGAAGCCGGCTGGCAGGTTTTGCAGTATCTGCAGATGCGCGGGCACGCTGCAGCGCGTGAACACGGCCACGGCCAGGCCGCTTTCCACGGCGGCCAGCTGGCCTGCCAGGCTGGAGCTGTGGTAGACCACGCGGTGCGCGCGTCGCTGGGCCGCCAGGCTGGACAGGGCTGCCGTGCGCGCCAGGCTGGCGGCCTCATAGACGGCGATGGGCAGCGGGTCCCTGCGCCAGACCTCGTGCTGTGGCGCGCCCACCCAGACCAGGGGTTCGTGGAACAGCAGGCGCCCGCGCTGCGGCTTGTCGCGCGAGACCAGGGCCAGGTCCAGCGTGCCGCGCACGACCTGGGGGATGAGCGCGGTGGACTGCTCGCAGGTCAGCTCGATCTCCACCCCCTGGTAGCGGCCCGCGAAGCTGCGCAGCACGGGCGTCAGATAGGTGCTGGCGTAGTCATCGGGCACGCCCAGCCGCACGCGCCCCGACAGCTCGGGGCCGAACAGCGCCGCCTGGGCCTGGGCCTGCAGCTCCAGCATGCGCCGCGCATAGCCCAGCAGTTCGGCGCCCGCCGCCGTCAGCTGCAGGTGGCGGGGGCCGCGCAGCAGCACGGGCCGGCCCAGGGCCGTCTCCAGCTTCTTGAGCTGCATGCTCACGGCTGCCTGGGATCGGTGCACCAGCGGTGCGGCGGCGGACAGCGACCCCGCGTCCACCACGGCCACCAGGGCGCGCAGCCAGTCGATCTGCAGGTCGGGATGGTTCACGGCGCGCTCCTGTATTCGATTTTCGAATGCTAACCCTGAAAACTATTTGCTTTACGAGGCTTGAGGGCCGCGCGAGCATCAAGGCCATGCAAGAAAGAACCCCCACCTTTGCTTCCGGCCGGGCCGCTGCCGCCCCCATGCGCCACGATGCCCGGGGTCAGTGGCTCATGGTCGCGGGCGGCATGCTGCTGGGCACGGTGGGCGTGTTCGTGGAGCAGGCCCGCCAGCCCCCGCTGGTCACCGTGCTGTTTCGCTGCGCCTTCGGGGCCCTGGCGCTGCTGGCCTGGGGTCTGGCCACGGGCCGCGTGCGGGAGCTGCGTGTGCGCGCAGCGAGCCTGCCCGTGGTGGTGGCCACGGGCATTCTCATGGTGCTGAACTGGGCCCTGTTCTTCGCGGCCATACCGCGCACCTCCATCGGCCTGGCCACCATCGTGTTCCACATCCAGCCCGTATGGATCATGCTGTTCGGTGCCGTGGTGCTGCGCGAGGCCGTCCCGGCCCCGCAGGTGGCCGCGACGCTGGCCGCCCTGCTGGGCCTGGCGATGACCACCGGGCTGTGGAGCGGGGCAGGGGCGGCGGCGGCCTGGGGGCCGGGCCATGTGTCAGGCCTGCTGATGTGCCTGGCCGGATCGCTGTGCTATGCGGCCGTGACCATCCTGGCCCACGGGGAAAAGAGCGTCACGCCGTTTGCACTGGCCTGGTGGCAGTGCGCCGTCGGCACGGTGCTGCTGATGTGGGTGCCGTCGGTGCAGGGCTGGCCCCAGGCGCCATCGTCCTGGGCCTGGCTGGCCGGGCTGGGCGTGCTGCACACGGGCCTGGCCTACGCCATCCTCTTCGCGGGCATGGCACGGCTTGCGCTGGGCCGCATCGCCGTGCTGCAGTACATCTACCCGCTGACGGCCATCGTGCTGGACCGGGTCGTCTACGGCCGCACTCTGGATGCAGTGCAGCTGGCGGGCGTGGCCCTCATGGCGCTGGCGCTGCTGGTGGTCAAGACCCGCCAGTCCGCGGGCCCCGCCACGGCGCCTACGCCTTGCCCAGTGCCTTGTACTGTTGGTACAGCTCGTCGGCCAGCCGGCGCAGCGCGCGGCCGATGGCGGCGTACTCGTACTCGTTGAGGTTGGCCAGCGAGGCGCGGCCCGAGGGGCGGTCCGAGCCGAAGCCCCGGCCGGGCAGCAGCACGATGCCGGTCTCGTCGGCTACGCGGAACAGCATGTCGCCCGTGGAGGACTGCTGCACGGCCCAGCGGGAGAAGGCCTCGCCGTAGAGCTGGCAGGTCACCGTCTGCAGGTCGATCAGCGTGTAGTAGTTGACCGAATTGGGGTTCTCCAGCGGGGGCATGCCCAGCTCGCGGTACAGCGTGGCCTCGCGGCGGCGGATCAACTGCTTGAGGGCCTGCTTGTAGGCGTCGGCTTCGTCCATCAGCGCGAACAGCGAGAACAGCACCATCTGCACCTGCTGCGGCGTGGACAGGCCGGCCGTGTGGTTCAGCGCCACCACGCGGCTGTCGGCCACCAGGCGGTCGATGAACTTGAGCGAGCGCACATCGGGCAGCAGGGAGCGGTAGCGGTGGTCCAGCGCCTGCTTGGCGGACTCGGGCAACTGGGCCAGCGCATGGTCGAACACATTGTCCTTGTTCGCCGCGATCACGCCCAGGCGCCAGCCCGTGGCACCGAAGTACTTGGAGAACGAATACACCAGCAGGGTGTTGCGGGGGCAGACCGAGAACAGCGACTGGAATTCGTCGGCGAAGGTGCCATAGACATCGTCGGTCAGGATCATGAGGTCGGGCCGGCTGTCGGCCACGATGGCGCGCACGCGCTCCAGGCTGCGCTGGTCCATCTTCACGGACGGCGGATTGCTGGGGTTCACGCAGAAGAAGATCTTGACGTCCGGGTCCTTGAGCTTGTCCAGCTCGGCGTCGGAGTACTGCCAGCCGTTGTCCGGGTCGGCGTGGATGGCCACCTCCTCGAGCGCGTACTGGGCCAGCTCCGGGATCTCGATGTAGGGCGTGAACACCGGCATGCCGATGGCCACCTTGTCGCCGGCCTTCAGCAGTCCGCTGATGCGCAGGCTCTCGAAGATGTAGGCCATGGCAGCCGTACCTCCCTCGACCGCGAACAGGTCCACCGATTCCGGAGGCACGGCGCCGCCCGCCATCTCGCGGATGATGTACTGGCGCACGATCTGCTCGCTCACGGTGAGCATGCGCGGCGGCACGGGGTAGTTGCAGCCCAGGATGCCGTCCACCATCTCGTGCAGGAAGGCGGCGGGGTCCAGCCCCAGCTGGTCGCGCACATAGCTCAGCGACTTGCCCAGGAAGCGCACGCCTTCCTGGTCGCGGTGCTCTGCGATGAAGCGCTCGAAGCGGCCCTCGATGCCATCGATCTTGGCCAGGCCGCCCACGCCCACCGTCATGTAGGAGTACGACAGCTCCGACTCCGCCGCCGCGAACAGTCCCAGCCGGAAGAAGGCGCGCCGGGGCGTGGTCGCCAGGAAGTTGGGGTTGCCCCGGCCGGCGTTCAGCATGAGGCGGTTCGCCTTGCCGGAGGCCACCTTGATCAGTTCGTCCTTGAGCTCGAACGGGCTCAAATTCGCCAGACTCCGATAATCCTTGCTCATTGCGCAACTCCTTGTGGTCGTCTCAGGGAATGAATACAGGGTTTCAGGCAAACGCGATGACCAGCGGCCCCAGCAATGTCAGAAAGACATTGGCCAGCGCGTAGGTGATCGCAAACGGCGCGGTGGGGATCGAATTGCCGGCCTTGTCCAGGATCTCGCCGAAGGCCGGATTGGCGCTGCGCGCCCCCGACAGCGAGCCGGCGAACACGGCCACGTTGTCGTAGCGCAGCACGTACTTGCCGAAGAGCATGGCGATCAGCAGCGGCACGATGGTCACCACCACGCCCAGCAGGAACAGCGTCACGCCCTGCTGCATCACCGTGGTCACCGCCTGCTGGCCCGACTGCAGGCCCACCATGGCCACGAAGCCCGCCAGCCCCAGATCGCGCAGCAGCGTGGACGCTGCCGTGGGCATGTTGCCCAGCGTGTGCTTGCGGCTGCGCCACCAGCCGAACAGCAGGCCGGCCAGCAGGGCGCCGCCGCCGCTGCCCAGCGTGATGGGAATGGAGCCCAGGCGCAGTACCAGCAGACCGATCAGCAGGCCCACGGTGATGCCCAGGCCGTGGAACACGAAGTCCGTCTTGTCGCTGGGCACGATGACCGGGCCCACCGACTGCGCCGCCTTCTGCACGTCCTGGGGTGTGCCGTACAGCGTCACCACGTCGCCGGGCATGACCACGGTGGCCGGTGCGATCGGCACGGGCGAGCCCGCGCGCATCAGCGCCACGGCATAGACGCCATGCCTGAATTCCCGGGACAGGCTGTCCAGGATGTCCTTCACATTGCGGTTCAGGTACTGGCTGTTGGCAATGGCCACGTCGCGCCGCACCATGACCACGTCCATGCCTTCGGCGTCCTGCAGCTCCTCGCCCACGGAGGAGCCCAGCGACACCACCGCCGCGCGGCGGCCCACCAGCAGCAGCACGTCACCGGCCTCCAGCCTGAGGTTCCCGTCCACGCCGACCAGCGCGTTCCTGCGCTGTATGCGCTCCACCGTCACCGGGCCGTGGCTGGCGCCGGCCTCCAGCTCGGCGACGGTGCGCCCTCCCTGGCCCACGCGGAAGATGCGGCCCACCAGGTCGGGCGCGGCCGGTGATTCGCCCACGCCATAGACGCGCACGCCCTTGAGCAGTTCCTGCTCGGCCTGGATCGCGTCCTCGCGGATCTTGCGACCCGTGAGCCACTGCAGCACGTTGACGCACATGATGATGGCGCCGAAGGAGCCGAAGATATAGGTCACCGCATAGCCGATGGCCACATTGGCCTGCATGCGCTGCACCTCGTCGGGCGCCAGGCCCAGCTTCTCGATGGCCGAGCCCGCTGTGCCGATGATGGCCGACTGCGTGAGGCCGCCCGCAGCCAGGCCCGCAGCCAGGCCCTTGTCCAGGTGGAATACCCGGGCGATCACCACCACCGTGAGCAGCCCCGACACGGCGACCACCACGGCCATCAGGATCTCCTTGACCGACTGCCGGCCCAGGGAACGGAAGAACTGCGGCCCGCTCTCGAAGCCCACCGCATAGATGAACAGCGCGAACAGCACGGCCTTGATGCCCGAATCGATGGTCACGCCCACCTGGCTGATCAGCACCGCCGCCAGCAGCGACCCCGCCACGCCTCCCAGCTGGAACGATCCGAACCGGAACTTGCCCACCCAGTACCCGAGGGCCAGCGCCGCGAACAGCGCGATTTCCGGAGCCTGATGAAAGATGCTTCTGAGAAATTCCACAGTCACCTCTGCTTCTGGATTGAAAGCCCATGCCCCGGCCCCGCGGGGGACCGCAGGGCAAAGCGAAACTCCCACCCGCAAAGGGCGGTGGCTTCATCAGCGCATGGATTGGGGAAACCGGCGGGGCGTCATTAGAAAACGCCTATCGGAAAATGCGGATTCACGCATTCTCTGGATTGAAGAATATTCAATCGGATATGGCGCTCTCATTGGCTTGCTTGAATACTGTTTTTTTCGAATATCACCACTATTCATGACATGAAAGCATGGCGATGTAGGACTGCGCCGTCAGACTCGGGGCGGCGGTTTTTTGCAAGAGAAAGGAACCGGGCGATGGTGCTGGCCGGTCCGCATGCGGGAAATCGAAAGCCGAAGCCAGGCCCTTGCGAGCCGGGAGAATACAGCGCCAGGTCCGCCTGGCACACCTTTCACGGCACCGTCTGGCCTGCCTGGGACAGCGTGGTGCATTGGGCCACCAGCCAGCGAGACAGCGCAAGCCCGGCAGCTTCCAGCGGCTGCGGGCCCAGCCACAACAGTCCGTAGTGGCTGCCATCGGCCGCGAACCCTGCGGGAGCGGCGAGGCGGCCCTTGAGGACATCGTCCGCTGCCAGCACCTCGGGGCTCATGGCCACGCCCAGGCCGGCGGTGGCGGCCTCCAGCGTCAGGAAATGGTGGTCGTAGTAGCGGATTTCGGCGGGGCGGGGCGCTGACGCATGGGTCTTGAGCCACCGCGCCCAGGCTTCGGGCCGGGTCCTGGAGCCCAGCGCGATGTAGCCGCCCCGCTCGAAGGCAGGAACCTGCCGCGGGTCCATCACCGGTCCCACTCTTTCGCCGAACAGACGCTGGACCTGCCATTCCTCGGGCAGCCCGAAGTCCAGCCGGCGTATGGCCAGGTCGATGCGGTCGCGCCGGAAGTCCACCGGGCCCCCGCCGACCGACAGGTGCAAGGCAATGTCGGGATGCAGGCTCTGAAAGCCGCCCAGCCGGGGAATCAGCCAGCGCATGGCCACCGAAGACTCGCAGGAGAGCACCAGGGCGCTTTGCTCGACGCTCTTGATGCGCAGGTTCTCGACGGTGGTCGCCAGTTCGCCGAAGAAGCGGCTGATCGTGAGGTTCAGCGTATGGCCCGCCGGCGTGAGCCTCAGGCCCCGGCCGCTTTTCTCGAACAGCCGAAAGCCCAGGTCTTCCGTGAGCTTGGTGATGCGGCGGCTGACGGCCCCATGGGTCAGGGACAGGCTGTCGGCGGCCTCGCGCACCGAGCCCAGGCGGGCCACGGCCTCGAAGGCACGCAAATCGTCCAGCGAAGGGATGTCAGAGCGATCCATTGGTGAAAATATATCACTCGATGATCGCAGAAACTATCGCTTTTCTCGTTGTGTGGCTTTTCGAATAATTGAGAAATGAACACCAATGAGAACTTTGACATCGCCATCCTGGCCGACGATCTCACGAGCGCGGCCGATGGGGCTGCTCCCTTTGTCGCCCGTGGCCATCGGGCATGGATAGGCCGGGGGCGCTTGCCCGCCCATGCGGTGTCCGTCATGGCCATCGACGCGGGCTCCAGGTCCCTCGGCGAGGAGCGTGCGGCCCGGCGGGTGGAGCAACTGACGAGGGTGCTGGCGGCCCGGCCCCTGCTGTACAAGACCGTGGATTCGACGCTGCGCGGCCATGTCAAGGCCGAGCTGCAGGCCTGCTGGCAGGCCAGCGGGCGCAGCACGCTGGTGTTCGCACCGGCCTTTCCCGCGGCCGGGCGCACCACGGTCGGCGGTATCCAGCGGGTGGACGGCGTGCCCGTGGCCGATACCGCCTATGGCCGCGACCCGGTACACCCGGCGCTGCACTCCGACCTGGCCAGTCTGGTGCCCGCCTGCATCAAGAGCGCCCTGCTGCTGGACGCCAGCACCCAGGAGCAACTGGACGAGCAGGTGGCCGGCCTGCCGTCTCCCGAGACCATCCTCTGGGTCGGCTCGCCTGGGTTGGCGATGGCGCTG
This sequence comes from Delftia tsuruhatensis, assembly GCF_903815225.1. Classification (NCBI taxonomy): domain Bacteria; kingdom Pseudomonadati; phylum Pseudomonadota; class Betaproteobacteria; order Burkholderiales; family Comamonadaceae; genus Delftia; species Delftia tsuruhatensis. The sequence goes on from NZ_LR813084.1 coordinate 3,053,336, forward strand.
GCCCGGCGTTTCACGCCACCGGCCGTGGCTCGCCACGGCGGCATCCTGGTCGCCGTGGGCAGTGCCAACCCGTGCAGCCACCAGCAGGCCGATGCCGTGGCCCGCATGCCCGGCGTAACCCTGCTGCGGGGCCCGCGCGAACGCCAGCCCCATCCCGCTGCCGTGCTGCAAGGGCTTGCCGACCAGGCCATGCAGGTGCTGAGCACCACGCACATCGGCGCCATCGTGGCGACCGGCGGCGACACCCTCCAGGCCATCCTGGACCGGCTGGATGTCGGCGAATTCGAAGTCCTCAAGGAGCTGGAGCCGGGCTTCGCGCTGGGGCGCGTGCTGCGCGCGGACGGCAGCGAGCTGCTGGTCGCGATGAAGGCTGGCGGCTTCGGCGACGACCAGGCCCTGTGCCGCGCCGTCAAGGCATTGCGCGACCACTTTCCGGCGCTCGGCGCCGTTGCCAAGGAGCCCGCATGACCGCCCCCGCAGTTCTGGCCATCACCATGGGCGATGCCTCGGGCATAGGCCCGGAAATCATCGCCAAGGCCCTGGCACAGGCGCCCGAGCGCGCCGTCGTCTATGGCAGCTTCGCCGTCATGGCCGATACCGTACGCCGCCTGGGGCTGGGGCTGGCCGTGCGGCCGCTCGCATCGCCGGCCCAGGCGCGCCTGGACGCCGGCACCATCGAGGTCATCGAGTGCACGCGCATCACCGAGCCGCCGCCGCCGGGCAGGATCAGCGCCGTGTCGGGCCAGGCGGCGTTCGACGCCATCATCGCCGCCATCGCAGCGGCCCGGTCGGGCCAGGTCGGCGGCATCGTGACGGCGCCCATCCACAAGGAGGCCATGGCCAGCGCCGGCATCCGCTACCCCGGCCACACGGAGATCCTGGCCGACTACAGCGGTGCCAAGCGTGTGGCCATGATGCTGGCCAACGACGAGATCCGCACCGTGCTGGTCACCATCCACACCTCGCTGCGCAAGGCGATCGAGGGGGGCGATTTCGACGCGCAGATGTCCGCCATCCGCCTGGCCCATGAAGGCGGCAGGGCCCTGGGCTTTGCCGCGCCGCGCGTGGCCGTGGCCGGCCTGAACCCCCATGCAGGCGAGGGCGGGCTGTTCGGCGACGAGGAAATCCGCATCATCCGGCCGGCCATCGAGGCCGCGCGCGCCGAGGGCATCGACGCCAGCGGGCCCTATCCTGGAGACACCGTCTACATGCAGGCGCGCCAGGGCCGCTTCGACGTCGTGGTCGCCCAGTACCACGACCAGGGCCTGATACCCGTGAAGTACCTGGGCCTGGATCAGGGCGTGAACATCACGCTGGGCCTGCCCTTCGTGCGCACCAGCCCGGACCATGGCACGGCCTTCGACATCGCGGGCCGGGGCATTGCCGAGCACGCCAGCCTGGTCACCGCTCTCCAATACGCCCGCCGGCTGGTCGCCGCGCGACAAGGTCTGCCGCTGGAAAGGACACCGTGATGGCCCTGCGCTTCATCTTCATGCTTACCCGCAACGACCGCACCGTGGCCGATGCCCGGCAGCACCTGGACACTGCGCTGTCCCTGGGCATCGGCGACATAGGATTCAAGGACATCGGCCTGCCGCTGGAGCAGCTCAAGGGCCTGAACCGGGCCATACAGGAGGGCGGAGCCACTTCCTACCTGGAGGTGGTTTCGCTGGACCGCGACAGCGAGGTCGCCTCCGCGCAGGCGGCCGTGGACATAGGTGTCGATGTGCTGCTGGGCGGCACCCGCGTGGACGAGGTGCTGCCCATCCTGCAAGGCACGGGCATCCGCTACTACCCGTTTCCCGGCCGCATCACGGGCCATCCCAGCGTGCTGGAGGGCAGCATCGCGGACATCGTTGCCAGCGCCAAGGCACTGGCCGCGCGCGAGGGCGTGCACGGGCTGGACCTGCTGGCCTACCGCTCCAGTCAGGACGTGCCCCGCCTGATGGCGGCGGTCTGCGCCGCCGTGGACAAGCCCCTGATCATGGCCGGCTCCATCGACACGCCCGAGCGCATCGCCGTGGTGAAGAACGCGGGCGCCTCTGGCTTCACCATCGGCACGGCCGCGCTGGACGGCAAGTATCCGGCCGACGGCCAGGACCTGCGCAGCCAGCTCGCGGCCATCGTGCGGGACGTGGAAAGCCTCGCCTAGAAGATGTCGGGTTCGGGCACGGGCGCGCCGAAGCTGGTTTCCAGGAAGTCGAAGTCGCAGAAACCTGGCTGACCACCATGCTCAGCCGCCGCCCCGACGGCATCGTGCTCACCGGCACCGAGCACACGGCCCGCACGCGGCGCCTGCTGGTCAACGCCGACGTGCCCGTGGTGGAGCTGTGGGACTACCAGCCCCATCCGCTGGACATGGTGGTGGGCTTCTCGCAGGAAGACGCGGGCCGAGCCGCCTTCCGCCACCTGGCCGCCTGCGGCTACCGGCGCCCGGCCATCCTGCGCGCCGACGACAGCCGCGCCGCCCGCCGCGCCCGGGGCTTCGCCCGGGCCGCCGCCGAGGCCGGCGCCCCCGAGCCCGTGCAGATCGTCTTCTCCGAAAGCATTCCCCAGGCCGGCCGGGGGCGCGACGCCCTCGACGCCCTGCGCGCCCAGGCCCCCGGGGCCGATTCCGTGTTCTGCAGCTCCGACGCCCTGGCCCAGGGCGTGCTGTCCCACGCCCATGCGCTGGGCCTGGACGTTCCCGGGGCCTTTGGCGTGCTGGGCTTTGGCGACCAGGCCCAGGCACAGGACGCCTGGCCGGCTCTGTCCACCGTGCGCGTGGACGGCGCCGCCATCGGCCGCCTGGGCGCCGAGGCGCTGATCGCGCGCATGGCAGGCGGCACGGCGGTGGCGGCGCAGGATGTGGGGTTCGAGGTGGTGGGGCGGGCGAGTACGGGGGGGCGGGGCCATGATGCTCTGAGGCATCACCATCACGCGCTCGGCCAGCGTCAGGCCGGCCTTGATATCCGACCGGGCCCGGATTCATGCCTCAACGCAAAACCCTTAGGTGACTACCCTGATTGTTGAGCAGTTTTACTAACCATATCGCGTCAGAAAACATCAGTAGACCGAAATAGACAGATCTTCTTCAATGGGCTCTGTTCATCCACCCCTCTGAACAGGAGCCAGAAATGAAGCCTGCGGACCTCTCCATTCACGGCCTCGCGGCTGCCATACTCGCCGCCGCCTTCGCGATGCCGGCCCATGCGCAAGGCCAGGCCCAGTCCTCGCTGCTGGACAAGGTCAGGCAACGCGGCGTGTTGCATTGCGGCACCGACAACGCCACGCCGGGCTTCGGCTACCTCAACACCCGCACGGGCCAGCTCGAAGGGCTGGACGTGGACCTGTGCCGTGCCGTGGCCGCTGCCGTGCTGGGCGATGCGAAGAAGGTGAAGTTCATCGTGGTCACGGACAAGAGCCGCTTCAGCGCAGTGCAGACCAACCAGGTGGATGTGGTCTTCGCGCACACCACGGTGAAGCCCGCGCGCGAGTCCGCCATCACCGTGGATTTCCTGCCGATCTATTTCTATGACGGCAACGGCGCGATGGTGAAGGGCGACCGGGTCAAGAGCGTCAAGGAACTGAACGGCGCCACGCTGTGCACCACCCAGGGATCGGCCACCGAACAGACGCTGGCCGGCTACATCAAGGCACAGGGCTGGAGCGCCTCGACCAAAGTGCTGACCTACGAGAACCAGGAAAAGCTGTTCGCGGCCATGGAGTCGGGCCGCTGCCACGCCATGGTCACGGACCGCTCGCTTCTGGCCTCGTGGAGAGCCAATGCATCCCGGCCGCAGGACTACACGATTCTTCCCGAGGTACTGGACAAGTCGCCGTTCGCGGGCTTCACCGTGGCCAACGACTCGCGCTGGCGCAACGCGCTGCGCTGGATCATGTTCGCCACCTTCCAGGCCGAGGAAAGCGGCATCGACTCCAAGACCCTGGCGCAGGCGCAAAAGTCCCGCGACCCCTTCGTGCAGAAGTTCCTGGGCGTGAACGGCAGCTTCGGCCCCGACTTCGGGTTGCCGGCGGATTTCGTGTCGCGGCTGATCGGACAGGTGGGCAACTTCGCGGAAATCTACGACCGCAACCTGGGGCCGGGCACCCCCTACGCCATCGGCCGCGAAGGCACGCCGAACGCGCCGTGGACGCAGGGCGGCGCCCTCTACTCCCCGCCCTGGATCTGAACGGCGGGACACAGGCATGGACCAGCCCATCACGCCCATCACGCCCATGACGATCCCGCACCCATCGCAGGCCCGCAGCCGGGGGCGCCATCGCAGGCTGCTGCATGCCGGCCAGCAGGCCGCTCTGGTCATCGCCGCCATCGCCTTGCTGGCCTGGTTCGGGCTCAGCGTGCGCGCCGGCCTGGCGCGCAACGGCATCGCCTTCGACATGGGGTTTCTGAACCAGGTGGCGGGCTTCGACATCAGCGAAGGCTGGGTCCTGGGCAATGGCGGGCTGCGGCCATTCCAGTCCGGCGACAGCAACGCCAGCGCGCTGCTGGCGGGCTTTCTCAACACGCTGAAGGTGGCTGCGCTGGCCATGGCGCTGAGCACTGTGGCAGGTACCTGCCTGGGCCTGGGGCGCCTGTCCGGCAACTGGCTGGTGCGCCAACTGTGTTTTGGCCTGGTGGAGCTGGTGCGCAATACGCCGCTGCTGATACAGCTGGTGTTCTGGTACTTCGCCGTGGTGCTGAAGATGCCGGGGCTGGACCAGTCCGTGCAGTGGTACGGCGGCCTGCTGTTCAGCCGGCAGGGCGTGTTCCTGCCGGGCGTGGCCGTGGAGCAGGGCGCGGCACCTGGGGCGGTGTGGGCGCTGATGGCCTGCGCAGCCCTGCTGGCCGGCGCGTTCGCCGGCAGGCGCCATCGCCGGGCGCTTGCGTTCGCCGGCCTGCTGGCACTGGCCCTTTCGGCTGCGCTCGGGTTTCCGCTGGCGTTGTCGCCGCCCGAGGTGAAGGGCTTCATGGTCGACGCCGGCCTGTCGCTGTCGCCCGAGTTCATCGCGCTGCTGCTGGGCCTTTCGGTCTATACGGCGGGCTTCATCGCAGAGATCGTGCGTGGCGCCATCGCGGCGCTGCCTCGTGGGCAGTGGGAGGCAGCGGCGGCCCTGGGCCTGGGGCGCTGGCGCACCCAGGCGGACGTGGTCCTGCCCCAGGTCCTGCGCATGGTGCTGCCGGCCCTGGGCAACCAGTACATCGGCCTGGCCAAGAACACCTCGCTGGGCATTGCCATCGGCTACCCGGACCTTTTCAACGTCTATGGCACGGTAGCCAACCAGTCGGGCCGCAGCCTGGAGGGCGTGATCGTGGTGATGCTGGCCTACCTGGCCATCAGCTGGGGCATCAGCGGCGCCGTGAACCGGCTCAACCGTTGGCTGGCCACCCGCGGAGGCGTGCAATGACCGCCCCGTCCCTGCTGCGCTGGTGCCGCCGCAACCTGTTCGCCACGCCGCTGGACATGGCGCTGACATGTGCCTTGCTGCCGCTGCTCCTGCTGGCCGCCGGGCGTCTGCTGGCCTGGACCGTGCAGGAGGCGCGCTGGAGCATCGTCGGCGACAACCTGCGCGTGCTCATGGTGGGAACCTTTCCGCCGCAGGACATGGCGCGCGCCTGGGGCGCGAGCGCGGCCCTGGCCCTGGCGGCGGGGACCAGCCTCTGGGTGCTGGCGCGGCCCCATGCGCCCTGGCTGCGCAAGGCGCTGGGGGCGGTGTGGCTGCTGTGTCTTCTGGCGGTGGGGGTGGCGCTGGCCCCCGTGGGCATGGCGCACTGGGGCGGCCTGCTGCTGAGCGTGCTGGTCACGCTGGCCGCAGCGGCGCTGAGCATGGTGCTGGGCGTGCTGCTGGCCCTGGGGCGCGGCAGCCGCCATGCCGGCCTGCGCGTGGTCTGCACGGGCTATATCGAGCTGATGCGCGCGCTGCCGCTGATCCTGGTCGTCTACTGGATATGGATCGTCACCCCGCTGCTGGCGCCCGGCGCCACCGTGCCCGACCTGGTGCGCGGCGTGGCCGCCTTCACGCTGTTCTTCGCGGCCTATGCGGCCGAGTACGTCCGCAGCGGCCTGCAAAGCGTGCCCCGGGGCCAGGTGGAGGCAGCGGCCTCGCTGGGGCTGAGCGGCGCGCAGACGGCCCGCCACATCGTGCTGCCCCAGGCGCTGCGCGTGGCCATGCCCGCCCTGGTGGGCCATGTGCTCGACGTGTTCAACACCGTGCCCCTGCTGTTCATCATCGGCCTGACCGACTTCCTGCGCGCAGGCCAGATGGTCCTGGTCGATCCGCGCTCCAGCGGACACGGCTACGAAATCTATCTGTTCCTGTTCGCGGTCTGCCTGGCCGTCTCGTCCCTGGTCACCTTCGGTGCGCGGCGGATCGAGGCCCGGATGGCCGAGGGCTATCGCTGACCGAAGGAGACCCCCCCCATGCCTTCCATCGTCCATACCCCCGTCGTCCAGATGCAGGCGGTCGACAAATACTTCGGCACCGCCCACATCCTGCGCGGCCTGAGCCTGGAGGTGGCCCGGGGCGAAGTCCTGGTCATCATCGGTGCCAGCGGCTCGGGCAAATCCACGCTGATCCGCTGCGTCAACGGCCTGGAGGTGTTCCAGCAGGGCCGCATCACCGTGCACGGCTGCGAACTGCCCTGCGAGGCGGACCGCGCGCCCGGCGAGGACAAACGCCTGGCGGGCGTGCGCCGGCGCGTGGGCATGGTGTTCCAGCAGTTCAACCTGTTCCCGCACAAGACCGTGCTGGACAACATCTGCCTGGCGCCCCTGCGCGTGCGGCGCCAAAGCCCCGCCGAGGCCCAGTCCACGGCGCGGCGGCTGCTGGAGCGCGTGGGGCTGGCCGACCACGCCCAGAAGTACCCCGGCCAGTTGTCGGGCGGGCAGCAGCAGCGCGTGGCCATCGCCCGCGCCCTGGCCATGGAGCCCGAGCTGATGCTGTTCGACGAACCCACCTCCGCCCTGGACCCCGAAATGGTGGGCGAGGTGCTGCAGGTCATGCGCGAGCTGGCCGCCGAAGGCATGACCATGATGGTCGTCACCCACGAAATGGGCTTCGCCCGCGAGGTGGCCCACCGCGTCGCCTTCATGGACCAAGGCAGGGTGCTGGAAGACGGGTCGCCCGCGCAACTCTTCGACGCGCCGCGCCAGGAGCGCACGCGCAGCTTCCTGGGCCGTGTGCCACGGCATTGACCCGGCACCCGCCCAGTGATCACCACCCATCCCTTTGCATCAACTTCCACAGGACATCCGCCCATGCAAGGACACCGCATCCGGCATGGTTCTGCTCCCGGTTGCAAAAGTGGGAGGGGCTCAGTGCCCCAGGGCTGCCAACATGCCCGGCCAATACCCCGACACCCCATCCCACAGCAGCTTTGCCGCTGTGACGACCAGCAAGCCATGGCAGGCCTTGTACATCTGGCGCTGATCCAGCCTGGCATGCAAGTGCCAGCCCAGCCCGACTCCAGCAGGAATCGCCAGCAAACAGATTGCCATCAAGACCCAGATGTTGCCCGCTGGCGCGGCGATCGCCAGCCACGGCACCGCCTTGATGAGGTTGCCCACCGTGAAGAAAATGCTCGTGGTGCCCGCATAGACCTGTGTACTGAGTCCCAGCGGCAGGAGATACATCGCCAATGGTGGCCCTCCTGAATGCGCGACCATGGTGGTGATGCCTGACGCCACGCCGGCCGCAACGGCCTTGGGCGATGAGCGTGGCCGCACCACGACTTCGCCGCCGCGCAGAAACCAAAGTCCCACGAAGGCCAGGGTGATGACGGCCATCAGGATGGCGATGGCCCGGTGATCGAGCACCTGGAACAGCAGATAGCCGGAACCGATGCCGGCCACCAGCCCGGGCACCAGCATCAGCAGATCGGGCTTCGACCAGGTGGACGGCTTCCAGTAGCGCAGGCCGTACAGATCCATCGCAATGAACAACGGCGCCAGCAGGCCGCCTGCCGTGACCGGATCCATCACGAGCGACAGCAATGGAATACCGATGATGGCAAAGCCGCCGCCGAAGGCGCCTTTCATGAAGCAGATCAGAAAGACACCGGCGAAGGTGACGAGGACGGTGGTGGCAGTCAGTTCCATGCCGGCATCCTATGCATCATATCCAGTACAATCAAATTATTGTCATAGATACAATTTCCCATGCCCCAAGCGCGCTACAAGCAAGTGGTGGACCGGCTTGCCGACGACATCCGGCAGGGGCGGCTGAGGCCGGGAACGGTGCTGCCGCCTCATCGGCAGCTGGCGGCTCGGGAGGGTATTTCGCTGGCCACGGCGACACGCGCCTATTCCGAACTGCAAGCCATGGGGCTGGTCGCTGGCGAGGTTGGCCGCGGCACCTTTGTCCGCGAACCCATCCCCATGGGCCGCGAGGTCGCGATGCACGCCGCCAGCGACGACCTGGTGGATCTGACCTTCAACTATCCAGCCCTGCCCACGCAGACGGAGATGTTGCGCACGGCGCTCAGGCAGCTTGCCTCGGCGGGTGAATTGGAGTCGGTTCTGCGCTACCAGCCGCATGGAGGCCGCCCCCACGAGCGGGCCGTCGTGGCCGAGCACCTGAAGAGCCGAGGCCTGTCGGCGACCAGCGATGCCGTGCTCATCGTCAGTGGCGCCATCCACGGCCTCGCCACGGCGGCCATGTCCTTGCTGCAACCGGGTGACGTGGTGGCCGTGGATGCCTTGAGCTATCCAGGCATCAAGGTCGTGGCCGAGCAGGGCCGGCTGGAACTGGTTGCCATCCCGGCATCCGGCGCCGGCCCCGACCTGGATGCGCTGCAGACGTTGTGCCATGCCCGCAAGGTGCGTGCGATGTACTGCATGCCCACGCTGCATAACCCGCTGGGTTGGGTGATGTCGTTGAATCAGCGCCTTGCGCTGATAGAAGTGGCCCGGCGCAATGGCCTGCTGCTGCTGGAGGACGGTACCTATGCCTTTCTGGAGAAGCAGGCTCCGCCCCCCCTGGCTGCGCTGGCGCCTGACATCACCGTGTATGTCTCCAGCTTGTCCAAGAGCGTGGCGGCAGGCCTGCGTTTCGGATTCATATGCGCGCCCACCGATTTCGTTCCCAGGATCAACCGCGCCATACGCGCCACGGTCTGGAGTACGCCCACTCTTGTGACTTCTCTCTGCTGCAACTGGTTGCGGGACGGCACCGTGGCACGGCTGG